>NZ_CP077201.1:0-637500 GCF_019046925.1 Aeromonas sp. FDAARGOS 1402
CAGGTGGCGGGCACCCCGCTCTTCCTGCAGCAGCCCCTGGTGCAGCACAAGGTGCGCGCCCTGCTGCTCGCAGGCATCCGCGCCGTGGTGCTGTGGCGCCAGCTCGGCGGCAGCCGTACCCAGATCATCTTCGCCCGCAAGAAGATGGTGGAACTGGCCAAACGATTTTAACCCCCACACCAATCATCAGGAGTTCACCCCATGGAGCTGTCCGCGCTGACTGCCGTTTCCCCGATTGACGGTCGTTATGGCGACAAGGCCGATGCCCTGCGCCCTATCTTCTCCGAATTCGGTCTGCTGCGTTTTCGCGTCGAAGTCGAGGTGCGCTGGTTGCAAAAACTGGCCAGCCACGCCGGGATCCCGGAAGTCCCTGCCCTGAGCGAGGCAGCCAATGCCGTGCTTGACGGCATCGTCAGCAACTTCAACGAGCAGGATGCCGCCCGCATCAAACAGATCGAGCGCACCACCAACCATGATGTGAAAGCGGTGGAGTACTTCCTGAAAGAGAAAGTCGAAGTGAACCCGGAGCTGGCCGCCGTCAGCGAATTCATTCACTTCGCCTGCACCTCGGAAGACATCAACAACAACTCCCACGGCCTGATGCTGAAAACCGCCCGGGAAGAGGTGATCAAGCCTTATTGCGAAAAGCTCATCGGCGAGATCAAGCGCCTGGCCGTCGAGTACCGCGACATGCCGCTGCTCTCCCGTACCCACGGTCAGCCGGCGACCCCGAGCACCATGGGCAAGGAGATGGCCAACGTCGCCTACCGTCTGGAGCGCCAGCTCAAGCAGATCATGGCGGTGGAGCTGCTGGGCAAGATCAACGGTGCCGTGGGCAACTACAACGCCCACATCAGCGCCTACCCGGATGTGGACTGGCACCAGTTCTCCGAGGAGTTCGTCACCTCTCTGGGCCTTACCTGGAACCCCTACACCACCCAGATCGAGCCCCACGACTACATCGCCGAGCTGTTCGACGCCCTGGCCCGCTTCAACACCATCCTGATCGACTTTGACCGTGACGTCTGGGGTTACATCTCCCTGGGTCACTTCAAGCAGCGCACCATCGCCGGCGAAATCGGCTCCTCCACCATGCCCCACAAGGTCAACCCCATCGACTTCGAGAACTCCGAAGGCAACTTAGGGTTGGCCAACGCCGTGTTCCAGCACCTGGCGAGCAAACTGCCCATCTCCCGCTGGCAGCGTGATCTCACCGACTCGACCGTGCTGCGCAACCTGGGTGTGGCGGTGGGTTACTCCCTGATTGCCTATCAGGCGACCCTGAAGGGTATCTCCAAGCTGGAAGCCAACGCGGACGCCATGGCCGCCGATCTGGACGCCAACTGGGAAGTGCTGGCGGAGCCCATCCAGACCGTGATGCGCCGCTACGGCATCGAGAAGCCCTACGAGAAGCTCAAAGAGCTGACCCGTGGTCGCCGCGTCGACGCCGAAGGGATGCGCACCTTTATCGACACCCTGGAGTTGCCGGAAGCGGTCAAGGTCGAGCTGAAGAAGCTGACCCCGGCGAACTACATCGGCGACGCCCAGCGTCTGGTCGATCTGCTGAAATAAGTGATGTAACCGAACCGGCGGGGGCTCTGTCATGACGGCAGGGCCCCCGTTGATTTTGGCCCATTTGATATGATCACTCGCCATCGGGCCATTTCAGAGCCCTTGCCCAAGCCCGCCTTGGGCAAGCCCTCTCACAAGATACGAGAAGCACCATGTACCAACTCAATCTGGATATCGCTCACTTCCTCGAGCACTACTGGCAGAAGCGCCCGCTCCTCATCAAGGGCGGTTTCACCGACTTTCAGGATCCCATCAGCCCGGACGAGCTGGCGGGTCTGGCCATGGAAGAGGTGATCGAATCGCGCTTGGTCACCCGCTTCAACAACAAGTGGGAGGCGACCCACGGCCCCTTCGAATCCTACGATCACCTGGGGGAAGAGAACTGGACCGTGCTGGTGCAGGCGTGCAACCACTGGGTACCCGAGGTGCACGAGCTGGCGGTGCCCTTCCAGTTCATCCCGGGCTGGCGCTTTGACGATGTGATGGTGAGCTTCTCCACCCCTCACGGCGGTGTCGGCCCCCACATCGACAACTACGATGTCTTCATCACCCAGGGTCAGGGCAAGCGCCACTGGCGGGTCGGCGATGCCAAGCCCTTGAACGAGTTCGCCGCCCACGCGGCCCTGCTGCACTGCGAGCCGTTCGAGGCGATCATCGACGTCATCATGGAGCCGGGCGATATCCTCTACATCCCGCCCGGATTCCCCCACGAGGGCTACGCCATCGAGCCCTCCCTGAACTTCTCGGTGGGTTTCCGCGCACCGGACGCCAAGGCCCTTGTCTCCTCCTTTGCCGATCACCTGATCGACAACGAGATCCGCACCGACCGTTACGGCGACCCGGACCTCCAGCCCCGCGCCCGCCACGGTGAGATCCAGCCCCATGAGCTGCACCGCCTGCGGGAGCTGATGCAACAGGCCCTCGACGACGAGACCCTGTTCAAGGAGTGGTTCGGCACCATGATCTCCGAGGCCAAGCACGATCTGGACGTCAATCCGGTGGAGCCGGACTACAGCGCCGACGAGGTGGCCGACCTGCTGAGCCAGGGGGAGCCCGCCATCAAGGTGCCGGGGTTGCGCAGCGTCTGGTTCAGCGGCGAGAGCCGCACCTGCTACATCGACGGCGAAGCCTGGACCCTGCCAAGCGAGGATCCGGCCGCCATCGCACTCCTGTGCGACAAGGACATCATCACCCAGGACGCGCTGGTGGAACTGGCCGATCAGGCGGGCTTCCTGCAACTGCTGACCCGGCTGGTCAACCGCGGCTACTGGTTCTTCGGCTGATCCAGAGGGCTGCCGCCCCTCCCGACGTGCCGGGAGGGGCGGCGTTTTTTCCGCTATAGGCCAACCGGCTCCAGCCTTGCATTGCTTCGCCCTGACGCCGCGGGAGGGAGTGACTACACTGGATGACGGCCAACGGCATCGGGCCGGATCGCCCCCGCAAGGGGGCCCTGTTGTTTGTCATTTAACAACATGGGATCGGGCAGGATGCGGGGCCAGAAATGGGAACCAAATGGCCTCAGTTGCGGAAAATCAATTATTTTAGCCCCTAAAATGAGCTGTGAGCGAAAACGTTATCTTTCAAATTGAGGCCGTTTTCGCTCAAAACGTTGTTTCTGGATCATAAAAAGTATCCAAAAACTGGTGTATATTGCACGGCGGAAATTCCTTAACCATGAAGACTGACATGAAAAAGACCAAAATCGTCTGCACCATCGGTCCCAAGACCGAATCCAAAGAAATGCTGGGCAAGATGCTGGATGCCGGCATGAACGTCATGCGCCTGAACTTCTCCCACGGCGACTACGCCGAACACGGTGGTCGCATCAGCAACCTGCGCGCTGTCATGGCCGAAACCGGCAAGCACGCAGCCATCCTGCTGGACACCAAGGGTCCGGAAATCCGCACCATCAAGCTCGAAGGCGGCAACGACGTCTCCCTGGTCGCCGGCCAGACCTTCACCTTCACCACCGACCAGACCGTGGTGGGCAACAAAGACAAAGTCGCCGTCACCTATGCCGGCTTTGCCAGCGACCTGCGCGTCGGCAACCGCATCCTGGTTGACGACGGCCTGATTGGCCTGGACGTCATCGAAATCACCGAGCGCGAAGTGATCTGTAAAGTGCTCAACAACGGTGACCTGGGCGAGAACAAGGGCATCAACCTGCCGGGCGTCTCCATCAAGCTGCCGGCCCTGGCCGAGAAAGACAAGCGCGACCTCATCTTCGGTTGCGAGCAAGGCGTTGACTTCGTTGCCGCTTCCTTCATTCGCAAGAAAGAAGACGTGCTGGAAATCCGTGAGCACCTGAAAGCCCACGGCGGCGAGAACATCCAGATCATCTCCAAGATCGAAAACCAGGAAGGCCTGGACAACTTCGACGAGATCCTGGCTGTCTCCGACGGCATCATGGTTGCCCGTGGCGACATGGGTGTCGAGATCCCGGTAGAAGAAGTGATCTT
This sequence comes from Aeromonas sp. FDAARGOS 1402, assembly GCF_019046925.1. NCBI lineage: Bacteria > Pseudomonadati > Pseudomonadota > Gammaproteobacteria > Aeromonadales > Aeromonadaceae > Aeromonas > Aeromonas sp. FDAARGOS 1402. The sequence continues at coordinate 4,032 of NZ_CP077201.1, forward strand.
CGCCCAGAAGATGATCATCGAGAAGTGCAACAAAGCCCGCAAAGTGGTCATCACCGCCACCCAGATGCTGGACTCCATGATCAAGAACCCGCGTCCGACCCGCGCCGAAGCTGGCGACGTGGCCAACGCCATCCTGGACGGTACCGACGCAGTCATGCTGTCCGGTGAGTCCGCCAAGGGCAAGTACCCGCTGGAAGCCGTGACCATCATGGCCACCATCTGCGAGCGTACCGATGCCGTGATGCCCTCCAACCTGTCTGCTGCCAACGACAGCAACAAGCTGCGCATCACCGAAGCGGTTTGCAAAGGCGCGGTAGAGACCTCCGAGAAGCTGGACGCCCCGCTGATCGTGGTTGCCACCGAAGGCGGCAAGTCTGCCAAGGCCATCCGCAAGTACTTCCCGAAAGCCTGGATCCTGGCCATCACCACCAACAAGAAGACCGCTGCCCAGCTGGTGCTGACCAAGGGTGTGGTTGCTCACGTGGTTGACTCCATCGCCTCCACCGACGACTTCTATCGCATCGGCAAAGAAGCCGCGCTGGAAATCGGCATGGGCGTGAAGGGTGACGTGGTTGTCATGGTCTCCGGTGCCCTGGTACCGAGCGGTACCACCAACACCGCCTCCGTTCACGTACTGTAATCAGTCCTGAACCGATGAAAGCGGCGCCTGCGGGCGCCGTTTTTTTTTATCTCTCCCCCTGCTGCCCCTCTTGCGCCGGTGCTAGAATCCACGCGGATTTTACCCTGGTGGAAAATCCCCCGAACATCGCATAATCACCCGGACGCTTTATGCTCTCAACACGCTTCAAAAGAGCCTCGGCCACCCTGCTGCCGCTGCTCTGTTTACTCATTACCTTCTGGACCCCGAGCACCCTGGCGCAGGATCTGCCCCAGCGCGCCACCGTGCAGCGGGCGCTCGACGCCCTCGGCAAATCGGACACCCCCACGGCCAGCCAGCAGGCGGACCAGAAGTTCCTGACTGACACCCTCTCCCTCCTCGACAGCATTGACAAGGAGAAGAGCAAGGCCAAAACCCAGAGCGAACGCCTGCGCACCCTGCCGACAGAGCTCAAGGAGATCGGCGCCAAGCTCGACGCCCTGACCCAGGGCAAGAGCCCGGAGCAGCTCAAGAGCGAATACGCCACCATGAGCCTGGCGGAGCTCGATGCCCGCCAACCCGAGATCATGGCCAACATGCAGGCGGCCCAGGAGGCCCTTGGCACCATCGGCAGCCAGATCACCAACCTGCAGACCCTGCCGGAGCGGGCCCAGGCCAGCATGAGCCGCGCCTATCAGCGCAGCCAGGAGATCCGCACCCGCCTCAACGCCGGGGACGGGGTGAGCAGCGCCGAGAAAATGAAGCTTAATGCCGAGCTGGCCCTGCTGGATCTGCAACTGGCCAACCTGCAAAAGGAGCTGGACAACCGCACCAGCATGCAGGATCTGGTGGTCAAGCAACGGGACTACCAGAGTGCCCGTCTCGCCAGTGAAGAGCAGAAACTGCAGGCATTGCAGGAGCAGAGCAGCGCCAAGCGCCTGGGGGATACCGAAAAGACCGCCGAAGAGACCGGCGAACTGGTGGCCGCCGAAGACAACCCCCTGGTGCAAAAAGAGCAGGAGCTCAACTACCAGCTCAGCCAGCAACTCATCAGCTCCACCAACAGCCTCAACACCCTGGCCCAGAAGAACCTGCAGGCGAAGAGCATGCTGGAGCGCGGCACCCAGACCGAGCGCAACCTCAACGAACAGGTGCAGATGCTCAAGGGCAACCTGCTGCTCTCGCGCATCCTCTATCAGCTCTACCAGCAACTGGAAGCGGCCCCCTCCACCCTGGTGAAGAACCTGGAGGAGCAGATCGCCGACCTGCACCTAGCCCAGTTCGAACTGAGCCAGCAGCGTGACCAGCTGTTCCAGAAGAACCAGTATCTGGACAACCTCATCACCAGCAGCGGCGAGACGGTGAGCGACGAAGACAGGGCCAGCCTTGCCAAGCTCATCGACACCCGCATCGGCCTGCTGGATCAGCTCAACCGCCAGATGGATGCCCAGCTCACCAACGCCATCAGCCTGCAACTGACCCAGCAGCAGCTGACCCGGGTCTATGCCTCCATCGAGTTCACCCTGCAGCAGCACATCTTCTGGGTGAGCAGCAACAAGCCCATCGATGCCAAGTGGTTCATCACCTGGCCGGCCCAGGCCTTCAAGCAGGCCTCCGACTGGGTGCTGAAACCGGACTGGAGCGGCTGGGGCGACATGCTGCTGGCGGTCTCCCTGCTCTCCCTGCCGCTGCTGCTGGTGGGCGGCCTGCTGCTGTGGAAGCGCGGCACCCTGCTCGAGCGCCAGAAGAAGATCGTCAAGGATCTGGGACGTTTTCGTCAGGACAGCCAGTGGCACACCCCCCGTGCCCTGCTGTTCACCGTGCTGCAACGCCTGCCGGGCACCCTCTTCATCCTGGCCGCCGGCCTGCTGCTCGCCTATTGCGGTCTGCTGAGCCCGAAACTCATCTTCCAGATCACCCTGAACCTGGCCCTCGGCTACCTGGTGTTCAGCGTCTACCTGTCGGTGATGCGACCGGGGGGCATCGGCGAGACCCACTTCCGCATGCCGCGGGACGAGCTGCAGGCCAAGCGCAACAGCATGCGCTACCTCTGGCTGCCCCTGCTGCCCCTCATCATGCTGTCGACCAAGGCGGTGGTGGAACCCTCCTCCCTTGGCAACGACGTCATCGGCCAGGGCATGACCATGCTGCTGCTGGGGCTGACCGCCTACCTGGTGCTGCCCATCTCCCGCGCCCGCATCAAGGGCGAGGCGAGCATGTTGCAGACCCTGACCGCCGTCGCCCTGGCGCTGGCGCCGGTGGCCCTGATGGTGCTGGCAGCCCTTGGCTACTACTACACGGCCCTGAAACTCACCGGCAGGCTCATCGAGTCCTTCTACCTCATCATCATCTGGGGTCTGGTCTATCGCACCGCCCTGCGCGGTCTTGAGCTGGCGGCCCGTCGTCTGGCCTATCGCCGCGCGGTCGCCAAGCGGGAGCACAAGACCCAGGAGGATGCAGAAGGGGGCGAAGCCATCGAAGAGCAGCCCATGGATCTGGAAGAGGTCAGCCAGCAGTCCCTGCGTCTGACCCGCATCATGCTGCTGCTGGTGTTCGGCGTCGCCTTCTACTGGCTCTGGTCTGATCTGGTGGCGGTCTTCACCTACCTCGACAGCGTGGTGCTGTGGCACAAGAGCGAGGGGACCGGGGCCAACGCCGTGCTCTATCCCATCAGCCTGAGCGACGTGCTGACCGGCCTCTTCGTGTTTGGTGCGGCTCTGTCGCTGGCCCGCAACCTGCCGGGCCTGCTGGAGGTGCTGGTGCTCTCCAAGCTGCGCCTTGCTCAGGGCACGGCCTACGCCTTCACCACCATGCTCAACTACCTCCTGATCGGGGTGGGCAGCCTGACGGCGCTGGCCATGCTCGGGGTCCAGTGGGAGAAGCTGCAGTGGCTGGCCGCCGGTCTCTCGGTCGGTATCGGTTTCGGCATGCAGCAGATCGTCTCCAACTTCATCTCAGGCATCATCATCCTGTTCGAGCGCCCGGTGCGGATCGGCGACACCGTCACCATCGGCACCATCTCGGGCACGGTCAACAAGATCAGGATCCGCTCCACCACCCTCACCGACTTCGACCGCAAGGAGGTGATCATCCCGAACCAGCAGCTGATGATAGAGCGGCTCATCAACTGGTCCCTGTCCGACACCGTCACCCGGGTCATCGCCCGGGTCGGGGTGGCCTATGGCTCGGATCTGGATCTGACCCGCAAGCTGTTGATGCAGGCCGCCATGGAGAACAGCCGGGTGCTGAAAGACCCGGCCCCCATCGTCTACTTCCTCACCTTCGGGCCCAGCACCCTGGATCACGAGCTGCGCTTCTTCGTGAGCGAGCTGGGGGATCGCAACCCGGCCATCGACGAGCTGAACCGCCGCATCGACGTGCTGTTCCGCGAGCATGGCATCGAGATCGCGTTCAACCAGATGGACGTCTACATCAAGAACATGCAGGGAGACGAACAGAAGGTGGAATCCCGCCCGGCGCTGCCGCCGGCGGGGAACCAGCCCGTCTGATCCCGCCCGCTTCACAGGCCCCGTCACGGGGCCTGTTTTTTTTTCTGCCCGCCCCCCGCCTTGGAAAGCGCAGATCGCCCCCAATATAGGGAAGACAACGGACTGTCTGCACGAGGAACCCAATGGACTCGCTCTACGCCGTGGTGCTCTTTGCCATCTCGGCATCGGTCACCCCCGGCCCCAACAACATCATGGTGATGAGCGCCGGCGCCAGCGTCGGGATACGCAAGAGCCTGCCCCTGCTCATGGGGATCTGCGTCGGCTTTACCCTGATGCTGTTGCTGGTGGGGCTGGGCTTTGGCCAGCTCTTTACCCGCTTCCCCGAACTCCACATGTTCATCAAGTGCGCGGGCACCCTCTATCTGCTCTATCTTGCCTGGCTCATCGCCCGCCCGACGGACGGGATGGCTGACAGCAACGGGGCCCGCCCGTTCGGCTTTTTCAAGGGTGCCCTGTTCCAGTGGGTCAATGCCAAGGCCTGGGTGGTCGCCACCGGCGCCATCGCCGCCTTCACCAGCGCGGGGAGCGACCCCTTTGAGCAGCACCTCGTCATCGCCCTGACCTTCTTCATCGTCTCTTTCCCCTGCGTCGGACTCTGGCTCCTGTGCGGTTCCCTGCTCAAGCGCTGGCTGGCAAACGATCTTGCCCGTCACCGCTTCAACCAGGTGATGGCGGCCCTGCTGGTACTGTCAGTGGTGCCCGTCATTCGCGAGATCCTGATCCCCGCCTGAGACGCCGGGACTCCCCTTTCCCTTGACCCGACGGATGGCCGTCGCAAAGGAGATGCAATGCAACAAGTGGTCTATGTGGCCAACCCGGTGAGCGGGTTGATCCATGTGTTTCGCCTCGAAGCAGGCACCCTCGCCCCGCTGCAGGAAGTGCAGACCGGCGGCGAGGTGCAGCCCCTGGTCATCAGCCCGGACCGGCGCTGGCTCCATGCGGGGGGGCGCCCCGATTTTCGGGTGCTGAGCTTCCCCATCGCCGCCGATGGGCGGCTCGGGGCCCCGACCTCGGCGCCACTGCTCGGCAGCGCCTCCCACACCTGCACCGATGGGAGCGGCCGCCTTTTCTTTGCCGCCTCCTACGCCTTCAACCACGTCACCGTCTCCCGCCAGGATCAGGCGGGCCGGATGCAGCCCCCTCACCAGCGTCTCGACCACCTGATGGCGGCCCACTCGGTCACCTGGCTTGCGGGGCAAAACGGGGAGCAGGAGCTGCTGGTGGCCTGCCTGAAAGAGGACAGGGTGCGCCGCTTTGCCCTGGTGGACGAGAGGCTGGTTCCCCACCCGTTGGGGGACATTCACACCGCACCCGGCGCCGGGCCCCGCCATCTGGCACTGCACCCGAACAACGGCGATCTCTATTGCCTCAACGAGCTCGATGCCACCCTCAATCGCTACCACAGGGAGGCGGATGGACAGATAGTGGCGCGCGAGAGCTTGGACATGCTGCCCCCAGGCTATGAGGGGGAGCGCTGGGGGGCCGACATCCACCTGACCCCGGACGGGCGTTATCTCTACACCAGCGAGCGGGCCAGCAGCCTGCTCACCCTGTTCGGCGTCTCCCCCCAAGATGGCGCCCTCACCCCCCTCGGCCACTTCCCGACCGAGGCCTGTCCCCGGGGCTTTGCCATCGACCACAGCGGCCACTGGCTCATCGCGACCGGGCAGCAATCCCACGAGGTGGCGCTGCATGCCATCGACCCCGAAAGCGGCCAGCTCACCCCGGGCCCACGGAGCGAGGTGGGCAAGGGGGCCATGTGGGTGAGGGTGCTCGCCCTCCCCTGAGATGGCGAAAAACGGGCATAAAAAAAGCCATGGCACTGCCATGGCCTGCGTGAGCCGGCCCCCTCAGGAGCCGGTCACCTCCTTCAGGAAACCGGTGAAACGCTGCCAGGACTTGGCATCGGCATCGGCGCGGTAGTTGTCCGAGCCAAAGACGCTGAACGCGTGGGGAGCGCCGCTGTAGCTGGTCGCCTCGTGCTTCACCCCGGCGCTCTCCAGCTCGGCCACCAGCGCCGCAAACTGACCCAGAGAGACCGCCTCGTCGGCGCTGCCGTGCTGGACAAGCAACTCTCCCTTCACCTCTTTGTAGTCCTGCCCGGCCGGGGTCTCCAGCCCGCCGTGTACGCTCACCACCCCTTTGAGATCCGCCCCGCTGCGGGCCAGCTCCAGCACGGCGGCGCCGCCGAAGCAGTAACCGAGGGCCACCGCATTGTCGAGCCGTCCCCCCTGCCTGCCCGCCTCCGCCAATCCCCCTTGCAGCAGGGTGCGCATCCTGGGCCTGTCCTGATAGAGGGCCCCGGTGAGGCGCTTCTTGTCTTCCACCGTGCTCGGCCTGACCCCGGCACCGAACAAATCTACGGCAAAGACACTGTAGCCCAGGGCCACCAGCATCTCGGCCCGCTTGATCTCGTAACCGTTGAGCCCGTCCCAGTCGTGCACCAGCACCACCAGAGGGGCCTGCTTGTCGGCACCCGCCAGGTAATAGCCCTCGAACGGCTTGCCTTCGACCTCGTAGCGCACCGCACCGGCCTCGGCCGCACCGCTCCCCATCAGCCCTAGCAGGGCCAGGATCCATGCCCTCTTCATCCTTTCGTCCTCTCCCGTCAATGGTGCCCCTGAGTGTAGCCGCTTCACATGGGAGCCCGGGTTCAGTGGTACGCAGGCAAAAAAAGAGAGGCCACCCGAAGGTGGCCTCTTTTTCATCATCTCAACGTACAGCAAGCCAGGCGCTTAATCCTTGGCGCTCTCCATGGCACCCGTTTCGGAGTGCTGGGGCAGGATGAGGTTCAGCAGGATCGCCGCCACCGAGGCCAGCCCCACGCCCGCCAGGGCGAAGTCGCCAATCTTCATCTCCAGGGCACCGACACCCACGGTCAGGGTCACCGCCACGATGGCGATGTTGCGGGACAGCCCCAGATCCACCTTGGACTCCACCAGGGTCTTGAGACCGATGGCGGCGATGGATCCGAACAGCAGCAGCATGATGCCGCCCATCACCGGCATGGGGATGGAGGTGAGCAGGGCGTTGAACTTGCCGAAGAAGGCCAGAATGATGGCGAACACCGCCGCCCAGGTCATGGTGACCGGGTTGAAGTTGCGGGTGATCATCACGGCGCCGGTCACTTCCGCATAGGTGGTGACGGGGGGACCACCGATGAAACCGGCGAAGCAGACGCCGATGCCGTCACCGGCCAGGGTGCGGTGCAGGCCCGGATCCTTGGTGTAGTCCTTGCCGGTCACGCCGCCGATGGCGAGCACGCCGCCGATGTGCTCGATGCAGGGGGCGATGGCCACCGGCAGCATGAAGAGGGCCGCGGCCCAGTTGATCTCCGGGGTCTCGAAGTGGGGCAGCGCCAGCCAGGGGGCGTTGACCATCCCATCGAAACTCACCTGGCCCATCAGCACGGCAGAGACATAACCGGCGATGACACCGCACAGGATGGGGATGAGCTTGATCCAACCCTTGCAGAACACGGCGGCAATCAGGGTGACCGCCAGCGAGATGCCCGCCAGGGTCAGCGCCGTGGTGGCAGGCACCACCTGCTCACCGCCGGCACGGCCCATGGCCATGTTGCAGGCTACCTGGGCCACCGACAGGCCGATCACCATGATGACGGGACCGATGACCACGGGGGGCAGCAGCTTGTGCACGAAGCCCATGCCACGAGCGCGAATGATGGCCGCCAGGATGAAATACATGAAGCCCGCGGCAAACAGACCGAACATGGTGGAGGGCAGGCCCCAGGTCTGGGTGGCATAGATGATGGGTGCGATGAAGGCGAAGCTGGAGCCGAGGAAGATCGGCACCTGACGACGGGTGCAGAGCTGGAACAGCAGGGTGCCTACACCGGCGCCAAGCAGTGCCATGGAGGGGTTCAGACCGGTGAGCAGGGGCACCAGCACCATGGCACCGAAGGCGACAAACAGAATTTGCAGCCCGGCGACGCTTTGCTTGACCAAGGAAAACATGGGTATCCTTAATTTTTTGATAACTGACAGGGATATTTGACACTTTTCAGTCATCACAAGACGTTTTCAAGGCAGCCAACGGGCCAAACGGCGTCATTTGTTGCCTTTTACTGCTTGGGGAGGGCATGAAACTGGCTTTTTAGGCGGGATTCGCTGCTACAAGCATCGAGGATGCGATTTTACGCACTTTTATGGCCAACGCCAATCGTTTTTCCGGCGAGTTGACATGACAAGGCTTTCAACTGGTCGACGCAGATATCGCCCCAACCCCCTCTCTATACTCGAAGGCGTGACCCCACACCGACAAGGAGTTCCCCATGTCACTGCCCTCGTTCAAACCCAGCCAGCGCCGGCTGCTGCTGGGCTCGGCCATCGCCCTGGCCCTGTTCGCCACCCCGCTGAGCTATGACTTCGACCACCACCAGTGGCAGGCAAACCAGGCCCATGCCAAGTCCTGCTTCCTTGCCGGTACCCGCATCCTGATGGCCGATGGCAGCGAACGCCCCATCGAGACCCTGCGGGTCGGCGATCGGGTGCGGGACAGGCACGGGCAGAGCAACCGCATCCAGGCCATCGAGCGGGTGGCGCTGGGGGCGCGCAGGCTCTACGGGCTCAATCATCTGCCCCCCTTCTTTACCGCCGAGCACCCCTTCCTCACCACCCGGGGCTGGGCGGCCATCGCACCGGCCATGACCCGCACCGAAAACCCGGCCCTCGCCGTGCTGCCGCTCTTTACCGGCATGCACCTGCTGGGTTGGTCAGAGGGGGGCAGCGCGGGCAACCTGGCGCTGGCGCCGCACCCTGTCGAACTGCCGGTGGCCTCCCTCTCCTGGGTTGATGCCCCGCCCGCCACGGCGCTGTTCAACCTGATCCTCGATGGCAGCCACAGCTATGTGGCCAATGGGCTGATCGTGCACAACAAAGGGGGGGAAGGCGGCGGCAACAGTGGTAGCGGAGGCAGCAACAGCAGCGGCGGAGGCAGCAACAGCGGCGGCGGAGGCAGCAACAGCAGCGGTGGGGGCAATAGTAGCCACAGTGGAAACAATAGCGGAAATGGAGGCGATAGTAGCCATAACGGAAACAATGGCGGGGACGACAGCGGCCACGGCGGCGATGACCGTGGTCAGGGCGAACATGCCGGTGGCGACCAGCACGCTGGCGGCGATCGCCACGGCGGTGGCGACAAACATGCAGGCGGGGAGCGTCATGCCGGTGGCCGGGTGGACGACAACGGTGTGGACGCCGTCGATGCCAATGGCAACAAGCTTCGGGGCGATGGCAGCGTGGACGACAACGGTGTGGACGCCGTCGACGCCAATGGCAACAAGCTTCGAGGCGATGGCAGCGTGGACGACAACGGTGTGGACGCCGTCGACGCCAATGGCAACAAGCTTCGGGGCGATGGCAGCGTGGACGACAACGGCGTGGACGCCGTCGACGTCAATGGCAACAAGCTTCGAGGCGATGGCAGCGTGGACGACAACGGTGTGGACGCCGTCGACGCCAATGGCAACAAGCTTCGGGGCGACGGCAGCGTCGATGACCGCCTGGTGCCCCCGCCCGCTCAATAGGTGGCAGCGTCCTGCCCCGCACACACAGCAGGGCAGAAAAAAGAGAGGGTGGCCTGGGCCACCCTCTCTTTTTCTATGGCATCGTCATGCCCGCGACACGTGCGGGCAGGTCGCACCTCAGACCCGGCGGTACGGCAGGTAGACCGGCTCCCACATATGGCTCAGGATGTGCTCTTGCAGATCCTGACCGATGAGCGGGTGGGAGGGGTCGCGGCGCACAATATCCTTGAGCACCGCGGTCGCCACGTGCACCGAGATGTTGCGCAGCTCGCTGATCCTCGGGTAGACGGTGCCCCGGGCGAGATCCGCCTCGCTCACGCATTCCGCGAGCGCAAAGGCGGCGGTGGTGAAGATGTCCGGGCTTATCTCGCGGATCTGGCTGACGATGGCCGCCAGCCCCACGCCGGGGAAGATGAAGACGTTGTTGCCCTGACCGATGCGATAATCCTGCCCCTCATGGTGCACATCCTTGAACGGGCTGCCGGTGGCGACGATGGCGCGCCCCTGGCTCCAGCGGAAGATGTCTTCCGGCAGGGCCTCGCAGTTGGCGGTGGGGTTGGAGAGGGGGAACACCATGGGGCGCTCGCAGTGGGTCAGCATCAGCTGGATGTGCTCCTCCTGGAAGGCGCCACCGGCGCCGCTGGTGCCGAGCAGCACTGTGATGGGCACGTGGCGCAGCACCTCGGTCAGCCCCGCCTTGCCCTGCAGATCCCACTGGGCCAGCAAGAGGCCCGGCTTGGCGTAGCGGCGCTTGTACTCATCCAGCCCCTCGCGGTTGTCACACACCAGCCCCTGGGTATCCAGGATGTAGATGCGATCCCGCGCCGCCTGCGGGTCAAGCCCCTCGCGGATCATCCCCGCGCAGATCTGATCCGCCACCCCGACCCCGCCAGCCCCGGCCCCGTAGACCAGGTAGTGCTGCTGGCCCAGGGTTTCCCCCTTGGATTTGACGGCCCCTATGATGCCCGCCAGCACCACGGCCCCGGTGCCCTGGATGTCGTCGTTGAACGACGGCAGCGCCTGCTGGTAGCGGGCCAGGTTGTTGAAGGCGTTGGACTTGCTGAAGTCCTCCCATTGCAACACGGCGTTGGGGAAGTGGCGCTTGACCCCGGTCACGAATTTGTCGATGAAGTCATCGTACTCCTTGCCGCGAATGCGCCTGTGGGGCTGACCCAGGTACATGGGGTCATCCAGCAGCGCCTGGTTGTCGGTGCCCACGTCCAGCGCGATGGGCAGGCAGCAGGCGGGGTGGATGCCCGCCCCCAGGGTATAGAGGGCGAGCTTGCCGATGGGAATGCCCATGCCCCCCACCCCCTGATCGCCGATGCCGAGGATCCCCTGGCTGTCGGTCACGACGATGATGCGCACCGCCTTGGCATCCATGTGGCGGGCGAGAGAGCCCATGTCATCGACGTTCTTCGGGGTGATGTAGAGGCCGCGCGGCTTCTGGAAGCGGTGGCTGAACTCCTGGCACGCCTTGCCCACGGTCGGGGTGTAGATGTAGGGAGTCATCTCCTCCACGTGGCGGGACAGGAGGGCGTAGAACAGGGTTTCGTTGCGATCCTGCAAGGCTCGCAGGTTCTGGTACTTCTCGATGTCGCTGCAAGCGCTCAGGAAGGCCTCATAGACCCGCTCCAGCTGGGCTTCGAAGGTCTGCACCTGAGGCGGCAGCAGGCCATCGAGCTCAAAATCGGCCCGCTCCTGTTCGGTGAAGGCGGTACCCTTGTTGAGGTTGCGATCGTTGAGCAGATTGGTGCCCGTCAGCGCAACGGGGCGAAAATCGTGACCCTGTGCATCTTTCCACAGCAGATATTGTCCGGTAGCCATAGTCATTCTCTTTGATTTACATGAAGTTGCCATCAGGCAGGAGAGCAAGGCTCAGAATGCTGGGGATCATATGACGTTTGCCGATCCGGTTTTGTGAGCTTGGACAAACCCTGCGGCCAAAGGCGCCTTTGCCGGGGCAGCCGAAGGTTGCTCCCGCGCCCGCCTTGGCGCAAGATCCCGACACGCCCCTGTGGACATCCCTTTGCGAGTAACGGAGCACCATGACCCCTTCCTCTTCCCCCGCTTTTCTCGTCAGCGGCGTCATCCTCTCGGGCGGTCGCGCCACCCGCATGGGGGGCGATGACAAGGGCTGGGTGCCCCTCGCGGGCACTCCCCTGATCGAACACGTGCTGACCCGCCTGCGCCCCCAGGTGGACGAGGTGCTGATCAACGCCAACCGCAGCCAGGCTCGCTACCGGCAGCTTGCCCCCGTCATCGGAGATGCGCAGGCCGACTTCCAGGGGCCGCTGGCCGGCATGCTGGCGGGGCTGACGGCGGCCCGTCACGACTGGGTGCTGTTCGTCCCCTGTGACGGCCCCGCCCTGCCCCTTGATTTGATGACCCGCTTTCGCGCCGCCATCACCCCGGACACCGATCTGGTGGTGGCCCACGACGGGGAGCACCTCCAGCCCGTGGTCGCCCTGCTGCATCGCACCCTGCGCCCCTCCCTGCAACAGGCGCTGGCGGACGGGGAGCGCAAGACCGGGGCCTGGTTTGCCCGCCACCGGATGGCGGTGGTGCCCTTTGCCGATCTGCCCGACGCCTTCGTCAACCTCAACAGCCCGGCCGAACTCGCCGCCTGGGAGGCGAGGCTGCGGGAAGGGGGCGCGCCATGAGCCCCCTGCCCCTGCTCGGCTTCGTCGCCTGGAGCGGCACCGGCAAGACCACCCTGCTGGAGCGCCTCATCCCGCGCCTGGTGGCGCGCGGTCTGCGCCTCGGGGTGCTCAAGCACACCCACCACGCCTTTGACATGGACCAGCCCGGCAAGGACAGCCACCGCCTGCGCCAGGCGGGCGCCACCCAGGTGATGGCGGCCTCCGACCGGCGCCACGCCCTGATCCGGGAGACCCCGGAGGGGGAGCCCCCCTTCGAGGCGCTGCTGGCCCGCTTCGATGCGAGCGCCCTGGATCTGCTGTTGGTCGAGGGGTTCAAGCACAGGCACTTTCCCAAGGTGGAGCTGTATCGCGCCGCCATCGGCCGGCCCCTGCTCTTCCCCGATGATCCTGACATCGTCGCCCTCGTGAGCGACACTCCCCAGGCCACGACCCTGCCCCGGTTCCCCTTCGAGGATCTGGAGGCCATCGCCGACTTCATCTGCGCCCGGTTGCCCCCGCACGCCCCCCGTCAGGCCCCGCTGCCCCTTCGCCTCTGCGCCCGGCTGCTGGCGGCCCTGCCCCCATCGGCAGAGCAGGGCTTTGTGCCCGGCTTGCTCAGTCAGGACGAGGCGGGCACCCTGCTGGTGCGCCCGGTGGATGGGGGCCACGACAGTGCCAACTGCCGCATCGAACGGACGCCGGGTTGCGCGGCCCTTCCCCCCGGCGAGCGGGTCATGGTGCGCCTGCCGACAGGTGCGCCCCCATGAACCGGAGAAACGACGCAGGTCAAGGCGAATGCCGTCCCCCTTGCTATCCTCACAACCCTGACCCGAGATAAGAGAACGCCCTTGCGCCTCAATGCCCCGCTCTCCCGCTTCGATCTGCTCATCTATGGCCGCTACCGCCTGGTCCACGGCCTGCGCATCGCCCTGGCCTTCACCCTCACCTTCCTGCTGACCCGGGAGCTCAAGCTGCCGGAGAGCACCTGGCCCCTCATCACCCTGGTGGTGGTGATGGGCCCCATCTCGTTCTGGGGCAACGTGCTGTCGCGCGCCCTGCAACGGGTGGTGGGCACCGTCTTTGGCGCCGCCTGCGGGGTGGTGGCCCTCTATCTGGAGCTCTACTCCCTGCCCCTGATGCTGACCTGGTGCTGCGCCATCATGTTCCTGTGCGGCTACCTGGCGCTCGGCAAACGCCCCTATGTGGGGCTGCTCATCGGTATCACCCTGGGGGTCATCGTCGGCGGGGTGCCCGGGGACATCGAGACCGCGCTCTGGCGCAGTGGCGACGTCATCCTGGGATCGGTGCTGGCCCTGCTGTTTTGCAGCATCTACCCCCAGCGGGCCTATACCCACTGGCGTCTGCAGATGCACGACACCCTGCAGCAGGCCGGGCGGCTCTACCACACCCACCTCTCCCCCAACGTGCTGGAGCGCCCCAAGCTCACCCGAAGCCATGCCCGCCTGCTCGCCAAAATAGTCAGCCTGCGCCCCCTGCTGGCCCCGGCGGTCAAGGAGACCCGCCTTGGCAGCCCGCTGTTCGAGGCGACCCAGACCACCCTTCGCAACAGCGTCTGCACCCTGGAGATGCTGGCCAACACCTACTGGCGGGATCGCCAGAGCCACTTCCTGATGCAGAGCCACCCGGGGCTTCGCGCCTGCCAGCAGGCGACGGAGTCGGTGCTCACCGAACTCGCCCTCATGCTCAAGAGCGGTGATACCACGGCGGCCGACCAGGCCATCGGCCGCCTGCAAGAGGCCGCCGCCCGGCTCGATGGGGACGCAAGCCAGGCGCCAGGCCAGGGACACGACCCCACCCTTGGCGGCTACCTCTGGCTCAATCTCCATCTCATCGAGCAGCTCGCCCACCTCCATCGCCTGCTGGGGCTGGTGCTGCAACCCTATGCCAAGCCCTCGGCCCGCCCCTGATCGCGCCGCCTGCAACCGCCCACAAAAAAGCCCCGCCGATGCGGGGCTTGTTTGTCTCGGGCTCGCGCCTTAGCTTGCACGAGCCAGGGGCTGCTCCGGAGTGAGGTAGAGGGAGAAGTCCTCTATCCCCGCCTTCAGGGCGGCAAAGCAGTCGGGGTCGATGGCCGTGCCCAGGTTTTCCGCCATCATCTCCAGGGCACGTGGCACCGGGATGGCATCCCGATAGGGGCGCTTGGCGGTGATGGCATCGAAGATGTCGGCGGTGGTGATGATGCGCGTCTCCAGGGTGATCGCCTCCCCCTTGAGCCCCTTGGGGTAGCCCTTGCCGTCGAGTCGCTCATGGTGAGCGCCTGCCACCTGGGCCAGCTCCTCGAAGGCGCCGATGCGGCTCAGGATCTCCTCGGTGTAGGCGGCATGCATCTGCACCGCCGCCCACTCCTGCTCGTCAAGCTTGCCCGGCTTGTCGAGGATGGCGTTGCTCACCCCGAGCTTGCCCACGTCGTGGAGCAGGGCCCCCCGCTTGAGCCAGCGTCGCCGCGCCTCGGACAGCCCCATCTGGGCGGCGAGGATGTCGGTATAGAGCGCCACCCTGCCGCTGTGCCCCGCGGTATAGGGGCTCTTGGAGTCCACCACCTGGCCGAAGGCCGCCGCTATCTCGTCCAGATAATCCTCATCCAGCGCCACCTCCCCCTGCCCCGCCGGGTGGGCGAAGACCCGCTCCGCCAACGCGGGATCCGCCAGTCCTTGCCAGAAGGCGTCGTCGGCCAGCGCCTCGAAGGCCCTGACCAGGGCGGGATCAAACCAGTTGCCGCTGCGCTCGCGCAGCTCCCTCATCGCCGCGTCCGGCCCGGCGGCGGCGTGAAACACGTCCACCACCTGACAGAGCAGGGCGATGCGGGAGAAGAGCGGGATGGCCTCTCCCGCCAGTTGTTGCGGCCGCCCTTTGCCGCTCCAGTGCTCATCCAGGGAGAGGATCCCCTGGGCCACCTCGTCGCTGAAACGCAACTGGCGGGCGATGTCCGCCCCCCGGTGGCAGCGGGTCAGGATCAGCTCGTTGGCTATCTGATCCCCGTTGCGAAAGATGTGGAACAGGCTGCGAAAACGGCCCAGCAGATCCGCCTGCAAGCCGGTGTGGCCCAGCACGAAGTTGACCACCTCGGAGAGGGAGCCATCCACCAGCTTGAAGTCGCGCTTGAAGTGAAGATCGTCGGTGAGATAGAGCTCGCAGATGCGGGCGGCATTGCTGCTGCACCCCAGATCCTTGAGCAACAGGGTGTAGTAGAGGTCGTGGCGCTGCCGGGCATCCAGTCCCAGTTGCTCCCCCAGACGAGAGCCTATCCAGCAGCAGCGGATGCAATGGCCTCTCGGCTGCCCTTCCGTCATGTCCAGGGCATGGCTGAGAGAACCAATCAGCTCTGCCAAACGCAATCCATTTACCGTCATAGCCCACTCCCTCTACATCGGGGCGTACTTGCCCGCAGGCATGTATAGCATTTGTTGGGAGTAAAGGATCAGGGGCGCGACAAATTATACCTGTCCCGCTCCCCGACTTGCCGCCGCATCGCGCTGCTCGCGGCTCAGGGTCGAGACCAGTCTGTCGTCCAGATAGAGATCCAGTCGCTCCCCGCGCATCTCTCCCCGCATCAGGCTGCGCTGACCGTCGATGTAGTGGATCTCCATCTGGGCGGTGCGCTCGTCCGGGTAGCTCACCTGTACCTCGCGCACCCCTTGGGGCAGCAGGGCCAGCGGCACCTGGTTGAGGGCAGGATCCAGGTGCGGGTTCACCTTGATGATCGCATCGCTCTTCTGATCCACTAGGGCGGGCGCCTTGCCGGTGATGGGGTTCTTGCCGGACCAGAATTCGATGGTGTTGAACACGAAGAGATCCGCCGTGGCCGCCAGGCCATAGACGGGGGAGAGCAGCACGAAGACGCCGGCACGGCCGTAGCGGTTGTCCACCACGCTGAGGTTGCCCTTGGTCACCATGGAAGAGAGGCCCATCTGACCCATGCAACCACCGAGCCCCAGGCTCGCCCCCACTCCCAGCAGCAGGGCCAGTGCCCTGCCTCTCTGTCGTACTGCCATTGTTGTCTACCTGCTCAATAAAAAGGAGGCGGCAGCCTAAACAAGGGGGCCGGGCGGCACAATGACGAAGGGGGGCGTCATACAGCCAGGGTTCAGCCTGGCCGTCCGATCGCTCACTCTGTTGGCAATCTTGCGGTCAGCCCCTCAGATGGAGAGGGCCGACACCGTCTGGGAGACCCTGTCCGCCTCCTGGTGGATCTCGCTCATCAGCTTGTCCACCCCGGCGATCTGCTGCTTGCCGAGTTCGGCGCTGCCCGCCACCCCGGCCATGTCGTCGGTCACCCTGGCGGTCAGCTCGCGGTTCTTCTGCACCACCCTGGCGATCTCGTCGGTAGAGAGCGACGTGCGGGCGGCCAGCTGGCGCACCTCGTCCGCCACCACCGCAAACCCGCGCCCCTGCTCACCCGCCCGCGCCGCCTCGATGGCGGCGTTCAGGGCCAGCAGATTGGTCTGATCGGCGATGGCGCTGATGGTCGAGACGATGGCCTCGATGCTTCTGGACTGCTCGTTGAGTTGGCCGATGAGGGCGATGGCCTCATCCACCTGGGAGGCGATGAGGGAAGAGGTCTGCACCACGGCGCGCAGCAGGCCCGCCCCCTCCTCTGCGCTGTGCAGGGTCTCCTGGGCGGTGCTGTGGGCCAGGCGGGCGGCCTCCCGGGTGGCGTGGTTCTGCTCGATGCGCGCGGTGATGTCGCTGGCGAACTTCACCACCCGCACCACCTTGCCGCTGCCATCCCGGATGGGGTTGTAGGTCGCCTCCAGCCAGACGGCCTGCCCCCGGCTATTGTGGCGCATGAAGAGGCCGGATTTGAACTGGCCCCGGGCCAGCTCCTCCCAGAAACGGGGCTGCTCGCGCAGAAAGGCCTCGTCACAGAAGATCCTGTGGTGCCTGCCCGCGATCTCACTCAGGGTGTAACCCATAACGCTCAGGAAGTTGGCATTGGCATGGAGGATGTCGCCGTTCGGGGTGAACTCGATCATGGCCCGGGAGCGGTCCAGTGCCTCGGTCAGCGCTTCGAGTCGCTCCAGCCGCTGGTGCTGTTCGGTGACGTCGCTGGCAATCTTGAATACCCGGGTCACCCGGCCCTGGTGCTTCACCGGGAAATAGGTCGCCTCCAGCCAGCGCGTCTCCCCCTGCCGGTTCACGCGCTCGAAGGTGCCTGACTGCACCTCCCCCTGGGCCAGGCGGCGCCAGAACTGGCGATAGTCACCGGACTCCCCCCAGGCCCTCGGACAGAGCTGGCTGTGGGGCTGCCCAATCAGTTCGGCGGCACCATATCCCATCAGGGCCAGGAAAGGGGTGCTCGCCTCCTGGATGATCCCCTCCGGGCTGAAGATGACGGTGGCGGCACCCGCCTTGATCGCCTCTATGATGCCCTGCTCCTCGTCGAGCCGGGTCTGGCATGCCTGCAACTGCGCTTTGAGCTTCTGATTGAACATGACACTTCTTCCTCGTTGACCATCCCCATGGGCACCACGGCCTCACCCACAGAGGGTATCGGCACCGCCAGCGCCGACATAAGTGGTCGGACGACTGAAACGAATGGGGCGCGCAGTGTATAGAAAAGCGGCGATGCCGCCAAGGGCTCCCAATACGCAGCCCAGGCGAAAGAGGATCAGCCCGGCGGTGAAAAAGGCGGCTAACGAGCGGGAACGCACTCAAGACAGGCGGGATTGCCGGCAAAGCCGAACCGTTCGTAGATAGCGCGCCCATCACTGCTGGCATGGAGCCACAGCTTGCCCAGTTGCTGCTCGCGGGCATACGCCACCATGGCCACCAGCAGGGCGTTCGCCATTCCCCGTCTGCGCCAGGCCGGCCGGGTGTAGATGTTGAGCAGGTACCCTTCCCGCCCCGCCAGATTGCCCGGGTAGGGCGGGCGCACGAAGAGTGCCAAGGTGGCGCACGCCACCACCTCGCCCTCCTCTTCCACCACCCAGCTACGGGCGCTGCCCTCTTCCTGCGCCTGCATGAAGTAGGCCTGCGTCGCCTCCCTGAGGACCGGATCCTCATCGGGCCGGGCAAGTTCCCCCACCTCGCAAAAGAGCGCCATGCGCAGTGTCGTCAGGGCAGGAATATCGGCCGCCAGGGCCTCGCGAACCTTCATCTCTTCTCCTTTGCATTCCTTTCCCGCCCGTCAGTCAGGCAGGGCTCGTGTGCGGCCACCTTACGCCGGAGGCGAGCGACGGGCAAGGCGCCAGCTGTCGAGCCCCAGGGGGCCCGCCCCCCACACGGCCAGGGTCAGCAGCATCCAGCCCCACAACTGGTGATCGTGAAAGCCTCCCGCCCAGAGGGCCGGGTAGGAGATGACCGCCATGGCGTTGAAGCCAAACAGCAGCAAGGCGACCGGACGGGTGAAGAGGCCCGCCAGCAGGAAGAGGGGCAGCAACAGCTCGGTCGCCGTGCCCACATAGGCCGCCCACTGCCAGGGCAGCAGGGGCACCTGATATTCGAACTCGAACAGATAGAGGGTGCTGTCCCAGGCCGTGAACTTGAGCCAGCCGGATCGCAGAAAAATGGTGGCGACCCAGAGCCTGGCAAGCAGCAACAGGCCACCGCTGCACCAGGGCAAGATGCGTTCAACAAGGGGGCCAAGGGGCCTGGCAAGGGTTTGCGTTGTCATGGGGCAAGCTCCAGATCGACCAGCAGGTCGAGGGTGATGAGGGGGGCCAGGTGTTCGGCCATGGCGGGATCCTGAGCCAGCAGGCTGGCCAGCGGCCTGCCCTGCAGGCAGCCTTGCAGCAGACGCCAGGCGGCGGCATCCAGGGGAATGGGGTCGACCCGGTGCCCGGGGCGTTTCTTGAGTGCCAGGGAGCAGACAGCATCCAGTTCCCTGACCGTCTCACCGCCGTGCAGGGCCATCTGCCAGAGCGCCAGCACCGGATGGGGGCTCTCCAGGAGCAGCAGATCGCAGGCAGGATGCAGCACCAGCCGCTCCCAGTGCTCAGGGGTCATGGCGGCAAGCCGCTCGGCAGGCCAGCGCCGCGTCTCTGGCGCAAGCAGCGAGACCCGCTCCAGCCCCCACTCGAAGCGGGCCAGATCCCCGAGCCAGGGCAACGCGGCCGTGGTGGGCAAGCGTACCAGCCAGTCGCCAAAGCCCTCCCCGTAGTCCATGACGCTCCCCTCCTCCAGAGGTGCCGCCAGCACGAACCCTCGTGCCGCCGCCTCAAAGAAGGTCTCGCCAACCATGGCGCGTACCGCGGGGTAGCTGCTGGCGAGCACCTCAGTGAGGCCGAGGATGACGTTGTTGCGATAGATCTGCAACAGGGCGTCGGGGGCAAAGCGTCCCGGCTGGATGTGCCCGAGGATGGCATCATCCTGGCCGAGCAGACCGCTCGCAAAAGCGCGTTGCAGGGAAGCAAGCTCAGACATGGGCGGCCTCCCTGGATGTTTGCTGCGCCGTGCTCAGGATCTCGCTGGCACGCTGCGCCTCTCCCAGCAGCACCGGCAGCGGGGGGATCGCCAGATCCCATTCAATCAGGGTGGGGATGGCGCGCTGCTGGCAGACCTGCTCGTAGAGCGCCCAGACGGGCTCGGCCACGGGGGTGCTGTGGGTGTCGATATAGAGGGGCCCCTGAGGAAGGTGCTTCTCGGTAAAACCGGCCAAGTGAATTTCGCCGACCGTGTCGAGGTCGATAGTCGCCAGATAGTCGTCCACCTCCAGGCCGTGATTGACCGCGCTCACATGGAGGTTGTTGAGATCGAGCAGGACGCCGCAACCGCTGCGCCCAGCCAGCTCGGCCAGAAACTCGGCCTCCCCCATCTCCCCCGCCAGTTGCAGGTAGGAGGAGGGATTCTCGATGAGCAGTTGTCTGCCCAGTGTCTGCTGCACCCGATCTATCTTGTCGCTCATGTGCAAAAGAGCGGCACGGGTGTAGGGCATGGGCAGCAGATCGTTGAAATAGCGCCCGCCGATGCTGCCCCAGCTCAGGTGCTCCGACACCCGCACCGGCGAGATGGCCGCCACCAGGGCTGCCAGCTGGCGCAGGTGCCCGGCATCGAGCGGATCGGCGGAGCCCAGCGACATGCCGACTCCGTGAAGGCTCACGGGGTAGTGCCTCGCAAGCTCCGCCAGCACCTCGAAGCCCTGGCTGTGGCGCTCGAAGTAGTTTTCGCTGTGTACCTCAAGCCAGCCCACTCCGGGCAAGGTGTGGCGGATCTCGTCGTAGTGCGGGGGGCGTAAACCGATACCGATCAAGGGGTTCATGGCTGGGCTCTCAATAGATAGGGCCATGATGTGGCGGGCGCCACACCATGGCATGCGGCTTACTTGGGTTGCAGGGACCCGCCAGCGAGCTTCTCGCACAGCCCCTTGGGC
This sequence comes from Aeromonas sp. FDAARGOS 1402, assembly GCF_019046925.1. Classification (NCBI taxonomy): domain Bacteria; kingdom Pseudomonadati; phylum Pseudomonadota; class Gammaproteobacteria; order Aeromonadales; family Aeromonadaceae; genus Aeromonas; species Aeromonas sp. FDAARGOS 1402. Next base: position 24,655 of record NZ_CP077201.1, read on the forward strand.
ACCACCACGAAGGCATCCCCCTGGGCATCCATCTTGGCGGTGCCGGCGCAGGATCCGCCCTTGGTGGCGCAATCGTTCTTGCCCGCCTTGACCACGCCGTAGCACTTCTCCTTGTCATCCGCAGCCATGGCCGGCGCGGCGATGAACTGGGCACCCAGGGCCAGCAGACCCGTCATGGCAGAGGCGATCGCAGTACTTTTTTTCACGTTCATGTCTCTATTCCTTGTTGTCGAGAGTGATGTCTCCGGCGCATCTCATCCGGCTACGTTCAATAGAACCGGACGAGGGGGGAAAAGATTTCCCAAAAAACGGCATCAACTTGCTATTAACAAACAAGAAAGCGGTAACCATCTGATTTAATGGAATAATTTACGATAAAAAAACAGGACGACGAGTGCCTCCCCCACGGTGCTCATGGCCGTTGACCCCGTCACTCGCCGTCCACCCCTTGTCTGCTTTGCACCCGAGGGGCCTATAGTGTCTTGAGTCCTTCCACCCAAAGGTGTCCCATGAACGCTCCCCGTCCCTCCAGATGCACCCTGTCGCTGCCCATCTTCATCCCGGGTCTGCTCTTTATCCTGGCGCTGCTGGCCATCTGCTCCCTGGCCCCGGAGGCCGCCGCCCGCTTCTTTGGCAGCGGCCAGAGCTGGATAGCCCAGCACTTCAGCTGGTTCTATGTGCTGGTGGTCGGCATGTTCCTGATCCTGCTGCTGGTGATCGCCTTCAGCCACTTTGGCAACATTCGCCTCGGGCCGGACGATGCCCGCCCGGAGTTCAGCTTCACCTCCTGGCTCGCCATGCTGTTCGCCGCCGGCATGGGGATAGGGCTCATGTATTTCGGGGTGGGCGAGCCCATGAGTCACTTCGTCTCCCCGCCCCAGGCGACGCCCCTGACCCAGGTGGCCGCCCGCGAGGCCATGGTCACCACCTTCTTCCACTGGGGCTTTCACGCCTGGGCCGTCTACGCCATCGTCGGCCTGGTGCTGGCCTACTTCGGCTTTCGCTACAACCTGCCCCTGACCATCCGCTCCGGCCTCTATCCCATCTTCAAGGAGAAGATCCACGGGCCGCTCGGCCACGCGGTGGACGTCTTCGCCCTGGTGGGCACCATCTTCGGCATCGCCACCACCCTGGGCTATGGCGTGATGCAGCTCTCGGCGGGGATCACTCGCCTCACCGGCATGGACACCTCGGGGGAGCTGTTTCGCTTCGGCCTCATCGGGGTCGTCATCGCCCTCGCCGGCATCTCGGCGGTCACCGGTCTCGACAAGGGGGTGAAGCGCCTCTCCGAGCTCAACCTCTTTCTCGCCATCGTGCTTCTGCTGTTCGTGCTGGTGGCCGGCCCCACCCAGTACCTGCTGGGGGCCCTCTCGGAGAACATTGGCAACTATGTCTCCTCTTTAAGCCAGCTCACCTTCCGCACCTTCACCTACAGCGAGACCCGCCAGGCGGGCTGGTTCGGCAACTGGACCCTGCTCTACTGGGCCTGGTGGATCTCCTGGTCCCCCTTCGTCGGCCTCTTCATCGCCCGCATCTCCCGCGGACGCACCCTGCGCGAATTCATCCTCGGCGTCCTGTTCGTGCCCACCGCCTTCAACCTGCTCTGGATGACGGTGTTCGGCAACGCCGCCATCTGGGCCAGCCAGCATGAGGGGGGCACAAGCCTCATCGACTCGGTCGGCAACATCGACACCCTGCTGTTCAACTTCTTTGACCTCTTGCCGGGAGCGGACATCACCTCGGCGCTCGCGGTGATCCTCATCAGCGTCTTCTTCGTCACCTCCGCCGACTCGGGAGCCTTCGTCATCGACAACATCGCTACCCAGGGCAAGGAGGGCTCACCGATCTGGCAGCGCCTGTTCTGGGCTCTGCTGCTCGGGGTCACCGCGGGTACCCTGATGAGCACAGGGGGGCTGGCGGCGCTCCAGTCCATGACCCTCATCGCCGCCCTGCCGTTTGCCTTCATCATGGTGCTGCTCTGCCTCGGACTCTGCCGCGGCCTTGTCGCAGACAAGGAGCACTCGGCCAGGCGCCTCTCCCCCGCCACTGACTTCTGGAACGGCAAGCAGTGGCGCACCCGGATGGATCACCTGCTGCGCCCCTCCACCGAGCAGGAAGCCCGCGCCTTTGTGGACAAGGTCGCCCTGCCCGCCCTGACGGCCCTGAGTCAGGAGTTCGCTGCCCGGGGCATCACCAGCCGGGTCGAAGAGGATGGGCCGGATCAGTGCCATCTGCTGGTACCCCAGCAGGGTCGCCGGGACTTCTGCTACGGGGTGCGCATCGAGGCCCGCCCCGCACCCGCCTTCAACCCCCTGGAGGCGGCCCACAACCACGATCCCGAGGCCCGCATCTTCGAGCCCATCACCTATTTTGCCGATGGCCGTGCCGGTTACGACATCCAGTACCTGACCCGGGACGAGCTGAGTGCCGACGTCTTGCGCCAGTACGAGCGCTATCTGGTGCTGAGCCAGGACGAGGGGCAGGATCTGCTGAGCAGCGCCCCCGAACATACCCAGCCAACCCAGGGAGAGTGATGACCAGGCAGGGATCAAGTCAGCTCCCCGCCCACAGCTTATGGCCGGGCACACTGGCGGCGAGGGCTGCCCCCACCCCCCATCACAACAGAGAAAGGGGCCCCAGGGCCCCTTTCTCGTCAACTGCCTCAACCAGCGTTGGTGTCAGAGCCTCAACCGGCTCAGGCGGTTTTCACGCACTTCTGGATAAAGCTGTTCTTGGCCGCCCCGGCGAGCTCCTTGTCCGCCGCCGCCTTCTCGCACTGGGTCGCCTTGTCGGCGGCCCCGTCCGTCTTCAGACACTTTTGCACGAAGCTGTTCTTGGCAGCCCCGGCCAGCTTCTTGTCGGCGGCCGCTTTCTCACACTGACTCGCCTTGGCACTGGCGGAGGCATCCTTGACGCACTTGCCCACAAAGCTGGTCTTGGCGGCGCCCGCCAGCTTCTTCACAGCCGCCTGGGCCTCGCACTCTTGCTGCGCGCCAGAGGTCGCGCTCTGGGCGACCCCCATTCCCATGCCCATGACCGTCACACACAGACTCAACACCATCAGGATCCGCTTCATATGTCACACTCCCATCGTTCTATCCATTGTGGTTAGCCCCCACTCACGCGGGCCAAACGAGGCACCCTCGCCTCGCTGCACTATAGTCCCCCTCCCCCGTGACAACAAAATGCCCCTTCCTTGCCGACAATCCCCTCCCAGTCCCTCCCTCCGGCCACCCGGCGCCTTCGCTCAATTGTTGAGCTGGCGCAAAAATCCAGTCATTCCCTGCGGTTGCGTCAACTTTTGACTGGTTTGCGTATGAGGCTTGAGGATATGCTGGCCATTCGGCGCCTACTGCACCATTCGGGCCCCGCCCGCTGGTTAATGGAGCGCATTGGAAGCTGTAATCCAGGGGCGGTAGCGTGGGGTTTGTCCGCTGTCCTCAGGGGTATTGGGACGTAGGTAAGTTGGCACTGAACGAAATGAAGCACAATATACGAACTCGGATTTCCTTTTTAAAAGACAGGTGAATAAATGTTTGAGATTCTGTTGTACCCCTCATCATCTGGTGAATTAGAAATAAGAACTATACAAAAAGATGGCATCACTTTGTTTAATTTGGGCGATATCGTAAAAGCTATAACAAAAGAGTCTCAAATACTTGAAGGAAATAATGTAACAAATCAAACTTCATTCTTACGAGAATCTATTTCTGCTTTAGATGACGATGAGCGACATACAGAAATTATTGGTGGTGAACGAGGTCAAGATACTAAATATGAGCACTTTGTAACTGAGCCAGGAATATATAGGGTTGTGTCAAGAGCCAAGAGTAGTGGTGCGAAAAAATTCCAACGTTGGGTTTATCATGATGTAATGCCTGCTTTAAGAAAATATGGCATCTATCCAGCACCTAAAGAAAACGATGACTCATTTATTTTGCAACTTGCTGATCAACAAGCAAAGCAATCTCAACTTCTCAGCCAGTATATAAGGCAAGCCGAGTCAAAATTCAAAGAAATAGAGAATAAGTTTGCTGAAAATGAAAAACAACTTGGAGATATTAACCAAAGGCTAACCAGTATTGAAAATGCTAACATTCCAAGTGTGAGGTTTTATAGTGTTGAGGACTCATTTAAAGGATTATCCCTAGATAATACCAACTTAATTTATGTTATCGCACTTTGTGAAAAAATATGTACCGAGAAAAATATTGCCTATTTACCATCAGTCAACAGTATAAGAACAGAGCAAAAATTCACAAAGGATGTTATAGAACTTGCTTTAAACTATGCAAGATTAATATAAAAATCATCTACAAGCGACCTACATATCTACGAAGCTCTACTTACGAGATAGAAGTGGGTACCCAATGGAAATCTGGGACACCCACCTTTCTGAGCAAGCCATAGTCAGATTGGTTATCACCGCTCTGATGGATGGCAGGTCGAGGGAGCAGGGCCAAAAAATCGTCAAGCAGACCATCGAGGCATAACTAGCCTCTTGTTCAGGCACGGCCCAGCCTGGCATCGAATAACATGCCGAGGTTTGATATGGCGTGGGATAAAAGATTCAACAAAAAGGTGGATGTCCCAATTTGGAAGTTAGGTCGTTTCATGAAAATACGAGATAAAGTTATGCGTGAGCTAGCAAAAGTCAAAAATATAGAGAAATCTAGGACACCCACCTTTTTGAGCCAGCCGTTAGCTGGCTGGCTATATCTCTCATCACACACTGATCTTCCTGGAACCCGATAAATACCTTGTACACGAGTGTCATTTACCCAGCGGGGTTGCGTGTTCAGACATGGCAATGCCCCAAATAAATGCCAAGGGAGTAAAACGGGATCTATCGGATTAACAAGGTGGCTGATGGCATCGCCGCTGACCACTGTGCTGGGCGAATTGCTAGCCAAAAAGGTGGGTGTCCCAATTTGGAAGTCCAAAAACCATCCCGTCCGGGATGGTTTTTTATTGGATGGCTAGAAAGGCAGGGACCTTCTTACCACCGCCCCTGGGGTGGCTGCTGGTTGCGCGACTCCACCATGGCAATGAGGATGGCCATCAGGCTCGATATCAGCATCAGCACCATGGCGATGGGCAATGAGAACAGGGCGTAATAAGTGCGCCCGATTTCTGCCAGGACGGTGTCTGCAGACACCATAAAAGGCAGCGGCAACAGTAATATCAGGGCGAAGTAAAAGATGATCCTGGCGATCATCAGAGGAGTTTTGAGGGACTGGGTCACTATTTTTCGGTACGGCCACATGATGGTTTGCTCCCTGCACTGTGGTGTTGTTGTTGTCGATAAGCCGCGCCGTCGAGGCATCTGCGGCCCTGCTCGTCCATGAAGGGTGTCAAGCAGTCCCCTGATTAGCAGCCACGGCAGGCCGGGTCAACGGGCCCCGGGGGGCTGGAAATGACCCACAGACAGGGTTGTGCTGCCAGGGGCGAGCATAACAACGAGAGTGCAAATCAAATGTGCAAAAACGTCGCAGCAATCACTGTCGGCGCACTTTCTGCCAGCAGGTTATGAGGCACAACCAAAACGGGGAGTTGCGCCGTGGGCTGCGCTATGATGCCCCCTCCCAGGCAGAGCGGTGCCCTGCGTGCGGCTCGGGTTCCCCGGCCTGGATGGCTTGGCTCTTGCTACTCAATCTGGCTACTCAATCTGACTAACCGGTCTGGCAGCACGGCCTTGATGGTGAGCCTTGATTACGCACGCTATACACGCACTCTGGCTACGTCGAGCCAGTGTGACTGCGCTAGTCGATTGCAGGCCGATTGCCGGGCTGCTGCGCCCCCAGCAGCGTGGTGCCGTAGGAGTTGTCCACCGTGCAGCGCCACTGCCCGCCGGACTCTTTGCGAAACACATAGGTGGCGCACCGGGTTTCATCGATCCACCCCTCTCCGCCCGGGTAGCGCAGCCGGGTCTCCATGATCACCAGGGCATTGTCGGCCCCCTCGATCACCTCCATGGCCCCCTGGGTCACCTCAAGCTGACCGTCAAAGTAATCGGAGATGGCAGTGAAGGCGCGGCGGATGGCGGGAATGCCACGCACCACCATGCCGGGTTTGACCACCAGGGCGGCGTCCTCGGCATAGAAGGTCATCAGGGCGTCGAAGTCGCCCCGGGAGATGGCGGCGTCACAGGTCTCGATCAGGGTGCGAAGGGGATGCGGGCTCATGCCGTGCTCCTTGTTTCAGGGGTATAGGGCGGGTTCCCCGACCTATACCGGACATCAATACCGGACATAAAAAAATCCCCCGCTTTCGCGAAAAAGCGGGGGATCGTCAGCGTCTCATGACGGCTTAACCGAGCAGGAAGGCCTTGAGGCGGCCAAAGTCAGCGGGCAGATCGTGGGACAGGAGCGGCAGCGCGGCGTGCTTGGCGAGCGGGCCCGGCAGCGGCACATCCAGATTCAGGATCTCGTCCACCGACTCCTTGAACTTGGCCGGATGGGCGGTGCAGAGGAACACACCGACCTCGTCTTGCCCAAGCTGCTCGTTCAGCAGATCCCAGGCAATCGCCCCGTGGGGCTCGCACAGGTAATCCAGCTGATGCAGGCGTTTGAGTGCATCCCGGGTCTGGGCATCGTCACGCATCCCTGAGCCCAAGGTTTCCAGCGCCCAGCCCTTGCGACGGCACAGCTCTTCCACCCGCGGCCAGTTGTTGGGGCGGCTCACGTCCATGGCGTTCGACAGGGTCGCGACCGTCTGGTGCGGCTCCCACTGGCCGGTTTTCAGGTAGCGCGGCACGGTGTCGTTGGCGTTGGTGGCGGCGATAAAGCGCTTCACCGGCAGCCCCAGCGCCTTGGCGATGAGACCCGCGGTGAGGTTGCCGAAGTTGCCGGACGGCACGCTGATGACCGCCTTGGCGCGATCGGCTTTCGGCAACTGGGCCACGGCTTCGAAGTAGTAGCAAACCTGGGCCAGCAGGCGGCTGATGTTGATGGAGTTGGCGGAGTTGAGGCCGATGGCGGTCTTGAGCCCTTCATCGTCGAAGGCATCCTTGACCAGCGCCTGACAGGCATCGAAGTCGCCGTCGATGGCGAGGGTGCGGATGTTGCCGCCGAGGGTGCAGAAGAGCGCCTCCTGCAAGGGGCTTATCTTGCCCTTGGGGTAGAGGATCACCACTTCAATCCCCTCCAGGCCGTAGAAGGCGTGGGCCACGGCGGCGCCGGTGTCGCCGGAGGTGGCGGTGAGGATGGTGATCTTGTCATTGGTTCTGAACGCAGCCAGACACTGGGCCATGAAGCGGCCGCCGAAATCCTTGAACGCCAGGGTCGGGCCGTGGAACAGCTCCAGGGCATAGGTGCCGTCTTTGAGCTTCACCAGGGGCGCCGGGAAGGTGAAAGCAGCGTCGATAAGCTCGCTCACCTTGGCAGCCGGTACTTCGTCACCCAGCAGGTGGCTCAGGATGCGGGCCGAGCGCTCGGCCAGCGGCAGATCCAGCAGGGCATCCACGTCGGCCAGCGGCTCCAGGGTCTCTGGGAAGAACAGCCCCTGCTCGCGGCCCAGACCCTGACGCACCGCCTGCGCGAAGCTCACCTGTTCACTCTTGTCCTTGATGTTGTAAAGATTCATAGCTCGCTTCCTGTTACCCGTGCCCCGGCCATGTCCAGTTTGCAGACCCGGGCAAATCCATCTTCATTGCGCACGAAGTGCGCTTCCATCCACTCTTTCATGCGTTCGGCCTGGGCCAGATCCTTCATCACCACGAACACCGTGGGACCGGACCCCGAGATGCCGGTGGCGAGCGCCCCGTTCTGGGCCCCCTGGGCCCGCACCTCGTTGAAGCCTTCAATCAGGGCCGCGCGATAAGGCTCGGCGATCACGTCTTTCAGGACGCTGGCGGCCAGCCCTTCCTGGCGGCTGTAGCTGGCATGCACGAAGGCGGCAAGCCGGCGGCCATAGGTGAGGCAGTCCTGGCGGCGATACTGGGCCGGCAGGATGGCACGGGCGGCGGCGGTGGAGACCACGGTGCCCGGGTAGCAGACCACCCAGTACCACTCGTCAAACACCGGGATGCCCTGGCTGATGACGCCCCCCTCCTCCAGCACCAGCTGCATGCCGCCCAGATAACAGGGCGCCACGTTGTCGTAATGGACGGAGCCGGAGATCTTCCCTTCCATCTCCCCCATCAACAGCAGCAGGTCGTGTTCATTCAGGGGCGCACCGTGGAAGGCGTTGAGCCCTTCCAGCGCCGCCACCACGCTGCAGGCGCTCGATCCCAGGCCCGAGCCCACCGGCAGGTTCTTCTCCAGCACCATTTCCAGCGGCTTGAGACCCAGGCCGCGCTTCTCCAGCGCCTCGCCATAGGCGACCCAGCAGTCGTGGAGGATGTTCTTTTTCGGGTCGTCCGGCAACTTGTGGGCGTAACGGCCCACGGAAGAGAGAGCGAAAGGCACCTCTGCCGATTTGACCTGGACGCGGTCACCCAGCAGGGAGCCATCCACGGGGGCGAGCGCCGCCCCCAGGACGTCAAAGCCCACGCTCAGGTTGGCGCTGGAGGCCGGGGCATAGGCCACCACGCTGCCGCCGATTTCTACATTCGGGTTCATCTCTGAACTCATGTTACAGCTCCTGCTTCCAGTTCTGGGTGCGCAGCACATCGGCGAAGACACCGGCGGCGGTCACTTCGGTCCCTGCGCCATAGCCGCGCAGTACCAGGGGGATGGGCTGGTAATAGGTGGAGAAGAAGGCGAGCGCGTTCTCCCCGTCTTTTACCTTGAACAGGGGCTCGTCACCACCCACCGCCTTGATGGCCACCTTGCACTTGCCACCCTCGATGGAGCCGACGTAACGCAGCACCTTGCCTTCACGCTGGGCCGCTGCGAACTGGTCGCGGAACCAGCCGTCGGCCTCGGGCAGGCGGGCCATGAAGGCCTCCACGTCGCCGCTCACGTCAAAGCCCGGCGGCAGTGCCTGCTCCACCTCCACATCGGAGAGCTCCAGCGCCATGCCGGCCTCGCGGGCCAGAATGAGCAGCTTGCGAGCCACGTCCATGCCGTTCAGGTCATCGCGGGGATCCGGCTCGGTGAAGCCGTTGCCGCGGGCGATCTGGGTAGCCTCAGAGAAGGCCATCCCCTCGTCCAGCTTGCCGAAGATGAAGGAGAGCGACCCAGACAGGATGCCGTCGAAGGCGCGCAGCTTGTCACCGGCCTTGATGAGGTTTTGCAGGTTCTCGATGACCGGCAGGCCCGCGCCCACGTTGGTCTCGTACAGGAACTTGCGACGGGTCTGGCGGGCGGTGCGACGCAGCGCCTTGTAGTAATCGAGCGACCCGGTGTTGGCCTTCTTGTTCGGGGTGACCACGTGGAAGCCGGCCCCCAGGAAGTCGGCGTACTGGACGGCCACGGCTTCGCTCGAGGTGCAGTCGACGATCACCGGGTTGATGAGGTGGCTCTCTTCCACCAGCTTCTTCACCGCCTCCAGGCTGAAACTGCCTTGTGCTTCCACCAGCTGTTCACGCCAGTTGGCGAGGGCCAGACCATCCTTGTTGACCGCCATCTGACGGCTGTTGGCGATGCCGACCACCCGCAGACCGGTGCCCTGCTCGGCCAGTACCGGCTGCTGGCGGGCAATCTGATCCACCAGGGCTGCACCGACGCCGCCCACCCCGACCACGAAGAGATCGATGAACTGCTGGCTGCCAAAGAAGTTCTGGTGGCACGCCTTGATGGCTTCCGCCACCTTGCCGGAGCGCACGACCGCGGAGATGGAGCGCTCGCTCGACCCTTGCGCGATGGCGACGATGTTGATGGAGGCCTGGGCCAGGGAGGTGAAGAAGCGCGCCGCCATCCCCTTGGAGGTGCGCATGCCGTCACCGATGAGGGAGATGATGGCCAGATCGGTCATGATCTCGAGCGGGTCCAGCAACTGGTTCTTGAACTCCAGCTCGAACTCGCGCTCCAGCACCTTGCGGGTCTTGTCGCTGTCGTAGCTGTGGATACAGAAGCTGACGCTGTACTCGGAGGACGACTGGGTGATCAGCACGATGCTGACCCCGGCGCGGGAGACGGCGGAGAAGATGCGACCGGCCATGCCCACCATGCCCTTCATGCCGGGACCGGAGACGTTGAACATGCACATGCCGGAGAGATCCGAGATGGCCTTCACCTTCAGATCGTCATCCCCCTGATCGACCCCGATGAGGGTACCCGGACCCTGAGGGTTGAAGCTGTTCTTGATGAGGCAGGGGATGTGGAACTGGGCCACGGGGGCGATGGTCTTCGGGTGCAGCACCTTGGCACCGAAGTAGGAGAGCTCCATCGCCTCTTTATAGGAGAGGGTTTTGAGCAGGTAGGCATCCGGTACCAGGCGCGGGTCGCAGTTGTAGCAGCCCTCCACGTCGGTCCAGATCTCGCAGCACTCGGCATCGACGCAGGCGGCCAAGACGGCGGCGGAATAGTCGGAGCCGTTGCGGCCCAGCAGCACGGTCTCGCCCTTGTCGCTGCCACCGGTGAAGCCCGGCATCAGGTAGAGACAATCAGAGCGCAGGCCCTTGGCGGCGAAGCGCACCCGGGAGGCTTCGATGTCCACATGGGCTTCGAGGTAGCCGCCATCGGTGACCAGCAACTGCTCGGGCACGATGAGATCCAGCTCGAGGCCGCGCACCCGCAAGAGCTCGTGCATGAAGGCGATGGAGAGGTTCTCGCCACGGCTCAGGATGCGGGCCTGGACGTTGTCCGGGCACAGCCCCAGCAGACGGATACCCTGCATCAGCCGCTCGACCTGATCCAGCTCGGCGGTGAGACGGGTCTGCAGCGCCTTGTCATCCAGCGCAGGATAGGCGGCCTTCAAGCCGGCCAGCAGGCGGGAGAAGATGCCGTTGATCTCGAACAGGGTACTGCTTGCATCCATGCCGCGACTGGTCTGTTCCACCAGGGCGACCAGGTGATTGGTCACCTTGGCCGGTGCCGACAGCACCAGGGCCACCTGGGATTGGCCGTGGGTATTCACCGCGATATCGGCAACCCGCAAGAAACGCTCTGCGTCGGCCAGTGACGACCCGCCAAATTTCAACACTCTCATCGCTATCTCCCTGTATTCCCTGCAAATTGATCTGCTAATTGGTCTAAAAACAATCCAACAAAAAAGGCCCGTACTGGGTGGGTACGGGCCTTTTTCTGATTTCTGTGCTTGTTCGTCAGCGCATCAACCGGCCCCAGTGCCACCTGTGGTGGTACCGGTAATAATGGTGGTGGTGATGATGTTGGTGAATAGCTGCATGACGAACACTCTTGAACGAATCTGGTTGTTAGCAATACCGCGCCCGGCGAGGGGCTGTCAACCTAAACCTCCTTGCCAAACTTGCGGGCAAGGTCTTTGCAGAGCAGATGGAGCATATTGAGATCCCGCTGCGGCAGCATGGGCACTCGGTCCATCACCCATTGATGCAGTTTTTCATCCTGCGAAACTCCGAGTTCACCAAGCAATTCTGCTGTTTTTGATTTCAGCACGCGAACCTGCCCGGCACTCTCGAAATTTTCTGCTACGTCCTGCTCGTCGCTCACTTTCTGGTCATCGAGCAGCGGACTCAGCTCATAGGCATACAGCATGATCGCCTGACCCAGGTTCAGGGACGGGTATGAGACCTTGAGAGGCAGGTAGCTGATGAGATCCACCTGGGCGAGCTGTTCGTTGGAGAGTCCGGACTCCTCGCAGCCAAACACGATGGCCACCTTCTCGAGGGAGGGCTTGGCCCGGATCTGGTCGCGAATGTCCGCCGGGGTGAGGTAGTGCTGGTAGCGGCCGCGCTGCCGGGCGGTGGTGGCGACCACCAGATCCATGTCCGCCAGAGCCTCTTCCAGGGTGTCGAAGGCTTGCGCATCCGTCAGGATCTCCTGCGCCCCGTGGGCAACCCAGCTCGCCTCCTCCTCTTCGTGCACCCGGCTCCCCACCAGTCGCATGGCATCGAAGCCCATGGTCTTCATGGCGCGGGCAGCAGCCCCCACGTTGGCGGCACGGGCGGGCGACACCAGCACAAAATAGAGTTTCATCGGGTTCTCTCCAGGATGGGGCCGACGCCGCGAACTGCGGCGAACCGTCGGCAAAACAGGGGCGCAATCTACCGTTTATCCCGAAATATTGCCACTTGAACAGATGTTTGGATGTTGCCATAGTGGCCTTGGACGCGAGTCCGCCGCCTCAGGGCACTGACGCCATGGGCCCGCCAGATCACAAGGAAGAGAGAGATGCAGCAGCCATTGGAGCAGGCGGTCGCCGAGACGATCCTGCAACGTTTTGAGTCGTTTTACAGCCGCTTTCTCGAGATAACCCAGGGCAGCAAGAGCCGTTTCGAGAACAGCGACTGGCTGGGGGTGCAGCTCGCCGGTCGAGAGCGCATCCGCCTCTATGATCACCATGTCGGCGCCACCACGGCGCAGATCAAACAGATGATGGGGGAGCAGCTGCCGACCCAGGCCCTGCTCAAGCAGGTGAAAGGCGCCTTCAGCGATCTCCTGCCCCGCTGCGAGAACTTCGAGGTGGCGGAGTCCTTCTTCAATTCCGTCTATCGCCGCATCTTCCGCCATCGCAACATCCGCGACGAAAACCTTTATATCCACCCCTTCGTGAGCCGGGGTGACAAGCCTGACCTGGGATCCTTGCTGCGTATCTATCGCACCGATCTCTCCCACCTGCCCCAGACCCTGAGCCAGCTGCTCGGGGATTACAGCTTCACCCTCCCTTTCGAAGACAAGCAGCGGGACATCATGGACATCCACCGCCATCTGGCAGAGAGCGGCCCGGCCATCCTGCACGAGGAGCCCTTCGCCATCGAGCTGCTCAGGGAGGTGTTCTATCGCAACAAGGGAGCCTATCTGGTGGGGCTCATCCGGGTGAAGGGCGAAGTCTATCCCTTCATCCTGCCCTTGCTCAGCACCGGTCAGAGCATCTATGTGGACACCGTCATCTTCGAGCCGGAGCTTGCTTCCATCGTGTTCGGCTTCGCGCGCGCCTACTTCATGGTCTATGCCCCGGTGCCGGCGCTCTTTGTGGCCTTCCTTCGCCAGATCATGCCCCGCAAGCCGGACTATGAAATCTACAACGCCATCGGCTGCCAGAAGCACGGCAAGACCGAGCTCTATCGCCACTATCAGCAGCACCTGGCCCAGAGCCGGGAACAGTTCGTCATCGCGCCCGGCATCAAGGGGATGGTGATGAGCGTGTTCACCCTCCCCTCCTACGATGTGGTGTTCAAGGTGATAAAAGACGAGTTTACCCCGCCCAAGGAGGTGAGCCACGAGCAGGTGAAGGAGAAATACCGGCTGGTAAAACAGCACGATAGAGTGGGACGCATGGCAGATACCCAGGAGTTCACCAACTTCGAGTTTCCCCTCGATCGCATCTCGCCAGAGCTGTTGACCGAGCTCAAGGCGGTGGCGCCCTCTGCGCTTACCCTCACCGCCGACAAGCTGGTGATCAAACACCTCTACACCGAGCGCAAGATGATCCCGCTAAACCTCTATCTGGATCAGGCGGACGAACAGCAGACCCGCCTCGCCCTGGAGGAGTACGGCAACGCCATCCGCCAGCTCGCGGCGGCCAACATCTTCCCCGGCGACATGCTGTTCAAGAACTTCGGGGTGACTCGCCACGGCCGGGTGGTCTTCTATGACTACGACGAGATCTGCTACATGACGGAGTGCAACTTCCGCCAGATCCCGCCGCCGCGCTACCCGGAGGACGAGTGGAGCGCCGAGCCCTGGTATTCGGTGGCACCCAACGACATCTTCCCGGAGGAGTTCGCCACCTTCCTGCTGCAAAAACCCCAGGTGCGGGAGATCATGATGCAGTTGCACAAGGAGCTCTTCGATGCCAACTACTGGAAGATGCTGCAGAGCAACATCAAGGAGGGGATGTTCGAGGATGTCTATCCCTACCGGCGCAAGAAGCGGTTTCGCTTCCAGCGAGGGGGATGACCCGGCATCAGGTACAAAAAGGGACGCCATGGCGTCCCTTTTCACATTCTTCTGCACGCTGGCGCAGGGGCCGCCTGCGACAGCCTTTGACGAGATCCCGGCTTATTTCACGGCGTCAAAGGTCAGCAAGGTGGCCTTGTCGGCATCCTTGAGCACCAGCTGTTTGCCGCTGATCTGGAAGCTCGCCACCTTCTCCAGGGTCTGCAGGTAGTTCATCTCCTTGCCGGCCAGATCCCCCGCACACATCATGCGCGTCGAACCCATGGCGCCCAGCGTCAACACGCCGTCACCCTGCTCTGTGATGCCGCCAAAGTAGCGGTTGCAGCCGCCCTTGCCCGCCACCTTGTCACCGGCGACCTGCAGGGTGAAGGTATCACCGCTCGCCCCTTGCAGTTGCCAGGTCGATGCCTGCAATTGTGCCAGCGTGGAACCCGTAGTCATGGCGCAGCCTCCCAGGGCCAGAGCGGCCAGCAGGATCAGTTTGTTGTTCATCAGTTCACCTCGTGATGGAACGTGTCGTAACGACACGGAGTGAGGGGCCTGTGTACCATGACTGCGGCGTCAATCAAAACTCTTTTATTGTGATCGGGGTTCCCTTTACTCCCCGCTGGCATGTGCCATGCTTGTAGTCCTGTTCGGACCCAGGGAGGGGAAACGAATGGTCAAGTCTCTCGTCATCGCCATGGCATCCAGCCTCGTCTTTTCGGCTCAGGCCGCCGACTGGAGTTTTCTCCAGACCGAATCGGACAACCCGCTCTACGTCAAAAGCTATTCCGGCGTACTGCTCGGCAACCAGAGCCATCTTGGCGACAACTTCGACCTCTGGCTCATCAATACCGGCTACCAATACCCGCTTCAGGATGACATCAGCCTCTACATGGAGGCCGGCCCCGCCATCGGCCCCCAGAGCGGGCAGGCCGGGTTCAATATCAGCTCTGGGGTGCGCTATCGCCTCTCCCCGTCACTCAACATCGGCAGCCAGCTCAAGCAACTGGAGGTGAGCAAGGCCAGCACCCTGGTTGAGCTCAACAGCAGCCTGCTGCTGACCCCCTCCCTGGCCATCACCGCCAATTACGGACTCAGTGCCTTCAGCACGGAACACTTTCTCACTCTGGGCGTGGGCTTCAATTTCTGAGGTTCAGAGGAGCCTGGCGCCGCTCACCAGCACACCGTTGAGGTCGGCGTAGACATAGTCGCCGGGCGCTATGGTCACACCGGCAAAAGAGACCACGGTGTCCAGCGTGCCCAGGCCCCGTTTCTCTGTCTTGACCGGGCAGGGGGCCAGGGCCTTGACCCCCAGCGCCAGGGTCGCCAACGTCCCCACATCCCGCACGGCACCATTGATGAGGATCCCCTCCCACCCCTGCTCCACCGCCTTGATGGCCAGCTGATCCCCGAGCAGCGCCCGACGCAGGGAGCCGCCCCCGTCGATCACCATCACCTTGCCATGGCCGGGACGGTTGACCAGCTCACGCACCAGGCTGTTGTCTTCAAAGCAGGAGAGGGTCACGGCCTCGCCGTAAAACAGCGCCTTGCCGCCATAGTCCTGAAACAGGGGGTCAGCGACCCTAAGAGCATCGCCATGTTCATCGCAAAGGTCGGGCAGCAGGTCCAGCATGATCATCATCCTTCCATGGAGTGAAATGTGTCCGCTCATTCTTTCATCATGTCGGGGCGCTGACAATCCACCGGCCGGGTGCCCTGTCCGGATGGCGGGGGGCATGTCAGCCCAAAGGCCTGAACCGCCAGCGGGACGCAAGCGCCCCCAGATGACAGGGCGTCCCTTCCAGCAACACGGGCACCAGCCAGAGCTCTCCTTCACGCACCCAATAGAGGGCATTCTGGCCAAATCGGGCGGCCAGCCGGATCGCCTCTGGCTGCGAAAGCGGCAACAACAACGACGCCTCCTGCCAGCGCTCATCCTCATCGCTCCCCCAGACCTCTCCCATGACGGGACACTCGCCCACTTGCCGGACAAGGGCTCGCTGGCGACGGGCATTGCGGCGCAACCCCACCCACCGGCTGGCCGGGTTCCAGGCCGTGACAATGGCATAGGCTGGACAGTTGGGGGGCGCAAAGGGGGCGATGAAGCACACTTTTCTGTAGTTTTCCCACAAAGTCATGTCAACCACATGTTACATCCCATTACATTTATTAAGGGCGAAAAAGCGGGTCAGCCCAAGTATGATGCAGCGAACTCGGGGATTGACTTATATCAAAGCTGAGTTAAAAAGTTGCTATCTGACGGCAAAGAGTGTTGTTATGCGCCTGTTAACTGATAAAATGCAGCAACTTTTGTAATGGACTACCTCTCCGGGCTTCTCTTGTTCAGACTTGTTGAGAGCCCATGTACGGCACAGGGATGCTTGCCGACATAGTTACCAAATTCGCGATGATTCGACCTGATATTCATACCCAGGATGACGTAATAAATTTTCAGGACCGGTCGGATAACGCCAAAGAGTGTTAAAATTTCGATAATTAACTGATAAGAATCTGGGAATACTCATGCAAACACCACATATTCTGATCGTCGAAGACGAGCTGGTCACCCGCAACACCCTCAAGAGCATCTTTGAAGCCGAAGGCTACATCGTGCTGGAAGCCAACAACGGTGACGAGATGCACCAGGCCCTGACCAGCCACACCATCAACCTGGTGATCATGGACATCAACCTGCCGGGCAAGAACGGCCTGCTGCTGGCGCGCGAGCTGCGTGAAGACGACAACATCGCCCTGATGTTCCTGACTGGTCGCGACAACGAAGTGGACAAGATCCTGGGGCTGGAGATCGGCGCAGATGACTACATTACCAAGCCGTTCAATCCCCGTGAACTGACCATCCGTGCCCGCAACCTGCTGAGTCGTACCATGAACGTGGCCGCCGGTGGCGAAGAGAAGAAGCTGGTAGAACGTTATCTGTTCAATGGCTGGGCCCTGGACATCAACAGCCGCGCCCTGGTCAGCCCGGCTGGCGACATGTTCAAGCTGCCCCGCTCCGAGTTCCGCGCCATGCTGCATTTCTGCGAGAACCCCGGCCAGATCCAGACCCGTGCCGAGCTGCTCAAGAAGATGACGGGCCGCGAACTCAAGCCCCACGACCGCACAGTGGACGTGACCATCCGCCGTATTCGCAAGCACTTCGAGAGCGTGGGTGACACCCCGGAGATCATCGCCACCATCCATGGCGAAGGCTATCGCTTCTGCGGCGAGCTGGAGCAGGAGTAATCCTCCCCACTCCCGAGTTGAAAAGGCGCCCTGTGGCGCCTTTTCCATGTCTGCAAGGCCCCCCCAAAGCAACTTGCCCCCTCAAAAAGAGCACAACAAAAAGCCCACTCGCAGGAGTGGGCTTTTTGTGTGAAGACTGGAGCGGGCAGCGGGAATCGAACCCGCATCATCAGCTTGGAAGGCTGAGGTAATAGCCATTATACGATGCCCGCTAGGCATCAAAACGTGCTCGGTGTGATGGGGAATCCCCACGACGGACAGCCATCTGGCTGATATGGACAACGGCGCGTGCCGCTATCTGGAATGTGGAGCGGGTGATGGGAATCGAACCCACGTATGCAGCTTGGGAAGCTACCGTTCTACCATTGAACTACACCCGCGTCAGTGGCCTCTACTATATGCATTTTGCCGCCGAGCGCAATCACCGACCTCGCATTTTTTGCCATAAATCAAGCTGTTCGGCCAACTAATGAGCATGAAGCCGATTTTTCACACAATGATATTCCTCCGCCCGGCTCTGCAAGGTTGCCAAGCCGTGGGGGCGACGATAGTCTTGCGCCACTCGTTTGAGGAGGGTGGTAATGGACAAGAACAGACAGAAACATCTCTATGGCTGGTTGCGCAAACAATCGGGCCATGGTCGGCGCTGGATCGGCATCTCCATCGCCTTCGGGCTGGGTCAGGGCGTCCTGATGGTGATGCAGGCCTGGTTGCTGGCGACCCTGCTGCACGGTTTCATCATCGAAGGCTCCACGCCGGAGCACTCCGCCCCCCTCTTCATCAGTCTGTTGCTGGTGACCCTGACCAAGGCGGCCCTGGCCTATGGCCGCGAGGTGGCGAGTTTCAAGGCGGGCAGTGCGGTGCGCCAGGCCATCCGCGAGCTGGTGCTCACCCGCCTCGCCAGGCTCGGCCCTGCCTATATCCAGCGTCGCCCCGCCGGTAGCTGGGCCAGCCTGCTGCTCGAGCAGATCGAAGAGATGCAGGACTTCTTCTCCCGTTATCTGCCCCAGATGGCCATCGCCGTCTTTATTCCCCTGGTGATCCTGGTCTCCGTGTTCCCGGTCAACTGGGCGGCGGGCCTCATTCTGCTCGGCACGGCCCCCCTCATTCCCCTCTTCATGATCCTGGTGGGAGTGGGCGCCGCCGATGCCAACCGCCGAAACTTCCAGTCGCTGGCGCGCCTCTCCGGACACTTCCTCGATCGCCTCAAGGGGCTGCGCACCCTGCAGCTTTTCATGCGTACCCGGGCGGAAGGGGAGGCCATCCGCGATACATCGGAAGATTTTCGTGAGCGCACCATGGAGGTGCTGCGCCTCGCCTTTCTGAGCACGGCCGTGCTGGAGTTCTTCGCCGCCATCGCGGTGGCCCTGGTGGCCGTCTACTTCGGTTTTTCCTACATCGATCACCTCAACTTTGGCAGCTATGGCGTCAAGGTCACCCTCTTTACCGGCCTGTTCGTGCTCTTCCTCGCCCCCGAGTTCTACGCGCCGCTGCGGGAACTCGGTGCCCACTATCACGCCAAGGCACAGGCCATTGGCGCCGCCGAACAACTGCTGGAATTTCTCGAGGCCGACGTGAGCGAACCCGCCTCCGGGACGCTCCCCTTCCATGCGGATGGCCCCGTCAAGGTAGAAGCCCGCAGCCTGGAAGTGCTGAGCGCCGAGGGCAAGGTGCTGGTCGGTCCCCTCGATTTCACGCTGGAAGCCGGCACGCGCACAGCCCTGGTCGGCATCAGCGGCGCGGGCAAGAGCTCCCTGGTCAACGCCCTGCTCGGTTTTGCCCCCTATCGCGGTTCCCTATGCGTCAACGGAGTGGAGCTTCGTACCCTGGACATCAGCCAGTGGCGCCAGCAGCTAGGCTGGCTCTCCCAGAATCCCCAACTCTTCCACAGCTCCCTGCGGGACAACCTGCTGCTGGCCAGACCATCCGCCAGCGACGCCGAGCTGGAATCCGCGCTCAAGCGCGCCCAGGCTTGGGAGTTCGTCAATGAGAAAGGGCTGGACTATCGGGTCGGGGATCAGGCGGGCGGCCTTTCCGTCGGCCAGGCCCAGCGCATCGCCCTTGCCCGTACCCTGCTCAAGACGACCCAGATGATGGTGCTGGATGAACCCACTGCCAGCCTGGATCGCCATTCTGAGCGGGCCGTCATGAGCGCCCTCGAACAGGCCGCACAAGGTCAGACCCTGCTGATGATCACCCACCGCCTCGATCAGCTCAGCCAGATGGACAACATCCTGGTGCTGGCGCACGGCAAGCTGGTGGAGCAGGGACGTTTTGCCGCACTCGGCGAGGCCCAGGGCCCCTTCGCCCGCCTCCTGTCGCAATCCCAAGGTTTCGGAGACTCTCTCGATGACTGATCTATTGCCGTTCCTGCGCCTTTATCGCCAGCACTGGCTCAGCCTCTCCATCGGCCTGCTGCTGGCCCTGGTCACCCTGGTGGCCGGCATGGGCCTGCTCTCCCTCTCCGGCTGGTTCCTCTCCGCCGCCGCCGTCGCCGGGCTGGCGGTCGCCACCCGAGACACCTTCAACTACATGACCCCTGCGGGGGGCGTGCGTTTCTTCTCCATCGTGCGCACCGCCAGTCGCTGGGGCGAGCGGGTCGTGAGCCACGACGCCACCTTCCGGGTGCTGACCCGGCTGCGGGTCTGGTTCTGGCAAAAGCTCTCCCCTCTCTCCCCCGGCTCCCTTGCCGGTTTTCGCCAGGCTGACCTGCTCAACCGTCTGGTGGCCGACATCGATGCCATGGATCACGTCTATCTGCGCCTCATCACCCCCATTGGGGCGGCGCTGCTGAGCTGCGCCGGACTGGTCTTCTTCCTCTCCTTCTTCGATGGTCGCCTGGCGCTGACGCTGGGAGCCATTCTGCTCTTTGGCATGCTGGCCTTGCCCCTGGTCTTCTATTTTGCCGGGCGCGCGCCGGGCCGCCAGCTCATCGCCGAGAAGTCCAACCTGCGTACCCGCATGGTGGACTATCTGGACGGCCAGGCCGAACTGCAGATGTTCGCCGCCGCTCCCGAGGCGCTCACCGGATTGCAGCAGGCGGAGCAGGCCCTGATCCGGGCCCAGGCCCGCATGGCCCGCGTCAGCGGTCTGGCCGCCTTCTCGGTGCAGTTGCTGAGCGGCTGGACTCTGACCCTGATGCTCTGGCTGGCCGGTCACGGCGTCGGTGGCAGTGCCCCTGACCCCATCACGGCACTCATGGTGTTCGCTACCCTGGCGAGCTTCGAGGCGCTGCTGCCGCTGTCCGGTGCCTTCCAGCACCTCTCCACCAGCCTCACCTCCGCCCGCCGTCTCAACGAGATCCTGCAAGAGGCCAAGGCGCCGGAGTGGGGCGCACAGCAAGCCCCCGCTGCCCGGGGTGCCGTGCAGATAAGCGACCTGCATTTCACCTATCCAGGCCAGGATGCACCCGTGCTGCAAGGGTGCACCCTGCAACTGCATGCCGGAGAGAAGCTGGCGCTGCTGGGGCAGACCGGCTGTGGCAAGTCCACCCTGATGGGGTTGCTGACCCGGGAGTGGACGGCCCTATCGGGGGAGATCCTGCTCGATGGCAAGCCCCTCACCGATTACAGCGAAGAGGCGCTGCGCGCCTCCTGCTCCGTGGTGAGCCAGCGGGTCCACCTGTTTGCCGATACCCTGCGTGGCAACCTCACCCTGGCCGCCCCCGGAGCCAGCGACGAACGGCTCATCGAGGTGCTCACCCAGGTGGGGCTCGGGACTCTGCTCCACGATGAGGGTGAGCAGGCAGAACAGGGGCTGGATGCCTGGCTCGGGGATGGCGGGCGTCCGCTCTCCGGCGGGGAGCGCCGCCGCATCGGCATCGCCCGCGCCCTGCTCCACGATGCACCGCTCTGGCTGCTGGACGAGCCCACCGAAGGGCTCGATACCCAGACCGAACGGGAGATCATGGATCTGCTGCTGACCCTGGGGGCGGATCGCACCCTGCTGCTCATCTCCCACCGCCTGCTGGGGCTGGAACGGATGGACAGGGTAGCCCTGATGGAAGAGGGTCGCATCCGTCTGTGTGCCCCCCACCAGGAGCTGCTGGAAGATGATCACTACCGCAGCCTGCACCGGCGACTGGCCCCCGCCTGATCCGGGGTCGTCTCGCTACAATCCATTGATATGGCTAAAAATGGGGCTGGTCGCCATCGGCGACTGCCCCCTATAATGGCCCACTCGCCACCCAACAAGATGCCGATATGAAACGCCTGATCCTGATGATGCCCCTGATTGCCTCCGGTTGCGCCGACTTCGCCTTCAACAGCAATCTGGACAAGGAAAACTTCGACGAGTACTTCAAGCCGGGGAGCGTGCGGATCTACGAGCAGAGCGAGCTCGCCGACCTCAACTACCTCTACCTCGGCACCGTCGAGGGGGAATCCTGCCAGAGCGATGCCAACCAGGCGGTGCCCAATGCCGGTGAAGCCCGCACCCTGGCCCGCCGCCGCGTGGCGGACATGGGGGGCAACGGCGTCAGCTTCGACAAGTGCGCCGAGTTCAGCGACGTGCCCGGCTGCCTGAAGCAGGTGATCTGCTACGGTCAGGCGCTGAAAGTGGCCGAAGAGAAGTAAGTCCTGCCATGGCGATCGCCATCGTGCGACTCGGCAGCCCCCGCCTCGAGGATGAGGGGCTTCGCATCGGCACCGTGCGTCGCCCCCCTCGCGGCGTGCCCAAAGCGGCGTTCGCCAGCCAGGATTGGTACGACGTCTGGTTCCCCAATCTGGCCCCCAGCGCCGAGACCATGAAACTCGGTCAGACTGCCGACACCCCGGCCCGGTGGACCGCCTTCTGCAAGCAGTACAAGGCCGAGATGGCCGCCCCGGCCGCGAGGCACGATCTGGCCCTGCTGGCTGCCCTCTCCCACACCACCCATTTCTCGGTGGGGTGCTACTGCGAACAGGAGTCCCGCTGCCATCGCAGTGTGCTGAGGACCCTGCTGGCCGACGCGGGGGCATTGCTGCGCTGAGCGCCCGTCATGGATGAACACCCCACATGAGAAGAGGGCACCCCGGGGTGCCCTCTTCTTTATGATGTCGGCTAGTACGCATTCGATGACAAGGAAACCTCCACTCGTCGTCGCAGGGCCTGTTCCTCGTCATGGGTCATGCCCGGCAGCGGCCCCCGGGGGTTGCTGGCAAGCCATACCACCAGATCGTCAACCGTCTCCTCCAGGGGGCGAAAGTTCAGCCCATGGACGATGGCGGCCTCGGCGCTGATGGTGCCATACCCAGCATACTCGGGCAGCTCGTTTGGCAGCAGCGTGGGATAGCTTTGCCAGGGCGCCACCCCTGCCGCCATCAGGTCACGCCAGGGAGCCCACTCGAGCTGCAAGGGGGTCGCTGGCGTCAGCCGGGCAGCGAGGCGCTCCACCCAGTCGTTCAGTGCGATGCCGGGCTTGATCAGGTTGAAACACCCAGCGAGTCGCTGCTCGGCAGCCCGCAGCACGAACTCGGCGCAGTCGCGTACATCCAGGTATTGCAGCCTGTCCTCCCCCTGCCCCGGCAAGAGCCAGTGCCCGCCCCGCTGCACCCGCCTCACCCACCAGGCAAGACGAGCGGTCGGGTCAAAGGGGCCGCAGAGCACGCCGGGGCGCAGGGTGCACAGGCGATCTCCCCAGCGGGCACGATACACCGACTCGCACAGCACCTTGAGGGGGCCGTAGTCGGTGGGCGCTCCTGCTATCTCGTGCAAGGGGGCCGACTCATCCATGCCGGGTTGGGAAAAATCGCGATAGACACTGATGGTGGAGATGAAGATGAGCCGATCACAGCGCCCCAGCAGGGCGTCAGAGAGTCCTTCGGCCTGTTCGGGGCGATAGCAGCAGGTGTCGATGACCAGATCCCAGTGCCGCCCTTCGCCCCGCAAGGGGGCCAGGTCCCCGTCTCTGTCCCCGTGAAGCTGGGTCAGCTCCCGCCAATCCGGGTGCTGGCGGTGGCCGCGATTGAACAGCGTCACCTCGTGCCCCCAATCCAGGGCCAGCGTGGTCAGGTGGCGACCCAGAAAGCCGGTGCCGCCGATAATCAACAATTTCATCCCTGTCTCTCCTCTATGGCGCCCTCTCCTTGCAGCCCCTCCACGGGCAGCCGAAACGGCCATGGCCTAGCATGGTGAGCACACGTCCCAGGCACGCCCTGATGCCGCCAGGCATATCGTCATGGTGCGGGCAGCAGGCTCCTTGCCCGCTCCCCCGCCACCCCTTTTGCCGCCCCACCCTACGCAAGTTGGCACCAGGACACAGCCCCCGGGCACCGGGTCTGGGATCGGGATCACAGGGGCTGCGTCCTGGTGCTCCCCCTGCGTTTTCGGCGTGCCTGTGCTACATTGCCCGGGTTTTCAGCCAGGATCCGCCATGAAGTTCGATATCGATACCCTAGGGATCATCCGCTCTCCCTACAAGGAGAAGTTCGCCATACCCCGCCAGCCCGGTCTGGTCAGCGCGGCTCGCGCCCGCCTCGAACTGCTTCCTCCCTATGATCAGCCCGATGTGCTGCGCGGCATCGAGCAATTCTCCCATCTCTGGATCAGCTTCGTGTTTCACCAGACCATGGATCAGGGCTGGCACCCGACGGTGCGACCGCCGCGCCTCGGCGGCAACGAGCGGGTCGGGGTCTTTGCCACCCGCTCCACCTTCCGCCCCAACCCCCTTGGCCTTTCCGTGGTCGAACTGCACGGGGTGGGACGTGAGCGCGGCAAGCTCTGGCTCGAGCTGGGCGCCGTGGACTTGCTCGACGGCACCCCCGTCGTCGACATCAAGCCCTATGTCCCCTATGCCGACAGCCTGCCCCACGCCCGTGGCGGTTTCGCCCCCGATGCCCCCACCCCGCCTCTGGCGGTGAGCTTCAGCGCCCAGGCCGAGCAGCAGCTCGCCCCCTGGCTCAAGGCCCACCCGGAGCTGCGCGAACTGGTGAGGGAGGTGCTGGCCCAGGATCCCCGCCCTGCTTACAAGAAGGGCAAGCCGGATGACAAGGTGTACGGTGTCAGATTGTTCGATGTGAACGTGCGATTTCAGATAAAAGAACCGCAATGTCAGGTACTTGCCATCGAACCCGCTTGAAAAAAGCCTCTCTGGCAGCATGAAAAAAAGCCACCCTCCCGGGTGGCTTTTTTATGGTTCTTCGCGGGATCTTGGGGAAGTGGAAGTTGACAGACAGGGTGCTGGTAAACTGGCTGTCTCCAAACACACCACCACCATCACCCTGCTGTCGCCGTGCATCATATTGATATTGCCTCCTTCTGGCCAGGTTATACCGTCATCGCCCAAGCGCTTTCTGCCAACCATCACACCCTGTTTACCCTTGAGCCTCGCGCCGACCTGTTGCCCCGTTGTCGCCGATGCCTGCAACCCACGCCATTGATCCACGACCAACGTATCCGCCGGGTGCGTGAGCGAGACCTATTTGACCGACAAGTCTGGTTACAACTGCCTGTTCGCCGCGTCGACTGTCTGCGCTGTGGTCGCGTCAGTGAACATATCGACTGGCTCCCCTCTGGCTCCCGCCTCACCCGGCGCATGCAGTGCTGGATTGAAGCGCTCGTTCAGTACCTCCCCATCCGCCATGTCAGCCAGCTCACCGGGGTCGGTTGGCACACCATCAAGGAGATCGACAAGCGCCGTTTGCAGACCAGTGTGGGCACCATCGAACTTGGGGAGGTGCGGCGGCTGGTGATGGATGAGTTTGCCCTGCACAAGGGACACCGCTATGCCACCGTGATCATGGATGCCGAGCGAACCCGCGTCCTGTGGGTGGGGCACGGCAACAGCCGGGCCGCTATCCGTCCCTTCTTCGAGCAGCTCGGCGAGCGATGCCAGCAGATTGAGGCGGTGGCGATGGACATGAACACGGCGTTCGACCTGGAGGTGAAGCAACACTGCCCGCAGGCGGAGGTGGTCTACGACCTGTTCCACGTGGTGGCTCGCTATGGCCGAGAGGTGGTGGACCGGGTGCGAGTGGAGCAGGCGAATGCACTGAAAAGCGATAAACCGGCGCGAAAAGTGGTCAAAAGTGCGCGTTGGTTGCTGCTACGTAATCGGGCGAAGCTGAGTGAAAAACAGGATGTGAAGTTGCAGGAGCTGTTGGCGGCGAATCAACCGCTGGCGATGGTGTACGTGCTGAAAGAGGCGTTGAAGGGCATCTGGTATGCGCCGAGCGTGTGGGAAGGATGGCGACGATGGCGGAGCTGGATGCGGCAGGTGAAGGAAAGCGGGCTAGCGCCGCTGCAACGATTTGGTCGAAATTTATCGAAATATATGCGGGGGATCCTGGCGAGTGCAAACTACCCGATGCACACGAGTGTGCTGGAAGGGGTGAACAACAAGATCAAAGTGATAAAGCGTATGGCATATGGATTTAGGGACTCAGAATACTTTTTTCTGAAAATCAAGGCGGCCTTCCCCGGAAAGCCGCGATGAACCTTTTTTATGGGCAAAACAGGGTGCTCAGCGCCGCTGCAGCAGCAGGCTGCCGATGGAGTAACCGGCCCCAAAGGAGCAGAGCACCCCGCGAGCCCCGCTCGGCAGATCCTGGTTGAAGAGGTGGAAGGCGATGATGGAACCCGCCGAGCTGGTGTTGCCGTAGCGGTCGAGGATGACAGGCGCCTCCTGCTGGCTGGCGTCATGGCCCAGCAACTTGCGACCGATGAACTGGTTCATGGTGAGGTTGGCCTGATGGAGCCAGAGCCGGCTCAAGCTATCGGCCGCCCATCCCTGCTCCGCCAGCTGGGAGGCTATCTGATCGCACACCAGGGGCAGCACCTCCTTGAACACCTTGCGCCCCTGCTGGCGGAACAGCTTGTCGTCGCCGTAGCGGGTGCGCGGGCTGAGCCGGTTCAGGAAGCCGAAGTTGTTGCGGATGTTGTTGGAGTACTGGGTCACCAGCTTGCTGGCCACCAGTTGCCAGGGGTTGGCCACCTGGCAATCGGCCTCCCGCTCCAGCAGCACGGCGGTACAGGCGTCTCCGAAGATGAAGTGACTGTCCCGATCGCGGAAGTTGAGGTGACCCGAGCAGATCTCCGGATTGACCACCAGCGCCAGCCGGGCGGTGCCTGCCGCCAGCATGTCTGCGGCGGTCTTGATCCCGAAGGTGGCGGAAGAGCAGGCCACGTTCATGTCGAATGCCAGGCCGCTGGCGCCGAGATAGTGCTGCAATTCGATGGCCAGCGCCGGGTAGGGGCGCGGCATGTTGGAGGCGGCGACGATGACAAGATCGATCTCCCCCGGTTCACGACCGGCGGCGATCAGCGCCTGCTCGGCGGCCGCCACCGCCATCTCCACCATGATGGAGGGCTGATCGTCCGGGCGCTCCGCCATGAGCGGTTGCATGATGTCGGGATCCCGCACCCCCTCGCTGCTCACCAGATAGCGGCTCTTGATGCCGGAGGCCTTCTCGATGAACTCGCAGCTCGAGTGCTGTTTGGCAGGCAGCTGCCCTGCATCGATGGCGGAGGCGTTCTCCTCGTTGTAGAGATCCACGTACTGGTTGAAGGCCGCCACCAGCGCTTCATTGCTGACGGCAAAGGGAGGGGTATAGAGGCCTGAGCCACTGATTACGATAGAGGTCATCTTTGCTCCTGGCCGGGTGCAATCCCGGCTTGTCTGTTTTTTAGGGTTCAGAGGGTCACAGCTGGTCGATGGCCGCAGCCAGACCCGCCAGGGTCAGCGGGTGCATCCGCCCGCCGATCAATTCGTTCATCAACTTGATGGAGGGGTGCCACAGCCACTCCTGCCTTGGCAGCGGATTGACCCACACCATCTTGGGGAAATGTTGTTGCAGGCGCCCGAGCCACACCTGGCCGGGCTCCTCGTTCCAGTACTCTACGCTGCCACCTGGCCAGGTGATTTCATAGGGGCCCATCTTCGCATCCCCCACCACTATCACCCTGTAGTCGCTGCCGTAGGTACGCAGCAGCCGCAGGGTATCGAGCCGATCATCAAGGCGCCTGGCATTGTCCTGCCAGACGAAGTCGTAGAGGCAGTTGTGAAAATAGAAGAACACCAGGTGCTTGAACTCGTGGCGCAGGGCCGAAAAGAGGCGCTGCACCTCGGCCACGTGGGCATCCATGGAGCCCCCTACGTCGAAGAAGACCAGCAGTTTGACCCCGTTGTGGCGCTCGGGCCGCAGCTTCACATCGAGCCAGCCTTGCCTGGCCGAGCTTTGGATGGTGTCGTCGAGATCCAGCTCGTCGGGATTGCCCCGGCGCACCCAGCGTCTGAGCTTGCGCAGGGCGAGCTGGATGGCGCGCTGCCCCAGGGGCGAGTCGTCACTGAAGTTGCGAAAGTGGCGCGCCTCCCACACCTTGGTCGCCCGCCCGTGCTGGCCCTCTTCCCCCATGCGGATCCCTTCCGGGTGATAACCACCGTGACCGAACGGGCTGCTGCCCCCGGTGCCGACCCACTTGTTGCCGCCCGCGTGGCGCGCTTTCTGCTCGCTTAGCCGCTGGTTGAGGGTCTCCAGCAGCTGGTCAAGCCCGCCGAGGGATTGGAGCAACGCCTTCTCCT
The DNA here is from genome assembly GCF_019046925.1 of Aeromonas sp. FDAARGOS 1402. Classification (NCBI taxonomy): domain Bacteria; kingdom Pseudomonadati; phylum Pseudomonadota; class Gammaproteobacteria; order Aeromonadales; family Aeromonadaceae; genus Aeromonas; species Aeromonas sp. FDAARGOS 1402. Next base: position 52,306 of record NZ_CP077201.1, read on the forward strand.
CCGGGCTTAACAGTCGCTCGAACTCCTGGCGCAGCCAGTCGTCAGGCAGGCTCTCCGGCAACAGGGGGATGGCGGCCAATCCCTCGTAATACTCGGCGAAGGCGCGATCGAAGCGATCGTAGTGCGCCTCATCCTTCACCAGCAGGCAGCGGGATAGCTGGTAGAACTCGTCCATGTCGAGGCTGGCCAGTCTGGCTGCCAGCGCCCCGTGCAGGTCGAGCAACTCCCGCAGGCTGCAAGGAAGCTTGTGGCGGCGCAGGTAAAGGAAGAAGTCGATGAGCATTCAGCCGCCGCGGCGCGCCAGGAAGGCGAGCTTCTCGAAGAGGTGCAAGTCCTGCTCCGTCTTGAGCAGGGCACCATAGAGAGCGGGCACCAGCTTGCCGGGCTCACGGGTGCGCAGGGCCTCGGGGGCGATATCGTCGGCCAACAGCAGCCGGATCCAGTCCAGCAGCTCGGAGGTGGACGGCTTCTTGCGCAGCCCCTCTACCGCACGCAGCTCAAAGAAGAGCGTCATCGCCTCATCGAGCAGCTGCTCCTTGAGGTCGGGATAATGGAGCTTGACGATGGCCTGCATCTCGGCCTTGTCGGGGAAGCGGATGTAGTGGAAGAAACAGCGACGAAGGAAGGCGTCCGGCAGCTCTTTTTCGTTGTTGGAGGTGATGATGACCACGGGTCGCTGGCGCGCTTTCACGCGCTCGCCGGTCTCGTAAACATCGAACTCCATCCGATCCAGCTCCAGCAGCAGATCGTTGGGAAACTCGATGTCCGCCTTGTCGATTTCATCGATGAGCAGCACTGGCCGCTGCTCTGCGCTGAAGGCCTGCCACAGCTTGCCCCGGCGGATGTAGTGGCCTATCTCCCCGACCCTGGGGTCACCGAGCTGGGAGTCTCGCAACCGGGCGACGGCATCGTATTCGTAAAGCCCCTGCTGGGCCTTGGTGGTGGACTTGATGTGCCAGCTGATGAGCTCGGCGCCCAGGGATTCGGCCACCGCCTCCGCCAGCACCGTCTTGCCCGTACCGGGTTCACCCTTGATGAGCAGCGGCTTCTCCAGCACGATGGCGGCATCGACGGCCATCTTCAGTGCCTGTGATGCGAGATAGCGATCGCTTCCTGCAAATCCCATGAGATCCCTTCCATTGGATGCCCAGGCAGCGGGAGCCCCCTCGGCAAGAGAGAATAAGTTCTATATGTTGTAATAACATATTGTTATAACGATTCGTCACTTCTCATTCAGAAACCACAGGGTAATCTTGTTTCATCGCCTTAACAAACACAGGGATAGCACCATGAGCAAAATTTTTGAGGACAACAGCCAGACCATAGGCAACACCCCGCTTGTTCGTCTCAACCGTGTTACCAAGGGCCGCGTGCTGGCCAAGATCGAGAGCCGCAACCCGAGCTTCAGCGTCAAGTGCCGGATCGGTGCCAACCTCATCTGGGATGCCGAGAAACGCGGCGTGCTGACCAAGGGCAAGGAGATCATTGAGCCCACCAGCGGCAACACGGGCATTGCCCTGGCATTCGTGGCTGCGGCCCGCGGCTATCCCATCACCCTGACCATGCCGGCCACCATGAGCCTGGAGCGCCGCAAACTGCTCAAGGCCCTGGGTGCCAACCTGGTGCTGACCGAAGGCCCCCTCGGCATGAAGGGCGCCATCGCCAAGGCCAACGAGATCCTCGAATCCGAACCGGGCAAGTACGTGCTGCTGCAACAGTTTGAAAACCCGGCCAACCCGGAAATCCACGAGCAGACCACTGGCCCCGAGATCTGGGACGCCACCGATGGCGAGGTGGATGTGTTCGTGGCGGGCGTCGGTACCGGCGGCACCATCACCGGGGTCTCCCGCTACATCAAGAAGACCAAAGGCAAGGCCATCGTCTCCGTGGCGGTCGAGCCCAGCGAATCCCCCGTCATCAGCCAGAAACTGGCGGGTGAAGAGATAAAGCCCGGTCCCCACAAGATCCAGGGCATCGGCGCCGGCTTCATCCCGGGCAACCTGGATTTGAGCCTGCTGGACCGCGTCGAGCAGGTGAGCAGTGACGAAGCCATCGAGATGGCCCGCCGCCTGATGGAAGAGGAAGGGATCCTGGCCGGTATCAGCTCCGGCGCTGCCGTGGTCGCTGCCAACCGTCTGGCCGAGCTGCCGGAGTTCGAAGGGAAAACGATTGTCGTCATCCTGCCGAGCGCCGCCGAGCGTTACCTCTCCAGCGCCCTCTTCGCCGGTGTGTTCAGCGAGCAAGAATTGCAGCAGTAGTTGATCAGCCAACACCAAAACGACGGCGCTCCTCGGAGCGCCGTTTTCATTATGCGCTAAACTCTCTAGCCACCAGTGCCACTCGGCCCCTTATTTTTTGGGGTAAAATAACAAAATTGGATATGACAAAAAAAGCAGACATTCTGTGATAAATCTCATATCCTGTGCGGCGTCACGAGGTGTTTGCTGGCAAGGTATCACAAGGTAACAAAGTGTTATTTTTCGTTATAAAATAATTTCAGGCCAGGCCTGACGCGGCTTGCAGCCTGATAGCGAAAAAATACCTGGCCACGACACCGAATACTGCACAGAAAATTGACCTGGATTAAACCATTGCAGGTCTGATTTCGTTACTTTACAACATATCCATACTGACACGGTGAGACAGGAAGCCTCATTGGCGACCATCTCTCCAAACAATATCAATAATATGGGGTGAAACCATGTACGAGAAGTCTGTTGTTATTACTGCTGAAAACGGCCTGCACACCCGTCCTGCAGCTCAGTTCGTGAAAGAAGCCAAAGAATTCCAAAGCGAGATCACTGTGGTCTCCGGTGGCAAATCCGCCAGCGCCAAGAGCCTGTTCAAGCTCCAGACCCTGGGTCTGACCAAAGGCACCAACGTGACCATCCAGGCTGACGGCCCGGACGCTCAGAAAGCCGTTGAGAAGCTGGTTGCCCTGATGGACGAGCTGGAGTAATCCAGCTTTATTCCTCCCCCACAGTCGTTTTAATAGGAAGGATTATGATATCTGGCATTCTTGCGTCCCCCGGTATCGCATTCGGCAAGGCGCTTCTTCTGAAAGAAGATGAAATCGTTATCAATCAGGGCAAGATTCCCGCCGAACAGATTGATGCCGAGATCAACCGCTTCCTCGAAGCCCGCACCAAATCAGCCGCACAGCTGGAAGCCATCAAAGAGATGGCCGGTCGCACCTTCGGTGAAGAAAAAGAGGCCATCTTCGAAGGCCACATCATGCTGCTCGAAGATGAAGAGCTGGAAGGGGATATCAGATCCTTCATCAAAGAACACAAGGCCTCTGCCGACAGAGCCGTTCACGAGGTGATCGAACAGTACGCCAAGATGATGGCCGATCTGGATGACCCCTATCTGCGTGAGCGCGCCACCGACTTCCGTGACATCGGCACCCGTCTGGTCAAGAACGTACTGGGCATCGCCGTTGTCAACCTGAGCACCATCGACGAAGAGGTCATCCTGGTCGCCAAAGACCTGACCCCGTCTGAAACCGCTCAGATCAACCTGAAATACGTGCTGGGCTTCGTCACCGACATCGGTGGCCGTACCTCCCACACCTCCATCATGGCCCGCTCCCTGGAGCTGCCGGCCGTCGTGGGCACCAACGACATCACCGAGCGCGTCAAGAACGGTGACATGCTGGTGCTGGATGCGATCAACAACCAGGTCATCATCAACCCGACTGCCGACCAGTTGAACGAAGCCAAGAAGTTCCAGGCCCAGTTCCAGGCAGAGAAGGACGAGCTGGCCAAGCTCAAAGACCTGCCTGCCATCACCCTGGATGGCCACCAGGTCGAAGTGTGCGCCAACATCGGGACCGTCAAGGATACCGAAGGTGCCATCCGCAACGGCGCCGAAGGCGTGGGTCTGTACCGTACCGAGTTCCTGTTCATGGACCGTGACGCGCTGCCGACCGAAGACGAGCAGTTCAAGGCTTACAAGGAAGTGGCCGAAGCCATGCCGGATCAACCGATCATTGTCCGTACCATGGACATCGGCGGCGACAAAGAACTGCCCTACATGAATTTCCCGAAAGAGATGAACCCCTTCCTGGGCTGGCGTGCCGTGCGTATCTTCTTCGATCGCACCGACATCATGCACGCCCAGCTGCGGGCCATCCTGCGTGCGTCTGCCTTCGGCAAACTGCGCATCATGTTCCCGATGATCATCTCCGTCGAAGAGTTCCGCAGCCTGAAGGCTACCGTGGAGACGCTGAAAGCCGAACTGCGTGCCGAAGGCAAAGCCTTTGATGAATCCATCGAAGTGGGTATCATGATCGAGACCCCGGCCGCGGCCGTGATGGCTCATCATCTGGCCAAGGAAGTGGATTTCTTCAGTATCGGTACCAACGACCTGACCCAGTACACCCTGGCTGTCGACCGTGGTAACGAGATGATTTCCGCCATGTACAACCCGCTGTCACCCTCCGTCCTGACCCTGATCAAGATGGTGATCGACGCTTCCCATGACAATGGCAAGTGGACCGGTATGTGCGGTGAACTGGCTGGTGACGAACGCGCCACCCTGCTGCTGCTGGGTATGGGTCTGGATGAGTTCTCCATGAGCGCCATCTCTGTACCGCGTATCAAGAAGCTTATCCGCAACACCAACTTCGAAGATGTGAAGGCCATGGCCGACCAGGCGCTGAGCTTTGCCACCGCCGCCGAAATCGAAGCGTGCGTAGATAACTTTATTAAGCAGAAGGCAGTCTGCTAAGATCGGCTGCAAACAGCGACAATCATCTCTAGGAGCTTTTACTATGGGTCTGTTCGACAAACTGAAGAAACTGGTTTCCGACGACAGTTCTGACACTGGCGGCATCGAAATCTTTGCTCCGCTGTCCGGCGAAATCGTCCCCATCGAAGATGTGCCTGACGTCGTCTTCGCCGAGAAGATCGTCGGCGACGGCATCGCCATCAAACCGGCCGGCAACAAGATGGTTGCTCCGTGCGACGGCACCATCGGCAAAATCTTCGAGACCAACCACGCGTTCTCTCTGGAGTCCGACTCTGGTATCGAGCTGTTCGTTCACTTCGGTATCGACACCGTCGAGCTGAAGGGTGAAGGTTTCACCCGTATCGCTCAGGAAGGTCAACAGGTCAAGCGCGGTGACACCATCATCGAGTTCGATCTGGCCGTTCTGGAAGCCAAAGCCAAGTCTACCCTGACACCTGTGGTCATCTCCAACATGGACGAGATCAAAGAGCTGGTGAAGATGACTGGCGCCGTGACCGTGGGCGAAACCCCGGTGATCCGCATCAAGAAATAATGCGCCCTGGCCTGACGCCAGCGACCGCCAAAAACCGAAGCCTGGTGCTTCGGTTTTTTTTTTGCCCCTTCCATCTCCCGATACTCCATGGGCTCCCGCACAGGTCAGCATGACGGCAAACAGGCAGAAATGTTATCGAGATCAACACGGGCATAAGCAAGCCGAGTACCCTCAAGAGGGATACCTGCGGGTCCTTTGGCTCGATATGAGACGGGATGAAAAGAGATAAACCGCTTAAGTGGCGAGGAGACAACGATGCTGAGAAATACCGAACAACGTTATGGCAGCCTGAGCATAGGGCTGCACTGGTTGACCCTGCTGCTGATGATCGCCGTCTATGCGCTGATGGAGTTCAGGGACATCTTCCCCAAAGGGTCGGCCGGCCGCGACCTGATGAAGGAGTTTCACTTCATGGTGGGTCTGCTGATCCTGGCGCTGGTGGTCGTGCGCCTGCTGGTGCGCGTGGGTAGCCCTTCACCGCGTATCGTGCCCGAGCTCTCCCCCCTGATGCTCACGCTGGCCAAGCTCGCCCACCTGGCGCTCTATGGCTTCTTGCTCCTCACTCCGCTGCTGGGCTGGCTGCTGCTGAGTGCGGGCGGCAAGCCCATCCCCTTCTTCGGCCTGGCGCTCCCCGCCCTCATCGCGCCCGACGACGGCCTGAAGGGCACCATCAAGGAGTTGCACGAGACGCTGGCCAACATTGGCTATGCCCTGATTGCCCTGCACGCGGCGGCAGCCATCTACCACCACCATGTGCTCAAAGACAACACCCTGACCAATATGCTGCCCGAGCGCAAATAACCAGCAACGAGTTGCACACCAACAAAAAGGCCCCTGTGACAGAGGCCTTTTTGTTCATGGAGGGCCATGGGCGACACGTCGTCAGCCGGGCAATACCACCCGGCTTTCGCCGCCACCGAGGGCCTCCACCCGCACCTGCACGCCGATCCGCTCCACCAGGGTCTGCACGTGGGAGATGACCCCGATCTGGCGACCGGCCGCCTGCAGGGAATCGAGGCTGGCAAGCGCCAGATCCAGGCTGTCGGGGTCGAGGGTGCCGAAGCCTTCGTCGATGAACAGCGATTCGACCTGGGTCTGGCGCGACGACAGGCTGGATAGGGCCAGCGCCAGCGCCAGCGACACCAGGAAGCTTTCACCGCCGGAGAGGGAATCCACCGAACGCACCTCATCCCCCATGTCGAGATCCACCACCTGCAGCGCCAGATCGGTGCCGGGCACCCGCTCCAGCCGATAGCGGGGGGAGAGCTCGGCGAGCTGGGCGTTGGCCTCCAGCAGCAGCCGCTCCAGGGTGAGGCTCTGGGCGAAGGTGCGCAGCTTGGCGCCGCTGGCCGAACCGATAAGGTCACAGAGGCGCTGCCAGTGATCCGCCACCGCCTGCTGGGCAGCCAGTTCCTCCTGCAAGGTGCCCGCTTTGAGGGCCGCCGCCTCGGCCTGGGCCAGCGTGCTCTTGCACTGGAACAACTGCTCGTCGAGAGCGCGGCAGTGCGCCTCCAGCGCCGTCAGCCGGCTGTCGAGCTCCGGCGGCGCCAACGCGGCCAGCTCGGGGTGATGCTCGCGGTAACGATCCCGCTTGCTCTCCTCCAGTGCCAGCGCCCGCTGCCGCTCGGTCAAACGGGTACGCGCCTCGGCGCGGGCATCCTCCAGCGCCTGCAAGGCGGCGCGGCGCCCCTTGAGCTCATCCGGGCTCATGGCCAGCAGGCGGCGCAGGTCATATTCGGCGATGCCGAGGCTGCTGGCGTGGGCAGCCCAGCGCCCCAGCACCTCCCGTCGCCGACGGCTGCTCACCTGCTTCTCCTGCTCCAGATGGCTGAGACGGGTCTTGAGCTCGGTCTGGCGCTCGCGCAGGGCGCGGGCCGCCCCCTGCATCGTCTCCAGCTCGCTCGCCAGCTGCTGCAGCCGCTGCTGCCAGCGGCTCTCGACCAAGGCAATCTCCTCGCCCCCCAGACAGGTGGCACGGCTGGTGACCAGCCCCTGCCGTTGCTGTTCGTGCTCCTTGTAGTCGCGCTCGAGCTTGTGCAGCAGCTCGCGCTGGGTCTGCAGGCGTGCCTCCTGGGCGCTCAGGGCCGGGGTGAGGCTGGCAATCTCGCCGGTCAGCCGCTCCCACTCGCTCTGGCCGTGCAGCCAGGCCTCGCAGGCCCGCTGCCACTCATGCCACTGCTGGCTGCCCAGCCACTGACGCCAGGGCTGGCCTCCCATCTGCTCGTCGAGCCGGCTGCCCCCCTGCTCAAGGCGCTGGCGCAGGGTCGTTTCCTGCTCGCCCATCCCCTTCACCTCCCCTTCCAGGGCGATGCGCTGGCGGTCGGCCTCCTGCCACTGCTGCTCGAACTGCTGGTGCTGGCTGGCCAGCTGACTCAGCTGCTGGCGCACGGCCTGCAACTGCTGCTGCCCCTGCTGGGCCTCGCGCAGTTGCTGCTGGCTGCGGACCAGCCCCTGCTCCAGACTCTGGCCGCGACCGAGCAGGGTACTCATCAATTCGTTCCACTCGATCGGGCTCTGACGTAGCGGCAACGGATGGCCCAGCAGCTCGGCACCGCCGAGCTGCTGCCAGCGCTGGGTCAGCTGCTCGGCGCGCGTCTCCAGCTCAGGTAGATGTTGCTGACGCACCGCCAGCTGGCGGGCCAGCTCCTGGCGTTCACTCTCGCACTGAATGTATTGGTGATTGAGCCGCTCCCACTCGAGCTCGAGGCTGCGGACGCGCTCCGCCAGCTGGCCGAGAATACCGGCCACCTGCGGCTGGCTCTGGTGATAGGGGTGCTCCTCGGCGCCGCAGAGCGGGCAAGGTTCACCGTCGCGCAGGATGTGGCGATGCTGCTCGAAACTGGCGATGGCGCGGGACTGCTCCAGCGCGTGGCGCGCCTCGTCCCGCTGCAGGGCGAGCCGCTCACGGGCCGGCGCCAGCTCGTCGCCGAGAATAGCCAGCTTGCCGAGCGCCTGCTCCAGCTGGGCGATCTCCTGCTGCAGGCGACCATGCTGCTCGCCGTGATTGCGGCCATAGTCCGCCAGCTCCAGCAGCTGGCGCAGCTGGCCCAGTTGTTCGCTCTGCTGCTGCCACTGCTCCTGCGCCTTGGCCAGGCGCCCCTCCCACTGCTGCTCCTGCAGCTCGTGCTGTTGCTGCTGCAGCCGCTCCTGCTCGCGCAGCCAGTAGTCGCGCTCCTGCTGCCCCTGCTCCAGCTGGTGCTGCAACTGCCTGAGGGCGCGCAGCTTGTGTTCGCGCAGGGTAAGGAGCTGCTGCAGCCTGTCGGCATCCTCGGCCCAATCCTGCATGGCGGTGAGCAGGGGCTGCCATTGGCGGGCGACCGGCGCCAGCTCCTTGTGCTCCTCGAGCCAGGCACCCCACTGCTGGTGCTGGCGCTTGAGCTGCTCCACCTGCTGACTCTGCTGGCGCCAGCCCTGCTCCAGGGTGAGCTGCACCTCCCGCTCCTGCGCCCCCTCCTGCTGGATCTTCTGCAGTTGCTGCTGCTTTTCCCGAATCCGGGTATCGAGCTCCTGCGCCCGTTTGAGTTCGGGCTGCAGGGCGCCCCACTCGCGCTCGGCGGCGATCTTCTCCGCCAGCAGTTGCTGTTCGGTGAGGGCGCTCTGCTGGGTCTGCTCCTCCAGCTTGCCAAGTTCGGGACCAAGCTCGGCCAGCGCCTTCTCCTGCTGCTGCACCTCCAGGGTGAGGCGAGCCAGCTCGTCGTGATCGGCGCGGGCCACCTGGGCCTGCTCGGCGCGGGCGAACTCCTCCCGCTCGGGGGCGGCCGCAGCGTGGGCCACCTCGGCCGCGGCAAGGGCCGCCTCTCCCTCCTGACAGGCCTGCAACTGGGCGGCGATGCGGCCGTTGAGATCGCGCAAGTCCTGCATCAGCTGCTGTTGCTGCTGCTCGTGCTTGAGGCTGGTGGCAAGGCTTATCTGCTGGCTCACCCACTGCTCGCGGGTCGCCTCGTCCATCAGCGCCACGTCACCGAGCCGCTGGCTGATGGCAGCCAGTTTCTGCTGCTCCTCCCGCGCCCGCTCATGGGTCTGGACCGAAATGGCGGAGTAGAGCTCGGTGCCAGTCATCCGTTCGAGCAGGGCCGAACGCTCATCGGCGCTCGATTTTAGGAAGGCGGCAAACTCCCCCTGCGGCAGGATGACGGCGCGGCGAAACTGCTCCCAGGAGAGCCCCACCAGCTCGTCGATGCGATCCTGCAGCTCCCGCTTGCTGCCACTGAACACCTGGCCCGACGCCACGTCGGTCAGGCTGCGCTCCTGGGCCTGAAAGCGCCCCTCGGCGCGGTTGCGGGCCCGGCGCACCGCCCAGCGGGCCAGCCAGATGCGGCCGTCACAGCCGCGAAACTGCACCTCGGCAAAACCGCTGGCGTGGCCGCGGCTGAGGATGCCGCGCACGTCGTTGGCCTTGAGCTTCTCCTCGTCATCCATGCGGCCCACTTCGGCGACATTCTTGCGATTGGCGATAAAGCGCGGCATCTCGTCGTAGAGCGCCAGACAGATGGCATCGAGCAGGGTGCTCTTGCCCGCGCCAGTATTGCCGGTGATGGCAAACAGGCCGGCAGCCCCCAGAGCGCCACCGGCAAAATCGATGGTGAATTGACCGGTCAGGCTGGCCAGATTCTCCCCTGACAGCGACAAGATTTTCATTGGCTGGACTCCTTCACCTGCTCCAGGATCTCTTCAAACGACGCCACCAGCTCGGCCTCCGGCTCCCCGTCGAACTGACGCTGATAGCAGAGGCGAAACACCTCGGTGGGGGAGAGCTCATCGAGCCTGCGCTGGCCGGCACCATCCGCCAGCCCCTGGCCCGAGCCCTGATAACTGGTCGTGATGCGGGCAAGGCGCACCGGCTTGTCGCCGATGGCGGCCAGCACGCGCTCGCGGATGCGGGCCTCGGGTTTGGGCAGCAGCAGCCGCACCTCGAGGAAGGGCTGCGCCTGCTGCGGGCAAGCGGGTAGCGCCAGCGCCTCGATGGCCTGGAGCGCCTCGTCAAGGCCGCTCTGGGGCAGCCGGATCATCTCCACCGCGCGGGGCACCGGGATCCGCTCAAGGCGGGCCAGTTTGCCCCTCTCAAACGTCACCTCCAGCACCTGATGGTTGTAATTCGCCTCGGCCAGCGAGAGCGGCAGCGGCGAGCCGCTGTAGTGCACCCCCTCGGCCGGACTCTGGGCCAGGTGCAGGTGACCCAGCGCCGTGTAGTCGGCGGCGGCAAACAGCTCGGCAGGCAAAGCGTGCTGGTTGCCGCCGAGCACCCGCCGCTCGGAGAGCTCGGAGAGCTGGCCCGCCGCCAGATAGGCGTGGCCCATGGCGATGAGGGCCTGATCCGGATGGCAGCGCGCCCGCCCCTCGCTCAGCACCGCCTCATAGACTTGGCGTACCCCTTCGATGAGTCTGTCCTGCCCCTCCCTGAGCCCGTCGGGGCGCAGATCGCTACTGCGCAGAAACGGCACGGCGGCGCACCAGGCGGCCACCTCGCCGTTCTTGCCTCGCAGCGGCACCAGCAGGCGCTCGGTCTCGAGGCGCCCCTCGTCGTCCCGGCTGATGCTGCCCACCAGATGGAGGTCGAAAGCGCGCAGCAGCTCGTGGGGGGCATCCAGCTTGGAGGGAGAGTCGTGGTTGCCGCCGATGAGCACCATCTCCAGTGCCGGGTGCTCGGCCCGCAGCCGTGCCAGGAAGCGGTAGAGCTGCTGCCAGGCACTGGCGGGAGGGTTGGCGGTGTCGAACAGATCGCCCGCCACCAGCAGGGCATCGATGTCGCGGGTCTTGATGGTGTCGGCCAACCAGTCGAGGAAGGCGTCGTGTTCGAAGCGGCGGTCGTGGCCGTGAAGCTGATGACCGAGGTGCCAGTCGGCGGTGTGCAGGATCTTCATGGAAAACGGCTCGATAAGGAGAAGAGAGCGGGGGCGAGGGCGCCCCGGGATGGAAACAAGATGAGGATGGAGCCCCCCGTTTTCAACCGGGGCAGCCCCAGACGTCAGATTCAGACGGCTTGGTAATGCATCTGGTACTGAAGATGACCGGTGAGGGGATCGGGCACCTCCCCCCCGATTTCAAAGCCGTGGCGGCGGTAGAAACGCACCGCAGGCTCGTTCTCCACGAAGACCCGGGTATGCAGCTCGGCACATCTGGATCTGGCTTCCTGCAACAGGGCGTGCCCCACCCCCCGCCCCTGCCTATCGGGGCGCACGAAGAGTGCAGCCAGGTAATCATCCACCAGCGCCATGAAGCCGAGCAGGTCCCCTCGCTCCTCGAACACCCAGATGCGGGCGTGATCGAGGTAGCGGGTACGCAGCTCCTCCTGAGCCTGCCACCAGCAGGAGGCATCGACGAAATCGTGGGCCTGCAGGGAGGCCAGGAGCCAGATTTCGACGATCTCTTCCATGTCTTCCGGCCGACTCTGTCTCAACATGGTCGCCTCCTTGTCAGCAATGTGAACACTCGCAGTCTAGGGGAGTTGGGCCCGCTCCCGGGGGATCAAGGTGGGGCCCTGTGAGGTCGATCGCCCTTTATTTAGCGAGAATGATTGGCTGATCACAAAGCGCCTCTCTAGTACAATGCCCGCCGGACAATCTAGAGACCGAGGACGCCATGTGGTTTAAAAACCTGCAGATTTACCGCTTTACCCGCCCCTTCGACCTGACCGTTGAGCAGCTGGAAACCCAGCTGGAAGCCTGCGCCTTCACCCCCTGCGGCAGCCAGGACATCTCCCGGTTCGGGTGGGTCAAGCCCCTTGGCAAATTCGGCTCCACCCTGACCCACGCCGCCTCTGGCCACATCCTGCTGTGCGCTCGCAAGGAAGAGAAGATGCTGCCCGGCACCGTGGTCAAGGAGATGCTGGCGGAGAAGGTAGAGGCCATTGAATTCGAACAGGGTCGCGCCCTCAAGAAGAAAGAAAAAGAAGCGCTGAAAGAGGAGATCATGCACACCCTGCTGCCCCGCGCCTTCAGCCGCACCAGCCAGACCTTCGCCTGGATAAACCCTGCCGACAACCTGATGGTGGTGGATGCAGGCTCCGCCAAGAAGGCGGACGATCTGCTGGCGCTCTTGCGCAAATCCATCGGCTCCCTGCCGGTAGTGCCGGTGGCCCTCAAGAACCCGCCCGAGATCACCATGACCGAGTGGCTCAATGAGGGCAACCTGCCCGCCGCCTTCACCCTGGAGGACGAAGCCGAGCTGCGCAGCGCCATGGAGCACGGCGGCATCATCCGCTGCAAGCAGCAGGATCTGATGAGCGAGGAGATCAAGAATCACCTGGCCAACGACAAGCTGGTGACCAAGCTGGCCCTCAACTGGGGCGAAACCCTGAGCTTCGTGCTGGGGGATGATCTCTCCATCAAGCGCCTCAAGTTCAGCGAAGAGCTGCGCGAGCAGAACGACGACGTCACCAGTGAAGATCCCGCCGCCCGCCTGGACGCCGACTTCGCCCTGGTCACCGCCGAGCTCTCCCAGTTCATCCCGGCCCTGTTTGCTGCCCTGGGCGGTGAAGAGCAGTCCATCTAAGCAAATTGGCTCAGCCTGATTGCAAAAAACCGCCTTCACGGCGGTTTTTTCATCTCCATCGGCATCATCGCCACGGGCTGGCCCCCTCCGGGGTAGCGCCGCCGCCCTCCCGCCGCGCAATCCCCTGAGCCCATTGATTGCGGCAGCATGGCGCACTGCCCCGGCAGCATGACATCTCGCTAGAGTGCCCCCCTTTCCTGCAACAGTCGATGAAGTCGCTGCGCCAGGGTGCGGTAACCCTCGGCATTGAAATGCACCGCATCGGACTTCAGGGCCGGGTCTCGCAGCAACTCACCGATGCTGTCGTTGTCCAGCACCAGCCCGTACTGCTCTGCCAGCTCCCCGTAGAGGGGAGCGCCATCGGCAAACAGGGATTTTCGGGGCACCCCGACAAGCAGGATCTGGGCCCCGCTCCCCTGCACCGCCTCTATCATGGCAGCGAGATTGGCCTTGAGGGCCGCCTCCCCGCTGCCACGCAGGATGTCGTTGCCCCCCTCCAGCAGGATGACCAGAGCGGGTCTGTGCCGGGCCAGCAACCCGGGCAGGCGGGCCCTGCCGGCCTGGCTCAGCTCTCCGGACACCCCGCCATTGACCACGGGATGGCCGCTCAGGGTCGCCAGCACGCTGGGGTAGCTTTGGGACGGGCTCACCCCGCGCCCCTCGGTCAGACTGTCCCCGAAGGCGAGCAGGGTCTCCCCCTGGGCCAGCGGTCTGAAGGTCGGCTCCCCGCAGGCCGCCAGCAACAGGCAGAGCAGCCCCGCCATGCAAGGTTTCGCCAGCGTCCCCCGGTGTGTCATGAGCGCCTCCTTGATAGTTTTGTAACCATATGAGTATTAAGACAAACTTTTAATCAAGCTCCAAGTGTGACACATTTCGGCAGGTGAACAAGAAACCGACAAGGAGCCTGTCATGTCCCTCAAACCCCTCGGCCTGCTGGTCGCCCTCGGCCTGCTTGGCGGCTGCGCCTCCCAGGATGGCTTTCACTATGTCCCTCCTCCCCAGACCCTGATCGCCCCGGAGGCGGCCAGCGGCTGGATTGACAAACCGGGCTGGCAGGGCCGTGACTTCATGGTGGCGGCGGCCAACCCGCTGGCAGTGGATGCGGGCTACCAGATCATCAAGGCGGGGGGCAGCGCCGTCGATGCAGCCATCGCCGTCCAGCTGGTGCTGACTCTGGTGGAGCCCCAATCCTCGGGTATCGGCGGCGGCTCCCTCATGCTGGTGTGGGACGGCAAGCAGGTGGCGGCGGTGGATGGCCGGGAGACAGCCCCCGCCGCTGCCACCGATCAGCTCTTCATGAAGGCGGGCAAACCCATGGCCTTCTATGAGGGGGTGGTGGGCGGGCGCTCCGTCGGCGCCCCCGGCACGGTACGTGCCCTGGCCCTGGCGCACGAGCGCTATGGCAAGCTGCCCTGGGCCACGCTGTTCGAACCCGCCATCACCCTCGCGGAACAAGGGTTCGTGATAAGCCCCCGCCTCGCCACCCTGCTGGCAAAAGATCCCTATCTGGCCGGGGATCCGGACGCCCGTGCCTACTTCTATCAGGCGGACGGCACTCCCAAGACGGCCGGTACCCGGCTCACCAACCCGGCCCTGGCCAGGGTGCTGCGTACCCTGGCAAGCGATGGCCCCGACGCCTTCTATCGCGGCCCGCTGGCCGAGGCCATGGTGGCCAAGGTGCACGCCCACCCGACCAACCCCGGGGTGCTGAGCGCCGCCGATCTCGCCAGCTACCGGGCCAAGCTGCGGGACGGGCTCTGCTTTGACTATCGCCAGAGCGAGATCTGCGGCTTCCCGACCCCCTCCTCCGGCACCATCGCCCTTGGCCAGATTTTCGGCATGCTGGAGAGCCGGGACATGGCCGCACTCAAACCGGTACAGGGGGAGCAGGGTCAACTGGCCGCCTCCAGCGAGGCCATTCACCTCTACAGCGAGGCTGCACGCCTCGCCTTCGCCGATCGCAACCAGTATGTGGCCGACGGCGACGTCGTCGACGTGCCGGTGACAGGCCTGCTGGACAAGGGCTATCTGGCGCAGCGGGGGCACCTTATCGGCAACCGCTCCATGGGCGTCGCCCAGCCCGGCAACCCGCCCCGGGCGCTGGCCAGGGGCCGGGACGCCACCCCGGAGCTGCCCTCCACCAGCCACATCTCCATCGTGGACAAGAGCGGCATGGCGGTGGCCATGACCAGCTCCATCGAGGATGGCTTCGGCTCGCGGCTGATGGTCAACGGCTACCTGCTGAACAACCAGCTCACCGACTTCTCCTTCACCTCGGTGGACGCCGCCGGCCTGCCGGTGGCCAATCGGGTGGAGCCCGGCAAGCGCCCCCGCTCCTCCATGTCGCCCCTGCTGGTGTTTGACAAGGCAAGCGGCGAGCTCGAGATGAACCTGGGCTCCCCGGGAGGCTCGGCCATCATCAACTACGTGGGCAAGGCGCTGCTCGGCACCCAGGATTGGGGGCTCGACCTGCAGCAGGCCATCAACCTGCCCAATTTCGGCAGTCGCAACGGCCCCACCGAGCTGGAGCAGGGGCGCACGCCCGACGCCGTGGTTCAGGGGCTCAAGGCCAGAGGGCACGAGGTCCTGCTTAACGAGCAGACCTCCGGGCTGCAGGGCGTCCAGCGCCATGCCGGCGGCTGGCTGGGAGCCGCAGACCCCAGACGTGAGGGGGTCGCCAGGGGAGAGTGATGCCCCTTCAGCACCCTCGTTCACCATGGAGGAGGCCAGCCTCCTCCATGCCGTGTGCTCATAGGTGTTCTCCCTTGCCTCCCAATATCATCATAGATTGATTATTTCTGCCAATTTTTCTTTAACCGCACACTCTTTTCACCCAATCGCAATGCATTAAAGATGCTTTTCATCAAAATCAACGAAAAAACTGGAACAGTGTTGCTCATGGCATATAAATGCATTACTTTTCAATAGAAACGGCATCTGTTGCCCTCAAGATTTCCCCTTGATACGGCCAACTTCTGTCTCTTTCGCCCCCTGCTCATTGACAGCTGCCCTCTTCGCCTTCGGGTGATCTGGTAGCCCCTGACTGCCATTAGCGAGGTGACGACATGGACCACTCACTCCCCCTTATCACCACCCTGGTAGGCGGCCTCGTGCTGGCCTACCTCTTCGGCATGCTGGCAAGCCGCCTGCGCATCTCCCCCATGGTGGGCTACCTCGCGGCCGGCGTGGTATGCGGCCCCTTTACGCCGGGCTATGTCGCCGACCTGCGGCTCGCCCCCGAGCTGGCCGAAATCGGCGTCATCCTGCTGATGTTTGGTGTCGGCCTGCACTTTTCCGTGAAAGACCTGCTGTCGGTGAAACACATCGCCATCCCGGGAGCCATCGTCCAGATAACCCTTGCGACCCTGCTCGGCCTTGGCCTCTCCCAACTGCTCGACTGGACCGTGACCGCCGGCCTGGTGTTTGGCCTGGCCCTCTCCACCGCCAGTACCGTGGTGCTGCTGCGCGCCCTGGAGAGCCGCGGCCAGCTCGACACCAACGAGGGACGCATCGCCATCGGCTGGCTCATCGTGGAGGATCTGGTGATGGTGCTGGCCCTGGTACTGCTCCCCATCCTCGCCAACCTGCAGCAAGGGGGCGAGGCACTGACCCCGGCCCAGGTGATGGCGGATATCGGCCTGACCCTGGCCAAGGTGGCTGCCTTCATCGCCCTGATGGTCATCGGCGGACGCCGCCTCATCCCCTGGCTGCTGGCCCGCACCGCCGCCACCGGCTCCCGCGAGCTGTTCACCCTGGCCGTCCTCTCCTGTTCTCTGGGCATCGCTTTTGGCGCCGTCAAGCTGTTTGGCGTCTCCTTTGCCCTCGGCGCCTTCTTCGCCGGCGTCGTGATGAACAGCTCCCATCTGAGCCACAAGGCGGCCAACGACACCCTGCCCCTGCAGGACGCCTTCGCCGTGCTCTTCTTCGTCTCCGTGGGCATGCTGTTCGACCCCGTCATCCTGCTGCGCGAGCCCCTGGCCGTGCTGGCCACCCTGTTCGTCATCGTGATCGGCAAATCCGTGGCCGCCTTCGCCATCGTGCGGCTCTTTGGCCACAGCCAGCGCACGGCGCTGACCATCTCCGCCAGCCTGGCACAGGTGGGGGAGTTCTCCTTCATCCTGATGGGTCTCGGAGTCATGCTCGAGCTGGTCCCCGGAGTCGCCCGTGATCTGGTGCTGGTCGGCGCCTGTTTCTCCATCGTGCTCAATCCGCTGGTCTTCAACCAGGCGGAGCGCTGGCTGAGGCGCCATCCCGATCCACGCACCGATGGGTCACCTCACCTCTGCCCCTTGCAGGGCCATGTGGTGGTAGTGGGCGCCGACGAGATAGGTCAGCACCTCATCCGGCAGTTGCATGAACAAGGCAGGGAGATAGTGGTGATCGACACCGACGAGCGACTGCTGGCCCCCTGGCGCGCCATGGGGATCACCTGTCTGGCGGGCCATCCCATCCAGCAGGATCTGCTGACGGCGGCGCTGCCCAACGCCAGCTGGCTGCTGATCACCCTGGATGACAGCCTGCTGGCCGGTGAGATAGCCATCAGGGCGCAGGAATACGGCGCCCTGATGCGCATCGCCGCCTGTGCCCACCAGCACGAGGAGGTGCATCATCTGCGCGTGCGCGGCGTGCATCAGGTGGTCAAGAGCGAGGAGGAGGCTGCGCGGCGACTCTGTCACCTGGCCATGGAGATGGCCTGAAGCTCATCGAAGTAACGAGTCCCCACGACGGGGCCAGACAAGCAGCCCGGGCCTGCTGCCCGGGCTTTTTGCATGACGGGGCGATACTGCCGTCCCCTCACAGCAGATCGTGCTTGTCCAGCAGGCGATAAAGGGTGGCCCGGGAGATATCGAGCGTGCGGGCCACCTCCTCGAGCTGATCGGGGAAGCGGGCCAGCGTCCGTTGCAAGGCCTGACGCTCCGCCGCTTCGCGCACCGCCTTGAGCGAGCCGTCGAGCAGCAGGCTGTCCATGTTGGTCAGCTCCATGTCATCGGCTTCGATGAAGGGGCCGCTGCACATGACCACCGCCCGCTGAACCCGGTTGCGCAACTCCCTCACATTCCCCGGCCAGCCATAGGACTGCATGGCCTGGCGCGCCTTGCGGGTGAAGCTGAGCACCCGCCCGCCCCGCACTTCCGCCAGAATGTCATCGGCAAGGAGCTGGATGTCTTCCGCCCGCTCGCACAAGGCCGGGGTGCGCAGGCGCACCACGTTGAGCCGGTAGTAGAGATCCATGCGAAATCCGCCGCTGGCCACCGCCTGCTCCACATCGATATTGGTGGCCGCGATGATCCGCACATCCACACGACGCGTCAGGTGGCTGCCCACCGCCTCTATGCACTGCTCCTGCAAGAAGCGCAGCAGGGTTGCCTGATCCTCCAGTGGCAACTCCCCTATCTCGTCGAGAAACAGGGTGCCGCCATCGGCGGCCTCTATCTTGCCTATCTTGTGGTGCTGTGCCCCGGTGAAGGCCCCCTTGACGTGGCCGAACAGCTCGGACTGGATGAGCTGATGGGGCATGGCCCCGCAATTGACCGCCACGAAAGGGCTCTCCTCCCCGAACGTGCTGTAGTGCAGCTCCCGGGCCACCAGCTCCTTGCCCGTGCCGCTCGGTCCCGTCACCAGTACGGGCAGGCGGCAATGCTGCAACCGCACGATCTGGTCGCGCAACTGGCGGATGGGGGCGCTCTCCCCCTGGATGAAACGAAGCTGGGGTTGCAGTCGGGGGCGGTGTCGCCGGATGAGGCGCGCCATCCCCAGGGCATGTCCCAGGCTGTGGGAGAG
Organism: Aeromonas sp. FDAARGOS 1402; assembly: GCF_019046925.1. NCBI lineage: Bacteria > Pseudomonadati > Pseudomonadota > Gammaproteobacteria > Aeromonadales > Aeromonadaceae > Aeromonas > Aeromonas sp. FDAARGOS 1402. The sequence continues at coordinate 70,862 of NZ_CP077201.1, forward strand.
CCTGTCTCTGTCCAGGGGAAAGGTGTGAAAATCATGAAAACAGGCTGCCAGCAAATTGCGAAGGGCTTCGCTGGCGAGACAGTCCCGCTGGATGAGGCCGATCCACAAGGCGCCGGAGTGCTGCGCAATCAGGTTGTAGAGGGCTTCGTGCTGCTGATGCTCGATCACCACCAGCACCAGGGGATAGTCCTTTTCCTGCAGTTTTTTCTCTGCCACCACCAGGGAGCTTGCCTGCTCCACCTGCCACTCGCCTTGTTCCAGCAGGCTTTCCAGTACGGCACATGAATTGATGAGCAACAATGCCGTTTCTGTCATAGGGACAACTCCTTGTTATCGCCACTGCACGAAGGAGTCTGACGACTTGTCCAGATAACTCCCTTTATCATCAAATGGCGCCATTTAATATGGCCAGACGATGATAACTATAAACCATCCCGCCTTTAGATTGATGGCACCACAATATTGAGACAGCCAAATTATCCGTGAGAAAAAATAAATCCATTGATAAATAAGCGCTTACTTCACGACATAATATGTCGCTCTCAACATTGAGACGTAAAAACAATTATATCAAATAAAAAACAACTAAAAATCATATGGTTGTAAATTGGCATGGTCGTTGCTCTCTCCAATAAGCCCTCCTGGCATATGGAGACAGAACATGAAAATATATATTGCATTGGCAGCATTTCCTTTTCTGGCATTTGCCACCCCCTCAATGGCACAAAACCGGGTCGATCTCGGTGCTCAGGCATTGAGCAATATTCGTGGTTCCATGGGCGTCAATATGGTTGCCGGCAATAACAACCAACAAGGCAATCTTGCCGCCATCGCCATTTCGGGTCCGGCCGTCATTCAATTTGGTCAGCTGAATCAATCCACCACCAATCTGAACGGCAGCCAGAGCGTCGCCATCCTGGGCTCGGCCCTGAGCCAGAACCGGGGACTGGTCGGCATCAATCAGGGGGCGGGTGAGGGCAACCAGCAACTGAACGCCTTCGCCCTGTCCCTCGATGACAGCGGCCTGGGTGTCGTGACCGACATCAATCTCAGCTCCAGCGTCGCGAAGACCCCAGGGGGAAAGCCCCCCGCCAACACCACTACCAGCATCTATCTGGATGACACCGCCCTCACGGGCAGCAAGGGGGTCATTCAGGTGAACCAGGTCACGGGACAGGGAAACCAGTCAGTCAACATGGTTTCCCTGCCCCTGGCTGGCGCAGTAACGGCATCCCCATGATGCCGCAGGGATAGGAAGCCAGGCCCGGGGGTATCAGCCGATGGGCATATCTTCCGCTGAAAGTTCAATGGAGAGACTCATTATGCGTGGACTTATTTATAGCTCATTAGCCGCCGCGGTCATCATGGCCATGTCGGGCACTGCATCCGCCGATTACCGCGGTGACAGAGATGAGACAGGGGCAACCTTGACCAAGAAGGTCAAGGCAGAAGTCGATGTGGAATACGAAGGCAGGGTCAATGTCGGCGGCTACATCAACGTCAACAAACTCGGCATGGCCGTCGTGGACAACCAGCAGTCCAGTTCCATGATAGGCACCGCCAATACAAGAACGGAGAACACGAGCAAGATCGACGGCTCGTTCAAGGGTGCATCCGGTAACATCGGCGCCAACGTCGCAGCCGGTGACTCCAACGTACAGGGCAACAGCGCTTCCCTGGCCGCCTATGATGAGGTCGATGCCGAGTTCATCATGGGTCGTGGTCAACAACAACATGGCGCCCCTGGCGGATCGTCGGATGCCGAGGTCTTCTCCACCCAGAGCGCCAGCAACAACTGGACGACCAATCACGGCCATCAGAACAAGGCCGGTGTGGGCGATGGGGCCTTCAAGGATGCCGCAGGCAACATCGGGGTCAACGTGACCTCGGGCTCGGGTAACGTCCAGGCCAACAACATGGCAGCCTCCGTGTCCACCGGTAACATGGCCGTGGCCACCGTGGCCAACAGCCAGAGCGTCTCCAAGAACATGACCGAAAACCAAAGCCTGAGTGCAACCAAGACGGTTGACAAGGCGGGTGTGTTCCTCGGTCTCAAGGCTTGGGGCGATTACGAGGGGGGCGGTACCGGTCATGATGTCAAGAAAGGACATGACCACGACAATGACAACGACAGGTACGGCAACAACAACCCGAAAGATGATGGCAAGTTCGAGTTCAAGGAAGAGGGTGACATCAAGCTCAGTGGGTACGCCGTCGGGTATATTCCCGTGGTCAACACCTACACCAGCCGCGAAAACTTCAACCGGGCAACCATCGATGGCGGCGCCTTCAACGGTGCCGTGGGCAACATCGGGGTGAACGTCTCCTCGGGGACCAACAACCTGCAAGCGAACAATCTCTCGCTGGCCGCAGGGTTTGCCAAGTAAGTCGATGCGAGGGGGCCCAGTGCCCCCTTTTTCCCTGACACTGGAGGTCTGAATGCGCTGGCTGTTGCTGTTGCTGTGCTGTCCTGCCGTCTGGGCGGGCTCGGTGCCACTGGGGGAGCATCTCCCGGCGCTGGGGGATCTCAACAAACCGGTGCAGAGCATTCTGGAGCGTCGGTACGCCAACATCGAGCGCCAACATACGGATTTCAGCTGCGGGGCCGCCGCCGTCGCCACCATCTTGCGCTACGCCTACGGCCATGCAACCAATGAACGCTGGGTCATGGATGGCATGCTTGCCATGGCAGACCCGGAGCAGGTCAAGCACTACGGCTTCTCCATGCTCGACATGAAGCAGTACCTGCAAATGCTCGGCATGCGGGTCAGAGGGTATCGACTGGGCGATGAAAAACTGCGCCAGGTGAGGGTGCCCACCATCGTCCTGCTCAACATTCGCGGCTATCAGCACTTTGCCGTGCTGCGGGCCATCGATCGCCACGATCGCGTCTATCTGGCAGACCCGGCCCTCGGCAACCGGGTGATCACGTTCAAGGAGTTCAAGGAGAGCTGGAACGGCATCCTCCTCGCCGTCATCGGCGCGGGCTATCGTCCCGATGCCCCCCTTGCCAACCCCTCTCCCCCGCTCTCTGTCAGAGGCAAGGATGGGCTCTTCGCCCCGGTCAATGAAACATCCCTGCTGGAATTCGGTTTTCAGCACAAAGAGCTAATGTGAGGTCATCATGAATACCCGACCCGCCCTATGCCTCCTCTGCAGCCTGGGTGGCATCGCCTCTCCGCTGCTGGCAGCACCGGACCCGCTGGCCCATCTGTCAGACCACTTTGCGCCCGAACTGGCGGACGGGGAGCTGGCCCACCTGCGCGGCCGCTATGTCAGCAGCCATGGCATCAGCTACTTCGGCATCGAGTTCATCTCGTCACTGACCACGGCCCAGGCCCAGCAGACGGCGGCCATGAACCTGGCGCTGAGCATTGTGCAAAACAAACCCAAGCTGGATGTGCGCGTCAAGGATGAGGTCAAGCCCGCGGCCACGCCCGCCAAGGAGACCCAGGTGCAGGGGGCCGGGCTGGTGCAGGTCGTTCAACTGGAGGGGAGTGGCAACAGCTCGGTCAACCAGACCGGTATTGAACTGACCACCCCCACTATGACGGGACACCTGGTTCAGGCGGGCAGCTACGAGCATCAGGGCGATCTTGGCACCGCCACCTATCGGGTCTCAGGGAATTATGCCGGCTTGCAACTACACTCTTCCGACGGCCGGGTCCTGCTGGAGCAGAGCCTGCGCGGTACCGACTTCAGCCGGGGGCTGCTGCAGTTCAACAAGGTCAGAGGGGACGGTTTGCAGACGCTCAATCAGACCCGCATCTGGTTTTCGCGCTGAGCACCGGTGAGCCCGGGGGCTGAACCATCAGAAAGGATGATAAACAACAAGGACGTATCCCGATGAAACAGTCTCGCATGCTGTTGATTGCCCTCGCCCCCTTCGCCTGCTGGGGGGCCACGGCCGAGGAGGAGGCCCTGCAACAACAGCTGGATCTCCTGCGCCAGCAACTGATCCAGCAAAACCAGGCCCTTCATCAGCTCCAGGCTCGCCTGGAGGCCGTCAAGGCAGCCGGTGCCACGACGGCAACCGCCGGGGTCGGAGCCGGGGCCGCCGTCGCCTCCACCCAGCAGGACGCCTCACGGCGCACGCCGGAGGTCGGCCGCAGTACCGAAGACCTGATGATCGAACAGCACAATGTGTTCGACCGCGCCCTGACCGTCGATGTGGGCCTCTCCTATCAGCACTACAACCGCAAGGATCTCGCCCTGCGCGGCTTCCTCGCCCTGGACGCCATCTTCCTTGGCGAAATCAACCTGGATCGGGTGCGCTCCGATCAGTGGACGGCGGATGTCATCACCCGCTACACCCTCAACGATCGCTGGCAACTGGAGCTGGCCCTCCCCTACATGTTCCGCAACACCAACTACCAGAGCACCGGCAAGGAGAACTCCAGCCGCGACTTCGAGGAGCAGAGCGTCAGCGATGGCGGTCTGGGGGATCTCAGCCTCGCCATCTACTACAGGGTCATGGCCGAGAGCGAGGATTGGCCGGATCTGGTGTGGAACTTCCGGGCCAAGGCGCCGACCGGCAAGGATCCTTACGGCATCGAGATCAACACCTCGGAATCGGGCAACCTGGTGACCCCCAAGGAGCTCGCCACCGGCAACGGGCTCTGGCAGCTCTCCACCGGCTTCTCCCTGGTCAAGACCATGGATCCCGCCATCCTGTTTGCCAGCCTCAACTATGGTCACAGCCTCAAGCAGGACTTTGACGATATCTCCTACCAGCCCGGCAACCAGCCCGGCAGCATCCAGCTGGGGGACTGGTATGAATATGGCCTGGGGGTCGCATTCGCCCTCAACGAACGCTTCAGCCTCTCCTTCAACATCAACCAGCGCGTCACCATGGAGTCCGAGCAGGGGTCCGAAGGCTTTGCCATGGAGAAGGTCACCGGCTCCGATGCCAACGCCGCCAGCTTTGGCATGGGGTCGACCTGGGCCATTACCGACAACCTCTCCATGGCGGTCAACTGGTCTGCCGGGCTCACCACGGACGCACCGGACTACACCATCGGGATCCGCTTCCCCTACCGCTTCTAGCCCCGTCAGGACCCCGGCAGGTTGACGACAAAAAAACGAGGGAGGCATAACGCCTCCCTCTTCTTGTTGCCGCCAGCCAGCCTGGCGGGCCACCTTGTCATCACACCCCCAGGCGATCGCGCAGGGTGTACCAGGCGGCGCCGGCGGCGGTGAAGGGGATGCGCAGCAGGCGGCCACCCGGGAAGGGGTAGTGCGGCAGCCTGGCGAACGCATCGAAGCGCTCCGCCTGACCGCTCAGCACCTCGGAGAGCAGCTTGCCCGCCAGATGGGTACAGGTGACGCCGTGGCCGCTGTAGCCCTGCATGTAGTAGATGTTGTGACCGATGCGGCCAAACTGCGGCAGGCGCGACAGGGTGAGCAGGAAGTTGCCGGTCCAGGTGTACTCCACCTTGACGTCGGCCAGCTGCGGGAAAGTCTTGAGCATCTTGGGGATGATCAGCCGCTCGATGTCCGCCGGATCCCGCGCCCCGTAGACCACGCCGCCGCCATAGATGAGCCGGTGATCGCCGGAGGTGCGGTAGTAGTCGAGCAGGTAGTTGCAATCCTCCAGGCAGTAGTTTTGCGGCAGCAGTGAGCGGGCCCGCTCCTCCCCCAGCACCTCGGTGGCGATCACCTGAGTGCCGCAGGGCATGCTCTTGCCGGCGAGCTCGGGCACCAGGTTGCCGAGATAGGCGTTGCCGGCCACCACGATAAAGCGTGCCTTCACCGCCCCTTTGGCGGTCTTGACCAACGCCGGTTGACCCGGAGTAATGCTGGTGACGGCGGACTGCTCGAAGATAAGCCCCCCCTGCATGCGGATGGCTTCCGCCTCCCCCAGCGCCAGGTTGAGGGGATGGATATGGCCGCCGCTCTTGTCCAGCAGGGCGCCGACGTAACGATCGCTCGCGACCACCTCGCGCACCCCGTCGGCATCGAGCAGCTCCAGCTGGTCGTTGCCCCACTTCTCCCAGCGCGCCTTCTGCGCCTTGAGCTCGTGCAGCTGCTTCTCGGTCTCGGCGGCAAAGACGCCCCCCTCCTGCAGATCGCACTGGATGTTGTAGCGCTTGATCCGCTCGCGGATGATCTGGCCCCCCTCAAACAGCATGGAGCCGAGCAGCCTGGCCTGATCCGGCGGGCAGTTCGCTTCGATGGTGTCGATGTCGCGGCTGTAGGAGTTGACGATCTGGCCGCCGTTGCGGCCGCTGGCGCCAAAGCCGACTCGCGCGGCCTCCAGCACCACCACCTTGTACCCCTTCTCCACCAGATGCAGCGCACTGGAGAGGCCGGTATACCCCGCCCCGATGACGCAGACGTCGCACTCCAGCTGCTCGGTGAGCGTGGGATAGGGCGCGTGTTTGTTGGCACTGGCTGCGTAGTAACTCTTTACATGTTCGGTCATGATCCCTGTTTCCTTACCGGTTCGTTTCCAACACAACGGGTTGTTCACATTAAAAGCTGGCCGGGGTGTGAGCGCTGACGATGCGGCAGACCTGCCCCGAGGGATTGCTGAAACTGTGGGGCTCGCCGGTGTCGATGACATAGCTGTCCCCGGCGCACAGTTCATAGGTCTGGCCGGCCAGGGTCAGCAGCACCGACCCTTCCAGCACGGTGCCCACCTCCTCCCCCTGATGCTTCACCACGCCGCCGGTGTCGGTGCCGGGGGCATAGGTCTCCAGCATGAAGCCGAGCTGGCGCCGATTGTTGCCGTTGTGCACCAGCTTCATGGAGACTCCCTGGCTGCCGAGCTCGATGAGCTGCTCCGCCTTGATCACCACGCTGGGCGTGCTCGCCACCTCCTCTTCGGCGAAGAAGCGCGACAACGGCAGCTCGTAGACGCTCAGCAGCTTTTGCAGGGAGGCCACCGAGGGGCTCACCTTGTTCTGCTCTATCATGCAGATGGCGCCGTGGGTCAGGCCGCTCAGCTCCGCCACCCGGCGCTGGGAGAGCCCGAGCTCCCTGCGGATCCGGGCAAGCCGCTCCCCCATGTTTCTCTCGTGCTCCGCCAGGGGGTTGTCCGTCATGGTCCGCCACCGGACCTCGCCACGGGATTGCTCCATCGCCCATCTCCTTCCATGATCATTCGAATACCTGGTGCAGCCTGGTCAATATAGTGAGTCAGGCACGTCAGCCCCGTTCACTATCCTGCACAACCCAGAGCGTTCATTATTTTGCACACCCTGCGCAATGAAAACCGCTACAATCGCGCTCACAGCCCCATTTCTAGCATGTGACGCCCCGTCCACTCAAATATATTTAACACTTGAAAAACATTTCGGCTCATTTTATGGTCGTTACGTGCTTATTATTCTATACGGCGGTGCCCACATAAACGCGCCACCCAGACCCACTATCGAGGCCCCTTACTTATGTCAGCATCACAACCTGCTCTCTCCCTGATCAAATCCCTGGCCTATGTCGACGGCCGCTGGTGCGAGTCCCTGGGCGGGCGCCGGTTCGAGGTCCTGAACCCGGCCACCGGCCAGGTCATCACCCAGGTGCCCGACATGGACGGGGAGGACACCCGCCTCGCCATCGCGGCCGCCCACGCGGCGCAACCCGCCTGGGCGGCCCTCACCGCCAAGGAGCGCAGCAGCAAACTCTACGCCTGGTTCGAGCGCATCATGGCCAACCAGGAGGAGCTCGCCCGCATCATGACCTGCGAGCAGGGCAAGCCGCTGGCGGAAGCCAAAGGAGAGGTAGCCTACGGCGCCAGCTTCATCCAGTGGTTCGCGGAAGAGGGCAAGCGTGCCTATGGCCGCACCATCCCCGGCTTCTCCGCCGATCGGCGCCTGGCCACCATCAAGCAGCCGGTGGGGGTCGTGGCCGCCATCACCCCCTGGAACTTCCCCATCGCCATGATCACCCGCAAGGCGGGCCCGGCGCTGGCCGCCGGTTGCACCATCGTCATCAAGCCCGCCGCCGAAACGCCCCTCTGCGCCCTGGCGCTGGCGGTACTGGCGGAGCAGGCGGGCATTCCCGCCGGGGTCATCAACATCGTCACCTCCCATCAGGCGAGCGCGGTGGGCAACGAGCTGTGCAGCAACCCCGTGGTGCGCAAGCTCTCCTTCACCGGCTCCACCCGCATCGGCAAACTGCTGATGCGCCAGTGCGCCGACACCATGAAACGCCTCTCCCTGGAGCTTGGCGGCAACGCCCCCTTCATCGTCTTTGACGACGCCGACCTCGACGCCGCCGTGGCCGGGGCCCTGGCGTCCAAATACCGCAACGCCGGCCAGACCTGCGTCTGCGCCAACCGCATCCTGGTGCAGGCCAGCGTCTACGACGCCTTCGCCGAGAAGCTCGCCGCCGCGGTCAAGGCCTTCAAGGTGGGGGACGGCATGGGCGAGGGTGTCCAGATCGGGCCCCTCATCAACCCGGCCGCCGCCAGCAAGGTGGCCGAGCTGGTGCAGCAATCGGTCGCCGCCGGTGCCCGGGTGCTGGTGGGGGGCGACGCCCACCCCGCCGGTCCCCTCTTCTATCACCCCACCATCCTGACCGAGGTCACCCGGGGCAACCCCATTCTGGACGAGGAGATCTTCGGGCCCGTCGCCCCTCTGGTGCGCTTCGAGACGGAAGCCGAGGCCATTGCGCTTGCCAACGACACCCCCTATGGCCTGGCCGCCTACTTCTATGGCCGCGACATCGCCCGGGTGTGGCGAGTGGCCGAGGGGCTCGAATACGGCATGGTGGGGATCAACGAGGGGATCATCTCTACCGAACTGGCCCCCTTTGGCGGGATCAAGGAGTCGGGACTGGGCCGGGAAGGGGCGGCCGAAGGGCTGGAGGAGTACCTGGAGACCAAATACCTCTGCTTTGGCGGCATTCGCTGAGGGAAATGAAAGGGCTATCGCATCGTTAAAACAGATGCGTTATGACGCAGCCTATCGCTTTTACAGATAGAAAGAGGGGGTCGCCGGTCACGACCGAGCGCCTTGTGGGCCCTGAGGGCACACCCGGGGCCCCCTTTTGCGAACAGGCCGCCCTGCCCGAGGGCAGTTGGCGGCACACATATGGCCAAATGGCATAGGAACAGCGGGGGCCCATGCCCCTCAGGGAGGAAAGATGAGTCATTCAAGCAACAACCAGCAGTGGCAGGCCCGCCGCGAAGCGGCCGTGGTCCAGGGGGTCGGCACCCTGCTGCCGGTCTTCATCGACCGGGCGCACAACGCCGAGCTGTGGGACGTGGAAGGCAACCGCTACATCGATTTTGCCTCCGGCATCGCCGTGCTCAACACCGGCCACAACCACCCCAAGGTGGTGGCGGCGGTGCGCGAGCAGCTCGAGAAGTTCAGCCACACCTGCTTCCAGGTCACCCCCTACCCCGGCTATATCGAGCTGGCGGAAAAATTGAACGCCCTGGTGCCCGGCCCCACCCCCAAGCGCACCCTCTTCCTCTCCACAGGCGCCGAGGCGGTGGAGAACGCCATCAAGATCGCCCGCGCCCACACCGGTCGCAGCGGCACCATCGCCTTCAAGGGGGGCTTCCACGGCCGCACCATGATGGGCATGGCCCTCACCGGCAAGGTGGTGCCCTACAAGACCGGCTTCGGCCCCTTCCCGGGGGAGGTCTATCACCTCCCCTTCCCCGCCGATTACCTGGGAGTGAGTGAAGACGATGCCCTGGCCGCGCTGGATCTCTGCTTCAGCGCCGACATCGAACCCACCCGGGTGGCCGCCATCATCATCGAGCCGGTGCAGGGGGAAGGGGGCTTCTACCCCGCCTCCGCCAGCTTCATGCAGCGCCTGCGCCAGGTGTGCGACCAGCACGGCATCCTGCTCATCTGCGACGAGATCCAGACCGGTTTCTGTCGCACCGGCAAAACCTTCGCCACCGAATACAGCGGTGTCGAACCCGACATCATGACCCTCGCCAAGAGCCTGGCCGGCGGCTTCCCGCTCTCTGCCGTGGTGGGCAAGAGCGAGGTGATGAACGCCGCCAAGCCCGGTGGCCTGGGGGGCACCTATGCGGGCTCCCCCATCGCCTGCGCCGCCGCCCTGGCAGTGCTGGAGGTGATCGAGGAGGAGCGCCTCAACCAGAAGGCCCTGGCCCAGGGGGAGCAGATCAAGGCACGCCTGCACCAGCTGGCGACACGGTTTGACTGCATCGGCAACATCCGTGGCCCCGGCGCCATGGTGGCCATGGAGCTGGTGAAGGAGGGAGATGCCGCCAGACCGGACCCGGATCTCACCAAGCGGCTGGTGGCCGAGGCGGGCAAGCGGGGGCTGGTGCTGCTGGCCTGCGGCGTGCGTGGCAACGTGATCCGTTTCCTCGCCCCCCTGACCGCCCCGGCGGCCATCGTCGACGAGGGACTGGACCTGCTGGAGCAGGCCCTGTCCGCCTCCCTGGCCTGATCCGGAAGAGCGCGTTCGCCCACGTGCAAAAAAATGCGTTTTTGCTCCCTTGATATGCTTGTCAAGGGGGCATCACGAATGCACAATGCGCCGCCGTATTCAAGGACCGTCCGCTCATCGGAGCCCGGTTCTTTTTTTGCGCCAAACAAATCCATAACGAGGCCGGAACAGACCGGAAATGATAACGAGGTGGCACGCCATCTCACGACACCCGCTTCTTAGTGAGGAACTCCATGGGGCATATCATCGCTTTCCTGCCGGCCCGCGCCGGTCTGCGCCATCCGTCCGCATCCCGGACTGGCGCCCCCACCGTGCAGGATGACCTCACCGTCAGCCTGATCCCGTCAGCCAGCCTGCGGGGGATCGCCTGATGCACCCGCACCCCGCCGGTCTGAAAAAAAGCCTGAAACTCTGGCACGTGGTCATCATGGGGCTGGCCTATCTCACCCCCATGGCGGTGTTCGACACCTTCGGCATCGTCACCGAGATCACCGAAGGCCATGTGCCGACCGCCTACCTGCTCGCCCTCATCGGCATGCTGTTCACCGCCATGAGCTACGGCCACCTGGTGCGCAAGTTCCCCTCGGCAGGCTCCGCCTACACCTATGCCCAGAAGGTGTTCCACCCCTATGTGGGTTTCATGGTGGGCTGGGTCTCCCTGCTCGACTACATGTTCATGCCCATGATCAACATGCTGCTGGCCAAGATCTACATGGAGGCCCTCTTCCCCGGCGTGGCCCCCTGGACCTACATCCTGGCCCTGGCCGCCGTCATGACCTTCCTGAACCTGCGGGGCATCAAGCTGGTGGCGAACTTCAACAGCCTGATCGTCATCATGCAGTTCAGCATCATCGCCGTCTTCATCGGCCTCATCGCCTGGGGCGTGAGCCACGGCGAGGGGCTCGGCACGGTGGCGAGCAGCCGCCCCTTCTTCTCCGAGCAGATGCACATCAATCCCCTGCTGACCGGCGCCTCCATCCTCTGCCTGTCGTTCCTCGGGTTTGACGCCATCACCACCCTGTCGGAGGAGACCCCGAACGCGGATCGGGTGATCCCCCGGGCCATCGTGCTCACCGCCCTCATCGGCGGCGTGCTCTTCATCTCGGTCTCCTACTTCCTGCAGCTCTTCTTCCCTGACATCTCCCGCTTCCAGCAGCCGGATGCGGTGCTGCCGGAGATCGCCCTCTATGTGGGCGGCAAGCTGTTCCAGGCGGTGGTGCTGGTCTGCACCACGGTAGCGGTGCTCGCCTCGGGGCTCGCCTCCCACGCCGGGGTGTCGCGCCTGCTCTACGTGATGGGCCGGGATCGCGCCCTGCCGAGCCGCGTCTTCGGCTACATCCACCCCACCTGGCAGACCCCGGCTCTCAACGTGCTGCTGGTGGGCATGCTGGCCCTCTCGGCGGTGGCCTTCGATCTGGAGATGGCGCTGGCGCTCATCAACTTCGGCGCCCTGGTGGCCTTCACCTTCGTCAACCTGGCGGTGATTGCCCACTTCTATCTCAGGCTGGGTCACAACAAGACCCTGAAGGATCACCTGCTGTTCCTCGCCCTGCCCCTGTGCGGCGCCGCCTGCATCGGGGTGCTCTGGCTCAACCTGGAGCCCGCCTCCTTCGAGCTGGGGCTGATCTGGGCCGCCCTCGGTGCCATCTACCTGCTGCTGCGCCTCACCGTGTTCCGGGTCCGCCTCGGCCGCCCCGAGCAGGACGCCTCCTGAGCGAAACCGGCGCCCCCAGGGCGCCGGTTTCACATGGCGGCAAAGCAGGGCCCCGCCTGATGACAAGGTTGTCATCGACTTTCCGGCAGCGGTGGCGAAGTGATCGCTCACCGGGGGAACAAATTCCCCGCTGGCGGCCTTTTTCGCTTGTCTCCTCCCCCCCCTGAGGGCACAATACGGCGCCCCTTGAGAGCCGATGTTTCAACAACATCGGTTCTTTGCTTTTCTGGGGCACACCACCATTCACCAAGAGGCCGGCCATGTGCCGGAATTGATACCCAGATTGCCAAGCAATCTCCCGACGTTGTGAGGAAAAACATGGGGCATTTCACTGCTTTCCTGCCGGTCCCCGCCGGCGTGCGCCACGCATCTGTGCCACAGATGGGCGCCCCCTGTGTCCAGCGACGCGTTCCCGCGTCCTTGATCCCGTCCCATCTCGCCCACGGGGCCTGTGCAGAGGAGAAAGCGTGATGGCCGGTGCCAAGCTGCTCAAGACCCTCACCCTGTTCCAGGTCGTGGTGATGGGTCTGGCTTACCTCACGCCCATGGCGGTATTCGATACCTTCGCCATCGTCGGTGACATCACGGATGGTCGCGTGGCCACCGCCTACCTGCTGGCGCTCGGCGGCATCCTGCTGACCGCGTTCAGCTACGGCCACCTGGTGCGCCGCTTCCCGTCCGCAGGCTCCGCCTACACCTATGCCCAGAAGGTGTTCCACCCCTACGTGGGCTTCATGGTGGGCTGGTCTTCCCTGCTGGACTACATGTTCATGCCGATGATCAACATCCTGCTGGCCAAGATCTACCTGACCGCCATGTTCCCCACCGTGGAGCCCTGGATCTTCATCTTCGGTCTGGTGACCGTGATGACCTTCCTGAACCTGCGCGGCATCAAGCTGGTGGCGAACCTCAACGGCTTCATCGTCTTCATCCAGATCGCCATCATCGTCACCTTCCTCGGCCTCATCGCCTGGGGCCTGAGTCACGGTGAAGGGGCCGGCACCCTGATGAGCAGCCGTCCGTTCCATGTGGAGTCTGCCAGCATGCTGCCGCTGTTCACCGGCGCCACCATCCTCTGCTTCTCGTTCCTGGGCTTCGACGGCCTGAGCTCCCTCTCCGAAGAGACCCCGAATGCCGGCAAGGTGATCCCCCGCGCCATCGTGCTGACGGCCCTCATCGGCGGCATCATCTTCGTCACCGTCTCCTACAGCCTGCAGCTCTTCTTCCCGGATCTGGCCCGCTTCAAGGAGCCGGACGCCGTGCTGCCGGAGATCGCCCTCTACGTGGGTGGCACCCTGTTCCAGAGCGTGGTGCTGGTGTGCACCACCGCGGCCGTGCTCGCCTCCGGCATGGCGGCCCACGCCGGCGTGTCGCGCATCCTCTACGTGATGGGGCGCGATCGCATGATCCCGGAGCGGGTGTTCGGCTATATCCACCCCACCTGGCGCACCCCGGCCATCAACGTGCTGCTGGTGGGGGCCCTGGCCCTCTCCGCGGTGTCGTTCGATCTGGACATGGCCCTGGCGCTGGTGAACTTCGGCGCCCTGGTGGCCTTCACCTTCGTCAACCTCTCGGTGATCGGCCAGTTCTGGGTGCGCGAGAAGCGCAACAAGAGCCTCAAGGAGCACCTGCTGTTCCTGGTGCTGCCGCTGCTGGGGGCCGCCACCATCGGCGCCCTCTGGATCAACCTGGAGCAGAGCTCCCTGGAGCTTGGCCTCATCTGGGCGGGGATCGGGGTCACCTACCTCTTCCTGCGCCTCGCCGTGTTCCGCATCCCCTTCCGTCAGTACGAGGAAGCAGCCGACGGCCAGTAAGCCATCTCGATCGCAAGATGCAAAGAGGGGAGCCCACGGGCTCCCCTCTCTTGTTTGCACGACGCATCGCCTTCTGCCGGGTTTCCCCTCAGTAGGTGCCCGTCTTGCGCAGCACGGCGCGGCCCGCCGCCTTGGCGGGATCGTCCACCACGTTCTCGACTCGCTGCTGGGTGTTCTTCGCCTTGTTGTAGGTCTCGCCCACACCGGCAGCCTCGGCGGCCTTGCGCTTGGCGTAGTCACCGGGATTGTCCACCGCATTCTCGACCCGCTGCTGGGTGTTCTTGACCTTGTAGTAGGCGTCATCCACGCCGGTGGCCTGGGCCGCCTTGCGCTTGGCATAGCCAGCGGGATCGTTGACCGCGTTGTCCACACGCTGTTTGGCGCTCTGCGCGGAGCAATGGCTGTTGACCCCGGTCGCGCTGTTGACGGCCGAGCCGATCGCCACGTCTTTGGAGCTGCAATCGGAGGGCAGCACGGCGGCATGAGAGGAGAGAGAGGCCATCGCCAGGGGCAGGAGAAGAAGGGACCAATGTTTCATGACAGACTCGCAATTACTGATTAAATGACGAGGCAGTCTACTCCCATTGACTGAGTGGCGGCACAGGATCCACCAGTGGATGGCACCCCGTCCGTCAGTTTCTAACGCATCCCTACATTCGACAGACCAATTCACTTAAAACAACAAAACAATCAGAGTTAATCACTACCCTCCCATCTGGCCCGCCAATCCCGAGCCCCCTGTCACCAAAGCATCATAAAAGTGTCACGTTGTCATATTTCTGTCATAGAGCACTGCTGTAATGCGCCCGTCCAATTCAACGCAGACGTCCCAAGAGGCACCATGCAAAGCAAACCGTCATCCCCGCAGACCCGCGCTACCGGCCCCCTGTTCAACTGGCTAGCGGTGATCACCTTTGTTTACCTGATCCTGGTCGCCGTCGGGGCCGTCTCACACGGCTTTAAAGGGTTCTCCGGCGGCGCCGAGGGCGCGGCCCAGATCTTCGCCTTCGCCAACAACCCCTTCGTCGCCCTGCTGCTCGGCATCCTGGCCACCGCCCTGGTGCAATCCTCCAGTACCGTCACCTCGGTGATCGTCGGCCTGGTGGCGGGCGGCCTGCCCATGAGCATGGCCATCCCCATGGTGATGGGGGCCAACCTCGGTACCACCATCACCAACACCATCGTCTCCCTCGGCCATATCCGTGACAGGGGCGAGTTTCGCCGCGCCTTCGCCGCCGCCACCGTGCACGACTTCTTCAACCTGCTGGCCGTCTTCATCTTCCTGCCCCTGGAATTGATGTTCGGTCTGCTGCAAAAGAGTGCCGAGTGGCTGTCCGGTCTGCTGCTGGGCTCCGCCGACATGTCCATGAAGGGCATGGACTTCATGAAGCCCCTCATCTCCCCCTCCCTGGATCTCATCGACAGCGCCGTCGCCTTCCTGCCGGGCAAGGGCCCCGCCATCGCCACCATCGTCATCGGCATTCTGCTGATCCTCGGCTGCGTCACCGCCCTCGGCAAGGTGCTGCAACGGGTCATGGTGGGCCGTGCCAAGGAGCTGCTGCACAAGGCCCTGGGCCGTGGTCCCCTGACCGGCATCGCCTCCGGCACCCTGGTGACCGTCATGGTACAGTCCTCCTCCACCACCACCAGCCTGATGATCCCGCTGGCGGGCGGCGGCGTGTTCAACACCCGTCAGCTCTACCCCTTCACCCTGGGGGCCAACATCGGCACCACCATCACGGCCCTGCTGGCGGCCACCGCCATCAGCGGCGCCGGCGCCCAGCTGGCCTTGACCATCGCCTTCGTGCATGTGCTGTTCAACGTCTTCGCCGTGGCGCTCATCTATGGCGTGCCCTTCCTGCGGGAATTGCCCATCAAGGCCGCCGAAACCCTGGCCCGGGTCGGCAGCGAGAACAAGCTGCTGGCGCTGGGTTACGTGGCCGGGCTCTTCTTCGCCCTGCCCGCCCTGATGATGGTGGCCGTCAAGTAAATCCGAACCGGGGGCATCATGCCCCCGGTGCCTTGCCCGTCCGGTCACATCCTCCGGCATCCCCCCTCGCCCTCCCTCCCCGGCTGGGATAAGATGCCCCTTCATTGCACTCTGATTTCAAGGAACAGGAAAACCCGATGAAATTCATTCTGATAGCCCTTCTTATCGCCGGCGCCGCCTACTACTTCTACTCCAGCAGCAACAACCGGAAGCTGGCGGAAGAGAACGTGCGCAAGGGGGCCGAGTTCCTCGCCAACAACCAGGAAAAACCCCTGGTGACCACCACCGCCTCCGGCCTGCAGTACGAAGTGCTGACCCCGGGCACCGGCACCGTTCACCCCACCGCCACCAGCAAGGTGAAGGTGCACTACGAGGGCAAGCTGCTGGACGGCACCGTGTTCGACAGCTCCGTCGCCCGTGGCGAACCCATCGAGTTCGGCCTCAACCAGGTGATCAAGGGGTGGACCGAAGGGGTGCAACTGATGGTGGAAGGGGAGAAGACCCGCTTCTACATCCCCGCCAACCTGGCCTATGGCGACAGAGCCGCCGGCAAGATCCCGCCGGGCTCAGTCCTTATCTTCGACGTGGAGCTGCTGGGCATTCAATAAACCCGCACTGGGCCCACGTTGATCTTGGAGGTGGCGCTGCGGGCATCCCGTCAGGAGCCACGTCCGACGGACCCTGATCACAACGCCGACGCACTGCGCCGGCGTTGTCGTTTCTGCCCCGGTCTCCCTCGCCCTGATGCCAGACTATCAACCAAAAGTGAAGAGTGCTTATCCATAAAGCCTGATTGTTAACCCATTAATAGGGGCAGATAATGACCACATCGTCAGCGGCATGTCGCCCTGGCCTCGGGTTGTCGGTGCGCCGCGCGCATCGGCACAACGCATATGGAGTCTGTCATGTCTATCGCCCCTGTCTGGTTCATCTCCCACGGCGCCCCGGATCTGGTCCTGCGCGATCAGCCCGCGACCCGGTTCCTGAAGCAACTGCGCCTCGAGGGTGCCAGAGGGCTGGTGGTGATCTCGGCCCACTGGTTCAGCCGAAGCGAGCTGCAGATCAACGTCGAGCCCAGCCCGGCCCTGATGTACGACTTCTACGGCTTCCCCGAGCCCCTCTACCAGATCCGCTGGCCCGCGACGAGCCCGCAATGGTTGCAGGAAGCGGTGAGCGATCAGCTGCTGCTGGCCGGCCTGCCCGCCACCCCGGTGCGCCGCGAGCTGGATCACGGGGTCTGGTCCCCCCTCTCCCTGATGGATCCGGACAGTGAACTCCCCCTGGTGCAAATCGCCATCCCGGCCAGCTTCACCCCGGCCCAGCTGTGGCAACTGGGGGAGGCATTGCAGGGGCTGCGCGAGCAAGGGATCGGCATCCTCGCCTCCGGCGCCATCACCCACAACCTGCGTGCCCTCGGGCCGGATGGCTCGCCGGTTCCCCAGTGGGCGAGCCAGTTTGCCCGCTGGCTGGAGCAGACCATGGCAGAGGGAGACAGGGGGGCGCTGGAAGAGTACCGGGCCCGGGCGCCGGGCGCGGTGGAATCCCATCCCCATGACGATCACCTGCGCCCCCTGTTTGTGGCGCTCGGCGCGGCGGGGGCCGACAGACCGCGAAAGCTGCACGAGAGCTGGGATTACGGCAGCCTCTACATGGGGGCCTACCAGTTCGGTTGAGGGCGGGGCGGCCAGGCCGCCCTGCTTGCCGTGCTACCGCCGACGCGCGTGGAGAAATAGCGGACTCGTTATAGCCATTTTCCGGTAGAATGGCGGCCATTGGATGAGGCTTGGCAGGGATGGCTGTCGCGTCGGGTGGCTAGATGAACCTATATCGAACACTGATCCTGCTCTGTCTGCTCTGCCTTCAACCTGTGCAGGCCCTGACCCTGCACAGCCGCTACGATCCCGCCCCGCTGCCTCCCCGCTGGTCGGAGGCGGAGCTCGGATGGCTGCGCCAGCAGTCCCAACTGCGGGTCGGCATCCTGCAAGAGGACTACCGCCCCTTCACCATGATCGCTCGCCAGCGCGTCGAGGGCCTCAGTGCCGACTACATCGACCTGCTGGCCCGGATGCTGGACAAACCCGTTGCCCTGAGCGCCTTCCCCGACAAGGCGCACCTGCTCCGTGCCCTGGCACGGGGGGAGATACACCTCGCCAGCCTCGGCAATCTCACCCTGGCGGACAGTGACACCCGGGCGATCCGCTTGAGCAACCCCTATTTCAGCAGCCCCCTCGTCTTCTCCGTGCCCAGACGTTATCGGGGGGCACTGCTCACACCGGGACAGCGGGTGGCCGCCGTCCGGGATCAGATAGACAGGGCGCGCTTTGGCCGCTACTACCCCACCCTCACCCTGGTGACCTATCCCTCCAACATGGAGGCGTTCGATGCGGTCTTCTTCGGCCGCGACGACATCCTGCTGGGGGATGCCCACGCCACCCACTACCTCAACAGCGAGCGCTTCGACAACCTTCGCCAGCGGGGCGAGGCCCCGCCCGAGCTGGCGCCTGCCGAGTTCCGCTTTGCCGTCCCGGCCACCGAGCCCGCCCTGCTCAGCCTGGTCAACCGGGGGCTGGCGGCCATCGACGACCGGGCGCGCAATACCCTCTTCACCCAGTGGAACGGGCCCATCCGCGACATGAGCGAGCGAAGCGCCGATCTCTATGATGCCGCCGAGCGGGCCTGGATGCGGCAAGCGCCCCCCATCAGGGTGTGGCTGATGGACAACCTCTACCCCTATGGCGCCCTGGATCATGACGGCCAGCTGGTCGGCATGACGGTGGACATGCTGGACAAGATCCGCACACGCACCGGCCTCACCTTCGAGTTCGTGCGGGCAGACACTGAGCGTCAGCTGGCAAAAGCCATGCAGTCAGGCGCCATCGACCTCATCGGCGCCATCTCCCAGCAGGTGGCCGAACACTACGGGCTGCGCACCTCGGTGCCCTACGCCACCGACAACATCTATGTGATCCTCACCCGCCAGGAGGAACAAGGGATCGACACCCTCCGGAGTCTGGCGGGCAAGACGGTGGCGATGACGCACCATGTGCCCCTCGCACAGAGACTGGAGGGTAGCCGCATCACCCAGGTGGAGAGTGCCGCAGAAGCGATGGAGGTGCTCGCCCAGGGACAGGTGGATGCCGCCATCGTGCCCCTCTATTTTGCCCGCCATGCGCTGGACAATGATCCCCAGAGCCCGCTGCGCATCGCCGGCCCCGCCGATGACGAACCAATCCGGATGGGGTTTGCCAGCCTGCCCGGACAGGGGATGCTGATGGGGATCCTCGACAAGACCATCCTCGCCATCCCCCCCAACGAGCTCGCCATGATGAGTTACGAGTGGCGCAACCGCAAACTGCCTGTGCCCGGCTTCATGGATCGCCACGCCCACATCGTCTACCTGGTGTTCGTGGGGCTCCTCACCCTGGCGCTGGTGCTGCTCTATCGCAACCGCATGTTCAAGCGGATGGCCAGCGCCGAGCAGGCTTCCCGCCAGCAACTGGAGGCCCATGTCAGGTTCATCCGGGCACTGGGGGAGAGCCTGCCCCACCCCATCGTCGTGCGGGACAAGAGCGGCAAGGTGCTGCTGTGCAACAGCAAATACCTCACCCAGCTCGGCGCCGAGCCAAAGGCCATCCTGGGTCAGCCCTTCGCCCAGGGGCTGTCAGGGGTGCTCGATGCAGACAACATCGCCGTGCTGGAGCAGGACTTTGCCAGGGTATTGCAGGAGGGGCAGCCCATCTTTGCGGATCGCCTCTTCCATCACAGGGGAACCCAGAGCGACATCTATCACTGGATGGTGCCCTATTTCGACGGGGAGGGGGCCATCAGCGGGGTGATCGACGGCTGGATAGACATCACGGACCGCAAGCGGCTGGAAGAGGCGCTGCGCGAGGCCAAACAGCAGGCCGACAGCGCCAGCCGCGCCAAGAGCGACTTCCTCGCCACCATGAGCCACGAGATCCGCACCCCCATGAACGCCATCCTCGGCATGCTGGAGCTGGCCACCGAGGATCCCGCTCTCAGCCGTCACAGCGGCGAGCTGCTGCGCATCGCCGCCGACTCCGCCAACGGCCTGCTGGATCTGCTGGGGGACAGCCTGGATATCGCCTCCATAGAGGCGGGCCAGATGACCCTGACTCCCACCCCCTGCGATCTCGCACCCCTGCTCTCGTCCGTCACCCGGGTCTTTGCGGGCATGGCCGAGCAGAAGGGGCTGATCTATGAGGTAAGGCTGCCCGACACCCCCATGCCAAGGGTGCTGATCGATCCCCTTCGCCTGCGCCAGATCCTCTTCAATCTCATCGGCAACGCCATCAAGTTCACCGAGCAGGGCCGGGTCGCCATCACCGCCACCCTGACCGGGGGCGAGCAGCCTCCTGTGCTGCACCTCATCATCACCGACACCGGAGCCGGCATTCCCGCGGACAAGCTGCCCCGGCTCTTCACCCCCTTCTATCGCGCCCACGGCCAGGGCCAGTTCCCCGGCAGCGGGCTGGGCCTCAATATCGCCCGCATCCTGTGCCAGATGATGGGGGGGGAGATAGCCGTTCACAGCCTGGTCGGCGAAGGCACCCGCCTCGAGATAAGACTGCCCCTCACGCTCGCCCAGCAACCCCCCGCCCCGATCACGGCAATGCCGGCGCCCCAGCCCCACCAGGCTCAACCCCTCCCCCATCGGCTGCATATCCTGGTGGTCGATGACAATCACGCCAACCAGATCCTGCTGCGCCAGCAGCTCAAGCACCTGGGACACGACGTCAGTGTGCGCAGCAATGGCCTGGAGGCCCTGCGCGCCCTCGCCAGCCACCCCTTCGATCTGGTCATCACCGACTGCCAGATGCCGGTGATGGACGGCTTCGAGCTGACCCGCAGCCTGCGAGCCCTTGGCCATGACCTGCCCGTCTGGGGCTTCACCGCCCATGCCCAGCCTCGCGAGCGGGAGCTTTGCCTCGCCGCCGGCATGAACGACTGCCTGTTCAAGCCCATCGGCCTCGCCCGTCTGCGTACGGCGCTGGCCACCCTGGGGCCTGCGCCCTGAGTACCGTCAGCCCTTCCTCCCGTCATGTCACACGGGCGCGGCTGAGAATGCGTTGGCATTTGCGGCATAAAGGGTCGCCCACAGGGACAAGAGACAACGTGGACCAGCCATGGATACAAGGCCGGTGGCGGTTCGAGCCCCATAAAAAAACCGACACCAGGGTGTCGGTTTTTTTATATCGGGAGGTGCGCCCTGCCTGTCACGCCAGTCTGGCACCGGGCGAAGCGGGCGTGACGGGGAGGATCAGTAGAAGATCCGCTCCCCTCGCTCGCTCATCTTGAGCCAGACCGGCTTGGTGCTGGTCTTGCTCCAGATGCGGTGCAGGTAGCTGTAGAAACGGGCGCGATCCCGGCGAAACAGCATCACCGGGAAGGCGAGCAACCCCGCCATCAGGACGAAGATGCGGCGAAGGATTATCTGAGTCAGGGAGAAGGGATGAAACATGATGTAACGCCTCACTGGTAAGACCACTGAACAAAGATTACGCCAATCATTGTAGGATTACTACACCGACAGCGCCATTTTTTGATAAAAAACGGGGCTAAAAGCCTAAAAATGAAACCGGGTTACATTCTTTAACTAAAAAACAACAAAGGTGGCAAAACGCGGCCCCTGTTCCAGAGTTAACGAGGACTGGACCAGAACGGGGGAACACAGGATGAAACTTGCAGATGCGGCGCTGCTGGGGGCATTGGGCGTGCTCGCCTGGAGCCAGTGGCAGGAGTGGCGGCTCAATCGTGACGACGCCATCGACATTCCCTATCACGGGGTCCCCACCGCCAGCCTGTGGCAATGCGGTTTGCTGATAAAGGAGATGGCCGCGCTGGCAGAACAGGGGGGCGAAGAGAGGTCCGGATCCAGGGGCGAGGCATTGGCCGAGATGGATCAGCATCTGCACAAGACGTGGCAACGGGAGGGTTGTTCACGGCTGACTGACATGCAATGAAGCATCATCCTGGGCCGCCATGGCGGATGGACAACGTCAGTGACGTGGAAAACAGGGAGAAGATGGAGGCACGTTCCGGAGTCGAACCGGACTAAACGGATTTGCAATCCGCTGCATAACCGCTTTGCTAACGCGCCATGCTGACAAGGCATTGCCTTGAGAGTGATGTCCATGGTTGGTGCCATGGAGTATTGGAGCGGGAAACGAGACTCGAACTCGCGACCCCGACCTTGGCAAGGTCGTGCTCTACCAACTGAGCTATTCCCGCATTACTGCTTGTGTGCCAGTTGCCTGACAACGAGGCGCATTATACGTACCCCGAGCCCGGGCACAACCCTTTTTTCTCACTTTGAGCCCTTTCCCGTGCTGTTTGCTCACCCTTTAGACGCCTTGGTCGAAAATCCCCCCGCTCCCTGTGACCCGACGAGCGAATTTAAGATAAAGCCATTGAAATAGTTAGCCTTTAGTCAGAAACTCATCGCGCTTAGTAACTGGATTCTCAATTGAAAATCATGCGATGAAATGGAACTTCAGGCCTCGGGGGCTCAGACCGCAGCTGATGCTGGCTTTTTTCATGTTGGGCCTGGTGCCCTTCCTGGTCGTCACCCTGTTTTTCCTCTATAGCCACGGCAAGGATCTCACCACCCAGACCTCCAACCATCTGGTCTCGGTGCGCAACATCAAGAAAAACCAGCTGCAAGACTACTTCGGCAACCTCAAGGAGCAGATCATCAACTTCTCCCAGCAGGACTTTGCCGGCAACAGTATCGGTCGCTTCTACGGTTTCACCGGTGCCTTCGAGAAGCTCGGCACCACGCCGCAGGAGGCCCGTGCCCGCGCCCAGGCCCGCTATGTGCCGGGCTCCTGGGACAAGCTGCAACAGCCTGACAGTCAGGTGGAGATAGAGCCCTCCATCAGCGCCCTCATCCTGGCGGACGAGATGTATGGCCGCGTCCACCAGCGCTTCCATCGCGGCTACGCCGACATGGTGCGCAAATCCAACTACAGCGACATCTTCCTGGTCGACCTCAACGGTGACGTGGTCTACTCGGTCACCAAGCAGGCCAACTTCGCCACCAACCTGCTCTCGGGCCCCTACCAGTCCAGCGGTCTTGGCAACACCTTCGCCAAGATCAAGCGCCGCCTCGATGGCGGCCAGAAGCCCCAGCAGATCTTCGAGTTCACCGATTTTGGCCGCAACGAGCTGACCGGCCAGGTGGTCGCCTACCTCGCCGCCCCCGTGATGCAGTACGACTATGTGCGCGGCGTGGTCATCTTCGAGCTGCTGCCGGACAAGCTCAACCAGATCATGGCGGAGCGGGAGGGGCTCGGCGCAACCGGCGAGACCATTCTCATCGGCCCGGACAAGCGGATGCGCGCCAACGCCTGGCTCGCCCCCGAATTCAGCGTGGAGAACAGCTTCAGCCCCGACTTCCGACCGCTGCAGACCCCCCTCATCATCAAGGCCCTCTCCGGGGAGCAGGGGGTCGGCCCCTTCCTCTCCTACCACGATGACGAGGTGCTGGCCGCCTATACCCAGGTGAAGGTGTTCGATACCGAGTGGGCCTTCATCGCCGAGATCTCCACCAGCGAGGCCTATGCCCCCATCCGCCAGCTCGAGACGCTGGTGATCCTGCTGGGGGCAGGCTCACTGCTGCTGCTGATCCTCTTCTCCCGCTGGCTCTCCCACTCCATCACGGCGCCCCTGCGATCCCTCACCGCCGCCGCCGAACAGGTGGCGGACGGCGCTCTGGATCACCCCATCACCATCCCCCGCACCGACGACGACATCGACCGGCTGGCCCAGGCGTTTCGCCACATGCAGCGCTCGGTGAAAGACAAGATCGAGCTCATCGAACGCCAGACCCAGGAGCTGCAACAGCAGGTCAAGCTGACCCACAAGCAGAACCTCAGCCTGCAACAGGCGGACAAGCTCAAAGACGAACTCCTGGCCAACACCTCCCACGAGCTGCGCACCCCCATCCACGGCATCAAGGGGATGGCCGAGTCCATGCTCGCCAGCCAGCAGGACCTGACCGAAGGGCAGCAGAAACAGCTCGGCCTCATCATCAAGAGCGCCGACGGTCTGGCGCGCCTCGTGGACGACTTGCTCGACTACCACCAGATGCGCTACGGCCAGCTGGAGATCCACCCCCAGCCGGTCTCCTCCAAGGGGGTCATCCGGCTGGTGCTGGATCTCTGCCAGCACCTCGTGCAGGCCAAGCCCCTCACCCTGGTGGACAAGAGCCCCGCCGAGCTGCCCCCTGTGCTGGCGGACGAGCAGCGCCTCGAGCAGGTGCTCTACAACCTGGTGGGCAACGCCATCAAGTACACCCCCCAGGGCAAGGTGGTGCTGAGCGCTTTGGTGGAGGGCAACTTCCTGCGCATCAAGGTGACCGACACCGGCATCGGCATCGCCAGGGACCACCTGGAGCACATCTTCGAGCCCCTGGTGCAGATGAGCCCGGAAGTGAGCAAGCAGGGAGCGGGCCTCGGTCTCTCCATCACCCGCCAGCTGGTGCACCTGATGGGGGGGGAGCTGTTCGTGGAGAGCGAGCCGAGCGTCGGCTCCACCTTCGCCTTCACCCTGCCGCTGGCCAGCGGCAAGGCGGGCAGCCTGACCCTCGACAGCCGCCAGATAGAGCACCAGCTGGTGCGCCAGCAACCCGTCATCCTGCCGGACTGGGAGAGCGAGGATCTGCCGCCCCCGCCGCAAGATGCCCCCGTCATCCTGGTGGTGGATGACGAGCCCATCAATTTGCACATACTGCGCCACCTGCTGCAGCCCTGCGGTTATCGCATCCTGCCCAGCAGCGACGGCCACGACGCCCTGACCAAGCTGGCTCAGGAGCCGGTGGATCTCATCCTGCTTGATGTGATGATGCCCACCCTCTCGGGCTTCGACGTCTGCCGCCGTCTGCGCCAGCAGCACCCCAAGGAGAAGCTGCCGGTGCTGCTGCTCACCGCCCTCAACCAGCCCAAGGAGATTGAAGAGGGTTTCAACGCCGGGGCCAACGACTATCTGGTGAAACCCTTCTGCAAGGAGGAGCTGTTCGCCCGGGTGAGAGCCCTGCTGGAGGCCAGCGCCGGGCGCGCCTCCCTGGTGGAGAACCGCCTGCTCAAACAGGAGATAGAGCACCGTCTGCTGCTCCAGGAGCAACTGCACCAGGATCAGGAGCGGCTCCTCGCCCTGCTAGGCGAGGGGGCCGACCCCATGGTCTTCCTCGATGAGCAAGGAGGGGTGCTGTTTGCCTCCCGGGCCCTGGCGCGCCTGCTGGGTCAGGAGCCGGAAGCCATGGAGGGGCAGATGCTGGACGAGTGGCTGGCCGCCCCGCTGGCAAGCCAGTGGCCCGACATGACCGCGCAGCCGGTGCGGGAGCTGGACTTCCTGGTGGCGGGCCAGCGAGACACCCTCAACGCCCGCGCCCTGCCCATCAATCTGGGGGGGCAGCACGCCTATGCGCTGACCCTTGGCACAGAACCGCGCCAGGACGACAATCGCATGGCTGCACTGGAGAACGCCCTCAAGAGCCTCTCTCGCCAGGCCATCATCGAGGATGGCCAGTTGCTGGGGGAACTGAGCCGGCTGGGAGGGGAGTTCAGGTCGCTGGCGGACGATCTCATTCGCCAGCAGGATGACGAACCTCTGCGCCGCGCCCTGGTGGACACCATGCGTCTCACCCTGGAGACCTGGCAGCAGAGCACCGGCAAGGGCAAGATAGTGCTGGCGGAGAAGAGCAAGCTGTGGCGGGTCTACATGGACCGCTCCAGTCCCCAGACCCGCACCCTCGACAAGTACCTGAACCTCGACACCCTGCCCAAGGCACCGCGCTGGAAGACGGTGGTGGCCAGCGCCGAGTACGTGCTCAAGCACTGCGCCCTGAACGAGGTGCAGCACCAGAGTCTGCACCAGAGCACCCAGCGCCTTCGCCAGCTCGCCAGCCGCAAGGCATGAGTCTCCAACTCGCGTTGCTCTGATGATGGCTGCGGGATAGAAAACCACGCACCAATAGCCAACTCTGGACACATCGACTCGCAGGCTTTCTGCGCCTATCAGGGGGATCGCGATGGCTGAGCTCGCGGGGTCGGCCAGATGACCCTGCAGGTGCGGGCCCATGCCCCATCACCATGTTGGTGATGACCCCGGGAGACCTGTCTGGGCCGGCAAGTAGCTAATCAGGTGAATGGACATTCGAGAGAATGGGGTGAGACTTCGCGACCCCGTGACCACAGGCCCCAAATCGGAAAAGACATTGGGAGATGGCTGAGGCGGGGGATGGACAGTAGAAATGACAAACCCGCGACGGGCGCGGGCTTGAGGGGAATAAATGGCGGAGAGACAGGGATTCGAACCCTGGGTGGCATTGCTGCCACAATTGATTTCGAGTCAATCCCGTTCGGCCACTCCGGCATCTCTCCACGGGCACTCATATTGACCCAACCCTAGCCGGGAAATCAATGTAAATCTCGTTGCAGATCAGACGACTGGCGATAAAACCGCCATCCGGCGATCCCACCCCTCCCGACACCAGTGACTTTCACCCGGCAGCGCCTCCTCGCTCACTGTCTCCACCCTGTACCCGGTTCCGGGCGGATGAATACGGCGAGCCTGATGGGCCAGTGACACCCTCTGACGCGCTCGCCACCGCCCTCCCGGCAGTCATGGTGCCGGACTGGTAATCCCCGCGGGATTCGTTGACAATCTCTGCTCATTTTTTGGAAGGGAACCCGTCCCTCGCCCCAGCCGATAGGAACAACCATGCTCAACACTCGTATCGTCTCACTGCTGCTGGCCGCCGCCAGCCTCTGGGCCGCACCTGTCTGGTCCAACACCTATCCCCTGCCGCCAGCGGACAGCCGTCTCATCGGCGCCCTGGAAGATTACATCGTACAGCCTGGCGATCATCTGGAACTGGTCGGCAAGCATACCCGGACAGGCTTTCTGGCACTGCTCGAAGCCAATCCCGGCGTAGACCCCTATCTGCCCACCCCGGGCACCCGGCTCACTCTGCCGACCCAGATGCTGCTGCCCGACGTGCCGCGAGAAGGCATCGTCATCAACCTGCCTGAACTTCGCCTCTACTACTTCCCCAAGGGCAAGCAGGAGGTGATGGTGCTGCCCATCGGGATCGGTGACATCGGCCGCGAGACGCCGGAGATGACCACCACCGTCATCGCGAAAAATCCCAACCCGACCTGGGTGCCCGGCCCCATGGTCCGCAAGTCCTGGCTGGAGCAGAAGGGGATCGATCTGCCCGCCGTGGTCCCCCCCGGCCCCGACAACCCTCTCGGCAAGTTCGCCATGCGTCTTGGCTATGGCAACAAGGACTACCTCATCCACGGAACCAACAAGGATTTCGGGGTCGGCCTGCGGGTCAGCGCGGGTTGTATCCGGCTGCGCCCGGATGACATCGAAACCCTGTTTGGTCTTGTTCCCGTCGGCACCCCGGTCCGGGTCATCAACCAGCCGGTCAAGATGGCGGTGGAACCCGACGGTCGTCGCTGGCTGGAGGTACACTCCCCCCTCTCCCGCACCGAAGCGGAGATGGCACAGGGGGCGCCGCTGGTGCTCTCTCCCGAAGCCGAGCAGTTCATCGCAGCCCCCGACATCGACAGTGCCCGGGTGACCGCCCTGCTCGAGCGCAAGAGCGGGCTGCCCAAACCCGTGAGCGGCTGAAGGCCTGACCACCATGAACAGAATCAGTCATGTGGTTTGCCTGTTGCTTCTGCTGCCTGGCTCCGCCGCTGTGGCCGACATCCTCTGGATGAACAACGGCGATCGCCTGACCGGGACCATAGAGGAGATCACGGACGAGCAGATCCGCATCAAGCCCGCCTACAGCCAGGCCATGACGGTCCCGCGCCACGCCATCAAACGCTGGCGTCTGGACAAGCAGGAGAAACCCAAGCCGCTCACCAAGACGGGGATCCCCCTGCTGGACTCTCCTGACGAGGCCAATGCCTGGCTGCTGACAGGGAACGGGGATCTCAACATCAAGCTCAAGGAGAACACCAAGAAGACCAACAACGTAAATCTCAAGGTCTCCACCGAGTTTGCCAATCTGGACTGGCGTTACAGCCTGGATGGCGAGTACATCTACGAAACGGCTAACAACATCACCGACAGCCACGAATACAAGCTCAAACCCAAGCTCGACTTCTTCTTCGACGATCACTGGTTCCTGCGCTCTTCCGTCGACATCGATTACAACATGATCGATGCCGGCTATCTGGAGATTGACTATGCTTCCGGCCCCGGCTACCGCTTCTGGAATGACAGACAACGCCGGCTGGAGATCATCAGCCAGCTCGGCCTGGAGCGGGCCTATTTCAGGCCGGAGGTGTGGAGCAACTCAGACCTGTTTGACGACAGGATCATCAATTACCCCTTCGTCAGCCTGGGGTGGGACTACCGGCAGCCCTTGACACTCTGGGATGAGAAGTTCGAGCTGTTTGGCAAGGGCAGTTATGAAAAATTCGTCGATCAACCCTCCCCCTATCTGACCAGAAAGCAGTCCGTCAGCGGCAGCCTGGGCCTCAGGTACTATTTCAACGATCACCTGCGCCTCTCCTGGTCAAGCGAACTGGATTGGGACGATGCCTGGCTCGACTACCACGGTCTGCACAGGGATGTGAGCGAGAAAGAGTGGCGTCACCTCATCACCCTGGGAGCGAGTTTCTGACCCGCCAGAAACGACACAGGCCCACCGAAGTGGGCCTGTGTTCATGGACGCAAGACGAGCGCGTCAGAAATAGATCCGGGTGACCGACTCGATGACGCAGCCAGGGCGGCGGATCCCCTCGATCTCTATCTTGATTTCCTTGAGGAGCTCGATGCCGCCCTTGATGGGCGTGACACGCGACAGCTTGGTACGGGCGCGGATATTGCTGTCCACCTTGATGGGGTAAGGGAAGCGGACCTGCTCCAGGCCGAAATTCACCACCATGCGAGCGGTCGGGAACTCCGGCGTGCTCTCGTCCACCGAACCGGTCAACTGGGGCAGTAGGGCCAGAGTCAGGAAGCCATGGGCAATGGTGGTCTTGAAGGGAGACTCGGCTGCCGCACGCTCGGGATCGGTGTGGATCCACTGATGATCGCCGGTCACGGTCGCGAACTGGTTGATCAACGCCTGGGTGACCTGCAACCACTCACCTACATGGGTCTCTTCACCGATGCGGGTCTGCAACTCGGCATAGAGTGCCGCCGCTTCGCCTTCGAGCTCCACCACGGGATCCTGCGCCAGGGCAGGCTGGCCATTCGCGACCTGGGTGACTCTGGCAGCCTCTTGCTGGCGGGCATCCTGGGACTCCCCCTGCAGATCCAGCACTCTTCCCAGCAAGGGGTGAAGGTGTGCCTTTTGCTGAAACTCACGCCAGTAGTCGCGGATCGCCGGAGAGAGCCAATCCTTGAGCTCAAAGGGGTGTTGCGCCAGAATTTCGCGCTTGTGCTTCAGAAAATCGACAACTTTCATTTACCGATCCCTATTCGATTCAAAGCCTGTAAAGAGGTCTAACCAGTCCTATTTTATGAAAGTTTCATCAGCAAGTACAAAAAAATCTCGGCGTACACCTGTACCAGGCGCGAGAGTGGTCACTAACATGCGAGCAAACACGGGCAGGAAAACGATTGAATGGAAGGCTGCAAACGAATCAACATCTGAGCTGAAAAAGAGACGGGGCCCGTGTCGCCACTGAGCCCCGTCCTCGATCATCTCCCCTGGGCGGTCCACCAGCTCTTGCGCTGCCCATCGTCCAGGAAACTCCAGGCGAGGATCCGGCTCACCTTGTTGCCTTGCGCCATGTCGAGCACGCGAACCTCCCGCGCCCCCACCCGAGCCAGCGCCTTTCGTGCGGCAGGCAGATTTTCCTTTTTCGACACCAGCGAGCTGAACCAGAGGCATTGGCTGGCAAACTCCTTGCTCTGCTCTATCATGGCCGCCAGAAACGCCGCCTCGCCCCCCTCGCACCAGAGCTCGGCCTTCTGACCGCCGAAATTGAGCACGGGCGCCCCGGCCACTGCCTGGCCCTTGCCCAGGTTGCGCAGCTTGCGCTCCGTCCCCTTGCTCGCTTCCGCCAGAGAAGCATGAAACGGCGGGTTGCACAGAGTCAGGGCAAAGTGCTCCTTCGGCCCCAGGATCCCGCGAAAGACATGCTTGGGGTTACCCTGATGACGGCATGTGATCTGGTTGCCCAATCCATTGCTGGTGGCCAGCAGGGTTGCCGCCTTCACCGACACAGGATCGATGTCTGAGCCCACGAAGCGCCAGCCATACTCCCGGGCGCCCAGCAAGGGATAGATGCAGTTGGCCCCGACACCGACATCCAGCACTCGAACCTGCTTGCCCGTCGGTACGCATCCCGCGCTCTCGGCCAGCAGATCCGCGGCTCGATGCAGGTAGTCTACCCGGCCCGGAATGGGCGGGCAGAGATAGCCGGGGGGCAGATCCCAATGCGCAATGCCATAGTGCAGTGCCAGCAATGCCCGGTTGAGCGTCTTGACGGCGGCCGGATCGGCAAAGTCCAGGGTTCGGGTGCCGTGCTCGTTGGTGAACACGAAAGGCGTCAACGCCGGGGTACGCTGGCAGAGCTCGTCGAAGTCGTAGGGTGCCTGATGGCGATTGCGCGGGTGCAATCCGGTTTTCTGCTGGGGTGTCATGCTGGACCTGCCGAGGATCAAGGGGGCCACACTATAGAGAGTCGACCAGGGAAAGTCTAAACGAGGGTCATAAAAAAACCGGGCCCTGAGGGCCCGGTTCAAGTGAGGTTGGAAAAACAGTCCGTACTGCGAGCCGTTTGTCCAGCCTGACTCAGATGTCTATCCGGCGTGCCTGCCAGAATTTGCTGCGCCAGTAACTGCTGTCGAGCTTGGAGCGTGTCACCCCGGCGCGGGTGGAGGCATGAATGAATTCGCCATTGCCGACATAGATGCCCACGTGATTGAGGCGGCGGTTGATCTTGAAGAAGACCAGGTCTCCTTCGACCAGATCCTGTTTGGAAACCCGGGTGCCTTCATGGACCTGGGAGCGGGTATCACGGGGTAATTCG
The DNA here is from genome assembly GCF_019046925.1 of Aeromonas sp. FDAARGOS 1402. NCBI lineage: Bacteria > Pseudomonadati > Pseudomonadota > Gammaproteobacteria > Aeromonadales > Aeromonadaceae > Aeromonas > Aeromonas sp. FDAARGOS 1402. The sequence continues at coordinate 101,786 of NZ_CP077201.1, forward strand.
ATGCCGACGGCATTGCGGAACACTTCACGGGCGAAGGCGGAGCAATCGATGCCTCGCTGGCTGCTTCCTCCCATCCGGTAAGGAACGCCGCGCCACTCTTTGTATACGGTCAGGATTTCGTTGACGTCAGGGGTTGGTGAAACTTCGGGTTCAATCACGGGTTCCATCATGGAAACCTCGATCTTGCTCGCGACCTCGGGTTGGGGTGCCGATGCACAACCCACCATTCCGAGCGCGACCAGCAGTAGCATCAGGTGGCGCAATCCTTTATCCCCGCAAAAAGAGTGAAACTTGTTAAAATGCAGCCCGAAAGGGCAATTTATAAGGCAACAGCACCCGACTATATCCAAGAATTCTATCGAGGCAAGCGAAAATCCCAATCGACCTCACATTTTTGCAAGGAAATGCTCTGTTTAGCGCAATTTATGTGATCATGCCCAAACAATATACAATCTTGAAAGCATCGGTTTTGAGCGCATCAAACGGACTGTTATCGCTATTTCACCCCTATTTTTAAGTGAAATATTATGCTATCTGCGGATCTCTATTTGTTAAATACGGCAAGCGTCGATGCAGACCTGGTGATCAGGCTGGCATCCGAACTCGCCCCGGATGAACGCCGTCACTGGCACGAGATCCACCAGGCGGGTCGCCAGCATGAGTACCTGCTCGGCCGGGTGCTGCTGCGCCGCCTGCTGGCCGAGCGACTCCATTGCCGGGCCGATGCCCTGACTTTTGGCATCGGTGCGCATGGCAAACCGACACTGCTCAGTCATTGCTGGCAGTTCAACCTCAGCCACAGCGGAGAGTGGCTGGTGATCGCTCTCTGTGAGGAGGGCCCCCTTGGCGTGGACATCGAGATGGGCTTGCGTCACCGCCCCATACTGCCGTTGGCCAAACGCTTCTATGCGCCAAGCGAATACCAATGGTTGAGCGCCCAGCCCCGAGAGGAGCAACATTCGGCCTTCTATCGACTATGGTCTCGCAAGGAAGCTGTGCTCAAGGCGCATGGCGATGGCATTTCCGCCGGACTCGACAAGATCTGCTTCCTTCCGGAGCAGGCATGGCAGCTAAATAATCACCTCGACAATCGCCACTATGAAATCCGCGACTGGCCCGCGGGCAGCGGATGGCTTAGCCTGGCTGCCCCGACTCGCCGGGTCGATGCCCATCTGCTGGATGCGCGCTTGAATTCCATCCCGCTGGACCCCATGTTGATCCACACCATTTTTCGAGAGTCAGCCTCATGATCGTCGACATCACTCCCCAGAACTTCCACGCAGAATTGCTCGATGCGTCCATGAAAAAGCCGGTCGTCATCTATTTCCACGCCCCCCAGATGCCGGAGTGCCAGGCCATGACCCCGCAAGTGGAAGCGCTGGTCGGCCCGGCCAATGCAGCGGTGACCCTGGCCAAAGTCGACATGAACGACCCCCAGTTGCAGCCTCTGGCCAGCCAGCTTGCCCTGCGCGCACTGCCCGCGCTGGTGCTGTTCCATCAGGGGCGCCCGGATGAACAGGCCATTCTGGAAGGGCCGCAGGATGAAGCCACATTGCGCCAGTATTTCGCCGCCTTTGCCCCCAAAGAGGAGGAGTTGCTGCTCGATCAGGCAAAGCAGGCGCTGGAGAACGGGCAAGCCGATGTGGCGCACACCCATCTTGGCCAGGCCCATCGCCTCGCCCCCGAGCGTCACGACATCACGCTCTGGCTGATACAGGCCGCGCTGGATCTCAATCTCCTTGACGAGGCGCAGAGCCTGCTTTCGACCATCCCCATGGTGGCACAGGATGATCATTACCAGACCCTGAGCTCCCGCCTCTCGCTGGCGCTGCAGGCCAGCGACAGTCCTGAGCTGCGCGCCCTGGAGCTGCGCCACGCTGAACAGCCTGATGACCATGCCCTCGCCCAGGAGCTGGCGGTGCTTTACAGCCAGGTTGGTAGACAGGAGGAGGCATTGGCCCTGTTGTTCACCATCCTCAAAGGTGATCTCGCCTTTGGCGATGCCAAGAAGATCTATCTCGATGTGCTGGCAACCATGGGCGCGCACCCTGCAGCACAGAGTTATCGTCGCAAGCTCTACAGCCTGCTCTACTGACCGATGCGGAAATGAAAAACGGGGTGATGCCGATTCGTCGGCATTGCCTTGTCAGGCGGGTTTCAGCGGGGAAACGCAGTAATTTGATGAATTTCAGGCAAAAAAAATGGCGCATTGAAATGCGCCATTTTTTCGCATGGATTACTTCTTGTAGGAAGTAGCCATGTTGTCGATGCGCTGGTTAGCACGCATAGCTTCTTGCTTGGCTTCTGCAACATCAGCAGCGATCTTGGACTGATCAGCACGAACAGCGCTAACATCTTGAGCCAGTTGGTCAACTTTGTTAGACAGATTCTGAACGGAGGTTTCCAGTTCGCTGGTGTTTGCACAACCGCCCAGCAGAGCGGACAGACCAACAACACCTACCAACAACATTTTTTTCATTTTTAAAAGCTCCCTTTAACTCGCCAGACGTTTAGCAAGCGGCGTGATTATGGCACAAAAAAATCATAGTTTGGATAGGCCTCATCACAGATAAATGCGTTAAAACCCTCATTTTTTTTTAGCCGCACACTTTCCGTACAAACTTTAAGCAAAAATGAGTGTCCCTGGATGAGGTTCGCACAAAGCGTAACCAAAATTTGGGCTTATTACAATTTCGTATGAGGCTCAGGCTGAACGTTCTGACAGCAATTGACGATATTGCACCAGATCTTCGATGGTCAGGACCGGCATCCGGTGCTGGCGACCGAAGGCCACCAGGTCCGGCAACCTGGCCATGGAGCCATCTTCCTTGGTCAACTCGCACAATACTCCGTAAGGTTTGAGCCCGGCGAGCTGCATCAGATCGACGGTCGCTTCGGTGTGACCACGGCGGGTCAGCACCCCACCCGTGCGGGCGCGCAGCGGGAAGACATGGCCGGGTCGATGCAGATCGGAGGGCCGGGCACCGTCGGCGATGGCCGCGCGGATGGTGGTGATGCGATCGGCGGCGGACACCCCGGTGGTCACCCCCTGCGCCGCTTCGATGGTCACGGTGAAGGCAGTCTGATAGTGGCTGGAGTTGGCCTCCACCATCATCGGCAGCTCGAGCTGGCGAACCCGCTCGTCGGTCAGACAGAGGCAGACGATGCCGGAGCACTCGCGGATCATCATGGCCATCTGCTCGTTGGTCATGGTTTCTGCGGCAAAGATGAGATCGCCTTCGTTCTCGCGATCTTCATCATCGGCCACCAGCACACCCTGACCGGCACGCAGGGCGGCCAGCGCGGCTTCGACGCGAGCAATGGGATCACCGAATTCACTGAGTAGAGACTGATTCATGGTAAGACTCCTAAGAAAGACAAGGACCAGAATCAGGGCATGGAAAGGCAGACAGAAGTAGCCATGCGGCGGCCAACCCGTCAGGGTCTGGCCAGCAATATCTGTCTTATCCTCTTTCATCCGGACTATGACCGTCGGCTCCGGCATCTCACCGGATCTGCTGACCCCGTCCCGGATGAATGCCGGGTCGGGCGCTCGCGGGCTCCCCGAGTCACATCGGGATACCGCCGGTGGGGAATTTCGCCCCGCCCTGAGAATAAGCGCAGACAGCCTAAAGAAAAAAGACGCAGGATGCCAGCCAAAAACCCATCAAAGACAAACCGGGTGCTGGCTGCACTGCAATTTTCGCGCGAGCACCACCCGATACACGGCGCGCTGTCCTTTCTGAATTCGTTTGTGGCATAGTGCCAGCAAAAACGCGCGCGCCCGCGCAGACCGGGTGCCAACATCACAAACGGAATCATGACAGAGATGGAAAAGAAAATACTGCTGACCGATTGCCCCGATGCCAAGGGTCTCATCGCCAAGATCACCAACATCTGCTACAAGCACCAGCTCAACATCAACAAGAACGACGAGTTCGTGGATCACGAAAACGGCCGCTTCTTCATGCGCACCGAGCTGGAAGGGCGCTTCAACGACGAGACCCTGCTGGCCGACCTCGATGATGCCCTGCCTGCCGGCGCCCAGCGTCGTCTCGTCAAGGCGGGCAAGAAGCGCATCGTCATCCTGGTGACCAAGGAGACCCACTGCCTCGGCGACATCCTGATGAAGAACTATGCCGGCGCCCTGGACATGGACATCGTCGCGGTCATCGGCAACTACGACACCCTCGCCGAGCTGACCGGCAAGTTCGACATCCCCTTCCACTGCGTGAGCCACGAGGATCTGAGCCGCACCGAGCATGAGGAGCAAGTGCGCACGCTCATCGATGGCTACCAGCCGGATTACGTCATCCTGGCCAAATACATGCGTGTGCTGACCCCAAGCTTCGTGGAAGCCTATCCGCGCAAGATCATCAATATCCACCACTCCTTCCTGCCTGCCTTCATCGGTGCCCGCCCCTATCGTCAGGCCTTCGACCGCGGGGTCAAGCTGATTGGTGCCACCGCCCACTTCGTCACCGACGATCTGGATGAAGGCCCCATCGTCGAGCAGGACGTGATCCACGTCGATCACACCTTCAGTGCCGATGACATGGCCAAGGCCGGACGCGACGTGGAGAAATCCGTGCTGAGCCGGGCGCTGGAACTGGTGCTGAACGAGCGTGTCTTCGTCTACGGCAACAAGACCGTCGTGTTCAAATAAGCGGCTGCGCGCCCCCAGAAAAAAGGCTCCCGAGGGAGCCTTTTCATTGCGCGGCACTCACGGGTGCAGCGGCAGACCATTGACGGTCACGGCCCCTTTGTCGAGCTTGAGCTCGGCCTGAAGCTGTGACTCCTGCGCCTTCAGATATCCCATGGCAGTGAATTGCTCCAGCATGGGGGCCAACTGGGGAACGGCCTGGCCCAGCTTCTCCCCAAGGTGGGCATGCAGCAGACCGGAGAGTGCCTGCATCCCCTCCTCGCTGCCCATCAACTGTGCCAGGGTGGTGGGCGCCAGCTTGGCCTCCCCTTGCAGACTGACAGGCTCACCGTTCAATCGCGCACTCAGATCCGCCAGTTCCAGCGTGGCCCCTCTCTGGAGCATCTTGTCCAGCGCTTCCTGGATGGCCGCTTCGTCCACCCGTTTGCTGCTGGCCTCTTGCAGCGTCTGATACCCCTCGAGATCCAGCCCCTTGAGGGAGAGATCCAGATTTCCCTGGGTCAGCGCGAGCCGGTCTTCCTCGCTCTCCATGTTGAGGGTCGCCACCTTCATCTGATAGCGAGTGGAGAGCGTCTGAAGATCGTCCCCCGCCAGCTCGGTGGCCGTGGTCAGCCCCTCCAGTGTGATCTTGACGTTCCCCGGCTGGGTCAGGGAGAAGGCCGTAAGGGTCGCATCGCTGCGGGGAGAGAGCCAGAGTCCGCTGATCTCGGCCATGTCGGCACTGCCCTTGAGATCCGCCAAGGCCAGATCTGTCTTGCTCTGGGCATCGTGGACAGTCATCCCCAACCAGTGGGCGGTGAGATGGCCATTGCCGTCGAGATCCCCGCGATAGTCGCCGTTCAAGGGCAGGAAATTGAATTCGTTGAGCCCCTCCTTGACCTTGAAGTCACTCACCCAGAAGCGGGAGCTGTTGCTCATGGTCCAGAGGCTGCTCGCCGATTCGGCCCCCAGTTGCCACTGCTGCATCCCCAGAGAGGTCAGGATGGGCGCCAGCGTGCCCTGTGCGGTATCAAGCTGGAGGTGACTCTTGATATAGAGCGGCAACAGGCGGCTGTTGAACGCGAACTGCATCTCGATGGGTTCGCTTCCCGCCAGCTGGGGATCAAAACTCGCCAGCGTCTGGGGCGGCACCACCACCTTGAGCACGCCGTCGCGGGTAAACAGATTCTCCGTCTCCGGGCTCCAGGTGACTTCGATTCCACTCTCCTGCTGCGCCCTGGCGATCTGCTCGGCCAGGATCCGGTCGAATGTATTGCCCGTGTACCAGCAGGCGCCAAGCCCTCCCACCACCAACACGACTCCGACGGCCAAGGCCACTTTTTTCTTCATCAGTTCTGTTTCTCCACAATGGTTCAATGGCGGGTGCATGGGCGCACTCTACGGGGAGGATGGGCATCAACACAAGCCAGACAACGGCTTGGGGTCCACGCTCTGGCTGTCACAGCAGGGGGCTGAACAGGTAGAAGATGTTCTCAAGCAATTTTTTGTACCAGGGGCGGGCACGCCACCTGGTCAGTGACATGGGGGTCGCCTCCAGCATGTAGCCCTGCACCAGCTGGTTCATCTCGGCGACAAACACCGGGTTGTCGATGAGCAGGGTGATCTCGAAATTGAGCCAGAGACTGCGCCGGTCGAGGTTGACCGTGCCCACCAGGGCGAAATCATCGTCCACCAGCACGCTCTTGGTGTGCAGCAGTCCGGCATCATAGCGGTATATCTCCACTCCTGCCGCCAGCAGATCCTCCATGAAGGAGTTGCTGGCGTGGTTGGCCATCAGGGAGTCGTTGCGCGCAGGCAGAACTAACTGCACCAGCACGCCGCGGGCCGCCGCCGAAGAGAGGGCCGCAGCCAGCGGATCGTCCGGCACGAAATAGGGGGTGGTCAGCACCAGATGATGACGAGCCTGGTAGATGGCGAGCAGCAGGCTCTGCTGGATGCAGTCACCGCCGACGAAGGGGCCGGAGGGAATGAGCTGGGCCCGATAGTTGGTCTGTGGCCAGGCTTCCGGCTCATGTTGCAGACTGTCGAGCAGCCGCTCGCCGGTCTCCATCTCCCAGTCCCAGACGAAGGTGGACCACATCAACGGCACCACGGGGCCCTGCACCCGGATCATGATGTCGACCCACTGGCCGACCCCGGCATCCTGCTTGAAGAAACGAGGATCCACCATGTTCATGGAGCCGGTGTAACCAACCTTGTCATCGATCACCACCAACTTGCGGTGCATGCGCAAGTCCTGGCGCTGAAACGGGATGCGCCAGGCGCCGACCGGCAACACTTCCACGACTTTGACACCAGCGGCACGCAAGGTTTTGGGCCAGGAGGAGCGGAAGAAGGTCTTGCTGCCGATGGAGTCGAGCAAGACACGACAATCCACGCCGCGTGCAGCCACCTCCATCAACGCCTCGCACACCTCGTCCACATCCCCGCCGGGGTGCCAGATGTAGAACTCCAGATAACAGGATTGGGAGGAGCCCCGGATGTCGCGCACTATCTCCTCTACGATGCTCTTGGGCTTGTGCAGCAGGGTCATCCGGTTGCCCGAGAGCATGGGCATGGCCAAGCGCCCCTGGATCAGATCGTGGAGCGGGCGTGCCTTGCTGCCCACCTCGCAGCAGTGCTGGGGGAAGAGGCGCGCGAGCTGGCGGATCCAGATGGCGTAAGGACGGTACATGGCCTGGGCCCGCTCCGCCCGCTTGCGACCGAGGCGTATCTCGCCAAACAGCACGTAGAAACCGACCCCGGCGAAGGGGATGGCATAGATGAGGGCCAACCAGGCAAGAGATACCCCGATGGGACGTCGCTTCATCACCACCCGCAGGGAGATCCCTGCCACGATCACGGTGTGAAACAACAGCAACAACCAGCCGAGAAAGCGGGAAAACAGCAACTGAATGTCGTATTCCAGACCGTCGAGCAAGGCGACTCCTTGGTGTATTGGACAGATGGCACGGGCAGACCCCACAGGGTCGGGATGGTATGCTATGGGGCACACCCATTCTATCAGGTCGTTAGCATGATCCTGCAATCTATGCTGCTGAGTCTGGCCATGCTAGGTCAAGGCTCATATGACATCAATGAGCAGCAGATAAATCAGTACCTGCAATCCCAGGTGCAAGTGGACAAACAGCTGGAATTGCCCGGCATCATCAAGGCCCATGTGCAACTCGAGCAGAGCGATGTGCAGATTGGTCGCCAGAGCCCGGATACCGCCAGGGTGTTTGGCAAAGGCAAGTTGAAAATCGCGCTCCCGGATCAGACCGAGTACGACGCGCGCTTCAACATGACCTATGAGGCGAGGCCCCGCTACGACAAGGCCAAGAGTGCGCTCTTCCTCGACAACATGAAGCTCATCGATTACAAGCTGGAGCCTGCCGCGGCGGAACAGAAGTTTGGTTTCATGCTGAGGATGCTGCTGCAGAGCATGGAGAAACGGCTGGAGACCCAGCCTGTCTACAAGCTGGATGACAAGGACCCCAATCAGGCCTGGCTCAAGGAAAATCTGCTGGGGCTGGAGTTGTCACCAGGCAAGATCCACCTGCTGACCAAACCCCAATAAGATCTCAGTTGAAAACAGGCGCCTTCGCCTGGCGCACCAGCAGCTCGATCTGGTAACCCTGTTCGTGCTGCTGGTGATAGAGGGAGTGAAGGGGCCCGTCGAGTTCATGCAGGGGAAGGTGGTCAAATCCCGCCTTGAGGTAGAAGGGTTTCTCGAACGGCAGGGCGTGACAGATCACGGGCTTGTCGGAAAGATCGCGGCAGGCATGCTGCAACAAGCGGGACCCCAGCCCCAGAGACTGGTAGTGAGGGAGCAGACGAAAGCCACACAAGTGGTAGTAATCCTGTTCATCGCGCAGGCGCACCGCCCCCACCAGCCAGTGTGCATCACGAACCACAAAAATCCGTTCTGCCAAATCCGGCACATAGTGGGAAAACGTCGTCTCGTAATAGTCTCTGATGAGGGAAAGATCCGCATCACAGTACTCTTCGAATCTGAGCTCCATCGCTCGCCTGCTTGTCATGCCCATTTCGCTCTGGCCATACCGGCCCTCTCCTGCTCGCTCGCTGGCTCCACGAAGAGATCTGACCAGAGTGGAGCAACAGCAAGATAACACGCCTTTAACTTACAAAAAAGCCAATAACTAGATGGAAAAGACGAGGTTGCGATCATCCGCCCCTTGACGCCATGAGCCGCGCCCCTTGTCCTGAGTGAGCACACAGGCGGGACGTCCCTCTGCCATCACATTTCCAGCCTCCCCTGTTCACAGGAACTTGTTCTGCGCCATCCCGAATGCTTTACTCAACGTGGCTAACGAGGCTTAAGGAGCAAGCCGTTGAAAGCATGGATGTTGCTGGGCATGATGCCGCTGTTTTCCCACGCAGCCCCGGCTCAGATACCGCCACCGGCAGAGGTGGTGATCCTGACCCCGGAGACGGCTGTCTCCTCCCCGGTTCCCACGCCGCGTACCGTGGCACTCACCACGGCGCCGCTCCCCTCCCCTGAACCCGCTAAGCCTGCAAGCCGTCAGATCCAGGTCTACAAGTCGGTACAAAAGAACGGGGTCATACGCTATTCCGACATGATGCCGGAGCAGGGTCACTACGAACTGCTGCTGTTCAACGACTGCTATGCCTGCGATCCGGCGTCCAAGGTCAACTGGCACACGACAGGCCTCTTCCTCTATGACTACGCCAGCACCATACAGGCGGCAGCCAAGACTTATCAGGTCGAGCCTGCCCTCATCCGGGCGCTGATCCATGCCGAGTCCGCCTTCAATCCCCTGGCCGTCTCCCGCAAGGGCGCCATGGGACTGACCCAGCTGATGCCCGCCACGGCGCGCGAGCTCGGGGTCGGCAACGCCCTGCTGGCGGAGCAGAACATCTTTGGCGGGGTGAAATACCTGGCGGGTCTGCTCAAGCAGTATGACGGCAATGTGGCCCTGGCCACCGCCGCCTACAATGCAGGCGCCGGTGCGGTGCAAAAACACGGCGGCATACCGCCCTATGCCGAAACCCGGGCTTATGTGGAACGAGTCAAGCTGCTGCATCAGCGCTACAAAGAGATGCTGAGCGCCAAGGGGTTGTAGGACCGGTACGGTACAAGCACGGCGGCATCCCTCATTGGCCGAAACCCGGGCTTATGTGGAACGGGTCAAGCTGCTGTATCAGCGCTACAAGGAGATGCTGAGCGCCAAGGGGTTGTAGGACCGGTACGGTACAAGCACGGCGGCATCCCTCATTGGCCGAAACCCGGGCCTATGTGGAACGGGTCAAGCTGCTGCATCAGCGCTACAAAGAGATGCTGAGCGCCAAGGGACTGTGATCATGCCGCACCCTATCGTCAGCATGGCGCCCTGCTCGGTATTCCTTCAGACATAAAAAAACACGCCCGGGGGCGTGTCGATACCACACGTTAACTAGCAACACATCACTCTTTCGTGGCGATCACACGATAGGCCAATGCACCCAGAATGGCACCGACAATGGGGGCAACCCAGAACAGCCAGAGCTGGCCCACGGCCCAGTCACCGACAAAAAGCGCCACGCCAGTGCTGCGCGCCGGGTTGACCGAGGTGTTGGTCACCGGAATGCTGATGAGGTGGATGAGGGTCAGGCACAGACCGATGGCGATGGGAGCAAACCCGGCCGGCGCACGGCTGTCGGTGGCCCCCATGATGACAAACAGGAAGAAACCGGTCATCACCACTTCACACACCAGTGCGGCCAGCAGGCTGTAACCACCGGGGGAATGCTCACCATAGCCGTTGGAAGCAAAGCCTGCGCTCACATCAAAACCCGCCTGTCCGCTGGCAATGACATAGAGCACGCCACCTGCCACGATCCCGCCAAGCACCTGGGCCACGATGTAGGGCAGCACGTTGGAGGCCGGGAAGCGGCCACCGGCCCAGAGCCCGACGGTCACGGCCGGGTTAAGGTGGCAACCCGAGATATGACCGATGGCATAGGCCATGGTCAGCACGGTCAGACCGAACGCCAGGGCGACGCCCAGCAGGCCGATCCCCACATTGGGGAAGGCGGCAGCCAGCACGGCGCTCCCGCAGCCTCCCAGTACCAGCCAGAAGGTTCCCATAAATTCAGCAGCAAAAGGTTTCACTCTTGTCTCTCCCATGATGATTAACACGAGAGCCAGAAAGGCTCATACGGACACTGTTATTGAACAGGCGCCATATTATGGGAGTGTGGCGGAGCAAGACGAAACCGACCCGGCTCATCGCGGATGTGTGATGAATGTCACAAGTTATTGATAAAGTAGAAAGATATTCACCCGCTCGGTGCGCTTCTCCATGGGAGTCCCATCGAGGGACGCGACAGATTGTGACCCGACCAGCGATTTTGCCAGCAGCTCCCCGCGCTCCCCTGCCAACACCAGAAGCCCTCCCCCGGGGATTAGCGATAACGGCCGCGCACCGATCCGCTGGCCCGCCCGGCCATGCGAATGAGGCTCTGACGGGTGTGGAAGTGGCAGAGCGCCACCCCGAGGGCATCCGCCGCATCCGCCTGGGGGGTGGCAGAGAGCTTGAGCAGATGAGTCACCATGTGCTGCACCTGCTCCTTGGCGGCGCCACCGGTGCCCACAACCGCCTGCTTGATCTGGGTGGCCGAATACTCGCTCACCGGCAGCAGGGCATTGACCGCCGCGACGATGGCGCTGCCACGGGCCTGGCCGAGCTTCAGGGCCGAGTCCGCGTTGCGCGCCATGAAGACCCGCTCGATGGCGAACTCGTCCGGCTTGAACTGGGTGATGATCTCGCTCACCCCGTCATAGACCTGCTTCAGGCGAGACGGCAGCTCCCCCAGATCGGTGCGGATGCAGCCCGATCCCAGATATTCCGCCTTGCCCGCGACGATGCGAATGACCCCGTAACCGGTGATGCGCGAACCGGGATCGATCCCCAGAATGATGCTCATGAACGGAATACCCCGCCCACTGCGGTCAGCCATCTCATCTTCGACACCTTCTTCATTGCGATCTCTTGCCCTGCTGCTCTTGATGGCCGCCAAGATAACAAACCCGCCTTCGCTTGGCTCGCTCGCTGGCACCCTTCCCGGCTGACTGCGCAAGGAGCCACCATCTCATACAGTGCTCTGCCGCTTCTCTGGCCAGTGATGCCTGTCGGTGTCACCCAGCCCCTTGCCTCCGGGTCATCCCTTTGCCAGGGCGACGAGGCGCTCCGCCAGTCGATGGCTTTGCAGGTAGCTCTCGACCAACGCCCCGTCTGCCCGCCCGACGTCAATCTGCCCATACCAGTGCTCGAGCATGGCGACAAAGCCTCGGCTCGCCAGCACGGGCTGCCAGTCGCCCGGTGCCAGGGTCTGCACTGTGTTGTCTCGCGCAAGCAGGCCACGGGTGCAGTTCTCGATATGTAATGAGAGGTTGTCGCCATAGGCATCGATGCGCTCCTCGGTCATGCCGGCGCTGCGATTCATGCTGCCGCTCACTGCCATCTGCCCGCTCTGCCAGGCGACGCTCACCCCGGCCAGCAGTTCGGGCTGCTCACTGCTGCGTCGCAGCACCGCATGCAGCTCCCCGTCCGGCTCGCCGCCATAACAGCAGAGGCTGTCGAGCACATGGATACAGTCGTCGAACAGAAACTGGCGAGGCGCCCCTGGCAGGGCGTGCCTGTGCTTTTGCCAATGGAGCTCGGTCAGCGGCTGGTCTCGTGCGGCGGCCATGGCGGGCAGATAGCGACGGTTGAAGCCCACAAACAGCGGGCAGTCCCTGGCGATGGCGAGATTGGCGAGCGCCTCCACCTCTCCTGCGTTGTCACACAGCGGCTTGTCCACAAAGGTAGGAATGCCGGCACGCAGGCACAGCTCCGCCAGTTTGCCGTGCACGGCGGTGGCAGCGTGGATCATCACCGCATCAGGTCGGCTCGCCAGCAGCGCATCGACCTCGGTAAAACACTCGCCAATCCGGTACTGGCGCGCCAGTTCGCCGAGCACCGAGGGACTCCGGGTACAGAGCAGCGGGGTGACTCGCTCGTCGTTTGCAAGCAGCGGCAGATAGGCCTTCCGGGCGATATCGCCAAGGCCAATCAGGGCAATGCGCATGGGCACTCCTCTCAAGGGGATAACCAGATAACTGCCTGCACGATCTCAGGATTTCCCTCGCAGATCCAGCCTTGGCGCATCTCGCTCCAGGCGCCTTCTGATGCAATGCGGCATCGCCCCGCGACACCCTGGCCACCTTCCTCCATCGCAGCAAACCCCGGCGGCGCTTGAGCGGCAAACCGCGATAGCAAAACAGGCAGGGCGACAACAGTCGCCCTGCCTGTTACACCCGCACACACCACCGCACTCGGGCGATTGGCGCTCTTCTCACGTCGAGTTACTCTGCCGATCCGGCCTGCTCTTTGGCATCCCGCCACTTGCCAATCCTGGCGCCCAGCTCGGCGCAAAGCATGGCGCTGACCATGGCACCTATCATCCGGGTCATATCCGACATCTCTGTTGCAACCGGAAGCAGGGGCACGATCAGGTTAAAGGCGATGAGCCCCATCACCAGCCCGAGCCCGCTGCCAATCTTCTCTCTTCGGGATCGCGTTGTTATCGCCATCTGATTGCTCCTGACCAAACCCTTTCGACAATATTATCAAACAATGCGTTCAACAGAGGTCTTGCAATGCTTCGAACTGCCTGTGCCCCACTCTATAAACTGTTATCAGACATATTTATCGACAATTAATCCATTATATAAACGGGCTGCCAGACGTTATTCTGCCCATGAACATTATTTCGCCAGCACTGTCAGTGGGGGCGACCACATACTTCCCCCAACAGCCCTCATCCTCAATAGCGATAATCGGCCTGCGCCTTTCACAAACCACAAGAGCGTCGCCATATCGCTCTTTGTGTTCAGCGTCGGGGAGATGGGCAAAGATATTGGAAAGTCGATGTTTTTCCTATGGTTGCATCACTTTTCCACTCGCATGATCAGGTTCGTTTGGCTTATCATAGCCACTCGATACCTATTGAACCGCATAGATAATTGCCTCTTCTGACACTCAGGACATATCAGACACAGCCGCTTGCGAGAATGAGCACGCCTGGCGCCGATATTAAACATCAGCCCGCGTTAATATCTCTTATATCAGCAAGTGTCGATATTTCACTCCACCCGAAGACGCTTTTCTCTGGCCTCACTGGTATGTCTGAATCTCGCTATTAAATATAAATGGCAAGGAATCGCTATGGATAAATCGTTTCGTCTTGCACCTCTCAGCTGTGTATTGATTGCCGCCGTGGGTTGCAGCTCTCAGCAGATGCAGAATTTCAAATCCACGGTCAATGATATCGGCAAGGATTACGGCATGCCGGTGCTTTGTGGGGCTGGCATGATTGCAGGAGGGGCTGCGGGCTACGCCATCAACGGGAAAAAAGGGGCTGTCGCGGGGGTTGCCCTCGGTGGGGCGCTGGGCTGCGCAGCAGGCTATATGTGGCAGTCCAGGCTACAAGAGCTTGACCGGATAGCAAAGGAAGAGAATCTCAACATCGCGACCGAGAAACTGACCGTTGCCGAGCCAGCCGCAGTGACCGGTGTCCCTCAGGACGCCGGCCTTGTGGCCCAGATCCCCGATTCCGGCATGTTCTCGAGTGGTTCTGCCCAGCTCACAGAAAGCGGCCTGCGCGTGGTCACGAAACTGGCCCAGCTCTATGCCAAACCCGCAGCCGTAGACGCCTCGGATCAGCGCCGTATCCTCCTCGTCGGCCACAGTGACGCCACCGGCCCTGCAGAACTCAATCTGCGACTCTCCGAGCAACGTGCGCGAGCCGTCGGCAAGGTTCTGGTCGCATCGGGGATCCCGGCCTCTTCCATTTACTATCAAGGCGCGGGTTCTTCGCGTCCCATCGCAGACAACAGCGACCCCTTGCTTCGCGGTCAGAATCGCCGGGTCGAAATTGTAGAACTGGCGAACGAGCAGGCTCTGGTCATGCGGGCCCAATCAGAAGAGAACAACACCCGCTATCTGCGTTACGGGGCTTCCGATACCGCCAAGCCTCGTGTGGCTGCGACCAAACCGGCGGCTCAGTCCGCAAGCGGTTCAAGCAAGGTGGCGGCCACGTCGCAAACCGCCCCTCACCAACCCGCCGCCAAGCAGAGCGCCTCAAACACCAGCACGACCAAGGCCCTGCCCAATGCCAAGGCCGCAGTGGACTTCGGCGGCAAGCCTGCCGGCACCTATCAGTGGAACATGGCCCAGAACATCAAACCCAAGGCGAGTGGTTTTGCACTGATCAGCAGCGCATACGCAAGCGACATGCCGATGTCGAGCTGTGAGGCAGATAAGCCACGCAGTGCAGGCCAGGTACTGAGCATGGCAGACGACAAGCCTCTCCCGCGCCATGCCACCAAGGAGTACATGCCCGGCTATAACAATCGCGTCTGGGCCAATACCGTCAACGGCCACCTGGTGACTGTCTCTCCGGTTTCCATCTTGCGTGACAACGCCCAGGTCGATCGTCAACCGATCCTGCAAGTCGTTCAGGGTTACAAATCCTCGAATCAGAAGAAGCCCCAGACCCTCAAGGCGGTGGCCAACACCTATGAGGGCGAGAGTGAGGTGCTATACCGCGTCTTCACCAGCGATCCCAAGGCGTCGGTGTCCTGCATGGACCTCGTGTTCAGCAAAGGCAACGCCAAGGTCAGCCAGGGAGCCCTGTTCTATCCGGCAGGTTCCGAGGCTTATGTGGCTTCGTACCTACCCATTCCCGCCACCCATTCCAAATAAGAAAACGGAGAAACTTAGTGGAAGACTTTTCTTTGGCAGCGCTCAAGACGCTGATCCTCGCCAACCAGATGCTGACCGTTGGCATTGTTTCATTCCTCGTCAGCGCCGTGGTGGTGTGGCGGCATTGGGAGCATGTTTCCTACTTCCTGATCCGGGTATGGCACAGCCTGCCGCTGATCGGCACAGTGGCCCGTCTCGCCCGCAAGCCGGCCTCGGTCGATGGCGATGGCTGGATCAACCATGAAGTGACCCTGTCGAATGTGTACTACCGCGAATACAAGAAGCATTTAAAGGGGACAGATGCCTACAACGCCTCCCTCGACTACCTTGCCAAGGCAGGAGAGGCCGGCCGCTCCCCGCGCCCGGCGTGGGTGCTTGCTCTGGTGCTGGTGCTGGTGCTGGTCGAGGCAATGGGCTTTGCCTACGTGCTGGCAGGCTGGATGAACATGGATGCCTCCACCAATGACCGCCACCTGCTGGCAGCCGCGACGGCTCTGCTGCTCGCCGTTGCATCCGCATTCCTGGCTGAAGTGGCCGGACACTCCCTGCATCACAACAGCCTGATCGCCCGGGCGCGCCACTGGTGGCAAGGGGAAGAGCCCTCAAAACGCTCCCGTACCCTCAAGGCAAACAAGGCCATCAATCTGGAAGACTCCTTCTCGGACTCTGACAAACCTGACTACGAGCAGCTGCTGGCACGCCTGAAAGACGTGAATTCAGGCGTCAGCCGCAAGTTTGTCTGGCTGATTGTCTGTGCTTCGTTTGTTGCCTGCATGGCAGTGGGCGCCTTCGTGGTGCGTTCAGCCACCCTCGACAGCATCGAAACCGAGATGGTCAACAACATGCGCGCCGAAACAACGGCACAGAGTGACAGCAGCATGGGGTCGCCGTTTGATCTGCCGGAAGAGTCTCAAGCCATCAACAACGAGGCGGAAGAGGCCACCATCGAAGACAAGATGCAGGCCATCCGTGAGGCCAGCCTGACCACCTACGTCATGCTGTCGCTCATCTACATCGCCATCCAGGGGATCAGCATCTGGCTTGCCAGCAAATACCACTTTGCGGGCACCCATTCCAAAACAGCCTGGCGTCTGACACACGAATACGCGACCGCCGAAGAGATGCTGGACGCGATGGACCAGCAACGCACCGCCATTGCCAGCCATGCCGATGACAAGCTCCGCCGCTTGCAGACCCTGTTGTCGAGCCGTGACCATACCAACTCGGGTGTGCTGGGGGCGCTGGAAGGGGAGAAATCCGCCCATCGCAATTTCCTGGCCTTTATCGAGTACAAGGCAGGCACCGTGCCGCCCAAGCCGGCCCCCCAGGTCGCACCGGCAGTGCAAGCCGAGCCGGCACCCGCCGTACAACCGGCTGTTGCGCAGGTAGAGGCGGCTCTCCCGCCCACCACTGACGCCCCCGGCCAGACCGGCGCTGCCGTCAAGGCCGCCGATTTCCATGATGTCACTGGCCTGCCCGAAGAGAGTCTGGCAGCAGCCAGCCGCGCACTGGGGGTGGACGAAGCGCAGTTGCGTGATATCCGTGAACAGCAGATGGCCCTCAAGACCCTGGGCCTCTTTCCCACCAAGCAGAGTGCCTAATCGTGAAGATCACCCAGGTATTGCTACTGGCGTTGACGCTGCCTTGTGCAGCGTTGGCGGCCGAGCGTAACGACATACAGAGCTGCTATGAACGCAATGGCCTGACCGACATCAAACCTGCGGGCACCGGTCGCGAACTGGTGGTCATCATCGACCAGACCATTCCGATGCCTGACGATCTGCAACGCAGCAGTTGGGGGCAGATCGAGCGGTTCGTGCAGGCTGGCGATCGCGTCAAGCTCTATACCTTCTCCGCCTTCTTGCCTGGCGAATACCTTCGCCTGGCCTACGCGGGGCAACTGGATATGCCGCTGGAAGGGGAGATCCGGGACGATGTCAGCATGCGCAAATTGCGCGGCCTGGACACCTGCCTGACGACGCAGACCAAGGTCTTTCGTAACGGCTTTGGCAAACAGTTCGTGAAAGCACTGCGTGATGCCCGCCAGGACATCCCCAAGAGCGAGATCATGAACTCGCTGCGCAAGGTGGGTGACGATATGAAGGCCGAGCAAGGCGTCAATGACCGCGTCGTGTTCCTCATTTCGGACATGCTGGAGCACTCCGATTACACCAGCTTCTATGCCACCAACAAGATCAAGCAGCTCAATGTCGGTGACGAGCTCAAGCAGGCCAAGAGCAAGGGGCTGTTTGCCGATCTGCAAGGCGCTCGCGTCTACGTCACGGGCGCCGGGCTGGTAACCGACGCGGTGAAACACGCCTATCGTTCCGGCAAGACCATGGATGCACTCGGTGACTTCTGGTCACAGTACTTCGAGCACTCCCATGCCACCCTGGTGAACTTCGGCGCCCCCAGCCTGAGCACGGATTTGCAATAACCGTCACCTTCACAGGCAGAGCCCGCGCTTCTGCCCATCACACAAGGGCGACCAACTGGTCGCCCTTGTTATTTATTGCCAACGCTGCCCCCATTCGAGATATCGGCCAACCCGCCCCTTGGCATCAGGTTTGGTCATGCGAGCCAAAGGTGGATCCCCATATTTGCCGACTCTCGTAAAAGATCCCCAAGAGACGTCGTCATCTCCCCCCTTCTCCATGGACCGAGCAAGATAAGCTCCCTTTTTATTTGGGACAGCCATCTTTGTGTACGGATTGTTCCATTGGAGGAACCATATCACCCACTCTGTTTCACTGATGCAAAAATCACCTGCTCAAGCAACACCCACGGTGTCGTAGCGTTGTGAAAAAACGGCCTGATAACAAAGGGCCGATAGTACATCTTCCTTAACCCTTCTCTTCTTATCTGCGACAGCCACCTTTTGGAAAGGCGCTGTCCCAATTATGTGTCGCCTTATCAGGACAGCCATCTTTTGGAGAAAGCCCTCATCAAGCGCCCAGCACAACTCGTCATCCAGCATGTGCGATGGCATTTGTGAAACTCGGGGGATTAAAAAGAATGTCTTGGCATCGATGACGCCAATTCAGATGCGATCACACCGGTGATGAGCTGGCGCTATACCGGACGTTGTTATGACACAAATATTCATCACTCAAAGGGATGGTTGATGACACCGTCGCTGGCCACAGTGCCAGGCAAACTGCTGACAATGCTCTTTGTCACCCACCACTCTGATACCCTGGCGCCGAAACAGCGTCACTTGCTTGAGCCAGCGCACCTCGTCTAACCCCAGCCGCGCCAGGATGGGGGCAAGACAAACTGGGATATGGCCCCGTTTGTCCACTCGGATGGCGCGACCTGTCCAGTCCACCAGCATCAGGTAATCCGCAAAGGTATATGGCAGGCTATCGGGTCGCGCTTCGTGCGCGAATGGCAACAGCAACGGAGGCAATGGGGCGGCGGACTGCTCACCATCGAGACGCTGCTTGAGGCTGGTGTAATCGCTCTGCTCGGGCCGGTCGGCAATCGCCGCCCGTATCGGATTGAGATCAACATAGGCCATGCAGGCCAGCAGGGCTGATTCGGTGAGCAGGGCCTGGCTCTTGAAGCGCCCTTCCCAAAAATGGCCCTTGCAACCATCTTCCCGATTGGCCTGCCGAGCCAGGTTTTCGTTGAGCAACCGCACAAACCAGCTGATGGAATGTAACCGCTCCCGCCACTGCCCTATCAGTTGTTGCACCACAGCGAGTTCAGGCTCAATCAGGGATTCCCCCTGATACCAGCGTCGTACCAGCAGCGGCCACTGGAATAGCGCCGCCCAACGCTCGGCCACCTCCCGCTCGCTCCAATTGGCAGCGGTATCCGGCTCGACCTTGAGCACCAGGTGATAGTGATTGCTCATCACCGCATAGGCACACACACCGATGGCAAACAGTCGCGACAATTGGCCCAACTTGTCCACTACCCACTGGCGCCGATGCTCGTAACTCTGGCCGGAGTGGGCATCTTCCCCGCACAGAAACGCCCGCCGCACACAGCGACTGACCACATGGTAGTAAGGCGTATCCTGCAAACTGATTTGACGTGAACGGGCAATGGTCATGGCTCACCCCCTGGGCAGTGACACCTCAAGCCAAGTACAGGGCTACGCCGCTGTCAAAAAGGTGGAAAAAGGTGGGTGTCCCAGATTTCTGTCTCCCAGATTTCTGTCAAAAAGGTGGGTGTCCCAGATTTCTGTGGCCATCTTTTGGGGAAATGAAAATAACCATATATGCCCCTTTCAAATCCATTTGCTGATCCAGTTCAAAAAACGATGAGATTCTGATGGTTACATCATTTTAAGGCTCGCTCAGACAGTTTCGTTTGGCTTACCATAGCCATCCAGAACCTGTTGAACTGCGATGGGTTGCTGCCAGCGTGGGTCAAGGGAGCATATTGGAAGCTGTAATCCACGGGCGGTAGCGTGGAGTTAATGGGGTAGGTGGTGTGCATAACAACTTATGAGATGAGGTTTACTTACGAACAATAATTATATTAATGGATATAACACTGTCTTAAATAAACGATACTCTCATATAATTCTACATAAGGATATTTAGTGGCAACTTCAAATGCGAAGAGAAAATCACCGACAGAAAACATGTCGCTCATCTTATATGATGAAGTAAGCGGGATTTGTCCAAAATGTACAAAGCCTCTGATGAAAAAAAGTGGGCGTACAATGACAAAAGTTTTTGAAATTGCACATATTTACCCTAATAGCCCTCACCCTCATGAAATTGAACTTCTTAAAAATGAAGAAATTTTAAATAATGACGTAGACCATGAAGATAACTTAATAGCCTTGTGCCGTGATTGTCATAAAATATTTGATAATCCCAGAACGGTGGCAGGCTATCAAGAAATGGTCGCATTAAAAAAAGAGTTGCAAAGATTATCAAGACTGAAAAATGGCTGGTTTGATAGTTCAATTGACTTTGAAATAAATGAGGTAATCAATACTCTCATATCGATTGATGAAGATGCCATAGAAAAGTTATCATTAAATGCTATGAAGATTGAATCAAAAGCAGATTCGACTTTGGAATCCCTTGTTAAGTTAAAAATCAAAAGTAACATTCGATATTTTTACCACATAATAAAAACAAAATTCGCTGACTTAGACAAAATAACCCCATACACATCAGATACAATTTATAGCCAAGTTAAAACTTACTACATAAAACTAAAGAAACAAGGTTTAAATCAAACACAGATATTCTCTGCATTAACAGACTGGCTTAAAAACTCCACTTCACATAAAAATCCTGAAGCAGCAGAAATATTAGTTTCTTACTTCGTTCAGAATTGTGAGGTTTACTCATGATAACTCCCAATAAATCAATACCACTTAAAGACTCCATTATCTTTAAGATGCTTTCTATTTTAGAGACAAATTTCGAAACAATGACACTTATAGAGCTTTACCAGAATACAAAAAGTGAATTTATTGAAATTGATGAGTTTATTTATTCAATAGATGCGCTCTATGTCTTGGGGAAAATAGAATTAAATATTGAACAGGGAATTATCAAGAAATGCTAAAAGAAATACGATGCAACAAGCTAGTAAATGGAAAAATAACTTTCCACCCTGGTTTAAATACTCTAATCGGCCCAGATGATGGTACAAATTCGATAGGGAAATCATCTGTGTTAATGCTGATCGATTTTTCTCTAGCTGGTGACGACTTTATTAAATTGAGCTCAGATGTTATAGAGAATGTTGGCTCTATTTCTGTTGAAATAGATTTTTTGTTTCAAAATTCTTTGTATACATTTACTAGAAATACAGATACTCCTAACATTGTGTTTTTTCATGAAAAAACAACCCTAATAGAAAAGTCGATTGATGATTACCGTGAATTCCTCAAGAATCATTATAAATTCCCCGAAGGCTCGGCTAGTTTTAGGTCCACAGTAAATCCATTTACTAGGATCTGGGGAAAAGAAAACTACACGCCAAGCAAACCTTTGCACTCATTTCCATCAGAGCCATACAAGGTAATAAAACCAAATTTATTAAAACTATTCTCTTGCTATCTGCCTGTACAAGAACTAGAAAGACAGAAAACTATCACTCAACATAAGAAAACAATTCTTGCTGGAGCATTTAAAGAAGGTTACATCAAACCACTCACAAAAAAAGAAAGTGTTTTAAGTGAGATAAGATTACAAAGCATTAAAAAAGAGATGGATGATCTCAAAAAGAACATTGAACTCTTCTCAATAAATACCAGCAAGATTATAAATGAGAGAAACTTTCAGCTTAAAAAAGAAAAAGACATTCTGGTTGATTCTCTTTATCAAATAAAGAATAGACAAAAGCGAATAGAAGAAAATTTAAAGTTTGGTAACCCTGCAAATAAAAAATACTTTGATAAGTTAAATCTATATTTCCCAGATGTAGACTTGGATAAACTAGCAAAAATAGACCAATTTCATTCTGGCATAACTAGAATACTTAAGGATGAACTTACCAGTGAATTAGCTATACTTGTAGAACAAGAAGAAAAACTAAACATTGAAATAAAAAAATTAGAAGATGAAATATTGAAGTCTATTGATTTGTTTGAAAAACCATCCAGTCTAATAGATAGAATGTTAGAATTATCCTTTGAAGAAAAAAATATATCAGAACAAGTAAGATTTAGAAATGTTAAAAAAGGCATTGATGATTATGTTAGCGACCTATCTAGACAAATCACAGACAAAACAGCTGAATCATTAAAAGATATAGAGAAAACCCTGAATGAAACCATGAATAAATATATAAATATTTTTTATACAAACAATCCAATATCACCAGAGATAAAGTTATTTGAAAATAGATATGAGTTTTCTCACAAAGAGGACTCAGGCACAGGGAAAGCATATGCTAATATGATTTCATTAGATATGAGCTTTCTTGAAAAAACATATTTACCATCAATTATTCATGATTTAATAGTTTTTTCTAACATCGAGAACCATGCAATTGAGAAAATAATATCGGAATACTCTAAATCTAAAAAACAAATATTCATAGCGATTGATAAACTTGCTCGTTACAATAATGAGACTATAAGAATTGTCACTGTTAATAAATTCCTCAGCCTTGATGCTGAACATCTAGCATTCAAGAAATCATGGAAGAATAGAATTCGATAATATCAACCTTATCTGATTATAAAGAGGCGACCAGATGGTCGCCTTTTTTATTTCTATCGCTTTACAGTCAGGAAACTCACCGTGCCGGTCGCTTGGATCCATTTCCTTTCGCAGCGGGCTTGCCGCCTTGAGTGGCGGGTTTGCCGGCCGGTTTGCTCTTGCCTGCATTCTTGCCTTCGCCTTGTGCGGCCGATTTGCCGTTACCCGAGCCTTTCTGGAGCTGAGAGCCCACCGGTTTGCCATTGCCGGCCTTGCCGCCATTTCTGCTGGCCGCTGGGGCATTGGCTGCACCGGCCTCGCTGCGGGCAGCCTTGTTGCCCGCCCCGTTACTGCGCTGATGGGTGATGGCACTGTGGCGGGTCAAGGCAGGTTTCAGGCCCTTGTTGCGGCTGCGCTCGGCTTTGGCTTCGCCACGGCCTTCCGGCGGCACCAGGCAGTCGGGGCCGTTACCGATCAGGTGGCCCTTGCCCATCTCCAGCAGGGCTTCGCGGATCATCGGCCAGCCGGCCGGATCGTGGTAGCGCAGCAGCGCCTTGTGCAGGCGACGGCGACGCTCCCCTTTCACCACGAACACATCCCCGCCCTGGCGGCTCACCTTGTTGAGCGGGTTTTTCTCGGTGTAATACATGGTGGTGGCGTTGGCGAGCGGCGACGGGTAAAAGTTCTGCACCTGATCGAGCTTGAAGCGGTTGGACTTGATCCAGAGCGCCATGTTCACCATGTCTTCATCCGTGGTGCCCGGGTGGGCGGAGATGAAGTAGGGGATCAGGTACTGCTGCTTGCCCGCCTCTTTGGAATACTTGTCGAACAGCTCCTTGAAGCTGTAGTAGCTGCCCATGCCCGGCTTCATCATCTTGGAGAGCGGGCCCTCCTCGGTGTGTTCCGGCGCGATCTTGAGGTAGCCGCCAACGTGGTACTTGGCCAGCTCCTTGATGTAGCGCGGATCTTCCACCGCGATGTCGTAACGCACGCCGGAGGCGATCAGGATCTTCTTGATGCCCTTGAGATCGCGCGCCTTGCGATAGAGGTTGATGGTCGGGCTGTGGTCGGTGTCCATGTGCGGGCAGATGGTCGGCCACACGCAGGAGGCGCGCCGACAGGTCTGCTCGGCCTTGGGGCTCTTGCAGCGTAAGCGGTACATGTTGGCGGTGGGGCCGCCCAGATCCGAGATGACGCCGGTAAAGCCCGGCACCTTGTCGCGGATCTCTTCGATTTCTTTCAGAATCGACTCTTCCGAGCGGCTCTGGATGATGCGCCCTTCGTGCTCGGTGATGGAGCAGAAGGAGCAGCCACCGAAGCAGCCGCGCATGATGTTGACCGAGGTCTTGATCATGTCGTAGGCCGGGATCTTCTCGTTGCCATAGGCCGGGTGCGGCACCCGCTGGTACGGCAGGCCGAACACCCCGTCCATCTCGTCGGTCTCGAGCGGGAAGGCAGGCGGGTTGACCCAGATGATGCGATCGCCGTGGGCCTGGGAGAGGGCGCGGGCGCAGCCCGGGTTGGTCTCGTGGTGCAGGATGCGCGACGCATGGGCGTAGAGCACCTTGTCTTCCTTCACCCGCTCGAACGCCGGCAGCTTGACGTAGGTCTTCTCCCATGGCTTTTGCTTGGGCGGCTGCACCAGGATGGGCTTGGCTTCCTGCTCCACCGGCGCGGTACCCTCGTCATCAGAGCAAGGAGCCCCTTCCATATAGGGGTTGGGGATGGGATCGATGCGGCCAATCTGGTCGAGCTTGCTCGAATCCACCCCGCGCCAGCCCGGCAGCGGCTCCTTGCGGATGACGGCGGTGCCGCGAATGTCCTGCATGGTGTCGATGGTCTCGCCGCCTGCGATGCGGTGAGCCACTTCCACCAAGGGGCGCTCGGCGTTGCCGTAGATGAGGATGTCGGCCTTGGCGTCGATCAGGATGGAGCGACGGATGGTCTCGGACCAGTAGTCGTAGTGGGCGATACGGCGAAGCGATGCCTCGATGCCGCCGATGACCACCGGCACCTCTTTATAGGCCTCTTTGCAGCGCTGGGTGTAGACCAGGGTGGCGCGATCCGGCCGCTTGCCGCCCACATCCCCCGGGGTGTAGGCGTCGTCGTGGCGCAGCTTCTTGTCGGCGGTGTAGCGGTTGATCATGGAGTCCATGTTGCCCGCCGTCACCCCATAGAAGAGGTTGGGCTTGCCCAGGCGCATGAAGTCATCCTTCGATGACCAGTCCGGCTGGGCGATGATGCCGACCCGAAAACCCTGGGATTCGAGCATGCGGCCGATCACCGCCATGCCGAAGCTCGGGTGATCCACGTAGGCGTCGCCTGTCACCAGCACGATGTCGCAGCTGTCCCAGCCGAGCTTGTCCATCTCCGCACGGGACATGGGCAGGAAGGGCGCCGTGCCGTAGCACTCGGCCCAGTAACGGGGATAGGAGAAGAGGTTGGTAACCGGCTGCATTTTGACCACCTGGAACAATTCGGGTCGCGCATTATACCGGCAGAGCAAGGCGGGGGCGACGGCTTTTTGCCCCTACAGAACGCGAGGGGAAGGGGCGCCTTCGAGCGGGCACGACAGGTCGGCGTGACAGACTCGGATCTCATCAGCAAACAGGGCGCCCATTGGCGCCCTGCTTGCTGTCATCCGGGTCGGCACGCTAGGCCGCCGGTTTGTCCCGCCCCTCGGGGGCCACCGCCCCCGGCACCGTGGAGGGACTGGCCGGGATTGCCGTGGCCAGTATTTCGTCCACCAGTCGGTCCCGCGCCCCCGTCATCCCCGCGCGTCTGGCGATCAGGTGATAGATGGCGGGTACCACCAGCAGGGTCACCAGGGTCGCCAAGGACAAGCCGAAGAAGATCACGGTCCCCACGGCCATCCGGCTCTCGTACCCCGCACCCATGGAGAGCATCAGGGGCACGGCGCCGATGATGGCGGTGAGCGAGGTCATCAAGATGGGGCGCAGGCGGCGCACCGACCCCTTGATGATCGCCTCCTCGAACCCTTCACCCCGCTGGCGCAGCTGGTTGATGAACTCGACGATGAGGATGCCGTTCTTGGTCACCATGCCGATGAGCATGATCATGCCTATCTGGCTGTAGATGCTGAGCTCCTGCCCCGTGAGCCAGAGGCCGAGCAGGCCGCCGAAGATGCCGAGCGGCACCGTCATCATCACCACCGCCGGGGTCAGCAGGCTCTCGAACTGGGCCACCAGCACCAGATAGACCACCAGCAGGGCCAGGCCGAACACCAGTGCCATCTCCCCCTGGTTGTCGCGATAGTCCTTGGACTCGCCGGCGTAATCCACCGACATGCCGGTGGGCAGATGATCCGCGGCCCAGCCATCCAGGAAGTCAAGCGCCTCCCCCAGGGTGTGGCCGGGGGCCACGTCCGCGGTGAGGGTGACCGCCTTCTGGCGCTGGTAGTGGTTGAGGCGCTGGGGACTCGCCACCTGGGTGACGGTCGCCAGGGTGGAGAGGCTCACCATCTCGCCGCTGGCGGCCTTGAGATAGATGCGGCTCACATCCGAAATGCCGTTGAACTGGGTCTGGTTGGCCCTCAGATAGACGTCGTACTCCTCCCCCCTGTCCACATAGGTGGTCTGGCTGACGCCGCCGAGCAGGGCCTGAAGGGAGCTTGCGATGGTGGAGACCGGAATGCCGAGCTGGGTGGCTCGCTCCCGCTCTATGGTCACCTGCAGCTCCGGGGTCTTCTCGGCATAGTCGAGATCCGGGCTCTGCATCAGCCCGCTCCGGGCCGCCGCCTCCTTGAGCGCCAGCCCCTGCTGGTTGAGCTCGCCGTAATCGGAGCCTTGCAGCACGAACTGCACCGCCGCGGTGGAGCCGCCTCTGAACCCCGGCTGGAAGGTGCGGATCATCACGTCGGGGATGCCGGCGAGGCGACCGCTCAGGGAGCGGCCAAACTCGGTGGCCGTTTCGTCCCGCACCGCCCAGTCGCTGAGCTGGATGATGGCCATGCCGGTCTGATCGCCGCCGCGCCCGAAGGCCGGGGTGCTAAAGCTCATGGCCTGCACCACCCCCTTGCCGAGCAGCGGCAGGATGGCGGCCTCCACCTGCTGCATGTTGCGCTTCATCCGCTCGATGCTGGTGCCCTCCGCCCCTTTCACGAACACATAGAGCACGCCCCTGTCCTCGGTCGGGGTGAGGCTCGCGGGCAGCTTGCCAAAGAGGGTGCCAATGCCGCCGAGGCAGAGCAGCAACACCAGGGGCATCCAGACGGCGCGGCGCAGCACGGCCCCCAGCACGCGGCGATAACGCTCCTCCACCCAGCCAAGTCCCTTGTCCAGGGTGGCGGTCAGGGCGTTGGGCTTGTCCACGGCACGCATCAGCCAGGAGCCCATGGCCGGGGTCAGGGTGAGCGCCACCAGGGAGGAGAAGAGCACGGCCAGGGAGAGCAGGATGGCGAACTCGGTGAAGAGGCGCCCCACCATGCCATCCATGAAGGCGATGGGCACGAACACCATCACCAGCACGGCGGTGGTGGCGATGACGGCAAAGCCCACCTCCCGGGTGCCGTGCCAGGCCGCCATCAAGGGGGACTCGCCCCGTTGCAGGTGGTGGTGGATGTTCTCTACCACCACGATGGCATCATCCACCACCAGGCCGATGGCGAGGATGAGGGCCAGCAAGGTAATGAGGTTGATGGAAAAGCCCAGATACCAGGCACCGATGAAGGCCGAAATCAGGGAGACGGGCACCGTGATGGCGGGGATGAGCGTGGTGCGCCCCTGCCCGAGGAAGAGATAGAGCACAGCGACCACCAGCAGGGCGCAGATGGCGAGTGTCTCATACACCTCGTCGATGGCCTGCTTGATGAAGATGGTGGAGTCGTAGTCGACCTCAAGGGTGGCCCCCTCTGGCAGGAAGCGCTGCATCTCCACGAGCTTCTTCTCGATGCCCTGGGCCACCGCCAGGGGGTTGGCTGTGGATTGAGCGACGATGCCAATCCCCAGGCTCTCGCGGCCGTTGCGCTGATAGGCGCTGTCTTCGTTCTTGGCCCCCACCTCCACATCCGCAATGTCCGCCAGATAGATGCTCTGACCATTGGTGGCGGTTTTCACCGGCAGGGTGCGAAAATCTTCCGCACTGTGATAGAGCCGTGCGATCTGCACCGCCATGGTCATGGTGTTGTTGCGGATCTCGCCGCCCGGCAGCTCGATGTTCTCCCGCTTGAGGGCATCCTGCACGTCGGCCACCGTGATGCCGCGGGCCGCCATGTCGGCGGGGCGCAGCCGCACGTACATCACCTGGGTCAGGTCCCCGGAGAGAGAGACCTCGCTCACCCCGTCCACCAGGCTCAAGGGGTCCACCAGCATGCGATTGGCGTAATCCGTCATGGCGGTACGGTCCATCTGGGTGCTGCTGAAATTGAGCCAGATGGCCACATCCCCGTTGCCGTTGTCCTTGGTCACCATGGGCTCGTCCGCCCCGTCTGGCAGCTTGGGTCTGGCCCGGGAGATGGCGTCACGCACGTCGGAGGTGCCCTCCAGCATGTTCCAGCCGAGCTTGAACTCCACCGTGATGGAGGAGCGCCCCTTGCGGGTCACCGAGTTGATGTTCTTGATGCCGCTGATGCCGGAGAGCTGATCCTCGATGGGCTTGGTGACCTGGCTCTCCATCACCTCGGGGGCCGCCCCCTCATAGGTGGTGGTGATGGAGACGGACGGGGTCTGCACATCCGGCATCTCCCGCACGGTGAGTTTGCTGAAGGCCACCAGGCCGAACACGGTGAGCAGGGCGCTGATGACCACCGCCACCAGGGGACGGCGTACTGAGATATCGGAGAGCCACATCAGCCTTTCACCTCGCCCAGATCACGTACCTGGGCGCCGTCGCGCAGATTGACCAGCCCCTCCACTGCGATGCGATCGCCGACGTTCAACCCCTTGAGCACCCAGACGGCCTCGCCATGGGTGTCGCCAAGCTCCACCGGCACCCGCTTCACCCGTCCGTCCGCCTCCAGGCGATAGACGAAGCGCTGCTCGCCGGCGTACTCCACCGACTGGGCGGGGATCAGGGTCATCTTCTGGGGTGGCAGAGAGAGATCCACGTTCATCAGCATGCCGGGGCGCAGCTGGCCGCCGGTGTTGGGCAGGATGACACGGGCCTTGATGTTCTGGGTGTCGCTGGAGATCCGGCTGTCGAGGGTCTCCAGCACGCCGGAAAAGGATTGATCCGGCCAGGCCGAGCTGGTTGCCGTCACCGCCATGCCGGGGCGCAGCAGGGAGAGGTAGCGCTCGGGCACTGCCAGATCGAGCCGCAGTTTTGCCAGCTCGTCCAGATGCAAGAGCACGTCGCCGCTGTTGACCAGGGCTCCTTCGCTGAGATCGATGAGGCTGACGGTGCCGTCGAAGGGGGCCGCCAGGGTGCGCAGGGAGAGCTCGTAACGGGCCGCATCGACCCGGGCCTGGGCCTGGGCAACAGTCGCCTCCTGCCCCTCCAGCTCCGAGGTGGTGACGGCGCCTCGCGCCACCAGCTTGCGCATGTCCCGCAGCTTGCGGGCCTCGTCGCGCACGCTGGCGCTCTGCTCGGCCAGCTCCGCCTGCTGCTTGCCCGCATCCAGGGCGATCAGGGTCTGCCCCTGTGTGACCTGCTGGCCGGAGCTCACCGCGATGGTGGCAATGCGGCCGGTCACCTCGGGACTGATGGCCACGGAGCGATTGGCCGCAAGCTTGCTCACCAGCTTGATGGAGGGCTCGGCCAGGCTCTGCCTGACGGTTTCGGCCCTGATGTTGATCTCTCTTGGTGCAGGCTTGCTGGCAGGTTCAGCCTGCCGCAGATGCCAGGCGCCCGCCGCCAGCAATAGAAGAAGAGGGAAAAGCCACAGCCACACGCGCGTTTTCATCACAAGATCCATGCAGTCAAAGAGAGAGGAAGAAGAGATAGCTTCATCAAGGATGGCACCATGTTACCCCCTGACTATGCCGTGACTATGTATAAATGTGACAAAACGTAACAGTCCGGTGAGAAGATCATCAAAAACGCATCTTGTCGGCACGCGCGTCAGGGTTCTGCCTTACACTGATGCCGACTCTCGCCATCTTCCGGTACGCCCATGTCCATTCCCTCCCTCGCCTTTGCCAGATACCGATTGCAGTGGCTGCTGCTGGGCCTCGGCCTGCTGCTGTTGCTGCTCGCCCTGCAACATGCGTTTCGCCAGGTTACCGAGATCAACAAGCGTGACACCATCAACGCCGCGACCCAGCTCAGCAGCCAGCACCAGCGGATGGAGACCTTCCTTGAGGCCATGCGCGGCCAGGCGGAGGAGCGCCTGCGCAGCAATCCTCAGTCCGTGCTCTCTCGCCAGCTCTATCAGGCGCTGCAATCCGACGGGGAGCACGGCATCAACCTGGATCGCATCCCCGTCGATCTGCCCCCTGCCCTCATCGGCAACCTGACCGGGCAGGGCCCGCTGCCCCACGACGGCAGCGAGCGGCAAGCCAGAATACATCTCGCCCTCAGCCTCTCCCCCCTGCTCGCCACGGCCAGCAAGCTGCTGGACAGGGACGTGGCCTGGATCTACTTCACCGGTACGGACAATTTCATCTACCTCTATCCCTGGGTGCCATCCAGCCAGTTTCGCTTCGATCCCGTGATTTACAGCAAGGCCTACTGGCAGGAGGCGATGGCCAGGCATCCCCACCTGGAGCACGCCATGCTCTCGCGCCCCTACCAGGATTTTGCCGGACGGGGGCAGATGATCACCCTCTCTCAGCCCATTACCCAGGGCGGCCAGATCATTGGCCTGCTCAGCATCGACATCCAGACCGTCACGCTGGCGCAGACCCTGCACCGCCTCGCCCCCCGGATTGGCACCCTGTTCCTGCTCAACGCCCATCAGCAGATCCTCGCCAGCAGCCAGTCCGGTACCGCGCCCCCCCCGGTCAGGACGGCGCAGTCAGCGGAATATGAGTGGCAACAGGGCGCCTTGCAGCTCGTCTATCCCATCCCGGAGACACCGCTCTCCCTCATCCATCGCATCCCGCTGCAGCCTCTGCTGCAGACGCTGTTGTGGCAATCGGCGACGGCGCTCATCACCATTCTCTGTCTGGTGGTGGCGACCGTCTCCAGCCTGCGTGCCCAGCGCCTCAACCGGCGCCTCAACTACCTGTCGCGCCACGATGCCCTGACCAGCGCCTTCAACCGCCACTACTTCGATGCCTTCGAACACCGCCAGGCCCTGGCAGGCCGCCAACGCATCGGCGCCATCATGTTTGACTGCGATCACTTCAAACAGGTCAACGACCGTTTCGGCCACGGGGTGGGCGATCAGGTACTCATCCGTCTGGTGCAGCTCTGCCAGTCCCTGCTGACACGGGAGTGCCACCTGATCCGCTGGGGCGGCGAGGAGTTCCTGCTGCTCGTCACCGATGAAGCGATCCCTCTGGCCCCTTTGGCCGAGCGGCTTCGCCTGTGCATAGCAGAGCATCCCTGGAGCGCCATCGCGGCCGAGCTGAAGGTGACCGTCAGCCTGGGCCACTGTCGTCAATCACCGGCCATCTCCTTGCAGGAGGTGATCCGCCGCGCCGATATCGCCCTCTATCAGGCCAAGGCCGACGGCCGCAATCGCAGCGAAGCGTGGCGGGATGACGGACAGGAGAAGCCGGAGTAAGCTGGACTCCCACTTCATGTCAGGAGACGCAACTGTGTCACGAAAACCCCGTCTGGGATTGGCCCTGGGTAGCGGTGCGGCCCGAGGATGGGCCCACATCGGCATCATCCGTGCCCTGGAGCGACTGGGCGTCAAGCCGGATCTGGTGGCTGGCTGCTCCATCGGCAGCTTTGTCGGCGCCGCCTATGCCGCTGGTGAACTGGACAAGCTGGAGAGCTGGGTGCGCGGCTTCAGCCGCCTGCAGGTCATGGGGCTGCTCGATCCTGCCCTCTCCGGTGGCCTGTTTCGCGGTGACAAGGTATTTGGCATCGCCGCCGGCCATCTGGGGGATCCCGCCATCGAAAGCCTGCCGCTGCCCTTTGCCTGCGTCGCCACCGAACTCGATACCGGCCGCGAGATCTGGTTGCAGGAAGGGCCGCTTCGCCAGTGTGTGCGCGCCTCTTGCGGCATGCCCGGCCTGCTCACCCCGACCCGGGTGGAGGATCGCTGGCTGGTAGACGGGGCCGTGGTCAACCCGGTCCCCATCTCCCTGGCCCGCGCCATGGGAGCCGAGGTGGTGATCGCCGTCAACCTCAACACCGACATGCACCAGCCCTGGACCGACGAACCGGACGAGCCCGTGCAGGGGGGGCTGCTCAGCCAGTGGTTGAACCGGGGCGAGCGCGAACCCAGTACCCCCGGCATGTGGGGGGTGATGACGGGCTCCATCAACATCATGCAGGAGCGCATCACCCGTGCCCGGATGGCCGGGGATCCCCCCGAGATCCAGCTCTGCCCGCGCCTTGGCAACCTCTCCATCATGGATTTTCACCGCGCGAGCGACGCCATCAACGAGGGGGAAGCCTGTGTCGAGCGCAACCTGGAGCAGCTCAAGGAGGAGCTGTCACGACTCTGCCTGATATGAAGGCATATCGGGGTAAAAGACAAAAAGAGCGCCAATAGGCGCTTTTTTGTTTCGGGCGACGCGCCTCAGAACAGCCCCAGCCCCTTGAGCATCACCACCAGGATCAGCAGCGGCGACACATAGCGGATGATGAAAAACAGGGGGCTAAGGATGGGCAGCGCCAGCTTGCCTCCATTGGTCAGCGCCGTCGTCATCCGCTCGAATCCCCATACCCAGCCCACAAAGAGGCAGAGGAAGATGCCGCCAAGGGGCATCAGCACGTTGGAAGAGACGAAGTCGAACAGATCGAAGAAGGTTTTCCCGCCAACCTGCACATCCGCCAGCGTGCTGCTCGAGAGCGCACAGGTCGAGCCGACCGCCCCCAGCACCAACAGGTTGATCAGGGTCGCCCTTGTGCGGCTCATGTGAAAGCGCTCGGAGAGCACCGAGACCGGCACCTCCAGGATGGAGAGCATGGCCCCGGTGGCTGCGATGGCGGAGAGCACGAAGAAGAGCACCATGAAGAGGTGTCCAAACGGGATGCTGGCAAAGACCGCGGGTATGGTGATGAACAGCAGGGAGGGGCCTGCGCTCGGCTCGAAGCCAAAGGCAAAGACCGCCGGGAAGATGGCGATCCCCGCCAGCATGGAGACGAAGAGATCCGCGCACATCACCCGTACCGTGGTGAGAGGGATGTGCTGATCGTCCCGAAAGTAGCTGCCATAGGTCATCATGCAACCCATCCCGATGGAGAGCTTGAAGAACGCCAGCCCCATGGCCGTCAGCACGACGCCTGCGGTCACCTTGGAGAAATCCGGCGAGAACAGGAAATGCAGTCCTTCGCTTGCTCCGGGCAGAGTCAGGCTGCGCACGCCTATCACCAGCAGCAGGATGAAGAGCAGTGGCATCAACCGCTTGGTGACCGCTTCGATCCCCCTGGAGACCCCCATCAGCAAGATCCCCCCCATCAGGGCCAGCACCAGCCACTGCCAGAGCAGACTCTGCAAGGGATCCGTGATGAGTGAATTGAAGGCAGCACCCGTGACGGCGGGATCGGTGGAGAGGATCTCGCCGCTGGCCGCCTTGAAGATGTAGGCAAACACCCAGGCCGCCACCTCGGAGTAGAACGACATGATGAGGAAGGCCGCGCTCACCCCCATGGCGGCGATCAGCCACCAGGGTTGCCCCTTCGGAGCCAGCTTGATGAGCCCGCTGACCGCATCCGTCCTGGCCTCGCGCCCCAGCATGATCTCGGAGATCATCACCGGCAATCCCACCAGCAGGGTGGCGATGACATAGACCAGCAGAAAACCGGCGCCACCGTTCTCACCGGTCAGATAGGGAAACTTCCAGATATTGCCGAGACCGACGGCAGACCCCAGGGTCGCGGCCAGCACGCCAAAGGTGCTGGTAAACCCATCTCGGGCTTTGGTAATGGATTGGCTCATCGTTGTCTCGCTGTGTGGATCACCGCCTGAATTAAAAGGGTCGGAGTGTTCCGTGGATTAATCCAGCCCGACAAGATGATTTAGTGAAAATCGCCGTTGACCGCACACAACCCATTATATAATTAAATAATCATCCATTTTGACAAATAAAAAATGCCGCCTCGAGGGCGGCATTTTTATCAAGGTTGAACTGAATCAAGCCTTGGCAATATCGTCCGGACCGATCTGGCCGATTTCGGCGACTTTCTTGTCAGCCAGCAGCCAGAGGGTGAACTTGTGCAGATCGGGGTGGTGGGCCAGGGCAACCAGGAAGGCGCCTCCGACTTCACGGTAACCCAGTTCATAGTTCTTCAGGGTGGTTGGGGGGACGCCCAGCAGATCGGCAAACTTGGGACGGCTCAGGCCTACCGCTTCGCGGATCTGACGGATCTTCTTGCCAACAGTTACGATATTTGAATTCATGTGTTCCATACTCCGTTCGGCGGATTGACTCCACCTTTATTTTTCGCGACGACTCGTAGTCAAGTGTATCAGTTTTGAACGGACTCGTTATGGTCGAGCCTCTATCTATAATCAGCGTCTTTCGACGACAACCCTTCACAAACCTCGGGGATGGTAATCGCTGCGTCGCCTCAGGTAAACAGTCTCGAAAAGAAACCTTTCTTGTTGCCCGGCCATCCCTCGTATAATTCGCCGGTTATTTTCAAGAGAGTCATCAACATGGCATTTCCCGGCATCATTTCCCGTCTTCATTCCGACCCGGACTCCCTCCCCCGTCAGCTCGCCCAGGGTCTGCAGACCCGGGCCGAAGCGTTCTGGTTGCCCATGGCCATGCAGGGGGACGCCACCACCGTGCTGGCGGCCCTCCCGGACAGCTGCAGCCTCTATCTTGAAGGCCAGGCGACGCTTCCCCTGCGCAGCCACGACGGCGTCGTGGCAGAAAACGGCACCCTGGCACTGGGCAATGGTCATACGATGACGCTGGCCAGGGAGAAAGGCGATGGCGGCATCGTGCCGGAAGAAAGCCTCGCCGAGATGGCCCAATGGCTGGAAGCGGGTCATCGGCACTTCATCTGCTCCACCGCCGTCCAGCCCGTGGCGCGGGCCATCCTCAACATCTGGCCTCTCGATCCCTACCTCGCCCGTCACTTCTTGCTCAGTTTCACACCCTTGCTGTGCGAAGCAACTGAGGCGGACTATCTTGCTGTCCTCTCGGTCAGGGCGGGTGACGCCACCCCGCGGCACGCTTGGGCTGAGGCTTATATGAAGCTTGAGAAGAAACTGCATCGCGCCTACTTGGATCACTAATAAATCCCAAGAAACAGCTAGTTATCCCTACGACACAATTTGCCCCATCCCTTATCTGTGAGCTTGATCATGTTTTGAAATGGGCATAAAGTGCGCCACGTCATCGGAATGACGTCGGCTGTTCGTGGCGGAGTATGCATTGTCGACAGTGCAACCCGCGCACTTGTGCACCCAGATATGTGCCTCCTGGATGGATCTAGGATCCCTGTTCGCACCAACGTCGTTGGTCGACAGAGCCAGCAGCTTACATAAATTACAAAGTGCGAAGCACGTGAACAACGTGCCATCTCAACGAGGATTATTTTATGATGAAAATGGCTCCTTCCCTGATCGCCATCGCTATGGCCACCATGGGTGCAACTGCAGCTCACGCCGCTGACGACATCTACTTCGGCGCCGGTGTTGGTGCAACTCACTTCAACGGTCTGAACAAGATCGAAGGCGTGAACGTTGGCGAAGAAGATGCGGCTGCTGCCAATGCCTTCGTTGGTTACAACTTCAACGAATACTTCGGTTCCGAGCTGGGCTACCAGTACACCGGCCGTGGCAACACCGACGGCAACCGTTACGAGAGCCAGGGTGCCACCCTGTCCGGTATCGCTCGTCTGCCGCTGGGCAACGATTTCTCCCTGTTCGGTGAAGCTGGCGCCTACTGGGGCCACACCGACGGTCTGGGCACCAGCGATACCAAAGTATCCCCGCTGGCCGGTGCCGGTGTGACCTACAAGGTCAACGACGCGCTGGATCTGCAAGCTCGCTACCGCTACATGTGGGACGTGGCTGACCTGCACGCCGACAACGTACGCTACAAGTCCAACCAGAGCGTTGCGACCCTGGAAGCCGTTTACCACCCGTTCCGTACTTCCTACGTAGCGCCTGCTCCGGCCCCGGTTGTTGAAGAAGCACCGGCCCCGGCTCCGCAAATCGTTGAGAAGAACTTCGCCCTGAACTCCGACGTGCTGTTCGCCTTTGGCAAAGACAGCCTGAAGGCCGAAGGCGTGCAAGCCCTGAACGCTCTGTACCAGCAAATCGTTGAGTTCCAGCCGAAAGACGGCAACGCCGTTGTTGTTGGTTACACCGACCGTATCGGTTCCGACGCTTACAACCAGAAGCTGTCTGAAGCTCGTGCCCGCACCGTTGCCAACTTCCTGGTCAGCAAGGGTATGGCTGCCAGCAAGGTTGCCATCGAAGGTCGCGGCGAAGCCAACCCGGTCACCGGCACCAAGTGTGACGGCGTCAAGGCCAAGGCTCAGCTGATCTCCTGCCTGGCTCCGGACCGTCGCGTAGAAGTTCGCGTATCCGGCGTACAAGAAGTTCAAAAGTAATCTGACTTCGCTCAGGTAACGTAAAAAAGGGGATGCCACGGCATCCCCTTTTGCTGTCTCTCTCCTCCCCCCAGCGACACTCTCTGTCTCACCTTTTCTCCCCTTTACCCCCGTATTGCGGCCCCGCGACACCGGTGTCGGCGCTGCATATCTGTGCAGAAACTTGATCACGCTGATTCAAAAGAATACAGTAGCAACGCTTGTAAGACATTGGATGAACTATTAAAAGTGCTCAGTGCCCGGTTAGTTGTCCATGGAGAAACAGCTTCATGAGAATCCAGGTTTCCATCCATTTTTTATTCAAGCCGTCCGTGATCCGCTCACGGTGTCGCACATGAAGTGTCATCTGCGACCGGTATAACAAAGAGTGCGCAGTACGCCCATAGCACGGCAACTCAACGAGGATAAAACGATGAAAATGAAAATGGCACCAACCCTGATTGCTCTGGCCATTGCAGCCATGGGAACCACCACCGCTCAGGCGGCCGACGACTGGTACACGGGTATGGGTGCAGGTTGGGCCTATGGCCACGACCTGGATACCTTCGGCCAGGATGCTGACAAGGACGCCACCGCGCTCTCCCTGTTCGGCGGTTACAACTTCACCGAGAACTTTGCCGCCGAGCTCGGCTATCTCTATGCCGGCAAGGCTGGCGTCGATGGCGTCGACTTCAAGACCCAGGGTGCCACCCTGTCCGGTATCGCACGCCTGCCCATGAATGACATCTTCTCCGTCTTCGCCGAAGGGGGTGCCTACTTCAACCACGTCAACGGCAACGGCCAGAGCGACAACGGGACCTCGCCGCTGGCGGGTCTGGGTCTGACTGCCAAGCTCTCCGACCTTATCGACCTGCAGGCCCGCTACCGCTACATGTGGGATCTGGGTGACGATCAGAAAACCTGGAAAACCGACATGAGCGTCGCCACCCTGGAACTGGTGATGCACCCGAACCGCACCACCTATGTGGCACCGGCCCCGGCACCGGCTCCCGAGCCGGTTCCCGAACCCGTCATGGTCGACAAGAACTTCTCCCTGAGCTCGGACGTGCTGTTTGCCTTCGGCAAATCCACCCTGAAGCCGGAAGGGGCTGCTGCGCTCAACACCCTGTATCAGCAGATCGTCGACGTCCAGCCGAAAGATGGCAGCGCCGTGGTGGTGGGTTACACCGACCGCATCGGCTCCGATGCCTACAACCTGAAGCTGTCTGAAGCCCGTGCCCGCACCGTGGCCGACTTCCTGGTTGGCAAGGGTCTGCCGGCTGGCAAGGTATCCATCGAAGGTCGTGGTGAAGCCAACCCGGTCACCGGTACCCAGTGTGACGGCATCAAGGCCAAGGCTCAGCTGATCGCCTGCCTGGCACCGGATCGCCGCGTCGAAGTGCGCGTCACCGGCGTACAGGAAGTGCAGCAATAAGAGGTTGACCACCTGTTGCAAAAAGGGGCCATTCCGGCCCCTTTTTTAATGCCCGCACGGCACCACCAACGCGGGCTGCCCACCTGCCTGCCCCACCGATTCTCCATACAGATGCGTCACTTAAATGGTTAAAGCGCTCACATCGCCTATACATAATGTTGGCTATACATAGCAAAGGGCTGGGAGCCCTATAACACCCAACATCGACGAGGATACGCGATGAACATAAGACTGAAACCTGTGTGGATTGCATTGGCACTGGCGACGAGTGCCGCCCAGGCGGCACCTGTTCACGACTGGTATGTGGGGGCTGGGGGTGGTTGGGCCTTTGCCCATGACATCGATGATTTCAGCCAGGACGTCGGCAAGGACGCAACCGCCATCAACGCCTTTGTCGGCTACAACTACAACGAGAATCTGGGGGCAGAGCTCGGCTACCTCTCCACCGGTGACTGGGATATTGCCGGCCAGGACTTCAACAGCAAGGGGGCCACCCTTTCGGTCATTGGCCGTTTGCCCCTGGGGGACATCTTCTCTGTCTTTGCCGAAGGGGGCGGTTATCTCTATCACGTCGACTCCGTCAACGGGGGAGATGACAATCTTGCTCCCCTGGCGGGTCTGGGCCTGACCGCCAGACTGAGCGACTGGGTAGACATCCAGACCCGCTACCGCTACATGGTGCGAGTCGGGGACGATCCTGACAACGACAAGGTGGGCAGCGGTACCAAACGCTGGGTCAGCGACATCAGTACCGCCACCATCG
The DNA here is from genome assembly GCF_019046925.1 of Aeromonas sp. FDAARGOS 1402. Taxonomy (NCBI): domain Bacteria; kingdom Pseudomonadati; phylum Pseudomonadota; class Gammaproteobacteria; order Aeromonadales; family Aeromonadaceae; genus Aeromonas; species Aeromonas sp. FDAARGOS 1402. The sequence continues at coordinate 140,091 of NZ_CP077201.1, forward strand.
AGCTGGTGCTTCACCCCAATCGCACCCTCGCCGCAGTGCCGGTGGCCGCGCCTCTGGTCGTGGCACCGCCGCCCCCGGCTCCCGAGCCGGTGGATCAGACCTTCAACCTGAGTTCGGATGTGCTGTTTGCCTTTGGCAAGGCGGAGCTCAAACCGGAGGGGATGCAGGCACTCGACGCCCTCTACCAGCAGATCGTCGACGTCAAACCCAAGGATGGCAACGCCATGGTGATGGGCTACACCGACCGCATCGGCTCGGATGCCAACAACCAGGCACTGTCGGAGGCCCGTGCAAGCACGGTCGCCAACTTCCTGATTGGCAAGGGGCTGCCCGCAGACAAGGTGAGCATCCAGGGCAATGGCGAGAGCAACCCGGTCACCGGCACCCAGTGTGATGCCATCAAGGCCAGGGCTGCCCTCATCGACTGCCTGGCCCCGGATCGCCGGGTCGAAATCCGGGTCACCGGTGTCAGCAATCCCGCCGAGCCCGCCCCCGCCGAGCAACCGGCACAATAACCTCCTCTTCCTTCACAGCCGTGCACAAAAAAGGGATGCCGAGGCATCCCTTCTGCATGTCTGTCCCCTTGGGATCAGAAGGAAGTACGACGATAGCGGCGGTACTCGGGGCGCCAGAAGTTCGCCTCGATGGCCTGATCGATCACATCATCGGGGGTCTGCACCGCCTTGCCCTGCAACATGGCGGTCTTGGCCACCATCTTGGCGATGTAGCGGGAGACCTGATGGATGTCCGCCAGATCCGGCAGCAAGGAGCCCTCTTCCCCCTTCACCAGGGGTGAACAATCCGCCAGGGCGCGGCTGGCCGACATCAGCATGGCATCGGTCACCCGGTTGGCACCGGAGGCGATCACCCCAAGGCCGATCCCCGGGAAGATGAAGGAGTTGTTGCACTGGGCGATGACGTAGCGCTTGCCCTTGTACTCCACCGGTGCGAACGGGCTGCCGGTGGCGACCAGCACCTGGCCGTCGGTCCAGCGAATGAGATCCGCCGGGGTGGCTTCCACCCGGGAAGTGGGGTTGGAGAGCGGGAAGATGATGGGACGGGCACAGTGCTTGTGCATGGTCTTGACCACCTCTTCGGTAAACAGACCCGGCTGGCCGGAGACCCCGATCAGGATGTCCGGGCGACCGTGTTCCATCACCTCCAGCAGGGAGATGTTGTCCCCCACCGGCCACTCCTTGATCCGCTCGATCGGCTGGGAGAGCTTGCGCTGGAAGTCGAGCTGGTTGGGGATCTTGTCGGTGATGAGACCGAATCGGTCCACCATGAAGACCCGGCCCCGCGCCTCGGCGTCGGTCAGCCCTTCGGCCTTCATCTGCGCCACGATCTGCTCGGCGATGCCGCACCCGGCACTGCCCGCCCCGAGGAAGGCGACCCGCTTCTCGGAGAGCTTGGCACCGGAGGCCTTGCAGGCGGCGATGAGGCTGCCCAGGGTCACCGCGGCGGTCCCCTGAATGTCATCGTTGAAGCAGCACAGCTCATCCTTGTAGCGGTTGAGCAGCGGGGTGGCATTGCCCTGGGCGAAATCCTCGAACTGCAGCAGGATGTCCGGCCAGCGGCGCTTGACCGCCTGAATGAAGGCGTCGACGAACTCGTCGTACTCTTCGCCGGAGATGCGCGGATGGCGCCACCCCATGTAGAAGGGGTCGTTCAGCAGCTGCTGGTTGTTGGTGCCCACATCCAGCACCACCGGCAGGCAGTAGGCCGGGGAGATGCCGCCACAGGCGGTGTAGAGGGAGAGCTTGCCGATGGGAATGCCCATGCCGCCGATGCCCTGATCCCCGAGGCCCAGGATGCGTTCGCCATCGGTGACCACGATCACCTTGACGTTCTGCTTGGTGGCGTTTTGCAGCATGTCATCGATCCTGTCCTTGTCCGGATAGGAGATGAAGAGGCCGCGGGCACGACGATAGATGTTGGAGAACTCCTCGCACGCCTTGCCGACCGTCGGGGTGTAGATGACCGGCAGCATTTCGGTGAGGTGGTTGTTCAGCAGGCGGTAGAAGAGCGTTTCGTTGGTATCCTGGATGTTGCGCAAATAGATGTGCTTGTCCATGTCGTTGCCAAACGCCATGAACTGGCGATAGGCACGCTCTGCCTGCTCTTCGATGGTTTCGATGTTCTGGGGCAGCAGACCTTCCAGATTGAAGCTGCTGCGTTCTTCGCTGGTGAAGGCGCTGCCCTTGTTGAGCAACGGCGTCTCCAGCAGGGCTGGACCTGCGTAGGGAATGTAGAGGGGACGTTTCTGATTATTATCTTCAAACATGGATCGGTACCTTGACTGTGTGGCCCGTCGATCCTATGGGCTTGAGCCAACAATTTCAAAGGGTTTGCACCTCCCTTGCGAAAGGTTTGCGACCCAGTCGACGAAAGGCCCCCGGAGTCTGACCCGTCAGACGCCGAAAACGGTTGGCAAAGTTGGCGCCGTCGCTGTATCCGACCCGGGCCGCCAGCTCGGCCAGCGGCCAGTTGGTGTAGAGCAGCAACTGGCGCGCCTTGTTCATGCGAAGCCCGGTGAGCCAGGCCATGGGGCCCATGCCGAACACCTGCTGGCAGAGCCGGTGCAGATGGGGCACCGAGCAGGCCATCTGGTCGGCCAGCAGGGCCACGCTCCAGGGCTCGTCCAGACGTGCCTCCACCCGCCGAAACAGCGCCTGTAGCCGCAACTCCGGCGTGCCGCGCACCTCCCCCTGCAGGGTCCGCTCCAAGAGCGCCAGCAGCAGGCTCAGCAGCTGGGGCTGGAGCGGCGAACGTATTCCCTCCCCCTGCATCAGGCTGAGCAGGTGGTAGAGCTGCTCCCCCTCCTCCCCCTGCCAGATGCGATGGCCAAGCCGGTGCAGATGCTGCCAGCGCGGCACGTCGTCCAGCAGGATCCAACTGGTATGCCAGGCTTCCCCCACCAGCCTGAGGCCCCCCGGCACGGCGGCCGGGAGAAAGACCAGGGCTCCCGCCGGGATGGGCTGCTCCCCGCCATCGGTGAGCAGGGCGCCCCCCTCGTCATGGCTCACCATCAGGATATGAAACTCCGGTCGGTTGCGGCGGATAAGGTAGTGCTCCCGTATCGTCGAGAGGCCGGTCAGGAAGACGCCTGCCTCCCCAAGCAGGGGCAGCCCTTCGCGTCCCAGCATCCGCTCTTCGCAGGCCGGGGCGATTTCCAGACACTCGCTGATAAATGGCATAGCACCTCAACAGGATAGTTTTGCACAAGAAAGCCGAGAGAGGCTCACAGTGAAGCCTCCCGATATCACCCCTATCATACCCACGACAAACCCTGATTTTTACCAACCCGGTTAACATAAATGAATTATTGGCAAGCGATTTTAAAACAAACCACCGATCGCGAGTTCATGACGCGACTGTGGCGACTGGCCCTGCCGGTTTCGCTGCAATCCATGATGTTCTCCCTGCTCGGCCTCATCGACATCATGATGGTGAGCCAGCTCGGCACCACGGCTGTGGCGGCGGTCGGCTTGGGCAACCGGGTCTTCTTCTTCAATCTGCTGGTGATAGCGGGGCTCTCGGGCGGGGTCTCGGTGTTGGCGGCACAATATTTCGGCCGTGGCGAGATGGCCGGGGTGCGCCGCTCCCTGGCCCTGGCCCTGGTGGGCGCCCTGGCGGTGAGCCTGCCCTTTGCCCTCGTCTATGTGCTCTCACCGGGCAGCGTGCTCGGGTTTGCCAGCCAGGAGCCCGCGCTGCGCGAGCTGGCCGACGAGTTCCTGATGATCACCGGCGCCACCATCCTCTGCACCGCCGTGGTGGTGCCCCTGGAGTCGGCCCTGCGCTCGGTGGGCAATGCCGCGGCGCCGACCCGCATCGGCATCATCGCCATCATCGCCAACGTCATCCTCAACTATGCCCTCATCTTCGGCCATTTCGGCGCCGAGGCCATGGGAGTAGCCGGTTCCGCCTGGGGCACCACCCTTTCGCGCCTGCTGCAGACCGCGCTGCTGCTTGCCTATGTGTGGCGTGCCGAGCCCCGTCTCATCCCGCGCAAGCAAGACTGGCTCGCCGCCTTCAGGCGCAAGGAGGTGGTGCGCTTCACCCTGATCGCCCTGCCGCTGTTGCTGCACGACGGGCTCTGGGCCTTCGGCATGCTGCTCTACGGCTTCCTCTACGCGCACCTCGGCACCGACGCCCTGGCCATCATGACCACCCTCGGCACGCTGGAGAGCATCCTCATCTCCCTCTTCTTCGGGCTGGCGGTGGCCTGCTCCACCCTGCTCGGTCACCGGCTCGGGGCAGAGGAGTATGACGAGGCCTGGCAGCACTCCCAGCTCTTCCTGCTGCTTGCCCCCGTCGGCGCCCTGCTGGTGGGGACCGCCGTCTGGCTGATGCAGGGCAGCCTGCTGCAATGGGTCGGCAACCTACCGGGCGAGCTGATGACTGAGGCCGGCCAGGTGCTCGCCATCATGTGCCTCGGCATGCTGCTCAAGGTGTTCAACATGGTGGGGATCGTCGGGGTGCTGCGCTCGGGGGGGGACGTCAACTACAGCATCTTCATCGACATCGTCGGCATGTGGTGCATCGGCCTGCCGCTGGCCTGGGTGGCGGTCAGCCTGCTGGGCTGGCCCCTCTCCTGGGTGGTGGCGGTGGTCCTGCTGGAGGAGCTCTCCAAGGTGCTGCTGGTGCAGCGCCGCATTCGCCAGCGGCGCTGGCTGCGCAATCTGGTGCTGGGATAAGGGAAGAGCGCAAAGCGGGAAAATGCGGGGTCATATCAATGACAGAAAATCCCGCTTTGCAGTATGCTGGCCCCCTCTTCAATCAGAGGCGGGGTGCGCCGGCCATGCCGACCCTTGTGCCCCTGCCCAGTAGTCGTTTAAGGAGACGAGCATGCAACCACAAAAAGAGCGGATCACCGAGACTGCCCTGCTGGAGATGGCCAACAAGATCATTCGTGAACACGAGGACTTCATCCACGGCATGCGCGCCGACTCGGTGGAGCAGAAGGGGGACATTCTGGTGTTCAAGGGGGAGTTCTTCCTGGCAGAGGACGGCACCCCGACCGGCAAGACCATGGCGGTGTTCAACATGTTCAAGCTGCTGGCCCAGCAGCTCTCCGGCAAATACACCCTGGCCTGACGCCAGCCCCGTCATCACCGGATGCCGCCCTCAGGCGGCATCCGTTTTTGTGCGCCCAGCATCGCCAGCGGGTTTGCCGGCCTCGGCCACCACGCAGTTGCGACCCGCCATCTTGGCCATGTAGAGGCACTCGTCCGCCCGGTTGAGCAGATCCTCCACCCCCTCGCCACGCTGGGCCAGGGTCAGACCGATGCTCACCGTCACCTCCAGCAGCTCGTCGGAGGTGGGGCTTTTCACCAACCGCGTCTCCACCGCGACCCGCAGCCGCTCCGCCACCCGCTTGGCCTGTGCCAGATCCGTGCAACCGGGCAACAGGATGGCAAACTCCTCCCCGCCGTAACGCCCGAGCACCATGCCGGGCTCCAGCTGCTCCGACAGGGTGGCCGCCACCTCCTTGAGCACCGCATCCCCCGCCAGATGGCCGAAGGTGTCGTTGATGCGCTTGAAGCGGTCCAGATCCAGCAGCAGCACCGCGAAGGGGGCCTGTTTGCGGATCATGGCGGCCCTCGCCTTCTCGAGCTGCTTCATCAGCAGGCGGCGGTTCATCATGCCGGTCAGCTCGTCCGTGGTGGATTCCCGATAGAGTTGCAGCAGCATGTTGAGCTGGCCGCACTGCACCCAGGCGCTGGCGATGGCAAAGAGCCCCAGCAGCCAGACTTGGTTGAGGGTCTGCACGCTCCAAAGAGGCTGGCCCACCAGCAGCCAGTTGCCCGCCAGCATGGTGGCCAGAATGCCCCCCGCCAGTTGCAGGCTGAGGGAGAGGGGAATGGGGAAGATGGCGAACAGGCTGATGAGCAGATAGGGGAAGGCCATGTAGCCCGCCTGCATCTCCTGATCCGCGCCGAAGCTGTGCAGGCAGATGAGGGAGAAGAGCATCATCACCGCCATCAGGTAGCCCAGCGCCAGCTTCATGCGCTCGCGCTTGAAGTGGATGAGATAGGAGAGGGGGATGAGGGGCGAGAGGGCCAGCAGGCAGAAGATCCTGACCTGGAACAGCGCCTCGAACTGGATGGCTGGCAGGGTCAGCCAGTCCACCAGGGCCCAGCTCGGGAGCCCCGCCATCAGCAGACAGGTGAGCAGCCGCAGCCGCACCGTCATGAAGCCCATCCGGGTCAGGGTAAAATCTTCGGAGTGGGCGCGGGCACTCCAGAACTCCGACAGCTTCAGCATCCAGAGTCTCCATCTTCGAACCGAGGGCTCATTCTACACCGTCCCCATCCTGATGCATCAGCCTCCCTCCCCTTTGTGAGGGATCGGTCTCACACAAACCGGCGGATCTTAATCGCCACAGGAAAACGTTTCAACCCATCAGGAAATAAACGAGTTTGCGCTCAATTAGCGCTGGAAAGCGCGATGCCAATCACTAAAATAGCGCCCAATTTTCTCCCCTTCCCCCACACATTCGAGGTATTTATGGAACAGGCTGCCGCCCCAAGCGCCATCCGAGAGGCCCATCCCCCCAGGCGAGCCCACAGCGAACTGGTCTACGGCATCGAGGATGTCCCACCCTTGCCCCAGACCCTGTTCGCCGCCCTGCAGCATATGCTCGCCATGTTTGTCGCCATCATCACCCCGCCCCTCATCATCGCCAATGCCCTCGGCCTCCCCGCCGACGACACCCGCTACATCGTCTCCATGTCCCTGGTCATGTCCGGCATCGCCTCCTTCATCCAGACCCGCCGTTTCGGCCCCCTCGGTTCCGGCCTGCTCTCGGTACAGGGCACCAGCTTCAACTTCCTCGGTCCCATCATCGCCTCCGGCCTCGCCCTCAAGCAGGCAGCCATGCCCACCGAGGATCTGCTGGGCACCCTGTTCGGCACCATGCTGGCAGCGGCCCTCACCATCGTCGTCATGAGCCGCTTCCTGCACCTGGTCAAACGGATCATCACCCCGCTGGTGACCGGCATCGTGGTATTGCTCATCGGCCTGACCCTCATCAAGGTAGGGCTCATCAGCATGGGGGGCGGCTATGGCGCCCTGGCGGACGGCAGCTTCGCCAGCCACACCAACCTCTTTCTCTCCCTGCTGGTACTCGGCCTCATCGTGCTGATGCAGCGCAGTCGCAATCCCTGGCTGCGCCTCTCCGCCATCATGATCGCCATGCTGGCGGGCTATGCGGTGGCGCTGCTGCTGGGCAAGGTGGCAGCCCCCACCTTCGACGGCCCCCTGGTGATGGTGCCTGTTCCGCTCCACTACGGGCTCGGCTTTGACTGGCAGTTGTTCGTGCCGCTCGCCATCATCTTCGTGGTGACGGCGCTGGAAGCCATCGGCGACATGACCGCCACCTCCGACATCTCCGGCGAGCCGCTGGAAGGGCCGGTCTACATGGCGCGGATCAAGGGGGGCGTGCTGGCCGATGGCGCCAACTCCATGCTGGCGGCGGTCTTCTCCACCTTCCCCATGTCCACCTTCGCCCAGAACAACGGCGTCATCCAGCTGACCGGTGTGGCCAGCCGCCACGTCGGCCTCTTCATCGCCGCCATGCTGGCCCTGCTCGGCCTGTTCCCGGCGGTGGCGAGTCTGGTACAACAGATCCCCGAGCCCGTGCTCGGCGGCGCCACCATCGTCATGTTCGGCACCATCGCCGCCGCCGGGGTGCGCATCATCTCCCGGGAGGAGCTGGACCGCCGCGCCCTGATGATCCTGGCGGTGTCGCTCGCCATGGGTCTCGGAGTGGCCCAGGTGCCCGAGGTGCTGCAACACCTGCCGGAGCTGGCCAGGAGCGTGCTCTCCTACGGCGTCGCCACCGGCGGCCTCACCGCCATCCTGCTCAATCTGCTGCTGCCCAGGCGCGCCGCCGCACAGGCCTGACACTCCGCCATCCTTGCACCAAAGCCCCGCCATGCGGGGCTTTACCTTGTTTGCCCCCGCGCGTACTGTGCTTGGCAGCCTCTGCCAAAGGATGCCTCTCATGCCTTATACCCTGCTGCCCCCGCCGCCCGCCCACCAGACACCCGACCAGATCCTGGCCGAGGAGCAGCGCTGGCTGCGGGAGTGCGCCGGTGACGGCGAGCCCAGAGCCCTCCTCTGGCAGGGCCCCCAATGCCTCATCGTCACCCGCAAGGATACCCGTTTGCCCCGCTACCAGGCAGCCTGCGAGCAGCTGGCCGCCGAGGACTGGCCGGTGTTCGTGCGCGACAGCGGCGGCACCGCCGTGCCCCACGGCGCCGGCATCCTCAACCTCTCCCTCATGCTGCCCCGCACCACCACGGATCTGGCCCACTACTACCGGCTGCTGGGGGCGCCCCTGCTCGCCCTGCTGGAGGAACACGGTCTTGCGGGCAGCTACGACTTCGTGCCCGGCTCGTTTTGCGACGGCCAGTACAACCTGGTGATCGGAGGGCGCAAGGTGACCGGCACAGCCCAGCGCTGGCTGGCGCCGGGCCGGGATCACGACGGCGCCGTGCTGGCCCAGGCCATGCTGCTGGTGGCGGGGGATGTGGACGAGGGCACCCGGATGGCGAGCCGCTTCTACGAACTGGCCGGGGGCGAGCTGCGCTTTGCTCCGGGCACCTCCACCACCCTGGCCCACGCCATTGGCTGGCAGGGGGATGAGGCGGCCCTGGTGAGCCGGGTGAGCAGGGCGCTGGCGCAGCGGCTCACCGGAGATATTCCCTCCCCCTGACCCTCTTTGGGTGACAAGCGCCGCCATTCATTGCGTAAAATGCAAAAAAGCCACGATGAGCGTCGTGGCTTTTGCGTATTTCGCACAGATATTGTCAGAGGAGCCGGGATCAAGCCCCGGGTTTTGCCATCCCAGCCCGGATCCCGGTTGACACCATGGACAGGAGCCAGGTGACAGGACTTCCCGCAGGCCCGCTTCTCATCAGGCCGTCTGCGGCTCGGGCTCGGATTCCGTATCCCGGTCGCGGCTGAAGTAGGCGCGGGTCTCGGCAATCACCACGTGGCGCAGGCCGATGAGGCCGATGAGGTTGGGCACCGCCATCAGGCCGTTGACGATGTCGGCCAAGAGCCAGATCAGGTCCAGATGGAGGAAGGCACCGCTCGCCACCAGCACCAGATAGATGAGGCGGTAGGGTTTGATCGCCTTCACCCCGAACAGGTACTCGGTGCAGCGCTCGCCGTAGTAGTTCCAGCCAAGGATGGTGGTAAAGGCGAAGAACAGGAGGCCGATGCTCACCAGATACTGGCCCACATGGGCATCCAACCCCTGGGTAAAGGCCAGACTGGTCATGGCCGCACCGCTTGCATCGCCGCTCCACACCCCGGTCACCACCAGCGTCAGGCCGGTCATGGTACAGATGATGAGGGTGTCGATGAAGGTGCCGGTCATGGAGACCAGCCCCTGCTCCACGCAGGAATCGGTCTTGGCCGCCGCCGCCGCGATGGGGGCCGAGCCCAGCCCCGACTCGTTGGAGAAGACCCCGCGCGCCACCCCGGACTGGATCGCCAGCATGATGCCGGCGCCGACGAAGCCGCCGGTGGCCGCATGGCCGGTGAAGGCGCTCCCGATCACCAGCATGACCGCATCGGGCAGGGCGCCTGCATTGTTCACCAGCACCCCGGCACAGGCGACGATGTAGAAGATGGCCATGAAGGGCACCACCTTGCTCGACACGCTGGAGATGGACTGGATGCCCCCCAGGGTCACCAGCGCCACGATCAGGGTCAGCACCACGGCGGTCACTTCACGGGGTACCGAGAAGGAGAGGCTCATGGCATCACTGATGGCGTTGACCTGGGGGAAGGTACCGATGCCGAAAAAGGCGACGCCGATGCCGAACAGGGCAAACAGCTTGGCGAGCGGCCTGGAGCCGAGCCCCTTCTCCAGATAGTACATGGGGCCACCCGCCATCTGGCCGTTGGCGTCCTGCTGGCGATATTTCACCGCCAGCAGGCACTCGGCGTACTTGGTGGCCATGCCGAACAGGGCAGCCATCCACATCCAGAACAGGGCGCCGGGGCCGCCCAGCTTGATGGCGGTGGCGACCCCGACGATGTTGCCGGTGCCTATGGTGGCGGAGAGGGCGGTGCACAGGGCACCAAAGCTGGAGACATCCCCCTGCTTGCCCTGCCCCTGATCGCGGCCAAAGACCAGCTTGAGGGCCAGCGGCAAACGCACGATCTGAAGCAGACCCAATCGCCAGGTGAGATAGATACCGGTCCCGACCAGCAGGATCAGCAGGGGGGGACCCCAGATAAAGCTATCGATGGCGGCGAGCGCCGATTGAATTGATGACATGCATCCTCCTTAAAAAACAACGATTAAGGAGGAGAAGGATGATCTTCCCATAGGTGTCGCGATCGGCCAGAGGCGATCGGATGCGGGCCAAAAACGTGTTCACACTCTTGCTGCGAGGTCGTGATCAAGGGTTATGCGCAGCTCGCTTATCTGGGACCGAGAGGCTCATGTATTTACATACACTCCGGTTCCTGCGCTGCTCTTTACCTTGCTGACGACCTCTCGTGACAGACCGTGAACAGTTCCAAGCTCAGGTACAACCATCCCATCCCCTCTGTCCTTTTGCCTGAGAGTTTCCGGCGCCAGATTGCGATGCAATCACGGTGCCTTGCTCCTTCGGCGCCCGATTCAACGGGTCTCTCCAGAGTATCGTCCAGTAGCAGTCCACACCGGTTGCCCGGTACCTGAAAGATTCACTTCTTCGGTGGATGGTTGCCCATCGCTCTCCTGCTACCTTCATCCGAACTAGTTTGGATTAGGAAGCGGGCATGGTAATCCAAAAAATGTGAGCTGTCTCGCACTCCCTGGCCCCGGCGCCCCCTTTTTACCTGGCCGCAACCCCCAGGCCTGATGTTATTAGTTCGTTAACTATCAATAGCTTATCAAGCTCCCTTAGGGGGTGCTCCCCATCACGGCCCTGATCGCTTCCCGTATCAAGAGCCTGTTTCGTCTCGACCAGAAAAACTTGCCGACATATCCAATCAAAATGCTTGCACACAAACTCAATAAGCCGATAATCCCGCGCATAACTAAGCACTTTGCAAGGGAGTTATGCAATGTGCCTGGTGGGTCCCTCCGGACCGCTCGCCTGAGCCGGCCGTCGCCGGTTCAATCGCATATGGCTTGGGCATATCACGCCCCCTAAGGACTATCAAAAGAGAATGAACGAGACCCTGGTCGCACAAGATTACCGTCAGTTGGTTGAACAATTCGGCTCCCCCCTGCTGCTGCTCGACAAGGCAGCCGTCCGCAAACAGTATCGGGCCCTGGCGGCCGCCCTGCCCGATGTGCGCTTGCATTATGCACTCAAGCCCCTGCCCCACGAGGCGGTGGTCTCTGTCTTGAAGGAAGAGGGGGCCTGTTTCGATCTGGCCACCAATGGCGAAGTGGATCTGGTGCGCAGCCAAGGGGTTCGCCCGGGACGCTGCATCCATACCCATCCCATCAAGCGTGACAGCGACATCCGTTATGCCCTGGAATTCGGCTGCACCGTGTTTGTCTATGACAACCCGCTGGAGCTGGAAAAGTTCCTGCCCTACAAGGATGAAGTGAAACTGCTGCTGCGGGTCAGCTTCCCCAACCCCGAGACCAAGGTCGATCTCTCCAAGAAGTTCGGCTGCACCCCGGAGCAGGCACTGCCGTTGCTGCAACTGGCCCAGGCCAAGGGGATCAAGGTGATGGGGCTGTCGTTCCACGTCGGCTCCCAGGTACCCCACGCCCGTCGCCACGTGCAGGCCATCGACGCCTGCCGCGAGATCATGGAGCAGGCCTGGGAGCTCGGACTCAAGCCCTGGGTGCTGGATATCGGCGGCGGCTTCCCGGTGGACTATGACGGCGGCGAGTTCGACATCGACGGTTTCTGCGCCCCGATCCGCGAGGCCCTGGCCAAGCTGCCCGCCACGGTGCAGAAGATTGCCGAGCCGGGCCGCTTCATCAGCGCGCCGGCCATGACCTCGGTCTCCAGCGTGATGGGCAAGGCCCACCGCGGCGACAAGATCTGGTACTACCTGGATGACGGTCTCTACGGCAGCTACAACGGCCAGCTCTACGACCACGTCACCTACCCGGTGAGCACGCCCTATGCCCACGGCGAACTGCACAATGCGGTGCTCTCCGGCCCCACCTGCGACAGCGTGGACGTCATCCGCGACAGCATCATGCTGCCGGATCTCGAGATCGGCGAGCTGGTGGTGGGTCGGGTGATGGGGGCCTACACCTGGGCCTCCGCGTCCACCTTCAACTTCTTCCCCAAGGCGAGCATCCTGATCCTGGACAGCGCCCAGAGGCAGAAGCTGGTTGCCGTGGCCTGAGACCAGGACCCGCGCACAAAAAAGAGGGGACGCCGCGGCGTCCCCTCTTTCATTTCATCACCAGACTAGATGAACTGGCTGGTCAGCAGCCAGCCGGTGTAGGCGACGAAGCAGGCGAGCAGCACGCCCCCCTCCAGCCGGTTGATGCGCCCCTGCCCCTTGCGGCCCAGACACATCACCAGCAGCAACAGGGTCAGCCCCATCATGATGCTCCAGTCGCGGGAAAGCACTTCGGGCGCCACCTCGAGCGGGTGGATGCCGGCGGCGATGCCCACCACGGCCAGGGTGTTGAACAGGTTGGAACCCAGCACGTTGCCAAGGGCCAGATCGTGCTCGTTCTTGCGGATGGCGATGAGGGACGATGCCAGCTCCGGCAGGGAGGTCCCCACCGCAACTATGGTCAGGCCAATCACCAGATCGCTGATGCCAAAGCCCTGGGCGATGGTCACCGCCCCCCACACCAGCAGACGGGAAGCCCCGATCAGCAGCACCAGGCCGACGATGAGCCAGAGGATGGCGCTCTTGAGAGACATGCCCTCGGAGACGATGTCCTCCTCGGTATCTGTATCCAGCGCATCCCCCTTGCCGTTCATGCCGGCCCAGATGGACCAGCCCATCAGCACAGCGAACACGGCCCCCAGAATGGCGGCATCCATCCGGCCCAGATTGCCATCGATGAGCAGGGCGCCGGAGAGCAGGGTGATGCCGAGCAGGATGGGGATCTCCTTGCGCACCACCTGGGAGGCGACGGCGATGGGGCTGATCAGGGCGGTCAGACCCAGGATCAGGGCAATATTGGTGATGTTGGAGCCATAGGCATTGCCGAGCGCGAGCCCGGGATTGCCCTGGGAAGCCGCCAGCGCGGAGACCACCATCTCAGGGGCCGAGGTACCAAAACCGATGATCACCATGCCGATCAGCAGCGGCGGCATACCGGCGTAACGGGCGGTGGCGGCGGCGCCGTCCACGAACTTGTCGGCACTCCAGACCAGCAACGCCAGTCCGGCAATCAGGGCAACAAAAGCCAGGGTCATATTGTTCTATCTCATCCACGGCATACACGAGAGCCAGGCAAGTTGCCTGGCTCCATCCAAACGCGGCCTCAGTGTAACGGGGCCGCTTGCTATTTCAAGGTGTAATCAAACACCGATTAATCTTTCACAGCGCCGCCAGCAGGCTCTGGGCATCCGACACCTCGAACTTGCCTGGCGCCTCCACGAAGAGCCGCTCCACCACACCATCGTTGGCGATGAGGGCAAAACGCTGGGCCCGCACGCCGCCGAAGGCCCCGGTCTCCTTGGCAAGACCCAGTGCCCGGGTCCAGCTGCCGTCGCCGTCCGCCAGCATGGTGATGTCAGCGGCGTTCTGTGCCTCCTGCCACGCCTTCATCACGAAGGCGTCGTTGACCGACAGACAGCACAGTTCCACCCCCTTGGCCTTGAACTGATCGGCCAGCACCACGTAGCCCGGCAGGTGAGCGTTGGAGCAGGTGGGGGTGAAGGCGCCGGGCACCGCAAAGAGCACCACCCGCTTGTCGGCAAACAGGGCCTGGGTATCCTTCACCTGCTTGCCCTCGGCAGTGATAAAGGTAAATTCCCCTGCGGGCAGGGATTGACCGACCGTGATCATGATGACGCATCCTTCTGTGGTTCAAAGAGGCCCAGTCTACCCCATTCCTCCAGAAGGCGAAGGGGTCCATCGAGCAGCAACAACGCGATCGGGGAGCGAACGCCTGTCGCCCCTATTTCTGGCCTGATGGCAGGCGCCTTGCCTGCCAGGTGGCGATGGCGAGCAGGGAGTCAGGCGTGAACTCGTCCGCCCGATCGGCTATCTCGCCCAGGCTCATCCAGTGCACCTCGCTCACCTCTTCGGCCTGCAGTTGCAGCGGCCCCTGATAGTGACAGCTGAACAGGCCGCCCCAGACCCGGTAGCGGCTGCCGCTCGCCTCCCCTTCGGCATAGAAGGTGCCGTAATCCTGCAGGGGCACGTCGCGGATCCCCAGCTCCTCGGCCAGCTCACGCCGGGCGGAAAGGGCCATGGCCTCCCCCGTGGTCACCACGCCACCGGCGCAGGCATCCAGCATGCCGGGGCAAAAATCCTTGCTCGGGGTGCGCCGCTGCACCAGGATGTGCTCAGCCTCATCCAGCACCAGGATGTAGCTGGCACGATGGCGCAGGTTTTCCTGACGCACCCTGGTGCGCTCGGCCACCCCGATCACCCTGTCCTGCTCGTCTACTATGTCCACCCACTCCACGTGCGGCACCTTTGTTATCTCTGCAATGGCCGCAGTATATCGGGCCCCGGACCCGGACTCTCACTACTTTTTCAACGCCGGGGCTGCACGCCAGCCGATCACAATACAGATTCATACAAATCTTTATCAAGTGTCACATCAGTGTCACGGTCCGTCGGCATAGTGTGCCCTGTCCAAACAACAGGGTCTCTTGCCATGAAGGTATTCAAGCAGTGGTCTCCCCGTCGAATTGCTCGCTATATCAAGAGTTTCCATCATGGAAGTTTCATTGTTGAAGCACTGGGGCGGTTTGAGTTTCAAGGGGGGATCATCGATGTGAAGCCGTTGAGCTGTCATCAGGCGCTGAGCCTGGCCAGGCAGATCAACCTGGCCGTGCGCGATCTGCGCACCACCACCCTGTTGCCGGGCTGACATACTCCTTTCTGTCTGTCGTCGACTTCCATGTACACATTTGCCCGCCGCTCATTCGAGCGTGCGGGCTGTTTTTCTGAAGGTTGTGCCCTGCCTCAGTGCTGCAGGATCTGGGAGAGGAAGAGCTTGGTCCGATCGGACTGGGGGTTGTCAAAGAACTGATCCGGCACGTTCTCTTCGATGATCTGGCCCCGGTCCATGAAGATCACCCTGTCCGCCACCTGCTTGGCAAACCCCATCTCGTGGGTGACACAGAGCATGGTCATCCCCTCGTGGGCCAGCTCCACCATCACATCCAGCACCTCCCGCACCATCTCGGGATCCAGCGCCGAGGTTGGCTCGTCAAACAGCATGACCTGGGGATTCATGCACAGACTGCGGGCGATGGCGACCCGCTGCTGCTGGCCACCGGAGAGCTGCCCCGGATACTTGAGCGCCTGTTCGGGGATCCGCACCCGGCGCAGGAAGTTCATGGCGATCTCCTCGGCCTCCTTGCGCGGCAACTGCTTGACCCAGATGGGCGCCAGGCAACAGTTCTCCAGCACGGTCAGATGGGGGAAGAGGTTGAAGTGCTGGAACACCATGCCCACCTCCCGGCGCACCGTCTCGATGTTCTTGAGATCCGAGGTCAGGGCCGTGCCCTTGACCAGGATGTCCCCGCTCTGGTGCTCTTCCAGCCGGTTGATGCAGCGGATCATGGTGGACTTGCCCGAGCCCGATGGTCCGCAGATGACGATCTTCTCCCCTCTGCCCACCTGCAGGTTGATGTTGCGCAGCACGTGAAACTCACCGTACCACTTGTTGACCTCTTTCAGTTCGACAACTGCGTCCGTTTTCATATCAGAACGACTCCTAATGCTTGTGACCCGTGTTGAGTTTGCGCTCCAGATAGATGGAGTAGCGGGACATGCCAAAACAGAACATCCAGAAGATCATGGCGATAAAGACATAAGCTTCGGTGGAATACCCCAGCCAGGCCGGATCCGCCAGGGCCACCTTGGAGATGGCCAGCAGATCGAACAGCCCGATGATCAGCACCAGGCTGGTGTCCTTGAACAGGGAAATAAAGGTGTTCACCAGGGAAGGAATGGTGATCTTGAGGGCCTGGGGCATGATGATGAGGCCCATCACCTTCCAGTAGGAGAGCCCGAGAGCATCCCCCGCCTCATATTGCCCCTTGGGGATCGCCTGCAGCCCCCCTCTCACCACCTCGGCCACATAGGCCGCCTGGAACAGGATGATGCCGATGAGCGCCCGCAGCAGCTTGTCGAGCTCCACCTCGGTACTCATGAACAGTGGCAGCATCACGGACGCCATGAAGAGCACAGTAATGAGCGGCACCGCCCGCCAGAACTCGATGTAGACGGTACAGAGGCTGGAGATGACCGGCATGTGGGAGCGACGCCCCAGTGCCAGCAGGATGCCGAACGGCAGTGCTACGACTATGCCCACCACCGCCAGCACCAGGGTGAGCATCAGCCCGCCCCAGCGGTTCGTTTCCACCACCTCCAGCCCCGCTCCCCCATGGATGAGGAAGAAGGCGATGACAGGGAACACCAGCAGGGTGAAAAGCGCCAGCCACCCCTTGCGCGGGGTCTTTGGCCAGATGAGCAGGGCCAGCAGCGCCGCCAGACCGGCGAAGGTCAGGTTGATGCGCCAGTACTGATCAGCCGGGTAGAAGCCATAGAGATACTGCCCCAGCCGGCTCTCGATGAAGATCCAGCAGGCACCGCCCTGGACGCAGGCCTCGCGGCTGCTCCCCTGCCAGGTGGCCGAGAACAGCGCCCAGTCCAGTGCAGACCAGATGAGTGGCAGCAACAGATAGGCCAGCACCAGGGTCAGCAGGCCGTTCCACCAGTTGGGGAAAAGGTTCTGCCTTATCCAGGCGAGCGGCCCCCGACGGTGGTTGGGAGGCGGCAGCGCCTCCTGCAATTCATTCACGAACATGACAGCTCCCTAGCGCTCAACCAGCGTCATTCTGCGGTTGTAGATGTTCATCAGCACCGAGGTGGTGATACTGATGACGAGATAGACCCCCATGGTCATGGCGATGACCTCGATGGCCTGCCCTGTCTGGTTGAGAGTCGTCCCCATGAACACCGAGACCAGATCCGGGTAGCCGATGGCGGTCGCCAGGGAGGAGTTCTTGGTGAGGTTCAGATACTGGCTGGTCAAGGGAGGAATGATGACCCGCATGGCCTGGGGAATGATCACCAGCCGCAGCGTCTTGGTGGGCGAGAGCCCGAGGGCGGAAGCCGCCTCCGTCTGCCCCTTGCTGATGGCCAGGATGCCGGATCGCACTATCTCGGCGATGAAGGCCGCCGTATAGATGGTGAGCGCCAGCAAGAGGGCCGCGAGCTCCGGCAGCACCGTCAGCCCGCCCCGGAAGTTGAACCCCTGCAGCGCAGGCACGCTCCAGCTGAGCGGGCTGCCCGCCAGCAGGAAGGTGATGCCCGGGAGCAGCATGACCAGGGCGGCCACACAGCGCCAGAACGGGAAGATCCTGCCGGTCAGGGCCTGACGGCGGCGAGCCCAGCGGCCCAGCCCCCAGCTCAGCAGCACCGCGAGCACCAGTGCCCAGAGCACGTAGCCGAATCCCTCTTCGAACAGGGGCTTGGGCAGATAGAAACCCCGCACGTTGAGGAAGGCGAGCCCGCCTATATCCACGCTCTGACGCGGGGAAGGCAGGGTACGCAGCACCGAGAAGTACCAGAAGAAGATCTGCAGCAGCAGCGGGATGTTGCGAAACGTCTCTATGTAGACGGCCGCTATCTTGGCCACCAGCCAGTTGCGCGACAGGCGCGCGACCCCGAGTGCGAACCCGAGCAGGGTGGCAAACAGGATGCCGAGCACGGAGACCAGCAGGGTGTTGAGCAGACCCACCACGAAGGTGCGACCGAAGGTGTAGGTCTCGTCGTAGGGGATGAGGCTCTGCAAGATGCCGAAACCGGCCGTGTTGCCCAGAAAATCAAAGCCTGTGGTGATGCCACGGGTGGCCAGATTGGTCAGGGCATTGTTGACGATGTAGAACAGAAACCCGATAACCGCCGCGATGGCCAGGCACTGGAAGAGCAGCGCCCGCACCTTGGCGTCATACCACCAGCGGCCCTGTTCTTTCCTATGGTTTGATGCGTGTAACGCCATGAGGATGACTCCGACAAAGCCAGGGAAAACATGGGGGGCCAGGCCCCCCGGTGACTGTCGACTCAGCGGATGGGTGGCGCGTACATCAGACCGCCCTTGTTCCAGAGGGCATTGATGCCGCGATCAATCTTGAGGGGGGAGCCGGCACCGACGTTGCGATCGAAGGATTCACCGTAGTTGCCGACCTGTTTGACGATGTTGTAGGCCCATTTGTCATCCAGCCCCAGCACAGTCCCTTTGGGCTCTTCCAGCCCCAGCAGGCGACGGATGTCAGGATTGGTGGACTTGAGCATCTCGTCCACGTTGGCACTGGTAACCCCGGCCTCCTCGGCATTGAGCATGGCGTTGAGGCTCCAGCGCACCACCTTGAACCACTGATCGTCACCCTGACGCACGGCTGGGCCCAGCGGCTCCTTGGAGATGACCTCCGGCAGCACCACGGCTTCCTCTGGCTTGGTGAGCTTGATCTTGAGGGCATAGAGCTGGGACTGATCCGAAGTCAGCACGTCACAGCGGCCGGCTTCGAAGCCCTTGACGGTCTGATCCGAGGTATCGAACACCACTGGGGTGTACTTCATGCCGCCATTGGCGCGGAAATAGTCAGCCAGGTTGAGCTCGGTGGTGGTACCGGACTGGATACAGACGGCGGCACCGTCAAGCTCCTTGGCGCTCTTGACCCCGAGGGACTGCTTGACCAGGAACCCCTGCCCGTCGTAGTAGTTCACCCCGGCGAACGTGAGGCCCAGCGACCCATCCCGGGTCAGGGTCCAGGTGGTATTGCGCGAGAGCAGATCCACTTCCCCGGACTGCAGGGCGGTAAAGCGCTCCTTGGCGGTGAGGGAGACATACTTGACCTTGCTGGCGTCCCCCAGTACCGCGGCGGCCACGGCGCGGCACACGTCCACGTCGAGCCCGGTCCAGGTTCCCTTGGCATCCGGGTTGGAGAACCCGGGCAGGCCGTCACCGACCCCGCACTGCACGAATCCCTTCTTCTTGACGGCATCCAGCGTACCGTCCGCCCACGCATTGGCTGCCATCAGCGACAGCGCCATCACCATACCTGCCTTGTGTATCTGCTTCATGTCACTCTTCCCTGTGGTTTGATTCGAACAGGCATCAAAATCTAGCGAGATGCCATCGTTTCCCTGCTTTTTGGCAGCTTATCCAGCCGCAGAAAAACCTGTCAATCGGTGCAATCCGGCCCAACCATGGTGCAACAGAACAAAATATCTAAACGGGGGAATATGCACTCTCAGAATCAAAAGTAGACCCTTATTTGCCAAATAGCCTGCTGCTTAAAACCCTTCTTGGCATGAGGATTATTTTTCGAAAATAAATCGGCTGCACCGCATTGGGGCAGCCATTTCTGCTGACAACTGACTCATCAGATTCGGTTTTATGCCAAAAGCACCAGAGTGAGGCAGCATGACCCCATATGGAAAAATGGCGATAACAGGCAGGGAAAAGCAACAGAAAAGGAGGTAAAAGGCGGGGAAATGGCGACCTCATCTCCCGCAGGCTGGGCTTCAGAAAACCAGGAGGTCATCCTCCCCGTGGACCATCCGCAATGTCGGTGATGACGCCGTTTTCGACGGTGACAAACTGCATGAATTCCCGCTTGCCGAAGTTGTATGTCCAGCGCTCGGCATACTTGACCGTCACTCTCGCCCCGAAGCCGTTCTCCTCGAAGCGGGTGAGATCTTCCTTGAGCATCGGCTGGCCACAGCGAACCAGCAGCTCTGCCGTGGTGTCTCCCTCGGTCAGCAAGGCGTTCTTGCAACGCAGGGTGCCTGCCTGCACAGGCAAGGCCGCCACCAGCAACAACCACAGAACAGGTTTCATTTTGCACTCCATTTGAACAGCATGGCGCCCAGCGAGATGCACACCAGGGCGAACACCATGACCTGACCCAGAGGGCCTGCCACCTCCTGCCATCCCGCCCCTTCCAGCATCACGGCGCGGGCTGCTTCGATGATCTGGCTGAGGGGCAGCCTGGCCGCAAGCTGCTGCAGCCAGGTGGGCGCGCCTTCCAGTGAGAACCAGACACCGGATAAAAACATCATGGGCAAGCTGATGAGATTGAGCAAACCGCTCGCCAGCTCCTCGTTCTGCAGGCGAGCGGCGATGAGCAGGCCAAGGGAGGCCATGGCCGTTCCTCCCGCCAGGGCGATCACCAGCAGCAGCCACCCCGAACCGATGAGGGGCACATCCAGCAGCCAGTAGGCCGCGCAGAAGACCAGCAGGCTCACCACCAGGGTGATCAGCACCCGTGACAGCAACTGGGCGAAGAGAAACTCCAGCGCGCCGAGCGGCGTGGCTCGCAGCCGTTTCAGCACCCCGTTCTTGCGATAACGCACGATGACAAACCCGACCCCGAACAGGCCGGAGAACATCAGGTTCATGCCGATCACCCCGGGCAGCAGCCAGTCTCCGTAGCGGATGGCGCGCCCGCTCAGGGACTCTCTTTGCAAGGGCTCCTGCACCGCCTGGCGCAGCAGATACTCGGCCATGGCCCCCTGAGGGGCGTCCGGGTTTATCCAGTAACGCCCCCCGGCGGGTGAGAGCAGCAGGTCCAGCTGATGGTGACGGACCTTGAGCTGGCCTCTCGACGCCTCGTCATAGGGGATGATCTTGAGCAGCGGCACGGCGCGCAGCGGGGCATAGGTTGCGGGCAGTTCCCCCACCACCCCGATCTGCACCAGCGGTTTGGGCGGGCCGGAGAAGATGAGGGAGAAGCCGATGACCAGCAGGAGCGGGAAAAGCAGGTTCCACACCAGGGCCGCGCGATCGCGTACGAACTCGAGGGTGCGGGCATAGAAGAGCGCCCCGATGCGCTTGAGGGATCCCTTCATCGTCCACTCCCGGGATTACATGTCGGCAAGGCGTACCACAGCCCGGAGGCCACGGTCAGACAGAACTCGGTCATCCCTCTCATGCGCCGCTCCGCAGGCTGTGGCCGGTCAGGTTCAGGAAGAGATCTTCCAGATTGGGGGAGCGCACCTGCATGCCGGTGAGCGGCACACCAAGATCCAGCAAGGCTGGCAGCAGTGTCGCCACGTCGGGGCAACAGAGCTCCACCTGATCGCCGACCGGACGCAGGGGATAGCCGAGCCCAGCCAGGGCCGGGTGCCCCCCAAGGCGCACCAGCACGCCGTCGAAGTGTTGCGCCAGCAAGGCAGCCGGCGTATCCAGACTGAGCAGGTGGCCGTGATCGACGATGGCAATCAGATCGCACAGCTGCTGCGCTTCGTCCATGTAGTGGGTGGTGAGCACCACCGTCTTGCCCTGGGCCTTGATCGCCTCTATTCGCTGCCAGAAGTGGTGGCGCGCCTGGGGATCCAGTCCTGTGGTGGGCTCATCCAGAAACAGCAGTTCGGGATCCCCGAGCAGGGCCAGAGCCAGCAGCAGGCGCTGACGCTGGCCCCCCGAGAGCTTGCGACTGTCCCTGTCGATGAACTCGCCCAAGGCGCACAGATCGATGAGCAGCTCCCGTGGCAAGGGATTGGGGTAGAGGCTGGCGAACAGGCGCAGGGTATCGCGCACCGTCAGGAAATCCTGTAGCGCCGTGTGCTGGAACTGGATGCCGATGCGGGAGCGATAATCCGGGCCGCGCGGGGCGCCATGAAACAGGATCTGGCCTCTGTCCGGAGTGAGGATCCCCTCCAGCAGCTCGATGGTCGTGGTCTTGCCCGCCCCGTTCGGGCCGAGCAGGCCGAAACAACTGCCGGCGGGAATGGCAAAGCTGAGCCCGTCCACCGCCTTGACACCGGGGAAGTGCTTGACGAGATCGACGACCTCGATGATGGCTGCCATGGCGTGTCTCCCTCACATGGCCGGAATGGACGACGCTCTGACTATATCCAAATCCCCGCCGAAGGCACATGGCCCGTTTGGGCGGTCCAAAAACAAACGGCGACCTCAGGGTCGCCGTTTGCATCACGCCAGCCGGATCACAGGATGTCCAGCAGCTCCACTTCGAATACCAGAGCAGAGTACGGCGGGATGGAGCCGGCACCACGGGCACCGTAGGCCAGATCCTGCGGAATGTAGAGCTTCCACTTGGAGCCAACCGGCATCATCTGCAGCGCTTCCACCCAACCGGCGATCACGCCGGTCACCGGGAACTCGGCCGGTTGGCCGCGAGCAACGGAGCTGTCGAACACACCACCGTGGGTGAAGGTACCGTGGTAGTGCACGCGCACGGACTGACCGGCAACCGGCACGGCGCCATTGCCTTCGACCATGACTTCATATTGCAGACCGGAGTCGGTGGTCTTCACTTCGGCGCGCTTGGCGTTGTCGGCCAGGAAGGCTTCGCCTTCGGCGGCAGCGGCCTTGGCGGCAGCTTCCTGCTCTTCCTGCATGCGGGCGGTGATGACCTGGAAGGCATCGTTGATATCGTCACGGCTGACCGCGAACTCCAGGCCGTTCAGGGCATCTGCCAGACCTTGTTGCAGGGCCGGGATATCCAGACCGGCGAAGGCTTGCTGAGCCAGTTGGTCGCCCATGTTGCGGCCGATGCCGTAGCTGGCCTTCTGTTCGATAGAGTCGTATTGGGACATTGAGAGGTTGCTCCGGGTCCTGATGGTAAAAGAGACGGGATGATAACAGACTTTTTTGCACCGTGCTGCCAAGACGCCCCTCAATTGCCCGCCGGTGGGAGACGCCTCACATCGGCCCCCTCATCCCCACCCCTTCTCCCGCAAGGGGAGAAGGGAGCAAAACAGAGCACCATATCGCCGCACGGCCCGCATCAGGCCCTGTCCAGCAGAGCCCGCACCGCTGCAACTTTGGCGCCGTCGGTGATATTGACCCGGCCGTCGTCCGAGGTGCCCATGTTGACGTCACAGAGAGAGGCACCATATCGCCGCACAGTCTCTATCAGGCCCTGTCCAGCAACGCCCGCACCGCTGCGACCTTGGCGCCGTCGGTGATGTTGACCCGGCCATCCGTCCGAGGTACCCATGTTGACGTCACAGAGAGAGGCACCATGGCGCCGCACGGTCTGTATCAGGCCTTGTCCAGCAGTGCCCTCACCGCCGCAACCTTGGCGCCGTCTGTGATGTTGACCCGGCCATCGTCAGAGGTGCCCATGTTGATGTCACAGAGAGAGGCACCATGGCGCCGCACGGTCTGTATCAGGCCCTGTCCAGCAGTGCCCTCACCGCCGCGACCTTGGCGCCGTCGGTGATGTTGACCCGGCCGTCGTTAGAGGTGCCCATGTTGTCGTCACAGAGAGGGGCACCATGGCGCCGCACGGTCTGCATCAGGCCTTGTCCAGCAGTGCCCGCACCGCTGCGACCTTGGCGCCGTCGGTGATATTGACCCGGCCATCGTCAGAGGTGCCCATGTTCACACCATGGGGCACCATGCCGCCGCGCCAGCCCATGCCGGACATGTGCACTTCATTGACGCCGGTGAATTCGATGATGGTGCGCACGTTGTCGGCGTTGACCCCGGCCCCCGGCATCAGGCTGGCCCGTCCCGCCAGCGCCTGGTGCATGGCCTGCAGGGTTTCGAGCCCCGCCAGCGCGGTCGGCGCATGGCCGGAGCTCAGAATGCGCTCGCAACCCGCTGCGACGATCGTCTCGAGATCCAGCCGCCAGTCGGAGGAGAGATCGATGGCCCGGTGGAAGGTGACGCCGAGCGGCCCCGCCGCCTCGACCAGTTGCCGGAGCTTGCCTTCGGGTACCCGTCCATCTTCATCCAGCAGACCGACCACCACCCCTTGCAGGCCGGCGGCACGTGCGGCGGCGATATCCTGCAGCATGATGTCGAACTCCCCCTCGCCAAAACAGAAATCCCCGGCACGGGGCCGGATCATGGCGTAGACGGGGATGGTGGCGTGGCGCGCCACCTGCTGCATGAAACCATAGGAGGGAGTGAGGCCACCCAGCCCCAGCGCAGAGCAGAGCTCGATGCGATCGGCGCCGGCCGCCTGGGCGGTGAACAGGGATTCGAGGTTGTCGATACAGATTTCAAGACGGGTCATGATGACTCCTTGTTCGGGGAGATCAGACCCTCTGTCCGATCTCACAGATTGAGCAGGGCTGCACCGCGCACACCGCCGGCTCCACCGAAGCGGGCCTCGCGGATCGCCGGCAGGGCGACACCGGGCAGCAGGTGGCCGGGCAGACGTTTGGGCAACTCCTCATAGAGGGCTGGCAGGGCGCTCAGGCCGCCCCCCAGCACCACCACATCGGGATCAATCACCGAGATGGCGGTGGCGAGGCCAGCGGCGATGATCTCGAGCCAGCAGTCGATGGTCGAGAGGGCCGCCGCCTCACGGGCATCGGCACGGGCGACGATATGGTGGCCGCTCACCCGTTCCCCATGAACATGGTGGTATAGCCGCTCCAGGCCCGTACCCGACGCATAGGTTTCGAAACAGACCAGGCGCCCGCAGCCACAGCGAGGACGGGGCAAATCCGGGTATTTCATCAGGATGGTGGCGGGCAGCGGGTAGTGACCTATCTCCCCCGCCAGCCAGTTGCGCCCCTGGATGAGCTTGCCCGCCAGATAGACGGCGCCGCCGATGCCGGTACCTATGGTGACGCCGAGGGCGCTGCCAGCACCGTCTGCGGCCCCCTGATGCACTTCCGACCAGAGGAAACAGTTGGCGTCATTGTCGACCTTGACCGGTCGGCCCAGCAGCTCGGCCAGATCCGCCCCCAGATGGCGGCCATGGATGGCGGGCAGGTTGGCCGCCACTATGCTCCCGTCGAGGCGATTGAGGATCCCCGGAAACCCGATGCCGACGGCCCCTTTCACCCCGAAGCGCGCATCCGCCGCCTCGACCCGCTCGCGGATCAGCTGCTGCAACCCTTCGTAATCATTGCCGGGAGTGCTCATGCGCTCCTCGTGACAGAGATTCAAGGCGCCGTCATACACAGCGAACGCTATCTTGGTGCCGCCAATGTCAAATCCGTAGTACATGCCACACTCCCTTGTGGTGGACCCGGCCACCTCAGTCTGTCCAGATGGGGCACATTGTATTAATTCGCAAAAAAAATAAAGTGACCGGGGACGAAAAACGGGAGCCAGCTCAAAGCAAACGGAACATTTGTCGCTGTTGGCAAGGTTGTCCGAGGCTCATCAGGGTGCGCTCCTGACCGTCGAACATGAAGCCGCGGCGCAGGTAGAATCCCTCGCCGATGTGATTGCCATCCAGCAGCCAGAGCCTGACGCACTCGCAACCGGCCCGGCGCATCTGCACCGCCACCGCCTGCCACAGCCGTTTGCCATGACCCTGACGCCAGTGATCGGGATGAAGGTAGAGCGCCCGGATCCGCGCCGTCATCAAGCCTTCCTCCAAGGAGGGCTGCCAGTAGAGCAGGCCGATGACCACGTCGTCCTGACAGACCAGCATGGGAACGGGGCCGGGCTCGGCGAGCCGATGTCGCCAGATCTGCAGGTGGTCGGTCACCGCCAACTGGGCCAGCATGTCGGCCCCCAGCACCTCCCCGTAGGCCGCCAGCCAGCTCGCCCGCTGCATCACCGTCATGGCGGCGGCATCGGCGGGACGCGCCAGGCGCAGGCTTACGCCTTGCACTGGGGAACCAGCCCTGATGCTTTCGCCTGCTGGTACAGGGGCTGCACTTCGGCCTGCTGGGCCTGCAGGTTGGCGATCCGGCTCTGGTCGCTGGGGTGGGTGGAGAGCAGCTGGGGCGGTGCCTTGCCACCGGAGGCGGCGCTCATGTTCTGCCACAGGGTGACGGCTTCGGCCGGGTTGAACCCGGCGCGGGCCATCAGCTCGAGACCGAGCCGGTCCGCCTCGCTCTCCTGGGTTCTGCCATAAGGCAGGGCTATCCCCACCTGGACCCCGAGGCCCAGGGCGGCCATGGTGGCAGCGCCCCCGAGGCTGTCGCTGCTGCCGATGGCGGCGTCCGCCACCGCCAGCCCGATACCGGTCAATTGATCCCGGGAGAGGCGCTCGTTGGAGTGCTGGGCCAGCACGTGGGTCAGCTCGTGACCGATGACGGTGGCGAGCTGGTCCTGATTCTTGGCAACTTTCAGCAGGCCGCTGTACACGCCTATCTTGCCGCCGGGCAGGGCGAAGGCGTTGATCTCCTTGGAGTCGAACACCACTACCTCCCAGCTGGTGATGCCATAGCTGGCAGGCACCTGGGCGGTCACCGCCTTGGCCACGCAGCCCACATAGGCATTCATCCTGGCATCCGTGCTCACCTTCTCCTGCTGCTTCATCTGGGTGAAGGAGTCGGCGCCCAGCTGGTTCATCTGCTGGGGGGAGAAAAGCAGCATCTGGTTGCGACCGGTCGGTGACTGGGCGCAACCGGCCAGCAGGGCGCTGCACAAGGCCGTCAGGGCCAGTCTGGAGAGGGAAGATGCGCGCATGAGAGGGTCCTTTGCCGTGAAGTTGCCCTATTCTCGGAAATGCCGCCGCCCGGCGCAAGCCGGGCGCTGCGCCCTGCGACCAAAAAGATCCTGGGGCGCACCAATGAAAACGAGCCCGCATGGGGCTCGTTTTTCTGCAAGGGCATGTTGTTACATGATGCCCAGCTTCTTCAGGTCGGCCTGAACCACCTTGGCCGGGACCGGCACATAGCCGTCCTTGGCAACGATGGTCTGGCCCGCCTTGGAGAGCATCATCTTCACAAACTCCTGCTCCATCGGGGAGAGCGGCTTGTTCGGATGCTTGTTCACGTAGACGTACAGGAAGCGCGACAGCGGGTACTTGCCGGTGATGGCGTTGTCGGAGCTCGCCTCGATGAAGGTCTTGCCATCCTTGGAGAGCGGAACGGCGCGCACCCCGGAGGTGACGTAGCCGATACCGGAGTAACCGATGCCGTTCAGGGAGGAGGAGACGGACTGTACCACGGAGGCGGAGCCCGGCTGCTCGTTCACGCCGCTCTTGAAGTCACCGTTGCACAGGGCGTGTTCCTTGAAGTAACCGTAGGTACCGGACACGGAGTTGCGACCGAACAGTTGCAGATCCTTGCCGGACCAGCTGCCGTCCAGACCCAGATCAGACCACTTGGTGGCCGCCTTGGCTTCGCCGCACTTGAGGGTGCTGGAGAAGATGGCGTCGATCTGCGACATGGTCAGCCCCTTGATGGGGTTGTCCTTGTTGACGAACACGGCCAGGGCATCGACAGCGACGCGGATGGCGGTCGGCTTGTAGCCGTAGCGCTTCTCGAATGCCTCCTCTTCACCAGCCTTCATGGCACGGCTCATGGGGCCAAACTGGGCGACGCCCTCGGTCAGGGCAGTCGGTGCGGTGGAAGAACCGGCGGCCTGGATCTGCACGTTGACGTTGGGATACATGCGCTTAAATTCTTCGGCCCACAGGGTCATCATGTTGGCCAGGGTGTCCGAGCCGACAGAGGACAGGTTGCCCGAGATGCCGCTGGTCGGTGTGTATTCCGGCAGGTCTTTATCCACACCGGCAGCCAGAGCGCTGACAGAAAACAGGGTTGCTGCGGTGAATCCGATGACACCAGCCAGTTTGTTGAGTTTCATCCAATCTCTCCAAGTCCAAGGTTGCAGAAGGCAATCGTCAGGTTGACGTCTAAACGTGGTTGACACCCGATCGCAATGATCCGTGGGCCAGCACCACTCCTTCTCCAGTGTTACAGAAGGTCCGTTCTTTAAGACGGCGCCAGTATCTGGCCTGGCAGTGACAAATTTATGGAATTTATATGACACTTTGATGACATGGGCCGAGAGTGGCCCGGATGAAAAAAGGGCTGCGATGCAGCCCTTCTCTCGTTGCTAACACATTGACACAAAATATTATTTCACCAGCACCATGCGGGCGGGAATGAGAAAGCTGAAGCGGCTGCCCGCACCGACCCGGCTCTCGATATCGAGATGGGCATCGTGATGACTCAGGGCATGCTTGACGATGGCAAGGCCGAGCCCGGACCCTCCGGTGTGGCGCGAGCGGGCCTTGTCGACCCGATAGAACCGCTCGGTGAGCCGCGCCAGATGCTCGGGGGGGATCCCCTCCCCCTCATCCTGCACCGCAAACAGCGCCATGCTCCCCTGCTTGCGCCACTCCACGGTGATCTTGCGCCCCGCCGGGGTGTAGTGGATGGCGTTGTAGACCAGGTTGGAGACGGCGCTGCGCAGCTGATCCTGATCCCCGCGCACCAGCAGATTGGGCTGGACCATGAAGACGATCTCGTGGGCCCGCTCGCCGGAGAGCGCCCGCGCCTCCTGCTCCAGCAGCCCCAGCATGGCGGGCATGTCCACCAGATGGGAGAGATCCACGGTGGGCGCCGCCTCGATGCGCGACAGGGTGAGCAGCTGGTTGACCAGATTGTCCATGCGGATCGTCTGCTCCATCATCACCTTGTGCGCCTTGGCCCACATGGCGGGGGGCGGCGGCTCCTCGGTCATCTCCAGATACCCCTTGAGCACGGTGAGGGGGGTGCGCAGCTCGTGAGAGACGTTGGAGACGAAGTGCTTGCGCGTCTTCTCCAGGCTGCGCAGCCGGGTCACATCCCGCACCACCAGCATGGCCTGGTCCTCCGCATAGGGCATGATGCGAAATTCGAGGAACTTCTCCTCGTTGATGGGGGAGTGCATCTCGAACGGCTCGTCATACTGCCCCTTGCCCAGATAGGCGACGAAGGCGGGGTGACGGATCAGGTTGCCGATGTGCTGGCCGGCATCCTCGGGCCAGCGAAAGCCGAGCAGTTGCTCCGCCAGCCGGTTGCACCAGAGGATGCTGCCGTCGGTGCGAAACACCACGGCCGCATCGGGCAGCGCCTCCGCCCCTTCCCGAAAGCGGCGGATGAGGCCCGCCAGCTCCCGGCGCCGGGCCCGGTGACGCTGCTGCAACTTGTAGATGCCGTTGAAGATGTGCTCCCAACTGCCGCTGCCGTGGGGCGGCACCAGGCTGCGATCGTGCCACAGCCAGTCCGACAGCCGCTTCTGGAAGCGGTAGTGCCAGACCAGGTGCACCACAGTGGCCACCAGCAGGCAGAGAACGAGATGATCGATTAACCAACCTACCAAGACGAAGGGGCTGTAGAAGAACGCCATTCGCCACAACTGTCGCCGCCAGGCGTAAGGTTGCAACATTAAGATCTCCTAGAGACAGCAAAGAGCCGGGTCCAATGCCCGCCGGCAGGCGCTGGCGGCACTGGCCCTGGCCTAGAGACGGGTCGAGAAGCGGTAGCCGGCCCCGCGCACCGTCTGGATCAATCTGTCGTGCCCCGTCTCTTCGATGGCCTTGCGCAGGCGGCGAATGTGTACGTCTACCGTCCTGTCCTCGACATACACGTTGGTACCCCAGACGTTGTTGAGCAACTGCTCGCGGCTGTAGACCCGCTCGGGGTGGGTCATGAAGAAGTGCAGCAGCTTGAATTCGGTCGGCCCCATGTCGAGGGCCTTCTCCTCGGCACTGACCCGGTGGGAAACGGGATCCAGCTTGAGCCCCTGCACCTCGATCACCTCGTCCACCGAGGTGGGAGAGACACGGCGCATCACGGCGTGCAGGCGGGCGGTGAGCTCCTTGGGGGAGAAGGGTTTGGTGATGTAGTCGTCGGCACCGGCCTCGAGCCCGCGCACCTTGTCCTCTTCCTCGCCCCGGGCGGTCAGCATCACCACCGGGATCTGGCGAGTCATCTCATCCTGCTTGAGCTGCTTGAGGAACTGGATACCGCTGCCGCCTGGCATCATCCAGTCCAGCACGATGAGTTCAGGGTAGGGTTCGCGCACCTTTGCCAGTCCATCGGCGTAATCTTCTGCTTCTACTGTTTCATATCCCTTCTGCTCAAGCACGAAGCAGAGCATTTCGCGGATCGGTGCCTCGTCCTCGACCACCAGAATTCGCTTAGCCATATCCCTTCTCTCTCCTCTGTGAAGATGGGTGCGCCAATTATTAGAACTTTCTGTGACACTTTTATGACTTTATGACGGGCGGGATGATAAACGTTTTCAGATTCAGTTGGCAGCAGCGAGTTGCAGCAGGTCCCAGCGATTGCCACTGATGTCCTCGAACACCACCACGGTACCGTAAGGTTCGAGGCGCGGCTGTTCACAAAAATGAACGCCATAGGCCTGCATCCGCTCGTAATCGCCCCAGAAGTCGTCGGTCTCAAGGAACAGGAAGACCCGACCGCCCCCCTGGCGACCGATGGCGGCGCGCTGCTCCTCGTTGGCCGCGCGGGCCAGCAGCAGGGCGGAGCCGGGAGCCCCCTTGGGAGCGACCCGCACCCAGCGTTTGCCCGGTTTGCCCGGCTCGTCGAGGGGGGTGTCTTCCAGTAGCTCGAAGCCCATTCCCCGGGTGAAGAAGGCGATGGCCTCGTCGTAATCCGCCACCAGCAGCGTCAGGGCGCCAATGTGTTGTGCCATGGCATCTCTCCTCAGATAAATGATGGGGCGCATGATAGCCCCGCACGGCCATGGGCTCCAGCGCCGGATCAGTCGGGCGCCACCTCCACCCGGTTGCGACCATTCTGCTTGGCCTGATAGAGCGCCTCGTCGGCCCGCTTGAGCGCCTGCTCCAGGCTATCCTTGCGCCGCTCGGCCACCCCGAAGGAGGCGGTGATCCCGAGCCCCAGCGGCCAGTGCCTGTACCCCTCCAGCGCCCCTCTCAGCCGCTCCGCCAGGGCGGCGGCCCGTCCCTCGTCGTAATGGAGGCAGACCAGCACGAACTCCTCCCCGCCCCAGCGCACTAGTCGGCACAGGCTGTCGCAATGGCGCAGCAGCTCGCTCACCATGTGCTTGAGCACCTCGTCCCCCACCGGGTGGCCGTGACCGTCGTTGACCCCCTTGAAGTGATCGATGTCGATGTAGATGAAGGAGAGCGGCATCTCGCCGAGCTCCCCGAGCAGCTTTTCGCCGCCGAGCCGATTGAGGGCCCCGGTCAGGGGATCGTAACGGGCCTCCTCCTCGGTGCGCCGGTTCTGCTCGCACAAGCTCGCACTCAGGGCTTCAGCCGCGAGGCGCGCCTCCCTGGCCTTGCGCAGCCGATCGCCAAACATCAGATTCTGGACCAGGAAGAGCAGCACGCCGTAGACAAGCCACCCCAGCAGCAGATAGCGATAGAAGTCCCCCGGCTTGCACCAGCGGCCATAGAACTCCAGTCGCTCGAGCCGCAACCGGTACTCCCCCGGCAGCATCTTGTCATCGGAGGCGATCTCGATGGCGTAAACATGGTGCAGATCCGGCCCCTGCTGGACCAGCGGGATGTCGTACTGCTGCACCCACCAGGAGCTGGGGGCAAAGACATTCAGGGGGACATCCTGCTCACGACCAAAATCCCTGGCGGTGAAGAGCACTTCGTTGAACTTGTGGGAACTCTCGTCTTCCCGCGTCGAGTAGACGGGATCGTAGTTGCGCAGATAAAGGCGCCAGGCCTGTACCCCCTGCCCTTCTACATCCAGCCTCACCCGCACCCCGGTGAAGCCGGAGAGATCCAGCCCCTGCTCGGGATCGGTCAGGGTCAGAACCAGCTCGCAGAAAGGATAGGCATATTGGCTTCGCAGGGTGCACTGGATGGCGGGTCTGTCGCCCCCCTGACTCAGGGTGGCAACGGAGGAGCCCTTGTGGGCCCTGTCATCCTGGGCACGCACGGACAAACCGGCCTGGCTCAGGATGTCGAGCCGCCGCTCGGGTCCGAATTCGAATAACACCATGGCCAGCAGGCTCGCCGCCAGCAGGCACCAGAACAACAGCGTCGTCATGCGGGAATAGGAAGGGATCATCGGCATCACACCTGAAAAAGGGCTTTTACCCTACACCTTGAAGCGCCGGACCGCGCTGATCCAGATCCAAGGTTATTACACGCGCCGCACCGGGCGCAGACGAGTGCCGACTAGCCGGCACGGGCCCCATGGGGCGCAAGCGGCATCGGCCAACAGCCGGGAGAGAGGCGGGGGGCCTCGTCGGTCGTAAGATGGATCATTGCGCACTCCCTGCGATGGAAACATAACGAAAAAACGTCCTTGCCACCGCAGTCTACACAAGCGCTGGACGGCGCGACACCCGTTACCCCTCCTCCCGCAGCGCCCGATAGAGGGTGGTGCGACTGATGCCAAGACGGCGCGCCGCCTCGCTCACGTTGCCGCCGCACTCCGTCAGGGTCTGCTGCACCCGCTGCCGGCTCTGCTCGCGCAGGGTATTCCCTCCCAAAGGTGAGCTCGCTCCCCCCGCCACGGCGGGCAGATGCAGATGGGCAGGTTCAATCCAGCCCTGCCCCTCTGCCAGTACACAGGCCACCTCCAGCGCCTGTTTGAGCTGGCGCACGTTGCCGGGCAGCGGGTGGGCCAGCAACCGCTGCTCCGCCTCCCGGCTCAGTTGTAGCGCCGGGTCCATCTGGGCGAGCAGGTTCAGGATCAGCCCCTGACGCTCGGGCACCGACCAGGCCCGCAGGGGGGCCAGTTGCTGGCGCCAGCCGCAGATGCGGTAGTAGAGATCTTCGCGAAAGGTGCCGGCCGCCACCATGGCCGCCAGATCCCGATGACTGGCGCTGACCAGCCAGAAATCCACCGCCTCGGGTCTGTGGCTGCCCACCGGGGTGACGACGCGCTCCTGCAACACCCGCAGCAGCCGGGTCTGGGCCTGGAGCGGCAGCTCGCCAATTTCATCCAGCATCAGGATGCCGCCGTGGGCGGCGCGCAGATAGCCCTGGCTGCCCTGGCTGCGGGCACCGCTGAAGGCCCCCCCCACATAGCCGAACAGCTCAGCCTCCACCAGCTCCGCCGGCAGGGCGCCGCAGTTGACGCACACCAGAGGCCGCGCCCGACGGCTCGATCTAGCGTGCAGGGTGCGCACCAGGTGCTCCTTGCCGCTGCCGGTCTCCCCCTCGATGAGCAATGAGATGCCCCGCTCCAGCATCTTGAGCGGCACCTGCTGCGCCTGCGATCCCCCCTCCTCAACCGCGCTCGGCAGGGGGAGCCTGGCGGCGCGCTCCCCCGCCTCCGGCACCAATCGCAGCCCGCGGCGCTCGCGCAGCAGCTGCTTGCCGTCGAAGGGGTGCTGGCCGAGCCAGAGCCGACCGGCCCGGTTGGCCCCGAGCAGCTCGCCCCCCTCCCCCAGCAGCAGGCGGGCAGACCAGAGACTCTGGGGATCGAGATCCACCAGCCAGCCCGGCTGGCGGGCCAGCAGGGCGTTTTCCAGGGTCATGGCCAGGAGGCGCACGGTGCCCAGCATGTCGCCGCCGTGGTGGGCCGCATCGGTGGAGATGTCGAGCACGCCGAGCAGCTGCCCGTCCGGCCCGAGCAGGGGACAGGCGCTGCAACTGAGAAAGCTGTGCTGGGCGAAGAAGTGCTGCGCCCCCAGCACCTGTACCTCGCTCTGCTCGGCCAGCGCGGTGCCGATGGCGTTGGTGCCCTTGCTCGCCTCCCCCCAGCGGGCGCCGCTGCGCAGGAAGATCCGCTCGGCATGACGGGCAAACCGGTCGTCTCCGCTCACCGCGAGGATGGCCCCCTCGCCGTCACACAACAGCAGACGACAGGGTCTGCCCGCCAGCAACTGGCCAAAGAGCGGCAGCACGAAGCGCTGGAAGCAGGCGATGAGCGTCCTGTGCTGCTCCTGGCGAGCCGACAGCTCCCCCTGGGGCAGCAAGTCCAGCTCGGCGCTCTGCTGGCGGCTCAGCCCCTGATGCAGGCAGCGCTCCCAGGAGCGCTGGATTGGGCTGGCACCGGATTGAGGCAACTCGCTCATCACACCTCCTTCTACACACTCGCGAATAGGGCCGCCTTGGGGGAGCGCCTTCATCACGTCTCCTGTTCACAAACTGCACAGTGTCACACCCGATGTTCAGAAACGGCACAGTTCGGGGGCCGTCTTGGGGGGCACTGGTTAACCAAGATACCCCTTGGCACCCCGTTTGATAACGTTTTTGCAACCTTTTTGTGTAGAGCGCCACCCGCTGGCACGCCCCTTGCGATGACAGGAAGCAACCGGACTGCCCGCCAGGCCGGTCAGGACCACACACACATAAGGATGATGAGATGATTTATACCGCTCCCGGTCAGGCAGGTGCCCTGGTCAGCTTCAAATCCCGTTATGACAACTTCATCGGTGGCGACTGGGTGGCGCCGCGCGCCGGCCGCTATTTCGAGAACATCTCGCCGGTGGATGGCCGGGTGTTCTGCGAGGTGGCCCGCTCCGACGCCGCCGACATCGAGCTCGCCCTGGACGCGGCCCACAAGGCGTTCGCCAGCTGGAGCAAGACCAGCGTCACCGAGCGCAGCAACCTGCTGCTGCGCATCGCCGATCGCATCGAACAGAACATTGAGCGGCTTGCCGTCGCCGAGACCTGGGAGAACGGCAAGGCGGTGCGCGAGACCCTGGCCGCCGACCTGCCCCTGGTGGTGGATCACTTCCGCTACTTTGCCGGCTGCATCCGCGCCCAGGAGGGCTCCGCCGCCGAGCTGGACCAGAATACCGTCAGCTACCACTTCAAGGAGCCCATCGGCGTGGTCGGCCAGATCATCCCGTGGAACTTCCCCCTGCTGATGGCCGCCTGGAAGCTGGCCCCGGTACTGGCGGCCGGCTGCTGCAGCGTGCTCAAGCCCGCCGAGCAGACCCCGGTCACCATCATGCTGATGATGGATCTCATCAAGGACATCCTGCCCCCTGGCGTGGTCAACGTGGTCAACGGCTTCGGCGCCGAGGCGGGCCAGGCGCTCGCCACCAGCAACCGGATCCAGAAGCTCGCCTTCACCGGTTCAACTGAGGTGGGCGCCCATATCCTGCGCTGCGCAGCCGACAAGCTGATCCCCTCCACCGTGGAGCTCGGTGGCAAGTCCCCCAACATCTACTTCGCCGACGTGATGCAGCACGAGAGCAGCTACATCGACAAGGCGGTGGAAGGGATGCTGATGACCTTCTTCAACCAGGGGGAGGTGTGTACCTGCCCCTCCCGCGCCCTGGTGCAGGCCAGCATCTATGACGACTTCATGGACCGGGTGCTGGCCCGCGCCCGCACCATAGTGCAGGGCAACCCCCTCGACACCACGACCCAGGTGGGGGCCCAGGCGTCCCGCGAGCAGTTCGACAAGATCCTGAGCTACATGGAGATCGGCCGCGGCGAAGGGGCCAAGATGCTGCTGGGCGGCGGCCCGGCCAGGGTGAGCGGGCTGGAGGGGGGCTTCTACATCCAGCCCACCATCTTCTCGGGCCAGAACAAGATGCGGGTGTTCCAGGAGGAGATCTTCGGGCCGGCGCTCGGGGTCACCACCTTCAAGGACGAGGCGGATGCCCTGGCCATTGCCAACGACACCCAGTACGGGCTGGGGGCGGGCCTGTGGACCCGGGACAGCAACCTGGCCTGGCGCATGGGGCGCGGCATCCAGGCCGGCCGGGTCTGGGTCAACTGCTACCACGCCTACCCGGCCCACGCGGCCTTTGGCGGCTACAAGAAGTCGGGGATCGGTCGAGAGACCCACAAGATGATGCTGGACCACTACCAGAACACCAAGAACCTGCTGGTGAGCCACGACATCAACCCCCTCGGCTTCTTCTAAGCCCATCCCATGATCCACAAGGGCGCCTGCGGGCGCCCTTTTTCATGCGGTTCAGGCCACGGGTTGGCCCAGTTGCTGGCGATAGCGCTGGGGGGCGCAGCCCTGTTCCCGCTGGAACATGGCGATGAAGGCCGAGGTGGAGGCGTAACCGAGGCGCCAGGCGATCTCCTGCACCGGCATCTCGCCCCGCAGCCAGTCCAGCGCCTTCACCAGCCGCAGCCGGGTGCGCCACTGGCCCAGGCTCATGCCAAGCTCCTTCTGGCAGCGCCGCGCCAGGGTGCGCTCCGTGGTGTGCAGCGCCCTGGCCCACTCCACCAGCGTGCGGTTGTCCTCCGGCGCCGCCTGCAATGCCGCCAGCAAGGGGGCCAGCAGGCGATCCCGGCTCTGGGGCAGGTAGCTCGGCTGGCAACGGGTGCGGGCCAACTTCTCGATGAAGAGCTCACCCTGACGGGCATCCCACTCATCCTCCATGTGGCCGACCCGGCGCTGGGTGAAATCCTCCAGCAGGGCTCGAAGCAAGGGGGTGAGCGCCAGCAGCTGGGGTTCCCGTGGCAGGCGCGGCGCCAAGGCGTGGCTCACGTAGATGGAGGTGTAATCCAGGGTCTGCTCGTTGAAGGCGGTGTGGGGCAGGTCCGCCGGCACCCAGATGAGGTAGTCCGGAGGCGCCACCAGCCGCTCTCCCCCCACCTCCACCACCATGACCCCCAGGCTGATGAGGCTGAGCTGACCCCAGGGGTGGGCGTGCTCGGCACAGGCGTTGCCCCCCTGGATCTGGCTGTAGCGAAAGTAGAGGGGGTTGGGGTCGGCCAGCAGGCGATCCTGCTCGGCCAGGGTGAGGGTGCCCATGCAGATTGTCCCAAAGCGGTTATGACATGTCTTATTTACGCTACTTGCCTCGTTCAAGACAAGGCTAGACTCTCCCCATCGTACCAAGGAGTGCCTATGCCTTTTCTCTTTCCCCTGCTCGCCATCCTGATCTGGGCCGCCAATACCGTGGTCTCCAAGGCCGCCGCCGGCGTGCTGGATCCCGCCGCCATCTCCTTCTATCGCTGGGTGATCGCCGCCCTCGCGCTCTCCCCCTTCTGCCTGCCGCAGCTCTGGCGCCGCCGGGCCGACATCCGCCCCTGGCTCGGCAAGCTGCTGGTGCTCTCCCTGCTCGGCATGGTGCTCTACCAGTGCCTCGCCTACTACGCCGCCCACAGCACCTCGGCCACCAACATGGGGGTCATCGGCTCCCTGCTGCCCCTGCTCACCCTGCTCATCGGGGCCTGCTGCTTTGGCCAGAAGCCGGGCAAGCAGGCGCTGCTCGGCATGAGCCTCTCCCTGTTCGGGGTGCTCTGGCTGCTGGGTCAGGGCAACCTCCTGGCACTGCTGCACAGCGGCATCAACCCCGGCGACGGCATGATGCTGCTGGGGGCAGCCAGCTATGCCCTCTATGGCCTCTTGATCCGCCGCTGGCAACTGCCGTTCGGCCCCTGGCTCAACCTCTACCTGCAGATCCTGCTGGCGGTGCTGCTGCTCATCCCGGTGGCCCTCTCTGCCGACTCCCTGGCCATTCCCGCCCAGGGCTGGAGCATGGTGCTGTTCGCCGGCCTCGCCTCCTCCATCTTCGCCGCCTACTGCTGGATGCGCGGCCTCGCCACCCTGGGGGCGGAGCGCACTTCTGTCTTCATGAACCTGATGCCCCTGTGCACGGCCCTCATCGCCGTCATCACCCTGGGGGAGCCCATCCACGGCTATCACCTGCTGGGGGGCGGCCTCATCCTGACCGGGGTCATGCTCTCCCAGCTCAAGCCGAGGGTACGCCGTCCTCTGCCGGAAGGTGCTTGAGCCGGCCAGCACCATGAAAGAAGGGAGCCTCGGCTCCCTTCTTGCTTCCCCCGTCAGGGCACGCCTGACCTTTTCGCCCTGGTGGCGTCTCCTCCTTAATCCCTGCGCCCCCTCCCCTTGTCATGGGCGGCGAAGGCGCTGCGGGCCGCACGGATGCCATTCATGCAGGCGGGCACTCCGGCATAGACGGCGACCTGGAGCAGGATCTCGATGATGGTCTCCCGGCTGACCCCCACATT
The DNA here is from genome assembly GCF_019046925.1 of Aeromonas sp. FDAARGOS 1402. Lineage (NCBI taxonomy): Bacteria > Pseudomonadati > Pseudomonadota > Gammaproteobacteria > Aeromonadales > Aeromonadaceae > Aeromonas > Aeromonas sp. FDAARGOS 1402. Next base: position 177,746 of record NZ_CP077201.1, read on the forward strand.
GAGGGCGGCCCGGATATGGAACTCGAGCTGTCCGGGCGCCGTGCCCATCCCCATCAGGGTCGCCACCGTGAGCATCTCGCGGGTGCAGAGATCGATGCCGGGACGGGCGAGCACATCGGCAAAGGCAAACCCCAGCACCAGCTCGGCAAGCTCGGGTGACAGGGCATCCAGGCTGGCGGCGACCCGCGTGGGCGCCTGGGGATCGAGCCGGGCCAGCAGCGCGAACGCCCGTTCACGGCGATCCGTGTGCGAGCCGCTCATGCGTTCACCCCCTTCATCCCCTCGGCGGTATAGCGCTCCCCCGCCACCGGCAGGGTCCGGATGGCCTGGCCCAGGGCCCCGAGCTCCGCTGGGGAGAGGCGCACCGAGAGGGCGCCGAGGTTATCCGCCAAGTGGGTCAGGCGCCGGGTGCCGGGGATGGGCACTATCCCCTCCCATTGCGCCAGCAGCCAGGCCAGGGCTATCTGCGCCGCCGAGCATCCCTTCTGCTGCGCCAGGGCCATGACCGCCTGCACCAGGGTGCGGTTGGTGGCGAGGTTCTCCCCCTGAAACCGCGGCAGACTGGCCCGAAAATCCCCTTCCTCGAACACCGCCTCCTGCTGGTAACGCCCGGTCAGAAACCCGCGCCCCAGGGGGGAGTAGGCCACCAGACCAATCCCCAGCTCCCGGCAGGCGGGCAGCACCGCCGCCTCCACCTCCCGCGTCCAGAGGGAGTATTCGGTCTGCACCGCCGCCACCGGGTGCACGGCATGGGCGCGCCTCAGGGTGGCCTCGCTCACCTCGCACAGACCGATGCGGGCTATCTTGCCCTCCTGTACCAGCTGCGCCAGCCCGGCCATGGTCTCCTCGACGGGATGGGCCGGATCGAGGCGGTGCACATAGTAGAGATCGATCTGCTCGATGCCGAGGCGGCGCAGGGAGCCCTCGCAGCTCTGACGCGCATAGCGGGCGCTGTTGTCGAGGGTACGCCTGTACTCCCCGTGCTGGCGCACGATGCCAAACTTGGTGGCGACCTTCACCTGCCCCCGCCGGGTCGCGAGAAAACGCCCGATCAGCGCCTCGTTGTGGTGGGGGCCGTACATGTCGGCGGTGTCGAGCAGGTCGATGCCCCGCTCCACCGCCTCCGCCAGCACCCGCAAAGACGTCTCATCGTCCCGCGGCCCGTAGAATTCGCTCATCCCCATGCAGCCCAGCCCCAGGGCAGAGACCTGCAGGTTGGCTCCCAGTGTTCGTCGTTGCATCGCATTTTCTCCCTGACAAGTTGCAGGGGAGTATGGTCTTCCGAAAATGAATGAGATATAGAGATAACTGGCAACCTATTTTCCGATTATGGAAACACTATGCACGATCCCCTGCTCTGGGACGACGCCCGCGTCTTCCTGGCCATCGCCCGCAGCGGCACCCTGAGCGGTGCCGCCCACGCCCTTCGCATGGGGGTGGCCACCGTCTCCCGGCGCCTGGACCGGCTGGAGGCGGCCCTCGGCCTGCCCCTGTTCAGCCGCCACCAGCAGGGCTATCGCCTGACCGACGACGGGGAGGCCCTGCTTGAGCGAGCCGAGGCGCTGGAACATGCGGGGCTGGCCTTTGGCGAGGCGGGGCAGTTGCAGGGACAGGTGGCCGGCACCGTGCGCCTCGCCACCGCCGAGAACCTGGCCAATCCCCTCATCATCCCCTCCCTGCCGACGCTCTTTGCCCAGCACCCCGAGCTGAAGGTGGAGCTGGTCACCGGGGTGCAGACAGTGAACCTGCACCGGCGCGATGCCGATCTCGCGGTGCGCATGGTCAAGCCCGATGCCGGCCACCTCACCCTGCGGCGCCTGGGCACCCTGGGCTTTGGCCTCTACGGGACCGGCGCCTACCTGGATGCCCGCAGCCCCGGGCTGGATGCCGCCAGCTTCGATCAGGATGACTTCATCGGCTGGAACGAAACCCAGAGCCACCTGCCCGCCGCCAGATGGATGACCCGCATGCTGCGCGGCCGCCCCTGCCGGGTGGAGACCGGCACCCTGGCGGCCCAGCTCGCCGCCGCCCAGGCCGGTCTGGGGCTCGCGGTGCTGCCCCACTACCTGGCCCGCCAGACGGATCTGGTCTGCCTGCTGCCGGAGCTCGGGGTGGATCAGCCCATCTGGCTGGTGCTCCACAGCGATCTCGCCCACTCCCGGCGGGTGCGGGCCGTGGCGGATCACCTCATCGCCCTGTTCGAGCGCGCCCGCTCCGCCCTGCACCCCTTCTCGGGCGACCCCAGATAGAGGGGCCGGGTCGCATCGGGGTAAAACAAAAGGGAGCTCAAAGGCTCCCTTTTATCTGCGCAGCCTGCGCAGCATGGTGTGCGCGGCCTCTTCGGCGTTGTGCCCGCGACGGGGTCACGACTCCCGGCGCCAGTGGTAACGCCGCTCCGGGCGGCCACGCTGGCCGTAGTTGAGCTCCACGTCCAGCCGATCTTCTGACTCCAGAAACTCCAGGTAACGGCGGGCCGTGGTGCGACTCAGGGAGAGGCGCAGGGCCACGGTGTCGGTGGAGAAGGTGTTGTCCGGCTCCCCCGCCAGCAGATCCAGCACCTGGCGCAGGGTGATGGCGTCGATCCCCTTGGGGGTTTCCCGCGCCTCCCGCCCCTGGTTGCGCGCCTTGCCCATCAGGCGGTCCAGGTCGCTCTGGGCCAGCTCCCCCGGCTCGCACAGGCGGCGATGCAGGACCAGGATCTCCTCCAGGCTCTGCTGGATGCGAAACAGCCGCAGCGGCTTGATGACGTAGTCCTGCACTCCCAGGTTGAGGGCCTGCTGTATGGTCTCCACGTCGCAGGAGGCGGTCACCATCATCACCATCACCTCCCGGTTGTGGCTGCGCAGCCGGCTCACCCACTCCAGGCCCGAACCATCGGGCAGGGAGATGTCGACCATCAGCAAGCGGGGCTCGCTCCCCGCCATCAGGCGATCCGCCTCGGCCAGGGTGCCGGCCCGCCCCATCAGGGAGAACCCGGCCGTGGAGGAGACCAGCTCCCCCAACATGGCGCCTATCCGCTCGTCATCCTCGATAATCAGCGTGAAGATTGGCTTCATGACTTACACCAATTGGTTTTTATTCAAATAGATACCGAACAGGGTCGTCTGCTCGGCGGTGCGGCGCCATTCTATCACGCCCCCCCGCCTGGCCACCGTCTTCTTGACCAGGAAGAGGCCGACCCCGTGATCCCCGGTCTGGCGGCTGACACCGTAGTCGAACAGGTGATCCGCCAGCGCCTCGTCCACCCCCTCGCCACTGTCCTCCACCTCGATCACCAGCCGCCGCCCCAGATCATCGAGGGAGAGCAGCACCCTGGGCGCGGCATGCTCGCGGTTCCCCCAGGCGGCGCGAATGCCGTTGTCCAGCAGGTTGCCGATGCAGGTGATGAGATCCGCCGACACCTCGGCCGGATACTCCCCGAGGGCCGACCCCGCATCCAGCACCAGCTCCACCCCCAGCTCCCGCGCCCGGCTGAACTTGCCGAGGATGAGCCCGGCCACCGGCTTGTTCTCGATGACCCGCAGCAGATCCTGCAACATGTTCTGGCAGGCTTCGTTCTCCTGCTGGATGAGGTCTACCGCCTGATCCACGTGGCCGAGCTGGAGCAGGCCGGAGAGGCTGCTGAGCTTGTTGGCGAATTCATGGGTCTGGATGCGCAGCATCTCGCCGTACTGGCGCAGGTGGGTCACCTGCATGCCCAGGCTGCCGGTGCCGTCTGGCCGGCTGAAGATGAGCATGCGCCCCGGCTCGCGACCGCTGAGCTCCTGCCAGTGGCCGACGAAGTCATCCCCCTGCACGGTGAACCTGACCGCCCCCCCTTGCTGCAACGTGGGCACGAGACCGGGGGCCAGCTCCGCCAGGGAGCGGCCCAGCAGGGCGTGGCGCCCGGTGCCGGGCAGTCGCAACTGATAGAAGGCGGCGCTGTTGAGCATGGTGATCCTGTGCTGGTTGTCCAGGGCCACTATCCCCTCCGAGATCCCCTCCAGCACCAGATCCTGCTGGGCGAAGCGATTGGCGATGGTCTCCGGCTCCAGATCCAGCAGGGTGCGGCGCAGCAGGTGCTGCACCCAGAGCGCCAGCAGCAGGCCGCACCCCAGCACCGCTGCGATGGCGCCGACCAGCAGGGCGATCCGCTCCTGATAGGTGCCCTCCACGGTGCGCATCAGATAACCCACCGCCACCGCGCCGATGGCCTGGCCATCGGGCCCCACCACGGGAGCGAAGCAGCGGATGGCGGGGCCCAGGGTGCCCACGTCCCGGGAGCAGTAACTCTCGCGCGACTGGAGTGCAGGCCAGATGTCCTCCCCCCGGAAGGTCTGGCCCACCAGCTCGGGTGAGGGGTGGCTCAGGCGCCTGGCATGTTCGTCGGTCACCACCATGTAGGCGGCGTCGGTGCGGCTGCAGATCCCCTGCACATAATCCCGCAGCCCGGGATCGCTCCCCTTCTCCAGGGCCTGGACCACCCGGCTGTCCGCCGCCAGCACCCGGGCCAGATCGCTCCCCTTCTCCTTCAGGTTGTTCTCCAGCAGGTGGCGCATGAAGAGGGCGAGCAGACAGCCCAGGATCAGGATCAGCAGCAGTGACAAGCCAAGCGAGAGGGTGACTAGCTGGTGGCGCAGTTTCATCGTTCAACCTTGCAGCGGACGGGAAAGCCCAGGGTGAGGGTGTCCCCCGGCCGGGTCAATGGCCAGCCTGGCGCACCTCAAAGGTGGCCACTCTAACGCCTCCTCCGGCCGTTGTCGGTTAGCTGGCCCGCAAAGCCATATAAAAACTTAAACACCACGGCCCGGGCAAAAAACCTGAACGTGAGCTGTATCACACTATTTACTTAGCCTGCGAAATAAATATAATACTTCGCAAGCTAAGTAATTGAGGTGCCCGTCATGAAAAAGGATCTGGAGATGTTGCGAGAACTCTCCCTCGCCGAGCAGCTGGGGCGATTGCACCGGCTCTGGCGCACCGTGGCCGATCTCGAGCTGGCGCCTCTGGGGCTCACCCATCCCCGCTGGACCGCCCTGTGGAAACTCAGCCGCCTCGGCGGCCACCTCAGCCAGAAGACCCTGGCCGAGGCCCTGGAGATAGAGCTCCCCTCCCTGATGCGGACCCTGGGTCAACTCGAGGAGCAGGGGCTGATCGAGCGCCATTGCTGCAGCCAGGACAAGCGGGCCCGCATCGTCACCCTGACCCCGGCGGGCAAGGCGCTGCTCGATCAGATCGAGGGCCGCATCATCGCCGTGCGCCGGGAGCTGCTCACCGGCATCAGCCAGCAGGAGCTGGCCCAGTTTGAAGACATTGTGCACCGCATCTCCGCCAACGCCCTTGGCAAGATAGCCGCACAGCATGAAGAGAGAGAATAAGATGACACCGGATCAACAATTCAAGCGCTGGATAAAGTGGGCCATCGTCTGCTTCGTCCTGGTGTTTGGCTACTTTCTGCTGGCCGACATCAAGATGCCCCTGACCCCCCAGGCCATGGCCACCCGGGTCGTCACCCGGATGGCCCCCCAGGTCAGCGGCAAGGTGGTCGAAGTCGCCGTCGCCAACAACCAGCACGTCAAGCAGGGGGATCTGCTCTTCGCCCTCGACCCGGAACCCTTCCAGCTCGCCGTGGATCAGGCCAGGCTCGCCCTGGACCAGGCCAGGCAGCAGAACCGCCAGCTGGACGCAACCCTGACCGCCTATGAGGCGGAGTACAGCTCGCTGCGCACCCAGGCCGACCAGAAACAGCGGGAAGCGGCACGTATCGACGCCCTCTACCGCCGTCACATGGTCTCTGAGCAGCAGAAAGATGACGCCGACAGCGCCGCCCGCACCGCCCGTGCCAACCTGCTCGGCAGCCAGGCCCGGGTAGAGCAGGCCCGCGTCAACCGCGGCTTGCCAGGGGAAGACAACCTGCTGCTGCGCCAGGCCCGCAACCGCCTCGCCCAGGCCGAGCTCAACCTCGCCTACAGCCGGGTTCATGCGAGCCAGGACGGCATCATCACCAACCTGCAGCTCAAGCCTGGCAGCGTGGCCAATGCAGGCTCCCCCCTGCTGGCCCTGGTCTCCGAGCAGGTGGACGTGATCGCCGATTTTCGCGAGAAGAGCCTGCGCCACGTCAGCGCCGGCAGTCAGGCCCTCGTCGCCTTCGACGGCGAGCCCGGTCGTCTCTATCCTGCCCGCGTCGCCAGCCTGGATGCCGGGGTCAGCGCCGGCCAGTTTGACGCCAACGGCCAGCTTGCGAACCCCGTCGAGTCCGATCGCTGGGTACGGGATGCCCAGCGCCTGCGCCTGCACCTGACCCTGGAGCAACTGCCCGCCCACCTGCCGGCCGGGGCCCGCGCCACGGTGCAGCTGCTGCCGGACAACACCCTGACCGGGCTGCTGGCCCGCGGCCAGATCCGTCTGCTCAGCCTGCTGCACTACATCTATTGAGATGACGACCATGAACCTGTGGCACAGACCCCTCACCCCCAACGAACTGCGCCAGTGTCTGCGCATCGCCTTTGGCTGTACCCTGGGGTTTGTGCTGTGCAAGATCTTCGGCTGGAGCAACGGGGTCTTCTTCACCGTCACCCCGGTGCTGCTGCTCGGCCTGGTGCCGGTGATGAACGGTCACGCCGCCCGCCAGCTCATCGCCTCCGCCGCCATGTGCGGTCTGGAAGTGGGGCTGCTCGGCGGCCTGTTCGGCGGCCACCCTGGGCTCATGACCCCCCTGGTCTTTTTGCTCTTCCTCTACCGTTTCGCCGCCATGTCCCGGGGCAGCCTGTTCCTGTTCGGTGCCAACGGGGTGCTCAGCCTCAGCATCATGCTGCACTTTGCCAGCTACCCCGGGATTGATCTGAACGACCTCATCTTCAGCAATCTCTGGGCCAGCGTCCTGTCGGTGCTCATCGCCTATCTGATGACGGCCCTCATTCCGGACGTGGAGGAGCGCCCCAGGCCGGCCCCCTCCCCCAAGGCGCCGCACCGGATGCGCCACGAAGCCCTGCTGGGGGCGTCCATCGCGACCCTCTCGTTCCTGGTGTTCCAGATCTTCGATCTGCGCGACTCCATGTCCGCCCAGGCCACCACCCTGCTGCTGCTCTTCCCCATGCACTGGAACGGCGCCCTGGACTATGCCCGCAAGCGGGCCATGGGCACCCTGCTGGGGGTGAGTTTCGGCATCCTGGGGCAGCTGGTGCTCTATGACTGGTCCGGCTTGCTGCTGCTGGTGACCCCGGTGCTCTGGCTCGGTGCCATGCTGTTCAGCTATGCCCATGTGAAGGAGGCGAGCGGCTCCGGAGTCGGCTTCGGTGCCCTCACCACCCTCGGCATCCTGTTCGGCCAGTACCTGACCCCGGGCAACGACCTGGTGTTCAGCGCCCTCTATCGGGTGAGCAGCATCCTCTTTGCCATCGTGGTCACCCTGCTCGCCTGCTACCTCATCCACCGGCTGCTCAATCGCTTCGAGGCGACACGGTTCGGCCACTGACCCTTTTCTGCAGCCATTGGATGGCTCCCTTTCGCCCCGCTTGCCTGCCGGGGCGTTTTTTTGCCTGCCCCACGGACCAGAGGGAGACGGACGCATCCCGACGCAGGGCTCCCGCCACGAGGTTGCAGTTGTGCCTCATCCTGTTAGGCTCAAGGCCATATGACACCGTTGTGAGGATCAAACATGAAACACGCCAAGCTCTTTCTACTGGGGGCGGGCGCCATCACCCTGCTCGGCGGCTGCGATCTGGGCAGCGGCAAGCTGGGAGTGACCGGCGGCGATCCCGTCACCTATCTGTGTGAACAGAACCAGAAAGTGCAGGTTCGCTACTTCTCCCTCTCGGACGAGAGCCTGAACTTCGTCAAGCTCTCCCTCCCCGATGGCAAGGATTACACCCTGCCTCAGGCGGTTTCCGCCTCCGGCGCCCGCTATACCGACGATCACGAGGTGGTCTGGTGGAACAAGGGCAAGGAGGGGTTCGTCGAGATGCGTGATGACGCCGGGGAGTGGCAGAGCCGCTACAACGACTGCAAGGAGCAGTGATCCGCGCCGTCATGGCACACAGCCCACACGAAACACCCCGGCCTGGCCGGGGTGTTTGTCATTTCACTTCCACTTCAAATCGGGCCACAACCCGAGCCGGAATGGCTTGCTGATTCTGCTCCGATGGCCGGTAGCGCAGCTGCGCCAGCCCGGAGATGGCGATGAGATCCAGCACGCCGGGAGGCTGGGACTCCAGTACCTCTGGGCTGAACAGCGTGCCATTGGAATCGATGAGGTAGCGAAGGGTCACATACCCCTTGACCGGCCTCTTCGCCGGCAGCCCCCCGACCGGGTTAAACCTGATGGCATCCCCCACCAGCACCCAGTATTCGGGCAGCGTTTCCCAGGTGACATCCACCGGAGGCTGATTCAGCTTGGCGGTGGGGCTGGCACAGCCCCCGAGCAGGGCCAGGGCGGCCCACAGCAACAACCCTTTCACACGCACTGACATTCCCTCTTCGTTGTATCACTCGACTCCATGAGCGACGCGCCAGTGTCAGGCAAAGGGGCTCATCCGGGAAGCCCCCATCTGGCAGGCAAAAAAAAGCCAACCCCGGAGGGCTGGCCTTGTGATCTCTCACGGCTCAGGCGCGCTTGTCGCTTACCACCAGCCAGAGGGCATGAACCATGCCGGGCAGACCGCCCAGCAGGGTCAGCACTATGTTGATGAGGAAATGGAGGCTGAAGCCTACCTGGATAAAGGCGCAGACCGGGGGGAGAAAGATGGCCAGCAGGATCTTGAGCAGATTGTTCATCGGGATTCCTCGTGTAAACAGCGCTTGGGGTTGGCCTAACCATAAACACCCAAGGCCTCAACTGCAAACCAGACAGGGGATCCGCTCTCCTCCTTTCCGCCAGGCGTTGAGGTCGTGAACCATCTGGTTGCTGCTGCCACGCCAGAGCAGACCGGGATCCGCCAGGCCCTTCTCGAACCTGCCATCCACCAGCACGTCCAGCAAGGCCACCAGCTCCCGCTGGGCCGGGCTGAGATCGGCCAGCAGATAGCCGGTCCAGCACCAGATGTCCTTGCCGGGGCACTCGGCCCGCACCCGCTTCACCAGCGCCAGCACATGCGGCACGTTGGCGGGGTGGAGCGGATCGCCGCCGGAGAGCGACAGTCCGCGCCGCTTGATGCGGCTGTCGTTGAGATCGTGAATGATGCGATCGCTCATCGCCTCATCGAACGGCTTGCCCCCATCGAGCCGCCAGGTGCTCTGGTTGTAGCAACCGGGGCACTGGTGCTCGCAACCCGACACGAACAGGGTGGCGCGGGTGCCGGGGCCGTTGATCACATCGACCGGGTAGTACTGGTGGTAGTGCATTCGAGTTCTCTGGGTTAACGGCCAACCCCCTCCCAACCTCCCCCTTCGAAAGGGGGAGGAGCTTCTTTGCCCCCCCTGCCAAGGGGAGGGCTGGGGTGGGGTCTGCTCGCTTACATATGCTTGACGCGGCGTTTGACCTCTTCCTGCTTGCCCGCGTTGAAGGGGCGCGCATCCGGGCTGCCGAGATAGCCGCACACCCGGCGGGTCACCGACACCTTGGCCGGGTCGTGGTTGCCGCAGCGCGGGCAGGTGAAGCCCTTGGAGGTGCACTCGAACTCGCCGGTGAAGCCGCAGTCGTAGCACTCGTCGATGGGGGTGTTGGTGCCGTAGTAGGGCACCTTGTCATAGCTGTAGTCCCAGACGTTCTCCAACGCCTCCAGGTTGTGCTGGATGTTGGGGTACTCGCCGTAGCAGATGAAGCCGCCGCTGGCGATGGGCGGATAGGGCGCCTCGAAGTCCAGCTTGTCGTAGGGGTTCACCTGCTTCTCCACGTCCAGGTGGAAGCTGTTGGTGTAGTAGCCCTTGTCGGTCACCCCGGCCACCACGCCAAACTCCTTGGCGTCGATGCGGCAGAAACGGGTGCAGAGGTTCTCGCTCGGGGTGGAGTAGAGGCTGAAGCCGTAGCCGGTCTCCTCCTTCCACTCGTCGGTGGCCGCCTTGAGCCGCGCGATGATGGCGATGGCCTTCTGGCGCAGGGTCTCGCTGTCGAACAGGTGGACGTCGGTGCCATAGAGGGCGTTGATGGTCTCGTGTACCCCGATGTAACCCAGCGAAATGGAGGCGCGGCCATGTTTGAAGATCTCGCTGATGTTGTCATCGGCCTTGAGGCGCACCCCGCAGGCCCCCTCCATGTAGAGGATGGGGGCGACCCGGGCCTTGACCCCGTCGAGGCGCTTGATGCGGTACATGAGCGCTGTCTTGGCCACCCGCAGGGCGGCATCCAGTTTGTCCCAGAAGTCGGCTTCATCGCGGGATTTCAGGGCAATGCGCGGCAGATTGAGGCTCACGACACCTAAGTTGTTGCGCCCCTCGTGGACCAGCTCGCCATTCTCTTCGTAGGCACCGAGGAAGGAGCGGCACCCCATGGGGGTCTTGAAGGAGCCTGTGACCTTGACCACCTGGTCGTGGTTGAGGATGTCCGGGTACATCCGCTTGGAGGCGCATTCCAGCGCCAGCTGCTTGATGTCGTAGTTGGGATCCCCCTGCTTGTGGTTCAGGCCATCCTTGATGGCGAACACCAGTTTCGGGAAGACGGCGGTCTTCCTGTTCTTGCCAAGGCCGGCGATGCGGTTGCCTAGGATGGCGCGCTGGATGAGGCGCGATTCCCAGCTATCCCCCAGGCCAAAGCCGAAGGTGACGAACGGCGTCTGACCGTTGGCGGTGTGCAGGGTATTGACCTCGTATTCGAGGGACTGGAAGGCATCGTGGCACTCCTTCTCGGTGCGGGCCATGGCGTAGGCGTCCACATCCTGGATCCCCCACTCCTCGGCCACCTCCCGGTGCTTGTGCCAGCTGATGGTCACATAGGGTGCCAGCACCTCGTCGATGCGGTTGATGGTGGTGCCACCATAGATGTGGCTCGCCACCTGGGCGATGATCTGGGCGGTCACCGCAGTGGCGGTGCTGATGGATTTGGGAGTGTCTATCTCCGCGTTGCCCATCTTGAAGCCGTGGGTCAGCATCCCCTGCAGATCGATCAGCATGCAGTTGAACATGGGGAAGAAGGGGGAGTAGTCGAGATCGTGGAAGTGCAGGTCGCCGCTCTCGTGGGCCTGTACCACGTCACGGGGCAGCATGTGACTGATGGCGTAATGCTTGGCGACAATGCCCGCCAGCAGGTCACGCTGGGTCGGGATCACCTTGGAGTCCTTGTTGGCGTTCTCGTTGAGCAGGGCCGCGTTGGTCTGCTCCACCAGACCGCGGATCTCCTGGGCCAGACGACCCCTGGCCTCGCGGGCCTGATCCCGGTCGTGACGGTATTCGATGTAGGCACGGGCGATGGCCTTGTCGTCGGAGGCCATCAGGTGGTTCTCGACCCGGTTCTGGATCTCGTGGATGTCTACCTCCCCTCGCCCCTCCAGCTCCTGGCTGACAGCGGCGGCAATGCGCTCTGCCAGCGCCGGACTGGCCTGATTGACCGCGGCCGCCGCCCGGCTGACCGCATCGCGGATCAGTTGGCCATTGAATGGTGCACGACATCCATCGCGTTTGATCACTACCGGTTTCATCGATTTTCCCCGTATTGAAAGACCTGGTGGCCACCCTCGGCTCACCCTCGTTGAGTCCCCTTCTCCACGCCCGTCCCCGGCGCAAACAAGGTCAGCCAAGGCTTGAAACACCTGGGCTGACACTGAGAGGGTGACCACTTATGCACAGCTTTATGACACTATATATGGGTATTTTTTTTATGCTTACCCCTATATGTGGGGTCTATTAGGCACCAAAGCGGTACCCTGTTTCTTGATCCAGAACAGGTTTTGGAAGGAGTGGGGCAGTTCACGACCAGCGCCAAAAGAGACTATCTCTGTGCATCCCAGACGGGATGCGGGCTCCCGCCCGGCAAGGGATAAAAAGAGAGGGGCACGCCTTCCGACAACAATTGACCGAGGCGCCAGAGAGCGGGAGAGCACATACTGGGGAACAGTCTGTCCCTTGCGGAAAACACACGTGACCAAGGTCTTGCTCCTGCTCTCTCTCCTCTCCCTCCCGCTGCTGGCCGCCGAGATCCTGGTGATCAGCAGCTATCACCAAAGCAACCAGTGGGATCAGAGCTACAGTGCCGGCCTCGAGAAACACCTCAAGCAGGCGCATCACCTCGGCTATCTCTATCTGGACACCAAGCGCCAGCCCGGCCAGACCCGTGACGAACTGCTCGCCAAGGGAATGGCCGCCTACCGGACCCATCAGCCGGCGCAGGTGATCTTGGGGGATGACAACGCCATCAACGCCCTCGCCCGACCCATCGCCGCCCGGGGAACGCCCATGGTGTTTCTCGGGATGAACGAGAATCCGCGCTCCAAGGGGCTGGTCGGCCACCCCCTGATCACCGGCGTACTGGAACGCCCCCTGCTCAAGCGCAGCATCAGCGAGATGAGTCAGTTGATGGGAGGGCTGGAGCGTGCCCTGGTGCTGTTTGACGAAAGCGAGGTGTCCCGCACCGCCGTCGCCCACGAGTTCAAGGGGCGAGGCGAGCTGACGATCGGCCAGACCCGGGTCAGCAGCCGCCAGTTCACCGACTACGGACGCTGGCAGGAGGCAGTGCTCGCCAGCCGGGAAAATGGCTATCAGGCGCTCTTCCTCGGCCTCTACCACACTCTCACCGACGCTCAGGGCCAGCATGTAAGCGAGCAACAGGTACTGGCATGGACCAGCGCCAACAGTCCGGTGCCACTGTTCTGCTTCTGGGCCTTTGCAGTGGGCAGGGGAGCCGCCATCGGCGGTCTGGTGCTCGACGGCCACAGCCAGGGAGAGAGAGCCGCCGAACTGGCCAATGCCATCCTCTCGGGCACGGCGCCCGGCGCCCTCTCCCCCCGCGCCGCATCCCGCGGGGAATATCTGTTCAGCAAGAGCGAACTGGCACGCTGGCACCTGACGGCTCCCGATGCCTGGCAGGACAAGGTGAGCTACATCGAGTGAGCCCACCAACGACAAACCCGGCCAGTGGGCCGGGTTTGTCTGCTCAAACGTGCATCCTCAGGGCTGAATGGCCGCCTGCAACTCGGCTTCGGTCCAGATGGTGATCCCCAGCTCCTGGGCCTTGGCCAGCTTGGAGCCTGCCGCCTCCCCCGCTACCAGCACGTCGGTCTTGGCCGACACCGAGCCCGCCACCTTGGCCCCCAGGGCCTGCAGCGCCGCTTTGGCGTCGTTGCGGGACAAAGCGGTGAGGGTGCCAGTCAGCACGAAGGTCTTGCCGGCAAAAGGTTGATCGCTTGCCTCCTTCTTCTCGATGACCGGCCAGTGGATGCCGGCGGCCAGCAGGGCCTCCAGCACCTCGATGTTGTGGGGCTGACGCAGGAAATAGTAGACGTGCTTGGCCACTATGTCCCCCACGTCGGCCACTTCCAGCAACTGCTCCACCGAGGCGGCGCGCAGGGCATCCAGGGTAAGGAAGTGGTTGGCGAGGTTCAAGGCGGTCGCCTCCCCTACTTCGCGGATCCCCAGGGCAAACAGGAAGCGGGGCAGCGTGGTGCTGCGGGCGGCATCGATGGCCGCCACCAGATTGAGGGCCGATTTTTGCCCCATCCGCTCGAGACCGGCCAGCTGGATGGCGTTGAGACTGAACAGGTCCGCCGGGGTCTTCACCAGCCCCTTGTCCACCAGCTGCTCCACTATCTTGTCGCCAAGGCCATCCACATCCATGGCGCGACGCGCCGCGAAGTGCTTGATGGCGGCCGCCCGCTGGGCCTCGCAGAAGAGACCGCCGGAACAGCGGGCCACGGCCTCCCCTTCCAGCCGCTCCACCGCCGAGCCGCACACCGGGCACTCGGTCGGGAAGAGGATCGCGCGGGCATCCGCCGGGCGCTGCGCCTCCACCACAGCCACGACCTGGGGGATCACGTCCCCGGCACGGCGCACGATCACGGTGTCGCCGATCATGACGCCAAGGCGCGCGATCTCGTCCGCATTGTGCAAAGTGGCGTTGGAAACGGTGACGCCGCCGACAAACACCGGCTTGAGCTTGGCCACCGGGGTGATGGCACCGGTGCGGCCCACCTGGAACTCAACATTCTCCAGCAGGGTCATCTCCTCTTCTGCCGGGAACTTGTGGGCGGTGGCCCAGCGCGGCGCGCGGGCCACGAAACCGAGCTCCTGTTGCAGTGCTATGTCGTCCACCTTGTAGACCACGCCGTCGATCTCGTAGGGGAGCTCGCTACGGCGCGCCAGAATGTCGTCGTGAAACGCCTGGCAGCCGGCGGCACCCTCTTTGAGCTTCACTTCCGGGCTGAGCGGCAGACCCCAGGCCTTGAGCTGATTGAGGCGAGCGAAGTGGGAGTTCCCCAGCTCGTCGCCACCGACTCCCACGCCGTAGGCATAGAAGCTGAGGGGGCGGCTGGCGGTGATGCGTGAATCGAGCTGGCGCAGGCTGCCGGCAGCGGCGTTGCGCGGGTTGACGAACACCTTCTCCCCCGCCGCCAGCGCATCGCGGTTCATCGCCTCGAACCCCGCCTTGGGCATGAAGACCTCCCCACGCACCTCCAGCCGCGCAGGCCACCCCTGGCCGCGCAGGGTCAGGGGAATGGCCTTGATGGTGCGCACGTTCTCGGTGATCTCCTCCCCTGTGGTGCCGTCCCCGCGAGTGGCGGCCTGTACCAGCTGGCCATCCACGTAGAGCAGGCTCACCGCCAGACCGTCGAGCTTGGGTTCGCAACAGAAGGTGAAAGTCACCTCCCGCTTGAGGCGATCACTCATGCGTTGCTCGAACGCCTGCAACTCCTCGCTGCTGAAGACGTTGTCCAGACTCAGCATGGGGATCTCGTGGCGTACCTGCTTGAAGGCGGTCAGCGGCTGGCCCCCCACCCGCACGCTCGGCGAGGCCGGGGTTTTCAGCTCGGGATGCTCGGCCTCCAGCGCGATGAGCTCGCGCATCAGGCGATCGTATTCGGCGTCCGGCACCGTGGGGTTGTCCAGCACATAGTACTGATGGCCGTACTCGGTCAGCAGCTCACACAGTTGACGGTGGCGGGAGAGGATATCGCTCATGAAAAAGTCTCGAAGTGTGATGGAACATTCAGTCTGGGGCAGAAACAAAAATGCGGCACCGGGGTACCGCACTTTTCATTGTTCAAGCCCCATGGCGCATCAGTCGCGGCTGGCCTCGTAGGCCGCCAGCTCGTGACGGTAGCGGGCGATGTCGTCGTCGCTGAGGGGACTGCGCGAGGCGTCGGTCAGCATGGCATCGAGATCGCTCGCCAGCTGATCCGCGGCCTGCAACATGTGCTCGAAGGCGAAGGCGGCATTGCTGCGAAGGGGCAGTTGCATAAAGAGGGACACACCCGGGGTGCTGAACTGCTCCATGCGATAGGGGTTGAAGGTACCCGGCTTGACCATGTTGATCATGGAGAAGAGCACTTCACCCTTGCCGCCCAGATCTTCGTGACGGTGGAAGATGTCCATCTCGCCAAACTTGAAGCCCAACGCCAGCAGGGAAGAGAGCAGGGTCGCACCTTGCAGATCGTGGCCGGGACGGGCCATCAGGTTGATGACATAGACATCCTGCCAGATCTTCTCGACCGGGGCCGGGGCGGGTTCTGGCTCGGCTGCGTGAACCGGCTCTTCATAGGCTGGCTCGTCATCGTAAGCGGGCTCTTCATAAGCCGGCTGGGCGTAGCGGGGAGCCTGCTGGGCAACCGGTGCCGGCTCGCGTGCACCGAAAGTTGGCGCCTGGGCATAGGCCGGCTCCACCAGCGGCTCTTCGTCTAGCGGCTGCATCATGGGCTCGCGCTGCGGACGGGAACGGTGTACCGGCGTACGGCGGATCACCTGTGCAGGTTTGCGCACCGGCGCGGCAGGGGCCTCTTCAACAGGGGCGGCAACCGGCTCGTCATAGTCCTCTTCTTCCTCATACACAGGCTGAGGGGGGACAGGGCGAGCGGCAGGCTTGCGCACCACGGGAGGCGGCAGATCGGCGTCGTCATCTTCATCATCGAAGGCGGGAACGGGGGCGACACGGCGGGGTTCGGGCTGACGGGCCTCGTCGCTGCGCAGTTTGGGCTCGGCACGACGGCCACCGCTCACCACACGCACCTGACCGATGCCATCGCTGTCGAAGGCGTCGTTGTCACGCTCACGGGACTTGGACTCCATCCGACCCAGAGGTTTCTCCTTGATCGGTGCCTGACGATTCTTTCTGTTGCTCCACAACCCGTGAATGAGCAATGCCGCGATGGCAATACCGCCCAGGGCAACCAAGATGTAACGCAATTCCTGCATTAGCTGCTTCTCTTTCTAGTTTTGCTCAGCCAAAGCGACGGCTTCACCGATATCGACCGACACTATGCGCGAAACCCCGGGCTCTTGCATCGTGACGCCAACCAGCTGCTCGGCCATCTCCATGGAGACCTTATTATGACTGATGTAAACGAACTGTACTGTGCTCGACATCTCTTTGACAAGAGAACAGAAGCGACCGACGTTCACTTCATCGAGCGGTGCATCCACCTCATCCAGCAGACAAAATGGTGCTGGATTGAGTCTGAAGATGGCGAAAACCAGCGCAAGGGCGGTTAGCGCCTTCTCCCCCCCGGAAAGCAGGGCAATGGTAGCATTCTTCTTGCCCGGAGGTCTTGCCATGATGCTCACTCCGGCCTCCAAAAGATCATCCGAGGTCAGCTCAAGCCAGGCACTGCCCCCCCCGAACACTTTTGGGAACAGGGATTTTAAATCTTCATTGACCTTATCGAAAGTGTCGCGGAAGCGTATTTGTGTTTCTTTATCAATTCTTTTAATGGCTTGGCTCAAGGTATCGAGGGCCTGCTCCAGATCCTGGCACTGATTTTCCAGGTAGCTTGAACGGGTTTTCGCCTCCTCATACTCTTCCAGTGCCGCCAGGTTGATGGCGCCAAGCGCCTCCACCTGCGCCTCCAGCGTCTGGATCTCCTGGCGCAGCTTGCCGCGATCAGCGGCAATCAGCACCGCCTGATCGAGGTCCACCAGGCGCACGCCCAGCTCTTCGAACTGCTCGTGCAGTCCCTGCCTGCGCGTCAGGTTGCGCTCGCGCTCGAGCCGCAGAGTCGCCAGCTTCTCTTGAATTTTCACCAGCTGCTTGTGATCGGCGCTTCTGGCCTGCTCCAGCTCGGTCAGCTGACGATCCAGCTCCGCGAGCCGCTGGTGACAGGCCAGTTGCTGCGCCTCAAGATTGCGCTGTTCGACCAGCAGGGGCGACAGATCCTGACTCGGAGCGGCCCCTGGCTCCTTGAGTTCCGCCAGCTCCAGGCCGAGACGGGCCAGCTCCTGCTCGCGCAGCGTGATGAGCTGGCGCTGGTTCTGCTGCTCCAGTTGCAACCGCTGGCAGGCCGCCTGCTGCTGCTCCCGGCGAAGGCGCACCTCTTCCAGCGCCCGCTCCGCCCCGCTCACCTGCTCCTGGGCGAGCAGCAGCGCCTCGGCGAGTACCTCCCCCTGCTCCTGCAGCTCGCCAAGGGCCGCTTCATCCTGCTCAAACCGCTCCCCGGCCGACGCCAGTCGCTGCGCCTCCTCAGCCTGCTCCTTGTCGAGCCGGGCCAGCTCTTCCCCCAGCTGGCCCAGGCGCTGCAAGCGCTCCTGGCGCTGCCCCTCGCGCAGACTCCAGGCTTCGCGCAGTTGCTGCCACCGCAGCTCCTGCTCGCGCAGGGTGCGCTGAGCCAGCTCATGCGCTCCATGCTGCTGGGCCCGCGCTGCATCGGCGGCGACAAGCTGCTCGTCGAGTCTGTGCAGCGCCTCCCGACCCGCGGCCAGCTCGGTGTGCAGCCGTTCACGCTCACCGAGCAACGCCAGCGTACCCAGGGCCATGCCCTCCCCCAGATCCGCCCAGTTGGGGCCGAACCAGTCGCCGGCGGGAGTGAGCAGCGACTCACCGGCAGAGAGGCTGTGCAGGCGGGACAGCGCCTCCTCCCTGCTCTCTGCCAGCCAGATGGCGTTGAGGAAAGCCGGAATGTGCTCGCCCCCCAGTTGCGCCGCCAGGGTACCGGCCCTGGCTGGCTGGGCCGGGCCAATCCAGAGTCCGGGTTGCGCCAGGTTGCACTCGTCCGCCGGGATTGCGGTGAGCCAGCGGCCGAGCACCTTGTCCAGCCCCCGGGCCCACTCGGGGGGAACCTGCAACCGATCCGCCAGGGTCGCGCCCGCCATCTGCTCCCCCAGGATCTGATCCAGGGTGGCGAGGCGAGCCTCCAGCTCGCGCAGCAGGCCCTGCTGGCGACCCTGCTCTGCCTTGAGCTCTTCATGGCGCGACACACCGGCCTGCCACGCTGCATCGGCTTCCTCATGGCGGGCGCGGGAGAGCGAGAGTTCCGCCGCCAGGGCATCGAGGGCCGGTTGCAGGTTCTCCCCTTCCCCGCCAAGGGGCCCGGCCTGTTCGTCTTCCAGCTTGAGGCGGGCAAGCCGGGTCTTGGCCTGCAGCTCCTGCAGACCGTTCACCTCGGCGCGGGTCTGGTTGAGCCGCCCCTGCAACTGGCCCAGCTGCTGCTGCCACTGCTGCTGACGCTGGCGCGCCTGCTCGAGCCGATCGCCCGCTGCCACACGCACGCTCTGCTGGTCGGTAAGCAACTGCTCACACTGCTCGAGGCGGGCCGACGCCACCTCCCCCTGCAACGTGCTGTCGCTCAGCTGTTCCAGCTGGCCGGCCAGCTGGGCCTTGAGACCGTCGATACGCTCGCCGAGGGCTTGTCGCCTCGCCTGCCAGTCGCGGCCAAGTTCGTTCTGGTGCAATTGCTGCTGCTCGAGGCGGGCGATGGCTTGCCCGCCGAGAAAAATCTGTTGCTGGCGGCTGGCCTGCTCGGCCTGCGCCTCCTGGCGGGCCACCGACAGGGTGACGTGACGCCCTTCGTCTGCAGTGCGCTTGGCATCGAGGGCCGCCAGCGCCTGTTCAGTCTGGGCCAGTTCGGTCTTGGCTTCGCCAAGACGCGTCTCCAGCGCCCACAGTTCCGAGCCGATCAGTTCGCTGCGGGCCGCGCGACTGCGGCTCTTGAGCTGCTTGTAGCGCTCGGCGGTCTCGGCCTGGGCCTTGAGATGTTCGAGGCGCGAGCCCAGTTCGCTACGGATATCGCCAAGGCGTTCCAGGTTCTCCTGGGTATGGCGGATGCGCTGCTCGGTCTCGCGGCGCCGCTCCTTGTAGCGGGAGACCCCGGCGGCCTCTTCCATGAACAGCTTGAGATCGGCGGGGCGGGACTCCACCAGCCGGCTGACGGTGCCCTGTTCGATGATGGCGTAACTGCGGGGCCCAAGGCCGGTGCCGAGGAAGAGGTCGGTCACGTCCTTGCGGCGGCATTTCTGGCCGTTGATCTGGTAGTGATTGGAGCCGTCGCGCAGCACTTCGCGGCGCACCGAGATCTCGGTAAAGCGGCCGAACTCGCCGGGTACCCGGTTGTGGGGATTGTCGAACACCAGCTCCACCGAGGCGCGGCCATGGGCGCTGCGGTTGATGGAGCCGTTGAAGATGACGTCGGTCATGTTCTCGCCGCGCAGATGGCGGGCGGAGCTCTCCCCCAGCACCCAGCGCACGGCGTCGATGACGTTGGATTTGCCGCAGCCGTTGGGGCCCACCACGGCGGTCATGTCGGCGTTGAGTTCGATGCGGGTCGGCTCGACAAACGACTTGAAACCGGCGAGTTTGATCAATTTCAGACGCATGGCGGCCTATGTGGGTAACGAAATAAAGAGGAGGCGGGCAGGCGACTTTACCAAATCAAAGGCTTGTTTGTAATATGCTGGCACTTTCCCCATTCACTGATGGAGCTCACATGAGCCAATCACCCCACATGGTCAAAGATTCGGTCAGCGGTGCAGACTACTTCCTGCGCGGGTTCTCACTCATCCGCCAGCCCGGCATCCGCACCTTCGTGCTGATCCCCCTGCTGGTCAACTTCGTGCTCTTTGCCGGTGCCTTCTACGCCCTGTTGCTACAACTGGACGGCCTGTTCGCCTGGCTGCACCAGCAGATCCCGAGCTGGCTCTCCTGGCTTGATTACCTGCTCTGGCCCATCGCCCTCATCACCATACTGGTGGTCTTCTCCTTCATCTTCAGCTCGGTGGCCAACTGGATAGCTGCCCCTTTCAACGGCCTGCTGGCAGAGAAGGTGGAACAGATCCTCACCGGTGAAGCCATGAATGACACCGGCATGCTGGATGTGGTGAAAGATGTGCCCCGTACTTTCGGCCGCGAATGGACCAAGCTGAAATACTATCTGCCCAAGGCCATCGGCTGCCTGATCCTCTTCCTGATCCCGGTAGTGGGCCAGACCCTGGCACCCGTGCTCTGGTTCCTGCTCAGCGCCTGGATGATGGCGATCCAGTATGTCGATTATCCGTTCGACAACCACAAGATCGGCTTCATCACCATGCGCGACGCCCTCAAGCAACGTCGTGGAAAGTGCCTGAGCTTCGGCGCCCTGGTGACCTTCTTCTCCGCCATCCCGGTGGTGAATCTCTTCGTGATGCCGGTGGCCATCTGTGGCGCCACCGCCATGTGGGTAGACCAATACCGCAGCGAGCAACTTGGACGCTGAACCGCGTCATCATGATCATAAAGAGGGGGCGAAAGCCCCCTTTTCATTACTTAATCTAATGCATAACCAAGATAGCTTGTCGCCTCAGCACAGGGTTGTTAGGATGCGGGCCTTTCTCGCACCCTGGGATATCTCATGTTACATGCACTCTTCTTGCTCGGCCTGGTGGCCGAAGGGATGACTGGCGCGCTGGCAGCGGGTCGGCGACGGATGGATCTGTTTGGCGTCGTTATCATCGCCTCGGCGACGGCCATCGGTGGCGGTACCATTCGGGATGTGCTGCTGGGCCACTATCCCCTGCTCTGGGTCGAGCACCCCGAATACGTGCTGCTGGTGGCGGGCGCTGCCATGGCCGGGGTCATCTCGGCCCCGCTGATGCGCTACCTTGGCAAGCTGTTCCTGGCGCTCGATGCCCTGGGGCTCGTGGTCTTCTCCATCTTCGGGGCTGCCCGGGCGCTCGAGATGGGCCACGGGGCCGGCATCGCCTGCATCATGGCCGTGGTGACCGGCGTGTTCGGGGGGGTGCTGCGGGACTTGCTGTGCCAGCGTATCCCGCTGGTGTTCAAGCGCGAGCTCTATGCCGCCGTCTCGCTGATCACCGCCGCGCTCTACTGCTTTGCGCTGCACCATGGGCTGCCCAACGATTGGGCCGCTTTCGGTGCCATCGGCATCGGCTTCGTGCTGCGGCTCCTGGCGGTACGCTTCAAGTGGGGACTGCCCACCTTCAACTATCAGTACGCCACCCATTGAACATGCCAGTTCCTGGCCATATCGCACGGATAACGAGCAACAAAAAAGCGCCATACGGCGCTTTTTTGTTGGGCATCGGCAAGAGAGGAAAGGGTCAGTTGATCCCTTCCGAGCTGAAAAAGGTCGCCTTGTCGGCGATGAAACGCACCTTGATGTTCTTGCCTTCCCCTCCCCAGACACAGCTCGTGGTGCCGAGAGCATCGTCGCAACGCTCGGCCTTGCCGAGCATAGCGCTCGCTTCGGCATAGCTCATCCCGACTTTCAGCTTGTCGTAGCTCTCGCGGTTGAGCTTGCCGCAACCAGTCAACAACAGGGCGATGAGCCCCCCGATCACAATCTGCTTCATCTTTCTCTCCTCTGGCTGGAGTCCAGAGCCTAGCAGCTTGGTCCCCCTCAATGCCAGCGGCAACAAGATACAATCGGAACTCAAGCTTTGAGAAGAACCCGACTTACCAGCTGCGAACGGGGCCCGTGTCCAGGTGCACGAAGTTGTCGGAAGGGTAATAACCCACACCGCCCACCTTGAGGTTCAGGGCGGCCTTGCGCAGGTGCGCCAGCTGCACGCCGGGGATGCGCACGTCAACCGCCTGCCCCAGGGTGTGGTAGCTGTGCTTGGCGACGCCGCGACTCTTGCGCCGCTTCTGCTGATTGGTGGCCGGGGAGCGATAACCCGAGATGAGCTGGATTTCGCCGTGGCGTCCCAACTTGTGTTGCAGCAGAAAGAGCTGATCGAACAGCTTTCTGTCGATGTTGAACACTTCGTTGCGACGGTAGTCACGGAAAATATGGTTGAGCTCCGCCAGCCCGTCGCTCAGATAGTGGCCATCTTCCCAATAACTGGCGCGTACCCGCTCGCCGGTATTGAGGTTGAAGAAACTCAGTTCCCGTCCCGAAGTGCTGCGGCTCGCCAGCGCAGGGAACGACAGCAGGCTGGTCCCCATCAGGCAACCCGCCCCCAGCAGCAGACGGCGTCGGCTTATCTCTTGTCCCAGCATCCGTTGTCCGTCCATCTCATGGTGAAGTCACACAGGTGAATGAATTTGATACAAGGGCCGAAACTACCTGCCAGAAAAAGCGCTGTCAAACCCCATTCACCCATGAAAAAGCCCGGCACGGGCCGGGCTTTTCACTCTGTGGCGAGGATCACAGCAAGCGGCTTTGATAGCTGACTCTGTCGAATCCGTAGATATCGTTGCGCAGTTGCTGACGTCCCTCTTCATCAATCCAGCTGCTCCAGTAGACGGTAAACACCGGGATAGGGTTGCTCAGGGGCAGCCACTTGGTCTGGGTCTCTTTCAGGATGCTGGCCACCTTGTCCGGCTGATAGCGGGAGTCCGCCAGCAGCAGCTCTGCCAGATCGTCGGCGTGTTCCACCCGGATGCAACCCGAGCTGAAGGCACGGGCCCCCTGCTCGAACAGCGCCTTGCGCGGGGTGGAGTGGAGATAGATGGCATCGTTGTTGGGCAGATAGAACTTGTAGCGACCCAGGGCATTGTGATCCCCCGGCTTTTGCCGCAACCGGTAAGGGAAACCGGAGGCCAGCGCATGGTGCCAGCCATCTTCGCTGAACTGCACCGGATTGCCCTCGCCGTCGATCACCTCGAACTGTTCGCGATCCAGGTAGGCAGGATCGCGCCCGAGCTTGGGCAGAATGTCCTTGCTCAGGATGGAGCGCGGCACGTGCCAGGCCGGGTTCAGCACGATGGAGCGGATCTCGCTGGCGAGGATGGGGGTGGCCCGCTGCTCCTTGCCGACGATGACCCGACTGGTGAAGACCTCGCTGCCAGACTCCACCACGCTCAGGCGGTAGTCCGGAATGTTGACCAGCACATAGCGACCGGCAAGGTGATCCACCAGATCACGGCGCCACAGGTTGCGTACCAGCAGGCTGGCGCGCACCTCGGGGCCGGTATTGAGCCAGCTGCGGGTCTGACGGCCGATGATGCCGTCGGCGGTCAGGCCGTGGCGGCGCTGGAACTGCTTGATGGCCTGTTCGGTCTCGGGATCGTAGAGGCTGTCCTGGTGAGTCGGGGCACTGTCCCCCAGTTCGTTCAGGATGGAGCGGATCTGGCCGAGCTCGGTCGAGCTCTCCCCGGCCCGCAGGGTCGGCATGGAGAGAGTGGGCCAGTGCTTGGCCATGGGCATGGCCAGCAGCTTGCGCACTTCTTCGCGCACGGCGTCGTATTCCGCCACCTGTGGCCTGAGTTGCTTGACCTGCTCCAGCAGATTGTCTCCCTGGGGGGCATGGACCAGGGGGCGGTTCAGATCCAGCTTGAGGGTCTGCATCTGTTCGCGCGCGACCAGATTCATCCCTCGCCAGGCCTGCTGGAACCGGGCCAGCTTGCCAAAGGCCTCATCGTAGAGGGCACCGCGCCGATCCGCCGGGGTCTTTTGCAACTGCTGCCAGAGGCGGTAGAAATCCGGATGCAGCTGGGCCAGCACCGCTTCCTGCAACTGCTGTTCAAGCTCATGACGAGCCTGCTCGGCCACCTCGTTCTGATACCAGTCATGCTGGATGCTGGGACTGGCCACTACCGCCTGTTCCGTGCTGGCATGAACCATGCTGGCCGGCCAGCAGCCCAGCCAGATGAGATTCGCCAATGCCAACCAATACTTCTTACCCATGCTTCTTACCACGCTTGCCTCAAATCGGTTCATTTCGGCCTGTCAGGCGCGACGGTCAGGTCCCCATGATGCGTGAATGCTGGCTACTTTGCTAGCGGACGGAGGTGTAACGACGCCAGATGAGTTCCTGCTCCCCGCTGTCACCGACGGCCACTATCGCCTCGTTGAACCGCGCTACGAATTCCCCGGACAAGGTCTTCTTGCTCAACATGAAAAAGGTGGGCGTCTCATGGATCGCCATGGTGTGGGGGACGACCGCGTCCGACAGCCCCTCTCTCTTCAGACCCCAGGGCGTGGCCAGACTATCCCCGAGAAAACCGTCTATCCGCCCAAGCAGCAGCTTGCGATAGTTTTGCACATCGTTGACCTCGCTCACCTGGTTGCGGTATCGCTGCAGAACCTTGGTGATTTCCGGGCCGTAATAGTAGTCCCTGGTCACACCGAGGCGATGCCCGTGGGCCAGCCAGCTCGCCAGATCCGACTCCTCACCGGTACCGGATTTGCGTACCCAGAGCGATGTCCGGCCCGGGTTGTAGGGGATGGAGAACCAGGCATAACGCGCCCTCTCATCAGCAAAATACGCCTCCATCACGATGTCCAGCCGACCCCGCTCAAGATCGTGCAACCCCCGCTTCCAGGGACGCTCCACATAGACCAGACGACAACCCAGCCGATTCGACACGGCATTGAGGTAGTCGACCGCAAATCCACGCAGTTCCCGACGTGCTCCCTCTTGCTGGTAATAGTGGTATGGGGGCCAGTCATCGAAACCGACGCGAAGGGGGGAGGAGCAGAACGATTGCGCCCACAACGGTTGGAGGGGCAGACAGCAGAGCACACACAGAGAGAAGAGTCTCATGGGTCATCCTTGACGACGGGACAGGCCATCTTAATTCTGCCCGGGTGAAATGGCGACAGATCCTGCCACAACAAAGCACAATATCAGCCGTTTGCCTGATGCGCCCCAGGTGGCGGCAGACAGGTTGGCGCCGAAAAAGCCACAATCAAGAAGAGGAAGCAAACGACCCCAAAGCCCCTTGGTAAGCAGGGTGATTGAGGGTTAATATGTGAGCAAATATATTTTTGTGATCCACTATGCTTTTTTTGCAATTGGATTAGCATATGCGCGAAATCTGCCTATCAATCTGTCGGGCGTCGAGTGAGTAATATGACCTACAAAAAGTTCGGTTTTCTGGCTGCCATCCTGGCACTGAGCGGTTTCTACCTTTATACCCTCTATCTGGCCGCTCACCCCAACGTGAGCCTGGCTTACAAGCTCTATTACCTGGAAGGCAAGACCCGTTTCTGGGAGCACAACTCCAGCATGACCTACCAGCCCGGCAACGAACTCAACCTGACCAAGCCGAGCCGCTTCCTCTCAAGCGAAGGCTGGGCCAAGAAGCCCAGCGAGCAAGGCACCGAGCTGAGCGGTCAGGGCGGTCTCTATTTCGTGCTGCCCAAGCAGCAGGCCCAGCCGGAGCAGCTCACCATCCAGGCCAGGATCAACAGCCCCCAGGCTGGCGCCCTGCTCAAGGTGGCGCTGGGTCATGATTTCACCACCACGGTCAAGCTGGCCAAGGCGGGCATCAACGAGATCCGTCTCAGCCTGCCGGGCGACTCCCTGACCGCCGATCCCAAGCGTCCCAACTTCCTGGCGCTCTCCGCTCCGACACCGCTCAACGTCCAGTCCGTGCGGCTGACCGTGGCTCAGTGAAGCGGAATGCCCCAAGCATCTGTTCCGTAAAATAATTCTTTCAATAAGGAAGTTCCCATGTCCCGTGCCGATTTTCGACTCTCTCTGGTCGTTCCCGTTTACAACGAGGAAGAGAGCATAGACGCCTTCATCAGCGCGATAGATACCGAACTGGCCCCGCTCAAAGACCAGCTTGAAATCGTGTTCGTCAACGATGGCAGCCGTGACCGCACCCGTGAGGTGGTCGAGCAGGCCATCGCCCGGGATCCCCGTGTGACCCTGGTCAACCTGGCCCGCAACTTCGGCAAGGAAGCGGCCATGACCGCTGGCCTGCACCAGGCCAAGGGCGACGCCATCGTCCCCATGGACGTGGACCTGCAGGATCCCCCCTCTCTCATTCTGGAGTTCGTCAAGCTGTGGCAGACCGGCGACTATGACACCGTCTACGGCATCCGGGTGGATCGCAGCGCCGATACCCCGATGAAACGCCTGACCGCCGGTGGCTTCTACCGTTTCTTCAACGCCCTCTCCACCAGCACCAAGCTGCCGGAGAACGCCGGTGACTTCCGCCTCATCGATCGCAAGGTGGTCGAGGCCATCAAGCAGTTGCCGGAGCGCAACCGCTTCATGAAGGGGCTGTTCGCCTGGGCCGGTTTTCGCGCCGTCGGCGTCCCCTACGAGCGCCCGGCCCGCCATGCAGGCGAAACCAAGTTCAACTACTGGAAGCTGTGGAACTTCGCCCTTGACGGCCTGATGAGCTTCTCCAGCTGGCCGCTGCGGGTGTGGAGCTACATCGGGGTCGGTGTCTCCTTCATCGCCTTCCTCTATATCCTCAAGATCATCACCCAGGTGCTCTTCTTCGGCATCGACGTGCCCGGTTACGCCTCCCTGATGTCGGTCATGCTGTTCCTCGGCGGCATCCAGCTGCTGTCGCTGGGCATCATCGGTGAGTACATCGGCCGCATGTTCGTGGAGGTGAAACAGCGCCCCGTCTACCTCATCGAAGGGGTCTACGGCCAGTACGCCAAGCAGGATGAAGAGCAGAAGCAGGAAGTGCCCACCGCCAGCAAGAAGAGCGCTGGCAAGAAGGCCGCCGCGAAAGCCGCTGATGATCAGCAGGAGCAGGCGTCTCAATGATCTCCCGCGAGGAATTCTGGCGGCTGGTTCGCTTCGGTTTTGTCGGCGGGGGGGCCACCCTCGTCGATCTGGGTACCTCCATCGCCCTGTTTCATACCTGGCCGGCCATCTCCGAGCACCTGGTCACTACCCTGGCCTTTGCCGTGGCGTTCTGGTTCTCGTTCTTCGGCCATCGCTACATCACCTTCCAGAAACAGGGTGCCGCCAGCAAGTTCCTGCTGGTTGCCCTCTTCTCGCTGGCGGTGCGTAATCTCATCCTGAGCGGTTTGCTGTTTGCCGGTCTCTCCGGCCTGTTGCCGGTGGTGATCGCCACCCTGACCGTCACCGTGCTCACCTACGTTCTCTCCCGTATCTGGGTTTTTGCCTGATGAATGATATGACCAATACCGCCCCGTCAACCGGGGCTGCACTCCCCTATCGCCCGTCACTGCGCATCAGCGGCCGCGACTGGCTGATGATCGTCGCCGCCTTCGTACTGAGCCGGGTGGCGCTCTATGGCATGGGCTATTTCGGCGTCCAGCTCTATGGCGCCACCGACATCGGACCGCTGCAAGCCTACTGCCAGTTCGACTGCGTCTGGTTCCAGCGCATCATCGAGAATGGTTACGACCTCTATCCACGCTGGTTGAGCAAGGGCAATGCGGCGAACTGGGCCTTCATGCCCCTCTATCCCATGCTGGCCGGCGGTCTCTCCAGCCTGTTTGACATGGAGAGCCTCATCGGCCTGATGCTGGTGGCCAACATCGCCTTCTTCATCAGCCTGCCCCTGATGCTGCTGGTGCTGCGCCAGCTCAAGCTGGGGGACGACACCGCCCGCTTCGGGGTCTGGCTGCTGGCCTTCTCCCCCTTCTCCGCCTATTTCGTCTCCGGCTATACCGAGCCCATGTTCATGGCCTTGATGCTGGGAATGTTCCTGTTCGCCTACCGCGAACAGTGGCTCATGGTCGCCTTCCTCGGCATCTTCATCTCCGCCACCCGCAACCTGGGGGTGATGATGGTATTCCCGGTGTTGATCCTGGCCCTGCAAGCCTACGGCTGGCGCGAGTTCTTCCGCTTCACCGAGCGAGCCTTCAAGGTGGTGTTCACCCTCTGGCTCATTCCCCTCGGCCTCTTCTCCTACATGGTCTATCTCTATCACCTCACCGGGGATGCCCTGGCCTTCAAGCACATCCAGGTGGCCTGGGGCCGCTATATGGACAGCCCCCTGGACTGGTGGCTGAGCGGCTTCGAGCTGGGGGGGCGCAAGGCCTATCTCTCCATCATGGTGATCTTCGGCTGGTGCCTGAATGGCTACCTGTTCAGCCAGAAACGCTGGGCCGAAGCGACCCTGATGTTCATCTGCTGCACCATCCCCCTGATGACCGGCCTCAACGCCATGCCCCGCTACATGTTCGGCCTCTATCCGACCCTGCTGGCCATCGTGCTGCTGGCCCATCGCTGGCCTGCCATCCGCCCTGCGGTGCTCTGCATCAGCGGCATGGTTGCCTCCTTCATTGCGGTGGCCTTCGTCAACTTCAAGTTCTTCACCGTGTGACGCCACCCCGAATGCCTACAAGCCGGTCAACTGACCGGCTTTTTTCATGGCCGCGACACCCGGTTCACACTTTTCCATTCTTGAAAACGTAACCATTTGAACTGACGTCACAAATCGGTATTTTACCGGTCCAAGCCTGCCCCAGCGCGCCCTAGAATGAGTGCCTCAACGGACCCTGCTCCTCACACTCTGCTCAAGGAATGGCTTATGCGTCTCTCTTCGCGCCCCGCTCTTCGCCCATCACCCCTGTGGCTGGCCGTGCTCGCCACACCGCTGTTCATCGGTCAGGCGATGGCGGCCCCCGAGGTCTATCTCCATGTGGATGGCAAACCGGTGGCCGAGGCGCTGACGCTGGACAAGGGCACCGTCACCCTGACCCACAGACTGGACAAGGGGAGCCACCAGATCCGCATCAGCGATGCGGGCAACAGCTGCGGCACCAGCTTCGGGCCAACCGAGGCCAGGCCCCTTCCCTTCGGCACCGCCCAGCCCATGGACAAGTGCAGCAAGGGGACAGACTTCAATCTGAGGGTGATGCTGGCGGGGGACTACGAGTTCACCTTCAACCCCGATACCCCCAGCCTCAAGGTGTTGCGGGCAACCAAAAAGAGCGAGTTCAAACGCCAGCCTCCGGAAGAGCCCTGCATCAGCTGGGATGGCGGCCCGGTTACGACATCACTCAAGGGCGTCTGGCCCGACGGCACCCGGTTGCGGGATGCCTACTCGGGACAGGAAGCCGTGGTCAAAGGCGGCAAGATCACCCTGACACCGAGCAAGGAGAGCGGCGGCCTGCTGCTGCTCGAGCCGGTCAAGGCCGCCAAGCCTGCTCCCTTCAGCTGGGATCAGGCGAGCGTCTATTTTCTGCTGACCGACCGCTTCCACAACGGCGATCCCGCCAATGATCACAGCTTCGGTCGTCAGAAGGATGGTCAGGACGAAGTGGCCACCTGGCATGGCGGTGACTTCAAGGGGCTGACCGAGAAGCTCGACTACATCAAGCAACTCGGCATCAACGCCATCTGGATCACCCCCATGGTGGAACAGGTCCACGGCTTCATCGGCGGTGGCGAACAGGGGAACTTCCCCTTCTACGCCTACCACGGCTACTGGGCGCTCGACTTCACCAAAATCGACCCCAACTACGGCGACGAAGAGAGCCTGAAAACCCTGGTGGACGAGGCCCACAAGCGCGGCATGCGGATCATCCTCGACGTGGTGATGAACCACGCAGGCTACGCCACCCTCGCCGACTTGCAGGATCTGGGGCTCACCGATCTCACCCAGAACACCGGCAAGCTGCCGAGTCGCTGGAACGAATGGCGCCCAAGCGGCGGCCTCAACTGGCATGGCTACAACCAGTTCATCGACTACCAGTCATCCCACTGGGACAAGTGGTGGGGCCCTGACTGGGTGCGCGCAGGCCTGCCCGGCTACCCGCAACCCGGCACCGACGACGTCACCGGCTCGGTGGCGGGACTGCCGGACTTCCTGACCGAATCCACCAGATCGGTGGGGCTGCCACCGCTGCTCGCTGCCAAAAAAGACACCAGGGCCAAGGCACTGCCCAACGCCACCGTGAGCGATTACCTCATTGCCTGGCACACCGACTGGGTGCGCCGCTTCGGCATCGACGGCTTCCGTGCCGACACCGTCAAGCACCTGGAGCCCGCGGTCTGGGCCAGGCTCAAGCAGGCGGGCACCGACGCGCTCAAGGAGTGGAAGGCCGCCAACCCGGGCAAGGCACTCGATGACCTTCCCTTCTACATGGTGGGCGAGGTGTGGGATCACGGGGTCGCCAAGGACTTCTGGTACCAGCACGGCTTCGATTCCCTGATCAACTTCGACTACCAGCGTGAATTCGCCCTGCCCCAGGCCCAGTGCATGGCAGGGGCAGAGCCCACCTATGCGAGCTATGCCAGCCGCATCAACCAGGATCCCGAGTTCAACGTGCTGAGCTACATCAGCTCCCACGACACCAAGCTCTTCTTCGGCGACTACCAGGACGTGGCGCTGCAACGGCGGGTGGCCAACAGCTTCATGCTGCTGCCGGGGGGCATCCAGATCTACTATGGCGACGAGTCCGGCCGGGGACTGGCCAAGGATGGCGGCGTGTTCGATCAGAGCGTACGCTCGGACATGAACTGGCAGGAGCTGGCGAGTGGCGAGAAGGCGGAGCTGGTCAAGCACTGGCAACGGCTCGGCCAGTTCCGTGCCGCCCACCCTGCCATCGCGGCGGGCAGCCACAAGAAGATTTCCGATGCCCCCTACGGCTTCGTGCGGGAGAAAGGAGAAGACAAAGTGGTCGTGGTCTTCGCAGGTCGGCAGAAATAGCGACCTGGCCTGAATAAAAAGGGGAGCCGATGGCTCCCCTTTTTTGTCTTGCCAACGCCCGCATCAATCAGACTGGCGGGCCGCCTTTGGCCACTGCAACCTCGCCCTGAGCAGGGTTTCCTGCCACAGGGGCCAGGCCAGCAAGGCCTGCTGATAGGCGCCAGCCTGACCGGGCAGCGAAATGCCATAGCTTGCCAGTCGATAGGCCATCACCGCATAGAAGGCATCCAGAATGCTCGCCTCGTCGAAATAGAAGGGCCCCCGCGCCTGGGACCAGAGGGTCTGCAACCGGGCCAGCTCGTCAATGACCTCCACCGGCGGTTCACTCTGGGTGGGCGCCCCCAGGAAGAAGGGCAGCAGGGTGCGGATCTGGCGAAAACCGGCGTGCAGCTCGGCGCACAGGCTGCGGGCCAGGGCCCGTTCGGCCTTGTCCACCGGATAAAGGTGACGCTCCGGGCAACACTCGTAGAGATATTCGGCGATGGCCAGAGAGTCGTGAATACGCAGCTCACCGTCGTCGAGCCAGGGCACCAGGCCGGCGGGGGCCGTGCGCTTGAGCCGTTGCAGCTCCTTGGTATCTTCCAGATCGAAGACCTGCTCCTGCCACTTGAGCCCGCTCATGGCCAGCACCAGCGCCGTTCTCATTGCCCAGGTGGAGCCCGTGCCCACCGTCAAAACCAGGGATCCCATCGATTGCCTCCTGCATGGGTTGTTTACTGGCCATCCCGCCGGCCCCGTGGCACGACATCCGATGACCACCTCACATTTGCGTACTGGCGGGTTTGACCCACTTGGGTAGCAGTGCTAGTTTGATTTTTCAAAACAATCAGTTAGCAACAATGTGAGCTATGGACAGCCAATTTACCATCGTCATCGCAGATGACCACCCCCTGTTTCGGGGCGCCCTCTATCAAGCGGTGCACATGGCCATCGACGACGCCAGATTGCTGGAGGCTGACTCCATCGACAGCCTGAGCCACCTGCTCGATGAACATCCCGACGTCGACCTGCTGCTGCTGGATCTCAAGATGCCGGGGGCCAACGGCTTCGAGGGGCTGGCCTATCTGCGCGGACATCACCCGGATCTCCCCATCGTCGTGGTCTCGGCCTCCGAGGATCCCGCCATCATCCAGCAGGTGCTGCGCCTGGGCACGCTCGGCTTCATTCCCAAGTCCGTCCCCATGAAAGAGCTGGTCAGCGCCCTCAATACGGTGATCGGGGGGGACAACTGGGTGCCGGAAGGCATCTCCCTCCATCCCGAGCCCAGCGAAGGGCCCGATTTCGCCACCAAGCTGGCCAGCCTCACCCCCCAGCAATACAAGGTGCTCATCATGTTGCGGGATGGCAGCCTCAACAAACAGATCGCCTGGGAGCTCAACGTTTCCGAAGCGACCATCAAGGCCCATATCACCGCGATTTTCCGCAAACTCGGGGTCAAGAACCGCACCCAGGCGGTCATCGCCCTCCAGCAGATGGATATCAAGGACAGTTGAGCCCCTTGCCACCATCAGAGCCCATATCACTCCGCCTTCCGCAAACTTGGGGTCAAAAACCCCACCCAGGCGGTCATCGCCCTCCAGCAGATGGATATCAAGGACAGCTGAGCCCCTTGCCACCATCAGAGCCCATATCACTCCGCCTTCCGCAAACTCGGGGTCAAGCACCGCACCCAGGCGGTCATCGCCCTCCAGCAGATGGATATCAAGGACAGTTGAGCACCTTGTCACCATCAGAGCCCATATCACTCCGCCTTCCGCAAACTTGGGGTCAAGCACCGCACCCAGGCAGTCATCGCCCTGCAGCAAATGGGCATCAAGGACGACTGAGCTCGTCCCCGGCTGGCTTGTATCGAGCCAGCCCCCCTCCAACAGACTCTCTGGCACCCCGCGGCAGCCGGAAACGGCCTCCCTGCACCATTTGCGGCTCGACAATTAGCACGGTCGTACTTTATGCTGCCAGCCCAGAGAGAGGAGAGCCGGATGAGCAAGGGACGTCTGACCCGCGACACCATTTTGCAGACTGCATTCGAGCAGGCGAGCCAGCAGGGGCTGGAGAGCCTCACCATAGGCTCCCTCGCAACGGCCTGCGAGATGTCAAAAAGCGGTCTATTCGCCCACTTCCAGTCCCGTGACAACCTGCAGATCGCCGTGCTCACCCATTCCGCCGAGGTATTTCGGGAGCGGGTGATCCAGCCGGTGCGCCAACAGGGGTACGCCACCCAGCAGGAGAAACTGCTCGCCCTGTTGCAGGCCTGGCTGGCCTGGAACCAGAGTTTTGCCGGCCGCTGCATGTTCCTCGATGCCTGGACCTCCGCCCAGGAGGGTGAGGTCCAGCAGGCGGCACGCGAGCTGGTCCGTTTCTGGCTCGACTACCTAGCACGCCAGGTAGTGCAGGGGCAGGCCAGCGGGGAGTGGCGCAGCGATCTCGATCCCTGGCGCGCCGTCTATCGCCTCTATGGCCTCTATCTCGGGGATCAGGTGTTCCATGCCCTGGCGCTCAGCGAGGATCCGGCCCGCCACTTCTGGCCCGAGGTGGAACAATTGCTGGCCAGCTGGCGCTGACCCGACGGGCTCTTCTTTTTAAAAACCCGCAAAAAAGCACGATCGTTCGCACACAAAAGACACAGGATGACCATGAGCAGCAAGATCTACTTCAACACACGCCGCTTCAGCCCGAGCAAGTTGCTGCTGGGCCTCGGCACCCGCCTGCATCACGTGTTGGCGCCCACCCACGCCAAGCGCACCGCCAGCAAGCTGCTGCTCACCCCGCAGCGAGCGACCCGGGACGTCGCAGCCCCGGCCGGCCTGGTCGAGCAGGCCATCCACACCAGTGAAGGGACCCTGATGAGCTACCGGCTCGGGCAGGGGCCGGTCTGGCTGCTGATGCACGGCTGGTCAGGCAGTGCCAGCCAGTTCTATCCGCTGATGAGCCACATCGCCGCCCAGGGCTATACGGCGCTCGCCTACGATCACCCCGCCCACGGCCGGAGCGAAGGGAACAGGGGTCACCTGCCCCGCTTCGTGCGCGCTTTCGACGAGATCCTCGAGCGGGTCGGCCCCGTCCAGGGCGTCATCACCCACAGCATGGGGGGCGCCGTCACCCTCAGCAGCCGTCACCCGGCAATCGATGCGCTGCCGCTGCTGCTCATCTCCCCCGTGCTCGACTACGTGCCCCAGCTCTACGGCATGGTGGCGCGCTCCGGCTACTCCATCCGGCTGTTCGATGCGGTGGTCAAGGAGATAGAACACGAATACCAGCACCCGCTCAGCACGGTTGACCCCCTTGGCCGGCTCGCCCGGCGCAGCGGCGCCGCCCTCATCGTGCACGATGAGGAAGACCGCTTCGCTCCCCATGGCGACTCCCTGCGCGCGGCTCAGGATGGCCGCACCCGGCTGGTGAGCACCCGGGGGCTCGGCCATGGCCGTATTCTGGCAAGCCCTCCAGCCTTCGCCGCCTTCGATCAACTGAGCCAGACGCCCTTGGCAAACTGAAAATGAAACGGGCCGCAAAAATTGAGCGTGCGGCCCATTTTTATCCGGTATACAACGTCTTATAGTTGAATTGCGCGGTGGCAACCCGCCCTGGCGATCACGATAAGGCACACCCTCATGGCCAGACCCAATACTGCTCTTCTGCTGACTGGTGGTGGTGCCCGCGCCGCCTATCAGGTCGGCGCACTCAAGGCGGTGGCCGAACTCTACCCCCGCAACATCGGCATCCCCTTCCCCATTTTGTGCGGCACCTCGGCGGGGGCTCTCAACATCACGGCGCTGGCGTGCTACGCCTCCTGTTTCCATCTGGGGGTGCGCAAGCTGGAGTGGGTCTGGCGACGATTCGAGACCCACCACATCTTCGACTTCCACCCTTGCCAACTGCTGTGGCGCACCCTCTATCAGGGCTCGGCCGGCCTCATCACCCCCCAGAGCAACCGAGCCTTTCACCTGTTTGACAACGCCCCCCTGCGCCGTCTGCTGGACCAGCTCATCGACTATCACCGCATCGATGACAACATCCTCTACGGCAGCCTGGAGGCCATCGCCATCACGGCCTCCGACTACGATGACGGCCTCTCCACCACCTTCTTCCAGGGGCGGGCCGAACATCAGCCCTGGGAGCGCGCCAGACGACGTGGCCTGCGTACCCTGCTCACCTCGGATCATCTGCTGGCCTCGTCGGCGCTGCCCTTTGTCTTTCCCGCCACCCCCATCGGCGATCGCGTCTACGGGGATGGCTCCATCCACCAGCTGAGCCCGCTCAGCCCCGCCATCCACCTGGGGGCGGAGCGGATCCTGCTGGTGACCCTGGACTCCCCTCACAGGGAGAACCCGACTCCCCGCCAGGGGCACCTGACCAGCTCCAACATTGCGAGCCATCTGCTCAACACCGTTTTCTCCGACACCCTCAATTCGGATCTGGAGCGGCTCGGGCGCATCAACCAGACCCTTTCCCTTATTCCGGCACGGGAGCGCAGTCGACTGAAACTGCGCCAAGTGGAGACCTGCGTGATCCGCCCCAGCCAGGATCTCGACCTCATCGCCCTCGAATACCTCCCACGGTTGCCGACCCAGCTGCGCCGTCTGCTGCGAGTGCTCGGGGTCAACGGCGAAGAGAGCAGCAGCCTGGCCAGCTTCCTGATGTTTGACCCCGGCTATTGCCAGCGGCTCATCAAGCTGGGATACCAGGACGCGCTGGATCACCGCCAGCGCATCGAGGCCTTCCTCGACCTGCCGGGCAGCGGGAGGCAGGAGCAGTTTCGCGAAGAGGCCTGAGGGGCCTTATCCCATGGCAAGGAGATCCTAGCGTCCCTCCAGCAGGCGCTGCTCGGCCTGTTCCATGGCCACGGCCGTGCCGAAGAGCACCAGGGTATCTCCCGCCGCCAGCACCAGCTCGCGCCTGGGATCCAGGCTGCGCTCCCCGCGATGAATCGCCTTGATGCGCACCTCTCCCAGGGCGAGATCCCGTACCCTGTGTCCCACCGCCCAGGCCTGGTCGTGCAGCAGCACGGGATGCAGCCGCTCGAGCTGTTGATCCGTCTCCAGATTGCCCGCACTCTTGCCGCCCCAGTAGAAACCGTGCAGAAAGCGATACTGGCTGCTGCGCTCGTGCTCCATGCGCCGGATCACCCGGCCGATGGGAATGTCGCAGTTGAGCAGCAGGTGGGAGACCAGCATCAGGGCTCCCTCCTGGGATTCGGGGATCACCTCGAAGGCGCCGGCCTGCTTGTAGTGTTCAAGGAAGCTGTCATCCCGGGTACGCACCAGCACCTTGATCTCCCCCGCCAGCTCCCGGATCAGCGTCAGCATGGCATCGACCCGCTTTTGATCGTCGAAGGTGATGATCACCAGCCGCGCCCGCAGCAGACCGGCCGCCAGCAGGATGTCGCGCCGGCTGGCATCGCCGAACGCCACCTGCTCCCCCGCCAGCTTGGCCTCGCTCACCCGCTCGGGATCGAGATCCAGGGCCAGGAAGGGGATCTCTTCGAGCTTGAGAAAGCGGGCACAGGTTTGGCCGGTGCGTCCGAACCCGGCGATGATGACGTGCTGGTGTTTGCTCAGGCCCGACTGGGCCACCTCGGCGCGAGAGAGCAGGGCACTGTCGGTGAGGGAGTGGACAAGCCCCAGCACCCGCAACACCAGCCAGGGGGTGAGGGCGATGGAGATGACACCGATGCCGATGAGCAGAGAGACTAGCTGGTGATCCAGCAAGCCGTGATGACTCGCCAGCGCCAGCAGCACAAAACCGAACTCCCCGACCTGGCTCAACATGATGCCCGCGGCCATGGCGTCGCGCTTGCGCTCCCCCATCAGGCGGCCCGCCAGCAATATCAACAGCGACTTGCACAGGATGAGCCCCGTCACACAGGCCAGCACCTGCCACCAGGCGTCCGCCACCAGCGCCCAGTCCATGGTCATGCCGATGGTAATGAAGAAGAGCCCCATCAACACGTCGCGAAACGGCTTGATGTCCACTTCGAGCTGATGACGATAGTGGGACTCCCCCAGCATCATGCCCGCCAGGAAGGCACCGAGCGCCATGGAGAGCCCCATCCACTGGGTCAGGGAGGCCGCCAGCAATGCCACCAGCAGGGCACTCAGTACGAAGAGTTCGTCTGAACGTGCGCGCGCCACCTCGAAAAACAGCATGGGCAGCAGCCACTTCCCCACCGCCAGCAGCACGGAGAGCGCAAACAACCCCTTGAGGGAGGCCCAGGCGACCTCCGCCAGCAGGGCGCTGTCCTGCACCTCGGGCTGGGCCAGGATGGGGATCATCACCAGCAGGGGCACCACGGCAAGATCCTGGAACAGCAGCACGCTCACCCCGAGCTGGGCTCGCCGGGTATGGAACTGCTTGATCACCACGGCGGTGGAGGAGAGCGCCAGGGTGCCTGACACCACCAGCGCCTGGGCCAGGCTCAGCCCCCACCACCAGCCGAGCCCGAAAAACAGCAGTGAGGTGAGCAGCACCTGCAGGCTGCCGACCCCAGCACCAGCTTGCGCATGGCGAGCAGACGCGGCAGGGAGAACTCGAGCCCGAGGGAGAACATCAGGAACACGATGCCAAGCTCTCCTATGGTCTGCATCATGGCCTGACCCGTGACGATGGCCACGCCATGGGGGCCGAGCAGCATGCCGGCAAACAGATAGGCAAGGATCACCGGCTGGCCGAGGCGCCGGAAAATGGCCACCAGCACAACGGCGAAGATCAGCAGGATCAACACATCGGTGTACACCCATCCCTCTCCTTCATCTGCCCGGCACTCTCTTCCCTGCAAGCACAGCGCCCGCTCCCCATATGGCACGCCACTCGCTCAGCGGCAGGGATTTCCCCTCCCGTTTCATCCCGTTAAGCCTAGCCAGCCCCCTTGTTTTTCATCGGACATATTTTAGGCACAGG
This sequence comes from Aeromonas sp. FDAARGOS 1402, assembly GCF_019046925.1. Classification (NCBI taxonomy): domain Bacteria; kingdom Pseudomonadati; phylum Pseudomonadota; class Gammaproteobacteria; order Aeromonadales; family Aeromonadaceae; genus Aeromonas; species Aeromonas sp. FDAARGOS 1402. The sequence goes on from NZ_CP077201.1 coordinate 215,223, forward strand.
GCTTGCAAGAGCCTGCGCAATGAATGGAGAGGTGTAAGGGCTGTAACGTGGAAAACACATCGTCATTGAACGGCTTCGGACATGGCATAGAGCAGTGGGTACAGCAGATGGAGCGGCTTGCGCCGTTGACCGGGCAGGACCGCTTTCAGCAGATAGAGCAGTTGCTGGGGCAACGGGATCTTGACGCCCTGCTGGCAATCTTTGCCGAGCGGGTGGCAAACATTGTCCGGATCCACTCGCTCCAGTTCGACTGTGGCCAGCCCCATCCCCTCATCTCGCACCCGCCTCAGGCCAGGCTGACCCTGCATGCCTATCGCTTCGAGCTGCGGGGACGACACGAGCAGTTGCTCGGCCAGTTGCACTACGAGCTGGAGCACCCCCTGAGCGACGGCCAGAGGCGGTTGCTTGAGCAATATCATCAGCTGTTCAGCCTCCCCCTGCCCCTCTATCTGCGGCTGGATCGGCTGGAACAGCAGGTGCGGCTCGACCACCTGACCGGGCTTGGCAATCGCGCCTACTTCGACGAGGCCATCGGCCGGGCGGTGGAGCAACACAGCCGGGAACCCCACGGCCTGGTGCTGGTGCTGCTGGATCTCGACAGATTCAAGCAGGTCAATGACACCTGGGGCCACCCGGTGGGCGACCTGGTGCTAAGCCGCTTCGCCCAGTTGCTGCAGGGGTGCATTCGCGGGACGGATCAGGCGTTTCGCCTCGGCGGGGACGAGTTTGCCCTGCTGCTGCAACCCGCGGACCCCGAGGCCTGGCGCCCGGTCTGGCTGCGGTTGCAACATGTGCTCCACAGCCACAAGGAGCTCAGCGCCTTCTCGGTGGGGTGCAGCCTGGGAGCCGCCAGCTGGCAGTCTGGCATGGATGTGCAGCGCCTCTACGAGACGGCCGATACCCATCTCTACGCCCGCAAGAAAGCCGGGGGCTCCGGCCTGCCCGAATAGGGCATCCCCCTTCCCCTCCCGGCCCCCTGTCACTCTGCGATGTCAATCCGCATCCTGGGGGACGGGGGGCCGCCACTCCCACGCCACCCCCTCTTCTGGCGCCAGAAATCCGTCGCAGACAAAGAGCCCGGCCACCAGTGCCACCTGTTCACCGTAGTAGAGGATGGGAATGCGCCCCCGCTGCCAGGAGGGCACCCCGTACTCTTGCAGCAGCTTCTTGAGCCGCCGGCTGCCCACCCGCCCCACCGGTTTCAGCATGACGCCGGGGGCGACCTGAAAACGCACCGAGAGCGGCTCGTCCCCCCTCGGTGTCCGCAACCCTTCACCATCCGTTCTCCAGAGCCTGAACTGCCCGAGCCCGTCCGGCAGGGTGAGCGTCTCTTCCATCCGGATGGGCAGCACCTCCTCGCGGGGGGCGAGATCCGGCGCCACCAGGTACAGACGCCCCTGATAGCGGCGACACGCCAGCCCTTGCAGGCTCAGCCTGGGGTTGGCGTCATCGCGCGCCAGCGCCACCTCCTGCCACAGCAGGCCCAGCAGCTCGCGGGAGGGCATCTCCCCCCCCTGGCGGCGGATCCAGTGGCGCAGCAGGTTGTTACGCCGCACGGGGGAGAGTGAGAGGAGTCCGTCAATGCGCAGCCCTTCTCCCTCACCCACCGCCTGCCAGTCCGCCTCGGCCAGCTCGCCGATGAGCGCCTCCTGCTCGGCGCACAGGGCCATGGTGCGCGCCGTCGTCCGGGCCATGGCGGGCCAGCGGTCCTTGAGCAGGGGAATGATCTGCTGGCGCAGGAAGTTGCGGTCATAGCTCGGGTCCTCGTTGCTCTCATCCTCAACCCAGCCATAAGGAAGTGACTGCGCGGCTTGCGCCAGCTCGGCCCGGCTCATGTCGAGCAAGGGGCGCAACAGATGGCCTGCGGCAAAAGGCTGGCTCGCCACCATGCCCGCCAGCCCGCGCAGACCGGCACCCCGCTTGAGCGCCAGCAGCAGGGTCTCCAGCTGATCGTCCTGATGGTGAGCTGTGAGCAGCCACTCCCCTTCCCCCAGGTGGGCGGCGAGTCGCTCATAACGCGCCGCCCGCGCTTGGGCCTCCAGGCTCTCCCCGTTGCCTCGACAGAGCTGCACCCGCTCCACGATGAGGGGCACCGCCAGTTGCCGGCACACCCCTTCGCAGTGAGTCACCCAGTCGTCGGCATGTGGGCTCAGGCCGTGATGAACGTGCAGGGCGTTCAGGGCGAGGCCGTGGGCGCGGGCAAAACGGGCCGCCAGCACCAGCAAGACGGTGGAGTCGAGCCCGCCGCTGAAAGCCACCAGCAGACCGCGGGAACCTTCCGGCGCGGGCAGGGTCTGACAAAAACGAGAATAAATACGAGAAATCATAGGCTTCCCCAATACGACCAGGCCGATCTTAGCAGAGTCGGGCTTATCAAGCGCTAACCCGGCTGCTAGAGTGAATCGCTCCCTGCGTGGGCAAGGAAGCCATATAACCCGAATTGGAATAAAACCATAATGAACAACAAGAAACACATCCTGGCCACCCTCGTCGGGCTGGCCCTGCTGGCCGGTTGCAGTCAGGCACCGAGCCAACCGGACAAACACTCCGGCCTTGCGCTGGCCAACATGGACACCAGCGTCAAGCCTGGTGACGACTTCTTCCGCTACGTGAACGGCCACTGGCTCGCCACGGCCAAGATCCCCGATGACAGGCCCGCCGACGGCGCCTTCTACCTGCTGCGGGACAAATCCCTGGCGGACGTGCGAGTGCTGGTGGAGGGGCTGGATGGCAAGGCCGCCACCGGCACCCCGGCCCAGCAGATCCACGACCTCTACCAGAGCTATCTGGATCAGGCGACCCGCAACGCCAAGGGCACCACTCCCCTGCTGCCGATGCTGAGCGAGATAGAGCAGATCAGCACGCCGCAGGATCTCGCCCGCGCCTTCGCCCAGAGCGCCCGCACCGGTGGCGGCTCCCCCTTCGGTTTCTGGATAGACGCCGACGCCAAGGCCCCTGACAGCTATGCCGTCTACCTCTACCAGGCCGGCCTCGGCCTGCCGGATCGGGACTACTACCTCAAGCGCGACCCCAACAGCCAGGCGCTGCTGCACAAGTACGAGCAACACATCGCCGCCATGCTGACCCGCTTCGGTGAGACGGATGCCCAGGCCAAGGCGAAACGCATCCTGGCCCTCGAGACCAGGCTCGCCCAGATCCAGTGGGACAACGTGGCCCTGCGGGACAGAGAGAAGAACTACAACAAGGGACCGGTGAGCGAGCTGGGGCGCCTCGCCCCCGCCATCGACTGGGACGCCTACCTGGCCCAGGCCGGCCTTGCGGGGCAGCAGAGCCTGGTCATCGGCCAGCCCACCTATCTCTCGGCCCTGAACGAGGTGATGCAGCAGACCCCGGTCGCTGACTGGCAGGCCTACCTCAAGTGGCAGCTCATCACCGATTACGCCCCCTACCTCGACAGCCAGACCGATGCCCAGAATTTTGCCTTCTTCGGCACCGCCCTGAGCGGCACGCCCAAGCAGCGCGCCCCCTGGGAGCGGGCCCTCGGGGTGCTGGACAACAATCTTGGGGAGGCGGTGGGCAAGCTCTATGTCGAGCGCTACTTCCCGCCAGCGGCCAAGGCCCGTATGGAGCAGCTGGTGGAGAACCTGCGCACCGCCTACGGCCAGAGCATCCAGGAGCTGGACTGGATGTCCCCGGCCACCAAGACCCAGGCCCTCGAGAAGCTCGCCAAGTTCAGACCCAAGATAGGCTACCCGGACAAGTGGAAGGACTACAGCGCCATCACCATTCGCCCCGACGATCTGGTGGGCAACCTGCAGCGGGCCCGCGCCTTCGAATACGCCGACAACCTGGCGCGCCTCGGCAAGCCGGTCGATCGGGACGAGTGGCACATGTCGCCCCAGACTGTGAACGCCTACTACAACCCGAGCAACAACGAGATCGTCTTCCCGGCCGCCATTTTGCAGCCCCCCTTCTTCGACATGACGGCGGACGATGCGGTCAACTACGGCGCCATCGGCGGGGTGATCGGCCACGAGATGGGCCACGGTTTTGATGATCAGGGGGCCAAATCCGACGGTGACGGCGTGATGCGCGACTGGTGGACGCCGGCGGATCTCAAGGAGTTTCGCTTTCGCACCAGCCGGCTGGTGGCCCAGTACAACCGCTTCGAGCCCATCAAGGGCCAGTACGTCAACGGCCAGTTTACCCTGGGGGAGAACATCGGCGATCTCGGCGGCCTCACCATCGCCCACAAGGCCTACCTGCTCTCCCTGGATGGCAAGGAGGCCCCGGTGCTGGACGGTTTTACCGGCGAGCAGCGCTTCTTCCTCGGCTGGGCCCAGGTGTGGAAGGGCATGTATCGCCCCGAACTGATGCAGATGCTGCTCGCCTCGGATCCCCACTCGCCGCCGGAATACCGGGTCAACGGCGTGGTACCGAACATCCCCGCCTTCTACGAGGCATTCAAGATCCAGCCCGGCGACAAGCTCTATCTGGACCCGGCCAAACGGGTCAAGATATGGTGATGACAACCCGGGCAGGGGGCGGCCGACCAGCGGCCCCCTGCCCGCTTCCGACGTGGCAGGGAAGCGTCCCCTGCCCGTCACAGACACACAAGCAGCAACAAGGGTCCTCTCCATGAAAGCCTTATTCCTTACTCTCGGCCTGCTCAGCCTGCCCCTCGCCAGCCAGGCGGCGGACGGCTTCTTCAAACAGCTGACACTTCCCTCCGGCCAGGTGGTGACCGTCAGCGAAGGGCGCGGCGAGCCTGCCTCCACCGGCAGCTACGACGTGCGCCTCTACTCCGGTGCCAACCCCCAGTTTCCGCTGGATCAGTTCATCGACGGCAAGGTGCTGCCGCGCGATGGCAGCATCAAGGAAATCAAGCTGCTGGATCTCAACGGCGACAAGCAGCCTGAAGTCATCGTCGTGGTGGAGAGCGCCGGCAGCGGCAGCTACCTGAGCGCCGACGCCCTCACCATCAATCCCCAGGAGGGGCTGGAGAGCTTCAACCACGTGGAGGGACTGGCCCCCAGTGACGATGTGATTGAGGCCCTCAAGACCCCCCGCGACTGACCCCCCACGCCCCGTATCACGGGGCGTTTTTTACCCCGCACCTCCCGATGCGGTGCCCACGGCCCCCCACAGGGCGGATGGACGCCTGTTTTTTTCTGTGCCTATAATCGCCGCACCCTGCCATAACGAAACACAAGGAGGTAAAAAATGGTTATCCAAGCGTGTCCGATGTTCTCGGCTCGCCTGTTCGGCACATTCAAGTGCTCTTGCCTGCATACCATCGCGCTGCGATAGCGGGTTCGAGCAAAGCCGACTCCCTTCCATACCGAGACCTTTCTCGACTCTGCCGTTGTCGCCAGCGCTCCTGATGACAGGGATTTCCCATCCCGCGATTTAAGAGAGCAAGAGCATGACAACCCTGATGAGTACCCATTCCCTGCAGATGAGTGCGGGGCATCTTCCCTTATTTGACCATCTCGAACTCGGCATTCGCGCAGGCGACCGACTCGGCCTGATTGGCGCCAACGGCTGCGGCAAGAGCACATTGCTCGCGCTGCTGGCGGGCGAGCGCACGCCCCAGGCCGGCCGGGTCGTGCAGGCCGCCGCCTGCCGCTGCGAGTTCGTGGCCCAGCAACTGCCCGCCGAGCTTTCCACCCTCAGCACCCGCGCCGTGCTGCTGGATGCCCTGGGCAACGACCCCGCCGCCGAATGGCAGGTGGACAAGCTGCTGGCCGAACTGCAGCTGGAGGCTCAGGCCACGTTGCCGGTCAGTGCACTGAGCGTGGGCCAGCACAGCCGGCTGCAGATAGGCCGCGCCCTGCTGCGCCAACCCAACCTGCTGCTGCTCGATGAGCCCAGCAACCACCTGGACTTGCCCGCCTTGCTCTGGCTCGAGCAGTTTCTGCTGGGCTGGCGCGGCGCCTTCGTGCTGGTTTCCCACGACGCTCGCCTGCTGGACAGCGTCACGGCTCAGACCCTGATCCTGCGAGACGGCCAGTTGCACCGCTTCGCCCTGCCCTGCAGCCAGGCCAGGGCGGCGCTGGCTGCCGAGGATGAGCAGGCCCGCCTGCGCCGGGCGGACGAGCAAAAGGAGATAGACCGCCTGAGCGCCAGCAGCAAGCGCCTCGCCATCTGGGGGCGCGAATATGACAACGAGAAGCTGGTGCGCCAGGCCAAGTCCATGGAAAAGCGCATCGCCCGCCTGCAGGAGGAGCAGAGCCAGGTGGCGGCGCTGGCCCCCTGGCGGCTCGAGCTGCGCGGAGTGAGCCTGCCTGCCGACACCCTGCTGCGACTGGAAGCCCTCGACGTATCGCCGGCACCGGCACTGCCGCCGCTGCTGCGTGCCGAGGGGCTCTGGCTGCGAGCGGGGGACAGGGTTGCCCTGCTCGGTGCCAACGGCACCGGCAAGTCCTCCCTGCTGCGCCAGTGCTGGCGCGAACTGACTGACCTGAGTCCGCAGGCGGGCTGGTACTGCCACCCCGGCGCCAGCATCGCCTATTACGATCAGTCCCTGCAGCAGCTCGCTGACGACGCCACCCTGAGCGACGCGCTGTACCCCCTGGCCCCTCTGCCTGAGGTGACGCGGCGACAGGCGCTGATCCGGGCGGGCTTCCCCTATGCCCGCCACGGCCAGCAGGTGCACACCCTGAGCGGGGGCGAGCGGGCACGGTTGCTGTTCCTCGCCCTGTCCCTCGGCAGCCACCACATGCTCTGGCTCGACGAACCCACCAACCACCTGGATCTGGCGGGCAAGGAGGAGCTGGCCGAGGCGATTGCCGCCTTCCCGGGGGGCGTGCTGCTGGTCTCCCACGACCGGGAGCTGATCGAGCGCAGTTGCAACCGCTTCTGGCTGATACAGGACGGGCGCATCCAGGAGGCTCACAGTGCCGAGCGGGCCTATGCCGAGCTGCTGGGCGATGCCCCCTTGCCGCAGGCGGGCAGCCCGGCTCGATCAGGTGACCCGCAGACCGCGGCCGCCACGGGGGATGACGAAGAGGCGCTGCTGGCGCGCTGGTATGAGCTCGATGCCCTGCTCGCCGCCGATCTGGCCCGCAAGCCCAGGCACCAGACCCCGCGCCTGCAGCAGCAGTGGCGTGACGAGCTGGCGCGCCTTGCCGAGCGCCTCGGCTTTGCCTGACGCCAGCCCGGCTCATCCATCTCTTGTTACGCAACACACGCGGCCAGCCACGGCTGGCCGCAAGGAGTCATCATGACATCAGCACCACCCCACATCAGGCTGGATCCCGTCACCGACACCGACCTGCCTCACATCTATCGCGGCCTCTCCGATCCCCGGGTCGTCGCCTACTACGGCGTCAGCTACGACAGCCTGGCGGCATGCCGGGCACAGATGGATTGGTATGCCGAGCTGACCCGCACCGGCCGTGGCGCCTGGCACCTCATTCGCGACCGGCACACGGGCGAACCGCTGGGGGCCATCGGCTACAACGATGCCGACCCGACTCACCGGTGTGCTGAGCTGGGCTACTGGCTCTATCCCGAACACTGGGGCAAGGGGGTAATGAGCGCGGCGCTGCAACTCTGGCTACCGCTCACTTACCGCACCACCGACCTGCACCGGCTTATGGCGGTGGTGGAGGAGCCCAACCGCCCCTCCGCCCGCCTGCTGGAGCGGGCCGGTTTTCACTACGAGGGCACGGCGCGGGAGTGCGAGCGCAAGGGGGATGGCTTCATCTCCCTGCGCCACTACGCCATCTTGCGCAGCGACCTGCCCGCCAGCCTGTGACCCGCAACAACAAGCCCCGCGCTGCGGGGCTTTTTTTCGGGAGTTACTTGATGGCGCAGACACCCTCATCGGACGCCGAGCGGCGGCGTCTGCGCCGCCACAGGGAGAAGCCGCCATACCCCAGGCTCAGCACGACGGCATAGAGCACCTGGGTGGCGAGGGCCAGCAGCACCAGGGCACAGAGCAGCACGCTGAGGCCCGCCAGCCCCTTGCTGGTCCCCGACAGCAAGCGCCAGCCGGCCGCCATGCAGAGCAGATAGACCAGCACGAAGTTGCCGTTGGCGTAGCGGATCAGCGCATCGAGGGGCAGACGCAGCCAGAGGATCAGGGTGATGGAGACGAAACAGATAGCGAGCACCCAGGCAAGGGCATGCAGGGGAGCGCCCCGGGCCGAGAGGCGAGAGAGGGAGACCGGCAGTTTGCCCTCCCGCGCCATGCTCCAGATAAGGCGCGCAAAACCTTGCAGGTAGATGTTGATGCTGGCGAAGCAGGAGAGATAGCCCAGCACCGCCACCAGCCACTTGGCGGTGGGGCTGAACAGCAGGGAGAGCAGGGCCGGAATGGCGGTGGCATTGGTCGCCTCGTCCCCGTAGAGGTCATATTTGAGCACCACCAGCGAGTGAACCCAGTAGATGAGCCCCGCCAGCAGCACGCCCCCCAGCAGGGCAAGGGGGTAGTCCCGCTCTGGCCGCTTGAACTCCTCCCCCATGTGAGCGAAGGCCTCGAGCCCCACGAAACACCAGAACATCACCGCCAGCGCCGAGCCCATGGCGGGCCATTCGCTCGCCGTTGGCAGAGGCTGGGCGGCATCGCGCCAGCTGAGATCCCCCTTGACCCAGATAAGCAGGGTGAGCCCCAGGATGGCCAGGGCGATCAGCAGTTGCAGGTTGCCGGAGGAGCGCGCTCCCCGCAGCCCCAGCAGAAAGACCCCGAGCAGGGTGAGCAGCTGGATGCCCCAGAGGGTCCACTCCCCCATGTCGAACAGGGCGTGCCAGAAACCGGCGGCGATGGTGAGGGCGGCAGGCAGGCCCACCGGCAGCACCGCCAGAAACAGGAAAGCGGAGAAGCGCTCGGCGCCGTTGCCAAAGGCCAGGCCAATCAGATGGGGGGCGCCACCCGCGTGGGGATAACGCCGCCCGAGGCGGGCGAAGGTAAAGGCGATGGGCAGCACCAGGGCAATCAGCAGCAACCAGGCCCACAGCGACGCCCCTCCCGCCAGCGAGGCGGCGGTGGCCGGTACCACGAAGATCCCGGTACCGAGCAGGGAGGTGGCGAGCAGCCCCATCCCCTGCCAGAGCCCGAGATCCTTTTTCAACCCAGACATATCCTGTTGTCCCGTCTAGAAAAACATCCCGCCATGTTAGGCCGCCACCACCGCTTTGTTAAGCATTTGTGCCCATAAAAAAACCGCCCCGGGGGGCGGCTTTCTCACAGGGATGAACGCTGTCATCAGGCAATCAGCTTGTAGATGATGCCGGACATGGCGATGAGGCCGATGAGGGTGACGAAGCCGTTGCTGAGGTTGCCGGCATATTTGCGCATGGCCGGTACCTTGGCGATGGCGTACATCGGCATCAGGAAGAGCAGCATGGCGATGATGGGGCCGCCCAGATCTTCAATCATGCCGAGGATGCTCGGGTTGATGGTGGCCACGGCCCAGGTGGTCAGGATCATGAAGACCGCGGTCACCTTGTTCAGCTGCTTGACGTCGACGTTCTTGCCCTTCTCGCGCAGGGACTTGGCCATCAGGCCGTTCATGCCCTCTTGCGCACCCAGGTAGTGACCCAGGAAGGACTTGCTGATGGCAACCATGGCGATGAGCGGTGCCACGGTGGCGATCACCGGGTTGTCGAAGTGGTTGGCCAGGTAGGAGAGGATGGAGATGTTCTGCTCCTTGGCCGCCGCCAGGTCAGCCGGGGAGAGGCTCAGCACGCAGCTGAACACGAAGAACATCACCGTCATCACCATCATGACGTGGGCGCCCAGCAGGATGTTGCTGCACTTCTTCTCGGCGTTGGCGCCGTAGCGGCCTTTGTTGTCCACCGCGAAGGAGGAGATGATCGGGGAGTGGTTGAAGGAGAACACCATCACCGGGATGGCCAGCCACAGGGTCTTGATGAAGTCGCCGTTGAAGGCCTCGCCCAGCGCCGGGGCTTCGGTGATGATGGCACCGTTCCAGTGCGGGATCAGGTAGAGCGCCAGGCCCATCAGGGTGATCACGAACGGGAAGACCAGCACGCTCATCGCCTTGACGATGACCTGGCCGCCCAGGCGAACGATCGCCATCAGACCCAGGATCAGCACCAGGGAGAGGATGGCACGGGGAGGTGCCGTCATGCCCAGCTGGTGCACCATCAGGCTCTCGACGGTGTTGGTGATGGCCACGGAGTACATCAGCAGGATGGGGTAGATGGCGAAGAAGTAGAGCAGGGTGATGAACTTGCCTGCGGTCTTGCCGAAGTGCTCTTCCACCACCTCGGTGATGTCGCCGTCACGGGTGGAGCCGGACAGCACGAAGCGGGTCAGGCCACGGTGGGCGAAGAAGGTCAGCGGCAGGGCCAGGATCAGCATGGCGGCCAGCGGCCACAGGCCACCGACACCGGCATTGATCGGCAGGAAGAGGACACCGGCGCCGATGGCGGTACCGTACAGACCCAGCATCCAGACCACGTCGGCCTTGTTGATGCCACGGGAGGAGGCTTTGCTCAAGCTGCCTTCAACTGCAATGTTCATGTCAGACATAGGGGTGTTCCTGTCATCAAGGAAAGTGGGATCTTAACTTGTCAGTGGGCCTGGGCCCGGTTCCTTTCCCTGGAACTCCAGCTATTCGTCCTGTTTGTTCCTCCGCCCCGGCCATCCGGCCGCCACTCCCTGTGGCAACCTGATTGCAACAAACACCGGCGGGGAGTCGTAATACAGAGGGGATCGTGCTCGCTCGTTAACAACGGGATAACGCTCACCTCATCCGATGAGATGACTCTAGTTAAAAGGCCCTATTAATCACAGCGTTTTTTTGAATTAATCAACCAAAGTTTGATTGGAATCGCCTTTCCGTCGCTTCAGATCACACTTGAATCGCCATATTGCGATTTTTTTTTAACATATAAACTTTTTAGTGTGATCCACCTCACCCTTGAAACGCGCAACAATTTTGTCACAACCCCCTCATTGCCCCCCGATTGTCTCCCGTCGCCCCATGGCGTACCCTTTGTTTCCGCCCCTTTTCTGCGTACCGACCATGACCCTCTCCCGCACCGATCTCGCCGAGCTGGCCGTGTTTGCCGCCGTCGCCCGTCACCGCAGTTTCAGCAAGGCCGCCCTCGAGCTCGGGGTCTCCGCCTCGGCCCTGAGTCATGCCCTCAAAGGGCTGGAGAGTCGCCTGGCCGTCAGGCTGCTCAATCGCAGCACCCGGGCCGTGGTGCCGACCGAGGCGGGCGAACGGCTGCTGGCCCAGGTGCTGCCAACCCTGGGGCAACTGGAGGCGGCGCTGGCGGAGCTGACGCGCCACGCGGGCGAACCCGTGGGCAGACTCAGGCTCTGTGCCCCGCGAGCCGCCATCCAGGAGGTGCTGGCCCCGGTGCTCATCGACTATCTGGTGCGCTACCCGCGCATGCAGGTGGAGGTGGAGGAGCTGGAGCTGATGCCCCGCCTCATCGAGGATGGCTACGACGCCGCCCTCTTCTACGGCGACCTGCTGCCCCAGGAGATGATCTCGGTTCCCCTGGGCCCGCAGCAGCGCTATCTGGTGGTGGGCTCCCCCGACTATCTGGCACGGCGTGGCACCCCTAGCCACCCCTCGGATCTGCGCCAGCACGACTGCATCGGTTATCGGCTCACGCCCCATCACCACTATCGCTGGGCCTTTGCCGCCGAGGGGGAACTGCTTGAGATCGAAGTGACGGGCCCGCTCACCACCAGCACGCCCGCGCTCTACCTGGGGGCGGCCGAGGCGGGGCTCGGGCTCGCCTACTGCCATGAAGGGGAGGTGTTCGACGCCCTGGCATCGGGGCGGCTGGTGAGCGTGCTGGATGACTGGAGCCCCAGCTTTGCCGGGTTCAACCTCTTCTATCCGGGCCGGCACCAGCTGGGGCAAGGGCTGCGAGCCCTGATCGACATGCTGAAGGAGTATCACAGGATCCGCTGATTGATGAAATCCATTCAGCAATTCATCAAATGAAAGCCTGATTATCAATTAAACCATAAGAAACTAGACTATCTGCTCGATTCCGGCCCTTTTCCCGAGTACAGATATGTCCGCCTACTTCCGCCTGCGTCAACGGGCCATGGCCCGCCGTTTCTGGGGCTATGCCCTCCCCTCCGTCATGGCCATGCTGGTCTCCGGCGCCTACTACCTGGTGGACGGCATCTTCGTCGGCCACTACGTGGGGGCCGCCGGCCTTGCCGGCATCAACCTGGTCTATCCGGTCATCATGGTGCTCATCGGCCTTGCCGCCATGATCGCCATGGGGGCCGCCACCGCCATCTCCTTCCAGCAGGGCGCCAGGAACCTCGCTCTGGCCCGCCAGGCTCTGGTCAGCGCCCTCTGGCTGCTGCTGATCCTGGGCACGGTAGCGCCGCTGCTGCTGCACCACTGGCACACCGATATCCTACAGGCCCTGGGAATGGCCCCCGGCACCGACACCTGGCAGCAGGCCAGCGACTACCTCACCTGGATTGGCGGTGGCACTCTGCTGCTCGCCAGCAACCTGGCGGTGCCCTACCTGCTTCGCAACGACGGCCGCCCTCGCCTCGCCATGGTACTGGTGAGCGGCGGCGCCCTCCTCAACATCCTGCTCAACTACATCATGGTGGGCCGGCTCGGGCTCGGCCTCACCGGCACGGCCCAGGCCACCCTCCTCTCGGAGGCCATGGTCAGCCTGCTCGGCCTGGGGTACTTCTTCACCCGCCACGCCCGGTTGCGGCTGACCTGGTGCCAGCTGGTGCCCCGCTTCCCGGCCATGCCCGGCCTGCTCTTCACCGGGCTGCCGAGCCTCATCGCCCAGTTCAATCTGGGGCTGCTGTTGCTGCTGCACAACAGCCAGCTGATGGTGCACGGCACGGTCAAGGATCTGGCGGGCTTCACCGTGGCGGGATACACGGAGGCGGTCTTCATCGTCATCCTGCAGGGACTGGCGTTTGGCATCCAGCCTCTGGTGAGCCAGGCAGCCGGGGCCGGCCGCCATCGCGACCTCCAGTTCCTGATGGCGATGGGGCTCAAGATCACCCTGGTCTATGGCCTGGGGGTCTGGCTGATTGTCCAGCTGCTGCCGCAGCCGGTCGCCATGCTCTACACCGGGGATCAGGACGCAGAGCTGCTCGCCGCCGCCATCAGCAGCCTGACCCTCAACCTCGCTGCCCTGCCCCTGGAGGGGATCGTCATGTTCGGCATCGTGCTGTTGCAGGCCATGGCCCGCACCCGCCAGGCCCTCGTCATCTCCGTGGCCAAGACGGTGCTGCTGCTGCCCCTCATCTTCCTGCTGCCCCTCTGGTGGGGGCGCGACGGGGTCTTGATGGCACAGCCCGCCACCGTGCTGCTGCTGACGCCCCCCCTGTGCTGGCTGCTGTGGCGGGAGTGGCGGGCCCTGAGCCCTGCCGGAGGGCGTGCTTCCGCCCCCATGCACCGGGCGCTGACCGTCCCCTGAGGCCCGCCCCCGGCGTCCCCCCACAAACGTCGCCCATAAAAAAAGTCCCCGCATGCGGGGACTTTTTATTGGAAGCGGCAGATCAGCAGTAGCCGTAACCCAGCAGACGCTGGTAGCGCTGCTCCAGCAGTTGCTCGCTGTCGAGGGGGCGCAGGGCATCCAGATCCTGCTTGATGCGCGCTTTCAGGTGCTTGGCCATCTTCTCCACGTCGCGGTGGGCACCGCCGAGAGGCTCCTCGACGATGTTGTCGATGAGCTTCAGCTCCTTCAGGCGCTGGGCGGTGATGCCCATGGCATCCGCCGCCACCGAGGCCTTCTCGGCGCTCTTCCAGAGGATGGAGGCGCACCCTTCCGGGGAGATGACGGAGTAGGTGGAGTACTGCAGCATGTTGACCCGATCGCCCACGCCGATGGCGAGCGCGCCGCCGGAGCCGCCTTCACCGATCACGGTGCAGACCACCGGTACGGTCAGGCCGGCCATGACTTTCAGGTTGCGGGCGATGGCTTCGGACTGGCCACGCTCCTCGGCACCCACGCCGGGGTAGGCACCCGGGGTGTCGATGAAGGTGATGATCGGCATCTTGAAGCGCTCGGCCATCTCCATCAGGCGCAGGGCCTTGCGGTACCCTTCCGGGCGCGGCATGCCGAAGTTGCGCTTGATCTTCTCCTTGGTCTCGCGACCCTTCTGGTGACCGATGATCATCACGGGCTCGCCGTCGAGACGGGCGATGCCGCCGACGATGGCCTTGTCATCGGCATAGGCGCGATCCCCGGCCAGCTCGTCGAAATCGGTGAAGATCTGCTCGATGTAGTCGAGGGTATAGGGGCGCTGGGGATGACGTGCCATCTGGGATACCTGCCAGGCCCCCAGATCGCCGAAGATCTTCTTGGTCAGCTCTTCGTTTTTCTTCTCCAGCCGGCGAATGTCTTCGCTGAGATCCACGGCACTGTTGTGCTCGCTCACATGGCGCAGTTCATCGATCTGTGCCTGCAACTCGGCGATCGGCTGTTCAAAATCCAGAAAAAGACTCATAGGGACAATAGATCCTCTAATCAAAAACCAATTCAACCCGCTCTCGTCCAAGCAGGACTCGCAAGTCATCTATCAGTTGATCGGTGGGCGTCACCCGCCACTCGGTACCGAGCGTCAATCGCACCCGGGAACCGGGGCGACGATAGTTTACCTGAACCGGACAGACTCCGGCACGGGCGGGCTCCAAAATCTCGCACAAACGCGGGAAAAAGCGCTCGTCAATGCGTTGTTCATCGAGGGAGATGCGGATTGCCCTGGCAAAACGCTCCCTCGCATCGTTGATATCCAGCAACTCGCGGGCCGACATTTTAAGGCCACCGGAGAAGTCATCAAAGCTGACCTGTCCAGAAACCACTAAAATACGGTCTTTTTGCATCAATTCTTCGTATTTTTCCAGCGCTTCACTGAAAAGGGTCACATCCAGACGGCCGGATCTGTCGTCCAGGGTGAAGATCCCCATCTTGTTGCCGCGCTTGGTCACCATGCTGCGCGCCGCGATCACCAACCCCGCCGCCGTGGTCACCGTATCCCGGGAGGTGGGATGCAGATCGCACAGTCGGCCCGAGGTGTAGCGCCGCAGCTCGCTGCTGTACTGGTTGATGGGGTGACCGGTGAGGTAGAGCCCGAGGGTCTCGCGCTCCCCTTCCAGCCACACCTTGTCGGGCCAGTGCGGCACGTTGGCGAACGCCTTCTTGACGTCGTCGATCTCTTCGGTGAGCACACCAAACATGTCGACCTGCCCCACCGCCTGGGCCTTGGCGTGCTGCTCGGCGGCGCGCATCGCCTCCTCCAGGGTCGCCATCAGGGCGGCGCGGTGGGGGCCGAGCCTGTCCATGGCGCCGGAGAGGATGAGCTTCTCCATCACCCGTTTGTTGAGCTTCTTGATGTCGACCCGGTTGCAGAAGTCGAACAGGTCGCGGAACGGACCGTCCCGATCCCGCGCCTCCAGGATCGCCTCGATGGGCCCTTCCCCTACTCCCTTCACCGCGCCGATGCCGTAGACGATGTGGCCGTCCTCGTTGACGCTGAAGCGGTAGCGACCGGTGTTGACGTCCGGCGGGATCACGGTCAGCCCCATGCGCTGACACTCGTCCACCAGGGTCACTATCTTGTCGGTGTTGTCCATGTCCGCGGTCATCACCGCCGCCATGAACTCCGCCGGGAAATGGGTCTTGAGCCAGAGGGTCTGGTAGGAGACCAGCGCATAGGCAGCGGAGTGGGACTTGTTGAAGCCGTAGCCCGCAAACTTCTCCACCAGATCGAAGATCTTCATCGCCAGTTCGCCGTCGACGCCGTTCTTGACCGCCCCCTCCTCGAAGCCCGCCCGCTGCTTGGCCATCTCTTCGGGTTTTTTCTTGCCCATGGCCCGGCGCAGCATGTCCGCGCCACCCAGGGTATACCCCGCCAGGGTCTGGGCGATCTGCATCACCTGCTCCTGGTAGA
The DNA here is from genome assembly GCF_019046925.1 of Aeromonas sp. FDAARGOS 1402. Taxonomy (NCBI): domain Bacteria; kingdom Pseudomonadati; phylum Pseudomonadota; class Gammaproteobacteria; order Aeromonadales; family Aeromonadaceae; genus Aeromonas; species Aeromonas sp. FDAARGOS 1402. Next base: position 231,064 of record NZ_CP077201.1, read on the forward strand.
GGATGATGCCGTAGGTGGGCTCGAGTATGGGTTTGAGGCTCTCGTGCTGCCACTTCTCGTCCGGGTAGGAGATGGCCTCCTTGCCGTGCTTGCGCTCGATGAAGTTGTCCACCATGCCCGACTGGAGCGGGCCCGGACGGAACAGGGCCACCAGCGCGATCATGTCTTCGAAGCAGTCGGGCTGCAGCCGCTTGATGAGGTCCTTCATGCCGCGGGATTCGAGCTGGAACACCGCCGTGGTCTCGAAACGCTGCAAGAGGGCGAACGACTTCTTGTCGTCGATGGGGATGGCGGCGATGTCCACCGGCGGCTTGCCCTCTTTGGCAAGACGGGGGTTTATCATGCCAAGGGCCCAGTCGATGATGGTGAGGGTGCGCAGCCCCAGGAAGTCGAACTTCACCAGCCCGGCATACTCCACGTCGTTCTTGTCGAACTGGGTGACCGGGTGATGCCCCTCGTCGTCGCAATAGAGCGGCGCGAAGTCGGTGATCTTGGTAGGTGCGATCACCACGCCACCAGCGTGCTTGCCGGCGTTGCGCACCACCCCTTCCAGGCGGCGGGCCATGTCGATGAGGTCCTTGACCTCCTCGTCCTGCTCGTAGAGCTCCGGCAACTTGGGCTCGGCTTCGAACGCCTTGGCGAGGGTCATGCCGGGGTCGGGCGGGATCAGCTTGGAGATGCGATCGACAAAGCCGTAGGCGTGGCCCAGCACCCGCCCGACGTCCCGCACCACCGCCTTGGCCGCCATGCTGCCGAAGGTGATGATCTGGGATACCGCCTCCCGACCGTACATCTCGGAGACGTGATCGATCACCTCGTCGCGTCTGTCCATGCAGAAGTCGACGTCGAAGTCGGGCATGGAGACCCGCTCGGGGTTCAGGAAACGTTCGAACAGCAGGTCAAATTCCAGCGGATCGAGATCGGTGATCTTGAGGGCATAGGCCACAAGCGACCCCGCCCCCGAGCCCCGGCCCGGACCGACGGGGATACCGTTGTCCTTGGACCACTGGATAAACTCCATCACGATGAGGAAGTAACCCGGGAAGCCCATCTGGTTGATCACTTTGAGCTCGATGTCGAGACGCTCGTCATACTCGGGACGACGCTCGGCCCGCACCGCCGGATCCGGAAACAGGAAGGCCAGCCGCTCCTCCAGCCCTTCCTTCGACTTCATGACCAGGAAGTCCTCGGTGGTCATGTCGCCGGTGGGGAAGTTGGGTAGGAAGTATTCACCGAGGCGCACCGTCACGTTGCAGCGCTTGGCGATCTCCACCGTGTTTTCCAGGGCTTCCGGGATGTCGGCAAACAGCTCCGCCATCTCCTCCTGACTGCGCAGGTACTGCTGGGGGCTGTAGCGGCGCGGTCGGCGCTTGTCCATCAGGGTGTAGCCGTCGTGGATGGCGACCCGGATCTCGTGGGCGTCGAAGTCATCGGCGGTGAGGAACACCACCTCGTTGGTGGCCACGACCGGCAGTTCGAACTCGGTGGCAATGGCCACCGCCATGTGCAGGTAGACCTCCTCGTCAGGGCGGCCGGTACGCAGCAGCTCCAGGTAGTAGGCATCCGGGAAGTGGGTCTGGTAGAAGGCGAGGCAATGCTCCACCATCTGGCGGTTGCCCTTGAGCAGGAACTTGCCCACATCCCCCTCGCGCCCGCCGGAGAGGACGATCACCCCCTTGGCATGTTCGCCAAGCCAGGCCTTGTCGATGACGGGGCGCCCCTGCACATGACCGCGCTGATAGCCGCGGGAGATGAGCAGGGTGATGTTCTGGTAGCCGTCGTTGTCCATGGCGAGCAGGGTGAGGCGAAACTGCTCGTCCCCAAGCTCGTCGCTCTGCACCCAGAAATCCGCCCCGACCAGGGGCTTGATCCCCTTGCCGTGGGCAGAGCCGTAGAAGCGCACCAGGCCGCACATGTTCATCTGGTCCGTCAGGGCCAGGGCCGGCATGTTGTTGGCGGCGGCAGCGGAGACGATGGGACCGATCTTCTGCAGGCCGTCGACCATGGAGAAGTCGGAGTGCACCCTCAGGTGGATGAAACGGGGATCAGCCATGGTCACGCCCTCTCATTGCGCAAGCAGAAATCGTTCAGACAGATCGGCATCGGTTATTCGATCCCCAGGGCGCGGCGCACCGGCTTGAAGCTCTGCCGGTATTCGGGCAGCGGACCCCGTTCGGCCAGAATGGCGAGGTGCTCCGCCGTCGGGTAGCCCTTGTGGCGGGCGAAACCGTACTCGGGATGGCGGCTGTCCAGCTCGGTCATCTCGGCGTCCCGGGTCACCTTGGCGAGGATGGAGGCGGCGCTGATGGCGGCCACCAGGCTGTCACCCTTGACCACGGCGCGGGCCTCCATCGGCAATCTGGGGCAGCGGTTGCCGTCGATGAAGACCAGCTCGGGCGTCACCTTGAGCCCCGCCACGGCGCGCTGCATCGCCAGCATGGTGGCGTGCAGGATGTTGAGCTCGTCGATTTCCGCCGGGCTGGCGCGGCCGATGGCATAGGCCAGCGCCTTCTCTTTGATCTCGCCAAACAGGGCGAGCCGCTTCTTCTCGGAGAGCTTCTTGGAATCGGCGAGGCCAAGGATGGGATTGGCAGGATCCAGGATCACCGCGGCGGTGACCACGTCACCCACCAGGGGGCCGCGACCCACCTCGTCCACCCCGGCAATCAGCTTGTCTTCGGGAATATCGATCGTCATCTCATAGCCTTGAATCAAAACCGGCCCCGCAGGGCCAGTATCAGCACAACATCACGCCTGACACACAGGCAGAGCCCACTAGCGTTCCAGCAGCGCGGCAACCGCTTCCGCTGCCTGCACATCCGCATTGCAGCGGATCTTCTCGTGCAACCGGGTGAAGGTGGTGATGAGCTCGCTGTTGTCATGGTCCAGCAGCTTGCTCACCTCTTCCACCAGGTTGGCCGGGGTGCACTCGTGCTGGATGAGCTCGGGCACCAGCATCTTGTCCGCCAGCAGGTTCGGCAGGGAGACATAATCCGTCTTCACCAGCCACTGGGCCAGCAAATAGCTGAAGGGTTTGAGCTTGTAACCGACCACCATGGGCTTTTTCACCAGCATGGCCTCGAGGGCTGCGGTGCCGGAGGCGAGCATCACCACGTCGGCGGCAATCATGGCCTCGCGGCCCTGGCCGTCCAGCAGCACCATGTCGAGCTCCGGGGCCACCTCGGCCTTGATGGCGAGGAACTGCTCGCGCCGTTTCTGGTTGACCAGAGGCACGATGAAACCGAGATCCGGGTTGTGCACCGTCAGGTGCTTGCACGCCTCGAGGAAGACCGGCGCCATGAAGCCCACTTCCGCCGTGCGACTCCCCGGCAGTACCGCCAGCCAGCGACGGGCGGGATCGATGCCGAGGGCCTCGCGCACCGCCCCTTGATCCGGGACCAGCGGAATGTCGTCCGCCATGGTATGGCCGACGAAACGACAGGGGGCATCGAAACGGTCGTAGAAGGCTTTCTCGAACGGCAGGAAGGCGAGCACCATGTCGGTGGCGGCCTTGATCTTGTGAATGCGGCCCTGACGCCAGGCCCAGACGGAGGGGCTGACATAGTGGACCGTCTTGATACCGGCGCGGCGCAGTTTCAGCTCCACCCCGATATTGAAATCCGGTGCATCCACACCGACGAAGATGTCGGGGGGATTGGCGATGAAGTGGCGCAGCAGTTCGCGGCGTACCTGGAGGATGCGGGGCAGACGGCCCAGCACCTCGGTGATGCCCATGACGGAGAGCTCCTCCATCTCGAACAGCGCCTTCACGCCGAGAGCCTGCATCCGCGGCCCGGCGATCCCTTCGAACTGCGCATCCGGGTAGCGGGCTTGCAGTTCGCGCACCAGCCCTGCGGCCAGGATGTCGCCGGAGGTCTCTCCGGCGACGATGCCGATGCGAATGGGATCAGGCACGGATGATCCCGCGCTCGTTGTCCTTGAGGAAATCCACATAGAGCTGGATGGCCGGTTCGCTTTGGGCCATCTCGCTCAGCACGGGCAACACCTCTTCAATGGTCTTGCCGGAGCGGAAGATCTCCTTGTAGGCGCGCTTGACGGCAGAGATCGCCTCGGCGCTGAAGCCACGACGACGCAGGCCTTCGGAGTTGACCCCGAACGGCTTGGCGTAGTTGCCGGCGGCCATCACGTAGGGCGGCACGTCCTTGTTCAGGGCAGCGCAGCCGCCGACGAAGGCGTGGGAGCCGACGCGGCCGAACTGGTGAATGGCAGACAGACCGCCGAAGATCACGAAGTCACCGATGTGCACATGGCCCGCCAGGGTGGCGTTGTTGGCGAAGATGCAGTTGTCACCGATGATGCAGTCGTGGGCCACGTGAACGTTGACCATGAACAGGTTGCCGCTACCCACCTTGGTCAGGCTCTGGTCCTGGGTGGTACCGCGGTGCACGGTGCAGTTCTCGCGAAACACGTTGTTGTCGCCGATCTCGAGGAAGGTGCGCTCGCCGGCGTACTTCTTGTCCTGGCAATCCTCACCGATGGAGGTGTGCTGGAAGATCTTGTTGCCGCGACCGATCTTGGTCGGGCCCTTGATCACCACGTGGGAGCTCACCCAGGTGTTGTCACCGATTTCCACCTCGGCACCGATGACGGTGAAGGGGCCGATTTCAACCCCTTTGCCGATGACGGCAGACTCATGGACGATGGCGGTGTCGTGGATGATGGCAGTCTGATCGATCACGGTTATACCTCGCGCTTGGCGCACATCAGTTCGGCAGTACAGACCACTTCACCGTCGACGGTGGCGACACCGGTGAACTTGGCGATGCCGCGACGCTCCTTCAGGAACTCCACATCCAGCACCAGCTGATCGCCGGGACCCACCGGGCGCTTGAAGCGAGCATTGTCGATGGAGGCAAAGTAATAGAGCTCGTTGGGGGACGGCTTGCCCACCATGGTGAAGGCCAGGATACCGGTGGCCTGAGCCATGGCTTCCAGGATCAGCACGCCGGGGAAGACCGGCTTGGCCGGGAAGTGGCCCTGGAAGATCGGCTCGTTGAACGAGACGTTCTTGATGGCGCGCAGGGTCTTGCGCTCATCGCTGATCTCGTAGTTTTCCACCTTGTCAACCATCAGGAACGGATAACGGTGGGGCAGCAGATCCATGATTTCCTGGATGCCCAGGCTCTTCTTTTCAGTAGTCAAAACAGTACCCTATACCAATCGTGATTATTCTTGATCCAGCTTTTTCTCAAGCTTGCTCAACCGCTTGTGCATCTCTTCGATACGCATCACCCGGGCAGCGGTCTTGCGCCACTCTTTATTGGTTTGCAGGGGGATGCCGGAAGAGTAGATACCGGGCTCGGTGATGGGACGCATCACCATGGCCATGCCGGTGACGGTGGCCTGGTCGCAGATCTCCATGTGCCCGTTAAAGACGGAGGCACCACCAATGATACAGTATTTGCCGACCTTGAGACTACCGGCCATCACGGTGGAGCCCGCCACGGCAGTGCCGTAGCCGATCTCGACGTTGTGGGCGATCTGGCACTGGTTGTCGATGATGACGTTGTCAGCGATGCGGGTATCTTCCAGCGCACCGCGGTCGATGGTGGTGCAGGCACCGATCTCGACCCGGTTGCCGATGGTCACGCCACCAAGCTGGGGGATCTTGATCCACTCGCCGCGCTCGTTGGCATAACCGAAACCGTCTGCCCCGATCACGGTGCCGGCCTGTACCAGACAGTCCGTGCCCAGGGTCACGTTGTGATAGAGGGTGACGTTGGCCCACAACCGGGAGCGCGCTCCCAGTCGGGTATCCTTGCCAACGAAACAGCCCGGGCCGATGCGCACATCGTCACCCAGCACGACGCCGGATTCGATCACCGCATTGGCACCGATGGCCACTCTCTCGCCCAGTTGCACGTCAGCCGCGATGACGGCGCTCGGATGGATATCCATGGCCGGCTGCGGGGTGGTGTCCAGCAGTTGGGCAACCCGTGCAAAGCCCACGTAGGGGTCCTTGAGCACCAGGGCGTTGGTGGGGCAAAACGGCAGGTCTGCCTCGGTGATGAGCACGGCAGTGGCCTTGCTCTGCTCCAGAAAATGCCGGTACTTCTTGTTGGACAGGAAGGCTATCTCCCCCTCCCCGGCTTTTTCCAGTGTCGCGACCTTGCGAATTTCCCGGGTCCCATCCCCATGGACCTCGGCCCCCAGTTGCTGGGCCAGCTGTGCGAGAGTGAATGCCATCAATTAGTTGCTCTTGCTAACCTGAGAAATAACCTGGCCGGAGATGTCCAGCTTGCTGGCTGCATACGGGGCGGCGTTGCGCTCCAGCACCAGATCGTAGCCATTGCTCTTGGCGATGGCGTCAATGGCAGCCTGCACCTTGGTCAGGATCTTGTTGCGCTCTTCGGACTGACGGCGACCGTTGTCCTGTTCAAACGCCTGACGCTTCTGGTTGAATTCCATCTGCAGCTTGGCCAGCTTCTCCTGGCTCTGCTTCTTCTGCTCGGCGCTCATGAAGGCTTCGTCCTTCTTGAACTTCTCGACCAGTGCCTGACCGTCAGACTCCAGCTTCTGCAGTTCACGCATGCGCGGCTCGAACTCACCCTTCAGCTTCTTGGCAACGGCTTCACGCTGGGGCAGCTTTTGGAAGACTTCGCCCATGTCGACCACGGCAATCTTGGTCTCAGCGAAGGCAGAACCCATGCCGGCAGCCATCAGTGCAAAGCTCAAACCAGCTACTTTCAACGCTTTATTCACACTTACTCCTTGGTCCCTCGGTCGAGGGCTACCTGATTTACCTGATTGTGCAAGCGATCCACGAGATCGTCTTGTTACCTGGTGAGGCGCGCAAATGCGCGACCCATCATGCTTCCCCCCGCCATGGCGGGGGGGCGTCCGCTTCCCTTAGAAGGTACGGCCGATGTTGAAGGAGAAGACTTCGGTGTCGTCCCCTTCGTATTTCTTGATTGGTCTTGCCAGCACGAACACCAGCGGGCCCATGGGAGAGAGCCACTGCAGCGACAGACCGGTCGACATCCGGATGTTGCTCGGGTCGGAGTAGTCCATCAGATAGTTGCAACCACTGAAGCAACGGTTCTGATACTGGCTGTAGTCGAAGTGGGTATCCCACACGGAACCGGCGTCGATGAAGAAACTGGTCCGCAGCTGGGGCTGATAGGTCTCGGAGGCAAAGGGCGTCGGCACGATCATTTCCAGCGAGGCCACCGCCAGGGCGTTGCCCCCGACCGAGCTGTCAGTGCCCTGGATGACGTCGTTGCCGCCCAGGTTGTAGTAGTAGAGCGCCTTCGGACCCACGGTGTTGCTCTTGAAGCCACGCAGGGTATCGAAACCACCGGCGTAGTAGTTCTCGAAGAACGGCAGGACGTGCTCGTAATCGCCATTGGTGCCGTAGCCATCGCCGTAGGAGGCACGGGCCTTGGCCAGCATGACCCATTTGTGATCGGCATCAAACGGGAAGTAGTGGGCATCTTCGGCGTTGAGCTTGAAGTACTGCAGATCCATGCCGGGCACCGTCACCTTGGCGTTCACCCGCTGGCGGTCACCGGAGGTCGGGAACTGACCCTTGTTGAGGGTGGAGCGGGTCCAGCCGGCGGTGACGTCCACGGTGTTGAACACCATGCGGTTGTCGCCATCCAGATTGCCGTTGTAGACCTTCCAGAACTCGTCCACCTGTACATAGGGGTTGGGCTGGGACAGTTTGTTGTTTTCGTAGCCCAGGCTGAAGTCGAGACGGTTGTTCTCGTTGACCGGGAAGCCGCTGGAGAGACGGAAACCGACGGTGGTGTTCTCGTAGTCCACGATGTTGGCGTCGGCCGCACTGAACTTGTTGTAGTAGAGACGGCCGCCCAGGCTCACCCCGTCCACGGTGAAGTAGGGGTCGTTATAGCTCAGGTCGACGCTCTTGGAGTAGTCGTTGGTGCTGGCGTTGATGCCGATCTTCTTGCCGGTCCCCATGAAGTTGTCCTGCTGCAGACCCGCCTGCAGGCTCAGACCCGACTCGGTGCCGTAGCCGATACCGGCGTTGATGGACCCCGCCGGCTGCTCCTTGACCTTGAAGTCCAGATCGACCTGGTCATCGCTGCCCGGCACCCGCTTGGTGTCCACTTCCGCGGTCTCGAAGAAGCCGAGGCGGTTGAGACGGGTCTTGGACTGCTCGACGTTGTCGGAGGAGAGCCAGGTGCCCTCCATCTGGCGCATCTCGCGACGCAGCACTTCGTCCTTGGTGGTGACGTTGCCGCTGAAGTTGATGTTGCGCACATAGACCCGGGGACCCGGCTCCACGTTGACGATGAGCTCCACTTCCTTGGTCTGATCGTTGATCTGGGGGAAGGTGACCACTTTCGGATAGGCGTAGCCGTAACGGCCGAGGAACTTGGAGAGCACCTCTTCGGTATGGGTTACCTGGCTGGCGGAGTAGACGCTGCCCGCCTCGATGGGGATGAGGCCCTTCATCTCGCCGCCGCGGTCGATGAGGTCACCCTTGAGCTGGATGCCGGAAACCTTGTACTGCTCCCCTTCCTTGACGTTGAGGGTGACATAGACCCCCTTCTTGTCCGGGGTCATGGAGACCTGGGTGGACTCCTGGGTGAAGCGGATGTAGCCGCGGTCCATGTAGTAGGAGCGCAGCACTTCGATGTCACCGGCCAGCTTCTGCTTCTGGTAGCGCTGATCGCCGGTGAAGTTCCACCAGGGCACGTCGTCCTTGAGGGAGAGCTGGGCCAGCAGCTTCTCTTCCGGGAAGACGTTGTTGCCGACGATGTTGATCTGCTGGATCTTGGCCGCTTCCCCTTCCACGAAGGTGAACTTGAGGTCGACCCGGTTGCGCGGCAGCGGGGTGACGATGGCCTTGACCTTGGCGGAGTACTTGCCCACGCCGTAGTAGAAATCTTCCAGCCCTTTCTCGAGGGAGCTCAGCACGGTGCGATCCAGCGGATCACCCACGCGGATCCCGGAGGATTCCAGGCTCTGGGTCAGTTGCTCTTCCTTGATGTCCTTGTTGCCGGAGAACTCGATGCTGGAGATGGTCGGGCGCTCCTTGACCACCACTTGCAGCACCTGACCGTCGCGATAGACCTTGACGTCCTCGAAGTTGCCGGAGGCATAGAGCTTCTTGATGGCGTTCGCCAGGGACACGGAGTCGACGGAATCACCGACCCGCACCGGCAGATTCAACAGGGCGGCACCCAGGGTCACCCGCTGCAGGCCCTCGACCTGAATGTCTTGCACCACAAAAGAGGCCGGGGCAGCCTGAGCCAGGAAGCTGGCCCCCAGCAGGCAACTCAACACCAATGCTTTTTTAACAGCCATTTTGTTCTTATGTGTCCTTGTTGATGCTCTGGCCTCAGAGGCGAGCGAAATCATTAAACAGCGCAATGCCCATCAGTAACATCAGAATGGCGGCGCCTATCCTGAACCCAACTTCCTGAATTTTTTCCGATACCGGCTTGCCGGTGATCGCCTCGATGAGGAAATAGACCAGATGGCCACCATCGAGCACCGGCAGGGGGAACAGGTTGATGATCCCCAGGTTGACGCTGATGAGCGCCAGGAATCCGAGGAAATAGACCAACCCGTAATCGGCGCTGCTGCCGGCCCCCTTGGCGATGGAGATGGGGCCGCTCAGGTTGTCCAAAGAGACGATGCCACCGATCAGCTTGCCTATCATGTCGAAGGTCAGGGTGATCAGGCTCCAGGTCTTCTGGACCCCATGCCACAGGGCTTGCAAAGGCCCATACTGTAACAGAGTTCGATACTCATCCGGTAATGGAACCAGTTGCGGCGACAAGCCCACAAAACCGACCAGCTGGCCCTTCACTTTCTTCCCGTCCGGGGTCAGGGTCAGGGTCATCTCGCTGCCCCCGCGCTCCACCGTCACCTGCAGCGGCTGCGCCGGTGACTGCTGGACACGCTCGACAAACTGGGCCCATTCGGTGATGGCCTCTCCATCGACCCCCTTGATGCGATCCCCTATCTGGAGGCCGGCCTTCTCGCTGGCGCTCGATGGCACCACGGCCTCCACCACGGGCAGCACCTTGCCACCGAGGGGCACTATCCCGAGGCTGCCAATGGGAGACTCTTTGTCGGGGTCAAACTTCCAGCCTGCCAGCTGCAGGGTCTTGTCCACTGCATAGCTGGTGTTGGCCGCCTTGAGCTTGAGCTGGACCGAGTCATCACCAAGGTGGCTGATGAGGGCGTAGGTGACGCTCTCCCAGTCACCGGTCTCCTCGCCGCCGACGCCGACGATCTCCATGCCTGGCAGGATGCCGGCCTCTGCCACGATGGAGGCGGGACGCACCTCGCCCACCACGGGTTTGACGCTCGGCACCCCTATCATGAACATCAGCCAGAAGGCGAACAGGGCGAACACGAAGTTTGCCATGGGGCCGGCCGCGACGATGGCCATCCGGGCCCAGACGCTCTTGTGGTTGAAGGCCTGCGCCTCCTCCCCCGGCTTGAGTTCGTCGACCCGGCCATCCAGCATCTTGACGTAACCGCCAAGGGGGATCAGGGCCAGCACGTATTCGGTGCCATCCTTGCCAAGGCGACGCCAGATGGCCTTGCCAAAGCCGATGGAGAAGCGCTCCACCTTGACGCCGCAACGACGAGCCACCCAGAAGTGGCCAAATTCATGCACCGCCACCAGCAGCCCGAGGGCCACGATGAAGGCGCCGATATTCCACAGAAGCCCGCCCATCAGCCTCGTACCTCGCGGTCATGTCCAGTCCTGCGCTCGAGAGCATGGAGAGGGGCTGGCTGCCACCACAGTCCGTTCATACGGCAAGCTCCTTTATCAGTTGCTGGGCACGGGCTCGGGCCGTACCGTCCAGGGCGATGAGATCCGTCAGAGAGCCGGCAGCACTGCTGCCCAGCTCGGCCATGACGGATTCGTTGACTCTGGCAATATCCATAAATCCGATCCGCTCTGCAAGAAAAGCCGCGACGGCCTCCTCGTTGGCGGCATTGAGGGAGGTGGTCGCCCCCTGCCCCTGCTGGCACGCGCTCATGGCCAGCGCCAGACAGGGATAGCGCTCATAGTCGGGCCGGATAAAGCTGAACTCTCCGACACTGAAGAAATCCAAAGGTTCCACACCGGACTCGATCCGTTCCGGATAGGCCAGAGCGTGGGCAATGGGGGTGCACATGTCCGGGTTGCCGAGCTGGGCCAGCACGGAGCCATCCTTGTACTGCACCATGGAGTGAATGACGGACTGGGGGTGGATCACCACCTGGATCTGCTCGGGGGCCGCATTGAACAGCCAGCGCGCCTCGATGTACTCCAGCCCCTTGTTCATCATGGTGGCGGAGTCCACCGAGATCTTGGCCCCCATGGACCAGTTGGGATGGGCAATGGCTTGCGCCGGGGTGACATGGTGCAGTTCACCCACATCGGCATAGCGGAAAGGTCCACCGGAGCCGGTCAGTAGGATCTTGCTGATCCCCGCCCCGGCCAGATCGCAGAAACCGGGCTGGCGCTGCACGTCGACCGGCAGGCACTGGAAGATGGCGTTGTGTTCGCTGTCGATGGGTAGCAGCTCGGCGCCGTGCTCGCGCACCGCCTCCATGAAGAAGGCGCCGGACATCACCAGCGCCTCCTTGTTGGCCAGCAGAATGCGCTTGCCGGCGCGCACGGCAGCCATGGTGGGTGCCAGACCCGCCGCACCGACAATGGCCGCCATCACGCTGTGGGCATCGGGGTGAGCAGCCACGTCGCACAGGGCTGCCTGACCGGACAACACCCGGGTGGTGCTGCCGTGAGCCTTGAGCCGACCCGCCAGATCGCTGGCGGCGCCTTCGTCCACCATGACGGCGAACCGGGGGGAGAATTCGAGACAGTCGCGCAGCATGGCATCCACGCTGCGGGCAGCGGTCAGCGCCAGCACCTGCCAGCACCCGGGGTTGTGGCGCAGTACCTTGAGGGTGCTCTGACCGATGGAGCCTGACGCTCCCAGGATCACCAGGTTTTGCATCAAGACTCCTGATTGGGTAACAGACTGATGGAGCGGGACGCTCCCGGGATCATCAGTGCGCGAAACATCAAAACTCCGGACCGAGCAACAGGTAGCTGAGCAGGAAGACGGGCAGCGCCGCCGTCAGGCTATCGATGCGATCGAGAATGCCCCCATGGCCCGGCAACAGGGTGCCGGAATCCTTGATGCCGGCTTCCCGCTTGAACATGCTCTCGGCCAGATCGCCGAGCACGGAGGCCAGCACCGCCAGCAGGGAACAGAGCAGCACGGTGCCCATCTTGGCAGGCACGAAGCCCATGAACCAGGTCACGCCGATGGCCAGCAGGCTGGCGGTAAAGAGGCCGCCCAGCATGCCTTCGATGGTTTTACCCGGGCTCACGGCCGGCGCCAGCTTGTGTTTGCCGAACGCCTTGCCGAAAAAATACGCGCCAGAATCTGCCGCCCAGACCAGTCCCATCACGAACAGCAGGATCCAGGCCCCCATCATGGGGTCGTGGTAGAAGTTGTAGCCGCGAATGGCCACCAGGGACCAGAAGAAGGGAACCAGGGTCACCAGACCGAACAGGGATTTGAGCCAGATGGATTCACGCCACAGCCTGGCGCTTTGCGGGTAGCGCAGCACCAGCAGCAGCCCCAGCAGCCACCAGCTGACGGCAGTCCAGAGCACGCCCATCACCAGCGGATGCAGTTGGGGGATCCAGAGTTGCTCCACGGGCACCCAGAACAGGCTGGCCCCCAGCAGCAGACAGAACACCAGCGGCAACCACTGTTGCGGCTGGGCAGTGACGAAGGCACTCCACTCACGGCTGGCCAGCAGAAAGACCAGGGCGGCGAGCAGGGCAAAGAATTTCAACGGCAGAAAAAACAGCGCCCCCAACACCAGGGGTACTAACAGTAATGCGGTAATAATTCGTTGTTTTAGCAAAAGAAACCTCTCTCTTGGGAGCGGGGTTTAGCCGGTCTGTTGCGCGGCGATCAATTCCCGGATCTGTTCACCCGTACACCCGAAGCGACGCTCGCGAGCAACGAAGGAGGCAACTGCCCCACTGAACTCGGCCTCGTCAAAATCGGGCCACAGGACCGGGGTAAAATAGAGTTCGGCATAGGCGAGCTGCCAAAGGACAAAGTTGCTGATGCGATGATCCCCGCCGGTGCGGATCAACAGATCCACGGGGGGCAGATCAGCCATGCAGACATGACGACCCAATGCCGCCTCATCGACCGCCTCGGCATCCAGTTCACCCGCCGCCACGGCCCGTGCCAGGGTCCGGGCCGCCTGGGCGATGTCCCACTGACCGCCATAGTTGGCGGCGATATTGAGGGTCAATCCCTGATTGTTGGCGGTCAAGGCCTCGGCCTTGGCGATCTTGGCCTGCAGCCGCTCGCTGAAGCGGGCTGTGTCGCCAATCACCCGAAGGCGAATGCCGTTGCTGTGCAACTTGATCACCTCGCGACCCAGCACCGTCATGAACAACTCCATCAGGGCGTTCACTTCTCCTTCCGGACGGCGCCAGTTCTCGCTGGAAAACGCAAACAGGGTCAGCGCCTCCATCTTGGCACGGGCGGCAAAGGCCACGGCCTCACGCACGGATTTCACGCCCGCCTTGTGCCCGGAAACCCGCATCTTGCCGCGGTTCTGGGCCCAGCGACCATTGCCATCCATGATGATGGCGACGTGACGGGGCAAGGACGAGCTGGCGCTATCGCCTAGCGCTGCCAAAAGCGACATTCATTTCTCCCACAAAGACAAAAGCGCCGTGCAGGGGCACTACACGGCGCTCGTAATATACCTGTCGGAGGCTTAGATTTCCATTAGCTCCTTTTCCTTCACAACCAGGGCGTCATCCACCAGCTTGATGAAGGTATCGGTCAGCTTCTGGATCTCTTCCTGGGCGCGACGGTCGTCGTCTTCGGAGATCTCTTTCTCTTTCAGCAGGGCTTTCAGATCGGCGTTGGCATCGCGACGGATGTTGCGAATGGCAACCCGGGCACCTTCGGCTTCGGCACGGACGATCTTGGTCAGATCACGGCGACGCTCTTCGGTCAGCGGCGGCAGCGGCACGCGCAGAGTCTGGCCGTTGCTGGACGGGTTCAGGCCCAGATCGGAGGTCAGGATGGCTTTTTCCACCGCCTGGATCATGGAGCGATCGAAGATGGAGATGGAGAGAGTACGGGCATCTTCTGCCACCACGTTGGCCAACTGCTTCAGAGGAGTGGCAGCACCGTAATACTCCACCTGGATGCCGTCGAGCAGGCTCGGGTGAGCACGGCCGGTACGGATCTTGGACATCTGGGTCTTCAGCGACTCTACGCTTTTGCCCATGCGGTCCTTGGCGTCGTTTTTAATCTCGTTGATCACAGTGGTTTTCCTTTTGGCGAACGAGCCGACAGGCGGCTCGTATCTATCTTGTTGACTGGCGTAATGGACAAGCGAGCCTGGGGCTCACACTTGCCTTACTTGCTGGCCTGGTGGATCAGGGTACCTTCCGGCTCACCCATGATCACGCGGCGCAGCGCGCCCGGTTTGTTCATGTTGAACACCCGGATCGGCAGATCGTGGTCGCGGGCCAGGGTAAAAGCAGCAAGATCCATCACTTTGAGTTCTTTTTCAAGAACTTCATCATAACTCAGTTCCTGATAGAGCACGGCATCCGGGTTCTTGACCGGGTCATCGGTGAACACGCCATCGACCTTGGTGGCTTTCAGCACGACGTCGGCTTCGATCTCGATACCGCGCAGGCAGGCTGCCGAGTCGGTAGTAAAGAAGGGGTTGCCGGTACCGGCAGAGAAGATCACCACCTTGCCGGCGCGCAGCTGGCTGATGGCTTCGGCCCAGCTGTAGGAGTCGCAGACCCCTTGCAGGGAGATGGCCGACATCAGGCGGGCATTCACATAAGCACGATGCAGGGCATCACGCATGGCCAGGCCGTTCATGACGGTCGCCAGCATGCCCATGTGGTCACCCACCACGCGGTTCATGCCCGCCTTGGCAAGGCCGGCACCACGGAACAGGTTGCCGCCACCGATGACCAGACCGACCTGAACACCCAGCTCAACCAGCTCTTTGATCTCTTGGGCCATCCGTTCCAGCACCGCCGGATCAATGCCGAAACCCTCGGATCCTTGCAGGGCTTCACCACTCAACTTCAGAAGAACACGTCTGTATGCAGGCTTGGGATTGGTACTCATGTCACTGATTCCTGGTCATATAAAGACCGCGACATAAGTCGCGGTCTGGGGAAACGGAAAAACCGGTTCGATTAGGCCTTCTGAGCGGCCGCGATCTGGGCTGCTACTTCAGCAGCGAAGTCGGTCTCTTGCTTCTCGATGCCTTCGCCCACTTCGAAACGGGTGAAGGAAACAACGTCAGCGCCTTCTTTCTTCAGCAGCTCGGCAACGGTCATGGAAGGATCTTTCACGAACGGTTGACCAGTCAGGGAAACCTCACCGGTGAACTTCTTCATGCGGCCTTCAACCATCTTCTCGGCGATCTCTTTCGGCTTGCCGGAGTTGATGGCGATGTCGATCTGGATTTCGCGCTCTTTGGCAACGACTTCGGCAGACACATCTTCCGGTTTGACGAATTGCGGGCTGTTGGCAGCAACGTGCATGGCCAGATCTTTGGCCAGCTCGTCGGTACCGCCAACCAGCTTGGTGATAACACCGATGCGGGAGCCGTGAACGTAGGTGCCCAGGTTGTCACCTTCAACCAGCATCACGCGACGCAGGTTCATGTTCTCACCGATCTTGGCGATCAGGTTGGTGATGGTCAGCTCGACGGACTCGCCGTTGCCGAAATCGGCGGCTTTCAGCGCGTCAACGTCAGCGATTTTCTGGGTAGCAGCGATCTCGACGATCTTCTGACCCATGGCCAGGAAACCGGCATCCTTGGAAACGAAGTCAGTCTCGCAGTTCAGCTCGATCATGACGGCAACGTTGCCTTCGGTACGGGCGAAGATCACACCTTCAGCGGCGATACGGCCAGCTTTCTTGGCGGCCTTGGCCTGACCGGATTTACGCATGTTCTCGATAGCCAGCTCGATATCACCGTTGGCTTCTTCCAGCGCTTTTTTGCAATCCATCATGCCAGCGGCGGTGCGCTCGCGCAGTTCTTTTACCAGGGCGGCAGAAATGTTTGCCATGTCCAGTATCCTCGGTCTTGAATTGACAAGAAACAGGGGCCACAAGGGCCCCTGCTAACCAATTACATCAGCTTGGTTAATAAGGGCTTTTCAGTCCTTATCAATTACTCAGCTTCAACGAAGCCATCTTGTTCGGCTTGAACAACGATGTCCTGCTCGCGGGCTTCCAGAACGGTGTCAGCAGCAGCGTTCAGGTACAGCTGTACGGCACGGATAGCGTCGTCGTTACCCGGGATGACATAGTCAACGCCGTCCGGGTTGGAGTTGGTATCAACGATGGAAACTACCGGGATACCCAGGTTGTTGGCTTCTTTGATAGCGATGTGCTCGTGGTCGGCATCGACAACGAACAGAACGTCAGGCAGGCCGCCCATGTTCTTGATACCACCCAGGCTCTTCTCCAGCTTTTCCATTTCGCGAGTACGCATCAGCGCCTCTTTTTTGGTCAGCTTGTCGAAGGTACCGTCTTCGCTCTGGGTTTCCAGATCTTTCAGGCGCTTGATGGACTGACGAACGGTTTTCCAGTTGGTCAGCATGCCGCCCAGCCAGCGGTGGTTAACATAGAACTGGTCGCAACGCTCAGCGGCTTCTTTGACGGCTTCAGACGCGGCACGCTTGGTACCTACGAACAGTACCTTGCCTTTCTTGGCAGCTACGGAGCTGATGAAGTTCATGGCATCGTCAAACATCGGAACGGTTTTTTCCAGGTTGATGATGTGAACTTTGCTGCGGGCGCCGAAGATGTAGGACTTCATTTTCGGGTTCCAGTAACGAGTCTGGTGACCGAAGTGAACGCCGGCTTGCAGCATGTCGCGCATAGAAACTTTAGCCATTTTATACCTCTGTATTGGGGTTAGGCCTCCACACATCCCATATAACCGACCCGTTAAGGCACCCCGGCATATGTGTCGATGTGTGTGTGTTGTTGAGTAAGGGTGATGGCATGAGGACACGAGTTCCCCATTCCGGCGCGCTTTATACCATAACTTTGGTCATGACACCACCAGCCCGGGTGCTAAAAATGGATCCCGGACCATGGTGCGACCGCCTGATGACGTTGCGATGACGATCACACTGGAAGTAAACGGGGGTTGGGGATAAAATTTCGCCCTGATTACAAACGCATCTATTTTTCATTACCTGGTTGTTGGGCATCGGCAGGATGCGCAATCAGGCCCCAAGAGAGATCCCATGTCCATTAAAATCAAGACACCGGAAGAGATTGAAAAAATGCGTGTCGCCGGCCAGCTGGCCGCCGACGTGCTGGTCATGATCGCCCCCCACGTCAAGGCGGGCGTCACCACAGACGAACTGAATACCCTCTGCCACGACTACATCGTCGACGTGCAACAGGCCATCCCCGCGCCGCTCAATTACCACGGCTTCCCCAAGTCCATCTGTACTTCAGTGAACGATGTCATCTGCCATGGCATCCCGAACCACAAGAAACTGCGGGAAGGGGACATCATCAATCTGGATATCACCGTCATCAAGGATGGTTATCACGGCGATACCTCCGCCATGTTCATCGTGGGCCAGACCACCCCCCTGCGCCGCCAGCTCTGCAAGGTGGCCCAGGATAGCCTCTATGCCGCCATCAAGCGGGTGCGCCCGGGCATGTGCATCACCGAGATCGGCGCCGTCATCCAGCCCATCGTCGAGCAGGCCGGCTTCTCCGTGGTACGCGACTACTGCGGCCATGGCATCGGTGCCGAGTTCCACGAAGAGCCGCAGATCCTCCACTACCGCAACGGCGGCAAGCTGGAGCTGAAAGCGGGCATGTGCTTCACCATCGAGCCCATGGTCAACAGCAAGAAGTACCACTGCAAGGTCAATCCGAAGGATGGCTGGACCGTCACCACCAAGGACGGCGGCGACTCCGCCCAGTGGGAGCACACCCTGCTGGTGACCGAGGATGGCTGCGAGGTCCTGACCCTGCGCCCCGACGACACTATCGAGCGTTTTATCCGCCACGTTTGACATTCAACCCCGGCCGCGCGCCGGGGTTGCTCTTTACCCGGCCCGACCGAGAGTGTGACATGCCATGGATGCCAGCCTGCTTTCTCCCCATCTGCTCCCAGACGATCAGCTCACCCGTGACAACTGCAAGGAGTACCTGAGCCGCTTTCTCGCCTGGCTGCACGAGCGCTTCGACGCCGGTGACAACATCATCGAACTAGTGGCCACCCGCTCCGAATACATGGACGAGCTGCTGACCAGGCTCTGGCACAAGTTCGGCTTCGACAGGACCGAGCTCACCCTGATCGCGGTAGGCGGCTATGGCCGCGGCGAACTCCATCCCCACTCCGATATCGACCTGCTGATCCTCTACGAAGGAGATGAACTGGACGAGGTGCTGGGGCTTCGCATCGGCGAGTTCATCACCCTCTTGTGGGATCTCAAGCTGGAAGTGGGGCAGTCGGTGCGCAACGTGGCCGAGTGCATCGAGCAGGGTCGCAACGACATCACGGTTGCCACCAACCTCATCGAGGCCCGTTACATCACGGGTCGCCTGGCGGGATTCGAGCAGTTGCAGGCGGCCACCCAGCCCCAGCACTTCTGGCCGAGCGAAGCCTTCTTTCGTGCCAAACGCGAAGAGCAGGCCCTGCGCCACCAGCAGTTTCTCGGCACCGCCTACAAGCTGGAGCCGGATCTCAAGAACAATCCCGGGGGGCTTCGCGACATCCAGACCCTGGCCTGGGTCGCCCGCCGCCACTTCGGCGCCACCACCCTGTTCGAGATGACCAGCCACGGTTTTCTCAACCGGGCCGAGTACCGGGAGCTGCTCGACTGTCAGAACTTCCTGTGGAAGGTGCGCTTCGCCCTGCACATGGCCATCAACAAGGGGGATAACCGTCTCTTGTTCGACCGCCAGCGCACCGTGGCCCAGATGCTGGGGTTCGAGGGGGAAGGCAACGGCCCGGTTGAGCAGATGATGAAGCGCTTCTACCAGACGGTGCGGCGGGTGGCCGAGCTCAACGAGATGCTGCTGCAACTCTTTGACGAGGCCATTCTCGGCAACACCGCCATGGACGTGCGCCGCATCAGCGACGAATTCCAGCTGCGCGGCCGCCTCATCGATGCGGTGGACTCCGAGCTGTTCGGCCGGGATCCTGCCGCCATCCTGCGACTCTTCTACCAGATAGCCCAGCACCCGGAGATTGCCGGCATCCACTCCGCCACCTTGCGCCAGTTGCGCGAGGCCAGACGCACCCTCAACTGCTGGCTGCAAGATCTACCCGAGTGCCGCCGTCTCTTCATGGCGCTCCTGCGCCACCCCAACGGCATCGGCCAGCCCCTTACTTTGATGCACAAGTACGGGATCCTCGCGGCCTACCTGCCCCAGTGGAACCTCATCGTCGGTCAGATGCAGTTCGACATGTTCCACGCCTACACGGTGGACGAGCACACCCATCGGCTGCTGCAGAACATCCATCGCTTCCCGAATCCGGCCAGCCGCCAGACTCACCCGCTCTGCCACGAGGTGTTCACCCAGTTGCGCAAGCCCGAGCTGCTCAGCATCGCCGCCCTCTTCCACGACATCGCCAAGGGCAGGCGCGGCGATCATTCCGAACTCGGGGCCGTGGATGCGCTGGAGTTCTGCCAGTTGCACGGGCTGGATCGCTATGAGAGCCGACTGGTCGCCTGGCTGGTGCGCCACCATCTGCTGATGTCGGTCACCGCCCAGCGCCGCGACATCTACGACCCGGATGTGGTCACTGACTTCGCCCAGAAGGTGCGGGATGAATTGCACCTCGACCTGCTCTATTGCCTGACCGTGGCCGACATCTGTGCCACCAACGACAGTCTGTGGAACGACTGGAAGGGCACCCTGCTGCGCGAACTCTACTTCGCCACCCAGAAGGCCCTGCGCCAGGGGTTGGAAAACCCGCCGGACATGCGCCTCAAGATCCGTGAAAACCAGCGCCAGGCCAGGCAGATCCTGACCCAGCGCGAGGTGCCACAGGAGGCGGTCACCGCCCTCTGGAACGACTTCAAGGCCGATTACTTCCTGCGCCACAGCCCGGAGCAGATCGCCTGGCACTGCCGCAAGATCATCGCCCACGGTGACAACCCGGCCCCCCTGGTGCTCATCGGCAAGCATCCCATACGGGGCGGTAGCGAGGTGTTCATCTATTGCCGCGATACCCCCAACCTCTTTGCCACCGTGGCCTCGGCGCTGGATCAGAAGAACCTCAGCATCCACGACGCCCAGATCATGAATTCGCGCAACGACTACGTGCTCGACACCTTCATCGTGCTGGAACCGAACGGCGAGCCCATCAGCCCCAACCGCACCGCCACCATCAAGAAGGCGCTGGAGAAAGCCCTTCAGGAGCCGGGCAAGCTGGTGCTGCGCAGCAAGCCCCTGTCCAGACGCCACCGCCAGTTCAGCGTGCCGACCAGGGTGGTCTTCCTGCCTCACAAGGGGGAAAACCGCCACACCCTGCTGGAGCTGACGGCCCTGGATACCCCGGGCCTGCTGGCCCGTATCGGTGCCGTGTTCCAGCAGTGCGGCCTCTCCCTCCATGCCGCCAAGATCACCACCATCGGTGAGAGGGTGGAGGACTTCTTCAGCCTCACCACCCTGGCCGGAGAGCCGCTGAACTCGGAGGAACAGCAGGCCCTCGAGGAGAGGCTGGTCAATCAGCTCAACCCCCAGGAACCGGTTGGCGAGAGTGCCTGACACGCTCGGATGAAGCCTCGAAAGAGGCTTTTTGACGTATTGATTCCTCAATCAGAACAAATGGTTGGACCACTCAAGTACAATAAATCGCCCTGATTCTGAAGAAATCGGCGAGAGCCCTTAAAAACGATTGGAAAAGTGTGATACAACAAACAGAATTTTATAAAGGAAACCTGTCATGACCCAGTTGCAACAGACCATCGAAGCGGCCTTCGAGCGCCGTGACTCCATCACCCCCGGCTCCGTCGATGCCGCCACCAAGGCCGCCATTCTGGAAGCCATCGACCTGCTGGACTCCGGCAAAGCCCGGGTTGCCGAGAAGATTGCCGGCGAGTGGGTCGTCCACCAGTGGCTGAAGAAGGCCGTGCTGCTCTCCTTCCGCATCAACGACAACGGCATCATCAAGGGCGACGATGCCCAGTACTACGACAAGGTTCCCCTGAAGTTCTCCAACTACACCGAAGAGCAGTTCAAGGCTGCCGGTGTACGCGTCGTGCCGCCCGCGACTGCGCGCAAAGGATCCTTCATAGCCCCGAACACCGTGCTGATGCCCTCCTACGTCAACATCGGCGCCTTCGTCGATGAAGGCACCATGGTCGACACCTGGGCCACCGTGGGCTCCTGCGCCCAGATCGGCAAGAATGTGCACCTCTCCGGCGGCGTCGGCATCGGCGGCGTACTGGAGCCACTGCAGGCCAACCCGACCATCATCGAAGACAACTGCTTCATCGGTGCCCGTTCCGAAGTGGTTGAAGGGGTGATCGTCGAGGAGGGCTCCGTCATCTCCATGGGGGTCTTCATCGGCCAGTCCACCCGCATCTATGACCGCGAAACCGGCGAAATCCACTACGGCCGCGTCCCGGCCGGCTCCGTGGTCGTTTCCGGCTCACTGCCCTCCAAGTGTGGCAAATACAGCCTCTACGCCGCCGTCATCGTCAAGAAGGTGGATGCCAAGACCCGCGCCAAGGTCGGCATCAACGCCCTGCTGCGCTCCATCGACGAGTAATCCACGCCGATGTTATCAAGGGCACCTCTGGTGCCCTTTTTCATGCCCGCTCTCATGGGCGGGCGCCAACTCCCCTGCCCCACCATCGCTGCACATCCCCACGAGGTGATACCGCTTATGGCCGTGCTGACAAGGCGTTCACCCCTCCCCCTTTGCTCATTGATTAAAAAAGACCTTTTTGACACCAATTTGAATTTGGCGCGCCTGTCACAGGCAAGGCATCCGGACTCGGGTAAGATAGAGGGGTCAGGATCGTTTCAAACCAAGGAAGCCCGATGTACGAGAATCTCAAGAGCCTGGGGATCCAGGAACCCACCTCGGTGGACAGCTACACCCTGCGCCAGGAAGCCAACCACGACATCCTCAAGATCTATTTCAAGAAGCAAAAGGGGGAATTCTTCGCCAAGAGCGTCAAATTCAAATACCCTCGCCAGCGCAAGACCATGCTGGTCGACTCGGGGACCCATGAGTACAAGGATGTCACCGAGATCAACGCCAACCTCAAATACGTGGTGGATGAGCTGGACAATCTGACCCAGGGCGGCCAGCCTTCCGCCGATCCGGACATCAAGCAGAAAATACTGCGCGACTTGCGTCATCTGGAAAAAGTGGTGCAGAACAAGATCAGCGAGATAGAACGGGATCTCGAAAAGCTTTAAGCCGGTCTGATGCAGCAAAGGCGCCCAAGGGCGCCTTTTTCATTGGATCACACCATACTGGCGCCGCCAGGAAAGCCCCCGCACATGCCCCGCCACCAAACGCAACCCAGCAAAAAGGGAGGCTTGCGCCTCCCTTTTCGGAACTCGGATATCGGAGCGACAATCAGTTGCTCTTCATCCAGATGTCCATTTCAGTTTTCAGGTTGTCGGACTTGGTGCCGAAGATGGCTTGTACACCGGAACCCGCCACCACCACACCGGCGGCACCCAGCTTCTTCAGACCAGCCTGGTCAACCTTGGCCACATCCTTCACACCGACACGCAGACGGGTGATGCAGGCGTCCAGAGAGGCGATGTTCTCTTTGCCACCGAAGGCGGAGACCAGTGCAGCAGACATCTCGTCCTTGCTTTGACCGGTAGAGGACTCTTGAGCGGCTTCGTCTTCACGACCCGGAGTTTTCAGGTTCATGGCACGGATGACCACGGTGAAGACCACGTAGTAGATGACCGCGTAGACCAGACCCAGACCCACCAGCAGCAGCATGTTGTCGGCACGCGGAGATTGCACCACGAAGTCGATGAAGCCGTTGGAGAAGGTGTGACCGTGAACAACACCCAGCATGTTGGTCAGCACGTATGCCAGACCTGCCAGCAGAGCGTGGATGGCGTACAGTACCGGGGCCACGAACAGGAAGGAGAATTCGATAGGCTCGGTGATACCGGTCAGGAAGGAGGTCAGGGCAGCAGAAGCCATGATACCTACGATCTTGGCGCGGTTTTCCGGCTTGGCGGAGTGCGCAATGGCAAACGCGGCAGCAGGCAGACCGAACATCTTGAACAGGTAGCCACCCGCCAGTTGACCGAAGCCGTTACCGGCAGCACGGGAAGCGTCATCAGCAGTCAGGAAGCAGGTCATGATGCCGTGTACGGTTTCACCGGCGGCGTTGACGCAGGTACCAGCCTGATAGAAGAACGGCACGTTCCAGATGTGGTGCAGACCGAACGGGATCAGGGAGCGCTCAACCACGCCGTAGATGCCGAAGGCCAGGACCGGGTTCTGGTTGGCAGCCCAGTCGGAGAAGGCACCGATGGCACCACCGATCGGCGGCCAGATGAAGGAGAGCACGACACCCAGACCGATGGAAACAAAACCGGTGATGATGGGCACGGCGCGCTTGCCAGCGAAGAAGCCGAGGTACTCTGGCAGCTGGATCTTGTAGAAGCGGTTGAACGCCCAGGCAGCCACGCCACCGGCGAGGATACCACCCAGCACACCGGTATCGATCTTCTCGACACCCATCACAGGCGCCATCACAGTCAGGGTGGCAGTCATGATGCCGTAGCCGACGATGGCGGACAGGCCGGAAACACCGTCGTTATTGGTGAAGCCAAGGGCGACGCCCACGGCGAACAGCAGAGCCATCTGGCCGAATACGGAACCACCGGCCTGCTCCATCAGTTGGGAGACGATTTCCGGCAACCAGCTGAAGTGGGCAGCACCCACCCCCAGCAGAATACCTGCAACGGGCAAGACCGATACGGGCAGCATCAGCGCCTTACCGACCTTTTGCAGATTAGAGAAAGCATTTTTTAACATGTGTGCGCTCCTGAATGGATTTTTTTTCCGACAACGACTCAGGGCAGTTTATTGATAACGATGTGCTTCATTCGTCACTGCGCCAAGTGCGTTTTCCGGGTTGCTTATTTTGACCAGCAGAATATAACCCAGCGGGGGTGGAAATGCCTCTGTCGGAAACAAGGGAATAATAAATTTGGAGGAGAGATCACAAGATAATAAATAAGCAGAGAGGGGACTATCTTGAATATTATTTCGTATTGTTATAGCTTCGCCGCAAAAAGAAATAAACCACTTCAAAACAAATCACAAAGAAACCAAGTAATACTTAAAGATACTCATTGTAACCGAATGTAACTTATTGCGGATTTATATTATCCAGTCTACCGATTAAAAAGGGTTCATCGCGGCTTTCCGGGGAAGGCCGCCTTGATTTTCAGAAAAAAGTATTCTGAGTCCCTAAATCCATATGCCATACGCTTTATCACTTTGATCTTGTTGTTCACCCCTTCCAGCACACTCGTGTGCATCGGGTAGTTTGCACTCGCCAGGATCCCCCGCATATATTTCGATAAATTTCGACCAAATCGTTGCAGCGGCGCTAGCCCGCTTTCCTTCACCTGCCGCATCCAGCTCCGCCATCGTCGCCATCCTTCCCACACGCTCGGCGCATACCAGATGCCCTTCAACGCCTCTTTCAGCACGTACACCATCGCCAGCGGTTGATTCGCCGCCAACAGCTCCTGCAACTTCACATCCTGTTTTTCACTCAGCTTCGCCCGATTACGTAGCAGCAACCAACGCGCACTTTTGACCACTTTTCGCGCCGGTTTATCGCTTTTCAGTGCATTCGCCTGCTCCACTCGCACCCGGTCCACCACCTCTCGGCCATAGCGAGCCACCACGTGGAACAGGTCGTAGACCACCTCCGCCTGCGGGCAGTGTTGCTTCACCTCCAGGTCGAACGCCGTGTTCATGTCCATCGCCACCGCCTCAATCTGCTGGCATCGCTCGCCGAGCTGCTCGAAGAAGGGACGGATAGCGGCCCGGCTGTTGCCGTGCCCCACCCACAGGACGCGGGTTCGCTCGGCATCCATGATCACGGTGGCATAGCGGTGTCCCTTGTGCAGGGCAAACTCATCCATCACCAGCCGCCGCACCTCCCCAAGTTCGATGGTGCCCACACTGGTCTGCAAACGGCGCTTGTCGATCTCCTTGATGGTGTGCCAACCGACCCCGGTGAGCTGGCTGACATGGCGGATGGGGAGGTACTGAACGAGCGCTTCAATCCAGCACTGCATGCGCCGGGTGAGGCGGGAGCCAGAGGGGAGCCAGTCGATATGTTCACTGACGCGACCACAGCGCAGACAGTCGACGCGGCGAACAGGCAGTTGTAACCAGACTTGTCGGTCAAATAGGTCTCGCTCACGCACCCGGCGGATACGTTGGTCGTGGATCAATGGCGTGGGTTGCAGGCATCGGCGACAACGGGGCAACAGGTCGGCGCGAGGCTCAAGGGTAAACAGGGTGTGATGGTTGGCAGAAAGCGCTTGGGCGATGACGGTATAACCTGGCCAGAAGGAGGCAATATCAATATGATGCACGGCGACAGCAGGGTGATGGTGGTGGTGTGTTTGGAGACAGCCAGTTTACCAGCACCCTGTCTGTCAACTTCCACTTCCCCAAGATCCCGCGAAGAACCTTAAAAAGGCCTCCAACAAGGGAGGCCTCCAATAAATATCGATTTTAATAAACCGAGATATTTAGTTCTTCTGTGAACGTTTCACTGCATCAATAAAGACCGATTTCGCCTTGGTTGAACCGGCACGCTCGGCTTCATTCACGAGTTGCATCGCCTTGTCGATGTCACCGGCCTTCACCGCTTTCTCGATCTGGGCGTTGTAGAAGCTCTCGGTCTCGCTCAGCATGGCGGGAGCCGGTTTGCTCGGCGCTGCGGCAACGGCTGCCGTGGTGGCCGCCGTCGCAGCCACGGCAGTGGTAGCAGGCTTGGCCTGGCTCATCGCCACCTTGTCGGCGTATTCAGGCTTGAACACGGCTTCCAGGCCTTGTCCCTTGGCCATGTCCGTGACCTTTATCTGTACCAGACCCCAGGGCGAATGGGGGATCACGGGGTCCTTGATATCCGGCTCGACCGTGCCGTTGGCACGAGCAAAGGCCTTGGCGGGGTGCAAGATGGTGGTGCTGCCCGCCGTCTCGTTGGTCGGCGCATAGACCACCATATAGGTTTCAGTGGCGGGATTGCCCGGCATGCTGCGGTCCACAAACACACGCCCCTCAATCCTATCGTTGTCGAGCAGGTGGGCTGGTTGATAGGCAAAGACCGACTCACCCAGCACGCGAGTCACCTTGAACTGGGCATCCAGCATGATCACCTTGGGAACCAGGACCGTCTTGCTGACCTGGGAGGCCAGGGTGATGGCCAGATTGCCGGTATTGGCCGGCAGACGATAGGCGGCAAAATAGCTCATGCCCTCGTCAAACTGATAACTGGGCTGCTTGCCGTCGATGGCCAGCAGCGTCTCGCCTTCCGGCAGGGAGACATAATTGAATTCGTTGAACCCTGTGCAACAACTGGTTGCCTGGGAGAGCGCCTGCTTGGCCTGATCGGCATTACTCAGAATGGAGGCGTGCTCCTGCACGGGCACCACCATGCTACCGGAACAACCGGCCAGCAGCGCGGTAACCATGGCCGCGATAGACATCTTTACCAGTTTCATTCTTCTTATCTCCATAACCCGGTTGCCACATCATGCGAAACAAAACTGCCCCCATAAGGGGGCAGTGACTAACTTAACTGAAGATATTGCTTACCACCAGGCTTCTGCTTGTACGCCAACCTGATAGGTGTCTTTGGAGGTGTTGCCTTCAAAGGCGTTCTGGTCTTCGGTGTTCTTCAGGTAGGTGGCGAACACGCGGATTTCCGGACGGGCCCAGAAGCTGGAGCCGGCAGACCAGGCCTGAGCCAGGGTCAGCTTGTAAGCGCCATCTTTGTCGGTGGTACCGGAAGTGGACTTGCTCTTGTCCTGGAAGTAGCCGCCTTCGAAGATGGTCTTGTTGAAGTCATCCCACTTGTACATCGGGCGAGCGACGACAGACATGGTTTCGTACTTGTCGTTGCCGTTCCACATCTCGTTGCCTACCCCGTAGACCAGCTGGTGACCCATCTCCCAGGAGTTGCCCATCGGGATGACGCCCCAGTTGATGATACGGTAGCCATCGGCACCGGCTTTGGCTTCGGCACCATACCAGGAACCGTCACCGTAGAAGGCCATGGTCTTGGAGTAGCCTTCGGTACCGTACTGCAGCACGGTCTTGTTGAAGCCACCGAAGATGCCTTGAGTCAGTTCGGCGGTCAGCATGACGCCGTTCTTCATGTTGTCGTTCTTCAGATCTTTCTGGGCGTCGGTCTCATTGACCAGGGCATACATGGCGCCCACTTCCAGAGAGCCGTCCTGCCACAGCGGGATGCCGGCATAACGCACGTCCAGGGTGTTGACGTTCAGATCTTCGTTCTTCTGGTAAACCGGATCACCGTTGCCATCTACACCAGTCTGGGTGTACTGACCGAAGACATCACCCGCGCTGCGGTCGTTTCGGACCCAGGCCAGGGAGAGCTTGCCAGGACCAGCCTGGATGCCTTCGATACCGGCGCCGGCACCGGAGATGTTCCAGTAGTAGAAGTCAGAGATGTGGATGTCGTGACGTTGGTAGAAACGCTTACCGGCCCACAGGGTGGCTTCCGGCGCGAAGCCCAGCAGCCCCTTGGCTTGCACGTTGAACTGACGCAGGGCGAAGTCGGAGTCGCCGTTGCACTGCTTGGCATCGAAGTTACAGACGGTGCCGGTACCTTCCCAGTCGTTGGAGCCGTTGGACGCCATGGCGAACATGGAGTCTACGTAGAAAGTCTTGCCATCTTTGTTGAAGACTTCCTGACCCAGCTGGACTTCGCCGTAGGTATCATTTTCGTTACCCAGACGACCAACCTTGTTGACGTTGTATTTGACCATGTCCCCGTCACCGGAAACACCGACACCGGAACGGAAGTAGCCGTGGAAATCAACGGCGAAGGCGGCTTGGGAAGCCAGGGCTGCGGTTACTGCTGCAGCGATCGGGAGCCACTTTGCTTTCATTTTCATTTTCCTTATTCCCGCTGAGAGGAGTGTGATCCTGATATTCAAGTTCTTATCACCGGAAAAACGTTTTGGTGATAACCGAGGTCGATTATAGGTACCCAAATTCCCTGCAAACATGAGCTGATTCACAAAACGATGACAAATCGCACGCCACCGACAACCACGGCAACAAAATATCAATAAATTTGCATTTGTTGGTTCAAATCACCCATTAAAAGCACAAAAAATAAAAACAACAACCAAAGAAAGCGATTTCAAATATTAATTCGCGACGAGAGTTAAGTGATAAATCCGTGTCGCAGTAGCAAAAACATGACTGAAATCGCTTTCAATGCGGAACTTTTAATTTTTCAATTTGTCGTGGGTGATGATGAATATGGCCAACCGGTTATCATCATTGGCGAGAAAAATAACCGGACGAAAGAGAGGATATATTTGGGGGCTGAGGCGTGACGCCCCAAAAATAAAACACCCCCGTCAGCACACTCACGGAGGTGAATTTATTCTCGGGGAGAAGGGTCTGGCTACAGTCTATTTTTCCAGGTTTTCAACCAGGCCAGCGCTGCCACTTCAGGCTCATCTTCTACCGTCGCATCGATTTCCAGGCGCACAACCAGTGGCTCGGCAGCCAGCTCCTGCAACAGGGCATCCAGCGTTCGCCCCGCTCCGCAGAAGTGTTCATAGCTGCTGTCTCCCATGGCGATGAGGGCATAGCGCCATCCCTTCATATAAGGAGCACGATCGGCCAGGGCACTGGCAAAGGGCTGCAAATTGGGCGGTATATCCCCCTGCCCCGTGGTGGCGGTCACGATGAGCAGAAAGCGGGAGGCATCGATGTCGGTCAGCGCCGCGTCATCGAAGATCTGGCAGACATGGCCATTGGCTTGCAGGTGGTCACAGAGGGTCTCGGCCACCAGCATGGCAGAGCCGTAGACGGTGCCGACCAGGATATCGATCTCGGCCATCAGCGACTCCTCAGGGACAAACAATGGGCCCGGCAAGACCGGGATGGGTAGGAAGAGCCCCCCTGAACGGGCGGGGGGCACGCGATTGCGCAGGCGATATCTCGTTGAGCCATAAGTCATTCCTCTGACGTACCTAGGCTACAGCATGCCACAGCCCGGTCAGAGGCAACAGATGGAAAGAGGCTCAGGCGCCGTAGTCTTGCTCGCTGGCAGGCCAGCCCAGACGGGCGAACAGACCCAGCACCTCGGGGCCCAGGGGCGCCTGGATCCGCATCGGCACCTTGAGCACCGGATGCTCGAAGCTCAGACGGTGCGCGATCAGCAGCAGGCGGTCGCACCCGTAGTGCTCGCGAAAGAAGCGGTTGTGTCGGCCATCCCCGTGGGTGGTATCACCGACGATGGGGTGGAACAGGTGATCCAGATGGCGGCGCAGCTGGTGCTTGCGCCCCGTCTTGGGAAAGAGGCGGACCAGGCTGTAGCGACTGGTGGGATGCTTCTTGGAGACGGCGAAGGGCAGCTCGACCTGATGCAGACGACGAAACGCGGTCACCGCCTCCTGGGCGGGGCGATCCGGGTCGCTGAAGGCATCGGCAATCTTGTCCAGCTGCTCCTTGAGCGGATAGTCGATGAGCCCCTCTTCGGGGGCCCATCCCCGCACCAGTGCCAGGTACTCCTTGTGGACCTGACGGGCAGCAAAGGCCTCGGTCAGGGTACGGGCCACGGCAGGATCGAGAGCAAACAGCAGCACACCCGAAGTGGGCCTGTCCAGTCGGTGCACGGGGTAGACATGACGACCCCCGATCAGATCCCGGGTCATCTGCATGGCGAAACGGGTCTCGGCCTTGTCGAGCCAACTGCGGTGTACCAGGAGACCGGACGGTTTGTTCACCGCCACCAGCCAGTCATCCTGATAGAGCAGAGTCGGCTGCAAGGCATCCGCTGTCCGGGTCTGCTCGTCCATCATTGTTCGACCACTTTGCCGGAGAGCAGCAGATCGAAACGGGCGATCAGACGAAGCAGGGCCTCGGCCTCCGCCAGCTCCTCTTTATAGACCTCACTCGCCATGGGATAGAGGGAGACGCTGGTCGGCAGCGGAGCCTGCAGCACCACTAGCTGCTCCATGCGCGGGATCAGCACGAACTGCAGCCATTGATCGAAACTCAGGGTATCGACACAGAACGGCAGCTCGCTTGCCAGCGCCTCGCTCCCCGGATGGTCGGCTTGCCAGCGTTCCAGACGTTGCAACTCGGCAGTCAGCTCTCCCAGCAGACCGGCAACCAGCAGATATTGATTCATCTCGCTCACTTCCTCATCGCGGGCCCGGTCTGCGACGGGGCCCCACTCAATACGGCCATCAAAAAGGGGCGCTACTATACACCGACCCCGCAATGGCTGCCATGTTGCCGTCACCTTCATACCCTGCATCACCGCCTCTGGCTATCTGGTGCAGCCCCCTTATAATCGCCCGCATTATCTTCAAGCGGGATCTCTTCATGTCTTCCATCAACACCCTGACCGAGTTTCTGACCCAGGCCGATACCCAGTTCCAGCTGTTCGATCTGGGCCGCCAGGTGCGCCCGCTCCCCAGCGACCTCTTCGTGCGCATCGAGCAGCAGCAGGAGCCCTACCCCTGGCCGTTGCAGCAGCACGCCTGGCTCGGCGTGCACTTCTTCCAGCCAACCGAATCCAGGCACTACCTCTGGTTCCTCAAGTTCGCCCTCGATGAGCGCGGCCTCCTCATCTCCAGCGGCCCCAAGCATTTCATGGATCAGGTGGTAGAGACTCTGGGCTACAAGCTCACCGGTGAACTGGACGAAGAGAAGGCCCAGCGTCTGGCGGACAACCCCTACACCTTCCGTCCGGCCGAGGCCAAGATGGCCAGTGTGCACGCCAAGCTGGCCCGCCAGCTGGAACAAGCCCCTTCCGCTTACTACGAGGCCCTCTGCCACTATCTGGCGGCGCCGGGGGAAGAGGGGTGGCAGGCCCTGGGACTGCAAGGGTTTGCAGATCTCGCTGAGCGGCTGCAAGTTGAACGCAACCTGGCACTGGTCTGCAAGGCCTTGCCCATGCTGCCGCAGGCCCCTCTTTACGCCCTGTGCCAGAGCCTGGAGAACGCCCCCCTGCCTCCTGCCCTGCAAGGCGCATTGCTGGAGCGCATCGGCAAGGAGCAGGAGTGCGCCGAGCCTGACCCCGAAACCCTGGCCTATCTGTGCCGGGCACTGGCCTCCTGCCCGGGCAACGGACTGCGCACCAACAAGCTGCTGACCCTGCTGCAAACCCGGCCAAGCCCCTCCCTGCTCCTCGCCATCGCTGGCCGCCTCTGGCCCGATCTGAAACACCCCGAACTGCTCGGCCTGTTTCTGGAGCAGCTCGCCCTGCAACCCACCCAGTTCTTCAACCAGGTATTTGCCGAGCTCGTCACGCTACCGGCCTTGCGCAATGATATGCTGGCAAAACTGCGTGACCCCGAACGCAGCGAGGCCCTGGGTCTGGCCATCGGTCGCCTGTTCGCTGCCACCTAGGCCCGGCACGACGGCCCTGTTGCCTGAGGTGAACAGGGCCCCCCACACATCACAGAAGGAACCCGCTGATGGGAGAAATGCTTGGGATCTTGCTGCTCGGCCTCGTTGGCTGGGCCTTCTGGCAACAGCGCCGCCAGGCGGAGCTGGCCTGGCAATACATGCGCCGCTACTGCCAGCACCACGACCTGCAACTGCTGTCGCTGGCGCGGACACACCGCGCCCTGGGGCACAAACCCCTGCGCCTGCTCACCTACTACCAGTTCGAGTTCTCCAGCGACGGAGAGAGCCATTATCAGGGACAGCTCTGCATGCAGGGGCTGCATGTCGCCGGTGTCGAGCTGCCACCCCATCGTCTCCCCTCCTAGATTTGAGAGCACGGGGGCTGGCTATACTCTTCCACAACCCCCTTCCAAGGAGTACCGACATGGAATTGCTCACCCATGACATGGCCGCCCTGTTTGCCCAGCTGGGGCTGGCCAGTGACGACATCAGCCAGCAGCGTTTTATCCGCGACCATCCCATCGATCGCCATACCCAGTTGCCCGACGCGCCGTTCTGGACACCTTCCCAGGCAGACTTTCTGCGCGATGCCCTCAGCCACGACGCCGACTGGGCGGAAGCCATCGACCAGCTGGATGTGATGCTGCGCCAGGGGACCTGATCCCCCCACTCCCGACGGCCAGCGTTGGGTCGACGCGGAGCCGCCAATCCCCTCCCTCCATCACCCAGGCGCCCCTCCCTCTCGCCACCCACGCCCTTCGCTCCGCTTTCCTGATGGACAGGCTTTGATTAAGCTCTGTGCCACTATCCACCCGCAGCAAGACGGCCGTGCAGGAGCCAAGATGTCAGCCCAAGAGATCATCCAGATAGCCAACGAACTCAGTGCCAGGGGGATCACCCCCTCTACCGCCATGGTCAAGGCCCGCCTCAGCCATCCCGTGCCCATGGCCGAGCTGCTCAAGGTGTTGAGCCAGTGGAAACAACAACCCCAGCCTGCGGCGACAGCGCCCGCCCCCGCCAGTGCCCCCGAGGCGCCCCCTTTGGCCACGGAAAGCGTCACTCTTCAGCAACTGAGCGAACAGCTCGCCCGGCTGGAGCAGAAGGTCGATCGCCTCACCGATCTGCTGCTCAACCAGAAGCCGGATTGACCCATCGCCATGTATATCCTCGAACTCACCTTTGAGTGCTACCGCGATACCTCCCTCGGGGAGGCCGAACGGGCCATCGTCCACTACCTCGACATGCTGCGCTATCAGGGTCAGATCCTGGGGCGGGAGTTTCCCACCAGCATGCACGAAGGCTATTTCGTCAGCCGGGTGGTCTGCCCGGAGCAGGACAGCCTGCACCCTGACAACCAGAGCGAGCTGGTCGCCCTTGCCGAGCAAGGTCTGCACCAGGCGGGCCTGCTCGCCCCCAAACTCCACCTGCAAGGGGCGGATCTGCTCTCGGACAGTACGGACCCGTGCGCAGAGCAGGGAGAGCGTCCCAGCTGGATGCTGCTCTACACCAGCTTCCTGCACAGTTGCTCTCCCCTGCGCTGTGGCGATCACTTCGCCCCCATCCCGCTCTATCGGCTGCCCGCCGTCGCCAACGGTGACCACAAGCAGATCATCAAGTGGCAGGAAGATTGGGAAGCCTGCGATCAGTTGCAGATGAACGGCTCCATCGCCGAGCACGCCGCCCTGCACGAAATCGGCGAGGTGGGCAGCCGCCTTCATCGTCGGGGCAGTGATCTCGCCAGACGGCTGGAGCTCCTGAGCGGCATTCCCACCTATTACTATCTCTACCGGGTAGGTGGCCTGAGCGCCGCCGAAGAGCGGGCTCGCCCCTGCCCTGGCTGTGGTGGCCCATGGGCGCTGGACGCCCCCCTGCACGAGATCTTCGACTTCAGGTGCGAGCCTTGCAGGCTGGTGTCCAACCTCTCCTGGGACTTCAAGGAGTAGGAGCCTACCGCGCACAATGGCGCAATAAAATGGCGCCATAAAAAGAGAGGGCCTTGCCAGGTGGCAAGGCCCTCTCTTTTGGGGCATCACTGGGGCAAGGTTTCCAGTCGCGCCAGAAAGGCCGGCAACGAGGGGGCCAGCGTCAGGCGCCGTCCGGAGTCCAGCCACTCCAGCCACACCTGGCCGCTCTCGTTATCGAGGGACACCAGCGTCATCTCGTTGCGGGTCGTGGCAATGAAGAGTGAAGGGGATCGCTTCAACTTGCGCAGCATCAGCAGGTGGCCGATGAGGTTCTCCTTGAGCAGATCCAGATCGGCGTCGTTCCACGGCAGGATGAGTTCGATGCGCAGCCCCTTGAAAGAGCAGGGCAGAGGGCGGCTGAACCAGTGGCCAAACAGGGCGATGGCGCTGGGATGCAGGGTCAGTTCCAGGGCGTTCGCCATGGCTGTGAAGTCGGCTGCCTGCTCCCGCTGGAACAGACGCCAGGCTACCCGCCCCTCCCTGGGTTCATCCAGCTCGCAAGGAGAGCGCCAGTCGGCCTCCCAGTCACACAGGGGCAGCCCCCGCCTTCCTTCGCCATCACGCTGCCAGCGTAAAAAGAACTGCTCCAGGGCAGACAGGACTTGATCCGACATCGATATTCCCCACAATAGCGGCCTCTGATGGCCGCAAGTACCTGATCGAAAAATCGGGCCATTGCACCATCAAACCCCTTATCAGACAAGCGTGAGCAAACCAGCATGAGCAAACAAGAGAGATACGCCGGCGCCAGTGCGCTGCAAGGCCTGAGCCTGGGGCAGCAGTCCGCCTACATCAGCCAGTACACCCCGAGTCTGCTGCAGCCCGTGCCACGCAGCCTGAACCGCGACGATCTTGGCCTGAGAGGTGAACTGCCGTTCCAGGGGTGCGACGTCTGGACCCTGTATGAACTCTCCTGGCTCAATGCCAAAGGCAAGCCCGTGGTTGCCATCGGGGAGGTCTTTGTGCCTGCTACCAGCCCGAATCTCATCGAGTCCAAGTCGTTCAAGCTTTACCTGAACTCCTTCAACCAGACCCGCTGCGACTCCCTGGAGGCAGTGCAAGCGCTGCTGGTTCAGGACCTGAGTGGCTGCGCTGGTGCCCCGGTGAGCGTCACCCTCTTCACCCTCGACCAGGCCCCCCACCAGATAGCCCAGCAGCCCGGTGAGTGCATCGACAGCCTGGATATCGAGGTGGACGGCTACGAGTTTGACGAGACCCTGCTGCAAGGGGCCGCCGGTCGCGAGATCGTGGAGGAGACCCTGCACAGCCACCTGCTCAAGTCCAACTGCCTGGTGACCAGCCAGCCGGACTGGGGATCCGTGGTGATCCATTATCGCGGCCCGCGTCTCGACCGGGAGAAGCTGTTGCGCTACCTCATCTCGTTCCGCCAGCACAACGAGTTCCACGAGCAGTGCATCGAGCGCATCTTTACCGATCTCAAACACTTCTGCGCCCCGGAGCAACTGACCGTCCATGCCCGTTACACTCGCCGCGGCGGCCTGGACATCAACCCCTTCCGCAGCGACTGGGAGCCGGTTCCGGCGAACCTGCGCCTCATACGCCAGTAATCACCGGCGCCGCCATCCTGCGGGCTGCGGCCCGCTGCGCATCACCTCAGTAAACTCTGGACGGGCGGGGGTGGGCTTGGATAACATGCCTGCACCTCCGTGCCGTTCTTAATCCAATGAATCAACTGTTTTTTCTGGCAATGATGATGTCCTCCCTGTCGGCTCCTGATCTGGATCTGGCCAAGGAGCAGTTGTCCATCGACCTGCAGCAGGCCCAGACCCTGGTGCTGACCGATCCCGCCAGATGTGCCCAGATTGCCACCTCCTTCCTCGAACGCACGGCCAACAATCCCAAGCAGATCATCAGCAACCGTCAGGAGTACGGCTATCGCGAGCCGATGCTGAACTACGGTACCGCCACCCAGACCACGGGCGCCTATCTGCTCAAGGGGGAGTGTCTGCAGCAGCTAGGGCAGTTCACCCAGGCACAGGAGTCCTTTGAGCAGGGCATCGCCATGGCCGAGAAAGAGCAGCAGTTCGAGCTGCAGGCCCATGGGCTCTATCTGCTGGTTCGAAGCCGCAACCTGCAACAGCATACCCATGGCGCCGCGTCCCCCCTGCTCGACAAACTCGACAAACTGCTGGCCAATCCCGACCTCAAGGAGAGCCAGTTGCAGGTCTACAGCCGTCTGCTACGCGTCAACGCCAGCGTAGAGGAGCGGCAATTCGATCTCGCCAAACAACAGCTGGCCGAGACCCGCAAATGGGCGGAACACGCCAAACACCCTCTGGCCAGGGCCTGGACCAGCGCCGTGGGCGGGGATCTCTATCAGGCGCTGGGTCAGCCCCAGCTTGCACTGGGGGAATACATCGAAGCACAACAGCAAGCCAAGCCCCTGCAGGATCCCCTCTTCCTCGGCCTGCTCTCGAACCAGATGGTCAGCCTCTATCAGGAAGAGCAGGAGCCACAAAAAGCGCTGCAATACGCCAGCGAGGCGGCCAACTATTTTCATGCCCTCGGCAATTCCTCCATGCTGAGCGACGCTTTGATCGTGCTCGCCCGTCTCAACCGGGATCAGGGCGAGATGAACATGGCGCTGGTCTATTTCTTCAATGCCCTCGACCTGCTGGACGAGAGCAGCAACCGCACCCGCATCGCCCATCTCAAGTTCGAGATAGGCAAGACCTACCTGCAGACCGGCAACCTCAACCTGGCGCGAAACTACCTGAACGCCGCACGCCAGTCCCATGAGCTGGGGGATGACAAGGAGTCGCTCATCGACACCCTGCTGTTGCTGGGAGAGTTGCACCTCAAGCAGCAGGAGGCGGGCATCGCCATCCTGCAGTTGGAGAACGCTCTCACCCTGGCCAACCGGATTGGAGACATCCGGCGCCAATTCGAGATCTTCCGCCTGCTCTCCGTCGCCTATGAGCAGAAGGGTTACCTCCAGCAGGCCCTGGAGAGCTACAAGAATTACCACCAGCGCAGCGAACTGGTTCGCCAGCAACAGCTGGCGCTGGAGCAGGAGGCGGTGCGCGACAACTACGCCCAGGTGGAGCGTGTGCAACAGGTCAAGGAGCTGGAACAGCAACTCGACGTCAGCCAGCACCAGCAGGAGCGATACCTCTGGACCAGCGTCAGCACCGGGCTGCTGCTGGCACTCTTCATCTATCTGTTCTTCACCCTCTGGCTGAAACTGCGGGTCGCGCGCCTTCATGCCAAACAGCTGGGAGAAGCCCTGCTGGTAGAGCCGCGCAGCGGCCTGGCCAACTGGCAGCGACTGATGAGCCGCTGGCCGCGGGAGATGGCCAAGCGCCAGCAAAAATCCGAGCGCTGGTACCTGAGCGAACGCCCCACCAGCGAATTTGACGACAAGCTGCACTACCTGCTGTTCCGGGTTCCCTTCCTGATCAACAGCCTGGAGCAGCACGGCTATCAGGTCAGCCGCGAGATAGAGCAGGCCTTCGGCCGTTACGTCAACGAACTGACTCCGCAGGATGGCCGCATCTACGACCTGCGCGAAGGCCACCTGCTCTATGTGGTGCCCCAGCGCCACGTGGCCCAGTTGCATCAGCTGGCCCAGACCCTGCTCGATACCCTGGCAGCCTTCCCCTGCGAGCACCCGCTGGACAGGTGCATCAGCCTCGGCATCGTCAGTCATCCCTTCCTGCCCAAGGCGGCCATGGCCCTCGATCACCACGGCCTGTTCGATCTCTGCTACCTGGCCCTCTCGGGTGCCATTCAGCTCAGCGAAAAATGCCAGCAGAGCGTCTGGCTTGAGCTGGCCGCCATCGATTGCCAGCAGGCCGCATTTTTTAACGGAGATGTGTGGCAATGCTGCTTGATGGCAATTGACAAGGGACTGGTAAAAGTAAATTCTTCTCATGAAAAGCAATGGGTTAACTGGCTTGCGCTTTCACGGACGAAGGTTGTGGACAATCCGTGACAAAAAGGTACTCAACGGGGTCTTTGATTGGCTTTCTGTTGCTGGACGAAACAAAAACGATAATGACAACAGGGCGACCTGAAGAATGAATGATATGGCTGCCGTAACAGGACAACTGGCAAGACTCAGGGAATCCCTCCAGCAGAAACAGCAGGAGCTTGACGGCATGGCGAGCTTCTCCGATGCCGAACGCACCCGCAGTATCCAGTTCATCGGCAAGTTGATGCAAGCCTGTCGCGGCCACGATCGCGAGCTCGACAACCGGCTCGCCAAGCTCAAGCAGAAACTTGAAGGCAACCCTCCGCTCACCTCCATCGATGCCGATCTGATCGCCATCGAGAAGCTGTTGCAGCAGCACAGCCACACCATGGAAGAGTCCATCAGCCTGACCCGGGCAGCCATCGATCTCGGCAGCAAACAGCTCAAAACCATCAAGGGGTTTCCGGAAGATACCCGCCGCGCCCTCAAGGAGTTTCTCGCCAGCCCGGAGAGTTACGGCATCGGCGATCACCAGAAGAAGGTGATCCGGCTGCTGGAGTTCTACCAGCAGGCGATCAAGATCCAGCTGCTGCCGCGCAAGCCGCTGATCCCCCCTTCGGCGGAGATCCCCACCGAGCTCTCCAGCCCGGCCCCTACCGACTCCTTTGACATCAAGGCACATGCCCAGATTTCAGACGAGTTGCAGCGTCTCATCACCGAGCTCGACTTTGCCGGCGCCGTGGGCGAGAGCCTCGCAGACATCCGCCGCCAGTTGCTCGGGGGCATCACCCCTGCCCTGCTGGCCGAAGTCTGCCTGCAGATCATCGAACTCATCATCGAGGGTACCCGGGAAGAGCGCAAAGCCTCCCAGGCGTTTCTCAGCACCCTGAACGAGAGCCTCTCCTCGGTCCATTACAGCTTTACCGAATCCCTGGATGAAGGGCGGGCGCTGCAAAATGCCGCCCATCTCAGCGGACAGGCGCTGGAGCGGGAACTCGCCGCCATCGATCGCGCCATGGCAGCCCATGACTCGCCACAGATACTCAGGGGCGCCATTTCTGGGCATCTGGACACCATCCGCCGGCT
The DNA here is from genome assembly GCF_019046925.1 of Aeromonas sp. FDAARGOS 1402. Taxonomy (NCBI): domain Bacteria; kingdom Pseudomonadati; phylum Pseudomonadota; class Gammaproteobacteria; order Aeromonadales; family Aeromonadaceae; genus Aeromonas; species Aeromonas sp. FDAARGOS 1402. The sequence goes on from NZ_CP077201.1 coordinate 269,713, forward strand.
GCAGCAGGAGCGGGAGGAGATGGCCAACCGCGAGCGCCACCTGCTCACCCACCTCTCCAACATGGAAGCCAAGCTCAGGTTGATGAAGGACGAGACCGCCGAGTACAAGAAGCGGCTCACCATCCAGAAACACAAGCTCTTCCTCGACAGCCTGACCCAGGTACACAACCGGGCGGCCCTGGACGAGCGGCTCGAGCTCGAATACAAACGCTGGCTACGCTATGGCACCCCCCTGTGCCTGGCCATCATCGACATCGACCACTTCAAGCACATCAATGACAACTACGGCCACATGGCCGGCGACAAGGCATTGAAGGTGGTTGCCAAGGCCCTGCAGAACGCCTTGCGCGACACCGACTTCATCGCCCGCTTTGGCGGTGAGGAGTTCGTGGTCCTGCTGCCGAACATCAATCCGGACAAGTACCAGAAGCCGCTGGAGAACCTGCGTCAGACCATCAAGAGCATCCCGTTCCGCTTTCGCGATGCCAGGGTCGAGATCACCATCTCCATCGGTGCCACCCTGTTTCGGACCGGCGACCATACCACGGATGCGTTCGAGCGTGCCGACAAGGCGCTCTACAGTTCCAAGCACTCCGGCCGGGATCAGGTCAATCTCGCCTGAATCCGCTTTGAGGGGCGGCTAAAAAAGCGGCAAACGCACAGTCCCCCTATTCCCCTGCCCACCCCCTTGCCTCTACTATCGAACCCGAGGGATGCCAAAGCATCCCGTTTTCTCCCCAGGGAAAGCACAACGATAACAAGCGAGTGAAAGGGGAAATTATGATTACACACATCAATCCCGTGGGCAGCATGGACCTGCTGTCCCAGCTCGAGGTGGATCGCCTCAAGCAGACGGCCTCCAGCGATATCTATCAACTGTTTCGCAACTGCTCGCTGGCGGTCCTCAACTCCGGCAGCCATACCGACAGTTCCAAAGAGATACTGGAACGTTTCAAATCCTTCGATATTCACGTGATCCGGCGCGAGCGCGGGGTCAAGCTCGAGCTGTTCAACGCCCCCGAGCACGCCTTCGTCGACGGCGAGATCATCCGCGGCATCCAGGAGCACCTGTTCTCCGTGCTGCGGGACATTCTCTATGTGTCGACCCAGCTCGAGTCCAATCGTCTGGTCAACCTGACCAGCTCCACCCATATCTCCAACGTGGTGTTCGCCATCCTGCGCAACGCCAAGGCGATCCTGCCCGGCGCCGATCCCAACCTGGTGGTCTGCTGGGGCGGCCACTCCATCAACGAGGTGGAATACCAGTACACCCGGGCGGTGGGTAGCGAGCTGGGTCTGCGCGAGCTCAACATCTGTACCGGTTGCGGTCCGGGTGCCATGGAGGGCCCCATGAAGGGGGCCGCCGTCGGCCACGCCAAGCAGCGGGTGCGCAACGGCCGTTACATCGGTCTCACCGAGCCTTCCATCATCGCCGCCGAACCGCCGAACCCCATCGTCAACGAGCTGGTGATCCTGCCGGACATCGAGAAGCGGCTGGAAGCCTTCGTGCGTCTGGGTCACGGCATCATCATCTTCCCGGGCGGGGTCGGAACTGCCGAGGAGCTGCTCTACCTGCTCGGCATCATGATGCACCCGGCCAACGATCGCCAACCCATCCCCATCGTGCTGACCGGCCCGAAAGAGAGCGCCGACTACTTCCGCGCCATCGACGACTTCGTCAAGGCGACCCTGGGGGAAGCCGCCACCAGTCTCTACCGGATCATCATCGGCGATGCGCCCGAGGTGGCCCGCGTGATGAAGGAGGCGATGCCGAAGATCCGCGAATACCGCAAGTCGGTGGGAGATGCCTACTCCTTCAACTGGTCCCTGCGGATCGAGCCCGAGTTCCAGCTACCGTTCGAGCCGGATCACGCCAGCATGGCCAGCCTGGATCTGCATCGCAACCAGCCGCCCCAGCTGCTGGCAGCCAACCTGCGCCGCGCCTTCTCAGGCATCGTCGCAGGCAACGTCAAGGAAGGGGGCATCAGGGCCATCGAGAAGAAGGGTCCCTTCAAGCTGCACGGCGACAAGGAGCTGATGCACCTGATGGACAGGTTGCTGGAGAGCTTCGTCAAGCAGCAGCGCATGAAGCTGCCGGGCAGCCAGTACGTTCCCTGCTACGAGATAGTCAAATAGTCGGGACATCACAATGCACCGGAGGGGCCCATGGGCCCCTCTTTCATTGATGGTCTTCTACGGGGTTAGCAGGAGACGCCACCATTGTTACAATGGCTTCCCCGACGCCCGGAGTGCCCCATGCCACACCTGCTCATCATCGATGCCCTCAACCTCATCCGCCGACTGCACGCGGTGCAGAGCCAGCAGGGACTGACCCCAGCCCAGGCCCTGCTCGCCACCCGAGCCAACCTCATCAACACCTGCAAGAAGCTCCTGGCAGCCAGCGAGCCGACCCACGCCATCGCGGTCTTTGACGGTGAGGTCCACAGCTGGCGCAAGACGCTCTATCCCCCCTACAAGGAGGGCCGCCCCCCCATGCCGGATGAGCTGAGGGAAGGGCTTGCCGACCTGCAGGACGCCTTCTGGGAGTGCGGTGTGGATGCCCTGCTCTCCCAGACCGACGAGGCGGACGATCTCATCGCCACCCTGGCAAGCGGCATTGCCCAGCACGGCGCCAGCGCCACCATCATCTCCACCGACAAGGGGTTCTGCCAGCTCATCTGCCCGCAGATCCGGGTGCGGGATTACTTCAACAAACGCTGGCTGGATGCCGCCTTCGTCCAGCAGCAGTACGGCGTTACACCGACCCAGCTTGTGGACTTCTGGGCCCTGACCGGTATCAGCGGCTCCAACATCAAGGGGGTGCCCGGCATTGGCCCCAAGACCGCCACCCAGTTGCTGCAGCAATACGGGGACCTGGCTGCCATGCTGGAGGCCTGTGAGCGGGAGGAGGCCACCAGACCCCTGCTCAAGCTGCGCCAGCACCGGGAAGAGGCCCTGCTGGCCCAACGCCTGGTCCGGCTGCAGCACGATATCCCGCTCGGGTTCAACCTGCGGGAGATCCGCTACCCTCCCGTCCCTGATGCCGGGGCGTGATCCCCAGCACACCATTTCCCAAGACAGGCCGTACCTGTTGACATAAATGGGTAAAATGTAAAGAAACATGGAGGATGTGGTGCAAAAATGGTATAAAGCCGACGAATCCTCCCCCTCTGTTCCCTAGAAGTGGATACGCCTCATGTCAAAAAGAAAGATTACCGTCATCCCGGGCGACGGCATCGGCCCCAGCATCATCGAATCCGCCATCCAGATCCTGACCCACGCGGGTTGTGACTTCGACTACGAATACGCAGATGCCGGTCTGGTAGCCCTGGAAAAACATGGCGAGCTGCTGCCCCAGGCCACCCTCGACCTGATCGAGAAGAACAAGGTCAGCCTGAAAGGCCCGCTCACCACTCCGGTCGGCGGCGGCTTCACCTCCATCAACGTCTCCCTGCGCAAGAAGTTCAATCTCTACGCCAACGTGCGCCCCGTCCTCTCCTTCAAGGGCACCAAGAGCCGTTACGACAACATCGACATCATCACGGTGCGCGAGAACACCGAAGGCATGTACTCCGGTGCTGGCCAGAAGCGCAGCGATGACAACCAGAGCGCCGAGGCGATGAGCATCATCACCCGGGAAGGGGCCGAGCGCATCGTCACCTTCGCCTTCGAGCTGGCGCGCCAGGAAGGACGCAAGAAGGTCACCATCATCCACAAGGCCAACATCCTCAAGTCCACCTCCGGCCTGTTCCTGGAAGTGGCCCGTCAGGTCGCGGCCCGCTACCCGGACATCCAGAACGAGGAGATGATCGTCGACGCCGCTTGCATGAACCTGGTGATGTACCCGGAGCGCTTCGATGTGATGGTCACCACCAACCTGTTCGGCGACATTCTCTCGGATCTCTGTGCCGGTCTGGTGGGGGGGCTGGGCATGGCGCCGGGCGCCAACATCGGTGAAGGGGCCGCCATCTTCGAAGCGGTACACGGCTCTGCGCCGGACATCGCCGGCAAGAACATCGCCAACCCCACCTCGGTGATCCTCGCCTCCATCCAGATGCTGGAATATCTCGGCATGCAGGACAAGGCGGAGCGCATTCGCGAGGCCGTGCGGGCGACCATCGAGTCCGGTGATCGGGTGACCCGTGACCTGGGGGGCACAGCGTCCACCAGCGAATTCACCCAGGCCATCATCGACCGTCTATAAATAGAGTCCAACCATATGATTTTAAAAGGGAGCTTCGGCTCCCTTTGTTTTATGCCAACGCCTCCCTACCTCCCTCGCCAGATGAATACTATGTTGATATGAGGGATAAGGAGATCCACCATGCGTGCTACTTTCATCTTGCTGATTGTCAGCAGCAGTGCCACGGCATTAGACAGGCCAGTCGACAATGCCTGGTTGACGCCGCCTCCCCAGCACGAGGCGCCAGCCAAGCAGACCTGGCAATCCACCCTGGATACCAACGATCTGCTCAAACAGCCCAAGCCGCTCTCTCTGGGGGTGGATATCACCACCGACAGCAACGGTAATCGGCAGGTCACCCCCTATCAGAAGCTGAACCTCACGGCAGAGAAGAGCGTCAGCCTCTCCTTCGAAAAGCAAAAGCCCAGGATCAAGTTCAACGCTGGCGGCATCAACACCTCGGTCAAGCTTCGCGGGGATGGCGTCAAGATGCAGTTCAACCCCAGTGACAAGACCATTCCCCTGCAAATTGAGCTGAAGATCACCGACGACGAGTCCATGATGCGTCTGGACTACCGCTTCTGATGACCCAGACACAAAAAAACCGGACGTCACCGTCCGGTTTTTTCATGCCCTGTTCCCGATGCTGCTTCAGGACTTGGGTGCCAGCTTGGAGACCCAGAACTTGTTGTAGACATGCACCGTGATCTCTTCGCGATCGTGATAGAGCTGTTTGGCCTGAATGATGAAGCCGCTGTCGATCTCCGCCAGCAGTCCGCGCAGCACCTCGATGTTGTGCACCGCCTCGGCGTAGCGCTTCTTCATCGGCAGCTTGAGGTTGAACATGGCTTCCTGACAGTCGTTCTCCCTGAACCAGTCGGCCACCATGTGGGTCACTCGCGCCGGTTTGTCCACCATGTCGCACACCAGCCAGTAGGTATTCTTCTTGCTCGGCCGCCACACGAAACCATCGTCACGGATGTGCTTCACCTGACCTGTGTCCATCAGGGATTGGGCCATCATGCCGTTGTCCACCGCCGTCACCATCATGCCGCGACGCACCAGCTGATAGGTCCAGCCACCCGGGCAGGCGCCGAGATCCACAGCCTTCAGGCCGGAGCACAGGCGCAAGTCCCACTCTTCCTTCGGCACGAAGACGTAGAACGCCTCTTCCAGCTTGAGGCTGGAGCGGCTCGGGGCATCGGCCGGGAATCGCAGGCGCGGGATCCCCATGTGGAAGGCAGAGTTGTTGAAGGAGTAGGAGTACCCCAGCATCAGGTGGTCATTGGCCAGGAAGAAGGCGTGGAACACGGGACGGTTCGGGGTCTCCTTCTTGGTCAGGATCTCGTTGCTGCGCAGCGCCTGGCGAAGCGGCACGGTGAACTTGCGGCAGAAGGCGGAGAGCTCCTTCGCCTCGTTGGTGTCGGCCGTCTCCACCCGCAGATCCCCGCAGATGGCGTAACCGCTCGCCGCCTCCAGGATGGGAGAGACCCGATCGCTTATTTCCAGATCTTTCAGCTCGTGGGTCACCACCAGCATCTGGCGAATGAAGATGAGCTCGCGGAACGGCAACTTGCGCGCCAGCAGATCGGCCTGCTCCTCGTCATACAACTCGAAGATCACATAGCCGCTGTCGTCCTTGACCCGGGCAAAGCCGTAGCACTGCATGTTGCCGGCACGCTCGGTGATCTCTGCCGCCGCCTCTTTCTCAAAACCCGGGCGGCAATAAAGCAGCAGATTATTCATTCTTTCCTCCAAGACGACAGCCGGCCCACATCAGAGCCGCCCATCCCAACATAAAACAGAGGCCACCGGCCGGGGTGATGAGCCCCAGCCCCTTGCTGCCAAGCAGCACCATGGCGTAAATACTGCCGGAGAATCCCAGGATCCCCAGCACAAAGACGGCGCCCGCGAAGGTGATCACCTTGCCGCGCACGCCGCACAACCCCAGCACCAGCAGGGCCAGGGCGTGGAAAAACTGGTATTGCACGGCGGTGTTGAACGCCGCCAGCAACGAAGGGGCGATGCCGGTCGCCGCCAGCCCGTGAGCGCCGTAGGCCCCGAGCATGGTGGCCGTCAGGCCGAAGAAGCCCGCCAGCACCAGCCAATGTCGTTGGATCTGCATCTTCTCTCCTTGCACGCTTCTTCTCTCGACCCGCTCGAGATGGTCAGGAGCGCCCCACCGCCGCGATAAAACCCTTGATCCGCTCCGCGGCCAGGCGCAGGTTCTCCTGCTCGCTCATGCCGCTCGCCTTTCTCGGTTTGAAACCATGATCCCCGTCGGTCAGCCAGTGGACCGATACGGCGGGTGAGAAGGGGAAATCGGCCAGCTCGGCGCGGGAACCGAAGGTATCGCGCTCCCCCTGCAGCAGCAGTGTGGGCGTCGTGATCTGCTTGAGCACCTCGCCCCGCCATGCGTCGGGCTTGGCCGGGGGGTGGAAAGGATACCCGAGAACGATCAATCCTGCAGCATCCATCTCGTCACCCCCCTCGCAAAACAGCTCGGCCGCCATCCTCCCCCCCATGGACTTGCCCGCCAGAAACAGCCGGGGATGGGCAAACTGGCGCACCATCTCGCGCCAGTGAGCCAGCAGCACGGGTTGTCTGTCCGGCGGCCTGCGTTTGCCGTCCTGAGCCCGTTTGGTCATGTAGGGGAAGTTGAAGCGCACCACCTCGATCTCCGGCCCCGCCAGCAGTCGCGACAACTCGGCCAGGAAGCTGTGCTCCATGCCCGCCCCAGCGCCGTGGGCCAGCAGAATGCGAACGGGGGCGTCACTCGCCCCCTCTCTTGTCAGGTCAGTCACCAGGTCAACTCCTCAGGCATCGGCAAGGCGGGCACGCCTGCGGGCCTCTTCCTGCTCCACCAGTTCCAGCATCCAGTCGCGAAAAGCCACTATCTTGCCCTGATCGGATTGCTGCTCCTGACACACCAGATAGAAAGCGTTCTTGCTCACCAGCACCTGTTCGAACGGGCAGATGAGACGACCCGCCTCGATCTCCGGCTGGGCCAGCACGCTGTGGCCGAGCGCCACCCCCTGACCGTGGATCGCCGCCTGGATCACCATGGTGGAGTGGCTGAAGATGGGCCCCTGATTGACATTGGGGGCGTCGATGTCGAGCTGGCGGAACCAGGCCTTCCAGTCGCGCCGGGAGGTGTCGTGCAGCAGGGTGTGACGGGTCAGATCGTCCGGGATGCGCAGGGGCTTGGGGCCGGTCAGCAACAGGGGCGAGCAGACCGGGATCAGGTACTCGGTGTGCAGTTTGTCCGAACGAAGACCCGGCCAGTTGCCGCGGCCGTAGTAGATGGCCACGTCCACATCGTCGGTCAGCGACCCCTCGTCCATGTCCACCGCCTTGATCCGCACATCGATGTCCGGGTGGCGTTCGCTGAACTTGACCAGGCGGGGCACCAGCCACTGGATGGCGAAGCTCGGCTGCAGGGAGACGGTGAGCGCCCCCTTGGCGCTGCGGGCCAGCAGCTTGTCGGTCGCCTCGGAGATGGAGGCGAAGATGTCCTTGATGTCGAGGAAGTAGCTCTGCCCCTCCTCGGTCAGTAGCAGGGAGCGATTCTTGCGGCGAAACAGCTTGATGCCGAGATACTCCTCCAGCGCCTTGATCTGGTGGCTGATGGCGGCCTGGGTCACGAACAGCTCTTCTGCTGCGCGGGTAAAGCTCAAGTGACGAGCAGCGGCTTCAAACGCTTTCAGTGCATTGAGCGGAGGTAAACGACGAGACATGGAATCGGCCGACGATGAATTTTTCTAATGAGGCGCATTATAAATTGTCGGTTGCGGGTCGACCAGTGAATAAACATAATTCGCCACGCAATTCGTTGTCATATGGCTCACACCTTCTCTTCCATGTTGGTTTACATGTGGTTTTTGTGAGTGAGTCGACAGTGATTGTGGTGTTGTGTTTCTTCCTCTGCAGGAAGAAGGGCTAAATCAGGTCGATTTAACCCAGTCTGTCATCTGAATGTGTTTGGCGCCTCCGGTTGGATGGCGCCTTTTTTCTTATCCTCCCCTACACCCGGAACTGGCCCACCAGTTGCTGCTGCTTGTCCGCCAGTTGCGACAGCTCGCGCCCGTTGTCGGCGGAGGTCGCCGCTTCCGCCCGAATGGTATGGCTCACATCGCGAATGTTGCTGACGTTGCGATTGATCTCGTCCGCCACTCCGCTCTGCTCCTGCGCGGCCCTCGCGATCTGCTCGTTCATCTGGTGGATGGTGCCGACAGCCTGGATGATCTGCTCCAGCACGCTGACCGACAGCTCCACCTTGGTGAGGGTCAGATCCGCCTGGTGATGGCCGGCCAGGATCGCCTTCACCACCGCCTCCGTCCCCGACTGCAACTGGCCGATGAGGTTCTGGATCTCGACGATGGCGTTCTGGGTTCTGCCCGCCAGGTTGCGCACCTCGTCGGCGACCACCGCAAAACCGCGCCCCTGCTCACCGGCTCGGGCCGCCTCGATGGCCGCGTTCAAGGCCAGCAGGTTGGTCTGCTCGGCAATCCCCTGGATCACCACCAGGATGTCGTTGATGTTGTCGCTGTTGGCGGAGAGGTGCTCCACCACTGGTTTGGCATCGCTTATCACCGTCATCAGTCTGGACATGGCCTCCTGGGTCTGCGCCACCACGGACTTGCCCTCCTGGGCCGCCGTGTCGGCCTCATCGGCCGCCGCCACCGCCGCATTGGCATTGCCGGCGACCTGCAGGGCGGTAGCGCTCAACTCTTCAAACGCGGTCGCCACCAGATCCACCTCCTGATACTGGGACTGCATGCCGGCGCTGGTACGGGCTGCTCCTTGCGCCGCCAGGGCCGCACTGGCCCGAGTGCCCGCAACGGTGTCGATCACCTGGCTGATGGTGGATTGCAGCTTGTCCAGGAACTTGTTGAACCACTTGGCCAGCTCGCCAATCTCGTCATCTCTGCGCAGATCGATGCGCTGGGTGAGATCCCCCTCCCCGCTGGCGATGTCCTTGAGGCGTGCCACCACGGCGCGGATGGGCGCCACGATGCGCTGGGCCATCAGCCAGATGCAGAGCAGGGCGAGCGCCGAAATCCCGCCACCTATGGTGAGCTGGGTGGCCACGCTGCGCTGGGCCTGATCCTCAAGCTCCCCTTGCAGTTGCAGGGCCGAGGCGAGCACCACGGCGCGGGGCAGCTCGATATAGGTGCCCCACTTGCGATCCGTACCGCGCATGCTGACCGGCACGAAGGTCTGCAACAGAGCGCCATCCGGGCTCCAGCGCGTCACCACATCTCCCTTGGTCAGCCACCCCTTGAGATCCTGCGCCAGCCCTTGCTGCTCCAGCAGATTGCCAAGGGCGACCGGGAACCCTTCCACGCCGGCCACCCGCCCTTCACTGCTGAGCAGAAGCACCTTGGCCTGCCCCTTGTAGAGGGTCCGGCCCATCTCTTCCACCAGGCTCTGCAGGGTCCCCAGGGAGATGTCAACCCCCACCATGCCAAGCAGGGAACCCTGGTCCAGCAACGGCACGGTCACCGAGGTCATCAACACCTGCTGGGTCCCCACCTCGTCCACATAGGGTTCGAGCAGACAGAGCGCCTTGCTGCGGATGCTGCAACTGTACCAGTCGTTCTCAAGGCCGCCGTGTCCGGAGGGCTTGTCGTTGGCCAGTATCGCCTCGTCCATCACCTCCAGGTTGACCTTGCCGTCGACCCTGGCCCAATAGCTGGAAAAACGCCCCTTGTCGTTGGCGCCGAGCGCCGTCGACCCCTGATAGTTGTCATCCTCCCCGTCGAGCTGGTTGGGTTCGAATACCGCATAGACACCGAGCAGGTTCGCTGACGACTCCGCCGCATCCTGCAACTGCTGGTTGACGGCATTGCGCAGCGCCTCGGAGTGAACGAAGTTGTCGGCCGCGTTCTTGCGCTGGAACAAGATACCCTCGGCAAGCAGGGTCGCCCTGAAGTAAGCCTCATCGAGGTAGCTGGTCACCCGGGCTGCCTGGGTCGCTCCCATGGCCTGCATCCAGTTTTCTGCCGCGTGCTGCCCCTCCAGGGTGGTGGAGGTGAGCACCTGCTCCTGCATGCGGGCCGCGTTGAAAAGAGAAGAAGCCACCAGCGCGACGGCACTGGCCAGCAGACAGCAACCGGCGATCAGGGTGATCCGTCCCTGAACAGAAAGAGAACTCATGCCACTATTTCCTAACGTCTACAGATGTGAACACTATATCGGCTTTGGATACAAAAACTTAACTAAATCAGCAGAGATCCAGGCTTAATTGATTGATTTCACCCGCTCCGGGCAAACCAACGACCAGACCGAGCAGGCGAATGGGCTTTCCTTGAGCCCGTTGCAGTCCCTCGTGCAGCAGATCGTGGAAACGGGCCGCCTGATAACTCCCCTTGCGATAAACGGTGGTCTGGTGAAAATCGGCAAACTTCAGCTTGATCCCCTGCCCCATCAGCATCTCCGCAGGGCAGGCCTTGGCAAAACGCTGCTCCAGCTCGGGAATGAGCCGGCTGAGCACCTGCCAGCAGGCGTCCTCGTCCAGCACATCGCTGGCGAGCGTCGTCTCTACGCCGATGCTCTTGCGCACCCGCCGGGCCTGCACCGGCTGATCGTCATGCCCCCAGATGCGGCCGGCCAGCATCTCCCCGAGCTTGCCGAAACGGGCGATCAGCTCCTCGTTGCCGAGCTGACGGGCATCTTCGCACGAATACAGCCCGAGGGACTCCAGCCGCTCTGCCGTCTTGCGGCCGATGCCGGGCAACTTGCCAAGAGGGAGCTGACGCACGAACTCGTCCACCTCCTGGGGGCGGATGACGAACAGGCCGTCAGGCTTGCGCTGCTCCGAGGCGAGCTTGGCCAGAAACTTGTTCGGCGCCACACCGGCCGAGGCAGTCAGCCCAAGCTCGGCGCTGATGGCGGTGCGGATCTCCGCCGCCATCAGGGTGGCGCTGCCACCGCAGCGGGGACTCTGGGTCACGTCGAGATAGGCTTCATCGAGGGAGAGCGGCTCCACCTGCTCGGTGTAGCGCAGGAAGATGGCGCGCAACTGGCGCGAAGTTTCTTTGTAGACGGCCATCCGCCCGGGGATCAGCACCAATGGCGGACAGAGCTTTCTGGCCAGGGCGCTCGGCATGGCGGAGCGCACCCCGAAGCGGCGCGCCACGTAGTTGCAGGTGGAGATGACCCCGCGTCGGTCGGCGGCGCCACCAATGGCGAGCGGCACCTCCCTGAGGGCCGGGTTGTCCCGCATCTCCACCGCGGCGAAGAAGCAGTCCATGTCGATGTGAATGATCTTGCGCATGGCCGTGTCTGTTGCTGTGTCGGTGCCGGTCGCGTGGCCACCAGGGGCACGGCCTGCCGACGACACCACTGTATAGATAACCAGTCGATTGAATCATGCTACCCCACCCCTGTCATTTCTACCAGTCTGCGCGCGGGCGCGGCGGCATAGACTCTCAAGGCCACATCCACACGAGACTCAAGGAGGAGAAGCATGAGCATCATCCGGGCGGGGCTCTGCCTGCTGCTGTTGCCGCTAGCGACCATGGCCAAGGATCACCCGACAGCCGAATGCAGCTGGCTATACAAGCGCATCGAGATACTGGAAACCGCCATCAGGCAGGGGGATGAACTGGGCACCAGGGAGGAGCTGGCAAAGCGAAAGAAAGAGTTCAAGGCAAAGGCATGCAGCCAATATGACTACTGACCCCATGCCACATAAAAAACGAGCCGACCCAGGGGTCGACTCGTTTCGTTGCAAGGCTGCCTTCAGAGCGATATCCGCCGTTAGATGATGCGGTTGTCCACCAGCATCTTGCGACGGGCCTCTTCCTTGGCCATCTTCTTCTTGCGGTTGTCACAAGGCTCGGGGCAGTCGCACTCCTTCTCGATCCCGATGGAACCCAGGCCGCCACAGGAGCCGGAGATGGACTTGCGCTGGAAAATGTAGCCGATGGCCATGGCCACCACGACCATCAGAAACACCCCGAAGGTGATCAGAAAGATCTGCATGTAGTTACCCCTTACTTCTTGACCAGATATGGTTTGAAGGCATCCGAATAGGCCTCTTCGAACCCGTCATCCGTCTTGGTGATGGTGAAGATGGCCAGCCCCCGTTCCTTGGCATAGGCCAGGCTCTTCTCCGGCCCCATGACCATGAACACGGTCGCCAACCCGTCTGCAGTCATGCAGGAGGGGTGGATGACGGTCACCGACACCAGGCGGTGCTGGATGGGCTTGCCCGTCAGCGGATCCATGGTGTGGGAGAAGCGCTTGCCGTCCAGCTCGTAATAGTTGCGGTACTCGCCCGAGGTGGCCACCCCGTTGTCACCGGGCAGGATCACCTCCTGTACGGAACCGGCATTGACGGTCGGCTTCTCGATGGCGACACGCCAGGGATGCCCCTTGCCGTTGACGCCGTTGATGCGCAGCTCGCCGCCGATCTCCACCAGATAGTTGCGCGCCCCCTGGGACTCCAGGTACTCGGCCACCTTGTCTACGCCAAACCCCTTGGCAATGGCGGAGAGATCCACGTAGAGGTCCGGGATGTCCTTTTGCAGGGTATCGGCATCGGCAGAGGTTATCACATGCAGATTGCCAAGGCCCGTCTTCTGCCGGGTCTGGGCGATCAGCTCGTCGGACGGCACCTTGCTCGGTCTGGCATCCGGCCCAAAGCCCCACAGATTGACCAGAGGACCGACGGTGACGTCCAGCGCCCCACGGCTCTCGCGGCCAATGTGAATGGCCTCGGTCACCACCCGCGCGGTATCGCGGGAAACCACCACAGGGGTATTGCTCTTGTGCTGGTTGAAGCGTGACAGCTCGGAATCCGGGCGATAGGTCGACATCTGATCGTTGACCCGCTCCAGCAAGACGTCGACCTCGGCTTGCAGCCTGGCGGCATCCTGAACGGCGCTATCCGCCACCTTGATGGAGTAGTAGGTACCCATGGTGCTGCCGGTGATGTGGATCTCCGGCTTCGATTGGACCGTTTCCTGACCGCACCCAGTCAAGAAAAAGGCTAGCCCGAAGGCTAGCCAGGTCTTTACAACGCTGTGCATGGATTAACCACCGAAGTCATCCAGCAGGATGTTTTCGTCTTCAACACCGAGGTTTTTCAGCATGTTGATGACGGCGGCGTTCATCACGGGAGGCCCGCACATGTAGAACTCGCAATCCTCAGGCGCCTCGTGGTTCTTGAGGTAGTTCTCGAACAACACGTTGTGGATGAAGCCAGTGTAGCCATCCCAGTTGTCTTCCGGTTGCGGATCGGACAGGGCGACGTGCCACTGGAAGTTGTCGTTCTCGGCCTGCAGCATGTCGAAGTCTTCGACATAGAACATCTCGCGCTTGGAACGGGCACCGTACCAGAAGCTCATCTTGCGCTTGGTCTTCAGACGGCGCAGCTGGTCGAAGATGTGGGAGCGCATCGGCGCCATACCCGCACCACCACCGACGAACACCATTTCGGCGTCGGTGTCCTTGGCGAAGAACTCGCCGAACGGACCGGAGATGGTCACCTTGTCACCGGCCTTCAGGCTGAAGATGTAGGAAGACATCTGGCCGGGAGGGGCAGTCCAGTTGCTGGGCGGCGGGGTTGCGATCCGCACGTTCAGCATGATGATGCCGAACTCTTCCGGATAGTTCGCCATGGAGTAGGCACGGATAATCGGCTCGTTGACCTTGGACTCCAGCTCGAAGATCTTGAAGCGATCCCAGTCGCCACGATACTCCTCGGGAATATCGAAGTTCTTGTACTGCACGTGGTGGGCAGGCGCTTCGATCTGGATATAACCACCGGCGCGGAACGGCACGCTCTCGCCATCGGGGATCTGCAGCTTGAGCTCCTTGATGAAGGTGGCCTTGTTGTCATTGGAGATGACGGTACAGTCCCACTTCTTCACGCCGAAGATCTCTTCCGGCAGCTCGATGTCCATGTCGGAACGGACGGTGACCTGACAGGCCAGACGCTCGCCATGACGGGCTTCGCCCTTGCTGATGTGATCCAGCTCGGTCGGCAGGATGTCGCCGCCGCCGGATTTCACACGCACCTTGCACTGACCACAGGAGCCACCGCCACCACAGGCGGAGGAGACGAAGATACCACTGCCGGCGAGCACGCCAAGCAGCTTGCCACCCGCCGGGCTGGTCACAGCCTTGGCCGGGTCGCCGTTGATGCTGATTGTCACGTCACCGGCGGTCACCAGCTTGGACTTGGCGAACAGAATGACTGCCACCAAGGCCAGCAGGATCACGGTGAACATGACCACACCCAGAATAATTTCCATCTATATTTCCTTTCCGATTACAGGGAAATACCAGAGAAGGACATGAAGCCCAGCGCCATCAGACCCGCGGTGATGAAGGTGATGCCAAGGCCACGCAGGCCTTCCGGAACATCGGAATACTTCATCTTCTCGCGGATCCCCGCCATCGCGACGATGGCAAGCATCCAGCCTGCACCCGAACCCACGCCATAGACCACGGACTCAACGAAGTTGTAGTCACGCTGCACCATGAAGGAGACGCCGCCGAAGATGGCGCAGTTCACGGTGATGAGCGGCAGGAAGATACCGAGGGCGTTGTAGAGGGCCGGGAAGTACTTGTCCAGCGCCATCTCCAGGATCTGCACCAGGGCCGCGATCACCCCGATGAAGGTGATGAAGCTCAGGAAGCTCAGATCCAGACCGGATACCAAGGCACCGTCTTTAAGCACGTAGTTGTAGATCAGGTTGTTGGCCGGGACGGCAACGGTCTGAACCACGATAACGGCAATCCCCAGGCCCATGGCGGTCTTGACCTTCTTGGACACCGCCAGGAAGGTACACATCCCCAGGAAGAAGGAGAGCGCCAGGTTCTCGATGAAGATCGAGCGAATCAACAGACTGATATAGTGTTCCATACCTTAATCCTTCGCCTCCACCTGCTTGGGATCCTTGGTGCGCACGCCCCAGATGATCAGACCAATGATGAAGAACGCACTCGGCGGCAGCAGCAGCAGGCCGTTGGGCACATACCAGCCACCATTGTTCACCAGCGGCAGCAGCTCGATGCCGAACCAGGTGCCGGAACCCAGGATCTCGCGCACGGTGGCCACGGTCAGCAGCACGGCGCCATAACCCAGACCGTTGCCGATACCGTCCAGGAAGGAGGGCAGCGGGGCACTCTTCATGGCGTAGGCTTCGGCACGACCCATCACGATACAGTTGGTGATGATGAGACCGACGAACACCGACAGTTGCTTGGAGATGTCGTAGGCATACGCCTTGAGCACCTGGTCAACCACGATAACCAGCGAGGCAATCACCGCCATCTGGGCGATGATCCGCACGCTGTTAGGGATCTGGTTGCGGATCAGAGAGATGAACAGGTTGGAGAAGGCGGTGACCGCGGTAACGGCCAGCGTCATCACGAACGCCGTCTTCATCTGGCTGGTAACGGCCAGCGCGGAACAGACACCCAGCACCTGCAGTGCGATGGGGTTGTTGCCGAGCACAGGCGTCAACAGCAACTTTTTCATTTCGCTCTTGTCAGCCATTGTTGATTTCTCCTGCACGTACCTTGGCCAGGAAGGGACCGAAGCCCTTGGGGCCCATCCAGAAGTCGAAGGTGTGCTGTACACCATTACCGGTCAGGGTTGCACCAGACAGGCCGTCGATTTCATGCTCGGAACCAGCCGGAGCATGGCCCTTGATCACCCGCAGCGCAGGCTGACCGTTCTGGTCGAACAGCTTCTTGCCGACGAACAGCTCGCGCCAGGCCGGGTTCTCGATCTCGCCACCCAGACCCGGGGTTTCACCGTGGTCATAGTAGGTGATGCCCTTGATGGTCTGACCATCGGCCGCGACCGCTACGAAGGCGTACATGGTGGACCACAGACCCTGGCCGTAGATCGGCAGGATGATGTTGTCGACCTTGCCCTCGGCGTCCTTCGCGAAGAACACGGGGACCAGCTTGGAGATTTGACGCAGGCCAGCCTTGTCGTCGGACGGGGCCAGACGAATGTTCTGGGCCGGATCCTTGGCGGCAACCTTGGTGTCGAAGTTGTCGGCGTCGCCGTCAACGAACTCACCGCTGGTCAGATCCACCAGACGCGCTTCAATTTTGTCGCCATACAGCTTGGCCAGGTCACGCTTGGCCACGGTGCTGACGTCGACGCCGGCGACGGACAGGATGTTGCTTTGCTTGTCCAGCGCCTTGTTTTCCAGCTGGGCCGGACGCAGACCCACGGCAGCCACGGAGACCACGATGGAGCAGACCAGACACAGACCGGTCACTACGGCAAGCGTGCCGGTAGTAGAGTCTTTATTAAACGCCACGAGCGATCCTCCGCTTGATGTTCGCCTGCGCCACGAAATGGTCAAACAAGGGGGCAAACAGGTTGGCAAACAGAATGGCCAGCATCATGCCTTCCGGGAAGGCGGGGTTCACGACCCGGATCAGCACGACCATCACGCCGATGAGGGCGCCATACCACCACTTGCCCTTGTTGGTGAAGGCAGCGGAGACCGGATCGGTCGCCATGAAGGCCATACCGAACGCGAAGCCACCCAGCACCAGGTGCCAGTGCCACGGCATGTTGAACATGGGGTTGGTATCGGAACCGATGACGTTGAACAGCAGGGAGGTCGCTACCATGCCCACCATCACGCCGGCGATGATGCGCCAGGAGGCGATACGCATGTAGACGATCATGGCCGCACCGATGAGGATCATCAGGGTGGAGACTTCGCCGATGGAGCCCGGCAGGTTGCCGAGGAAGGCGTCCATCCAGCTGATGGCTTCACCGGTTGCACCGTTGATCAGCGCCATCTGGCCGCCCTGTGCCCACTGGCTCAGCGCGGTTGCGCCTGAGAAGCCGTCGACGGCAACCCAGACCGCATCACCGGAGATCTGACCCGGGTAGGCGAAGAACAGGAAGGCACGACCCGCCAGCGCCGGGTTCAGGAAGTTCTTGCCGGTACCACCGAACACTTCCTTGGCCAGCACCACGCCGAAGGTGATACCCAGGGCAGCTTGCCACAGGGGCAGCTCGGGCGGCACGATCAGGGCGAACAGGATGGAGGTCACGAAGAAGCCTTCGTTGATCTCGTGCTTGCGCACCATGGCGAACAGCACTTCCCAGAAACCACCGACGATGAAGACGGTGATGTAGATCGGGAAGAAGTGTGCCGCACCGATCAGCATCTTGCTGCCGACACCGGCCACGGCCGGATCCAGCGATGCGCCGAACAGGGTGGCGAGGGTGTATTGCCAGGTATCGGCACCGGCCGCGCTGCCCAGGTGGGCGATGGCGGCGATGGACTGGTTGCCGACGTTGTACATACCCCAGAACATGGCCGGGAACACGGCCAGCCACACCATGATCATCATGCGCTTCAGATCGATGGCGTCACGGACGTGGGCGGCATTGCGGGTCACGGAACCCGGGGTATAAAACAGGGTGTACGCCGCTTCGAACAGGGCATAGTACTTGGCGTACTTGCCACCCGGCTCGAAGTGATGTTCCATATTTTCAAGAAGTTGCTTGAAACTCATCGCTTAACCTTCCAGTTCGATCTTGGTCAGGCACTCACGCAAGACTGGGCCGTACTCGGTCTTGCCGGGGCAGACGAAGGTACAGAGCGCCAAATCTTCCTCATCCAGCTCCAGGCAGCCGAGCGCCTGTGCGCTGTCGGTGTCGCCGGAGATCAGATCCCGCAGCAGCAGGGTCGGCAGGATGTCGAGCGGCATCACGCGCTCATAGTTGCCGATAGGCACCATGGAGCGGTCACTACCGTTGGTGGTGGTAGTGAAGTTGATGAGTTTGCCCTTCATCAGATGAGAGAGGGTGGTACGGGTGATGGAGAACTTGTTGGCACTGGGTTTGACCCAGCCCATGAACTCTTTCTCGCGACCTTCGCCCAGCACGCTCACCTGATTGTGGAAGCGACCCAGGTAGTCATGGACCCCGTCAGCCTTGGCACCGCTCAGCAGGGAACCGGAGATGATGCGGTTCTCGTCTGCGCGCAGCTCGTTGTTGGTCAACTGGCTGAGGCAGGCGCCCATGCGGGTGCGCAGCAGGCGCGGCTTGATCACGTTCGGGCCAGCCAGGGCGATCACCTTGTCGGTGAAGATCTGGCCGGTGGTGAACAGCTTGCCGTAGGCGATCACGTCCTGGTAGTTGATGTGCCACTGCACCTTGTTGGCACTGACCGGATCCAGGAAGTGGATGTGGGTGCCCGGCAGACCGGCAGGATGCGGACCGACAAACACCTCTTCCTTGACCTGGGCCAGAGTGGCGTGCGGCAGGCTGCCTTCGCCCTTGCAGACGTAGACGGTGCCATCGGTCAGGCGGGTCAGCACGGCCAGACCGTCGAGGAAGGCCTGGGCCTGTTCCTTGATGATCAGCTCCGCACTGGCGGCCAGCGGGTTGGTGTCCATGGCGGTGACGAAGATGGCGCGCGGGGTGGAACCCACGGCAGGCACCTTGCTGAACGGGCGGGTACGCAGCGCGGTCCATTGGCCTGATGCGACCAGGATCTCCTGCACCTTGCTACGCTCGAGCTGTGCCAGCTCGGCGGAGGCAAAATGCTCAAAGGTCACCTGCTCGTCGGACCCATCGATGTCGATGACGACGGACTGGAGAACACGCTTGGCACCACGGTTGATCTCAGAAACCACACCGGTGGCAGGGGCCGTGAATTTAACGCCGGGATTCTTCTTATCTTCGAAGAGCTCCTGACCTTTAATGACGCGATCACCTACTTTGACAAACATAGTAGGACGCATCCCCACGAACTCTTCGCCGAGTGTAGCAACACGGGTGATGGCCGGGCCATCGTAGATTACTTGCTCCGGAGCACCCAGCACGGGGATGTCCAGTCCTCTTTTAATTGTAATCATACTCACTTGCACTACCGTTAAGGGAAGACAGGTTGGTTAGCGCCGAGAAATACATCACGACGAGTTGTTGAATGAGCCCGTCAACATCGCGGAAAGCTGTCGAAGAAATAAACAAATCAGCAACATACAGGATCATTCAAAAGCGCCTGAGTTTACCACCCTAGGCGAGTTAGCCGCCACGCCAAATGGGGAAAATCCCCGCCCTATCACAAAATTAACCTTCACTGAATATTTCGCGCACGTCCTTGCAAACCGTGGTTTTAAAGGACTTTTCGCAAAACTAACCATATAGAGGTATTTTCAGACATAAGGAAAAGGATTAGAAAAAATAATGCTACACCCCTCATCCCTGGCCGCACACCATTCGTGATAGCGCTGTTAATGGCCCGAGGAAGGCGCCATCAGAAGGTCCAACGGCTCACGCAAAGGGGGATTTGCTGACGCAACCCGGCGTCTTTGGCGCCTGCTCCCTGGCCTGCCACTCGGATTCGGTATAGGTATGCAACGCCAATGCATGAATGGCTCCCGCCAACTCGTCGGCCAGCACCCCGTTCACCTGACGATGGCGCCCCAGCAAACGCTGTCCCTCAAACGCCTGGCTCACCACGACTACCTTGAAGTGGCTTTCGGAGCCCGGTGCCACCCTGTGCATGTAGCTTTCATTGATCACTTCCAGGTGGCTCGGGGAGAGCGCGGCGGCCAGCTTGGCCTCTATCTGTTGTTGCATGCTCACGGTAAGGACTCCTCGTTGAATATCCGGCCATTGTAGCCAGGGTTGTGCGCCCGATGCATCAGGTACGAAGGATCCGCTCGCTCTCGCCGCACCGGACTGGTGAATTTCTCCGCCGCCGCTAGAATAGCGCCACTTTCACCGCTGCCGGGCAACACGGGGCAGACGGTCGCCATTCATCAATCACACGTTGGACTCTTGCCTATGCAAACCCTGCTCGACACGGCCCACTGCCGCCTGACCCTGTATCGTTACCCACGGCAGAGCCAGGACCCCCTGCAGGCCTGGGATGCGGCGGACGAGTATCTGATAAGCCACCTTGCCGAATCGCAGCAGGCACCTGACGGCCCCGTCATCATCATGAACGACGGCTTCGGCGCCCTGGCCGGCTATCTGCATGCCCACGCCCCCGTCTGCGTGACCGACTCCCACATCAGCGAGCGGGCCACCCTGGCCAACCTGGCGGAAAACGGGCTGGATCCCCACGCAATCACCCTGCAGGATGCGCTGGCCCCCCTGCCCGATGCCCCCGCCCTGGTGGTGATCAAGGTCTCCAAGTATCAGGCGCTGCTGGAGCAGCAACTGCTTGCCCTGCGCGGGGTCGTGACCCCTGCGACCCGCATCATTGCTGCCGGCAAGGCCAAGGACATCCACACCTCCACCCTCAAGCTGTTCGAAAAGTATCTGGGGGAGACCCGCACCTCGCTCGCCTGGAAGAAGGCGCGCCTCATTCATTGCACCCCGGTCGCCGAGCGCCCGTCCCTGACCAGTCCCTTCCCGACCGTCTGGCCGCTGGAAGGTACCGACATGCTCATCCACAACCATGCCAACGTGTTCTCGCGCACCAGCCTGGATATCGGCGCCCGCTTCATGCTGGACAACCTGCCCATCCACAGTGCCCGCAGAGTGATCGATCTGGGATGTGGCAATGGCGTGCTCGGGCTCTCCCTGCTCGCGCGGGACAGCGAGGTGGAGGTGACCTTCATCGACGAATCCCGGATGGCGGTGGCGTCCGCACGGCTCAACATCGAGCACAACCGGCCCGATGCCCTGCCCCGTGCCCACTTCATGGTCAACAACTGTCTCGATGACGTTCCCGTCGGGGCAGCGGACAGGATCCTCTGCAATCCCCCCTTCCATCAGTTGCAGGCGATCACCGATCACATCGCCTGGCAGATGTTCAGCGATGCCCACCGGGTGTTGCCTCAGGGGGGCGAACTCTGGATAGTAGGCAACCGTCATCTGGACTATCACAACAAACTCAAGCGCCTGTTTGGCAACGCACAAGTCGTTGCGTCGAACAGCAAATTCGTTATTTTGAAAGCCATCAAACGCTAAAGATAAAGCTAAAGGAAACCCATGATGAAAAAGTCACTCTTGCTGCTGGCCGCTCTGGTATTGGGCGGTTGTGCTACTCACTGGCCCGAGAGCGCCCTGCTCAACCCGCAAGTCATCCCCTCCAACCAGCAGTACTACTCCGGCAACCGCATCACCATGGAAGGGGTGGACAAGCGTGAAGCCGCCTATGTCTTCTCCATCAAGAAAAAAGAGAAGGCCCCTGTGCTGGTAAACAGCAGTCAGCCTCTCAACAGCCTGCTGGCTGAAAAACTGGCGGAAGGGCTGCGCAGCCAGGGCCTGGAAGTGGGCAACAGCGGCACCACCAACCTGACGCTGGCCATCTCCACTGCCGCCGTCACCGTGGAAGAGAAGACCTTCACCTATGTCACCAAGTCCCGCGTCAGCCTGCAGGTGATTGCCGACTTCCAGGGCAGCAAGCTGACCAAGCAGTTCAACATGTCCTCCAGCAAGGAGGGCCCGGGCGAGCCGAGCATGGCCGATCTGGAGTCCACTCTGAACCAGCAACTGGGCAGCGTGCTGCAGCAGATCATGGCCGACGAGGCGCTGCGCGGTTATCTCAAGGGTCAGCCGAGCTGAGCGAGGACATATAAATGAAGAAACTCTGGTTACTGGTCACCCTGATCGCCCCCCTGGCTTTTGCCGGTCAAAAAGTCCAGATGGAGACCAACCATGGCACCATCGTCGTGGAGCTGGCCCCCAAACAGGCGCCCCAGACCGTGAAGAACTTCCTGCGCTACGTGGCAGACGGCAGCTATGACGGCAGCCTGTTCCACCGGGTGATCCAGAACTTCGTGGTGCAGGGTGGAGGCTACAACCAGCAGTTCCAGCCCCTGCCGACCTTCGATCCCGTGGTCAACGAGTCCAGAGGCGGCCTGCCCAACAAGCGCGGCACCATCGCCATGGCCCGCACCCAGGCGGTCGACAGCGCCACTCGCCAGTTCTATTTCAATCTGGTGGACAACGACAACCTCAACGCCAATGCCGGCGCCGGTTACACCGTGTTCGGCCAGGTCGTGAAGGGGATGGAGGTGCTGGACAAACTGGCCCAGGTCCAGACCGGCTACAGCTCCATCCTGCGTGCCAACGACGTCCCCACCAGCCCCATCATCCTGAAGAAAGTGGTGCTGCTCGCGGACAAATAACGCGGCCCGGATCACATTCCACCGCGTCCCTGAACGGGTCACCGGTCTCTTTTTCTATACTCTGCTCCCCGATGCGTGCCACGCATCGGGGAGCAGAACCAGAAGGAGGAGCCGGTGACCTGTCATGATTACATAACCCAACACGCCGGCCCGCTGGCCCAGGCGGTTCGCCATTTTCTGGCACGCAAGATTCCCTATCAGCAGCTGGAGGACTTGAGTTGGCAGCTCCTCTCCCACTGGCAGGCGCTCTGCGTGATCCCCATGGACAAAGCCCCCGCCAACGAGCAAGAAGGGGTGTTCTGGCATCTGCTTCACAGCCTGCACCTGTGGGATGAGCAGCACCTCCTCTGTGATGACACGCTGCGTCTGCAACTCATGGCCTGCGCCAATTTTCTCGCCGCCGAGGGTCCCTGCCCGCACCACTGCATCGGCTCGCGCCCCTGAAACCTGCCGCTCCCCCCTCGGCTTGCCTTGGCTAGGCCTGCCGAACCTGACAAAATGATCCCCTTTTCCCAGAGGAGTCAGGCAGTTGAACAATCTCCGCCCGCCCAGCCACACACCGGGCCGCGCCACCCGCTGGCGAGATGCCCTCGCCGTCTATCTGGAAGCGCGGGTACTCATCCTGTTTGCCATGGGATTCTCCTCCGGCCTGCCTTTGCTGCTGGTCTTTGGCACCCTCTCGTTCTGGCTGCGCGAGGCGGATGTCAGCCTGACCGACATCGGCTACATGAGCTGGGTAGCGCTGGCCTACGGTTTCAAGTGGCTGTGGTCGCCCCTGGTGGATCGGCTGCCCCTGCCCCTGCTGTCACGGCTGCTTGGGCGGCGACGCAGCTGGATGCTGTTCTCCCAGGTGCTGATCGCCCTCTCCCTGGTCGGCATGGCCTATTGCGATCCCAAGACCCAGCTCGCCCAGCTGGCCCTCTTCGCCCTGCTGGTTGCCTTCTCCTCTGCCACCCAGGACATCGTCATCGACGCCTATCGCATCGAATCTGCTCCCGAGCGGCTGCAGGCGGCCATGGCCGCTTCCTATATGACGGGGTATCGACTCGCCATGATCATGGCGGGAGCGGGGGCGCTGGCGCTGGCGGCCTGGCTCGGCAGCAACAGCGACTATGACTATCGCGGCTGGCAGCTCACCTATCTGCTGATGGGAGGGCTGATGTCTCTTGGCATCCTCACCACCCTGATGAGTCACGAGCCGCAGATCGATCTCAAGAGTCAGGACGAGCAGCAGATGGCGCGCAAAGCCACCCTGCTGGCACGGGGTTGGTCACCCATGCTGGCCGGGCTGGGGGCCTGGACCTACGAGGCCATCTGGTGTCCCTTCGCCGACTTCTTCCGCCGCTACGGCTCCTCGGCCCTGCTGATCCTCGGGCTTATCGCCTGCTATCGCATCTCGGACGTGGTGATGGGGGTGATGTCCAACAGTTTCTATGTGGACCTGCAATTCAGCAAGACGGAAGTGGCCACCATCACCAAGGTGTACGGGGTTATCATGACGCTGGTGGGGGCCGCGCTCGGTGGGGTGCTGGTGATGCGCTTCGGCACCCTGCGCATCCTGTTCCTCGGCGCCGTGCTGACCGCCAGCACCAACCTGCTGTTCGCCCTGCTCAACGAGGTGGGCCACAACCTGGAGCTGCTGACCCTCATCATCTCGCTGGACAACCTCAGCGCCGGCATCGCGACGGCTGCGTTTGTGACCTATCTGTCGAGCCTGACCAACGTGGCCTTCTCGGCCACCCAGTACGCGCTGTTCAGCTCCATCATGCTGCTGCTGCCCAAGCTGCTTGCGGGTTTCTCCGGTCGGGTGGTCGAGCTGATCGGCTACAGCCACTTCTTCATCGGCACCAGCCTGCTCGGCATTCCGGTGATGATACTGATCATCATGGTTGCCAAACGAGGCAGCACCTTGTCACCACAAACGCACAAATAGCAAGCGTTTGCGCATTTTAGGGGGTGATTAGATTCACAAATCCTGACAAAGTTCCCTGGTGCTTGTTTATCCGCTGAATTTATTTGGCTAGAATCCCTCCCGCTCCTTGTGGGCAGGCTACGGAAAACCTCAACTAACGCACAAGAGACCAATAAAATGGCCAAATTTACCAAGACTCTGATCGCTGCCGGTCTGCTGGCTGCCTCCGCCACTCCGGCCATCGCTGCCGACTACAGCGGCGACATCCACAAGAACGACTACAAGTGGTTCCAGTTCAACGTGATGCACACCATCGACCAGCTGCCCTACGCTGAGTCCGAAGGTGGTTACAACGATACCTACTTCGAAATGGAGTTTGGTGGCCGTTCCGGTATCTTCGATCTGTACGGTTACGTCGACGTATTCGACATCTTCCAGAACCGTCACGACGACAAGCACAACCAGGACAACCTGTTCATCAAATTTGCACCGCGCATCTCCATCGATGCCATGACCGGCAAAGATCTCTCCTTCGGCCCGGTGCAGGAAGTCTACATCGCCAACCTGATCAACGTAGGTGGTCCGGATGGTCTGTTTGAAGCCATGACCGGTCTGGGTGCAGACGTCATGGTGCCCTGGTTCGGCAAAATGGGCATGAACCTGTATGCCCGTCACGTCAATGAAGGCGGTGGCGAGCAGGGCTGGAACGGCTATCAGTTCTCCATGAACTGGTTCAAGCCTTTCTACACCTTCTCCAACGGCAGCTTCGTAGCCTATCAGGGTTACCTGGATCACCTGTTTGATGCCAAGGACACTTCCACCGACGGTACCGCCATGTTCAACGGCCTGTACTGGCACTCCGACCGCTACGCCGTCGGTTACGGTCTGAAGTACTTCAACGACATCTACGGCATCCAGAACGGTTCCTACGGTCTGAAGACCACTGGTTTCGGCCACTACTTCTCCGTGACCTACAAGTTCTAATCGAACTCGTCACACGGACACAAAAAAACCGGAGCAGCTGCTCCGGTTTTTTTATGCCCTCATGCTGGCAGCGGGAGAAGAGCCGCGCCCTCCCCGTTCGCCATCAATCGCGGAAGTTCTGGAACTGCATCGGCTGGCCCAGTTCGGCGCCACGCACCAGAGCCATGGTCTCTTGCAGATCGTCGCGCTTCTTGCCGGTGACCCGCACCTCGTCGCCCTGGATGGCGGCCTGCACCTTGATCTTGGAATCCTTGATGAGCTTCACCAGCTTCTTGGCCACTTCCTTGTCGATCCCCTGCTTGAACTTCACGGTCAGGTGGAAACGCTTGCCGGAGTGGACGCTGTCACCCACGTCCATGGAACTGTTCTCGATCTGGCGCTTGAGCAGGGCGCCGCGCAGGATCTCGACCATCTGCTTGAGCTGGAAATCGGCGTCGGCTTCCAGCTTCACTTCTTCCTTGTTCAATTCGAAGCTGGCTTCCACACCACGAAAATCGAAACGGGTCGCCAGTTCACGGTTGGCGTTATCAACGGCGTTCAACACCTCGTTCATTTTGACTTCAGAGACAATATCGAATGACGGCATAGCCGGGCTCCTCATGCTGTACTTCAGGTTGTGCTGACAGGTGGGCAAATCTACCAGAAAACGGGCAAATTTGCTGATTTCGATGGGATTGCTCTGCTAGAATCCCCTGCGCACAGGAATGGTGAGACCCGTTAGAACCCGTCCAGGAGCGGTCGCGAGAGGTCCGACACTCGGTGAAGTGCAGCCCAGGAACCCGTATGGTCATGCATACATGAGGCTCCCTGGTTGCGCATGAGCCTTGAGCACGACCCGGCAGTCAGCTCATGCACCGGTTCCAGGTATTCACCAAGCGACATCTTCCCTTATCCCGGGTTGGCGGTTGACAGGATGGCAGCCCTTCCCATGATCGAGCCTCTTCATGCCAAGCGGATTACGCGACAACAACCTGAAAACACGCCGTCACCCTGTCTCTCCCGAGTGGACCTTGCTGGGCTGCGGCGCCCTGGGCGGCGTCTTCGCCTCCCTGTTGACCCAAAGCGGCCAAGCAACCCGCCTCCTGCTGCGCGAGCGCCATCGTGCCACCTTGCACCCCGGCGTCGACTTTACCTCCCTTGAGGGGCATACCCAGCTCCTGGCCATCGAACGCGCCTTCATCGACAAGCCGGGCAACATCAAACGCCTGCTGGTCATGACCAAGGCGGGGCAGGTGATATCGGCCCTCACTCCCCTGGTCGGGCAACTGGCGGCAGGGGTGCCCATCGTGCTGCTGCACAACGGCATGGGGATCGCCGATCAGGTGGTCGCACTCTTCCCCGACAACCCCGTGATCGCCGGCGTCACCAGCCATGGCGCCATGCAGAGCGGCCACTTCGTGTTCCGCCACACCGGCAAGGGGGAGACCTGGCTGGGCCCTGTCAACGAAGCGGCCCGTGCCCATGCCCACCTCGCCGACGAGCTGGCCAGCGCCCTGGGTCAGGCCGGCTGGGATGAGCAGATCCTGACACGCCAGTGGCAGAAACTCGCCGTCAACTGCGCCATCAATCCCCTCACCGCGCTCTACAAGCTCAAGAACGGCGAATTGGCTGGTCCGCGTTTTGCCGATGCCCTGCAGCAAATCTGCGTGGAAGTGGCTGACGTCATGCGGGCTGAAGGTCAGCCTACCGGCAGCGAAGAGCTGTTGCGCCGTGTCATGATGGTGGTGGAGCTCACCGCCGACAATTACTCTTCCATGTATCAGGACATGGAACAGGGCCGCGAGACCGAGATCGAAGCCATCACCGGCTTCCTGCTGAACAAGGCCGCCCTTCACGGTATCGCGGTGCCGGTCAATCAGGGCCTCTATCAGGCCGTCAAAGAGAAGCGCTGAGCAGAGCTGCTGGCAAGCAAGGAGTGCTAGATGAGCATACTGGTATTGGTGGCCCCCGGGTCGGAAGAGATAGAGACGGTTGCCATCGTCGATACCCTGGTTCGGGGTGGCATCGATGTGGTGCTGGCCTCCTGCTGCCCCACTGGAGCGCGCCAGATCCGCGCCTCTCGCGGGGTGCAACTGGTGGCGGATTGCCATCTCGACGAGCTGACCACCCGTGACTTCGATGCCATGGTCGTGCCGGGCGGTCTGCCCGGCAGCGAAGTGATCCGCGACACCCCCCTCGCCATCGACCTGCTACGGGAGCAGGCAGGCCTCGGCCGCTGGCGCGCCGCCATCTGCGCCGCACCCGCCGTGGTACTGCACCATCACGGCTTGCTGGGGGATGCGAGCACCACCTGCCATCCGGGCTTTCAGGCCCGTCTGCCCGCGACACAATTGAGCACGGCGCGGGTAGTGACCGATGAAGCCCATCGCCTGATCACCAGCCAGGGCCCGGGTACCGCCATCGAGTTCGCCCTCGAGATAGTACGGGTACTGCGCGGTGACGAGGCTGCTCACGCGGTGGCCGGTCCCATGATCCTCCTCCCTTCGGTATCGCCATAACCGCATCGGGCACTCCGATGAAAGCGACAGAGCCCCCTTGTTTGGTCTATGTTGGCTGCTCTTGTGCTAGATAAAACAATCCGGGCTTCCCCGGCCTGGCACCGGCTGTTAACATGCGCCCCTTATGCCTGTTATGTGCTCTGGGGTGGCCGTCACGCCGCCCTGACCCTGCCCTGTGCGGCCTCTGCCGCCTGACTCCGGTTATGCCGACCGGCCGGTTTACCCGACCATCAACAGCCAATCCAACCCTGTGATCCCCGCCATTCCCCCTGATTTGCGGGCCTGTGGCCATGGATCCTCAACGAGCGAGAAAATCCCCATGCTGGAACGTGCAAGACAAGAGTGGTTCTCCAACATACGGGGCGATCTGCTGTCGGGCATCGTCGTCGCCCTGGCGCTGATCCCGGAGGCCATCGCCTTCTCCATCATTGCGGGCGTCGACCCCAAGGTCGGCCTCTATGCCTCCTTCTGCATCGCCGTGGTCATCGCCTTCGTCGGCGGTCGTCCCGGCATGATTTCCGCCGCCACCGGCGCCATGGCGCTCCTGATGGTGACCCTGGTCAGGGAACATGGCCTGCAGTATCTGCTGGCGGCCACCCTGCTCACCGGCCTCTTCCAGATAGCGGCGGGCTACCTCAGGCTCGGCAGCCTGATGCGGTTCGTCTCCCGCTCCGTGGTGACCGGCTTCGTCAACGCCCTGGCCATCCTTATCTTCATGGCCCAGCTGCCCGAGCTCACCAACGTCACCTGGCAGGTCTACGCCATGACCGCAGCCGGGCTTGGCATCATCTATCTGTTCCCGCTCGTTCCCGTGGTGGGCAAACTGCTCCCCTCCCCCCTGCTGTGCATCGTCATCCTGACGGCGGTGGCCATCATCCTGGGCATCGACATCCGTACCGTGGGCGACATGGGCGAGCTGCCCGATACCCTGCCGGTCTTCCTCTGGCCCGACGTCCCCCTCAATCTGGAGACCCTGGCCATCATCTTCCCCTATTCAGCGGGGCTGGCGGTGGTGGGACTGCTCGAGTCCATGATGACGGCAGCCATCGTCGACGAGATGACCGACACCCCAAGCGATCGCAACCGCGAGTGCAAGGGTCAGGGGATCGCCAACATCGGCGCCGGTCTGCTGGGAGGCATGGCGGGGTGCGCCATGATTGGCCAGTCCGTCATCAACATCAAATCCGGTGGCCGCGGCCGCCTCTCCACCTTCGTGGCGGGGACCCTGCTCATCCTGATGGTGGTCTTCATGGATGAGTGGATCCGTCAGATCCCCATGGCAGCCCTGGTGGCCGTGATGATCATGGTCTCCATCGGCACGTTTTCCTGGGAGTCGGTACGCAACCTGAAGAGCCACCCCCTCTCCACCAACCTGGTGATGGTGACTACCGTCGCCGTGGTGGTCGCGACCCACAACCTGGCACTCGGGGTCTTCGTGGGGGTGCTGCTCGCCTCCCTCTTCTTCGCCCACAAGGTTGCCCGCGTCATGCTGGTCAAGAGCGACAGCGAGCGCAGCGGCGCCGTGCGTACCTATCTGGTGCGGGGCCAGCTCTTCTTTGCCAGCGCCGAGCAGTTCCTGGCCGGTTTCGATTTCAGGGAGGAAGTGGAGAAGGTGGTCATCGACCTGACGCACGCCCACTTCTGGGACATCACCGCCATCACGGCCCTCGACAAGGTGGTCATCAAGTTCCGCCGTGAGGGGAAAGAGGTGGCGGTCATCGGCCTGAACGACGCCAGTGCCACCCTGGTCGATCGCTTTGCCATCCACGACAAACGCCAGGAGGGAGAGCCCCTGCTGGCCGAGCATTGATCCCGGCGCGCCCCAAGAGGGCGCTGCCTGCAAGCCATAAAAAAAGCCCGTCTCCCCCCATGAGATGGGCTTTTTTTGGGCTGTTGGATCACAGTCAACACACGCGCCTCGGCGCGCCCATCCCGAGCCGATGCGGCAATGCGGGGTCATGACCTGCCGTCAGGGTGCAAGAGGGGCCAGGAAAGCAGGAACAGGGTGCCGCCCCGCCCGCCGGATTGGCAGACCGCACTGCCGCCGTGGGCCTCGGCAATCGCCTTGACCACGGCCAGCCCGAGCCCGCTGCCGCCACTCTTGCGCGAGCGTGACGGATCCCCCCGGCGAAACGCCTCGAAGATATGGGCGGCGACCTCCTCGCTGATGCCGGGCCCTTCGTCTTCCACGCTCAGGATGCACTGGGCGCCAGAACGATGCAGGCGCACGGTCAGCATGCCCGGCACCGCGTGCTTCTGGGCATTTTCCAGCAGCGCCATCAGGACCTGACGGATGCGAAGTGCATCGCAACAGACCCAGAGCTCGGCATCGAGCTCCCGTTTGAGGGTGAAACCGCTCGCGGCCAGAGGGGTGGCAAACGCCTCAAGCACCACGGCAAGCTCGTCGGCCAGCCTGATCTCCTCTCGTTGCAACTCCAGGTGGCCGCTGTCGTTGAGACTGAGTACCCGCAAGTCTTCGATCAGGTGGGTCAATCCCTCCACCTGGCGCAACAAACCTTCAAAGAGCGCACGTTCTGGCGGAAATACCCCTTCGGCCAGCCCCTGCAAGCGGCCACGCAAGATGGTCACCGGGGTGCGCAATTCGTGGGCGATGGCGGCATTCCAGAACTCCCGCTCACGGGTCATGCTCTGCAGCCGTTCGGCCATGGTGTTGAAGTCCCGCACCAGTTGCGCCGTCTCCCCGATCGCCTGTTCATCCAGCGGCACGCGCGCATCGAGCTTGCCCTCTGCCACCTCGCGCAGGCTGGTTGCCACCGAATTGAGGGGAGTCAGGATGCGCCGAGAGAGGCGCACTGCCACGTACAGCGCCATCCCCAATGCAATGAGAATGGTCGAGCCAATCCAGATCATCTCGACCCTGGAGGGCATCCAGCTCTCGGAGATGCTGCCAGGCACATAGGTCACGGCAATGGCGTAGAACACATAGGTGCCGATCACCGCGAGGCAGATGATGCCGAGCGCCATCAGCCCCAGGGAGCGGATGATTTGCCTGCGCAGGCCGGGTGCCGATGTCACGCATCGCCCCCGAAGCGATAGCCGACGCCCCAGACACTGGCGGGCACCCCCTGGATGCCCTGTGCCTCCAGCTTCTTGCGCAGCTTGCTGATGTGGCTGTCCACCGTGCGCTCCTGGGTATCCCCCTCCGGCAGGCAGTGGGTCAGCAGTTCGGCGCGGCTGAACACCCGCTTGGGTGCCCGCATCAGAGAGGCGAGCAACTTGAACTCGGTCAGGGTCAGATCCAGCATCTGCTGCCCCTCATCGCGGCAAATGCTGGCCTCGTGGCTCTCCAGATCGATCTGGAAGGGGCCGACCCGCAGCACCCGGGCCGTGGTCTGTTTCGCAGCCTGGCTGCGTCTGAGCACCGCCTGTACCCGAGCCACCACTTCGGCCGGGTTGAAGGGTTTGACCACATAGTCATCCGCCCCCATGCGCAGCCC
Source organism: Aeromonas sp. FDAARGOS 1402 (assembly GCF_019046925.1). NCBI lineage: Bacteria > Pseudomonadati > Pseudomonadota > Gammaproteobacteria > Aeromonadales > Aeromonadaceae > Aeromonas > Aeromonas sp. FDAARGOS 1402. Next base: position 300,841 of record NZ_CP077201.1, read on the forward strand.
CATCAGCTTGTCGAGGTCCTGATCCAGAGCGGTCAACATGATCACCGGCGTGTCGCCACGGGCCCGGATCTCGCTGAGCACCTGCCAGCCATCGAGCTGCGGCATCTGCACATCCAGCAGCAGGAGATCGGGTTTGCATGTCTGGTGCATGGCCAGGGCTTCGCGGCCATCGGCGGCATGCAGGGTGCGCAATCCGTGGCGTTGCAGGTAAGCGGCGAGGATGTCGGCTATCTCGGCTTCATCCTCTGCAATCAGTACCAGTGACTGGGCCGCCGGGTTGGCGGAAGCAGGAAGATACGACATGGTCGGACTCGAAAATGGGGGGCTTGAACTTTATCACCGCCTCCATGGATTCTCCACAAAGCCTCGAATCATTCGCAATAGCCCCTCTCCATAATGCCCGCTCGATGTGCTCTCGCGGCAACACCATGCCAGGGAGACGGTTTAACGAGGTGAGTATGATGTTTGTCAAACAGCGGTATGCGGGCGCCCTGCTCGCCGTCATTGCCGTATTCGGGTTGGCGGGTTGCGATGGGGCGTCGCAAGCGCAAGATGCGCCGGTCCTTCCTCAGGTGTCGGTGATGACGCTGGCAGGTCAGGACCTGGTCATCAGCGAGGATCTGCCCGCCCGGGTGGCGGCGGTGCGCAGCGCCGAGATTCGCGCCCAGATCAGCGGCATCGTGCAGCGCCGCCTGTTCGAGCAGGGCGCCGAAATCGGCGCAGGCACAGTGCTGTTCCAGATAAATCCGGCCCCCTTCAAGGCGGATGTCGACAGCGCCGCCGCGGCATTGCAGCGCGCGGAGGCCGTTCTGGCTCGCGCCCGTATCCAGATTGACCGTCTGGTGCCGCTGCTGCGCACCGAGGCCATCAGCCGCCAGACCTATGACGATGCGGTCTCCCAGCGTGATCAGGCGGCCGCCGACGTGGCTCAGGCCAGGGCGACCCTGGCCCGGCACCAGCTGAACCTGCAATTTGCCAGCGTGGAGGCCCCCATCGCCGGGCGCATCGATCAGGCGCTGGTGAGTGAAGGGGCCCTGGTGTCCCCCACCGACGCCACCCCCATGGCCAGGATCCAGCAGATCGATCAGGTCTACGTCGATGTGCGTCAACCGGCCTCTGTGCTCGACACCCTGCGCCAGCAGGCTGGCTCGACGGCACCGGAACTGGCGGTGGACATCCTCGGCAGCGACGGCAAGCCGCTCGGCATGCAGGGGCACATCCTCTTCTCCGGCATCGAGGTGGATGCCGGTACCGGTGACGTACTGCTGCGGGTACTGGTGGACAACCCGAAGCGGCGGCTCTTGCCCGGCCTCTACGTGCAGGCGCGCATTCCCCGGGCTCACTATGCCAACGCCCTGAGTGTGCCTCAACAGGCGGTGGTGCGCACATCGGGCCAGACCAGCGTGTGGGTGGTGGATGGCCAGGGGCAGGCACAACTGGTTCCGGTCAACACCGCTGAATTGGTGAATAGCCAGTACCGCATCACGTCCGGGCTCAACGCCGGACAGCGGGTAGTGATCGAGGGGATCGACCGCCTGACCCCGGGGACGCAAGTCATTGCCCATCCCTGGCAATCCCCCGCCGTCAGCCAGCAGGCTGACGCCGGTAACCGTTGAATCGGAGACATTTCATGCCGCAGTTTTTCATTCATCGCCCGGTGTTTGCCTGGGTGCTCGCCCTCTTCATCGTGCTGGCGGGGGTCATCGCCATCCCCAAGCTGCCCATCTCCCGCTATCCCTCGGTGGCGCCGGTGTCGGTGACCCTCTATGCCACCTATCCGGGCGCCACGCCGCAGACCCTGAACGATGCGGTGGTGAGCCTTATCGAGCGCGAGCTGTCTGGGGTGAAGAACCTGCTCTACTTCGAGTCGTCGGTAGATGCCTCCGGCAGCGCGCAGATCACCGCCACCTTCAAGCCGGGCACCGATCCGGAGCTGGCCCAGATGGACGTGCAAAACCGCATCAAGGCGGTCGAGCCTCGCTTGCCACAGGCGGTGCGGCAAACCGGCCTGCAGGTGGAGTCCGCCTCGTCCGGCTTTCTGATGATGGTCGGCATGACTTCACCGGATGGCCGCTTCGATGAGGTCGCGCTGAACGACTACATGGCCCGCAATATCGTGCAGGAGCTGCGCCGCATCGACGGCGTGGGGCGAGTGCAGCTGTTCGGCGCCGAGCAGGCCATGCGCATCTGGGTGGATCCGGGCAAGCTCGCCGCCTACGGGTTGACCATCAGCGAGGTGGCGCAGGCCATCGAGCAGCAGAACGTGCAGATTGCACCGGGGCGCCTCGGCGACGAACCCGCCCTGCCTGGCCAGCGACTGACGGTTCCCCTCACGGTACAGGGGCAGCTGACCACTCCCGAGGCGTTCGCCGCCATCGTGCTGCGGGCCGGTAGTGATGGCGCCAAGCTGGTGCTGGGTGACGTGGCCCGGGTCGAGCTGGGGGCGCAATCCTACGCCTTTTCCAACCGCGAGAACGGGGTGGCTGCCACCAGCGCCGCCATCCAGCTCTCCCCCGGCGCCAACGCCGTGCGCACCGCCGATGCGGTACGCACTCGCCTTGCCCAGCTCTCGCCAACCCTGCCGGCGGGCATGGCTTACTCCATCCCGTTCGACTCGGCCCCCTTCGTCAAGGTCTCCATCGACAAGGTGATCCACACCCTGCTGGAAGCCATGGTGCTGGTGTTTCTGGTGATGTTCCTCTTCCTGCAGAACCTGCGCTACACCCTGATCCCGGCCATCGTCGCCCCCATCGCCCTGCTTGGCACCTTCGCGGTGATGCTGCTGGCCGGTTTTTCGATCAACTCCCTGACCATGTTCGGCATGGTGCTGGCCATCGGCATCATCGTCGACGACGCCATCGTGGTGGTGGAGAACGTCGAGCGCCTGATGGCCACCCAGGGGCTATCGCCCCGAGAGGCGACATCGCGGGCCATGAAGGAGATCACCGGGGCGGTGATCGGCATCACTCTGGTGCTCACGGCGGTGTTCATCCCCATGGCGTTCGGCAGCGGCTCCGTGGGGGTCATCTACCAGCAGTTCACCCTGTCGATGGCGGTGTCGATCCTGATTTCCGCCTTCCTCGCCCTGACCCTGACGCCGGCGCTCTGCGCCACCCTGCTGCGTCCGGTCAGCCCGGATCACCATGAGAAGCGCAGCTTCTTCGGCGCCTTCAACCGGGGCGTCGAGCGGCTCACCGCAGGCTACGGCGTTCGGGTCACCCGGCTGGTCGGGCGCAGCGGACGCATAATGGTCACCTTCGCCGCCCTCTGCGCCGTGCTGGCCATTGCGGCCACCCAGCTGCCCTCCTCCTTTCTGCCGGACGAGGATCAGGGCTACTTCATGACCTCCATCCAGTTGCCGACCGGCGCCACCAGCGAGCGTACTCTTGAGGTGGTCAAGGCCTTCGAGGCTCATGTGGCCTCTCGCGAGGCGCTGGACACCAACCTGGTGGTGCAAGGCTTCAGCTTCTCCGGCGCCGGCCCCAATGCGGCCATGGCCTTCACCATGCTCAAAGAGTGGGACCAGCGCCATGGTGCCACGGCTGCCGAAGAGGCAGAGCTGGCACAGGCCGCCATGGCCAACAGCAAGGAAGGTACTGTGATGAGCCTGTTGCCGCCCGCCATCGACGAACTGGGCACCTCTTCGGGTTTCACGCTCTTCCTGCAAGACAGGGCCAACCAGGGGGAGGCCGCGCTGCAGGCCGCCCAGGCGCAACTGCTGGCGCTGGCCGCCAACAGCAAGGTGGTGAGCGATGTCTATCCCGACAGCCTTCCCCCCGGCGAGAGCATTCACCTCGAGATCAACCGGCAGAAGGCCGAGGCCATGGGACTCTCGTTCACCAGCGTGAGCAGCACCCTGTCGGCGGCGATGGGATCGCTCTATATCAACGACTTTCCCAACGGCGGGCACATGCAGCAGGTCATCCTGCAGGCCGACGCGTCGGCGCGCATGCAGCTCGATGACGTACTCGGCCTGCGGGTGCGCAATGCCAGCGGCGGCATGGTGCCCCTGCGGGAGGTGGTGACGCCGACCTGGCGCCAGTCGCCGCAACAGATGATGCGCTTCGAGGGCTTCCCCGCCGTGCGTCTCTCCGGGAGTGCCGCCCCCGGGGTTTCCAGTGGCGCCGCGATGGCGGAAATGGATCGCCTGGTGGCGCAATTGCCGCCAGGCTTCGCCCTGGCCTGGACGGGACAGTCGCTGCAGGAGCGCCAGTCGGCGGCCGAGGCCCCCCTGCTGATGCTGCTGTCGGCGCTGGTGGTCTTCCTGGTGCTGGCCGCGCTCTACGAGAGCTGGTCCATTCCGCTCTCCGTGATGCTGGTGGTCCCCCTGGGCCTGCTCGGCGCCGTGGCGGCGGTGATGCTGCGCGGCATGCCCAACGACGTCTTCTTCAAGGTGGGCATGATCACCATCATCGGGCTGTCGGCCAAGAACGCCATCCTCATCGTGGAGTTTGCCCGCCAGTTGCACGGCGAAGGACGCTCGCTGCTTGACGCTGCGGTGACCGCCGCACGCCTGCGTCTGCGCCCCATCCTGATGACGTCGCTCGCCTTCACCCTCGGCGTGGTGCCGCTGATGCTTGCCAGCGGTGCCAGCGCCGAGACCCAGCATGCCATCGGCACCGGCGTGTTCGGCGGCATGATCAGCGGCACCCTGCTGGCCATCTTCTTCGTGCCGGTCTTTTTTGTCTTCGTCATCGGTACCCAGGCGCGCATTCAGGCCTGGCGGACACAGCGAGCACAGCACCGATCATGCTGACCGCTGTGCGGGTTTGCTGGCCCTGGGGAGGCGATGATCATGCAATGCATGCCTGGTACCATTTTGCGTTCCTTCGAAGAGGATGAGCACGCCATGGTGCCGGGCCTGTGGTTCATGGCCGATGCTGCGGGGGTGGCCTTATCGCGGGTTGCCTCTCCAGGACTTGTGACCAGCCCTCCGTCGCCAGCGCATCCTTGGTCTTCTCCAAGATTGCGATCTGCTATCTGGCACAGGGGGCTTGCACCATCCCGGGTCGGTGCCAACCCTGCCGGAACCCGGCCTCAGCATCGCTCTGACGGCCGACTCCCTTGGCCTCATCGACCGCATGCTGTCTGCCATCACCAGTCAAGGCTGGACACTCCTGGTGCCTGAACCGCTGGAGAGGCCCCCGCAAGGTTGATGACAGCCTGAGTCTCATTCAATACACCATGAAATCGAAGTCAATTTAAGTGTTGCTCAGAAATCGACACATCGCAATCACCTCAGATACATTGCAGATCTACTCCGATACTTTCCCTCTGATCGTCAGCCTCAAGAGAAAAATGAAATAAACCATTAAAAACAACATCATGAACTCTTTTTATTTAAAGATAACTCTTTCTTGCACATCCCATCAGCTGGTCATCAGGACACGTTTTCTGTGATTTGAAACACAAACTTTGATCATCACAGGGGATAAGCATTGCATTGGAAATCGATTTCAAGAAAATGAAGCCAGCATGATTTGTCTTGGCATCGATTGCATAGCGTCTGTTTGAGTCTTGACGGTTCATCGCGGTGGATATTTTTCCCATTGATTGGAGTGGTCAGTATGAATGCATCAAAAAAAGGACTTTTGGCGTCGTTGATCGCCGCTGCCCTGCTTGGCGGGTGTGGTGGGGCCGATAATATCGACTCGAATAGTGGCAACAACGGTGGTAATAACGGTGGCGACAACGGTGGCACCACGCCCCCTGGCGACAGCACCCTGATCCTGTTCGGGGTCGGTGCCAATGGGGGTACAACCCCCAGCATCCAGTCAGAGAAGGACAACTGGAGCTTGCAACCGGTCACCGCTTCTCCCGTCGCCATGACCAGCATCAGCGCCGTGCTCATCAACAATGCCGGTACCGATGACACCGCCGATGTGCAGGTAGCCGGTGACGGAGATGGCACCTTCATGCTCAAATCCGCCACCCCTCTGAACCTGAGCAAATACGCCTCCGGTTTCATCGAGTTCCAGCTGCGGACCAAGAGCAAGGTGCCGGAAGTGCTCAATGCCTCCATCGACAACGAGTATCCCAACCGCAGCAGCCTGCCCATTGCCAGCGCCCTGACCGGTTCGGGCGACTGGGAAACGCTCACGCTGCCCATCAACTGCATGAAGCCCTTCCCCGGTGCCACGGCCATCAACCTCGCCACTGTGGGCACACCGTTCCACCTGGCCACCAAAGAAGCCTTCAACTACGAAATCACCAACATCAAGTACCTGCTCACCACCTCGGCCAAGCCCGTTGTCGACCCGGTCACCTGTGAAGCGCCTGGCGGCGCTACCGACCCGGGCACAGACCCAGGCACCGACCCGGGAACCGATCCTGGCACCGATCCAGGTACCAATCCGGACACAGGCTCCGGTGTCAACAATGCCCCCGCGCTGGTGGCCACCGATGCCGCACTCTACTACTCCGGTGACAAGAGCCAGGCCCAGGACCGCAGCGCCGATTACCCGGCAGCCAGCTTCGGCGGCACCCTGACCGATGAAAACCAGGTCATCACCATGGACCTGCCAGGCAATGGCGCCGCCTTCCTCGGGACCGACAGCGCCAATGGGGATCTCTCCGCCTATCAGGACGGCGCCATGCTGCTCGACCTGAAAGTCTCCAGCTACGGTGACTCCCCCAACATCCAGATCCGCATGGACGGTACCGCAGGCCCGGACTTTGGCACCTTCTTCACCATGGACAGCAACATCGTGCCCGATGACGACACCTGGTACCGCTGCATCCTGCCGGTCGCCTCTCTCATTCCAGCGGCCAACACAGGCTCGGTGCAAAAGGCGCTCTACCTGAGCGGGGCCTGGGACTCCATGGCCGGTCTGCGCTTCGCCTTCACCAACGTGGCCCTGAAAACAGCCATCCCGGCAGACTTTGACAGCAATCAGCCCTGCCAGCAGATCAAGTGACAAGGCATTGAATCTTCGAGAAATCGATTGAAAATAATTTTCTACGGATTGGAGCAATAAGATGAAATTGAAGTCACTCGCCTTGTTTGTCGGGGCATGTTGCGGGCTGGCAGTGCCCGCAGTATCGAATGCCGCCGAGAGTTTTGGCTTCCACGGTTATATTCGTGCCGGCTCGATGTTTGACGCCAAGGACAACTTCGCCAAGGCGGGGTACGAATATGAGATGGACAAGACCATGGGGCGCCTGGGCTCCGAGCTGGACAACAGCTGGGAAGCGGGCCTGAACAAGTTGTGGGATCTGGGCAGCAACAAGTCGGTCAACATCCACTTCAAGGTGGAGTCCGATGCCGACGGCCTGCAAACCCGAGCCGCGCCTCGCGAAAGCGGTGTGTCAGAAACCTATGTGGAGCTGGGTGGCATCACCCCGACCGGAACCATGTGGGGCGGCCTGCGCTATTACGACCGCGAGAACTACATCTGGACCACCGACTATTTCTACACGGACTACTCGGGAACCGGCGTCGGCATCAAAGCCATGGAGATGGCGGGTGGCAAGTGGGACTTTGCCTATATCAACAGCAACGACACCAGCCACTCCGACCGCGCCAATGGCACTGAAGCCACCATGCACACCCTCCACACCAGCGCCCTCTACGGTGCCTGGGACATGGAGATTGCACTCAAGCAGATGCCCAGCAACGAGTTCACCGGCGATAACAAGCAATATGCGACCAAGGGGGCAGAAGGAACCGTCATCTATTCCCGCGACGACTTCTTCTTCATGCCGGGGGGCTTCTCCAAGTTCATCGCCCAGGCAGGACGTGGGCTGGGTTCAGGGGACTTGCTGGGTGCCAACCTGACCAATACCGCGATGTATCGCAAGGGCTCCCTGTATCAGAAGACACTGCAGGACAAGGCGGATGGCTATAAACCCTACCAGTCCAAGGTGATGGAAGGCGATCAATCCTACCGCCTCTTCCTCTGGGGCGGCTGGTATGGCGCCAATATTCATCTGCTGCCGACCCTCTCCTACCAGTACAACGACTACGAGCTGGGTGGCCATGACTCCTGGTATGCCGCATCTCTGCGCCCGGTATTCCCGATCAATGAGTTCTTCTCCATCCAGACAGAAGTCGGATATGTGAAAAACAACCTGATCATCGACAACGTCGAACGGGGTGGCACCTCTCACAAGGTCAGCATAGTGCCGACCTTCACCGTCAATACCGGCATGGGGCCCTCACCGGAGATCCGCATTCTGACGACCTATGTCGATCACAACAACGAGACCCCCTGGCAGGAAGACCGGGAAGATTTCCTGGTCGGTGTACAGGCGGACATGTGGTGGTAGGTTAGGTCGCGATACTTATCTGCACTATAATCTCGGGTCCCTTGGGGGGCCCGCATTGCATACGAGGAAACACGATGAAGGGAACGAAGCAGTGTCTGCCTTTCCTGGTCAGTCTGCTGATGGCCGGATGCGCCGGCATGGGCCCGGAGCATTCGCCAGGTTCGGCAGTCTCCGCCCTGCAGCAACAGGTTGAGCAAGGTCGGGAACAATTGTCGAACAAGGTGGCGGTCGAGTCATTCAAGGAACTTCGCTTCCAGTCCCTCGGGCAGGAGAGCCGCTGGGTCGATGTGAGCACCGACAGCCAGGTCTATGCATTTGATTCAGGCAAAAGCTATGTAATGGCCTTCTCGCTGCCCGAAGTCAGCCAGGCAACTCGCGTCAAAATAACCATTCCGGTCGACTATACCGTCTTCCTGCCCAGCATCCTGTTGCTGGACGAGCAATACAACGCCGTTCAAACCATTCCCGGTTCCACATTCAGTTATGACGGTCGTTCGTTAATTTCAGGGCAGAACATTCAGGGGGAATTCACCATTCCGGCCCCCATTGGCAGCGCTCGGGCCGCCTATATGGTGATCTATTCCACGGCGAAGGACATGCAGGGCAGTACCCGGCTCAACCCGGACGATCTCCAGCGCGCCATGCAATATGATCGCACCACGGATGTCGCCCGCCTCATCAATGTGGAAGTGCCTCACTCTGCTACCGGACGCCTATATTTGACGCTGGACGCAGAGCCCGCTGAAAATGCGACGCAGATCGCAAAAACCATATCGCCCGTGATGGTCTCACCCGATAAATCGTTGGGTGAACTGGATTATTATCAGCATATTCGCACTGCCGTTCAGAGCAAAAACTATGAGCAGGCGCTCGCCTGGGTCAAAGCCGCCGAGCAAGCCGGTTTTACCAAGGCAAAAGAGGTCTTTTTTGCCGCCCAGCAGTAGCATTCCCTCCCCTGGCAAGGCGCATCATCGCTTGTCACCACCAGGGGAAACGGGTATCCTAACTTGCTGATTTATTAAGAAGATATTCATATAACACTGGCCATGACCAGGGGTTTTCACAGTCGAGTACGGAGGGGGGATGTCGAAGTCAGCTCAGGAGAAAAAAGCCACTGTCTATGATATCGCCCGCCGAGCCGGTGTCTCGGCAAGCACTGTATCCCGGATATTGAACGGCTCGGCCAAAGTGGCCGCAGATAAACGTCAGGCGGTGGAAGATGCCATTCAGGAATTGAATTTTCGTCCCAACCTGATGGCGCAATATTTGAAAACGGGTCAGTCCATGACCCTGGGTGTTTTGACCCAACATGTGGAGAGTCCATTTTCCAACGAAATGTTGCGGGGTGTTGAACACACTCTTCAGGGCATGGAGTATGTGCCGCTGATTGTCAGCGGTCACTGGAATGCGGAAGAAGAAGTTGAGCGGTTGCGCCTGCTGGTGGCCCGGCGGGTTGATGGCCTTATTATTTTGACCGGCCACGTCAATCAGCAAACACTGCTCGAGTTTTCCCAGCAAATACCGATTGTGGCCACAGGTCACAATATCATGACCGAGCGGGTACACTCCTTCAGCATCAATAACCGGCTGGGTGGCTACATGGCGACTCGCTATTTATTGGATCTGGGTCATCGTGACATCGCCCATATCGTCGGTTTGCCGGATCATAACGATGCCATCGAGCGTCATCATGGCTATCGCCAGGCTCTGGTGAGCGCAGGTATCGAATATGACCCCTCCCTGGTCATCCAGGGGGATTTCGCCGAAGTCGGCGGGCTCAATGCCGTCAAGAAGCTGGTGGAGAGCGGCCGGAAATTCTCCGCCATCTTCTGCGCCAACGATCAGACCTGTTACGGGGCCATTCTGGGGCTCAAGCAGTGCGGCTTGCGGGTGCCTGAGGATGTCTCGCTCATCGGTTTTGACGACCTGCCCTTCTCCACCTTTTCCAACCCGCCATTGACCACGGTACGCCAGCCCATCTACGAGATGGGTGTCAAGATGGTCAAGACTCTGTTGGGTTTGATTGAGAACACGGAGCTGAACTCGGACGAACTGCCCGAGTTGAGCATTGTGGTGCGTGATACCACACTGCCGTACAAGGGGTGAACACAGACCGGGGCAGTTCCCTGCGCAGCATCAGATCCCTGCACAGCATCAGCGCAAAGCGGCCTTCGGGCCGCTTTTCTTTTGTCAGCCACCTGTCCAGCGAATGACTTGCCCCTGCCACGTCTTCCACCTTGACTCTCTGACATAGCACAGACACCACGCACAACCTGGCGTCCCTCTTCTGCCGGCCCCTCAATCCGGCCTGGCCCCATGACACCAGCCAAAGCCTGGCAATCACAACCCGATGAACCCGGTCGACCTGAATGAAACAAGGCGCCTGAAGGCGCCTTGGGGAGTGTGCAGATCCCTGCGGGAGCAGGGCCACCGTCAAGGCGCTGCGAAGGGGGATTCCGTCCCGGTGGCCGCGCTGGTTGCCAGCGTGGGGAGAGGCTCGTCCGCTTCACACTGACGGGCTCTTCTCGTGGCCGCCTTCTGGGGGGGATACCAGCTTGCCAACCCCTGCTGGATGCGCGCGGCGGCCGCTTCCGGCGTCATGGTGCCAAGCACCACGGATTGCGATACCTCCGCAAGCTCTGTGGTAAGCGATGGCTCACCCCGGGTGAGGAACTGCGCCCCCAGACGCAAGGTGGAATCGCAGGTATCCCGCCAGCCCATCATGGTGCTCGCCACCGGATCCTTGAGCTCGAAGAAGTGATTGGAGAGGGAGAAAAAGCCGGGCACCGAATTGGAGAAACGCTCGGCAAAGTCGGCGCTTGCCATCCACTCCACCAGTTTCAGGGCGGCCTCCTTGTTCGGGCTGGCGGCATTGATGCCGATCCCCATGTCGGTGTGATCGGTGAAATAGCAGGTGTCCCCCTCCCGCGCGACGGGGGGCGGGAAGGCACCAAAATTGACCTTGCCGGTGAACTGGGCCAGCGACCAGGAGCCCGCCACTATCATGGCGGCCTTGCCCGCGGCAAAGGCATCCACCGCCTGTGCTTCGGTGGCATCGGCCGGATGATCCCCTATGTAGGGCCGCCAGCTTGCCAGCTCACGAAACGCCGCCACATAAGGGGCATCGGTCACTCGCGCCTGACCGTTGATCAGCGCCAGGCGGCCATCTTCCCCATGCCAGTAATTGGGACCGATATTCTGATAACCAAGCTCGGAGACCACCCAGCTGTCGTGAGCCGCCAGTGCCAGCGGCAGATAGCGGCCATCCTGCTTCACCTTCTCCAGCACGGCGAAGAAGTCGGCACGGGTTCGCGGCGGTGTCAGCCCAAGGGCGTTGAAGATATCGACATTGAAGTAGAAACCCTGGATCACGGAGGCAATGGGCAGGCAGAAGGTCTGGGCCCCGGAGTCGGTCTGCCAGGCGGCCTTGGCAAAGCTCGGGAAGTTCTCCATCCCGGGCAGGTCCGTCAGATCCAGCAGATGCCCCTGCTGGAACAGCCGCAGGGACTGATCATAAGGACGGCAAGTGATGAGATCCCCCGCCTTCCCCGCCGCCAGCCGCTCGGCAAGCTCCCGATCGTAATCCGCCGAGCGCTGCGAATACAGCTTAAGGGTGATCTCGGGATGGATCGCCTGAAAACGGGGCAGAAACTGCTCCTTCCAGAGCGCCTCGTCATCCACGCGCCAGGTTTCCAGCACCAGCTCCTGGGATACCGCCGCCGTACTCAGCCCCCAAACCAGCAGGGCACTCACAGATTTCCACATCGCCTCTCTCCTACACCTTGAAACGGGCCACCAGACTCTGCTGCTGGCTGGCCAGCCCCGACAACACCTCACCACTGCTCGCCGATACCCGGGACGCCTGCTCGGTCTCGTGAGCCACGTCTGCGATGGCCGCCACGTGCTGGGCCACTCCCTGACTCACCGAAATCTGCTCCGCTGCGGCATAAGCCATGTGATCCGCAATCTCCTTGATGGCCTCCATGCGCGAGGCGATCCCCCCCAGGGCACTCTCGACATCCCGGGTCTGCTGCACACTCTGCTGAGTCTGCTCATGGCTCTGGGCCATCACGCTCGCCACATCGCGGGCGCATCCCTGCAGGTTGTCGATCATCACCTGGATCTCCTGGGTCGCCCCTTGTGAACGGGTAGCCAGCGCCCGCACCTCCTCGGCCACCACGGCAAAGCCCCGCCCGGCCTCCCCGGCACGGGCCGCTTCGATGGCCGCATTGAGGGCCAGCAGGTTGGTCTGTTCAGCCATGCCACGGATCACCTCGAGAATGTTGCCAATGTTGCTGCTGTAGCCTTCGAGCTTGCGGGTGATCGCCATGGCCCCGGCGATGTCGGTCGCCAGTTGCTCGATGCCATCCCGATTGGCCTGCATCAGATGACGTCCGCGCCGGCTCTCGTCATTGGCCTCCCCCACCTCCCGACGAACATGATCGCTCGAGCGCGCCACTTCGGTCGCACTGGTCTCCAGCTCGAAGATGGCGGCCGCTACCTGATCGGTCTGGGCCTTCTGCGCCTGCACCTGCGACATCACCTGCTCGCCGATCTCCGCGGTCTTGCGCGTCTCGCTCACCAGGTACTCAGAGCCGGTCTGGACCTCCATCAGAAGCGTCTTGGTGTGGTGGGCCAGCTGGTCGATGGAGTTCGCGACCTCACCAAGCTCGTTCCTGGCGGGGTAGCGAACCCGCAGCGTCATGTCACCTTGTGCCATCAGACCGAGAACCCGATTGATCCGCACCAGCGGCACCTGGATGCTGCGGGCCGTACTCCAGGCAACAATGAGGGCGATGAGCACGGAACACAGGGCCACCATCACGATCCAGGTGCGGGCGCTGTCAACCGCGACGTCGGCACTCAGCCTGTCCTCCTGCATGCTCTGGTTGCTGATGGCGATAAGCCTGTCCAGGACCTCCCCCAGTTGCTGGCTCTGCGCCTCCTGCTGTTCACGCAAGCCATGGAGTTGCTGGCTGATTTGCTGACGGCGCACCAGGGTGGCAATCAGCCCCTTGTCGCCAAATACCAGCTGGGGAATGCGCGCCACATGGCGGGTGAATCTGGCCTTGACGTCATCGGGGACAACAATCCGCTCCAGACGCTGGTTCGCAATGTCGATGTCTTTGGCCAGCACCCCCTGTAGCGCCACCAGATCCGTGTTGCCGTCGGCACGCAGGATCAGCTTGAGATCCCGTGCAATACCGCTGGTGATGAGCTCCGCCTTGTTCTGCAAAGAGCGCCGCCCCGCCGTGTAACGCACCAGCAGGTCTGCCGCCGAACGGTAGTTGTCGTCCAGGTGCAGCAGCTCGCTCCGCATCCGTGCGAGCACCCGTTCCAGCTCGACCGACTCTTCGTGCAGGCTCATCAACTGCTCAGAGATGGTAAACAGCCGGGGGGCCTGGTCGGTGACCCGGGCGAGTTGCCGCTCACTCTCGGTATCGAGTGTCAGGGCCGCGAATGCCTTGATGTGCTGCTCATAGCGGACCTTGTCATGGGCAACACGCTGACGGGACTCGGGGAACGCCGACGTCTCCCAGATGGCGAGATGCGCCAGGCTGTCCCTGTCAGCCATCAGCAACGCGGCGCGCAGCCGGCTGGCGGTCAGGGCTTGAGGCGTCGCCTCTTCGGTCACCTGCTGGAAACGACCGTGAATGGAGGTCGTCTTCAGGTAACTGATGGCCCCGAGCAATAGCAACAGGACCAGCAGCAGCGTAAAGCCCAATCTGATCCGCTGTACGATCGACATCCTTCTCTCCCACCTCTCCCTCCGCATCGGGGCGGAGCCGGTTATCAAGGCACCAGGAGCCCGACAGGCATCCTGGTGCATCTGGCTGACGGCTTATCGACTCAACCTGCCCTGGCAATCGAGCCTGACCACTTCCCCTGAGGCCCCCAGCAGAGAAGCCGGTACCCAGCGTACGGTCGCCATGTCGATGCGTGCCTGTCCACTGGTGCCCAGGATGAAGGGGGTATTGACCTTCGCGAAGTCCATGCCCTCTTCGAGGCAGCGCAGGGGCAGACTCAGGGTCACCCACTTCTGCGGGGGCAACTGGCGCAAGGCCGGAGCAATCTCGATGGACTTGCCGCAGGGCCAGCCACACTGCAGCCCCAGCGTCATGTCCCCTGCTGGCGCCTGCTGCACCCGCAGCGTCACCTGCAGCTCGCTCTCGCCCTTCAGGTAGGTGCGACGATCCGCCCCCTTGACCTGGGTGGTCTGCAACTGGATCGTGGCCCCGGAGTCGACACCCGGCTTGTCCGCCCCGAGGAAGGTGACCGCTCGCGCATCCTGCTGGCGCAGGTAGTCGATGGGCTGAACCTTGATGAAGGTCATCTCGGTCACGCTGTTGCCGGAGACTTCAGTCCCCGTCCAGTTGCTGGCATCCCCCATGCGCAGACGGTGTTCTTCACCCGCCTTTGGCCCGAACAGCTCGAGCACCTTGTCAGCGGCGCTCAGTTTGGCGGGGTCGCTCTCGTTGCAGCCGAAGGTGCGTTTATCCAGGGCCAGGGTATTGAGGTTGCTGACCCGGGCCGCCACAGGGGAAGGCTTGCCGTAGCTGAGCCCGTAGCCATAGGGGAAGAGCGGTGCGTACTCACCCGCTGGATCCTGCTCGAAGGCTGGACGCTGCCAGCCCGGGATATGGGTGGGCGTGCGATTGATGGTGGTGGCGCACTTGCTGAAGGGCCACGAGAAGGAGAGGCGTCCCTGGAAGTCATGGGCCACCTTGCCCTTGGCATCCCTGAACAGCAGATCGGTGATCCCCTCCCCCTCGGTGCCCGGCAGCCAGGCGGCGACAAAGGCGGAAGAGAGATTGAGCTCCTCATTGACGTAGAGCGGACGTCCGGAGAAAAGCACGGTCACCACGGGGATGCCGGCCGCCTTCAGCCGCTTGAGGGTCAACAGGTCCTCGTGATAGCTGCTCTTGAGATCCCCATAGGCAAGGGTCTTGTTGTCAGGAATGTCGCCGAACCACTCGGCATAGGGATCCTCCCCCATGACCAGGATGGCGACATCGGGCTTGGCTCCCGCAAACTCACCGGATCCCGTGCTCACCTGCACATGATCCGCACCGACGGTGGCGGTCACCGCATCCAGCACGCTCTGGGCACCGGGGAAATCACCGCGCCCGTTTTCGCTGCCTTGCCAGGTCAGGCTCCAGCCCCCCACCTGCTTGCCCAGATCGTTGGCGGCGCTCCCAGCCACCAGCACCCGGCTCTGCCGGCTCAGGGGCAGGATCCTGCCCTCGTTCTTGAGCAGCACCAGCGACTTGCGTACCGCCTCCCGGGCCAGCGCCTTATGCGTCACGGCACCAAGTTCACCCTGCTTGCCCGCCAGCTCACGGGCCGACGGCATGGGTTTCTCCCACAGCCCGGCCCGCATCTTGACCCGCAGGATACGCGTCACGGCATCGTCGATCCGGCTTATCGGGATCTGCCGGCTCGCCACGCCATCGAGCAGGCTCTGGCGAAACTCCATCCAGTCCTTGCGCGCCGTGACCATGAAGATGTCGACCCCGGCCAGCACCGCAGGCAGGCAGCTCCCCATGGTGCAACCGGCGATCTCGCTGTGACCGTTCCAATCAGAGACGACAAGACCATCAAAGCCCATCTTGCCCTTGAGCACGTCGGTCAGCAGATAGCGGCTGCCGTGCAGCTTGCCGTTGTACTCCACCCCGTCTTCTGGCAGCACGTCGCGGTTGAGCTCGTTGTGCCAGCTGTTGAACGAAGCCATGACCACCTGGGCACCGGCATCCAGCCCCGAGAAGTAGCCCACCGCGTGCAGGTTGCGCAGGTCCTCTTCCGAATAGAAGTTCTGACCCCGGTCGACCCCGTTCAGGGTACCGCCGTCCCCCACGAAGTGTTTCACGTTCGAGATGACATGGCGCTGGCCGCGCAGATCCGTCGCGGAACCTTGCAGGCCACGCACCATCTCGCCAGCATAGTGATAGACGATGGCGGGATCTTCGGAATAGCCCTCATAGGTCCGGCCCCAGCGATCATCCCTGGGCACCGCCACCGTCGGGGCGAAGGTCCAATCCAGCCCGGTGGCGGCCACTTCCCGCGCCGTCACCTGGCCGATACGGTAGATGAGATCCGGATCCCGCGCCGCCCCCAGGCCGATATTGTGCGGGAACAGGGTCGCCGCGAAGACGTTGTTGTGGCCGTGCACCGCATCGGTCGCCCACATGAAGGGGATGCGATACCCCCTGCCCTCAAAGCCCGCTTCCGCCGCCTGCCAATAGGTGTCGGCCTGGTGTGCCCAGTCCTGGGCCGACGCGTGTTTGTTGTTGCCGGGCCAGCCACCCCCCCCGTTGAGGACGGAGCCAATCTTGTAGCGCGTCACCTCCTCAGGTGTCACTTCACGAAAGTCGGGCTGGATCATCTGGCCAACCTTCTCCTCCAGGGTCATCCGGGAGAGCAGAGCCTGGATCTGGCGCTCCATCCCCTCGTCCCTGGCAATGGCGCTGTGGATCTGCGGCCAAGTGGAAAAATAGGGCATGGTCGACAACTCATCCGCCATCCCGGCACTCCAGATGCCGCACCCCACGAATAGGCAGGTCATAGACCTGGTGAGACCTGTAGTTTTACGCATTTTCCTTATGACTCTCCGGATGTTCTCGTTCATCGCCTGGACTCATCGTTCATGGCGAGTCGTCTTGAAAAACAGTCGAATTTGAAATCGATTGCAAGAATATTAAATGGTAAACAGAAATCTCTTCGTCATTCCAGCAGTATCTTTGTCATGCCATGACAAAGATCCCGCTGAAAGAGAAAATAGTGATGCAACTCACAAACTCGGGGGCGTGTCTCATCAGCAGAATACCCAGGAAGGAACAGAGAGAACGGGTAGACTCATTGCAGTAAGTTCAACAAAATAAAATCAAAACAATGATTTAAATGCAGTCAATCACGTTAATTTGCCGCATGAGCTGCCTGGAACGACACCGATATGGCCAAACGGCTGGGGAGTCAGAGGAATGTTGAAAGGATTCAATGGAATTCAATTCAAGTGCATGAATATATCAATAAACGAAAATTTGCCGTCTCCATCACATTTCATAAAAGCAAACTTGATCTGCCAAAAAATTTACTGTTACCTGAATCGTGAAATCGATTTCCACTCAAGGATTGTGTGTGAATCTTGACAGTGAAATGCGGGCCGCAGGATGACTCGGTCATTTTCTGCGTGAGTGCGAAAATCGACGCCATTATTTCCGTCTGTGATCAAAGGGGTAACAATGAAAACATCTCGGCTTAGTGCCCTGACGCTTGCCATGTCTTGCGTCATTGGCTTGCATGGCTGCTCCCTGCCCAGTGCAGGAGCATCTGGTTCAGCTACCTCCTCGGCATCTGCCGGACCTGTGGGTGAATTGCTGACCAATGGGGGCTTCCAGGGAACCGATGGATGGTGGACGGCCGGGGGGACCCTGAACGCCGAGAACCAGATGGGCTGTATCACCTTCACCGAGTCGGGCTCCAATCCCTGGGATGTCATCCTGGGTCAGTCCAATCTCGGCCTGGTGCAGGGGCAAACCTACAAACTCCATTTCACTGCCATGGCCAAGAGCGACATCAACGTCAAGGCCCTGATCCAGCATGATGGCGCCCCCTACACCAACTACATGGTGCAGGACCTCGCCCTCGGCAGCACGCCCAAACCGTTCGATATCCAGTTCACACCTTCTGCCACTGACGAGAAGACCCAGTTCCAACTTCAGATGGGCACCCAGACACCGACCACTGTCTGTATCGGTGAAGCCACGCTATCGGGCCCCTCCTTGATCAAGAAATCGGAGCTGGGCAGCGTGCGCGTCAACCAGGTCGGCTATCTGAGCAAGGCTCTGAAACGGGCGACCATCGCCACCGACAGCAAGGACGCGCTCCCCTGGACCCTGCGCAATGCCCAGGGTGAGACCATCGCGGAAGGCAAGACCACGCCCTTTGGCCTGAATGCCGCATCCGGCGAGAACGTGCAGATTGCCGACTTCAGTCAGGTCACCACCCCGGGCACCGGCCTGGTACTGGAGGTCGCCGGCCAGAAGAGTCATCCGTTCAGCATCGGCGATGACATCTATCACACCATGAAATTCGATGCCCTCTCCTTCTTCTATCAGCAGCGTAGCGGCATCGACATCGAAGCCAAATATGTCCAGCGCCCCGACCTTGCTCGCCCGGCAGGACACAAGCCCGAGAACGTAACCTGCTTCAACAAGCAGGACGCCAAGGGCAACCAGTGGCCTGGCTGTGACTTCACGCTGGATGTGACCGGCGGCTGGTACGACGCTGGCGATCAGGGCAAGTACGTGGTCAACGGGGGGATCTCGGTATGGACCTTGATGAACCTTTATGAACGGGAGCAGCTGGCGAAAGAGGGTGACAAGAGCGCCTTTGCCGACGGCAAGGTCAAGATCCCGGAACAGCACAACGGCTACAACGATCTGCTGGACGAGTCCCGCTGGATGATGGAGTTCTTCCTCGCCATGCAGGTGCCCGAAGGCAAGAAGGCCTGGGTGCCGGTAGGCGATCAGTCCAAGCAGCTCGACAGCCTGAAACTGACCGAGATCGATGCCTCCGGCATGGTCTTCCACAAGGTCGCCGACGAAGCCTGGACCGGGATGCCGCTCCCGCCCCACAAGGATCCACAACCCCGTTTCCTGAGCCACCCCAGCACGGCTGCGACTCTGAACCTGGCGGCCACTGCCGCCCAGTCTGCTCGCGTATGGAAAGATCTGGATCCGGCCTTCGCACAGCGCAGCCTGCAGGCAGCGGAACGAGCCTGGAAGGCGGCCAACCGCCATCCGGACGTCTATGCCTATGACAACTTTGTGGGATCCGGTCCCTATGATGACACCAACCTGAAGGACGAATTCTACTGGGCTGCCGCCGAGCTGTTTGCCACCACCGGCAAAGCCGAGTACAAGAAGGCCGTCCAGCAGTCCCCTCTCTATCTGGCCGCCCCCAAGGGGGATCGCAGCGCAAGCGGTGATCTCTACTGGCAGGATCTCAGCAGCGCAGGGACCATCACGCTGGCCATGGTGCCCAACAAACTGGGCAAACAGGAAGTGGAGAAGGCGCGCGCCGCTATCATCGCCGCAGCTGACGGCTACCAGAAGAGCGTGGCGACGGAGGGTTACCTTATCCCCTATCAGGCTACCGAATACCCCTGGGGCTCCAACTCCAACCTGATGAACCGCAGCATCTTCCTCGGGTTGGCCCATGACTTCACGGGAGAGCGCAAATACCTGCAGGCCATGTCCGATGCCATGGACTATGTGCTCGGTCGCAACCCCCTCGATCAGTCCTATGTGTCGGGCTACGGCAGCCGTCCGCTGAAGAATCCGCACCACAGGTTCTGGGCTCACCCCATCGACCCCGCGTCTCCCCTGGTTCCGCCAGGTGTACTCTCGGGCGGACCGAACTCCATCAACTTCAGCGATCCCGTTGCCTCCACCCTCAAGGGCAAGTGTACCGGCCAGACCTGCTGGAAAGATGAGATTGGTGCCTGGACGCTGAACGAGGTCACCGTCAACTGGAATGCCCCCTTCTTCTGGACGGTCAGCGTACTGGATGAAGGTGGATTGACCCGCTGATCACCCTTCCAATGCTCCGTCCCCGTGACGGAGCATTGTTTTACTCTCCTGCCGACCTTGCCCAGGACAGCTCCCGCACCGGTCGCCGCCCTCCACTTTACGTTTCCCTTTTCCCTTTTCCCTTTTCCGTCATCATTCAGAGGCTGACGGCAGCAGAACCCTCTCTTATCGATCATTTCATTGCATCTGACCGCACCTTCGCAACCCTGCCTTTACATGTCCGTCTCTTGGCCACCTTATTTGCGCATCCACTTGATCCCTCATTTGCCATCAGATCTGCTGACGCCATCTGGGCATCCCCCCCCACCTCTTCTACAGTGCCCCGCGCGAAGCAGGCGGGAAAGCAGGATACCCGGCTCCTGAATCGGGTTTCGTGACCCTCAGCGAGAACCACAAGGCAACCCCAGGCTGAGCCCGCCATCTGAGCAAGACACTGTACAGAGCCCCTTAGCCGCCACCATGACCCCCTGCCACCAGGGGGTGAGGGAGCACGGCGATGGGCTCGGTTATCCGGGGTTGCTGGCATGGGCGCCGGATCGGCACCATGCCGAAAGCGCCCCCTGCATCATGCAGGGGGCAGGAGCAGCATGAAAACCACGACAAATTTGAAATCGATATTTCAACAAGCCAAGTCGAACAAACATGGCGAAAGCCACATCACAAAAACAAAGACAACTTACTGATAAATAACGATATTTTATTTTAACCACCTTATATCAAATATCCATCAAGTGATCGCGATCACAATTACAAAACCCGACTTGTGAAATCGATTTCCCACTTTGTTGCATCGATCTATAGTGAGCCCAGCTTAATAACTGAGGAATGATCATGAAAAAAATCATGTTGTGCTGCTCTGCCGGGATGTCCACCAGCCTGCTGGTGAAAAAAATGCTGGTAGAAGCCGAAAAACGGGGCCTGGCTGCCGAGATCAAGGCTTTTGGCGCATCGGAGTTCGATGACCAGATGCCCCATTACCAGGTGGTCTTGCTGGGACCGCAGATCAAGTACATGCAACCGGAGTTGCAAGCCAAGGCGGCGGCTCACGGCATCAAGGTACAACCTATCGACATGATGGATTACGGCATGCAGCGCGGCGACAAGGTGCTGGACTACGCCCTCTCCCTGATTGGTTAAGCGTGCTCACAAGGAAGGACACACACTATGAGTTCACTCTATGGGATGCTGGTCAAGTTGATCGAACAACGGATCGGCCCATTGGCAGGAAAACTTGGCCAGCAACGCTATGTTCTGGCCATCCGTGACGGTTTTATTGCCGCGCTGCCGTTCATGATCGTCGGCAGCTTCATGCTGGTCTTCATTTTTCCACCCATCTCCAGCGAAACCACCTGGGGCTTTGCCAGAGCCTGGCTCGATTTTTCCAACACCTATCGTGCCGAACTCATGTTGCCCTTCAACATGAGCATGGGGCTGATGACGGTCTTCATTTCGGTGGGCGTCGCATCAAGCCTGGCCAAGCAATACTCCCTGGACCCCATCACCACAGGTCTACTCTCCCTGATGTCGTTCATGCTGGTGGCGGCGCAATATAAAGACGGCACCATCTCCACCCAGTATTTCTCCGGTCAGGGCATCTTTACCGCTCTTATTTGCGCCATCTATTCGACCGAGGTCTACGCCTGGCTCAAGCGCAACAACATCACCATCCGTCTGCCCGAGCAGGTGCCGATGGGAGTGGCGCGCTCCTTCGAGGTGCTGATCCCGGTCCTGGCGATTATCCTGACCCTGCACCCCTTCAACATGCTGCTGCAGGAAACCACAGGCATGATCCTGCCCGAGGCGATCATGTCCATGCTCAAACCGCTGGTGGCGGCTTCCGACAGCCTGCCTGCCGTCTTGCTGGCGGTGCTGTTGTGCCAGATCCTCTGGTTTGCCGGCATCCACGGCACCATGATCGTCACCGGCATCATGAACCCCTTCTGGATGGCAAACCTGGCCAGCAACCAGGCCGCATTGGCCGCAGGTCAGGCCATTCCCCACACCTTCCTGCCCGGTTTCTGGGATCATTTCCTCTTTATCGGCGGCGTGGGCTCCACCTTGCCACTGGCATTCCTGCTGATGCGCAGCCGTGCCGTACACCTGCGCACCATAGGGCGAATGGGCGTGGTCCCCGGGTTCTTCAACATCAACGAGCCGATCCTGTTTGGTGCTCCCATCATCATGAACCCGGTCTTCTTCCTGCCCTTCATCCTGGTGCCGGTGATCAACGCCATCCTGGCCTGGTTCGCGGTGGATCTGGGTCTGGTTGAGAAGGTCGTGATGCTGACCGCATGGACCACGCCGGCCCCCATCGGCGCCTCCTGGGCGACCAACTGGGCCTTCAGTCCGGTCATCATGTGCTTCATCTGCATGGGGATCTCCGCCCTGATGTATTACCCCTTCGTGCGGGCTTACGAACGCACCCTGCTCAAGCAGGAAGCCGAGACGGCTGAAGTGGAAGAAGCCGCCAGATCAGAAAAAGCAGACACAATCACACCGATTCAGAGTCAGGCGTAAGCGCCAGGCGTGCGGGCGCCACGCCGCCTGCACGCCGGTCATCAAGAGGAAACTGCAATGCAATATACATTCCCCGAAGGCTTCTGGTGGGGTAGCGCCTCGTCGGCCGCACAATCGGAAGGAGCTGCCAATGTGGGCGGCAAGGCACCGACCATCTGGGATCACTGGTTCGAGACGGAGCCACACCGTTTCCACGGTCAGGTTGGCCCGGCCAACACCTCCACCTTCTACGATCGTTATCGTGAAGACATCGCATTGATGGAACAGATTGGCCACAACAGCTTCCGCACATCCATCTCCTGGGCCCGGTTGCTGCCGGATGGCCACACCGTCAATCAGGAGGCCGTCGACTTCTACAACAAGGTTATCGATGAGCTGCTGGCCAAGGGGATCAAACCCTTCATCGGCCTGTTCCACTTCGACATGCCGATGTACTGGCAGGAGCAGGGGGGCTGGGAGAGCCGCGAAACCGTGGCGGCCTATGCCGAGTACGCAGCTCTCTGCTTCAAACTGTTCGGTGATCGCGTCGCCTGCTGGATGACCTTCAATGAACCCGTTGTGGTAGTGGAAGGAGGGTATCTGTATGACTTCCATTACCCGAACCAGATGGACTTCAAACGGGCAGCCCAGGTGGCCTATCACATGATGCTGGCCCACAGTCTGGCGGTGAAGCGTTATCGCACACTCTCCCTGCCCGGCCAGATCGGCATCGTCCTGAACCTGACCCCCTCCTATCCGCGCTCTTCAAACCCGGCAGACTTGAAGGCCTCGTTCATTGCCGACCTGTTCTTCAACCGTGCCTTCCTCGATCCTGCGGTGAAGGGGGTTTATCCCCAGGAGCTGATCGATATCCTGCGCGAGCACGATCAGATGCCCGTGGTGCAAAGCGGCGACTGCGAACTGCTGGCCGCCGGCAAGATCGATCTGCTCGGCATCAACTACTACCAGCCGCGGCGAGTGAAGGCACGCATGACGGCCATCAACCCGGACTCCCCTTTCCTGCCTGACTGGTTCTTCGAGAATTACGAGATGCCAGGCCGCAAAATGAACCCTTATCGCGGTTGGGAAATATATGAGCGCGGTATTTATGACATATTGATCAACCTGCGCGACAACTATGGAAATATCCCAAGCTATATCTCCGAAAATGGTATGGGTGTCGAAGGGGAGCACAGATTCATTGGTGAAGATGGTCAGGTAAAAGACGATTATCGTATCGACTTCATTCGCGGCCACCTCCAGTGGATTCATACCGCCATTGCCGAAGGAAGTAATTGCCGTGGTTATCACCTGTGGACCTTTATTGACAACTGGTCCTGGATGAATGCCTACAAGAACCGTTATGGATTCATCAGCCTTGATTTGGAAAGCCAGCAGCGCACCGTCAAGAAAAGTGGTGAATGGTTCGCCAACGTCTCTCGTAATAATGGATTTTAAGGAGTCATAAATGATGGATCTTGAAGAAGCAGTCATGGGCATCATCGTCAATGCCGGCCAATCTCGCAGTCTCTGTTTCGAAGCCCTGCGTCAGGCTCGTGCTGGCCAGTTCAGCGAAGCGGATGCCTTGCTGCTCCAGGCCACCGACGCGGGGAAGGCTGCCCATGCCGTACAAACCAAACTGATTGAAGCCGATGAGGGCGAAGGCAAGACCAAGATGACACTGGTCATGGTACATGCCCAGGATCACCTGATGACCTCCATTCTGTGCCGCGAACTGGCCACCGAACTGGTCGAGATCTATCGCCGCCAAGCCAGCTGATTTTAACTCATCGGATCGGGAGTCCGTGCTTTTGCCACCGTTATATACGGTGGCTTTTTTTATTCTGGTTATACCAGCCAGCCGTCATGTCTTTCATACCTTTTTCAGGCAATTTCAAAAGTATGAAACTGTCATGACGCGATACCAGTATAAGTTTCAATATCTGTTTATGGCTATTCTGATGCTGCTTGTAGTCATCAATAAAACACTCATTAATAAACACACAGGAATGTGGATAATATGCGTAAACTTGGACTGATGTCAGTATTGCTGATGGCGGGAGGATTATATTCCACTCAGGCATCGGCATGGTGGTGGAGCAATCAGGACTGGCAGGTCTCTGATGGTTGGCGCAATGGCGGGTCAGAATTCGACTGCACCTGGCGCGCCGCCAACGTCTGGATGGAGTCCGGCACGGCCATCCTCCATGCGAAATCCGACAAAGGGAACAAGAGCTGTGCTGAGCTGCGAACCTACAACTACACCCGCAAGGGTCGTTATGAGGTGCAGATGCAGGCAGGATCGGTGCCCGGCACCATCAGCTCCTTCTTTACCTATACCGGAGATGCAGGCACCAGCTCTCACTATGAAGTCGACATCGAGCTGATGGGGGGCACCAACCTGCTCCATACCAACGTCTGGATCCAGGGGCGTCAGTATCCCCAGGACATCGACCTGGGCAAGTACGGTATCTCCATCTGGAACATGGAGCGCTACGCCTTCAACATCGACGAGGCGGGAGTCACCTGGCAGGTCTTCAGCCGCACCCAGAACAAATGGGTGAGCGTGCGCCGCGAGAGCCGCCCCGTCACCAGCTGGATGCAGACGTTTGTGAATAACTGGATCAGCGCCAACCCGAGCTTCCCGCCCAGTTCCTACAACGGCCAGCCCGTCTACGCCAAATACAAGTACGCCAATGTGACGCCCTGGGAGTGATCGCGATGGTCAACTAAATCCGGGCACACGGCGGCATACCCAAAACCGAAGACACAAAAAAGCCCAACTGAATAAATCAGTTGGGCTATGTAGATGGCGGAGGAGGTGGGATTTGAACCCACGGATGGTCGCCCATCGCCGGTTTTCAAGACCGGTGCATTCAGCCGCTCTGCCACCCCTCCGCAGCAGTGCGACGCATATTACCCATGCCCCCAGCCCTTGTAAATCCCCACTCCGTTTGTTTGCCCATTTATTGGGCTATTTGGCGCACAAAACCGGCAAAACCGCTGCAAACCGTGCTTTTTCAAGCGGATGGCTTGACTTGAAAACAGACTCACCCACTATAGGGGCCACTACCACATCCCCAGCAAGATGGACTTATGAGAATCAAACATGCCCTGTTCGCCGCCCTGACCGGCGCGACCCTGCTTGCGGCGCCCGTGCAGGCGAGCGAGCTGACCAAGAGCGATGTCGAGCAGATCGTGCGCGACTATCTGGTCAAGAATCCGGAGATCCTGGTCGAGATGTCCAACGCCCTGCGTGCCAAGCAGGAGAGCCAGCAGGCCGAGAACGACAAGACGCTGATAGAAGCCCATGCCAAGCAGCTCTTCGCCAACCAGGATCCCGAGAGCGGCAATCCCAAGGGCAGCCTGACGGTGGTGGAGTTCTTCGACTACAACTGCGGCTACTGCAAGCGCGCTCATCCCCTCATTCAGCAACTGCTCTCTGAGGACAAGGAGATCCGCTACATCTACAAGCAGTTCCCCATCCTGAGCGAAACTTCCTACTACGCCGCCCGCGCGGCGCTGGCGGTGAAGCTCGGCCAGCCCGACAAATACCAGGCCTTCCACGACAAGCTGTACGCCCATCAGGGGCCCCTCTCCGACGAAGCCCAGGTGAAAGACGTCGCCAGGGCCGCCGGCGTGGACTGGAGCAAGGTAGAGGCGAAGATCAAGGACGGCAGCATCGATCAGAATCTGGGTACCAACCGGGCGCTGGCCGAAGCCATGGCCATTTCCGGCACCCCGGCCTTCATCATCGGCGATCAGATCCTGCGCGGCGCACCGCGGGATCTGGCCAGCCTCAAGGCCATCATCAAGGATGTCCGCGCCGGCAAGAGCATTCAGTAACCCGCGCGCTGTTCATGAAAAAACGCCCCGGCATGCCGGGGCGTTTTGCTATTCAGGCTGCAAACCATCAGGCCTGATGGGCCGTCGCGAGAAGCTGTCAGCAAGGCGAAGAGCAGCGCTGGGACCCGAGTTTATATGAATAAATGAGGTTCCCGAGCAGCGCATGACCCTTGATCACGGCTTCGCAGCAGGGCCATAACCGTTCGGGTTCTGGCTTTGCCAGCGCCAGGTATCGATCATCATCTGCTCCAGACCCCGCTCAGCCTGCCAGCCCAGCTCGTCACGGGCCAGAGCCGGTTCAGCCCAGCACTCGGCGATGTCACCGGGGCGACGGGGCTTGATCTGGTAGGGAATGGCACGGCCACTGGCTGCCTCGAACGCCTTGACCATCTCCAGCACGGAATAGCCCTGACCGGTGCCGAGGTTATAGGTGAAGACGCCGGTATCACTCTTGATGCGGGCCAACGCTTTGAGGTGACCGATGGCGAGATCCACCACGTGGATATAGTCGCGCACCCCGGTGCCGTCTGGGGTCGGGTAGTCGTTGCCAAAGACCCCCAGCTCCTTGAGCTTGCCCACGCCGACCTGACTGATGTAAGGCAGCAGGTTGTTGGGGATGCCGTTGGGATCTTCACCGATGAGGCCGCTCTCGTGAGCCCCCACCGGGTTGAAGTAGCGCAGCAGCACGATGGCCCAGCGAGGATCGGATTTGGAGAGGTCACGCAGGATCTCTTCGACCATCAGCTTGGAGCGGCCATAAGGATTGGTGGCGCTGGTGGGGAAATCTTCCCGCAGCGGTACCGAGGCCGGATCCCCATAGACGGTGGCCGAGGAGCTGAACACCAGCCGGAACACGCCGGCCCTGGCCATCTCTTCGCACAGCACCAGGGTGCCGGTCACGTTGTTCTGATAGTAGGTGAGCGGGATCTGGCCGGATTCCCCCACCGCCTTGAGGCCGGCGAAGTGGATCACGGATGCTATTTTGTGTTCGGCAAACAGCCGCTGCAGGCAGGCTCTGTCCAGAATGTCCCCTTCCACGAAGGTGACCGGCTTGCCGGTGATCCTCTCGACCCGCTTGAGAGACTCGGGGGAAGCGTTGGAGAGGTTGTCCAGTACTACGACCTGCTGCCCGGTACCAAGCAGCTCGACCAGGGTGTGGGAACCGATGTAACCGGCTCCCCCCGTCACCAGAATTGTCATTTTTTATCCCGTACTTTGCTGAAACTGGGGTTGAGTCTACCCGCACGACCCGCCCGGGAAAAGCTCGGGATACCAATGACGCCCGTCAATACTCCAGGCTCACATCCCCTCTGGCGGTGCAGGAACAGGCCAGCGCCACCCCGTTCTCGAGGTCCTGCGCGCTCAGGGTCATCACGCTCTGGCGCTCGATTTCGCCTTCCGTGGTGCAGCGACAGGCGCCGCACACCCCGGCGCGGCAAGCGGCCATCATGGTCTCCCCCGCCCCCTCCAGTGCCGCCAGCAGGGTCTGGCCAGGCAGTATCTTCACTTTCTTGCCGCTCTTTTTGAGGGTCAGCCAGAAGTGGTCGCTATCGGCCTCAACTGGCGCCGCGCTTGAGGCCACCCCAGGCAGGCCGAACGACTCCTGATGCAACTGCTCGGGGGGCAGCCCGAGCCCGGCCAGCATCTCGCTCACCACCGCCATATAGGGGGCGGGCCCGCACAGATAGACATGGCGGCTCAAGAGATCCGGCGCCAGTTCCTTGAGCATCCCCGGTGTGAGCCGGCCAACCCAGGGATGAGCCGTTGGCGCCTCTTTCCCTACTTTCTCCAGCACTAAAGCATGGCGCACACCGGCATGAGCCTCGGCCAATGAAGCCAGTTCTCTCGCGAAGATCACATCCCCGGGGGTTCTGGCGCTGTGAATAAAGCGGATATCGGCGTCCGGCCGCTTGGCGAGCTCGTCCCGCAGCATGGCCCACATGGGGGTGATGCCGGAGCCGGCGCTGAGCAGCAGCGGCCGCTCGCAGGGGAGCGCGGTCAGGTGGAAGTCGCCGAAGGGGCCGTCTACCCGGATCTCGTCCCCCACTTGCAGGCTCTGGTGCAGATGGTGAGAAACCAGCCCCACATCCTTGATGGTGACCTGCCAGAAAGGATCCTGCGGGCTGGAGGAGAGGGTGTAGGCGCGGCAGTGAGGCTTGCCGTCAATCATCGTGTGCAGGGTGACGCACTGGCCGGCCAGCACGGAGGGCAGGTCGCCAGCCAGGGGTTCAAATTGCCAGCTCGCCACGTCGTGGGTCTCTGCCCGGCGGGCTATACAGCGCAGGCTCAAAGAGGTGGAGGTCATCGCAAGGCTCCTCTTGCTCGGAAATAGCGTTGAAAAAAGGCGAGCCATCAGGCTCGCCAAAGGCTTACAACATGCTGAGCGTGTAAGGCTGTGTCTTTGCTCAGGCCGCCAGGATCTCGGCGAGATCCGCGTCTGCCGTGGTGGTGCCTTTCAGGCCAAACTGCTCCTCCAGCACCTTGAGCAGGGCCGGGGTGAGGAAGGCCGGGGCGGTCGGGCCGGTGCGGATGTCCTTCACGCCGAGCGCCAGCAGGGTGAGCAAAATGACGATGGCTTTTTGCTCGAACCAGGAGAGCACCAGGGTCAGCGGCAGATCGTTGACGCCGCACTCGAACGCGTCGGCGAGCGCCAGGGCCAGCTGGATGGCGGAGTAGGCATCATTGCACTGACCCACGTCCAGCAGGCGCGGAATGCCGCCGATGTCGCCGAAATCGAGCTTGTTGAACTTGTACTTGCCGCAGCCCAGGGTCAGCAGCAGGCTGTCCTGCGGGATCGCCTTGGCAAACTCGGTGTAGTAGGCGCGCTCGGCACGGTCGCCGTCACATCCCCCCACCAGGAAGAAGTGGCTGATTTCGCCAGCCTTGACCTTGTCGATCACTGCGGGAGCGGCCTGCATCAGGGCGTTGCGGGCAAAGCCGATGGTGATGAAGTGCTCGAGCTCAACGTGCTTGAAGCCTTCCAGCGCTTGCGCCTTGGCGATCACGGCAGAGAAATCTTCCCCTTCCAGGTGGGTCACGCCCGGCCAGCCGACGATGGAGCGAGTGAAGATGCGATCCGAGTAGTTGCCCACGTTCGGGTCGATGATGCAGTTGGAGGTCATCACCACGGCGCCCGGGAAGTTGGCAAACTCCTTCTGCTGGTTCTGCCAGGCAGAGCCGTAGTTGCCCACCAGGTGCGGGTACTGCTTGAAGAAGGGGTAGGCCAGGGCCGGCAGCATCTCGCCATGGGTGTAGACATTGATGCCGGTGCCCCTGGTCTGCTCCAGAATGAGCTTGAGATCCACCATGTCGTGACCGGAGACCAGAATGCACTTGCCCGGAACCGGAGTGACGCGAACCTGGGTCGGCTCGGGGTGGCCGAAGGCGGTGGTTTCACCGAGATCCAGCATCTCCATGATCTTGAAGTTGAGCAGGCCAATGTCCATGGCGCACTTGAACAGGGGATCCAGATCGCTCGGATCCGTACCGAGCCAGCTCATGATGCGATGGAATTCGGCGGCTACCCCGGCATCCTGCTGATCCAGCACCCGGGCGTGCTCCATGTAGGCGGCGGCACCCTTGAGGCCGTAGAGGCAGAGCAGGCGCAGCCCCATGATGTCTTCGTTGACTTCGTTCTTGCCGCGGTTGACCGCGGTCTGCGGCGCCTGGGCCAGCTGGGCCAGCAGATCGGCACCCGGCTCGAAACGGGCGGCAGCGGGCAGTGCATCGGCCTGCACCGCCAGCGGTGCCAGCTTGGCGGCCAGCTGCTGACGATAGCTCAGCGCCTGGTTGACGTAGGCGACGATGCGAGCGGAGTCGAAGTTGACGTTGGTGAGGGTGGCAAAGAACGCCTTGGGCACGAAAGCGTCTATTTCGCTGTCGACGATGCCGTGCTCGCGGGCCGCCAGGGCCCAGGCGCTGAGCCCTTGCAGGGTATAGATCAGCACATCCTGCAGATCAGAAGTTTCAGCCGTCTTGCCGCACATGCCTTGTGCATAGGCGCAGCCGTTGCCTGCCGGGGTACGAATTGTCTGTTCACATTGCACACAAAACATCATGCCTCTCCTAATTGGACATTTCAGTTGTCTGTTTTGTGGCGATTCTATTCCCCTCCTGGAAAACTTAATAGGCATTCAATTTACCAATTAACATTTCATTGATGTAGATCAAATAGAAAAAAGCCGCCCAAATCGGGCGGCAAGCGGGTGGGAAATCAAGGAGAGACAACTCGGGTTTGCAACAACAGGGGCAATGATACGGGCCGGGGCATGGGCAGCCGGCCCCAGGTTCATCAGGCCAGATAGGCGCGCAGCATCCAGACCAGTTTCTCCTGCTGCTGCACATAGTCGGAGAGGATGGACGCAGTCCCTTCATCACCGGCATCGGCGGCCTGACCCAGGATGCGGCGCTGGGCAACCAGCAGTTCGCGGAAGCTCGCCAGCAGGGATTCCACGCAGGCACGACCGTCATGCAACCCCTTCTGCTCGGGGATGGCGGACACCTGGATGTAGTCGCTGAAGCTGTGCAGGGGCACCCCATCCAGGGTCAGAATGCGTTCGGCCAGGGCATCGACTTTCAGCAGCAGGTCGTTGTAGATCTCTTCGAATTTCAGGTGCAGCTCGAAGAACTGGTTGCCGCGGATGTTCCAGTGGAAGCCACGGACGTTCATGTAGAGGATCTGGTAGCTGGCCAGCAGCTTGTTGAGCTCGGCGGCCAGGGCTTGTGATTGAACGGTATCAAGACCAATGGGGCTCTTCATGATTCACCTCCAGGTGGTAAGCATTATCGGGAACGGAGTCAGCTTATCCAGAAGCAGACTCAAAGGACAATCGTCCGTGCCTTACCGATCCATAGCCAATGGCTATCGTCGGCAAAAAAATGCACCGGCTTTCATTGCTCAAGCCGTTCGATATAGAGGATCACCTCGCCGAGATGAATGCCGAACTTGCTGATCTTCGCGCGGTTGATCAGGCGGTCGTCGTCCAGCAGATACATCCAGTCATCAAAGCTCACCCTCACCACGCTCTCATCCGGCAGAGCCAGATCGAGTTGATAACGCCAATTGAGGGCAAAGCCCGCTGTCTTGCCTACCGCCTCCCCCACCACGTCTGAAGCCGTGCCGCGCCAGTGGCCATCCGCCCCCTTGCTCAAGAACCAGGTGCGGGTCTGCCGACGGCCATCATCAAAGTAGAACTGCTCGAACAGCTCCCCCTTGCCCTCTCGCCAGTGCCCCTGCATCTCGACCCGAAAGCGACTGGTCACTTCGCCGCTGCGGTCCGTCACCAGGCCATGGGCCACCAGCTTGCCATTGAAGAAACGGGCGAGATCCCAACCCGGCCGGGAGCCGCGATAATCGTCAAGACCCGCGCCGCAACCAGAGAGCCACAGCAGGGGCAGCAACCAGGCAAGACGCCACCAAGAAGAGAACTTCATGGAATACTCCATCAGGATTGGCCGCGCAGGCGGCGGGTCAGAGCGGGATCCCGGCTGTCGTCAGTCAGCCAGATAGCAAGAAACGCGGGGGCGAAGGCGGGATCATAGAGAGAGCCAAGGAGGCGATCTCGCAACCAGAAGTGGCCCGCCCCCTGCTCGTCCACATAAAAAACCAGCTTGTCGCCGGGGGCGACATCCGGCCAGAGCGTGGCCAGTCGAGCCAGCCAGTGTTGGCGCTCACTCTCGCTGCCAAGGCCGAGCCGCTGCCACTCGGCGGCGGTCGCCTCCAGCAAATCCTGGCGCTCGATGGCCCTCGCGTAGGTAATGCTGAGGGCCTGCGGGTAGCGCCCCGGCTGATAGCGGCCGCTCTCGCTGTAGAGGGTGGCGTCATAGAGCTTGAACCAGAGCCAGCGCATCTCCCCCTGTCCCACGGTGCGCAGCCCCTGCCAGGGGGCGGCAACGCTCTGGGCGGTCGCAAACAGTGGCAGGCTCAAGGCCGCCAGCAGCAGGCTAGTTCCACCCCATGTGCCAACGGGCGGGATCCTCCAGTTCATGCCAGTCCATCTCCTGTTCCTGCAGGGTGTTGATATCCTGCATCACCACGCTCGCCAGATGCCCCTGGGCATCGCGCTGGCAGGCCACCACCAGGTAGAATCGCTCGGCCAGCTCGCACTGGCCATCCCTGGTCCACTTGGAAAACAACAAGGTGTCGGTCGAAAAGGTGTTCATCTCGTCTCACCCTCCAGCTTGACCGTTACCCACAGGAGTACGGGTAACCACCACATCCAGATCACCGCCAGCAGCACTGCGCTTGTCCAGATGCCCCAGGGTAAGTTTACTGCCCCCATGGCGGCCCCCGCCATATAGGAGGAGGCCCCCCCCACCATGCCGAACAGCCCCTGTTGCCAGCGCGGCAAGGGGCGAAGCCAGCGAAGGCCGTGGGAGAGGGTCAGGGCGAAACCGCACCAGAGCAGCAACAGCCAGAGCGGAAAACCGGACGGAAAGTGAAACAGGCCGAGGCGCCAGAGCAGGATGTCGAGCAGGCAGCCTGCCAGGGCGACCGGGATGAGGCGCCAGTCCTGCCCGCGGCGGGGGGAGAAGATGAAATGGAGCAGCAGCATCCCGAGCAGCGGGCCCGGTTGCTGCCATGTCACCGCCAGCAACCAGTAGAGGTTGAACCCCAGCAGGTGGGCCCACTGCCACATGATCAGCGACCGCTTGCCGGCAAGTCCCCGGACCAGCCATGGGGCCCCGGCTTGGCGGCCTCCAGTTGCACCAGGCTGATGGCCCGCTCCCAGAATCCCCCTTCACAGTAGGCGAAGTAGAAGTGCCAGAGCCGGATGAAATCCTGGCTGTAACCGAGTTTGGGCAGCTCCGGGGCCAGCGTCAGGAAGCGTTCGCACCAGTGGGCCAGGGTACGGGCATAGTGGTGGCCGTGATCGTGCAGCCGTACCAGCTGCATGTCGGTCTCCCGCGCCAGCAGACCCGCCATCTGGGAGACGCAGGGCAGGCAGCCTCCCGGGAAGATGTAGCGCTGGATGAAGTCCACCCCGCGCAGATACTGGGCGTGGCGCTGATCGGCGATGGTGATGGCCTGGATCAGCAGGCGTCCGCCGGGCTTGAGCAGGCGCGACAACTGGCGGAAATAGTCGGGCAGGAAGGCGTGCCCCACCGCCTCGATCATCTCGATGGAGACCAGCTTGTCATAGCGTCCCTCCAGCTTGCGGTAATCCTCCAGCAGCAAGGTGATGCGATCTCCCAGCCCCTCCCGCTCGATCCACGCCTTGGCATAGTCGTGCTGGGCCTGGGAGATGGTCGTGGTGGTGACCCGGCAGCCGTAGTGACGGGCCGCATAGACGGCGAGACCGCCCCAGCCGGTGCCTATCTCCAGCAGATGGTCGTCCGGCCCAAGCTCAAGCCGCTCGCAGATGGTGCGCAGCTTGGCCTGCTGCCCCTCCTCCAGGGTGGCATCCGGGTGGGGATAGATGGCGCTCGAATACTGCATGTGATCGTCGAGAAAGCCCTGATAGAGGGTGTTGCCAAGGTCATAGTGGGCGGCGATGTTGGCGCGCGAACCGGTCAGGGTATTGCGATTGAACCAGTGGCGCACCTTGTTGAACGGGAAGCTGAGCCAGCCGAGGCGCCGTTCCAGGGCGTCGAGCAGCGGCAGATTGCGGGCTAGCAAGCGCACCAGTGCCACCGGCTCCGGGCTGGTCCAGAGACCCTCCACCCAGGTCTCTCCTGCGGCGATGCTCCCCCCCAGCAGCAGGCGGCGATAAAACGCCGGATCCTGCACCACCAGCTCGGCATACAGGTCGCTGCCCGCCTTGCCGAAACGGTGACACTCGCTGCCGTCGTGGAGCACCAGCTGGCCCTGCTCAAGGCGCGCCAGCAATTTGAGCAGCAGTTGCTTGGCCCCCTTGTCGATGAAAGAGGCAGAGAGGGTTGATTGAGCAAGTTCCATTAGCGGCTCTCCGAATGGGTCAAGAGTGGGGTCGTTCGGTTGGGATGAACCCGCACCATGGGCTGCTGACAACACCAGGAAGCGGAATTAAGCGGGTGTGTCAGCGTCACGGGCGGCTCTCCGGATGGGTGAAGACGGGGGTGCGTTTGATAAAAAGGCGCAGGGCCTGCCAGTAGATCCCGAGCAGCACCTTCAGGGTCATCCAGGGCCAGCGAGCCAGCAGCGCCGCCAGCCCCTTGCGCGACAGCGGCGCGCGGCGCAGGGCCAGGGTGGCGTCAAACAGCTTGCTCTCACCGGATACGGGGTGGCTCTCGATATGGATCAGCGCCTCCTCTTTCGGCGCCCGGATGCGCCAGTGGTAGCGCATCCCCAGTCCCATGAAGGGGGAGACATGAAAATCCTTGTCATGGGGGGAGAGCGCCGCCAGATCCAGCAGGTAGTAGTGGCGCTCGTTCCAGGGGGTATTGGAGACCTCCGCCAGCAGGTAGCGGGTCTCCCCCGCCCGATCGCAGAAGTAGAAATTGACCGGGCTGAAATAAAACCCGAGGCAGCGCACGTTGCCAAGGAGCAGCACCCGTCCGCCGGGCTCCGCATCCCCCCCGAGGGCCGCCACCTTGTCCCAGACCGCCTGCTTGAGGGGCCCTTCGCTGCCCCGCAGATAGTCCTCGCGGCGAAACGAGAGCAGTCCGGCCCGCTCCACGGCAAACCAGCGCCCCTGCTCAAGCCCGGGCAGTTCGTCCAGATCCAGCCCCAGCATGAAGAGGCTGTATGAAAAAGCGTGGGCCCTGGGGGCGAAGCGGCGGTGGCGCACCGAGCCTTGCCAGATGGCGCTGATCCCCTCCCCCATTCCCTCGTCCCCTTGCGTCAAGGCTGCGGCGCCGCTCATAGCTCGGCCCCGAAGCGTCTGGCCACGTCCAGGGCGCTGCGCACCCCGTCCTCGTGAAAACCGTTGTACCAGTAAGCCCCGCAGAAGTGGGTATGCTGATGGCCACAGATCTCGCCCCGTCGCTGCTGGGCGGCGATGGAGCCCTGATTGAATACCGGATGATGATAGACGAAACGGCGCAACACCTTGCTCTCGTCCACCCGTCCACGGGGATTGAGGCTGACGCAGAAGGGCGCGGGGGAGCTTACCCCCTGCAGGATGTTCATGTTGTAGCTCACCAGGGGGCGCGCCCCGTCATCCTCACCGAGCTGGTAGTTCCAGCTCGCCCACGCCTTGCGGCGCATCGGCAGGCAGGAGGCGTCGGTGTGCAGCCAGACGTCGTTGGCCTGATAGGGCATGTTCCCGAGGATGGCCCTCTCTCCGTCGCTCGCATCCGCCAGCAGGGCCAGGGCCTGATCGCTGTGACAGGCGAAGATCACCTCGTCAAAATGGGCCTCCTGCCCCTGGCTGGTGACCACGACGCCATCCGCCACCCGGCGCACCGCCTCCACCGGGGTAGCGAGGCGGATGCGCGACTGCCAACCCGCCGTGAGCGGCCCTATGTACTCTCGCGAGCCTCCCGGGATCACATACCACTGGGGCCGGTTCGCCACCTCCAGCAGCCCGTGGTTGGCGAAAAACCGCAGGAAGAAGCTCAAGGGGAAGGCACGCATGTCCGCCAGGGTGGAGGACCAGATGGCCGCTCCCATGGGCAGGATGTAGTGGCGGGCGAAATAGTCGCTGAATTTCCCCGCCTGCAGGAAGTCCCCCAGGGTCAGCTCGGGGGTCAGCTCCCGCTGGCGATGCGCGGCCAGCCAGGCCCGCGCCTCCCGGTTGAAGCGCAGGATCTCGGCGACGAAGCGATAGAAGCGCGGGCTCAGCAGATTGCGGCGCCGGGCGAACAGGGTATCGAGGTTGTGACCGTTGTACTCCATCCCCTCGGGACTCTTGACCGAGAAGCTCATCTCGGCGGGTTGGCGCCCCACCCCGATGCGCTCCAGCAATTTGAGGAAGTTGGGATAGGTG
This sequence comes from Aeromonas sp. FDAARGOS 1402, assembly GCF_019046925.1. NCBI lineage: Bacteria > Pseudomonadati > Pseudomonadota > Gammaproteobacteria > Aeromonadales > Aeromonadaceae > Aeromonas > Aeromonas sp. FDAARGOS 1402. Next base: position 336,890 of record NZ_CP077201.1, read on the forward strand.
CGGTCATTGAAGACGATGAAGCCGGTGTCGATGGCATAGTGGCGCCCAGCCTGTTCCACCTCCACGGTGGCGGTGTGGCCTCCCAGGGTCGGCGCCGCCTCGAACAGGGTGATGTCATGCAGCTTGTGGAGCAGAAAACCGGCGGTGAGACCGGAGATACCGGAGCCGACGATGGCGATCTTTTTCTTCATGAAGGGCGTCCTTTCGAAACGAGTGTGCGGCCAAGGCGCAGCCAGAGCCCCGTCGGCAGAGCGCCGAGCAGGCGCAGCAGCCAGATGAAGCGACGGGGAAAGTGGATCTGGTGGCGACCGGCGGCAAGCCCCGTCATGATGGCGCGGGAAGCCTCTTCCACCGTCACCAGGCAGGGCATGGGAAAATCATTCTTGTCGGTGAGCGGCGTCTGCACGAAGCCCGGGCGGATCAGGGTCACCCCGATGCCCTTGCTGGCCAGATCCAGGCGCAACGTATCCGCCAGATAATCGAGGGCCGCCTTAGAGGCGCCATAGGCCTCCGCCCGTGGCAGGGGCAGCCAGCTCACCGAGGAGCTGACGATGGCAAGCCGTCCACCCACCCCCAACCGCGGCAGCAAGGCGGCCAGGGCGTTGCCGGTGGCGATGAGGTTGGTCTCGATGACCCGGGCAAACAGGGCGCCGTCAAAGCCTTCTGCCGGATCCATGTATTCACAGTTGCCCGCATTGAGAATGAGCAGGTCGAGGGCGGGCAAGCTTGCGGCCACCCCGGCCATGGCGGCGCTGTCGCGCGCATCGAATCGCAAAGGGGTGATCCCCAGGTCGGTCAGTGCCTGCAAGCGCGCCTCGTCCCGGCCACAACCCCACACCTGCCAGCCGGCGCGCCGATAATCCAGCGCCAGCTGGCGGCCGATGCCCGAGGTGGCCCCGGTGATCAGCACCCGGCCGCTCATGTCCCCAGCCTCCCCTTGATGGCCCGTACCACGGGCCCCAGCAGCGGCAACTGCTCGTAGAGCATGGCCCCGAGATCGAAGTAGTCCCGGTGCAGGCACACCTTGCCCCAGGAGTCGAACGTCAGCCGGGTGGCCCCCTCCACCCTGACGGCCCGGCCACCGGCAATCCTGGGGTGGGAGAAGGTCATGACCCAGGCGAGCCAGGCTTCGTTGCCCGACTGCTGCTGACTCGTTATCTCGAAACTGCACTGGGCAAGGCGCTCATAAAGGGAGGAAAAGTAGCGGGTGAGCGCGGCCAGCCCCTCTATCCGGTGCGCAGGATCGATGAAGAGCACCTCATCGGCATAGACCTCCGGCAAGCGGTGCAACTGATGCTTGTCCAATTGCAGGTAGAGGATGACAAAGCGGGCCAGCGCGTCATTCATGCTAGTTTTTCTCCAGTTCGCGGAACATCTCGATGGCCCTCACCCGTGCAACGGCATGATCCACCATGGGGGCCGGATAATCCTGCCGCCCCTTGAGCCGCAACCAGTCGTGGGGCTCGTGGAGATAGGCAGCAGGCACATCCGCCAGCTCAGTGACCCAGGTACGAATGAACTCCCCTTGTGGATCAAATCGTTGCCCCTGGGTGGTGGGGTTGAAGACCCGGAAATAGGGCGCCGCATCGGCCCCGGTCCCCGCCGCCCACTGCCAGCCACCATTGTTGGCCGCCAGATCCCCGTCGATGAGCCGACTCATGAAGTAGTCCTCCCCGAGCCGCCAGTGGATGTGGAGATCCTTGGTGAGGAAGCTCGCCACTATCATCCGCAGCCGGTTGTGCATCCAGCCGGTGGCGTTGAGGCAACGCATGGCCGCATCGACCACGGGGTAGCCGGTGCGCCCTTCGCACCAGGCGGCGAAGGCATCCGGATCCCAGCTCCACGGCAGGGCCGCCGTCTCCGGCTTGAAGGGGCGGTTCATGGAGAGGCTCGGGATCAGCACCAGCAAGTGGCGGTAGAACTCGCGCCAGATGAGCTCGTTGAGCCAGACGAAACCGGGTTGGGCCTTCGACTGGGGCCGGTAGCCGAGACGCTGCTGCAGCGCCCCCACGCACTGGCGGGCACTGATGATGCCCGCCGCCAGATAGGGGGAGAGCACGGAGGTGCCCGCCAGCGCCGGAAAGTCCCGGGTCTCGCCGTAATCGAGCACCGCCTGATCCAGAAAGGCGTGCAACCGGCGGCTCGCCTCGGCCTCCCCCACCGGCCAGCGGGTGTCCGGCGTCAAATCCCCCAGCCCGTCGTCCACCCACTCCCGCTCGGCCAGGGGCAGCCACGGCAACGACTCGCCGCGTGGTGCGGGGGCACGGTGAATGACGAAGCCATCCTCCTCGAGAGCCTTGAGCCAGGCGCGGCTGAAGGGGGTGAAGACCTTGAACATCTCCCCCGACCCGGTCAGCACCCGACCGGGCGGCAGCACGCAGCAGCCGTTGAACCAGTGGCTGGTCATGCCCTGCTCCCCCAGCGCGGCGCTGACGGCGTGGTCGCGGCGCAGCTCGTCAATCTCGATGGCCTGGTTGGCGTAGAGCTGGCTCACCCCGAGATCCCGGCAAAGCGCCGTCAGCGCCGTCGGCACCTCGGCAAAGGTCTCGACCCGCAGCAGATGAAGCGGAATGCCGAGGGCCGCCAGCTCGCGGCCCATGGCATCCACCTGTGCCAGCATGAAGCGCTGGCGGACCAGGGCCAGCTTGTGCGTCTGCCACTGGGTCGGCGAGACGATGAAGAGTGCGGCGACCGGTTCATCTCCGGCGCAGGCGTGGCGCAGGGCCGGGTTGTCGGCCAGACGCAGATCGTTGCGAAACCAGACCAGCCTCATGACGGTGTTCTCCCGCCCTTGCCCTTCGCCTTGGCAGTGCGGGGCGTCGCACTGACCTCTGCCAGGGTGGCGTGCCAGTTGCGGGCACGCCGCCACGGCTCATCGTAGAGGCGTCCCAGCTCGCCAAAGAAGCGGGTGCCCTCAGGCCATTCGGCGGCCTGGTCCTGCTTGCCGAGCCCGGCCCCCAGCAGGATCAGCCAGGGGGGAGTGGCGCGCCCCTCCAGCAGGGTGGCATGGCGGGGCTCCACCGCCCCCAGCAGTTGCACCTCATAACCCTGACCAATGAGCTCATACGCAGCCCAGACCAGATCCAGCGGCCCCACCTGCCCCCAGCTTGCCAGGGTGACGGGGATGCCCTTCTCCTGCTCGATGAGGTGGCGGGCGAAGCGGGTATGCAGCCAGCCGAGCCACACCTGTTGCAGCAACTCGCCATCGGGGCGCTCGCGCCACAGCCCCAGCAGCCGCTCCACCAGGGGCTGCAGCACCCGGCTGCGCACCAGCTCGAAGGGGTAGCTCGCCAGCAGATCGCCAAGCTCGGCCTCCGCCTTGCGCTGGTTGAAGGCGAGCAGCGCCTGGCTGAACTGCTCCAGGGTCTGCTGCCAGTGGTCGCTCACCGGCGCACTCTGGGGCTCGCTCAGCAGCCCCTTCACCTGACCTATGCTCACCCCCCGCTCCAGCCAGCTCAGGATCTCGCCTATCTGGCGGATATCCTGCTCGCTGTAGAGGCGATGGCCCTTCTCGGTTCGGGCCGGTTGCACCAGCCCGTAGCGGCGCTGCCAGGCGCGCAGGGTGACGGCGTTGACGCCGGTGAGGCGGGAGACCTCGCGAATGGGGTAGACGCCCTCGTCGGGGAGAGGCGCGGCGGCTTGTGATTCATCAGACATGAGAGAGTCCATCAGACGTTGGGAAGAGGCCCCGGTCATCCACCAGGGCCTGCACAGAGGGTTCAGAGCCCGTAGCGCAGCTTGAGCGTGTCGGGATGAAGGTCGAGGTAGGCCTGATCGGCCAAATCCAGCCACACCTTCACAGCCCGTAACGCAATTTCAGCGTGTCGGGATGGGGATTGAGGTACACCTGCTCGGCGAGATAGGGGTTCGGGTACTCGCGCAGGTAGTGGCGGATCAGGGTAAGGGGCACCAGCAACGGGAAGACTCCGGTGCGGTACTTGTCGATGGTGTCGCACAGTTCCTGCTTCTGGGCCGGGGTCAGCACCCGCTTGAAGTAGCCCTGCAGGTGCATCAGCACATTGGTGTGGCTGCGGCGGTTGGCGCGAAGAGTCAGCGCCGCCATCAACCCCTGGATGTAGCTGTCGGCCACCTCCTGCAGGTTGGCCTTGCCAAGGTTGGCGAGCAGGCGCCCCAGCGCCCGGTAGTGGGTGGTGGCGTGGGAGAGCACCAGGTACTTGTAGCGTGAATGGAAGCGGATCAGGGCTGAGGCGGTGATCCCCCGGGCGCAAAGCTGCTGCCAGTCGTGGTAGGCGAAGACCCGCAGCACGAAGTTCTCCCGCAGGATGGGGTCGCACAGGCGGCCATCTTCCTCCACCGGCAGCAGGGGGTTGGCCTCCATCAGCGCCTTGGCGAAGAGGCCGACCCCCTCCTTGGCGCTCCCCTCGTTGTTGGCGCCATAGATGCGCACCCGCTCCATGCCGCAGCTGGGGGACTTGGCGCAGAGGATGTAGCCGGAGAGGAAGTCGAGCTGGCGTGCCTTCTGCTCGCTGAAGGCAATCAGCTTGTCGGTGACGTCGAAGCTGCCGTTGCTTGCCTCGGCCCGCACCTCGCCCTGGCGCTTCACCAGCCGGATGGCGGCGCGGGGTGCACCCAGGCCAATGGCCATCTCGGGGCAGACGGGGTGATAGTCGAAATGGGCACCCAGATCCCGTTCGCAGAAACTGGATCGTTTGTGGCCCCCGTCGAAGCGCACTTCCTGGCCGAGCAGACAGGCACTGATACCGACCTTGATCTTGTACATGATGAAGCCCCTTGTATAAGCCTTGAGTAAGTTATAGCAGTTATACAAAAAATTGGAAGATGTATAACTATTGCGAACTGATACGGCCAGGGGGCGGCGGGCGGATCAGCCCCCATAAAAAAAACCCATGACCGAAGTCATGGGTAAAGGTGAAGACCCTGCAGGAAGGATGATCAGAAGCTGTATTTCACACCCAGGCTGGAGATGGAGCCTTTTTGCAGATCCCAGTTGCGATAGGTGTAGTCGGCGGTGAGCGCCAGGTTCTGGGTCAGCTTGTACGCCGCCCCCGCCTTGAAGTCGTGCATGTCGTCGGTCATGTTGGCGTAGCGATAGCCGGTGGAGAGCTCGACGGCGCCGATGTCGTAGCGCAGGCCCACTTCTCCGTAGAGGCTGCCGCTCTTCTTGCGGGCCAGGGTATCCCAACCGGAGTGGTTCACGTCGGAGGCCAGCTCCCGTTCCAGGCTGTAGCCCATCAGGCCGGTTTCACCGTAGAGGTTCAGGCCGGTGCTGAGGGGGGTGTAGACACCCATCCCCAGGCTGGAGATGGCCATGCTGTCGTTGCCGCTGCTGCGGGAGGTGTATTCGCTGCCGATCCGGCCATAGACATTGCTGGTGAAGCTCTTGGAGAGATCCAGGCTCAGGCCGCCGAAGTCGCGGTTCTCCCCATCCTTGCCACCGATGTAGTCAGACTTGGTGTGGGCCCAGGTGGCAGAGCCCTTGGCATAGCTGAAGGCATCTTGCGCCAGGACGGAGGTGGAAGAGAGACCGGCCAGAACCAGAACAGACAGTGCGATCTTTTGCATTTTGTTGACTCCATGGGTTGAGTTAGGCGGACCTAACTGGAATGGAGCCATTGTGACGGGCAAAGGGGGCAACGCCGAGGAGCAAGCTGTTGCCAAACCATGTCAGATGTAAGCGGATATTGCTGGCAGTTACCGGTGCAACACTCTGCGGGGGAGCGAGGGCTCCCCCGCCGTCATCCTAGCGGAACTCCACCTCGTCGATCTGCACCCGCACCAGCGGCTTGCCGGTGAGGCCGGCGGGTCGTGCCAGCTCGATGGCCCGGGAGGCGCGTGCCTCCCCCTTGCGCAGGTAGGAGTCAGGCAGGCGGTTCTCCCCGACCCAGAAGCGCACGGGCTCGCTCGAGAGCTGCACCCCGTCGGCGCTGAACAGGGTCAGGCTGCCGTTGACGCGCACCACGTTGCGACTGCCGGTGTTGCTCACCACGAACTGCAGGATGAGGGGATCGTCCCCCGCCACCTGGTCCAGCTTAACCATGATGCCGTCCCGGGTCGCCTGGGAGAGCAAGTCGGGATGGGCCATGGCCTGCTCGGTCAGCACCGGGGCCGCGACACTCGCCGTCACTGCCTGACCGGCTACCGTGGCTGCCGGCTTGACCAGCAGGTATTCCCAGGTGAAATCGTCATTGAGTTGCACCTGGCGACCATCCGGCAAGGTGATCTGGTGCAGGGGAGCCGCCTCGGCCAGCAGAGGGCACAGACAGAGGGCGACCAGCAGTCGGGAGAGGGGTTTCATGGGCAGGCACTCGATAAAGGATGCGAAGGGGGCAGTATAAAGAGTCGTGCCCTCCTTGCCTATGACCCCCCTCACGTTACGCCCCGGCTCAGATGACCAGGGGGTGGGGATCCTCCAGCGTGGCCAGATCCAGGGTCACCAGATCGAACTGTGCACTCCTGAGGGCCTTCTGGATGGTGGGCTGCATGTCGAACACCAAGGCCCGCAGCCGTTCGGGCACCCGGATCCTCGCAAGGGTGGTGACCCTGTCACCCAGGGTATGGAAGAAGACCTGGGCGCCCCCCAGTCCCATGTCCACCAGCATCTGCTCGGCCATGTCGACCATCCGCAGGTGCCGCCTGTCCAGGGAGGTCATATCGACAAAGCGCCGGCTCAGGCAGGCCTCCCCCACGTCTCCCCAGAGCGCCAGTTGCCGTTTGTGAAAGCCGTAGCGAAAATCCCGGTTGGTCATCCCCTGCTCGGCAAAGATCCAGAGGGTGTTGGCGGGCAGGCTGTGGAATCGGCGCAGGTACTCCCGCTTCTCCTCCACCGAGGCCGACATCAGCAGCGGCGGTCCCTCTTCATGTTCGAGCTGCTGGCAGAGGTAGCGCACCGGGTCGGTCACCTCGGCGAGGTGGCCCAGGTGGGCGCTGAAGATCATCTCGTCGGTCTTGAGCACCTGATGGGGGATGCCGTAGTGCCGGCAGTAGCGCTGTGCCCTGGCCACCGACTGGCGGCTGAGGGTGGGGTTGTCCAGGGTGATGGCGCGAAATCGCACCCCGCTGGCCCGGCACAGATCCATGCTGTAGCAGGATTCCAGTCGGCCGGAGAAGGAGACAAGCAGTTCGCTGTAACCGGCCAGGGTGTTGATGAGCCTCTGTTCCCTGGCTTGAAAGGTCTGATCGTATCCCCGATTCAGCGCAACGACATTGGCATCCATAACAACAACTCCGGATGATGAACTGGATACCATTTTGCCCGCCCCAAGCTGAATATACACTTAAAGAGTGCGGGTAAAACTGTACATTATTTGCTCCAAATCAACGCTTCCCCCACTTTTTTCGCTGCGAAGCGAAACTGGCTCTCCTCAGGCAGGCAACAACCCCTTAGCGATCAGATGCGCCCGGCACCGGGCCGGATCGGTGAAGATCAGTCCCCGCAGACCGAGCGCCTCGGCCGCCGCCACGTTGGCCGGGCTGTCATCGATAAAGAGGCACTCCTGCGCCGTCAGATCGAAGGAGACCAGCAGATAGCGGTAGATGTCGGGCTCGGGTTTGAGCATCCGTACCCGGGCCGACACCACCTTGCCGCTGAAGAAGCGCCAGAAGGACTGATGCTGCTCCAGCCAGTCGATGCTGGCGTGCCCCATGTTGGAGAGGGCATAGAGGGGGTGGCCTGCACCGTGCAGTTCTTCGATGAGCGCCACCATGGCGGGATCCGGCACAAGGGAGGGCGGCACCGCCTGCAAGATGGCCAGATTCTCCGCCATCGACAGGCCGGTGCGCCCCTGCGCCTGACGGGCCATGGTGTGCAGAGAGAGGGTCCCCCTGTCCACCTCCAGCCAGTCCGGGTGGTTGAACAGCTGCTCCGCGATCGCTGTCGCCCCCTCGGGTCCGCGCACCCCACTCACTATGGCCACCGGATCCCAGCGCACCACCACCCTGCCCAGATCGAAGATCACCGCCATCGTCTCGTCCCCTCTATGTGTTGTTGCCACGGATGTGGTCACGGCGGTCGCCATAAACAGGGACTAGAACGACGCTCACTCTCCCTCGGCAACCCGAGCCACCACCCTGCCCCGTTCAACGCCCCCGGGCAAGTTTTACTTGCATCGCACCGCCAAATCCCTTAATGGTTATGGCGTTACATTCAGGACACGCCCATGAACACACCATTCTTCTTTGTTTTCTCGTTTACCCGGCCCACATGAGGGAAGGCCCGTCGTCACGTGAACCATTCGCGTAAACAGAAACCAAAGACGAATCGAGCCTCCCCAGCGGAGGCTTTTTTTTGCACCACACACCACAGAATCACTGGATAGGGAACCACCATGGCAACGCTCGACGAGATCAGACACGACATCACCCAGTTGGATCAGGAGCTGCTCGCCCTGCTGGCCAAACGCAAGACCCTCAGCATCGAGGTCGCCCGCGCCAAGCAGGCCAATCCCCGTCCCATCCGTGACCACCAGCGCGAGCAGGACTTGCTGGTCGCCCTGATCCAGAAAGGGCGCGCCCTCGGACTGGATGCCCAGTACATCACCCGCATCTACCACACCATCATCGAAGACTCCGTGCTCTCCCAGCAGGCCTACCTGCAGAGCCTGCTCAACCCCCAGCAGCAGGAGCCCATGACCAGCGTCGCCTACCTGGGACCGCGCGGCTCCTACTCGAGCCTGGCCGCCCGCAAGTACCTGGCCCGCTACAAGGATCAGGTGATCGAGGTGAACTGCCAGAACTTCCGCGAGGTGCTGGACACCGTGGAGTCGGGCCGTGCCGCCTTCGGGGTGCTGCCCATCGAGAACACCAGCTCGGGCTCCATCAACGAGGTGTACGACGTGATGCAGCACACCACCCTCTCCATCGTGGGTGAGCTCACCTATCCCATCGAGCACTGCATCCTCACCGCCGTGCCGACCGAGCTGTCCCGCATCAAGACCTTCTACGCCCATCCCCAGGTATTCCAGCAGTGCTCCCATTACCTCAGCAAGCTGGAAGGGGCGCGCCACGAGATCTGCGACTCCTCCTCCAGCGCCATGATGAAGGTCAAGGAGCTGGCAAGCCCGGAAGCGGCGGCCATCGGCAGCGCCGCCGGCGGCGAGCTCTATGGCCTGGACGTGCTGGCCGAGCAGCTCGCCAACCAGAAGGAGAACTACAGCCGCTTCATCGTGGTGGCGCGCAAGCCCATCGACGTGGCGCCCCAGATCCCGGCCAAGACCACCCTCATCATGTCCACCTCCCAGAAGCCGGGCTCCCTGGTGGAGGCGCTGCTGGTGCTGCGCAGCCACGAGATCAACATGACCAAGCTCGAATCCCGTCCGGTGCAGGGCAACCCCTGGGAGGAGATGTTCTACCTGGATGTCTCCGCCAACCTGCAGACCCCGGCCATGCAGGCCGCCCTGCTGGAGCTGACCAAGATCACCCGCTACATCAAGGTGCTGGGCTGCTACCCGAGCGAAGACGTCAAGCCGACCGCCGTGCCGCCCGTCTTGATGGGAAGCTGATGGGGAGCGGATCCCGCCCCTGCCACACAAAGGCGAGCCCCGGCTCGCCTTTGTACTCTCTGCGCCCTCCCCGTGAGACGCGGCCCAGTCCCGCCCTTCCCTTCCGGCGTTAAACCGCCCTCCACCCCCTTCCTCGTGGACCCGGGATCCTGGCGCGGCTGTCTTTCCACTCACCATCAGGCCATCTTCCTCCCGTTGCGGCACCCTTTTGCCGCCTGCCGGGCCTTTCTATCGTTTGGCTTTATTTAACGACATGGTGATATCGTTAGATTTCCCTAAACAAAAAAGGCCGCCATTCCGACCCCCGGGCACCTCTTGTGCGATCTCAGCCCCCTTTTTCCTCGTCACAGGCCGGATCCCGCCCGGCCCATCAACTCCGTTTCTCCTGCCGAAGACCAGCTCCCCCCCAAGACGCCATCCCCGTTTATCCTCCCCAGGCCCTATCCCGTCCAAGACGCCAACCCCGTTTATCCTCCCCAGGCCCTATGCCGTCCAAGGCGCCAGCCCCGGTTATTCCCCGCAGATCCGAGCTCCTTCCCGACCAAACAAAAAGGCGAGCCTGCGCTCGCCTTTGTCTGTGCCGTGATGCTCGCCGGGCTCATGCCGGCGCCCCCCGGACCCGCCCTAGAACTGGCCCGCCATCAGCTGGTTCAGGTGATAGAGGTTGCGGGTGTCGAGCTCCAGCTCGGTGGCATAGGTGTTGCCACGGGGATAGGTCGCCACCACCCGGGCACCGCGCACCATGCCCGCCACCGACACATCCAGGGAGTTGGAGGTCTGGGTCAGGTCCTTGTAGCTGCTCTGGCCGCGCACCTGCTGGCCATTGAGCTGCTCCGCCAGCTCCCGGTAGGCGTCCATCTTGGAGGCGCGGATCGCCTGCAACATCTTCTCGGACTGGGAGGGACCGGGCTGGATGTCGATCACCGCATACCCCACCGCCTTGAGCACCGGGAAGTCATCGGGCTTCTCGCCCACGTCATAGTTCACCACCCGGTTGCCACTGCACGCCGTCAGCAACATGGCCATCAGGCAACCCAACAAGATTTTCATCGCTGTTTCCCCGTTTTCCTGTTCACCACACCCGATGTTTCACGGCTCAATGTCAGCCAGCCCGCTTCACGCTTCATGACGCGCCACCTCAAGGGGTCAGGTTGACCAGATGACCGGACGGGCTCTGGCCCCCCCGCATCAGGTAACCGCGATTGATGGAGGCCCGGCCAAAGGAGTTGCTGGCACCGGACAAATATTGTTTCGGGATCAGGCTCTGGGCCGTGGTCTCCACCATCTTGGTGCGCAGATCGATGATGCGGGCGTTGACCAGGATCCCCTGCTGATTGCGGCTGAAAGTGCCGGTCAGGATGCGGGAGATGGGTAGCCGGGACGAGAGATCCTTGTAGTTGCGGCTCATCACGAAGTCCCCCTGCGGGGTCACCTGGATGTTGCCCGTGGTCTTGAAGTCCACCACCACCTCACCGCGCCGGTTCAGCTCGTAGATGAAGCTCTCCTCGATCTGCTGCCCCATCCAGTTGGTGTCCTTCAGGGTGTCGAGATCGACAAAGGAGGCGACCGCAATGGGCTCGGTCAGGGTCGTGAGAGACTTGCGCTCCATCAGCTGATCCGTCATGCGGGCCACCAGCCAGTTGAGTTCCATCCCCTTCGCCGCCTGACGAGGGTCTCCCAGCTCCCGATTGATGGGGTCGGCCGACCCGCAACCGACCAATGCCAGCGCCACCGCCAGCACCGTGATAACTCTCTTCATGGATACCTTTCCTGTATCTGCACCTGACCTGTTATCGGTCGCAACCGCCAACACTTGAGGCGGGAATGCGCGCAGGATCCTCAATGATCCCCGGGCAAAGGCGCGCACTGTGCCACCGGAGCCCGCCGCGCGGGCTCCGGCCGGGGAAGAAGGCATGGTTCTTGCTTTTATTTGGTCACCCGCTCCGGTGCAGACCGGATCTGTGTCCAGGATCCCTGACCCGCCCCACCGGCGGCAGCGGGGTCGCCCACTCAAGGTGTTTGTTATGAAAGTTTCGCTGCTGTTCACCCTGCTGCTGGCCAGCCTGTCGGCCAGGGCCGAACTTATCGAGGCCCAGGGCAGTGCCGCCATTCTGGGGGGCGACGAGGTCTACGCCCGCGAGCAGGCGACCCGGGATGCCCTGCGCCAGGCGCTGCTGGCCAGCGGTGCCTCCGTCTCCAGCATCCAGCGCCTGGAAAACGGCAGCCTGCGCTCCGAGCAGATCCAGATCCGCTCCGGCGGTGACATCCGTCAGTACCGCCTCAAGCGCGAAGAGGTGCGCAACGGCCGCATGTACATCACCCTCGTGGCCGACATCCAGGCGGAGCGGCAGATCTGCCAGACCCAGCACTACGCCAAGGATTTGACGCTGGTGCGCCTGCGCATGCGCTACCCGGACCAGGCGAGCACCGGTGCCCTGGACGACATGCCCGCCGACCTCTCCCGCCGGCTGTTTGAAACCCTGGCGACGACGCCCCAGGTGGTCGCACGCCAGTGGCTGGACGAGAACCTGCGCATCGACCCTCTCCATCTGCAACAGGGGGATCGCAGCGCCCTCGAGGAGATCAAGGCCCTGAGCCTGCGCACCGACAGCCAGTATCTGGTGCTCGGCAGCATCGACGACCTCTCCCTCGAGCCCCAGGGCAACGCCCTCACCAGCTGGTATGAGGATCCCGTGCGCAACTTCTCCATGCAGCTCTACCTGTTCGACGGCATCAACGGCAGCCTGCTCGGTCGCAAGGAGTACAAGGGCCGCGCCAACTGGACCTTCTCCAAGCGGGAGCAGGTGGGCAGCAGCGGCGGCCAGTTCTGGCAGTCGAGCTTTGGCCAGGAGGTGGGCTACCAGTTGAAGGAGGCGGCCCAGGACATCGCCGCCGAACTCGCCTGTGCCCCCGTCACCGCCCGGATCGTGGCCCAGCACGAGCGCGGCCCCCACATCAACCTGGGCCGTCGCAACGGGGTCAAGCTCGGGGACCAGTTCCGGGTCCAGCACAGCGCCAACTTCGTCGACCCCTATGGCAAGTCCAGGGTGATGCGCAACCCCGCTGACGGTCTGTTCGAGGTGGTGCAGGTGTTTGAGGATGGCGCCATCATCAGCAGTCAGAACAAATATTCGCCGTTCAATGTCCAAATCGGTGACCTGGCCGTATTGGAATAGGAATCAAGGGTTTAAAAGCACAATGCTTCTTGTATAATGCCCGCCACAAGGTTCCCGTAGCTCAGCAGGATAGAGCGGTCCCCTCCTAAGGGATGTTTATTGCTTAAAAATCTATCTAAATAGGCTGTTATAAGATTTTTTAAATATTAGGAATTATAAATATTTCCTTTAAAAACATAGCCTTATAGATCAAAAAGCATTCATAAACAACCAGACCGCTTGTTTTGTGAGCGGCGCAATCGATGCCCGTTTTGCGCTATTTAAGAGCTATTCACGCCATTCAACTCTACTTTGCGCTATTTTGCCGCTATAATGTCTCAATAGAACATTTTTCGGTGGTACCCAATGGCTCCCAAAAATCCGGCTACATCCATACGCAAAGAAGAGTTCGATCTTAAGACGCTGCTCCAGGGTCACCCTGCGGCCATAATTAAAGGGAAATTCTCATTTACCTTTAAAGACCAGTACATAGATAGTCTTCCATTTATTAATGATAAAAATAAATGTGTTGAATTAACGCACTATAGTTCTGACGATGAAAAATATAATGAAAAGAACAAACCAAGATTAAAACTAAGAATCGGAAACAGTGTTAAGACATTCTATATTGTTTACGATAAAAATCGGAGGCAGAAAATTGGCAATTGGACGCCTCGCACTAAAAGTGGACATTACCAAAAAGGTTTTTTTAGCGTTACACAGGCTAAGGAAGAGTTTAAGAGATTAGTTAGTGATGCTGAAAAGATTAATCCAGAAAAGTGGAAATATCAGTCTTTTACATTGAGAACATATCTTTTAGAGCATTATAAAAACGACCGTGAAAATAAATCAAACAAGAGAAATTCATTAAGCCCTGTTACCGACAAAACAATAAGGGAAATCTCATCTGCCTTTGAACCATGGTTAGACCTAAAGCTATCTGAATTTAATGAAGATCATCCAGTAATATTCAAAAAGTATTGGCAGAACAAAGAAACGCCAATAACATCAGAAACAATGAGGAAATACTATTCCTTATTAAATAGCTTGTTTAATATGTGTGTTACGTGCACCTATTTACCAAAGAATAAAATTGATAGGCATATTTTTCTGTTCCCCAGAAACCCTAAGAGGCCTGTCACAACATATACTGACCCCACAAATGAAGTCGTAGAATTTATTTTTAATGAAGACACTCCAGGTGGTGGGGATTCCAAGATCATAGTTGCAACCATGTTCCTATGCGGGGCAAGAAACTCTGAAATATATAGAAACACAAGCAACAACTTTAATATTAATGATAGAACCATACGTATTCCTGAGCACATTAGTAAAAACAAGGCTGCACGCATTGTTGCTATTGAGTCAGACTCATACTGGAATTATGTAGCGAAGTACAAAACTCTAAAAAGCTTGAGTGATAGAGAGGGTGAGTTAATGTTTCCTTGTTGTCGCGAAGCAAAGGCCCCCCATGTAACTTCGAGCCTTTATCAGAAAACTTGGCAGGCAGTTAAAAAAGAGTTTAATTTTCCTAAGATAGGCCGATTATATGATGCCAGACATACTTTTGCCAAAAAAGCACTAGAAAGCGGAGTGCCTATTCAAGATTTATCCAAGATCACTGGACATAGCCTCCAAACGCTGATGGATTACTATATTGACAACAACATCAGCAAAGCCACAAGAGAAAAGTTAAGGGATGCAACAAATTCTAATGCAGCTATAAAGGTGCAACAGGAAACAAATTTCCCTCCATCTGTTAATAGCCTATATGAAAGCTATATTAGGAGATGTATAAAGAAGAATATAAAAGATGAACTCTCTACATTCGTACAAGAAATGAAAGATTTGGGTGACCAAAACCAACTAAATGCAGAGCAAATTTTTTGGCTTAAAGAAATGCTGTAGCTTGAATATACAGCTATTATTTTCTTGAAATGGACTTGCTGAATGAGGCCATATTTCTAGGTATAGGCTATGAACATGATTCAGTTCGTTCATTCGCTAATGGAGGGGGCGGGTGCCCTCCATATCAGCAACATCAACAATTATAACCAGTGAGGTAACTGTCAGAAAATCTGAACATGGAGTACGATGATGAGAACAAATCATTGTCAATACTGGAACAGTAAAATATGTCACTTTCAGTTTATCAACCCAGTACGCAGGCTAGTTCAGCCCCCACCCTTATGACGACTCTCAACATCCCTCAAGATCCACTGAGTGCACATCTCTGGATCATAGCTGGCGTAGCTCCTGGCATCATTCATCGACTAGCTGAATTGATGAGCACAGACTTAGGTTTGATATGCCGCTTAGCAGGCATTAGCCGGAGCACTGTTGCTCGCAAGCTGAAGATTGAGGCTCCCCTATCAATCTCGCAGGGTGCCAGGGTATACGGCGTTGTACAGGCACTCGAAGCTGTTCTCTCCCTCCACAGAAACAATACCGTCAGAACAATGTCATGGTTACATCGCCCAGCTTGGGGATTAGGTGGTAAACGGCCAGCAGAGGTGCTGTCGACAGCTTTAGGGGCTCAGGCAGTAATAGTACTTGTAGGACGAATCCAACATGGGGTGTGCACCTAGAGCGAGGTAGCTGATAGGCTAGCCCCCCCTTAAGAATGCTTCAAAAATAATCAACCTCATCTTTTTTCGAACTTTTTTCATTTACCCCACTTGAAAAAATCGAAAAACTGTCCATTTACTATTATTGAGAACAATTAAAAAATTTAAGAATTTCAACATTCCGCTGCTTCGCAGCGAAGATGATCCAGATTTTTAATTCCTTCGAGCTAGGGAAGGTGCGAATAAGTACCCTATGAGCCAAAACTAAAAAGTTTAGCCATTTAATATCAATAATTTAGAATGGTGTGTTTTTGTGCCAAGTGACTTGTTAGCACCTTCCCTAACAAATAGACTGGATAAGCGTACAAAACACCGGTTCAAGACCGGTGTTTTTGATAGTAACAGCAATACCAATAGCGATCTATTTTAGTAACGGCTCATAATTTTAGCAACCCACTCTCTAATATCATTTGACAGACGCGCTTTTTTTACAGTTCTTTTTGAACGACCCGCCCCTGGTCCATCACGATAGTAATTTTGTTCCTGACTCATATAAGTTTCATAGCCAAAATTATTTTTAAGAAATGACTCTAAAAACTTAATTGGAATTTTCCTGTTAGATGGAATGATAAAATAGTCATTATTAAAGAATTTTTTTACTGCAATGAGTTCATGCCCAAACTCAAATTTTCCATTCTCAATCCACGCTAGGAATTTACCAGCCTCATCACTACTGTAGCAATAATTGTCACTGAGTTTTAAATTATTGGCTAGCGATCTTATCATTGCAAATGTTACTGATTCTTGACTATTATAATCGTCAGTACACTTATATAATGGAATGTTATTTGTAATTATTCTGCGTGTATTTCCTCTATCATCAAACCTAATCAATTCCTCACTCAATACCTCACTATAAAAGTGCTCAATATCAAGAGCCTCTTTAGCATAAAACTCACTTCTATTTAATAACCCGCAAATTCGCTCCTCCTCTGTTTTCAACTCCGCTAACTCAAGCATTTTTTTATCACTCATCGTCATCTCAGGTAAAAGATAGCTAATTTTATACCCCTGTTGTTCCAGCATTGTTAGTAGGGTGAAATTATAATCCAAACACAATTTATGTTGAATAAACAATCGGTTAACCATATGCATTAATGTGGGGTTGTGGCAATACTCATGCAAACGTTCAATAGAATAATCACACCCCAACGCTGACATCACCAACTCTGTAATGATATGATCGCTATTTTTATATACCCTATTTTTGCCACCAAGGAGTGCTAAAAATGCATTATTAGCATTCCTCGCTCGGTGGACAAACTGCATAATATCATTAGGCTGAACGAGCCCATTTGAAAAAATTGCAGTAAATGTTAGATCCTTATCTGTGAAACTAAATCCATTTTTCACAACCGGTGTAAAAATTGACACCAGTTTACTGCTAACATTTTTGTTTATAGCACCATTAGGGAATTTACGAGCAGTGTCAGCATCGATTAATATTTTTTTTGGTGTATTTATTGCATTTACCAATACGTTAACATTTGATTTTTTTGCATTGTGTGCCTCGTCGCTAAATACAATACATTTTTTGCCACTTGATGCACGCTCATTGATCTTGTTTATAATATCTGGTTTAGTTGTTAAAAAGATTTCTGGCATATTCCTAGGTTTGGATGATCTATATACGAACACTTTTTTATTACTGAGCGTAGCTAAATTTGAAATAAAATCAAATGAGTCCTGACTTAAAAACGCATCGGCAATAACAACAGTGCTGGCATCAGCAATAATTTTTTTGAAATTATCCATCCTTTCAATGTATTCATCAACTGAGACTCTCATGCCCAATTCTGAGTGCATTAAATTAAAAACATCCTCAAACTCATCTATAATCAAAACTTGGCACTTATCCCGGATATGCTTATATTTTTTACTATATAAAATGCTCAGACTAACACCATAGACACCGGTTTTATTTTTGGGAGTATCTGTCTGATAGTTTCGATTATCCAGATTGTGATACAGAGAATTATTGAAAGCTCGAGATGGATTTAAAAAAATAGGATGCATACCATTATTCCCAGCCTCGTCAAATGTGGGTATTAGGCAATTAGTTGTTTTACCAGTCCCTGGCGGAGTGACAACTATGTGAATCCCAGGGAAACGATCTAGACACAATCTTTCGTGACAAAGATCGATATTAGTTTCAGTAATATTATCATTCTTAGTATAGAAATTGTGCGCTAAAGATACTGCATTTTTTTTAGCATTTAGGTGGTTTTTTATAGCCTCAGCGATTCTATTATGGAATTGATTACAAGTTCGAGACCTAACTTCATCAATTAGAGACACCTCGGACATTCTCTCTGGGCACAAATGATGAGAGCTGGTCACCACTAAATCAATTGCTTCTTTCTCCTCCACCTCATTTTTAGCAAATGGGAGTAGCGTCACCCCTAGATTGAACCTGTTCGAACCTGGCTTAAACTCATGCCCATCCAGCACGACTGTGATCTTATAATCGAATGCAATTTTCACTGCATCAAACCCCGATTTATTGTCACTGATTAATCTTACTGAATTCCTAGACTCACCATCGCCAATAATTTCTACGATTTTATCCCTCAGCGCGTTAGATTCATCAACCCCAAATTTCAACTGGCAGTTAACGCCACAACTCAACACAATCATATCCACCTCATTTAGTTTTTATAATAATATGGTGGCGTTTTTCAACGCTACACTTTTATTATAGTTATTAAATATTTAAATACTTCTCTAGCATTCACACCCAAAATTTTGCGTAGGTATGCCCCTTAGAGATTTTTTAATCTCTTGGAAAAATTCATAAATATAAATTATGTATCTACATACACTGACTGGTATGTACGAAAAGAACGATATGCTTATTCCAAAGCGTTTGCAATAGGGTAAAGAAAAATATCTTGACTTTCTTCTTGAATTATTAGTTAAACATTATAATTGAGCCCTAAAATGGCAAAAACATCTATAAACTCTAATAATTTTGAGGGGATGAGTGTTCTATCTCAACAGTCAACTCGATTCAGAATCAGTCGTTCAATACAAAGTGGACAAGAACGATGTATGAGGTGCTTGTGACAAGGGCGGTCTTTGAGGTGATTTATTGTAACTGGTGTAAATGCACCACAGTGGTGCAAAACTCAAAATTGTAGCCCGAACTACGATTGATTTATAGATAGGTAATAAGTAGGCGAATTCCTCGCTCCGCGAGAAGCAGGCCATACTTATCATCTGAGGCTCATAAGATATTTCATAATTGTCACTATTCAAATGTACGGTTTCTTTGTCTTATTATTCATGATACCTCTCCGTGTGCAATAGAAAGCATTTTTAACAACCATAGTCACATAGATTTATGCAACAAATATTTTCGTCCCATCACGGGACCTTGCTCAGAAAGAGTTATAGGGAAGGTGCTAACAAGTCACTTGGCACAAAAACACACCATTCTAACTTATTGATATTAAATGGCTAAACTTTTTAGTTTTGGCACATAGGGTACTTATTCGCACCTTCCCTTGTACCTTTGCACTTTGCACTTTGCACTTTGCACTTGCATATTCCGGTCGAAAATGAACACCTATTCCGGTTTAAAATGAACGCTGATTCCGGCTTGCGTGTACACCATTTCCGGACACCTCAGAGCACGAACTCTGATGTCAGATGAACCGTCATGCTCCAATGACCTGGATCCACAACTGCCGCGCTGCGCTTGGCTGCTGGCTTGTTCGGTGAGTCGAAAAGATGCCTCCCCTCAAAGCTCAGCTTCTGCTCGCAGAATCCCTGGCCGCATACTTTCCGGAAATGGTGTTCACAGATTCCGGAATCACTGTTCAAATTCACCGGAATACGCAGGGTAATCCCCCCATTTTTAGGGGCATTCAAAAGTAGAGGTCATGCGGCCTGTGCCAGACGCTGTTTCGGCGTGTAGCCACCCAGCGCCATATTGGGCCGCTCATGGTTATAAACCCACAGCCAGTTCGTGGCAAACTCCTGTAGTTCATTCAGTGACTCAAACAGGTAATGGCCCAGCCAGTCGTAGCGCACCGTGCGGTTAAACCGTTCGATGTAGGCATTCTGCTGCGGATTTCCTGGCTGGATATAGCCTAGGGTTATCCCCTCCTGTTTCGCCCATCGCTTGAGCTCTTCGCTGATGTATTCCGGGCCATTGTCACATCGGATAATGGCGGGCTTACCTCGCCACGTGATCACCTGCTCCAGCGCCCGTTTGACTCGTGAGGCGGGTAAGGAGAAATCCACCTCGATGCACAGCGCTTCACGATTGAAGTCATCGATCACATTAAACAGCCGCACCGAGCGGCCATCGCTGAGCTGGTCATGCATAAAGTCCATCGACCAGCACTGATTAGGCTGGTCGGGAACCGCCAACGGCTCTGGCTTAGCCCGAACCAACCGTTTCCTGGGTTTTATCCGCAGATTGAGCTCCAGCGCCCGATAGATCCGGTATACCCGTTTGTGATTCCAGCCAAAGCCTTGGACGTTGCGCAGGTACAAAAAGCATAACCCGAAGCCCCAGTTGCGCTGGCTGGCCGTGATACGTAGCAGCCAATCGGCAATTTCCTGGTTTTCATCGACCAGCACGGACTGATAGCGATAGCAGCTTTCACTGACCTTGAAGATCCGGCAAGCCAGACGGATGGATATGGCGTAGTGAGTCACGGCTTTGGTCGCCATCTCCCGGCGGGCAGATGGCGTTACCACTTTTTTGCCATGGCCTCGGTGATGATCTCTGCCTTGAGGCGCTCCTCGGCGTACATCTTCTTGAGGCGGCGGTTTTCGTCCTCCAGCTCCTTGAGTCGAGCCATGAGGGAGGCATCCATCCCCCCGAATTTGGAACGCCACTTGTAGAAGGTGGTCGTGCTGATGCCATGCTCGCGGCAGAGCTCCGGGACGGGAGCTCCAGCCTCAGCTTGTTTGAGGATGGCGATGATCTGGGTATCGCTAAAGCGTGATGTTTTCATGTAGAACCTCCTGCGTTCAAGGTACGGGAAAATTCTACTTATGAGCACCCTGGTTTTTCGGGGGGATTACCGCAGCACTTTGCAATTAGTACCAACTGATAACAAAAAAAGCGCCCTTCAGCGCTTTTTTGCTTAATATACCGACTAGACAATAATCAACTTGCGCTTTGCCTCACTCAGCCATCCGGCGAACTCCGTAAGCAGATTGTCATACAAGACATCATCTGACATGCTCTTGAAGTCGTCTATCGGGAAAAAGTCCGTATTGTCGATCACCCGGTCGGTAAAATCATCGAGATTTTCCAGAATACCGTAATTCCGCCCGCCTAACCCGACAAACTTCCAGAATATTGGATAGTTGGCAGATTCACGAATTGCCTCTTTTATTGCCCGAGTTTTACTGATGCCACCATCGGTGATGAAGACGATGTAGACAGGCTCCTTACTACCCTTGAAGGTGTCCACGATTTCATTCATTACTGGTGGCTCATTGTTCGTTCCACCCAATGCTGGGAGTAGTTCAAACATGCCTCTCTTGCCAGAGGTCTGAATGCCTGAAATATACCCCTTCAGATTACTGAGAGAGACATCGGGGTATTTTTTGTGTCGTTCAGCAAATCCCCAAACATCCATTTGCCCGTCATCGTCAAACTGGGCTGCCAGCACGGCGATCCTTTCCAAAACCGCTTGAACATTGCCGTCTCGGAACTGGCCCGACATAGAGCCAGAAGCGTCGAGCACAAAGGCGACTTTGGCTTTCACTTGCTCAAGCTTGTGCTTCGCCAGACTCACACCAACAGGCTTTGCCAGACTGACAAGGTAAGGGGCTTGCTCAGCCAGCTTCTTCTCAAGGCTCACGCCTACAGGGGGTTTGCTGGGTGCAGGGATAGGGGCTGGTGCCGGGGTTGTCGGTTCATCATCAACCACCACGCCATAGTTGGTTGCCAGAGCGGCCAGACCGCCGTTAAATCCCATCCCAAGGGCCTTGAACTTCCATGCACCGTTGTGACGGTAAATCTGGCCTACGATCAGAGCCTTCTCGCTGCGATCCACCAGCGGCACTTGATAAGTAACCTGACCGGCAATGCTCAGCCCCAGAGAGGAAAGATCGGAGACGGTACTACTGCCGTCAATTACCATCGTCAGAGCGATCTTCTGAATTGCCTCATCTACCTTTGAGGTGTTCACCGTATAGCGGCCCCCGGTGGCAGTCTTCGCGTAGCTGACTGCGCCATCCGGTGACTCGGGCTGATTGTAGAAGATAAAGTCGCTGTCGCTACGCACCTTATCAGCATTTGTTAATAAAAATGCCGATGTATCAATGTCGCCACTGAACTGACCACCTTGCTGATGAGTTACCTCGATAACAAGCTCATGACCCGACAACTGCACGTTCTGACCAGAAATCAATTCCATATCACACCCCGCATAGCTATTAATAAATCAATACCCGAGATCTCGCCCAAACCTTACAGAAGTTCTGGCCTGCAAGGCAGATAGACATTCATCGCGCTTCTGTTTATTGCTGAAGTTGATTTTTCTCGAACCAAAGTGCCCATGAATATAAAAGTTCACGCCTTTCTCTCTCGTGACGCTAGAAATATCTTTAATATAAATCTCCTCATAATCCCCCATCTTCCTGATGAAGTTCAAACGAAGATTTTCGCCAAAACTTGAATTTTCAAGATCAGCCGGGATTACCATCTTCTTGTCATTGTCGTCGAAGATAACCCCGAAATATCGTACTGCCACTCGCTCTGCCATCTTTTTAATTGGATACAAAGAGGCAATCACAACCAATATGTCAACGCCAAAAAGCACCTTCGCATATTCAGGAGGGATAGCCGAAAGCAAATAGCTATTGGTGTAAAACATGGCAATAAGGCCAGTGGTGATAATGCCTGAGCTGAATATGATACTTCTCCACAGCAAACCAACATCATACACCCGCTGGGTGCAGGAGCCCTTTATGTGGCGTTTTTTAATGCTGCTATAGTGAAGATATGAAAACAACATGAACGGGAGAAATAAAATCACTCCAAGAGCTATGAATGCATATTTCATCATCTCTTCATTAGCTCGATTATTCCTTGCCATAAGTTTCCCCTGAAATTAAATATAAAAAAGGGCAACATATGGTTGCCCCTGAATAATTCTTTTTTGGCCTATTAAGCCAGATTTACGCCATGGGCAGTCGCCAGAGCAGGCAGGCCACCAGCAAAACCTTGACCAACGGCCTTGAACTTCCATTCGCCGTTGTTCAGGTACAGCTCGCCGAAGATCATGGCGGTTTCCACGGACGCATCTTCGGACAGATCGAAGCGGGCCAGTTCTACTTGGCTTTCGTTGTTGGACATGCGGATGTAGGCATTGGAGACCATGCCGAAGTTTTGCTTGCGCTGTTCAGCTTCGTGGATGGTGACGGCGAAGACCAGCTTCTTGACGTCGGCAGGCACCTTGGAGAGGTCGATCTTGACTTGCTCATCGTCGCCAGCGCCTTCGCCAGTACGGTTGTCACCTTGGTGTTCGACAGAGCCACAGGGGCTGGTTTTTTGGCCGTAGAAGATGAAGTTTGCATCTGACAGAACTTTGCCGTTTTCGCCAACCATGAAGACGGAGGCGTCCAAGTCGAACGCAGAGCCGTCAGTTACACGTTGATCCCAACCCAGACCAGTCATTACCACTTTCAGACCGGCATCAGCTTTGGTCAGAGAAACGTTACCGCCTTTTTGCAGAGATACACCCATTTTAAAACTCCCGATTTGATTTGGGGAAAGTCCCCTGATTTAGGGGGGAGCCCCCCCCTTCTATTTATTGCATTTTTAAACGATTTTTAGCGCACTGATATTGCTACTTGAATTCATGCCCAAACAACAACACGCGCCACACCAAAAGCAATACGTGAAAGAAGATAGGTGGAAAAAACATTTACATCATTTTCTGATTCACATATTTATCAGGCTGCGCTGACGCCATACTCGGCACAGACCGAAGACAGACCGCCTTTGTAGCCTTGACCGATTGCCTTGAACTTCCATTCACCGTTGTGACGATACAGCTCTGCGAACAGCATGGCGGTTTCGGTGGAAGCATCCTCAGAGAGGTCATAGCGAGTGACCTCTTTTTGGGTGTCTTCGTTGACCAGACGGATGAAGGCACCACTGACCTGACCGAAGTTCTGACCACGAGCAGCAGCATCATGGATGGTGACGACAAACACGATCTTGGCGACATCGGCGGGCACCAGATCCAAGTTGATCTTCAGGCTTTCATCGTCGCCATCCCCCTCACCAGTACGGTTGTCACCAGTGTGTTTCACCGAACCTTCAACACTCGCAAGGTTGTTGTAGAAGATGAAGTCAGCCGGAGAGCGAACCTTACCCGATGCACTCAGCAGGAACGCCGAAGCATCAAGGTCGAAATCCTGACCGTCGGTGGAACGAGCGTCCCAGCCCAGCCCGACCAGCACTCGTTTGATGGACGGGTCAGTTTTGGTCAGAGATACGTTGGCGCCTTTTGAAAGAGAAACAACAGTAGTCATCGAAATTACCCTCTTTTGATGTTTTAAAAAAATCAGTTTTGCTGTTTTACTTCTTCCGCCTCATCTTTCTTTTCGGGGAAGATGAAACTCGCAAACACACCACAGAAAAGCACTACCAGAACAACACCCAAGCTTGCCATAGCAGAGATCGTGTAGTCGTGGTGGAAGATATGTGCTGTCGCATTCAGGCCAAGTTTGATGGCAATGAAGAACAGAAGCACGATTACCGCTTTCTCCAAATGCACCAAGTATTGCTTGAGCGCTTCCAGCACAAAGTACAGGGTTCTCAGGCCGAGGATGGCGAACATCATGGCGCTGTAGACGATCAGAGGCTCACGGCTTACTGCAATGACGGCAGGTACGGAGTCGAAGGCAAACATGACGTCCGACAGTTCCACCACAGCCAAGCAGAGCATCAGGGGGGTTGCGTAAAATGCTGCCTTACCGACACGACCGACCTGAATTCCCGCATTTTCCGGCTTAGCCAGCTCAGCATCAACTTCAGACTGCTTCAGCAGGAAAGCGTGACCACTGAGTTTCGGCCAGATGGGGAAGAAGCGCTTCACCATCCGATATGCCAGATGCTGGGAATAGTCCTCGATCTCGTCCTCGTCATCGCCACTGCGCAGCATCATGACAGCCGTCCAGCCTACGATGGCAGCAAAGACCAGTTCCACCCAAGGGCCGAGCGCCAGCAGGCCAGTACCGATGGCAACAAAGATGCCACGGAACACGATTGCACCAATCACCCCCCAGTACAGTACCCGGTGACGATAACCGTCCGGCACAGAGAACCAAGAGAAGATCGCCATCATGACAAACAGGTTATCAACGGAAAGCACTTTTTCGAGGGCATAACCGGTGACGAACAAACTTGCCACTTCCGCGCCGTGATGCACGTACAGGAAGCCTGCGAACGCAAACGCGATGGCTACCCAGAAAAGTGACCACAGTACAGCACTCTTCAACGGGATGGGTTTGTCATCACGGTGCATGAACAGATCGATGAGGATTGCCCCAACAGATAGCAGCACGAACACTGCAACTGTTTCAAGCGGGAAGCCAATATGCGTAGAACCCATGTTTTCTTTTCCTTAATTACTGTTGATAGTCGTTCGGGTCAAACCCGAGGGCCATGCAAATTTCTTTGACAGCCTGCTTTTCTGCGCTGTCGAAGTCACCATCACTTTTGGCAACAGCAACACCTACCCGGAGCGCCAATTGCGCAGCGCCTTCATCACCCTTCAGCGCGAGGATATATTTCATCATCTCGCCCTTGCCGATATCGGCGTCGAATTGATGACCGTCTTCCAGTTTTTTGAAAAACGCGATCACTTCGCTGGTATCAAAGACTTTCAGCTCATCAGAATTCTTGATGAACCCCATCATCTTCTGCTTTTCACCGCTATCAGCGCCTTTGGATGCCGTGGCGATGTAAGCACAGACGGCGACAGTGCCCTCCATAAACTTCTTATTTTTAAAACGCCCTACTTGTGCGACCAATTCGGCGCGACCTTCGGAAAAGGTCTTGCGAACCTTATCAAAAAACGACATACGACCCCCATTAAGGATTGGTGGATTATTTGCTTCCGGCAGTCCAGCGAAATCGCCAGCCAAAGGCATCATCCATATTCTTGTGACCATTGAAGTAACGGTTTATCCGTTCAACCTTAATAGTCCCGCGATCATTTACCAGCCTTGCAATGGCACACATTCCGCGCCCTGAATCCCCCTCTGTCAGGTGTGTTTCGATAGGCGGCTGACCTTGAATATGCAGCGTGACCACACCATCGGTATTTTCCCAGCTCGGTACACCTTCATAAATAAAGGCGTAGATCAGGACTTCCTTGATGTTGTCCCATTGTGCCCCATTGACGAACATCCATTCGCCATCAGCGCTGTCACCCGTCCGATCATCTGCTTGCAGTTCAACAAAGGGTGAGCGATTCAGACTTCCGAAGGCATTACCAAGGGCTTGCACCACATGACGATTGCCATCTTGGGTTTCAACAAACGCCCCCAAATCAAGATCGATCTGATTGCTTCTGCCGAACATCCCCAAGCCGAACCCACTCTTTTTGGTGCCGCGATGCCAGTTCAAGTTGATGCGGATATTGCCGAACTTGTCCCCCTGCTTGGTCAGGCTCACGGTTGGCTTCTCTTTGCTCAACGTGACCTTTTGCAGGCTGATGGTTGGGGCCGGGGCCGGGGCCGGGGCCGGGGCCGGGGCCGGTTTTGGAGCAGGAGGCGGCGCTTGATCATCCGATACCACTACGCCAAAGTGCTCAGCCAGCGGCTTGAGGCCACCATTGAACCCTTGCGAAACGAAGCGGAACTTCCACTCGTTGTTTCGGCGGTACAGCTCACCCAAGATCAGGGCCGCTTCATTACGACCGACCATCGGCACTTCGCCAGAGAGCAGCACTGTGCCCCCTTGCTCAACCTGAATTTTCAGGGTGCGCAGACTGGCAATCACCATCCCGGCATCTACCGTGGCGGAAAAAGCGATCTTCTGCACTGACGGTTGAATAGCGCCGAGGTTGATGTTGAATGAGGTATTTTGCGCCCCACCAGCCAACACAATGGCCCCATCATCACTCCGAGGTTGACCGTAGAAGATCATGTCCACGCCATCCTGCACCTTGCCATTGGCATAGAGGCGGAAAGCCGAGACATCCACGTCAGCGCCCGAGAGCACCCGCACGATCAGCGGTTGGGTTGGAACGGGGGCGTTGCCCCCTTGGATGAGTTCCATTACTGCACCAGTTGCGCGAGGATCTGGGTGTACATGTCATCGATGGTGCGGCCAGTACAGGCCATACCTTGAGCGGTAAAGGCCCACTCGCCGCCCTTGCGTTCGAGCGAGGCGATCAGAACCCCAGTGTGGCTACCTTGTTCGGTCAACTTGAACTTCGCCAGCTCTTTGCCATTCTGGTCAACGACGCGGCAGTAGGCATTTTCAACCTCATTAAAGGTTTGACCACGGAAGCTGTTCACGGTGAATGCGAGGTGTTCCACATTGCTCGGCAGCTTGGTCAGGTCAACGTAGATGGTTTCATCGTCGCCATCCCCCTCACCTGTCAGGTTGTCACCGCTGTGCTTGATAGAGCCGCACTTGGACTTGGTTTGACGGAACCAGACGGTATCGATTTTGTTGCCACGCGCATCCAGCAGCACGACGCTGGCATCCAGATCGATTGAGTCGCTGCTACCGCCACCGAACATCTTTCCGAAGAAGCCGCTCTTTGCCTTGGCCGGATCCCAGCCCAAACCGAATTCGAGCTTGGTGAGCGCCGCGCCAGACTGCTTTGCCAGCGAGATGGTTTGGTGTTTTGCAAGAGATACTGAATTCATCTGTTACTCTTCCTTATCTGATTTAAAAATATCGTCATTGTTCACAAGACGACATACCGAGCTTCGAGCAATACCTTTTAACACTTGCAGCAACTCTTGTCTCGGATGGGTATGAACCGAATGCGTCTATTGTTAGCCATCCCACAGATTGAGGTCAATCATAATCTGACCGAGTTTTTTGCAATTTTTCACGTTTTGAATTCATTTTTTTTAATTTTACAACTTGATGAATTTTTAAAAAAAATGCGTTACTCAAGCTGATATATCAAGCGAACGGCAAGTTTACTTAAGCTTTCACTAATAAATGGCTGGACATCATCTTTAGGAAGTAAGGCATGTTGCACCATCGTCAACATTAAAACCTAACGCCCTACCATCTGCCCTTCCTCTGCTTTATATAGTCGTCATGTCTCCAAGATGAAGTCAATCAAAATATGATTGACTTTAATCATCAGCGAGCATACAGTAACCCCACGAAAAGAACTTTCTTACTTTCTGCTTTTTAAAGGTCAACGCAATGCTCAAGTCTATTTGGTTCATGGAGGGATTGTCCTCCCAGCGAGATATTGTCCTTGCTGTAACGGATATGCGTGAAAAACTAGGTCATGCATTTAAGGTGATCGCTTCACATCGAGGCAATCGTCCCGAAATCACCTCGGTAGCCGATGTTTCTTTGACTGAGCCAAAACAGGATTCAGAGCGTCTGGAGTTTATTAAAAATGTAGTGGCGAAGTTTAACGTCGCTGCAATTCATACTGGCCGTAATTGCCATTGGTTTGAAGAGCGCCGTCAGGAGATCGAATCTCTGGGGGTTTCTCTCACCACTGGCTCGATGGATCTCGATATGATTTCACTGGCCGACGACAAAGTACGTTACGCCCATTTCATGGAGCAATATAAGCTGCCTGTCGTGCCATCCGTGCAGATCAATGACGTCTCCGAGCTGGAAAGCCAAATCAGCTCGAAGCTCGTTGAGGGGGAGCTGTCCTGTATCAAGCCGGTCGTCGGCATTTACGGGATTGGTTTCTGGATCCTTGACCCTTCGGTTGGCCCGATGGCCGCTTTCAGCAACCCTGACAATCGTCGTGTTCATCCTCACACCTATGTCTCGGCGATGCGCAGTGAAACCCCGAACAAGCTGCCCGAGTCCATGGTGATGATGCCCTATCTGGTCGGCCCGGAGCGCTCGGTCGATATGTTGGTCGAGCAGGGCAAAGTCATTGCGGCGGTAAGTCGTCGTAAAGAAGGCCCCCTGCAATACATTGAGCAATCCGGCGAAGCTTTCGAGTTAGCTAAAGCCTGTGCCGAACTGATGCGAGCTGATGGGCTGGTCAACGTCCAAACTCGCAACAACAGCGAGGGCAAGCCCTTGCTGCTTGAAATCAACATGCGCCCATCTGGCGGGATCTGCTATTCCCGCTCCTGCGGAATCAACCTGCCCGGCATCTTTGCCCTGCGCAAACTGGGGCTGATTGACCAAGAGACTGCGATTGCCATGGGCAAAGACGGCTTTACTCCTACGGTCGTGCGCTCTGTGAGCAGCGTTATTGCGCTCCCTGTGCAACAGGGTTCCGAAATTAAAGAAATCGAAGGCACTCAGGCATGAGTAATCACGAGCAAGTTTTCCAGCGCAAACTGTCAACTGGCACAGTGACCGTTGTCAGTCAGCAATCTGCGCCGCTGGACGATTTATTTGAAATTGCCGAGCGTCGTAATCCGAAGCGGGCGTTTCTGTTTGTCAGCAAATTGCTGGGTCGCCATATCCCCATCAAGCCAAACGTGATGCGAGACAGCTACAAGACGCTCGCGTCTCAAATGCCTGATGATCTGCCTGAGCCTGTCCTGTTTATCGGGATGGCCGAAACCGCTGTCGGCCTTGCTGCCGGGGTATATCAGGAAGCCAGCGCTTCCCTGTCTGAATCTGTGTTTCTGACATCAACCCGCCATCCGGTTGACGGTGATCTGCTGTGCGAGTTTAAAGAAAATCACTCTCATGCGACCGATCACCTTATCTACTGGCCGGAAGACCCGACACTGGCTGAACGTGTAGAAGAAGCGAAAACGCTGGTACTGATCGACGACGAGGCTACGACGGGCAACACCTTTGCCAACCTCTATGCCGCACTGGTGGATGCGGGACTGGATGGCATTGAACATCTGGTAGCCGTCACCCTGACCGACTGGAGTCAGGATGCCCTGATGGATAAAGTCGATGTACCTGCACTCACTTCCATCTCTCTCACTCAAGGCAAATGGTCGTGGGAAGCAGATCCGCAAGCCAGCAGTCCTGTCATGCCGAGCGTGAATGTAACAGCCAAGGGAGCTGTTGATATCGTCGGCCCTCAGTGTTGGGGCCGTTTGGGAATGGATGAGACCTTCTGCCGGATTGGTTTGCATATCGAAGCCTCCCCGACTGACAAGGTGTTGGTACTTGGCACCAGCGAATTTGTCTGGCAGCCCTTCTTGCTGGCTGAAAAGCTGGAAAAACAGGGTGCTGACGTCTATTTCAGCTCAACCTCGCGTTCCCCTATTGCGATTGGTCACGCCATCAAATCTGCAATCACTTTCACCGATAACTACGGTCTGGGGATCCCGAATTTTGCCTACAACATCGCCCACCAGCGATTTGACCGAATTTATCTGTGTTGCGAGACACCTGCCTACAGCCTCGATCCGCTGCTGCTGACAGAACTGAAGGCTATCGCAAACCACGTTGAGATCATTACCTATGAGTAACCCAGCCATGACCAATACCATCGTTCGACCTGTTGTTCTTCCCGATCTGGACGACACACTGTTTCAGACCAAACGCAAAATGGTCAATGAGCTGGCACAAGAGCCCTTCCGTGTCGGGGCACTGGATCGCAGCTTGAGCCCGCGCAGCTACATGAACGAAGAGCAAGCCATGCTGGTCGATTGGCTGCTGGCAAATGCCGAAGTTATCCCCGTCACTGCCCGTGGTACTGAAGAATTTTCGCGTGTGCAGATCCCCTTTACCTCTTGGGCGATCACCACCCACGGCGCGGTCATCCTGACCCCGGATGGCAAGTGCGATCCAGAGTGGCAAGAGCACATCACAACCGCTCTACAACCCTATCGTCAGCGCCTGCTGGACATGCAGGAGGCCATTACGGAATTGATGGCTGAGCGCGGCATCGCAGCATGGGCACGTATCAATTATGAATACGACGATATGCCCATCTATCTGGTAATGAAGCATACCGACAGTACAAAGCTGCATGAACTCAACGCCATTGGCGATGAGGTTGAAGAAATTCTCGGGACAGATGGTTTCTATGTCCACCGCAATAGCAACAACATCGCGTGGCTACCGACTTGCATTGAAAAAGGACTCGCAGCTCAACACCTGTTGACCAAGTTGCGGGCAGAGCGCGGCACCTTCCCCACCATCGGCCTTGGCGACAGCCTGACCGATTTCAGCTTCCTTCGCCTCTGTTCTTGGTTTGGTATGCCGAAGCAAAGCCAGTTTGTTGATGCCATCAAGACCAACGTTTTTGGAGAGTAACCTGTGACCACTAAACCCGTTTTTACCGGCTCTTACCGTGAAGGTGATGTCGAATTCCTGTTGACTCCTGTCACCATCGAACTGACCTCCGTTGAGGAAAAAGAGGCCCTGATCCAGTCGGGCAAGAAGCACTACTCAGACATGCTGAGTCAAGAGCCTGCCCCGACCGCCTACCACCTCGATCTGTTCAGCAAGGCGACCACCATCGGAGCCAAGCGTCTGGCGACCGAAGTGATGATGCTGGCTGTTTCGCTAATCAAAGAGTACGGTAACACCCCGATTGTACTGGCAAGTCTGGTGCGAGCAGGTGTGCCGCTCGGGGTCATGCTGCAACGCGCTCTGACCATGCTGGGTAAGGAGTCTTATCACTACGGCATCAGCATCATCCGTGATCGCGGGATTGACGAAGCGGCCCTCTCTGTTATCGAGCAGCGCCATGGCACTGAAGGCATCGTCTGGGTCGATGGCTGGACAGGCAAAGGCGCCATCACCAAAGAGCTGACCAAGGCCCTGTCTGGCCGCGCTGGCTATCCAGCTCAACCCCGGCTTGTGGTACTGGCCGATCCGTGCGGCTGCGCGTGGATGTCTGCCACTGAAGACGATTGGCTGATCCCGTTCGGTATCATGGGGGCGCCCGTATCTGGCATGATCTCCCGCTCTCTCTACAGCGAAGAAGGGTTCCATCAGTGCATGGTGTGCAACCATCTGACCGAGTATGAATGCGGTCTGGCGCTGGCTGATGCGGTTGAGGAATGCTGCCGCTCTGACAAGATGCTCGTCTCCCCTATCGATGTCGCTGCACTGGCCCCGGTGAAGGCTCAACTTTGGGAGCAGAGCAAGGCCGTCATTGCAATGCTGGCCGACCGATTCGAAATTTCCAGCATAAACCGCATCAAGCCGGGGATCGCCGAAGCGACCCGTGCTGTCCTGCGCCGAGTACCAGACCATGTGCTCGTGCGTTCCATCAATGACCCCGATGTCTCTCTGTTGGTCTATCTCGCCAAAGAGAAAGGCATTGAAATCACAGAAGTCGGTGATCTGATTGGTCAGTATCGCGCCGTGACCATTATTAAAAAGGTGATCTGAATGAAAAAAGGAATCTCTGCTTATGGTCTTGGGGCGACGCTGTACATGCCCGCGACCCGCCATGACATCGTTGATACCATCGTGACCGGTAAAATTGTCGGACTGCGTTCACTGGTTATCTGTCTTGAGGATGCTGTGACCGAGCAGGACTTAGCTGCTGCCATGGAAAACCTCAAGGGGATGCTGGTGGCCCTGTCGAAGGAAAAGCAGTGCCACAGCCTGATCGGTTGGCCGCTGATCTTCATCCGGCCTCGTAACGAGAAAATCGGTCAGCAGTTGGTCGATGAATACGATCTGAGCGCTGTAGATGGCTTTGTGCTGCCCAAGTTCACCCTTGCTAGCTTGGCAGACTGGTCAGCCATGCTGGCGAATACTCACCTTCACTGGATGCCGACACTGGAAACTGAAGATGTTTTTGATGTCAATGCCATGCAAGAGCTGGTGGCTGCACTGGAAACCCATGAATGCCGTGACAAGATCATCGCATTGCGTATCGGCGGCAACGACCTGATGAACTGTGTATCGCTGCGTCGGTCTCGCGAGTTCACCCTCTATGACGGCCCCATGGGGTATGTCATCAAAATGCTCGTCGCGGTATTTGGCCCCAAAGGGTTTGCCCTGACTGCACCTGTTTGCGAGCACATTGATGACCACCGTCTCTTGGAGAAAGAGCTGGCCCTTGATGTCGCCCATGGCTTGGTCGGGAAGACTGCTATTCATCCGAATCAGATCGGGATTATTCAAAAAGCCCTGATGGTCAGCTCCCTTGACCACGAGGACGCTTTGCGTATTAATAATTCCTCCAAGGCCGTCTTCAAAGCTGGTGGTGCCATGTGTGAACCGGCGACACATCGCCGTTGGGCACAAAGCATTTTGGATCGCGTCCACTACTTCGGTGTGGCTCAAGCACCTTCACCTGCCGCAGCTTCACCCTCGATGCAGGCTCAACACGGGTAACATCAATGGGCTTTCGATTTCGTCGCAGCATTACCATTATTCCGGGCGTTCGACTGAACCTCAGTAATGGTAGCCCTAGCTTAAGTGTCGGCCCGAGGGGAGCGTCCATCTCCTTTGGTAGTCGCGGCACCTACGCAAACATAGGGCTAGCTGGCACGGGTCTGAGTTATCGAACCAGACTTGATAAAGCTGCTGCCTCATCAAACAACGCGGCAAGAGCTAGTGCCGAAACGAAAGAACAGTTACGTAGTTCGCTGCTGGCCTCTGCCGAGCAGATGAATACCGTGATTGAGCAGGTGATCAATGTCCATACCATGACCCCGGATCCGACACTTGGGCATAGCATGGACGAGCTGCGCGAACATTATTTAAAAGCAGCCAGTCAGCCATACTCCGTCGAGGCTCCTATCCGGCCAGCAAAGCCGGAGATCCCCCCTCCCCCTGTTCAACCGACAGGCGAAGAGGGAGCTGGTTTTTTTAAAAAGCTTTTCGAGTCCGATGCGGATAGACAAGAGAGGCAGACGCTTGCTCTCGCAAACTGGGAGCGAGCTGTACAGGACTGGGAAAGAGAGAAAAAGCTGACAGAGCAGCGCTATCAAAGCCAACGCGCTGCATGGGCCGAGCAGTATGCACTTTGGCAGAGTGAATCAACCCGTCACCAAGAAACGATGAGTGCATCCGTAGCGCAGGCAGGTATTCGCTTCGCCAGTGACACAGCCTTTTTTGAGGCGATTTTGGATGAAGTATTGAAGCAGATGGATTGGCCTCGGGAGACCGTCATCTCTTTCGAAGTAAATCCAGAAGAGTCCCTGACCCGGATCGATGTTGACCTGCCAGAGATTGAAGATCTGCCGCAAGCGACCTTTGCTCTGAATCGCCAAGGTACTCAGATTGTCGAGAAGGAAATGACTCAGAAGGCAATCAGGGAGGCTTATGCCCGTCATGTGCATGGCATTTTACTTCGGCTGATTGGAGCGACCCTGTACGCACTACCTTTCGAGAACGTCAGCATCTGTGGATTTACTCAGCGGATCAGCAAAGCCACCGGTTACTTGGTCGATGACTACATTATCGAATGCATGGCAGACCGGGCTCGTTTTTTAAATATTAATTTTTCTGCACTGGACTCGATAGATCCGATAGAGGCAATAAATGCATTCAGCCCAAACCGGAAAATGACAGCAACATTTATTTTTCAGTCAATCATCACAACACAGTGATCCTCAAGCTATTTTAAAACGGTAATTTACGAATGATGTTAAGCGCAAAACAGAAACGGGCATTCACTTTAGCGATATCGCTTTTTTCAGAAAAACATGTTTCTGCAACAAAAATCATTGAAGATCTTGGATGTTCTGAGGCGACGCTAACCCGCAGCCTTCGAGATCTGCGCGAAACCTACAATGTTACTATCAAGTACAGCAAAAGCACCCACTCATATCAGCTTACAGACACGGGGAACTTAACAAAGAAAGATATCTCCCATATGAAAACGGCTATCGAAAAACACGATGCATCTGATATAAACGATGAAACAGTCAGCCTCACGAAAATCAGGAAACGAGCAGTTACCCTCTCCCTGACCAACGCTGCAATTTCCGAGCTGGATAAGCGAGCTGCTGCCGAGGGGAAAACACGCAGCGATATTGTTGAATCGTTGATAAAAAATTCTGCAATCATCTAAGGAAGGTGCGAATAAGTCACCAAACGCAAAAAAACGCCTATGTAAGTGATTGAATTTAATTGACTAAAAGTTTCATTTTCGTTGCAGAGGGTACTTATTCGCACCCTCCCTTGGTCTGATGCATCTGCGGATCGCGTTGCTGCTCTTTGTTCTTGGTCGAGCTGGGAGCCTCAATGATGGTGGCATCGACCAAGGTGCCTTGAGTCATCATGACGCCTGCTTCGGCCAGCCAGCGATTGATGGTCTTGAACAATTGGCGGGCCAGTTGATGCTGCTCCAGCAGGTGGCGGAAATTCATGATGGTGGTGCGGTCCGGCAAGGCGCTATCCAGGGATAACCGGGCAAACAGACGCATGGAGGCGATTTCGTACAGAGCATCTTCCATCGCGCCATCGCTCAGGTTGTACCAATGCTGCATGCAGTGAATGCGTAGCATGGTTTCCAGCGGATAAGGTCGCCGGCCATTACCAGCCTTGGGGTAAAACGGCTCGATGACTTCCACCATGTTTTGCCATGGCAGAATCTGCTCCATGCGGGACAAGAAAATCTCTTTTCTGGTCTGACGGCGCTTACTGCTGAATTCACTGTCGGCGAAGGGAAGGTGCTAACAAGTCACTTGGCACAAAAACACACCATTCTAAATTATTGATATTTAATGGCTAAACTTTTTAGTTTTGGCACATAGGGTACTTATTCGCACCTTCCCCAGGTAGTCCGAGGATTGCAGCAAGTGGAATACCCCATTTGACAAGTTCCTGGTGGAATACTTGGCCAGATAACTAACTGGATGAGATGCACCACGCCAGTGGTGCAACATAGAAAATTGCTATCGAGCTATCCTGTCTACCAGGGAGAGCAAGCGCCGACAGCTCTATGGACAATCCTCGCTATGCGAGAATGATGTAGCCACATCGTTACCTGTTAGGTGAGAGGGGTGCGCTTTATCTATATATATAAAAACAATCCCTCTCAGCTGTGCACCTCAGCTCTAGTGCCACCAAAACACCTTCAACGAATGGTCCAATGGAAACCACAGGTAGATAACTGGATCACATGCACCACGACCAGTGGTGCAACCTAGAAAAAATGGCTACTGAGCTATCCTGCCTGGGGAGCGAGTACCGACAGATCTATGAACAATCCTCGCTACGCGAGAATGATAGCCATAGCTATTCACCTTTTCAGGTGAGAGGGATACGCTTTATCTATATATATAAAAACAATCCCTCTCAGCTACGCAACTCAGTTACCGTGCTGGACCTCAGAGTTTCTCTCGCTCCTGGGCGGTTGGCTGCTCACATTCGGCCATGAAGTCGGCGCTCATACAAGGCTCATCAAACCACCTATCCCAGGACTCACCTACAGGTGTGATTATGCGAGTACGACCAACCACGACGATCTCAACATGCGTGACCTCATCTGGCAGGGCCACGGCCTCGGGCAGGTATACCCCCTGGCCACGACCACACCTAAAAACTGTTGATTCCATCACGCGTCCTATGAACACAGTACCATGTGAACCGAACATAGCTAATGGGCCCGGTATGTCAACTGACACCGGATGCACACGTTATGCAATACGGCTATACTGTATATAAAAACAGTAACCAGTGAGCCACCATGTTCGCCATCCCACATCCAACCCCGGACGCTCTAGAGCTGCCGCTTTTTCTGTCCCCTGTGGTTTGCGGCTTTCCTAGCCCAGCACAGGACTATATTGAGCAAACCATAGATCTGAACCAGATCTGTATTGAGCATCCCGCTGCCACCTTCTATGTCAGGGCCAGTGGCCACAGCATGGTGGAAAAGGGCATCAATGACGGGGATCTTTTGATCGTAGATAGGGCGCTCAAGGCCCGCCACGGCGCTATCGTTCTAGCCTGCCTTGATGGAGAATTCACTGTCAAACAGCTGCAAAAACGCCCGTTCCCTGCCCTGCTACCCGCCAATCCGGATTTCCAACCCATCCATCTATTGGACGGGCAGGAACTAGAAATTTTTGGCGTCGTAACCTATGTGCTCCACAAGACCAAACTGGGGTAAACCATGCCCAACGCCATTGCCCTCGTCGATGTGAACAACTTCTATGCGTCCTGCGAGCGCCTGTTTAGGCCAGACCTCAAGGGGCGCCCGATCGTGGTGCTATCGAACAACGACGGCTGCGTTGTGGCTCGCTCGGCAGAAGCCAAGGCGCTTGGCATCAAGATGGGTGTTCCCTACTTCCAGATCCGTCAGTTCTTCGAGGCCGTAGGCGGTGTTTGGTTCTCGAGCAACTACGCCCTCTATGGTGATATGTCACAGCGCGTAATGACCACGCTGGAAGGCATGGTGCCAACTGTCGAGGTGTACAGTGTTGATGAGGCGTTTGTTGAACTGAACGAATCATGGGCGGGAGACCTAACAGCATATGGTCGTCAGATCCGTGAACGAATACAGCAATGGACTGGACTCACAGTCGGCGTCGGGATCGGGCCAACCAAAACACTCGCCAAGCTGGCAAACTACGCCGCGAAGAAGTGGCCTGCGACTGGTGGAGTGGTTGATTTGCGTGATGAGGCACGTCGAGCGCGTTTGATGGCTATCACTCCGGTCGGGGAAATATGGGGAATAGGTAGAAAACTGACCACCAGGCTCGAAGCGCACGGGATCAATAGTGTGGCGGACCTAGTCGCTGTCGATGGTAAAAACCTACGGCATCGTTATGGGGTCGTTGTTGAGCGAACCGTGCTAGAGCTACGCGGCTATCCATGCGCCAACCTGGAGCAGGACACACAAGCCAAACAGCAGATCATCTGCTCCCGATCATTCGGTGAACGGATCACACACATGAATTCCATGCATCAAGCCCTCGCAGGATATATGGAACGTGCAGCTGAAAAACTCCGGGCAGAGGGAATGTGCTGTCGCCATGTCGCCCTATTCGTTCGTACCAGCCCCTTCAATGACAAAGAGCCCTACTACGGCAACCACGTGAGCACCAAGTTGGCTGTACCTACTAACGATACTAGGGCGCTGCTGGGACTGATCCACTCACTGCTCTCTCGTATCTGGCGGGATGGGCACCGCTACCAAAAAGGGGGCGTGATGCTAGCCGACTTCACTCCTATCGGCAGCCAGCAGGGAGATTTGTTCGACCATCATCAACATAAGCCCCGCAGTCAGGACCTAATGCAGATGATCGACCGAATCAACCAGGGACGATTAGGAAAAATTCATTTTGGATCTTGTGGGAGAGACAACAGTGATTGGATTATGAGGCGTGAAAAACTCAGTCCCCGCTATACCACAGCATTAGACGAATTACCCATTGCAAAGTGACAACCCGGATTTGCACTCAGCAAGGCGCTCTTGCGCCATCATCAATTCGCAACCGGTGATTCGGTCAACGCCTTTCACGTCACGCATTGGTGGTTTAATCACATGTCCGTTGAGCATTCCAGTTAGGGAAGGTGCGAATAAGCGGGGAAATTCTTCTCGGCTGACTCAGTCATTTCATTTCTTCATGTTTGAGCCGATTTTTTCTCCCGTAAATGCCTTGAATCAGCCTATTTAGACCGTTTCTTCGCCATTTAAGGCGTTATCCCCAGTTTTTAGTGAGATCTCTCCCACTGACGTATCATTTGGTCCGCCCGAAACAGGTTGGCCAGCGTGAATAACATCGCCAGTTGGTTATCGTTTTTCAGCAACCCCTTGTATCTGGCTTTCACGAAGCCGAACTGTCGCTTGATGATGCGAAATGGGTGCTCCACCTTGGCCCGGATGCTGGCTTTCATGTATTCGATGTTGATGGCCGTTTTGTTCTTGCGTGGATGCTGTTTCAAGGTTCTTACCTTGCCGGGGCGCTCGGCGATCAGCCAGTCCACATCCACCTCGGCCAGCTCCTCGCGCTGTGGCGCCCCTTGGTAGCCGGCATCGGCTGAGACAAATTGCTCCTCTCCATGCAGCAGATTACCCAGCTGATTGAGGTCATGCTCGTTGGCCGCGGTGGTGACTAGGCTGTGGGTCAGGCCACTCTTGGCATCGACACCAATGTGGGCCTTCATGCCAAAGTGCCACTGATTGCCTTTCTTGGTCTGATGCATCTGCGGATCGCGTTGCTGCTCTTTGTTCTTGGTCGAGCTGGGTGCCTCAATGATGGTGGCATCGACCAAGGTGCCTTGAGTCATCATGACGCCTGCTTCGGCCAGCCAGCGATTGATGGTCTTGAACAATTGGCGGGCCAGTTGATGCTGCTCCAGCAGGTGGCGGAAATTCATGATGGTGGTGCGGTCCGGCAAGGCGCTATCCAGGGATAACCGGGCAAACAGACGGATGGAGGCGATTTCGTACAGAGCATCTTCCATCGCGCCATCGCTCAGGTTGTACCAATGCTGCATGCAGTGAATGCGTAGCATGGTTTCCAGCGGATAAGGTCGCCGGCCACTACCAGCCTTGGGGTAAAACGGCTCGATGACTTCCACCATGTTTTGCCATGGCAGAATCTGCTCCATGCGGGACAAGAAAATCTCTTTTCTGGTCTGACGGCGCTTACTGCTGAATTCACTGTCGGCGAAGGTGAGCTGATGACTCATGATGAACCCTTTTTCATGGCTCCAGATGACAAACATGATCTCATATCAGGGACTTGTTCGCACCTTCCCTAGGCCAGATCAAAGATGAACAGTTTAAACTAAGGCGTGACGTAGCAGCCTTGACGTTCGTAACACCTGATCAGTTTGAACAAGGCCGCGCAGCAATTGATAGCTGCATTGCTAAACAATTTGGCGAATTGAACAGTAAGTTAGAGGCTGTGGCGGAGTCTCAGAAAAGATCGATAAGTGGGCTACGAGCCATAGTTGTTTTAGGTATATTGGTGTTGGCTGGAGGTATCGGACTTCTGACTATGAACATGGTTTAATTTTCAGATTACCATTCAGTTTTTAATTGTAATCAATAAGTTGGCTTCGGCTTTGCCAGTGGCGCACCTCGCAGCCAGTTGCAGGAGTTGGCCAGCCTAGCTTTTATAGAGCGTAGCGAAAACATAGTGCTGCTGGGCCCAAGCGGAGTGGGCAAGACGCATCTTGCCATCGCACTGGCCTATCGGGCTCTGATGGCTGGCATCAAGACCAGATTTATCAGCGCAGCAGACCTGATGTTGCAGCTGCAAGCAGCTCAACGACAGGAGCGGCTTAAAGCCTACTTCAGCCGTGTCGTGATGGGGCCGCGTTTACTGGTGATCGATGAGATAGGCTACTTGCCGTTTGGGCGTGAGGAAGCAAACCTGTTTTTCAATGTGATCGCCAAACGTTATGAGAAAGGGAGCCTGATCTTGACGAGCAATCTGCCCTTTAGCCAGTGGGCCAGCACCTTTGCCGATGATCAGACACTGACGGCAGCTATGCTCGATAGACTGTTACATCATGCACACATCGTTCAGATCAGCGGTGAAAGCTATCGTTTGAAAGAGAAACGCAAAGCGGGGGCCACACCCAAAACCAATCCTGATTACCCATGACCCTCAGCCAGCTTCAAGAGCCGATATGGCATCGGAGGGCTTGCCACGACTGCATGCCCCAATTCAACCAACATGCTCTTGAGGTCAAAACGATGATTAAACCGGAAGCAGTATTCCGCAAGATGCCTTGGTAAATGCTTCGCTCCGAGCTTATGACAGCTGCCCCGCAGCGAGTTTTTCACATTTCCTATCATCGTGTTTACCCAGTTGAATGCCGGATGATCCAGCCAGTCCAGGTTGCCCCCGGTGACAACACCCAGGTGCTCACAATTGGCCTCCTTGACCGCTTTGAAACAGGCCAATCCATCGGATATCACCGCGCTACCACTGGCAATATGCCGTTTTGCCCAATCAGCAATGACGTTTTGAAACCATCGACCACCGTCATCCGCATCTTGATTGGATGCCCTCCCTTGTTCAGGGCCACTGCTGCCACAAACGGCGTCTTGCCTGCCACGCCCCGACCCCGTTTGCCACCACGGCGCTCGCCACCTCAGTAGACATCATCGAGCTGAATGATGCCGCTGATGGGCTGCTTGTCATCGGACTCTTTCATGGCTTGCAGCAGCTTGTGCTTGAGCATCCAGGCGGTGTCATATTACTCGTTGCTGGAGACCGCCAAAGCCAATCAACTGGAGCCGTCAGCGTATATCAATTATGTGCTGCGCGGATCGGCGAAGCGGACAGCCTGGAAAAGCTGGAAGCGCTGCTACCGTGGAATGTGGCGCTGGAGCCGATTTCAAAAAAAGTGGTGCAATACAACGAAGGCAAGTAGGTCGATTTAACGGCGCTTACGGTGTATGCTACGCCGCCCCCGGTGACGACACCATTACGGTGTCAGGCTCCATGGGGCGCTATATAGGTACAGATTCAGGTCATGAAGGGGCAAGTATGTCCATACAAGGTTCGTTGAGAGCACAGTTACTGGCGTTGTTGGGCGGAAGTATTCTTCTTCTCGTCATCATCTCGTTGTTATGTTTCCGTCTGCTGGAGCACGGGGTCGAAGATTATCAATCCCTGGTTAACAGCACGCTGCAAGAGTCGACGCTGGTTGAGCGGGCCAATCTGGAGTTCAAGAGCCAGGTTCAGGAGTGGAAAAATGTCCTGCTGCGCGGCAAGGATCCGGAGGCTCTGACCAAGTATTGGACCCGGTTTGAAGAGCAGGAGCGTGCGGTCAACCAGACGCTGGCGCAACTGAGCCAGTTGGCCGGGCAGTGGCAGGATCAGGAGTTGGTTGCCCAGGTGCGGAGCCTGAGTGATGAACATCAGAAACTCGGGCTGGCCTATCGTCAGGGCAAAGAGAAGTTTGTTGCCGCTCAGGGCGACCCGACTGTGGGGGATCAGGCGGTGAAGGGTATCGATCGGGCAACCAGCGAGCAGATGGAGGCTCTGGTCAAGCATCTGCATGAAGAAGGCAATCGTCAGGCCCAAGCCATTAGTGAGGAGACCCGCAGCCAAGCCATTCTCGGCGTGGTATTCCTGATTGTGGCGTCATTACTGGTGGGGGTGCTCAGTCTCTGGTTGGTGAATCGCCAACTGCTGGTGCCGATCAAGGCGCTCACCGACTTCATTATCCAGTTGAGCCATGGCAAGTTTGATCGACCCTTTGCGCTGCAACGGCAGGATGAACTAGGTGCCCTGGCCAAGGCCGCCAATACCCTGCGCGATTTCTTGGGGACGACCTTTTCCCAGCTCAAGTTGAGTGGCGAGCAGCTGGATAGTGCCAGCCATGAACTCAAGGAAATCTCAGGGTTGATGGCCAAGGGCACCCAGGATCAATTCTCCCGCACCGATATGGTGGCTACCGCGATGCACGAGATGTCGGCGACGGCGCAGAATGTCGCGGAGAATGCCGCATCGGCCGCCCAGGCGACGGATCAGGCGGACCATACGGCTCACGAAGGCGAGCAAGTGATGCAGGACACCATAGGCGGCATTGCCCAGATGGGTAAAGAAATTGACAACACGGCTGGCGTTATAAAACAACTGGATGAAGATAGCCGCCGCATCAGTACCGTGCTGGAGGTGATCCGTTCCATTGCCGAGCAGACCAACCTGCTGGCCTTGAATGCGGCGATTGAAGCGGCGCGGGCCGGTGAGCAGGGTCGCGGCTTCGCCGTGGTCGCGGACGAGGTTCGTACCCTGGCCAAGCGCACGGCGGACTCTACGGCGGAAATCAACCAGATCATCGCCAAGGTACAGCGTGGCACCCAGGAAGCGGTACAGGCGATTGGTAGTAGCCAGCAACTCAGCCAGCAGAGTATCGAACAGGTGACGGTCGCGGGTCGCAAGTTGCAGAGCATCACGAGCTCCATCAGCCAGATCCACGGCATGAACCAGCAGATCGCCACCGCCGCCGAGGAGCAGACGCTGGTGGTGGAAGATATCGCCCGCAACCTGGTGGATATCAAAACCATCGCCACCGAGAACGAAGAGAACGCCCACCGCACCCAGGGTGCCAGCGACCAGTTGCATCAAACCGCGGTCGACCTCAACCGCGCCATGCAAAAGCTGATGGCCTAAATCAAAACCGGGCCCCGCGGATAGCGGGGCCCGGTTTTTCCTAAACAGATGCAAACGGCTTCCCCTAGCGCATCCCAGGGCGGGATCGCACTTTGTTAATGAAATTTCTGATTACCCATGACCCTCAGCCAGCTTCAAGAGCCGATATGGCATCGGCGGGCTTGCCACGACTGCATGCCTCAATTCAACAAACATAAAAATCAAACAGGCTGTAGCCTTTCTGGAATTGGACTTTGCTTTTGGCCATGATCTCGTACCTCAGTAACTGTACGTAAGATCAGTATAGCTCGTGGTGACTGCTAATCATGGGTAATCAGGAAACCAATTAACCCCATGTCCGGGTGGATCACTTTTCAATCGGCGAAATTAGCCAGAGTGGATCAGTTTTCGGTCGGCGTTGACACGTAACAAATTTTTATATTTACCTTTAGCTTTATCTCGAGAGGCTTTTTCTAACTTACTTTGTTTAACATTCATACCTTCAGTGCAAAAGTAAAAAAGAACTCTCTCAGCACAATATAGGTCACATTTCTCTTTTTCTGAGAAAGGTACTTTTTCATTGCTTCTTTTCAGGGCATATAAAAGCAGATCAAGTATCTCAGATAGACATCCTTTCTTACGAAAACGCTCCACTTTCTCATACTCTATTTCATACTCATCCTTCTCTACGCTACATTCCTCAACCATAGGAATAGCATCAATAATCACACCAATAAACTCACCGACTTTCCGACCCGGTATAAAACCATAGCAATCACTATACTGCTCATCGTCGCCTTTACTACGCTTAATCACAGGAGAACCACCAAGGAACCCACGCCTCATATTTTCCATATAAGCATACTGGACCAGTCGTTGCTGCTCCTGGACCCAAAGCTTTGCATTTTTTGCGTCAGCCTCGGTTAACTCTTTTATAAGTGAAAAGTCAGAATCTACATCAACTGTACCTAGGTGAACATTTACAGCCCTATACCTACGAACACATTTACCTGAACTGAGCTCCAGCTCTTCCAGTACACTCACGGTTTTGCTAAATGATACTGTTCTAAGATTTGCATTCAACCTCATGTTAGCCATGCCACACCTCTCATTATTATTGTTATTTTATGTTTTTTTCTTTAGTTTGTTCATGTGATATGGGATCCCCATACCAATCAGCAATCCATTCATTGTTCGTCAAAATTTCATTCTTAAGTTTTTCTCTGTCTAAGAAAAACATGTTTGGCTTATCAATAGTATCTTTTTCTGAGTTGATATCCTGGACATATCCATCAGGAATCAATGCGTTTGATCCTACATGAACGCTCTCCAGCCCTTTCCTAAAAATTGTAGCCAAAACGTCTTTCAACAGTGATCGTGCATTTGATATAAAACTATCTGATGGTTCTTCGATTGATAGCAAAACAAAATCCAATCTTAGAAGCCGGAAAAAGAATGACGATGTACAATATGTTTTTTTATCCACAAATGACGGCACCACTTTTTTCATCTTGGCATATTGTTTTTTAGTACAACGAATCAATGCAGTAAATAGTATAACCTTAAGCTCGCTTAATTGATTTGATTCACCTAATTGCAAATTTAAATCATCTCGCCGAGGTGAATATTCAATGCCCTGGTCGAGCAGCTTAGACCAGGTAGCCCGCAATCTCTTAACCTTAGACCCTGATATCCATTTCTTACCGTCTATACTATAACAAATACCTTTTGGCTCGTGATTATCTGCTCTCCTCACCCTGACCATTACATTATGCTCACGCAACCCAGTGACAAATTCAGTCATGTTGTTTGGCTGGTTTTTAAAAACCACGTCCATTGCATCCCTAATTATACAGGCGGGATCATGCATAGCATGAAAGCTCCCTCTACCACGGCCATTTTTAATATTGACTATGCTATACTCATGACCGAAATTTGCTTCAGGACTTTTACAGTTCGCCAATCCCAATTCAATTTCTATTTTTCGAGCAGCGTCAACTCCCCGAGCGTAGTCATTACTATCAT
The DNA here is from genome assembly GCF_019046925.1 of Aeromonas sp. FDAARGOS 1402. Taxonomy (NCBI): domain Bacteria; kingdom Pseudomonadati; phylum Pseudomonadota; class Gammaproteobacteria; order Aeromonadales; family Aeromonadaceae; genus Aeromonas; species Aeromonas sp. FDAARGOS 1402. Next base: position 381,290 of record NZ_CP077201.1, read on the forward strand.
CAACTAAGGTTCTGTCTAGTTTTACTCTACATGCCACAACATGTACATGTAGAGACCTTGTATCGCGGTGTATAACAGATGTCCATCGAGTATCGCTACCATATCCCAGTTCAATCATTAGCAGCCTAGCTGCAACTAGACATTGATATGGCGTTAATGATTCATCGGGGCTTAATGATAGTGAATAATGTGCACATAGTTGGTTTCCTGTGCCTGCATACAATGATGCCTGCATATTCAACTCCATGAGTAGTGGCCCGATGTCATAATCAGAGACCTCACCTCTTTCATTCAATGTAATATTTGGTCTATTAATTACACCACCACCGAGATGATAAACCTGTGATGGCATGGATTTTCGTTTCCTACCAATATGTATAGCTCGGTAAATATAAGACAGTCTGTACTGGAAGTTTTGGCCGAACCTGTGTTTTTCAAAATTCATTTCAACTTTACTCCAATCAGAGCTTTTTCAATTCCTATAAACAGAGAATTTATAGATGAGAAAGCCTGCATCACTGGAGAGTTATCACTACTGTCAGTAATAAATTTATAAACGTCACTACCGACCTCAGCTTGTCTAATCAACAAAATGATTTGATTTAAATTCGATGATATATTGTATACCCCCTCGAGCAATCTCACACGATCATCATATGAAAAATCTGGTGAGATATTACTGTCTGGTTCCCGGAGAGCCAAAAACCGAATCAGGCTAGACTTTTTGGGAATACCATAGGTTTTACTATGCTTAGTTAAAACTCGTTGCTCAGCGGCATTAAATGAGATTCGGAGTATTAAACTGCGTTTTTCGTCAGCTGATTTTTGGGGCCTACCTGAGCGTGGTTTTATGTTCATTATGCGCACCTTTATAATAATTATTAGTAGTGTTATGCGTTTTATTTTTCAAACCAACCTATTTAATAGACATTAAAACATAGCTGGTTTAGCGTTTTTTCAAAAAACATACAATAAATTTATACGAAGTCACATTCAGAAGTGAGCTAAATTATTCGGTGATATTTAATGCTCACTCTAATTATAGTATTGCAAACACTAAATATAATATCAACAATTTTTTGAGCTAAATTATTAATTTAACGACTAACGTTATCTATGGCATTGGCGAAAGTTAATATTTAAAATATGAAATTAACTAGACTTACATGGTGAATTTAGTTTTCTTCTGTGAAATTAAAACTATGACATAGGCTGATTAAAGTTATATAAAAAGACATGCTCTCATCCTATGACAGACATACCTTTTCTAGAACTAGCCGAACCAATGATGTCATATAAGCTCAAGACTGTGAGATAAAATCCTCCCAAATGATTGATCATCAACATAACCCGCATGATCATTTTTACGCATATTTTTTATCTGACTCAGCACAGTAAAAAAGCACTCCTCACATAGATGCACCTCATATGCCGCACCATCATTTTTCGAACCATAACCCCATTTTGCAGTCAGGGCTCCAAACTGAGGATTATACAAATTTGGGTTCATATGTGGGGTTGTGCTTTTATGGCATACGTCACACTGAATATCAGCTATAACCTCAACCTCTTTTGTGGTCATTATTTTCATCGAACACTCGCGATACATGTAGAGTAATGGACGAATAGCATTAACAAAAATGTCTCATGCCACCCTAAACAAAATTTATTATAGTAGAATGAATAAAAAAAGCAGCCTTACGGCTGCTTTCAATACCACTATAATTGTGGATTAGATCAGATAATCCTCTAAGGACTTTCCGCTAGCAACGCCCTCAGCGATGGCTTTCGGCATACGGCCCTGACCAGTCCAGGTTTTTTCCTGGCCATCTTCGTGATACTTGTACTTTGCGGGGCGCGGCGCTCGCTTGGACTTTTCCATTCCGTCAGCTTTCGACGGAGCAGCACTACCAACCAGTTCGCTGGGGTCAATCCCTGCGTTTTTCAGCATCTCGCTGAACTCCGCCAGCTTACGCAGACGTTCAGCGTTTTCTTCCTGATATCGGAGCTCAGCAGCCTCACGCTCTGCAAACACCTCATCAAATTTGCTCTTAATCTCGACCAGTTGTTCGAATGGCAGTTCACGCAGAGCAGCCCGGAGACTACGAATGTTCAGCAGTGTTTTGATAAAATCATTCATGGATATCACGCCTAAAAAGTTATTTGTTTATCGCCTAGCATTATCTCCTAGCTGTAGTTTGGTGCCAATATTTTTCGATAAATTATTTGAGTTGCACAGGGAGGGTATGTTTGTTCGTTCAATGTGTACTGTATGCAATCCTCTCACCGGAGATCGACCTTCAACGGGTTCCATTAGTTACTGCTAGACTAGTTTATTCATGCTGGCAGGGATCTGGTGATGACGACAATCATTCTGCTAAGGAAGGTGCGAATAAGTACCCTATGTGCCAAAACTAAAAAGTTTAGCCATTTAATATCAATAATTTAGAATGGTGTGTTTTTGTGCCAAGTGACTTGTTAGCACCTTCCCTAGGACAAGGTGGAGTTTCCACTGTCTATGTCGTTAACAAAGAAAAGAGCTATACGATAACCTAATGTCAGTCAGCTCAGCTTGGCTGACATTGTTTTACTGACTGTTTTCACCGCCCCACTTCTGTGATCCAACAGTAACAATTCATCGATAGCTTCAAGATTCAACAGCAATACCTGATTCCGCGACCATATACCTATCACCACATCAATCTCACACCATTATCGGTAGTGAGAAATGGAACAACGCAGCTCTCCTACAACTGGTATAGCTGCTGGCGGCATAGCCGCAGCAAACACGAAAAAACTCCATTGGAGCCCGTTCGTAGACACCTCAACCCACACCGGTGATACTGCTCATATCTTGCACAGAACTTAGCCACTTACGTTCAGCGCAAAATGACTTTTTCAGGACCCACTCCAGCGAGGGTTCTTTTGAGGTAGCCATGGCACGCAAGCTTGATGATATATTGACCACAGAAATGCCCGACGTTGTCACTCAGGCCAGGGAAAAAGCAGATCTAATGCGGCTGGAGATTCATCTCACCCAACTGCGTGAAATGCTGACCCAGGCTGGCACCGAACCCATGATTTGCGATCAAGATCTATCAATAGAGGACGTTACACTGATGGACCTTAAACGCTGGGTCGAGGCTGCTGGGGGAAAACTACAGCTCAATGTTGAAATGCCAAACGGATCTCAGATCTCGTTTGCCGTTTAACTAGAAATCCATCTCTGCACACCGTAGCAATTATCGGCGGACAACAGGGAGATCTGTACCTCGGTGATCGCAGGGGCACACATCATCGGTATCGTGAAATGGAGTTTTGACCCAGGCAAACATCGATTGTCGGCTGACAACGAGGTGATCTGCACCAGAGCGCCAGTAGGCTGGAACTGCTACAGGTAGCGTGAAATGGAATTCCGCCCCTGGTAAACATCGATTGTCGACTGACAACGGGCTGATCTGCACCAGAGCGCGGCGTTGTTGATCAAATCCGTCGCTGGATGGCCGTTCCCCAACCCGTTGATACCACTCAATTCACTGGCTGGCGAACAGGCATACCAAGCCCTATCAGCTTGTTCATCACCTTCACGCCAGCCAGGATTTCGCCCACCTGGGCGTTGTAGTTCCGCAGGCTCAGCGTTGGCCCGATGAGTTGCTTGAACCGGTACATGGCGGTCTCGGCTATCGAGCGCTGGTGATAGCCGGAGTCTTTCTTCCATTGCTTCAGTTCACCGGCCTTGAGCGCCGTCACCGCCTCGTTGCGGGGATGGCCTTCCTCCCACGGTGCCGCATTTTTTCTCGGCGGTATGGTGGCTTTCGCCCCCTTCTTCTTCAGTAGCGCATGACAGGCCTTGGTGTCATACGCACCATCGGCGCTGACCTGTTTTATCTTGCGTCGTAAGGGGTTGAGCAACGTCGGTAACACCTCGTTATCCGCCACCGTCTCCAGGCTGACTTCGGCAGCGATGACCGCATGGGTTGTGGCATCCACCGCCAAGTGGAGCTTGCGCCACACTCGTCGCTTCTCCTTGCCGTGTTTGCGAATTTTCCATTCGCCTTCGCCATAGACCTTGAGGCCGGTGGCATCAATGACCAAGTGAGCCACCGGGCCTTGGCTGGGGAGGCGGTACTTGATGTCGACGGTCTTGGCGCGCTTGCTGATACAGCTATAGTCCGGCGACTGCAAAGGCACCGCCATCAGTTGGAACAACGAGTTAATGAAGCCTTCTAGCGCCCGCAGCGGCAACTTGAACAAGCCTTTTAGCATCAGGGCCGTCTCAATGGCGGTGTCACTGTAGTGGAAACCTCTCCCTCGGCGGCCATGGTGGACCAGGCAATGCCACTGCTTAATGGCTTGTTCGTCCATCCAGATGGTCAACGAACCGCGTTGCACCAAGGCTTGGTTGTACTGCTGCCAGTTGCTGATCTTGTGCTTGGACTTGCCCATCTGATGCTCTCGGAGACTGCGCTACAGGATCAGATCACCGAGATGACAGATAGTTCCCCGATTTGAGCAACAAGGCCCCAGAGCGCCACTAGGCTGGAACTGCTACAGGTAGCGTGAAATGGAAATCTGACCCCAGCGAACTCGATTGTCGGCTGACAACGGGGTGATCTGAGCCGGAGTGCCCGCTGGCCCGAACTGCTACAGGTATCGTGAAATGGAAATCTGACCCCAGCGAACTCGATTGTCGGCTGACAACGGGCTGATCTGCACCAGAGTACCCGCTGGCCCGAACTGCTACAGGTATCGTGAAATGGAATTCCGCCCCTGGTAAACATCGATTGTCGACTGACAACGGGCTGATCTGCACCAGAGTACCCGCTGGCCAGTACTGCTACAGGTAGCGTGAAATGGAATTATCACCCTGGCAAACATCGATTGTCGGCTGACAACGAGGTGATCTGCGCCGGAGTGCCAGCTGGCCGGAACTGCTACAGGTAGCGTGAAATGGAAATCTAACCCTGGCAAACATCGATTGTCGGCTGACAACGAGGTGATCTGCGCCGGAGTGCCAGCTGGCCGGAACTGCTACAGGTAGCGTGAAATGGAAATCTAACCCTGGCAAACATCGATTGTCGGCTGACAACGAGGTGATCTGCGCCGGAGTGCCAGCTGGCCGGAACTGCTACAGGTAGCGTGAAATGGAAATCTAACCCTGGCAAACATCGATTGTCGGCTGACAACGGGGTGATCTGAGCCGGAGTGCCCGCTGGCCGGAACTGCTACAGGTAGCGTGAAATGGAAATCTAACCCTGGCAAACATCGATTGTCGGTTGACAACGAGGTGATCTGCACCAGAGCGCCAGTAGGCTGGAACTGCTACAGGTAGCGTGAAATGGAATTCCGCCCCTGGTAAACATCCATTGTCGACTGACAACGAGGTGATCTGCACCAGAGCGCCAGTAGGCTGGAACTGCTACAGGTAGCGTGAAATGGAAATCTGACCCCAGCGAACTCGATTGTCGGCTGACAACGGGCTGATCTGCACCAGAGTACCCGCTGGCCCGAACTGCTACAGGTATCGTGAAATGGAATTCCGCCCCTGGTAAACATCGATTGTCGACTGACAACGGGCTGATCTGCACCAGAGTACACGCTGGCCGGTACTGCTACAGGTAGCGTGAAATGGAAACCTGGCCCTGGCAGACAGTGATTGTCGGCTGACAACGAGGTGATCTGCACCGGTGTGCCCGAGTGCGGAACCGCTATAGGTATCGTGAAATGGAACCCTCGCTGCTGACTGGCTGCGATTGTCAGCTGACAACGGGGGATCTGCACCTCAGTGGCCGCTGACAACCACATTATCGGTATCGTGAAATGGAACCCTCGCTGCTGACTGGCAGCGATTGTCAGCTGACAACGGAGTGTTCTGCACCTCAGCCCCGCTGACAACCGCATTATCGGTATCGTGAAATGGAATTCTGACCCTGGCAGGCAGTGATTGTCGGCTGACAACGGGCTGATCTGCACCAGAGTGCCCGCTGGCCGGAACTGCTACAGGTATCGTGGAATGGAATTCTGACCCTGGCAGGCAGTAATTGTCGGCTGACAACGGGCCGATCTGCACCTGAGTGCCCGCTGGCCGGAACTACTATAGGTATCGTGAAATGGAACCCTCGCTCCTGACTGGCAGCGATTGTCGGCTGACAACACGCTGTTTTGTGCTGCTCGACATCGGGGCTTATCAGCTATAGGTATCGTGAAATGGAATTTGGCTCATTGCAGGCAGCGAGTGTCGGCTGACAACACGCTGATCTGTGCATGAGTACCCGCTGGCCGGAACTGCTACAGGTATCGTGAAATGGAAATCTGACCCCAGCAAGCTCGATTGTCGGCTGACAACGGGCTGATCTGCACCAGAATACCCACTGGCCCGAAGTGCTACAGGTATCGTGAAATGGAACCCTCGCTGCTGACTGGCTGCGATTGTCAGCTGACAACGGGCTGATCTGCGCCGGAGTACCCGCTGGCCCGATGTGCTACAGGTATCGTGAAATGGAATTCTGACCCTGGCAGGCAGTAATTGTCGGCTGACAACGGGCTGATCTGCACCAGAGTGCCCGCTGGCCTGAACTGCTACAGGTATCGTGGAATAGAATTCTGACCCTGGCAGACAATGATTGTCGGCTGACAACGAGGTGATCTGCACCGGTGTGCCCGAGTGCGGAACCGCTATAGGTATCGTGAAATGAAACCCTCGCTGCTGACTGGCTGCGATTGTCAGCTGACAACGGAGTGATCTGCACCTCAGCCCCGCTGACAACCGCATTATCGGTATCGTGAAATGGAACCCTCTCTGCTGACTGGCTGCGATTGTCAGCTGACAACGGGCTGATCTGCACCAGAGTGGCCCGCTGGCCTGAACTGCTACAGGTATCGTGGAATGGAATTTTGACCCTGGCAAACATCGATTGTCGGCTGACAACGGGCTGATCTGCGCCGGAGTACCCGCTGGCCCGATGTGCTACAGGTATCGTGAAATGGAAATATGGCCCTGGCAAACAGTGATTGTCGGCTGACAACAGGCTTATCTGTGCCTGAGTACCCGCTGGCCGGAACTACTATAGGTATCGTGAAATGGAAATCTGACCCTGACAGGCAGCGATTGTCGGCTGACAACGAGGTGATCTGCGCCAAAACCCAAATAGGCCGGAACTGCTACAGGTATCGTGAAATGGAACTCAGACCCTGGCAAACAGTGATTGTCGGCTGACAACGGGCCAATCTGCGCCTCGGTGGCCGCAGGCGATCCAATTATCGATATCATGAATGGCAAAAAGGGCACTACATAAGCCTTAATGAGGTCAGATTGGAGTTAGCAATCGAGGACTAAAAATCATTTTTTGCCGTGTGGTGGCTCCCTACCAAAAAATCTGAACAACAAGCACCCAATCAGGCTAAAAAAGAAGCTTTCCGACAGAAAATCTACGCAGCTGTTTATTTTTATTAGTATTTTTATATAATGCACGCACGTCCCAGTGGCACAGCTGGATAGCGCGCGCCCCTCCTAAGGGCAAGGTCGCAGGTTCGAATCCTGCCTGGGACGCCATCTCGTAACCTCATTTCACCCCCAATAATGCATTTGCGCATGCGTTGCAAGCATTATTTTGCGCTATTTCAGCGCTATTCAAATCCAAAAATACACTTAAATCATTGTTTTTTAACGATATTTTTTATTTAAAAGCTCTTATAACCATCCCCTCCTAAGGGACAGGCCACTGGTTCGACTCCAGTCGGGAACGCCATACACAGCAAGGGGCTGGCATCGTCATGATGCCAGCCCCTTGTGCGTTTCTGCGCCATTTCCCCTGCATCCATGGCGGCCAGGTCCCGCCCCCCTCTTCAATGTCTCACTGCCACCAACAACCCCGCGAGCCCCACCAAAGATGATCCCGGCCATCCCCCTGTAGTTGCCACTCCCGGTGGCGGCACACCGTCATCTACCCTTGAAGGGCGCCGTCCGGCAGGACGGCCCTCCATTCGCCGAGACACAGAGAAGGACATCATGGGCAGCAAACGAAAATCCAGAACGGAAGAACCGGTCGTGGCCGAGGCGCAAAAGCCCCTTGGCAACAAGGCATACGAAAAGGCGCTGCGCCTCTTGCACGTGGAGCTGGTCAGGCTGCAGCAGTGGGTGGTGCACAAGGGGCTCAAGGTCTGCATCGTCTTCGAGGGGCGTGACGGGGCCGGCAAGGGGGGCACCATCAAGGCGATCACCGAGCGGGTCAGCCCCCGGGTCTTTCGGGTCGTCGCACTGCCCGCCCCCACGGAGCGGGAGAAGAGCCAGCTCTACTTCCAGCGCTACATCCCCCATCTGCCAGCGGCGGGGGAGATCGTCATCTTCGATCGCAGCTGGTACAACCGGGCCGGGGTGGAGCGCATCATGGGTTTTTGCAGCGAGGAGGCGAGCGACAAATTCCTGGCTGGCACCCCCATGGTGGAAAAAGCCCTAGTGGACTCTGGCATCATTCTGCTGAAGTACTGGCTGGAGGTGACCCCACAAGAGCAGGAGCGGCGGCTGCGGGATCGCATCGACGATGGCCGCAAGATCTGGAAGCTCTCCCCCATGGACATCAAGTCCTTCGATCGCTGGGATGATTACACCCGGGCGCGGGATGCCATGTTCATCGCCACCGACACCGCCTGGGCCCCCTGGTTCGTGGCCCACTCCGAGGACAAGAAACGGGTGCGCCTCAACATCATCTCCCACCTGCTGGCGCACATCCCCTACGAGGCGCTGCCGGCGGAGCCGGTGAAGCTGCCCAAGCGCAAGATAGGCAAAGTCAAACCATCGGAGCACCCACTTCGCATCGTGCCAGCCCTCTTCTAGCCAGAGGGGGGTGAGCCCTGGCTCACCCCCTTTCCCTTCCTGCCCCAAGGGGTAACAGGCGCTGCCGGTATCACCCAATGGCTTGTTGTTGCTCACGTTTTCCCGTTTGCCTCCCCTATACTTCAGCGACATTCAGGTCTGGCCGAGCGAGGAGGCCCCCATGTTGCGACTGTTTGCCCTGCTGCTTGTCTGCCTGGTGCTCCCGGTGCGGGCACTGACCCTGACCCCGGTGGCGGGGGAGCTACGCCACCCCTGGGGGCTCGCCTTCCTGCCGGATGGCGGCTACCTCGTCAGCGAGCGCCCTGGGCGTCTGCTGCGCATCGATGCGGGTGGCAACCGCCATGTGGTCTCCGGCCTGCCGCCCCTCGCCGCCACGGGTCAGGGGGGTCTGCTCGATCTCGCCCTGGACGGCGATGGCTGGCTCTATCTCAGCTACAGCGAGCCGGGGGACGGAGGCGCCGGCACCGCCGTGGCCCGGGCCCGGCTGCAAAAAGAGGCCCTCGTCGACTGGCAACTGCTGTTTCGCCAAGAGCCCAAGGTGGTCGGCGGCGCCCATTTCGGCTCCCGCCTGGTGCTGACGGAGGATGGCTATCTCTTCATCACCCTGGGGGATCGCTACAGCGAGCGGGAGCGGGCCCAGACGCTGGACAACCACCTCGGCAAGACAGTACGCCTGCACAAGGATGGCCGGGTCCCCGCCGACAACCCCTTCGTCAAGACACCGGGGGCCCTGCCGGAGATCTGGAGCCTGGGCCATCGCAACATGCAGGGGGCGGCCCTGCGCCCGGGCAGCCAGCAGTTCTGGGCTCACGAGCACGGTCCCCAGGGCGGGGACGAGGTCAACCTCATCCTGCCAGGCCACAACTACGGCTGGCCCAGAGTGACCTTTGGCGAGGAGTACGGGGGCGGCAAGATTGGCGTGGGCCAGAGCGCGCCGGGCATGACGGCACCGCGCTGGATCTGGGTGCCCTCCATCGCCCCCTCGGGCATGGCCTTTTATCAGGGGAACCTGTTCAGGGAGTGGCAGGGGGATCTGCTGGTCGGCGCCCTGCGCGGTCAGGCCTTGTTGCGCCTGCACCTCGACGGAGACAAGATAGTGTCGGCAGAGCGGCTGCTGACCGATCTGGGGGAGCGGATCCGTACCGTCAAGGAGGGCCCCGACGGCGCCCTCTACCTGTTGACGGATTCAGGCCAGGGGCGCCTGCTCAAACTGACCCCATAGCATGAAAGGAGCAAGGATGAAGACGAATCGTATGCTGCTGGTGCTGTGCACCAGCCTCTGGTTGCTGGGCTGCAACACCATCCACGGGATGGGACGGGACATCGAGAAGGCGGGGGAGGTGATCCAGGGCTCCGCCAAACTGACGGACGCACCGGCCGCAGAGGGTCGCTGATCCCGGCCGGGTGGCGCAGTGGTTCGCCCCCTGTCGCCCCTTTCCTTACCCCTGTTCGGCGCCGGCCACCAGACTGGCCAGCGGCGCCATGGTCACCCTGACCCCGTGCTGTGCCAATGCCTCGCGGGCGCTCTGGGGCAGTTGCTCGTCAGTGATCACCTGATCGATCGCATCCCAGCTCACCACGTTGAAGGTCCCCACCTTGCCATATTTGGACGAATCGCAGATGAGGATGCGCGTCGCCGCCGACTCCACCACGGCCCGCTTCACCGGCACCTTCTGTTCGCTCGGGGTAGAGATCCCCTGACTGTCCCAGGAGGAGGCTGACAGGAAGGCGATGTCCAGATGGAGGTTGCGCAGGAAGTGGGCGGTGGCCTCCCCGGCACAGGACTGGTTCTCGCGAATGACCTGACCCCCGGTGTGATAGAGGCGGCAGCGGCCGTGCTCGATGAGGTAGGCGCAGACCATGAAGTCGTTGGTCACTATCATCAAGTCTTCCCGAAGCGCCAGCTCCCGGGCCAGCTCCAGGGAGGTGGTACCGGCATCCAGATAGACGGTGCTCCCCTCGCTCACCTGGGCGGCGGCGAGCCGGGCAATGGCCAGCTTGGCCCCCTGCATCAGGCTGCGCTTGGCGGCGTGGGAGGGCTCGCTCTTGATCCGCTGGGAGAGGCTGACCCCGCCGGAGACGGAGAGTACCCGCCCCTGCTCCTCCAGCTTCTGGATGTCGCGCCTGATGGTCATGTGGGAGACCTGCAGCCAGTCGGTCAGCTCCACTATGCTGACCACGCCGCGCTCTGCCAGCAGTTGCAGGATACGTTGCTGTCGCTCTACGGGAATCATCTTGCCTCGCGCCTCGGGAAAAGGAAGGTGCCATTCTACCCCAGCGACCTGGGAAAAAATGATAAATAACCTGAAACGGGCTCACAGATCACATTTATTCACACAAAAAACGCCAAAATTTGACTCGAAAGAATCTCAACCCTCATGAATAACAAAAATTAACATTAATTAAGTTATTTTTTGTGACGACTGCCTGATATTTCATCGCCGCAAGCCTCTACTATCAGCTCATCAGTCGTAATCGAGGAATCACGAGATGAGCACTCCCTATCATGTTGCGGTCATCGGCCTGGGCGCCATGGGCATGGGCGCCGCCCGTTCCTGCCTGCGGGCCGGGCTCACCACCTATGGCATCGACCTCAGCGAACAGGCCCGCGGCCAGTTGCAGCAGGCCGGTGCCGCCGCCGTCATGGCCGATGCCAGGCCCCTGGCCGAGACGCTCGATGCCGTGCTGTTGCTGGTGGTCAACGCCACCCAGGTGCGCCGCATCCTGCTCGGCGAAGCGGGGCTGGCTCGCCACCTCAAACCGGGCACCGCCATCATGGTCTCTTCCACCATCGCTGCCGAAGAGGCGAGCGCCCTGGCCGCCGAGCTGGCGCAGATGGGACTGCCGATGCTGGATGCGCCGGTTTCCGGTGGTGCCATCAAGGCCGATGCCGGCGAAATGACGGTGATGGCCGCAGGCGCCGACGCCGCCTTCGACAAGCTGGCCCCGGTGCTGGATGCGGTGGCCGGCAAGGTCTACCGGGTCGGCAGCGAGCCGGGCCAGGGCAGCACGGTCAAGATCATCCACCAGCTGCTGGCCGGGGTGCACATCGCGGTGGCCGCCGAGGCCATGGCCCTGGCCAGTCGGGCAGGCGTGTCCCTGGATCTCATGTATGACGTGGTGACCCATGCCGCCGGCAACTCCTGGATGTTTGAAAACCGCATGCCCCGTGTGCTGGCCGGTGACTACCAGGCCCGCTCCGCAGTGGACATCTTCGTCAAGGATCTCACCCTGGTGGCGGACACCGCCAAGGCGCTGCGCTTCCCGCTGCCGCTCGCGAGCACGGCGCTGAACATGTTCCTCGGTGCCAGCAACGCGGGCCACGGTCTGGAAGATGACAGCGCCGTCATCAAGATCTTCTCAGGCATCACCCTGCCGGGTCAGGAGGAGCAAGCATGAAACTCGGAGTCATCGCAGACGACTTCACCGGCGCCACCGACATCGCCGGTTTCCTGGTGGAGAACGGCCTCTCCACCATCCAGTTTGCCGGCATCCCGGCAGAGGCGGATCTGACCGGGGTCGACGCCGTGGTGATCAGCCTCAAGAGCCGCTCCTGCCCGGCCGATGAGGCAGTGCGCGACTCCCTGGCGGCCCTCGACTGGCTCAAGGCCCGCAGCTGCCCGCGCATCTACCAGAAGTACTGCTCCACCTTCGACAGCACGGCGGCGGGCAACATCGGCCCCGTCACCGACGCCCTGCTGGCGGCGCTTGGCCAGCACTTCACCCTGATCTGTCCGGCCCTGCCGGTAAACGGTCGCACCGTCTATCAGGGCAACCTCTTCGTCGGCGCCCAGCCGCTCGCCGAGTCCGGCATGCGCCATCACCCCATCACCCCCATGACCGACAGCAACCTGCTGCGGCTGATGGAGGGGCAGGCCCAGGGCCGTGCCGGTCTGGTGCCGTTCAATACCATCGCACAGGGTCCCGGCGCCATTGCCGACGCCTTTGAGCAGCTAACGCAAGCTGGTGTGCGCTACGCCGTGGTCGACACCCTGACCGAGCAGCACCTGCTGGACATCGCCACCGCCGCCCTCGACATGCCCCTGGTGACCGGCGGCTCCGGCCTCGCCATCGGCCTGGCCCGCCAGCTTGGGAGCGGCGATCTGCAGGGTGCCCGTGAGGCGGGCTGGCCCAGAGGCACCCGCGCCGCGGTGCTGTCGGGCTCCTGCTCCGAGATGACCAACCGTCAGGTGGCCCGCTATCGCCAGCACGCCCCTGCCCTGGCGCTGGATGTGGTGCGCTGCCTCGAAGAGGCCGACTACCCGGCCGAGCTGGCGCGCTGGGTACTGGACCAGCCCCGGACCCCGGCGCCGCTGGTCTACGCCACCACCAGCCCGGTTGAGCTGGCCCGCATTCAGGAAACCCACGGCCAGCAGGCAGCCAGCGACGCGGTGGAACACTGCTTTGCCCGCCTTGCCCAACTGCTGCAAGGCGCCGGGGTGGACCGCTTCATCATCGCCGGTGGCGAGACCTCGAGCCGGGTCACCCAGGCTCTCGGCGTCAAGGCGTTCCACATAGGCCCGCAGATCGCCCCCGGTGTGCCCTGGGTGCGGGCCATCGACGCCCCCCTGTCGCTGGCCCTCAAGTCCGGCAATTTCGGGAGCGACGACTTCTTCGACAAGGCTCAGGAGCACTTCCATGACTGAACAGGCACTGCGCGACACCATGGTGATGCTGGGAGCCTCCCTCTTCCAGCGCGGTTATGCCACCGGGGGCGCCGGCAACCTCTCCGCCCTGCTACCGGACGGCACCCTGATCGCCACCCCGACCGGCTCCTGCCTGGGACGGCTCAGCGCCGACAGGCTCTCTCACGTCAATCTGCAGGGGGAACACCTGGGGGGAGATCGCCCCTCCAAGGAGGTGGCCTTCCACCTTGCCATTTACCACAACAATCCGGACTGCCGGGCCGTGGTACACCTGCACTGCACCCACCTGACCGCCCTCTCCTGTCTGGAGGGGCTGGATCCGGCCAACGTCATCCGCCCCTTCACCCCCTACTACGTGATGCGGGTCGGCCAGTTGCCGCTCATCCCCTACTACAAACCGGGGGATGCCCGCATCGCCGAGGAGCTGGGGCGCCGTGCTCCCGAAGGCAACGCCTTCCTGCTTGCCAACCACGGCCCCGTGGTGACGGGCAAGGATCTGGTGGATGCGGTCAACAACATGGAAGAGCTGGAGGAGACGGCGCGCCTGGCACTGATGCTCCATGGCCACGCCATCCGCTACCTGAGCGAACCCGAAATTGATGAATTGAGGAGGATGAAACCATGAGCAAGTTTGCCGCCAATCTCACCATGCTGTTTACCGAGGTGCCGTTCCTGGAGCGCTTCGCCGCCGCCCGCGACGCAGGCTTCGAGGCGGTGGAGTTCCTCTTCCCCTACGAGTGGCCGGCCGCAGAGCTGGGCCGCCGCTTGCGCGAGCAGGGGCTCTCCCAGGCCCTGTTCAACATGCCGCCGGGCAACTGGGGCGCGGGTGAGCGCGGCATGGCTGCCATCCCGGGGCGGGAAGCGGAGTTTCGCGGCCACCTGCCAAGCGTGCGTGACTATGCCCTGGCGCTCGGCTGCACCAAGGTACACGCCATGAGCGGCATCGTGGACCCTGCTCATAGCCTCTCGGCCCACCGCCAGACGCTGATCGACAACATCCGCTTCGCCGCCGACTTCCTGGCCGAAGACGGCATCAAGGTGCTGCTGGAGCCGCTCAACGATCGGGATGTACCAGGCTACTTCCTGGCCCACCAGCTCGACGCCCTGGCCCTGGTGCAGGAGATAGACAGACCCAACGTGGGGGTGCAGCTTGACCTCTACCACGCCCAGATCATGGACGGGGATCTCACCCGTCTCATCGGCAAGCTGGGCCCGGCCATCGGCCATGTCCAGATCGCCTCGGTGCCGGATCGCCACGAGCCGGACGAGGGGGAGATCGCCTACCCCCACCTGTTCAAGGCGCTGGCGCAGGCGGGCTACCACGACTGGATAGGCTGCGAATACAACCCCAGAGCCGGCACCCGGGAAGGGCTGGGCTGGCTGACACAACAATAACGACCCTGAACATGAACGAGTCTGAGGATAACAAGATGCAGATCATCATCACCGGCGGCGGTGGCTTCCTGGGCCAGAAACTGGCCCGGGCCCTGCTGCAAGGCCCCCACCCCTTCACCGAGCTGCTGCTGGTGGACATCCAGCAGCCGCAATCCCCCCTGCCGGACCCCAGGGTTCGCTGTCTGCGGGCCGACCTCACCGAAGCCGGTGTCGCCGAGTCCCTCATCAGCGAGCGGACCGCCGTGGTCTACCACCTGGCGGCCATCGTCAGCAGCCACGCGGAGCAGGACTTCGATCTCGGCTGGCAGGTCAACCTGGACACCACCCGCACCCTGCTGGAGGCGTGCCGCCATGCCCGGCCGGGCATCCGCTTCGTCTTCACCAGCTCGCTCGCCGTCTATGGCGGCCCGCTGCCGGAGCTGGTGAATGACGGTACCGCCCTGACCCCCACCTCCTCCTACGGCGCCCAGAAGGCCATGGGGGAACTGCTGGTCAACGACTACAGCCGCAAGGGCTTCGTCGACGGTCTGGTATTGCGCCTGCCCACCATCTGCGTGCGGCCGGGCAAGCCGAACCGCGCCGCCTCCTCCTTTGTCAGCAGCATCATCCGCGAGCCGCTGCAAGGGGAGAGCGCCATCTGCCCGGTGAGCCCGGATCTGCGCCTCTGGCTCTCCAGCCCCGCCACCGTGGTCGCGAACTTCCTGCTGGCGGCAAGACTTCCCGCCACCGGTGACGCCCGCAGCATCAACCTGCCCGGCATCAGCGTGACCGTCGGCGAAATGCTGGAGGCCCTCGCCCGGGCCGGTGGCCAGGCGGCCCGGGATCGGGTGCAGTTTGCCGCCGATCCGGCCATCGAGCGCATCGTCGCGAGCTGGCCGGGACGCATCGACAACCAGCGGGCCAGCACCCTCGGCTTCGCGGCAGACAGGACGTTTGCCGACATCATCGACAGTTTCATTACCCATGACATGCAGGAGGCATCATGAGCGACATCCCAACCCCCATCATCGGTCTCATCATCGCGGTCTTCGTGCTGGTGTTCCTGGTCATCCGTACCCGGGTGCACGCCCTGATCGCCATGCTGGCGGCGGCCTGCATCGCCGGGATCACCGGCGGCATGAGCATCGACAAGACCCTCACCGTGATCACCCAGGGCTTTGGCTCCACCCTCGGCAGCATCGGCATCGTCATCGGCCTCGGGGTCATGATGGGTCGCCTGCTTGAGGTCTCCGGCGCCGCCGAACAGATCGCCTACAGCTTCATCAAGTGGCTCGGCAAGCGCCGCGAGGAGTGGGCACTGGCCATCACGGGCTACATCGTCAGCATCCCCATCTTCGTGGATTCCGCCTTCGTCATCCTCTATCCGGTGGCCAAGGCGCTGGCGAAAAGCGGCAAGCGCTCCCTGCTCACCCTGGGGGTGGCGCTCGCGGGCGGCCTGGTGGTAACCCACCATACCGTGCCGCCGACCCCGGGCCCGCTGGGGGTTGCCGGCCTGTTTGGCGTGGACATCGGCGCCATGCTGCTGACCGGCATGGCCCTGGCCATCCCCTGCGTGCTCGGCATCGTCTTCTACGCCCAGTGGCTCGACAAGAAGTACCCCGAGTTCGGTGCCCAGGCCGCCCAGACCCCGGACGAGCTGCAAGCCACCTATGAGCAGTACCTCAAGGAGAAGGAGGGCAAGACCCTGCCGAGCCTGACCCTGTCGCTGCTGCCGATCCTGGTGCCCATAGTGCTCATCTTCGTCAAGGCCATCTTCACCACCCTGGCCACCCTGGAGGGCATGGACGGCCTGATGGCGAACCCCCTGGTGCAGGGCATCAACTTCATCGGCACCCCCATCATCGCGCTGGCCATCAGCGTGCTGCTGGCGGTCTATACCCTGGTCCCGCACATGGACAGGCACGCCACCGCCGCCCGCCTGGAAGAGGGGCTGCAATCCGCCGGCATCATCTTGCTGGTGACCGGTGCCGGTGGGGCGCTGGGGGCCGTGCTGCGCGACAGTGGCGCGGGTCAGCAACTGGCCGAGCAGATCGCCCAGCTGCCCATCTCCCCCATCCTGATCCCCTTCATCGTGGCGACCCTGGTGCGCCTCATCCAGGGGTCCGGCACCGTGGCCATGGTGACGGCGGCCTCCATCTCCGCCCCCATACTGGCGCAGATCCCCGGGGTCAACATGTTGCTGGCCGCCCAGGCCGCCACCATGGGGTCGCTCTTCTTCGGTTACTTCAACGACAGCCTGTTCTGGGTGGTCAACCGCATGATGGGGATCTCCGACGTCAAGCAGCAGATGATCGTCTGGTCCATCCCGACCACCATCGCCTGGGCCATCGGCGGCACCGGCGTCGCCCTGCTGAACCTGCTGTTCGGCTCCGGCGGCACCTGGTTCGACCCCGTGCTGCCGCTGCTGGTGCTGGCCCTCATCGTCTGGTACGTCAAGGGGCAGTCCCTGGCTCCGGCGGCAGGGGCCGTCCCGAGCCGGGAGTCATAACCCGCACCGTCACGGCAACGCTGTGTGACGAGGGCCAGTCTGCTAGACTGGCCCTCTTTTTCGTTCATTCATCTTGCAAAGGAGTGTTGGATGCCTGCGTCTTCCTGGTGGGACAAGTCCACCGGTTTTGCCCTGCTCACCATCTTGCTGTGGGCCTCCCTCGCCGCGCTCACCTCCCGGATCACCAGCGTCTCGCCGCTGGTGCTGGTGGGGCTGGTGCTGCTGTTCTGCGGGGCGGGCACCCTGCCATTCTGGCGCCAGTGGCGCGCCAGCCCCCTCACCTGGCTGGTGACCATCACCGCCCTGCTGCTCTATCACCTGCTGCTGTTCACAAGCTTTCGCCACGCCCCCGTGCTGGAGGCGAACCTCATCAACTACCTCTGGCCGCTGTGCATCATACTGTTCACGCCCCTGCTGCTGCCGGGTCATCCCCTGAGCCTGCACCATCTGCTGGCCGGGGCCCTGGGTCTCGCGGGATCGGTGCTGGTGATGGTCGATGGTCACCTGCAGTTGCAACAGGCCCATCTGCCCGGCTACCTGCTGGCCCTCGGCGCCGCCATCGTCTGGGGCGCCTATTCCGTGCTCTCCCGCCGCCTGCCTCCCGCTCCCGCCGTGGTCACGGCCGCCGCCTGCCTGCCCGCAGGGCTCTTGGCCCTGCTGCTGGCATGGATGCTGGAAGGCCCCTTGCCATTCGCCCGGATCCCCCAGGGGGACTGGCTGCTTATCGCCGGGCTCGCCCTCGGCCCCATGGGGGCGGCCTTCGTCACCTGGTATCTGGCGCTGCGGGACGGGGATCCGCGCCGCATCGGGGCACTCGCCTACCTCACCCCCTTGCTGAGCACCCTGCTGCTGGTCTGGCTCAACGGCGAGGCGCTCACCCCGCGCCATCTGCTGGCGGGGGCCCTCATCATGGGCGGCGCCCTGCTGGGTCTGCTGGTAAAAACACCCAAGACTCAGCCAGTTGCAGAGCCTATGTCATAAAAACGCCATCAGGCCTGCTTAAGCTCACGCCCATTGCGTGGTTCAAGCAGGACTGAAAAGTGAAAATTGCCCATTTTGCCTCCCTCTCCTCCCTCGTCTTGTTGCTGGTGGCCGGTGTTCAGGCCGCCGCCCTCTATCAGGGCTGGCAGCAGTTCAACCGGGCCGAGCAGGCCCAGCGCCAGCAGGAGCGCCTGCAGCGGCAGCTGAGCGGCTCCCTGCAGGGGGCGCTTCGCGACTACCTCGGCAGCGGGGATCCCCTGCTGCTGGCCCAGGCCCAGGGCGTACGCCAGCAGGCGCTGGCGCTGCTCTCCAGCCAGGACGACACCCTGACCGGCCCTCTGCGGGCCCGGCTCGAACAGATGGGGGCACGTATCGACGGCGACTACCTGGCGGCGGGCAAGCTCTCCGGCAACAGCCAGTGGTTGCTGCAAAATGCCGAGAACGAGTTGAGCACCCAGGCCCGCGCCCTGCTGCGCTATGGCCAGCAGGGGGCCGCCACAGGGCGGGATCCGGCGCTCGCCGAGCAGTATCGCCAGGGGGCCGTCGACATACTGGCCGCCCTCCCCGCCCTCGCCCACCAGCGCCAGAACTACATGGAGCAGGCGAGCGCCAAGCGCCTCGAGGGGCTGCAATTCGAGCTGGCCGCCCTGCAAAAGCAGGCGGATTCCCTAGCCGCCCTGCCGAGCCTGGATCTCTTCGAGGAGGCCCCGGCCGACGAGTTCACCCTGGGGGAGCCGCAGCGCAAGGAGCTCGGGGATCAGCCCAAAGCCGAGCTGGTTTCGCTGCTCAAACGCTATCCGCAGGAGCTGGAGAACAGCCGCAAGGCGCTGCAACAGCAGCAGGCCGCGCGTCAGATGGTGCAGCAGGACATCAGCCAGCTACTGCAGGCCGGGGAACAGCTGGGAGAGCGGCTCGCTGCCGCCCGCCAGACGGTGAACCGGGAACTGGCCACGGTGCTCGGCGTGCTGGCGCTCTGCCTGGTGGTGGTCGCCCTGCTGTTCGCCCTGGTGCAGCGCCGCTGGCTGGTCAGCCCCCTGCTGCGGCTGCGGGCCGCCTTCCTGCAGCTCGATGCCACGGGTCAGGCCCAGTTGCTGGCCCAGGGGCGCGAGCGCAACGAGCTGGCGGACATAGTCGCGAGCTACAACCGCCTCATTGAGAGGCTGCAACAGGATCAGCAGCAGAAGGCGGGGCAGCTCTCCAGCGTCTCCTCCAGCCTGCAGGAGATGGTGGCCCAGGTGCAGGAGATCCATCACAGCACCCGCACCACGGAGCAGGCGGTGGACGAGAGCGACACCATGATGCAGGAGCTCAACCAGCTCGCCAGCGAGGTGCACCAGGTCGCCGCCGAAATCGCCCAGCACGCCCAGCACAACGAACACTCCATGACCCAGAGCGAGCAGCTGGTGGGTGGCATGCTGACGGCCACCGCCCAGACCGGGCTCGCCATCGACGAGAGCAGCGGCGCCCTGGCCCAGCTGACCCGCTCGGTGGAGGACGTGACCGCCATCGTCGACGTCATCGGCCACATCTCCCAGCAGACCAACCTGCTGGCGCTCAACGCCGCCATCGAAGCGGCCCGCGCCGGGGAGCAGGGACGCGGCTTTGCGGTCGTCGCCGACGAGGTGCGCCACCTCTCCGCCGACACCCAGCGCTCCCTCGGCCAGATCACCGAGATCCTGGCGAGCCTCACCCAGGCGGGGGATCAGCTCGCCACCGTGCTGTCCCGCATCACCGCGGAGGCCGCCGATCAGCGCCAGCAGGCCGAACAGCTGCGCCAGACCACCCAGACGGTGCGGGAGATGGCGCGCAGCACCGCCGTCATCGCGCTGCAGGGGGCCGACAACGCCCGCAGCCAGGAGCACAGGCTGGCGAGCTTCGCCGCCCTCATCGGCCGCATCAGCCAGCACGCCCGTCAGGGCAGCCGTCTCTCGGTGCAGGTCTCCGAGCACATCCACCACCAGGCCCAGCAGATCCCCCGGATCCTGAGTCAGAGCTGATAACCCCCGGGCCAGGTTCGCACCAGACCCGGGGCGCGCTCCCTGTCAATCTCCCCGCGGCCCGGCCTTGCCGCAACCCTTCCCCTGATACTCCCGTCACGTCTTCACGGGCGATGACGGGTTGCCTCATCCATTCAGTCACAGGCTCCCTCACCCCTTTCACATCCCTGGTCCCCCTGTCTGTCGGGGCGACGGCTCACGCTCACGACAGTGGGCATCCGACCGGGCCCATCTTTTTTTGTGATACAAAATTATATGTTGCCACCGGGTTAACAAAGAAAGTTCTGCCTTGACAGCAAGATCTGCGCAGGAGAACGGTGAAATCACCATGAAAGCGTTGTCATTGCCGACATGAGTGGCCTGGGAGTGCCCACACCAAGAATCATGATTATTTGCACTCGGTCATATTTTTGAAACTTGCCGGGAACTTTACATTGATATTTCGCACCGCGAACGTACTCTTGGTGATGTCAGATCGCCAAGGATCGACAGCCAAAAAATAACGACTGTAACGATGCAGATAGCCCCGACCGATGCGCCAAGGCATCAGGCACAAGGGCTCGACAGAGAACCATTTTTTTGCCCTTCGGGGTGTTGATTGCAATGCCAATACCGAGCGGCGGGTGCCTACCCGGCTGCCGGATAAAAAAGCTAAGTCCATAAAATCAGGAGCAATAACAAATGGAAAAAGTGATCTTCAAGCGCGCCGCGTTGAGTGCTGCCGTGGTCGCGGCACTGGTCGCCCCCGGCATGGCGTTCGCCGCTCAAGACATGATGAGCCCGGAATACGGCAAGTCCTACAGCGCCTTCATCGACGAAGGCAAGCTCACCGGTGGCCTGTTCTATTTCCAGCGTGAGCGTGATCGCGTCCAGGCCGGTCCGGGTCAGGATGGCAAATACCACTCCAACCTGAGCCATGCCACCACCCAGGCAGCCCTGAACTTCAACTCCGGCTATGCATGGGGTGTGATCGGCGTCGACGTGGGCGGCTTCGGTGCCTACGATCTGGCCGTTGACGAGAGCAATGGCGTCAACGAAGAGAACGAGTTCTCCTTCTGGGGCGACAAGTGGGGTTCAGGTGGTGACGGCGTTCCCGAGAACGGCTTCAGCCTCTCCAACGCCGCCCTGAAATTCAAGTTCGGTGACGCCGTCACCGCCAAGGGTGGTTACACCCAGCTCTATGTACCCGGCATCCTCGGCGTCAACTGGTCCTATCAACCCGGTACCTACCGTGGTGGCCAGATCGAAGGCACCTTCGGCGGCCTCTACCTGACCTACGCCATCGCCGACGAGTACAAAGCTCCCTGGTTCAAGAACACCACCGGCTTCTCCAAGAGCAGCCCCTATGCCAGCGATCCCTTCACCGATGCGAACAAGATCGACTACATCCACGGTCTGGCCGCTCGCTACACCTTCGAGAACGGCACTGCCGTCACCGCCGGCTTCGGTCAGTCCGAAGGCTACATGGACAGCTACCACTTCAAGCTGGCCCACAAGTTCGACGTACTGGGTGGCCTGAACACCAGCTACCAGTTCTACGGTTCCGACACCGAGAACAGCGACTATGACGGCCTGGCCTGGCAACAAGCCCTGACCGCCAGCTGGGCAGCCGGCCCCTATGGCTTCCGTCTGGAAGGCCTGTGGACCAAGGCTGAAGGGGATCTGGGCAACTACCTGCCCCGTCTGACCCGCGGCTACGGCAACTCCCAGGGCGCGAACGAAATCTGGTGGGATTCCCGCTCCGACTGGAACCACAACGACGAGAAGGCCCTGTTCTTCGGCGTGACTCGTTCCCTGGATGATCTGGTGGGTGCACCGGGCTGGGGCGTGGGTGTCTCCGGTGCCTACGGCTGGGATGCCAACAACGGCGACAAGTCCCTGGAAGGCGGCAAAGAGTGGGCAGCCAACTTCGACGTCATGTACACAGTGCAGGACGGCAAGCTGAAGGGCACCCTGTTCAAGCTGCACTACACCGACTACAACAACGAACAGGACGACAAGGGCAGCTGGTACTACCCGAACATGTTCAGCTCCGAGCATGACGTCAAGTTCCACATCATCATGCCGTTCACCATCATGTAATCAGGCATCTGACGTGACCGAAAACCGGGCCTCTGGCCCGGTTTTGTTTTTGGTGGCACCACGCTACCATGCCCGCTTCGGGCCACCTGCCGGCCGTCAATCAGGACCATGCTCATGCCCCATCCCTTCGTGCTCGTCACCGGCTGCTCCAGCGGCATCGGCCTCGCCGCCGCAAGAAAGCTCGGCGCCCGGGGCTTCACCGTCATCGCTTCCGCCCGCAAGGCCGAGGATGTGGCCCTGCTGCAGCAGCAGGGTCTGTTGGCGGTGCAACTGGATCTGGCGGACAGCGCCAGCATAGAGCGAGGGGCGGCAGAGGCGCTGGCCCTGGCAGAAGGGCGCCTCTACGGCCTCTTCAACAACGGCGCCTACGGCCAGCCATAGTTACTTTGTCGGGGGTATCTTGTTGGTGAGCTCCATATGAGTTAAGCAAGATTATTTCCGTTGTCGCTGTTGGAATGTCGAATGAAAAATCAAACTATTAGTGCCGGGTCGGTCGTGTTATCTGTTCGCTCTCGTCTGCTGTCTGTTCACCTCCCCTGCGGTTGCCGCGTGTCTGGAGGCCATCAGACCCACCACTGTGGATGCGTGTGCGAGTGGTTTCAATGGAGCGAGCGCGAATTATCACAGGCAGGGAAAAGGGCGCTCTGGACGCTACTGATCCAGAGTGGCTTCGATGACATCCAGCACGTTTCACCCGCTGATGTGCTGGATTATCTCGACGATAGCGACAACGAAACGCTCCCGGTGTCTGCTGCCGATTTCAATCTGTGCCTGATGCTGGGGCGTGATGTTCTGGGGGTTACTCGTCAGGTGGTGGCATAGCTGCGAAAGGTTTGATTCTGGGGGCCTAGAACGCCCCCTGTGCGTTTTTGTCGCTATGCCATTTGGTACGGTGCCGGATGCTCGCTGGAGTGCTCTAAAGCGGTTTTTGTAAATCGTCCCGGTACTGTCTCACACGTTTACGATCCCCCTTACACCTGACACACCCCGTACATCTACTTTTAATACCGGGTCATTAACCGTCCATTACCGGGTCAGCTCTCCTTGCATCTCTTCCCTTCCGAAGTGAGTGGCTGCCCACTTGTCCAACTCTACGAGCATGGCATCAAGGGCACTGTCTTCAGGTAGCCGGGGCTGGTGGACTTGTTGGTCCTCTATGTCGCCAACGCTCACATAATCGCTTTTAACCGCCTTGTTGGTGCTTGTGCTGTCTTGGGGTGCTTTTGGGTTTGAAATTGATTCTGGCGCGTCCTGTGGGCCTTCATGAGCGTGTCCGGGTGTGGCTGCACAGCCATTGGCCTCGATTTTCAAAATTGCATTACTGACTTTCTCACTGGGGGATGCATAGGGAGCTGGTTTTTCTAGGACTTTGGTTTGTGTGGGGCTGGTGATCTGACTGTTCCGGGTGTGATAGTCAGTCAGCTTGGCTTTCACGTAGGCAAACAGCTCTCTGCCTGCTGCGGTCAACGCATTGGATTCGTAGAGGATGGCGTCCTTGTCCTTGGTCATGTATCCGACCCATCCAAGCATCCACTCGAAACCATAACCGCCATCGATCACAAGCTGGTGATCTTCGGCCTCCGGGGTATAGGCTCCGCCAATTTGCAAGAGTGCGGCTTTGTGCTGCTCCTCGAACACCTCATAGTGGACACCATGGACAATCATGTGAAGGTGCCAACCGGAGCGTGCTCTCTCCATCACAAAGTTAAACGGCAATCCTTGCAGAGCTTTGTTTAGTGCCGTCGTCATCCGCTTGTGCCATGCCATGCGCCCATTCGCCTTGCCCTTGAACTTGTCCAGCTTCCCCTTTCCAAAGTTAAGGGACACGGCGGTGTAGACACCTGTCCGGCTATACATGCTCGCCAGCTTCAAGAGCTGCTTCATAGTGGGGCTGAGTTTGTCGAAGGTTGAGGTAATCAGGGGCTTCAATGCTCTCTGACATTCCTCTGCTTGGAATACATCATCGAGGGAGTATTTGGAGCATATATCCGTGTTAACTACAAAGCCCCTAGATTCGTTACGCATGGACAGGGCGCAAAGCCTTGCCAGCTCTAGGGTTGCACGGTGATCTCTAGCATCGTTATCTGCGGCAATTGCTGGAAAATTTCCGGGGTCTTTTCCTGCTGCTTTTAGCTGGTTTTTGGCAGCCCATTGATAGGGGTGATGTCCGTGGCTTTGTGCAGATCTGACCGCTAACCAGCCGCCAGCCATAATCCAACGCGAACGACTCTCAATGACGGTCCATTCATCGTCGGAAACGGGGCGATCAGCGTATGGTGGGCGAACTTGACGCCCTCGCTTCTTAGTCTCACTGACTGAAATATCAGGTTCTAGCGTGTCGAACTGATCCCATTCCTGCCACTTGTACTCCGTGAAAGCCTCTCCAGATACAAGGGCTTGCCGGTACTCTGCGAGAAATGCTTGCGCCATAGCACACCACTGAGGCCACGCTAATTTTGATGACCAGTCATTGAGCACCGAGTTCTCTGCTGATACTCTATCCATAGTTAAAACCTTTTGTGCCGCCTCATTTGGCGGCTTTTTTTGTTTTTGCCTGCTTGCCAGCGGCAAGCCCTCTTTTAAATGTCTCCCGTCCCATCCCCTAAGTGCCTGTAAAGCGCGTACAGCGACAACTGACCGGTTAGGGCCGGTGTCAGTACCTATGGGGATTCCAACGAAAGGACGCCGCGAAATGGGCGTTAGCGAAGAGGTAGGGCCGACTCATCGGCCAAAATTACGGAGTTACTTTGCGACATGGGCGGGGCCGCCGTCAACCTGCATCACTCTGGCGGCACATCGCCCCAGCAATCGCGCTCGGCCCTGATAGCCAATATCTCCTCGTCTGTGTAGTCTCTCACAACCAGCTCCGGCAGGGCTTCGACCACCTCCGGCTCCGCTGCCAGTGTGAGTACCCGGCGCAACCCATCAGCGGCTAGCTTACTGGCTGTGGCACACGCTGAAAGGATCTTGGCCGCTTGGTGCCTGTCACATTCACTATCAATTGTCAGGCTCTCTAACAGCTCGGCTGTCTTGGTATGGATTTGGTTGCAAAGTGCAACCTGTGACCGGACGAGGCGAGCGCCCTCCGAGGCGGCGAACTCAGAAGATAATGAGGCCCGCAATCCGGCGCGGGCCTCCTCTATCAACTCCTCCCGCATCGAGTCGGGGCGAACACCTGAACGCCCCCGGATCCGTTTCACTGTGGATAGGCTGATTCCCGTCTGCTCGGCGATAGCAACAATCGGCCATCCTGCCGCGAGAGCTGCGGCAACCTGCGCTTCAAGGGCGGGGGAGGTGCGACGCATCGCGGCCCCCCTCTATTCCGAGCGCATCACACGGGGTCAATTGCTCCCACCGGGTGATTGCCAGCTCCACAATTTGCGTAGGCGACATATTCAGAGCACTGGCCCATATCGCAACACGTTCCGCGACTGGACGGGATAACCGTATTACTTGGACTGTTTTTTGCGGCTTCATGCTTTCCCCTCTCCATGCTCCAAACCCTGCTGCTGTTCGCAGAACATCGTCCATAAACGCGCATTCCCATTTTGATATGTCAGGGTTGCCGCCCGCTCATTGTCATTGGCTATGGGGGCTACTGCCGCCGATTGTGGGATCCTAGACAGCATGGAGACGAAGAAATCATTTTCTACTGGCACATGCATAGAGATCAGATCCACCCCGGCAGGTGATACGAGCAAGGAGCGGACGATCTCGCGCAACCCTAACACCTGCTGCAATGCGAAAAATCTCCGGCTATCCATACGCCTCGCCTCGCATAGATTACGAACAGCCCCATAAAGCCGGGTATCAATAACCCGGGCCTGCTCTTCATTGGTCTTTTGAACCTCAAGGATTACATCGCGAGCCGCCACAACGTCCCCCTTATCCATCAGTTCCAAAGCGTATGAGAGCTTGCCCGCTGTCACACCATGCGCCTGTTCGAAACGCGTTTCTGGGATCATGCTTTACCTCCTTTGCGGGCCAATGCCGCCGCTATACGATACGAGCCGCCAAGGCTTCCACGCTCAATAGTGCGCTGACGCTGCTTCTCGATTTCCTCCTTAACTTCCATGCGCATCCTGTCCGCCAAATCTAGATTGGTCTCACGCTCTTCAATCCAGCCGGTTTCCCCTTCACCAGTGATGATCTCGTCGTCTTCAATCTGCTCAACCGGTATACCGGCAAGCTCTGCTAAAAACGCTTTGTCCCTACCTTCCAGATAGTGCGCATCCTCACCCATCCGCTCCGCGAGCTGACGCTTCAATATTGAAACCTTCATGTATAAGCCTATAAATCTCAATAAGTTACAATGATTACATGTTACACAAATAGATGACCGATCACCATATTCGAGACAAAAAAATACCGGCGCTTGGCCGGTATGTTGTTGCTTTATTCGCGTGTTGTTTGGATCGTCATTACGCTGCTTTGCAGGCTCGCTTCACACTGGCGGGTGAAATCCCAAAATGTTCGGCGGTCGCCTGGATGCTTGCGCTGTTTTCCTTCCGCCAGATAGCAACGGCGGTATCGTCGATGGTCTTCTCACGCCCTAATGCTTTGCCCTCTGCCTTGGCTTTAGCGATCCCGGCCATCTGACGGGCCTTGATATTTGAGCGCTCCAGCTCTGCGACAGCGGCCAGCATGGTCAGCATTGCCTTACCGATTGGCGTGGATAGGTCGAACCCCTCCCGCAAGCTGATAATCGACACGCCCTTGGCTTGCAGCGCTTCAACCGTGTGTAGAACGTCGATGGTGTCACGCCCAAGACGGTCAACGGCGGGAACAATTAGCGTATCCCCCTTCCGCACAAACTTGAACAGCTCGGAGAATTCCGTGCGCTCTAATGCCTTCACTGCGCCAGATATGCCTTCGTCTGCGAACCACGTTTCTACCTTGTGGATCTGCTCAATGCTGTGTCGCTGAGCCTCTACGCTTTGCTCGCCAGTGCTCACCCTCAGATACCCGATAACCGCCATGACAATCCCCCACAGATGGCTCACAAACTATAGCTCATAATATAGAGCTGGCTCATAACTAAATCAACACTTTTGAGCCACTCTTTTCGATGGGGTGTTTGGGTGGCTCAAAAGGTACAAATTTTGAGCCAAAGCAAGAAAGGGATTAGTCTCGGATTAACAACAGCCACACACAATGTTCAACGTTCGTTGTGCGTGTAATTTCATTTATTGGGACTGGTGAGATTTTGATCAAGTGAGCAAATTGGCAACCAGATGTGGTGATTTCCGTGTTGTTCCCGCTCCATTTTGAGATCCCAGAAATCCACCGATGCTGTCATCTGCGGTAAGATGCGAGGCAGTATCAATAAAACGGTAACATATAGATGAAAAAAGGAATTTTTGCACTGATGATCATTGGGGCTTGTTGGGGGGCGCCATTACAAGCGACAGATTGGAACAACGCACCCCTTACTGATGTTCAGAATGCAGCCAAGCAGGGCAATGCTGAGGCACAATTCATCCTAGGCTTGAAATACAATAATGGCGAAGGGGTGCCCAAGGACGATAAGAAGGCTGCGGCTTGGTACCTCAAGGCAGCAGAACAGGGTAATGCCGATGCACAGTACTATTTAGCATTTTTGTACAATGTGGGGTGGGGAGTCGATGAGGATGATAAACAAGCCGTAGCTTGGTACCTCAAGGCGGCAGAACAGGGCTATGTCGATGCGCAATACCAAGTTGGTTTGATATACGACTTTGGTATTCTTGGAACTAAACAGGATTCTAAGCAGGCTGAAGCTTGGTACCTCAAGGCGGCAGAACAGGGCAATGTCGATGCGCAATCCAACCTCGGCATGTTGTACAAAACGGGATGGGGAGTTGGGATTGGTTCTGGAGGAATACGGAACGATGAGAAGGCTGTGTTCTGGTTAAGCAAAGCTGCAGAACAGGGTGATGTAGATGCACAATCCAACCTCGCCGATATGTATATAAATGGCCAAGGGGTGACCAAGGACTATAAAAAGGCTGAGGCTTGGTACCTGAAGGCGGCAGAACAGGGTAATGTCGATGCGCAAGCCGCCCTTGGCGTGATGTACGCCAAAGGCCATGGGGTGGTACAAAATTTCAAGCAGGCCACGACTTGGTTACATAAGGCCGCCGAACAAGGCCATGACGTTGCGCAATCCAACCTCGGTGTGATGTACGCCAATGGGCAGGGGGTGGCACAAGATGACAAACTAGCTTACGTCTGGTGTTCTGTAGCTGCTGCCAATGGAAACGAGGCGGCAGCCAAAAACCGTGATGAATTAGCTGAGAGTTTGACACCTTCCGAATTAGCAAAGGCGCAGGCACTGGCTTCCCAGTATTTTAAGCAGTACCAGCCCAAGTCATAGCCCGTTGGCTAGTGCGTATATGGGGCGTTGCGGTAAACGAACACCCATTATTGCCGCCTGTCATCCTGTGAGATCAGTGAGATCAGTGAGATCAGTGAGATCAGTGAGATCAGTGAGATCAGTGAGATCAGTGAGATCAGTGAGATCAGTGAGATCAGTGAGATCAGTGAGATCAGTGAGATCAGTGAGACAAAAGATTGATGCGTTATCTCCCAGAGAGTCCAACACAATCCCTCGAGCTGGAGCGTTTAACCCATCATTGGTCGCTGGTCTCCCTGTTGGTGGGGAAGCCTTTAAACTCCTCCTGCAACCATGCCTCGTCATCCAGGCTAATCGGGGCGTATGTGTTGAAGAGGCTCGCGGGCGCCTCCCCTAGCTGTGCCTTTACTTCCGGCGGTAGCTGCTCCCTCTCAATGCCAGCCACTGCGATAGGGCCGTTTCTGCCTATTGTGACAACCCGGCGCGTCCCGTTTATGAACTCCATTTCCAGTACGACCGTAAAGCGCTCATGCCCTTTAGATTTTCCCTCATCATTGAAAAGACTATTCCTCACGCCTTCCAAAAATTTGCGCTCATCCTCCTCAAGCACAATCGCCCCCCTTGCGGCTGCGTCCAACATCTCCCTTGCTTTCAACGCATTCTCTCGGTCTTCAACACCCATGTAACTTGGCCGCCCGATACGGAACGATTTTATGGAATCTCGCAGTAACTCGCGCATATGGTGGCGAGACTCATCGTTGGTCGGATCTAAGACGTTATCCGTGATAGCCTTCCAGCGCTCGCGGATTGATGCTGCACTGTGTACCTGCTTGGCGACCTCTTCGACTCTGGCTTGTTCGAGCTCGCTATCAAGGCGTTCTATTTTCGCTTCCAGATCGGCTATCTCCGAGATCAAGATCTTGGGGAATCCTTTATCTCTCGCCATCTCCACAAGATTATCGAGACTAGCTTGTAACCGGTAGATTTCCCCTTGAATCAC
The DNA here is from genome assembly GCF_019046925.1 of Aeromonas sp. FDAARGOS 1402. Taxonomy (NCBI): domain Bacteria; kingdom Pseudomonadati; phylum Pseudomonadota; class Gammaproteobacteria; order Aeromonadales; family Aeromonadaceae; genus Aeromonas; species Aeromonas sp. FDAARGOS 1402. Next base: position 411,046 of record NZ_CP077201.1, read on the forward strand.
TGGCACTCGGCTTGATGGCAACTGCTCAGGATCTTTCCAAGTCTCGGCGAGACAGACACTTAACAAGGCGCTTTCAATGTCGCGGGCTCGCTTACTCCAGCCGGGGCAGGCCAATTCAGTCTTGAAGCCGCTGCATCGGTAGTTGACATACCCTCCCGCCTCTGAGTTGAGATGCACTCCTGCACCACAATGCCGACACTGCACCTGTTCCACCCCTGCAAACAAACTAATAACCTTGGCTCGGCCAGATGACTTTGGGCGCATACTGCAAGTCCGGGCGTGAACCAGCCGGAGGTATTCATCCTCCGTCAGGACTGCCGGGTAATATCCATCCAACACCGTCTGGTTGATTCGCTTCTCACCCATAAGCGCCCGGTTTAAGTGGAATCGGCGTATAACGTGGTGGCTCCACGCACCTTTCGCCTTCTTGTCGCTGCGATTGATGGGACAGGTGATGCCCTCGGTATTCAACCACTTGGTGACATTCAGCGGGCTCTCTCGGGCAATCAATCGAAGCGCGATCTGTTTCGCCAGCGGGGCATATTGTTCGTGGGGACGGACAACGCCATCAGAATTATCGACCCACCATACGTCATTCCCCACGACCTTAATCGAGTAGGCAAAGCCAGACTCGTGGCGCTCTCCTCGCAGATGGCGAGCGATTGCAAGATCGCGAATTTTGTGGGTGCGGGCCTGCTTGGTGGCGCTTTCGTTGTTTGCTCGGTCGAGCACTGCGGTAGCGTACTGAATATCAGCTGAGTCGTTGCCTCTGTTGCCTTTCGGGTCACAGAAGCATCTGCCCTCGTAAACAGAGTAAACCCCCACTTCGGCATCCAGCACGTTAACTAGGTCGCGGGACGCTCGGCGAACCTGCTGACGGCTAAATCGATCGAGACTGCTGACAACAAGGATCGAGCCGGGGGCCACTTCCCCTGACTGGACGGCAGCCAAGAACCAACCCAGTTGCCCGTCTGCGATGTGCTTGCCGTGGAATGCGGACTTTCCGCTGTCGACCATGCGCCCCCCGTAAATCTCCATGCCATAGCGCTCCTTTAGCTTTTCAAGCAATTCCTCCTCCTGCTGCATGGCAAGACCCTGGCCCTTGGCCTGCTTGGCTGAACTTATCCGGGAGTAGGGGTAGATCATGGGTTTTGGCTTTGGCATGTTGACTCCGTGCGGCGATTGGCCTGACTGGTGCGGATAGCATACTGCCATCATCGAAAAGATCCATCTAACATTGACACTACGGCCAGCCCGGTGCGCTGGAAGATCTGCCCACCGAGGCGCTGCGCGAGCAGTTCGAGACCAACCTCTTTGGCTGGCATCACCTCATTCGCCAGATATTGCCCCCCATGCTGGCGGCAGGCGAGGGGCGCATCGTACAGAACAGCTCGGTGCTTGGCCTGGTGGCCATGAAGTATCGTGGCGCCTACAACGCCAGCAAGTTCGCGCTGGAAGGCTATACCGACACCCTGCGCCTGGAACTCGCGGGCAGCGGCGTGCACATCAGCCTGATCGAACCCGGCCCCATCGACACCCGGTTTCGCGCCAATGCCCGGGAGGCCTTCCTGCGCCACATAGACCCCGCCACCAGCCGCCACCAGGACGCCTATGCCCAGACACTGGCCAGGCTGGAGCGTGAAGGGGGTGCCCGGGGCTTTACCCTGCCAAGCGAGGCCTGCATCCCGCCGTTACTGCATGCGCTCACGAGCAAGCGTCCCAGGCACCGCTACCCGGTCACCTTCCCGACCAAATTGTTTACCGTCCTGCGCCGCCTGCTGCCAAGCCACTGGCTGGACAAGCTGCTGATCAAATCCGCCTGATAAAGGTGCCCTCGGCGGGCCCTCCTCTTGACATGCACCTGTCTCAGCAACGATGCCCGCTCAATAGTGCTGGCCGTTGCTGTAGTAGTGACTCTTGACGATGGGCAGCACCTGCACCACCACATAGGTCTGCTCCCCCAGCACCCCTTTCAGGTGGCGGGTGATGAGGGCGGCGGCGGCATCCTGCATCTCCTGCGGTCGCTCGAACCAGACCAGCTCCACGAAGGGAAAACCGGCTTCGGGCTGGCCATCTCGTACCCACTGGCTCGGCACGCACTCCAGGGTGACGAACTCCGGCTTGCCACCGGTCAGGGCGCAGAGATCCGTCATCAGGGGGGCGCTTATCCGCTGCAGGGTGTCGACAGAAACTGCCCGAAAACGAAGGTGGGGCATGGGAAACCTCTTGGCTGTGACAAATGAGGACTTATCATAGAGCACTCATCCAGCTCACATAAGGTGCCTCATGAGATTCCATCCCACGCTGCTCTCCTTCCTGCTCTGCCTGCTGCTACCGCTCCATGCCATGGCCGATCCGGCCTTCTACCGCATCAACAAGGGCAACGAACAGCACTGGCTGCTGGGGTCCATCCATGCGGGCAAACCCTCTCTCTATCCCCTGCCGGACCCGGTGGAGCGCGCCTGGCAGCAGAGCCGCGCCCTGGTGATGGAGGTGGACATGACCCACATCAGCCAGGAGCAGTGGCAGGAGATGGGCGCCATCACCCGGCTCGTCGACGGCAAGACCCTCAAGGATCACCTGCCCATCGACCTCTACCGTCGCACCCTCATCGCCGCGGGCCAGAATGGTCTGAACGAGAGCATGCTGGCCCCGCTGCGTCCCTGGTTTGCGGCCATTACCCTGACCCAGGCGGCCCTGGAGCGCACCGGCTATCGCGGTGAATACGGTGTCGACCAGCACTTCGCCAAGCGGGCGAACGACGGCGGCAAACCCATCGTCGGGCTGGAGACCCTGCTGGAGCAGCTCGGCTATCTCGCGAGCGTCGGCGACAACCAGACCCTGATGCTGGAGAGCACCCTGGACGAGCTGCCCGACATCCAGCAGGGGTTCGACGCCGTGATGACCGCTTGGCAGAACGGGGATCAGGACACCCTCATCAATCTGCTCAGGGAGGAGATGGCGCCGCCCAAGCTGCAAGCCTGGCTGGAACAGACCCTGCTGGCAGAGCGCAACCGCAACTGGGTCAAGAAGTGGCCCAGCCTGCCGAACGAGAGCTTTATCGTGGTAGGGGCCCTGCATCTTTACGGCGAGCACGGGCTGCTCGCCCTGCTGGAGCAGCAGGGCTGGCGCATCACGCCCCTCACCGAACCGACCCTGGAGAAAGCAAAATAGCGTCCAGTCCGGCGACCTGACGCGCCGGATGCGCGTCGGCTCACAGAATTTGCTGCCGATTAAATAACCAGAGAGGGAGTTGATCGAGATCATCCCCTCCCTCCTGAAGAGGTATCTATCATGCCTGTCACCGCCCAGTGACAGGAGTGAACGAGATGGAATTCTGGATGAACCTGATGTTCGGCAACAGCGTGGGGCTGATGTCCATGCTGGTGATTTTCGGCACCTTCCTGCTCATCAGCGCCTATGCGGTCTATTTCATCTACAAGGTGATGCACGCAGAGCCGCCCAAAGAGGGGCAATAACCAGGCTCGCTCAGACCGCCCTCCCCGGCAGGGCCGGGGCCCGCGAGCGTTGCCATTCTAAGGCCCACCAAGGCCCGCTATACTGGCTCCCTCATTTTCATGCGGGGAGCCTGCCGTGTCTCATAACGACGAACTCTCACTGTTCCTGCAGGAAGTGGCCGACGTGCGGCCCCTTCGCAGCGACCATATCGCCCCCGTTGCGGGCAACAGCCAGCCCACCGAGGCGCAACTCGCGCGCCGGGAAGCCGCCACCGCCGAACAACTCACCCTGGATCACCTTGGCACAGAAGCAGTCGAGATGCTGGACCCCCACGCCATCGTCGGCTTCAAGCGTGACGGCGTGCAGGAGGGGGTCTACAAGAAGCTGCGCCTTGGCAAGTACGAGCTGCAAGGCTCCCTCGACCTGCACCACAAGACGCTCAACGAGGCCCGTATCGCCCTGGTGCAGTTCGTCCAGGAGTGCGAAGTGCGGGATATCCGCTGCCTGCTGATCCTGCACGGCAAGGGGGAGCGCAGCACCCCGCGTGCCCTGCTCAAGAGCCATGTCAGCGCCTGGCTGCCACAGTTGCCTTCGGTGATGGCCATGCACAGCGCCGAGCGCCGCCACGGCGGCAGCGGTGCGCTCTACGTATTGCTGCGCAAGAGCGAGCGCAAGAAGGCGGAAAACCGCGAACGGCACCAGAAGCGCCTCGGCTGACTGCCTGAGGGTGGCACCAGGGTGGATGGCAGTGCTAGCATCGGGCGGCCCCGATCATGCCAGGTACGGGGTGCATACCATCAGGGACGATAACAAGGACAATCCCATGTCATACCAGAAACTCGAACAACATCAGCAACAACTGCACCGCCTCTCTCACCTCTCCGCCATCTGCGGCTGGGATCAGGCCGCCATGATGCCGGAGGGGGGCAACGAGGCCCGCGCCGAGGCGATGGCGGAGCTTGGCGTGCTGATCCACGGCAAGCGCACCGCCCCCGAGCTTGGGGAGTGGATTGCCAAGGCAGAGAGTGAACCGCTGGACGAGCACCAGCGTGCGAACCTGCGGGAGATCAAGCGCCAGTGGCAGGATGCAAGCCTGCTGCCGGGGGCGCTGGTGGAGGCGCTTTCCCTGGCCGGCAGCAAATGCGAACACGCCTGGCGTCGCCAGCGCAAGGAGAACGACTGGGCAGGTTTTGCCCCGAACCTCGAGGAGGTGGTGCGCCTGTCGCGGGAGGTGGCTCGCCTGCGCGCAGAGGCGCTCGGGGTGCGCCCCTATGACGCCATGCTGGCGCTGTACGAGCCCGGCATGACGAGCGCGAGGCTGGATCAGATCTTCGGCGATCTGACGAGCTGGCTGCCCGGCCTCATCCAGACCGTGAGCGAGCGGCAGAAGAGCGACACCCTCCTCACCCCGCAAGGCCCGTTCCCGGTTGCGACGCAGCAGGCGCTCGGCCAGGAGGTGATGGGACTGCTCGGCTTTGATTTTGCTCACGGCAGGCTCGACGTGAGCAGCCACCCGTTCTGCGGCGGCGTGCCGACGGACGTGCGCATCACCACGCGCTACAACGAGCAGGAGTTCGTCTCCAGCCTGATGGGCATCGTCCACGAGACGGGCCACGCACGCTACGAGCAGGGCCTGCCGCGCGCACTGCTCGGCCAGCCGGTGGCCGAGGCGCGCTCCATGGGCATTCACGAGAGCCAGAGCCTGTTCTGCGAGATGCAACTCGGCCATCACCCCGCGTTCCTCACGCTGATTGCGCCGCGCATTCGCGCGCACTTCGGGGCAGAGGATGCGCTCGCACCGGCGAACCTCGAGAAGCTGTACAACAGGGTCGAGCCCGGCTTTATCCGCGTCGATGCGGACGAGGTCACCTACCCGGCCCACGTCATCCTGCGCTACGAGCTGGAGCGGGACCTGATGGAAGGGCGCATCGAGGTCGCGGACATCCCCGAGCTGTGGGACGCGAAGATGCAACAGTGGCTCGGCTTGTCCACGAAGGGCAATTACCAGAATGGCTGCATGCAGGACATCCACTGGACGGACGGCTCGTTTGGCTACTTCCCGAGCTACACGCTCGGCGCCATGTACGCGGCGCAGCTGCGCTTTGCACTCGAGCGTGAGCTCGGCGACATGGGCACGCTCGTAGAGTCCGGCCGCCTGCCGGAGATCTTTGGCTGGCTCGGTCGCCATATCTGGTCCCAGGGCAGCCTGCACGGCACGGACGAGCTCATTCGCCGCGCGACCGGTGAGGCGCTCAATCCCCAGTGGCTGCGCAAACACCTCGAACAGCGCTACCTAAAATAACCGCTCCCGGGCGCGCCCCTCGTCGCGCCCGCTTTTCCCCTGCCCGACTATTTTTGCTATTCCTGTCCGTTTTTGGCTAGTCACCCCTCTCGCCCCCGCTTAGTCTCTGGGACATGCCCACAGCAACCCGAGCCATGCCATGACCACAGAGCCCCCGCATTCATCCCAACGGGACGAGATCATCCCGGGTCTCACCCGGGAGCAGTGCCACACCGCACGCCTCGCGCGAGACGCGCGTTTCGATGGTCGCTTCTTCACCGGGGTGCTCTCCACCGGCATCTATTGCCGCCCCGTGTGTCCGGCGCGGGCACCGCACGAGCACAATGTGCGCTATTTTCGCTTCGCGGCGGCGGCGGAGCAGCACGGGCTGCGCCCCTGCCTGCGCTGTCGCCCCGAGCTCGCACCGGCCCAGAGCGGCGATCTGCCACCGCTCGTCGCCCAGGTGCTGGCGCGCATCGAGCGCGGCGAGCTGGCGGAGCACAGCCTGGGCTACCTTGCAACGCAGGCCGGGATCACGGAGCGCACCCTGAGGCGCCAGTTCGAGCAACACCTCGGTGCCTCGCCGAAACAGGTGGAGCAGACGCGCCGCCTGCTGCTCGCGAAGCGGCTGCTGACGGAAACGCGCCTGCCCATCACGGACGTGGCGTTTGCCGCAGGCTTTGCGAGCATTCGTCGCTTCAACGACGCCTGGCTGCAGGCGTATGGGATGACACCGGGCGCCCTGCGCAAGCAGGAAGGGGGCGCGCCGCAGGAGACGCCGCAATCGAGCCTGCAACTGCACCTGCTGTATCGCCCGCCGTTCGACGTCCAGGCCATGCTCGCGTTCTACCGGTTGCGCGCCATTCCGGGGCTGGAGCGGGTGGATGAGCACGGTTACGAACGCCGTCACCGGGTCGGCGAGCAGGAGGGGCTCATCCGCATCGAGCCCGTCGAGGGGGAGAGGCTCAGACTCACGGTGCGGGATCTGCCGCCGGGAGCGCTGCCGGACATCCTGTACCGCGTGCGCCGCATGTGGGATCTCGACGCCGACATGGGCCGCATCGGCGAACACCTGGGGCAGGATCCGCTGCTCGCCGGCATCCAGGGACGATGGCCCGGGGTGCGGCTGCCGGGGGGGTGGGATGAATACGAGGTGATGCTGCGCGCCATCGTCGGCCAGCAGGTGTCGGTCAAGGGTGCCATCACCATCATGGGGCGCCTGGTGGCGCGCACCCAGGCTCAGTTCGGCACCGCGCAGCTGCCCACCCCGACCCAGCTGTGCGAGCTGGATCTTGACGGTATCGGCATGCCTGGTAGCCGCATCCGCACCCTGCAAGGGCTGGCCTCGGCGCTCGCAAGCGGCGCACTCACCCTCGCCACGGCAAGCGACGAGCAACTGCTCGCGCTGCCGGGCATAGGTCCCTGGACGGTCGCTTACTGGCGGCTGCGCTGCGGGCTCGACACGGATGCCTTCCCCGCCTCGGATCTCGTGCTGCAAAAGGCGCTGGGGGGCGGTGACAAGCTGCCGGTGAAAGAGGTGACAGCGCGCAGCGCCCCCTGGCAGCCGTGGCGCGCCTATGCCGCGAGCTGGCTGTGGCACGCCATGAGTGAACAACCGACGCTGCTCACCCGGCCTGCACAGACACAAGACGAGGAGAAGAGCCCATGATCCGATATGACATGATGCTCACCGACCAAGGCGAACTGCTGGTCGCCATCGACGAACGCGGCCTGGTCCATGTGGACTTCCTGGCCGGACTGCGGCCGCTTCCCGACATGCAGGACTGGCAGCAGGACGGCGAGGCGCTCGCCCCCTTCCTCGCCGAGTTTCGGGACTACTTCGCGGGCCGGTTGCAGCGCTTCACCCTGCCGCTCGCCCCCAGGGGCACGGCGTTTCAGCAAGCGGTGTGGCAGGCGCTGTGCGACATCCCCTACGGGGAGACCCGCAGCTACGGCGACATCGCCCGCGCCATCGGCAAGCCAAACGCGGTGCGGGCGGTGGGTGCCGCGAACGGCCGCAATCCGCTCTCCATCATCATCCCCTGCCACCGGGTGATCGGCCAGAATGGCAGCCTCACCGGCTATGCGGGAGGCCTGCCCATCAAGCAGGCACTGCTGACGCTGGAGAGGGCCTCTCGTTGATCCGGCGCCACCCGGCCAGGGCTCACTGCCGCTGCGCCAGCCAGCCGTGAAACCCCAACGCCTGAAAGAAGCGGTGCGCCGCCGCGAAACCGGCCCCTTGCAAGAGGCGCCGGGTCTGTCCCTCGTCCAGGGAGGTGAAGTCCCCTCCGAGGCGGCGCACCATCTGCTCGCAGGCAGGAAGCGGCAAACCGGCGAGGGCGGCTTGCAACCCCATGGCCTTGCGCTCGAGCGGGTCCGTTGGCGCCATCAGATCCGCCAGCAGCAGGGGAGCGCCAGGATTGAGCTGGCGATAAATATCACCCAATAGCGCGGCTTTGGGATCTTGCGCCAGAAAATGCAGCACCAGCAGACAGAGTGCGCCATCGCAAGGCTTATCCACCACAGGCAATGCGCCCAGGTGCCAGCACACCCTCTCCCCCATGCCCGCCTGCTCGGCCCGCATCCTGGCCTGGGCCAGCATGTCCGCCGAGATATCCTGGGCCACAAAGGTCCAGCGGGGGCAGAGACGGCCAAGCAGCAGCAACTCGCTGCCCGTGCCCACCCCCACCAGCAGCACCCGGGCCTCCTGGCCCAGCGCGGCCATCAGCCGGGAGGCACAAAGCTGGTGCAGCAGCTCGTAGCCTGGCACCAGCAGGGGGATGCGGCTGTCATAGGCCTTCGCCCCTTCTCCTTCGAATCGCTCCGTCATCTTTTGCTCCTTTGGTGTGAGCCCCCTTGATAGGGGCTGCCGCCGGGAGAAGGTCAAGAGCCACAGGGACGAGCCAGTTGCCAGCCCAGCCCTTCCCATGAAGGGAGGGCCTTAGCCCCCCTTGCCCAGCGCCGCTTTCAGAGCCGGATTGAAGACGCGCTGGAGGGAGGCGGGGTTGTTCACCAGCTTGGCCGCCGGGCGGCGCGGGCGCCTGACCAGCTCGCCGCCACAGTTGGGGCAGGTCAGGTGCAGATACTGATCGTTGCACTCGGCGCAGAAGGTGCACTCGAAGGAGCAGATGTAGGCCGTCGCCGTGTCGGCGGGCAGATCCCGGTCACAGCACTCGCAGTTGGGTCTGAGTTCAAGCATGGCAAGTTCCTGAAGCGCAAGGGGAAAGCGGGAAAGAGGGCGGCTCAGTCGACGATAAAGAGGCGAGCGCCCAGTTCGGTGTAGGAGCGATGGGGTTCGGCGTTGTCCGCCACCTGGTAGCTCATGCCCGGCGTCAGGGTGAAGACGCGGCCATCCTGCAACTCGGTGTGCAGCTCCCCTTCGAGGCAGAGCAGCACATGGCCCTTGCTGCACCAGTGATCCGCCAGATACCCGGGGGAGTACTCCACCATTCGCACCCGCAGCTCCCCGAACTGCCGGGTGTGCCAGAGGGCGACGCCGCGCTCTCCCTTGTGTTCGGTCGGCGGGACCTCGGCCCAGTTCGTGGTGCAAAACGGCAGTGCATTGATGTTCATGACGGATCCTTTGTCAGAAGAAGGCTGGGGGAAGGCGGCTCGCCACGGGATATCCGTGACTAGGCCGCGCCCCATACTGCCATCAAATCCGCTCCAGCCCCATGCCCACACGGGCAATCATCCCCTCTTCAGGCTGCCCATCACCTGCATCTCGCAGCGGTGGCAGTCAAAACGCAGGCGGAAGCTGTCCTTGCCCATCTTGAGCTCCAGGGGCTCGGCCTTGAGACCGGGCACCTCCTTGGGGCAGAGCTGCTGGCTGTAGCGGATGCAGTGCTTCGTTGTCATCAGCACCACTTCTCGCTCCTCCTTGTTCGCCTCATACGCGGGGGCGATGCTCCCCACCCCGTGTTGGCGAAAGAACTGCTCCGCCGCGCTGTTCAGCACATTGCCGAGGTAGGAGAGCCGATGCTGGGGATAAACGGCGCCTCGCAGGGGAATGCGCCGCTCGGGTCGTCGGTAGGCAGCCAGACGGGCCGCTTCCAGGGCGGCGATCCCCTCCCGGCGCAAGCCGTTAAGCTGTGAAGCCGCAATAAATAGCGGGCGAGTGAATGCCAACTCAATCTGGCGAGCCACAAACAGGGTGTTGCCGAGTTTGCCGAGCTGATCCCTGGCCTGTTGCAGCGCCCGTTCCGGGTTGTCGGCCGGCTGCTGGTCGCAGGGGAGCGTGACGGCGGCGCCGACGCCCTGCTCGTCCACAAGTTCGAGCCGCAGTCCCTCGTCGCACTCCGATAGCCGCATATCGACCCGGATGCGGCGATCCGCGCTCCCCTTTTCGAGCTGCTTGCTGAAGGCCTGATCGTGGTTGCGAAAGATCTCGGTGCCCACCTTGAGACCGGGCATGGGTTCCGACAGGAGTAACCGCTTGCTCTGTGCCTTCTCTTCCACTTGATTGAGGCGCATCCCCACCAGCTCGCCCCCCGGCTTGAAGAAGCCGAGGCCATCGCCGTTGTTGAGGGCAACGGCCTGGCCGTCGATCTCGATGCCATCGCGGGTCACGCTGGTGACGCGCCCGAGCGGCTCCCCGACATATTTCGGGCTGCGCGGCGAGTCGATGCCTGGCTGTCGGCCATGGAGGAAGTAGTCGGTGCTGCCCCGGTTGAAACTCTTCTTGGGATCCGGCGTAAAGGTGTAGCTGCAACGACCGGCGGAAGCGGCCACCAGATCGGGGCGGCTCGCCAGGATGGTGTCCAGCTTCTGACGATACCAGGCGGTGACGTTCTTGACGTAGTCGAGCCCCTTGAGGCGCCCTTCAATCTTGAAGGAGCGGATCCCTGCGGCGATCAGCGCCTCCAGGTTGTCGGTCTGATCCATGTCTTTCAAGGAGAGCAGGTGGCTGTTTTCCACCAGCACCTCCCCCCCTGGCGTTTGCAGGGAACAGGGCAGCCGACAGAGCTGGGCGCACTCGCCGCGATTCGCGCTGCGCCCGGTGCGGGCGTGGCTGATGTTGCACTGGCCGCTGTAGGAGACACACAGGGCGCCGTGGATGAAGAACTCCAGCTGCACGCTGGTGGCGGCGCTTATCTCGCGGATCTGCGCAAGGGAGAGCTCGCGGGCCAGCACCACCTGGGAGAAGCCCACGTCCTGCAGAAACTTCACCTTTTCCGGGGTGCGGTTGTCGGTCTGGGTGCTGGCGTGCAGCGCGATGGGGGGCAAATCGAGCGCTAGCAGCCCCATGTCCTGCACGATCAGCGCATCGGCGCCTGCCTCGTAGATCTGGTGGGTCAGGCGCCGGGCCTGCTCCAGCTCGTGGTCGTGCAGCAGGGTATTGAAGGCGACGAAGACCTGGGCGCCGAAGCGGTGGGCATGGCGGGCCAGGGCCTCGATGTCCTCGAGGCTGTTGCCCGCTGCGCGGCGGGCACCGAAGGCGGGGCCCCCCATGTAGACGGCATCGGCGCCGTGGTTGATGGCCTCGATGCCATAGGCGAGGTTCTTGGCCGGGGCCAGCAACTCCAGGCGGTTGTGATGGTTCTGATCGCGCATAACGTCCGGTTCGAAGGGCTGCAAATGGCCGCCACTCTAGCCAGACTCCCCGCCCCCCGCCTTGATCCCGCTTAAGATCACCGCAGAATGCAGGATTGACCCGGTACAAGAACGTCTGGCTGCCCCCTCATCCCCCGGCCCTGAGAGAGTGCCGACTACGCTGGCACCCGACGCGGAGCTAGATCACGACCTTGAGGGCCAGCCCCAGCAGCACCAGGCCGCTCACCTTGTCGATCACGGTGGATTTGGCCTTGAGCCAGGCGAGTACGGGCCCGCGAGAGAGCACCAGGGCCACCAGCACATACCAGAGCGCATCGATGCCGCCTGCGGTCATCATCATGATGCCCCCCTCACGCCAGCCGGTGTCGGCATGCACGAACTGGCTGAACAGGGCGATAAAGAAGATGGCGAGCTGGGGGTTCAAGAAGGCCACCATAAAGCCCTCGAACGCCCCTTGACGTCCCCGTGGCGGGTGCCCATCCTCCTTGCCTGCCTCCCCCCCTGCGGGCCTGGCCAGCAACGCCTTGATCCCGAGCCAGGCGAGGAACGCCGCGCCGCCGTAGCGGATGAGATCGAACAGCAGCGGGGTCTGAGTGATCATGATGGCGAGGCCGAGGGCCGTGATCAGCGCATAGATGCCGACTCCCAGGCCGTGTCCCAGCGCCGTGGCAACCCCGTGGCCCTGCCCTCCCTGCACCGTATTGCGGATGATCAGTGCCAGGCTCGGCCCCGGGCTGATGGCCCCCATCACGCAAATGGCGGCCAGCGCCAGCCAACTCGTCAGCTCCATACCTTCTCTTCCTTCGTGTCGATTGTTGTCACCCGGGATCAGGGTAGGGGGTGGCTCGCTATGCCAGAAGTGAAAGTTATGAATAGAGTCCATAGCCAGTGGCTATAGAGTGGCACAACCCGCTGCCATCAGCGGCTCACCTGCGGCCCTCGGGCCAACTGCTTGCGACTCTCCCCCAGGGTGAATTGCAGGTGATCCCGCAGGAAGGGATAGGCCAGCTCGCGAAACCAGCGGTGAGCCGGATCCAGGTGGTGGCGCTGGTGCCACAGCAGATGATACTGCTGGACCCGGGTGGCGAAGGGGAGATCGCAAAAACTCAGGGCATGTTCCCGGGAGAGCTGCCAGGCGATATGGGCCGGGGTGGTCATCAGACAGTCTGTGCGCAGCAGCACCTCCACCGCGGCCTGGAAGAAGGGCACCCGGGCAAACCAGCGGCGGGAGAGCCCGCGGGGGGCCAGCACCTGCTCCACCGGGCTGTCCTTGTCCCCGCCCCCGCTCACCTGCAGGTGGGGCCATGCAAGGTAATCCTCCAGACTGGGCGCCATGCCAGAGAGCGGGTGATGGCGCCCCATCAGTACCACCAGCCTGTCCTCCCCCTGATGCAGGCCGCGGATCTGGTCCGGCACCAGCTCCGTGATGGTGGAGACCATGTCCAGCTCCGATTGCCAGAGCTGGGGCAACTGGCGCTTGTCCCACAGGCTGTACTCCAGCGCCGCCCGGGGGGCGGCCCTCGCCAGGGCCGCACAGATGTCCGGCAGGATGTGCTGGGCCACGTAGTCGGAGGAGGCGAGCCGAAACACCCGCTCGCAGCGCTCGGGGGCAAATTCCGGCGCCTCGTAGAGCCGCTCCAGGGCCCCGAGGGAATCGGCAAGCTGGGCCGCCAGGGCCTCGGCCCGCGGTGTCAGCAGCCAGCGCTGCCCTTCCCGCACCAGCAGCTCGTCGCCAAACTCGCTGCGAAGCTGGCCGAGCTGCTTGCTGATGGAGGGCTGGCTCAGGTTCAGCAGCTCCGCCGCCCGGCTGATATTGCGGGTCTCCAGCAGCACCTTGAGGGTGGGCAAGAGATTGAGATTCGCTTTGTGCACAGGAGTCACCTCGGGAAGGGGTCGCCGGGATCGGGCCTTCATCTTACGGCAAGGAGAAGCGGAAATTTAAGCAAAATCACGGTCTTGCTCCTCCCACTCCTCTTACACTGGAGGGGCCGCAGGATGACAGTGAACGCCCCGTGCGGCATAATTTCGCCACTTCCCGCCCCAGGGCGGCCATCACGACAAGCGACGACAAGATGACATACGCCACTATCACCGGGTGGGGAAAATGCCTGCCCCCCGCCTCGCTGACCAACGATGACCTCGGCACCATCATGGATACCTCGGACGAGTGGATCTACCCGCGCACCGGCATCAAGGCCCGCCGGGTCTCCCATGTCAGCACCCAGGCGCTCGCCACCCTGGCCGCCCGTCGCGCCCTGGCGTGCGCAGGCCTGGACGCCGCCGCCCTCGATGGCATCATCCTCGCGACCGCCACCCCGGGCACGCTGGTCCCCAATGGTGCCTCCGCCGTGCAGCAGGCCCTCGGCGCCCACAAGGCGGCGGTGTTCGACCTCAACGCCGCCTGCACCGGCTTCGTCTATGCCCTCTCGGTCGCCACCTCCCTGGTGCAGACCGGCATGATGCAAAGGGTGCTGGTGATCGGTGCCGAGCGGCTGACCCAGTTGCTGGACTGGGCCAAGCGCGACACCGCCGTGCTGTTCGGGGATGGCGCCGGCGCCGTCATCATCGAGGCGAGCGAGCAGGAGAGCGGCCTGATTGCCAGCAAGCTCGGCTGTGACAGCGAAGCGCGGGAGATACTGCACGTGCCGAACTTCGGTACGGATAGGGTGCGTTTCGCCGACATTGACGGCCTCTTCACCTTCAACTTCGAGGGGCAGGAGATCTTCAAGCGCGCCGTGCGCGGCATGGGCGAAGCCACCGGCACCGTACTGACCCTGGCGGGCATCGCCCCCGAGCAGGTCGACCTCATCGTGCCGCACCAGGCGAACGTGCGCATCATCGAGACCCTGGCCAAGCGGATGAATGCCCCCATGGATAAGGTGATGGTCAATATAGAGCAGTACGGCAACACCTCCGCCGCCACTGTGCCCATCGCCCTGTGCGAGGCGCTGGAGCAGGGTCGGGTCAAGCCGAACAGCTACCTGCTGACCGCCGCCTTCGGGGCCGGGCTGACCTGGGGCGCCGCCCTCATCAAGTGGGGGGATCGCGTCACCCCGATCGCGAGTTGCGACGAGGTGCTGCCCCCCTGCGAGCAGAGCGCCCTCGAACTCATCGCCCATGCGGTGCAGGGTTGCCAGCAGGCCCGCCCCGCCGACGCCTGAATGAGCGCCAGCGCCCCATGATCCGCCAGGAGCCCCGTGGCTCCTGGCAGCCAGCCCCCCACGCCCCCTCGCCGTTTCGGCAGCGACATAAAAGTCATTGAAAAGTGTGAATTTTGAGCGAAACATATCAAAAAATGACCACTTGACACTTTTTTGTCGTCAGAATGCGGCCAAGGGGTTCACAACCTTGCCGGATCTGGTAGTATGCGGCCTCGCACTTGGGGAGGGGTTCCCGAGCGGCCAAAGGGATCAGACTGTAAATCTGACGGCTCTGCCTTCGAAGGTTCGAATCCTTCTCCCTCCACCATTCAAGTGCGTCAAGTAAGTAAAATCAGGAAAATACCCCGTGGAGGGGTTCCCGAGCGGCCAAAGGGATCAGACTGTAAATCTGACGGCTCTGCCTTCGAAGGTTCGAATCCTTCTCCCTCCACCATCTTCCTGAACACAATATGCAATGCCCCTGTGGAGGGGTTCCCGAGCGGCCAAAGGGATCAGACTGTAAATCTGACGGCTCTGCCTTCGAAGGTTCGAATCCTTCTCCCTCCACCATCCTTCAGACAACCCGGCCTCGCGCCGGGTTTTCGCTTTTCTGGATAGAATCCATATGGCGCTGTCAGATCTGACAATTGCCCTCCCCGCACTTTTTAGAAACAGTGGAGCCTCATGTCGCAAGGAGTACACACAGATGTTTGAAATCTGGGATGAAACGGGTCGCGAGCACGGGCTGACACTGCCCGAGCTGCAACTGCGGCTGCGGGATTATCAGGGAGACGTGATGGTGCGCTACCTCAACCGCCTCGGCCTGCCAAGCACCCTCTTCCTGACCATCCGCCAGGGATACGCCTATCAGCGCTTCAAGGCGGGTTCCCCCATGCTCGACTGGTCCTGGCTTGCCCAGGCCATGCACGCAGCCCCCCAGGCTGGCGCCGCACCTGCACAGGGCCATGCCCTTCCCTGACCCCCTCCTTCCTGCCCACGCCCAAGCAGGGCCCATTATCAGACTCTTCCTACAGCCTCCCTTTAGACCCTCCCTGTATGATGCGTAACCATGTTCCCGTCAGGTGAGAACCATGTTTGCGTTCAAAGAAGAGTCTCCCGTAAGGGCCATGGCCAACATGGCGGATATCGTCGTCCCCTTTTATCAGCCCATCATCGGCCAGGATCGTCAAGTCAAGGGGTATGAGGTGCTGGCCAGGCGCTGGGATGCCGATAGCCAGGGTTATCAGTGCATCGATTTTGCCGCCCTCGGCGAAGATGACGCTCTGCACCTGGATATCGTCATGCTCAGGGCCATCATGCGCGATCTGCCCGTGCTCGCCCAAAAAGGCCCCTATGCACTCTCCATCAACCTCAATCCGGCGCTCTCCAGCCCCACCTACCGCAATCTGCTGTTGCTGGTGCTGCTCCAGGCCCGCAAGCTGGGGATCGACATCTGGTTCGAGGTGCTGGAGCACGTCAGGATCAAACACCAGCACAGGGAGATGATCGAGGTGTTGCGGGCCCATGGCGCCCACATCGCTTGTGACGACTTCGGCTCCCTGGCGTGCAATTTCCAGCGCCTGATGATGCTTCCCTACGAGATCGTGAAGCTGGATCGCTCCCTGCTGCTTCAGGCTGCGCGCAGCACCCACGCCCTCAACATGCTGACGGGGCTGGTGAAATACCTGCAACGACTCGGCATGGCCGTGGTGTGCGAGGGAGTGGAGACCCAGGCCCATATCGAGGTGGCGAACCGGCTGGGCTGCGACTACCAGCAGGGCT
This sequence comes from Aeromonas sp. FDAARGOS 1402, assembly GCF_019046925.1. Classification (NCBI taxonomy): domain Bacteria; kingdom Pseudomonadati; phylum Pseudomonadota; class Gammaproteobacteria; order Aeromonadales; family Aeromonadaceae; genus Aeromonas; species Aeromonas sp. FDAARGOS 1402. The sequence continues at coordinate 427,261 of NZ_CP077201.1, forward strand.
ACGCCTACGCCATTCCCTCCCCTCTCTCCCGCTGGGCCTGAGCCGGGCGCTTGCGTGTCACGGGGGAAACCCGGGCACCTTTCCCATGAAATTCGGCAGGGTGCTGCCATTTTCCTGCCAAAGATGGCAGGCTGTCCCGGCCACACTGACGCCGAGGCCCGCCATGGTTCGCTTTGCCACCTTCAATCTCGCCTTCGATCGCACTGCACCCGGCATGCTGGGGGAAGAGCTCGCCCTGACCCGCACCGAGCAGGATGCCCTGCTGGCCCGCCTCGCCGACGGCACCTTGAGCGGCGCCCAGAAGACCAAGGCCCTCGACGTGCAGCAGATCCGCAACATCGCCGAAATCATCCAGCGTACCCGGCCGGATGTGTTCCTGCTCAACGAATTCGACAATGACGGCAAGGGCAGCGACACCACGGACCTCAACGCCTTCAACGACAACTACCTGGCCCACGCCCAGCACGACGAAGTGAAGGCCATCAGCTACCCGGTGCTGCAGAACTTTGCCACCAACACCGGCCTGATGAGCGGCCATGACCTCAACCTGGACGGCAAGGTCAACAACGGGCCGGACGACGCCTGGGGCTTTGGCAACTACCACGGCCAGTACGCCTTCGCCGTGATGTCCCAGTACCCCATCGATACCAAGCAGATCCGCACCTTCCAGACATTCAAGTGGAAGGAGATGCCGGGCGAAACGAACCCCGTCATCGACGACTGCAACAATGCCAAGGCGCCGATCCCGGCCGGCCGCCAGTGCGGCGATGCCTGGTATGACGACGCCGCCTGGCAGGCGCTCCCCCTCTCCTCCAAGAACCACGCCGACGTGCCGGTGCGCATCAAGCGTGGCAACAAGGAGGAGGTGATCCACTTCCTTATCTCCCACCCGACTCCGCCCATCTTCGGCAACGCGGCGCGCCACAACGTCAAGCACAACCGGGCCGAAGTCGCCTTCTGGCAGGATTACGTGGAGACCGCCAGCTACATGGTGGATGACGCCGGCAAGGTCGGTGGCCTGCCCGAGGGCGCCAAGTTCGTCATCGCCGGCGATCTCAACGCCGATCCCCAGATTGGCGATGGGGATCTCACCGCCATTCAGGCGCTGCACAACCATGTGCTGGTCAACCAGGCCGTCACCAACGGCGCCCTGATCCCGGTCAGCCAGGGCGGCCCCGAGTGCCTCGCCAGCCAGCCGGATCAGTGCAAGCGCAACAATAACCGCCCCACCCCGGAGCGCATCACCAGCAGCAGCGGCCTGCAGCTCGACCACGTGCTGCCCTCCGCCAACCTGAACGCGGTCGCCTCCGGCGTGTTCTGGCCAGCCAGCTTCGAGCCGGGCTACCACCTGGTGTATGACGCCAAGTTCGGCATCGCCAAGGGAGTCAGCTCGGATCACCGCCTGGTGTGGGTCGACGTCACACTGTGACAGTGACGCAGAGCAGATAAGCAACGGGGCCCGCAGGCCCCGTTTTCATTGGTTTGTCATACCAGCTTCTCCACCCGGGCCGGCAGCCCCTGGCGGGCCGACGAGCCGATGGCCCAGTCCACCAGGGGATAGCGGCCATGGCGGCTGGGATCCAGCACCGCCAAGTCATTCAGATTGACCCCGGCTCCGCGCAACGGATTGGCGACCACTTTCTGGCCGTCTATCCAGTGTTCCCGCGCCCCCAGCTCCTTGTGGCCGAAGCCGTGTTCGATGGCGATGGCATCGGCCTGCACCCCGGCCACGCACTCGGCCACCCCGATCACGCTCCCATCCGGGGTGCTGACCCGCACCCTGTCCCCGCTCTCGATGCCCAGCTGCGCCGCCGTCTGCACATTGAGCCGCACCCGGTTGCTGGGGTTCACCTGGCGCAGGCGATCCGAGCCGATGCTCATGGAGCTCATGGTGTGGGACTTGTAGCTGGTGAGCAGCAGCGGCCACTGGGCCGGCTTGAACGCCTCATTGAGCGGCGTGCCGTCCGCCAGCTGGGGACGGAAAAAGCGCGGGGTACCGCTCAGGAACTGCCCGCTCTGGCTGTGGCGGCGGCTGCCCACCTCGGGGTTCCACACCATCAGCGGCTTGGGCCAGCGCTTGCTTGGCTGACCCGCTTCGTCGCGCCCCTTGGCCGCCGGCTCGAAGCGCCCGCCACGGGCGAAGAGATAGGCGGCGCGGCCCGCCTCCTCCGCACTCAGGGTGGCGTTCAGCACCGGCAGGATCCGCTCCACCCCGGACCAGGCGAGATCCTCAGGCCCGATAGGAGGCACCGGCTCGCCGAGATAGGCGACGTTGGCCGCCCCGTAGAGGGAAAAGTCCGCCGCCTTATGCAGGGCATGCAACTTGCCGTCCGCCCCTTTGAGCGCCCCCTCGCCAAAGCCCGGCAGCCCCAGCCGTTTGGCCACCGCGATAAAAAAGGACTCCATACAGACCGGATCCCCCTCGGCGGTCTTGGCGACACGGGGCTCCACGATAGGCCAGCGGCCGGTGGAAACCTTGGTCATCACCCCGTGCCAGGCGGTGGCCCAGCCCCAGGACTCGTAGGTGAGGGTGTCCGGCACCAGGTAGTCCGACAGCGCCGACGACTCGTTGATGAAGCTGTCGATGCTGACCACAAGGGGCAGCACGGCAGGGTCCTTGAGCTCTTCGCCGATGGCCTTGCTGAGCCCGGCCTGGCCGTAGAGGGGATTGCCCATGTGATTGATCCAGGCCTTGAGCCGGTAGGGATAGCCGTTCACCGCAGCGGTCAGGTGTTCGCCGAGCAAGGGGCCCGAGATGGGGAACCAGGGCTCTTGCGCTGGATAGGGGTTCTGGCCCGCCTCGCGCTTGCGCCGATATTCGGAAGTTTTCTCGTAGGGGAACTTGGATCGCGACAGGAAGACCCCGGCGGGCTTGACCATGCCGGGGAAGCTCGCCAGATCGTAGCGCGGCCCCGCCCCGAAGGGATCGAACTTGCCGCCGCTCGCCACGGCGCCGCCCCGGGCGTTCAAGTTCCCTACCATGACGTTGAGCATCATGATGGCCCAGGCCGAGTAGAAGCCGTTGGCGCTCATGGTGCCGCCGTGGGAGACCACGGCCGCCCGGGTACCGTGGCTGGTGAACTCCCGCGCCAGCGCCTCGATATCGGCCACCGGCACGGCGCACTCGGCGCTGTATTGTTCGAGGGTGTGCTCCCGGCACGCCTCGGCCAGCAGCTGGAAGCTGCTCTTCACCATCAGCTCCCCCTTGGGGCCCTGAATGGCGCGATCCACCCAGAGGTTGGCCCGCTCACACTGGCCGGCGGGTCTCGGCTCGCCGCTCCCCGCCTCCTCTATCAGCATGGCGTCCCCCTCCCCATAGGCTTCCCCCTCAAAGGGCAGCCCGAGATCGCTTGAGCGCAGCATCTGGCCGAAGCGCGGGTGGGATTCATCGCTGACCACCAGGTGGCTGGCGTTGCAAAAACCGCGATAACCGGCCCGCTCGGCGGCGGCAGCATGGGGTGCCGTCAGGAAGGGCTCGGCATAGCGTTGGTTGTCGATGATCCAGCGCAGCATGGCCATGGCCAGCGCCGAGTCGGTGGCGGGACGAATGGGCAGCCAGCGGTTGGCAGGGGCGGAGGGCATGTTCACCGTGTTGGGCAGGCTGGGGGCCACCACCACGTAGGAGAACGGCTTGCCCGGTCGCGCCCGGTTAGCCGCCAGCTGACGGGACTGGCGCTTGAAGGGGTTGCCCGATTGCTGGGGCGAGGTGCCCATGAACAGCAGGAAGTCGCTCTCGTCCCAGTCCGGCTTGAGGTGGGCGTTCTTCTCCAGATCGTCCAGCAGGGCGCCGGCCCCGACCCGGAACGACAGGCCGCAGTAAGCGCCGTGGTTGGCGAAGTTGCGGGTACCGAAGCTGTTGAAGGTGAAGCGCTTGATGAAGTGATCCCGCCCCTCGTCCGAGGCGTTGCTCACCAGCAGCTGGTTGGCCCTGGGGCCGTACTCCGGGTTGGCCGGGTCGAGCGGCTCGGCGAGGTTGCGGATGGCCCGCAGCCCCTCAACCTGGCCCTCGCCAAACAGGTCTCCCCCCTCCACCACCTCGGCCACCAGCTGCTCGAAGGGGATGCTCTGCCAGCGGCCGCTGCCACGGGGCCCCACCCGCTTGAGACAACGGGTGACCCGCTGCGGGCTGTCGAGCTGCTCGAGCATGGCGTTGCCCCGGGCGCAGGCGGTGGAGCGCCCGTCCAGCCCCCCTTCCTGGTAGCCACTGGTTGCGAGCAGCGCCTGCTTGACCGGGGTCTTGAAGTCAATGTGATGGCGAGCGGAGAGGGGGTGATAGGGGTTGCCCAGGATCCGCACTATCTGGTCGCGCTCGTTGTCGATGCGGGCCCGCACTCCGCACAGGGTCCAGCAGCCGAGGCACATGGTGTTGGCAACCCGCTGGGCCGGGTTGGGGTGCAGCTCCCCCTGCTCGTCAACCCGGTACTCCACGGCCAGCGAGTTGCCATGGATGGGATCCCGGGTCGGCTGGCCCGAGCTGCCGGTGGCGAGGCCAGTCGCCACCTGCTTGAGGGTGTCGCTGTAACCGGCGACGAACAATCCGGTACCGCCGGCGATGGCGGCACCCTTGAGAAACTTGCGTTTGCTGTGATCCATCAGAGTGCCTCGCGTGCAAAAGGAGTGGGTGCCTTGATGGCGGGGGAAGCAGAGGGGCGCACCAGCTCCGAGAGGGCCACCAGCAGGGCCAGCAGCAGACCGAAAGTACCGAGAATGCCGAGCACACCGGCCGGACCCCAGGCGATTTCATAGAGATAGACGCCGGCCCCGTACTTGGGCGCGAGCTGCCCCTGGATCAGCACCAGCCAGCGCAGGCCCCACACCAGGTGCAGCCCCAGCAGCGCCAGCCCCCAGAGTGCCAGGCGGGCAGAGATCCTTCGCTGGATCAGCATCAGCAGGCCAGCCAGCCCCAGGGTCAGCAACAGCCAGTGGGCCGCCAGCCGCCAGCTCGGGTCGAGCCGATAGAGGGCCGCGGCCTCTGCCGCCGAGGCGCCGCCAAGCAGGGCCCAGCCCAGCAGGGAGAGGGCCAGCAGGCTCAAGGTCCAGCCGCTCTGGCGCAGCAGGGTCGACTCGGTCTGGGCACGCCAGCCCGCCAGCAAGCGGTTGAGCAGCAGCAGGGCGCTCTGGGCCCCCAGCACGGCGCTCAGGGTCAGCAGCCAGGGCAACCAGGGGGTGTGCCAGAGCGGGCGCGCCGCCACCGCCATGGTCTCGAGCCCGGTGTAGAGGGCGATGCTGAGCCCGCTCAGGGCCGCCAGCAGGGAGAGGGGCCGCAGCCAAACGTGCCCCGACCAGCTTCCCAGGCAGAGCAGCCGGGCAAGGCGGGCTATCTTGTCCCCTTCTGCACCGCGCCGGGCCAGGGCTGGCCTTAGCAGCAGCCAGCCGAACAGCATGGAGAGCAGGCTGAACAACGGTAGCAGATAGGCGCCATACCACATGACGGAGCCAAAGCGCGCCTGGGCGTAGAAGTGCCAGGCTCGGGCCGGCTGGTGCAGATCCGCGGTCAGGGCGATGGGAGCCACCAGGCCGGCCGCCACCATCAACACCGCCGCCAGGGTCTGCAGCCGCGGGTCCGGTGCCTTGCGCCACAGCTCAAACGCACCGAGCCAGAGGGCCCCGTAGGCGAGGCCGATGAGAAAGAAATATTGCACCGCCCAGGGCAGCCAGGTGATGGGCTGAGCCGGGGCCAGCAGTTCGTTAATGACCATGGGCTATCTCCTTGCCATCGTCGGTGAGCAGGGTGCGCAGGGCCGGATTGCCGTCGACCTTGCTGACGAAGGCCTCGTCCATGCCCAGATAAAATACCCGCGGCTGGGTATTGGCCTCGGGCTTGAGCACCTTGAGCGCCGGCTCGTGTTCGCGCAGCAAGCGGCTTATCCGGCTCTTGGGGTCGTTCAAATCGCCTATGATGCGCGCCTCTCCGACACAGCTCTCGACGCAGGCGGGCAAGAGCCCCGCCTCCAGCCGATGGGCGCAGAAGGTGCACTTGTCGGCGGTGTTGGTCTCGTGGTTGATGAAGCGGGCGTCATAGGGGCAGGCCTGCACGCAGTAGCCGCAGCCGACGCACCAGTCGTTGTTGACCACGACGATGCCGTCGTCGCGCTGGAAGGTGGCGCCGGTGGGGCAGACATCGAGGCAGGCGGGCTCGGCGCAGTGGTTGCACAGCCTCGGCAGCATCAAGAGAGAGGCGGGAGCCTCGAGGGCGCCCACGTCGCTCACCTCGTACTGGCTCACCGTGGTGCGAAACTGGCCGAGGGGGGGTTGGTTTTCGATGGTGCAGGCCACGGTGCAGGCCTGGCAGCCGACGCAGCGGCGCAGGTCGATCAGCATGCCGTAGCGCTTGCGCCCGTCCCCCCGGCTGATGGCCGCCCGCCCGTTGCGGGGAGCGGGAACGGACTGCGCCTGAACCTGGGTGACGGGGATCAGGGCCGCCCCTGCGGTGAGGGCGGCGATCCCGGATAACAATCGGCGCTTGCTGGGCTCCATGGCGTCTTTCCTTCTGCTGAGCTGCTTGAAAGGGGTTGGGCCGATTGTCCTCAACGCAGGAAGTCGCCTCTATTGTGGTTTTCCACATACCGGGAGCCGGGTTGATCCAGCGCAATAAAAAATGCCCCAGCCCTGCTGAACTGTGACAGGGGCGGCGTTTGCTCCCCCTCCCGGCCCCCGTTCGCGTGCAAGCGCGCGCCCCGGTGATAGACTGCCCCCTTTACATCGAGAGGAGAGCCCCCTGCACGCCCCAGTCCCCTTGCCCCTGCTCAGCCTGCTGCTCTGGCTCGCCCTGTCAGCCCTGCCGCTGCGGGTGCAGGCCGCCCCAACCCCCTCTGTGCCAGCGCTGGCCCAACAGCTGCCCACACCATCCCAGGCCACGCCGGTGCAGACCATGGCCGAGCCGATACGCATCGGCGTGTTGGCAACCCGCGGCCCGGCACTGGCCAGAGCCCAGTGGCAACCGCTGCTGCGCTGGCTGGCGCAGCGCGTGCCCGGCCATCGCTTCGTGCTGCATCCGCTGGGGCTCGATGAACTGGCCGAGGCCGTCGCCCTCGAGCACCTCGATTTCGTCATCACCAACCCGGGTCAGTCGGTGAGCCTGGCGCGCCAGTATCCGCTGGCCTGGCTCGCCACCCTCAAGAGCCCGGCCGGGGGTGACAACCTCGCCATCGGCGCGGCGCTGGTGGTGCCCGCCCAGGCCCCCTACCGACACTGGCGTGACCTCAAGGGGCAAGCGGTCGCCGCCGTCTCGGAGAACGCCTTCGGCGGCTACCTCGCCTATCGCTTCGAGGCGGGCGAACAGGGGGTTCGGCTGGAACATTTCTTCTCCACCGTACAGTTCACCGGGTTTCCACTGGATCGGCTCATCGAGCGATTGGCGGCAGGGGAGGTGGCCGCCGCCATCGTGCCGGTGTGTCAGCTCGAGCGCATGGAGCGGGAAGGCAAGGTCGCCAAGGGGGCATATCGGGTGCTGGACGATCAGGCGCCGCCCGGCTTTGGTTGCCAGAGCTCGACCCGGCTCTACCCCAACTGGTCCTTCGCCAAGACAGAGCGGGCCTCCCCCGCGCTGGCGCTGGCGGTGACCCGCGCGCTGTACGATCTGCCCGCTGATAGCGAGGCGGCCATCGCCGCCGATTCGGCGGGCTGGACCGTGCCCACCAGCGAGCTCGCCATCGACCGCCTGCTCAAGGCGCTGGATCGCCACCCGCTGCAGGGCCCCTGGTGGCAAGCGGCCTGGCACTGGCTGCGCCAGCATCAGCAGTGGGGCTGGGGCGCCCTGGCGCTGGTACTGCTGCTGGGAGGCCACCACCTGCTGCTGCAATACCTGTTCAACCGCAGCCAGCGCCGGCTGCTCCAAGCCCGCCACCAGCTCGAGCAGAAGGGACGCCAGCTGGCACAGGCCAGACGGCTCGCCGAACTGGGTGAGCTGGGCGCCAACGTGGCCCACGAGATCAATCAGCCCCTCAGCGCCATCGCCAACTACAGCCAGGGGGCACTGCTGCGACTGGACAGATTGGCACAGGATCCGGCCCAGTCTGCTGCCCAGGCCTCCCTGCGTCAGGCCCTGGAGCAGATAGGGCGCCAGGTCCAGCGCATCACCCAGACCGTCAACCGGCTCAGAGCCAGGCTGCAGAAGCGCCCTCCCCGCTTCGCGCCTTGCGACCTGCCCACCCTGGTGGCGGAGTTGCGCCCCCTGCTGGAGCAGATGCTGGCGCCGCTCGACGTCGCCTTCACCCTGCACTGGCAGGGCCAGCCGCGCCCGTTGCCACTGGACGGCACCGGGATGGAGCAGTTGCTGGTCAACCTCATCAAGAATGGCGCCGAGAGTGCAGCGAAGAGGGTGCGCGCCGCTGTTCACTCTCCTGCTCACCCCCCTGCGCAAGTAGCGGCGCAGGCGCCTGCCCGGGTCGAGCTGCTGATCGCCTTCGAGGCACAGAGCCTGCTGCTGGAGATCCGCGACAACGGCGTTGGCCTGAGAGTCCCCGCCACCGAACTGCAGCAGGCGTTTTACAGCGACAAGCCGGACGGCATGGGGTTGGGGCTGGCCATCTGCCGGGAGGTGGTCGAGAGCCATCGCGGCCAATTCAGCCTGGAGAACCTGAGCCCCCACGGCTGTCTGGCCCGGGTCATTGTGCCCATGCAGCCCCCCGAGGATCACACCTCAGCCACCCCCACCCACCCGCCAACACCGAGGAACTGAGATGACGTCCCCCTCCCGCCCCCCGCTCTATCTGGTCGATGACGACGAGGCCGTGCTCGACTCCCTGCGCTTCATGCTGGAGAGCTGCGACGAGCGGCAACTGCTCAGCTTTGCCGATGGCGAGCGCTTTCTGGCCGAGGTCGACCTGCACCAACCCGCCTGCCTCATTCTCGACTGCCGCATGCCGGGACTCTCTGGCCCCGAGGTCCAGCAGCGGCTGAAGGCGGCCCAGAGCCCCATCGCCATCCTGTTTCTCACCGGCCACGGCGAGGTCCCACTGGCGGTGGAATCCCTCAAGCTGGGGGCGGTGGATTTCTTGCAAAAGCCGGTGCAGCTGGCCCCCCTGCTCGCCGCCATCGAGCGGGCCGAGCAGGCGACGCTGAGTGCGGCCACCCGCCTCGCCCAGCTGGCCGCCTTTGAGCGCCTCACACCGCGCGAACGCCAGTTGTTGCAGCTCATCGCCCGGGGCCACAAGAACCAGCAGATAGCGCAGGATCTCTGCATTTCGGTGCGCACCGTCGAGGTGTGCCGCGCCAGCCTGATGAAACGCCTGGCGGTGAACTCCCTCGCCGAGATGCTGCTGCGCTACGCGCAGGTGAACGAACACCCCTGAGTGGCCTGCAACCGTACAAAACGGGCCGAGATCACACATTTGGCGCTTCGATGGCGGTAGAGTGCCCTCTTCTCTTCACCAGGATCGCCCGGGTCCTGCGCCTTGTTTCGAGGACACATCATGGAACTGCTTCTGCTCAGCAACGGTAAAACCACAGAACACCCCGGCCTGCTCGGCTGGGCCCGCGACCGGGTGCAAACCCTGCTCGCTCGCAACCAGGTCAAGCGCATCCTGCTCATCCCCTACGCGGTGATCCGCAGCGACTGGGATGCCCGCGCCCGGGAGCTCACCGAGAGTCTAGGGGTGGACGCCATCAGCATCCATCACTTCGACGATCCGGTGGATGCCATCAACCGGGCCGACGCCATCTTCATCAGCGGCGGCAATACCTGGCTCCTGAACCAGCGGCTGCACGAGTATGGTCTGGTGGTCCCCATCCAGCGTGCGGTGCGCGAGCGGGGCGTGCCCTATGTGGGCTGGAGCGCCGGCTGCAACGTGGCCACCCCCAGCATCCGCACCACCAACGACATGCCGGTGTGCAGCGCCGTCGTGCTGCCTGCGCTGGGGCTCTTCCCCGTGCAGATCAACCCCCACTATCTGGACGCCAGCATCAGCGGCCACATGGGGGAGACCCGGGACGAGCGTCTGGCCGAGTTCTGCGCCATCAACCCGAGCGAATCCGTGGTGGCCCTGCGCGAGGCGAGCCTGTTGCAGATCGGCGGCGATCACATCGAGTACTGGAGTGCCCGGGGCGAGACCTTCAAGATCTTCAAGCACGGCGAACCCATCCGGGAATACGGGGACGCTGCGCCTCTGGCAGCGCTCACCCCCTTCACGCCGGCACGCTGATCCTGCCAAACGATAGAGGGATGGCCTGCGCCATCCCTCTTTCTTTGTTGCTCGCCCCTTCGTAATTCACTCCAGAATGGCCATCTCCTCCCGAGAGCCGCTGCGCCCGGGAGCCCTCAGCAACACCACCAGCGGCACGGCGCACAGGCTGACCCACATCATCAGGCGAAAATCCTGCAGGTAGGCGAGCAGGCTGGCCTGCCGGGTCACCTCGCCGTTGATCATGGCCAGCCCCTTCGGCGTCATCAGCTCCGCCATGCCCCCGCCCTGATGCAGGTTGACATTGAACGGGGTGATGTAGGCGGCGAACGCCTCGTGGTTCATCTGGGATCGCTGGGCCAGATAGGTGATTACCACCGAGATGCCGATGCTGCTGCCGATGTTGCGCACCAGGCTGAACAGCGCCGTCCCCTCGTTGCGATAGCGCGGCGCCAGGGTCGCAAAGGTGATGGTGGAGAGTGGCACGAAGATGAAGCCGAGCCCCAGCCCCTGGATGATGCCGGTGCGCACTATGTCCCAGCTGCCGATGTCCGTGTTGAACAGGGTCATCTCCCACATGGAGAAGCTGGTGAGCAGCAGCCCTGACAGGATGAGGTAACGGGCGTCCACCCGGCCCGACAGCCTGCCCACCAGCATCATGGCAACCATGGTGCCCACCCCGCGCGGGGCGAGCAGGTAACCCACGTCGATCACCGGGTAACCCATCAGCCCCTGCATGAAGGGAGGCAGCAGCGTCATGGTCGCCAGCAAGATGATGCCGACGATGAAGATGAAGAGCAGACCGACGCTGAAGTTGCGATCCCGGAACAGGGCCGGTTCTATGTAGGGGTGCGGGTGGGTGAAGATATGCACCACGAAGAGGTAGAACGCCATCACCATCAGGGCGGTCTCGATGACGATCTCCCGGCTGGCGAACCAGTTCTGGGACTCTCCCCTGTCCAGCGCCATCTGCAACGCCCCGATGCCGAGACTCAACAGGGCGAACCCCAGCAGATCGAAGCGGCGGCTGGCATCGATCTTCGTCTCCTCGATGAAGGCGGCAAGTCCGAACCAGGCCAGCAAGCCGAACGGCAGGTTGATGTAGAAGACCCAGCGCCAGTTGTAGTACTCGGTGAGCCAGCCCCCCAGCGACGGCCCCAGAATGGGGCCCACCATGACCCCTATCCCCCAGAGCGCCATGGCGGAGCCGTGCTTCTCCGGCGGATAGGTGTCCAGCAGCACCGCCTGTGAGAGGGGCACCAGACTGGCACCAAAGATCCCCTGCAGCAGGCGGAACAGCACTATCTGATCCAGGCTCTGGGCCGCGCCGCACAGCATGGAGGCAACGGTAAAGCCCGCCACCGACCACATGAACAGCCTTTTGCGGCCAATTCTTGCCGAAATGAAACCGGTCAGCGGCATGAAGATGGCGGCCGCCACTATGTAGGAGGTGAGCACCCAGGAGATCTGATCCTGGGTCGCCCCCATCGCCCCCTGCATGTGGGGGAGGGCCACGTTGGCGATGGTGGTGTCCAGCGCCTGCATGATGGTCGCCACCATCACCGACAAGGTGATGAAGGTGCGACGGGAAGCCTGGTCTGCCTGCCCTGTGGCTGCGCTCGTCATATCAACCTCGACCTGACAGGCCAGGCAGGGTGCGCTGATGGCCGGTGTCTATCTCGGCAGTAGCACTCAGACCCGCCCTCAGGGTGGGCAGATCCGCTCCCGAATCCAGCTTGATCCGCACTGCCACCCGCTGGGCGATCTTGACCCAGTTGCCGGTGGCGTTCTGGGCCGGGATCACCGAAAACTCGGAGCCTGTGGCCGGGCTCAGGCTCTCCACCACCCCGGTCCAGTGCGCATCGGGGTAGGTATCCACACTGATGTCCACCTTCTGGCCAGGTTGCACATGGGTCAGCTCCGTCTCGGTGAAGTTCGCCTCCACCCAGGGGGTGTCGGTCTCCACCAGCATCATGGCGGTCATGCCCACCAGATTGTACTGGCCGGGCTTGGGCAACTGGCAGGCGATGCCGTTGGCGGGGGCATAGATGGTGGTGCGAGCCAGATCCAGCCTGGCCTTGGCCAACTCGGCCGCGGCCTCCTGATAGGCGGGCTGCTGCTCCACCGGCAGGTTCACGTCCCCGCTGAGGGAGGCTTCAATCTTCTTGAGCCCCTCCTCCAGCGCCACCTGCTGCTGGGCGGTCTGTATGGTGAGCTGGCGGGCATCGTCGTAATTGGCGGTGGAGGTGAAGTGCCTGGTCACCAGATCCGCCTGGCGACGCTCCTCCTTCAGGGCATAGGCATGGCGGGTGCGGGCCACGGCGATCTCCGCCTGCTGGCCGCGATAACTGGTCTGCAGCGCCACCAGATCGGTGCGCACCTTGGCAAGTTCCGCCTCGGCCTTGGCCACGGCGACCCGGAAGGGCTCCTGATCCAGCTCGAACAGCGGCTGGCCGGCACGGACCTGCTGGTTTTCCTCGACGAACACCTTGGCCACCCGGCCCAGCACCTCGGTGCTGATGGGGACCTTGTCCGCCTTCACATAGGCGTTGTCCGTCTCCACATAGCGCCCGCCCTGCAGGTAGATAACGCCCGCGCCGATCAGGGCCAGGGCCGGCACCACCACCAGCAACAGCAGGCGGGTACGGCGCCGGTTGGCGGCAGGAAGGGAGGAAGAGGGGGAATCAGTGGTCATGATATGGCTCCACGTTGGTTGGCATCACAGGAAAGCATCAGAGGTGGCCGAGGTTGGCACGCAGGATCTTGAGGGAGCGGCACAGCGCCTCGGTCGCCTCCTCCCCCAGCTCGCCGATGGCCCTCTGATGCACCAGATCGGACGCCTGTTTGATCATCGCCAGATAGGGGGTGGCCCCTTCGGTCAGATGGAGCTGATAGGCACGCCTGTCATGGGGGTCGCTGCGCCGCTCCACCAGGCCGCTCTCCGCCAGCTGATCGAGCTGACGGGCCAGGGTGATGGGCTGGATGTCGAGCCGCTCCGCCAGATCCACCTGGCGGATCCCTTCGCTGCGTGCAATGTGCACCAGAGCTCTGGCCTGGGCCAGGGTGAGGCAGCTTCCCTCCAGCTGCTGCTGGAACTGGCGGCGCATCAGACGCTGGACGTCGCCGATGAGAAAGCCAAGGGTGTCCGGTTGTTTGTTCATGATATGCAACCCATATAGTAAGCTTTGCTTATTATATGCAAAGCGTCTCCATGTGCAAGCTGGCCCCGGCCGCCGTTTGGGTTCATGCTGGGTGCCACCACCTCAACGGCAGGAGACACGTCATGGATATCAGGATGGAGCGGGACAGCCTGGGGGAGATAGCCGTCCCGGCGGACAGGCTCTGGGGGGCCCAGACCCAGCGCTCCCTGCATCACTTCAACATCTCGGGGGAGCGCCAACCCATGGAGATCATCCATGCCCTGGCCCGCATCAAGTCCGCCTGCGCCCGGGTCAACCACGCCCTGGGGCTGCTCCCCGCCCGCAAGGCCCAGGCCATCATGGCCGCTGCCGACGAAATCCTGCGCGGTCTGCACGACGCCGAGTTTCCCCTGATGGTGTGGCAGACCGGCTCCGGCACCCAAACCAACATGAACCTCAACGAGGTGCTGGCAAACCGGGCCAGCGAACTGCTCGGCGGCCCCCGGGGGGAAGCGCGGCTGGTGCATCCCAACGACGAGGTAAACAAGAGCCAGTCCAGCAACGATGTCTTTCCGAGCGCCATGAACCTGGCGGCGGTCACCGCCATCACGCAGCGGTTGCTGCCAGCCCTCGCTGCCCTGAAGCAGACCCTGGCAGGCAAGGCCGCCGCCTTCGACCACATCGTCAAGATTGGCCGCACTCATTTGCAGGATGCCACTCCCCTCACCCTGGGCCAGGAGATCTCCGGCTGGGTCGCCCAGCTTGAACAGGGGGAGCGCCATCTACGCGCCGCCCAGCCCCATTTGTGCGAGCTGGCGCTCGGCGGCACCGCCGTGGGCACCGGCCTCAACTGCCCTCCCGGCTTTGCCGAGGCGGTGGCCAGAACCCTGGCCGAGCAGACCGGCCTGCCGCTTATCAGCGCCCCCAACAAGTTCGAGGCCCTGGCGGCGAGTGACGCCCAGGTTCACGCCCACGGTGCCCTCAAGACGCTGGCAGCCTCCCTCATGAAGATCGCCAACGACGTGCGCTGGCTGGCGAGCGGCCCCCGCAGCGGGCTGGGGGAGCTGCTCATCCCCGAGAACGAGCCTGGATCCTCCATCATGCCCGGCAAGGTCAACCCGACCCAGAGCGAGGCCCTCACCATGCTCTGCGCCCAGGTGATGGGCAACGATGTGGCCATCAACATCGGCGGTGCCAGCGGCAACTTCGAGCTCAACGTGTTCAGGCCGATGATCGCCTACAACATCCTGCAGAGCGTGCGGCTGCTGGGGGATGGCATGCAGAGCTTCCACGACCACTGCGCCGTCGGCATCACCCCGAACCAGGCCAGGATCGACGATCTGCTCTCCCGCTCCCTGATGCTGGTGACGGCCCTCAACCCCCATATCGGCTATGACAAGGCGGCCGAGATCGCCAAGCGGGCGCACCATCAGGGGCTCAGCCTGCGGGAGGCGGCCATTGCCTCGGGCCACCTCAGCGCGGAGCAATTCGATGCCTGGGTGATCCCCGCTGACATGGTGGGTCACACGCCATAAAGCAGCGCACTGCACTGCAATCCCATGCTCGGGGCATACCAGCTCAGGTAGCAGGCGCAGCAAATCGGGACAGTGATGGGCAATAAAGATGAAAAGGGCGCCATGGCGCCCTTTTCATTGCAGATCTGCCGTCAGGTCTTGCTCTGGCAGTTGAACATCCAGTGGGTGCCGAACTTGTCCACCAGGGATCCGAAATAGTCACCCCAGAACATCTCCGTCAGCGGCATCTCCACCTGGCCTCCCTCGGCCAGGGCCGCGAACAGGCGATCGGTCTCGCCCCGGCTGTCCGGCTCCAGGTTGAGGTAGCTGTTGTTGCCCTGTACCAGGGTGAACCCCATGCTGGCCGGAGCATCCGAGCCCATCAGCACGTGACCCCCAAGGATGGGCAGGGCCACATGCATCACCAGCTCCCCGTCTTCCTCCGACAAAGGGGGCTGGCCCGGGCAACCCGGGGACTCCTTGAACCTGTGGATGGGGCCGCTGAAGTCACCGCCGAACACTTCGCGATAGAAGAGGAAGGCAGCCTCCGTCTCCCGGGCAAAATTGAGATAGGTACTGACACGCGCCATGGGTTTCTCCTTGTCACCGATAGCTGGCCCCTGTGGCCAGCTAACAGCATAGAAGAGCACGGGGCTCTGTCAGGTGGCGCTCCGCCCCCTTCTGCGCACGGGGGAGCCGCGCTCACAGCCCAGGCTCGGTCGAACACGCAAAAGTGCAACCCGATTCACAGTGGGTTGCACTTCATATAGGCATTCATAAGATGCATTGCCAACCCATTAATAATGCTGTGAAAAGCGGACAAGCGGCGGGTTTGAAAGGATCCCGATGGAGACCGTATTCATGGAAGAATTCAACAATGTAACCAATACATTAAAATTTCCTGCTTGAAGGTTGCACCTGGTTGCACCATCATCGGCGAAATTTAACCGTCCGGTAATATTGTTACCTTCTAGACACAGGAAGTCCCATGGCCACTACCACCCTCGGCGTCAAACTCGATGAAGCGACCCGCGACCGCCTCAAACAGGCTGCGCAGACCCTGGATCGCACTCCCCACTGGCTGATCAAGCAAGCCATCTTCACCTATCTGGAGCAACTGGATCGCGGTCTGACCCCGCCCGAGCACTCCGGGCTGGCCGCCGCCGCCGGGGAAGAGGCCGTCGAGACCCTGACCGAGCAGGGCATCCAGGTCTTCCTCGAGTTTGCCGAGAGCATTCTGCCCCAGTCCGTGCTGCGGGCCGCCATCACGGGGGCTTATCGCCGCCCCGAGACCGAAGCCGTCCCCATGCTGCTGGAGCAGGCCCGTCTGCCCAAGGAGAAGGCTGACGCGACCCAGAAGCTGGCCATGGGCATCGCCGAGAAGCTGCGCAACCAGAAGAGCGCCAGCGGCCGTCAGGGCCTGGTGCAGGGGCTGCTTCAGGAGTTCTCCCTCTCCTCCCAGGAAGGGGTGGCCCTGATGTGCCTGGCGGAGGCGCTGCTGCGCATCCCCGACAAGGCGACCCGGGATGCCCTCATCCGCGACAAGATAAGCGGCGGCAACTGGAGCCAGCACCTGGGCCAGAGCACCTCATTGTTCGTCAATGCGGCCTCCTGGGGTCTGCTCATCACCGGCAAGCTGGTGGCCACCCACAACGAGGCGGGCATGAACAGCTCCCTCAAGGGACTCATCGGCAAGGGGGGTGAGCCGCTCATCCGCAAGGGCGTCGACATGGCGATGCGCCTGATGGGTGAACAGTTCGTCACCGGCGAGACCATCGCCGAGGCGCTGGCGAACGCAGGCGGCATGGAGAGCAAAGGGTTCCGCTACTCCTACGACATGCTAGGGGAAGCGGCCCTGACCGAGGAGGACGCCAAACGCTATCTGGCCTCCTACGAGCAGGCCATCCACGCCATCGGCAAGGCCTCCCACGGTCGCGGCATCTACGAGGGGCCGGGCATCTCCATCAAACTCTCCGCCCTGCATCCGCGCTACAGCCGCGCCCAGTACGATCGCGTCATGGAGGAGCTCTACCCCACCTTGCTGGGCCTGACCCAGCTCGCCAGGCAGTATGACATCGGCATCAACATCGACGCCGAGGAGGCCGATCGGCTGGAGATCTCCCTCGATCTGCTGGAGAAGCTCTGCTTCGATCCGTCCCTCGCCGACTGGAACGGCATCGGCTTCGTCATCCAGGCCTACCAGAAGCGCTGCCCCTATGTGATCGACTACGTCATCGATCTCGCCAAGCGCAGCCGTCACCGCCTGATGATCCGTCTGGTGAAGGGCGCCTACTGGGACAGCGAGATCAAGCGCGCCCAGCAGGAAGGGCTGGAAGGCTACCCGGTCTATACCCGCAAGCCCTACACGGACGTCTCCTACCTCGCCTGCGCCCGCAAGCTGCTGGCGGTGCCCGAGGCCATCTATCCCCAGTTCGCCACCCACAACGCCCACTCCCTGTCTGCCATCTATCAGCTGGCGGGTCAGAACTACTACCCGGGCCAGTACGAGTTCCAGTGCCTGCACGGCATGGGTGAACCCCTGTACGAACAGGTGGTCGGCAAGGTGGCCGACGGCAAGCTGGGTCGCCCCTGCCGCATCTATGCACCGGTAGGCAGCCACGAGACCCTGCTCGCCTACCTGGTGCGCCGCCTGCTGGAGAACGGGGCCAACACCTCCTTCGTCAACCGCATCGCGGACAACAACATCTCCCTCTCGGATCTGGTGCAGGATCCGGTGCAGCAGATCGAGCAGATGGCCGCCCGTGAAGGGACCCTGGGTCTGCCCCATCCGCGCATCCCCCTGCCCCGGGATCTCTACGGCGAGGCGCGCCCGAACTCCGCAGGTCTGGATCTCGCGAACGAGCACCGCCTGGGGTCCCTCTCCGCCGCCCTGCTCGCCAGCACCAACACAGCCTATCAGGCCGTGCCCATGCTGGGTTGCGACACCGAGGCGCCGACCCAGTTCCAGCCCGTGCTCAACCCGGCGGATCACCGCGATGTCGTCGGTCAGGTGAGCGAAGCCACGGTAGCGCTGGTGGACAAGGCGCTCGCCTGCTCCCTCACGAGCGGCCAGATCTGGCAGTCCACCCCGCCAGCCGAGCGGGCCGCCGTGCTGGACAAGGCAGCCGATCTGATGGAATCCGAACTGCAACCCCTGATGGGCCTGCTGGTTCGCGAATCCGGCAAGACCTTCGCCAACGCCATCGCCGAGGTGCGCGAGGCGGTGGACTTTTTGCGCTACTACGCCGCCCAGGCGCGCAACCACTTCGCCAACGACACCCACAGGCCGCTCGGCCCCGTGGTCTGCATCAGCCCCTGGAACTTCCCGCTGGCCATCTTCAGCGGCCAGGTGTGCGCGGCCCTGGCCGCCGGCAATACGGTGCTGGCCAAGCCTGCCGAGCAGACCCCCCTCATCGCGGCACAAGCGGTGCGCATCCTGCTGGAAGCGGGGGTTCCCGCCGGTGCGGTGCAACTGCTGCCGGGCCGTGGTGAGACCGTGGGTGCGGCGCTCATCGCGGACGAACGGGTGCGCGGCGTCATGTTCACCGGCTCCACCGAGGTGGCGGGCATCATCTCCTGCAACCTGGCCGGTCGCCTCGACGCCCAGGGTCGCACCATTCCCCTCATCGCCGAGACCGGCGGCCAGAACGCCATGATCGTCGACTCCTCCGCCTTGACCGAACAGGTGGTGATGGATGTCATCTCCTCGGCGTTCGACAGCGCCGGTCAGCGCTGCTCCGCCCTGCGAGTGCTGTGCGTGCAGGATGACGTGGCGGATCGGGTGATCCGGATGCTCAAGGGCGCCATGGCAGAGTACAAGGTCGGCAGCCCCGAGCACCTCTCCACCGACATCGGCCCCGTCATCGACGCCGAGGCCAAGACCAACATCGAGCGCCACATCAAGGCCATGGGCGACAAGGGGCGCAAGGTGCACCAGATCGCCCGCACCCAGGGGGATGCCTGCAGCCGCGGCACCTTCGTGCTGCCGACCCTGATCGAGCTCGACAGCCTGGACGAACTGGGACGCGAAGTGTTCGGCCCCGTGCTGCACCTGGTCCGCTACCCGCGCACCCGGCTCGGGGAGTTGCTCGAGCAGATCAACGCCAGCGGTTACGGCCTGACCCTGGGTGTTCATACCCGCATCGACGAGACCATCGCCCAGGTGGTGAACGTGGCCAAGGTGGGCAACCTCTACGTCAACCGCAACATCGTGGGCGCCGTGGTCGGGGTGCAACCCTTCGGCGGGGAAGGGCTTTCCGGCACTGGTCCCAAGGCCGGCGGCCCGCTCTACATGTATCGCCTGCTCGGCGCCCGTCCCCAGGAGGCGGTGGCCAACCAGCTGCACCAGGAGTCCGGTGCCCTGCATGCCGAGGCGAAAGCCCCCCTCGTGGCCCTGCGCGACTGGGCGAGCAAGCAGGATCCGGCCCTCGCCGCCCTGTGCGATCACTACGCCGCGCTCTCCCAGAGCGGCCGTACCCAGCTGCTGACCGGCCCCACCGGCGAGCGCAACAGCTACAGCCTGCTTCCCCGGGAACGGGTGCTCTGTCTTGCCCAGGAGAAGGCCGACCTGCTGGCCCAGCTGGCCGCCTGTCTGGCGGTCGGCAGCCAGGTGCTGCTGCCGGACGATGCCCAGACACGCTCCCTGCTCTCTTCCCTGCCGACCGAGGTGCGGGATCCCATCGCGCTGGTGGCGGACTGGGCCACGGGGGAGACAGACTTCGATGCCCTGCTGCACCACGGCGACTCGGATCAGTTGCGGGAGGTGAGCAAGCTCGCCGCCGCACGCCAGGCAGCCCGTAACGGCGCCATCATCGGTGTGCACGGCCTGCATCGCGGCGAGACCGACATCCCGCTGGAGCGCCTGCTCATCGAGCACGCCCTCTCGGTCAACACCGCCGCCGCCGGTGGCAACGCCAGCCTGATGACCATAGGCTAAGCGCCACATAGTGACGGAGACTCAAGCCCCGCAGATGCGGGGCTTGTTCTTTCGTCTCTGGGACACGCCCATGAAAAAGGCCGCCCTTGTCGGGGCGGCCTTTTTGTTCTCCCTTCTCCCCTCGCGGGAGAAGGGTGGGGGATGAGGGGCGACTCGCCTACACGTAATCCATAAACACCCGGGAAGTGAGCTTGGTAATGAGCTCATAGGGAATGGTGCCGATCTGGTCGGCCACCCGCTCTACCGGCAGCCCCTCACCCCAGAGCACCGCCTCGTCGCCGGCCTTGTCGGTGGCGTCGGGGCCGAGATCCACCGTGGTCATGTCCATGGAGACGCGGCCCACCAGGGGCACGATGCGGCCATTGACCAGCACTGGCGTGCCGTTGGGGGCCATGCGCGGATAACCGTCGCCATAGCCGATGGCAATCACCCCGAGCCGGGTATCGCGATCCGACACCCAGTTGGCGCCATAGCCTACCGGCTCGCCCGCCTTGTGATCGCGCACCGCGATGAGCTGGGTCTTGAGGGTCATCACTGGCTGCAGGTCATAATCCGCCGCCACCGTATTGGGGAAAGGCGAGACGCCGTAGAGGATGACGCCGGGGCGGATCCAGTCGCAGTGGGCATCCGGCCACGCCAGGATGCCCGCCGAGTTGGCCATGGCCCGCTCGCCCAACAGCGGCGCGGTCAGCTGGCTGAACAGGTCGATCTGCTCGCGGGTGGTGGGCTGCTCCAGCTCATCGGAGCGGCTGAAGTGGGTCATGACGTTGAACGGCTGCACCACGTTCTTGCACTTGGCGAGGCGCTCGATAAAGACGGGCATCTCCTCGGCCCGTACCCCGAGGCGGTGCATGCCGGTATCGAGCTTGAGCCAGGCCACCACGGGGGCAGGCAGCTCCGCCTGCTCCAGCGCCTCGAGCTGCTCCCAGGTGTGCACCGCGGTCTGCAGGTTGTTGGCCGCCAGCACCGGCAGGTCGGCGGCGCTGAAGAAGCCCTCCAGCAGCACGATGGGCTTGACCACGGCGCAGGAGCGCAGCATCAGCGCCTCTTCGATGCGGGCCACCGCGTAGGCGTCCGCATCCACCAGGGTGCGGGCGACCGGCAGCAGGCCGTGACCGTAGGCGTTGGCCTTGACCACGGCAATGATCTTGCATTGGGGGGCGTGGCGTTTCACCACAGCGAGGTTGTGGCGCAGGGCCGCTGTATTGATCTGGGCGATAGCCGCTTTCATCTGTTTTCCCTTACGAGGGCATGATAATCAGGCACCGGGTGGTGTCAGCCCTCAAATCTCATCGTCTAAGGCCGGACCGGCAGAATTGTCGAACCGGGAAAACTGTTTATGGATGCCGGGAGCAGGCTCCCGACTTACTTAGTAGTCATCGTCAAACGCCGGGCCCGCGTAGTTGTCAAAGCGCGAGAACTGACCCTGGAAGGTGAGCCGCACTCGTCCTATGGGGCCGTTACGCTGCTTGCCGATAATGATCTCGGCGATCCCCTTGTCGGGGCTGTCGTCGTGATAGACCTCGTCGCGGTAGATGAACATGATCAAGTCCGCATCCTGCTCGATGGAGCCGGATTCCCGCAGATCCGAGTTGACCGGGCGCTTGTCGGCCCGCTGTTCCAGGCTTCGGTTGAGCTGGGAGAGCGCCACCACGGGGCACTGCAACTCTTTCGCCAGCGCCTTGAGGGAGCGGGAGATTTCACCGATTTCCAGCGTACGGTTGTCAGACAGGGCCGGCACACGCATCAGCTGCAGGTAGTCCACCATAATCATGCTGATGCCGCCGTTGTCCCGCGCCACCCGACGGGCACGGGAGCGCACTTCGGTCGGGGTGAGGCCGGAGGAGTCGTCGATGTACATCTTCCCCTTCTCCAGCAGCAGCCCCATGGTGGAAGAGAGCCGCGCCCAATCCTCGTCGTCGAGCTGGCCGGTCCGCACCTTGGTCTGGTCGATGCGCCCCACCGAGGCGAGCATACGCATGATGATCTGCTCGGAGGGCATCTCGAGGGAGAAGATCAGCACCGGCTTGTCGGCGGTGAGGGCCGCGTGCTCGCACAGGTTCATGGCAAAGGTGGTCTTGCCCATGGAGGGACGGGCGGCGACGATGACCAGATCCGAACGCTGCAGGCCGGCGGTCATCTTGTCCAGATCGTTGTAGCCGGACGACACGCCGGTCACCCCGTTGTGGGGGGTCTTGAACAGCTCTTCAATCTTGTCGACGGTCTGCTCGAGGATGAGCTTCAGGGGCTGGGGGCCCTCGTTGGCGCTGGTGCGCTGCTCGGCGATCTGGAACACCTTGCTCTCGGCCAAGTCCAGCAGATCGTTGGAGGTACGCCCCTGGGGCTCGTAGCCCGCTTCGACTATCTCGTTGGCGACCGAGATCATCTCCCGCACCACCGCCCGCTCACGCACGATCTCGGCGTAGGCACTGATGTTGGCGGCACTCGGGGTGTTCTTGGCGATCTCCACCAGATAGGCGAAGCCACCGGCCTCTTCCAGTTGCTCGGAGCGCTCGAGCTCCTCCTGCAGAGTGATGAGATCGATGGGGTTGCCCGCGTTGGAGAGGCGGGTCATGGCCTGGAAGATCAGGCGGTGCGGGCGGCTGTAGAAATCCTTGTCGATCACCCGTTCGGCGACCCGATCCCAGGCCTCGTTGTCCAGCATCAGGCCGCCCAGTACGGACTGTTCGGCCTCAAAAGAGTGGGGAGGTACTTTCAGCTGTTGTGTCTTGGCGTCTTTTTTCGCCGTCACTTGCTCTGCCATACACATAAAAACCGCAGCGGGAAGGGGACGGGAATTTTACAAAAGAAACCCCGCCATCGCGAGTGCTAATACGTCCCGTCATCGCATCCGGCGACAAGACGGGACCCAGGCCTCGTCAGCATCATCCACTTCTGCGCCGCAGACCTGCCTCACAGTACGAGAAAGGGCCAGACCAGGGTCTGATCCTTCGTTCTTGCTCTTTGTTTGTTGCGCAGCCTGCGCACCGAGCGACTCGGCCGTCTATGTCTCATGGGCACCTCCCCTGTCGGACGACTCAATCTGTTCATGAATAATTCATGCCATCCGTGATAATCATACCCGCAAGCTGCAACACAAAAAGGGACTGGCAGCCTGCCATGCGCCTCGCTGAGCTTGCACAAGCAGAGCATGCCCCCACCTACATGAGAGTGAAAGAGTCAAAATGAAAAAGATGCTGACCCTGTTTGCCCTGATCCTGGCCATTGGCCTTGGGGCACCCATCGCCGAGGCCAAGAAACTTGGTGGCGGCAAATCCTTTGGCAAGAGCTACAAGACGGCCCCGGCCCAACCTGCGGCCAAGCCGGTCGACACCAAGAACCCGACAGTGGGCGCCCAGGCACCCAAGAAAGGCGGCATGATGGGCGGCCTGCTGGGTGGTCTGCTGGCCGGCGGCCTGTTTGCCTACCTGCTGGGCAGCGGCGCCTTCGAAGGTCTGCAAGGGATGGACTTCCTGCTGATCGCCCTGCTGGCACTGGGCGGTGTCTTCCTGTTCCGAGCCCTGCGCAGGAACAAGGCGGCAGCGGTCCAGCCACAGACAGCCTATGCGGGCTATCAACCGCCCCAGAGCGCGGCCCCCCAGCAGTTCGAGCAGAGCCACAGCGCCCCGCAGGCCACCGGTTTTGCCGACAGCGACGTGCCCTTCCGTCTGCCCCCGGGCTTTGACATGAACGGCTTCCTGGCCGGTGCCCGCGATCACTACCGCACCCTGCAAGAGGCCTGGAACAAGAACGACCTGGAGAAGATCCGCGAGTACGTGAGCCCCGAGCTGTTCGAGCACCTCAAGGCCGAACGCGCCGAGCTCTCCGGTGAGCAGCACACCGAGGTGATGTACGTGGACACCCAGCTGGTCCGTGCCGACTACGGCAGCGACTGGGCCCAGGTGAGCGTGCGCTTCAGCGGCCGCTACATGGACCGTCAGGAGCAGGTCGAGGAGGATATCAAGGAGGTGTGGCACCTCGAGCGTGATCTCGCCAAGGACAATGCCCCCTGGCATATCGTCGGCATCGAGCAGCTCTAAGGTTCAACCGACCCATTTCATCAAGGCGACCTCAGGGTCGCCTTTTTATTGCCATCAGATCGTGTCATGCCCTATTTCGAGGCAGCTCCCCGTGGCCGGATATATTTCCCGAGAGACACTGCTGATGACATTGAAAATAAAAAGAGAGGCAGCCATGGCTGCCTCTCTTTTTTATTGGCTCGGGGTGCAGGGATTATTTGCAACCCTCTACCGAGGTGGAGTTGATATAGCTGACCTCGCCGGCCGGCTGATAATCGGCGACCTGAATGGTCTTCTTCGCCGCGATATAATCCTTCAGTACACCGGCATCCACCAGACCGGCATTGATGGTGTCGATCTTCGGATAACCGTCACCACCGGCCGCGCTGAAGCTCGGGATGGAGAAGCTGTAGGTTGCTGCCGGATCGAAGGCCTTGCCGCCGATGGTGGCGATGTCCACGCTCTTGGCCTGGCAATCCACCGTCATCTTGATGCCGCCGAACTGGGCATAGCCACCGGTATTGGCGGTCTTGGTCGCGACCTGACCCAGGTAGGTCAGCAGCTCGTTGCCGCTCATGGTCGCCTTGTTGACGGTGTTGCCGAACGGATGCACGGTCAGCACGTCACGGTAGCTGATGTCCCCTGCCGCGATGGAGGCACGCACCCCGCCGGAGTTGACGATGCCAAAGTCGGTGCTCAGCTTCTCGGCGGTCGCGGTGGTGATGAGACGACCCAGGTTGG
Organism: Aeromonas sp. FDAARGOS 1402; assembly: GCF_019046925.1. Taxonomy (NCBI): domain Bacteria; kingdom Pseudomonadati; phylum Pseudomonadota; class Gammaproteobacteria; order Aeromonadales; family Aeromonadaceae; genus Aeromonas; species Aeromonas sp. FDAARGOS 1402. The sequence continues at coordinate 451,732 of NZ_CP077201.1, forward strand.
TCTGCTTGTTGCGGACGTTGGCGCGCTCACCGTCCAGTACGCCATCGGTGGCACCGATGACCACACCCAGCTCCTGCTGTCCCTTCTCCTGATAGGAGAGCAGGGTGTTGTAGAGCTCGGGATCCTTGACGATCTCTTCCTGAATGAAATCACCGTCCGCGTTCTTCAGGTTGACCGGGATCAGATCGTACTGGGTCAGGGTCAGCTTGCCATTCTGATAGTCAAACTGGGCACGACCCACATACTTGCCCCACTCGTGAGCCTGCATGATCCAGGTGCCGTTCTGCTGATCCGGCTGGCAGTCGTCGCCCGGCTTGAAGTCGGCGTACTTGTCCGGGGTGCCCGGCTCCATGCAGACCGGGTTCTGGGAGTGACCACCGATGATGGCGTCCAGGGTGCCTGCCGGCAGCGCACGGGCCATCTCCACGTCACCCGGTGCGTTGCTGCCGTGCTGACCATTCTCGTAATGGCCCATGTGGGTGATGGCAAGAACCAGGTTCGCCTCTTTGTTGTCGCGGATCTGCTTGCCGAGATTGGCGGCTTCCGTGGTCGGATCGCGGAACTCCAGGGTCTGGACGTTGTTGGGATCCACCAACTGGGCGGTGTCCTCTGTGGTCAGACCCAGCACGGCGACCTTGAGGCCGCTCTCCAGCTTGAACACCTTGTAGGGATCGAAGTAGCGCTTGCCGCTCGTCTTGTCATAGATGTTGGCGGAGATCATCGGGAACTGGGCCCACTGACGCTGTTTCTCGAGGATGGTCAGGGGGTTGTCGAACTCGTGGTTGCCCACCGCCATGGCATCGTAACGGATGCTGTTCATGGCCATGAAGTCCGGCTCTGCATCCTGCAGATCCGACTCTGGCACCCCGGTGTTGACGTCACCGCCGGAGAGCACCAGCACTTCGCTGCCCGCCGCTTTCGCCTCGGCACGCAGCCGCTCGACCAGGGTCTTCTGGGCCGCCATGCCATATTCGCCCTTGTCGTTGTGCCAGAAACGACCGTGGGTATCATTGGTATGCAAAATGGTCAGCTTGCAGACATTTTCGGTGCAGGGGGCGACGCTGTCGTTGCTTGAGGTATTGCAGCCGCTCAATGCGGCAAGCACTGCCAGTGCGATACTTCCTTTGACAAATTTATAATTCATTTCCATATCACCTTGTTATTTTGTTATTGGACGACCCTATCCAGGATCGGGCGGTAATATAACAAACAACATGTGACGGTTTTTCATCGGCGACTCACAAATTCCGCCAAATGTGATCATCCACGCAACCTGTTTCCCCTATTTGGAACAGAGGCCCCCCACTCACAGAGCAATTTCCCCCATGATGGCAGCCCGCCGGTAACGGTTATGGCATACTGCCCGCCAATCAATGCCAAGGAGTGCCTGGAATGGCCAAGTACGACAAAATTTCCCCCGAAACCCAGCAGGAGGCGATGAAAATCGCCCGTGCCAACCAGAAGCCGGGGCAGACCAAGGAGCAGACCCAGCTCATCGCCCAGGGGATCCAGAAGGGCATAGACGAATACAAGAAACAGATGAAAGCGAAGGCCCGCGAAGCCAACCGCCAGAAGAAACTGCAAGCCAAAGCCAGGCACTCTTCCCAAGAGACGCCGGAAGAGGAGAGCGAAGCCGAGGTCATCGAGCTCACCCGCCAGCACCCGCTGCCCTGGATCCTGCTGATGCTGAGCTGGCTGGTATTTGCCGTGCTCTGGTTCTGGTTCCGCTGATCCTGCCCAGGCAAACCTTTGCCCTGCGATCCGCTTCACAGCCCGGGCGCGGGGGACTGGTCATTCCCCACCCGGACTGCCTACACTCTGCCCCCCTTGTCAGGAGACACTCATCATGAACCCGGCCCCGCTCTATCTGCTGGCTCCCCTCGCCCTCTTCCTCGTGACCCTGGTGCTCTATCGCATCTCGCCACTGCGGGCGGTTGCCGCCGGCCATGCCCGCTGGTTTATCCTGCCCGCCTTCACTCTCTTTATCCTGCTCATCGTCATCAATGGCGCTGCGGATCCCGCCCTGCGAAGCCCTGCTTTCCACTGGCTGATGCCGGGGTTCGGCTTTGCCCTGAGCCTGTTCCCTGCCCTGCCCAAGGCCCTGGTACCGCGCCTGGCTATCAAGGAGGGAGCCTTTGCTGCCCTGGGTCTGATGCTGATGAGCCTTGCCATGGTCTACTGATCGGCAAGCGCTGGCGTCACGATGGCGCCAGCCCCCCCTTCTTGTACAAAGAATGGCCTTCAGGCATCTTGGTGGGCGGATAACCGGCATGGAGGCCAGATGAACAATCCGCCCGATTTCATGGCGCTGTGGGATTATCAGGATCCCGTTGCCAGCGCACAGCGTTTTCAAGCACTGCTGCCCGAGGCGCGTGCCGCCAACCTGCAATGGGAGCTGGAGCTCCTCACCCAGATAGCCCGTACCCATTCGCTGCAACGCCAGTTTGCACAGGCGCACCAGCTGCTCGACGAGATAGAACCCCGCCTCACCGAGGCGACTCCCCGGGCCCGCCTGCGCGCCTTGCTGGAGCGTGGCCGCACCTTCAACTCCGCCGGTGACAAGGCCAGCGCCAGAGCCCTGTTTGAACAGGCCTGGCAACTGGGAGAGCAGCACGAAGAGCACTATCTGGCCATCGATGCGGCCCACATGGTGGCCATCGCCGCCCCCCTGAAGGAGCAGAGCCACTGGCACCAGCTGGCGATGACCCTGGCCGAGCGCAGTCACGACAAGCGGGCGCGAGGCTGGCTCGCCACCCTCTACAACAATCAGGGCTGGACCCTGTTCGAGCTGGGTCGCCTCGACGAGGCCATCGCCTGTCAACAAAAGTGCCTGGCCTGGCACGAGCAGCACAACAACCAGAGCAAAGCCTTTATCGCCCGCTGGAGTCTGGCGCGCCTGAGCCGGGCCCAGGAGCGCCATGAACAGGCCATGGCCGAACTGGCGCAGTTGCGCGACGACATGGCCGCCGCAGGCACCCCCGAGGATGGCTATGTGTTCGAGGAGCTGGGGGAGAATGCACTCGTGCTCAATGATCCCGCGGCGACCGAATACTTTGCCCGCGCCTGGTTTCTGCTGTCACAGGATGGCTGGTTCACCGCCAACGAGGCAGAACGACTGGCCAGGCTCAAGCTGCTCGCCAAACTCTGATAAGCGTGCGGGGCGACCAATTGGCCGCCCCGCACATCAGCATGTCTGCCCGGGAGCAGAGGTGACGGCTCAGGCCGGACTCGCCTCTTCCCAGCTCTGCTTCTTGCGATAAATCGTGGAAGGGCTTATTTCCAGCAGGGCCGCCGCCTTGGGGATGTTGCCGTCACAACTGGCGATGGCCTGCTCGATGGCCTCCTTCTCCACCTGCCAGAGCGGACGGACCTGCCTGCGAACGACCACGGATTCTGACTGGGGATCCGCGATCCCGACCGCAGGCTCCGGGGCCAGGGTACGCCCCCCGTTGAGGGGAGGTGGCAGGATATCCGGGCTCACCAGCTCGCCATCGTTGAGCACCACTATGTTGCGCACCACGTTTTGCAGCTCGCGCACGTTGCCGGGCCAGGGATAGTCGAGCAGCACCTGCACTGCGTCCGCATCAAAATCCCTGAACCGCTTGTTCTCCTCACCGGCATAACGCAGCAGCAACTCCCGGGCCAGCAGCAGGATGTCCTCTCCCCGCTCCCTCAGGGGGGGCAGCGCCAGCGGGATCACGTGCAGGCGGTAGTAAAGATCTTCACGAAACCGTCCGGCCTTGACCTCCACCAGGGGATCCCGGTTGGTGGCGCAGACAAAGCGCACATCCACCGTCTCCAGCTTGCCGCTGCCGACCCGCTGCAAGGTGCCGGTCTGGATGAAACGCAGCAGCTTGCTCTGCAGGTCGAGATCCATCTCGCAGATCTCGTCGAGGAAGAGGGTACCGCCGTCCGCCAGACTGGCCGCCCCCTTGCGATCCCCTTGGGCACCGGTAAACGACCCCTTCACGTGGCCGAAGATCTCGCTCTCCATCAGGTCATGGGGAATGGCGGCGCAGTTGAGGGCGATGAAGGGCTGATCCCGACGCGGGCTGCACTGGTGGATGGCCTCGGCGCACACCTCCTTGCCGGTGCCGCTCTCGCCAGTGATGAAGACGGTGGCCTTGCTCGGCGCCGCGCTCTCGATGATGCGATAGACCGCCTGCATCGCCATGGAGGCGCCGATGAAACCGGCAAAGGAGCTGCGCTCGAAGTTTTCCCGATACTGGGCCACCAGCGAGCTGAGCTGCTGGTGCTTCAGGGCATTGCGCGCCGTGGCGCACAGGCGCTTGCCATCGAACGGCTTGGTGAGAAAATCGAAGGCCCCGAACCGCATCGCCTCCACCGCCACATCCACCGAGCCGTGAGCGGTGATCACCACCACGGAGCAGGGCAGCTGCCGCTCCGTGATCTGCTGCAAGATGTCCATGCCGGACATGTCGGGCAACTCCAGGTCGAGCAGCACCACAGGGGGCGGGCTTGCCAGCAATTGTGCCAAAGCCTGCTGGCCACAATCTGCCAGCTGCACCTCGTAGCCATCCTGGGCCAGATACTGCTCATAGACGACCGCCAGACTGCGGGTATCTTCCACCAACAGGACACGGGGTTTGCTTTCAGCCACGAGATCCATCCTTGCGCTTGATTTTGTTGTCTATTCTGGGGGCTAGACGCCACACACTCAAGACGGCCTCATCGCTTTATCCGGGGGATTGCGACAATACACAAGCAAAAACGGCTCCCTGGGGAGCCGTTTTTATGGTGCTTTGAGCTTATTTCTTGGCGTTGTCGCCATCGGCAGCCGGTTTTTCGATGGCCAGCAGCTCTACGTCAAATACCAGCACGGCGTTGGCCGGGATGGAACCTGCACCGTGCTCGCCATAGGCCAGCTTGGACGGCAGGAAGAACTTGAACTTGGAGCCGACCGGCATCAGTTGCACCCCTTCGGTCCAGCCCGGGATCACCTGGTTGAGCGGGAAAGTAGCCGGCTCGCCGCGATCGACGGAGCTGTCAAACTTGGTGCCGTCGGTCAGGGTACCGGTGTAGTGTACCTTGACGATGTCGGTGGCCTTCGGCTTGGCGCCGTCACCCATCTTCTCGACCTGATATTGCAGGCCGGACTCAGTGCTCTTCACGCCCTCTTTCTTGGCGTTGGCAGCCAGGAACTCTTCACCCTTCTTCAGGTTTTCCACGGCATCCTTGTCGGCCTTCGCCTTGGTCAGCTCGTTGATCTTGGCGTCGTATTCCTGCAGAACCTTCTGGATCTCCTCGTCGGTCATCTTGGCTTCTTTGCCCAGACCGTCGGTGACACCCTTCAGGATCACGGTGTTGTCCAGCTTGATGCCGAGCTCCTGCTGGCGCTCCAGGGTATTGGCGATATAACGACCCATGGAGAGGCCGATCGCATAGCCGGATTGCTCTTCAAAGCTCTTGGCCTCAGCCTTGGGGGCCTCTGCCGGCTTGCTGGCTTCTGCCTTGACCTCTGCGGTGTTGGTCGCAGCAGGTTTCTCATCTTTTTGGCAAGCAGTCAGACCGACGGCAACCGCCGCAGCCAACAGGGACACCTTCAGAAAATTGTTCATCAGTTTCTCCAAAACTCTAAATACCGCTCTCGGTTCCTTCGTGAAATGAGAGGTTTATCGTGATAAGCGCCTTATACTAACGCCGTGATCGCAGGTAACGAAAGCATGAGACAGGAAAAATGATCAAAAGTGCCATTTATCTCATCGGTATTTGCCTGATGCTGACGGGGTGCGAACAACGCTCACTTCCCAGCCAGCAGATCCGCCTCGCCCACCAGGGTCTGCTGAGCGCGGATCTCGCCAGTTCCGGCAAGCTCGCGCTCGTCTCCAGCCTGAGTCAGGGCACTGTGGTGTGGGATCTGGAACAGGGCAAGGAGCGCTGGCGCTGGCGCCAGAGCGACGACCAGGAGGAGTTCGTCACCCTGACCCGCTTCTCCCCCGATGACAGCCATGCCATCACCGCCACCCAGCACACCTTCGCCATCTGGCGCTTGCAGGATGGCCGCTCCCAGGGCTACTACTCCCTGCCAGAATCCCCCCTGCGCGATGCGGCGATCTCGACGGATGGCCGCCAGGTGCTCATCGGCCGTGAAGACGGCAAGGCGGAAGTGGTCGACACCCAGACCGGACGCCGGCTGCAATTCCTCGGCCACACCGAACAGGTCAACACGGTGGATCTCTCCCCCAATGGTCGCTATGCCCTCACCGGCGGCAACGATTACAGCGCCTATCTGTGGGATACCCGCACGGGCCAGGTGGTGTGGCGCTTCAACCACGCCGGGCGAGTCGTGATGGCGAGACTGGATCCGTCCGGACGTTTCGCCTTCACCGCAGACAGTCGCCAGGCCAGCATCTGGGATCTCAAAACCGGCAAGGAGCACAGCAGGTTGCAATACGATCACCGCTTCGAGGTCTACACCAGCGCCCGCTTTGCCAACGGCGGCAACTGGCTCATCACCGGCGCCCCCTCCCGCCAGCTCACTCTGTGGCAGGTGAGTGACGGCCAGCCGTTGCAGAGCTGGCGCGTCTCGCCCCATCCCAAGGTGAAACCGCCGAGCGCTGTGGTCTATGGCGTGGCTTTGCGCGACAATGACCACCTCGTCAGTGCCAGCTCCAGTGGCCTGGCTGAAATCTGGACTATCAAGTAAGGACCAAAAGGCCCATGAGTCAGCAACTAAACGAACGCCTCGAAACCCTGGAAAGCCGCCTCGCCTTTGCCGAATACACGGTGGAGCAGCTCAACGACGAGGTCACCACCCAGGGTCGCGAGCTGGACCGGCTCAAACACCAGATCCATCTACTGGTGGATAAATTGCAGAGCGTACAGCCGAGCCAGATCGCCAGCATGGCCGAAGAGACGCCGCCACCGCACTACTGATGAGTGCCAGCCATAAAAAAACCCGCGCCATGCGCGGGTTTTTTTATCATCGGCCAGGCCGTGATCAGTGCTGATGGCCCTTGCCACCACAACCGCCACCACCGCAGCAACCACCGTGACCGTGATCGTCGCCGTGATCGTGTGCATGGTTGTGACCATGGCCGCCACAGCAGCCACCGTGGTCATGATCGTGATCATGGCCGTGATCATGGTCATGACCATGATCGTGACCGCAGCCACCAGCGCCGTGCACATGGCCATGGGCCAGCTCTTCGGCGGTCGCGGCACGCACGTCCTTGATCTCGACCTTGAAGCCCAGGGTCACGCCAGCCAGGGGATGATTGCCGTCCACCTTGATGAACTCCTCGGACACCTCGATGACGGTCACCGGGCGGTGGCCGTCGTCGGTCTCGGCCACAAAAGTATCCCCTTCAGACACTTCCATACCGTCGAACAGCTCGCCGGGCACTTCCTGCACCAGATTCTCGTCGTACTCGCCATAGGCCTGGTTCGGCGTCAGGGTGACGTCGAACGCCTCGCCCACGCTGCGACCTTCCAGCTCGGCTTCGAGGCCGGAGACCAGGTAACGGGTACCGTGCAGATACACCAGCGGCTCTTTACCGACAGTGGTGTCGATGACTTCACCGTGTTCGTCGGTGACCGTGTATTCCAGCGTAACCACGCTCAGGGGAGCTACTTTCATGTCAGGGATCCTGCGGATAGAAAAAAACGGGCTCAGAATACCTCAAAAAGGCAGACAAGCATATGGTCGGCCCGGCTTCAATGTGATGAAAAAGTCATCAACAGCGACCCGCCTGACCGGCGTACCATCATCTTGAGGCATGTCCCTCACTCGGGACGAAACACCCCTATCACCTGCTCCGCCTCGCGCGTCGCCTTGTCCACCTGCTCCTGGGTCTGCACCTGGGTATCCCCGCACTCGACACAGGTCACCTTCTCGACTCCATGCTCCATATACAGCATCATGGTGTCCATCTTGCCGCACGCCGGGCAAACCGCCCCGGCAATGAAGCGCTTTTTACGTCTGGTTTCCATTTTTGTTACCTCCAGGCAGCATCATATCAGGGTTTTTACATGCATCACGCCATCGAATATCAGCATTTTTCCACTTCCACCCTTCAGGTCGGCCCCCGCAAGCGCTCCCCCATGGGCCAATTGCTGCGAGTCACCCAGGGGGCGGCGCTGCTGAAATTGGGTGCCCATGAGCTGCTGCTGACACCTGGCAGCCACTTCTGGCTCTGTGCCGATGCCCTCGCCGCCTTCACCCCTCTGGCTGACTGCCAGCATGATCTGCTGGCCTGCTCCGTGCGGGTGCCCCAGCCCGCCCAGGCTGGCTGGTTGCAGGCAAACCCGTTGATGGACGCACTGCTGGACAGCCTGGCGGCCTGGTCACGCCCCCGAGACTGGCAAGGCCCCTATGGGCAGCGACTGCAAGTGGTGGGGGATGAGTTGCATGGCTGCACCATCTCGTCACTGGGGGATCAGGCACTGCAAGATGCCTGGCAAGCCCTGGCCAGAGCGCAGCCGGATAGCGTGGCTGCCTGGCAGACCCTGCTGGGCACTCGCGGTCTCGAGGGCCCGCACGCCCAGGCACTGCAGGATCAGTGGCAACTGTTGCAGGGGATTCGCCTGCTGCGAAGCGGCAGCACACCGTCACAGGTGGTGAGCAGGCTGGGTTATCGGGATGAAAGCGCGCTGGCCGAGGCTCATCTGCAATGGCTCGGGGCGCCCCTCTCCCCTCAGCCGTCCGCGACCCGATAAGAGAGGCATAAAAGGATGGCAAAAGAAATCCAGTTTTGCGGCTCACCGCCGCTAACAACAAAGGAGTCATTCATGTCACCATCTTTTATGCTGAACACCCGATTGACCGTCACCGACTAGATCAACAGGACATCCGCCATGACGAGCAAGGCCAACCAATCCCAGGGCATGTTGCTGTTCCACCTCTCTGCCAGACAATCCTTCGCCATCGGTACCCTCAAGGTGAAGGAGATCGTGCCCTACACCCAGCTCACCGCCCTGCCACAATCCCATCCCACCGTGCTCGGTGCCGCCAGCATGCGCGGCACCACCATCCCGGTGATCGACATGGCAATGGCCGTGGGCTACCGCCCCATCACCCGGGAGGAGATGCCCCACTGCTTCATCATCATCACCGATTGCCGCCGCACCCTGGTGGGCTTTCTGGTGCGGGGCATCGACAAGATCACCGAGTGCAACTGGCGTGACATCGAACCGCCCCCTCCCTCCTTGGGACAGAACGTCTTCGTCACCGGCGTGACCCGGGTGGGAGATCAGTTGATCCAGTTGCTGGATGTGGAACTCATCCTGTCGCGGGTCTATCCGGACGATCCCAGCCATCTCTACCCCGTGCTGACCGACGTGCAGCGCGAGCGGCTCAAGCCGATGCGGATCCTGCTGGTAGACGACTCCTCTGTCGCCCGTCGCCAGCTCATGGCGGCGCTCGATTACATCAACATCCCCTACGAGGTCTGCACCAACGGACGCGACGCCCTCACCCTGATGCAGACCCGGGTCTCCCAGGGCAAGCGGATCGACATCCTGGTGAGCGATATCGAGATGCCGGGACTGGATGGTTACGAGCTGGCCTTCGAGGTGCAGAGCGATGCCAAGCTGGCGGGAGCCTACATCATCCTGCACACCTCCCTCTCCAGCGAGATCAGCGTGGAGCGGGCCCATCAGGTCGGCGCCCACGAGGCGCTCACCAAGTTTGAAGCCAACGAACTTATCCAGGCCATGCTGCGCGGCGCCGAGCACCACGATCGTCTGATGGCCTGATGTCGCGGCGAGCCAAGGGCTCGCCGCCCCCTTTTCCTCCCTGCTCTTCCGAGTCGCTGCATGTTGACAGAAAGCCACTTTCACGCCCCCTGGTGGGCCCGCAACCCCCATCTGCAAACCATTTTGCCCAAGTGGCTGCGCCGCTCGCCTGCCCGCTTCATCCAGGAGCGCTTCGAACTTCCGGACGGCGATTTCGTTGATCTGGCCTGGAGCGGCGAACCCGGCCAGGATGAACAACCCCTGGTGGTGGTGTTCCACGGACTGGAGGGGAGCATTCACTCCCACTATGCCAAGGGGCTCTTTGCCCACCTGCAGCGGCAAGGGAACGAGGCGGTGCTGATGCACTTTCGGGGGTGCAGTGGCGAGCCGAATCGGCTGCTGCAGGCCTATCACTCAGGCGCCATCGAGGACGCCCAGGCGGTGATTGCCGAGCTGGGGCGGCGTTTTCCTGGCCGTCCCCTGGTCGCCATCGGCTATTCCCTGGGGGGCAACATGCTGGTCAATCTGCTGGCGCGGGCCTGCCCGGCACCATTGAAGGCGGCGGTGGTAGTGTCGGCCCCGCTGCAACTGGCAAGCTGTGCCGATCGGGTCAATCAGGGCTTCTCACGGGTCTATCAGAACTACCTGCTGCGCACCATGCGAACCAACCTGCAAAGCAAGATCCGGCGCCAGAGCGCGGCACGGGCGCGCTGGCAGCCGGCCCAGATCACCCGCATCGCCACACTGAGGGAGTTCGACGAGCTGGTGACGGCACCGCTCCATGGTTTCGAGAGCGCCGATCACTACTACCAGACCTGCTCCGGCCTGGGCATGCTGGCCCGCATTCCCATCCCGACCCTCGTCATTCACGCCGCCGACGATCCCTTCATGACCGATGCCGTCATTCCGGCGGCGGAGCAGCTCTCCCCTCTGGTGCGCTACGAGCTGAGCCGCCAGGGCGGCCACGTGGGCTTCCTGCACGGCTCTCCCTGGCGCCCCCGCTTCTGGCTGGATGAGCGCATCAGCCAGTGGTTGCAGGAACAGACTCAGGGCGCGAACCGGTAACCGTTGCGCCCCTCTTCCTTGGCCTGATAGAGGGCGCCATCGACTCGCTCGAGCAACATGACGAGGCTCTCCCCGGTTCGCCACTGGGCGATTCCCTGGCTCAGGGTGAGATGGGGGGAAACGTCGGAACCCTCATGGGGCAGAGCCCTGGCCGCCAGAGTGGTGCGAATGCGCTCCGCCACCTCCTGGCCACCGGCCAGCGTCGTCTCCTGCAGCAGCACTACGAACTCCTCTCCCCCGTAGCGCGCCACCAGATCACCGGGCTCCCGCACACTCTCCTCCAGGCACTCGGCCACCAGGATCAGGCACTCATCCCCCGCCTGATGACCATAGCGATCGTTGTAGCGCTTGAAGAAATCCACATCGAGCAGGATCACGGTGAGCGGCACATCCAGGGTCGTGCCTTGCGCAATGGCACGCTTGCACGCCTGATCGAAGTGGCGACGGTTGGCAATGCCGGTCAGGGGATCCCGGTTGGCCATGGCATTCATCTTGTTTGCCAGCATCAGGTTGTCGTGCTCCCTTGACACCGCAAGCTCGAACCAGCCGTTGAGCATGCGCCGCCCCGTCTCCAGCACCACCAGCAAGACCCCGACCACGATGGTGTTGACCAGAACAAAGGGCTCAGGACTCCAGGAGGCTCTCATCAACAAGAACAGCAGGGGGACAGAAACCAGTGCGTAAAACAGCCGCACATCGCAATACGCGGCGACGAGACCGGTCAGCAGCAACAGACTGACCATGTTGAAAATGAAGCTGAAGCCTCCCTTCAAGTCGACGATCGAGATGGTGTAACCCACCATGGCCCAGGCCAGCCCCCAGGCCAGGGCACAGACGCACAGGGACACCAGCCAGATGGCATGGGATTGACGGGAGAGCCAGCCCCACCCGAGCGGCAGCAGCAGGCCAACAGCTATCATGGCAAAGAGCTGCCATTTGTAGGACCAGGGCAGGTTGCCGACCAGTACCAGGTGTGCATCCCGATAGAGGTAGAAGCGGGTCAGCAGAAATACGAGGGCGATGAGATTGATGACCCAGTACCAGCGCAAACCGGCGCTCAGGGCGCGACGGCGGGCATCGAACAGGTGCTGTTCGAATTGACTGGAGGGCCGGCGTGCGTCAATGGATTGCATGGCACCCCTCGTCCAAAACAAGACAAATCCCTTGCGCTTGCCGACCAGACACCGACAATATCCGCAACCCACTGAGTGAAGATGAAATCATGATTATCCCCTGGCAAGAACTGGAGCCGGACACCCTCACCAACCTGCTCGAACACTTTGTGCTGCAAGAAGGCACCGAATACGGTGAACAGGATGTCAGCCTGATCGACAAGGTCGAAGCAGTCAGGCAACAATTGCTACAAGGTAGCGCCGTGCTTGTCTACAGCGAGCTGCACGAAAGTGTCAATGTCGTCCCAAAGACTCATTTAAGCAAGTCACCCACTGACGACTTCCCCCAAGAGTAACGCGGTCACGGCTTATCGGGCGGCTCACCCCGCCCTCCACCTATCCAGCTCACATCATCAGGCCGCATGACCAGTTCGCCACCCAGCAGCACCTATACCAACGTACCCAGAGCACAGGGCAGCCCTTGTTCACAGCTATTGCCGGGAAGCGTGGGGGCAGCGGGAGGATGACGGCGCACTTGACCGCACTTTGGGCCACCCCTTATAACGGAACTCCCAAGGAAGAGAGAATTCTATGTCCGCCAAGCATCCCATCATCGCGGTCACCGGTTCGTCCGGTGCCGGTACTTCCACCTCCACCAACGCCTTCCGCTCCATGTTCCACCAGCTTGGATACAAGGCGGCCGTGGTCGAGGGGGACAGTTTTCACCGCTACACCAGGCCCGAGATGGACGTGGCTATCCGCAAGGCCCGGGAGCAGGGGCGGCATATCAGCTACTTCGGCCCGGAGGCCAACGACTTCGGTCTGCTGGAGTCCTTTTTCCAGGAGTATGGCCAGAGCGGCACAGGCCAGTACCGGCGCTATCTGCACAGCTTCGACGAGGCAGTGCCTTTCAACCAGATGCCGGGCACCTTCACCCCCTGGCAGGATCTGCCCGGCGAGACGGATCTGCTGTTCTACGAAGGACTGCATGGCGGCGTGGTCACGGGGGAGCACAACGTGGCGCGGCACGTGGACTTTCTCATCGGCGTGGTGCCCATCGTCAACCTGGAGTGGATCCAGAAGCTCATTCGCGACACCTCGGAACGCGGCCACTCCCGCGAGGCGGTGACCGACTCCATCGTGCGTTCCATGGACGACTACATCAACTTCATCACGCCGCAGTTCTCCCGCACCCACATCAACTTCCAGCGGGTGCCGACCGTCGATACTTCCAACCCCTTCAGCGCCAAGGTGATACCCAGCCTGGACGAGAGTATGCTGGTGATCAGGTTTCGGGGCATCAAGCAGGTGGACTTCCCCTACCTGCTGTCGATGATAGACGGCGCCTTCATGTCCAGGATGAACACCATCGTCGTGCCGGGTGGCAAGATGGGCTTCGCAATGGAACTGATCCTGCGCCCCCTGATCCAGCAACTGATCGAAACGGGCAAGATCACCTGAGCCAAGGAGCTTAACGATGCGCGCTGCACTTCTCTCATTCACGCTGGCAACCCTGCTGGGCGGTTGCAGCTCCGGCCCCGCCGCACCCACGGTCGAAACGGGCACCATGGTGGTTCGCCCGGCGGAGCATTGGACCTACGGGGCGACACCACGCTATGCGCTGGCCGAACAATTCCAGTATGCGGGCAACAGCGCCGCGCCCTGGCTCGAACCGGTACAGCAGGCCGTCATCCGGCAACTGGACGGCAAAGGCTGGCGCAGCGTTCCCCTGGATGAGGCCGACGTCTGGGTCGCCATCGGGGTAGCTGGCAGCCAGGACATGAGCGATGGCGAGATCTTCTCCCGCCTCGGCATGACACCGGGCCTGAACGCCGCCGCCAATGCCCGCAAGGGGACCCTGGCCGTCGTGCTGCTCGACGGGCATAGCCAGAAAGCGGTGTGGAGCAGCGCCATCCAGCTCGCCAGCGACGTGCCTGTCGCAGAGGAAGCCCGTGGCCAGCTTAGCCAGCAACTGGCCGCCCAGTTGCTGGGCTCGCTACCGTCAGACTGATGTCTCTTTCAACAAAAACGGCCTGCTTCACGCAGGCCGTTTTCCATGCACGCCGTGACGGCATCAGGGTCACTTCAACTCACAGGTCAGCTGGGTCACACCGCTCTTGACCAGGGTGGCCTGCTTGTCCTGACGGGAGAAGGTAGTCACCCCGTCGGAATAGCTGGCAGTCTCTTTGGGCGACTCGATGCGCCCCAGCTTGTGATAGACACCGGCATAAGGGAACTGCACCATGTCGGCCTGGGCATCATAGGTGATGGCCAGCAACTCTTCCCCGCACTGATACTGGCTGTATTGATACTGGGTCGGCTGCGGCATGCTGCAGGCGGCCAGACCGAACAGGGGAAGCAACATCATCATTTTTTTCATCGCACTTTCCTTATGTCATGGCGTTATCGACGGGACAAACTATAGCGGTCAACCCTCAAGAATTTGATAACTATGGGTAATTTCTACCGCTTTTTCCAACATCAGGGAAACTGAACAATATTTTTCCATGGACAGATCCACCGCACGGGCGACCTGCTTCTCCGCCAGACTCTTGCCGGTCACCACGAACTTGAGGTGGATCTGCTCAAATACCCGGGGAACGGTATCGGCGCGGGTCCCTTCCAGTTCGACATGGCAGGCGGTCACTGACTGACGGGCCTTCTCCAGGATGGAGACCACATCGATGGAGCTGCAACCGCCGACAGCCAGCAGGATCATCTCCATCGGGCTGGCACCTTCACCCGGGTTGGCGCCATCCAGGGTCACCTGATGACCGGACTCGCTCTCCCCCACAAACTTCATGCCTTCCACCCAGCTGACCTTGGCTTTCATCTCTCACTTTCCTCTCAATGACGACGGTTCTAACGCCCATAGCATACCTCAAGCCGGGGTCGAGTGGCACATGCGCCAGGATCTTGCCCGTTCCCGACGATAAAGCCCCGTTTTGCGGCGACAAGCCTCTCCTGCGAAACGGACGACGACCCAAAGGGAAATAGATCGAAATCAACATCCGACCTCCTCTTCTTGCCTAGAATGCCCCGGACGACGCAGCAGATGGCGGCTCACCGGTGGACGGCAAAACCCCAAAGCCTTGTCAGCACAGGCAAAGGCTCTTATTCTACTGCGACCAAAGAGTAAGGAATGGCAAGCTTGGCAACTTGCCTGGACGCACAGTCCATAAAAATGACACTACAGAGGAAGTCTCATGATCATTGGCAAACCGCAAAGCGATCCCACCCTTGAGTGGTTCTTGTCGCATTGCCACATTCATAAGTATCCCGCCAAGAGCACCCTGATCCACGCCGGTGAAAAAGCGGAAACCCTCTACTACATCGTCAAGGGCACCGTCGCCGTCCTGATCAAGGATGACGAAGGCAAGGAGATGATCCTCTCCTACCTGAATCAGGGGGATTTCCTGGGCGAGATGGGGATGTTCGAAGAGAACGAGAATCCGGAGCGTTCCGCCTGGGTACGTGCCAAAGGCGCCTGCGAAGTCGCCGAGATCTCCTACAAGAAGTTCCGCCAGCTGATCCAGGTCAACCCGGACATCCTGATGCGTCTATCCGGTCAAATGGCCAAGCGCCTGCAGCACACCAGCCAGAAGGTCGGCAACCTCGCCTTCCTGGACGTGACCGGCCGCATTGCCCAGACCCTGCTCAACCTGGCCAAACAGCCGGATGCCATGACCCACCCGGATGGCATGCAGATCAAGATCACCCGCCAGGAGATCGGCCAGATCGTCGGCTGCTCCCGTGAAACCGTCGGCCGCATCCTCAAGATGCTGGAAGAGCAGGAGCTCATCTCCGCCCACGGCAAGACCATAGTGGTGTTTGGTACCCGCTGACCGGGTTCCGCCGACGGCGCCCGCACAGCGCCGTTGGATAAAAAGGCTGCCCATGGCAGCCTTTTCCGATCCTCTCCCCTATAATCCCGAACGCCCCGCCGTCATGGCCTTCGCCAAGAGAACTCCTATGCACCTTCAATGCCCCCTTTGCCGCAGCCCCCTGCACCTTCATGCCGCCTCCCGCGGGGTCTATTGCGACAACAAGCACCACTTCGATCCCGCACCGGAAGGCTATCTGGACCTCATCCCCGGCAAGAAGAACCCCAAGGACAGCGACAGCCGGGCCCTGCTGCGCGCCAAGCGCCGCTTCCTGGAACAAGGCCACCAGCTGCCTCTGGTGGACGCCATGGCGAACCTGCTCGCTCCTCTTGGCGAGCGCGAGCTTGTCCACCTCGGCTGTGGCGAGGGGTACTACTGCCGCGCCCTGGCTGAGCGGCTGCCCGGCTGGCAGGTCGGCGGTTTCGATCTGGCCAAGAATGCCATCTTCGCCGCCAACAAGGCGCAACCGGAAGGCCAGTTCGTCATCGCCGACCCGGCGCGCGCCCCGCTACTGCCTGGCACGGCCCAGGTGCTGCTGGTCAACGACCTCAAGGTCAAGACGGAACTCCTGGTCAGCTGGCTGGCGCCGGGCGGCTATCTGCTCCACGTGCAGCCAGGCCCTCGCCATCAGTGGCAATTGCGCGTCAGCCTCAATCCGGTGAGCATGGAACATCCCCTGAGCTGGCCCGCCCTCACCGGGCTCGTCAATGTTGCTCAGCAACGCGCCCAGTTCAGTACGGCGCTGGATCAGGGCCTGCGCGAGCACATTCTGGAGACCAGTCGCCTCGGCTGGCGTGCCAGCGGTGAGCAGCGCCACGCCTTCACCCACCAGGGGCCCGACGCCCTCGAGCAGGATCTGCTGCTCAGCCTGTGGCAAAAACCGCTGTGAACCGGTGACATACCATGAAAAAAGGCCCTGACGGGCCTTTTTGACAAAGCAAGTGCGCCTTTCCCCTGACAGGGAAGAGACACCCGACCACGCAGCAAGACAAAAATGGGGCCCTCGGCCCCATTTTTCATCACGGCAGATCAGTTGCAGCTCGCCGCGCCCTGATCGACCCAGACGGCGGCCTTGCCGGGCTCATCGCCCTTGGTCCAGTACTGGGCCTTCCACTTGCGGCCGTTGTGGCTGGTGACATCACCGCCGTTGTAGACTACTCCGGCATCCCAACCCAGTTGCACCTGGCTCACCAGTTTCCACTGATCGGCGGTGCGGCTCGGCTCGTTGCCCTGGGTCCAATACTTGGCCTGCCACACCAGTTGCTTGTGGCTCACCTTGTCATTGGTGTTGTAGACGGTACCTGCACTCCAGGCCGGGTGGTTGGCCGCATCCGGATCGCTGGCCTCGCAGCCACCACCTGTACTGGCCGGCTTGACGGTCAGGCGGGTAACGGCTGTGGCATCCAGCGCCCCGTCGGTGACCACCAAGGTCAGATCGTAGGCCGTGTCACTGGTCACGTTCGAGCCCGTGACCACCAGGGTCGCGCTGTCCAGACCGGTGGCGCTGAGCCCGGCCGGCACTGTCCACTGATAGCTCAGGGCATCACCATTGGGGTCGGAAGCGGTGGCCTTGATGCTCACCTGCTTGCCGGCCTCGACGGTCGCACTGGCCGGTACGCTGACCACGGGGGGCAGGTTCGGCTGCGGCGCCTTGTTGGTGACCACCACCTGATCCTTGGCCGAGAGCCCCTGATCGTCGGTCACGGTCAGCTCGAACACCAGATTGATGTCGCTGCTGACGGCATCCAATACCGCACGGGCCTTGGCCTGGGTGGCATCCAGCAGACTGGCCTGGGGTCCGGAGACCTGTTTCCAGCTGTAGGTCAGCGCCCCGTTTTCCGGATCATGGGAGGCGCTGCCGTTGAGGGTTACCTCGGCCGGGCCGGTGGCACTCAGATCGCTGCCGGCATTGGCAACCGGCGGCTTGTTGACCGGCGGCAGCGTACCCTCGCCGTGGCCCAGCCCCTCGTGCATGGCGTTGAGGATGTCGCCGTTGTCCGCATCAATTTCCCAGGCGAACAGACCGCCAAGCTGGTTCGCCAGCACGTACTGCCCCTTGGCCTTGACCGAGCGGTCGTTGTCGAAGGTGATGAGGTCGCCACTGCTGGCCTTGAAGACATAGGGGGCCTCGGCCGACTCGTCATAGCCCTGCTCCCAGCCTGCGCCCATGCGGTTGTTGACGATGTCGCGGTAATCCACCACGCCATTTTCCCAGGTACCGCTCACCGGTCCGGTAGCGGTGCCGGTGAAGGGGTTGCCGGCCTGGTAGTTCTTCACTCCGGTCCAGCCACGGCCATACATGGCCGCCCCCACCACAATCTTGCCCGGTGTCACCCCCTGACCCAGCAGCGCCTTGACGCCCTTGTCGGTGGTGTACTTGGTGGCCGGATCCCAGCTGGAGGCAAAGAGGTTGGTCTGGTGGGCCAGATTCGTCAGGTCGAAGGCGCCGCTGAAGTCGTAGCTCATCAGGAAGATGTGGTCCATGTACTGCTGGGCCGCCTGATAATCCACCTTGGCAATCTTGTCACCGCCGGCGCTGATGGCCGAGGTCAGCTCATACTGGCGGCCGGTCTCGGCTTCCAGTTCATCGAGCATGGCTCGCAACTCCTTCATCAGCACCACATAGGTAGCGCCGTCATTCGGGCCGCCCAGGCTGGGGTTGGCCCCCTGTCCGCCCGGGAACTCCCAGTCGATGTCCACGCCGTCGAAGAATTTCCAGGTCTGCAGGAACTCTTTGACCGAGGCGACGAAGGTATCGCGCTTGGTCTTGTCACCCAGGAAATAGAAGGGATCGGAGAGGGTCCATCCGCCGACAGACGGCAGGATCTTGAGGTCCGGGTGCGCCTGCTTGAGGGCCATCAGGTTGCCGAAGTTGCCCTTGTAGGGCTCATCCCAAGCGCTGAGGTTGCCTTGGGACATCTGGATCGCCGCCCAGGGATCATGGATGGAGACCTTGAAGTCTTCGCGGCCCGCACAGGAGCGCTGCAACGCCTCGAAGCTGCCGGAGATCTCTTTGAGGCTGTCGTTGATGCCGTTGCCACCGCAGATGGGGGTGAAGCCGTAGAGAATATGGGTCAGGTTCTGGGCCGGGATCTTGTCCACGGTGAACTTGCGACCATAGACACCCCACTCCACGTAGTAGGCCCCCACCACCTTGCCAGACTTGTTGGCGTAGGGCTTGTTGTTCTCCTTGAGGGGCGCATTGAGCGGCGCCAGGTGGCTGCCGTCGGTATCGGCGACCATCAGCTCCTTCTTGTCGGAGAGGGTGCAGCCGTCGGCGTTGCACAGGGCCACCTGCATCTGGTAACGCCCCCCCTTGGTGACCTTGAAGTTGGCGGTACCCGCGGCGGAAGCCGGGCCTGACCACACCTCCTTGCCGTCGAGCAGTACCTTGGCGGTCTGTCCGACGTCACCGGACCAGAGGTTCCAGGTCACGCTGACGGGAGCGCCATCCTTGTGGACGGTCACCAGCTGGTTGTAGGCCGAAGCGGCCTGATTGACTTCAACGATGGCAAACTTGGTGGGGCCGGAGCCAATGGTGGGTTTGCCCGGGGCAGCGGCGAAGGCGGAGGTAGTGCAAAGCCCCCCGACCAGAAGCGCCAGCAGGGAAAGTTTTGGACTTAACATATTTGAACTTCCTTATTTCGTTATTGGAATTAACAACGAAAAAGGCAACGCAACCTGCCAGGTAACGCAGACAACATCGCAATCATGGCTTGGCCCATGGACGATACAACCTGTGGTGGCCCCGCTATCCTAGGTACGCAGACCCTTAGACCGGAAGCTTTGCGTCCCGGACTTTCATCCGGTTTGCCTTTTTGCACAACTTGATTTGCGACAAAAATAATCGCCGAATGACTATAGAGGAGAGTCGCTCGGCCGCCACCTGCCAAAAGTGACACCCAGCAAGACTCAATTATCACCAATCGCGGCAAATGGCGACGAAAGAGGCGCCATCATCGGCGATCATGGCGCCTGGATGGCATCCAGAAAACGTTCAGCCAATGCTCGATTCTGTGAGACCAGTCACTGAACCGGCATCAGCAGGCTGTTCATCAGGGCGCGCAGCTTGAGAGGTTTGACCGGTTTGCTCACGTAGCCAAAGCCGTGCTCACGGATCTGTGCCTGCAACTCGCTCTTGCGATCCGCACTGATGATGATGCCGCCGATACCGTTGCCGTGGGCCAGCCTGATCATGTGCAGCGCCTGCAACCCGGTCTTGCCGTCATCCAGGTGATAATCCGACAGCACCAGCGCAGGCAGGAAGCCGCCGCCGATGATCTCCTCCGCCTGCTCCAGGCTCTGGGCACAGCGCACCTCGCAGCCCCAGCGTCCCAGCAGCGAGGCCATGGCGATGAGGATATCCTCCTCGTTGTCGATGCAGAGGATCCTGACCCCTTCCAGCTGACTGTCTCGCAGGGCCGGGGTCGTCACCTGGCTGGGGATGACGGGCCGGGTCGCGAGGTTCAGGGTGATGGCAAAGACGGACCCCGCTCCGGGCCAGCTGCGCAGGGAGAGCTGATGACCCAGCACCAGCGAAATGCCGCGGGCGATGGCGAGCCCGAGGCCAAGCCCCTGCTCCCTGGCGGTGCGGGAGTGATCGAGGCGGGAAAACTCGTCGAAGATCGCCTCCTGCTTGCCCTCCGGGATGCCGGGGCCGTTGTCCCACACCTCGATGCGCACCTTCTCCCCCATGCGGCGACAGCCAAGCAGCACCCGACCGCCGGGGTTGTAGCGAAATGCGTTGGTGAGGAAGTTCTGCAACACCCGCCGCAGCAAGCGCACATCGCTGTAGACCGCAAGGCGGCTCTCCACCACGGAGAACTGGATCCCACCGGCCTGGGCCAGCACGCCGAATTCCGCCTTGAGATTGTCCAGCACATCGCTCAGGGCGAAATCGAGCTTCTTCGCCTTGAACTTGCCCGCCTCGAGGCGCGAGATGTCCAGCAGATCCGTGATGAGATCCTCGGTCGCCCCCAGGGCGTCGTCGATGTGGCGAGCGATACGGGCCGGTTCGTCCTCCGGGGGCAGCATCTCCAGCAAGGAGGAGGTAAAGAGCTTGGCCGCGTTCAGCGGCTGGGTCAGGTCGTGGCTCACCGCCGCAAGGAACCGGCTCTTGGACTGGTTGGCCCGCTCCACCTGCTGGTTTACCAGCAGCAGTTGGCGGTTGAGTTCGGAGAGCTCGTGGGTGCGCTCGGCCACCCGCGCCTCCAGGTGCTCGTTCGCTTCCCGCAGCACCCGCTCCGCCGCCCTGAACGGGGTGATATCGGTGAAGGTCATGACAAAGCCCCCCGCAGGCATGGGGTTGCCCTGCATCTCGATGACCCGGCCATCGGGACGCTCCCGCGCCGAGACATGGGGGCTGCCACGCTTCATGAAGGCAACCCGCCGCGCCACCTGGGCCTCGATGTCACCCTGGCCGCACAACCCCTGTCCGGCGTTGTAGCGGATGATCTCCTCGATGGAACGGCCCACCTGAATGAGACCGGGGGGATAGGAGAATAGCTCGATGTAGCGTCGGTTCCAGGCCACCAGCCTGAGCTCCCTGTCCACCACGGAGATCCCCTGCCCCATGTGTTCGATTGCCCCCTGCAACAGGCCGCGGTTGAAGCGGAACATGTCGGAGGCCTCGTCCACTATGGTCGCGATCTCCTCGAGCTGCATGTTGCGTCCCTGCAGGGCAGAGGCTAGCACCAGGCGGGCGGACGAGGTACCGAATACCCCGGCCAGCAGTCGCTCCGTGTGGGCGATGAGCTCGGCGGAGGCCTGCATCTGGGGTGCCAGGGTGCCTCCCCGCTCGCCGGCGAAGCGGCCGAAGGCCCGCTTGACGCGGCTGGAACCGACGAAGCGGGCCGCCAGCATCTCCAGCTCCTTCACCGAGACCCGCGCATGATAAAGCGCCGAGGTATCCCGGCTCGTCTTGCCGACGAAGTTGGCTGCCTGCAGCCGCTCGCTCACCGCCGCCCGTGACAGCAGGGAGCCCGCCACATAGCCGGCGAGGTTGAGCAGAAGACTCAGGAAGAGGCACCAGGCCCCCAGGCTCAGATCCCGCACCGCTAGCCAGTCTGGGGGCGCCAGCAGGGCTTCGAGGGGGGAGCCTGCCAGCAGTCCGCTCTCCGCCAGCAGGGTCACGAACCAGAGGCTGACCCCGAGGGCGAGTCCGAGATAGACGCCCTTGCGATTGCCATGACGCCAGTACAGGCCGAGCAGCAGGGCTGGCGCGAACTGGGCCACGGCCCCGAACGAAAGATAACCGATGCGTGACAGACTGGTGAGATCCCCGAGCCAGAGATAGAGCGCCCAGGCCGCCAGCAAAATCAGCAAGATGGCGCCCCGACGCACCTGCAGCAGCAACCGCATCAGGCGTTCGTCCCGCCCCTGTTGCCAGACCCGGCGCAGCAGGACCGGCAACACCAGATCGTTGCTCACCATGATGGCCAGGGCGATGGTGCAGACGATCACCATGCCGGTGGCCGCCGAGGTGCCGCCGAGAAATGCCAGCATCGCCATGCCGTCGAATCCGAGGGACATGGGGAGGCTTATCACATAAGTGTCAGAGGCCATGTCTGCCCCGACCCACTGCTTGCCTGCCAGCGCCAGCGGCCAGATGAAGAGCCCCATCAGGAAGAGATAGAGGGGGAAGATCCAGCGGGCCCAGTGCAGATCCTGCCCCTGGTTGTTCTCCACCACGGTCACGTGAAACTGGCGCGGCAGGCAGATGACGGCACACATGGCGATCAGGGTGTAGATGGCGAGCTCCAGCAGGCCGCCCGGCGTCACCGCCACCACCGCATCGAGGAAGTCGCCCGCCACCAGGGTACGCGCCTCACTCGGTCTGGCGATGATGAGCCAGAGCGCAAAGCCCCCCACCGCCATGAAGGCGAGCAGCTTGACCACGGACTCGAAGGCGATGGCCACCACCATGCCCCTGTGGTGCTCGGTGGCATCCAGGTTGCGGGTGCCGAATAGAATGCTGAACAGGGCCAGCAGCAGGGTGACCCCCAGCGCCAGCTCCGCCATGTTGCTGGTGGGACTGACCCCCGTGCTGTTGGCCATCAGCAGATCGAGCCCGGTGACGATCGCCTTGAGCTGTAGCACCAGATAGGGAAGTATCCCCATGACGGCGATGAGGCTGATCACCATGGCCAGGCGCTGGGACTTGCCATAACGGGCGGCAATGAAATCGGCGATGGAGGTGATGTGCTCGCGCTTGGCCACCAGGATGAGGCGGGCCAGCAGGCGCCAGCCAAACAGAAACACCAGCATGGGGCCCAGGTAGATGGGCACCGGCGACCAGGGGGATTCGCTGGCCTGGCCCACGGTGCCGAAGAAGGTCCAGGAGGTGCAATAGACCGCCAGCGACAGGCTGTAGAGCAGAGGCTGCCCCTTGGGGCGACGGCGCTTGTTCTTGTCCGCCACATAGGCGATGAGGAACAGCAAGCCCAGATAGGCGAGCGACAACCCGATCAGCAGCCATCCTTGGTGCATCTCTCTACTTCCCTTGTCCAGATAAGTCGGAGGCCTGCCGCGCCAGAGACCGGCAGACCTGTGTCATCGGCCCTGTTCAGGGCTCTCTTCACGCAGCCGCAACACGAAGACCGGCAGCACTACCAGCACCATGATAAAGAAGATGCCGCCTCCCAGCGGCTCGAACAGCACGCCGCAGATCGCCATCAGGGCCGCCACCGTCATGCCAAGGCCCAGGGCCGCATAGAGCGCCTGGGTGGGGATCTGCTGCTCCGCGGGCAACTGGCGGGTCATGAAGCGGATGGCGCCGAGGTGACTGACGCAGAAGGTGACCCCGTGCAGCAGCTGGCCGAGCACCAGCACCGCCAGGTCGGTAGAACTGCCGAGCAGCACCCAGCGCACCACGCAGCCAAGGGCCCCTACCAGAAACAGGGTCTGGGCGCCGAAGCGCTGGAGGAAGCGCTTGTCCGCGGCGAACATGGCGATCTCCGCCACCACTCCCAGAGCCCAGAGATACCCGATCAGGGTGCCGCTGTAGCCGGCGCTCTTCCAGTAGATGGCGCTGAAACCGTAGTAGGCCGCGTGGCTCCCCTGCAGCAGGGCGGTGATGAGCAGGAAGCGGCGCACCGGGGCCGACCTGAGCGTGACGAGCAGCGAGGCCTTCGCCCGCTCCCCTTGCAGCTCCCGAGGGGCGGGTCGCAGCGGCAGCAGGCTGAGCCCCAGCATGATCAGCAGCCCGGCCACCATGGTGTGTAGCACCCAGTCGCTGCCAAAGTTGCCCACCAGGGCCCCCACCAGGGTGGAGGCGACGATAAAGGCAAAGGAGCCGCACAGCCGCACCTTGCCGTAGTCGAGGTGGGTCTGAACCACCATGCGGGTGGCAAGCGCCTCTCCCATGGGCATCAGGGTCGGGTAGATGAAGTTGGCCGCGAGGGTCAGCACCACCAGCCACCAGAGGCTGTGGCCCAGATAGAAACCGAGGAAGGCCAGCAGACTCAGCAGACAGAGCAGCCGGGTGACGGGCAGCAACTGGCCGGCCCCCTTGACTCGCCCCATCACCATCAGGTTGCCGGCAAAGCGGATGGCCATGCCCACCCCCAGCAACAGCCCTATCTGTTCAGTACTCACCCCGATGCCTTCCAGCCAGAGCGACCAGAACGGCAGGTAGGCGCCATAAACGAAGTAGAAGGCGCCAAAAAACAGGGCTAACCAGGAGAACGCGGGCATAGAGGCTCGGGCTGCATGACAAGGGGCACAAATGATAACCGATTTCGGGACGGGGATCCCCAGGCGGCATGACAGATAAAAACCATAAATATCAATAAAGTTGAACCTTTGTCACATCCCCCTGTCTATTGGGTAACACCGCTTCCTGATGAGTGTTGCAATCCTTCCACCCGCCCCTGGCGGGTTTCTTTTTTGCAGACGCCGACCTTCATGACAAAAGGGGCCCGAGGGCCCCTTTTCCTTCATGCTGGTCGACGACCATCAGAACACGTACTTGACCCGTGCACTGAGGTTGCGGCCAGGCTCGGTCTGCTTGCTGGTATCCGCGGTGGCGGCAAGGCCGGTGATGCTTTCGTAGCTCACGTACTCCTTGTCAAACAGGTTGAACACCCCCACGTTGAGCTGCAGGTCCTGCACCGGCTTGAACTGGGCATAGAGATCCACCACGCCCCAGCCTGCGCTCTTGATGTTGTCGTTGCCTCGCGCATCCTTGCCCACCTTGTCCATGTCGTCGGCAAAGCGCAATGCGGTGTTGATGTTCCAGTTCGGCTGCTCCAGACGCACCCCGACGCTGCCGTTCAGGGGGCTCAGGCTGTTGATGTAGTTGCCCTCGCCATCCTTGCCCTCGATGTAGGCCAGGTTGCCCCAGACGTTGACCAGCTCGTTCAACCAGTAGTCCGCCTTGGCCTCGGCCCCCTTGGTGGTCGCCTTGTCCAGGTTCTGGTACTGATAGAGGGCGGTACGGCCTTCGGTGCCCACGGCCGTCAGCTCGATGAAGTCGTCGAACTTGTTGTAGAAGGTGGCCACTTCATAGCTGAACCCGCCACGGCTGCCGCGCACCCCCAGATCGATGCCGTCGCTGCTCTCTGGCTTGAGGTTCGGGTTGGGCTCGATGCGATAGCCATACGCCTGGTGGTTCAGGGTGGAGAAGGCGTTGTCATACATGGGCGCCTTGAAGCCGTGGCTGTACTGGGCGAACAGGTTCGCCGCCTCGTGCGCCTTGAATACCAGCCCCAGCTTGGGAGAGAACTCCCCTTCGGAGATCTTCTTCATGTTCTCGCCGGTGTAGGCGGGATCCTCGTCCGGGGTCATCTTGTAGTAGTCGTAACGCACGCCCGGGGTCAGCACCCAACGCTCGCCGAACTTGATCTCGTCAAAGGCCCAGAGCGCACTGCGCTCGCTGGTGGTGGAGGGGAAGCTCAGCTCGTTGTAGCCGACGAAGTCACCCGGAACGGTCGGCCCCTTGAAGCGGGTGCGCTCGTTGTCGGTGTGCTCGTATTCCAGGCCCCAGGCCAGACGCTGGCTGGCGAGCGCCTTGTTGAACTTCACCTGGGCGCCCAGGCTCTCCTGCTCGAAACCGTTGTGATCCAGGGAGTTCTTGGTCACATAGGGGTTGCCCGGCATGACCGGATACTTGGACGAAGCGTACTGATCCAGGGTCTGCTTGGCGCGGCTGTAGTAGATCTTGCTGTCCACGCGATCCGCCCAGGGGGCGTTCAGGGCGAGGCCATGATCCAGTACCAGGGAGAGGTTGTCGGTCTCCTTGTCGGTAATGGGCTGGTTGAAGACGGAGCCCGCCTTGGTCAGATCGATGGCATCCGGATCCTGCCCCTCGGTGAAGTAATCCACCGTCAGTTTCAGGAACTGATCATCGGAGAGATTCCACTTGCTCTTGAACAGCACGGCCTGGCTGACGATGTCGAACTCGTTCTTGTCGCCGTCATAATTCTGGGTGACACCGCCATCGCGCCAGGTGTAGCGCAGCAGGTTCTCGACTTCCCCGGTGCGCAGCGCCCCCGTGATGCCGGCCATTCTCTGGTGGCTGCTGGAGGCATAACCCGTGGTCGCATCCAGATAGCTGTCGCGACCCTTGAGGAAGTCGCCAGCATCCTTGGTGGTGATGGCAATGACGCCTCCCAGAGCATCGGAACCGTAAGCGGCAGAGGCCGGCCCTTTGGCCACTTCCACCTGCTTGATCATGTCGGTGTCGAAGTAGGTCTGACCCACGCCGCCATTCTTGTAGGCATCGTTCTGGCGCACACCGTCCTGCACCACCTTGACCCGGTTTTCGCTCATGCCGCGAATGGTGAAGGTCTGGGCATCTCCTGCGCCTCCCTGCACGCTCACCCCGGGCTCATAGCGGAACAGATCGGCGACGTTGCTGACGACCTGCTCTTCAATCTGCTCCGAGGTAATGACAGCGATGGGACCGGAAACATCTTCCAGCTTCTGTTCCATCCGTGAGCCGCTGACGACCATGACTTCATCGGCTTTCTTGTCTGCGGCGAAAGCGGGGGAGATCAGCCCGGCCGCCACGGCGAGGGCTATCAGGGAGGGGGTGTTGTTGTGCGCCACTGCAAAGTCCTTATTGAGAATTATTATCAAGCGGAAGGCATATTACCCCGCCAGAGACAAAGATCAATAATAAAGTTAATCATTCTCATTTAACTTTATCGTCATTTCCCCTTACACTGGCGCCACTTTTTCGCTCGCCATGCCGCCATCCCATGGTGCAGCCTTTTCCCATCCCCTGTTTCTTGAGTGAGTAACCATGATCCGACGACTCCCCCTGCTCGCCCTGCCCCTGCTGCTGGCCGCCTGCGCCACCACGTCGCAGAACACCCCACCCGAGACCCTCTATGACGCACGGCTCGATACGGCCCAGGGGCAGGCGCTGACCTTCGAGCAGGCGGTGGCGCGGGTGGCGGATGCCGACATCGTGCTGGTGGGGGAGCTTCACACTCACCCGGCCATCCATCTGTTGCAGGCACGTCTGCTGGCGGGGCTTGACGAGATGTCGCAAGCCGATGGCCGGGCCCTGGTACTCTCCATGGAGCAGTTCAGCCGCGCCGATCAGCCTGTGCTGGATGCCTACCTGGCCGGACGCATCGGCGAATCGGCCCTCATTCGAGATGGCCATGCCTGGCCCAACTACCAGAGTGATTACCGCCCTCTGGTGGAGTTCGCCAAGGCGCAGCACCTGCCAGTGATTGCCGCCAATGCCCCCAAACCTCTGGTGAGCTGCGTCGGTCAGGAGGGACCGGCCTGGCTCGACAAACTGCCGGCCAATCGCCGCAGCCAGCTTGCCCGCGAGCTGACTCTGGGGGATGACGGCTACCGCCAGAAGTTCATGGCCTCCATGCACCATGGGGATGCGGACGGCAACGCCCGTCGCTTCGCCGCCCAGACCAGCTGGGACGACACCATGGCCGAAAGCATGGTGGATTATCTGGGCAAGCATCCCGGCAGGCGCATCATGCATATCGCAGGCAACTTCCACGTGGAGGGGGGGCTCGGGATCGCCAGTCGCATCGCCAGCCGCAATCCGGCACTCAAGGTGGCACTCATCGTGCCGCAAACCGGTGACGAGACAGCCCCCGGGAGAGACGCTGATGTCAGGGTCCACATCGCTCCCCTGCCGGAACGCTGGCTAAATGCAAAGGAAATGAAGCAAGATATGGGCGCACTGCATCAATCCCGAAGCCGTGACTGCAGCCAATGGTTGCAACCCTCAAAATAGCCCAAGGATTTCATATGGATGTGTTACTCGTCATCGACATGCAACAGGGGTTGTTCGATAACCCCCGCCATCAGGATGCCCAGGTCATCGCCAACATCAATCGTCTGGCCGATCGCGTGCGGGGCCAACACGGACGGGTCATCTATGTGCAACACGACGAACCGGGTTCCGAACTGGAACCTGGCAGTGCGGGCTGGCAACTGCACGCCGATCTGGCCCCGTCTCCCCACGACAGCCGGGTGCGCAAGACTGCCTGTGACAGCTTCCTCGACACCGAGCTCGGCTTCCTGCTGGCAGAGCAGTCGGTAGACAGACTGCTCATCTGCGGCTGTGCCACCGACTTTTGCGTCGATACCACGTTGCGCAGCGCCGCCGCCAGGGGCTTTGACGCCTTTGCGGTGACCGACGCCCATACCACGGAGGACAGGCCGCACCTGAGTGCGGAGCAGATCATCCAGCACCACCACTTCATGTGGCGGCATCTGAGCCTGCCTCAAGGCAGAAGCGTGACCCTGCTCACGACGGATGAGCTGCTGGCCACCATTTAACCCGAGCGGGCGTGTTAAGCTGCCCGTCCTGATGTGAACACCCGATTGGAGTCTTGTGTGCGTCTACTCTCTGCCGTTGCCCTCACGCTGCTGTTACCGGCGCTCACCGCCTGCTCCGGATTGCCGGGGGCGGCACCCGATGGCCCGGCCCCCCTGTTCCACACCCATATCAGCGACGACGGGAGCAAGCGCTTCACCTTCGAGGCCGCCCCTCTCGACGTCCTGCCCACCCGGTTGCAGGAGGGAGATGACAACCGGCTGAGCCGCCGCGACAAGAGCCTGCTGGAACGCCGGGAAGCCCTGCAGGACGAGCAGCTCACCCAGATGCTGGCCACGCGCAAGTATTGCCGAAGCGGCTATATCGTCCTCAGCCAGACCTCCTGGAAGATCCGCGGGGAATGCAACGAGAGCGCCAGCCAGGCCGATCGCGATGCCTTCCCCAACCAGGCAGGCTGGCAGGAGTAACCCAGGACATAACAACAAAACGGGCAGCCCAGGCTGCCCGTTCTCTCATCTCGCTAACTGTCCCCTCAAACGGGTTCATCCGCCGGGCTGGTCAGCTCGGCGCCATTGTCGATGCGTTTGTGCCCTTCCACCAGGTGAACGAAGTCCACCAGCTCGTCGCCAGAGACACGGAACGCCTGACCGAATCCCTTGACGAACAGTCCCTGCTCGGGCTTGAGCCTAAACAGCACGAAGTCCTTGAGGTTGGAGAGCCCTTTGACTATCTCGCCGAAGCGCCCTTCCAACGCCGCAACGGCCTTCTCCCAGCGTGCGTCGTCGCGGGCCACCACCTCGGCGACCGCATCGAAGGTCAGACGCTTGCGGGCAAACAGCTCGCGGGCACCGGTTTCGTCCTCGATCAGCATCAGCGATACCTTGGGCACCTGTTGCAGGTTGCGGGCGTGGCGAGCTATCTCGGAGATGAGCACATAGTATCCATCTTCCTGCAGCACGAAGGGGGCATAGCTGGCATTGGGGTTGCCTTCGCCATCCACAGTGGCGAGCTGCAGGGTACGGCAACCGTCGCGGAACTCGCGGATCTCCGGTTGCAGGCGGTTTTGCAGGCGCTCCTGACGTTCACTCATGCTTTCACTTCCTCTTGATACTGACGGCGCAGGGCCATGAAACGCTCCACCTGCTCAGGCAGCAGTTGACGCTGCTCGTCCCGGCCCAGGTAGATCTTGAAAATGCAGCGGCCACTGTGGCCGAAGAACTGGAAGGAGTGCCCCTCCTTGCCCATGAAGAGCTTGCTGACCAGGGCGATGCCCGCCACGTTGTCGAGCTTGAGGTGGCCGTGCAGTTCGCCGTCCCGCCCCATCAGGTTGTAGTAGCCGCGCGCGTTCTTGCCCTTGGGGAAGGGAGCCTTCACCTCGAAGATGGAGCCATCGGATTCGACGATGGTGGTCACCTGACCCCAGCTGGCCAGGTCCGCCAGCAGGGCTTCGGCCTCCCCGGCCGGCACTTGCGTCATCAGGGCGGCAGGCAGATGGCGTACCACCTCCCACTCGCTGACGGCCAGCTCGGTGGCGAGGGTGGACGGGTGGGCGCTGGGGTCTTGCTCCAGCAGCGCGTGAATGCGTTGTGCAATGCTCATCGGTTCTCCCTGGATGATCTGGCGATGGTGCTCGGTGTCGCGGCGGATACTGTAATAAAGCGCCCCAAGCAACGCAATTGATAATCGCTTTCATTCTCAGTGCATTTTGATGGGCGACTTGATATTCTCGGCGGCAACCCTATTTCATTCACCCTTCGGAGGTTCGCATGGGCCGTCGTTTTGCCCTCGCATTCAGCCTGCTCGGCTGTGCCCTTTCCCTCTCTTCCCCATCCGTCATGGCGGTGGAGCGTATCGTCAGCATAGGCCCGGCCACCACGGAACTCATCCTGGCGCTGGGAGGCGAGCAGAGCCTGGTCGCCACCGATGTCAGCAGTCCGGAGCCCAGAGGCGTGCCCAAGGTCGGCTATCACCGCTCCCTCGCCGCCGAAGGGATCCTGAGCCTCTCTCCGACCCTGGTGGTCGGCAGCGACGAGATGGGCCCGAACAGCACGCTTGATCAGTTGCGCCGTGCCAACGTCAAGGTCGAGGTCATGGCCACAGCCCCTACGCTGGCCAACCTCAACGAGCGTATCGACACCCTGGCCCATCTCCTGGGTGACCAGGCGGCAGGGAGCAAGCTCAAGGAGGAAATTGCCGCCCAAAGCGACACCCTGGCGGCGCAGGCGAAGCAGAACAAGCCCCTCAAGGTCGCCTTCCTGCTGCTGCACAAGGGTCAACCCACCAGCATCGCTGGCGGCAACACCACCGCCAGCGCTCTCATCACCCTGGCGGGCGGCGTCAATCCGGTGGCTGGGCTCCACGACTACAAGCCCGTCTCCACCGAATCCCTCATCGAGCTGCAACCTGATCTGGTGCTGGTGAGCGGCCGCGACTGGCAGCAGTATCAGGATCCCGACGCCGTCCTGAGGCAGGTGCCCGCCCTGTCAGCCACCCCGGCAGGCAAGAACAAGGCCATCCATGCCATCGACGGACATGCCCTGCAAGGGGGCCTCAGCCTTCGTTCCCTGCAACAGGCGAACCAGATCGCCCAGTGGCTCAAGCAGGGTTCCTGATGCGCCTGCCTCTGCCCTGGCTGCTCGCCCTGACCGGCTGCGCGCTGGCGTTGCTGCTGGTCGGGTCCCTCGCGACCGGCCCCATGTCCCTCTCCCTTGGCGAGAGCCTGCGCGCCCTGTTTGCCGGACCACAGAGCGGGATTGAGGCTCACAAATTATTGATCGTGCAGGAGATCCGTCTGCCACGAACCCTGCTCTGCATCGCCGTGGGGGGCATTCTCGGCCTCTGCGGCGCCGTCATGCAGGGACTGTTTCGCAACCCCCTGGCAGACCCCGGCATCATAGGGGTGTCGGGCGGGGCGGCACTCGGCGCGGCCCTGGCCATCGTGCTGCTCGCTCCGCTGGGCTCGCACCTGCAGAGCCTGCTCGGCCTGGGGTTGCTGCCCCTGCTCGCCTTTCTCGGCGGAGCCCTCACCACCACCCTCGTCTATCTGCTGGGTACCCGGGAAGGGGGCACCTCGGTCACCGTGATGCTGCTGGCCGGGGTGGCCATCACGGCGCTCTCCGGTGCCGTCATCGGACTGCTCACCTATCTCGCGGACGATCAGATGCTGCGCAACCTGAGTCTGTGGCAGATGGGCTCCCTGGCGGCAGGCAAGCCGGTCGATGTGACGCTGGCGCTGCTGACCCTGGCCGCTTTGCTGCTGCTGTTCATGCGCGATGCCAATCCCCTCAACGCCCTGCTGCTGGGAGAGGGAGAGGCACGGCATCTGGGGGTGAACGTGCAGACACTGAAGCGTCGCCTCATCCTGCTCACCGCTGCTGGTGTCGGCGTGGCGGTGGCCGTGGCCGGCATGATCGGCTTTGTCGGTCTGGTGGTTCCCCATCTGGTACGGCTGCTGGCCGGACCCAACCATGTCCGCCTGTTGCCGCTGTCTGCCCTGCTGGGGGCTGGCCTGCTGCTGGGGGCCGACATGCTGGCGCGTACCCTGCTCGCACCGGCCGAGCTGCCGGTCGGCATCATCACCGCCCTGCTGGGTGCCCCCTTCTTCATCTGGCTCTTGGTCAAGAGCCGCCGACCCCTGTAACAGGAGATCGCCACCTTGCCCGGATCCCCCTCCCCCCTGCTCAGTTGCCGGGGCCTTCGCCTCAGTCGCGGCAACCGACTTATCCTGGACAGCCTGGATCTCGACCTGCATGCCGGCAGCCTGACCGCCCTGCTCGGCCCCAACGGGGCGGGCAAAAGCTCGCTGCTCAAGTGCCTGACCGGCGAGCTGGAACATGAAGGGGAGATCCACCTGTTCGGCCAGACCCGCAGGGGGTGGGCCGACAACGCTCTGGCCCACCGGGTCGGTGTGCTGCCGCAAAGCTCCTCCTTGAGCTTCCCCTTCCTGTGCGAAGAGGTGGTGGCCATGGGCCGGCTGCCCCACAGCGAGCCTGCCAGCCGGCGCGACGAGATAGTCCGCGCCGCCATGACCCACGCCGGGGTCGACCATCTGGCGAACCGCCTCTATCCCGGTCTCTCCGGCGGGGAGCGTCAACGGGTGCAGTTCGCCCGGGTGCTGGCCCAGATCTGGCAGGCACCGGAGGAACCGCAGCAAGCGCGGCTGCTGCTGCTGGACGAGCCCACCTCGGCGCTGGATCTCAAATACCAGCACCAGTTGCTCGCCATGGCCCGGGCGCTGGCCGGCCGCAACACCGCCGTGCTGGTGGTGTTGCACGATCTCAATCTGGCAGCCCGCTACGCCGATAGGCTGGTGATGCTGGAGCAGGGCAGGCTGATGGCTGACGGCAGCGCAGGCGAGGTGCTGACCCCGGCGCTCATCGCGCGCCTCTACGACTACCCCGCCCAGGTGATCCACCACCCCGAGAGCGGCGTCCCCATGGTGGTGTGACACCCCGGGGCAGATAGCAACAGAGCGCCATCAGGCGCTCTGTCTTTTTGCGGTATCCAGCCCTGGGCTGACCAGCAGGGTAATCCCCTTGGCACATCAGGCTATCTGGTAGCGCCCCGGCTTGTGATTGAGTGTCAACACCAGGTTACAGATGATGGCTGCCACCACGGAAAGCGCCAGCAGCCAGGGGGAGACCACGAAGAAAGAGGCGACGACGATGGTGCAATCCAGCCCCATTTGCAACTTGCCTGCCCGCACACCCCATCTGTCCTGAATGAAGAGCGCCAGGATGTTGAAGCCCCCCAGGCTCGCCTTGTGGCGAAACATGATGAGCAGCCCCATGCCGATCAGGGTGCCGCCTATCAATGCTGCATAGACGGGTTCGATCTTGCCGATTTGCAGCACGGCGTTGAGGTGATCCGTCATGAAGGAGACGGTGGCCACGGCGGCAAAGGTATTGAGGGTGAAGCGCGGCCCCATTCTGAGCCAGGCCAGGGCATAGAAAGGCAGGTTCATGGCGAAGAACAGCAGGCCGAAGCTGATGCCGGTCACCTGTTGCAGCAGCAGCGCCAAGCCGGCGGTGCCACCGGTGAGCAAGCCGACCTGATGGAACAGGAAGATGCCGAGGGAAACGAAGCCTGCTGCGGTCAGCAAGGCGAGCACATCCTCATAGAGCGGGTGCGCAGAGCGTGAAGTGTTGTCCATAACCAGGTATCCAGTCGCGAAGCAAGAGAGTGTTGGCCGCCCGTCAGGCGGAGCGAGCCCCGTGAACCGGGGCTTCGTTATGCCGACAGTCTCCATTTTGAGTGAGATGGATCACAAGTCCCGCCCTTCACGCGCCAAAATGGTGCGCGTCATCCAGGCGTTACAATCCTTGCACCAAAATGTCCCGCGCTCACCGCCGGCATGATGCTGAAAAACCTGAAACGGGCCGCTGCCCCCGCACCCGAATCGTTCTAGAATGAGTCGCTTGTCACTGCCAGCGGAACAACAGCGGATGAGAGTCACCGTATTCGGAATAGGTTATGTCGGGTTGGTTCAGGCCGCCGTACTGGCGGAGATGGGTCACAAGGTGATCTGCGTGGATGTGGATGCCGACAAGGTCGCGGGCCTGAAAGAAGGGCGCATTCCCCTCTTCGAGCCCGGTCTCTCCCCCCTGGTGCAGCGCAACCATCAGGCCGGCCGCCTGATCTTCACCACAGACCCGGCACGGGCGGTGGAGTTTGCCGAGCTTATCTTCATCGCGGTCGGAACGCCGCCGGACGAGGACGGGTCCGCCGACCTCCATCAGGTGATGACGGTGGCGGACACCATAGGCAGCCTGATGCAAGGGGGCAAGGTAGTGGTCAACAAGAGCACTGTCCCTGTCGGCACCGCCAGCCGGGTACGGCGACACATTGCGGAGCGCCTCGCCGACCGTGGTCTCGATCTTCCGCTCGACGTGGTCTCCAACCCCGAATTTCTCAAGGAGGGCGCCGCCGTCGCCGACTGCCTGCGGCCGGATCGCATCATCATCGGCACCGACTCCGATCACGCCTTCTCCCTGCTGGAGGAGCTCTACGCCCCCTTCAACCGCAAGCGAGACCGCATCCTGCGGATGGATGCACGCAGCGCCGAACTGACCAAGTACGCCGCCAACGCCATGCTGGCGACCCGCATCTCCTTCATGAACGAGATGGCCACCCTGGCCGAAGCCCTGGGCGCCGACATCGAGGAAGTGCGCAAGGGCATTGGTGCCGATCCGCGCATCGGCCACCACTTCATCTACCCGGGCTGCGGTTATGGCGGATCCTGCTTCCCCAAGGATGTCAGGGCGCTGATCCACACCGCGAAGGAGGCGGGGTGCGAGACCCCCCTGCTGCGCTCGGTGGAGCAGGTCAACGAGGCGCAGAAGCACAGGCTCATGACCCGGCTGCACCACCATTTTGGCCCCAGTCTGTCGGGGCGCACCTTCGCGTTATGGGGACTCGCCTTCAAACCCAATACCGACGACATGCGCGAAGCCCCGAGCAGGGTGCTGATGGAGGCGATCTGGGCGGCAGGAGGCCAGGTGCAGGCGTTCGACCCCGAGGCCATGACCGAGGCCGCCCGCCTCTATGGCCAGCGGGCGGACTTGACCCTGTGCGACACCCAGGAAGCCGCCCTCCAGGGGGCCGATGCCCTGCTCGTCTGCACCGAGTGGCAACAGTTCCGCGCACCGGATTTCGACCTGCTTCGCCAGACCCTGAAGCAGGCCATCATCTTCGACGGCCGCAACCTCTATGATCCGGCCCGTCTACGCCAGCGCGGTTTCACCTACTATGCCATCGGCCGTGGCGACAGCCTGGCTCATCAGGAGGAGCGATGAAGTACCTCGTCACCGGCGCCGCCGGGTTTATCGGATTTCATGTGGCGCGCAGGCTCTGTGGCGACGGCCATCAGGTGGTGGGGATAGACAACCTCAACGACTACTACGCGGTGAGTCTCAAGGAGGCGCGCCTCGCCCTGCTCACGCCTCTACCCGGCTTTCGCTTCGAACACCTCGATCTCGCGGACCGCGCGGCCATGGCCTCGCTCTTTGCCCGCGAGCAGTTTGACCGGGTGATCCATCTGGGGGCCCAGGCCGGGGTGCGCTACTCCCTGGACAACCCCTTCGCCTACGCCGACAGCAACCTCACCGGCCACCTTACCGTGCTGGAGGGATGTCGCCAGACCCGGGTGCAACATCTGGTCTATGCCTCCTCCAGCTCGGTCTACGGGCTGAACGAACAGATGCCGTTCAAGCCGTCCGATGGGGCGGATCATCCCGTCTCCCTCTATGCGGCGAGCAAGAAGGCGGGGGAACTGATGGCCCACTCCTACTCCCATCTCTACGGCCTGCCCACCACCGGGCTGCGCTTTTTCACCGTCTACGGCCCCTGGGGCCGGCCCGACATGGCCCTGTTCAAGTTCGTGCGCGCCATCCTGAACGGCGACCCCATCGACCTCTACAACCAGGGCCAGCTCAGCCGGGATTTCACCCATGTCGACGACATCGTCGAGGGGATAGTGCGCATCTCAGACATCCCCCCTGCGGGCGATGCCCACTGGCAGGGGGCCCCGGACGCCAGCCCGGCCCCCTATCGCCTCTTCAACATCGGCAATGGCAGCCCGGTCAGGCTGCTGGACTTCGTGGATGCCATCGAGTCGGCCCTCGGCAAACGGGCCATCCGCAACATGCTGCCCATGCAGCCCGGCGACGTGCTCGCCACCTGGGCCGACACCCGCTCGTTGTTCGACGCCACGGGCTATCGCCCCCGTGTCGGGCTCAAGGAAGGGGTAGACAGCTTTGTCCGCTGGTATCGGGACTACTACCGGGTCTGAGCCAAACGAGGTGGCAGGGTCCCCTGGCTCGCGACCCTGCGCTCAGGATGAAGGGGTATAGCTGAAGGGCACCATGGTGGGGGAGAGCCCACGACAGGCGGATTTAAGTGCCTGCGGGCCTGCCAGCAGCCAGTCGGTGCGGTGACGGTTGCCGAGATTTTCCATCTTCGCGGGGTCAAAACACCTCACCAAAAGGTCGGCGCTCCCCAGTACCCAGCGCCCGGGGGCAGCCCCTATCCAGGCGGCAGCTTCCCGGGCCTGCTCCCCGTCCCCCATCAGATAAGGGTAATGTTTCACTGGTTGCAGGCTAAACAGCAGATGCTGCTCCTTGAATCCCGCCAGCAGCAGTTCATCCCCCGCAGGCACCCTCTGCGCCGCCAATGCCATGACTCCCTGAGGGGTGCGCACCTCGTTGAGGCGCACGCTTATCCAGCAGGAGTAGATCAGCCACCCCACCGCCAGGGAGCAGAGAATGGCGGTCAGTGGCGCCCGGCGAAGCCAGGCATTGATCAGCAGCAAGGATCCCCCCAGCACCAGCAGGGGAAGCCAGGGATCCGGCCCCAGTTCCCCCAGACGGCTGGCCACTCTGTCGCTAAATGCCAGCACCAGAGCCCCCACCAGCCCTGCCCCTCCCAGCAGCCAGCCGAGTCCGGCCAGCAGTCGCCCCGGCCAGACCCGGACCAGCAGGGTGCCGATGAAGGGTGCGGTCAGGAGCGCCAGGGCGGGCGTACCGGGCGTGATGTAGACGCCCCGCTTGCCCGGCGAGCAGGAGAAAAACAGCACCACCAGCACCAGATAACCCAGCAGCAGCAGGATACGCCTGTCCTGCGCCCGAATGGCGCGCCGCCAGGCCACCACCAGCCAGGGCAGCAGCAGGGAGAGCGGCAGCCAGAACGGCGGGATCACCGAGGTAAGGTAGTACCAGAACGGTTTGACGTGATGCCAGGCGCTGGTATAGCGAGTCACCGTCTGGCGCAGCAGTATGTTGTCTCTGTAGGCCAGCAGGAGGGGATCCCCGCTTCGGGTCACGGCCTCCAGCATGGGGACCAGCCAGAGGCCCATCGCCAGGGCCATGGCCAGCGGCCCGAGCAGGGCCTTCAGCCAGGCTGACAACGGTGCGGCGCGGATTTGCGACCTGTGGGTCCAGAGCGCGGGAAGCAGCACCAGCAGGGCCAGTACTCCCACCCCCTTGGTGATGACGCCAAGCCCCGCGGCAAACCAGCCGAGCCAGTACCAGCGCCACCCTCCCTCGCAGAGCAGGAAGCGCAGAAAACCATAGAGACCGAGGGTGATGAAGGCCGTCGCCAGGGCATCGATCTGCGCCGTCTTGGCCTGCAGGGTGAACTGGACGGTAAAGAGCAGCAGCAAGCCCGCCAGAAATCCCGTCGCCGGATCCCACAGGCGGCGCCCCAGATCCCACACCAGCAAGATGGTCAGCAAGCCAGACAGCAGGGAGGGCAGCAGAAAGGCCACCTTGATAGAGCCAGTCAACACATAACCGATCGCGATCCCCCACATAAACAGCGGCGGCTTGTCCGGATAGAGCTCCCCGCCACGCATGGGGAAGAGCCACTGGCCGCTCTCCACCATCTCCCGGGCGATCAGGGCAAAACGCGGCTCGTCCGCCGGCCAGGGATCCCGCAGACCCAGCCCGGCCCCCAGCACCACCAGCGCGATCAGCAGCAACCAGCCAAGGGACGTCTGATTGAGCAGGGTGCGATCACTCACCATGACGGGCCTCCCCGGTCACTCCTTTGTCCCGCCGCCAGCCCCGATGCTGGATATCGAGATAGAGGCTGTAGAGCGCGGTGAAGGTGGGGAAGAGGTTTTGCAGCACGCCGACGGAGTCCTGCTTGGGAGAGAAGGTGAAGTAACTGAGCGTCATCAGGCTGCCGAGCACGCTCATGTACCAGAACAGGCGCGGGATGACGGGTCGTCCCGCCCGCCTGGACGCCAGAAACTGCACCAGCCAGCGTCCGCCGAACATCAGCGCCCCCGTGTAGCCAATCAGCTTCCAGCCGGTGACATGCACCCCGGTCCAGTCCAGCCAGTCGATGGGGGCAGACAGCCAGGCGTCCATCACTCCAGCATCTCCCGGATTTCAACCACCTTGGATCGGCGCTGCAACCACCAGACCCCGACCACGTCCACCAGCCCGACCCAGAGCCGGTTCCAGACCCCGTATTTGGAGATGCCCGCCTGGCGTGGCCTGTGGTTGACCGGCCAGGGCGCCATGCGCCCCCCTTGTGCCTGGATCAGCGCGGGGATGTAGCGGTGCATGTGATTGAAGGCGGGCAGTTTCAGATACCAGTCGCGACGCACCACCTTGAGCCCGCAGCCGGTATCCGGAATGCCGTCGCGCAGCAGCAGGTCGCGAAAGCCGTTGGCCAGCGTTGAAGAGAGGCGCTTGACCCAGTCGTCACGGCGGTTGACCCGGTGGCCGATGAGGCCCACCTGGTATGGATCGCTCTGGTAGCGGCGCATCGCCTCCTCCAGCATGGCGGGAATGTCGGCGGGATCGTTCTGACCATCGCCGTCGAGTACCACCAGCCAGTCGCCACGCCCGTGGCGCACTCCGCTCAGCACCGCCATGCTCTGGCCCACGGCATGGACATGGCGTAGCACCTTCAGCCTGGTGAAACGCGTCTGCAAATCGCGCAGTACCACATGGCTGTCGTCCACACTGCCATCGTCCACATAGATCAGTTCGTACTCGAACCTGCCCCCAAGGGCGGCATCTATTTCGCCGACAAGCGGGGCCAGATTGTCCCGCTCATCCTTGGCAGGCACCACGACAGAGATATCGACCGATTCGACCATATGCACATCCTGCCCTCATCAGAGGCGCTATCGATTCACCCGGCAGACCCGACGACATTGCATCGATGGCCTGGCTGACATCATGCAAATACAAGGCGTTAGAAAACAACTCTGTCAGCATATTGAACTTCAATTAACAAATCTATCAAAGCAGTCACTGACCCGGGAGCCTGCCGCTCCTCCCCTGCACCAAAAGTTCCATACCGTTTTCATCTCTGCCGCTCACCCACATAACCAGATGTTCCATCTGCTGGCTGGCGTCCCTCCCCGGATCGGGCCTATATGTTGCGGATACCAACGACGAGGTTTCCATGAAAAAACGACTCTGGGGCTGGGGACTCCTGATACTGCTCGCCACCACTTCCCACGCAGATCCCTTTCGTCAGGCCCCCAAGGCCATGAGCGCACTGCGCCAGGGTGCCGCCATGGAACAGGGAAACCCGCGGCAGGCCATCGCCCACTACTGCACCGCCGCCAACCTTGGCAACCCGGAAGCCTATTACCGCATCGGCCGCCTGCTGGCTCGCGGCCCCCAGGGGATCCGCAATGCCCGCAGCGCCAACGCCTACCTGGCCATGGCCATGCGCCTTGGCAACCAGCAAGCCGCCCGTTACTACAACGAGCGGGTCGGCAATGCGCCCCTGGGTACCTGCGGCATTGGAGGCGGTGGCGGAGCCCCCTGGGTGCGCCCCAGTACCCCCTTCGATCAGGAGCGCTACCTGGCCAGACAGTCACAGGCCAAGCAAAAGCTGGCCGTCATGATCCGCCAGGCCGCCCAGCGTCACAAAGTGGACCCCCAACTCGCCCTGGCCATCGCCATCGCCGAATCCAATCTGAACAGTACCGCCGTCTCCCCCAAGCAGGCGCAGGGCGTCATGCAGCTCATTCCCGAAACCCAGGCCCGCTTCGGTGTGACCCGGCCGTTCGATGCCCAGCAGAACATCCGTGGTGCCATGATCTACCTGAAGTGGCTGGAGAAGCAGTTCGGTCCGGACTGGGTGAGGATCAGCGCCGCCTACAACGCCGGGGAGCAGGCCGTGCTGCGCCACGGCGGTGTGCCGCCCTATCAGGAAACCCAGGAGTATGTGCAGCGGGTGCTCTACTACTCGGGGCAGGATCCTGACAAACCGGCCCGCCGCAGCTCACCGCGCTGAGCTTGCCCGGTTGCTCCTCTTCCCTCGCGCCTGCGGCGCCCGGCTTTGCCGCCCCTCTCCCATTGGTTTACAATCGACGGGTTTTTTGGAACCGGGTTGACGGCCCGTCGACCCGGCCCCACCACGACATCAGTTTGTTAATGCCAAGACATTAAACTGCTGAAAGGAAGAGAATTAGCCAATGGCTCAATTTATTTACACGATGAACCATTGAGGTAGAACGAAAGCTAGATAGAGCTACCAAGAGCCGCATATAGCTGGCTAATTCATAATCTTAGGCTCACTCCCCATCAGCTAACCTCGGCTTTTCATAGCTCTTTTTGCGGCCCCATTTTGGCCCCAAACCCATCAGTTCTGCATTTTTTGGCCCCAGGATGGCCCCAATTTTGGGAGCCTTTTTGCTGGCGATAGTGGCTCCAATCACCAAGAGATGAAGCACTGTCAGATCTGACAGTGGCAAAGATGAAAGAGGGGGAAATGAGGTTTATCGTGAGCAAATTGCTTGCTGATTTATCTGAGGCGGGAATGGCCACATTGCGTGGCCATTTTCATGTCAGCGGGTGAGGTCTTCTATCTGGGTCACCTTGCCATTGATGATGGTCACTGCCTGAGGGATGTCGCTTTCGCGGGCCTGATATGTCCTGCGCTCCCCGATCTTTGGGGCATCCAAAAGACGCTCGTCGATGATGTCCTCTTTCATCTGTGGTTGACCGCACTTCTTCTGCACGTTGAAGGATGAATCTCCTTCGCTGATCAGTGCGCTTTTGCACCTCATTGCTCCAGCATTCGCCGTCACGGGCATAGCCAATATCAGCAGTATCATCAACCGTCTCATAGAACCTC
This sequence comes from Aeromonas sp. FDAARGOS 1402, assembly GCF_019046925.1. Lineage (NCBI taxonomy): Bacteria > Pseudomonadati > Pseudomonadota > Gammaproteobacteria > Aeromonadales > Aeromonadaceae > Aeromonas > Aeromonas sp. FDAARGOS 1402. The sequence continues at coordinate 492,855 of NZ_CP077201.1, forward strand.
CTGTTCAGTTGGCATCAAACGTAGCCCTAGACTTCAATTCTGGCAAAGGGCAGATCGGGGAGCTGGGTCACAATTGCACCATTTTCAACCAGCACCCAGCGGCCCACGGCGGCACTAGTGCCAAACACCCGCAGAGTGGACCCGCCCACCTGTTCGATGAGACTGGTACCGCGCAGGGTATCGACCAGCAGCACCTTGCCCCTCACTCTCACCGTGCTCGGCAGCATGGCCTCAAACTTCTTCCATGGGTTGTTGCTCGCCATCTATGCCTCCATGTCCAAATGCACTTCCAGGGTGACGTTCTGCCACACCGAGCTGATGCCAGAAGGCGCCAGCGCATTGCTGATACACAGCGCCCTGGTATGGCTGCCATCGGCCCGCAGTACCTTCACCAACTGGCCTGGTATCACCAGCCCGGGGGCCTGCCCCGGCCGCATCAGTGGCAGGCGCAGGGTCACCATCTCCTGCTCGCCCGAGTCGGCGATGAAATTGCGCCCCCGCTCGGCATTGACCGGGTGAGTCTGGGCCAGCACGTCGCTGATATCCTCGCCGCTCTGGCTGCCCGCCGTGCCGGTGCGCACCACCTCGGTGACCACCCCGTGGGTGGTGCCGGCGATCAGCACCCGCTCCAGGCGAGGGCTCGATGCCGACTCGCTCGATTCTTCCGGGATCATCGCCTCGGGGATGAGGTGGCTAAAGGCCGAATCCGGCGCCGTGGCCCACTGCCACGGGCTCACCAGGTAACGAGGCTGCACCAGCACCTTGTCTTCGCTCATGTGAGGCACCAGCACGGCCCCCGCCGCCTTGGCCAGCCTGGCCAGCAGCTCCTTGGGGGCCATCCGTTCGCTGATAGAGCCCGGTGCCAGCGACCAGTCCGGGGTCTGCACCCACTCGCCGTGGGCGGGGCGCTCAATGGCAAAGCCCAGCGGAGTCAGCAGCGCCTCGGCGAGCTGCCAGGCAGTCATCTCATTGGGCAGGGTCACATCGACCAGGGACGCCCAGGGGCTGTCGAGGAACTGGGTGCGCGAGCGGGCCGTGAAGGGATAGACCTCACTTCCCAGGGCACGGTTGACCCGGTAGCCCTGCACCGCAAACAGCCAGGTCCAGCCATTGATGGTCAGCTCGATATGGCGCGGCCCGGTGGCGGTCGGCTTCACATAGGGCAGATTGGTCTTGCCCCGCAGCTCGCCGGTCAGCTCCCACACAAAGCTGTCGATATCCAGTTTCAGGCTCGGATTGAACAGAGCGAGCGGTACGCGCTCGCTGCCATTGACGGCAACACAGCTGATCTCGTTCATGATGATATAGGGCGCCGGTTTGGGGTTGATGGGGGGATCGCGATCGCCGATCTCGCCGCCCGAGTTATCGCCGTGATCAAGACCCCAATCAGGGTCGAGCGGCTTGGCACCAACACCCCAGGGCATGGTATCGCTCTGGTCTGCCTCGCGGGCATAACCCGCAGGCAGGCCATGGCCGGTATCACGGGGGGCAACGGGGCGGATCGGTTGGGGCAATGCCAGCGATAGCACCAGGCTCATCGCCTGCCACTCGCCAGTGGCGGCGGTCAGGGCAAAATCCAGGTGTTCGCGGGTGGGTAACCGGGTTAACAGCGGGGGCTGACCATCCCAGCGCAACTCCCAGGGGCGATGACTGAGATCGGTGATATGCCAGCTGGTCTGGTTGGTCTGGTCTCGGGCTGGCGGCTGCTGCCATGGGGTGCTGCTGGCCAGATCCAGCGGCTTGGCCGCCTGCTGCCAACTGCCGACCACCGGGCGCTGATCGCGGGCCGTGCTCATCGCCAGTCCCTGCCACTGACGCAAGTCAAGATTAGTGGCCTGCAACCAGCCGCCAGCTTGGGCCAGATCGAGAGGGGTGGCCTGCGTCAGCGGTGCCTGCAGCTGATGATCCCGCGCTACGGCACTACCGAACGGCAGCACCTCACACAGATCGCTCTCGCGCAGGATGCCAGCATCCAGCGCCAACTCGCTATCCATCACCCGTGCCAGCCCCTGCCAATGGCTGGCTACCCTGGACTGGATCGATGGGGCCAAGGGCGGGCGCAGGGCACCGCCAAGATAGAAGTGAATGGCATCAACGGCGGGCAGGAACACTGGGCGGCGCGGCGCCTTGAATGCCAGCGGGATGGATGTCGCGGATGGCGGCAGATACATCAGCTAACCTCAATGGCTGGTTGCAACGGCCCATGGGCCACGATAGGCAGATATTGCCGGGTGCGGAACACCGCGCTGCCAACCTGCACCGCCGCATCTTCCGCTTGCGGCCAGACCGGCTCCTGGGCTCCTGCCGTGCCGGGCTGCTCGCAGACGTAGACAAAGCCCGTCCACTCAGTGGGGCTGAGTACCTCCCCCACCTGATAGATGCGTTGCGTCTGGAAGGGCTCACCGAACAGAGAGAGCCCCACCACCAACACCTTGCCCTGATAGGCCTGCCACTGGGCGGCAAAGGCGCCGTCCCCACCGCTGGTGACCTCTGCCAGCACCCGATACTGGCCTTCAATGGGTTCGGCACTCAGCACCAATACCTCGCGGGCACGGCCAATATCACGCACCGTGACCACACCCGCCACCCGGCCTGTGATAGTGCGCTCCAGCCAATCTGGCACATCAAAGGCGATCTGATCCCATGGTGGGGATACGTAGCTGCTCAATCCATCAAATTCGACGCCAAGGCCAGGAACAGTCAATAGATATGGGGTAGCCATGAAGACTCCTTAAACCGGTTGGCCGGTTATCAGATCAACAAGCACCGGTTTGATGGGGCCATGCAACTGTGGCTGATAAACCGGATCGGGAGTGAAAATGGCAGCACCAATGGTCAAAGCAGCCGACGTTGACCACGGCTCAGGAGGCAAGGTAGCGCCACTATTGCCAGCCTTGGTGCAAAGGTAGCGAAAGCCATTCGGTGTCACAGGATGAATGATGTCGCCAAGTACATACCCTTTATTTACCGTAGGAATCTCACCATAAGGCTCATACGTTGCAACCATCACCGCATCGCTATAAAAGCCACTTTGTAAGGTAAATGTTCCATCTGCAGCAGCGACTCCATCACTGATTCGATAGAAGTCACCCATGCTGAGTAATCTAACAAATCTATTCTTGGCAACACCGCCAACTTTAACTTGACCTTTAACCAAATATGCCCTTGTCAGTGCTGATGTATCTTGTCTTTTTAATCTCGGTGGGCTAGCCCCATCGAAAATCCATATTTCTGGCTTAGCGACCAACTCTGGGTAGTATTTAGGATCGAATCTATCGATGGCTGACCTAAGATCTACAACACCGGTACCTGGTATGAGAGGGCCCATAAGCTGGTACAACTTGGATGGTAGCGGGATGGTTGTATTTGAGTACCCACCAACATTATTGGATGGATTCCACAAAACTCGATTTACTTGACCATTACCTGACTTCCAAAATGCTCTGTTGTTGCCATGAAAAATAACATCTTCCAATGTACCTGTATTGACTCCGATGCCTGAATACACACCAAAAACACAGTCTTTGAATGCTATATTTTTAATTACACCATTAAGTTTCGCATCTCCGTTATGTGCCACCCCTGATACTTCATACCCATTGCCATTAAGTATTCCATACCAAGTATAGTTATATACTGGAAGAATTTTTTTGAAAGAAACATTACTTACCAATTCAGCATAGAAAATAATGTCGCTCCGCTTACAATGATTATTTAACCAATATTCAAATGCAATATCGTTGTGAATAATGAATGGACTTAATGAAGTACCATCACCCTGCAGATAGCTCATGAAATCAGCTCCACCGGCCCCAGTACCATGGGGGCCAATTGTCGTCCTGTCGTATCCCAGCACATCACGATAACCGGGCCTGAATAGTCGCAATCGAGCTGCCACGCCCCTGCGCCATCGGTACGGGTGTGGCCAATCACCCAGCGCCCTACCTTGGGCGGCGAGGAGCCGGGGATCACTCCGGCAAAGCGCGGCAGGGCCAGCACCACGGCATCGACCACCGCAATCCCCTGATCATTGACACTGCCTGATAGTCGCTGCACTGCACGGCTCCTCGTTATCTCTCATTGTCCCAATAGCGCCACTTAGTCGGCGTCACCACGCTGGGCCACCTCAAAGCGATCATCCGGGTGAGTAGCCCGGCCCACGCTGACACAACGCAGCAACCAGACCGGCGCCAGGGCCGAGCTGGTATTGAAGCGCACCACGTTGCCGGTGGCCCAACCGCTGGAGAAGCCCGCCGCCTCCAGCACGAAGTAGGGGGTACCGGTGTTGGGGTTGAGCGGTGCCAAGTCGGTGGTCAGGTTGCCAGAGGCGATCAGCCCCCGCGTCTTGCCGATGACGTTGTAGGTGGTGGTACTGGTGAAGACCAGCGCCCACTGCTCATCCACCGCCCCCCGGTCGGTTACCTGCACCGGGTGATCCGCCCAGTTGTAGTTGGCGCTGATGGCCCCGCCTACGGGCGCACTGCCCCAGTTCGGGCTGGCGCTGTTCCAGCTCTGTTGGACGAAGTTGTTGGCCCAACTGGCAAAGCGGTCGCCAAACTGCAGGCAGGAGCTGACCATGGTCTCCCCGGCCGGATAGTCGTGTACCAGCGGGTCGGCCAGGGTCAGGTCGCCGGAGATCTGCACGTCCAGTACCAGGCTCATGTGCTCGATGCGGTTGACGAAGGTGAGCGGCGCAGTCACTGCCGCACCGGTGTCGTCCACCAGGCTGTAGCCTGCTTTCAGGGTCAGCAGACCGCTGTCCCGATCCTCGGTGTATTGGGTGGGCGCGAGGCGCTTGCCATTGGCACCCACCAGGTAGAGGTCGGCCACATAGTCGCGCCCGGCGTCGAGCACTGCGCCACCGGCTGGCACCCCCACCGCTTGGGAGGCTGTGTGGGAGAGCACCAGGGTGTCGCCATCCTGGTAGATGGGCACCTTGCCATCGGCAGGCAGGCGCACCGGATCCAGCCCGATGCGGGCGGCATCCAGCGGCAAGGCAGTCAGCAACACGGTGTTGTAGCGGGCAGAGCTCGCCAAGATCGGCTTGGCAAAAGTTGCTTTCACCACCCCGGTGTTGGTGTTCACCGTCCCGGTCACGCCATCGCCCACCAGATCCCCCTGCGCATCGGCGCTGGCATTCACCAGGGTGCCGTCATAGGCCACCGCGATCAGCTGGAAGTTGGCCTGCTTGAGCGGGCTGCCGGGGGTGCGGAAGGTCAGCGCATTGGCAAATGCCGCCGTCACCACGCGGGCACAGGAGAGCAGCGTGAGGTTGCCGGTAAAGCCGCTGAGATCGGAGAGCACCACCCGCCCGATCCCCAGATCCACCCGGCCAACCCGGCTCCCGGCCCCGGTACGGGAGTCCGGATTCTTCCAGAGGATGCCATCTCGCTCGATGTAGTGGGTGCTGCCATCGGTAAACCAGAGCGAACCGGTCAGAATGTTGGGCTTACCCAGCAAGAAATCGAGCTCCGGCGCATTGACCTGCTTGGTGATGGGGGTAGTTCCAGTTCCCGTTTCCAGCGCTTGCCAGCTGCCTGGGCCCACCATCTCCTCAAACAGGTTGACGGTGCTGACCGTCCAGTTCTGGCCAACATAGCATTCGTACTTGTAGCTATAGCCCTGTGACCAGGTGAAGGAAAACACCCCAGTCTGATAGTTGATCACCCCCACATTCTCGCTACCACGCATGAGGTTTCCCGCCCCATCGTCACGGATATCGATCACCTGGGTGGTGTAGTAGCCATCCCCCTGGGCATGGAAGCGCCCGGCGTAATTGAAGCGGCGCACCGCATAGCGCAGCAGGAAGCTGTGCGGCTTGAACGCCTGCCCCACCGACCCGTTGGCACTCTGGTTTCCTGCTCCCGGGATCACCACCTCCCCAAGCAGACGGATATCCGGTGTGTAGGTCAGGGTATAAAGTCCATCGCTGGGCAACACGAGTGGCGTGAACTCAATCAGCCCATCTACATCGAGCACGGTGCCGCTGCCACTGCCGGACAATTCCCCCTGCTCGTTGCTGGTGAGGCTGTATCCGGTACTGCCATTGACCCAGCTGACCTGCAGCGAGCCCGGCAGGATGCCGTCCGGCAACTCCAGGCGCTGGTGCTTGCCGACTGTCTTGCTGCCCAGCAGCAACTCGACCGCTATCCCTTGAGCGGGCTGGTACTGGACGATGATCTCGCTCTCGGCATCCGGCAGGGCGGCAGTGGTGACGGCCAGGGAGCCGGTCACAAAGTTCTGAGTGCCAGAGCCCTGCCCCACCAGCTGGCCGCTGCCGTTGTCTTCGAGCTGCTGCCACTTGCCCAGCGCCCGATACAAGACCCGCACCGTGCCCGGCATGGGGATGGCGGCGGAGAAGTCGAACGTCCAGTTAAAGGTGCGGGTGGCCGGGGTCACCTCCCGGCTCGCGCTGATGAGGTTGCCCAGGATCCGCACCGCCGGGGTGTAGCTGGCGGTGGCCGAAGCGGTAAAGCTGCCCGCATTGCGCCAGACGTCGATCTGGCCGGTTTCGAAGTTCACGGTCAGCTTGCTGAAGTTGTTGTTGCCGCTTTGGAACTTCAACTCCCCGCTGCCATTGTCCTTGAACACGCCCCCATCGATCGTGAGTTGCAGGGAGCCGCGCTTGGGCACCCGCTCCAGATAGCTGCGAGACTGGCTGCCCGCCACCAAGGCGAACTGGAGGGGGCGAGTCACGGCATTGCCCGAGGGTTGCATGATCGCCAGATCGGTGGCGGCAGAGCGGTCGGTCAGCAGGTTCTCGCCATAGGCGCTCGGCACGATCGGCTTGTAAACCGAGTTGACCCGCACCTGCAGATCCCCCGGCAAGGCTGGCCGCGCCAACGCAGCGACCCCGTAGTAGCGTGCCGCATCCGCCACTGTGGTGGTGAGGATGTCGGCCACCTGATTACCGTTGGAGGTGGTCGAGCCGGTTGGATACGGGGCGCCGCCATAGAAGGTAAAGGCGAGCCGGGCCGTGATTTTGAGGGTGCAGACCCGCCGTACCAGGGTCTTGAACTCACCACCGTGTTCATAGGTGAAGGTCTGCTCGTGGGCCTCATACTCTGCGATCTTGACGTACTGCTCATAGGCGGCCTTGGTGTCAGGGTCCACGCCCCGCAGCAGCAGGGTGCCGCCCAGTTCGGGCTCGGGAGCGGACACCTCCTGAAACGCGAGGATCATCCGCTGCCCCTTGTACTGGTCGCCGAGCAGGTACATGCGGGCGCTGATGCCGGGCACCAGGTAACTCTCGATGGCGTTCTTGACCTCTGCACGGGTGTCGGTCGGGGTGCCGGCAAAGGCGATCATGTTGACGCGACTGTCGGCGGCATCCTTGCTCACCATGAAATGGGAGCCCAGGTAGACCTCCTGGGTATCCACCGCCACCCCGCCGAAGATCTTGCGGATATTGACCCGCCCCTGGGTGCGGTCCAGGCGGCTGGTGTCGGGGAACAGGTTGTTGACCTGCCCATCGATCACCCGTCGGCCAGTCGGCAACCCACCGCCGTTGTCTTCATCCGTCAGCCTGGCCGACTCGTAGATGACGATATCTTTTGCTGTGATGGGCATGGGTTACTCCAATGTGATGAATCGTAGCGTGACTTCGTATTGAGCAGTCGGATTCAGCCAAGGCTCCGCCTCGGGACTGATGGGGGTGGCTTCAATAGGGGTAGTAGGGTGATCCCAGGTGACCTTGAACACGGTGTTCGCCAGGTTCAGAAACAGTGGAGGTGGGATGGTTAGAGTGGTTCGCAGAGCGTCCAGTTGTTCCCTGCTGAGCCATGCACCGTCAGAGACCAAATGGATGGCACGCCCCCCTTTTTGAATACCGAATTGCAGCACCGGATCCCCGGTGACTGCATGTTCAAGGCTTTGCACCACCGGGGTGTGCGCAAGTTCGTTTGGCCATGACATATCATCAGGCAAATCAATGCCATTTAGCTGGATCATGTTTTGTTCAACCCCGCCTGTTCCAGGATGTTGAGCAGGTTGTTCAGACCCTTCTCATCTGCCAGAAGCTGTGCATCCGGGGCACCGGGGAGTTGCAGGATAATGGTGACCTGTTTCTCTGCTTGCTGGGCTTGTGGGGTCGGCTGATAAACCTGTTGGGAAACTACAGGTTGGCTTGCTGCTGGCTGACTCTTTGCAACCTCCTTCTGTTGTGCCTTATTCAACTCCTTCTGGAGCTGGGCACGCATGGCCTCCATCTCCTTCTGGAATTTCTCTGCGTACCACTTGCTCCACTCGCTGTAGGCGGGGATGTCCCTGACCTTCTGGCTGTAGCGGGCCAGCTCATCCTCCACCCCGGCCAAGGTGTTGGCCAGGGCATCGGCGTTGCCGCGGAGCTGGTTGATATCCACCGTCTTGTAGAAGAAGGAGCCAGCACCAACCGTGCGAGTCACATCCCCTCGCCCCGCCCCCGACAGGGCAGAGCTGCCACCACTCGTACTGCTGATGGCGTCTTCCACATCGGCTTTGGTCTTTTTGGCCTCTTCTTGCACCCCTTTGAGGTTTTCCCTCATGGTGTCGGTGGCCTTCTTCGACTTATCCGCCGCGGTGTTGAAGCCATCACCAATCTCTGCTGCTTTCGCTTTGGTCTGGCGGATATGATCATCCAGATAGGTAAGCCCGCGTCCTTGCTCCTGTGTAGAGACCTTTCCCGCCTGCCCTACCGATAACCAGACCTTTCTCAGCTCCTCCAGCTCTTGCACCGTGTCTGCCTTGTTGACGGCCGCCTTCATGGCAGCGGCAATGTCTTGCGAGGTGGCATTCACATCGGTAGCAACAGCGCGGAAGGTGTCGATGGTCTGGCGGCCCACGGCATCTATGCCGGTATGGAGCGCTTGATAATCCACGCCCAGGCGGCGCAGCTTTTCTGACAGCACCGACTCAGTGATCTGGGCCGTGCTGATGGCACCATTTTTCATGGTGTCAAAAGCCGCCATTGACTGGACCTTCAATACCTCGAGATCCTGTAGGCTCATGTCCTGCAGACTCTTGCGCAGCCCCGCATCAATCTCGGTCTGAGTGACCTTGCCCTGCTCACGCAGCGACTCGAGCGCCAGGGTAATGTTCTGCAGGGAGGTGGGATCCCCCAATTGCAGCCCCTTGAACATCTCGCTGATCCCGGTGGCCGTTTCCTTCCCTTTTGCCTTGAGCAAGTCGAAGTCGGCCACCAGCTTCAGCACTGCTGGTCGAGTCTTGGCGTCAATGGCCTGGCCAGCCATGTCGGCGCCAGCCGCCAGATCGAGAAATCCCTGTCGCATGCTGGCCAGTGCAGCATCGGCCTGATACTGCATGGACTCGGCCTTGAGCCCGGAGGCTTCAAGCGCCTTTTGCACCTGCAACTGGCCCGTCAGGTACTCGCGATGGCCTTTGAGCCGCTGCTCGTAGGCTGCCCGCTCGACGGCAGAGAGGTTGGCGACCTCCTGTGCAGTGAGGATCTGCACATTCTTGAACTCGTCAAACTGCGCCATGGTGGTCATGCCCTGGCGCTGCAGTTGGGCGAAGAAGGCGCGAGACTGCTCGGCCACTCGCTGATCAACCTCCCCAGCCTCGCCCATCTTGGCCGCCCAGACCCCGGCGTCTTCGGCCAGCTTGGCCAGCCCTTTTCCACCCTCGTAGACAAGAACAGAGAGGCCAGCCGCAACGGCACCATTACCCACGGTAAGCGCCCCCAGCACCCCATTGAGCTTGACCGCTTTCTTGCTCGTCTTGTCGAGCTCTTTGCCGGCCTCTGCTGCCGGCTGTACCACCCCTGTTTTCATCGCCTGCCCGAAGCCGAGCAGTTGGGTACTCCACTGGATCACCTTCATGGTGCCCCAGACCTTCACCACCAGCCCGATCCCGTCTCTCATCTCGACAAGGGTTTCGGTGATCCCACGAATGGCGATGGCACCAGATCTCATGCCATCGGACACACCTTGTGCCCAGGTTGCCAAACTGCCATCTGCCGCTGCGGCTTTGATCTGGGCAGTGACCTCTGCCAGCTCGGATTTGATGAAGGCAAAAATCCCCGCATCGGCCACGGCCAGTTCGACCTGGTTGAGCTGCTCGAGAAAGTTCGACCATATTCCACTGAAGGTCTGCGCCATCTCCTCCGACGCACCGGCCGCATCCTCGCCCATCGCCTTGATCAGCAGTTCGATCTCGTTTCGACCCAGCTTGCCTGCCGTGGCCATGGCGATGATCTCGTCAGTGGTCTTGCCCATGGCTTTCGCCAGCAGTTTGGCCGCTGCCACCGAGCGCTCATTGAGCTGGTTCATCTCCTCCGCTTGCAGCTTGCCTTTCACATAGGCTTGCCCGAGGGCGGTGATGACCCCTTCCAGATCCTGATAGGTACCGGCCGTCTTTGCGGTGTAGTTGGCCGTGGCCTGCAGCACCCCGTTATAGGGGTCCAATCCGAAGTTCTTGGCCTTGATAAAGGCGGTGGTGATCTCGTTGAGTTGGAACGGGGTCTTCTCGTTGAACTCCCGCAACCAGGCCAGTGCCTTTTCACCGCCGGCGGCACTCCCTTCCACGCTCTTGAGCGAGACGCCCAGGCGCTCAATCTCATCCGCTGTTCTGACCATCCCGGTAGTGCGGGCAGCCAGTTGATCAAAACTGAGAAAGGCTGCTGCAACGCCGGTGATCTTGCCCGCCAGAGCTGCCCATCCTTGCTCGCCACTCTGAACCGCTTCATGCAGCTGTTCGGTGTTCTGCTCCGCCTGCTTGGCTTTCTTGCTGTATGCCTCCATCCCGACGGCATTGGAGCGCAATTGCCCTGCCTGTCCTGCAAGCTGGCTTTTCAGATAAGCCACCTGGGTTCCGGCCTGTTGGCTGGCTGTTTCAATCCGCTTCTGCTCGCTGGCCAGCTTGCGGGTGTCGACTCCTGCTTCTGTCAGGGCGCGGCGCAGCCCATTGAGCGTGGTGTTCTGCCGTTGATACTGGCTATCGAGGGATTGCACTTCCCGGCGAGCAGAGTTGAACTCCCGGGCCTGCTGCCGCAGAGCCTTCTCGCTGGCATCCAGTCCGTTCTTGAGGGCATTGGTTTGCCCTGCGCTCTCTTTGTACTGGTCCCCCAGCAGACGAACCTGATCCCGTGCATCCTTGAGCGCCTGGCGCTGCTCCTTGGTGACGCTGGTAGCCTCGCTATTGGCCTGGCGCAGCAGGTCCACCTTGGCCTTGGCTTCCGCATGAGCGCTCGCCAGCCGCTCGGTCTCCTGCCGACTGGTACTGTAGGCAGCATTGGACGCTGTCAGCTCTTTCTTGGCATCCGCCAGTGCCTTGCCCATGCCGGTAGCACGGGTGCGGGCAGCCTCGAGCCCCTCACCCAGATCGGCAGTGCTGCGCTTGAGGTTGGCAAACTGGGTCAGGGTCGCGTTTTGCTCACCGAGGCGCAGCAGCTCATCCCCCAGGGAACCGACCTGCTCGCTGCTCGATTCGGTCTCACCACCCAGGGTATCCACCTCAGTGATGAGCTTGCTGATCTCGGCCAGCCCCTCAACAGCGGCGCGGATCCGCAGCTGGATATCGGTATCGTTGCTGGCCATGGGGATTCCTCAGAAATGAAAAAACCCGCCGAAGCGGGTTAATAGTTACTTTTTGTGACAATGGCGATCTGTATTCAATTGCATCACACCATTTTTTGGATGATATTTGTCCTGCCACATTCAAACAAAATGGGGTGCCAGTCGGTTACGCCGCTGGTGTTGTGCTGTCAGGAAATCTCCTGCCAGTGCCCGATCTACCCGATAAGGTGTGACGGGACTTCAACTTCAACATTGAAGCCCGGCACTGTTCTGTCTGTTATCCCCCCGGGCTTCAAGCAACTTTTGGAGCCCTATATGGCAAGTTCAATTCATAAACAACGTCACCGCGCAGCGGTAAACCAAGCATATCGTTGCTACTACTGCGGCATGCCTATGTGGGAGGCGAACCCAACACAGTTTTCTGATCGATATCAGATAAGCAAGCAGCAAGTAGACCACTTCCAATGCACCGGGGAGCATCTATTAGCCAAATGCGATGGCGGGCCTAACTCTGCGAGCAACATTGTGGCTGCTTGTAAGTATTGCAACCAAGCAAGGCACAATGACAAAGACCCTTTGACTGCAGCTAAATACAAGAAGAAGGTCAAGTCTCTCGCCAAAATGGGACAATGGCATACCTCAAGAATCCTTCAGCAAGCTCAACAGTCAAAGAGCCCAAAAGCGAAGTAACTGCATCGCGGTCGAATAACAGAATGGCATCCATCGATGCCATTCGATTAGTTGAGGATCTCCATCCGATACGGCTCGGACTTACCGGGCTGAGTCACCAATGAGCCTTCCAGCTCCCCTTCCATAAACTCGCCACTCATCAGCGCCAGGGCGCCCTGGGCGGCCAGCATGGCCTGGTCGATGGTGACGCGCACTCGCTGGCCGGGGTTGGCCAGGTTCTCGCCGTCGATCAGGAAGTAGCGCGGCTTGAGGGTCTCGGTGGTGCCGGTGTAGGTGGTGCCGGTCACGGCCGCTTTGGTGTAGCTCACCTTGCAAGCGACAGCCGCCGTGTCGTTCAGCGCCATCACCATGTTGCCATTCACCTTGTAATCGGTGTCGAGCACCAGCGTGGTGCTGCCGCTGGCGAGTTTCACGACGATGGTGCCGGGCTTGATGTAGGCGTTGCCCAACTCGACCCATCCCTCTTTACTGAGGGTCACCGGTTCATCCACGACCGCGGCCTCGGTCTGGGTGAAGGCCACCTGCTTGCCGGCGATGGCATCGGCCAGCAGTTGCTTGGTCATGGAGTCCCACTTCAGTGAGAGCTTGGCCGGGTCTTTCGGCAGTTGGACCGAGTCCAGCGCCTGCCCGAAGGTGCTGCGCTTCTTGGAGATACGCGACTTCTCCTCGGTGGTCGGCGGGGTGACGGTGATCTCGTTGACGTTGATGGGGCCAATCAGGGGCCCTTTCACGCCATTGCTGATTTCGGCGATGTAGACATCACCGGCCAGCAGCAGGCCTTTGTCGGTAAATGACATGCTTGGATGCTCCTATTGTATCCAGATGGTGGTGCCGGCCTATAGGCTGGCGGTGTAGGTGAGGCTGAATTGGATGGAGGTCAGCAAGGTATCGCTGCCGATTTCTTCGGGTTCCAGATTGATGGTGCCCACCGAGATAGTGAGCAGCGTCGTGCCCGGCAGGGGGATCCCCGCCGTCGAGGGCACCAGCGCCGCCAGCACCTCGGACAGCAACTGGTCACGCCCTGCCCGCCCGTCACTCACGGACTGATAGAGATCTACCTGAATGTTGCGGTTACGCTTCCACTCACGGCCCCGCCGCTCCGGTTTGATCTCGGTCAGCTCCCGAAAATGGGCGAGCGGCAGCGGGGTGTGCTGGTCGATCTGCGGGTCGCTGTCGCATACCCTGTCTTCTGGCGACAGTGCTGGCACGCTGCGCAACTTGGCCAGCAGCGCATCGATGATGACGGTCGCTTCGGTCATGTCACTCTCCTGCTGAAGGTGCTGGCAAGGTTGGCTTGCAGTTCATCAAGGAACTGCTCGGTGATGATGTCGTTCCACCAGCCCCGCAGCCCCACACCACCCGCCATCACCAGCCGCGGCTTGCCGGCTTTCGCATAGCGGATCATCGGGCGACGCTTCTTGCCGTAGGGGTTGATAAAGCCGTAGACCTGCACGCGCTTTCCGCCCCGCAGCACCCAGACACTGGCCCGGGTGCCGGTACCATCGGTACGCTGACTGGCAAATTTGACTCGGCTGAACGGGATCTTCTTCAGGTCCAGGCTGATAGTGGCAACGTCGTTGCTGGCGTTCGCCTTGTCGAGCCGGATCCGCGCCCTGACCGAGGTAGTATTGAACCCATCGGCGGCGATCCGGTTCACGATGTCACCACGGGTGTTGGTGGCCACTTCATTGACCACGGCCACCAACTGCTTGCGGATCGTGGCAGGGAGCGCCTTGAATGCATCAATACTCTCGCTCAGGCCGGTGACGTTGATCGCCCTGGCCCTGCGCTTGCGGCTAAGTCCGCCCGGCATCAGACCACCATCACTCGGAGCGTGGTGCCGTTGTCACTGCCCTCAATCAGCCCATCGATACGATGTTGCCTGCCACGCAAGGTGATCTGGTCACCCTGGCGTGCAAAGGGGGGCACGAGCTCAGGTAGGATCAGGTCTATCTGGTGCCGCGGCTCGCTACGGGCTCCCACCATCACGTTCTCTGCCACCAGGAAGGCGGTGACCGGGTATGGCTCCCCATGCTTCGGAGTGTAGGTGGCTGGCTCGCCGGAGAGTTTGCGGGCCGAGATCTGCAAGGCGCCAGGCTCGCTGGCGGTGTCTTCGATCAAGTACCAGCAGGCATTTGCCTTCAGCAACTGCCCGGGCAGGATATCGCCCCGAGCCCGCACCGTTATCAAAGTCGAACCGGTTGCATAGATACTGGCCTGTGCCTCGCGCCCTGCCGCCTTCGGGTCAATGATCTTCGCCCACAGTTTGCCAAGCAGCGGCCATTCTGGGGGCGTGCCGGTTGCGGCGCCAAAGCGCGTCAGCCGGGTGTCGAGTTCGCCACTTTTAAGCATGCGTCCCCCTAGCCCACCACGATGTCACGGTAGGGGTGGATCAGCGAGTCATACGCCAGCGGCAGAGTCGTGGCGATGGTGCCCGTCACCACGGCCTCCCGGTTGGTATACCAGTGGCCGATCAGCAGCAGAGCCGCCAGCTTGAGCGCAGGAGTGAGGGGCTGCCCCTCCTCCCCTGCTGCCACCAGCGGCTTGTTGATGTCGGACTGGATGTGGCTGATCGCCGCTTCAATCAAACCGGTCAGAAGCGCATCTTCGTCGGTCATCTCCGGTTCGATTCGGCACTGAGCCTTGGCTTCAACCACGGTGATCAGCAACATGTTTACTCCTCACCCTCGGCTGCGGTGTAGGCCTCAGCCACGCCACCGTCGATCAAGGCCTGCGCCTTGGCTACGTCAAATCCGGTGATGTCGCCGGGGCTGTAGTTCTTGAAGGGGCGGATCACCTTGATAAGCATTACGGTGGGTTCGCTCCCCGCCTTGTCTGGTTTGGCCATGATGGCTCTCCTGAACGATCTTGATAGGGAAATGGAAGGGGCCACGAAGTAGCCCCGTGACAGGGCTTACCAGGTAACGGCAGTCCCCAGCACCAGCCCTTCTACGTGACGGAAGCCCACGTCGTGGTTACCGACCAGACGGATCAGGGACTGGTTGCGGGCAAAGGAGCTGACCAGCTCGCCGGCAGCATCCACATAGGTGGCTTCGCGGCTGAAGTCGATGGTCATGTTGTCCTGCTCGCCGATCACCACGTCGTTCCAGTCGGCGAAGTAGATCTCGGTCTGGTTGGTACCCGCGCCGAGGTTCACCGGAATGGTGTTGGTATGGGCAACCGGGTAACCCTTCAGCAGGCCTTGGGCCATTTCCGGATAGACCTTGTTGCCGTTGCCATCGCGCAGGCCGAACAGCTTCATCCAGGAGCGCGGGCTCATGCCCCAACCCGGGTTGATCATCATGGAGTCGGAGCTCATCAGTTTCAGGATGAGCAAGTCGAGGTAAGCATCGATGGTGTCCAGATCCGCCGTGCCGGTCCAGGCAACAGTACGGCCCGCGTCGGTGGCCACTTTCTTGAAGCCGATCGGAGTATTGTTGCTGCCGTCATCGCGCAGAAACGCCTTGTCTTCACGACCGCCCATGGCCGCGAGCATGTCACCCAGCACCAGCTGTTCGACGTTGTACCCGGCACGCCCGATCAGCTGGTTGCTAATCGGCACCAGGGTGATCATGGTCTTGGCGGCCAGCTTCACGTCATCGAAGCTGCCACCGGTAGCCTTGGCATCAACTCCTTCCCCCACGTAGCTGGAGGTGGCCCCACCGGACATGCGCGGCATGCTCAGATTGCCGTTGGGCAGCGGCACCGGCCGGGCCCCGAGTTTGCGAACGATGGTGCGGGGGCGCAGCAACTCGATCACCTCGGAGTGCAGGTTCTCAGGGATGAGAGCACCGCCGGAACCAGCCGCGGTGCTGATAGCCATGGCAATCCCGGTATCACCAATCTCGTTGGCGGCAAACTGCTCTGCCAGCTTCATGTCCCCCTCGCCTGCAGCAATGGCCATGGCGATACGAGCCATGCCAGCACCGGGGTACTGTTTGAGTTCTTGTTTAACATGTACTGCCGGGGGGGCCTGGGATCCGTGAGCATTGACCGGCACAGCCTGCTGAGCCATCAGTCGCTCGGTGCTCTCTTGGCGAGCAATGGCGGCACTGATCTGGTTCGCTTGCGCCTCCAGATTGGCAAACTGGGCCAGTTGCTCGTCACTCAAGGCAGTGCCGCTCGCTTCCAGGTCGGCAAGGGCTTTGATCTGGGCGACGATTTCGCCACGCTCGCGGCGGAGGGTTTCGATAGTTTTCATCGAGTGGTTTCCTTTGGGTATAAAAAAAGCCCCGAAAGGGGCTTATTGGGATGGGCTCCGCCGCAGGGCTAGAGCTGGTTCTGCAATTCGATGGCCCTGGCCCGCAGGCCTACGGACTGTTGAGGTTTACCCTGGTTGGCCACGCTGGCGGCAAGGGCGTTGAGATAATCCTGGGGATTGGCCAGTTCGTCTGCCAGGCCGTTGGCCACGGCTTCACTGCCGCTGAAGAGGGCAGCTTCAGTGGCCTGCACTTGCTCTGCTGACAAGCTGCGATATCGAGCGACCGAACTCACGAACAGCTCGTAGGCCTGATCCATCCGGTGGTCAATGGCGGCCATCGCCCCCTCGGAGAGAGGCTCGTGCGGGGTGCCGTCTTTCTTACGCTCGCCGCGGTAGAAGGTAGTGAAGGTGAGGCCCACCTCCTGCTCCCACTTGCTCACTTCCATGTGCTCCATGATGACGCCCACCGAGCCGCAGCCGCCGGTCTCGCTCACCACCACCCTGGTGCAAGCGGCAGCGATGAAATAGGCGGCCGAGTAGGCGGCAAAGTTGACCAACGCGGTGATCGGTTTGACGCTGCGCTTGGAATAGATGTATTCCGCCAGCTCCTTGCAGCCCACCGCCATGCCGCCGCCGGAGTTGATGTCGAGCACGATCTCCTTGACCCGTTCGTCAGCCAGCGCGGTGGCGATCTGCATCCTCACCCACTCGTAGCTGGTCAGCTCGGTGCAGGTGGCATCGATGTGCCCACGCCGTGCCATCAGGATGCCGTGTACAGGGATGACCGCCAGCCCGCCGATACGGTTCTTGAACTCCCCCTTGGCCTCCAGCGGAGCAGGCTCGAATCCGTCCGGCAACTCGTCGGCAGCCATGATGTCTCGCTGGTTGCCCAGCATCCGTGGCAGCAGCAGGCTCTTCACCCCAGCCAGAACATCCTGGGTGGCATAGAGGGGTTGGCCAAACGCCATGCTGGCCAGATGGGGGTAATTGATCAGCTTCGGCATAGGATGGCCTCGATCTCGTTGAGTTGTTCGGCGCTGGCTTTGGTGATGCCTGGCGGGAGGGAGCCGGTGCTCACCATGTTGAGCGGGGTCAGGTAGATATCTCCACCTGCTACCGGCGGTAGGTTCTCCAGCCGGCGGATATCGTTGACACTCATCCAGCCCCACTGGCGACCGAGGGCATAGGCCTCGTAGCGGGACTTCTGATCTGCCCGTAGCAACCCGGAGACGTTGAACTCGATGTAGAGGTTCTTGCGCTCCGCTGGTAACAGCAAGTCGCGCATCATGGCGCCTTCGATCCGCTTGACCCAGGCCAGCAGGGTGTAGATGACAAACTGCAGCCCCTGGTGCTCGATGTTGTTGTTGGTCGCCCGCTCCAGTTCGCCGATCATGTGCGGCGGCACCTTGTAGAGCCGGCAGATCTCGTTTGCGCCATACTTGCGGGACTCCAGCAGCTGCGCCTGCTCGTTGTTCATGGCGAGCTGCTTGTACTGCATCCCCTCCTGCAGTAATGCGACTGAGAAGGCGTTGCGCAGCCCAGAGTGGCGCTCTACAAACTTGCCGAGGAACGCATCCACCTTGGCCTGTGTGTCAAACTTGGCACCATCCTTCGGGCTCTCGATGACGCCCGAGAGAGTCGTGCCATTGGCAAACACCCTTCCCGCATGCTCATCCACCGCCATCGCAAGTCCGATGGTGTCAGGGTTGGTCTGGATTGGTGATAGCCCCAGGTAGCCGTCAAGACTGAACGCCTTGACGTGGTGCACCATCCGCATCGGCAAGATCTGGTTGCTGCCATCCAGCAACTGGTAATAGGGCAACCCATCCGGCCCCTTGAGCACAGCTACCTTGTCCGGGTTGATGGGAATGAGCTCCGTGATGAAGCCTCGCCCATCCCGGTCGATCAAGCTATAACTGTTGCCACGCAGGCCCAGGTGGCCCATGCGCTGCTCATTGAATTCAAACGCTGTGTCTTTCTGGTTCGGCTGGTTATGGATGAGGTCGTACAGCGGGTGGTCAGTTGCACGCAGCCGCTGGTCATCATCTCGACGGTAGAGCTCACAGGGGAGCTGCGCCACGGACTCGGCCAGCAGGGTGACACAGGCACGCACTACCCCTTGCGCCAGGGCAGTCTCCGGCGTTACCAGCACTCCGGCCTTGGTCGTCTTACCCGCCATGCTGCTGATCCACTGACTGAAGTTGCCGCCCTTGCGCCCGCTGCCGAACATCATTGGCAGGAACATTAGCTATCCCCCTTGTGGCGTTTGGCGAACTCGGCGGCAGCCACTGCTCGACTCATCATTAATGACCAGATCAGGCAGAGCAGACCGCCCACTATCCAGCCGAGCGGCGGGGCGTAGAGGCTGGCGCCATAGGCCAGCGCCGCAGCCCCCAGCAGGCCCACGATGAAAATGAAAAGTTGTGTCAGCATAAAACGTCCGAGGTTTCGTAGATGGAGCGGTCATCGCCGCGATCCGGCACCATGGCGCGGGCGATGGTCATGATCAGCGCCACCGCGCCGTCTATCTTCTGATCCGCGCTCTCCTTGATCGGGCGCACCATGTCATCGTTTCCGGGCAGGTATTTGCCGATCACATTGCCGATACACCAGGTCATCAAGCTGTTGCCATCATGGTGGAAGCGGCCGGCCTGGATCGCAGCCTCCAGCTCCTTCATCCCGGCGGACATGTTCTGATAGTTCTGGGTGATGGTGATGGGGGTCATCCCCTCATCTGCCAGCGAGTGAGACAGGGCAATTGCCCCTGCCGGGTCGAGTGGAGTCTCCAGCACCTTATTGGTTAGGTTGGCCTCTTTGGCCTCTTCGAAGATCTCGCGATAGTCGATCTCTGCCCCATCGGTGGTGCTGAGCTCACCCAGGTTGACCCACTTCTGGTATCGCTCCGCCAGACGCCGGTTATCGTTATCGAATACGGTATCTTCCGGCACCCAGAATCGGGGGGCGACCGAGTAGTAGTGGCGCTTGCCGTCAATATCGCGCCAGAACAACCGCGCCATGGAGTTCATGTCGAGCTTGCGTGCCAGGTCGAAGCCGAGAATGCACTCGTCACCGGCAAACTGCTCCAGGGTGAGGCTCTTGTCCTCGCAGGCCGCCCAGCGCTGCATGTTGTAGAACGCCGTCTTGGCCGAGACCCAGACGTTGAGGTGTTTGGTCTTGAAGATGTTTGCAAAGCGGGCCGACTTGATTGCCTTGGCCTGCTGCGCCAGCAGGTGATCTGAGTAGACCGAGATCCCCATATTGGGGTTGGCCTTGGCCAGCACCGCAGGATCTGCCCAGTCATCACCTTCGTCGATGGTGTAGATGATCCCGAACAGCTCATCGTCCGGCACTGTGCCGGCCAGCATCTCGATGACCTCCCGCCGCTTGTCGTAACAGGGCACGTCGATGTTGTAGCCCGCGGTGGTGATGATCCACATCAGGGGCTGCTTGCGGGCCCCCATACCGGTGATCATGGTGGTATAGAGATCGTCGCTGTCGTGCTCGTGGTATTCGTCCACGATGGCGCAGGATGGTGACTGGCCGTCACCAGGGTTGCCGATCAGCGGCTCGAAACGGGCGCCGTCAGCAGGGATGTTCATGTTGCTGGCGTTGACCTCGATGCCGTAATGATCGAGCAGCGCCGGGGTACGCTTGGCCATCAGGCGGGCCGGGCGGAATACCTCCCACGCCTGTTTCTCTGTCGTGGCGCCGGAGTAAACCTCGGCGCCAAATTCGTTATCCGCCGCGAAGCAGTAGAGGCCAACCGGGGCGGAGAGCGCCGACTTACCGTTCTTGCGGGGGATCTCGTTGTAAACCTCGCGAAAGCGCCGCAGGCCGCTTCCTTTGCGCACCCATCCGAACACGCAGCAGATGATGAACAGCTGCCACGGCTCAAGGTTCAGGGTCTGGCGCTTGAAGGCCCACTCCCCCTTGGTGTGGGGCATGAGCTGGACGAACTTGGCGGCCCGCTCGGCTTTGTCCTTGTCGAAGCGGTAGCGAAACTTGGCTGACTTCTCCTTGGCCAGATCATCGAGATGACGCTGGCATGCCTGGATCACATAGCGGCAGGCAGGGATCTTGCCGCGCACTATGTCGCGGGCGTAGCCATTGGCCACGTTGACGTAGGGATAGCTTTTGCGTGCGGCCATGGTCTATCCCTACAAAGCAGCGAACGGGTTGCCGCCTCCCTTCTTCTTGTTGCCGCCGATCAAGCGCGAGCGGCTGGAAGGGTCCAGCCCGAGCATGGCCCCGTATGTGGTCATTTGCTTGAGTGATTCGTTGGCGACGGTACAGGCCGGATTCTTGACTGGACCACCAGTGGCCCCTTCAACCACCAGGCCGTGCTTGGTGATCTCAATCTCGGCTCTGCGCCAGCGGGAGTAAGCGGCGCAGAACGCCTCCAGGTTGTGCAGATCGGTGATGCACAGCACCTCGGCGGCGCACAGTTCTTTGATGACCATATCCCACAGCGTGGGAGCCCATGGATCCTCTGCCAGCCACTCAGGGCAGGCGACCCCGATGAGAGGGGTGAAGATGGGTTCGTCTTTATTCAGTGCCCGCTTGCCGGCATTGCCTCCCAGGCGCTTCAGTGCGGTCGGCTTGGGCTTTCTGCCGCGCCCGGGCACGGCAGCTGCACCGGCCATCGCGCCCTCCATTTAAATTTTTAATTTCGCGGGTATAAAAATTTCGCGGGGCGGAGCAGTGGTGAGGTCGAAAAGCTGGGAGGATTTGATCCCCCCTACCCCCTCGGCAGCCCCGTTCGGCGGGCAGCCAGCGCCTCTGCTCGCGTCTTGCTGGCATGGCAAGGGTCGCAGATTGCCTGCAGGTTGCACACCTCATCGGTACCGCCAGCGGCTTTGTTGGCGATGTGATCAACTTGAGTCGCTGGTGTCACAATGCCCAAGGCAAGGCATACCTGGCACAGGTACCTGTCCCTCACCAGGATCCGCTTGCGCAGCTTGCGCCACGCCCAGTCATAGCCGCGATCATCGGCACTGACCTTGGCTACCTTCTTCCATCCATCCAGCAAGTGCACGTGGACCGGGCAGTAGCCGTGGCGCTCGGTCGTCAGCTGATGACAGGTGCGCTCTCGGCACACCTTGGGGACTCGTAGTGGCATGGTGATTACCTGATAGGTGCCGCACCGGCACACATAAACGCGGGACGACCCGCCTGATTGGAGAGTGACCCGGTGCGGCGATTCGGTTACTGCTTCACACTCAGGGATAGGTAGGCTCTTTCGCAGGCCAGGCCCGATGCTCGAGCTCGGTCATAAGCTGCTGCCAACTCTCCCGCTCGCGCATCAGCCCGGCTGAGCAGTTCGGCGAGCACCACGGCGGGCTGTCCGACTGTCGAGCCTGACTGGGCAGTCGCGGGATAGCTGGCGCACTGATTTGCTCGCTCTGCCAATCTGCGGGCTTGCTCGTGCACCCCAGCAGCAACAGCGCTGGCAGCAGCAGCGTCAGCCTCAGCCCGGGCAATCTGTTGTTCGGCATGTTGTCTTACCTCATCAATGCTGGTTTGGCGACGGCGCTCTTCCTCACGCGCCAGCTCCAGTGCGGTAGCCTTGGCATCGACCAGCTCCTTAGCCTGCGCGTTCCACTTCAATTCCCAAGCGGTGTCGGTGACACTGACCCCGTGGCGATAGGCTCCCCACAGGCAGCCCTGTACGGTAGCGATAGTCAGCAGGTAGGGTATGGCGCGGCGGAATAGTTCTGGGTTCATGCTGCAGCCACTCCCTTCTTGATGGCTGTAGCGCCATCCATCCCCCTGAACAAACACTCTTCGGCTGCACGCCGACGGCTCAGACCTCGCATCACTTTGCCATCGTTCTTGTTCCACTTGCGAAACTCCCGTGCTGCGCCTTCATGGTCACCGGCATTCAGCTTGCGCAACAGCGTGGAGTCACCCAATCCTTCGGCAAGGGTGTCGGCATCGATATCTGAGCCAACGTTGTAGGCGAATGACACCAGAGCATCGAACTGGCCTTGAGTCAGTGGCACTTTGACCAGCGACAGCACATCACGTTCAAAGCGGCGTAGATCCTCAATGAATGCCGCATCTGCCTGTGCTTGTGTCCAGACCAAACCAGGCTTTACCTCCGGCCCGGTGTGGCCCCAACCAATCGTCCAGGGTTCCCCATTCTTACTGCCGGGGTCTGGGTAGGCCTTGAGCTTGCAGGTCTCGAAGTAGTGCGTGACGCTGATGCAATGCGGCGACACTCGCTCAATCCTGACCATTGCCAAACCTCCGATCCAGCCAGCGGCTGGCTACATCGCGGATCTTTTCAACGCCAAGGAAGCCGATGAACCCGCCGACAAAGCCTGAAGCGGTGGCTGGGATGCCAATCATGTCCATCCCTGACATAACGGACAGCGAGATGGCACCACACAGTACCGACTCAAGCAGACGCTGCCGAACGGCTCCGCCGGTGTAAGTCACCCGCAACCAGGAGATCACCACAGACAGAGTGAAGCCATACAGCGCTGGCCAGTGGGTATCGGCCCACGCCAGCAGCCAGGCCAACAGACCAAGGTCTTTATCAGGCATCTTCATACCCACCACCCCGCAGGGCCTCTGAAATGAAAAAACCCCGGCAAGGCCGAGGTTTGGAAGGGGAAAGAAAAAAGGACCGAACCCTTTCGGGTGCAGTCCTCCATCATTGGAAACTACGTTAGGGAAGGTGCGAATAAGCGGGGAAATTCTTCTCGGCTGACTCAGTCATTTCATTTCTTCATGTTTGAGCCGATTTTTTCTCCCGTAAATGCCTTGAATCAGCCTATTTAGACCGTTTCTTCGCCATTTAAGGCGTTATCCCCAGTTTTTAGTGAGATCTCTCCCACTGACGTATCATTTGGTCCGCCCGAAACAGGTTGGCCAGCGTGAATAACATCGCCAGTTGGTTATCGTTTTTCAGCAACCCCTTGTATCTGGCTTTCACGAAGCCGAACTGTCGCTTGATGATGCGAAATGGGTGCTCCACCTTGGCCCGGATGCTGGCTTTCATGTATTCGATGTTGATGGCCGTTTTGTTCTTGCGTGGATGCTGTTTCAAGGTTCTTACCTTGCCGGGGCGCTCGGCGATCAGCCAGTCCACATCCACCTCGGCCAGCTCCTCGCGCTGTGGCGCCCCTTGGTAGCCGGCATCGGCTGAGACAAATTGCTCCTCTCCATGCAGCAGATTACCCAGCTGATTGAGGTCATGCTCGTTGGCCGCGGTGGTGACTAGGCTGTGGGTCAGGCCACTCTTGGCATCGACACCAATGTGGGCCTTCATGCCAAAGTGCCACTGATTGCCTTTCTTGGTCTGATGCATCTCCGGATCGCGTTGCTGCTCTTTGTTCTTGGTCGAGCTGGGAGCCTCAATGATGGTGGCATCGACCAAGGTGCCTTGAGTCATCATGACGCCTGCTTCGGCCAGCCAGCGATTGATGGTCTTGAACAATTGGCGGGCCAGTTGATGCTGCTCCAGCAGGTGGCGGAAATTCATGATGGTGGTGCGGTCCGGCAAGGCGCTATCCAGGGATAACCGGGCAAACAGACGCATGGAGGCGATTTCGTACAGAGCATCTTCCATCGCGCCATCGCTCAGGTTGTACCAATGCTGCATGCAGTGAATGCGGAGCATGGTTTCCAGCGGATAAGGTCGCCGGCCATTACCAGCCTTGGGATAAAACGGCTCGATGACTTCCACCATGTTTTGCCATGGCAGGATCTGCTCCATGCGGGACAAGAAAATCTCTTTTCTGGTCTGACGGCGCTTACTGCTGAATTCACTGTCGGCGAAGGTGAGCTGATGACTCATGATGAACCCTTTTTCATGGCTCCAGATGACAAACATGATCTCATATCAGGGACTTGTTCGCACCTTCCTTAGCAAAAGTTGCAGGTGATGTGAAGGGTAAGATTGTTTAATTTTAAAGCACCCTCCATTGAAGGGGGCTTATTATAAATATGCCCCGACAGGGGATATTTTTCAGACCGATATTGAGATGCCTGCAACGTATTCATGATGACAGCTAAACTGCAGTTTAAAAATACGAAATTTTAACGCTCACGGTGTAATAATTTCTCAAATGGTAAACCAGTGGTCCTAGTAAAGTCGTATGGCACGATGGCAGAGGATTTAGGGAAGTTGTGACCCACTTGTTCATACCTTCCCTAATTATGATATCAAACCACTCGATTCAATTATTCGATCACAACCGGAACACCAATCTGGTTGGCAATTGGGGTATACAAATCCACATCGACGTCAGGCACATTGATAGAAACCACCAGCGAATACCTGATACGCTGATTGTACCGTTCGAGTTTGGGCCTTGTTTTCCACCAACCCTGCGAAGGGTAAACCGCAATGGCACCACGACTAGCCAATTCTGCTGCACTGCCCTTCCAGATGTCTGCATGTAACGAACCTTTATGCCGACTCTTTTTGCCTATCACCCAGTTTGGGTCATTGTCGATCCTGTTAACACGCTCTTCATCGTCTCTAGCTGCGGCATTGATTCTTGCCCGGAAGTCAGCCTCACTTTCCAGAGGGCGTTTTACATCGAAACGAAGGCCATGAGATTCATATCGATAACGTGAGGTAACTCCACGAGCAGATGGGTTGGGCTCAATGAAATAAGATAAGGTGACCCGCATTTCTACTAGAGTTTCGCCAAGCGTTTCAAGCTCGTCCAGTGGCCATGGCAGACGATGTAGATTCATATCCCGTAGCTGAGGTTCTTTACCCCTGTCGCGTTTAAATGGATGTAAAAACTCCTCACAAATCATGGTCAATGAGTTATCCGCACTCCACATGGCTTTTTCAAGGCTTGGCTCACCAAACCCACAATGCCTTACCAATTCAGTTATTTGTGCCTTGGTTGGCTCCCCTCTTGCAGGCAGGATCATACGCTTCATGGCGTCAGTCCACTGCGCTGAATGCACTATCAATCCACGTATACTTTCTGGCCATAAGTCGGGATACCTGGCCATTAACTGCGCGGCCATTCTGGCACAGAGTGCAGAGGCTGCACTGGTCGCATTGCTTGTAGTTAACAGACGTTCAGTGGGTCTCGCATGCGTGGTTAGCAAACGCAAGCTAGGTAATGAGGTAGCAAAAAGCTCATCTTTAGCGGCATTGCCCCCCTCAAAAACAACATCTGGTTTTAATGGCCAGTGGGATTGCCATGTTTGGGAAG
The DNA here is from genome assembly GCF_019046925.1 of Aeromonas sp. FDAARGOS 1402. Lineage (NCBI taxonomy): Bacteria > Pseudomonadati > Pseudomonadota > Gammaproteobacteria > Aeromonadales > Aeromonadaceae > Aeromonas > Aeromonas sp. FDAARGOS 1402. The sequence goes on from NZ_CP077201.1 coordinate 518,444, forward strand.
TTGTGCTGAAGGGGCTTAAGCCACCAACTTCCGCAATTGGGGAATAGTTTTGTACATCTGCTTCAGTGATTCTTGTTAGATGGGTCATAGCTCCGACAGTCAAGGCATTCCATGCTTGTGCAGGATCATGAATACCATCTGTGGTATTGCTATGCGGGTATTCCATCCAGGCGTTATTGTCATTGATATTGCCGGCTGATAAGACAAACAATTTTGGAGTTGCACCTTGCTCGTCAGTATCATAGGCAAGCCGGTCGATTGTTGAAGACCAAGCAGAAGGGCGCCCACGGTCACGATTGTCTCTGGCGGTAACCGCCATACTGAAAACCCGTTTACGGTAAGGCGCAGTAACTGTAGGACGAGCCACAGCCTCGGATGTCAAATAGCCGTGCAGAATAGCATTACCACCGTTGGCCCCATCTTCTGGTAGTAACTTAACGGATTCCAGACGATGCGAAATTGATACAGGGGCCCCCGTAGAAAGTACATCCGTCATATTCCCCAGCAGAGCTAGACCCGCCATTTCCGTACCATGCCCTTCCGCATCATCAACACCCCAGGCGGGTTCAACACTATGTCTATCTGCATTCGCCATTGCAGGTTGCAGCAAGGGGTGTCCATTGTTGACGCCCGTATCAAACAAACAGACATAGGGTGCATCAGCCCCTTCTGCGGGAATTGTTAAACGGCCGATCAGTTCATCAATCCACTCTGGTTGTTCGTTAGGCAACAGGGAATCAAAGAACTCAGCAGTTTCCTTAGCGCGGCGAAGCTCGGCGATACTGTTTAAGGTCGTTATCGAACGCTTCATCTGGTCAACGGAACCATAGACCAGCAATACAGAGCGCTCAGGAAAACATAACACCCCAGGAGCAATGCGGAAGTTCAGCCCGGTCGCCATATCCCTGAATTGATGCACGACTCTTTGGCGATCGCCTCGTATCGGAAGCCAAACCTCCCACCAAAGGTGTTCATTGTCTCCCGTAGGCATTGAATCAAGGGAGTCGGTCCATAGAGCTTGTAAGGTTGCAGCTCTAATCTCTGAAATGGCGTTTAGCAGAGCTCTGTTTTTAGGACCGCTGGGGGAGTCTTTCGATTGATCCAGATAGGCAGTTATCAGGTTTTCAAAAAATTCGAGTTTGCCATCTGGCACAAAGACTGTAGCAAAGGTTCGGTCGCCGTCTTGCCGAACGTTGCGAAGTTCTATGCCTGAACGTTCTCGGGCAAGAGACTCAAAAGCCAACTCAACATCAGGAAAGCTTTCAAATTCAATTTGTAAGCCGATACCTTCATCAATACCGGCTTGTCGTTGCTGCTCTACAGCTTCGGCTAAGACTGGTGTGAGTAGCTGGAGCTTCGCAAGCAGTGCGCCACCGTGCGCATTCCTGTCCCTGTCAGGTATCCTATTTCTACTGCCACCAGTGGGGGGGGACGTGAAGCTTTCTCTTTGAGCATTATTTTGAAAAATAAAATGCGGGTGGTTATTAGGCGCCCTAACCGGCATGCGATGTCCTTATCGTTAACTTATCTTATTCAACCGATTCGATAGCTTTCGGCGTTCTTCCAGTGCATGAGAAATATCCTTTTCGGAAACACTTTCAGTACGCTCAATAAGAGCTGTTTTCAGCACTTCGTCAGATGCACGAGTCAACTCCGCATAGCTCAGGCCAAATGCTTTAGCCGCCAAACGTTTCCAGGAGGTGTTTTTCACAGCTATACGCGATAAGCGAGACTTAAGGACACTGGCTATGTTTGCCTCGTCCGGCAGTTCGTAATGTAGCAGGTCATCAAAGCGACGAAACAGGGCATTATCCAGAATGTCCGGATGGTTTGTTGCACCGATGATCAGGCTATGAGAGTCATCTTGTTCGATCATTTGCAAGAAGCTGTTGAGAATGCGCCGAATTTCGCCAACGTCGTTGGCTAGCCCACGCTGAGAGCCAATGGCATCAAATTCATCAAAGAAATACACCCCTCTGACCTGATGGGTAGATTCAAAGATCTGCCTGAGCTTGGCGGCCGTCTCGCCCATAAACTTGGTGATCAATCCATCAAGGCGAACCTGGAACAATGGGAGCCCCAGCTCACCGGCCAGCACCGATGCAGTCATTGTCTTGCCGGTACCGGGAGGTCCGACCAACAGGAGTTTGCGCCGAGGAGATAGACCGTGGGACAGGATCTCTGCAGAGTGACGCTGCTCGCGAATGACCCGCTCCAGTTGCAGGGTAAGCTCACTATTCAGCACCATGTCGCCCATGCGGGATTTGGGGTAACTGACGGATAGAAGGTTGGCCAGCTCTCCTCTTGGCTTGCTGATCGGCACAGCGCTGTTATCAGGCCTTACGGTCCGTCGGGTCTTAGCTTGATCGACTAGTGTACGCAGATCCTCAGCCAGTTTGCCATGGCCGCGCTTGGCTTCATGAGCAGCCACCTGCATAGCGACAGAGTAAAAACGAGTATCGTCGCCCTCCAGATGTGACTGAAGCAGCGCTTTCAGTTGATCAGCACTGGCCATGATTTTTTCCTCTTTGGTAAGCGGTTATTGTACCTTGCCAGACGGATAATCACGACCAAAATATCAGGTTACATACTTGGATTTGCTGCCCAATTTAGTAGCAGGCTTTCCGGATGCTTTGAGAATAGCTGCCGCTTTTCCCGCCTGAATTCAATAATTACGCTGCCTGCCGACACGCCCTTGTCAGCAGGCAGCCTTAGCGCTATTTACCCTCTCCTATCAGCGCCTCCACCTCTGCACACGTCTGCAGGTACCTCGGCCTCTCCAGCTCCACCCCGATAAACCGCCGCCCCAACGTGATCGCCGCTTTGCCGGTAGTACCAGACCCCATGAAGAAGTCCGCCACCACATCACCAGGATGACTACTGGTCCGAATGATGTGTTCCATCATGGCCTGCGGCTTCTCACATGGATGTTTCCCAGGGTAAGCCTGCACCGAAGGGTACAACCACACATCGGTGAACGGCACATCCTGGGTGACAGAGAACGGTCGGCGTAACAGCTCATATTCCGCTCGCAACTCATCATAGGATGCCACCAAGTGGCTATAGGTCTGATGCAACCCCTGATAGGTCTCTTGCAGCCCGCCATAATCCTTCCCAAGTGCCCTGCCCCGCTCGGCAAACAGCACCTGCAACTGGGTATACTGCTCTCGGCTCGGCAACTGCCACTGGCTGGCGCCGAACCAGTGGCCGGCCATCTTGGTGCCGGTTACCAGGTTGATATCGGCAGTACTGACACCAGCCATCTCCCGGGCGTGACGGAAATACTCGATCAGCGGCGCAAAAACCTGACGGCGCAGATCATGGCATGCCTTCGCATAACCTGACCCTGCCTTGGCACTCCCATCTGCCCCTACCTGCTCGGCAAAGATGATCCGCTCGCTCGCCGGCCAAAACGCTCGCATATCGGCCTTTCGCATCCGGTTCCATACCCCTGATGGCTTGGCCCACACAATATGGTTCAACACCCGGAAGCGATCCCGGATCAGCATCTCCACATCCGCATTCATCCGCGGTGAGCAGAACAAGTACACAGAACCATTTGGCTTGAGTACCCGCCGGAACTCCACCAAGAAGGCATCGAGCCAGGCTAGGAACTCGGCACCATTCTCCCACTGGTTGTCCCATGCCTCCTGCTTCACTCCGAAATAGGGCGGGTCCGTCGCAATTAGATCAACACTTGCCGCCGGCAGCGTCTTGATAAACTCCAGCGAGTCCGCATTCACCAGCCGCACCCACCCGTCCTGTAATTGTCTTTCCATCACTACCTCCTAGCAGGAGCTCAGAGGCACTCGCATTGTTGATGACCTTGCATCGGGGACACTTAATGTCGATCTGTCCCACAAAATTCGCCAATTTTCGGCCGCACTGGCCGCATCGTAATTCGTACATATGATCTGGGGTCCTTAAGCGTGATAGGCTCACCCTGCTCTGCAGAGCAATAGTGGCCTTGGCTCAGCCCGTGACCTTGTGCATGTGGCTAGGTGGCCTGGTGGCGTTGCAAGCACCACCAGGTCGCCACTATCTCTCAGGCAACAAAAAAGCCCGCCACATTGCTGTGCGGGCTTTAATTTGAACCAATGAAAAAAGACCGTACCCTTTCGGGTACAGTCTTCCACCATGTGAATCCAGCCTACACAAAATTGCAGGGTGAGTAAACACCCCTCAATCCATCCTCAGTGGTTTCATTTGTAACGCAGCTTTGATGCCGATACCAACTCCCCCCCCCGCAGCACACCATGTGTTAACTGATCGGAAACATTCTGCTTTCCTAATTTCGAGAACCTCTATAGTGTAGATAACTCTACTTTATATGTAGCTGTCTCTATGAATAACTGGCTAGTACTCATTATTGGTTTACCCACTGCAAACGCAACTGCCCGTATGCGCGCCTGGCGCGCTCTCAAGGCAAGTGGCGCTGCTGTGCTGCGCGATGGAGCTTACTTACTCCCGGACAATCCTGATTGCAAGACTGCACTCCAAGAGGTTGAGAGAGACATCCTGGCTCTCAACGGTACGGCTTACTTGCTGCCAGTTCATGATTCAGACGGCCAACGCTTCATCTCGTTGTTCAACCGTGACGAGGATTACACCAAGTTACGGAGTGAGATTGGGGAATGCCACGCTCAACTGACTACCGAAAATGCCTTAGCAACCACCAAGCAGATTCGAAAGCTGCGCAAGGGTTTTGCGCAGTTATCTGATATCGATTTCTTCCCCGATATCGCCAAACAGCAAACAGAGGCAGACCTGCTGAGATTAGAGACTGCGGCGAGTCGTGCCTTGTCGGCTGACGAGCCCACTAGCGACAACCAGCCCATCACGTTGTGCAAACACAGTGACTATCAGGGCCGTACCTGGGCCACTCGCCGCCGCCCCTGGGTTGATCGGTTGGCAAGTGCATGGCTCATTCTGCGTTTTATCGATCCTTCGGCCCGTATCCTGTGGTTGAACGCCCCCGACGACTGCCCTGACGATGCTATCGGGTTTGACTTCGACGGAGCGCAATTCAGCCATATTGGCAATCTGGTGACCTTCGAAACGCTGCAAGCCAGCTTTGCCATTAATAAACCTGGGTTGGGGCGTCTAGCCGCACAGGTGCATTACCTCGATGTCGGTGGAACGCAGCCAATCGAGGCGGCAGGGATAGAGCGAGTATTGGCAGGCCTGCGTGAAACGATCCCGAACGATGACCACTTACTGGCCGCTGCCAGCGCCATCTTCGATGGACTTTTGGCTGCATTCATAGAAGAGAATCCTCATGGATAAATTGCCCCCACACCTGATAGATACTGATGGCCAAGATGTCCCACCCGTTGGTCTGCGCGAAGCATTTTGGTTCTGGTTAAAACTCGGGTTTATCAGTTTCGGCGGCCCCGCGGGGCAAATATCGATCATGCACCAAGAGTTGGTTGAACGTCGTCGTTGGATCTCCGAGAAACGATTCCTGCATGCGCTCAATTACTGCATGTTGTTGCCCGGCCCTGAAGCCCAACAGCTTGCCACCTACATTGGTTGGTTAATGCATCGCACCTGGGGAGGGATCATTGCTGGGGCACTGTTTGTACTGCCTTCCCTATTCATCTTGATCATGCTGTCATGGCTCTACATTGCATTTGGCGAGATGCCCGTGGTTGCAGGGCTCTTCTATGGCATCAAACCAGCCGTCACAGCAATCGTCATGCAAGCAGCACACCGTATCGGTTCTCGAGCCTTGAAAAACAGCTGGTTGTGGGCAATTGCAGCCGCGGCGTTCGTCGCTATCTTCGCGCTCAACATTCCATTCCCACTGATCGTTCTGAGTGCCGCTGTCCTCGGTTATCTGGGAGGGCGTTTCGCCCCCGACAGATTCGTCACGGGAGGTGGCCATAATGCAAAACAGCAATCTTATGGCCGTGCCCTGATTGACGATGACACCCCGACACCGGAGCACGCATCTTTTCGCTGGTCACGCCTGGCGTTATTGGTGATGGCCGGCACCATGCTCTGGGTGCTTCCCATGAGCATCTTGGTCTTACTGTTCGGCTGGAATGGGACCTTTACTCAGATGGGGTGGTTTTTCACCAAAGCCGCATTGCTGACCTTCGGTGGCGCCTATGCTGTTTTACCCTATGTGTATCAGGGGGCAGTCAGCCACTATGGGTGGTTAACCCCTACCCAGATGATCGACGGTCTGGCATTGGGCGAAACGACTCCAGGGCCACTCATCATGGTGGTCGCGTTCGTAGGCTTTGTTGGCGCTTATGTGCAACAGGTGTTTGGTGCAGAGCAACTATTCTTGGCCGGGGCGGTCGCTGCCAGTCTGGTTACTTGGTTCACTTTCTTGCCCTCCTTCTTGTTTATTCTCGCCGGGGGGCCTTTGGTCGAATCGACCCATAACGAACTCAAATTCACCGCGCCTTTGACGGCCATTACCGCGGCAGTGGTCGGTGTGATCCTCAATCTGGCTCTGTTCTTTAGCTATCACGTGTTGTGGCCACAAGGCTTTGCCGGCCATTTTGATTGGCCTTCAGCACTGATTGCCCTGGCGGCAGCGATTGCGCTGTTCCACTTCAAACGCAGTGTGATCCAGGTGCTGTTTAGCTGTGCTGTGGTGGGATTGATTGTTCATTTGCTGGGAGGGGTCTATTGAAATACTCAGCCTTTTCCAATAGCGCTTTTGGGGCAGTGTGACAGCATCAACTGGTTGTACTCACTGGCATAGCGCTGCAATTGGCTAGTTTCCGTTGAAGGCTCTCGACTGGCGGCATTCTTGGTGAGCTTCAGGCTTCGAATGCCACAGCGAGCCTTTGCAACATCCTGCTGTTCCAGAGGAATACCAAGGGCAACCTGCTCAATTCCTGCCACCGCAACAAAGAGCCGTGTATCCCCTCGCTGAACGCTGACCTGCACATCTTTTTTGGGCCCAACGGTCTCGGCATGGCGAACGGTGAGTACGGCAAGCAATGCAACCGCGCCAAAAAGTGCGATGTTTCCACGCAGCCGACTCACAGTTCGAAGACATTTCTTCATGCCAAACAGCTTACGCGCTTAAGCCCATCCAGCCATGCATACCGACGTAGATCCCCACACCGATGATCAGCAGACTGGACAAGTAAGGGGCTCGGCGCGCCACCGTTCCCAGCCAGGGCCAACGGTTGGAAGCCTGCCGGGCACCGATGGCCGCCGCGGCGCCAACAGTCACCAGGGTCAATGCCAACCCGATGCTGAAGCACAACACCAGCACGGCACCGAGGGACACCTCTTTCACCTGCAAGCAGAGCAGCAACACGGTGATCGCTGCTGGGCAAGGTATCAAACCTCCGGTCAGACCAAACAGGATGATCTGTCCTGTCGTTACGTTCTGGTTAGCGAAGCGCCGGCGAATGTCATTGGCATGGGCACGCTCATGGGCATCCTGATACCCTTCGACTGAGAGCTCCAAGCCTTCCAGCTCCGCATGGGCGTGGTCATGACCATGCTCGTGAAACTCCAGATCATAGTCATGGGAGTGATTGCCATGGCCCAGGCTCAACCTCACATCGAATTCATGAGGCTCTGGGATCTCATTGGCTGATTCCAAATAGCCTTCGCGTTGTACGAAGGTGAAATCTTGAGTCTTTCCATCAGAGCGGGAGGTTCTCAGTACAACATCTTCCGCAGCCCATGCATGACCCGCCAAGGCCTGCAAACGCCAGCGTGGCGGGACCCCTTCCTCAAAGATCGACAGCTCAACCCGACCATGGCCGGTATCGATGCGCCGGGTCTCATCATGGTAATGCTCATCGTGATCGTGATGGTGGCCGTGATCATGGTGATGATCATCGCCTTGCTCGAAGCGCCACATCTGTTCACCACGCCAGGTCCGCCACAGCATCCACAGAGCAATGGAGACGATGATGACTGCCGAGGCGAGCTGGAAATAAGGCTCGGTCGTCTCCGCATCCAGACCCTGGCCCAAATACATACCGCCCAGCGCGATCAACCAGACCACGGCGGTGTGAGAGAGCGTGGCCGCCAGGCCCAATAAGATCGCCTGTTTCACGGTGCCACGCACCGCGACGATGAAAGCCGCCATCATCGTTTTTGAATGGCCTGGTTCCAGACCATGGAGCGCCCCCAAGAGGATGGCGCTCGGGAAATAGAGCCAGGCATGTGCTGGCCCCTGCTGCAACAACTCGGCGAAGTTAGTCATGACAAGCCTCAGAGGTATTTGGTGATTTGTTTGAATTCTTCCAGCGCATCGTGATCGCCGCCGGTGAGCCCCTCGACGGCATGCTCCAAGCAATGATCGATGTGATCCTGGATCAGGGTGCGTTTGGCCTGGCACACGGCTTTTTCCACGGCGTGAAGTTGCTGGGCGATATCCACACAGGTACGACCCTCTTCAATCATGGTGAGAATGCTGCGCAGGTGCCCTTCTGCTCGCTTCAATCTCTTACTGACTGCGGCATGACTTTGATGGTGGTGGCCATGTTCGTGCTTGCTCATTACTCAGTGCTCAGGTTAATATCCGAGCCAGAATCGTATCCCCCCCTGGGGGATACAGTCAAATCAATAAATCCCTAATTGGTGTGTGCTGGTAGTTCAGAATGTTCAGCAGATCTGTCATCAACAACGTTGTATTCGCACTGCTCCTGACCATGTTGATGGCCTGGGTCGGGCACACGTCCGCGTTGTTCACCCCCACCAACCAGCACACCTCTAGCAGTGCAGAGCACTCTCACTCCCATGACGACGAAGCGACGCCGGATCCCGGTGCTGCCCAGTTATTCGCGGGTCACTTCCATACCTCTTTCATTGCTGACCACGTACATGAGCCCCCGCACCCGAGTGCCCAGCTCGTACTGACTTTCCAGCCTGAGCGCATTGCTCCCGTTCTGTATCCCGACTCGGTGCTGCCCAATGGCCCGGTGTCTCGGATCGAACGCCCACCCCGTTTCTGGATCTAGTTCTGACACCTGCCGCATTGCGGCTCCAGACCTTTTGAACCAGGAGTATTTCTATGCACTCGCTCACGTTGAGCGGAGCAGACACGCTGCTTGCGCGTCTGCGCCAATCGTTTTTCCTTCTACTCGCAGTCATGGTGCTGTGGGCCATCGCACCGGATGCACTCGCCCATGGCGTGCCAGAAGGTGACAAGGGCTATATCCAGGAAAGTACTGGCGTACTGTTAATGCCGTTTATTTACATGGGCGCCAAGCACATGATCACCGGCTACGACCACCTGCTGTTTCTCTTCGGCGTCATCTTCTTCCTCTACCGGATGAAGGATGTTGGGCTCTATGTCACCCTCTTCGCCGTCGGTCACTCGGTTACCCTGCTGCTCGGGGTATTGAGCAACATCAGCATCAGCTCCTACGTCATCGACGCGATCATCGGTTTCTCGGTGGTCTACAAGGCGCTCGATAACCTCGGTGCTTTCCAACGCTGGTTTGGCCACCAACCGGATACTCGCGCAGCCACCTTGATATTCGGCCTGCTGCACGGCTTCGGCCTGGCCACCAAGATCCAGGATTTCGAGATCTCTCCTGACGGTCTTATCCCCAACCTGATCGCCTTCAATGTCGGCGTTGAACTCGGCCAACTCTTGGCCCTCGGCACCATTCTCATAGTGATGGGTTACTGGCGGCGCACGAACAGCTTCTGGCGCCACGCCTATACCGCCAACGTAGCCATGATGAGCGCAGGCTTTCTGCTCATGGGCTATCAGATCACCGGTCTCATCATTTCTCAGTAAGGATTTCAATCATGTTCAATACCAATGTCCCGACCTTCAATGACCTCCCGACATCCGCTCAACTGCTGCGCTCAACAGTGCTCGCCATGATCACTGCAGCCGTGTTGTTGGTCACCGTCGTCATGCCGTCGGAATACGCCGTCGACCCAACCGGTGTCGGCCGCGCACTCGGCTTGACCCAGATGGGAGAAGTCAAGTTACAGCTGGCGGAAGAAGCCCGTGCTGATGAAGCCGCGGCTCAAAGCGCCGCTATGACTGCAGCGGTGATCTCCTCCCCTACGACAGCCCCTGCTCCAACAGTGGTATCGGTCCAACCGGCCCCCGCGAAAGCTGTGCCGGCCCCGGCCCCACAAACAGCGGCAGCACCTCAGGCCTCTGGCCAGCAACATGAGATGAGCATCACCCTCAAGCCCAACCAGGGTGCTGAAGTGAAGCTGGAAATGAAGCAAGGGGCGAAGGTGAACTTCCTCTGGACGGCCAACGGCGGCGTGGTGAACTACGACACCCATGGTGACCCCATCAACGCACCGAAGGGGTTCTACCACGGCTACGGCAAGGGCCGCGCCACACCGGAAGAGTCGGGTGTGCTGGAGGCCGCATTTGATGGCAAGCATGGCTGGTTCTGGCGTAACCGCACCGATAAACCAGTCACGGTTACCCTGCGTACCCAAGGTGACTACGCCAGCATCAAGCGCGTGATCTGACCCCAATCACGCCCATAGCGAAATGGGCGTGCTGACAATCAATGACTAAAAGGGCCACCATGTTACGTAGCAAACAACATGGTGGCCTCGTCAGAATCACGTACCCCGCTCCCGGCTAGAACCTTCAAGGTCCGTCAAACCCTGGGGGCGTGGGCTGTTACGCTTAAAGGCCATCAGATGTATTTCAAAATACTCCTTTGGACTCTACTCGTTGTCCTGCCGACAACCAGTGCACGAGCCCATAACTACCGATACAGCGATGTTCATCTGCACTACGTGGACTTTTTCCAAGAGAGTGCGGGCATCACGAAGCTGCTCGAAGGGGTCGATTCCGCCAGGATTGACCATGCCGTTTTCACCGGTATCTCGGTTGCGAAAGAATGGGATGAGAACGAACCCGTACAACCCCGCTACTACGCCGGCGACGATGCTAAAGCCTACTGGTACAGCGCGACCGACACGCTGATCGCCCATGCCTACAAGCAGCTACCGGCAGAGGTTAAACCCCGTTTTCATCCGTTCATTTCCGGTTTCAATCCCAATGACATGAACGCCGCAGCCCAGATCAAGGACATGCTGGACCGTGACCCTGGCCTATGGCAGGGCATTGGGGAGGTATTCACCCGCCATGACTATCTGACCGCCCTGATCTACGGCAAAGCTCCACGTGCCAACAGTAAGGCTCTGGCGAAGGTGTACCAGGTCGCAGCCGACTACGATCTCCCTGTATTGCTTCACTCCAACATCACGTCCAAACGCGAACGTTACCCCCTTTACCTCGGCGAGTTTGAAGAAGCCCTACGTGCCAACCCGGATACCCGGTTCATCTGGGCACACGCAGGCACGAGCATGGAAATCTATCGAACCCAGGGGAAGATGACATTCCTGCTGCCGACGATTGAACAGTTACTTGGCAAGTATCCAAACCTCTACGTCGACCTCTCTTGGAGCGTGCTTCATCCCTATCTGGTCGATGAGTTGGGCAATCCCGATCCCGCCTGGGTCAACATGGTGTCTCGATATCCAACCCGCTTCATGCTGGGTTCCGATGTCGTGGGCACCTTTGGCAGTTTGAGCAAATACATGTTCGGATTTGAGCCATTTCTCGATGCCCTTCCCCACGATACTGCTCACCGGGTGGCGCTATCAAACTTGATATCGATACTTCCCGCGGCACGACAGAAGAAGATTTCTGCAGCAGGCTTTTTAACAATTGAAAATGAGTAAGGCCCACTTTATGGGCCTCATTTAGGAGGCCGAAATTTGACCAGCTTTGTCATCTGTTTTTAGATCGATTCCGGCTTGGGAACAGGTAGCGTTTTAATCGGCCTGAGCTCTTGGTAAATACCAAGAGCCTTGGTGAAAATCCGTATAAATTTGTACCTACAACTTGGCTAAATAATTAATTCTGCGTCAGGTGGCAACTATAATTACGTATTTTTGGCAGAACACAATTACTTATTTATACCACTGTCCCTGCATTTGTTTCAGAACTTCAGAATCAATGTTGAAGGCGTAAAAGCTATTAGTGGAGGCATTGAGCACAAGAAGTGAATCGTTCGCATCCATTTTTGCCCATACCTTCTTGGCTACAGCCTCATGATCTAGTGATGAATTCACATACCAAAGTGATTTATGTACCTTGGCCCAAGCACCAAGTGATTTGATTTCTTCGATTACCGCATCATACTTTTGACCTGGAGCATACAAGTCATAAGAAATAAACAAATTGTTGGCCATAATACCCTAATACTCACCATGAAAAAGTTCTCATGCGAGAACCAATTCTTCGTATGATATAGCAACCAGCCATACGACTCTGGGACTATGATCACGGTACTGGCAACGAACTTATTTATAGTAAAACATAAAAAAGAGGCCCTCGTTACGAACAAAATGGAATGTCTCCTCACACAACCGTCACCCGCTTGTAAAACGCCGCCACCTCACTCTCCTGCACATGGCACCAGGCCAGCACCGCTTGATAAAGCGGGTACCACTGCCGCTCCCACTGGCCGCGGCTCAGCGTGCCCAGCAACGGTTCAATAGCGCGCCGGATCTGCGTGCCTGGGATGGGGCGCAACCCGGTACCGCCACAGCGGGGGCAAACCTTGTCGACGGGCTTGCCGTGTAACCGGGATGCCTCCATATCCCGAACGTTCCCCCTCCCCTTGCATTGGCAAGCCGCCCCTGGCGTATCTGCGGTGCGGCAGTAGTGCTGCACTGACACCGCAGCGATCGCCTTCAGTGCCATTCCTTGGCCGCGCCCCTTGATGGCACCCACGTACTTTGGCGCCAGCTTGCTGCACTCGGCCATCACCCCGATCACCGCCTTGTGATGGCTGGCCTTGTCTTTGGTGTAACGGGCCATCATCAGCGCCAACCCCACCCCTTCATACTTCTGCACCAACCCCAGCGCCCCCAGTACATCGGCCTGAGTCAGGTGAGAAGGACCAGTGGAGCGGGACTGAATAGCCTGGAGCATTGCCGAACGGGGTTCCCCAATAGAAAGCGCATATTCGAGTCGCATCAGAATGCCTCCAGTGACCAGTGGGCGCCTTTGCGCTGTACCCCGACGAAGGTGAACATCCAGTGCTGCTTGGCCGCCACCTTGATCTTCACCCGGGCATCGTCCTCCCAGAATCCCTTCACCTCGTGCAGCTCGATCAGCCCATCCCGGCGCACCACCATAAAATCCGGGGTGTAGAAGGTCTTGTCGGCCAGCCGCAGCTTGAGCGGTTCAAACTCGTAGTGCAGCACCTCGCCCGCCAGCATCAGCTGGCGCAGGTGGCTGGCATAGGCGGCCTCGGTCTTGTTCATGGTGCCCGGTACCGGCTGCGGGCGGGCCCGCGCTTTCACGGCTTTCCCACTGTATGGCGTCATCCAAACACTCCCAGGCCGGCGGCCTTGTTTAACGTCATCGCGACGTGATCAAGCTGGCTTCCGTGGGTCTGCTCCCACTGCTGCCAACCGTTGTTATGCAACTCCATGTGTGCCTGGTGGCAGAGCGGAAAGGTCATCAGGTCATGGGTCTTGCTGCCCATCACGCTGAGCCCGTGCCCCACCACATGGTGCGCCTCGATGCCATCGGTCTGACCGGTCACCACGCACGGCAGCTGGCGCACGAACTCCAGATAGTTGGCCGACTCCCATCGCTTCATCTTGGGGCGGGGGATATGCAGCATCGGCGGTTCTGGGTCGATGGTCTTCACCGCCTGCTTGGGCCTGATCCGGCCACGCAGTCCGGCCAGCGGATCCTCCGCCATCAACTCGGGTTCCTGCACCTGATAGCGGGCAGCCGTCTCGCGATAACCGCGCCCCGGGATCAACACCCTCTCCGGCCCCACCGGCGACAGCCGGCAGGCATGGCGCACCACATCAATGGGCAGCAGGCTCTGCACCTTATAGACGCAGGCCCACCAACAGAGATCCCGCGCCTGCAATTGCGCGAACTCAACCCCGCACCAACCGGCGATCCGGATCAGCAACGCCCGGGTGATCGCCGGGGCATGCTCCGCGGGGTTGAACGGCAGCTGGCCGTTTCGGTATTCGTTATCATGGTGCCAACACAGTGGCAGCGGCAGGCCCCCCATCACCGTTGTGACCGACTCCCCTATACAACCATGGTCGACCAGGCACTGGCCCACGCTGCGCAAGGCCAACTCGCCGCCGGCGGCCTTGACGATGGCTGGGTTAAGCAAGGCACTGGCCAGCTCCGGGAACTGGGTCAGCAGATCGCCCCCTTCCGTGGCAGCCACCAGCACGGCCGGCCGGTTCGCCAGAGCAGTGCGAAGCGGCGCCAACCCCTCACCCACCTGCAGCAGCACCAGTCCCATGGCCGGCACAAATACCGGGTGGGACGGCGTCATCCCAGCTTCTCCATCAACGCGAGTTTGTCGAGCAGCGGTCCCAGGCGAACCAGCAGCTGATAGCTGGCGCTGCGGCGCACGGCGAGGGATTCAACGGCGATGACCCGACGGGCAGCTTCAGCAGCTGTCAGCCCAGGGCAAGAGGTATCGATGGAACGGAACAGCGCAGCACTCTCGTTGAGTGCGGCCCCGACCGGGTTGTTGGCCTGCTGCTGTAAATGGTGTGCTCTGGCCGCACTGCGGCTCGTGAATTTACTGCTCATGTGTCCCCTTTACCTCACGGTAGTGGTTAAGCCGCTCGCAAAAATACTCCTGGTACTCTGCTGGCTGTTGAGTGATGGCCTTGGCAACATCCTCACGGGTTGATCGGCCCTGGCGGCACTGCCAAATCAGAAAGGCTACCTGTTTGTCTAAATCAATCCGTACACGAGCCTCAGCAGTGAGGCTCGCCAGATTTGTGGGCATGTGGTTACACCACCAACGGCAGATGCTGCTTGACCAGCAACCCCAGGGGGATTTCCTCCACATCCAGTTGCAACAGCACCAAGCCGAAAGCGTGGGCGCGGGTGAACTCCTGCCGCGCCCCCCTGCTCTGCTGCCAACCGGGCAAGAATGCCACCGCCTCGCACTCCATCAGCATGGGGATGGCGATCCGCATGTAGGCATCATGGGTCCACCCATCCGGCAACACCGCCGGGTTCATCACTCTGGCGCCCTGACCCTGCAGGTAAGCCTCGGCAGCGTAGAACGCCGGCCGGTTAAACTGCGGCAGTCCGGTCATGGGGCCCGCAACGTACACCTTCACCCCGGCCAGGTTGATCAGTCCCTGTTCTGTCAGTTCGCTCGGCTTAATGGTCATGATGGGCCTCCCCGGCCAGATCGCAATTGATTCGGTTCAGTTTCACCAGCACCAGCTTGGCGACAGCCACCAGCAGGGTGCCGAGCCAGACAAGTACCAGCAGCAGGGCACGCAGGGGCGCCAGCAGTAACCGTGCAACAGGATATGGGAACATGATCAGCACCCAGCCACCCAGCACGACCCACACCACCGGAGCCCCCAGTAACTGCCAACCCACACCGCCTTCATAAGGCACATGGGCCAGCACAAACAGCACCACGAACACATACATCAGCAGGAAGAAGGCCTTAACCATGGCTGACCTCCTTTGCCTTGGCCGCCAGTTCGGAGAGCTCACGGCAGGCCGACACCAGCCGCGGCTCATCAATGGCCAAACCGTCTTCTTCCTCGGGCACCTCCGCCAGCCAATGCCGGATTTCAATCACCACCAGCACCAACAACACCCACCAGCTGATGATCAGCACCCCATACATCATGTCGATATTCATCCCTTCCTCCCCCTCCCGGCGGTGGTTTGATGAGCTGCCTTGCTCATGGCAGTTCCGACGATCACTCCAATCTCAACACTCCAGGCAACGAACCCGATGTCATGGAGCACCCACATCCCGATCGACACACAAATGCCCGTCTCCCGAGCCTTCTCCAACTCCTCGATGCCGAGCAGCGGAGCCTGCCAATCCCGAGTCGGGGTATGCTGGGCGTAGTAGTGCATCATGCCCCCACCCTCACCAGCTCGACCGCCTTACCCCGGATCCGCGCCGCTTCCGCCCGTGCCTCCTCGGCTCCATCCCACACCAGGTAATACCCGGCACTGCTGGCGGCATCGGTTTTGCCCAGGGTTTCCAGCGAGTTCGACACCTCCAGGTGCACCCGCTCCCCCACCCAGCCCCGCACCGGCGGATAGATGACCACCCGGCAGAACTGTGCCTCGCGCACATCGCGCTCGACGTTCGTGTTGAATTGACCAGCCATCACACACCTCCCCCGCGCTTGAACAACGCCTTCAGACTGGCAACACCCCGCTGTCCAGCTTGCTGGTAGAACTCAGGGCTATGGCAAATCTGCTCACGAGTGGGCAGCCCCTTCAGCACCTCCGCCTCGACATCCTCTCCGGCCATCACCCGGCGCACGACCTGGTCATAGGCTTGAGCGAACACCTTGCGGTACTCATCAGTGGTCAGGGTCTGGCGTTCAAAGCGGGTAGCGCGAGCGGCAATCACCACGGCCGGGTGGCTCTTGCGGTGGCGAACTACATCGGCCAACGCCTGATCGACCGTCGGCAGGCCAAGCGACTCTGGTGTGATCTGGCACCACTTGATGAACATCCCTGTGCTGGGGAAAAACGGGATCTCCTGCTCGCGGGCCACCCGCATGCCCAACTGCAACTGTTCGCGGCTGGTGCAGCCAGCATCGACCAGGGCGCGGGTCCATTCAGTCAGGGCACGACGCTGGGCGTCATCGGTCGGGAAGGCATGTTTCCAGGCAGGAAACACGATCTTCAACTGCTCGAACAACATCGACACCATCTGCGAATCGTGGTCGGTCAAAGCCCGATATTTTGGCTCGCTGGCCTGTGCAGGAAGGCCACGATGCGTCATGTCCTCGAGCACTGCGCTCAGTGGTTTCATGCTCATCAGAAGCCCTCCTGCATCCGACGATTCAGCTCGTCAGCAGTCATGGATTTGGTCAGATCGGTATGCTGGCCGCCGGTGGGCCGATGGGTGGGGGCATTGCGTCTCACCGTCAACGGGGTCCACTGCTGGCGGAGTTTCTGTGGCGACAGGACGTTGGTGCACCAGAACGCATCCCGGCTCACCCAGTCGTACAGCTCGCAGATATCCCGGTGGCTGTGCTGGTCGAGCTCGCGCATCAGGCGGATCACGTTGGCCCACTGCGCCCAGTTCGGTTCGAGTGCGGTAGGCGCGATCACCTGCACCCGCTTGAACATCCACTGCGCGGTCTTCAGGTCTTCAGCGGTGCCCCATGATTTGCCATTGGGGGTCTGAATGGCAGCCTCTGGGATAACCCGGGTCTTGGGTTCGGCTGCAGCTGGCTCGTCAGGGAGGGGGTCAGCAGTAATCAGCTCATCAGCTGAGCCCTGCTCTCTCTGCAGGTCGGAAGTCGCGTCAGCGAGTTTCGACGAAGAGTCTTTAAGGTCTGTCTTTATGTTCTGTATGTTCTTACTGATATAGTCTTCGGCGTGTTGTTCGGCGGGTAAATCCGCGCCGCCACTTTGCTCACCCCCCTCAAACCCTAGTGCTGGCGCGGCCTCAGAATCAGCGTCATATTCCGCGCTAAATATTTGCGATAATCCGCGCTGATAGGCATCGAAATTGAGAAGGGTCACCACGGTGTACCCCCCCTTCCCTCGAGCACCAACGCAGCTGATCGCCCCATCCACCCTGAAGAACTCCAGCGCCCGGCGGGCCTGATCTTCTGAGATACCGCACTCCAGCCCCAGGCTCTTGGCCGAACACACCATCTGCCCTCGGGAGAGCTGCACCCGCTTGCCGCCAAACACCACCGTGCGATGTTCATGGGCCACCTCAAGGATCAGGTGGAACATCACTGCCTTCTTGGCGACATCACGGTACCAGGGAGCCTCCTTCATGCTGCAATACATCAGCCGAAAGCCGGAGCGGCGATTGTCCATCACGTTGCAACCTCGACGCGTTGGGGCGGCCACAGGGGCCACCAGTTTGATCACCTCACCCATGACCCACCTCCAATCGCTGCAGTTGGGAAAAGACCACCTTGGCCTGCGTCGGACTAATGGGCAGGGCCACCCCCATCACCACCAGTTGATAGCCGTTCACCCACTTCAGGTAGGGCAACACCTTAGGTCTATTCATGGCGCCCCCTATAACTGCTGAAGCCATGCTGCTGGGGGCGAAGGAATACCGGGGAGTGACTATTGGCAAGCGCCTTAAGTCCGTTATAGAACGGCTCGCCCCACGCCAGCCGGATCATCGCCGGATACTGCATGGCGACATGCGGCAAGAATTGGTAGACCCCTTTGGGCCGTGTTAGCTTGTTGGAACGTGACACCCCAAACGGAATTGCTGAAGACAATGTCAGATAAAAAGCCGAATCCATCACCGCGGCCACAGGGCAAAGATAATCTCGCAATAAATCGGAAGCTGCCCGGTGGAGATAATGCAAAGGGACGAATTTCAAGAGATCCGCCGCCACCGCCGCCAACCAAAAAGTAACTGATTGGCTATTCACTAGAGGGTTCAAAACTGATGAGCAAACCACCACAAGCACCGGCACGGCCAACGCCTCGGCCTTCACCAAGCCCTGTTGATAAAGGCAGAGTTCCAAGAACACCGCCTCCCCCACCTCCTCCCAAAAAATAGTGAGGTAGTCAGCCCCAAATAAGGGTGCCCATAACGCCGGGCCGCGACCTGTTTGAGGCAGGCTCTCGCCCCATGCTACAGTGAAAGCGCTCAAACCATCACCAAGCAGCAGGAGGCTGTATGACCGAACCATTCCAACCCAAAGACCCGGTCTGGAACGAGGATGGAGCCAGGACGGGCCGAGTGCCACGTTCGCCAGCGCCGCCCCCGCCTCCTCCCCCGGCGCAGAAGCCAAACGGCTAAGGAAGTATCCATGTCCCGACATGATCTGAATTTCGCCCTGTACTACAGCCACGCCATCGAAGAGATGCATGCTCGATTTTGGGCACGCAGCGATCGGCTGTTGACCTTCTTCCAGATCGTCCTGGGCTCGGCAGTCTTTGCCGATGTCGGGAATAACATGCTGTTTGGCGGCCTGCTGGTCGTGCTGTCGACCCTGAGTTTTGTCTGGCAGCCGGCCATGACGGCCCTGCGCTTTGCCAAACGTGGCGAGAACTATGCCCGCTTGATCATCAACGCTCCCACCATGTCGGATGACGAGCTGCGAGCCGCCCTGAGCAAGGCCGCCGAAGACATGCCCTCCGAGCTGGGGGTGCTGACCAACCCGGCCCATATGCGGGCCTGCATCGAGCTCGGCTGCCCACCGACTACCACCCTGACCTTTATGGAGACGGTGGCCGCTTTTATTGCAGGGGATGTGCCGCGGACTTAAGCCTTTGGCTTGCCCTCCCCCCGCTGATTTCGTATGCTTTTTCATGTTCTCATCTCCACTTGATGACTGAACCATGGCCCCGGCTGTTGACGCAGCGCGGGGCCGCTCTTTTCTACTTGCTGAAAGTCGTCTGCAGCTGTCGCACATTGGCGCCAGTGCTGCGGATCAGCCCCATCACCTGCTCGGCAACCAAAGTACCAACCCGTTCAATTTGCCCCTGCTCCATCCGGTCAATCACCCCATCTATCCGGGCATCGTGGATCGCCTGCATCAACTTGCCGAACACCGACTGAGCCAGCAGCACTTGCTCCACCAACTCATCGTCACTGACAGAACCATGAGGCCTCGCCACTAGCATCAAGCCGCGACCGGCAGCCCATGCCTCCAGGATGCGGTTGTCATCAGCCAACTCGGTGACGGCGACAGCCTCCCCCAGGTTGAGATGGTGACTGTCACAATCGGGGTTCATCTTATTGGCCAGCACCACTGGGCTCTTGCCCAGCTTGCGAGCCAAGTCGCTGATATTGGTGGCCTGCCCCAGCAAATACGCCGCGGCCATCACGTCGGTGCGCAAAACAGAGCCAGGGTTTAACGTGGTTTTTTCAGTGGTGTTTGTCATGATGACCTCATGCTCTGGTTAGTTACTGGGCGGAAAGACCTCTTCGAGGGAACACTTGGCACCGATGGCATTGAGAGCATCGACAATACAACGGCTCTCAATAAGCCCTGGCGTTCTTAGCCCCAGCTCATAGTTGCCGATTCTTGACACTCGCCACCCAGCAGCCTTAGCCAGATCGGACTGTGTTTTTCCCAATGTTTTTCTAATTTCAGCTATTCGGTTCAATGGTGATCTCCCATCCACGGACACAGTAAACACGCTTTGTGATTAAAAGTAAACACAACTCGTGAGAAGCGAGTATCACATTCCGTGATAAAAATATTAGATATGACAAATGAACACATAGCCCGTGGAGAGCGGCTAAAAGCTCTTCGAGAAAAGGAAGGTCTCAGCCAAGCGGCACTAGCCGAGAAATGTGGTTGGGCATCTCAGTCTCGAGTTGGCAACTATGAAGTGGGAGCTCGTAAAATCAGCGCCGATGATGCTGTAGTCCTCGCCCAAGCTCTTGGTGTTGGCCCTGAGTACATACTTTTTGGCACCAACACAGTTAAAGCTGTGGATCTGGCACCAGTAAAAAGCAATGAAATCAAAATGGTGCCCTTGATTTCATGGGTTCAAGCAGGTGAATTCTGTCTAACTGACTCTTTTGAACTGCTATCTGAAGACTTTGATTTTTACGCTTGCCCAAATCCAAAAGCTGGTCCCCGAACTTTTGCTTTGAGGGTGCGTGGGGATTCTATGACCAACCCCCACGGGGGTCGCAGTTACCCAGAAGGGACGGTAATTTTCGTGGACCCTGATCACCCTCCGAAATCAGGCCATCGCGTCGTCGCATGCCTGGAAGATGGGAGCTGTACCTTCAAGGAGTTGTCCGAGAACGAGATGGGTCGACACTACCTAAAGGCACTCAATCCGCGGTACACCATCAATGACCATGTCCATCCTGTTAAAGTGTGTGGAGTTGTGATTGGCTCGTACACACCTGAGTAGCATCTAACAACGACATTAAACACAAACCCGCATTATGCGGGTTTATTTATATGCAAAATAATCACGCTTCGTGTTGACAGTTAAAACACGCTGCGTGATTATTGATAGGCGAACTGTTGAAATACCCCAGCTGGAGGGCCAGCACAACACTGGCAGTGGTTGCAACAAACCGGGGGCATAGGCCGAGACACAACCCAGTTGGTTTTGCAGGGGACTTACGAGGCGACAAGCCCACGGACGTGCGAACCGGTGACCAGAACCAACTGAGTTGTGGTGACAACCATCCCATCAGCTGCAAGCCGCCGGGAGGTGCCGATAGGAAGTGAAATCGTAGGCCACCACAGCTACTCGATATGACCACCCCAAGGAGGTGATCACATCTCCCACCGCAGGGTTAAGCGGATGCCTGGTCCCGCTGTGAAGCGCCACCCAGGCCCTCGCCGAGAGGCGACCGTTTCGAATGGTAGGTCTGCCCGTGAGGACGCACCGGTACCGACAGCAAGAACGGCTGACTCACTGTGAAGTGCTCAAGCCACCACCACAGGTGCAATGCATGTGGTTACAGCTCTCTCCTGGCCCCGGCAACGGGGCCCTTATCCCACAAGCGATAGCGGCCCAACAGCGGGTCACGGCCTCCTATTGCCTGTCGCTTGTGTGATGAGACCAATTTCAGACATAGCGGAGGCAGCCATGCACCCACGCGAGTTCATTGCCAAGCACATCAAGGCAACGCTGGAGAAGGAGGAATTCCCCCCCCACGCGGTCTCGCTGGGGGTGAAAGAAGCCACCTTCTATTTCGACCGGACGCCCAGCTTCGCCAAGGGGAAGGTGTTCGATGAGTGCCTCAAGGCAGCCCGCGCAGTAGCCAGGGTCGCAAAGAAGGCCAAGCCCTGATCCGGGGAGCGGGTCATATCTCAACAAAGAGGCAACGATGAACCACTACGCCCAAGCGCTGGCAGAACTCCAGGCCCAGCCTGACCATGAGCTCAAGCAGATTGGCGACCAATGGCAGACCCCCAAGGCATTGGCCTGGGGCCTGTTCCACCAGTTCGCCCCCACCCTGGGGCCGGTAGTGCTCGACATGTTCGCCGATGACTGCAACGCTCTGGTGCCGCACTACTACGACGCCGAAGACAATGCCCTCACCCAGGAGCTGGCCGCCGACCTGCGCCGTCTTGGTGGTGCCGCCTTCGGCAACCCGCCCTACTCCCGCCCGTGCGCGGATAGCGAGGGCAACCCCATCACCGGGATGGAGGCCATCCTCAACTACTGCCGCGAGCAGCGGGCACAGGGCGCCAAGATCATGCTGCTCATCAAGGCCGCCACCAGTGAAACCTGGTGGCCGGAGGATGCCGACTTTATCCAGTTCATCAGCGGCCGTATCGGCTTTGAGGTGCCGAGCTGGTACGTGCCCCGCGACCCGAAGAAAGACAAGCCCAGCGCCAGCGGCTTTGCCTCTGCCGTGGCGATCTTCGATGCCAGCTGGCAGGGGGAACGCCGCCCCGAGGCGCGACTGCGCCGTGACGACCTCATCACCACCGGCCAGATCATCCTCGACATGATCCACCGCCAGGCGGTTGTCCTCAACGAAGAAGCCAGCCAGGCCATCGCCAAGGCCACTTCTACCGAGCCAGCCATGCTGCTGGACGAGCGTGCCGTCGCCAAGCCGACAGCGTGGGAACCGCCAGTGGCCTGCGATGACACGACCAACGCCGCTGCGGCTGACGAGCTGGCAATGCTGGAGCTGGTATTGCCCATCACGGATAGCACCATGCTGGCCGAGCAGGGCTATTCCGATGCTGGCAGCATCATGGGCAAACAGCTCGAGTGCAGCGACCTGAGCGAAGAGCAGCTGGCCACGGTCAGGGGCTATGTGCAGGGTTGGCTGGACGAGCCCTATCCACTCTCCGAGATCTTCTATCGGCTTGATCTGGCCGTCGCCAACCTGCTGGCCAACAAGCCTATCCATCAGGGCTTTGTCGCAGAAGATAGTCGTTCCCCCGCCCTGCCCCACTGGCAGCGCCACCCCGCAGTGAAGGGGGTTATCTACCAGATCGACGATGCGGACATCCTGACCCCGGCCAGGACCGCCGAGCTGGCTGCCTGGATCATCGACAACCTGACGGCCCCCGGCGATCTGCTGGCACAGGCCACCGCCAAAGCAGCCGAGCTGTTGGCGCAGAGTGCCAAACCTGTTCAGAGCGAACTGCAGCTCGAGCTGTTGTCTGATCCAGAACCGGATAGCCACCAACAAGACGAGGCCCCCAACATCAAGCCGCTGGAAAACTGGGCCTTCGACTACCAGAACGACGATCTCAATCTGGGTGGCGCCGAGTGGTCGTGTTTCGTCGCCGTGCTGACCGTGCTCTACGGCGCCAAGGAGCACTACACCGCCCGGGAGGTAGCGATCGCCATCTCGGTCAGCGACGAGCAGCTCATGGACGAATACACCACCCTGGACGAGGAAACCAAGACGCTGCTGCGCAAGACTATCTCCACTCTGAAGCAGGTTGAGGGATACAACTTCACCGAGTCCTTCCCCATGCTCGACCTGCACCGCCAGGAGGCCGTGATCGCCTTGCTGAACGCCCTGCATCACGAGCCGACCCTCAGCCCAGTCACACAAAAGAGCGTGATGATCAACGCAATTACCCGAGTGAATGAGGTGATGGTATGAGCAAATCACTTCGCCGCTCCCGCGCCGTCAGGGCCAAGGTGACCGGGGCCCCGCTCAACCTGGGATCAGCCATCAACGTGGATCTGTTCGCCGGCGGCGGTGGCGCCAGCACGGGGATTGAGCGTGGGCTTGGGTGCCCGGTGCACATCGCCATCAACCACAACCCCAAGGCGCTTTCCATGCACCAGGCAAACCACCCGGAGGCTCTGCATCTGCAAGAGGATATCTGGGCCGTGGACCCGGTTGCTGTGCTGGCAGGGCGCTCGGTCGGTTGGCTGCACGCCAGCCCGGATTGCACCCACCACTCACAGGCCGCCGGCGGTCAGCCGCGCAAGCAGGAGATCCGCAGCCTGGCATGGGTGATCACCAAATGGCTTGCCCTGAGCAAACCTGCCGTGCTTTCCATGGAGAACGTCAAGCAGATGCGCACCTGGGGGCCCCTCATCGCCAAGCGGGACAAGGCCACTGGCCGGGTCATCAAGCTGGTCGAGGTTCAGCGCGGCAAGAAGACCAAGATCGAGCAGCATATCGCCGAGCCCGGGGAGCGGGTGCCACGCCAGCAGCAATACCTTGTGCCGGATCCCAAGCGGGCAGGCCAAACTTGGCGCCGCTTTCTGGCCAGCATCGAGCGCATGGGGTATGAGCTTGACCATACCGTGAAGAATGCAGCCGATTACGGTGCGGCCACCAGCCGCCAGCGCCTCTACCTCGTTGCCCGCCGGGACGGGGAACCCGTTTGCTGGCCCGCTCCAACCCATTGCAAGGCCCCAGCACCAGGCAGCCACCTCAAGCCCTATCGGGTAACGGCGGATCACATCGACTGGTCTATCCCCTGCCCCAGCATCTTCCTCACCAAGGAAGAAGCCCGGGCACAGGGGCTGAACGTCAAACGCCCACTGGCCGATGCCACCCTGGAGCGCGTGGCAATCGGGGTGATCCGCGAGGTGCTGACCAATCCCAAGCCCTTCGTCATCGAGCTGGCCAACTGGTCAGGGCGCGGTGTCGATTCGGTTGATGCCCCATTGCGCACTATTACAGGCTGGCCCAAGGGTGGTGCGTTCGCCTTGTGCAACCCGAGTCTGGCCCCTCTGGTGGTGCGCCACTTCGGTAAAGGAGGCGAGCACGGGGTGGATGAACCTGCTGCCGCCATCATGGCTGGCGGCGGTGGAAAGTCCATGCTGGCGGCCCCCTTGATGGTGCAGGCCAACGGCGGGTTCAACACCGTACCCACCAGATCCGTGACTGACCCATGCAGCACCATCACCTCGAGCGGCAGCCAGCAGCAACTGGCCTCAGCCTTCATGGTGCACTTGCGCAAGAACCTGCCACCGAGCACTCCGGAAAGCCAGCTCCCCACCATCGTCTCGGCGGGCCAACACCACGCCCTGGTGCAGACCGTGATGGCGAGCCCGGGTGAGCTTGGCCTGACACCGGAGCAAGAGGCCGGAGCCCTGCGGGTCAGCGCCTTCCTGATGCGCTACTACTCGAGCGGCGGGCAGTGGGGGGCCGTCACCGAGCCGATGCACACCATCACCACCAAGGACCGGCTGGCACTGGTGACCGTGACCTGGTGCGGCACCACCTGGGTGATCGTGGATATCGGCCTGCGCATGCTGGTACCGAAGGAGCTCTATGGCTGCCAGGGCATGCCGCGCCACTACATCCATGACCGCGGCCACGACGGCACCCCGCTCTCCATCACCGATCAGGTGTTGATGGTAGGGAATAGCGTCAGCCCGCCGCCGATGGCGGCCATTGCCAGAGCCAACAACCCGTACAAGCAGCTGCAAGCCAGGAGGGCAGCATGAGCGTTGTTCAGGACGTTGCCGAGTGGATTCATGCCCGCACCGGCGGCGCCATCAGTGCCGATGTGGCCGCCGAGTTCTCCCTCACTGTCAGTGAGGCCAGCATCGTGATGGGCCAGATCCACAGGGAGGCCCGCTTCACCACCCGGATTGAACACTTCTGCATGGTTGGGGACAACGGTCGCGGGCGCCATACCCGCCGCCTCTTCGTTGATGCAGTCAAACCGCCGCAGTGGCGCAAGACCCCGGTGATCGGCATCAATGGGGATCAGGTCGTCCGGTTCGACAGTGTCACGGATGCAGAGACCAAGGGCGGTTTTGTCAGGGTCGGCATCACCCGCTGTCTTGCCGGCCAGCAGAAACAACACGGCGGTTATCGCTGGCAAATCGATACCACCAAAGGAGCAGGCCAATGCACCGTTACAGCTACACCCTGAATGCGGCCACAGAGTTGGGGGCTGCGCCGGATCGCCTGACCGGGACCATCGAGGCGCACCACCCGATGACCCACCAACAGATCCGGCTGGCCGCCATCGACAAGGCCCCGGCCCAGTATCTGAATTTCAACGAACTGGAGTACCAGGAGATTGAATCCCCCCTGAATTGAATGCCCGGCCATGCTGCCTGGGTGTAACGAACCACGACTGTCCGGGAGGACACGATGCATATCAAACTTTACCAGCGCAATTACCGGGATGATCTCAAGCAGGCCATCCAGCAGGAGCATGCCGGCAACCATCAGGATGCGGCCCTCTCCTACAAGAAAGCCCAGCACCACGCCACCAGCGCCAACATGTTGGAAAAGGCCAAGTTCGCGATGGCTCGCCGTATCCACTGCCTCAAGCAGGCAAAGGACCCCCAATGGAGGCAGGTCAACACCAAGTTCCAGCAGCTCTATCAAACCCAGGGGCATCACTGATGGCCAGCCGCGGTATCAACAAGGCCATCCTGATCGGCAACCTCGGCCAGGATCCGGAAGTGCGCTACATGCCCGGCGGGAACGCTGTCACCAGCATCACCTTGGCGACCTCCGACACCTGGCGCGATAAGCAGACCGGCGAGGCCAAGGAGCGCACCGAGTGGCATCGTGTCGTGTTCATGGGAATGTTGGCTGAGGTGGCAGGGAAGCACCTGAAGAAGGGCTCTCAGGTCTATGTGGAGGGCAAACTGCGGACTCGTAAATGGCAGGACCAGAGCGGCCAGGAGCGCTACACCACCGAGGTGCTCGTGGACAGCTTCACAGGGGTGATGCAGATGCTGGGAGGAAGCGGGCAAAACGGAGGAGGGAAACAGCAAGCGGCAGGCAGCCAGCAAAGGCCAACGCCACAGCCGGCGCAATCACCGGCCTACACCGAACCACCGATCGCTTATGACGACGATCTGCCGTTCTAGCGTAACGAAAGACAGTGGCCCCATGGGGCCGCTCTTCTCGCCGTGAGGCGTAAAGGAGACATGAATATGCATCAGAAAGTGGTTGTGATGGAACGCCCCAGCTGGGTTCTGCCTCGAGTTTTGGGAGAGATGTTCGGGTACACTGAGAAGGCCATCAGCGAGAAGCGGAAGAAGGGCCAGCTTATAGAGGGGGTCCACTACAAGTTGGCCCCGGATGGGAAGTATGTCTATCACTGGCGGAGATATGAGGATTGGCTGACCGGAACCAAGAACTGATCGACATCGTTGCTGAAACACCAGGTGTCGAACTGCACGGCAAGAGTCTTCGCATCGACTTCCGATTCCACGGCAAGCGATGCCGGGAAACGCTCAACATGCCGGCCACCAAAGCCAACATCAAGCACGCCTCCCGCAAGCGGGAGGCTATCCTGCATGAAATCGCCATCGGTGTCTTCGACTACGCCAAACACTTCCCAGATAGTAAGAACGCCCACCGGTTCGCCGGCACGACCGCAAGCCGGGACATCTCTCTGGGCGACCTGGTAGAGCACTACCTGAAGATCAAGGATGTGGACATAGGCGATAACGCCCGTGGCCGATATCGCTCAATCCTGGGGATGCTGGCATCTGACCTGGACCACACCCGGGTCGTCAGCACCTTCCGGACCGAAGACCTGCAGCAATGGCGCCGGTACCTGATGACCGAGCCGCGTAACAGAACCAGCAAGCCCTTGGCTCCGAGATCGGTCAACTACTACATGATGGTCGCCGCTGGGCTGTTCAACTTCGCCAAGCAGAACGGCTACACCCATCAGGACCTTTCTTCAGTGCTGACCAAGGTGGAAGTGATCCGGGATAAACCAGACCCATTTGATCAAGATGAGTTTCGTCGCCTGCAGGAGTCTGCCAGGCACGACATGGACGCAATGTGGGTCCAGCTCGCCTGCTGGACAGGCATGCGCACTGGGGAGCTCTGCTCCCTGGCATGGGAGGATGTTGACCTGGAGCGCGGGGAATTGCAGATCCGCCGAAACATCACCCAGGCCCGCAACTTCAAGATGCCGAAGACAGGTCATGAGCGCACGATTGTGCTCCTCCCACCGGCAATTGAGGCACTCAGACGCATGCGGCCAATGACAGCCATGCGCCAATCCCACAACATCAAGAAGACGCTCCGGGACCGCCGGCAGATAGATGAAAAGGTCACGTTCGTGTTCAGCCCCGATGTAACCAGCAAGACACCCGGGCTCAGCATCTGCTACACGGCCTTCACCTTGGGTGACAAATGGGACAGGTTGATAAAGAGGGCTGGCATTCGCCGCCGAACCCAATACCATATGCGCCATACATTTGCTTGCTGGATGCTGACCGCTGGCGCCAACCCTGAATGGGTTGCGTCTTACCTTGGGCACGAGGACAGCACCATGGTGCGAACAGTCTATGGCAAATGGATTCCCGAACAAGACCGCGACGAAGCGGACAGGGTTTGGGGCAGGCTTGGGGCCAGCTTTTCAGATTTGGCCCCAATACAGCCCCAAGATTTCAAAGCAACACAATAACAACCTGTAAATTAAAGAGAATTAGCCAATGGCTCAATTTATTTACACCATGAACAGGGTTGGCAAGGTCGTGCCGCCCAAGCGTCATATTCTCAAGAACATCTCCCTCTCCTTCTTCCCGGGGGCCAAAATAGGCGTGCTGGGTCTGAACGGCGCCGGGAAATCGACCCTGCTGCGCATCATGGCGGGCATCGACACCGAGATCGAAGGGGAAGCTCGTCCGCAGCCCGGCATCAAGATCGGCTACCTGCCCCAGGAGCCGAAGCTGGATCCGGAGCAGACCGTACGCGAAGCGGTCGAAGAGGCGGTCGGCGACGTCAAACGCGCCATGGCTCGCCTCGACGAGGTCTATGCAGCCTACGCCGACCCGGATGCGGATTTTGACAAGCTGGCCCGCGAACAGGGCGAGCTGGAAGCCATCATCGCCGCCCAGGGCGGCCACAACATGGAAAACCAGCTGGAGCGCGCGGCCGATGCCCTGCGCCTGCCGGCCTGGGATGCCCAGATCAAGCACCTCTCCGGTGGTGAGCGCCGCCGCGTGGCCCTGTGCCGCCTGCTGCTGGAAAAACCGGACATGCTGCTGCTGGACGAACCGACCAACCACCTGGATGCGGAATCCGTGGCCTGGCTGGAGCGCTTCCTGCACGACTACGAAGGTACCGTCGTGGCCATCACCCACGACCGCTACTTCCTCGACAACGTGGCGGGCTGGATCCTGGAGCTGGACCGCGGCGAAGGCATCCCCTGGGAGGGCAACTACTCCTCCTGGCTGGAGCAAAAAGATGCCCGTCTGGCCCAGGAAGCGAGTTCCGAGGCCGCCCGTCGCAAGTCCATCGAGAAGGAACTGGAGTGGGTTCGTCAGAACCCGAAAGGCCGTCAGGCCAAATCCAAGGCTCGTATGGCTCGCTTCGAAGAGCTCAACACCAACGACTACCAGAAGCGCAACGAGACCAACGAGCTGTTCATTCCGCCCGGACCGCGCCTCGGCGACAAGGTGGTGGAGGTGGCCAACCTCTGCAAGTCCTATGGCGACCGCCAGCTGATCGACGATCTCTCATTCTCCATTCCGAAGGGTGCCATCGTCGGCATCATCGGTCCGAACGGTGCCGGTAAATCGACCCTGTTCCGCATGATGTCGGGTCAGGAGCAGCCGGATTCCGGTTCCATCACCCTGGGTGACACCGTGGTGCTGGCCTCCGTGGATCAGTTCCGCGACAGCATGAACGACAAGAAGACGGTGTTCGAGGAAGTCGCCGACGGCCAGGACATCCTGCGCATCGGCAACTACGAGTTCCCGAGCCGCGCCTACATCGGTCGCTTCAACTTCAAGGGTTCCGACCAGCAGAAGCGGGTCGGCGAGCTCTCCGGTGGTGAACGTGGCCGTCTGCACCTGGCCAAGCTGCTGCAGACCGGCGGCAACGTGCTGCTGCTGGATGAACCGACCAACGATCTGGACATCGAAACCCTGCGCGCCCTCGAGAACGCCCTGCTGGAGTTCCCGGGTTGCGCCATGGTCATCTCCCACGACCGCTGGTTCCTCGACCGCATCGCCACCCACATCCTGGACTACCAGGACGAGGGCAAGATCGAGTTCTTTGAAGGCAACTTCACCGAATACGAAGAGTGGAAGAAGAAGACCTACGGTGCCGAGGCTATCCAGCCGCGCCGCGCCAAGTACAAGCGCATCGCCAAGTAAGGCGAGGCAACAGCCGCGCCGCCAGGCATGACGTCACAAGGGGAGCCGGGGCTCCCCTTTTTTGCCTCTTCTGACTTACAATCTCCACCTCTTCCCCAGCGATAGCGACCCATGACCCAAGCTTCCACCACCAGACTCACCATCCAGATCCGGCTCGAACCCGGCTGCCTGGGGCCGGATGGCAAGCAGCACATCGATACCTTCTGCGCGGCCGCCAACCGGATCCTCGCCGCCATCGAACCCCGACGGGTGCACTGGGTGCTGCTGCCCCGCCATGACAAGCAACTGGCCGAGCAGGCCTACTTCCTCGATGGCCGCCCCTTGAGCGAAACCCAGGCCACCCTGCTGCTGCAACGCATGGGGTTGGCCCTCGATCCCTTGCTGGAGCGGAGCGATGCCGTGCTGAGCCAGCTTATCGAACGCTACCAGAAAAACCGTTGATCCCGATGTGGAAACGGGGCTCTATTGGTCCCCTTTTTTCGGCCTCCGGGGGAAAACGTTTGAATTTTTACTCTATTCATTGATCCGCCTCGCACATCCGGGGTTTGTAAACCTGGCCGCCTGTGTGAAAATGTGCGCGCTGTCACGGTATCAGGACGAGTCTGGTCACTTCACCGCCAGAATCAGGGTCCATCGCCCCGCATGGATGGGCCGGGCCCCCTGCTGCCTATTTCACGTCACCCATTGGAATCCAACATGAATCAACCACATCACGCTACCGGGCAGACCGCCAGCCCGGCTGCCGGGCAGGGATTGCTCGAGCGCCTGTTTGCCCTGCGCGGTCATGGCACCACGGCCCGCACCGAGGTGATCGCCGGCATCACCACCTTCCTGACCATGGTCTACATCGTCTTCGTCAACCCGCAGATCCTCTCTGCGGCAGGCATGGACACCCAGGCCGTGTTCGTTACCACCTGCCTCATCGCCGGCATCGGCAGCATCCTGATGGGTCTGCTGGCGAACCTGCCCATCGCCCTGGCTCCCGCCATGGGCCTCAACGCCTTCTTCGCCTTCGTGGTGGTGGCCGGCATGGGCTACTCCTGGCAAGTGGGCATGGGCACCATCTTCTGGGGTGCGCTGGGCCTGCTGATCCTGACCCTGCTGCGGGTACGCTACTGGCTCATCGCCAACATTCCCCTGACCCTTCGGGTCGGCATCACCGCCGGCATCGGTCTGCTCATCGCCCTGCTCGGCCTGCACAATGCCGGCATCGTGGTCGCGAGCCCCGCCACCATGGTGACCGTGGGCAACCTTACCTCCCTGCCCTGCCTGCTGGGGCTGCTCGGCTTCTTCCTCATCTGCATCTTCTCCGCCCGTGGCGTCCACTCTGCCGTGCTCATCGCCATCGTGGTGACCACCACCCTGGGCTGGCTGTTCGGCGACGTCACCTTCAAGGGCTTCGTCTCCGTGCCGCCGAGCATTGCCCCGGTCTTCGGCCAGCTGGATCTGATGGGATCGCTGGACATCAGCCTCGCCGGGATCATCTTCTCCTTCATGCTGGTCAACCTGTTCGACTCTTCCGGCACCCTGATCGGCGTGACCAACCGCGCCAAGCTGGCCGATGACAAGGGGCACTTCCCGCGCATGAAGCAGGCCCTGGTGGTGGACAGCGTCAGCTCCGTCGGCGGCGCCTTCATGGGGACCTCGTCCGTGACGGCCTACATCGAGAGCAGCTCCGGCGTCGCCGTCGGCGGTCGCACCGGTCTGACCGCCATCGTGGTGGGCATCCTGTTCCTGCTGGCCATCTTCTTCTCTCCGGTCGCCGCCATGGTGCCGGCATATGCCGCAGCGGGGGCCCTCATCTACGTGGGCGTACTGATGTGCTCCGAGCTGACCCGAGTGAAGTGGGAAGACCTGACCGAAGCGGTGCCGGCCTTCATGACCGCGGTGATGATGCCGTTCAGCTTCTCCATCACCGAGGGGATCGCCGTCGGCTTCATCTCCTACTGCGTGATGAAGGCGGGCACCGGCCGCTGGCGCGAGATCAACCCCTGCGTGCTGGTGGTGGCCCTGCTCTTCGTCCTCAAGTTTGTCTGGGTAGATGCCCACTGATTTTTCTTCCATGAAAAGAAAAACCAGACTCTGAAAACAAAAATGCCCGTCATCGACGGGCATTTTTTTATGGCGGGCTCAGGGCTCAGCGAATGCCGCGGGCCTCACGGATCCACTCCCAGGCCTGCTGGATCTCCTGGGTCTTCTCTTTGGCCATCTCCATCATCTCGGGGGGCAATCCCTTGGCGGCCAGCTTGTCAGGGTGATGCTTGCTCATCTCCTTGCGATAGGCGCGCTTGATCTCCTGATCGCTGTCGCTCTCGTTCACCCCAAGCAACTGATAGGCATCCTTGAGGCGATCCCGGGAGGGGGGCTCCTGACGGTATTGCTGCCCCTGGCCACCGCCCTGCTGTTGCTGGCGGTGGAAGAAGTTCATCTGGGCCTCGGCCATTGCCAGAATGCGGGCAAGCTCGATGCGACTGAACCCCAGCTCGTCGGCGATGGTTTGCAGGATGGCCCGCTCGTTCGCCTCCACCTGACCGTCGGCGAAGGCGGCCTGCAGCTGGACCTCGAGGAAGAAGCGCAGGATGTCACGCTGCCCCAGGCTCGCCTGGCGAAACTCCGCCAGGGTCTCGCGCAGGGGGAAGTCACTCTCCTTGCCCTGGCGGAATGACTCCTGGGCCCGTACCCGCTGCTCTCCGGCCAGCCGCATCCTGTCCATCAGGTTGGACGCGACCCGTATTTCGTGCTCGGTGACCTGGCCGCTCGCCTTGGCGATGTGGCCCATGACGGCGAAGGTGGCATGGAAAAAGACGGCCTGTTGCTGCTGGCTGGGCGCCCGCTGGAAGGCCCCGCGGATCCCCATGCCCCGATCGAAGCGATGGCCGATCCACAGGCCCAGCAGGGCACCGAAGATGTTGCCGAGCAAAAAACCGAAGAAGGTGCCAAGCACCTTGCCCCAAATACGCATGGTTCAAGACCTCGTGATGTTAATGGGTGCCAGCGAGCAGTTGCTCGTCCAGCTCGCGCAGCCGATCCACTGTGCCGATGTCGCGCCACTCGCCTGCCAGCAGGCTGCCCCCCACCCGTCCCAGCGCCATCCAGTCGCGCAGCAGGGGGGCCAGCTTGCGCGCCCCGCAGGGCAAGCCGGCAAAGGCGGCGGGGTGATAGAGGCCGACGCCGCTGAAGGTGAGGGCCGGGGTGTCCAGCACCCGACCCGCTTGCAGGGAGAAGTCCCCTTGCGGATGCTGGGGAGGGTTGGGCACCAGCCAGAGGTGGGCGAGATCGTCCCCAAGCGGCTGGTTCACCAGAGCGCGATAATCCAGGTCGAGCCAGGTATCGCCGTTGATCACCAGAAAGGGTTCGCAGCCCAGCAGGGGCAGCGCCTGCACGATGCCGCCGGCGGTCTCGAGCGCGCTCTCTTCGGCCGACCAGTGGATGGATACCCCGAGCGTACTGCCATCGCCGAGGGCCGCCACCAGCTTGTGTCCGAGCCAGGCGTGGTTGATGACAAGTGTGGTCACGCCGGCTGCCTTGAGTTTTTCGATATGGTGCACGATGAGCGGCTTGCCCCCCGCCGCCAGCAGCGGCTTGGGCAGCAGATCGGTGAGCGGACGCATCCGCTCGCCGCGCCCGGCGGCCAGGATCATCGCCTTCATGGTGTCACCCCGGTGCGCGCCAATCCGGGCAGCACCACCTGCTCCAGCCACTGGCCGAAGCGGGCCAGCACCGGATAGGCGGCGCCATGGCTGCGACAGACATCGACCACGTAGCCCAGGGTACGGGGAATGTCCTTGAGGTAGCCGGCCTTGCCATCGCGGTGATAGAGGCGGGTGAAGATCCCCGCCGCCTTGAGGTGGCGCTGCATGCCGGTGAGATCGGCTGCGCGACGAAACGCGGCGTAATCGAGCTCGCCCAGCAGACCGGCCCCTTGCAGGGTGTCGAAGCCAAGTCGCATGCCCTGCTCGATCACCGCGTCCGGCCAGCGCACGTAGCAATCTTTGAGCAGGGAAACCAGGTCATAGCTGAGCGGCCCGATGACCATGTCCTGGAAGTCGATAAGGGCGAGGTCGCTCTCCTTCGGGTTCGTCCCGCCGCACACCATCAGGTTGCGGCTGTGGAAGTCCCGGTGCATCACTCCTTGTGGCTGGGCCAGGTTGCTCGCCGTGAGGCAGGCGAAGGTCTCCGCCAGCAACTGCTGCTCTTCATCACTCAGAGCCAGTTGCAAGTGATGTCCCAGCAACCACTCGGGGAAGATGGCATTTTCGCGGGCCATGAAGGCCTCATCGAAGGGCTCGAGCTCGAGCTCGAGCGCCACGGCGCCGAGCCCTGGCAGCAGGGCGATGGCCTTGCCATACCAGGCCAGTACGCTCTCTTCGTTCAGGCAGCCGATAAGCTGGGTATCCCCCAGATCCGTCACCGCCAGCAATCCCTGCTCGTAGTCGACCCCCTTTACCTCGGGGGCCAGCAGCCCCGCATCGTGCAGGGCGGCCGCATTGCGAACGAATTCATGATTTTTTTCGGTTTTCGGATTAGCATCCACCCACACCAGACCGCCACCCCGGAAGTAGCGGCGGAAACTGGCGTCACCGGAAATAAGCGTCAACGAGAGGTTGGCGTCACCGGAAATCCGGCGAGCCCATTGCAAAAGCAGGGAAGCGCGATCGTGCATGAGTCGGGAACCAAATTGGAAAGCAGCACTTGGCTGTTAGCCCTGGCCGCAATAATGCTTTATCATTGCCGGCTAACATAAAGCAATGACATGCAATGTCAACTCGATGGATCCTGACATAAAATGCATGCCCTGAATCCACCGTTTTTACTACGGATTGCGCGAGCCTTTCACATGACAAAATGGACACTGGGATACTCCTGTCCCATCGCCCTGACCATCAGCCTTGTTCCTGCCCTGAGCCCGCTCATGGCCCAGGCAGCGCCACTCAATGCGCCACCCGCTACCGGGATCCTCGACAGCCTCTGCTATGACTATGTTCCCAAGATAGAGAAGCCCAGTGCGGACCAGGACGCCAATGCCCAGCCCGTCGAGGTGGATGCCGATCGCCTGGAGGCCAAGCAGGGCGGTACCGCCGTCTACGAGGGTGACGTCAAGGTGCGCCAGGGCGTGCGCAAGTTCGACTCCGACTATGCCCAGCTCGACCAGAAGAGCCGGGATGTCATCGCCATCGGCAACATCTATTACAACGATGGCCAGATCACGGTCACCAGCGACAAGACCCTGAAATCCAACCTGGACACCAAGAACTCCGAGCTGGAAGAGGGCAAGTATCAGGTCCATGGCTCACCGGTGCGCGGCTTCGCCGAAAAGGTGACCATGACCAACAACAACCAGAACATCACTCTGGAAGGGGCCCAGTACACCACCTGCCCACCGGGCCAGGAGGCCTGGACCCTGAAGGCCGGCAGCATCGACATCGATCAGTCCGAGGTATTTGGGGAGGCCTGGAACGCCAGCCTCTGGCTCTATGACTATCCGGTCTTCTACTTCCCCTATATCAACTTCCCCATCAAGGATGAGCGCAAGACCGGTCTGCTCTACCCGGGCTATACCCAAAGCTCCAAGAACGGCATGGACATCACCCAGCCGTTCTACTGGAACATCGCCCCCAACTACGATGCCACCATCACCTCCCGCTTCATGGACAGACGGGGCCTGATGGAACAGGTCGAGTTCCGCTACATGCCGGACCCGGCCCACGTGGGGAGCCTCTACTTCGAGAACCTGGCAGACGACAAGCAGTACGACGAGACGGCCAGCCTCAATCAGCATCTCTCTGACGGTCACCGTTACCTGCTCAGTGCCCGCCACACCTCCATGTTCATGGACAACGCCATGCGGGTGTCGGTGGACTACACCAAGGTACGGGACCAGGACTACAACTACTTCAACGACTTCACCCCCAAGGTGGGGACCCAGGTCGACAACCAGTTGCAGCAATCCCTGAAGGCAGGTTACTACCAGCAGAACTGGAACCTCGATGCCGAGGTACGGACCTACCAGATCCTGCTGGCCAGCGCCCAGCAGCCCCACGAGCTGATGCCGCGCATCAACCACAACTACTACCAGCAGGGTAGCTGGTACGATCTGGCCTGGAATACCGAACTGACCAACTTCGGCTACAACAACGATCAGGCCATCGAGCAGAACAAGGGGGAAGCCTACACCGGCACCCGGGTCTACACGGCCCCCACCCTGACCATCCCCCTCGTTGACGAGGCGGGTTACTTCCTCGACAGCCAGTACAAGCTGATGTACACCCGTTACGACCAGACGGTGCCTGACCAGATGAGCAGCACCTTCACCAATCGTTTCACCCCGAGAGAGGGCGGCGACGTCACCCTGGAAGAGGGGACCATCACCCGGGTACTGCCCTCGTTCCGTCTCAAGGGCGGCATGACCTTCGAGCGGGATCAGCAGTGGTTTGGCGAGGGCGCCAACCAGACCTTGGAGCCTGAGTTCCAGTACCTCTATGTGCCCTACAAGGATCAGGACAACATCGGTGTCTATGACTCCACCACCATGCGCCAGGACTACTACAGCCTGTTCAGCGATCGCCGCTTCGCCGGTCTGGACCGCATCAGCGACTCCAACCGGCTCTCCTTGGGGGTCACCACCCGCATTTATGATCCGGCCGGGGATGAACGAATCCGGTTGGCCGTTGCCCAAGCCTTCGACTTCGTGGCGCCCAGGGTCAAGCTTTACAGCAGCGATGAGCTGAGTACCAATACCCGCTCCCCGCTGTCGTTCGAGGGTGACGCCAAGATCAACGAGCAGTGGTATGCCCATGCGGGGGCACAATATGATATGGAACAGCGCCAGATAAGCTCTGCCAACAGCGCCCTGGAGTACCGTCACGAGAAGTTGATCAGCCAGTTGAACCACCGCTTCGTGCGGGATGCCAACTACGACCTCGACCACAAGGGGCAGGTGACGGATCTCAACCAGATCGGCCTGCTGCTGACCACCCCGCTGGACGATCGCTGGCACCTTTATGGCGGCTACTATCAGGAGCTCAATCAGAACGTCAAAGTGGACCGCAAGGTGGGTCTGAAATACGACTCCTGCTGCTGGAGCATCAACTTCAACCTGGAATGGGTCAACACGCCAGACAACGTGAACCTGACCCCGACGTCCGAGCGCAGCCTCGGCATTCAATTTGAAATGAAAGGATTGGGTAGCGTGGGTACCGGCTCCAAGGGCACTTCCCTGGACACCGAAGCACTGCCTTACATTCGTCCGTTTAACCTGCGAGACCAGTAATCGGTCTGGCAAACGCCTTGAGAGATGGATATGAAGAAGACGTTGATTTCCCTGCTGACCGCAGGCCTGTTCGGAGTCATGAGCCAGGGTGCCCTCGCCGCCCCCGAGCTGATGGACAAGGTGCTGGCCGTGGTCAACAAGGATGTGGTGCTGGCCAGTCAGCAGGAGGCCCTGGTGCAAAAGGTCAAGGCCTCCGCCCAGGAGAGCGGCCAGTCCCTGCCCGATGACGTCACCCTGCGCAAGCAGGCGCTAGATCGCCTGATCCAGGAGAGCCTGCAACTGCAACTGGCGGAGCGCCAGGGGCTCAAGATCAGTGACACCCAGCTGGAACAGGCCATTCAGAGCATCGCCGCCGACAACAAGATGAACCTGGAGCAACTGCGCGCCCAGCTGGAGCGGGAAGGCCTGACCTACGCCCAGTACCGTGAGGAGGTGCGCCGCGAGATCCTGATGAACGAGGTGCGCCGCAGCCAGGTCCGCCGTCGCATCAACATCTCCGATCAGGAGGTCAAGCAGGTGGTCGAGGCCCTCAGCAAACAGGGCCAGCAGCAGACGTCATATCATATCGGCCATATCCAGGTCGCGCTGCCGGACAACCCAAATGCCGAGCAGCTCAACGCTGCCAAGGCCAAGATCGAGCGCATTCTGGCGTCCCTGAAAGAGGGTGCCGACTTCCGCAAGCTGGCTATTGCCGAGAGTAACGGTCCCAAGGCGCTGGAAGGGGGTGACTGGGGCTGGTTGAGCCCGCAGGAGATGCCCACCCTGATGGCGGAAGCCGTGCAAGGGGCCGGCAAGGGTGACATCGTCGGCCCGCTGCGCTCCGGCGCCGGTCTGCACATCATCAAGATCTTCGACACCAAGGGTCAGCAACAGGTCATGCAGACCGAGGTCAAGGCGCGCCACATCCTGATCAAGCCCTCCATCATCCTGAGCGAGGAGAAGGCCAAGGGCACCCTGGACGGCATCCTGCACGACATCAAGAGCGGCAAGGCCAGCTTTGCCAGCATGGCAGAGAAATACTCCGAGGATCCGGGCTCTGCGGTGCAGGGTGGCGAGCTGGGCTGGTCTGATCCCAACGTCTATGTGCCGGAATTCCGCGACATGCTGGGTCGCCTGCAACCGGGCCAGATCAGCGAACCCTTCCGCACCAGCCACGGCTGGCACATCGTGCAGCTCGAGGATCGCCGCAGCCAGGACGCCACCGGCAAGGCCCAGGAGCAACGCGCCTACCAGCTCATCTTCAACCGCCGCTTCGCCGAAGAGTCCCAGGCTTGGCTGGATGAGCTGCGCGACGAAGCCTACATCCAGATCGAACCCAATTGATGGGCGACAAGCAGATGAACAAGGCGCATCCAGGGCACGCCGAGGCACAACTGAGCTGCCACCGGCTTGCCATCACCCCGGGTGAACCAGCCGGGATCGGTCCGGATCTGGTGCTGCAGATTGCCCAGCGGGCCTGGCCCCATCAGCTGGTGGTGATCGCCGATCCCGCCCTGTTGCGCGAACGGGCCGCCCTGCTGGGGCTGTCCGTCGAGCTTGAACCCTATGACGAAAGCGCCCCCACCCGTCCGCAGCGGGCGGGAACTCTGACCGTCTGCCCCGTGCCGCTCGGCGCCCCCGTGGTGCCAGGCAAGCTGGATGAGGGCAACGGCGCCTATGTGCTGGCTACCTTGCAGCGCGCCTGCGACGGCAACCTGAGCGGCGAATTCGCCGCCGTGGTAACCGGGCCTGTGCACAAGGGGATCATCAACCAGGCGGGCGTCTCGTTCAGCGGTCACACCGAGTTCTTCGCCCAGCAGTCCGACACCGCCGATGTGGTGATGCTGCTGGCCACCGAAGGGCTGAGAGTGGCCCTCGCGACCACCCATATTCCCCTTGCCTATGTTGCCAAGGCCATCACCGAGGATCGCCTTGGCAAGGTGATCCGCATCCTGGATGCGGATCTCAAGCGCAAGTTCGGCATCGAACACCCCCGGATCTATGTCTGCGGCCTCAATCCCCATGCCGGGGAAGGGGGTCATCTGGGCCGTGAAGAGATCGATGTCATCGAACCCGCCCTGGCCGCCCTGCGCCAGGAAGGGATCGATCTGGTCGGCCCGCTGCCAGCCGATACCCTGTTCCAGGACAAATACCTCAAGGATGCGGATGCGGTACTCGCCATGTACCACGATCAGGGGCTGCCCGTGCTCAAGTACAAGGGCTTTGGCAACTCGGTCAACATCACCCTCGGACTTCCCTTCATCCGTACCTCGGTGGACCACGGCACAGCGCTGGATCTGGCAGGCAAGAACCTGGCAGACCCCGGCAGCCTCACCACCGCGATCAACCACGCCATCCAGATGGTAGAGAAAAAAAGATATGAGCAGTAAGGTGCACATGGGCCACACGGCCCGTAAGCGTTTCGGTCAGAACTTCTTGCACGACCGGTATGTGATCGACCAGATAGTGGCCGCCATCAACCCGCAACCGGGTCAGAATCTGGTGGAGATCGGCCCGGGTCTGGCTGCGCTCACCGAGCCGGTCGCCGCCCAGATGGACAAGATGACCGTGGTCGAGCTGGACCGGGATCTTGCCGCACGTCTGCGCGAACACCCGACCCTCAAGGAGAAGCTGACCGTCATCGAAGCCGATGCCATGCGCTTTGACTTCAGTACCCTGATGGGGGAAGGCAAGGGGCCGCTGCGCATCTTCGGCAACCTGCCCTACAACATCTCCACCCCCCTCATCTTCCACCTGTGCGAATTTGCCGACCGGGTGGAGGACATGCACTTCA
The DNA here is from genome assembly GCF_019046925.1 of Aeromonas sp. FDAARGOS 1402. NCBI lineage: Bacteria > Pseudomonadati > Pseudomonadota > Gammaproteobacteria > Aeromonadales > Aeromonadaceae > Aeromonas > Aeromonas sp. FDAARGOS 1402. Next base: position 558,464 of record NZ_CP077201.1, read on the forward strand.
TGCTGCAAAAGGAAGTGGTGCTGCGTCTGGCCGCCGGCCCGGGCAGCAAGGCCTATGGCCGTCTGAGCGTGATGACCCAGTACTACTGTCAGGTAGTGCCGGTGCTGGAAGTTGGCCCGGGCGCCTTCAAGCCGGCGCCGAAGGTGGATTCCGCCGTGGTACGTCTGATCCCGCACAAGAACCCGACTATCGTCGCGAAAGACATTCGTTGCCTGAACCGGGTCTGCACCGAAGGCTTCGGCCAGCGTCGCAAGACCATTCGCAACAGCTTCTCCAACTTCATCACCGACGCCCAGCTGACCGAGCTTGGCATCGATGGCAACCTGCGCCCGGAGAATCTCTCCCTCGAGCAGTTCGTCACGATCGCCAACTGGCTGGCCGACCAGCAACAGGCCTGATCCCATGACCCAAGCCCGGATAGTGGTCCGCCCCCACCCCAGATATGTGGCGGGAACCGCAGATCCCTACCATTTTCTCTATCGCATCGAGATTGAGAACCTGGGTCCGGGCACGGTGCAACTGCTGCATCGACGCTGGCTCATTACGGATGCCAATGGCAAGATGCTGGAAGTGGAAGGTCCCGGCGTGGTCGGTGAACAACCCCTGATCGCCCCCGGCGAGACCTTTTCCTACCAGAGTGGCGTTCCCCTCGCCACACCGCTTGGCGTGATGGAAGGCAGCTACATCCTGCAGGATGAATCGGGGCAACAATTCGAAGCCCCCATCGCCCCCTTCACGCTGGCCGTCCCCAACATAATCAACTGAGGTTTCATGGCGAACTGTTTCGTCGGTGATATCCAGGGCTGCTACGACGATTTGCGCCGTCTGCTGGATCTTGCCGAGTTCGACTTCGATAACGACACGCTCTGGCTGTGTGGCGATCTCGTCGCCCGGGGGCCGGACTCCCTCAACACCCTGCGTTTCGTCAAATCACTGGGGCAGCAGGCCGTCACCGTGCTCGGCAACCACGACCTGCACCTGCTGGCGGTGGCCCACGGGGTCGCCCCGCTCAAGAAGAAAGACAAGCTGCAGGCGCTGATGGAGGCGCCGGATCGGGACGAGCTGCTGGAGTGGCTGCGTCACCGTCCCCTGCTGGCAGAACACCCCGACCTGCCCATCATGATGGTGCATGCGGGCCTCTCCCCCGCCTGGGACGCCCACACCGCCCGCAGTTGTGCCCGGGAGGTGGAGAGTCTGCTGCGCGGGGATCAGTACAGCTGGCTGCTGCACAACATGTATGGCGATCAGCCCGACAGCTGGAACGACAACCTGCTGGGCATAGAGCGTTACCGCTACATCATCAACAGCTTCACCCGGATGCGCTTTTGCTACTTCGACGGGCGCCTCGACTTCAAATGCAAGAAGGGCCCCACCGAATCGACCCCGGGCCTGCGCCCCTGGTTCGAGCAGCGCGAGCACCATGTGGATGACCCCATACTGGTCTTCGGCCACTGGGCGGCCCTGATGGGTAACACCGGCAAATCCGATATCAAGGGACTCGACACCGGGTGTGTCTGGGGCAACAGCCTCACCCTGTGGCGCTACGAGGACGACGCCCTGATCGCCACCCCCTGCCCGGCCTATGCCAAGTAGAGCGGCTCTTTGCGGAACAAGGGAATGATCCGCCGTTGAGAGGAGAGCAATGCCCTCTCCTGCGAAATGGAGCTGAAAACAGAACGGGCCCGGCAATGCCGGGCCCGTTTTTTCATGATGAGCGGATCAGAGCCTGCGCCCCAGCCGTTTCTCGACCTGGCGCCGCTCCCATTCCGGGCCAAACAGCTTGAAGGGCTGGAACAGGTTGATGGCGTGGGAAGCCAGCCCCAGCCCCCATCCCAGCATGGGCCACCAGGCCCAGATATAGTCCGGGTTGCTCAGGTAGTTGATGACAAACAGCCCCCCTATCACCAGCACATAGCTCATGAGGTGGCCGTAGAAGCCCCTGAGCCCCTCCACGAACTTCATCGCCTCCCGCTCATCCCGCGCCACCTGCACGCGTCCCCGATCTTCGCCCTCATTCCCTTTCATCTCGCTCTCCTGCAGTTGGGTCACATCGAGCTCGAAGATGGCGGCCAGGGCCTTGAGGGATTCCAGTCCGGGTTGTTGTCCCTGCTCTATTCGCTGAATGGTGCGAACGCTCAGGCCAGTGAGGGTCGCCAGCTGTTCCTGGGACCATCCCCGTTGCAATCTCAACTTCCTGACGATCATCTTGCGCTCCTTGTGGTGATTGACAGGGCCAGCATAGGGAAAGGGCATGAGAGGCGACACGACAGATGGCCGACACTCACCTGACTTCCTTTAAAAATCAAAACCTTACTACCACGCAATCGTGGCTCTTGCGCTCCGAGCAACCAGGCTTGGCGTGCCGCTGGCGGCCAGGCGTCGCGGGGGCTTACAACCCCTGCATCAGCTCGGCACCAATCTCGAAGGAGCGCAGGCGCGCCTGATGATCGACGATGGGGCCGTTGAACATCAGCTCGTCCGCTCCGGTCTCTGCCAGCAGAGCCTTGAGGCCGTGGCGTACCCGATCCGGCTCCCCCACCAGGGAGCGAGCCAGGGTCTGCTCCATCGCCATCAATTCGCGGGGAGACCACTCATCCCCCAGCGTCTGCACCGGCAGCGGCAGCTTGCCGGCATCCCCCCGGTAGAGACGCAGGAACTGCTGCTGCAGGGTGGTGAACAGGAAGCGGGCCTCACGATCGGTGTCGGCGGCGATCAGATTGACGCACACCACCGCATGGGGTTTGGGCCAGCGGGCAGAGGGACGGTATTGGGTACGGTAGATCTCCAGCGCCTGCAGCAACATGGCGGGAGCGAAGTGGGAAGCAAAGCCGAACGGCAACCCCATGGCCGCTGCCAGTTGGGCACTGTAGAGGCTGGATCCCAGCAGCCAGATGGGCACATGGAGTCCCTGACCCGGCACCGCCTGCACGGCACCGACCTCGTCGCCAAAATAACTCATCAGTTCGCGCACATCCGACGGGAAGTCATCCACCTCGCCGCTGCGCTGGCGGCAAAGCGCCCGCATGGTGCGCTGATCGCTGCCAGGGGCGCGGCCCAGGCCGAGATCGATGCGATCCGGATAGAGGGAACTCAGCGTGCCGAACTGCTCCGCAATGACCAGGGGGGAGTGGTTCGGCAACATGATGCCGCCAGCCCCGAGCCGCAACGTCGTGGTGCCCCCGGCCAGGTGGCCAATCAGCACCGCTGTGGCGGCGCTGGCAATGCCCGGCATGTTGTGGTGCTCCGCCAGCCAGTAGCGGTGGTAACCCCAGCGCTCCGCATGGCGAGCCAGATCCAGCGAGTGGCGAAACGACTCGGCCGGCAGACCACCTTCGGGAACGGGCACCAGATCCAGCACGGAATAGGGGACGACAGACATGGGACACTCCATTGGTTCACAGGGCGTTTATCAGGGGAGCAATGTAGCACGAGATATCTGAACGAATCATCTCACCACAGAGCAAGGGGGCAGCCCGGAGGCCGACTGTTGATTTGGGGCCGAAGAGCGCAAGATCGAGTCCTAGGCTTTTTGTCATCCAGCAAGCACACTGTTAGGTGACCAATACGGCGATCGCCAGGGGACAAGGATCCGTCCATGACAAACGCAAGTCTCAGTCGCAGACCCTTTTACGTACACATTGCCACCCTTTTCATCCTGCTCTTCTCCTTGCTGGGGGGCGCCCTCATCGTGCTGCAGTTCCAGCAGGGCATGCAGCAGGGGCTGGAGCACGAACGTCAGAGCTTCCAGCAATACCGGGAGCAGCTTGCCCTCGCCATCAAGCTGAACCAGCGACCAGCCCGCATGTCCCTGAATCTGCTGCGCAGCGGCCAGCTGTCCGCCATGACAGACCTCGAGACGCGGCTCGCCTTCCTGCCCCAGCTGGCGGAAGTACTGGCCAACAGCACCAGTTACGGCGCCATCTATGCCGGTTACGAGGACGGCGATTTCTTTCTGGTACGCAAGCTGACCGAACGGGCGAGAGGGGCGCTGGAGGCGCCTCCGCCCGAGAGCCGCCTGCTGGTCCAGAGCCTGCATCAGGGACAGGGAGAGTTCCTCTATTTCGACCAGCGGCTGCGGCTGCTGGAGCGGCGCCCCATGCCGGACTACCGTTTCGATCCGCGAGATCGGGGCTGGTACAAGGAGGCGCGCTGGAGCACGGGCATCATAGTGACCCACCCCTACCTCTTCTTCACTACCCGGGAGCCAGGCATGACACTGGCGGTGGAGAGCGACGATCGCCGGGCGGTGATCGGGCTCGATGCGGGCGTGGAGGGACTCTCTTCCCTCATCGGCGAGTTGCCCCTGCCCGGTCACAGCCAGCTGGTGCTGTTTGACGAGGTCGGGACCCTGCTGGCCACGGATCCCGAGCGCCTCCCAAGCTTCGAGCAACTGAGCCGCCTGCCCATGCTGTCGGCCCTCAATCACCCCATTCTCACCAGGCTGCAACAGGAGATGGCCGCGCGGCCTGCCCTGCTGCATCACCCCGCCGAGCTGACCCTGGCAACGGTTCAGGGTCAGGAGTGGCTGGTCAACCTCTCCTCCCTCGGGGAAGAGTCTCCGTTTTATCTCGCCCTCCTGGTGCCCACCGAGGTGCTCACCGCCCCGGCGCGCCAGGATGCGCTGCACAATCTCGCCTGGGCCCTTGCCGGTCTGCTGCTCCTGCTGCCCGTCATCTGGCTGGCTGCCCGGCGCACTGCCGCCCCCTTGCTGGTATTGACCGGGGAGGCTGAGCGCATCCAGCACTTCGACTTTGGCGAAAGCCCGGGGCCGGATTCGGCGATCCGCGAAATTGACGACCTCGCCCGCGCCATGTCCAGCATGCGCCTGACCCTCGGCAATTTCATGAACATGGGCCGGGCGCTGGCGGCAGAGCATCGCTTCGATTCGTTGCTCAGCCGCATCCTGCATGAGACGGTGGCGGCAGCCCAGGCCGAGGGCGGCTGCCTATTCCTGGCCCAGGATAGCGAGATGCAGGCCGTTCACGCCATCTGGCAGGGGCAGCCGCTGGCGTGCGAACAGGTACAGTGGCAGGCGGCGCTGCTCGGCGGTCTCTACCACACGGAGCGCCTCTGCCTGCCCCTCGACGAGGCACAGTGGGCCCGCTACCTCGGCGACTGGGGCCCCTTCCCCGGCGCCTGCCAACTGCTGGTCGAACCCCTTCACAACCACCGTCAGGAGCTGATCGGCTGCCTGCTGCTGATCCTGCCAGACTGCTCGGCCCGCGAACTGGCCTCGCGCATCAGCCTCATCGAGGCGCTGGCGGGCACCTCCTCCTCCGCCATCGAAAACCAGCGCCTGCTGGAGGAGCAGAAGCAACTGCTGGAAGCCTTCATTGAGCTCATCGCCGGTGCCATCGATGCCAAGAGCCCCTACACCGGCGGCCACTGCCAGCGGGTGCCGGAACTGGCCAGGATGCTGACCCAGGCTGCCTGCGCACAGCAGACGGGGCCCTTTGCCGATTTCCGACTCAACGAAGAGGAGTGGGAGGCCATCCATATTGCGAGCTGGCTGCACGACTGCGGCAAGGTCACCACCCCGGAGTTCGTGGTGGACAAGGCGACCAAGCTCGAGACCATCTACGACAGGATCCACGAGATCCGCACCCGCTTCGAGGTGCTCAAGCGGGATGCCCACATCGAGGCACTCTGCGCCCTGCTGCCCCCATCCGGGCAGCAGGCCGCCCTCGAGGCCCTGCTCCCCCTCTGGCACACCCTGGATCAGGAGTTTGCCTTCGTGGCCGAGTGCAATCTGGGGGGCGAGTGGATGGCGCCGGAGAAGCTAGCCAGGCTGGATGCCATTGCCAGCCGCACCTGGTTGCGCACTCTGGACGATCGGCTCGGTATCAGTCAGGAGGAACGCAAGCGCCACCAGGAGGCCCCCTCTCCCCTCCCCTGCCGAGAGTCGCTGCTCGCCGACAAGGCGGTCCATCTCATCCCTCGCCCCGAGCACAACAATCTCGCCCGACACAACCCATGGGGCTTCAAGGTGCGGGTGCCCACCCACCTCTACAACCGGGGGGAACGCTACAACCTCGCCATCGGCCGTGGCACCCTCACCGAAGAGGAGCGCTACAAGATCAACGATCACATCATCCAGACCATACGCATGCTGGAGAAGCTCCCCTTCCCCCGCCATTTGCGCAAGGTGCCGGAGATTGCGGGGGGCCATCACGAGCGGATGGACGGCACGGGCTATCCGCGCCAGTTGCAAGGGGGGCAGATGAGCATTCCCGCCCGCATCATGGCCATTGCAGACATCTTCGAGGCGCTGACGGCGAGCGATCGCCCCTACAAGTCTGGCAAAACGGTCTCCCAGTCCCTGGCCATCATGGTGAAGATGGTGCAGGAACAGCACATAGACCCGGCCCTGTTTGCCCTCTTCATCGAGAGCGGCATCTGGCGGGACTACGCCAGACGCTTCCTCGCCCCCGAGCAGCTGGACGAGGTCGAATGCCAGGCCCTGCTGGCAGGATCACACTGACCTTCCGCCGACACTCGCCCATAAAAAAACGGTCAACCCGGGTTGACCGTTTTTCGTTCCACTTCGTCCCTTAGAACAGCAGGTGCGCCACACCGGCAATCACCGGCAGGGTGACCAGGGTGCGCAGCAGGAAGATGACGAACAGCTCCCACAACTTGACCGGGATCTTGCTGCCCAGCAACAGAGCGCCCACTTCCGACATGTAGATGAGCTGGGTGACCGACATGGCGGCGATCACGAAGCGGGTGATGTCGCTCTCGATAGTGGAGGCCAGCACCGCCGGGATGAACATGTCAGCGAAGCCCACCATGATGGTCTTGGAAGCGGCTTCCGCCTCCGGTAGTTGCAGCAGCTCGAGCAAAGGCACGAAGGGCGCCCCCAGCCAGTTGAACACCGGGGTGTGCTCCGCCAGCATCAGGGCACAGGTCCCGACGGCCATCACCACCGGCAGCACGCCAAATACCATGTCCAGGGCGTTTTTCACCCCTTCACGCGCCACGGCGCCGAGATCCGTCATGCTGTCGGCCTTGGTCAGGGCACGATGGTAGCCGTAGCTCAGCACGCTGTGCTGATGGGGGATGGCCTCCTGCTTGCGGCACAGGGGAGTACCGTCGCTGTAGACATCCTTCTTCCAGGAGAGCGGCGGCAGGCGCGGTACCACGATGGCGGCCACCACACCGGCCAGGCAGACGGTCAGGTAGCAGGGGACGAACATATGCTCCAGCTTCACCTGGGAGATCACCACCAGACAGAAGGTGATGGAGACGGCGGAGAAGGTGGTACCGATGACGGCCGCTTCCCGCTGGGTGTAGAACTTGCCTTCATACTGCTTGCTGGTCAGCAGGATCCCGACGCTGCCATCACCGAGCCAGGAGGCGAAGCAGTCCACCGCAGAACGACCCGGCAGACGGAACACCGGACGCATGATCCGGGTCATCATGGTACCGACAAACTCCAGCAGACCAAAATCCAGCAGCAAGGGCAGCAGCAGGCCCGCAAAGATGAAGACGGAGAACAGTACCGGCAGCAGATCATGCAGCACCAGGCCACCGGTCGCCCCTGAGCGCAGCACCTCGGGACCGGCTTCAAAGAAGGTCAACAGCACGAAGACCCCGCCCAGCACCCGCACGCACGCCCAGAAGGGGGAGACGTTGAACAGGCTGTTGAGGAAGGGGCGTTTTACCAGGATCGCCGGTTTGAACAGCCAGGCGATCAGGGTCATCAGCATGGTGGTTGTGATGATGGCGCTGACCATGGCCACCAGATGATCGGCAAACACCGTTTGAACCAGCTTCGCCAACACGGCGACGGGAATGGTGACATTGCCGTCATAGATGACCGGGGTCATGAACAGCAGGATCCCGATCAGTGACGGGATCAAAAACATCAGCACGTTGCGGCGAGTACGGATTGCCGGTGCTTCCAGGGTCTTTTCCAACATATAAACAGCCTTAAATGTGACTTTTCCTTCAGCCGGGCCGCCTGCATACTCATGCCCTCGCCCGGAAAACGGGCGCAAGAATAACCCAAAAAACTGCACAAACAAGCCGTTAATTGATCATTTCAAGCATAAATATTTTATCAGGCGAACCATCCATAAGAACAAACCAAAACAGTCATGCATATCGATTCAATTTGAATGGTTAGCATAATGTTTCATACAGGTTACATTCAGGTGCGCAGTATAATCCGCAGCCACTGTCAGGCAATAAGAGACATAAAAAATATATCTATAGGGTGATCCCGTCGATCCTCCCATAAAAAAACCGGAGCCTGTCTGGCTCCGGTCTTGTCACGAACATGATGCTCAATCGCGAACGTAAATGACTTCGACGCCGTCGTCGTCCTCATCGTCCCAGTCGTCATCGTCCAAGCCATCATCGAAGGCCTTGGACGCCGCCAGGGCATCGGCTTCCGCCTTGGCAAGCTGGTTCTTGTGATAGTCATCCCACTTGAACTCCACCTTCTCGATGGCGTCTCTGGCATCTTCCGCCAGCTGACGAGGCATGGTATCCAGCAGATCCAGGATGTCGTAGCACACCTTCTTGGTGCCTTCCTTGCTGATGGCGGTGATGGCGTAGACCGGACCTTCGTGGTTGAGGGCTGCCTTGACTCTGTCCATCACTTCCTGAGCCTCTTCTTCCAGGATCAGGTCCATCTTGTTGAACACCAGCCAGCGCGGCTTGCCCGCAAGCTCGGGGCTGTATTTTTCCAGCTCCCGGACGATGGTCACGGCGTTCTCGGCAGGATCGGAGCCATCCACCGGGCAGATGTCCACCAGGTGGATCAGGACGCGGCAACGCTCCAGGTGCTTGAGGAAGCGGATACCGAGGCCTGCTCCCTCGGCAGCCCCTTCGATGAGGCCGGGAATGTCGGCAATGACGAAGGAGCGGGAGTTTTCACCTCGTACCACACCCAGGTTCGGTACCAGGGTGGTGAAGGGGTAGTCTGCCACTTTCGGACGGGCCGCAGAAACGGCGCGAATGAAGGTGGACTTGCCAGCGTTCGGCAGACCCAGCATGCCGACATCCGCCAGCAGCAGCAGCTCCAGCCTCAGGGTACGCACTTCACCCGGGGTGCCGTTGCTCTTCTGGCGCGGCGCCCGGTTGACCGAGCTCTTGAAGCGGGTGTTGCCAAGGCCGTGGAAACCGCCCTTGGCAACCAGCAGCTTCTGATCGTGACTGGTCAAATCCCCCAGCAGTTCGCCGGTGTCTTCATCGGTGGCGCGGGTGCCGACCGGTACTCGCAGGATCTTGTCCTTGCCGCGACGACCGGTACAGTTGGCACTCTGGCCGTTCTCGCCACGCTCGGCGGCGTGGAAGCGCTCGAAACGGTAGTCGATCAGGGTGTTCAGGTTTTCATCGGCCACCAGATACACGTCGCCACCATCACCGCCGTCACCGCCGTCCGGGCCGCCGTTCGGGATGTACTTCTCGCGGCGGAAGCTCACACAACCGTTACCACCGTCACCGGCATCGACTCGAATCTGGACTTCATCAACAAACTTCATAGGTAACCGTCACCTTAATTCGAAAAACCGATACGCAATTATAGTGATACGGGCCCCTTCGGGCGAGGCGCATCTGGCCGATGAGGGCTGTCAGCGCCGGCTCATCCGCGTGCCGTTTTTTCGTCAAACTCATCAGAAAAACAAAAGCCCCGCCAGGTTGGCGGGGCTTCGGATCCTTGCGGTCCGTAATTACTCAGCAACGATGCTGACGTACTTACGATTCTGCGGACCTTTAACTTCGAACTGCACTTTACCGTTCGCGGTAGCGAACAGAGTGTGGTCCTTGCCCAGACCAACGTTCTCACCAGCGTGGAACTTGGTGCCGCGCTGACGAACGATGATGCTGCCAGCCAGAACTGTTTCGCCGCCGAAACGCTTCACGCCCAGGCGTTTAGCTTCAGAATCGCGACCGTTGCGGGATGAACCGCCAGCTTTTTTGTGTGCCATCTATCGGACTCCTCTAATTAAGCGCTGATGCCAGTGATTTTGACTTCAGTGAACCACTGACGGTGGCCCGCTTGCTTACGGTGGTGCTTACGACGACGGAACTTGACGATAGTCACTTTCTCGCCACGGCCGTGAGCCACAACTTCAGCCACAACCTTGCCACCTTCAACGAAAGGAGCACCTACTTTGAAAGTGTCGCCTGCAGCAACCATCAGCACTTCGTTGAAGTCGATGGTAGCGCCAGTCTCAACGTTCAGCTTTTCCAGACGAACGATTTGACCTTCGGCCACACGGTGTTGTTTTCCGCCGCTTTGGAATACCGCGTACATTTGATTAACTCCGTAAAGGCGTGTCTTTTGCTCAAGGCCAGACACGCACAAAAACCTATAACAATGGGCGGGCATTCTACGCAGAACGATTTGCCGAGGCAAGGCCAATTTAGCAAAAAGTTTATTTTGTGCGCATATCTGCCCCCGTGAATAAACGCCTAACTGTAACCCATTGTGAAATCGTGTAGAATCCCCGCCATTGCTAAAAACGCAGTAAATGCTGCCGTCACGTTACGAGACTTATGGACCAACAGACTATCCGTGCGCTCTGTGCCGCCGACATGACGGCGGTCAATGAACTGATCCTGGCGAGACTCCAGTCCGATGTCAGCCTAATCAACCAGCTGGGTTTCTATATTGTCAGTGCGGGCGGAAAACGGATGCGCCCCATGCTGACCGTGATGGCCGCACGCGCACTGGGCTATGAGGGTGAAGATCACCTGAAACTGGCCGCCATCATCGAATTCATTCACACCTCCACCCTGCTGCACGACGACGTGGTCGACGAATCCGACCTGCGCCGCGGCCGGGAAACCGCCAACGCCCTGTTTGGCAACGCCGCCAGCGTTCTGGTGGGTGACTACCTCTACAGCCGCTCCTTCCAGATGATGAGCGAACTCTCCAACCTGAAGGTGATGGAGATCCTCTCCGATGCCACCAATACCATCGCCGAAGGAGAAGTGCTGCAGCTGATGAACTGCAACGATCCGGATACCACGGAAGAGAGCTACATGACGGTCATCTACTGCAAGACCGCCAAGCTGTTTGAAGCCGCGACCCGACTCGCCGCCGTGCTGACCCATCAGCCCGAGCCCGTCGAGCAGGCCATGACCGACTACGGCAAGTACCTGGGTACCGCGTTCCAGATCATCGACGACGTGATGGACTACTGCTCCCAGAGCGAGGAGATGGGCAAGAACGTGGGTGACGATCTGGCCGAAGGCAAGCCGACCCTGCCGCTGTTGCGCGCCATGGAAGTGGGTACCCCGGAAGAGCGTCAACTGGTGCGCGATGCCATCGAGCACCGCAACGGTATGGATCACCTGGAGCGTATTCTGGGCATCCTGGATCGCACCGGAGCTCTCGAATACTCCCGCCAGCGGGCTCGGGAAGAGGCTGACAAGGCCATCGCCGCCCTCGCCATCCTGCCGGACTCCCGGCACAAGCAAGCGCTGGAGACCCTGGCCCACATGGCGGTGCAGCGCAGCGCCTGATGCCAGCCGGCGGACAATAAAAAAGAGGCCAGAGGGCCTCTTTTTTATTGTCCGAATTCGCCGTGCCACTGTCGTATCAACACAGGCTCTAACGGGCCGACGCCCACAAGATGACACCACCTGCCACCACCAGACAGCCGCCGATGCGGCGCAGCTGTTCCGGCGGCAACTCCCCGAGCAGGCGCAGCATCTGCTGCCATGCCCTGGGAGCGAGCAAGGGCCCCAATCCTTCGAAGAGCAGCAGCAACCCCAGCCCCATCAACATGGATGTCAGCATCACCTCTCCCTATCCCTGTTCCCCTGCCGGTCTGTGGCCGGCAAACAAAAGGGCCTGAATCATCAGGCCCTTGGGTCATATCAACACATGTTTACTGCTTGTTGCCGTGCGGCGACTTGAGGTAGCGGAAGAACTCGCTGTCCGGTTTCAGGACCATGAGGTCGTTGCCACCGGCGAAGCTCTTGCGATAGGCCTCCATGCTGCGCACGAAACTGAAGAACTCCGGGTCCTTCTTGTAGCTGTCGGCATAGATCCTGGCGGCTTCGGCATCCCCTTCACCACGCAGTTGACGGGCATTACTCTCGGCGTCGGCGATCATCACGGTCACCTTGCGGTCGATGTCGGCACGCAGGATCTCGGCCTGCTCGCGGCCCTGTGAACGGTGTTCACGGGCAACCGCGGTCCGCTCGGCACGCATCCGCTGATAGATGGAGCTGGAAACTTCCACCGGCAGGTTGATCTGCTTGATGCGCACATCCACCACCTTGATGCCGAGCTCGGAGGAGCGCGCCATCTTCATCAGGGCATCTTCCATCACGGTACTGCGCTCGCCGGAGACGATGTCCTTGATGGTGCGGTTACCGATCTCGGAACGCAGGCCGTTGTTGATCTTGCGCTTGAGCAGGTCTTCAGCCTGGATCTTGTTGCCACCACCGGTCGCCAGGTAGTACTTGGAGAAGTCCTCGATCTTCCACTTCACGTAGGAGTCGATGATGAGGTCCTTCTTCTCGGACGTAACGAAGCGATCCGCCTGGCCTTCCAGAGTCTGGATGCGGGCATCCATCTTGCGTACCTGGTCGATGAGCGGCACCTTGAAGTGCAGACCCGGCTCGTACAGGCGCGGTTCACCAGAGTCGACCCGTTTCACCTTGCCAAACTGCACCACGATCCCCTTCTGTCCTTCATCGACGATGAAGATGGAAGAGAAGCAGACCATGGCGGCCACAGCGATGACACCAATAGCTAGCTTTTTCATCTATCAGTTTCTCCCTGTGCTGAAACGATCACCGCCACGCAGCGGGGTCGGAGTGGAGTTGGCCCCTTCGTTGGACGGCTGGGCCGCCTCGACTGCCGGGGTGCCCGCAGGACGTGCCGGTTGCACGGCATTCGCCTTGCCAGAGAGCTTGTCGAGCGGCAGGTAGATCATGCTGTTGTTGCCGGCCGGCATGTCGACCACCACCTTGTTGGCCTGCTGATAGAGCTCTTCCATGGTTTCCAGGTAGATACGATCACGGGTCAGCTCGGGCGCGGCCTGATACTGGGGCAGCAGCTCGTTGAAGCGAGCGACTTCACCCTTGGCCTTCAACACGATCTGGGACTTGTAGGCTTCGGCCTCCTGCTCCAGACGTTTGACCTGGCCACGAGCCTTGGGCTCCACTTCACGGGCATAGGCTTCCGCTTCACGGATGAAACGCTGCTCATCTTCCTGGGCGGAGATGGCGTCATCAAACGCATCCTTCACCTCTTCCGGCGGACGCGCCGGCAGGAAGTTGACGTCCACGATCTGCAGACCCATCTGATAGGGCTCGATGATGCTGTCGATCACCTGCCAGGTTTCCTGACGCACCTTCTCACGACCCGTGGTCAGCACATCGTCCATCCGGGTGTGACCCACCACGTAGCGCAGGGCGCTGTCGGTGGCCTGGCTCAGGCTCTCGTCGGCGTTGGTCACGCTGAACAGGTACTGCTCGGGATCGACCACGCGATACTGCACGTCCATCTCGACCCGTACCACGTTCTCATCCTGGGTCAGCATGAAACCGGACGCCGGCAGGGAACGGACAGACTCCACGTCCACCGGGATCACCCGGTCGATGAAGGTCGGTTTCCAGCGCAGGCCGGGATCCACGTTGTGGGAGTATTCGCCAAAGCGCAGCACCACGCCTCGCTCGGCTTCGCGAATGGTGTAGAAGCCGCTGACGACCCACACCACCACGGCCACCACCAAGGCGATGGAGAGGCCGAACTTGCCGACGTCACCACCACCGGATTTGCCACCACCGAGCAGACCGCCAAAACGACGGCTCACCTTGCGAAGCATCTCGTCCAGATCAGGGGGGCCCTGATTCTTGCCGTTGTTCCCCCAGGGGTCACGGTCTTTGCCATTGTTACCAGGCTCATTCCAAGCCATCAGCGTCTCCATTAATACATGCGGATGGATATCATCTCTATCGGGCCACAGAGGGGCGATGAAATCAGCAAACCATTTATATTCATCGACCCATCAATGCCTGATAAAGCGTTGTAAACTCTCACCTTCTTGTTTCATGAGGCGGTTCCAGTCAGCCAGTTGCAGGCGAACTTCCAGCACAAAGTCCCCCTCCTCGCTGAAACCTTCCTGCTCGATACCTTTCAGCCGATAGAGCGCACTGCGCAGTCTGGCGGCGGAAGGGGGCAGTTGCAGGGTGTGATGCACCATGGAGCCGGCCAGCAGTTCGGTCAGTGCCTGGAACAGGTATTCACTACCCTCGCCAGTCTGGGCCGACAACCAGACTCGCACCGGTCGTCCAGCCTCATCCCGTTCAAGACCAGCTGGACGATCCCCCAGCTTGTCGATCTTGTTGCAGATCATCAGTTGGGGACGGTCATCCGCCTCGATCTCGGCCAGCACACGCTGGACCGACTCGATATTCTCCTGCATCTGTTCATCGGCGCAGTCCACCACGTGCAGCAGCAGGTCCGCTTCGCGAGTCTCCTGCAAGGTCGCCTTGAAGGCCGCGACCAGATCATGGGGCAAGTGCCGAATAAATCCAACTGTATCCGCCAGGATCACATCACCCACATCCTGGATCACCAATTTGCGCAGGGTGGGGTCCAGGGTTGCGAACAATTGGTCGGCAGCATACACGCTGGCATCTGTAAGTTGGTTGAACAAAGTGGATTTTCCGGCGTTGGTATACCCCACCAGAGAAACGGTCGGCACTTCGTTGCGGTTGCGGGCACGGCGCCCCTGCTCCCGCTGCTTGGCCACCTTGTCGAGGCGGCGCAAAATGGCCTTGATGCGCTCACGCAGCAGGCGTCGGTCGGTTTCAAGCTGGGTTTCACCCGGGCCGCGCAGACCGATCCCCCCCTTTTGTCGCTCAAGGTGGGTCCAGCCTCGCACCAGACGAGTGGAAAGATGGCGCAACTGGGCCAGTTCGACCTGCAACTTGCCTTCGTGAGTGCGGGCGCGCTGGGCGAAGATATCGAGGATAAGACCAGTCCTGTCCACGACCCGGCACTGGAACAGACGCTCCAGGTTGCGCTCCTGGGCAGGGGTCAGGGCATGGTTGAAGATGACCACGTCGGCGTCCAGCATCTGGACCTGGGACGCGATCTCTTCCGCCTTGCCGCTGCCGACAAAAAATTTGGCGCTGGGTGCGCTGCGACTGGTGGTGATCACCCCCAGTGCATTGACCCCGGCCGAGCTCACCAGCATCTTGAGCTCGTCCAGATCCTCCCGCTCGCCCTCATCGCTGAAGTTGACATGTACCAGAACGGCCTGTTCACCAGCTTCGTAACGGTCAAACAAGCGCTTGCTCCTTGACAGGTATCATGATGGATCTGAGTTGGCGAGTGAACTCGCCGCAGGATATCACGCCTCGGCTTCACCCTGCTCTTCACCGGCGGCGCCCGGGGCGTGCTGGTGATGGTTGACGGCACGGGCCGGCACCACGGTGGAAATGGCGTGCTTGTAGACCATCTGGCTCACGGTGTTCTTCAGCAGAATGACAAACTGGTCAAACGATTCGATCTGACCCTGCAGTTTGATGCCGTTCACCAAATAGATAGAAACAGGAATACGCTCACGGCGCAGCGCATTCAAAAACGGGTCTTGGAGAGATTGCCCCTTAGCCATCTTTCTTTTCCTTATAGTTTGTTGTTTTTAAACACCGGATATTCAATATAACAACCTGATTATACAGGAGTGTCAAGCCGGACCAGCTTGGGCGACGACCCTGGCCAGATTGCCAGACTCACCAGATTCCAACCAGGTCACATCAGGCCAACCGCGCAACCAGGTCATCTGACGCTTGGCCAACTGGCGGGTGGCAACAATGCCGCGATAACGCATCTCATCATACTCCACTTCCCCCGCCAGGTAGTCCCACATTTGGCGGTATCCCACGCAGCGAATGGAGGGAAGATCCGGGGTGAGATCCCCCCGCTCGTAAAGCGCCCTGACCTCCTGCTCGAAGCCGCTGCCCAGCATCTTGTCAAACCGCTGTTCGATGCGCTGGTGCAGCACGGCCCGATCCCTCGGCGCGATAGCAAACTGCAGCGCCCGGTAGGGCAGCCCCTCTCCCTGTACCTGGGTCAGCTCGGTGAGGGTCTTGCCGCTGATGCGGTAAACCTCGAGCGCCCGGCACAGGCGCTGGGGATCGTTGGGGTGGATGCGGGCACCGGCCACCGGGTCGATGCGCACCAGTTCGTCATGGAGCGCCTGCCAGCCGAGGCGGGCAGCCTCTTCCTCGATGCCGGCCCGAATGGCGGGATCGGCGGAAGGCAGCGGAGAAAGCCCCTCCAGCAGCGCCTTGAAATAGAGCATGGTGCCGCCCACCAGCAGCGGAATGCGACCACGGTCGGCGATCTCTTTCATCTCCCGCAGGGCATCCTTGCAAAAATCCGCCGCCGAATAGCTCATGGCGGGATCCAGGATGTCGATCAGCCGGTGCGGGGCCTGCGCCAGCTCAGCTGGCGTCGGCTTGGCGGTGCCTATGTCCATGCCGCGATAGATTAGCGCGGAGTCCACGCTGATGATGTCGCAGGGCAGGGCCTGGCACAGTTCAATGGCGAGATCCGTCTTGCCGGAGGCCGTCGGCCCCATCAGAAAAATTGCAGTCGGCAAGTCAGCCACGTTAAACACTCCCTTCGGCCGCCCCTTCACGGGCGAACCGGCATAAAACTGGTCATATGGATGCAACAGACGACGAGACGCCGTCAGTTGCCATCGGCAAACTCGGCCAGCACGTTCGCCAGCGGCAACGGACGCACCATGCGAACGTCTGCCAGTTGGTCACTGAAATCGGCAACAAGTTCCGTCAACAACCGGGTGGCAGTGGCAAAATCGTATATTTTTTCGGCACTTATGCCTTGCTCCACCAACCACTGGCATAGTACTCCAGCCTGCGCATCGGCATCACTGTCAGATCCGCTCTCGACCAGCTGCAACAATTCGGGTAAGAGACGGGCCAGATCGGTCTGGCGCAGCAGGGCGGGCACCCGAGTCAGGATCATGGTGTCGCGTCCCCCGCTTTTCAACTCCAGCCCCATGCGTTTGAGCAGACGTTCCCGCTCCTCCACCAGAGCGACCAGGTTTTTCGGCAGCTTGAAGGAGACCGGCAGCAACAAAGGCTGGGCCGCCAGCCCCTGGCCCCAGGCATCCAGCAGCCAGTGGCGCAACAACAGACGCTCGGCGCGCACCAGGGAGAGCAGCGCCAGCTGCCCCTGACGCTCCATCAGCAGATAGGCCTGCTCGACCAGGCTCAGGGCACGCCACTCCCCCGTTCGGGCAGGCGTCTCGACGGCACCGCTCTCGGCTCCTGGCCGGGATGCCGGCATCGCCACCTCGGGCAGGGTGGTGAGCAAGGCGCCCATGCCTCGCATGGCGGCCCGGCTCGGGGGTTCGGGAGGCTGGTAGTGTCCTCCCCTGCCACCACCGCCTTCCCGCACGCCGTCGCCATCTCGCGCAGGGGCAGGAGCCCGATAGCCGTGTTCGGCACCGTACCACTCGGTGCGCGGCGCCTGACCCGGATAGGTGATCTCCGGGCTGCCCGGCAGCTCGACCTGGGTCTCGGCCAGGGGGGCATCGGTGGCGCTCCCTGCCCCGTCCTGGCGCAGTGCGGTAAACAGCGCCTGGAAGATGAAATCGTGGATGAGACGCGCCTGATGGAAACGCACTTCGTGCTTGGCCGGATGGACGTTGACATCCACCTGGCGGGGATCCAGCTCGATATAGAGCACATAGGCCGCGAAGCGATCGGCGGGCAGCAGCTCGTCATAGGCCTGGCGAATGGCGTGATTGATGAGCTTGTCCCGCATCATGCGGCCATTGACATAGGTGTATTGCAGGTCGTTCTGCGGCCTGGCTCCTGCCGGGGTGGCCAGCCAGCCCCACAACCGCACGTCGCTGTGTTCGCTCGATACCGCCAGGGCATGGTGCATGAAGGGGGAACCGCAGACGGCGGCGAGGCGGCGCTCCTGCTCCGCCACCGTGTTGGCCGCCTTGTACTGGCGCACCACCTTGCCGTTGTGGCGCAGGATCAGGGTAGCGTCGAAGCGGGAGAGCGCGATGCGGCGCACCAGTTCGTCGATGTGGGCAAATTCGGTCTTTTCGCTGCGCATGAACTTGCGCCGCGCCGGGGTGTTGAAGAAGAGATCCACCACCTCCACCGTGGTGCCCACCGGGTGGGCTGCCGGCTTGACGGTGACGCTCATCTCACGCCCTTCCGCCTGGGCCTGCCAGGCCTCGCTCTGCTCTGCCGTGCGGGAGGTGAAGGTGAGGCGGGAGACGGAGCTGATGGAGGCAAGCGCCTCCCCGCGAAAGCCCAGGCTGTTGATCCCTTCCAGATCGTCCAGGGTCGCCACCTTGGAGGTGGCGTGGCGCGACAGCGCCAGCACCAGCTCATCCCTGGCGACACCGCAGCCGTTGTCACGAATGCGGATAAGCTTGGCGCCTCCCTTGTCGATGTCGATCTCGACCCGGTCAGCCCCCGCATCCAGGCTGTTTTCCACCAGTTCCTTCACCACGGAGGAGGGCCGCTCCACGACCTCACCGGCAGCAATCTGGTTGGCCAGAATCGGCGGCAATATACGGATTGACATCGCTTGCTCCTGCAGATGAAAAAGGGGAAGAGGTGGACCTGGCGCCATCAATGCTCACCGCCCCTCCCTGCCATCGGCAGAGAAGGGCGGCGTTCTTCAGCCCGCGCTATTTTCGCGGAATATAGAGCACCTGCCCTATCTGGATGTCCCGCGACTTGAGCTTGTTGATCTCCACCAGTCGCGCCTGGCTCACCCCGTGTTTCTCGGCGAGCCGGGAGAGACTCTGGCCACGGGTGACCACGTGGCGGATCATGTTGGACTTGTCGTTGCTCTGCACGCTGGCTACAGGCGCACTCGGCTCCTGGGCTGCGACCTTGTAAGGTTTGATCACGCCGGCACCGGAGGCGCTGCCGACGCTGCTGACCGGGGCGCCGCCCTCACCGACGCGATAGGGCTCGCTCGCCGGCATCCGGTTGGTAACGACCTGCTGCGTTGGCTGGACAGCCGGCTTGCTGACGGCGACCGGCTTGCTGGCAGGCGCCTGACGCGGCGGGGCGGCTACCTGGCCCTTGCCGGTGAGCATGGGCCCCTTGGTCGGATGGCTGCGGTAATAGTTGCGGATCCCCTCGAAGATGGCCCGGGCCAGCTGATCCTGATAGCTGGCGGTGGCCAGCAGCTTCTCCTCGGCGTGGTTCGAGATAAAGCCCGTCTCCACCAGTACCGAGGGGATGTCCGGCGCCTTCAGCACCGCCAGACTTGCATGTTCCGGCGCCTTCTTGTGCAATCTGGCCACCCGGCCGAGCGAGCGCAGGATCTGACGGCTGACGTCATAGCCTTCGGCCCTGGACTTGTCCATGGAGAGATCCAGGAAGGTCTGCGCCAGATAGGGGTTGGGATCAGACTCGGCCAATACCTTGCCGACGCCCCCCAGCAGCTCCCCCTGCTTCTCCTGCTTCTCGAGCCAGCTACCCATCTCGCGGTTGGCGCGGTTGGTCGACAGCACCCAGACGGAGGCGCCGCGAGGAGTCGAGTTGTGGAAGCTGTCGGCATGCACCGACACCAGCAGGTCAGCCTTGGCCTTGCGGGCAATCTCGGAGCGCTTGTTGAGATCGACGAAGTAGTCGCCACGGCGGGTCAGCACGGCCCGCATGCCGGGCTCCCGGTCGATGAGGGCCGCCAGCTTCTGGGAGACCGCCAGGGTCACCCGCTTCTCGTAGGTGCGGCGCGGGCCGATGGAGCCCGGGTCTTCCCCGCCGTGACCAGGATCGATGGCGATGACGATGGCCTTACCATGCCCCCCGACGGGAGCGGGCTGCGCCGCAGCGCTCCCCTTCTCTTCATAGGGAAGATCGATCACAAGACGGTGGCCATAGGGGCCTGCCGGCGCCAGCGGGAAGACCACCGGCTTGATGGCAGAGCCGAGATCCAGCACCAGTCGCAGGCCGCCCTTCTCCAGCGGCGTGCTCTCGCGGATCTTGCGCACCAGCTCGCTCTTGTTCTCGATGCGGGCCAGGTTGGTGGCGTTGCTCGCCCCTTTCAGGTCGATGACCAGACGGTTCGGACCGGTCAAGGTGAAGTAGTTGAAATTGGGGGCGCTGCTCATGTCGAGCACCACCCGGGTGTTGTCCGGTGATGGCCACACCCGCACACTCTTGAGCTGATTGGCCCAGGTGGGCAATGCCATCAGGGAGAGAACAAAAACAAGGATCACGCGCACTGAGATGACAACCGTTCCAGAATGGCTTCGCCGATAGCAGTGCGGGCATCAATCTGCACCTCGCGCTGCTCGTTTGCATAACTCAGGGTGATCTCGAGATCCGGGGCTGGCAGCCAGCCGTCGCCCTTCTCTGGCCACTCCACCAGGCAGAGGGTATCGGCGGCGAAATAGTCGCGAATGCCCATGAACTCCAGCTCTTCCGGGTCCGCCAGTCGATAGAGATCGAAGTGATAGACCTGCCACTGGGCAAGCTCATAGGGCTCCACCAGGGTATAGGTCGGACTCTTGACCTTGCCCTCATGACCCAGTCCCTGCACCCATCCTCGGGTCAGGGTGGTTTTGCCGGCCCCGAGGGCACCGTGCAGAAATACCGTGGTGGCCTGTTGGCACGCCTTTGCCAGACGGCCACCCAGCGCCACTGTTGCTGCCTCGTCCGGCAGTGTCATCATCAAGGTTTTTGCCATGTTCTTCTTGTTACTTGTTACTGTGTCGGATTGACCAGACGACGGATCCAGGGCAGCAGATCCGATGCCAGCATGCCCCTCTCACCCTCGGCAGCGGCCAGATCGGCGGCCTCTGCGTGGATCACGGCCCCGAGTCGGGTGGCCATGCCCGCAGACCAGCCCTGAGCCAGAAGGGCGGCGATTATACCAGACAAGAGGTCACCCATGCCGCCACTGGCCATGCCGGGGTTGCCCTCGTCGCACAGGGAAATGCGCCTGCCGTCGCAGATGAGCGACCCCGCCCCCTTGAGCAACACCACACCACCGTAGCGCTGTTGCAGTCGCGAGACGGCCGCAAACCTGTCCCCCTCGACCTCGTCGATGGAGCAACCCAGCAGGCGAGCCGCCTCCCCGGGGTGGGGCGTGAGCACCCAATTATCCTGATGACGGGGGGCCTGCGCCAGCCAATTCAATCCATCGGCGTCCAATACCAGTGGCACGGCGGCTCCGATGCCCTGTTCGAACCGGGCCCGGCCCCACTCATCCTGACCGAGCCCGGGGCCCAGTACCTGCACCGATGCCCACCCTTCATCCATGTCCGCGGGGCATCCCATCAGCTCGGGTTGAACCAGGCTGGCCGCAGGGCAATCAGGGTGCTGGCGCAGGCGTACCAATCCCGCCCCCGCCCGCAGACAGGCCTGACCCGCCAGCAGGATGGCCCCCTGCATGCCGAGGTTCCCCCCCGTCAGCAGTACCTTGCCGCTGTGTCCCTTGTGAGCCGAGCGCCTGCGCGGGGTCAGCAACCCCTTGAGGCTGGGATAATCGATCCGCTCGGCAGCGGGAACCCGTTCCTCCCCCGGCGTCACTCCCAGGGGATCCCGGTCGAGGTGGCCGACTCCGTCTACCCCGTCGGCGGTGAGCATGCCCTGCTTGATGCCGATGAAAGTGAGGGTGCGGGTGGCACGCACCAGTGCGCCCATGGCGCGGCCGGTGTCGGCATTGAGACCGGAGGGGAGATCCACCGCCAGCACGGGCGCGTTCAAGCCATTGATTGTTGCGACGATCTTTGTCATTGACGAGGAGAGGGGAAGCTGGACGCCGGTACCGAGCAGTGCGTCTATGACCAGATCCGGCGGCGGCAGCGTGGCGGGCAGCAGAACCTCGGCCATGGTCACGCTCCCCCCCGATGCGAGCCACTCTTCGGCAGCCCGCCTGGCATCTCCCCTCAGCAGGCCGGGAGCCCGGGCGGCAATCACCAAAGGCTCGAGGCCGATGCGCCGGGCAAGGCGGGCCAGCACGTAGCCATCCCCACCGTTGTTGCCAGGGCCGACGAAGATCCACCACTGGCGGCTGTCGGGCCAGTGGTGACAGGCATAGTTGCACAGCGCACTCCCGGCCCGCTCCATCAGCACATAGAGGGGCAACCCTTCCTGCTCGGCCCAGCGCCGTTCCATGCTGCGGATCTGCTCGGCCCGCCACAGGGGTTGTGCTAGACTCTCCCACTCATTTTTGCGGATAGCGTCCCCGAACACCTCTACCATGACGGCCCCCACGTTTCATCATCCCATGACCCGGCAACTGGCACGCCATATTGACGCCCTGTGCCTGCCACACTCCTGCAGGCAGAGGGGGGATGCTGCATGACGGCTGCCGAACTTGCGCAACTGGCCCACGATATCAAGCTCTGGGCAAGGGAGCTAGGATTTGACCAGGTCGGCATCGCCGACACCGATCTCACCCTGGAAGAGCCGAGGTTGCAGGCCTGGCTGGATGCCGGTTATCACGGCACCATGGACTACATGGCGCGCCACGGCATGATGAGGGCCCGCCCCCACGAGCTGTTGCCGGGCACCTTGCGGGTCATCTCGGTGCGGATGAACTACCTCCCGTTCGAGGCGGGCTTTGCCGCCACCCTGCGCGATCCCACCCTCGGCTACATCAGCCGCTATGCCCTCGGCCGCGACTACCACAAGGTGCTGCGCAATCGGCTCAAACAGTTGGGGGAGCGCATCGAGCTGCGGTGCGAAACCCTGTTACAGGCGACAGGGCAAACCCTGGGCGAGTGGCGCCCCTTCGTCGACTCCGCCCCTATTCTGGAGCGGCCGCTGGCGGCCAAGGCCGGCCTTGGCTGGGTGGGCAAGCACTCGCTGCTGATCAACGAGTCCGCCGGCTCCTTCTTCTTTCTGGGAGAATTGCTCATCGCCCTGCCGCTGCCCGTGGATACCCCGGTGGAGAAGGAGCTGTGTGGCAAGTGCGTGGCCTGCATCAATATCTGCCCCACCGGTGCCATCATCGCCCCCTATGTGGTAGACGGACAGCGCTGCATCTCCTATCTCACCATCGAGAATGACGGCCCCATTCCCGAGGAGTTCAGGCCGCTCATGGGCAATCGCATCTATGGCTGTGACGACTGCCAGCTCATCTGCCCCTGGAACCGCTATGCCGATGCCAGCCCGGAGCCCGACTTCAGCCCGCGCCCCAATCTGCACCGCCCGCCCCTCTTGACCTTGTGGGGCTGGAGCGAGGCCGAATTTCTCAAGCACACGGAAGGCAGCCCCATCCGCCGCATCGGCTATCAGCGCTGGCGCCGCAACCTGGCGGTGGCCCTTGGCAACGGACCGGCCAGCAGCGAGGTCCTGGCCGCCCTGGAACAGGCGCTGCCTGAGGCGGCGCCCATGGTGGCCGAGCATATCGAGTGGGCGCTGGCGACCCTGGCCAGGCGTCAGCAGGAAGAGAATAAAAAGACGCGATTGCTGATCCGCTGCATCGAAAAAGGTCTGCCGGATCACGCATAAGTGATCTGGCACTTGCCGGATCGCAGCCATTTTTTCATGCTCTGCCGACCATTGAACATCGGCACAATAAAAGGAAGATTCTGATGCAGATGCTGGGAGTAGATATTGGGGGGTCCGGGCTCAAGGGCTGCCTGGTCGACACCGAAACCGGGGAGCTGATTGGCGAACGCCACCGCATCGCCACACCGCAACCGGCAACCCCGGCCGCCGTGGCACACACCCTCAAGGCGCTGGTCGAACACTTCCAATGGAAGGGTCCCGTGGGGTGCGGTTTTCCCGCCACCATCCACAACGGCATCGCCAAGAATGCCTCCAACATCGACAAGAGCTGGATTGAGACCGATGCAGCCCACCTGTTTGCCGATGTGACCGGCCTGCCCTGCCATGTCCTGAACGACGCCGATGCGGCCGGTCTGGCGGAGATGCGCTTTGGCACCGGGCAGGATCGCCAGGGGGTCATCATTCTCATCACCGTCGGCACCGGCATCGGTACCGCCGTCTTCGTCAATGGCCAGTTGCTGCCCAATACCGAGCTGGGCCACCTGATGCTGGAAGGCATGGTGGCCGAACACTATTGCTCCGATGCGGTGCGCAAGCGCGAGGATCTTTCCTGGGGCCGCTGGGGCAAACGTTTCAACAAATACCTGGCTCGCCTGGAGTTTCTGTTCTCCCCCGACCTCTTCATCCTGGGGGGCGGCAGCGCCGCCAAGCTCGACAAGTTCATCGACAAGATTGAGACCCGGGCTCCCCTGGTGGCGGCCGCGAACCTCAACCAGGCCGGCATCATAGGCGCCGCCCTCTATGGCGCGGCCCGGCAAGGGGGCTGACCGCCAGCAACCTCAGAAGACCCGGCCCGTGCCGGGTCTCTCTCATCCGGGCTCAGAGATCGTCGAGGCGATGAGCACCGTGTACCAAACGGGTCAGGCGGGATTGGGCCATGGAGGCCAGGGCTTTCAGCAGCGCCGCCGTGTCGGGCGTGGGGCACTCCCGGGCCAGACGTTCCAGCTCGCCGATGAGCCTCTCCTCCTGGCGTGACACCAGGGCCACTATCTCCGCGGGCTGGGTTGTGGCGGGCAGCGCCAGACGATCCCCCTCGGCCAGCAGATCCTCGCCAAACCCCTGATCCAGCCAGGTCTCCTTCACCGCGCTGCCCATCTGCTCGCGATAATCGTGCAGATGAGCCGCCGCGGCATCCTCCCGCCCTTGCAGATAGGCCAGCAACATTCTGCTGCGCTCAGCATCCACCCGGGGGATCTGGCGCCCGTAAATGTGCCCTTGCCGATGATGAAGCTCCTCGAGATAGAGCATCAGGTCCTTGATCTGTTGGAATCGCATCTCGCCTCCCTCCTGGCATCTACCTGCAGCCAGTATAGGGAGCTGGCATGTCGACACGGCCACGAACTGGTCATTTATTGTTCTGCATCAAGGCGATGGAAAAGAAAGCAGAAAAAGAGACAGCAGGAGGAAGGGGAAACCGGCAGCGATGCTGCCCGGACAACCGGGCACCTTGCCCGAAGGGAGGCATCAAATCGACGACATAAAAGATATTTACCAGCTTATATTCGGACTAGAGTCATCAAATCGGAATCTAATATTGATACTGGTGGTGATACCTCCACACCATAGTCAAATGGCGGGAATCCTTATCCATTTTTTAGACGTCTAGACGTAAAAACATGCGTTGACACAGCCATCCGGACATCTTAGCATCATCCTCCATGATGACAGAGCTACCCAGTGAAACCTCTGCCCAATTTACCCGCCTGTAGCGCCCTGTGCTTTAAGGCTGTTAGCACGGAAGAATCCATGATTAAGTTGATCGGTCTCAACAAAGTCTACGGTAAAGGCAGTGATGCCGTGCACGCCCTGCGTGACGTGAGCCTGCATGTGCCCCAAGGCAAGATCTTCGGGGTGATCGGTGCCTCCGGTGCCGGCAAGAGTACCCTCATCCGCTGCGTCAACCTGCTGGAGCGCCCCACCGAGGGGCAGGTCATCGTCGATGGCCAGGACCTGGTCGCCCTGAGCGAGCGGGATCTGACTCAGGCTCGCCGCCAGATCGGCATGATCTTCCAGCACTTCAACCTGCTGGCCTCTCGCACCGTCTCCGCCAACATCGCCTTCCCGCTGGAGCTGGCGGGCTGGAGCAAGGACAAGATCCAGAGCCGGGTCAGCGAACTGCTGGCCCTGGTCGGGCTGGAAGCCCGTGCCCACGCTTATCCGTCCGAGCTCTCCGGCGGCCAGAAGCAGCGCGTCGCCATCGCCCGTGCCCTGGCACCGGCTCCCAAGGTCCTGCTGTGTGACGAGGCAACCTCGGCCCTCGACCCCCAGACCACCCGCTCGATCCTGACCCTGCTCAAGGAGATCAACGTCAAGCTGGGGCTCACCATACTGCTCATCACCCACGAAATGGACGTGGTGAAGGGGATCTGTGACGAGGTGGCCATCATCAGCGACGGCCGTCTGATCGAACAGGGGGAAGTGGCCTGGTTCTTCAGCAATGCCAAGACCCAGCTGGCCCGGGATTTCATCCACTCCACCATCCACCTGGAAGTGCCCCAGGAGTATCAGGATCGGATGAGTAGCGACCGGGTGCCCGGCAGCTATCCCCTGGTGAAGCTCGGCTTTACCGGGACCACGGTGGATTCACCGCTGATTTCCGAGGCGAGCCGCCGTTTCAACATCGACATCAGCATCCTGAGCGCAGACATCGAATACGCCGGTGGCGTCAAGTTCGGCTTCCTGCTGGCGGAACTGTTCGGGGACGAGGCCCAGTGCGAGGCCACCCAGCAGTTCCTCATCGACAACCACATTCAGCTGGAGGTAATGGGTTATGTCCGAAGCAATGATTAATCTGCTGATTTCGGCTCTGGGCGACACCCTCATCATGGTGTTTGCCTCCGCCCTGTTCGGCTGCCTGCTCGGCCTGCCGCTCGGCGTGGCGCTGCACGTGACCAAGGCAGGCCAGATCCTGGCCAATCCGCTGCTCAACAAGGTCCTGGGCGTCATCGTCAACGTCGGTCGCTCGGTGCCCTTCATCATTCTGCTGGTCGCCATCATTCCGTTGACCCGCTTCATCGTCGGCACCAGCATCGGCACCATCGCCGCCATCGTGCCGCTGACCGTGGGTTGCATTCCCTTCATCGCCCGCCTGGTGGAAGGGGCCCTGATGGAGGTGCCTGACGGCCTGCTGGAAGCGGCCAAGGCCATGGGGGCCAAGCCCCTGCAAATCATCGCCAAGGTGCTGCTGCCCGAGGCCCTGCCGGGGATCCTCAACAGCGTCATCATCACCCTCGTCACCCTGGTGAACTACTCCGCCATGGCAGGTGCCATCGGAGGCGGTGGTCTCGGTGATGTGGGTATTCGCTACGGCTACCAGCGTTTCGATCCCACCGTCATGCTGGTCACCGTGGTCATTCTGGTGGTGCTGGTTCAACTCATCCAGAGCGCGGGTGAGCGCCTGGTCAAACAATGTGATCATCGTTAATCGTCGATTTCTGACAGGAGGTTTTTATGAAATTGGGCATCAAATCCGCAGCAGCTGCGCTGCTGGCAACCCTGGTACTGGTCGGCTGCGGCCAGAAGGAAGAGAACAAGACCCTGAAGGTGGGCGCCATCGCCGGTCCCGAGACCGAGCTGGTTGAGACCGCGGCCAAGGTGGCCAAGGAAAAATACGGCCTGACCGTCGAAGTGGTCACCTTCTCCGACTACGTCACCCCGAACGTGGCCCTGAACGACGGCAGCGTCGACGTCAACGCCTTCCAGCACAAACCCTACCTGGATGCCCAGATCCGTGATCGCGGCTTCAAGCTGGTGCCGGTCGGCAACACCTTCGTCTACCCGATCGCCGGTTACTCCAAGAAGGTCAAGGCCCTGTCCGAGCTGAAAGACGGTGCCCAGATCGCGGTGCCGAACGATCCGACCAACCTGGGTCGTTCCCTGATCCTGCTGGAGAAGCAGGGCCTGCTGACGCTTAAAGAGGGTGCCGGTCTGGAAGCGACCGTACTGGACATCGCCAGCAACCCGCGCAACTTCAAGATCGTCGAACTGGAAGCCGCACAACTGCCGCGCTCCCTGGAAGACGTGGATCTGGCCATCATCAACAACACCTTCGCCGGTCAGATTGGTCTGACCCCGACCGAGAACGGCCTGTTTGTCGAAGACAAGGAGTCCCCCTACGTCAACCTGATCGTTGCTCGCGAGAACAACAAGGACGACGAGAAGGTCAAGGAGTTCGTCCAGTCCTTCCAGACCGACGAGGTCTTCAAGAAGGGGACCGAGCTGTTCAAGGGCGGTCTGGTGAAAGGTTGGTAATCACTCACTCTGGAAAAAAGGCCACGTCAAGCGTGGCCTTTTTTTTTACCCCCGTTATCATAGCCACAAGCACGGCAACACGAAAAACAGAACAACAATGAAGAAATGGTATCTGGCCTACTGCAAACCCAAGGAAGAGGCCCGCGCCCGCGCCCATCTGGCAGCCCAGGGCGTGGAATCCTATTACCCCATGGTCGAGATTGAAAAACTGCGGCGAGGCAAGCGCGTGCCCCAGCGCGAGCCCATGTTCCCCAACTACCTCTTCATCTACGTGGATCTGGAAGAGGTCACCCCGGTCACCCTGAAATCGACCCGGGGCATCAGTCGCATCATCCACTTCGGCAAGGAGTGGACCCCCGTCAGCAGCCAGCTGATCTACCGGCTCATGAGCCGGGACGACAGCGACGAGGCGCGCGCCAGCTATGCCCGTCTGCCGACCCAGGGAGACAAGGTACTTATCGAATCCGGCCCCCTCGCCGGGTTTGAAGCCATCTATCTGGAGCCGGATGGCGAAAAGCGGGCCATCCTGCTGGTCAACCTGCTCAACCAGGAGACCTGCAGCAGCTTCGAAAACCAGGCCTTCCGCCGCCTGGAGTGACCCGTCCTGCCGGCAGAATGAGCCACAGGGAAGTACACAAGACACCATCCCCCTGCTTCCGAACGGTCAGGACCGCACCTGCGTCGTGCATCCTTCCACCACTAGGTTGTCGGGCCAAAAAAACGGGGCAGACCCAGAGGTCTGCCCCGTTTTTCTCTCCCTTGCGTCAGGCATCCAGTTCGAAGCGACTGATGGCCGATGTCAGTCTCCCGGTCTCCCGGGTCAGGCGGGCGGCGATCTGCTCCCCCTGCTGGCCATGCTCGCTGGACTGATGGCTGAGCCCGGCAATCTCCTCCACCGTGCCCGCCACCTCCTGCGCCGCCCTTGACTGCTGCTCGGTGGCGGTGGCGATGGCGGCAAGCTGGCCGCTGAGATCCTGCACCAGCGTCGCCATCGACTCCAGGGTCTCGGTCACCGAGGCCACGGCGCCGCGCCCCTGCTCCACCAGCAGGGTACCGCTGCCCACGGTATCCGCGGTCTCCCGGGTTTGCTGCTGGATGCTGGCAATGGTCTGGTTGATCTCCATGGTCGATGCGCTGGTGCGGCTGGCCAACTGCCTCACTTCATCGGCCACCACGGCAAATCCCCGTCCCTGCTCACCGGCTCGCGCCGCCTCGATGGCAGCATTGAGTGCCAGCAGATTGGTCTGCTCGGCGATGGTGGCGATCACTTCGGTGACCCTCCCCACCTGCTCGCTCTGGCTGCTGAGCTGCGTCATCGCCTGGTTTGCCTGGGCAATCATGGCACCAATCTGCGCCATGGTGGTCCCCATGCGGGCGAGGGCCTGCTCCCCCTCCCTTGCCTGTTGCTCGGTCTGGCGAGCCGCTCCCGCCGCGTCCGCAATGTTGCCCGCCACATCCCGGGTACTGACCGACATCTGCTCGATGGCGGCTGCCACCGCATCGAGCCGCTGATTCTGGCTCGCCAGATCATCCACGATGGCATTGGTGGTCTGGCCCACCTCGCGGCCAGCCCCTTCCACCTGACCGACCGCCCCCTGGATCTCCCCCACCAGCTCGCGCAACTGTGCCGACATCCGGTTGATGGAGCCCGTGAGCCCTCCCAGCTCATCCTGACGAAGCACGGGCAAGGGGGTGACGGGGAGGCGGCCATCGGCCACCAGGCCCGCCCGTTTCACCAGGCTGGCGACGTCCCGGGTCAGGCGCCGGCTGAACAGCAGGGCCACCAGGGTGCCCAGCAGGATGACACTGGTGGTGGCGAGCAGCAGGGTGCGGTGAATGGTCTGACTGGCGGCCGCCATCTCCCCCGCCATCTTGTCCACCTCGGCACGGGTATGGGTCACCTGGGTCGCCAGCTGATCCGCCAGCCGGGTCAGGGCGGGCTCTATCTCGGTGGCCATCAGGTGGTTGGCCCTGTCCCAGTCCGGGGCCTGGCGCTTCTCGATCACCTGACCGACCAGCTCTGCAAAGGGGGCTGACATCTCTTCAAAGAGCGTCCAGAGCCCCTTTTGTGCCTCGGTGAAGTTGGCCTCCTGCTGTTTCAGCTCGGCCACCCGCTGCTGGTGGAACTGGTAGTAGTCCCGATACTTGTCCAGGTACTCCTTCTCCCCCGAGATGAGGAAATCCCGCAGGGCGGAGAGCGCATTGCCCAGGCTGTTGTAGGCATCCCCCACCTGCTTGAGCAGCAGGCGCCTGTCACCGGGCAACGTCGCCTGGGGCGTCGCCACCTCTTCATTGGCAAAAGACTGCAACTGATCGAGGGCCGACTCCGCCAGGGGGCCGGCCTCCAGCAGCATCAGGGTGTGGGCGGGCAGGTTCTCTTCGGTGTGAGCCAGGGCCCACACCTGTGACTGTGCCCCCTTGAAATCCTTGAGTGCCCGGGTCAGGTCGGGGGTGAAACGCTGGCGATCGATGGCGTGCCAGGCCTCTTCCCACTCCTGCTTGATGCGATCACCCTGTGCCGGATCCTTGCCGAGGATGAGATAGGCCCGCAGGGATGAAACGGTGGCAATCAGGGCTTTCTGGCTCGCCTCGTCCCGCTGCAGGGCAGGCAGGGCCTGGGCCAGCAAGGCATCTTGCGAGCCTTCGATCCGGCCGAGCTGATGATAGACAAGGGCGGAGGAGAGAATGATGAGCAGGTTGATAAAACAGAAGCTCAACAACAACTTGCTTGATATTTTCATGGCCATCCTTGGAATTCGTCGGGCATCCTGCCCGGGATTAGCGTCTGATGAGCGCGGGCAAACGAGCCTGCCAACCCTGATGCCATCCCATCAGCTCCTCGCGGGGCATGGGACGGGCGGAGAAGAAGCCCTGGCATTGATCGCACCCCAGCTTCGCCAGCAATTGCCAGGTCGCCTCATCTTCGACCCCCTCGGCCACCGATTTCAAGCCCAACTTGCGAGCCAGCTCGATGCTGGACTCGATGATGGCTAGGCGAGAGGGATCTTCATAGCAGCGATCCACGAAGGATCTGTCCAGTTTCAACTCGGTAAAGGGGAGCAGGGCGAGCTGCTGCATGGAGGAGTAGCCGGTCCCGAAATCATCGATGGAGAGACCAAAACCGTGCATCCGCAAGCGGGTCAGCACCTCCAGCGACTTGCCGAGATCCTTGACGAAGGCGCTCTCGGTCACTTCGAGGGTGATGAGCTCGGGGTTGATGCTCCAGCGCTGGCAGTGGCTAAGCAGGGTGTTGCACAGATCCCCCTCGATGAGGGAGGTGGTAGAGAGGTTCATCGACAGGTTCAGGGAGAGCCCGGTCTTCTCCCACAGGTGGCCGTCCCGCAAAGCCTTGCCGATGATCACCTCGGTGAGCGGGTCGATGAGCCCGTTGTGCTCCGCCAGCGGGATGAAACGGGCCGGCGAGATGAGGCCATATTCGGGGTGCTGCCAGCGGGCAAGCGCCTCCATGCCGAGCCACTCCCCGTTGTGAAATCCCACCTTGGGTTGATACCAGGGCAGCAACTGGTCCTGATCCAGCGCCCGGCGCAGCTCATCCAGGGTCAGGTGATAACCATCCTCTTCCTGGCTACGCACCTGCTGGGGCCGCCAGGCACCGATGAGCTGCGCGATCTGCTGGGGAGACGCGGGTTTCTCGATGCGCCCCAGCACCTGCAGGCCATAGGCCCGGCTCATGCGCAGCACGGCATCGACCACGTCATCCTCCAGGGCGCTGCACAGCACAATGCCGCCGCGGAACCCGCCAAGGGAGAGGCGGCGCAGCAGCGCCATGCCATCCATGCCCGGCATGCGCAGATCGCAGAACAGGATGTCGACCCTGTGGTGCTGGCACTGTGCCAGCGCCTCCTCCCCGTCCTGCGCCTCCAGCAGGTTGCCGTAGCCCAGTCCGCGGATCTGGTGCATCAGGGCCTTGCGCTGGAAGTTGTGATCCTCCACCACCATGATCGCCAACTCATGCCGTGCGCTATTCATCGAGCCATAACCCCGTTTCACCTCTGATAGAGTCCATCAATGCCTGTACCGCCCTGGCCAGGTCATCGAGCTTGTCCAGTTGTTTCAATCTGGCCGCCGCCTCCAGCCGGGCCGCCTCCTCTGCCAATGCCTGCTGTCCTACCATGCGCGCGGCCCCCTTGATGCGATGTGCCGTCTCCACCAGCGCCTGGGTATCCTGGCTGGCCAGCGCCAGTCTCATGTCCTCGCCATCCTGCTCGTTGGCGTCCAGGTATTCGCTGGCCATGCTGCGAGCCACCGCCTCATCCCCGAACAGGGTCAACCAGCTTATGCCAGGTAGCTGAACCCTGGCTTGCCGGGGCGCCTCCGAGGCGAGCTGTTCTTCCTGAGTCGGCAACCAGCGTCCCAGGGTCTGGCTCAGGGCATCCAGGCTGTAGGGCTTGAACAGCATGTCGTTCATGCCGGCATCACGCATCTGCTGGCTCGCCTCCTCAGAGGTATCGGCCGTCACCCCGATAATGGGAGCACTGTCCCCGGCATCCCGCAAGGCTCGCGTGAGGGCATAGCCATCCATCACCGGCATGTGGCAGTCGGTCAGCAGCAGGGCGAAGTCCTGCCCCTGCCAGGCGCGCAGCGCCTCCTCGCCATCTTCCACCACCTCGGATTCGAGCCCCAGGATAGCGAGCTGCCTCGTCAGCAATGCCCGGTTGACGGGGTGATCATCCGCCACCAGCACCCGCCCCCTGAGCTTCTCCCCCTCCATCCCCATCGACTGGCTCGCCTGCTGGTTGAACAGTGACTGGCAGGTTTCCAGCAACAGATCGGGGTAGAGGGGCGATTGTCCCAGTCGCCACCAGGCGTTGCCCCCCATGCGCCCCCGCAGGGCCTCATGGGGAGAGAGTACTATGCCCTTGAGGTTCGAACGCTGCAAACAGGCCAGCCAGTCACTGCCAAGGGCCTGCTCCAGGTGATTCTCCTGCGCCAGCAGATGCCCCTCGAGGGGCTGCTGCCAATGGTGTGCCTCCATGCGAACCAGTCTGGCGCCCAGCCTGGCCATCACCGATTCCAGCCCCTCATCCTCGCCAAACCACCACCATACCTGGCCGGCCAGGGGCGGCGCTTCCCACTGGCACTCGGCCAGAGGCAACGTGAAAGTCACGCAGGTGCCCATTCCGGGGGTACTCTCCAGGGTCAGGCTCCCCCCCATTTTCTGGGTGAGTTGATGACAGATGGCAAGCCCGAGCCCGGTGCCGCCAAACCGGCGGTTGGTGTCGGACTCCACCTGCTTGAACGGGATGAAGAGGGTGCGCTGCTGCTCCAGGGCGATGCCTATCCCGGTATCCCGGATCCGGAAGGCCAGCCGGTCGTCTTCATAATCTACCTGGATGGCGATCGCCCCCGCCTCGGTGAACTTCACCGCGTTGTTCAACAGATTGGAGATCACCTGCCCCACCCTGATCCCGTCGATGCAGGCCAGATCCGGCACCGTCTTCCCCCACCGCAGCGTCACAATGAGTCCCTTGCCATAGGCCAGGGCCGCATGTCCCCGGATGACATCGCAAATCACCGAGGTCAGGCGGCAGTGATGGGGATGCAGTTGCAACTGCCCGGCTTCCATCTTGGAGAAGTCCAGGATGTCGTTCACCAGATAGAGCAGGTGGTTGGTGGAGGTCGAGATATTGCGCAACATGTAGCGCTGATCGTCATCCAGCGGGCTCATTTGCAGCAGCTCCAGCATGCCGTGCATGCCGGAGATGGGAGTGCGAAGCTCATGACTCATGGTGGCGAGGAAGCGGCTGCGCGCCTGGGTCGCCTCCTCCGCCACCCGCCTGGCCTGGCGCAGCTCCAGCTCCTGGCGCTTGAGCTTGGTGATGTCCTGCACCACGCCGTTCAATATGACCCCTTCAAGCCCCTCCTGGTGAACGAAATGACCACGGATCTGCAAATAGCCCGCCTCCCCCTGGCGCCGGATCTCCACCTCGAGATCCAGCGGCTGCATGCTCAGGGCATGACGATCCACCGTGGCCACGAAGTCCTGGTGCGCCTTGCCTGTCAGCCCCAGGATGGAGGCACCGGTGACCGCCATGCCGGCCTGCTCCTCTTCGACCCCCACCATCTCCCTGACCCCTTGCGAGGTGTAGAGGAAGTGCCCCTTGCCCGGCCCAAGCCAGTGATACTGATAGACCAGACCCGGCATGCTGTCGGTGATCTGGGTCAGCCGGGTCTGCGCCTCCTGGGCCGCAAACCGCGCCTGCTCCAGCTCGGTCACGTCGGTCAGCACTGTCAGGATCCCGAGCCGCTTGTCATCGGGCCCCGCAAAGAGCCGCTTGGTGTAGATCATCTGGTGCAGGCGATCGTCATCAAACCGGATCTCGCCCCGGCCATGAAGCTCCTCTCCGCTCTCCCAGACGCTGGCATCCTCCTCCATCACCCTGGCGCGGATCGACTCGGGCAATCGATCCTGGAGCAACCGCTCATAGGAGCCCGTCAGGTTCTCCCCGCCGAGAAACATCTGCCGATACGCACGGTTCGTCATTGCCACTTCATAGCGCTCGTTGGTCAGCACCACCTGGTTGGGCAGGGCATCCAGCATCATCTGGACAAACACCAGCTGCTCCTCGAGCCGCCGCTCGGCCTCCCGCCGCTGGCTGATCTGGCGGCGCAACGTCCGGTTCCAGCCCATGAACAGCAAGAGGCAGAGCAGGAAAATGCCGCCACCGAGGGAGGACCAGAGCAGCACCGTCTTCGGATCCAGTCCCGTCTGTATGGTCAGGGAAAGCCACTTTTTCTCCAGGGCGGAGAGCTCGTCGGGGGGAATGGCGATCAGCACCTTGGTGAGGATCTGCTGCAGCATGGGGTCCTGCAACTGGGTCGCCATGGCGATGGGTACCCGCAGGTCGCTGCCGGAGAAGACCACCTGGTAGCGGTCGCTGAATCCCTTTTGCAGCGACTGCTCCAGGGTGGTGGTGCTCATCAGCACATAGTCGACCTTCTGCTGGTCCAGCAGGGGCAGCAATTCGGCATCGCTGGCCACCGGCACGGCGATGGCCCCCACCTCGTTCAGCAAGACCTGCTCCACCGAGCCCCCTACCATGCCCACCCTGTGCCCTTTCAGTGCCCTGGCGGCGGTGAGCTCGGCCATCCCCTGCCTCGCCACGACCACCCGGTTGATCGACGCGTAGTTGGGGGTAAACCGGGCAAACTGCTGACGCTCCGCGGTGGGAGTCATGGCCGGGATGAGATCCAGCTTGCGATCCTGGAAGAGCGCCATGCTCTGGGCCCAGCTCCGGGTCGGCACCAGGGTGAACTGAAGCCCGGCACGCTGGCTCATCAGTGTCAGCAGATCGGCAATGAGCCCCTTGAGCCGCCCCCTGTCGTCCACCTCGCTCATCCCGGGCCAATCCGGGGCAACCCCGTAGCGGATGACCGGATGTGCTTGCAACCACGCCTGCTCCTGCGGATTGAAGACGATCTCCCTGCTCCTTTTCACCAGGGCATAGTCGAGGATATCCCCCGCCTCCAGAATGGCGCGACGCTCGAGGGGAGAGATATCCTCGAGGGCCCGCTCCAGCAATCCCTGCAAGACATCATTCCTGGGCGCCACGGCCATGGCGAGGGAGGTATCCCTCATCCAGTCGATCCTGGCCAG
Source organism: Aeromonas sp. FDAARGOS 1402 (assembly GCF_019046925.1). Lineage (NCBI taxonomy): Bacteria > Pseudomonadati > Pseudomonadota > Gammaproteobacteria > Aeromonadales > Aeromonadaceae > Aeromonas > Aeromonas sp. FDAARGOS 1402. The sequence continues at coordinate 593,850 of NZ_CP077201.1, forward strand.
CGCCATGCCCGCCATGGCTTGCAGCCTGTTCAGCATGGGCAGCTCGGCCAGGTAGGCATCCGCCTTGCCCTCCTTGAGCATGAAGATCGCCTCGTCACGGCTGTCGGCCGTGATCAGGTTCGAGATCCCAAGGCGCAGCAGCTCATCGCAGGCGCTGACACCGAAGACGCAGACCCAGCGCACCCCATAGGCCTCCTCCAGGGAGAGGCTCTCCCTCCCCCCCGTCAGCAGCACGGCCCGGGGCAGTGCCATCAGCTCGGAGGTAAATTGCATCTGCAGGGTGCGGGTCGGGCTCGGTGCCACCCCGATCAACATGTCGACCTTGCCATCCAGCAAGGCCTGCTGGACCGCCGCATTGTTGGCATAGGCACGGTAGCGAAGGCTCACCCCCAGCCTGGCTGCAATCTGGGAGGCGAACTCATCCAGGGGGCCGGTGAAGTTGCCGCGCCCATCGGTATAGACATAGGGTGGCCAGGCCGCCGAAGGCATGCCGACAACCAGTTCATCATGGGTGGCAAGCCAGTGCAGTTCGTCCAGGGTGAAGTTGCTCTGGTCCAGTTGCGCCGGCGCAGCCGCAACCATCAGGCTCCAGAAAGCCAGACCACATAGCAGGATGAGACGACAGCAGCGGCGGAACATTATCAACTCCCATACGAAACGGAGGGGGATCATAGAGTGTTTGGCGCAATGTGCGACAACTAAATTGAGACAATGCTCATCAGGAAAGAAAAATGGCAGGCCCAGGCCTGCCATCCACCAGGTCGGGGGCCGGGCCCCCTCCCATCAGGTTATTCGGTTCCCGAGCCGGAAACCGGTTTGAAACTCCCGCTCACGGATGTGGGCGATCTGCACTTCCTTGCCTTCCAGCCCGATGTCTTTGAGCAGGGCAGGTGAAAGATGCAGGTAGCTGACGCGACGCTCCAGCCGGGTGATCCTTTTTTGAACCAGGGTCTCTACGTGGCGCAGCAGGGCGAGTTCGATAGACATAATATTCTCCAGTTGAACGTGCGGTTCCCCCGGAGAGAGGTGATCACCCTGCGGGACAACCGCGGGTGATGAAAAAAGCAGGTGTTACCTGTCCCCTCCACGCGGCAAATAAAGAGCACGAGTCTTCGCGCTGCCAGAGCAGCGATCGAACGCAACGTTGAACATGGAATGTTGCATGGTCGTCTCCTTACCGTGTGAAAGTTGAACAAGTTGCCGCAGTGTAAAAAAACACCGAATTTTACGCAATATCTCTCCCACCCATATGGGTGGAATGCGGCCAAAAAGAGGTTCAGTCAAATCCCTGACAACAGCCGGAACTCCTCCAGCGCATAGGTATCCGTCATGCCGCTCACATAATCGAGCAGCAGCCGCACCCGGTAGTACCACTCCTGCTCGCTCTCCTTTTCGAAACGGGGATCCCGGCTCGCCACCGCCAGTCGGTACGCCTTGAGGTGGCGGGCAGAGAGGCGGTGGAACAACCGCCGGGCGAAGAAGAGCTCGCTCCCGCCGTTGCCTGCGAGCAGCCGCTCGAACTGGCTGGCAGGCAGGGCCAGCAGGCAGGCGTAGGTGGAGAGCACCCCGCGCAGGGCGGCATAGCCTTCCAGCTCCAGCGCCTCCACCTCCGGGCGCATGAACACCAGCTCGCGAGCCACCCGCTTGAGGGTATCGAGTACCCGGGCTGCCGGAGCCTGACCGTGCAGCAGCGCCTGGGGATAGGCCCCGCTCAGGATCTGATCGTGCTCGGCCACATAGGTATGGGCGGCCAGCGCCACCAGATCCCGGGTCAGATGCTGGCGAAAATGGGGGAAGAACCCCCGACCGGAGGCAAGCGCCTCATCGAGCAGGTCGGCCATGTAACCGCCCTCGTCCGCCTCGCGCAGAGCTGCCAGCAGCTCGATCTGGGTGAGGATGCGCCTGTCCACCGCATCCTCGAGATCGGCGATGCAGTAAGAGATGTCGTCCGCCGCCTCCATGATGTAGACCAGCGGATGACGGCACCCCTCGGCCAGCCCCAGGCTCTGGCCGAGGGCACGATAGAGGGGTTGTTCGCTGAAGAAGATGCCGCGCTTGCTGGTCCAGCCGTGGTGCTGACCATAGCCCTGGGGATGGTGCAGGCCCGGCACGGGCTGCTGCGGGTATTTGCACAGCGCCGCCAGCTGCCCCAGGGTGAGGTTCAGCTCATGCAGGCTGTGCACCAGTCGCAGGCTCTGGGCATTGCCGTCAAACACCAGCAGATCCTGGCGAAGGGTTGCCCACTGGGGGCTCGGCAACTGGTCGTGGGCACGGGCGAAGAGGCCATCCAGCTCCTGGGCAAGCCACTGACTCATCACCTGCTCGCCGAAATGGCCAAACGGCGGGTTGCCGACATCGTGCAACAGGCAGGACATCTCCACCAGATTGATGAAGGCCCCCTCGCACACCACTCCGGCCGGCAACGCCGCCAGGATGCGGCGACTGATCTGGCGACCGGTCTCCTGCACCTCCAGCGAATGGGTGAGGCGGCTGCGCACCGAGGCTTTCACATCGAGCGGGAAGACCTGGGTCTTCTGCTGCAGGCGGCGCACCGGCGCCGCCTGCACGATGCGGGTGCGGTCCTGCTCCGTCGCCTCCAGCAGGTCTTCGTCTCCCCAGGGGTGAATGCGCTCGGGGGGGATCAAACGGTCATACATGTCGTGGCTCCTTGCCTGAGGCGTCGTGTCTACGAGAGCAGCCAGCGCCGCAGGCGGGCGATGTCACCCGGGTATTCCCGGCGCAGGGTTTCAATCCAGTCCTCCACGTTCTCCCACCAGGCGGGGTGTTCCGGGCTCTGGATGAGCTGGGCCGTCTGCTGCAACCGGCGCAGGCCGATGGAGCCCGCCGCCCCCTTGATCTTGTGGGCCTCCTCTACCACACCGGCCTGATCCCTGGCAATCATGTTGGAGTCGAGCACCGCCATGTAGTCCGGCATCATCTTCTCGAACAGCTCGACGCTGGAGAGCAGCACCGGCTTGCCGACCGTGCTGGCGTAATCGGTGAGGAAGGGCAGATCCAGCAGGGCATCCTGATGGTGGACATCGTCCTGCTCGTCCGCCTCGTCCCCGGCGAGATCCGCAAACAGGTGGCCTATCACCTCCCGCACCGCCTTGGAGCCCAGCGGCTTGTTGATCACATCCTGCATGCCGTGATCCCGGTAGTACTGGCGATCGCCGGTGGCGTTGGCGGTGAGCGCCACCATGGGGGGCAGGCTGTCGCCGTAGCGCGTGAGCAGTTGCTCCGCCACATCGAACCCCGTCATGTCCGGCAGCTGGATGTCGAGCAGGATCAAGTCGAAATCATCCGGGTTGGCCATGGCCAGCGCCTCTGCACCATCCCGCGCCACCTTGACCTGATGGCCGAGCTTGTTCAGCAGAGCGCAGGCCACGGTCACGTTGAGCTCCACATCCTCCACCAGCAGGATGTCGAGGGAGGGCATCTCGGGCTCCGGGGCCGCGGCCTTGGGCTCGACGCAGTCCACCTCCAGCTCGGCGGTGAAGCAGGCGCCTTCGCCCGGGTCGCTGTCCACATAGAGTTGACCGCCCATGGCCTGCACCAGCTGGCGGGAGACCGCAAGGCCGATGCCGGTACCGGTGGCGTGCTTCTTGCCCTGCACCTGATAGTACATGGCGAAGATCTTCTCCTGCTGGGCACGGGGAATGCCCACCCCGGTGTCTTCCACCTCGAAGTGCAGCGCCAGCTTGCCCGGTTCATCAGCGGCGTGGGCGAGACAGCGTATGGTGACGCCCCCTTCATCGGTGAACTTGACCGCATTGCCCACCAGGTTCCACAGCACCTGACGCAGCCGGGTGCCGTCCGCCATCACGAACTGGGGCATGTCGCCGTCCCGGTCGAAGTGCAGGTAGAGCCCCTTCTGCTCCGCCTGGATGCGCGACAGCGTCTCCAGCTCGTCGAGGAAGGCGGGCAAATCCAGCGGAGCCGGCGCAATCTCCAGCCGACGACGGTCGAGCTTGTCCAGATCGATGATGTCGTTGAAGATGTTGCCGAGCGTCACCGCGCTCAGGTGGATGGTCTTGAGCTGCTGCTGCTGTCTGGCATCGAGGGGCGTATCCATCAGCATCCGACTCAGGCCCACGATGCCATTGAGCGGGGTGCGCAGCTCGTGGCTGATGGTGGAGATGAAGGTGGTCTTGTCCCGACTCGCCTTCTCCAGCTTGTCCTGGTACTGCTTGCGCTCGGTGATGTCGCGACCAAAGCCGAGCAGGCCGAGCCGCTTGCCGAAGCGGTCGAAGAAGGGCACCTTGCGCAGCTCGAAGTAGGCCTTGCGGCCATCGGGATACTCCAGCCACTGCTCATAGGTGAGCGGCTCGTTCTGGGCGAAGACCTGCTTGTCGGTTTCCACCACCTTGCTGGCGATGTCGTGCTTGTAGACATCGAACGGGGTCAGGCCGATGAGTTCCGCTTCCACCTTGCCGGTGAGCTCCTCCATGGCGCGGTTGCAACCGGAGAACTGCTCGTCCTCGTTGCGGTAATAGACCAGATCGGGGGAGCAGTCGATGAAGGAGCGCAAGAGGGCGGTACGCTCCCCCAGATGCAGCTGGGCCTTCTCCCGCTGGAACACTTCGTTCTCGAGATCCTCGATGGCTTGCTGGCGCAGGGTCTCGGCCCGGTTGGTCTCGGCGATCTGGGCGTTGAGCCGGCTGATGTTCTCCTGCAACTGGCTGTTGAGCTCGAGATCCCGCTCGCGCATGTCTTGCAACTTGCGCACCATCCGGGTCAGCCGTTGGCGGGAGTCCTCCAGCTGATCCACCACGATGGAGAGAAAATAGACGGCCCAGGGGGTCACCAGCAGACCGAAGAAGACAGAGCGCACCAGGTCGACGATGTCCACGGTGCCGCGCAAAAACAGGGTCACCCCCATCTGGATCGACACGGCCAGCACTATGATGGCGGTGGCCAGGAACATGCTGAAGCGCACCAGTCCCAGCTTGGTCATCAGGTCGACGTAATATTGCGCCCAGGATTTGATCTGCTTCATCTCGTTGTTTTCTCCCCTTTTCTTGCGCAAACAGGATACCAGTACGGCGCCATGAACTCTTGTCCGTCGCGTATTCAATTATTGATTAACGTCACACTCCGGCTGGGGTAGCATGCCTGCCATGCCTCAGTCAGCACCGGTTCCACCGGAATACCGGGGCGCACTGTCACCCTTCTCATTCGTTATGTCAGGAGCATACCCGATGCGAAATCATGTTCTGTTGAGCCTTGGCCTGCTGGTCGCCACCACCGCCCACGCCGATCTGGGGGAGATCCCCCGCCAGACCGGCTGGTCCGGTTTTCTGCTGGGCGGGGTCAATGCCGGCAGCCACAAGTCCAACTTCTATGCCGGTGACGACAGCAACAGCCGTATCGATGATCTGGGCTCCCCCGGCCGCGAAAGCGGTCTGAGCCCGCTGCTCAATGCCGATATCCGCTACACCTTCGCCGATACCCGCACCCAGGTCTTCCTCGGCAACCTCATCCAGGACGCGGTGCGCTTCGACTTTACCCAGCAACTCGGTCTGCGCCAGGAGATGGGCGACAAGGGTATCGTCGCCACCTCCCTGGTGTTCAACCTCATGCCGGTGGAAGTGTGGAGCGATCCCTTCGCCACCGGCGTGGACCGCAGCGCCACCGATCTCACCTCAAAAGGGGTGCGCTTTGCCTGGGACAGGATCTGGGGCAGCAACGTCTACGCCACCCTGACCAGCCGGGAAGTGGAGCTCGACGAGGAGCGCAGTGGCCAGCAATATGACCTGACCCACGGCACCCACTACGCCTCCATGCTGAGCCGCAATGGCAAGGTCCACGACCTGGCGCTCTCCTACCAGTACCACTTCGGCGGCGACCAGTTGCTGGAGCCCGCCTTCCTCTACAAGGAGGCCCGCCTGGACGGGAGTGCGGAGAGCTTCAAGAACACCGGTCTGCAGCTGACCTATGCCAAGCGCGCCTCCCAGTGGTCCATCGTGAGCAACCTCTACGCCGGCAAGCGCAAGTATGACGAGGCGAATCCCCTGTTCGGCCAGCGCGCCGATGCCAGCGAGTTCGCCCTCAATGGCACCTTCTTCTGGCACAACCTGTTCGGCATCAAACCCCTTGCCGCCACCTTCACCGCGGCCTACTCCAGCGCCGACTCCGACATCGACTTCTACGATGCCGAGGCGCTTCGCTTCAGTACCGGGCTGCTTTACAACTTCTGACCCGCCCCAAGCAAGAAGGCCACCCCCGGGGTGGCCTCTTCATTTGCACAACCCTCGACCATCAGATGCCGAGGGAATCCAGCAGATCGTCGTGCTCGTTGCTCGCCGGCGCGGCCGCCGGTGCCGGTTTGGCTGACTGCTTGGCCTGGGCGATCAGCTCGTCGGGATCCACCTCCTCCTGCACGCCGCCATCATGGATCCGGATAAACTCCGTCTTGTCCATGGCCAGCTCCAGATAGAAGATGTTGTTGCTGGCGGTGAAGAAGGTCACCCGGCGGGTCTCGGGATTGTCGAGGTTGGTGTCGACGCTCAGCATCACCTGCTTGTTGAGCGCCAGCATCTTGGGCTGGTTCTGGGTGATGTGGGTCTGCAGCTCGCGCCCCACCTTGGTGGTGAAGCTGCCGACGATCTGGTTCATCAGCTCGCCCATGACGTTGCTCACCTCGTCCGAGGTGTGGGAGATGGCGAGATCCTCCTTGGAGAGCCCCATGCTCAGCATGTAGCTCTGGTAGAGTTCCATGGCCGCGGCGGCGGAGAAGTTGATCACCACCAGCCCGGAGAAGCCGCCGTCAAACAGCACGAAACAGCCGATGTCAGGCTTGAGGCAGGTCTTGCTGATCCGCTGCACCATGCCGGAGAAGCGCACCTGGGTCTGGGTCGCCGCACTCAATACGCTCGTCACCGAATTGCACAGGCTCAGCAGTACGTCCTCTGTGGTCAATACGGCATCATCCTCGGATCTTGTCACTATCATGGAACCTTCCTGCTGATCGAAATAATGGGGCTGTCACTCGTGTCGCCCATGTCACCATGCACCGACGCGATACGCTAACAGATTGCGTGATCCCGGTGCCCAAAGCGCGAGCCACCTCTCACTTGACTGGATTATCAGTCAGAAATGGCTGAAATCCATCCAGGGTAGCCAGACGGGTTTGCCAACTGGCAGCCGCCCCTTGCAAGGCCTGCTCCTCATAGGGAATGGCGGGACAGGCACCCCAGATGGGACCGGGCCAGGCCGCATCCGAGCTGAAGCGGGCCACGTGGTGCAGGTGCAGCTGAGGCACCAGATTGCCGAGGGCCGCCACGTTGATCTTGTCCGGGCCGAGTGCCCGCTCCATCAGGGTGGCGACGGCGCAGGACTCCTGCATCAACTGCTGTTGCTGCTCGGGGGCCAGATGATGGATCTCCCGCAGGTTGGCGACCCGGGGCACCAGAATCAGCCAGGGATACTGGCTGTCTTTGGCCAGCAGGACGCGGCACAGGGGCAGATCCCCGAGTATCCGGGTATCCGCCTGAAGGCGGGGGTGCAATTCAAACATGGGGGCCTCGCTGATCAACATGGGCACATCGGGAATCAAAGATGTGCCCACGTTACTGCAACGGGGAGCAAACTTAAAGGCGCGGCACGGCCCAACCGATGAAGCGCTTGCGAAGCGCGGGGTCCGCCTGCAGGAAAAGCTGTTGCAACTGCCCTTCCAGGGCGCTGGCCGGCACGGAGGAGACCCGGGGCGTCGCCACGGCGGCCGCAGTCACATCCGCCGCACCGGCGAGCACGGCAGGCCCCTCGCCACGGTTGTACTCCATCAGCCTGGCATGCCAGTCCATGCCGATCTGCATCCCCTGCACCATCAGCGTATCCTGGCGCACCTCGAGGGGCTGCCCCCCCGCCACCAGGCCCAGGACAGGGGCCCTGGCGTAGCGTTCCATCCCGGCCTCGTCCGCAGGCACGGGAGCCTGCAGGCGCACCGACTGCCCGCGGGCCTCATAGCGAAGCACCTGGGGCTCGGAGCGAACCTGGCGATCGTTGTCGCTGCTGTTGCGACTCGGGATCACCCCCTCGTAGCGCACCAGCAGTTGCTGCTCCCCGTCGGCCAGCACGGCATGCTGCTCGTCCTGCACCTTGCCGGCGCTCACCGCCAGGATCTGGAAATCCCGGGGCACCTCGACCCTGACCTCGGCCTGCACACCGCCGCAGCACAGCAGCGCAACCCCTGCCCAACCCTGATGACGCTTCATTCCCTGACTCTCCTTTCGCGATGAAGGGCGCAGGGTAGCAGCCCCAGATGACAGAAAAATAACGGGATGCAGGCTCACCCCAGCAGATAATGGGGCCGCTCGGCAAACCACTGGGCCAGCACCTGCTTGAACAGCCGGATCTTGCGCGGCACCCGGCGCTGCTGGGCGTGCAGCACATGGATCGGGTGCAGGCCGGTCTGCCACTCCGTCAGCACGGCCACCAGCTCCCCTCGGGTCAGGCTGGCCTCCACCAGCATCAGTGGACACTTGGCAAAGCCCATGCCCGCCCGGGCCAGTTGCAGCAGGGTGCTGTAGTGGTTGGCCCGCACTCGCCCCTGCACCAGGATGTGCGCCTCCTCCTCCCCCTGGCGAAAGTGCCACTGCTCCCAGTCCGGGTTGTGGCCCTGCAGCAGGCAGGAGCGCCCCCCCAGCTCATAGGGAGTGGCGGGGATCCCCTCTCGCGCCAGCAGGGCGGGGCTTGCCACCACCACATCCTTGAGCCTGCCGAGCGGCAGGGCCACCAGGTTGTCGGGGATCAGCTCCATGGCCCGCAGAGCGATGTCATTCTCCCCCTGGCTCATGTCGATCATGGCATTGGTGAAGTTGAGCTCGACCTGGACGCCGGGGCAGAGCTCGGCAAAACGGGCGAGCAGCTCGCTCACCATGCGGTCCCCCGTGCTGACCGGGCAGGTGAAGCGCAGGCGGCCGCTGTCCTCCTCGGTCAGGGCACGGATCCCCTCCTCCGCCTCCCGGGCCAGGGCGAAGATCTCACCGGCCTGCTGGTGAAGCACCCGCCCCGCCTCGGTCAGGCTGAGTCTGCGGGTCGTGCGCTGGAGCAGTTGGGCATTGAGGGCGGACTCCAGGGCGCTGACATGGCGACTCAGCATCCCCTTGCTCACCCCCAGGGCATCGGCAGCGGCGGAGAAACTGCCTCGTTGCACCACTTCATAGAAACTGGCCAGGTGAGTGATATCCATCATTAGCTCCAATATGGAAACAATGGGTTCATCATAAGCGCTTTTTCTCCCTTTTTATCCCGCTATCATCAACTCATCTCAACCAGGAGCGATAGATATGAAGATTGTGATTGTGGGTGCCTCCGGCACCATTGGCGCCGCCGTCAGCGAACTGCTTGCCCAGGATCACCAGGTGATCCGGGTCGGTCACAGCCAGGGGGATGCCAGAGTGGACATGCGCGACCCCGCCTCCATCAGAGCGCTCTTCGAGCAGGTCGGGTCCTTCGATGCCCTGGTGGTCGCCAGCGGCAGCGTCGCCTTCAATGCCCTGACCGAGATGACGGACGAGCAGTGGCAGGTGGGGCTTCAGAGCAAGCTGATGGGCCAGATCAATCTGACCCGGGCCGCCATTGCCCACCTGAGCGACCGTGGCTCCATCACCCTCATCAGCGGCATTCTGAGCGAGGAGCCCATCCACTGGGGGGTGAGCGCCACCACCATCAACGGTGCCATCGAGCACTTCGTGAAAGGGGCCGCCTGCGAGCTGCCAAGGGGCATTCGCATCAACGTGGTCAGCCCCACCGTGCTGGAAGAGTCCATGGGCAAGTATGCCGACTTCTTCCCGGGCTTCGTGCCGGTACCCGCCGCCCGGGTGGCCCAGGCCTACAAGAAATCGGTACTGGGGGTACAGACCGGCCAGATCTTCCGGGTCAATGGCTGAGCGCTCCGGACAACCCAATGAAAACGGGCCCCGTCATGGGGCCCGTTTTGTCATCTGCGTTGCAAACGCCTCCCTTGCCACCAGCAAACGTTTGTTCGCCTGCGGCAAAAAAAGCGGTCGGCCTCAGTCGATCAGGCCGTACTGCTCCCGCAGTACCTCGATGATCTCCTGCTTCGGATTGGCACTGCGTACCAGCGGCTGACCGATGATCTTCTCGGCGATCCCCACATAGGTGCGGGAGATATCCATCATCACCTCGGTGGGCAGCTTGTTGTCACGGGCCAGAGCGAAGCGCTCGGGCATGCGGTTCTTGTTGAGCAGGATGTCCGGATCCGGGAAGTGGTTCAGCAGCCACTGGCGGAAGCCCTCTTTGGACTTCTCGATGATCTCGCCGCCGCGAAGGGCTGCGCCGTCCCAGATGCGGGAGCTGTCGGGGGTGCCCACTTCATCCATGTAGATGAGCTTCTCGCGACCGGCGGCATCGGTCACGTAACCGAACTCGAACTTGGTGTCGACGAAGACCTGATCCAGGGCAGCCAGCGCCTCGCTGATGACGTTGAAGCCCTCTTTGAGCAGCGCCTCGTAGCGGTCGATGTCCGCAGGGGAGCGGAAGCCGAAGGCCTGATGGTGGCGCTCGATGTCGCCGCGGGAGACGTTGACGTCGTCCGCTTCCGGCACGCCATCCAGCCCCTTGAGGATCCCCTTGGTGGACGGGGTGATGAGGATCTCGGGCAGCTTCTGATCCTTCTTGAGCCCTTCCGGCAGGGTGATGCCGCAGAATTCCCGCTCACCATCCTTGTAGGCACGCCACATGGAGCCGGTGATGTACTGGCGGGCAATGGCCTCGATCATCACGGGACGGGCTTTTTGCACGATCCAGACGAAGGGGTGCGGGATGTCCAGGATGTGGCTGTCCGCCAGCCCCTGCTCCTTGAACAGCTTGAACCAGTGGCTGGAGATGGCATTGAGCGCCGCGCCCTTGCCCGGCACGCCGTTCAGACCGTCCACCCCTTGCCAGATGCAGTCGAATGCCGAGATGCGATCACTGATCACCATGAGGGCCAGGGGCGTATCGGCCGGCACATCATAGCCTTTCTCCCGAATGAGCCGGGCACTGTCTGCCGGGGTCAACCAGTAGACGCTGCGCACTTTGCCGGAATGGACAGGTTTATCGGTACGGATCGGCAAATCGTCGTTCACCGCCAATACTTGATCTGCAAGACTCATGGCTAATAACACTTCCTGTTGTGGGACTAGTTAGGCAGGGGCACCAGACCCCTGTCTGTGGGGGATTCACATCATCAGGTACTCAGGCCCGGGGCAACCGGCTCGGCACGCTGGCCCTGCGGCAACCCGGACATAACAAAACAGGGGCGCGAGGCCCCTGTTTCCATGCTTACTTCGCCCCCTGATCGGCCAAGCCCTTGGCAAAGGCCTCGGACAGGCTGATGTACATCTGGGAGATGACACCGGATGCGACAGGCTTCTTGTCCTTGTCGAACAGGGTGATGGAGGTCTTGCCGCCCGTCATCTCGCCGAGCTGGAAGCGATACTTGTCTTCCTCGAGCTTGAAGGGCTCCGCTCCCTTGGCCTTCCAGAACTCGCTGTCCGGCTCGTCGTACTCCACGTCGATCCAGCCCAGGGACTGCTGGGTGTCCTTGATGGTGAAACCATAGGCAGGCAGCACCTGATTGAGGCGGCGCCACACCTGGTCAAACGACCCTTCGGCAATCCAGGCGCTCAGCTCGTTGTTGTCCAGACCCAGCTCCAGCCCCATGCCATCGCTGGACTTGTGCTGTTCACGGGCCTTGAGCTGCTTGTCGTAATAGAGGGAGAACTGGTTCAGGGCGCGGGTGGCATAACGCTGGGAGTCCGCCGGCGTCAGCACAGTGCTGGTCTCGCCGTCGATGGTCTCTTCGTGATCCAGCACCCGTACCGACATCTTGATGGCGTGACGCTGCACATCGTTGCGCAGGGTGAACTGGTAACGCTGACGGATCTTGAAGTCATCGTCATCTTCCGCCCAGCCATCGAGCACCGCTGAGTTGTCAAACCAGCCGGTCTGCAAGACGCCGTCCTGTTGATCCAGCTTCTCGGTGGTGACCTTGTGTTCGGCCAGGAAGTTCATCAGGAAGGCCCAGGTATCACGCTCCACGCTCTGGGAGGTGCTGAGGGCATAGAAGGCGACGGTCGGCTCGCTGGCATTGGCCACCACCTGGCTGCCGGGCACCACGGTGAGCAACTGGGCAGGCGGACGCACGTCCACCTTGGCCCCGAGGGCGCCCTCACGGCTGCTCTCGGGCAGGGCCGGAATGTCGAAATTGCTGTTAAAGGCGGGGGTACTCAACCCGGCGGGCACAAGGAAGGCGCGGCCTTCGAGGCGGCTCTCTTCATACTCGAAGCCACGGTTGGCCATTTTGCGTTCCTGGGGTGAGCTGCAGGCAGCCAGCACGGCCACCGTCGCGACACTCAGTACCAGGCGCACTGCATTTCCCTTTCCATTTGCTTTAAACACTCGCCATCAACTCCGCAGTCGTCAGTGCTCGCGCCATCGCCGCTTCCCCCTCGGGGGTGAGATCGGTCAGGGGCAGACGCAAGGTCGCCGTCGCCATCAATCCCAGCCGGGCACAGGCCCATTTCACCGGGATGGGACTCGGTTCACAGAACAGAGTCTGATGCAACGGCATCAATCGATTGTTGATGTCATGAGCCTGCCCGGCATCACCGGCCAGGGCAGCACGACACATGTCGGCCATCTGGGGCGCCGCAATATTGGTGGTGACCGAAATGACACCATCGCCCCCTTGCAGCATAAAATCACATCCGCTGGCGTCATCGCCACTATAAAGCGCAAAATCCGGCCCGCACAGTTCGCGCAGCAGCGGGGTACGGCCAAGATCGCCAGTCGCTTCTTTCAAACCTATGATGCCGGGCACCTTGGCCAGACGGGCCACCGTCTCGGGTTTGAGGTCACAGCAGGTGCGACCGGGCACATTATAGAGAATTTGAGGCAGACCACTAGCCTCGGCGATCGCACAATAGTGACGATAGAGGCCTTCCTGGGTGGGTTTGTTGTAATAGGGGGTAACCGAGAGACCCGCCACCACGCCCATGGTGGCGAAACGCCGGGAGAGGGCGATGGCGTGAGCAGTATTGTTGGAGCCGCAGCCCGCGATGACGGGAATGCGTCCGGCGGCGTATTCCACCGTCTTCTCAACCACGGCGATATGTTCCTGCTCGCTCAGGGTGACCGACTCTCCCGTGGTTCCCACGGCGACGATGGCGCTGGTCCCGGCATCCACATGATATTCCACCAGCGCTGCCAGACTGACCCAATCGATGTCGCCCGAGGGCAGCATGGGGGTAACGAGCGCAACAATACTACCGCGTAACATGGATAATTCTCCCGATTTTCAGGGGCGTAATGGTAAAGCTGCCCCTTTTGAAAAACAAGGGAGGCACGGGACAAGCCGTGTTACCATCCGGCACAAAACGTATGAATGCACGAGCGCACAAGAGGCCTCACGGCAGGGTGCCGGCACCCGCGGTCAACGCATTCTCAATAATGGACGAGAGACGATTTATGACTCACTACCTGGTCGTAACGGCCATCGGCACGGACAGGCCTGGCATCGTCAATGAGGTGACCCGTCACGTCAGTGGCTGCGGTTGCAACATTGTCGACAGCCGTCTTGGCATCTTCGGCAACGAATTCACCTTCATCATGCTCCTGTCCGGTGACTGGAACAGCCTGATGCAACTGGAAATCAGCCTCCCACTGCGCAGCCAGGAGTGGGATCTCATCACCATGATGAAACGCACCGAGCGCCACCACTCCCTGCAATATGACATCAGCGCCAGCGCAGAGGTGCTGATCCGGGATCAGCCGGGCATCGTAAGTCAGTGCACCCAGTTCTTCAGCGATCACGGCTGGGACATTCAGGCCATGCAGACCATCACCTTGGAACAGCAGCCCTTCAACCTGCTCAAGGCGAACTTTCAGTTGAATCTCTCCAAGCAGGGAGAAGAGCCTGGCTCGAAGACAGCCTTCGCCGATTTCTGTCGTGGACTGGGCGCCGAGTCGTTCGAATTCATCGTCAATCACAAGTACGCCTGACGGCGTTTATCCGAGGAGACCCCATGTCACCACTAGAAGCTGGTACCCAGGCCCCCGATTTCTCCCTCTCCGATCAGGACGGCAATCAGGTTCGCCTCGCCGACCTGCGCGGCAAGAAGGTGCTCGTCTATTTCTACCCCAAGGCGATGACCCCGGGTTGCACCACCCAGGCCTGCGGTCTGCGCGACGTCAATAGCGAGCTGGCTGCCCTCAATGTGGTGGTGCTCGGCATCAGCCCTGACAGCGCCAAGCGCCTGAAAAAGTTCGAGGAGCGCGACAACCTCAACTTCCGCCTGCTGGCCGATGAGGATCACGCGGTGGCCGATGCCTTTGGCGTCTGGGGCCCGAAGAAGTTCATGGGCAAGGAGTATGACGGCATTCATCGCCTGAGTTTCCTCATCGACGAAGAGGGCAAGGTTGCCCATCGCTTCGACAAGTTCAAGACCAGCGATCACCATCAGGTGGTGCTCGACCTCGTCAAGGGCTAAGCCACCAGCGGCATTGTTGCAGGGCTCGCCATGGCGGGCCCTGCTCGTTTCACCACGGCATCAGCCCCCACTCTCTGGCGGCTCACCAGGGCGCCTCTTCCCCCCTTTTCTCGCCAACCTCCCCTCTCAGATCAAAAAATTCATCCTGGATATGGGTTAACGTGACCCCAGATTCATTTTCCAGCGAGACAGCCCATGAACATGAGCCACACCGAACGCCTGATCCTGAGCAACCAGTACGAGATCCTGGCCAAACTCAATCCGGAAAAGGCGGCGTTTTACCAGCGTGCCAGCACCATCGTCGAGCGCGGCTACTGCCTGCAAATCCTCGAGCTGGAGAAGAGCTTCGGCCATCTGGATCTCGCCACCTGCCAGGAGGTGCTGGACACTCTGGAGCTGCACCATGCACTGGCCATCTCCTGGGGCAACCTGGATGCCAGCGCCCGGGCCGATGTCAACGAGAGCCGCCTTGCCTTCAACGGCTACAGCCGCAGCCAGGAGCGGGAACTGGCGGATTACGTCTGCTTCCTGCTGGAAGTGGACAAGCGCTTCCCCGAACTGCCCTGCCCCTGCGACGAGCTCTCCAGCGACATCGCCATGCGGGACAAATACCAGCGCATGCTGACGGTCTGGCGTCAGTGCCCCCGTCAGTACAAGCTCTCCATCCAGGAGATCAGCAAGGTGCTGGCCGCCTGAATGTGAAAAAGGCGCCTGAGGGCGCCTTTGTCGTCAGTCTGACTTCGGAAAGTCATTCGTAGAGGAAGGATTTGTCCAGCTGCTTGAAGGCGGCGTTGAGGGTATCGGCCAGCTCTTCGTAGCGGGGACGGGCCACCAGCTGACGTTGACCGCCCTGCTCGTTCATCTTGCCGTTTATCTCCCGATACCAGGTGGCGAGGGAGGGGGGTAGCCGGGTATCGGCGCGCTGGCCGAGCCAGTAGTACCCTTGCAGCGGCAGGCTGAGCAGGAAGAGCACGGACGCCATCACGGAGGGCCAGTATTGAAGCTCGCCAAACTGGAACTGCACCATGACGCTGAGCACCGCCAGTGCCGGGATCACCTTGAGGGCGAATTCGGTGGCCTTGATCACCCGATTCTCCGGGAACATGGAATTAAGCTCGGGACGGCGCGGCCAAAGAGTCATATAATGACGGCCTTGCTGTAATTTAGTTCCAAAAATGTTCATGCTCATGCTACCTCCGAGCTCTTTTCGAACGCATTAACGGCAAAACCTCGACAATATTTGAGAGGCAATAACAAAGGTTGAGGATGACTTTGTTATTTTTCAACAATCAGGTTATCCTTTGTACGCCCATTTTTACGCTGGGGCACGGCCACTGACCAGTCAGGGACGTCTGAATTTCGGGTCTTGTATCACTATACAAGGGGCAAGCAACAGATTGCCAACCCTCATAAGGATAAGTTGATAGTTTTTGGACGCACCGCGTCCGGCGCATCCTCCAACCCAACCCAATCTGCGATAGGATTTATTCATGAGTAAGCTGGTTCTTGTTCTTAACTGTGGCAGCTCGTCCCTGAAGTTTGCTGTCATTGACGCAACCACCGGTGATGACCTGCTGTCCGGCCTGGCCGAATGCTTCAACCTCGACGACGCCCGCATCAAGTGGAAGCTGAACGGCGAGAAAGGCAACGCTGATCTGGGTGCCGGTGCCGCTCACCAGGAAGCGCTGGACTTCATCGTTCACAAGATCCTGCCGCTCAACCCGGAACTGTCCAAGAACCTGATCGCCATCGGCCACCGCGTGGTACACGGCGGCGAGCGTTTCACCTCCTCCGTTCGCATCTGTGATGACGTCATTGCCGGCATCGAAGCCGCCATTCCTTACGCACCGCTGCACAACCCGGCTCACCTGATCGGTATCCGTGCCGCCCTGAAGGTCTTCCCGGAACTGGCCGAGAAGAACGTCGCCGTGTTCGACACCGCCTTCCACCAGACCATGCCGGAAGAAGCCTTCCTGTACGCCCTGCCGTACAAGCTCTACAAAGAGAACGGCATCCGTCGCTACGGCGCCCACGGCACCAGCCACTACTACATCAGCCTGGAAGCGGCCAAGCAGCTGAACAAGCCGGTGGAAGAGCTCAACATCATCAACTGCCACCTAGGCAACGGCGGCTCCGTCTGCGCCATCAAGAACGGCCAGTCCGTTGACACCTCCATGGGCCTGACCCCGCTGGAAGGCCTGGTGATGGGTACCCGTTCCGGTGACATCGATCCGGCCATCATCTTCTTCCTGCACGACAAGCTGGGCATGAGCGTTGCCGAGATCAACACCATGCTGACCAAGGAATCCGGCCTGCAGGGTCTGACCGAAGTCACCTCCGACTGCCGTTTCGTTGAAGACAACTACGACAGCAAGGAAGAAGCCAAGCGCGCCATGGACGTGTACTGCTACCGTCTGGCCAAGTACATCGGTGCCTACGCCGCCGCCATGGACGGTCGTCTGGATGCCGTGGTCTTCACCGGCGGCATCGGCGAGAACTCCGCCCCGATCCGTGAGATCACCCTGAACAAGCTGGGCCTGCTGGGCTTTGACGTCGACCACGACGCCAACCTGAAGGCTCGCTTCGGCAAGGGCGGCGAGATCACCAAGGCTGGTTCCACCAAGGCCCTGGTTATCCCGACCAACGAAGAGTGGGTCATCGCCCACGACGCGCTGGAACTGGTCGGCGCATAAATTAGCTGTAGAGCAAGGCCGCCCCAGGGCGGCCTTTTCCTGATCCCAAAAAATGAACAAGGGGTAATAAGTGGCACGCACTATTATGCTCATCCCGGTCGGCACTGGTGTCGGCGTAACCTCCGTGAGCCTTGGCGTCGTTCGCGCCATGGAACGTCACGGTGTCAATGTCAGCTTCTTCAAACCGGTCGCTCAGCCGCGTCCGGGTGAAACCGGTACCGAGCGCTCCACCGCCGTGATCCGCGCCGCCGCCAACATCAACCCGCCCGAGCCGTTCGCCCTCTCCTACGCCGAGAACATGATCACCTCCAGCAACACCGATATCCTGCTGGAAGAGATCGTGGCCCGCTTCGAAGAGCACGTGAAGACCAGCGGTGCCGAAGTGGTGGTGATCGAGGGCCTGGTTCCGACCGACAAGCAACCCTTTGCCAACAAGCTGAACTACGACGTCGCCAAGGCGCTGGACGCCGACATGGTGTTCGTGACCCATCCGGGCAACGACTCCAGCCAGAAGCTCAAAGAGCGCATCGAGCTGGCCTGCTCCAACTTCGGTGGCGTCAACAACCCGCGCATCGTGGGCTGCGTCATCAACAAGGTGGGTGCCCCGGTTGACGAGCACGGTGTGACCCGTCCCGACCTGACCGAGATGTTCGAAGCGCACCACCACGGCGCCGATACCGGCCACAACCTGGAAGTGCTGCAAGTCTTCGGCAAGAGCCCGCTGCGCATCCTCGGCTGCATCCCCTGGAACACCCAGCTGATCGCCCCGCGCGCCAAGGATCTCGCCAAGCACCTGGCCGCCAAGATCATCAACAAGGGTGAGCTGGAAAGCCGCCGCCTGCAGACCGTGACCTTCTGCGCCCGCTCAATCCACAACATGATCGAGCACTTCCGTCCGGGCAGCCTGCTGGTGACCTCCGGCGACCGCTCCGACGTCATCGTCTCCGCCTGCCTGTCCGCCATGAACGGCGTCAAGCTGGGTGCCCTGCTGCTGACCGGCAACTACCACCCGGAACCCCAGGTGATGGCACTGTGCCAACAGGCCATGGCCACCGGTCTGCCGATCATGATCACCGGCACCAACACCTGGCAGACCGCCGTCAGCCTGCAGAACTTCAACGTCGACATCCCGGAAGATGACCGCGAGCGTATCGAGCTGGTGCAGGACTACGTTGCTGGTCACATCGACAAGCACTGGATCGAGTCTCTCTCCGCCAAGTCCACCCGCTCCCGTCGCCTGAGCCCGCCGGCCTTCCGCTATCAGCTGACCGAGCTGGCCCGTCAGGCCAACAAGCGCGTCGTGCTGCCGGAAGGGGAAGAGCCGCGCACCATCAAGGCTGCCGCTATCTGTGCCGAGCGTGGCATCGCCCGCCCGGTCCTGCTGGGCAACCCGGAAGAGATCCGTCGTGTTGCCGAACAGCAGGGCGTGGTACTGACCGACCGCGTCGAGATCATCGATCCCGTTGCCGTGCGCGAGCGCTATGTGGCTCGTCTGGTCGAGCTGCGCAAGAACAAGGGTATGACCGAAGTGGTTGCCCGCGAGCAGCTGGAAGACAACGTGGTACTGGGTACCATGATGCTGGAGCGCAATGAAGTTGACGGCCTGGTATCCGGCGCAGTGCACACTACTGCCAACACCATCCGTCCGCCGATGCAGATCATCAAGACCGCTCCGGGCTCTTCCCTGATCTCCTCCATCTTCTTCATGCTGCTGCCGGACCAGGTACTGGTCTACGGTGACTGCGCCATCAACCCGGATCCCACTGCCGAGCAGCTGGCCGAGATCGCCATCCAGTCCGCCGACTCCGCCGCCGCCTTCGGTATCGAGCCGCGCGTGGCCATGATCTCCTACTCCACCGGCACCTCCGGCGCCGGCGCGGACGTGGAGAAGGTGCGTGAAGCGACCGAGCTGGCCAAGGCCAAGCGTCCCGACCTCATCATCGACGGCCCGCTTCAGTACGATGCGGCCATCATGGAGAACGTCGCCAAGTCCAAGGCACCGAACTCCCCGGTTGCCGGCAAGGCCACCGTGTTCGTGTTCCCGGATCTCAACACCGGCAACACCACCTACAAGGCGGTACAGCGCTCCGCCGAGCTGGTCTCCATCGGCCCCATGCTGCAAGGCATGCGCAAGCCGGTCAACGACCTCTCCCGTGGCGCCCTGGTGGACGACATCGTCTACACCATCGCCCTGACCGGCATCCAGGCAGCCCAGGCTGAGTAATCGACCCGCAGTCCGATACAATGAAAAACCCGCCGAGAGGCGGGTTTTTTTATGGCTCGCGCCCAGAAATGTTGATCCGCAAGATCAGGTCGGGATCCCGTCCGGATCCACGGACAGATCCGCGTTCCGCCCTTGGCAAGGCTCGAGGGATAAGCAAACGCTCACACCCTCGCCAGGGGATTGCACAAATGCGATCCAGCCAGGATCAAATTGAAATATCCCTTTAAGATCATAAGACTAACGCCAGACACACCGCTAATCTACAGAGTTTTCCACAGCCTTTGTGGATAGTTTACCGATCATTTGAAAGAAAATGACAGGTGAAGCCCCTCCCTTCCCCCTTCTCTTTCACCCCCTCGATAACCTCCTGATGCTGTGGCCATCATCCCTACCGGCCCCCCCACTTGCCCGCAACGCTGCCAGACACGAAAAAGGGCTCCGAAGAGCCCTTGAACAGCTATTTTCACATCCGGCCACATCAGGGACGCAGGGATTTGTCCGCCCGGGAGATGCCACAGACACCGGAGCGCACCACTTCGATGATCTCGTTGGTCTGGGCAGCCGTCTTGATGAAGGCGTCCAGCTTTTCGCTGGTCCCGACGAGCTGCACCGTGTAGAGCTCGGGGGTGACGTCGACGATCTGGCCACGGAAGATGTCCGCCAGCCGCTTCAGTTCGTCACGTGCACCACCGGCGGCGCGCGCCTTGACCAGCGCGATCTCCCGCTCGATGTGCTCACCCTCGCTCAGGTCACACACCTTGAGCACGTCCACCAGCTTGTGCAGCTGCTTCTGGATCTGCTCCAGCACCCGCTCATCCCCCATGGTGACGATGGTCATGCGGGACAGGGTGGGATCCTCGGTGGGGGCCACCGTCAGGGTCTCGATGTTGTAGCCGCGCTGGGAGAAGAGGCCCACCACCCGGCTCAGGGCGCCGGATTCGTTCTCCAGCAGAACGGAAATTATATGTCTCATCAGGTTCTCTCCGTCTTGCTCAGCCACATCTCGTCCATGGCGCCAAATTTGATCTGCATCGGATAGACGTGCTCGTCCGGATCGACCGAGATGTCCATGAACACCAGTCTGTCCTTCATGGCAAAGGCCTTCTCCATGGCGCTCTCCAGCTCCGCCGGATCGCTCACCGCGATGCCGACGTGGCCATAGGCTTCCGCCAGCTTGACGAAGTCAGGCAGGGATTCCATGTAGGAGTGGCTGTGGCGGCCACCGTAGAACATCTTCTGCCACTGCTTGACCATGCCCAGCGCACGGTTGTTGATCGAGATGATCTTGATGGGCACCCCGTACTGCATGCAGGTGGAGAGCTCCTGGATGTTCATCTGTACCGAGCCGTCGCCGGTGACGCAGCAGACCACGGCTTCCGGATTGGCAAACTGGGCCCCCATGGCGGCGGGAATGCCAAAGCCCATGGTGCCGAGACCGCCGGAGTTGATCCACTGGCGCGGTTTGGCAAACGGGTAGTAGAGAGCGGCAAACATCTGGTGCTGACCCACGTCGGAGGCAACGAACGCCTCCCCCTTGGTCACCTTGTAGAGAGTCTCGATGACCTGCTGCGGCTTGATCAGGGTGGGATGGGTCTCGTAGGCCAGGCAGTTGCGGGAACGCCACTGGTTGATCTGCTCCCACCAGTCCGCCAGCGCCTGCTTGTCGTTGTCAAAGCCGCACTCGCGGATCACTTCCAGCATCTGTTCCAACACGGTTTCCACCGAGCCGACGATGGGCACATGGGCCTGTACCGTCTTGGAGATGGAGGTGGGATCAATGTCGATGTGGACTATGGTGGCGTTGGGGCAGAACTTGCTGACATTGTTGGTCACGCGATCATCGAAGCGGGCACCCACGGCGAAGATGAGATCCGCGTTGTGCATGCTCTTGTTCGCTTCGAAGGTGCCGTGCATGCCGAGCATGCCGATGAACTGCGGATGGGTGCCGGAGAAAGCGCCCAGCCCCATGAGCGTGGTGGTCACCGGCAGGTTCAGCAGCTCCGCCAGCTTGGTCACCAGGTGATCCGCATTGGCGTTGATGGCGCCGCCACCCACGTACATGACCGGGCGGCTCGCCTCGGTCAGCAGCTTGGCAGCCCGCTTGATCTGGCCCTTGTGTCCCGCCTTGGTCGGATTGTAGGAGCGCAGGGAAACGGACTCGGGATACTGATAGGGGAACTTCTCTTTCGGATTCTGCACGTCTTTGGGCAGATCCACCACCACGGGCCCCGGGCGGCCACTGGCGGCAATGTAATAGGCCTTCTTGATGGCCTCGGGAATGTCGCTGGCTTTCTTGCACAGGAAGCTGTGCTTCACCACCGGGCGGGAGATGCCGATCATGTCGGTCTCCTGGAACGCATCCTCCCCGATCATGCTGGTCGGCACCTGGCCGGACAGGATCACCAGGGGAATGGAATCCATGTAGGCGGTGGCGATCCCCGTGATGCAGTTGGTGGCGCCGGGACCCGAGGTCACCAGCACAGTGCCCACCTTGCCGGTGGAGCGGGCGTAACCGTCCGCCATGTGCACTGCGGCCTGCTCGTGCCGCACCAGGACATGCTCCATCTTGCCGTTTTCGAAGAGAGCGTCATAGATGTCGAGCACTGAGCCACCAGGGTAGCCGAAAACGTGTTCCACTCCCTGATCTTCCAGCGCTCTAACCACCATCTGGGCGCCTGATAACATCTCCATGATAAAGCCCTCCAGGCTTTGCTCCGTTAAGCGAAAGCTATCGACAGTCCGCTGCTTCCCGGCAGCGCCGATCCGAGTCTTGTTGTTGTCTGCAGGCAGATCAGGCGAGTTCGGAGCCGTCGATAGTAGAAAAATAGGGGTTTTCCATCATTCACCCGAAAAGCGGGTGAAAAACCAACTTAACCCGCCCGTGAACGCTTGTCCACGGCTTTGTCTGGCCATAACAGTCATAAATTTCAAACAGCTATTAACATTCAGTGACTTGGCCACCAGACGGGCAACAAAGAGGGGCCCTGGGGGGAACAACCAGCGGATCATGCTGCCCGCGTCGGTCAGGAACAAAATAAACGGCCCACCCCGAGGGGGTGAGCCGTCAAAAACTGGCTGGTTTCACTGCTCGTCTTCGGGTTCTGCCAGCCAGATCTGCTGATCCGGATCCGTCTCTTCGCAGACCGAAATGCTGACACCCATGTCGAGCAGCTCATGCAGGGTGAGATTGTCTGCCAGAGTCATGGTGTCGCCGTTTTCATTGGTAAAGCGCATGGTGTCCGTCCTCTCCGTGGTGGGATCGACTCAGTTTAGTCAAAGGCGCTGAGTTGGGATAACCAGGGACGCTCCTGGCCGGTGCGGCTGGCAAGCTCCCCCAGGCTGTCACACACCTCCTCCGGAAAGAGGGTCCTGCCCCAGAGGCGGCGGGAGAGCGCCCCCACCTCCTCCCCGGCCCCGGCCAGCAACCAGTCGGCCAGCTCTCCTGCCACATCGGGATAGCGTACCCTGCCAGGAGAAGGGGCCTCCAGCCAGCTTCGCACCGCATTGGCATCCAGGCTGTCCATCAACTGGGCCAACCCCATCAGCTCCAGGGTCCTGCCGTTGGTCAACTGCTCGAACTGGCCACCCAGGGGTTTGACCAGCAGCTTCTTGCCAAGGGAGAGCGCCTCGGAGGCAAGCTCGAATCCCGCATTGCTGATGACCCCGCGACAACCGGCCAGCGCCAGCTTGAAGCCCTCTCTGGCCTGAGGTTCAAAGCGGATGTTGCGCCACTCGCTGCGCTTGCGCACCTCGGGATGGAAGCAGATGAACGACTGCTGGCTGAAACGCGACAACAGGGCCGCGATCGTCTCTGTCTGCTCGAATGGCAGATAGACCAGGATCTGCTGGTTGTCCGGCACCGGCTCGAGGGGATCGACGATGGGAGGCAGCAGGGGCTGGCCGAAATGGAACCAGTGCAGCCCCAAGGACTGGCGTACCGGCGCAAAATGGCGCATCAGCTGGCGGTTGAAGCCGCTCTCCCCCCAGCGCGGGATCGGCCAGTCGAAGCTCGCCTGATGGCTGATGGTGAGGCTGGGTTTGCCCCAGCGGCGAGCAGCATGGGCACTGAGCGGCTCGAAGTCGCTGATGACCAGATCGTACTCGCGACAATCGAGGGCACGCAGATCTTGCCAGAAACGCAGGGGAGAGAGTCCCTTGAGGGTGCGCCAGCCCGAGATGCGCCCCTGATGGCTGGCGAAAGTGATACCGGGGAAGGTGCGATAATCCCCGAACTCCCCCATCTCGAAGTAGCCGTCGGCGGCGCGCCCGCTGAACAGATAGTCCACCGCCACGCCCCTGCTCTTCAATGCGCGCGCCAGGGTCCGGCTACGACTGATATGACCGTTGCCGGTCCCCTGAACGCCGAACAGTATCCTCATCCCTGGCTCCAACCCAGCGCCCAGAGGGCGCAACCACCGCCAAGCAGCGCCCCGGCCACCAGATCGCTCAGATAATGCACCCCGAGCAGCAGGCGGGACGCCCCCACCAGCGCGGCCCAGACAAACAGCAGCGGTGCCCAGAGCGAGAAACTGGCGGCCAGTACGGTCGCCATCAGAAAGGCGGCCGCGGTATGGCCCGAGGGCAGGCTGTAACGATCCGACGGGGTGATGAAGACAGGCAGCCCTGCCGGGCGCTGGCGTTTGAGGGCATTCTTGAGCAGCAGGTAGAGCGGCAACTCGAGGGCAAACGCCCAGAGCGCCACCCTGACCGCCTCCTGCCCGACGCTCCCCTGCCACCAAAGCAGGCAGGCCGCCACGGCATAGAGGGGGCCGTCACCGGTACGGGAGACAAGCCGGCTTATCCTGGCCTGCGGCTGATTGTAGGGGTGGAGCAGGCAGACACGGCACACCCGCAGGTCCCATTGCTGGATCTTGTTCATCACGGCCCTCCCTTGCATCCTGAGTGCAGACTAGGAGGGCGGCATGACACTTCGTTGACGCCCAGATAACAGATTGATGAAAAAAAGGGCCCAGGGGCCCTTTTTCATCCGTCATCCCGAAAAAGTCAGTTCAGGGCACCGCGCAGGCCGTTTTCCATCAGGCGGCAGTTGTGGGCCGCGAGGCGGCTCATGAAGTGCTCGTCCACCGTCAGACCAAACACCTGTTCGTAGAGATCCTTCATCACGAAAGGCTGCCACATCATGCTGAGGAAGGAGATCTTCAGCATCTCGGGGTCCAGGTTGTCCGCCAGCTGGCCGTTGGAGCGCATGGATTCGAGCAGGGCATCGAACTGGGGAAGTTGGCGATCCAGCAGGCGGCTCAGCACAAAATCACGCCCCGGGCTCTTTTCAGTGGACAATGCGCTGGAGATGGCGGAAGTCAGCTCGCTGTTGGGCGCCATCACCTGATAGTAGGTGTTGAGCAGATCGGTCAGGCTGCGGTTGCTGCTCTCGTCGTGCCAGGCTTGCTCGAGGGGCTCGGCCACATCCCCCAGCACCGCCTTGTAGAGGCCTTCCTTGCTGCCGAAGTAGTAGTGGATCATCGCCAGATTGGAGCCTGCCAGCTCGGCAATCTCGCGGGTCGTCACCTTGCTGTAGGGGGTGTTGAGAAAACGTTCGCGTGCGGCGGCAAGCAGCTTGTCACGAATGTCGGAACGTCCGACTGGACGGCCAGGTCTGCGTTTTTCCATGGAATACCTCAGATAATTCAGCAAGGGCTGATAAGTCGATCTGATTGTGCGGGTGATCGAGTACAGCAGGAATGACCAGATAATCAGGCATGAACCGAATATGGAACAAGAGAATTTGCACTCCTTTACAATCCGATTAAATAAACCAGTGGATTGAACCTGTCCATTCCGGTTGACACAGCATAAAAATCTCGTTATTGGTAGTAGCGTTATCGACTGGAAGGATTGAGACATCATGCGTATTGCCGCTCCGCTACTACTGCTCTCCCTAATCGCGACTCCTCGCGCGGGATCCTTGTAGCCGGGCTAAGGCATAGCCGGAATTTACAGAAACCCGTGCACCCCGCACGGGTTTTTTTATGCCATGCAGGATGCACGCAGCGAACTTAGGAAGAGGGAAGTCACATGTCAGATCGGGTCATCATATTCGACACCACCTTGCGTGATGGTGAGCAGGCGCTGTCGGCCAGCTTGACGGTCAAGGAGAAGCTGCAGATCGCCCAGGCGCTGGAACGGCTCGGTGTCGATATCATGGAAGTGGGTTTCCCCGTCTCCTCCCCCGGCGATTTTCAATCGGTTCAGACCATCGCCCGCCACATCAAGAACAGCCGGGTCTGCGCCCTGGCTCGCGCCCTGCAAAAAGACATCGATGCCGCCGGCGAAGCCTTGAAAGTGGCAGAGGCGTTTCGCATCCATACCTTCATCTCCACCTCCTCCATCCACGTGGAGAGCAAGCTGAAAAAGAGCTTCGAAGACGTGCTGGAGATGGGGGTCGGCGCCATCAAGCACGCCTTGCGCTACACCGATGACGTGGAGTTCTCCTGCGAAGATGCGGGCCGCACCCCGATAGACAACCTGTGCCGCATGGTGGAAGCCGCCATCAAGGCAGGCGCCCGCACCATCAACATTCCTGACACCGTGGGCTACACGGTGCCGACCGAATTCTCCGGTATCATCCACACCCTGTTCAACCGGGTACCCAACATCGACAAGGCCATCATCTCGGTGCACTGCCACGACGATCTGGGCCTCTCGGTGGCCAACTCCATCAGTGCCGTGCAGATGGGGGCCCGCCAGATCGAGTGCACCATCAACGGCATCGGCGAGCGTGCTGGCAACTGCTCTCTGGAAGAGGTCGCGATGATCCTGAAGACCCGCGCCGACCTGCTCGGGGTACACACCAACATTCGCCACAGCGAGATCCACCGCACCAGCACCCTCGTCAGTCAAATCTGCAACATGCCGGTGCAGCCCAACAAGGCCATCGTCGGCGCCAACGCCTTCTCCCACAGCTCAGGCATCCATCAGGACGGCGTGCTCAAGGCGAAGAACACCTATGAAATCATCACCCCCGAGAGCATCGGTCTCACCCAGAACAACCTCAACATGACCTCCCGCTCCGGCCGCCACGTCATCAAGCACCGGATGGAGTCCATGGGCTACGCCGAGAGCAGCTACGACCTCGACGATCTCTACGCCAAGTTCCTCACCCTGGCAGACAAGAAGGGCCAGGTGTTCGACTACGACCTGGAGGCCCTCGCCTTCTTCAGCCAGATCCACGAGGAGCCCGAGCACTTCAAGCTGGAGTACCTCGGCGTGCAGAGCGGCAGCTCGGTGCTCGCCACCGCCTCGGTCAAGCTCAAGGTAGGCCAGGATCTGGTGTGCGAGGCCGCCACCGGCAACGGCCCGGTGGATGCGGTCTACCAGTGCATCAACCGCATCACCGGCTACGAGATCCGCATCGACAAATACGAACTCAAGGGCAAGGGCGAGGGCAAGAACGCCCTCGGCCAGGTGGACATCGTCGCCGAGTACAAAGGGCGCAAGTTCCACGGCATGGGGCTGGCCACCGACATCATCGAATCCTCGGCCCAGGCCCTGGTCCACGTGATCAACAGCATCTGGCGCGCGGATCAGGTGGCCGAGCAGATGGAGCGCAACCACACCATCAAATCGGAAACCGTCTGAGCCCGCCGCCGGACAAGATGACAGCATGACATGGGGAGGACCGGGGCCAGGGCAGTGGCCCGGACCGGCCTCCCGGATGAAACGGAATCACACTATCAAGACGGAGAGAGTATGAGCAGTTATCGGATCGCAGTATTGCCGGGTGACGGCATTGGCCCGGAAGTGATGGCAGAGGCCATCAAGGTACTGGAAAAGGTGCAGACCAAATTCGGCTTCTCCCTCGACTATGACCGTCACGACGTCGGCGGCATCGCCATCGACAACCACGGCACACCGCTGCCCCAGAGCACGATCAAAGGCTGCGAAGCGGCCGATGCGGTGCTGTTCGGATCGGTGGGTGGCCCCAAGTGGGAGCACCTGCCGCCCAACGATCAGCCGGAGCGCGGTGCCCTGCTGCCCCTGCGTGCCCACTTCAAACTGTTCTGCAACCTGCGCCCGGCCCGCATCTACACCGGTCTGGAGCAGTTCTCCCCGCTGCGTGCCGACATCTCCGATCGCGGCTTCGACATCGCCTGCGTACGCGAGCTGACCGGCGGCATCTATTTCGGCCAGCCCAAGGGGCGTGAAGGGGAAGGCGCCACCGAGAAGGCCTTCGACACCGAGGTGTACCACCGCTTCGAGATCGAGCGCATCGCCAAGATAGCGTTTGAATCGGCCCGGGTGCGCAAGGCCAGGGTCACCTCCATCGACAAGGCCAACGTGCTCGCCTCCTCCATCCTGTGGCGCGAGGTGGTGACCGAGGTCGCCAAGTCCTACCCGGACGTGGCCCTGAACCACATGTACATCGACAACGCCACCATGCAGCTCATCAAGGATCCGTCCCAGTTCGACGTGCTGCTCTGCTCCAACCTGTTCGGTGACATCCTCTCCGACGAGTGCGCCATGATCACTGGCTCCATGGGGCTGCTCCCCTCCGCCAGCCTCAACGAATCCGGCTTCGGTCTGTTCGAGCCGGCCGGTGGCTCGGCCCCGGATATCGCCGGCAAGGGGATTGCGAATCCCATCGCCCAGATCCTCTCCGCCGCCCTGATGCTGCGTTACAGTCTCGGCCAGGAAGCCGCCGCCCAGGCCATCGAGCAGGCCGTGGCCCAGACCCTGGCAGAAGGCTATTTCACCGCCGACCTGCATCAGGCCAGCGCCACGCACCCGGTGCAGAGCACGGCCGACATGGGCAGCCAGATCGCCGCGCGCATCTGACCCCACGGCATCGATAACAAGGAAACCGAGCAATGTCCAAGACCCTCTATCAGAAAGTGTTCGACGCCCACGTGGTGCGGGAAGTGGAAGGGGAAACCCCTCTCATCTACATCGACCGTCATCTGGTGCATGAAGTGACCAGCCCCCAGGCATTCGACGGCCTGCGCGCCATGAACCGCCAGCTACGTCGCCCGGATCTGACCTGGGCCACCATGGATCACAACGTCTCCACCACCACCAAGGACATCGCCGCCTCCGGCGAGATGGCCCGCATCCAGATGGAGACACTCGCCGCCAACTGCAAGGCGTTCGGGGTTCGTCTCTATGACTTGAACCACAAGTACCAGGGCATCGTCCACGTGATGGGCCCCGAGCTCGGCATCACATTGCCCGGCACCACCATCGTCTGCGGTGACTCCCACACCGCCACCCACGGCGCCTTCGGGTCGCTCGCGTTCGGTATCGGCACCTCCGAAGTGGAACACGTGATGGCCACCCAGACCCTGAAACAGGGCCGCGCCAGGACCATGCGTATCTCTGTCAACGGCAAGCTGGCCGCAGGCATCAGCGCCAAAGACGTGGTGCTCGCCATCATCGGCAAGGTGGGTCACGCAGGCGGGACCGGCTACGTGGTGGAGTTCGCCGGTGAAGCCATCGAGGGGCTCACCATGGAAGGGCGCATGACGGTGTGCAACATGGCCATCGAGCTCGGCGCCAAAGCGGGCATGATTGCCCCCGACCAGACCACCATCGACTACATCCGTGGCAAGGAGTTCGCTCCCAAGGGGGAGGCGCTGGAACAAGCCATCGCCTACTGGCTGACCCTCAAGAGCGACGAAGGTGCCCACTTCGACGCCGAAGTGGTGCTGGACGCCGCCGACATCGCCCCGCAAGTGACCTGGGGCACCAACCCGGGCCAGGTGATTGCCGTCAATGAGCCCATCCCTGCCCCGGAATCCTTCGCCGATCCGGTGGAGCAGCAGTCCGCCCGCAAGGCCCTCGCCTACATGGACCTGCAACCGGGCCAGAAGCTCTCCGACGTGGCCATCGACAAGGTGTTCATAGGTTCGTGCACCAACAGCCGCATCGAGGATCTGCGCGCTGCCGCCGCCATCGCCCGTGGCCGCAAGGTCGCCGCCGGGGTACAGGCTCTGGTGGTGCCGGGCTCCGAGCAGGTGAAGGCCCAGGCCGAGGCCGAGGGGCTGGACAAGATCTTCATCGAGGCAGGCTTTGAGTGGCGTTTGCCCGGCTGCTCCATGTGTCTGGCCATGAACAACGACCGGCTGCAACCGGGGGAGCGCTGCGCCTCCACCAGCAACCGCAACTTCGAGGGGCGTCAGGGTCGTGCCGGCCGCACCCACCTGGTGAGCCCGGCCATGGCCGCCGCCGCCGCCGTCACCGGCCGCTTCGCCGATATTCGCGCACTGTAAGAGGAAACAGCGATGACAGGATTCAAACAGCATAAAGGGATCGTCGTTCCCCTCGACAGCGCCAACGTCGACACCGACGCCATCATTCCCAAGCAGTTCCTGCAGAAGGTGAACCGTATCGGCTTTGGCAAGCACCTGTTCCACGACTGGCGCTTCCTGGACGATGCAGGGGAGCAGCCCAACCCGGAGTTCGTGCTCAACCAGCCGCAGTTCGCCGGTGCCAGCATCCTGCTGGCCCGCGAGAACTTCGGCTGCGGCTCGAGTCGTGAGCACGCCCCCTGGGCGCTGGCGGACTACGGCTTCAAGACCATGATCGCTCCGAGCTTTGCCGACATCTTCTACGGCAACGCCATCAACAACGGCATGGTGCCGGTTCGTCTGAAAGAGGAGGAGGTCGACGCCCTGTTCCAGCTGGTCGCCGCCCAGCCGGGTATCGAGATCGAAGTGGATCTGGAGGCCAACCAGGTGCGTGCAGGCAGCCTCATGTTCGGCTTCGAAATCGACGAGTTCCGTCGCTACTGTCTGCTCAACGGGCTGGATGCCATCGGTCTGACCCTGCAGCACGAGGCCGCCATCAGCGCCTTCGAGGCGAAGCAGCCAAGCTGGATTTGACGAGCCTGCGACAAAAAAGCGAGTAGAATCAACAGGGAGCCAAGGCTCCCTGTTTTATTGTCGGGTCGCTGTACAAAGCCCGCCACCTCTGCATGTCCGACAGGAGACACCCATGTCCGCAAGGGGCGCCCTTTCATTGCTCTGCCTGCTGCTCAGCCTCCCGGCCCTGGGCGGGCAGACCTCTTTCACCAACAGTGGCGGTCAGCTCAACGTCGGCTGGCAGGACAGGGAGGGCAAGGCGCAGCAGCTCAGCTACCGGCTGGAGGCGGGCAAGCTGCCCCCTCTCATCGCTTACCGTCCGGCCAGGATGCAGGAAGACGTACTGCAAAGCCTGCTGCAACAGGCCCCCCTGGCGTTCCCCGAGGTGCAGTTCTCCCTCGTTCGCCCCGCCATGAGCCTCAGCATCAAGAGCCGCAACGCCAACAAGGCGCGGGAAGCCTCCCAATGGGTCAAGCCCGAGCAGGCCAAACTGGAGGCTGCCTGGCTCACGCAGCACTACTTCCAGCCCTTCACTGCCCCCGACGGCGCTCCCGCCATCAAGCAGGATCATGTGCGCATCGCCCTGGAGAGCCGGGACGAACTGGCCCCGTTGATGGAGCAGCTCAAGCAGGAAGGGGCCACCGAGACCGAGGCGCGCCAGAAGACGGTGGCCCACATGCTCGACTTCATCCAGGCCATCCCCTATCAACTGCTCGACAGCCAGTCGGGCCGCTCTGGCAAGGGGTTTCTGAGCCCGCGCCAGGTGCTGGAGCAGAACCGGGGGGATTGCGACAGCAAGGTGACCCTGATGGCCGCCCTGCTGGCCCAGGGGTATCCCGATCTCAAGCAGGCCATGGTGTTCGTGCCGGGACACGCCCTGCTGGGGGTGGCCTTGCCAGCCAAACCGGGGGAAGCCACCTTGAGCCGGGCGGGGGAGACCTACCTCCTGATGGAGCCGACCGGCCCGGCCCAGCTGCCCATGGGCCAGCTCGCGCCCACCAGCAAAACGCTGGTCGACAGCGGCCAGTTGAGCGTACAGCCGGTGCAGGATGAGGGGAAATGAGACAGGCCAGCCCATGGCTGGCCTGTCTCGAGGAGGACGGGCGCCCGGGTCTCAGGTGAGGGAGAGAAACTCCAGCGCCAGCAGGAGACCGTCTTCTTCCTCCAGCACCCGCACGATGCGGGCCTGGGCCTCGAAGGGAGGCAGAAGATTGCTGCTGGTCGCCAGGCTCACCCGGATGGGCTGGGCCAGATCGAACGCGTGCTTGTTCACCTCGACGCCCATGCCGTTGGCGCTGAGATCCCGGCAGACCCCCTCCAGCACCTGCTGATGCTGGAACAGGGTGACGGGGGCATTGATGACCATGCGCTGGAAGGCACGTCTTTCCTTGGTGCTGGTGATCACTGGGGACTTCCTCCTTGGTGGTGGCTCGCACGATGCGGCCCGTGAAACATAGTGCTGGCCTCCCCCCAGGAACGCCAATACAATGCGATGCGTTGCTCAAACGGGGTGCGGTTTACCGCTGAGATTATACCCGTGAACCTGATCCAGATAATGCTGGCGGAGGAATTTGAGGCATGGCGCGCGTTTTTTGTGCCCTCATCCGCCGGCGCTCACCACACGCGAGGTGCCATTGATGAGCACCCCGACATCCACAGGAGTGCCATTGATGAAGACCCTGCTGCTGATCGCCACCAGCCTGCTCTCTGCCCAGGCGTTTGCCGCCGACACCCTCACCGTCTACACCTACGGCTCCTTCGCCGCCGAATGGGGGCCGGGCCCCAAGATCAAGCAGGCCTTCGAGAAGGAGTGCGGCTGCACCCTCAATCTGGTACCCCTCGAGGATGGCGTCGCCATCCTCAACCGGCTGCGGCTGGAAGGCCAGCACAGCAAGGCCGACATGGTGCTGGGGCTGGACGATGCTCTCATCAGCGAGGCCAAGCAGAGCGGCCTGTTCGCCCCCCATGCCACCAGGCTCGATGGCCTCAAGGTACCGGGTGGCTGGCAAGACGACACCTTTGTCCCCTATGACTACGGCTACTTCGCCTTCGTCTATGACAGCAACAAGCTCAAGCAGCCCCCCAAGAGCCTGAAGGAGCTGGTGGCGCGCCCCGATATCAAGGTGATCTATCAGGATCCCCGCACCTCCACCCCGGGTCAGGGCCTGATGCTCTGGATGAAGTCGGTCTACGGGGATGAGGCACCGACCGCCTGGGCGCAACTGGCCAAAAAGACGGTCACCGTCACCAAGGGGTGGTCAGAGGCCTACGGCATGTTCCTCGACGGCGAGGCGGACATGGTGCTCTCCTACACCACCTCCCCCGCCTATCACCTGGTCGCCGAGAGCAAGCCCCAGTACCGGGCGGCCGCGTTCGAGGAGGGGCACTACCGCCAGGTGGAAGTAGCGGCCAAGCTCAAGGGCGCCACACAGGGCAAACTGGCTGACCAGTTCCTGCAATTCATGGTGAGCCCCGCCTTCCAGAACGAGATCCCCGGCGGCAACTGGATGTATCCGGTGACAGACGTGGTGCTGCCCAAGGGGTTCGAACAGATGATCACCGTAGCGAAGCCGCTCACCTTCAGCTCTGACGAGGTGGCCGCCAACCGCAAGGGATGGATCCGCGAATGGCTGCAAGCCGTCACCCAGTGAGTTCAGGTCGTCGTTCCCTCTGGTGGCTGCCCGGCAGTGCAGCCACCCTGGTCATCCTGCTGCTCTCCATTGGGCCGCTGGTCGCCCTGTTGTGGCAGGCGGGGACCCTCTCCCCCCGCGCCCTGCTAGGCGATCCCTACCTGCGCCACGTGCTGGGTTTCAGCCTCTGGCAGGCACTGCTCTCCACCCTGCTGAGCCTGGGGCTTGCCATCCCGGTGGCCAGGGCCCTGGCGCGACGCCGTTTCACCGGACGCCGCCTGCTGCTCAAGCTCTTCGGCCTCTCCCTGGTGTTGCCGGTCATCATCGCCATCTTCGGCATGGTGGCGGTGCACGGTCGCCAGGGCTGGCTGCCGCAACTGCTGCACGGCCTGGGCATGGATCCCGGCAACTATCTCTACGGCCTGTTCGGCATCCTGCTGGCCCATGTCTTCTTCAACATGCCGCTGGCCGCCCGCCTCATCCTGCAGAGCATAGAGAGCATCCCCGAGTCCTCCTGGCGCCTCGCCAGCCAGCTCGGCATGCGCTCCTCCCACATCTTCCGGCTGCTGGAGTGGCCGCTCATCCGCGGCATCTTGCCGGGGCTCGCCAGCCTCATCTTCATGCTCTGCTTCACCAGCTTCACCACAGTGCTGGCGCTCGGGGGCGGCCCCAAGTCCACCACACTGGAGGTGGCTGTCTACCAGGCGCTGCGCTTTGACTTCGATCTCGCCACCGCTGGCGGGCTCGCCCTGGTGCAACTGCTGCTGACCCTGGCCCTGCTCCTGCTGCAACACAAGCTGCAGACCACCCCGGCCAGTCGCCTCACCAGCCGTCGCCCCTGCCTGCGTCCCGACAGACACCAGAAGGGCAGCGCTCTGGTGGATGGCCTGGCCCTGACCATGGGGCTCGCCATCTTCCTGCCGCCCCTGCTGGCCATCGTGGTCGCCGGGTTCAACCCCGGTCTGCTGGCGGCGCTCGGCTCACCCCGGCTGTGGCAGGCAGGGGGGCAGTCCCTGGGCATAGCCCTGGCGGCGGGCTCCCTGGCCACTTTGCTCGGCGCCGGGCTGCTGCTCACCAGCCGGCATCTGAGGGTGCGGGATCGCAAACGGCGGGCCGCCGCCCTGTGGGAGGCCAGCGGCTCCATGATCCTGATGATCCCGGCGGTGGTGCTCTCCACCGGCCTCTTCATCCTGTTCATGCCCTTCACCGACGTCTTTGCCCTGGGCCCCTGGCTGGTGGTGCTAGTCAACGCGCTGATGGCGCTGCCCTATGTGCTGCGCACCCTCTCGGCCCCCATGCAACTGGTGGTGCGCCAGTACGATAGGCTGGCGGACAGCCTGGGGGTGCGCGGCCTGCATCGCCTGCGCCTGGTGGAGTGGCCCCTGCTGCGCCGTCCGCTGGCCCTGGCCATGGCGCTCTCGATGATATTGTCCCTCGGGGATCTCGGGGCCATCGCCATGTTCGGCAGCCAGACCCTCACTACCCTGCCCTGGCTGCTCTATCAGCAGCTCGGCAGCTACCGGCTGACCGAGGCGGCCGCCACCGCCCTGCTGCTGCTCACCCTCTGCTTCTCCCTGTTCTGGCTGGTGGAGCGGGGACTGGGAGGCAGGCATGTGGATCACTGATCCCCGGCGGCATTGCCGCCTCCCCGCCCCCAGGATCCGGCCGGGCACGTCCCTGGAGCGCCCCTTGGGGCAGTCACTCACGCTGCCTTTCATCAATTTTTCTTACTTGTTGTTCTATAAAACGACATTCAGGAGCCAAACATGCTGGTAATTGAGGAACTGGTCACCAGTTATCCCGACTGGCAGGTGACCTTCAGTGCGACCTTGCCCAAGGGGGAGATCACCGCCCTCATCGGTCCGAGCGGCGCCGGCAAGTCCACCCTGCTCGGCATGATCGCGGGCTTCGTGCCGGTGGAGTCGGGCACCCTCACCTTCGACGGCCAGGATCTGCTGTCACTGGGCCCCGCCGAGCGCCCGGTCACCACCCTGTTCCAGGATCACAACCTCTTCCTGCACCTGTCGGTGTTCGACAACATCGCCATCGGCCTGCATCCCGGCCTGCGCTTGAATCCGGCCCAGAAAAGGCAGGTGCAGGAGGCCGCTGACAAGGTGGGCCTGGGGGAGATGCTGACGCGCCTGCCGGAGCAGCTCTCCGGCGGCCAGCAGCAGCGGGTGGGGCTGGCCCGCGCCCTGGTGCGGGGCAGGCCGCTGCTGCTGCTGGACGAGCCCTTCTCGGCCCTCGATCCGGCCCTGCGGCGGGAGATGTTGGCGGAGGTCGCCCGCCTCGCCTGCGAGCAGGGCATCACCGTGCTGATGGTCTCTCACAACCCGGAGGATGCCCAGCTCATCGCCGATCAGGTGCTCTTCATCGACGCGGGGCGCATCGCCTTGCAGGGCAAGCCGGATATCCTGCACAGCAGCGATCACCCGGGGCTGCTGCGCTACCTGGGCCGCGCTCTGTCGCCACAGTGAAGGGCTGACAAGCTGATGGTCTCTCCCTGTCGTTCCCAGGACGATGCCCAGCTCATCGCCGATCAGGTGCTCTTCATCGACGCAGGACCCATCGCCTTGCAGGGCAAGCCGGATATCCTGCACAGCAGCGATCACCCGGGGCTGCTGCGCTACCTGGGCCGACCGAGAGAGGCATGAGATAGGCGGGATCAAAAAAGGGGAAGCCGTCCGGCTTCCCCTTTCTCATGCAGAGATCCCGTCAAATCAGAGATTTTCCTCGGCGAACGAAGCCAGCCGGCTGCGCACCACCCCGTTCAGGAAGATGTTGGCACTGCCGTCGAAATCCTTGAACCGCTCGACGATGTAAGTCAGACCCGAGGTCACCGGGCTCAGGTAGTTGGAGTCTATTTGAGCCAGGTTGCCGGAGCAGACGATCTTGGTCCCCTCCCCGCAGCGGGTGATGATGGTCTTGATCTGGGACGCGGTCAGGTTCTGGCACTCGTCCAGCAGCACGAAGGTGTTCTGGATGCTGCGCCCGCGCATGAAGTTGACCGATTTGAACTGGATGTTGGCCTTCTCCATGATGTAGCTGAGGGACCCGCTCATGTTCTCGTCCTGCTTGTGCAGCACCTCCAGAGTGTCGGTGACCGCCGCCAGCCAGGGCATCATCTTCTCTTCTTCGGTGCCGGGCAGGAAGCCGATGCTCTCGGCAATTTCCGGGGTATTGCGGGTGACGATCACCTTCTCGTAGATCCCCTTCTCGATCACCAGCTCCAGCGCCGCCGCCATGGCGAGCAGGGTCTTGCCGCAGCCCGCCGGGCCGGTCAGGATCACCAGGTCGATGTGCGGATCCAGCAGGGCATCCAGCGCCATGCCCTGATACACGTTCTTGGGATGCACCCCCCAGGCCTTGCGGGACATCAGCCGCTCGCGGCCGAGATCTTTCAGGCGGATCTTGTTGCCGTCGTGGCTCAGCACCCGCGCGGCAAAGAAGTTCTCCTCGTCCAGCAGGTACTGGTTGACGTGGACTCCCTCCAGCAGGTTGGCATCGATGACGTGGACCGTATCGCGGCCATGGGTTTCGCTGTCGCACTCACCGACCCGCTCCCAGAAGCTGCCGGGCACCACCTGGAAGCCCTTGGCGAGCAGGCGGATGTCGTCGATGAGCTGGTCGCTGCGGTAATCCTCCACATGGGCAAGACCTGCTCCCTTGGCCTTGAGGCGCATGTTGATGTCTTTGGTGACCAGCACCACCTGACGCTTCATCTCGTGCTTTTGCAGGTAGAGGGCGGCGTTGATGATGCGGTTGTCCGCCTCCTTGTCGGTGAACACCTCGGCATCCTGGGGCAGATGGTGGTCGCTGAAGATGGAGATACGGCCGCTCGCCTCGCCGGCCAGCGCCACCCCTTGCACTATCTGCTCCGGAGTCGCATCGCGGAACACATCTTCCAGGGCACGGATGGCGATGCGGGCATCACGGCTGACGTCTTTCTGGCGATCCTTGATGTTGTCGAGCTCTTCGAGCACCGTCATGGGGATGAGCACGTCGTGCTCTTTGAAGGAGTAGATGGCGAGGGGTTCGTGAAGCAGAACGTTGGTATCCAGGATAAACAGCTTTCGGTCCGTGTTGTCCATAAGCATCCTCCTTGGCACTGAAGGTGCCACGTGTGTGAATCTCAGATGTCATTGAAACCACACGGCCGTGACAGTTTTATTACCCCCAACGCTACGCCCGAATTTACCGGTGCGCAACAAATCGCTGCCATCATGGGCGTCGTTCGAACATAAAATCAGCAACGAAAAGGCCGGCATGTCGCCGGCCTTTGGTGGCAATCAGCCCCTCAACCGCACTTGGAATCCCCGCAGTTGAGACAGGTCATGCAGCCATCCTTTTGCACCAGCGCCTTGGTGTGGCACTTGTAGCAGAGCGCGGCACTGGGTGGGAAACCGCTGCCCGCCGGCTGCTCTTCTGCCTGCAATTGCGCCTGCTTCTCGGCCAGGAACGCCTGCTGGTGCTCGTCCAGCCCGGGTACCTTGAGCATGCCGATCTCGGTGAGATGGGTTTCGATCACGTTGCCAATTTCGGCGATGAGCGAAGGCACGTACTTGCCCTTGTTCCAGTACCCCCCCTTGGGATCGAACACGGAGCGCAACTCCTCCACCAGAAAGGTGACGTCCCCTCCCTTGCGAAACACCGCCGAGATGATGCGGGTCAGCGCCACTATCCACTGATAGTGCTCCAGGCTCTTGGAGTTGATGAAGATCTCGAACGGGCGCCGGGTCTCGTGCACCGTGCCCTCGTTGAGAATGATGTCGTTGATGGTGATGAACAGCGAGTGCTCGGAGACATGCTCCGGCGTCTTCAACTTGTAGGTGGTACCCATCAACCGTTCCGGGCGCAGCACGGTTTCATGCATGTGCACCACGTCATCCTGGGGCGCCGGCGCATCTTGCGGCTCATCCCGGTTTTTTACCTTGTAGGCGACGATTTTTCTGTCGATCTTCTTGACCATGTCTCGTCCTCAGAACTTGCCGTAATAGCCTTCTTTCAAGGCGTCATAGAGGTTGGCGGCGGCGTGCAGCTCGCCATCGTATTCGATCTCCTCGTTCCCCTTCGCCGTGATGACGGTGCCATCTTCCAGGGTAAACTCGTAACTGGTGTTCTCCAGATCCTTCTCCTTCACCAGCACGCCCTGGAAGGCGGCCGGGTTGAAGCGGAAGGTGGTACAGCCCTTGAGGCCGGAGTCCGAGGCATAGAGGTAGATATCCTTGAACTGCTCGAACGGAAAATCGGTCGGCACGTTGGCGGTCTTGGAGATGGAGGAGTCAATCCAGCGCTGGGCCGCCGCCTGGATATCCACGTGCCCGGTCGGCGTGATGTCGTCCGCGGTGATGAAGTAATCCGGCAGGCGGCTACCCTCCTCCTCGGCATAGGGCATGGCGGCCGGGTTCACCAGCTCGCGATAGGCCAGCAGCTCGAAGGAGTAGACATCCACGCTCTCCTTGCTCTTCTTGCCCGGTTTGATGACATTGCGGCTGTAGTGGTGGGCAAAGCTCGGCTCGATGCCGTTGCTGGCGTTGTTGGCGAGCGACAGAGAGATGGTACCGGTCGGCGCTATGCTGCTGTGGTGGGTGAAGCGTCCGCCCACCTCGGCCAGCTCGGCCACCAGAGCGGGATCCACTTCGGCCACCTGCTGCATATAGCGGCTGTAGCGGGCATGCAACACCTTGCCCTTCACCTTGTCGCCGAGCTTGATGCCATCTGCCGCCATTTCGGGACGCAGACGCAGCATCTTGCCGGTGACTTCGAACTCCTGCTCCATGATGGGGGCGGGCCCCTTCTCCTTCGCCAGACGCAGAGACTCCTGCCAGCCGGTCATCGCCAGCTCCTGGGAGACCTGTTCGGTGAAGGCGACGGAGGCCGCAGAGCCGTACTTGATGCGCAGCATGGTGAGGGTCGAGCCCAGCCCCAGGAAGCCCATACCGTGGCGACGCTTGGCGGTGATCTCCTCGCGCTGCTTGGCCAGCGGCAGCTGGTTTATCTCCACCACGTTGTCGAGCATGCGGGTGAAGATGGCCACCACCTTGCGAAACGCTGGCCAGTCGAAGGCGGCCTGCTCGGTGAAAGGATCGCGCACGAAGGTGGTCAGGTTGACCGAGCCCAGCAGACAGGCCCCATAGGGCGGCAGAGGCTGTTCACCGCAGGGGTTGGTGGCACGGATCTCTTCGCAGAACCAGTTGTTGTTCATCTGGTTCACCTTGTCGATCAGGATGAAACCGGGCTCCGCATAGTCGTAGGTAGAGGTCATGATGACGTTCCACAGCTTGCGCGCGGGCAGGGTCTTGTAGACCTTGCAGGCCACCTGGCCCAGCTCGTTGATCACCACACCCTCCTTGTTGGGCCAGTCCGCCCAGACCACCCTCGCTGGGTCATCCAGCGCGATGCCATCCTGCTCCACCTCCTTGGCGGTGTAGGGGAAGATCAGTTGCCAGGGTGCATCCTCTTTCACCGCACTGACGAACTCTTCGGTGATGAGCAGGGAGAGGTTGAATTGACGCAGGCGACCATCCTCCCGCTTGGCCTGGATGAACTCGATGACATCGGGGTGACGGATATCCATGGTGCCCATCTGGGCGCCACGACGGCCACCGGCAGAGGAGACGGTAAAGCACATCTTGTCGTAGATATCCATGAAGGAGAGCGGCCCGGAGGTATAGGCCCCCGCTCCCGAAACGAAGGCTCCGCGCGGTCGCAGGGTCGAGAAGTCGTAACCGATGCCGCAACCCGCCTTCAGGGTCAGCCCCGCCTCGTGCACCTTGCCGAGGATATCGTCCATCGAATCCTCGATGGTGCCGGAGACGGTGCAGTTGATGGTGGAGGTCGCCGGCTTGTGCTCAAACGCCCCGGCTTTGGAGGTGATACGGCCCGCCGGAATGGCACCATTGCGCAGGGCCCACAGGAAGGGTTCATACCAGGTGTCGGGTTCGCGCTCCTGCGCAGCCAGCGCGCGAGCGACACGCTGGTAGGTCTCGTCGATGGAGCCGTCGATGGGTGCGCCATCCTTGCTCTTGAGACGATACTTGCTGTCCCAGATCTCGAGAGACGTCTCCTGCAGAGGGATCTGGCGGCTGGCGGTGACGCCCTCCTGTACCGGAATGGATTTAGCCATGGTCAATCAACCTCCTGTGAATGGGGTAATATCGTGACAAAAATACTACCAGTAGTGAATTTAAGAACTCAAAGCACAATATATTGTGCTTTATCCGTCATAAGGGCGCCGATTCTATCCTAAAAAAATGCCCCGGCCAGCAGATTTCTGGGCCAGGGCATTTAACCGGTTCAATTTCCGAGAGATTTAAAGCGAGAGACTATCTCAGGGTTTCTTGACGTATACGCTCGGTGTCTCACCCGCCATATTCAGATAGAACTCGTAGACGCCATCCGCCTCGGGCGAGAACTTCATGTCCTCATACTTGGAGCACGGGTTGACCGGTACAGGTTCCCCGCCGAGCACGGCAACGCCATCGCTCGGGCTCTTGTAACCGAAGTTGGTGCCACAACTCCAGCCGGAGTCGGCAAACTTGAACTTGTAAGGAGCCCACTCTTTCTTGAGCGTCCCCTTGGCCATGTAGAGCTTGTCGGCAACCTTGACGACCTTGCTTTCGTCGGTGGCCATCCAGTCGTTCATCTCACCACGCAGGTAGATGGACTTGCCACCGAAGTCGCTGTTGTCCGCCGCTGCCTGCTCTGCACCACCATTGGATGCGCAACCGCCTAATACCAGGGTTCCCGCCGCCAGCATCATCGTTACTGTTCTTTTGAACATGTGTCCATTCCTCAAATTATTGTGATTCCTTGGTCCATCGATGTGGACCCGGGAATTAAACCAGAGCAGGCATGACAAGAAAGGTAGAAGCATCACATTCTGTGCTTTTTATATCCAGAATGCAGGCTTTCGAATAGATATTGAGCAGATACAGGCCACAAACAACCCGATATTGGCTGGGATGATGAATGCGAGTATCAGAAAACACGGCGGGAGACCGCACCATAGTGCCCGTTTGCCCTCCAGTGAGTGCTGAATTTCAGGCAATAAAAAACCCCGCTCGAGTGAGCGGGGTTTCTTGTATTGGGTGCCTGGCAGTGTCCTACTCTCGCATGGCGAATGCCACACTACCATCGGCGCTACAGCGTTTCACTTCTGAGTTCGGCATGGGGTCAGGTGGTTCCACTGCGCTATTGCCGCCAGGCAAAATCTTCAATCTGAGAAAGCTGATGTAAGTAATTCGTTCATTCGCTACAAGGCCAGAAACACTTCTTGGGTGTTGTATGGTTAAGCCTCACGGGTAATTAGTATGGGTTAGCTCAACGTATCGCTACGCTTACACACCCCACCTATCAACGTTGTGGTCTCCAACGGCCCTTTAGGACCCTCAAGGGGTCAGGGATGACTCATCTCAGGGCTCGCTTCCCGCTTAGATGCTTTCAGCGGTTATCGATTCCGAACTTAGCTACCGGGCAGTGCCACTGGCGTGACAACCCGAACACCAGAGGTTCGTTCACTCCGGTCCTCTCGTACTAGGAGCAACTCCCTTCAATCATCCAACGCCCACGGCAGATAGGGACCGAACTGTCTCACGACGTTCTGAACCCAGCTCGCGTACCACTTTAAATGGCGAACAGCCATACCCTTGGGACCGACTTCAGCCCCAGGATGTGATGAGCCGACATCGAGGTGCCAAACACCGCCGTCGATATGAACTCTTGGGCGGTATCAGCCTGTTATCCCCGGAGTACCTTTTATCCGTTGAGCGATGGCCCTTCCATTCAGAACCACCGGATCACTATGACCTACTTTCGTACCTGCTCGACCTGTCCGTCTCGCAGTTAAGCTGGCTTATGCCATTGCACTAACCTCCTGATGTCCGACCAGGATTAGCCAACCTTCGTGCTCCTCCGTTACTCTTTGGGAGGAGACCGCCCCAGTCAAACTACCCACCAGGCACTGTCCGCGAGCCCGATTCAGGGCCCTGCGTTAGAACATCAAACATACAAGGGTGGTATTTCAAGGACGGCTCCAGCGCAACTGGCGTCACGCCTTCAAAGCCTCCCACCTATCCTACACATGTAGGTTCAATGTTCAGTGCCAAGCTGTAGTAAAGGTTCACGGGGTCTTTCCGTCTAGCCGCGGGTACACCGCATCTTCACGGCGAATTCGATTTCACTGAGTCTCGGGTGGAGACAGCATGGCCATGGTTACACCATTCGTGCAGGTCGGAACTTACCCGACAAGGAATTTCGCTACCTTAGGACCGTTATAGTTACGGCCGCCGTTTACCGGGGCTTCGATCAAGAGCTTCGCTTGCGCTAACCCCATCAATTAACCTTCCGGCACCGGGCAGGTGTCACACCCTATACGTCCACTTTCGTGTTTGCAGAGTGCTGTGTTTTTGATAAACAGTCCCAGCCATCTGGTCACTGCGACTCCCGACAGCTCCATCCGCAAGGGACTTCACCATCAAGAGCGAACCTTCTCCCGAAGTTACGGTTCTATTTTGCCTAGTTCCTTCACCCGAGTTCTCTCAAGCGCCTTGGTATTCTCTACCCGACCACCTGTGTCGGTTTGGGGTACGATGACTTGTAATCTGAAGCTTAGAGGCTTTTCCTGGAAGCAGGGCATCAATGGCTTCCGCACCGTGGTGCGTTCGTCTCGTGTCTCAGTGTTGTGTCTCCGGATTTGCCTAAAAACACCACCTACGCACTTTCACCAGGACAACCGTCGCCTGGCCCACCTAGCCTTCTCCGTCCCCCCATCGCAATTACAAGTCGTGCAGGAATATTAACCTGCTTCCCATCGATTACGCCTTTCGGCCTCACCTTAGG
The DNA here is from genome assembly GCF_019046925.1 of Aeromonas sp. FDAARGOS 1402. Taxonomy (NCBI): domain Bacteria; kingdom Pseudomonadati; phylum Pseudomonadota; class Gammaproteobacteria; order Aeromonadales; family Aeromonadaceae; genus Aeromonas; species Aeromonas sp. FDAARGOS 1402. The sequence continues at coordinate 636,549 of NZ_CP077201.1, forward strand.
GGTCGACTCACCCTGCCCCGATTAACGTTGGACAGGAACCCTTGGTCTTCCGGCGAGGAGGCTTTTCACCCCCTTTATCGTTACTTACGTCAGCATTCGCACTTCTGATATCTCCAGCATACCTCTCGATACACCTTCGCAGACTTACAGAACGCTCCCCTACCACTCACGCTTAGCGTGAATCCGCGGCTTCGGTGCCTGGTTTGAGCCCCGTTACATCTTCCGCGCAGGCCGACTCGACTAGTGAGCTATTACGCTTTCTTTAAATGATGGCTGCTTCTAAGCCAACATCCTAGCTGTCTGAGCCTTCCCACATCGTTTCCCACTTAACCAGAACTTTGGGACCTTAGCCGGCGGTCTGGGTTGTTTCCCTCTTCACGACGGACGTTAGCACCCGCCGTGTGTCTCCCGGATAGTACTTACTGGTATTCGGAGTTTGCATGGGGTTGGTAAGTCGGGATGACCCCCTAGCCCAAACAGTGCTCTACCCCCAGTAGTATTCGTCCGAGGCGCTACCTAAATAGCTTTCGGGGAGAACCAGCTATCTCCGAGTTTGATTGGCCTTTCACCCCCAGCCACAGGTCATCCCCTAACTTTGCAACGTTAGTGGGTTCGGTCCTCCAGTTGATGTTACTCAACCTTCAACCTGCCCATGGCTAGATCACCCGGTTTCGGGTCTACACCTTGCAACTAGACGCCCAGTTAAGACTCGGTTTCCCTACGGCTCCCCTATACGGTTAACCTCGCTACAAAATGTAAGTCGCTGACCCATTATACAAAAGGTACGCAGTCACCCCGAAGGGCTCCCACTGCTTGTACGTACACGGTTTCAGGTTCTATTTCACTCCCCTCACAGGGGTTCTTTTCGCCTTTCCCTCACGGTACTGGTTCACTATCGGTCAGTCAGGAGTATTTAGCCTTGGAGGATGGTCCCCCCATATTCAGACAGGAT
>NZ_CP077201.1:642500-785000 GCF_019046925.1 Aeromonas sp. FDAARGOS 1402
ACTGTGGGTCAGACCAGTAAAAGGTTTCCCCTGCCGGATCAGAGGCGTAAGCTGGCTCTCCGGCGGGCCTTCATGACGCGCCACGTTTCCCCGATTTCATCAGCAACAGGACGTAACATGATCCGCAAGAATCCCTCAGGTCACCTGCCCGTTATCGACGAATCCGCCTATATCGACAAGACCGCCATCATCTGTGGCAAGGTGATCATCAAGGAGAACGTGTTTGTCGGCCCCTATGCCGTGATCCGCGCAGACGAAGTGGACGAGAGTGGTGACATGGAACCCATCGTCATCGGCGCCAACTCCAACATTCAGGATGGCGTCGTCATCCACTCCAAATCCGGCGCTGCCGTCACCATCGGCGAGTTCAGCTCCATCGCCCACCGCAGCATCGTCCACGGGCCCTGCGAAGTGGGTAACCGGGTCTTCATCGGCTTCAACAGCGTGCTGTTCAACTGCCACATCGGAGAAGGGTCCGTGGTGCGCCACAACTCCGTGGTCGATGGCTGCGATATTCCCCCCGGCTTCTATGTCCCCTCCACCACCCGCATCAACCAGCAGAGCGATCTGGCGCAGATCCCGCGCGTCACCGTGGACGCCACCGAGTTCTCCGAGGATGTGGCTCACACCAACATCGACCTGGTCAGGGGTTACAAGGCGCTCTCCAACGAGTTTTGATCCGGTGAGCGGTTCACGACACACAACGGGCGCCACGGCGCCCGTTGTCACAACTGTAAAGAGGGCGAAAAGAGGGTGTAAAGGTGGTTGAGCCGGGCGCACGCGTCGCGTTTGATGGGGGCGTTCCCATCAATGGAGTCATCATCATGTCACGCTATCCTGTCGCCCTTGCCCTGCTGCTGGGCACCACGCTCCTTCATGCCGGTGAGATGCCGCCCCCGATGGGCGCCCGCCAGGGAGGCCCCATGACACCGCCCCCCTCCGTGCTCTATCACGCCAGCAAGCAGGGTGCGGATCCCCAGGTCCTGGTCCAGGCGCTGTCCAAAAACATTGATGCCGCCAAGCCGGATACCCGCTACGAGGTCACGGTCAGCGTGCGCGAACTGCCGCCCCAGCCACTCAAACCCCAGCCCGCCGGTGCACCGCTCAAGGGGCAGTGAGATGAGTCTGCACCGCCCTTCACTCTGGCTGCTTGCCATGGCCATCGCCCTGCCCGCCATGGCGGGTCCGGGGAACATGGGCAGACCGGGCGGATGGGAGAGCCCTGCCCCGCAGTACGGCCATGGGGCTGGCCCCGGCTTCGGCCACCGCGTCGACAGGCTGCCGGGAGGGGTGGAAACCCTGCTGCTGGCCGGGCTCACCTACTATGTGCTCGACGGCATCTTCTACCGTCGGCAGGAGAACCACTATGTGGTGGTCTCCCCACCTCCTCAGGTCCTGGTGGTGGCAGAGACAGGGCTCATCCCCCTGGATCTGGATGGCCGCCGCTATTACGTCAGGGAGGGTCACTACTACCTGCGAGAAATAGACGGGCGCTACACCGAGGTGCCGCCGCCCGCGGCGCTGCGCTGAATCGCACGGTGGAACAGATACGAGCAGGGGGCCTTGGCCCCCTCTTTCATTACCGGGGTGTTTACCCCACTCGGGTCTGAGCCGCGTACCTCAGGACGGGTCATGCAGGGGCAGCGTCATGGTCACTCTCAGCCCCCCCTGTGCGCGATTGCGCGCCTGGATGGTACCGCCCTGTAGAATCACCGCCTTGCGGGCGATGGCGAGCCCGAGCCCGTAGCCCTTGCCCATGCGGGGTGAGCCGATGCGCACGAAGGGGTCGAAGATCCCCGCCAGCTTCCCCTCCTCCACCCCGGGCCCCCGATCGGCGATGGAGAGCTGCACCTCCTGGCCCAGGCGCAGCACGCGAACATTCACCATCTGGCCCGACTGCGAGAAACGCAGGGCGTTGCGCACCACGTTCTCCACGGCGCGGCGCACCAGCTCGGCATGCCCCAGCAGGAGACAACCCTCCCCCAGCGCCGCCTCGAGCCCTATCTCGACTCCGGATTGCTGGGCTTCGAACCTGGCATCCTGGACAACCGTCTCCACCAGCGCCAGCAGGTCGTAGTGGCTCTGCTCAAGCCCGTGGCCCTGCTCGGCACGGGAGAGGGTCAGCAGCTCCCCTATCATCCTGTCCATCCGCTCCGTCTCGAGCCGGATCCGCGCCAGGGCGTCGCTCGCCTTCTCTGGGCGCTGCTCCGCCAGGCCGATGGCCATCTGGATGCGGGCCAGGGGGGATCGCAGTTCGTGGGAGACGTCGTGAAGCAGTTGCTCGCGCCCCTCGACCAACTGCTGCAACCGCTCCACCATGAGATCGAACTCCTTCGCCACCTCCGTCAGCTCGTCCCGGCGCCAGCGCAGAGCGGGCCAGAGTCTGACCCCCAGATCCCCTCTGGCTACCCGATCGAAGCTGCGTCGCAGGGCGTTCATGGGCCGAGTCAGGTGCCAGGCGAACAGAATGCTGAATAAGAGTCCCCCCAGGCCGCCAATCCAGAGCATGGGCGGGGGAATGTTGAGCCAGGAGAGGGGGCCGGGGGCCGGCCCGCCGGGGAGGACGCGCGGGTCCGCTCTGGTCTGCAGCAGATAGGTCTGCCCGTCGCTGGCAATCACGGTGCGTGTCAGCACGCTGCCCGGGCCCGCCTCCCCGGAGGCTGGCGGCCTGGATGTCCGGGAAGGCGCATCGGAGACATCGAGGAGTGTTATCTGCAGCAACGGCGGCGACATGGCCTGGCTCAATGCCGTCGCAGCCTCGATTCCCCCCTTTGCCAGCACGGCTGCCGCCATCTCCAGATGCTGGCTCGCCAACTGCTGGGCCAGGTGCTCTTCCGGGGGGTCACGCTCGGCACGAAAACCGAGCCAGAGCAGTTGGCTGACCAGCACGATGGCCAGCCAGAACCCCAGCAGAATCTTCCAGAACAAACGTCCCTTGAGGATCACCGTATCTTGTACCCTATGCTGCGCACCGTCTCTATGGTGACGGCCTCCCCCGCTTTTTGCTGCAGTTTCTGCCTCAGGTTGCAGATGTGCACATCGACGCTGCGATCATAGGCCTCCCTCGGGCGCCCTACCCCTTGCAGGGAGAGGGTGTCCTTGGTGACCACCTGCTCCGGTGCTCGCACCAGCAACACCAGCATGTTGAACTCGGTGGCGGTCAGCTCCAGCGGCTCCCCCTGCCAGAGACAGACCCGGTTGGCCGGGGTGACCGTCAGATCCCCCAGGATGAGGGCATCCGGCGAGGGGGTTGCGCTCCCCCCCTCGTTGACCCGCCGCAGAACGGCCCGCAGCCGGGCCACCAGCTCCCTGGGGTAGCAGGGTTTGGGCACATAGTCATCGGCCCCCATCTCCAGTCCCACCACTCGATCCACGTTGTCCCCCTTGGCGGTCAGCATGATGATCGGCAGGCGGCTGCGCTGGCGCACCTGGCGCAGCACCTCGGTGCCGCTCAAGTCGGGCAGCATCACATCCAGCAGCAGGGCGCTGTAACGGCCGGAGAGGGCATGGTGCACACCTTCCCCTCCGGTCAGCACCTGGGTGGTATCAAACCCTTCTCCCCCCAGGTATTCACTCAACATGGCGCCCAGTTCGGCATCGTCATCCACCAGCAGGATCTTCATATGCGGTCTCCCTTGTCGGCGGCCATTTTCGCCGCTTGCCACGCACTTGGCAGCCATTTTTACGAAACCCTTACGCTTGGCGCAAAGAGCCTTAACCCGGCTCTGGGGTAGAGTGCCGCCGTGATCGTCATTCAGGATACAGGTTGTCATGCCCACGTTCTCCCCTCGTCTCTTCTGGCTGCTGCCCCTGTGCGCCCTCGCCCTGTGGCTGGCCTGGCGCCCCCAGGCCAAGGCACCCGCCAGCGACTACATCACCGCCAGTGCCGAGACCCGGGATCTGGAGCAGCTCATCATGGCGGACGGCACCCTGAAGGCGCGCAAGCAGGTGAGCGTGGGCGCCCAGGTGTCGGGCCAGATCAAGAAACTGCACGTGACTCTGGGGCAGGAGGTCAAACAGGGGGAGCTGCTGGTCGAGATAGACGATCTGCCCCAGCAGAACGCCCTCAAGGATGCCCTGGCCCAGCGCGACAACCTCCAGGCCCAGCTGGATTCCAAAGAGGCCACCCTTCGCAATGCTCGCCTCGCATACCAGCGCCAGCAGCAGATCGTCGCAAGAGGCCTTGGCAGCACGGCCGACCATGACAGCGCCAAGGCGACCCTGGACGAGACCCAGGCCGATATCCGGGCCCTCAACGCCCAGCGGGTGCAGGCCGAGATCGCGGTGGACACAGCCCGGGTCAACCTGGGGTATACCCGGATCCTGGCCCCCCTCTCCGGTACCGTGGTGGCCATGCCGGTGGAGGAGGGGCAGACCCTCAACGCCAGCCAGAGCACCCCTACCCTGCTCAAGATTGCCCAGCTCGACACCATGACGGTGGAGGCCAGGATCTCCGAGGCCGACGTCATCAACGTCCGGGTCGGCATGCCGGTCTATTTCACCATTCTTGGCAACAGCCAGCGCCGCTTCGAGGGATCCCTGCGGGCCATCGAGCCCGCCCCCGACACCATCAATGACGACGACACCACCAGCAGCAGCGACAGCAGCGCCATCTATTATCACGGCCTGTTCGAGGTGCCCAACCAGGATGGTCAGCTCAGGATCAGCATGACGGCCCAGGTCTATCTGGTGGTCGCCCGGCTCAAAGATGCGCTGGTGATCCCGGCCATCGCCCTGCAGGGGGATCAGGTCAGGGTGATCGACGACGGAGGCCGGATCAGCCTGCGCCGGGTCAAGGTCGGCCTGAACAACAAGGTGGATGCCCAGATCCTGTCGGGCCTGAGCACCGGTGAGCGGGTCATCGTCAGCGAAGTGAACGCAGGCCAGAGCAACGCCGCCGGGGGCATGCCGCCCCCCATGGGGATGTGACCATGGGCGCCTTGTTGCAACTGCGGGGCATCCACCGCCACTTCGGAGAGGGTGAGCGCACCGTCACCGTGCTCGATGGCATCGATCTGGCGATCGCCCGTGGAGAGATGGTGGCCATCGTCGGCGCTTCGGGCTCCGGCAAATCCACCCTGATGAACCTGCTGGGCTGCCTGGATCAGCCGAGCGAGGGGGCCTATCTGGTGGCCGGGCGCGATACTGCCACCCTCAGCCGGGACGAGCTCGCCGCCCTGCGCCGGGAGCACTTCGGCTTCATTTTCCAGCGTTATCACCTGCTGGCGGATCTCGATGCCCGCACCAACGTGGAGGTCCCCGCCCTCTACGCCGGTCTGGATCCGGCCGAGCGACGCCAGCGGGCCGAGGCCCTGCTGACCCGCTTCGGCCTCGCCAGCCGGCTCAGCCACAAGCCGAGCCAGCTCTCCGGCGGCCAGCAGCAGCGGGTCAGCATCGCCCGGGCCCTCATCAACGGCGGCGAGGTGATCCTGGCCGACGAGCCGACCGGGGCCCTCGACAGCCAGAGCGGCGCCGAGGTGATGGCGAGCCTTCAGGCCCTGCATCGCCAGGGCCACACCCTGGTGATCGTCACCCACGACATGGACATCGCCCGCCACGCCGAGCGGATCATCGAACTGAAAGATGGCCGGGTGATCGCCGATCGCCGCACGCGCGAACCACTGGCCCTTTCCCAGGCGACCCAGGCCGCCACCAAGACGTCCGCCAGGGGGAAAACCCCGCTGATGGCGGGGCTCGGCAATGCCCTGCAGATGGCCCTCAAGGCCATGGTCGCCCAGCGTCTGCGCACCTTTCTCACCATGCTCGGCATCATCATAGGTATCGCCTCGGTGGTGACCGTGGTGGCCCTCGGCCAGGGCTCCCGGGAGCGGGTGCTGGAGAACATCAACGCCATGGGCACCAGCACCCTGGAGGTGTTCCCCGGCCGCGGCTTCGGGGACATGCGCTCCGCTACCATAGAGACGTTGCGGATCGGGGACGCCGAGGCCATCGCCCGGCTGGACTACGTGCACAGCGTCACCCCCAGCCTCAGTACCAGCGCCACCCTGCGCCTTGGCAGCACCGCCGTCTCCGGCACCATCAACGGCGTCGGCGCCCAGTTCTTCCAGGTCAGGGGCTATCGTCTGGCCCAGGGCATGGGCTTCGATCGCCAGAGCGAGGAGAGCCTGGCCCAGGAGGTGGTGATCGACGAGCACACCCGGGACAAGCTGTTCGCCCCGGCCCAGTCCCCCCTGGGCCAGGTGATCCTGCTGGGGGATCTGCCCTGCCGGGTGATCGGGGTCGCCATCAAGAACCAGAGCGGCTTTGGCAGCGACGAGACCCTCAATGTCTGGATCCCCTACACCACCGCCATGAGCCGCATGCTAGGGCAGAGCCATCTGCGCAGCATCAGCGTGCGGGTGCGGGACGAGGTGAGCCTGGACGCAGCCCAGGACGGCATCAGCCGCCTGCTCACCCTGCGCCACGGCAGCCAGGACTTCTTCCTGCTCAACACCGACAGCATCCGCCAGACCATCAGCCAGACCAGCGCCACCCTGACCACGCTGATCGCCCTCATCGCGCTCATCTCCCTGATCGTCGGGGGCATAGGGGTGATGAACATCATGCTGGTCTCGGTCACCGAGCGCACCCGGGAGATAGGGGTGCGGATGGCGGTCGGCGCCCGGACCCGGGACATCCAGCAGCAGTTCCTGATTGAAGCCGTGCTGATCTGCCTGCTGGGAGGCGTGCTCGGCATCGCCCTCTCCCTGCTGCTGGGCCAGCTGTTCGACCACTTCAGCAGCGACGTCCGGATGAGCTACTCCCTTGCCGCCATGGGGGTGGCCTGCCTCTGCGCCAGCCTGATCGGGGTGATATTCGGCTTCGCCCCGGCCCGTCGGGCCGCCAGGCTGGATCCCATCCACGCACTGGAGCGCGAATAGCCCGCATTGACGCCGGGGTGATGCCACCCCGACACCGGATCGGGGGCCGATGCCCGGCCCCGCCACCAAGCCTGAACGCCCGCACTTCTTCCCAGACTGCGCGGGTTCTTTGACCGGGTCCTGTACCCGGTCTTTTTTGTCTCCCGCCCGCCACGCATACGACAGAGCCGCCCGAAGGCGGCTCTTTTCATCACGGGCCAGGCGGTTATCCCGGGCCATCAGGCGCCGATGATGCCACCATCGTCCCGGGTGATCCGCAGCACGGCGGAGCGGGGGATGGCGGTGCCGCCGTCCGGGAAGTGGGAGGGTGCCCCCTCCTCCCCCGGGTGCTGCACCCCGACGAACATGGTGCGCCAGTCAGGCGTGAAGGTGAGGCCCGTTATTTCGCAGGCCACGGGGCCGGTCAGGAAGCGGCGCACCTCGCCGCTCGCGGGATCGGCGCACAGCATCTGGTTGTTGCCCATGCCGGCAAACTGCTTCTCGTTGGAGTAGTCGCCGTCGGTCTGGATCCAGAGCCGCCCCGCCTCGTCGAAGCCGATGCCGTCCGGGCTGTTGAACATGTTGTCCGGATGGATGTTGGCACTGCCCGCCATCAGCCCCTCCTTGTGCACGCCAGGGTTGCCCGCCAACAGGAAGAGATCCCACTCGAAGCTGTCGCTCCCGTGATCGTCCCCCATCGGGCGCCAGCGGATGATCTGGCCATAGGGGTTCTCGGCCCTGGGGTTGGCGCCATCGAGAGGTTGGTTCTCCTTGAGGCCGCGGTTCTTGTTGTTGGTCAGGGTGCAGTAGACCTCAGCTCTGTGGGGATGCACGGCCACCCACTCGGGCCTGTCCATAGTGGTGGCGCCGAGCCGGGTCGCCGCCTCCCGGGCGAAGATGAGCACCTCCCCCTGATCGGCGAAGCCGTTCTCCCGGGTCAGGCCGTGCTGGCCGTGCACCAGGGGCAGCCACTGGCCAGTACCCTTGAGCTCCCCCTCCCTCGCCTCGAAGCGAGCCACATAGAGGGTGCCCTCATCCAGCAGATCCCGGTTCGCAGGATCGTTGCCCGGCGCCATCTTGTTCTTCGAGACGAAGCGGTAGATGTGCTCCCCCCGCTCGTCGTCGCCGAGGTAGACCACGGCGCGGCCATCCTGGTTGATGGTGAAGGCCGCATTCTCATGCTTGAAGCGGCCAAGGGCGGTACGCTTCTTCGGGGTGGAGGCGGGATCGCGGGGATCGATTTCCACCACCCAGCCGAAGCGGTGCGGCTCCTGGGGATGCTTCGCGAGATCGAAGCGCTCGTCGAACCTGTGCCAGCCAAAGCCCGCATCCTCGGCGGCCAGGCCGTAGCGGGCGGCGCGCTGGTCCAGCTCCGGCTTGCCCTCGCTGCCGAAGTAGCCGTTGAAGTTCTCCTCGCAGGTGAGGTAGGTGCCCCAGGGGGTCTGGCCATTGGCGCAGTTGTTGAAGGTGCCAAGGGCGGTGCGCCCCTCGGGATCGGCCTGGGTCTTGAGCAGGGCATGGCCCGCCGCCGGGCCGCTCAATGTCATAGGGGTCGTGGCGGTGATGCGGCGGTTGAGGGCCCCCTTGGGGTTGGCCTGCCACTTGCCATCGACGCGCACCAGCTCCACCAGGGAGACCCCGTGGGCCGCCTGGGCCTTGGCGACGGCGCCGGCACTGAGGGCCTTGCCGCCATCCGCAAACAGGTATTCGTAGTTGGTGTATTCGTTGTTGACGGCGAGCAGGGCGCGATCCGGGCCCAGGGGGAAGAAGCTCATACCGTCGTTGTTGTCGCCAAACTGGCGGGCCTGGGTCTTGGCGTCGTTGCTTTGGGCAAAGGCGGGGGCGTCGGCGAACAGGGCATCCCCCCAGGCGATCAGCACCTCGGCCTTGTAGCCGGGCGGCACCACTATGGTGTCGGCCACCGAGGCGGGCACGGCCTGGAAGCCAAGCAGCGGCCGGGTGGCGGCAGCCACGGCCTGGGCCACGGGGCTCGCGGCAAAGAAGGCCACCATGCTGGCGGCGCCCACCCCTTTGAGGAAGCCACGGCGGCTCAGGCCCGCCTCGATGAGGCGGTTGAATGCCGGCTCCTGCTCGCGGGGGTGGTTGGCACTGTCTTTCTCGTCAAAACGGCTCATCGGCTTTTCCTTGTTATCTCGGCGCAATCATTGCGTCATCACGGCGTCCGGCCACAGCATGGCAGCGCTTTATTAAACGAGGATGACAAATGATGAGATAACCGGCTGGCCCGGCAAGACGCCACCGCCAACGACAAGGGGCGGTGGACACCAGTCCCACCGCCCCAAGAGACACATCGCCGACAGAAGCTCTCCCCTCTATCTAGCCGCACCTCTTCAGACTGCTATGCCCGTTTGTACCGGATAGCACCCGCTGGCAACGTCTAGTTGCACTTCTTCAGGCTGATATGCCAGTTGGCGCCGGATTGCACCTGATGTTTGGCGGCGAAGCTGTCCATGTTCAGCGCCACCGACACCTGCAACAGGCTGTTGAGGTAGACCAGGGGCTGGCCCTCCGGCACGTCGCCAAAGCTGCTGACGTAGGGGGCCTTGCCCTCGTATTTCAGCGCATCCCCTTCGCTGATCCTGATGCAGGCGTTGTCCCCCTTGTGGATACCCGCCTTGGTCAGCAGGCTGTCGTCGATATTGGTCCAGACGTTCCCGTACTGCACGTCCAGGATCGGAATGGTGCCCTTGAGGGTACCGTCTTGCTCGGCCACCGCCGGCTGATAGGGGATGGTCACCACCTCGGCGGGCAGCAGAGGCCCCACCTGCTCGAAGCTGATGGCACCGGAGGCCAGGCGCGCGCCGGTGTAGGCGTAGACGTCGCGGCCGTGGAAGGTGTAGGACTTCTCGGAGCCCTTGAGGCGGTTGGTCTTCTCGTCTATCTGGCGCACCGCCTCGATGCCGAAGTGCTCCGCCACCAGGGTCAGGGTGCCGTTGTCAGGGCTGACGATGTAGTGGCCGCTCCTGGTCTTGAGTACCACCGACTTGCGTTCGGTGCCGACACCGGGGTCCACCACGCTGACGAAGACGGTGCCCGCGGGCCAGTATTGCAGGGTCTGATAGAGGCGGTAGGAGGCTTCCCAGATGTTGTAGGCCGGGATCTCGTGGGTCAGGTCATGGAGCGGCAGGGTGCGGTCCACCCCGAAGGCGACCCCCTTCATGGCCGAGACGGCGCCATCCTTGAGACCGAAGTCGGTCTGGAACACCAGAGCCTCGTTGGCAAGGGCACTCGCCCCCACCAGAGAAAGGGCGAGCACGAGGGCGCGGGGGACGATACGAATATCCATGTCAGGGCTCCTTTAAAGACGTTTGGACGTCCAGATTGCCATTCATGGAAATCTTTGCAACCCCTGATGCCCGAATGGGGGGCGAAATGACTCGCCAATCCGCCCCGTGCGGGTGTATCCATGGGGCATCCAACGCCGGGAGCACATCAGATGACCAGAGAGCATCACGACACCATTTTGCTGAGCCTGGGCAATACCCGAAGCCAGGTCGCGCTCACCGCGGCCGATGGCACCAGCCAGACATTTGCATTGACACTGGGGCTCGATGCCCTGACCCCGGGACCCTTTCGCCAGGATCCACCGACGCCCCTGGAACTTGAGCAAGCCATCATGGTGGTGGAGGATGTGCTGATGCCCCTCGCGGCACGGATCCCGCCCCACCCCGTGCTGCACCTGCAAAGCCCGGAGCCCCTGGCCGAGGTGCTAGGCAACCGGGTGCAGAGCCGGGAAAACATAGAGCGGTTGTTCGGCCAGCTTGCCGCCATGGTGGAGGGGGATCCCCTGGCCTCGGCCCAGTTGCCGAGGGAGAGGCGCATCGCAGCAGCCCTGCTGATCCTGCGGGAGTGGATGCACCACCTGGATGCCGGGAGCGTCGTCCTGGTCGATGGGTGATGCCCTGTCAGACAGCGGGTTCGAAGCGCCGCCGAGACACTGCCCACGCCAACCAGAGGCTTGTCAGGGTGCAGCCGACGAAGAGCAGATCCAGCGCGACCCCAAGACCGGCCCCGTCGCTCACCCAGCCCAGCAACACGGGTACCCAGTTCGCCACATAGGCGATCACATAGAAGAGGGAGAGCAGCCGCGCGTGGCTGGCCGGGGGCGCGATGCGATTGATCAGGGTCGCACTGCCCACGAACACGGCCCCCTGGGCATAGCCCGCCACCAGCAGCCCGAGTCCCGCCAGCCAGCTGGGCAGGCCGTGAACGGCCCCGGCAAAGAGCAGCACGCACAGCGCCAGGGCCAGCACGCCGCTTTGCAGGGTATGGCGGGCATCGAGGCGACGGGCCCAGAGCTGGCAAAGCCCGGAGAAGACCAGATAGGCCGCGACAAGATAGCCGAACAGCCCCAGATCCGTCATGCCCAGCATCTCGCTCACCACCTTGGGACCCATGGCCAGCAAGCTGGCCGCCACCGCCCAGGCGGTGAAGAGCGCCAGGGCGCAAAGGAAGAACCCGGCCCCCGTGGCCCTGAGCCCCTCTCCCAGGGAGCCGCCACTCTGCCCGCTCGGGGCGGCCTCCGTCGTCCTCACCCCTTTGGGCCAGCTCAACACCAGCCCCCCGATGGCGCAGGCCGCCATCCCCAGGATCAGCAGAAACGGCAGCGTGGTCGGGTAGAGATCCTGCTGCAGCGCCAGCCCGCTGAACACGGGGCCAAGGGCCAGCCCGGCGGTGAAAGACAATGTGGCGCTCAGCGCCGCCCGCTTGCCCCCATCCCTGGGGCCAAAACGTAGCAGCGCCACATTGGCAGCGCCGGTCAGGCTGCCCGTGCCAATCCCGGCCAGCAGCCGCGCCAGCAAAAGGGTCCAGAAGCTGTCAGCCAGGGAGAAGAGCAGGGCCCCGCCCCCGACCGCCACCAGGGCAGGCAGGATCAGGGTGCGCAGATCCGCCACGCGTCCTGCCAGGTTGCCCACCCCGAACAAGGCGATGAGCACGCCCCCCGCATAGCCGCCATAGATGAGGCTGAGGCCGAGATCGCTCAGGGCCAGCGCCGCCTGGTAATGGGGATAGAGCGGGGTAGGCACGCTGCTGTTGAGCAGGGCCGACATCAGGGCGAGGGAGAGAAACCAGCGCAGACGAGGATGGACAACCTGACCTGGCTCGCAAGCCGGGACGCTTGAGACAGACATGGACACTCCAGTGGCAGACGAATGAAACCGCAATCGGGAGCGACATCATAGCGATCCCGCCCACCCCGGACTGCGGCAGTTCTGCATCACGCCGACTCAATCCTGCATCACGTCGGGGTGGCGCGCGCCCTTGGCCGGGGAGCCGCAGGCACGCACCGGACCCGGTCTATCCCCTTGTGCTGCCATCCCCGCTGGCATCTAATATTGCGGCGCCAATCGGGCGTTCTGCTTGAGTGAGGAGCAAGCATGATCAATTGGGACGATGCCCGCTTCTTCCTGGCCCTGGCACGGCGGGGCAGCCTGCGGCAGGCCGGACTCGAGCTCGGGGTGGATCAGGCCACCGTCGGGCGGCGGATCACCCTGCTCGAGCAGCAGCTGGGGGCCAAGCTGTTTATCCGCACCCCCAGACACTATCGGCTCAGCCCCCTGGGGGAAGCGCTGCTACCCCAGGCCGAGGCCATGGCGCAGGCGGCCCTGGCCATGATGCGTACCGCGAGCCTGGGGGAGCTGGAAGGGGAGCTTTGCATCGCCACCACGGATACCCTGGCCCAGGGCTTCGTGCTGCCCGCGTTCAGCCTGCTGCGCCAGCGCTACCCCGGCATCCGCCTCAAGTTGCTGACCGCCGTCAGCGTGAGCGACATCCCCAATCAGGAGGCGGATCTCGCCATTCGCAGCGTGCGCCCCGAGCAGGGAGATCTCGTGGTCAAACGGCTCGCCACCATCAAGATGGGGCTCTACGCCTCTCCCGACTACCTGGCCAGGCGGGGCACGCCCCGCTCGGGTCAGGCACTGCAAGAGCACGACCTGCTGCTCTTTCCCAGAGAGCTGGTGGCCCGTCACTGGCGGAGTCTGTGCGGCGAACCGCTCCACGAGCCCAACGTGATCCTGCAGAGCAATGCCCAACTGGTGCTGATGGCGGCCGCCCGGCAGGGGCTGGGCATCGCCCTGCTCTCCACCTTCCTCGCCGAAGAAGACCCCGCCCTGGTGCGCCTGCTGCCTGACCAGCACGATCCCATCGACATCTGGATGGTGCTGCACCCGGATGTGCAGAAGACGGGCCGCATGCGCGCCCTGGTGGCAGCCCTGGAGGAGGTGTTCCAACCCCTGCAACAGACCCGGTCACCCGCCACCCCCTGTCAAACGCACAGGGATTGAGCGGGTATGCCCCCCATACGGGGCACTTTCTTCGCAACGAACCATGTTAGAGTCCGCCGCTGTTTTTTCCTTTGATAACGGGGCCTTACATGAAGAAGTTTGTTGTTTCATCCATTGTCATCCTGATGGCGGGCTTGCTGACAGCCTGTGCGAGCGAGTCGTCGCGCACCCTGGAGGTACCCAAGGTTGCCTCCTATCAGAGCCACTATCAGGGCGCACGCAGCCCCATCGCCGTCGGCAAGTTCGACAACCGTTCCAGCTACATGCGTGGCATTTTCTCCGACGGCGTGGACCGGCTGGGCAACCAGGCGAAAACCGTGCTGATCACCCACCTGCAGCAGACCGGCCGCTTCAGCGTGCTGGATCGCGACAACATGGCGGAGATCCAGGCCGAAGCCGGGATCAAGCAACAGGCTCAGCAACTCAAGGGCGCCGACTACGTGGTCACCGGCGACGTCACCGAGTTTGGTCGCAAGGAAGTCGGTGATCATCAGCTGTTTGGCATCCTGGGTCGCGGCAAGTCACAGATCGCCTATGCCAAGGTCAACCTGAACATCGTCAACGTCACCACCTCGGAAGTGGTCTTCTCTTCCCAGGGTGCCGGGGAGTACGAACTCTCCAACCGCGAGATCGTCGGCTTCGGTGGCACCGCCAGCTACGACTCCACACTGAACGGCAAGGTGCTGGATCTCGCCATCCGCGAGGCCGTCAACAATCTGGTGAACGGCATCGAGACCGGTGCCTGGCGCCCGGCCCAATGAGGAGAGACGAGATGACGCTGTTCCGTCCTTCCCTGCTGCTGGTCAGCGGCCTGCTGCTGAGCGCCTGCGCCCAGGGGCCGCAGACGCTCTACAACTGGGATCAATATCAGGGAGTGGTTTACCAGCACATGCAGGGTGACGACACCGGGGTCGAAGCGCAGATCGATGCGCTGGAGAAAAACCAGCAAGAAGCGAGCGCCAAGGGGCAGGCTGTGCCACCGGGCTTTCACGCTCACCTCGGCATGCTGTACGCCCAGCTCGGCAAGGATGCCCAGACTCGCGAGCAGTTCGAAACCGAGAAGCGCCTCTTCCCCGAATCGGCCCCCTTCATGAACTTCCTGATGTCTAACAAGAAGGGAGAGACCCAATGACCCTGCGCACCCTCCTTGCCCTCACGCTGGGCGCCCTCCTCCTGGGCGGCTGTGCACAGGGCCCCGGTTACGACTACAGCAACTTCAAGGAGAGCAGACCGACCTCCATTCTGGTGCTGCCGCCGGTGAATCACTCGCCGGACATCAAGGCGGGCCCCAGCCTGCAATCCCAGATCACCTATCCGCTCGCCGAGTCCGGCTATTACGTGCTGCCGGTAGCGGTCACCAACGAGACGTTCCGGCAGAACGGCGTGACCGAGCCCGCCGACATCCAGGCGCTGCCCATCAAGAAGCTCCACGAGATCTACGGAGCCGATACCGCCCTCTACCTCGACATCAAGGAGTACGGCACCAGCTATCTGGTCATCTCCAGCGAGACAGTGGTCACCGCCAGTGCCCGCCTGGTGGATCTGCGCACCGGTAAGCTGCTGTGGGAAGGCAGTGCCAGCGCCAGCAGTGCCGAGCAGCAGGGCAATTCGGGGGGCGGCCTCATCGGCATGCTGGTGGTGGCGGTGGTCAATCAGATTGCCAACACCCTGACCGACAAGGGTCATGAAATCGCCGGTATCACCAGCGTCAGGCTGCTCAGTGCCGACATGCCCAACGGCATCCTCCATGGCCCCCGCTCGCCGAAATACCAGGCTCGCTAAGGCGCCCGTCACAGTCCACACAAGAGGGCGCCATGCCCTCTTGTTTCAGTCGCCACCCCTTTTCCCTGCCTGACATCGCATGACGCCTCATCGTCTATCTTTTTGATATTGTTGGCTCATTCTTGCGCATGCCGGGTGACGACCCACCAACTTCATCTGGTGATGCCCGGCAAAATCAGTTACAAGAATGGCCTCTGTCACCATGGACGAGTTCACTGCATGGCTGGATCACTGTTGCGTATCATCCCCCGTCAATGGCTCTACCGGTTTGGCTGGCTATGTCTGGCTCTGACAGGGCTCGGGCTGGTGTGCAACTACACCTACTTCGTCATCAGGCACGATATGGCGCTCATTACCGCCAAGCAAGCCAACCTGTTCGAGGTGTTCTATCAGCGGGCCCGCATCCTGGCGCCAGAGAAACTGGCCGCCTTCATCGACAACAGCAGCATCAAGATGCCCATCTTCAGCGAGAACGGGGATGCGACGGCCTATGCCTATGGCTATGATCTCCCCACCTTGAAGCGCCTGGCGGTCATTCCCGTGTTACCCCCGGCCAACCAGATGCTCCTCGCCTACCAGTACGTCATCTCCAACCCCGAGGTCCTCAACCTCTACGCCTTCTATGATGATCGCCGCATGCTTGGCATGGTCGCCAGCAAGGGGATGCTGCCGAGCCAGTTGTTGCCCATCAACACCGACCTCAGCGACATCGAGCCCTGGACCCACTTTTTCGGTTGCGCCTCCTTCGCCTCCACCCATGTCCCCTGCAGCACGGATGAAGCCTGGGTATCCGAGATCTACACCGACACCTTCACCGGACTGAATACCATCACCCTCTACTTCCCCTTCGTCTATTACGAGCCCGCCATCAAGGACTACCGCTATGGACTCAAGGGCATCGACATCGCCGTCGACCGGGCGTTCAAGGATGTGCTGCACCCCTTCGAGAGCCTCAATCCGACCCGGACCGTCCTCTCCTTCGAAGAGGTCGAGCCCTGCCGCCCGTTCCACCTCTGCCTGAGCACGCCGCTGATGCGCACTCAGGCAGGCAATGATCTCTACCTCAAGTGGTCATACAGTTACGGCGATTTCATCCGCTCCGTGCTCTACGGGGCGGCCTTCAAGCTCTATCTCATCATCCTGCTGCTGATCATGCTGACGGGGCGCAGCCTGGTTACCCGTCTGCGCATCCTGGCCCAGACCGACCACCTGACCCGGCTGCCACGCCGTGACATCCTCAATCAGGCGCTGCTGCGGGAGCACGACTACCTGATGATCCTCGACATCGACAACTTCAAGTCCGTCAACGACACCCATGGTCACGGGGTGGGTGACCTGGCGCTCGTCGCCTTCGCCAATCACCTCAAGACCAATATCCGCAAGGGCGATGTCGCCATTCGCTGGGGCGGAGAAGAGTTCATCGTGCTGTTCAAGGGGATGGACGATGACAAAATGATGCATCACTCCGCCGCCCGCCTGCTGGAGCGGCCATTGCGCATCCCCGAGCTGCCCGCCCCCATCACTTTCTCCGCCGGAGTAACCCGCATTCGCGATTACCTGACGGTGGCCGAGGCGGTGCAACTGGCCGACGACCTGCTCTATCACGTCAAGCAGCACGGCAAGCGCAATATCGCCTATTACCAGGGGCAAACCATCCGCCTTGTCCGCGATCCGGGTGACAATTCGGCCCCCTGAGCGGCCCGGCTTCTGCCGCTCCCCTGCTATCTGTTACCATCCCGGCCACGCTGATTGTTTCCGTCCCGGCCACGGGGCGGGATAACCCCATACTGGTGCCCTATGTCCATTGCCTCTTTCGCCGAACTGGCCCTCTCCCCCCGCTTGCAGCAAACCCTGACCGAGCTTGGCTACGCCGCCCCCACCCCGGTGCAGGCCAGCGCCATCCCCTTGATCCTCGCGGGGCGGGATCTGATGGCTGGCGCCCAGACCGGCACCGGCAAGACCGCCGCCTTCGTGCTGCCGCTGCTGGAGCTGTTGTTGCAACACCCGACGAGCGATGGCCCTCGCCCCATCCGCGCCCTGGTGCTGGTGCCGACCCGCGAGCTGGCGGTGCAGGTTGCCGAGAGCGTCACTCGCTACGCCAGGGGCACCACTCTCACCAGCACGCTGGTCTACGGCGGGGTTAGCATCGCCGCACAGGTGGAGGCGCTGAACGCCGGGGTGGATATCCTCATCGCCACCCCGGGCCGCCTGCTCGATCACCTGCGCCAGGGGGCGCTCACGCTGGCCGAACTGCGCCATCTGGTGTTTGACGAGGCGGACAGGATGCTCGACATGGGCTTTATGGACGAGATCCAGGCGCTGTTGAAGCAAATCCCGGCGGATCGCCAGACCCTGCTGTTCTCGGCCACCTGCGATGACAACCTGTTTGCCCTCTGCAAGGTACTGCTGCGCGACCCGGCGCTGGTGGAAGTGGCACCGCGCAACACCACGGCGGCCGAGGTGGAGCAGCGGGTCTATGCGGTGGACAGCGATCGCAAGGTGGCGCTGGTCGAGCACATGCTGACCGTGAAGGGCTGGGCGCCGGCGCTGATCTTCAGCCGCACCCGACAAGGGGCCGACAAGCTGGCCCAGCAGCTTGGCAAGGGGGGCATCAATGCGCTCGCCTTCCACGGGGATCTGTCACAGAGCGCGCGGGAAAACGTGCTGCTGGCGTTTCGCGCAGGCACCTTGCAGGCCCTGGTGGCCACCGACGTGGCGGCTCGCGGCCTCGATATCAGCGAGCTCAACCATGTGATCAATCTGGAGTTCCCCCATCAGCCCGAGGATTACGTCCACCGCATCGGGCGCACCGGCCGCGCCGGCAACAAGGGGCTCGCCATCACCCTGTTCAGCCCGGAAGACGCCCCCCTGCTGGAAAAAGTCGAAGCCGTGCTCGATACCCGCCTGCCCCAGCAGTGGTTCCCGGGCTTTGAACCGAATCTCACCCGCTTCGACCCCGAGCCGCGCCGCGCCAGCAAGGGAGCCCTGAAGCAGAAGGCCAGAAAGCAGGCCCTCGCGGGCAACAAGGGCGGCAAGGGACGCAAATCCTGACACGACTGTTTGCTGGGGCAGCCATGCGCCTGCCCCAGCATCGTCCCTCTCCAGACCCAGGCCTGTGGGGTGACGCCAACCGCTTTCCTGCCCCCCTGTTCTGCTCCGCGCCCTCCTCCTCAGTCCGCTGCTTGCCCTGACACGGCGACCCTTTGCCACACTCTGCTACAAAAGAGGTAGTCAGGGGGCACACTTTCGCCACAAAGCAGGCGTGCAATGGAGGCATGGACAAGGAGGACATCATGAAACCCGCATCCCTCGTCTGGGCCCTGCCCCTGACCCTCACCCTGCTCTGGCTCGCTGGCCTCACCCAGTGGCCCGCCAGCGTCTGGCCCTGGCGCCACGAACTGCTGATCCTGACCGGTCTGACTGGCCTTGGCGCCATGACCCTCTCTTTGCTGCTCGCCCTGCGCCTGCCCAGGCTCGAAGCCTGGTGCGGCGGGCTGGATCGCATGTTGCACCTGCACCGCAGCAGCGCCCTCTGGGCCACCGGCACCTTGGTGGCCCACTGGCTGCTGGTGGAAGCCCCCAAGTGGGCCGTCGCCGCCGACTGGCTGACCCGGCCGGCGCGCCGCGGTGCTGGTGCTGGTGCTGGTGCTGGTGCTGGTGCTGGCAACGATGCCCTCTGGCACAGCCTCGGCAATACCCTGGGGGAATGGAGTTTCTATCTGCTGCTGGCGCTGGTGGTGGTGA
This sequence comes from Aeromonas sp. FDAARGOS 1402, assembly GCF_019046925.1. Taxonomy (NCBI): domain Bacteria; kingdom Pseudomonadati; phylum Pseudomonadota; class Gammaproteobacteria; order Aeromonadales; family Aeromonadaceae; genus Aeromonas; species Aeromonas sp. FDAARGOS 1402. The sequence goes on from NZ_CP077201.1 coordinate 661,195, forward strand.
GCCTGCTCGCCGTGGTGCGCTACGAGCGCTTCAAGGTGGTTCACCGGCTGGCCCCGGTCATCTATCTGATGGGCTGGCTGCACGGGCTCTGCCTGCTGCCGCGCATCGGCGCCCTGACCCCGGTCGGCCTGACCCTGCTCATCTGCGGCGGGCTGGGTGCCCTGGGGGCGCTCTACTCCCTGTTTGGCCGGGTGGGCCAAAATGCGCGCCGCCAGGGAAGGGTCAGCACCCTCACCCCTCTGGATGAGCGCACCCTGGAGATCCGGGTCGCCCTGGCATCTCCCCTGCCCGGCTACCGCCCGGGGCAGTTCGCCTTCTTCGACTTCGCCGGGCGCGGCGAGCCCCACCCCTACACCCTGGTCGATGTCTCGGCGGATGGCTGCACCCTGACCCTGGCGGTACGCGCCCTCGGGGATCACACCCGCTGGCTGCACCGCCACCTCAAGGTGGGGGATACGGTCACCGTGACCGGCCCCTATGGCGCCTTCGCCCTGCCGGATCCGGCCCCCGCGCTCTGGGTGGGCGCCGGCATCGGCATCACCCCCTTCGTCGCCTGGCTGGAGGCCCTGGTACGCCGTGGTGAACAACGCCCCGGCACCACCTTGCTGCAATGCGCTCCCAGCGCCGAGGCCGCCCCCTATCACGGTCGGCTGGCCGAGCTGTGCCGCCGGGTCGGGATCGACTACCGGCTGCATCTGGAGTCCGAGCGCGGCCGGCTGGATCTCGCCGCCCTGGGCGAGCGCCAGCACACCCCGGTGTGGTTCTGCGGCCCCGAGCCCATGGCCCACACCCTGGATGCCCATCTGGCCGCCCCGCTGCACCGGGAGCTGTTCCGCTTTCGCTGACGGGCCAGCCGGCGCAGCCAGCCATCGGCAGCGCCATTTTTCTCGGTGCGAGGCGCACTCGGGCCGGCAAACAGCAAGATTGTCCAAGCGAGAGGCACACCCTTGGGGCTAGATTAGGGGGCAGTCTGGTACAGGAGGGAAAGATGGCGCAGGACAACCAGTTCATATTCGCACACAGTCAGCACCTGGCGAGCCTGACTGCGCTGCGGGTCAACATGACGGAATTTCGCTACGACCGTCACGCCCACGAGGAGTACTCCTTCGGGGTCACCCTGGCCGGGCGGCAGAACTTCTTCTGCCACGGTGGAGCCCACTCCAGCCCGGCAGGCAGCGTCATCCAGTTCAATCCCGGGGATGTCCACGACGGCCATGCCGGGGACAACGCCAGCCTCGACTACACCATGCTCTACATTCCGCCCCACGAACTCACTCCGCTGTTTGCCGATGCCGCGGGCGAGCGGGCAATGGGGACCTACCGGTTGTTGCAGCCCCTGGTGCGCGATGAGGCGCTGAGCGCCTGCATCCTCGAGCTGGCCCAGGCGGTGCGCGGCCAGGCCGACAGCATAGAGCAGGAGTTTGCCCTCTATCGCCTCGCCACCCGGGTGATGCAGCAGGCGGGACGTTTTGAGCCCAATGGCCGGGTGAGCCGCATCGATCGCCTCCTGTTGCAGGCCAGGGACTTTATCCACGCCCACTTCCAGCAGGATATCTCCCTGGCCGACATCAGCGCGGCGGCCAACATCTCCAAGTACCACTTCCTGCGGCTGTTTCGCCAGCAGCTTGGCATCACCCCCCATCAATACGTGATCAACTGCCGCATCAATGCCGCCCGGCGCGCCCTGGCCGCCGGAGAGTCGGCGCAGGATCTGGTGTACCGCTACGGTTTCACCGATCTCAGTCACCTCAACCGTCGCTTCAAGCGCATCTATGGCATGACCCCCACCCAATACAGCGCCAGCCTGATCCGCTGAGCCCAAGGAACACCCCATGATTGAGCTTCTCGCCTATGCCATCGGCATCATGTATACCCCAGGCCCCGTCAACCTCATCGGCCTCAATGCAGGCCTGGGCGGCCGCACCCGTGCCTCCCTTGGCTTCTTCCTCGGGGTTGGCATCGCGATGTTCGTGCTCCTGCTGCTCTTTGGCTGGGCGGGCACCCGCCTGGTGCGTGAAGATACCCTGATCTATGTCAGCCTGGTGGGGTGCCTCTATATCGCCTACCTCGCCATCAAGATCGCCAGCGACAGCGGCGAGCTCGGTGCCAGCGAGGCGCCTGCCCGCCCTCTGGGGGTGCGCAGCGGCTTCGTCATCCAGCTGCTCAACCCCAAGGCGATGATCGCCACCCTGCCCATCACCAGCATCCAGTTCCCGGCGGCCCAGATCCACGGCTGGAGCCTGCTGCCCTGGTCCCTGCTGCTCGGCCTGCTGGCCGCCGGCGCCCCCGGCAGCTACTCGATGGCTGGCAGCCTCATCGGACGTCATCTTCAACATCCTCGCTGGTTCAGGTACTTCAACCTGCTGATGGCCGCCCTGCTGCTCTACAGCGCCATCGCCCTGGCCTACCAGCATGTCTACCTGCCGTTGGCCGCCTGAGCAGGTCAATTGCCCATGCCAAAAACGGTAAAACACCACCGATGAAATGGCACTGCAACTGAGAAGACACAGGCTGGGCACTGCTGCACCGGCCTTTTCGGGTCATTTTCGCCATGGGCTGACTATCCTCAACAGGGTCTTGTGCCCGAAGTGACGCTCCCCATGGTTCGCTTCGGTACCAGAGGCAGACCCCTTCCCTCATCGGCGTCAACGCAGCAATACGACGCCATGACCAAAACCCTCATTCGGATATTGATGCAGGTTGAATGAATCAATATCATCTTGCGGCCCCTGGTCATGGATAAGAATGTTGTATGTCCTTTGATAAAAAGCACGGTGAGTTCATCTTCAATGTGCAGGAACACCTGGTCACCTGTGAGCTTATCGGCCCTTTCAATGAAGAGGGTATGCTGGCGTGGATTGCACAGATAAAGTCCGTGGTGAACAGCCTGGACGGTAAGCGTTTCTGCGCCCTGGTGGACCATCGTCAGCATCAGGGGGTGGTGCTCTCCGCCCTGCCCCATCTTCAGGATATTTATGGGTGGCTCGCCCAGAAGAACCTGGTGGCCATCGCCTCCCTCTATTCGGCCAAGGTGCTCCATCACATCGCCCTCTCCTGCCTCTCCCTCACCCACCCGGGCCACATCCAGGCATTCAACGACCCCCAAGAGGCCCTTGCCTGGCTGGATGCCCAATATCGGGCGCAGTAGCCAGCCCGGTCTGGCGTGAGGCTCACTATGTCGCGCACTAGCCAATCCGGCCTGTGTTGATGCGCACTGTGCCGTGACGTCACCGGCCCGCTCTGGTTAAAAAGGCCGGTATCAACTCCCTCAGGTGCCACGCCCGGCAACAACCGATGGCAGAGCCCTCAGCGGCAGCAAATGAGTGTCCGTCTGGAGCGCCGCAGCCTGGGCGACTAGCTGCCCCCGCACGGCAGCATCCCGGCCAATGGGCATCTCCGCCGCCCGCACGCTGCCGCACCAGAAGCTCGCCACCAGTATCAAGGCCCCGGCCAGCCCGTATTTGATCCACGATGTCATCGTCTTGCACCCCTCTCGTTGGCCCTCGCCACCCTGTGGCAAGCAGGCCCATTTATCAGTGGGCAGAAGATAGGGGGGATTTGTGAGGAAAAAATGAGGCTGTGTGAAGCCAAGGTGAAGTCAGTGAAAAATTAGGGGAGACCGGCTGCGAACCACGACAAAGATGGCGATTGGCAATGTGGGGAATGGAGAGAAGCAAAGACTCACCTCATGTAACCACCGCCTTAATGTAGGGACGATTAGCGCAGCGTAATCGTCCGCATACCGCCGCGCCCCGAGTCATGGCAAGACAGACAGGAAACTCTGGGCTCCTGCAGCCTCTCGGCGACCCCTTATCGCGATCGTCCGAATACGCTTCGCCATTCTAACCGAAGGAAAATATCCCTCGATATAAATGAGAGAAATTGAAAAATAAAAACCCTCTTCCCATACCTCTATCTATAGGATTATGCTACGCGAAAGGCTATAGACATTCGAGAAATGTGCTAATCTAGTCAAAAATAAAGACATCCTTGATTAAAGGACTAACTATATGAGTTACATCTATGTATTAAAAAATCCAGTCTACGAGGCATATATTGTAAAGATAGGGAAAACAAAATTAGATCCCTACATTAGAGCCCAACAAATATACTGGGGTGCTACAGGAGTACCAGAGCATTTTGAGATCGCTTTTGTTTGCAAGGTTCCCGACTGTGATTTAGCTGAAAAAAAGATTCATAAGTTACTTTCTTCTTATAGAAAAAACAACAGGAGAGAATTCTTTCATTTACCTGTAGAAGTGGCAAAAACTGCAGTTATTTCAGTTTGCACTGAGTTATTTGGCAGGGATAATATAAGTATTGTTGTAAATGAGAGGGGACAGCGATTCATTAACAACATCAAAACTGAAGAAGACCTAATTGATGAGTTTGAATATAAGATTTCACATTCAATAACATTAAATGAATTCATGCATACGCTCACTCCTTCTCCTATTGGAACAAGTCTTCTCACACAGGAACAAAAACATAGAATAATCCTTATAAACAAGGTCTTTGAAATAGTGTTTCCCCAAAGCAAAAAGGAGACAATAGAAGATTTTTCACGTGACCATAATCCAGACAGAGAAATAAGAATATGGGAGCACATGGCAAAAGCATTCATGAAAGTCAGTGAAAATCCATTTATTAACCATGAATTAAAAAGTGAGGCTTTTGCTTTATTGTTGATGCGTTCAATGAAAAACACAAGTGATGTTTTGCGGGAGCGCAAACTTGTTAGCATTAATGAAAAACAAGCTAGGGCGTTATTAAAAGCATATGAATTAAAACCAAAACCAATAACAGCAACAATAGAATAAAAATACAATACAGAGAGAGCTGGCATTTATATTTTCAGCTAAGACAAACAACTAACTTTCAATGCCACTCTGCTTCACCATGGAGAATTAAATTATACATCATGTGATCTCACACAAGCTAAATAAGCTGAATTCAGCTACTTTCATAATACCCAGCGGCGACAAATTTATTCGCTCATGAGTGAGGAGTATTCATACAGGAACTGACAATACAAAAATAAAACCCACCAGCATAGTTAGTGGGCTTGCTTTTATTATCACCAGACTAACCTTGGCTATTTAGCCCCAGTAACCAATCACCCCAACGGCGGCGTACGTGGCGGCACCATCCGCTTGCTGCCGGTGGACTCGAAGGCCGAGGCGACGCGCAGCAGGTTGTTGTCGTCATAGGCGCGGCCGGCGAAGGTCAGGCCCACCGGCATACCGATATCGGCCATGATGCCCATGGGGACGGTGACGGTCGGCACGCCGAGGTGGCGAATGGCGAGGTTGCCGTTGGCCACCCAGATGCCGTTGCTCCAGGCGATATCGGCGGAGGCCGGATTCACGTCCGCATCGGCCGGGCCCACGTCGGCGACGGTCGGGAACAGCACGGCGTCGAGCTTGAGCCCGTCCATCCAGTCTTCAAGGTCCAGCTTGCGGGTCTGCTCCAGCCCACGCAGGCCGTCCGGCACAGAAGCAATCTCGTCAAAGCGCTTGAGGCCGCGCTTGGCCATCTTGACGTACTCGTCCATGCCCGCCGCCAGATCGCCCTCGCGGTTCGGCAAGGTGCCCGGATCGTGGGGGAAGATCTTCGGCCCATCGACATCGGCAAGCTTGTTGAGTTTGGGATCGCCATTGGCGCGCAGGAAGTCGTCGAACGCCCAGCCGGAGAGCTCCCACAGCTCGTCGTTGAGAAACTCCGGGCTCACGATGCCGCGATTGAACACGGTCGGAGCTCCGGGTCTGTCCCCTTCACAGTTGGAAACCAGCGGGAAGTCCACTTCGATGACTTCGGCGCCGGCGGCTTCCAGCGCCTGACGGGCCTGTTCCCAGAGGGCAATCACGGCCTCGCGGGTATGGATGCGCTGACCGGTCGGGCCGCCGATGCCGGGATTGTCGCTGGTGCCCGCCAGTTCATCCTTGTTGATAAACATGCGCGGCACGCCGAGGCGCTTGCCCTTGAGGGCATCGGCCTTGGCAGCCAGCTCCAGATAGGAAGCCGGACGCACCTCGGAGGCCTTGGGCAGTTGCACCCAGGGCTGCATGCGCCAGAGATCACCACGAGTCTCGGCATCGTCGGCGACGACCACATCCAGCACTTCCAGCAGATCGGCCATGGTGCGGGCATAGGGCACGACGACATCCATGGTCGGGGTCAGGGGCCAGTTGCCGCGCACCGAAATCACGCCACGGGACGGGGTGTAGGCACAGAGGCCGTTGTTGGAGGCAGGCCCCCGGCCGCTCGACCAGGTCTCTTCCGCCAGACCGAAGGCGGCGAAGCTGGCCGCGGTGGCGGTACCGGCGCCGTTGGAGGAGCCGGAGGCAAAGGGCGCGGTCAGGTAGTCGGCGTTGTAGGGGCTCTCGGCACGGCCATAGACGCCGCGCTGCATGCCGCCATTGGCCATCGGCGGCATATTGGTCTTGCCAAGGCAGATGGCACCGGCGGCGCGCAGGCGCTCGACGGTAAAGGCATCGCGCTGGGCCACCAGATCCTTGAAGGCCGGGCTGCCGGAAGCGGCGGTCAGCCCCTTGACCAGATAGCTGTCCTTGGCGGTGTAGGGGATGCCGTCGAGCGGCCCCAGGGTTTCCCCACGGGCGCGGCGGGCATCGGAAGCCTCGGCCTCTTTCAGGGCATCGGGGTTGGGCACCACGACGGCATTGAGGCGGGTTTGTGTCTCGGGGCCGTCATAGGCGGCGATCCGGGCCTGATAGGCCTCGACCAGTTCGACCGCGGTGGTGCGGCCTGATTCGAGCGCAGCACGCAGCTCGGCAATGGAAACCTCGGTCACTTCGATCATCTGGGATCTCCTGTAAAAGGGTGACTGTTTGTCATGATGATCGCCGCATCGGCGCCTGCGACCATCACACCATCAAGAGATAAAACCCCACGGCGTGGGGTTTTGAATACCAACCTCGGCTGGCTTGGAACAGGTTCTTACTTGCCAGAAGGAATTTGCTGAGTAATGCAGTGGATATTGCCACCCCCCAGCAGGATCTCCCGGGCCGGCACGCCGACCACGGTGTGCTCCGGGAAGATCTCTTCCAGAATGCGCTGGGCTTCGCCGTCGGTGGCGGCATCCAGCAGCGGATAGACGATGCTGCCGTTGGTGATGAGGAAGTTCACGTAGGAACCGGCCAGACGGCCTTCTGCCTCGCGCGGCACACCGCTGCCGCTCTCGACGCCGGCAGACTCCTCCTCTGTGCAGTAGAGCGGACCCGGCTGGGGCAGCTTCCACACTTTCAGCTTGCGCCCCTTGGCATCGACCGCCGCTTCCAGCACCTGGAGGGCAGCCACGGAGCGGGCGTACTGGGGATCGTTCTCGTCATCGGTCCAGTGCAGGGCCACTTCACCCGGGCGCACGAAGCAGCACATGTTGTCGATGTGGCCGTCGGTTTCATCCATGTAGACCCCTTCGTCCAGCCAGATAAAGCTGGTGACGCTCAGATAGTCGCGCAGGTAAGCTTCGATCTGCGCTTTGGTCAGGTGCGGGTTGCGGTTTTCGTTGAGCAGGCACTCGGCGGTGGTCAGGCAGGTGCCTTCGCCATCCACATGGATGGAGCCCCCTTCCAGAATGAGCGGCGCGTCGTAACGATCCATGCCGTGCTGTTCCAGCATCCGGGCAGCGACCTCTTCATCCTGGTTCCACGGGTAGTAGAGACCACCCTTGTGGCCGCCCCAGGCGTTGAAGCCCCAGTCCACCCCACGGCACTCGCCTGCGGCGTTGGTGACGATGGTGGGGCCGGTATCGCGGGCCCAGCAGTCATCGCTGGCCATCTCCACCAGGGTGACGTGGGCGGGCATGATGGCGCGGGCCTGCTCCATAAACTGGGCCGGTACCCCCATAAACACAGGAGTGGCCTGCCCGATGGCATCCGCCACCTTGGCGAAGGTGGCCTGGGCGAAGCGACCGGCTTCCCGCCAGTTGTCCGGGCGGAACGGCCAGATCATCCAGACGGCCTGCTGGTGAGCCCACTCGGCGGGCATGGTGAAGCCGTCGGCGGCCGGCGTGGAATTCATGGTCTTGATGCTCATCGCAAGGCTCCTTGCATGGATTGAGGCCCCCGATTTGCCTGGGAACCCTGAAAAAAATAAGAGTGGGTCGCAGTGTAAGAAGTTGCGCGCCCATCCATCAAATGAATAGGATTAATTGTCCCATAAACACGGCGAATAATCCCCCCATGAAACTGCACCAGCTCGACCTCAATCTGCTGCTCGCCTTTGACGCCCTGATGACGCAAGGGAGCGTGACCCGCGCCGCCGAATCGCTCTTTATCAGCCAGCCCGCCATGAGCCACTCCCTCGGCCGGTTGCGGGCCTTTCTCGGCGACCCGCTGCTGGTGCGCACGCCCCAGGGGATGTTGCCGACTCCCCGGGCCCAGCGCCTGCATCTGGGGGTGCAGCAGGCGCTGCGGCTGCTGGAGCAGCAACTCTGGGAGGAGGACGAGTTCGCGCCACGCCAGTCGAAGCGCCGCTTCGTGCTCTGCACCACGGATTACGTGGAGTGCGTGCTGATCCCGCCCCTTATCCAGCGCCTCAGGAAGCTGGCGCCGGGCGTCACCATCGAGATCCGCATCCTGCGCGATACCCTGCCCGAAGCCGAGCTGGCGAGCGGCGAGATAGATCTCGTGCTGGGGTTTGACGAGTACATGCAGGTGCCGGGGTATCTGGGCAAGGAGACCTGGCTCACCGAACCCCTGGCCGGGCTGGTGCGTGCCACCCTGGAGCTGGAGGAGGAGCGCATCACCCTCGACCAGCTAATCGAGATGCCCCATGTGTTCCACTCACCGCTCGGCACCTCGGAGGCGAGCCTCGACCGCTATTTGCAGAGCCTGGGCCATAGCCGCACCATCTCGGTCAACAGCCAGAGCTATATGTCCGCCGCCGCCATCGTGAGCCAGAGCGACCACCTCTTGGTACTGCCCAGCATGGTGGCCGAGCTGCTCGCCAGCCACTGGCCGCTGAAAAGCCTGCCCCTGCCCGACGACGTGCCGGACTATCACCTCAACTGCGTCTGGCACCCGGTCCACGCCCAGCAACCGGCGTTGATCTGGTTGAAGGCGTTGATGAAGGATCTGGTGAATCCGGGCTAAGCGGCAGCGGCTGGCATACCAAAGCAGCATGCGCAGCAGCCGGCCCAGGTGTGGCTCAAGCATCTGATGAAAGAGCTGGTGACTCCTGAATAACCCGACGGCGTGTGACTCCCCCCTCATCCCCAACCCTTCTCCCGCAAGGGGAGAAGGGAGCGGATCTGCGCCACTGGCAGCATCGCAAACAACCTGTCTGCTAGGGCGGAACACATCCCACCAGCACATCGACCTGTCGATTCATCAGTTCAATGTCACACCACACCACGATGGCCCCGAGATGACCAACAAAATGACAACTGTCACTCTATCTGTCCCCTCTCCCTCTGGGAGAGGGTCAGGGTGAGGGGACGCCACCCACTCAGTCACCAGACCGGGGAATGACTATATCTAATAGGGTCAAACAGCTCTGGATAGGCACCATGAGAACCCATCCGTTTGCCAAGCGCATGAGGCGAGAAGCCACCCTTGCCGAACAGAAGCTGTGGCTGCAATTGCGCGACCGCCGTCTGGCCGGGGTGAAATTCCGTCGCCAGATGCCCATCGGGCCCTACATTGTCGATTTCATCTCTCTTGAGCAGAGGTTGATCATCGAGGTAGATGGGTCACAGCACAACGAACCGGCCGGACGGCAACATGATGGCGCGAGAACGGCCTACCTCAATCAGCAGGGCTTTCGGGTGGTCCGGGTGTGGAATAACGATGTATTGAGTCGGATGGAGGCCGTACTGGAACTTCTTTTGCTCTCTTTGCGCTGAGCACGAGCCCTCCCCCTCATCCCCAACCCTTCTCCCATTCTTTTGTAAATAAGTGGGAGAAGGGAGCAAACAACCCAGCGGCGTGTGGCATCCCCAGCAACAACCATGGCTCCCGCAAGGGGAGAAGGGAGCAAACAACCCGGTGGCGTGTGGCATCCCCAGAAACAACCATGACTCCCGCAAGGGGAGAAGGGGGCAAAACCCCTGCTGCGAGGGGCATTCCCAGCAACAACAAAGGCTCCCGCGGGAGCCTTTGTTGTTTCCATCCTCGCCATCACGCCCGCAGGGCGCTCATCATCCGGGCGACGACACCGGCCAGCAGAGGGCGGTCGGGGTGGCACTGGGCGAAGGTGACCAGTCCCTGGATATGGACCTGCAAGAAGGCGGTCAGGGTGGGGATGTCCCCCTCTTTTGCCAGCTCTCCCTGCGCCTTTGCCAGGGCCAGCTGCCCGGCCAGATCCTGTTCCAGCTCGCCGTAGATGGCCTTGAAGCGAAGGTGCAGCTCCTCATCCTGCTCCGCCAGCTCCATCAGGGTGCGGGTCAGCAGGCAGGAGCCCTGCAGGGCATCGTCCACCACCTGCTCGAGGTAGGCGTGCAGCCCCGCCAGCGGGCTGGGCTGTGCCAGGCAGCGGCGGCGCAGGGCCCCCTTCTCTGCCACATAGTGATCGACCGCCGCCAGCAGCAGGCCGCGCTTGTTGCCAAAGGCGGCATAGAGGCTGCCCGGGTGCAGGCCGGTTGCGGCCACCAGCTCCTGCATGGTGGTCTTGGCATAGCCTTTGGCGCGAAAGGCTTCCATGGCGTTTCGCAAGACGGCATCCCGATCGTATTCGGCGCTGCGCATGGGGTCTCCGGTGGCAAGGTCCCGCAGGACGGAAAAAACAGGGCGGCAAGTTTACCCCAGCCTCCCCCGTCAATCCATGTTGAATGCTTGCTCAAAAAATACTTGCACACAAACCAAAAAACGTCTTGAATGCCCGTTCAAGAATCACTCCCTCAGGACAGACGATCATGAATACCCTGTTTCAGCCCTATCGCCTCAACGACACCCTCACCCTCGCGAACCGTTTCATGATGGCCCCCCTCACCCGCTGCATGGCGGGCCCGGGTCTGGTGCCCACCGAACAGATGGCCGCCTACTACGGCCGCCGCGCTGACATCGGTCTCATCATCTCCGAAGCCACCATCATCCGTCCGGACGGGCAGGGCTACCCCAATACCCCTGGGCTCTACAGCGCCGAACAGATCGCCGGCTGGAAGAAAGTGACCAGCGCCGTGCATGCCAACGGCGGCAAGATCTTTGCCCAACTGTGGCACGTGGGCCGTCTCTCCCACCCCTTCTTCCACCACGCCGAAGTGCTGGCCCCCTCCGCCGTCGCCCATGAGGGCACGGTGCCGCGCATGCGCGAGCTGGTCTATCAAGTGCCCCGCGCCCTGACCGGGAGCGAAATCGCCCAGCTGGTCGAGGATTACGCCCAGGCCGCCGCCAACGCCATCGAGGCGGGCTTTGACGGGGTGGAGATCCACGGTGCCAACGGCTACCTCATCGATCAGTTCCTGCACCACGCCAGCAACCTGCGCACCGACAACTACGGCGGCAGCCCCGAGAACATGAGCCGCTTCGCGCTGGAGGTGGTGGATGCCATCAATGCCCGCATCGGCGGGGATCGGGTGGGCCTGCGTCTCTCCCCCGGCGCCTATGTGCACCTGGAAGGGGATGCCCGGGATCGCGCCGTGTTCGACCACCTGCTGGCCGAGCTGAACCAGCGCACTCTGGCCTATCTGCACCTGGGCATCTTCGATGACAGCCTCACCTTCGACTACCTGGACGGCCGCGCCTCCGACTACCTGCGTGCCCGCTACGACGGCCACCTGGTGGGGGTGGGCAACTACAGCGCCGAGACCGCGCTCGAGGCCATCGAGGCGGACCGCTTCGACCTCGTCGCCATCGGTCGCCCCCTCATCGCCAACCCGGACTACCTCGCCAAGGTGAAGCAGGGAGAGGCGCTGACCCCCTATGCCGACACCATGCTGGCGGAACTGGTCTAACCCTCGCCGGCGCCTTGCCTGACCAAGGATGGGATCCGCGCCCCCGCGCGGGTTTCCAATGTTTGGGCCCTCTCCCGGGCCCTTTTTTCTGCCTGTCTTTCGCCCTTTTTCACGCAAATGGTTGTCATCAACAACCAAAAGATGGTATTGGTTGCGTACAACAACCAAATACCATCACTAGGAGACAACCCCATGGATCCCCGCCCCCTGCGCGCCCTGTCGAGGGAACTGGTACGCGAACTCGGCATGCTCTCCCAGCAGTGCGGCTCGCTGGCCCTGAGCCCCCTGGAGGCCCACCTGCTCATCGAGCTGGAGAACGGTCCCGCCACCAACCAGCAGCTTGCCGAGCGCCTTCGCATCGACAAGTCCAACGCCAGCCGCCCCCTGGCCCGCCTCGCCGAACGGGAGCTTATCGCCTGGCAACCCCACCCCTCGGACGGGCGCAGCAAGGAGGCGAGCCTCACAGCGCCGGGCAAGGCACAGCTTGAGGAGCTGCACCGGCAGATGGACGAGACCATGGCGGGGGCCCTGGCCCAGCTCTCCCCCGCCGAGTGCGAGCAGATCTGGGAGGGCATGCGGCTCTATCGCAGCGCCCTCTCCCGCGCCCGCCGCCAACAGGGGTTCGTCATCCGCCCCATCACCCCGGCCGACAATCCCCGGATCGCCGCCGTGGTGCGCGCCGTCTCCGCCGAATACGGCCTCACCGCCGACAAGGGGTACGGGGTGGCGGATCCCAACCTCGATTTTCTCCACGAGACCTATCAGGGGGAGCGTAGCCGCTACTGGGTGATTGAGGGACCGGACGGCACCATTCTTGGCGGGGGCGGCATAGCGCCGCTGGCGGGGGCACCGGATGTGTGCGAACTGCAGAAGATGTACTTCCTGCCCGCCCTGCGAGGGCTGGGGCTGGGACGGCGGCTGGTGTTGCAGGCGCTGGCCGAGGCTCGCGCCCTGGGTTACCAGCGCTGCTATCTGGAGACCACCGCCGTGCTGCGGGAAGCCACCGCCCTCTATGAATCCCTGGGCTTCGAACACCTGCCGGGGCCCCTTGGCTGCACGGGCCACGACGCCTGCGAGATCTGCATGGTGCTGGCCCTCGACGGGAAGGAGGGGAGATGAGTGAACCAACCCGACTCTCTGTCGGCATACGAGATGTCAGCTTCGGTGAAAGGGTGAGGCTGGTTGAGCCTGTCAATCTCTACGGCTGTACCCTGGCTGACGATGTCTTTGTCGGCCCCTTCGTGGAGATACAGTCGAACGTCTCCATAGGTCGCGCAACCCGCATCCAGTCCCACAGCTTTATCTGTGAGCATGTGACCATAGGTGAGCGCTGTTTTATCGGTCACGGCGTCATGTTTGCCAATGACCTCTTTCAAAGCGGCGCCCCCGACCCGGATCCCGCCAGTTGGGGCCGAACCCACATCGGGGATGGGGTATCCATCGGTTCAAACGCCACCATTTTGCCGGTACGGATATGCCAGGGAGCCGTCATCGGTGCCAGCGCAGTGGTGACCCGGAACATCACTGTCCCTGGCACCTATGCCGGTAACCCCGCCAGATTGCTGCGTACTTTCTAGCGAGAAACGCCAATTACCCCCTCACCCCCTTTCTCCCGCAAGGGTAGAAGGGGGCCGGACAGGCAATCTGTCGATACCCCGCAAGTCCGATCACCCCGTATCACGGCCCCTGGCTGACACCGCGCCTCCCCAGAAGAGCGCTTGCCATTCATCTCATGGACAGTGACACATAACGCCTGTCAGGCTCCAACCCGCTGGGTATAGTGATCAAAGGCGATTACCTTTTGATACCCCTCTGATTCATAAAGTAATTTTGCAGGTTGATTGGAGACAGCCGTCGCCAGTTTGACGGTCAGGGCATCTGTCTCCCTGGCAAAGCTGGCCACCCGTTTCAGCAGCGCTCTTGCTACACCCTGCTGGCGAGCAGACTCGACGACATAAAGATCATTGAGGTACCACATCCTCTTCATCGCGACGGAAGAGAATGCCGGATACAACTGGACAAAGCCTGCCCACTCTCCCGCCTCGTTGCGTGCCAGAAAGATAACTGAATCCGCCCCCTGAAGGCGTTCTCCGATGAATCGGGTTGCCTCATCACTGTCCGGCGCTTGCCCATAAAACTGCCGATAGGCATCAAACAGACGGCTGGTTTCTTCAATGTGGGCCAACGTGGCCTGGAATATCTGCATGGCATTTCCTTGTCACCCTTCCCTGCACAGCGGTGCAATAGGATGGGGCCGTATGGCAAATACAGTGTCGGGTTTAAGAGGGGAAATAGAACCAGGCGGTCTGGATAAGACCCTCCTTCACCTCGAACACCGCCACGCTCTCGATGGGCTCGGGGGAAAGGCCGTGGATCTTCTCGTGATCAAACACCTTGTTGCCCAAGACGGTGCGTGACAGCAGCTCGGCCTTGAGCAGCGGGTTGTTGAATCTGTGCTGTGCATAGAAGGCCCGCAGCGCCCCCTTGCCGACTGTGCTCGGCGTCTCGGTCGGCATGCGATAGCCTTTGAAATCCGGGGCAAAGCAGGCCACGAAGGCATCGAGATCGCGGGCATTGTAGGCGGCAAACTGCGCCTCTACGGGTTGGGTGACGGACATGTCTCTCTCCATGAATGAAATTTAAATCACTTATCCTTGATTTTTATTCACCCATCAAGCCCCGGATGGGGATCGCCGCCCCTTCCAATGAAACGCCCCATAACAAAAAACCCCGCCGAAGCGGGGTCTCTCTGGTCATCAGCCACCCGCAGGGTGCGGGCGGGGTGATCAGTGTTCGCGGGTCTGGCGGAAGTGAACGTCCGGGTGACGCTCCTGGGCCAGGCGCAGGTTGACCATGGTCGGCGCGATGTAGGTGAGGTTGTCACCACCATCGAGGGCCAGGTTGACCTCGTTCTTGCGCTTGAACTCCTCGAACTTCTTGACGTCGGTCCCTTCCACCCAGCGGGCGGTGGCGACGTTGACCGCCTCGTAGATGGCCTCGACGTTGTACTCGCTCTTCAGACGAGAAACCACCACGTCGAACTGCAGCACACCGACCGCACCAACGATGAGATCGTTGCTGATGAGCGGACGGAACACCTGCACCGCCCCCTCTTCGGAGAGCTGCACCAACCCCTTGAGCAGTTGCTTCTGCTTGAGGGGGTCACGCAGGCGGATACGGCGGAACAGTTCCGGCGCGAAGTTCGGGATGCCGGTGAACTTGAGATCTTCACCCTGGGTGAAGGTGTCGCCGATCTGGATGGTGCCGTGGTTGTGCAGACCGATGATGTCGCCGGCACAGGCTTCGACCGCCTGTTCACGGTCACCGGCCATGAAGGTGACGGCGTCGGAGATGTTCACGTCCTTGCCGATGCGCACGTGGCGCATCTTCATGCCCTTGCTGTAAGTACCTGACACGATACGCATAAAGGCGATACGGTCGCGGTGTTTCGGGTCCATGTTCGCCTGGATCTTGAACACGAAACCGGAGAACTTCTCCTCGGTGGCCACCACTTCGCGGCTCTCGGCCTTGCGCGGCATGGGGGCTGGCGCCCAGTCGGTCAGGCCGTCCAGCATGTGGTCGACACCGAAGTTGCCAAGGGCGGTCCCGAAGAAGACCGGGGTCATCTCGCCGGCGATGAAGGCATCGTGATCGAACTCGGGAGAGGCGCCCTGCACCAGCTCCAGCTCGCCACGCAGCTGGGCAGCCAGATCTTCGCCGATGGCGGCATCCAGCTCGGGGTTGTTCAACCCCTTGACCACCCGCTTCTCCTGGATGGTGTGGCCCTGACCGCTCTGATACAGGTAGGTCTCGTCCTTGTAGAGGTGATAGACCCCCTTGAAGGACTTGCCACAGCCGATGGGCCAGGTGATGGGGGCGCACATGATGTTGAGCTCGCGCTCCACCTCGTCCATGACCTCCATCGGATCGCGCACTTCGCGGTCCAGCTTGTTCATGAAGGTGAGGATGGGGGTGTCGCGCAGCCGGGTCACTTCCATCAGCTTGCGGGTCCGGTCTTCAACACCCTTGGCGGCGTCGATGACCATCAGGCAGCAGTCGACCGCCGTGAGGGTACGGTAGGTATCTTCGGAGAAGTCCTCGTGACCCGGGGTATCGAGCAGGTTGACCAGGCAGTCGGCGTAGGGGAACTGCATCACGGAAGTGGTGATGGAGATACCGCGCTGCTTCTCCATCTCCATCCAGTCGGATTTGGCGTGCTGGCCCGAGCCACGGCCCTTGACGGTACCGGCGCGCTGAATGGCCTGTCCGAACAGCAGGACCTTTTCGGTGATGGTGGTTTTACCCGCATCCGGGTGCGAGATGATCGCAAAAGTGCGTCTCTTGGAGACTTCACTCAGAAATTCAGCTGACATAATTCGACGTTCTTCTATTGAGCGGCGGCCTGGAGCCACCGTGGGAAAAATGCGGGACAGCACCTTGGAATCAGGGCGCCCATGCAGACAACGACACCACGCGGGCGGGTCAGTGACCGCCGGTGGAGACAGGAGAAGCGCGTTGCATTACATGGGTCTGGCCCCGGATCAAAGCAAAATTGCGCGGCATTATACCCGCGCGAGTGAAAAATACCCAGCCCGCTATCACGGGGGCCCGGGGTCGGCCTCACCGGGCCGTCATCACACGGTTGCGCCCCGCCAGCTTGGCCTCGTACATGGCCTCGTCGGCCCGGCGTACCAGCTCGCCCAGGTTGTCATCCTCGGGTTTGTACTGGGCGCAGCCGATGCTGATGTGGATGGGGTGATCCGCAGGTACTCCCTCAATCTCGAGGCAGGCGACGGCTTGGCGGATCCGCTCCGCCACCTCGACGGCCTCGCCCAAGAGGGTATCCGGCAGCAGCACCAGAAACTCCTCGCCGCCGTTGCGCCCCACCCTGTCGAGGCTGCGCAACTGCTCCTCGATGCACTGGGCCACGGCGGTGAGCACCCTGTCCCCCACGTGGTGGCCCAGCTGGTCGTTCACCTTCTTGAAGTGATCCACATCCAGCAGCAGCACGCACAGGGGGTTGCCCTCCTCCCGGGCCTGGGTGAACCATTTGCGCCCCTTGGCCTGGATCTGGCGCCGGTTGTGGATGCCGGTCAGTTCGTCCGTCATGGCGAGACGCTGCATCTTGCGGGTGCGCCCGCGCTGGTGCACCACCAGGGTGCCCATCACCACCAGCAGCAGGGCCACCACCAGGTATTGCCAGTAGCGCCGCTCCTGCAACTGCTTGAGTTTCTCCGCCTGCAACTGCTGCTGGGACCTGAGGGTCTGGTTTTCCAGCTCCTTGCGGGCGAGATCGAACTCGAAACGCATCTGCAAGGAGCGCTGTTCCCGCAATCTGAGCTCGAGGGCCTGGCGGGTCTCGACATAGGTCTTGAGGCTGGTGAGGGCCGACTGGATATGCCCCTGACGCTCCAGCACCCGGGCCCGTGTCTCATGCACCCGGGCGAGGAAGCGCAGGTTATGCTCCCGGGTAAAGATAGGCTCGGCCTCGTCCAGGTGCCGCAACGCCTCGCCGGGTCGGTTCAGGGCCTAGAGGACGTCGGCCATGACGAGGTGCCAGTGGCCCAGGGTGACGCTGTCCGCCCCCTCCCCCTGATGGAGGGAGGCTGCCGCCTGATCGAGCTTGGTCATGGCCTGGTCCGGCTTGCCCTGCTTGAGCAGGATGGTGGCTATCTCGATCCGGCTCCAGGCCAGGATCCCTTCCTGGTTTAACCCCAGATAATAGATCTCCGCTTCCGCCATCAGGGGCAGCGCCTTGTCGTACTCTTCGGTGTCGATGTAGAGGAGCCCCTGCTGGCTGTGAATGTCCACCAGGTGCTCCTCGTCCCCGAGCTGCCGGTAGTCGTGTTCCAGCTCGTTGAAGTAGCTCTCGGCCCGCTCATAGAGCCCCATCCTGCGATAGGCATTGGCAATATTGGCGAGCACCTCGCGCCCCTTGGCCTCCAGCCCGAGCGCCTCGTAGCGCTGGTGGGCATCGATGAGATCCATCAGCCCCTCCGCCAGCTCCCCCTGGTAGGAGTACATCTCCCCCCGCAGGCTCAGGATGTCGGCACGCTGGCGCTCATCCCCCAGCCGGCGGGCCAGGGTCAGGGCGGCGTCGTAATCCTCCCCGGCACCGGTCATGTTGCCGAGCAGTTGCCGGTGATACCCGCGACAGGCGAGCAACCCCACCTCGGTGACCCTGTCCTTGCGGGCACGGGCCTGCGCCAGCCCCTGCTCGGCAAACGCCACCGCGCGGCGAAACTCCTCGTCTCGTTCACTCGGCTGGGCCCAGCACTGCAGCCGGGCAAGGCGGCCCTGCACCTCGGGCGGATAGTGTGCCTGTTCGGCAGTCAGGGCGGCGACGCGCTCGCGAAACACCTGCACCGGCATCGTCGACTCTTCGAGCTGCTGCAACGCCAGCTGCAACTCGTGCCCGGCCAGTGGCGCCGCCTGGGCCAGGGCAACCCCCAGCAACAGACTACCTCCCATCAGGATCTTCATGCGGACTTTTTCTCCTCTTCACTGACCGGACGCCGCGCTCACCACTGTCATCATATCCCCACAGACTCTGGGCGCACAGCCGCCAGAGGGTGAGAAAACGCCTCATATCGAACGAGAGCCTCCCCTATCTCCTTCTTTACAGAAGGAGAGAGTGCATCGACTATATATGCTTTCGAACAGGGGAAGGGATGAGAAATGACCTACGAGGAGCTGAGGGAGGCTTACGACAGGTTGTTGCTGGAGAACGAGCGTCTCAAACGCATCGCGGATGACGCGCGGGAGAAGCTGGACGCCGCCATGGACGGCACCGGCCTGTGCATCTGGCAGAACCATGTGCCCACCGGCAAACTCATCATCTTCAACCGGCGCTGGGGCTCCATGCTCGGTTACCAGCCCAAGGAGCTGTCGGCCCACTTCGACGTCTGGCGCGCCCACCTGCACCCGGAGGACAGGGAGCAGGTGCTGCAGGCCTTCTTCGACCATCTGGAGGGCAAGAGCCCGTTTTATCAAGCGATGCACCGCATGATCGGTAAGGATGGCAAGACCACCTGGGTGCTGGACCGGGGCCGGGTGGTGGAGCGGGATGAGCAGGGCAACCCCGTCCGGGTGATGGGCACCCACATCGACATCACCCACGAGAAGGAGTACGAGCAGCAGCTCGCCCAGCTTGCCCACCGGGATCCCCTCACCGGCCTGTTCAACCGCACCGCGCTGCACCGCCACTTTCCCGGGGAGTACCAGGCCATCTGTTTCATCGATCTCGATGACTTCAAGCTGGTGAACGACAACCTGGGCCACCGGGCAGGTGACGAACTGCTGGTCTCCCTCGCCCAGCGCCTTCGCCACTGCTGCGGCGAGGAGGTACGGCTGGGGCGCATCGGCGGGGACGAGTTCGTGCTGCTGCTGCCCTGGGCGTGCGACGATCCCCGCACCAGCCACCTCGCCCGCCAGTGCATCGATGCCATCGCCACCCCCTTCGAGCTGCCCAACGGGGACGCCTCGGTGGGACTGAGCATGGGAATTGCGGCCATCCGGCCCCAGGACGATTTCGGCGCGGCGCTGGCCCGGGCGGATCAGGCCATGTACAGGGTCAAGCGCAGCGGCAAGCGGGGTTTTTATATTGCCCAGCCAAGCGGTCAACCGCTGCTGGATCAGGAGCAGGTCAACGAACGGGGCCTCTACCACAGGCCCACTCTCTGAGCCTGAGCGCCCTCAATGGCGCTGCCAGCGCCGCAGCAGGCGTCCACGCAGGCCGCAATCGAGCAGCCAGCTGTTGTCGAACACCCGCAAAATGGCCGCCTTGGCGTGACGGGACATGGCGACCGCATGGAAGCGTGTCTGCTGCGCCCGTCGCCGGTTCATCCGCTCGAGCAGGGGGTGGGGCAGGTTCTGGGCGATGAAGTCGGAGATCACCAGCACGTCGGCCTTGGCAAAGGCGGGTTGTTCGAGCTGGGTCAGGGCCTGCTCCAGGCAGGGCACCAGATCGGTCCCTCCGTGAAAACTCATGGAGAGAAAGCGCTCCGCCTTCTCAAGCCCGGTGTCGGCGGTGATCTCCAGGGTCGCCACCTCGGTGGAGAAGAGCATCAGATAGCAGCCCCGCTTCTCCTCCATCGCCCCTTTGAGCAGGGCGAGAAACAGCGCCTTGGCGCACTCCTCCGGATAGCCCCCCATGGAACCTGACGTATCGACGCAGACGATGAAGGGGCCCCGCGGCTGCACCTCCTGCCCTCCCTGCTCGGGGGAGCGCAGCATCAGACGCTGGCGCGGCAGGGTGCCCCGCGACTGGTAGCTCAGCAGGCGCCGCTCCAGATAACGGCGATAGAACTCCAGCTCCAGCTCCGGCAGCGCCAGCATCACCGCCTCGCTCGGCAGGAGGCGCATCAGATCGCTGGCCGGGTGCACCCCCACCAGATCGTCGGGCACATCGTCACTTTGCACCTCCTCCAGCTCGTTCACAGGCACCGGAGGCAGCGTCCTGTCCTCGCTGCGCCGCTCCCGCTCGCTGCGCCCAAGCAGGGCGGCGATCTCCGCGAGCAAAGGCTCCTGCTGCAACATGCGGGCGTACTGCTTCACCAGCGCCAGGCTGCGCTTGTGCCAGCTCCCCTGGGCCAGATCCCAGAGCCCCCCGGCGGAGATCTGGTGCGGATCCAGGGCATCGGCCAGGGTCCGGTTGGCCAGCAGTTGATCCTCTATCTCCTGGCGCTGCTTCTCCCGCTCCGCCTCCGCTATCTGCTGCTGCAACTGCAACAGGCTGCCCACCAGGCTGGCGCGCCACTTCTCGATGAAGAGCTGGCGCAGCCCCTCGGTGGGCTGGGCCACTATCTGGCGCACCAGGCTGCGGGCATCCCCCGCGAAGGGGCTGTGCTGCTCAAGGGCTTCCAGCAAGGCGGGCAGGCGCCCCACCAGCTCCGGCAGGGGCAGTTGCCGGTGGGCCTGATAGAGCAGGTATTCCCGCTCGAGGGCCACCGGCACAGGCTTGTGACGCATCTCCTCCCCAAGCTGTTCGCTCCAGGTCTGGATGCGCTTTCTGAGCAGCTTCCCCTGCAGGGGCGAGCGCTTGAGGAACTCGGAGATCTTGGGGGTGGAGGCAAGCAGCAGCGCCATCTCCCCCGCCAGCTCCCCCTCCCCCATGAGCAGCCCCAGGTCCATCATGCCGATCTCTAGCATGGGCCACCCCGGACGTTGAGATGTGATGGAGTATCATGCTGACGAAACATGTTTTTCATCCTGTTTATTTCACCAATCCCACGTAAGACGCGACGTCACCCCTATGCATCGAGAAAAGGCAGACGATCCCGCCACTGCTGCAGCTCGGCCCCCAGCCGCTCCAGGTCCCGGCTCAGCACGAAGAAGCTGTCCTCCACCTGACGCAGCCAGTGGTCCCCCACGAACAGATGGGGCTGGTGACGGTCGAACAGGTTGCGCTGACCCTTGAGATTTTGCAGCACCCGGTTCACCTGGCCCGTCAGGTCGTCCAGGGCCGACAGCCAGGGGGCCATCACCACCTCGGGGATGGAGGTACGCTCCACCAGCATCAGGGGCACGGGCTGGCGCTGGATATCCAGCACGTGCAGCCGCAACTGCTCGTCCAGCACCAGCTCGTAGTGCCCCTCCTTGGGGTTGCCGAGGGGCCAGCCCACCAGCGCCTCCCCGGTGGGGTGCCAGTGAGAGAGCAGGGTGCGATCGAAGGTGAGGGTGCCGGTGAGGCGCTCGGGATCGCTGCCATCCAGGGGCGCCGGGGTGAGCAGCTGGAAATGCACCAGTTTGCCGAACGGCCTGGCGTTGGCCAGCGGCAGTTCGGTGCCGCGGGCGCGGCGGCCGAACCACTGCTTGCGCTTGACCGCCTTGCAGCCGATGCGCAAGGCGACCGCCCCCTGCAACTGCTTGAACTGCTCGCGCAGGGAGAGCAGTTCCCGGGTCAGCGCCAGTTGCTGGTAGCCGTAGAGGCGGGAAAATTCGCCGATCATCTCCAGCAGCGCGGTGCGGGAAGCCTCGTCGTGCCAGAGGCAATCCTTGAACAGCAACAGATCCAGGGGAGCCACCTCGTCGCGGCCATTGAAGAAGGCGCTCGCCTTGATGAGCCGCACCGCCTTCTTCCAGCGCCGATCCGAGACATAGCAGCCGTGCCCGAGCTGGCTGTCGAGCTGCTGGCGCAGCTGGTAGATGAGTTCGAAACAGGCGTCCGGCAGGCGCACCTGCTCGATGGCATCCTGCCAGGCGTCGTACTCTTCCCCCCGAATCTGCACCGAGGGGGTCAGGTTCTGATGGGATTGGCCATCGCTCGCCAGCATGGCCTGGAAGTTGGATTTCTCCTGCACCCTGTCCATCCAGACCCGCACCAGCATGCGGTCGTAGAGCGCCTCCAGCCCGCTGTCCGGGGCCGGCAGCTCGTTCGAGGCGGTGACCAGCAGCCGCATGGGAATGGGGTGCTGGCTGTCGCCGTTGCGAAACTGGCGCTCGTTGATGGCGGTGAGCAAGGTGTTGAGGATGGCAGGGCCCGCCTTCCAGATCTCGTCGAGGAAGACCACCTCGGCCTCCGGCAGGTAGCCGCTGGTCAACCGCAGGTACTTGCCATCCTCCTTGAGCGCCTGGATGGAGAGGGGGCCGAACACCTCCTCCGGCGTACTGAAACGGGTCATCAGGTATTCGAAATGGCGGGCATCCTGAAACGCCAGCTTGAGGCGCCGCGCGATCAGGCTCTTGGCGATGCCCGGGGGGCCCAGCAGAAAGACGCTCTCGCCACTCAGGGCCGCCAGCAGGCCGAGCCGCAGGGCATCCTGGCGCTCATACAGTCCCTCGCCAAGGGCGGAAAGGAGCCGTGGCAGGCGCTCATGAATGGGGGTGGCACGAACAGTATTCTGGGCTAAAGGCGGCATAGGCACAGTTCCGAAGCTGATAGGTCATCCGTGGTGACGGGGTCCGGCCTCTGGCCCCGCCCCACTCTCATTGTCTGTCATCTCTGCCCCCGGGGAGGCGCTCGTTTGCCATCGTCACAGGGCGAAAAGCGCACGTCCGGGGTGCAGCAAATCCCGCGAGAGTGTACTCTGCGCATCATTATTTACCCCAACGCAGATCAAGAGTGAGCCTTCGCCATGCAAGATCCCCTGCTGGACCCGCTGCGCCAGCGCATCCTGGCCCGCATGGGCATCCCCCTCTGGCAACAAAGAGGCCGACTCCTGGCAGGAGGCACCAGCCCCGACGGCGCCGCGCAGCCGGCAAACACGCCCGCCGACGAGGTGCTGGCCCCGCAGGAGACCGCCCCTTTGCCGACCGGCAAGCTCTGGCTGCTGGCAGAGACGCTGCCCGCGCCCTCCCTGCTCGGGGACATCTGCCGCTGGCTCGGCCTTGGCACGGACGAGGTCTCCCTGCTGTCCGAGATGCCTTCCCTGCCCGCGGGGGCCACTTCGCCCCTGCTCTGGCTGACGGCGCCGGACCCTCGCTGGCCCGATGCCCTGGTCTGCCCGCTCAAGCCCGATGGGGCGCACAAGCGCGCCCTCTGGCAGCAGTGCCGGCAGCGTCACACCCCTTGATGCTCACGACCATGGCACGGCCATGGTGTCCATCGCAAGCCTGAATCCCGTCCGGAGTGACCATGTCTGACCTCTTGCCCCACTTTCGCCCCCTGCTCGAATCGGACTTCGAAGCCATCTACCCCATCGAGCAGGCCGCCCACCAGGAGCCCTGGAGCCAGGCCAACCTGCTCTCCTGCTTCGGGCCGCGCTATCTCAACGGCCTGATGCTGGTGGACGGACGACCGGCCGGTTTCTACATCTCGGATCTGGTGGCGGGAGACAGCTCCCTGATGAATCTCTGCGTGCATCCCGATTTTCAGGGCAAAGGGCTGGGGCGGGCGCTGCTCAGGGAGTACCTGGCCCGCAGCAAGGCCAGCAAGGCCGAGGCCTGGTTCCTGGAGGTGCGGGCCGGCAACCGCACCGCCATCAACCTCTACGAGAGCGAGGGGTTTGCCGAGTATTGCCGCCGCGCCGACTACTATGGCACCGGGCAGGAGAGGGAGGATGCCGTGCTGATGTCCCGTCTGTTCGACTTCGGCTGACAACCCGCAGCAGACCGCCGTCAGCGGGCGCCCCCTCTGACCTCCCTGACTCCCCCGCTTCGCTTCCCCCCTCAAGGCAGGGGCGCATTGTCGATGGAGGGGTCTTCCAGGCTCAGGGTCACCCTCAGCACGGCCTCGAAGGCGGCTCCCGAGAGGGGCATGAAGAAGCCGCGACCATAGGTGACGCCGGGCATCCAGATCTGTTCGATATCCACCGCGATCTTGATGGGGCGAAGCGGCTCACCCGGTCGCTGGACATAGATGCCAGGGGCCGTCGCAACCTGGGGGAAGCGGCGCAGAATGTGCTCGCTGCCATCCCCCGCATCCGGGTTGAGTCGCACCTTCACCAGCCCCGCCAGGGCGGATTGCATCTCGGGGGCACGCCACAGCCTGGTATTCAGCGCCTTGCAGCGTCGGCACTTGGCGCGCTCGATCACGTAGAGCAAGGGGTATCCTTCCCTCAGCGCCAGCCGCTGCGCCTGCTCATAGCCCTCGGCGCCGCTCAGCCAGGGATTCTCCTGCTCCCCCGCGCCCCCCAGTAGATACCAGAGGGCGCCTGCCCCCGCCAACAGCAGCAACACACCGGTGAACAGGCTCTTGATCCCGATATTCATGGTGCAACTCCCTGAATGAATCCGATCCCTGCTCCCTATCATGCCTCACTCTCATCTGGTTGACGACTTTGTGATCCAGGACAAATGGCGCACACTTGTAAGCTGTAATGTTAGAGTTTAAACTCCAGCCCCGATTTTGGTGCCCCTGCGGGCGCACAACTGTTACTTGAGGATGCGTGAGATGTCGCAGTTTCATCTGGTTAGAGTGATGCGTGAGCGTATTGCCCGCCTTGGCAACAAGGCCGCCCTGCGCGTCCAGCAGGATGGCCAGTGGCGCGCCATCGGCTGGCGAACCCTGGGTCAGGCCATGGATTATTGCGCCCAGGGCCTGATCCGGGCGGGCCACCAGTCCGGCGAGATGGTCGGCATCTATGCCCGCAACATGCCCGAGTGGACCCAGGCCGACCTCGGCATCCTGGCCGCCCGCGGCGTCAGCGTGCCCATCTACCCCACCAGCACCCTCGATCAGCTGCGCTACATCGTCAAGGATGCCGGCATCAGGATGCTGTTCGTGGGGGAGCAGCCCCAGTTCGATCAGGCGCTGCACCTCATCGACAGCGGCGAGATAAGCCACATCGTCGCCCTGGACGGCACCGTCGATCTGCGCGGCTGCGCCTCGGCCAGCCATTTCCAGACCTTCCTCGTCTCCGGCAACCACCAACCCAGCGAGCAGGTGCTGCGCGAGCGCGAGCGCCACTACCGCATGGACGACCTGCTGACCCTCATCTACACCTCGGGCACCACGGGCGAACCCAAGGGGGTCATGCTCGATTTCGCCAACATGGCCGCCTGCTTCGAGATGCATGACGCTCGCCTCGACCTCAGCGAGCAGGATGTCTCCCTCTGCATGCTGCCGCTGAGCCATGTGTTCGAGCGTGCCTGGAGCTACTACGTGCTCTATTGCGGCGCCGAGAACGTCTACATTCGCGACCCGCAGAAGGTGATGGATGTCATCGGCGAGGTGAAGCCCACCGTGATGTGCGCCGTGCCCCGCCTCTACGAGAAGGCCTACGCCATGATCCAGGCCAAGGTCGCCCAGGCGCCGCGCCTGCGCCGCGCCCTGTTCGGCTGGGCCACCCGGGTGGGCAAACAGATGGTCGCCACCCGTCAGGCGGGCAAGTCCGCCTCTCCCCTGCTCTATGGCCAGCTCTGGCTTGCCGAGCGCCTGGTGTTTCGCAAACTGCGCGCCCGTTTCGGCGGTCGCACCCGCTTCCTGCCGGTGGCGGGCGCCCGTCTCGCGGACGAGGTGAATCTCTTCTTCCAGGCCATGGGGCTCAACCTCAAGTACGGCTACGGCATGACCGAGACCACCGCCACCGTCTGCTGCTATGAAGACACCCAGTTCAGGCTGGGCTCCATCGGCACGGCGCTAAACGGCATCGAGGTGAAACTCGGCGAGAACAACGAACTGCTGGTGCGCGCCCCCACCGTGATGCGTGGCTACTACAACAAGCCGCAAGCTACCGCCGAGGTGATGACCGAGGATGGCTTCCTGCGCACCGGCGATGCAGGCGAGCTGGATGACGAGGGCAACATCTACTTCACCGAGCGCTTGAAGGAGCTGATGAAGACCTCCAACGGCAAGTACGTGGCGCCGCAACTGGTCGAGGGGACCCTCGGCAAGGATCGCTTCATCGAGCAGATTGCCATCGTCGCCGATGCCCGCCACTTCGTGTCGGCGCTCATCGTGCCCTGCTTCGAATCCCTGGAGGAGTACGCCCGCTCCATCAACCTGCAGTACCAGTGCAAGACCGAGCTGCTGCGCCACTCCCGGGTGATGGAGTTCTTCGAGGCCCGCATTCAGGATCTGCAAAAGGAGCTGGCCAAGTTCGAGCAGGTGAAGAAGTTCACCCTGCTGCCGAGCGCCTTCTCCATGGAGCTCGGGGAGATCACCCCCACCATGAAGCTGCGCCGCAAGATCATCGAGGCCAAGTACCAGCGCGAGATAGAAGCCATGTACAGCCACGTCTGATCGACGGGCCTGATATGAAAAAGCCGCTCATGGAGCGGCTTTTTGCTGGGCGTCTCTCCCTTATGGCAGCTTGACCAGGGGTTGCTCGCGCAGCTCGGTGGCCCGACCGCCCTGGATCTTCTCCACCTGGGCCAGGGCCTGCTTCACTTCGTCGGCATTTTGCAGCAGGCGATAGGTCAGATCGAAGGTCTTGGTCTC
This sequence comes from Aeromonas sp. FDAARGOS 1402, assembly GCF_019046925.1. NCBI lineage: Bacteria > Pseudomonadati > Pseudomonadota > Gammaproteobacteria > Aeromonadales > Aeromonadaceae > Aeromonas > Aeromonas sp. FDAARGOS 1402. Next base: position 687,927 of record NZ_CP077201.1, read on the forward strand.
CCCCGGCTGGATCTTGGGGACCAGCCCGAGCGGGCGCTGGTACTTGGTGCTGTAGGCATAGCTGGTACCGGGTTCGATGCCGGTCACATAGCCCTGGGCCCGGGTGTCGGTGTTCTTCCACAGGGTCAGCACCGGCAGCTGTCGGGTGTTGTAGCCCACCGCCACTCCGGCGTTGCCGGCCCGGTTGTTCAGCACTGCCAGGGTATTGCCGTCGGCGTCGCTGTAGGGCACCAGGTTGAACACCATCTCGTCGAAGCCCTTGGTGGGCCCCAGATAGGTTTGCCAACCCTTGAGTCCGGCCTTGGCGTAGTCATTGAACGGGGAGATCTGCTTCACCGGCGTGCTCACCCTGGCTCCCTCCTCCAGAATGGGGGCCCCGAAGTTGCCGTGATAGATGATCTGGTACTCGTTCTCGTAATCCGCGTGGTTGGTCAGCTTGTCCTGCAGGGCAAACTCCGCCTGACCGGGCACCACGCTCAGCTGGGTCCAGGTGACCAGTTCGCTCATCTTGAAGGTGCGCTCGTCCACCCGGCCCAGCACGTGGATGGCGTAGGGCGGCTCTTCGTCCACGGTCACGCTGACCACGGAGGCGGGAATGTTCTGCACCCGGCCATGGAGGCTCTTGAGGCGGCCGTCGTCATCCACCCCGGGATGACCCGTCCACTCGTAGCCGCAGCGCACCAGCATCTCGTTGAAGCCGTCGAGCCAGCCGAGGCCGCCACGGCTCTCGAGATCGATGAAGGCGGGGTTGACCACCTCCTTGACCGGTGAATCCCAGCCTAGGCGCAGATCCGCCGCCTTGACCTCCTTGATCCCCATGCCGCGGGTCGGCACCAGGGTGATCTTCATGACGCCATTGTCGACGATGAGCAGATCCACCCCTTCCTGGCGGCCGCCGTGCAGGCGTTTCTTCTCGATGGTGAAGGGAACCGGACTCTTGATGCCGAGCTTCTCGCTGGTGATCTTCCAGTCCCCCACATCCAGCCCTTGCTGGGAGTCGGTCAGCAGAAATTCGGCGGCGTGACCCGCGGTGGCGCCCAGGGCGAGCAGCACGGCAATGGAGAGTTTCTTCAACATGGATTTATCCTCGTGTCTCTTGTTTTTGTGAAAGCTGAATCGTTTCAGTTATCGAAAACTAGGCGTCTGACGCCCCGGACTCAAGAGACAAAAAGAGGAAATGTGAGCCGATTGACAATAAAAACGGCTTCAGCCCTGCTGAAATGAAGGCTGACTCACAGTTATGAAAGGAGGAAAAAACAGGCGGGGCGCCGAGAGGGTCACCCCGCCCGCATCACATCAGGCAAGGGCCAGCGTCACCGCGGCTTCGGCGTGGATGGCGGTGGTGTCATAGAGAGGCACGGCGGCCTGGCACGCGCCCACCAGCAGGGCGATTTCGGTGCAACCCAGGATCACCGCCTGGGCACCGGCCTGTGCCAGATCGGCGATGATGGCCAGATACTCGGCCTGAGACGACTCGCGAATATCGCCGAGGCAGAGCTCGTCATAGATGATGCGGTGCACCCGCTCCCGTGCAGCGTCATCAGGCACCAGCACCTCCAGCCCGAAGCGCTCCTGGAGCCGCCCCTTGTAGAAATCCTGCTCCATGGTGAAGCGGGTGCCGAGCAAACCTACCCGGGTCACCCCGTCGGCCTGGAGGCGATGGGCCGTGGCATCGGCGATGTGGAGCAGGGGAATGTCGATGGCGGCCTCGATCTCCGGCGCCACCTTGTGCATGGTGTTGGTCCCGATCAGCAGAAAATCGGCGCCACCGGCCTGGATGGCCCTGGCCTCGGCTGCCAGCAGACGGGCGGTGGCGGGCCAGTCACCGGCGTGCTGCAACCGCTCTATCCCGGCAAAATCCACGCTGCTCAGCAGCACCCGCGCCGAGTGCAGACCGCCGAGCCGCTCGCGTACCCCCCGGTTGAGGGCCTGGTAATAGCTGACGGTGGACTCCCAGCTCATGCCACCCAGCAGACCGATACATTTCATGGGATCTCCTTATGTAACCCGATGGTGCAAACCAATGCTGCAATCCCTCAGGGGGCGCGTTTGATCGCACCGCCCCGGCAATAAAAAAGGCCCCGAAGGGCCAACAAGACAGCCGGTAAAGGCTCAGGCCGAGGCCTAAACCCAGATCATCAGCACGCAGGCCGCCGTGGCGAGCCCCATGCCCAGATTGAAACGACGCCAACCGGTGGCGGTGCGGATGAGGCGGCGCACCTGGGCACCGAACAGCACCCAGAAGGCACCGGTATAGAGGCCGGTCACGAAGAAAATGCCGAGCACCCAGCCCGCGGACGGCCAGTAAGCCTCCCCCGCCAGGGTAAAGCCGCTGATGGCGGAGAGCGCCATCATCCAGGCCTTGGGGTTGAGCAGTTGCAGCATGGCCCCCTGATGGGCCGGGATGAGCGGCCGGTTCCCCTCCGCCGGGCCACTGGCGTTGGCCACCTTCCAGGCCAGCCAGAGCAGGTAGGCCGACCCCACCAGCTTGAGGCCGTCGTGCAGCAGGGGCAGACGCTCGAACACCACCCCGAGCCCCAGGGCCGTGGCCAGGATCATCAGGTTGATGCCCCCCACCACCCCCACCAGCAGAGGCACGGAGCGGCGAAACCCCTGGGCGGCCCCGGCACTGGTGAGCAGCATGTTGTTGGGGCCCGGCGTGCCACAGGTGATAAGGGCAAAGCCCGCCAGGGGGAGCAACCAGTTCAGATCCATCTCAACCTCGTTCAGATACGGCAAGCCTCCTAATATGCAGAGCCGACGCCCTGACGACAAGGTCAGCAATGCATTTTCTTTGCATGAATAATCAAGGTGCTGTTAATACCAGAGCATCACCACGCACAGGGCGGTCAAGGCACCCAGGCTGCCGTTGAGACGACGCCACCCCTTGTCCGAGTTGATCCAGCGGCTGAGCTGATGGCCAAACATCACCCAGGCGAAGCAGACCGGGAACCCCGCCATGGGGAAGACACTCATGATGCCCCACATGCTCGGCCAGTAGTCGCTCCCCGGCAGGCTGAACAGACTGATGGCCGAGATCCCCATCATCCACGCCTTGGGATTGAGGAACTGGAAGCCCAGCCCTTCAAGCAGGGTCAAGGGGCGGGCACGGCTGGCGGGATCTCCGGGGGCGCCTGCCACCGCGATGCGCCACGCCAGCCACAGCAGGTAAAGGCTGCCCAGCACCTGCAGGCTCAGCTTGAGCAGGGGCCAGCGCTCGAACAGCGGATAGAAGCCGAGCGCCAGCACCAGTTGCAGCACAGGCTGGCCCACCGCCACCCCGATGAGATGGGGCAGGGTGCGACGCACGCCGAAGTTGGCACCGGACGCCGTCAACATCAGGTTGTTCGGCCCTGGCGTGCCGCAGGTGAGCAGAGCGAAGCCAAACAGGGTGGCATACCATTCGATGGTCATGGGGAGACTCCTTTCTCGCCACATTGTACCGATACAATGTGTGCTTGTTGGTTGTGTGAAGACTGATAATCACGCTATATTGCGGACAATCTTGGATCAATGGATTTATTGTCACCATGACAATCTGGACGCCCGACCTCACCCCCTTCGAGGGGCCCCTCTACCTCAAACTGGTCAAGGCCATCGAGCAGGCCATCGCCACCGGCATCCTCTCACCCGAGACCCGGCTGCCGACCCACAGGGCCCTGGCAGACAAGCTGGGGGTCACCGTGGGCACCGTCACCCGCGCCTACACCGAAGCGGAGCGACGGGGCCTGCTGGCGGCCCGGGTCGGGCACGGCACCTGGGTCAGGGGAGCGGCGGATCCCGCCAACGAATGGGTGATCCGCAATGAAGACAGCCAGCGCATCGAGCTGTGGCAGAACCTCCCGGTCCAGCTGGACAGGGGCGCCATCATCAGGCCCCTGCTCACCGAGCTGGCGCAGGGGGATCTCAACGGCCTGCTCGGCTATGACAAGGAGGCCGGACGCCCCGCACAACGCCAGCTGTTCGTCGACTGGCTCGCCGAGCAGGGCATCACGGCGAGCGAAGATCGCCTGCTGTTCAGCCATGGGGCCCAGCACGGCATCATGCTGGCCCTGCTGGCCACCGGCTGCGTGGGAGAGACCCTGTTTTGCGAGGGCCTGAGCTACCCCGGCATGCTGGGTAATGCACGCCAGCTCAAGAATCAGGTGGTGGGATTGGCGATGGATGAGGAGGGACTGCTGCCAGAGGCGCTGGATACCGCGTGCCGTACCCGCCGGGCCAAGCTGCTCTATCTCACCCCCACCCTGCAAAACCCCACTACGGCCACCATGAGCCTGGCGCGGCGCGACGCCATCGTCGCCATCGCCCGTCGCCACGATCTGCTGATCGTCGAGGATGACGTCAACGGCCTGCTGCCCGAAAGTACGCTCCCGCCGCTGGTCAACCTGGCACCGGAGCGGGTCATCTACCTCGGCAGTCTCGCCAAGATAGCCTGCGGCGGCCTGCGGGTCGGCTTCGTGTTGTCCCCTCCCGCCCTTCGTAACGGCTTCGCCCAGGCAATGCGGCTGTCGAGCTGGATGGTGAGTCCGCTGCTCATCGAGCTGGCCTGCAAGCTGGTGAGCCAGCGCCAGATCATGCCGCTCATCGAACACCAGCGAAAAATCCTGGCGCGCCGGGGTGAGCTCCTGCGCCACCTGCTGCCGGGAGCGCGCTGGCAGCCGGGGTCTATGCACGCCTGGCTGCCGCTGCCCGAGCCCTGGCGCAGCCAGGAGTTTGCGGAGGCCGCCAACGCCCTTGACGTGGGGGTCGCCAGCGGAGAACACTTCGCCGCCGGCCAGTTTGCCGCCCCGCAGGGAGTACGCCTCAGCCTGAGCCAGCCCGCCACCGACGCCCGCGTCGCCGAAGGGCTGGAGCGCCTCGCCGGGCTGCTGAGGGGCACGCCGCCCACCAATCCCCTGCTATAGTCATTGACCCTGGCACCCGAGGAACCTTCATGTCTGCCGTCCGTCCCGCCCTGCTCATCGCGACCCTGCTGCTGGGAGGCTGCGCCTCCCCGGCCCATCAACAGCTTGGCGCCGCCTTGAGCGGACTGGAGGGGGAGCTGACGCGGCTGGAGGAGGAGTTGGCAGCCATGAACGGCCTTCACTATCAAAAAGCCATCGACGCACCGGTGGCGCTGCGCCGCTATCTCAAGGCCCCCGCACCGACGGCGGAGGGGCTGGTGCCCGTGCAGAGCCGACTGCAAGATGGCCCCCAGCTGCGCTACGACTACCGGCTGCCCGCCGGGATGACACGGCTGCCCACCGACAACCCCTGCCTGCGCTACGAGTTCGAGCTGCGCCACCTCGGGCGCCTGGGCCAGCTCGAGCTCGCCTGGCAGGGAGAGGCGGGCGCCGGGGTGCTGCGTGTCCCCCAGCGGGACTGCCCCTTCTCGGCCAGGGGGCCCGGCCTTCAGTGATGCTTTCTTTGCCCTGCCCAAGGCTGGCACTGAGCCATTCCTGACCCAGGTGGGGTATTGACCCCCTCTGGCTCTCGCGGGAGAGTGGAGGCTAACTTTGAATCCAACCTCGCCACCCCCGACCGGCGAAGGAGCGTCAAAGATGCAGATCCTCCTCATCGAAGACGATGCCATGATGGGCTCGACCCTCACCCAGGGACTGAGTGATCTGGGGCTGCCCCCCACCGAGCTGTTCCACTGCAAAGAGATTGCAAGCCTGCCCGCCCTGCTGCGCCAGCACGCCTTCGATGCCATTCTTTGCCGCCAGTATCACCACCAGGCCCACGAGGGAGTCAGGCTGCTGCATGAAGCACACCACCTGGGCCTGCTCGCGCCCGGCTGCGTGCTCCTGCTGCTGGAGCAGGACGAGGACACCGGCCAGTTCCCCCCCTCCGACCTCTATTTCGCCCTGCGTCTGGCCGTGCCCTTCACCACGGAGCAGCTGGCGCACAGCCTGCAAGCGCTGCTGGCACTGACCACGGTGACCCGCCCCCTGGCCACCCCCATGGCGCTCAGGGAGTGGCGCAGCGCCTGCGCCCAGTGCGAGGATCTGCTTTACCGGCACGCCAGCCACAAGAGGCTGGAAGCACAGATGGACAGGGTAAAGGGCTACATGCTGCTGCAAGCCGGGGAACGGGTGCAGGCCGCCCAGCACTACGCCATCTGCACCACGGAGCACGATGCCTGGTGGCCACGCCAGGGACTGAACCAGGCTCTGCTCGGGCTGAACCGGGTGGAGAGCGCCCACAAGGATCTGGCCCGCAACCGGGAGCGACTGCCCCCCGTCATCCATCAGGCGCTGGTTCTCGCCTGCCAACTGCACGAGGCGCTGTGGGGTCCGGCCTGGGAAACCTTGTCAGGCTTGCTGCAACGCTGCCCCTGGCAGCCGCAGTGGCGCCAGGTGGCCATTTTGCTGGCCTTGCTGCGAAGGGATGAAGATCAGGTGCTGGCGCAGGCCACCGATTTCATCCTGCGCTACTTCCCCAAACAGACGTTTCGCCACTCCGTCGAACGCTGCCTGCTGGATGCGACCCTGGCGGTGCTCTGGCATCCACCGGGAGAGGCCAGAGTTCATGGGCTGCAGCAGGCCCTGGAGGAGCTCGGTCAGCAGGCCGTGACCCTGCGTGCCCACGAGGAGGGGCTGCTGCGCGCCCTGATGCTGGGTCTGGATTATCGATTCGATGACGCCTTGATGCTGCTGGCCAAGCACCCGCCGGAGGCGGCGCGGGACAATCACCTCAACCAGTTGCTCGGGGTGGCCGTCAGCCAGTTCTGCGGGCTTCCCCACCATGCCCAGCGTTATCTGGCCCAGCTCGGCCAGTATCAGGGGCCGGTGGCACAGACCCCGCTGCTGCAGGGACTCATTTTGCAGGTGGTCGACGATCTGGCGCGGCAACTGGTGCAGCGGGAGCAGCAGCTGACCCAGCTGCGCGAGGAGCGGCAACGGGCCATGACCACGGGTCAGCTCCAGCTCGCCGTGCAGAGTGCTCTGACCCTGCAGGAGCGATTCCCGGCCCAGGCGGGGGATGCCTGGCAACTGCTGGTATTGCTGACCCAGTGCTGGCCCGCCGGCATGGCGGCCCCGGCGGTGGCCCGCCTGGTGGACAGGCTGGAGCAGCGTCTCAACCACAGTGCCGCCTTCCTGGAGCACCATGGGAACGCCTATCGGGAGACACTGCAACAGGTGAGATCCCACCTGGCCCCCAAACTGCCGCCCCTCGGTCCCCATCAGGGCCTATAGCCAGCCAGGGCGGTGCATGCCGCCCTGGCAGGTGCGTTACAACAAGCCCCGCACCAGGATCCCCGCGATCAGCAGGGGGGCGACCAGCCGCCAGCACCAGAGCAGCGCGCCACGCATCAGCGGCGAGAGATCCGCAGGTACAATACTGTCCCCCAGCTTCCAGCCAAGCAGCAGGGTCAGCACCAGACCGAACAAGGGCATCATCAGGTTGGAGGTGAGGTAATCCAGCAGATCGAACAGGGTCTTGCCAAACAGGGTGTAGTCCGCCCAGGGCCCGAACGACAGACTGACCGGAATGCCGCAGGCCATGATGAGCAGGGTCAGCACCCGGCAGGCATTGCGGCGCGACCAGCCCCACTCCTCGGTGGTGAAGCGCACCAGGTGCTCCAGCATGGAGATGGAGGAGGAGAGCGCCGCCACCAGCAGCAGCAGGAAGAAGATCACCGCCAGCCCCTGACCGAACGGCAGGTGGTTGAACACCGCCGGCATGGTCATGAAGGTGAGGCCGGGACCGGCGGCAGGATCGATGCCGGTGGAGGCCAGCACCGGGAAGATCATCAGCCCCGCCAGCACCGAGATGCAGCTCGCCAGGGTGACTACCCAGACCCCGGAGCGCAGCGCCCCGTCACTGCTCGGCAGGTAGGCGCCATAGGTGGTGTGTACCCCGAGGCCAATGGAGAGGGAGAAGAACGCCAGCCCCAGGGCGTCGAGCACCCCCTGCCCCGTCAGGTGGGAGAAGTCGGGCATCAGGAACTGCCGTACCCCGGCCATGGCCCCCGGCATGGAGAGCCCGGTCACCACCAGGAGCAGCATCATCACGAACAGGGCCGGCATCATCCAGCGCAGCGCCCGCTCCACCCCCTGTTGCAGCCCTCCCTGCACGAACCACCAGGTGAGCCCGGCGAAGACGAGATGGGTGAGGGCCGGCCAGAGGGGATCGCTCACATAACCGGTAAAGAGTGCGGTGAGGGTGCTCGCCTCACTCAGGTTGAGCTCGCCGCCCACGGCCAGGGCCGCATAGCCGACGGTCCAGCCCCCCACCACGCTGTAGAAGCTGTAGATGAAGAAGCCACACAGGATCCCCATGTAACCCATCCAGCGCCAGTTCGGCCCCACCAGCTTGTGGAAGGCGCCGAGCACGCCGCGCTGGCTGCGGCTGCCGAGCAGGGTCTCCCCCACCAGCACCGCGACCCCCAGGGTGAAGCTGAAGAGCAGGAACACCAGCAGGAAGGCACCGCCCCCGTTGGTGGCTGTCACATAGGGAAACTTCCAGATGGCGCCAAGGCCGATCGCCGAGCCGGCGGCCGCCAGCACATGACCAATACGGGAAGACCACTGAACCTGGCTCATACAACCTCCGGGCAAGACAACATCAGTTCGATACTCCATGGCTAGACGCGGTGTGCGCCGCAACAAAAAAGGCCGCCTGAGGGCGACCTTTGCAATGAACAGTCAGACAAACGACACCTGCAAGGTCACCTCTCCAGGAAGGGGCTAAATCGGCCACAGAGAGCGATAAGGGGTGACATGGGAGGGCGACGCCTGCACGGTAAAAAGGAGCCACAGCCTAAACCATGGCAAGAGAAGTTGACAGAAAATAGTCTAAAACAGAACCAAAAACAGATTTAATCAAAACAAAATGTCGAAAGTGCAGACTGTTATTCTATTTATTTTTAATTTACAGATTTTTATAAAGAGTCAATCCTGCCACCCCACTCCCCGGCCAGCCCGGCCGGGGAGTGGCACAGATGACCAACCCTCCCTACACCAGGCCGCGCACCAGAATGCCGCCAATGAGCAGGGGAGCCAGCCAGCGCCAGCAGCCCATCAGCAGGGCCCGCCAGTGGGGAGCCAGCCCTTCGGGCAGCGCCTGGCGACCGAGCCGCCAGCCCAGCAGCAGCGTCAGGGCCAGCCCGAACAGGGGCATCATCAGGTTGGAGGTGATGAAGTCCAGCAACTCGAAGATATTCTTGCCAAACAGGGTCAGAGTGGCCCAGGGACCGAACGACAGGCTCACCGGGATGCCACCCGCCATCACCAGGGCAATGACCAGGTTGCACGCCGCGCGGCGGGACCAGCCCAGGCTCTCGCACAGGAAGCACTGCAAATGCTCCAGCAGGGAGATGGAGGAGGAGAGCGCCGCCACCACCAGCAGAGAGAAGAACACCACCGCCAGCCCCTGGCCGAAGGGCAGTTGCTGGAACACCGCTGGCATGGTCATGAAGGTGAGGCCCGGGCCCGAGGCCGGGTCAATGCCGGTCGCCGCCAGTACCGGGAAGATCATCAGGCCCGCCAGCACGGCGATGACGCTCGCCAGCAGCACCACCCAGAGGCTGGAGCGACCGACCCCTTCGCTGGAAGGCAGGTAGGCGCCATAGGTGGTGTGGATGCCAAGGCCGATGGAGAGGGAGAAAAAGGCCAGCCCCATGGCGTCCAGCACACCCGACATGCCGAGCTTGCTGAAATCGGGCATCAGGAAGTGGCGCACCCCGGCCATGGCGCCCGGCAGGGTGAGGCCGAAGGCCACCAGCAGCAGGATCATGATGAAGAGGGCCGGCATCATCCAGCGCAGGGTGCGCTCCACCCCTTGTTGCACGCCGCCCCGCACGAACCACCAGGTCAAGCCGGCAAACAGCAGGTGGGTCAGCACCGGCCAGAGCGGATCACCGACGTAGTCGTTGAAACGGGCGGTCAGTGCCGCGCCGTCCCCCTGTTGCAGCTCCCCCGCCAGTGCCATGCCCGTGTACCCCAGGGTCCAGCCGCCCACCACGCTGTAGAAACAGAAGATGAGCAGGCTGCACAGCAAGCCCATGGCACCGACCCAGCGCCAGCGCCTGCCCATCAGTTCACCAAAGGCGCCCACCACCCCGCGCCGGGTCAGGCTGCCGATCAGGGTCTCCCCCATCAGCACCGCCACCCCCAGGGTGAAGCTGAACAACAGAAAGACCAGCAGGAAGGCGCCGCCACCGTTGGCGGCGGTGACATAGGGGAACTTCCAGATGGCGCCGAGACCGACCGCGGAACCTGCGGCGGCCAGGATGTAACCGAGCCGGGATGACCATTGGGACTGCTTCATAAGAACTCCACGGGAAGGGCCTGCCAGCGAGGCCCGAAATGGCGCTCAGAGTACGCCTGCGGGCGCGCAATCACTCGGCGTATATCCGATATAAAACTCAGTTTTTAGCATCATTGACCAATAAAATTCGGATAAACAACCAATCGTGCCACAAAATAAAAACCGGAGCGGGGATGCTCCGGTTTGTTGTCTGCTCGGGTCTGGCGGGATTAGATCACCCCCAGCTCCCGCAACCGCTCCATCAGATAGCTGTGGGCGGTGTGACGCTCCGAGAGCACCACGTCCGGACGGGGGTGCAGGAAGAGCGGCAAGGAGATGCGGGACTTGGCGGCACTGCCCCCGGTCGGGTTGATGACCCTGTGGGTGGTGGAGGGGTAGTAGCCGCGGGAGGCCTCCTGCAGCATGTCGCCTATGTTGATGATGAGGGTGCCGAAATCGCAGGGCACATCCATCCACTCCCCGTCTGAACCTTTCACCTGCAGGCCCGGCTCGTTGGAAGCGGGCAGAATGGTCAGCAGGTTGATGTCTTCATGGGCGGCGGCGCGGATGGCACCCGGCTCCTCGGTGCCGTCGAAGGGCGGGTAGTGCAGCACCCGCAGCAGGGTCTTGTGGCTCTCTTCGATCATGGAGGAGAGCGGGCAGCGGTAGTGGGCGGCGATGTCCCCCGGGGTGTGCTGCTCCACCCAGCCCAGCAGCTCGGCGGCCAGATCGTTGGCGAGGCGGTAGTACTCCATCGCCTGCTCTTTCAGCTCTGCCGGCATCTGGCCCCAGGGATAGATGTGGAAGTACTCCTTGATGTCCTTCTGGCTGTGGCCCTTGGCCACCTCGGACACCGAGGGCGGGAAGTAGCCGTCCTGGGTCTCGCGATTGAACAGGAAATCCTGCTTCTGTTCGCTCATGAAGAAGCGATACCAGTTGTCATAGATGGACTGCACCAGCTCCTTCGGGATGGGGTGGTGAGTCAGCACTCCGAAGCCGGTGGTGCGCAGGGATTCGGTGAAGCGCTCGGCCGCATCGGGGGAGCGATAATCGACGGTCAGGACTTTCATTGTTTTTATGTTACATGCCAGTTAAAAGTAGGCGCAGTTTACCCTGCCTCCCCCGGCAAGAAAAGGCTGCCGGAAGCCCGTCTACAACGGCTTGAAAATACTGATAAAAACATCATGATACGGCCCCCTCGCCCGGTGCTTGTCCCGGACGGGCCTCCTCTTCTAGAATGCCCCACCCCCTTTGCTGTCGGAGCCCCCTCATGTCCCCCAAGATCCTGTTGTTGACCCTTCCCTTCCTGCTCGCCGGGTGCAGTTCCCTCTCGGAGGAGGAGTGCCGTGCCATGAGCTGGTACAACCAGGGCTATCAGGACGGGGAGCAGGGCAAGGCCCGGAGCGCCACCCGCGACTATCAGAAGACCTGCGGGGAGTACGGCCTCAAGGTGGATGAGGCGGAGTGGCAGCGCGGCTACGCCAAGGGACTGGAGCTCTATTGCATCCCCGAGCTGGCCTACAGCAAGGGACGGGAGGGGAGCGAATACCTGGGGGTCTGCCCCAACGACACCAGCTTCCTCACCCAGTTCGAGCGCGGCCGCAAGGAGTATCTGCTGGAGCAGCGCCTCGGCGAATTGCAGCAGGAGCTGGAACGCACCGAGCGGAGCATCCACCAGCTGGATCAGCAGATCCGGGGCGAGAGCGACAGCCGCCAGCGCGACTACTACCGTGCCCAGCGCGAGCGCGCCATCCGTCACTACGAAGGGGTGTACCGGGACTACAACCGGCTGCGCTTCCCGGATCGGGTGATCCAGTTCTCCTTCGGGAGCTGACAAAAAGGGGCCGACATGGCCCCTTTCTGTTTATGCCGCCGTCTGTTGTTCCCTTCAGGCGGGCAGGACCCAGCGCTGCAACGCCAGGGCGATGCCATCCTCGTTGTGATCCGCGGTGACCCGGTCTGCATGGGCCTGGATCTGGGGCGCCGCATTGCCCATGGCCACCGCCAGCCCCACCTGCTCGAACATGCTGATGTCGTTGTTGTTGTCGCCAAAGGCCACCAGGTTCTCCATGGCGATCCCCTCGCTCGCCGCCCATTGGGCCAGCCGGTTGCCCTTGCTGCAACCTGGCTGCACCAGCTCCACCGCATAGGGGGCCGCCCAGTCACGGGTGAAGGGCAGTCTCTCCACCACCTCCCCGACAAAACGGTGCAACCGGCCGGGATCCTGGTTGAACAACTCCAGCTTCCAGATGGGGGACTGCAACCAGGACTCAATATCCTCGGCGGGCAGCAGGGAGACCTTGAGGTGATCCGGCTGGGTTGCCGACCAGCGCCGCATCCGGCCCACGTGCTCCTCGCAGCCCAGGTAGCCGATGCCGTCCCCCAGGTGGAACAGCGCCCCCATCTGCTGGGCTTGCACCTCCTCCAGCAGGGCAGTGAGGGGCGCCACGGCCAGGGGATCCCCGGCGAGGATCCTCTCCTGTACCGGATCATAGAGGTAGGCACCGTTGCTGCAGATGATGGGGGTGTCGAGGGCCAGCTCGTGGTGGAAGGGACGGGCCGTCATGAAGTGGCGACCCGTCACCAGCAGCACCTTGATGCCGTGGGCCCGGGCCTGGGCCAGGGCCGCCCGGGTAGCGGACGAGATCTTGTGATCCCGGTTCAGCAGGGTACCGTCCATGTCCAATGCAATGGCCTGATAACGACTCATATCACCTCCAAGAATGTCGAGACGGGTGCGGCGCCATCCCCTCCCGTTTCCAGTGCCATGACGACACATCTCACTGCCGGGAATGCGGACTGGGCATCGCAAGGCCCATGATGGGAGACGCGCTCGCCGGGGGGTCGGGAACAGCGGAGCAGAGAGCCATACCGTCCCAGACTCGGCGCCGCGATGCAAGTCCGGCCCGCCATCCCGTCGCCGAACTGTGATCCCCGCGCCCTTCGTCAGCCCGCCTCGGCGCACCCGGCCACGGCGTTTCGCCTGTCCGCCCGTCTGCGCAATCCGTAGAAACCGAGGGCACAGATCACGCCGCAGAGGCCGGCCAGGTAGAAGGGCCACTCGGTCCCCGCCAGCAGCACCAGGCTGCCCAGCACCACCGCCAGGATCTCGCTGCCCACCGCCAGACCGCGGTAGAGCCCCATCGCCTGCCCCTGCTGGCTGGCATGGCTGCGGTTGGAGACCGCCACCGAGGTGGCCAGCTCCCCCAGACTCATGCCGATGCCGGCCGGGATGAAGGTGAGCGCGAGCCCCCACCACTGGGTCGGCAGGATGAACATCAGCATGCCCGCCGCCATCACCAGGTGGCCGACGATGCCAAGGGAGCTGCCGCGCCAGTGCCGTGCCAACTGCTCACCGATCCAGGAGCCCAGCATCATGGGCACGCTCACCAGCACGGCGGCCTGGGCCAGTTGCACCGGATCCCATGCCAGCCGCTCCACCAGCCAGACATTGAAGTAGGTGAAGTAGAGCTGTACCGCCCCATAGCTTGCCAGGGTCAGGGCAAAGTAGGGCAGGAGACGAGGTTGCAGCAGCAGTTGGCGAGTCGAGAGAGGAACCTCATCCCGGGTCGCCGGCACCGGGGGACGATTGGGCAGCAGCCAGAGCACCAGCAGCAGGTTGATCACCGTCATCCCCACCGCCAGCCAGGCCGCCAGGCTGTAATCTCCCGAGACCACGGCCGCATAGCCTCCGATCATGGGACCCACCACCCAGCCCAGGTTCATGCCGATGTTGATGCGGGCGAAGTTGCGGGCCTTGGTCCTGGCCGTGCTCATGTCCGCCGCCATCGCCTGCACGATGGCGATGTCGCCGTTGAAGAAGCCCTCCACCACCCGGCTCAGCAGCAAGAGCGGCAGGGAACGCCAGGCGATGCCGAGAGCCATCAGCACATACCCCGCCAGCACCCCCACCAGACAGAGGGTCAGCACCGGCTTGCGCCCATGGCGATCGGAGAGGCGGCCAAGCAAGGGGGCCCCCAGCAGTTGAAACAGTGGATAGAGCCCCATGATGACGCCAAGCCACACCTTGCGGCTCCAGTCCGACGCCTGTGGCGTCAACATGCCCTGGGCCGGATCCAGCAGCAGCGGCGCCAGGACGGGGGAAGGCAGGCTGAACCCCGCCACCGCCAGCGTCACCGTCATCACCAATACCCAGAGGGTCGCCTGTCCCTTGATCCCTTCCATCTCCGCCTCATTAAATAAAGTCATCGGTTTATTTATATTGTGAGGGGTCGTCCATTAAGTAAAGCAGATTGTTGATTTAAATCTCCCTGCTACCCATAATGACCTCATCCAGGCGGTCACCGCACCGATACCCACCACCGGAGCCCCCATGAACGCCAGTACCGACAAGATCCTCTATCTGCTGAAAACCCGCGGCCCCCAGAGCGCCGCCGAACTCGGCGACCAGTTGCAGATGACGTCCATGGGGGCGCGCCAGCACCTGATGGCCCTGGAGTCCGAGGGCTGGGTGGGGTTTAGCGACGAGGCCCGCGGCCGCGGTCGCCCGGTGCGCCTGTGGCACCTCACCGACCAGGCCTGGCAACGCTTCCCCGACACCCATGGCGATCTGACCCTGCAGCTGATCGACGACATCCGGCAGGTGTTTGGCGACGCGGGCATGGAGCAGCTCATCGCGCGGCGGGAGCAGCAGATGCAGGCACGCTATGAATCCAGGCTGACCCAGCCGGCGCTGGCAGACAGGCTGATGACGCTCAAGGCGCTGCGCACCCAGGAGGGGTATATGGCGGACATGTCGCAGGAGGAGGACGGCAGCTGGCTGTGGTGGGAGAGTCACTGCCCCATCTGCAGTGCAGCCAGGGCCTGTCGGGGCTTTTGCCGCAGCGAGCTGGCGCTGTTTCGCCGGTTGCTGGCGCCGGCCGAGGTGGAGCGGGAGCAGTATCTGCTGGAGGGGGACAGCCGCTGCCTCTATCGCATCCGGCCGCCCCGCCCCTGAGCGGGCGGAACGCAAAAACAACAAAGCAGGCGCCGGGATGCCTGCTTTGTTGCCTTCGGGGAGGGGGTGCTCTCGTTCCAGCCCGTTGTTTCCCGATAAGGTCGAACGGCTGATGGGGCTCTTGACCCGGTAAGGTCCTTCACCACAGGTGCCTGGTCGGGCGCCTGTCTTGCCACCGGAAGATGTAACCATGTTACTCCCCGCGATGCGGTGAGTGGTTGTGAAGTAGCAGGTATTTTCAGTTGTTTTTGCAATAGTTCACCCTTAATCTAGGAAAAGTGGATTAGTAATTGCGAAGAGGTACGGAGAATGCTGAAACTTGATCGTATAGACAGGCATATTCTGGAGCTGATGCAGGAAAATGGCCGCATCAGCAACCTGGAGCTGGCCGAGCTAGTCGGGCTCTCTCCTTCCCCCTGCTCGCGCCGGGTCAAGGCGCTGGAGGATGCCGGTCTCATCGATACCCATGTCACCCTGCTCAATGCCCGCCAGCTGGGGCTGACCCTCACCGCCTACATTCACATCTCCATGGACAGGCACACTCCGGAGCGGTTCGAGAACTTCGATCGCGCCGTCAAGGATCTGCCCGAGGTGCTGGAGTGCGACCTCATCACCGGCAACGATGCGGATTACCAGCTCAAGGTGGTGGTGCGGGATATGGAGCACTACCAGCACTTCCTGCTGGACAAGCTGACCCACATCTCCGGCGTGACCGGGGTGCGTTCGAGCTTCGTGCTGCGCCGCATCAAGCACAAGACCGCCCTGCCCCTCAACCACCTGGGCTGACAACCCACCCCGCATCCGGGGATGCACCAAAAGCAAGAGGAGGCCAGGGCCTCCTCTTCTTGTCTCTGCTATCAAGGGCATTCGCGGTCAACACAGCCCCCGGGCGCCCTCGCGCCGCCAGGTGGTGGACGCCTCGTCATGCCTCGACCTGGCTGACGTCCTGCACCTGCAGCAACCAGCCGCTCTGCTCCTGCAGGGGTTCGCCGCGCAGCCGCAGCCGCTCACCGGTCGACACCCACTGCCCTTTGGGCAGAGATATTTCCAGGCTCTCGCTGCCGTTGTCGAACACCCAGCGATCGGCGCCCAACGACTCCATCAAGTACCCTTCCATCTCCACTCTGGACTCGGCCTGCCAGGAGGGGGAGGCGGTATCACGGCTCTCGATGAAATCCCCCTGAACACCAAAGCTGGCCAGCCCCCACAGAATGGAGAGCCCGACGATGGATGATTGCATCTCTCTCTCCTGTTGGTTTGCTACCTTGAGGGCCAGTATGGGAAGAGAAAAATGAGTGCACCATGAACAAGGTGCCAAAGTGCTGGCAAGATCGCGAAAAAAACCGGCCCCATGGCCGGTCATGTCATTTTATGTCGTACAGGTCACACTACTTGGCCGCTTCTTCTGCCATCCGTGCAGCCCTTGGTTTATTTGTCCACATGGCCACCCCGCGGTGATCCGCACAGATCCCCTCGTCGGTGACCGCCCGCACCCGGACCCCGTCCTTGCAGATGGCCTGCCAGGCATCGGCATCGTCGATCTGCAGCTCGGAACGGGGATAGGAGGTATCGGCGCAGGCGCACAGCAGGATGGCAAACAGAGGGAGCAGGGATTGCATGGGTTTCATCGGGTCACTCCTGACGGGGAAAGGGATCAGCGCCCCAGCTGCGCCGCCACGCGATCGCAAAGCTGCTTGAGCTGGGCCAACTCAGCATCGGCCAGATCCACCTGATTGCGCAAGCTGTCCGCCAGACAGCACTCCCTGACCTCCTGCTGCAACTGGCGTCCCGCCTCGGTCAGACTGATGCACTTTTGCCGCTCATCCTCGTGGGAGACGGTTCGGGTCAGCCACCCCTTGCTCTCCAGCCGCTTGACGATGGGGGTCAGGGTGCCCGCATCCAGTCCGGTCTCCTGCCCTATCTCCTTGAGGCTGACCTCGTCCCGGGCCCAGAGCGAGAGCATCACCAGGTACTGGGTATAGGTGAGATCCAGCTTGTCCAGCAGCGGCCGATAGGCACGCATCACCGCATTGGAGGCGCTGTAGAGGGCAAAACAGACCTGCTTTTTCAATTCGCTCATGGAGGACCTCGCTGACGACAAGGGGGCAGTATACCCCATCAACTTCGGGGCTGAATAGTTTGCACACAAAACAGTTGCCAGCCCCCGCGTTCAGGACTACCCTGATTTTAGTTTGCACACAAACAAAAATACCAGGCCGCCGCCCGACGCGCGGCCCCACTGCCGGAGAATGCCCATGAATGCCATCAGCCATCAAATCCAACTGCTGCGTCGCCCCACCGGTCTCCCCACCCTGGAGGACTTCGCCCTCCGGGACGTGCCCCTGCCCGCCCTGCAGGAGGGAGAGGTGCAGGTCGCCAACCAGTGGCTGTCGGTGGACCCCTACATGCGCGGCCGCATGAGCGAGGCAAAAAGCTACGTTCCTCCCTTCCCCCTCAACGGTCCCCTCGACGGCGGCGCCATCGGCACGGTACAGGCATCGCGCCATCCCGATTTCAAGGTGGGGGACAAGGTGAGCAGCATGCTGGGCTGGCGGGATGCCTTCGTGGCAAACGCCGCCCAGCTCACCCGCCTGCCCGACACCACCCTGCCGCCCCAGCGCTTCCTCGGCGCCCTCGGCATGCCGGGCATGACCGCCTGGGCGGGCCTGCACAAGGTGGCACACCTGAAGGCCGGTGAAACCCTGCTGGTCTCGGCAGCCTCCGGGGCGGTCGGCACCATGGCGGTCCAGCTCGCCAAGCAGGCGGGAGCCAGGGTCATCGGCTCCACCGGCTCGGCCGACAAGGTCGCCTACCTCAAGACCCTGGGAGCCGATGCGGTGATCAACTACCGGGAGACCCCGGATCTCGACGCCGAGCTGGCCCGCCTCGCCCCCGAAGGCATCCACGTCTACTTCGAGAACGTGGGGGGCGCCATGCTGGATGCCGCCCTCAACCACCTGGTGGTGCACGGGCGCATCGTGCTGTGCGGCCTCATCGAGCAGTACAACAGCAACGGCCAGGCCAGCGGCCCGCGCAACCTCTCCCAGGTGATCCGCAAGCGCATCCTGATGCAGGGGCTGCTGGTCTCCGATCACTGGCAACACTACGGGGCGTTCCTGGCCGAGGCCATGCCGGCCTTCGAGGCGGGCACCCTCCAGGCCGAGGAGACCGTCAGCGAGGGGCTGGCCAGCATGCCGCAAGCCTTTATCGGACTGTTCCAGGGCCGCAATACCGGCAAGATGCTGGTCAGACTGCCCTGATCCGGAGGCATTTCCCATCTATTTAACAGATAGAATATCGCCAGACCCATCCATTTAAGCGATGGAAAATCGGCATCCGATCGCCCTTGAACAGGCGGCTTGCACAACGGGCCCATCCCCCCTAAGGTGGGCCCGTTTTCCCTGGCGCACCCCGCCGTCTCAGCAAGGAGCCTCCCCTATGTCTACCCCCTATCCCCGCGTCGGTGTCGGCGTCATTCTCACCAATGGCCAGGGCCAGGTACTGCTTGGCAAGCGCAAGGGCAGCCATGCCCCCTACTGGTCCATCGCTGGCGGTCATCTGGAATTGGGGGAGACCTTCGAGTCGGCAGCCATCCGGGAGGTGGCGGAGGAGATCGGCTTCGTCATCCGCCAGCCTCGCGTCATCGCCGTCACCAACAACCTGGAGACCTGGCGCGAGAGCGGCCTGCACTACATCTCGGTCACCCTGCTGGCAGAGGTGGACGGGGAGCCGCAACTGCTGGAGCCGGAAAAATGCGAGGGCTGGATCTGGTGCGACCCGCACACTCTGCCCGAGCCTCACTTCGATGCCAGTCGCCAGTCCATCGCCTGCTGGCTGGCGGGACAATGCTACCTGCCCCAGGCACAACCTGCCCCCTGACCCTCACCGGCAGGCTGCCGCGCGTCACCCCGGTTCCTCTCGTCAGCTGGCGGAGGCGACCAGCCACCCCGCCAGCCCCTGTTGATGGCAGGCAGCGCGGGAGGGCGTACCGTCACCAAACTGTCACTTTTTTGTCATATTATCCGGGCCAGGATGATGACGAGGAGGGGAAGATGGGACAGGTATTCATGCAGTTCTTGTGGCTGGGGTGCATCAGTGTTGGCGGGCCGGCCGCCCATATCGGCTATTTTCAGCGCACCTTTGTCCAGCGGCTGGGCTGGCTGAACCAGGCGGAGTTCGCCCAGTTGCTGGCCCTGTGCCAACTGCTGCCGGGTCCGGCCTCCAGCCAGCTCGGCTTTGCCATCGGTCGCCACCGTGCCGGCATCGGCGGCGCCCTGGCCGCCTTCGTCGGCTTTACCCTCCCCTCCTTTCTGCTGTTGCTGGCGGCCGCCGTCGGTCTGGGTCAGCTTGCGGGCAACCTCTGGCTGGACGCCGCCCTGCACGGCCTCAAGCTGCTGGCGCTCGTCGTGGTGGCGGATGCCGTGCTCACCATGAGCCGCCAGTTCTGCAAGACGGCGCTGCAACAGGGGGTCATGGTGGCCACCGCCGCCGCCCTCTGGTGCGCCCCCGGTCTTCTGACCCAGGTCGCCATGCTGCTCGGCGCGGCCCTGCTCTGTGCCCTGCGCGAGCCGCACCCGGGGAGTCAGGGCCCCGCGTCCACTCCGGATCGCCAGCCTCACTGGCCGACCCTGCTGCTGTTCGCCCTGCTGTTCGTCGGCCTGCCCCTGGTGGCGAGCGGCCCCGTCAGCCAGTTGCTGGCCGACTTTTACCGGGCAGGCAGCCTGGTGTTTGGCGGTGGTCACGTGGTGCTGCCCCTGTTGCAGGAGAGCCTGGGTCACCACCTGAGCGAGCAGCAGTTCCTGACCGGCTACGGCCTGGCCCAGCTGGTACCCGGCCCCATGTTCACCCTGGCCACCTACCTGGGCGCCGTGCTGTTGCCCGCCACTCCCCTCATCGGGGCGCTGCTGGCGACCCTGGCGCTCTTCCTGCCGGGTTTCTTGCTGCTCTGGGCGCTGGGCCCCTGCTGGCAGCACTGGCTGGCCCGCCCCCGTCTGGCGGGGGCCGTGGCCGGCATCAACGCCGCCGTGGTGGGGCTGCTGCTGGCGGCCCTCTATCAGCCGGTGTGGCAGAGCGCCGTGCTCTCCCCCACCGATCTGGCGCTGGCCGCCGTCGGCTTCTACCTGCTGCGGGTGCCACGGCTCCCCGTTCTGCCCCTCGCCGCCCTGCTGACGGGGGCCGCCCTGCTGCTGGCCTGACGAACCCGCGACAAGTCAGGCAGCGCCCGCCGGGCTGGCGGTCATGGCTCTTATCCCCGAGGGGAGGCAAAGAGAGCAAGATCCGTCAGGACAGCTCGGGCCCGTTGGCCGATAGTGGGCAGCACAGAGGAGAGACCATGGATCACAACCAGACAGAGGCCTACCGCCGACGCTTTCAAACGGTGACAGAGCACATCGAGCGCCATCTCGACGACGACCTGTCGCTGGAGCGGCTCAGCGCCGTGGCGCACTTTTCGCCCTTTCACTTTCATCGGCAATTTGCCGCTTACTGCGGCGTGCCGCTGGGGCGTTACATCCAGCTGCTGCGGCTGAAGCGGGCCTCTTACCGGTTGGCATTCGCGCCTCTGGACAAGGTGACTGATATCGCCCTCGATGCCGGCTTCCAGCATGGCGAATCTTTCAGTCGCGCCTTCAAGCAGACGTTCGGCCTGACGCCCAGCCAGTTCAGGCAGCACCCGGACTGGGCCAGCTGGCATCGCTGCCTGCCACGGCCCCCCACAAAGAGGATTGACCCCATGCGAGTCGACATCATCCAGTTCCCGCAGACCGCCGTCGCCGCCCTGACCCATCAGGGCCTGCCCGAGCGCATCAACGACACCGCGGCGCGCTTCATCCAGTGGCGCAAGGCCACGGGCGACTCCCCGGTCGCCACCAGCCGGACCTATGGCCTGGCGCCGGACGACCCCGCCACGACGGAGGGTGCGGCGTTTCGCTTTACCCTCTGTGGCAGCGTCGAGGCCCCCGTCGCCGAGGACAATGAGTGGGGCGTGAAGAATGCCCTCATCCCGGCCGGGCGCTGCGCCGTGGTACGCCACCACGGCTCCCACGACCTCCTGGCCGACTGTGCCCGGGCGCTCTACCGCGACTGGCTGCCCGCCAGCGGCGAAGAGCTGCGGGATTTTCCACTCTTCTTCCACTACCACAACTTTGTACACGAGGTGCCCACCCATGAGCTGGTCACCGACATCTACCTGCCGCTGGCATAGCCCGGCACCTGACAGGGGGAGATAAAAAAGCGGCGCCTCCGAAGGGAGGCGCCGCTGGTCGTGTCGGGGATCAGGCGTCGGGCTCGAAATCCAGGCTCAGGCTGTTGACGCAGTAGCGCTGGCCGGTCTCGGTCGGCCCGTCGGGAAAGACGTGGCCGAGGTGGGAGCCGCACTGGCTGCAGGTGATCTCCACCCGCTTCATGCCGTGGCTGTTGTCCTCGGTGTAGGTCACCGTCCCCTCGATGGCCCGGTCGAACGAGGGCCAGCCGCAGCCCGCGTCGAACTTGGCTGCTGAGTGGAACAGCACCTGCTTGCAGCAGACGCAGTGGTAATCGCCGCTCTTGCGGTTGTGCAGCAGGGCACCGCTGTAGGGACGCTCGGTCCCTTTCTCCCAGCAGATGTGGAACTGCTCTGCACTCAGCTTGTCGCGCCACTGTTCAGGGTTGTTACTGCTCATTCCGGCTCCTCACCACTGATAACGGTGCCCAGCATACCCAGTCAGGGCGCCTGGCTCTACCCCGCCAGCGGGAACTGTGATCCCGTTGGCAACACGGCGACAACATCCGCTGCCACCACCCCTTCGCTCGCCAGCACCGCCGCCGGCAGGGCGACCCGCTCCAGCAGCTTGAGGGAGTGGGCACGCCCCACCGCCACCTGCCGCTTGATGTCGTCCGGCAGGAAGGGCAGGCCGTCGTTGGTGGCGGTGTCGATGGTCTGGATCCACTCCATGCCCTCCCCCGGCGGCGGCAGGCGGAACTGGATGTCATAGTCGCTGGCGTTGAACAGCACGTACCAGCGCTCCCCGGAGCAGCCAATCATGCCGATGTCCATGGCAAACGCCTGCCCCATGGGGGCGTGCCAGTCCTGATCGGTGAGCTGATGGCCGTCCGGGTGATACCAGTTCACCTGGTGACAGCTGGTCGCCTTGCCGTTCCAGCCGTCGTCGCTCAGTTGCAGGTTGGAGAAGACCCCGGACTCCGCCCGCAGCGCCATCATCTGGCGGGTGAAGGCGAGCAGCCGCTCGTCCTCCGGGCGCAGTTGCCAGTTCACCCAGCTTATCTGGTTGTCCTGACAGTAGGCGTTGTTGTTGCCGAGCTGGCTGCGGCCCATCTCGTCCCCGGCCAGAAAGTGGGGCGTCCCCTGTGACAGCAGCAGGGTGGCGATGAGGTTGCGCTTCTGCTGCTGGCGCAGGTTGTTGATGCGCGGGTCCAGGGTCGGCCCCTCCACCCCGTGGTTGCTGGAGAGGTTGTTGCCGTGGCCGTCCCGGTTGTCCTCGCCGTTGGCCTGGTTGTGGCGCTGGTTGTAGGAGACCAGGTCCTCGAGGGTGAAGCCGTCGTGATAGCAGAGGTAGTTGACGCTGGTGTGGGGGGAGCGCCAGTTCTTCGGGAAGAGATCCCGCGAGCCCACCAGACGGGTGGCAAAATCCCCCATCTTGCCCGCATCCCCGCGCCAGAAGGCGCGCACCGTGTCGCGGTAACGATCGTTGATCTCCAGCCACTGGCTCGGAAACTGGCCGAGACGATAGCCGAAGGGGCCGATGTCCCAGGGTTCGGCGATGAGCCTGACCCGCGCCAGCACGGGATCCGCCATCATGGCCTTGAAGAAGGCGCTCATGGGATCGAACTCCCCCGCTTCCCGCGCCAGGGTGACCGCCAGATCGAAGCGGAAACCGTCCACCTGCATCTCGGTGACCCAGTAGCGCAGGGCATCGAGCACCAGCCGCAGGGTGTTGGGGTGATCCAGATTGACGCTGTTGCCGCAGCCGGTGACGTTGGCGTGGCGATGGTAATCCAGACCGTGGGCACCCGACTCGAAGGCGTAGTAGCCCGCGTTGTCAAACCCCTTGAGGGAGAGCATGGGGCCGTCGAAGCCCGACTCCGCGGTGTGGTTGTAGACCACATCCAGGATCACCTCGAGCCCGGCCCGGTGCAGCTCGCGCACCATTGTCTTGAACTCGGTCACCGCATCCTTCGCCCCGTAGCGCGGTTCGGGCGCGAAGAAGGCGATGGGGTTGTAGCCCCAGTAGTTGGTCAGCCCCAGCTGCTCGAGCCGGGGCTCGGACATGAAGGCCGCCACCGGCATCAGCTGGACCGAGGTCACCCCCAGGCCCTGCAGATGCTCGATCATCAGCGGGTGGCTGATGCCCAGATAGGTGCCCTGCAACGCCTTGGGGATGCCGGGGTGCTGGCGGGTGAACCCCTTGACGTGGGTCTCGTAGAGCACGACCCGCTCCGGCGGGATGCCGGGCTTGCCGACCCCCTGCCAGTCGAAGGCATCGTCCACCACCACCGACTTGCCCACCATGGCCGCGCTGTCCCCCTGATAGAGGGCGTCGTCCCAGTGGGTGGCACGGCTGAGCGCCCGGGCATAGGGGTCGATCAGCAGCTTGTCCGGGTCGAACAGCAACCCATCCTGGGGAGAGCCATGCACCCGGTAGCCATAGCGCTGACCGGCCTTGACGCCGCGCACGTGGCCGAACCAGTACTGGCCGCGCCGACCGGGCAAGGGGAGACGCGCCAGCTCCTGCTCCTCTTCGTCGAACAGGCAGAGCTCCACCTTGTCCGATTGGGGAGCCCAGACACAGAAGTGGCAGCCCGTCTCGTCCAGACGAGCGCCAAGCGGGTGATCTACCCCGTTTTCCATTTCAAACATCAGGACTCCTGTTTGATGAACAAGGTCGCGAGCGGCGGCAAGTCCAGCACCAGGCTGTGTGCCATCCCCTGCCAGGGGGTCGCCTCGGCGACGAAGACCAGACCCACATCATAGTTGCTGCCCCAGTAATGCTCGCTGTCGGTGTTGAGCACCACCCGATAGCGACCGGCAGCCGGCACCCCGAGACGGTAACCGATGCGCGGCACCGGGGTGAAGTTGCAGGCCACCACCAGCGGATGGGCCCCCAGCTTGTCGGCCCGCAGCCAGGCGAAGATGCTGTTGTCCGCGTCCTGATGATCCAGCCAGCGGAAACCGGCCTGTTCATAATCCGCCTGATACAAGGCAGGTTCATGACGATAGAGGTGGTTGAGATCCCGGATCAGCCGCTGCTGGCCGCCGTGCCTGGGGTACTGCAACAGGTGCCAGGGCAGCTGGGCATCATGATTCCACTCGTTGCTCTGGGCGATCTCGGTGCCCATGAAGTTGAGCTTCTTGCCGGGGTGGGCATACATGAAGCCCATGTAGGCGCGCAGGTTGGCGGCCTGCTGCCACTCGTCCCCCGGCATCTTGTAGAGCAGGGAGTGCTTGCCGTGGACCACCTCGTCATGGGAGAGGGACAGAATGAAGTTCTCGTCATAGTGGTACACCATGGAGAAGGTCATGTCGTTGTGGTGGTAGCGACGGTGAATGGGCTCTTTTTGCATGTAGCTGAGGGTGTCGTGCATCCAGCCCATATTCCACTTGAAGCCAAACCCCAGGCCGCCAAGGAAGGTGGGACGGGAGACCCCGGCAAAGGCGGTGGACTCCTCGGCGATGGTCATGGCGTGGGGGTACTTGCCGTACACCTCCTCGTTGGTCCACTTCAAGAGGCTGATCGCCTCGTAGTTGTGGTTGCCGCCATCGACGTTGGGCACCCACTCACCGGCGTTGCGGGAGTAATCCAGATAGAGCATGGAGGCGACCGCATCCACCCGCAGGCCGTCGATGTGGAACTTGTCGAGCCAGAACAGGGCGCTGGCCACCAGGAACTGGCGCACGGTGTCGCGACCGAAGTCATAGATGTAGGAGTTCCAGTCCGGGTGCCAGCCACGGCGCGGATCTTCGTACTCGTAGAGCGGCGTGCCGTCGAAGCGGGCCAGGCCGTGAGCATCGGACGGGAAGTGGGCGGGCACCCAATCCAGAATCACGCCGATCCCCGCCTGGTGGCACTGATCCACGAAGTATTTGAAATCGTCGGCCGTGCCGTAGCGGCTGGTGGGGGAGAACATGCCCACCGGCTGGTAGCCCCAGGAGCCGCTGAAGGGATGCTCGGAGACTGGCAGCAGCTCGATGTGGGTGTACTCCATCTCCTTGATGTAATCCACCAGTTCCACCGCCAGCTCGCGCCAGCTCAGGCTGTCGCCGTTGGAGTGACGCTTCCAGGAACCCACGTGCAGCTCGTAGATGGAAAGGGGCTGCTCGCGCTTGTCATTGAGCTGACTCTCGCGCCAGTCGGCGTCCTGCCACTGGTACTGGCCGTGGTCATAGACCACGGAGGCGAACGAGGGGTACTGCTCGCAGTAGAAGCCCACCGGGTCGCTCTTGTGGGGCAGGCGATTGCCCGCCGGGTCTTTCAGTTCAAACTTGTAGCGATCCCCGGCCTTGAGCCCCGGCACGAACAGCACCCAGTGGCCGCACTGGCTGCGCTGCATGGGGTGACGGCGGCCATCCCAGAAGTTGAAATCGCCGATGAGGCTCACCGCCGTGGCGCTCGGCGCGTAGACGGCAAAGCGTACCCCTTCCACCTGCTGGCCGAGGTGCGTCACGGTGCGCAACTGGGCGCCGAGGGTGTGGTAGAGGTTTTCCGGTTGCCAGGTGAGTTCCGCCAGCCCTTCCCAGGCGGCAGCCTGGAACTGATAGGGGTCGATGATGTCGGCACTGGCGTCGGCGTAGGTCGCGATGAGCTGGTAGGGGAAGGGATTCTTGCGGCGGGTGAAAACAGTTTCAAAGAGGCCCGCTTCGTCAGCGGCGGTCAGGGTGGCAACTATCTTGCCTGACTTGAGATCCCTGACCCGGACCTCGAGTGCATCGGGCAACCAGGCGGTGAGTTTCAGGCCTGGCCCATCCGGATTGGCCAGCAGGCCTAGATGGGAGAAGGGATCGGCACAGCGGGCGGCAACCAAACGTTCAACGGGCATCGACATTTCCTTTGATGGCTGAACATCCGCTTCGGCCGAAGCCGAAGCGGATGAAAGTGAGTCACATGTTGGCGTTCAAGGCTCAACGGCTGGCCTCGTCACGGGCCCGGCTCATCTTGCCCGCCAGATTCTTGAGCGCCTCGTCGGCGAAGATATCCTCCAGATCCCGGGAGAGCTTGCGACGCCAGTTGGGGTACTCGTAGCTGGTCCCCGGCACGTTGACCGGCTTGTCCATCTCCAGCCAGTCTTCGAGCTGGGTGCTGAACAGGGCACAGCTGCCGCGGGACATGTGCAGTTGCAGACCGTGGTTGAGCTCGGTATTCATGCCGACCCAGTTCACGTCGTGACTGATATTGCCAGAGATGACCCCATGAGCATGCAGGCTGTCAAGGATCCGCTGCTTGGCCTGGTGGCGATCAGCATACAGGGTCTTGAGTACGTCTTCATCCGGGTACAGGCCCAGTTCGCGTCCCAGCGCCAGATCGTCGCAGTGCCAGAAGCCTTTGAGGGTCGGCATGTCGTGGGTGGTCAGGGCGGACATCGCCTGCTCGGCGTAGTGCGCCGGGGAGATGAAACCACCATCGTCCTTGGAACGCTCGAAGAAGAACACCTTGTAGGAGTGGACGCCGTTCTCTTTCAGGGTCACGTCGATCCCCTCCGGCACGGTACCGAGATCCTCGCCGATCAGCAGACACTGGTTGCGGTGGGATTCCAGCGCCAGGATCCCCAGCAGATCGTTCACCGGGTAATAGATGTAGGCCCCCTTGGCGGCGGACTCTCCGGGCGGCACCCACCACAGGCGCAGCAAGGCCATCACGTGGTCGATGCGCAGGGCGCCGCAGGAGCGCATGTTGGCACGGAACAGATCCACCATGGGCTGGTAGGCGGCCTCGAACAGCTGGTTCGGGTTCATGGGGGGCAGGCCCCAGTTCTGGCCGAGGGGGCCGAGAATGTCGGGCGGTGCACCGACCGAGGCTTTCGGGCAGTAGAGATCCCGGTTTGCCCAGATCTCGGTGGAGCCTTCAGAGACGCCGACCGCCAGATCCCGGTAGATCCCCATCACCATGCCAGCGGCCTTGGCGCGGGCATCGGCCCGGGCCAGCTGCTCGTCAGCCAGGAACTGCAGATAGAGATAGAAGGCCACATCCTGCTGGTGCTCGGCCATCCAGGCCGCCACTTCGGGGTTGTGGTAATCGCGCAGCGCCTCGGGCCAGACCGGCCAGCCCCAGGCATTCTCGCCCTTGGCATAGAAGTGGGCCTGCAGGGCGTCAAACGCTGCCTGCTGTTGCAGGCTGTCACCGCCGGCAGCAACGAAGGCATCGAACGCAGCCTGACGCTCGACGCTGAAGCTGGCCTGGTCGAACACCTGGCGCAACATCCCGATCTTGGTCTGGATTACACCGGTGTAATCCACATTGTCCTTGACCCGCAGGGCCGTGAGGTGCTGCTGAAAGGCCGGGCTCGCCACCTCCGCTTTCAGGCGATCGTTGCCCAGGAATTCGGGCACCGCTTCCACGTCGATATAGGCGACGTTGAGCCAGCGACGGGAAGAGGGGCTGTAGGGGCTGGCACTCTCCGGGTTCGCCGGATAGAGGGCATGAATGGGGTTGAGACCGACGAAGTGGGCTCCCCAGGCGGCGGCATTCTCAACCAGCTGGCCGAGATCGCTGAAATCGCCGATTCCCCAGTTGTGGCGGCTGCGCAGGCAGTAGAGCTGGACGCTCGGGCCCCACACCTTGCGACCATTGGCGATGGGCGCCTGCTTGTAGCAGGACTTGGGGGCAACGATGAGACGCATGGTGGCCAGCGGCTCGTCATTGCCCTCTTCCAGCAGGATGAGCTGGTGATAACCCAGCGCAGGCTGCACATCCAGGGTGACGCGATAGGCCTGACACTCCATCTCCTCGAACTCGGCCACCCCGACCAGCTCACCCTCGATGGGAGTGAGTTGACCGGACAGCACTGCACCCTGCTCCTGCTGGAGCTGCCAGGTGAGGGCATCGTTGACGAATTCGATGGGGAGGCGAACCTCAAGAGTAACGGCGTCGCCGCTGCGTACCACCATCACGGGATCCAGCGCGCGCAGCCAGTGCTGGCGGTGCTCCTGCTCAAGCTGTTCGGACAGGGCGGCCTCGTCGTCGACGCGGTAGCCCATGGCGCCCAGCATGGCGGCCTTGCTCTCTTCCGATACCAGGGCCGGCTGGCCCCAGGCATCAACATACTCACTGGCAATGCCTTTGGCGGCAGCCAGCTGTTCAATCAGGGTGGTCATAGTTTGAGAATTCCCGCTGTGGATTCTGTCTACGCTATTTTGTGATTAATTTTTATGGTTGGTACTTGAACAGTGGCTCTTTGGCCATGCTAAACCGCGCACATTTTTACATATCTCCCCGGCTGGATGTGTGACCGGGCAGGCACTATTGTTGTTCTCTGCCACCGACTTTGCTGATGATGCATTCAACAAAAGTTGGTAGCCAGTTACATAAACCGAAAATAAATTTCACAGTTTTTCATGATATAGCGCAATTTCGCGCAGATTGTTGGTTGACTCGCGAGGGAGTTCTAGTAAATTTACAAACGGAATTTTCTTTGACTACTGAACAGTTAGGTAACCAATTATGACTATCAAAGTAGGTATTAACGGTTTTGGCCGTATCGGTCGTTTCGTTTTCCGTCTGGCCGCTGAGCGTGCTGACATCGAAGTGGTTGGTATCAACGACCTGATCGACGTTGACTACATGGCTTACATGCTGAAATACGACTCCACTCACGGTCGCTTCAAGGGCACTGTTGAAGTCAAAGACGGCAACCTGATCGTCAACGGCAAAACCGTACGTGTTACCGCTGAACGTGACCCGGCCAACCTGAAATGGGGCGAAATCGGTGTTGACGTTGTTGCCGAAGCAACCGGTCTGTTCCTGACCGACGAAACCGCTCGCAAGCACATCGCTGCCGGTGCCAAGAAAGTCGTACTGACCGGTCCGTCCAAAGACGCTACCCCGATGTTCGTCATGGGCGTCAACCAGGATTCCTACGCTGGCCAGGACATCGTTTCCAACGCTTCCTGCACCACCAACTGCCTGGCCCCCATCGCCAAGGTTCTGAACGATACCTTCGGAATCGAATCCGGCCTGATGACCACCGTTCACGCTACCACTGCTACCCAGAAGACCGTTGATGGTCCGTCTGCCAAAGACTGGCGCGGTGGCCGCGGTGCGGCTCAGAACATCATCCCGTCCTCTACCGGTGCTGCCAAGGCTGTTGGCGTGGTCATCCCGGAACTGAACGGCAAGCTGACCGGCATGGCCTTCCGCGTTCCGACTCCGGACGTGTCCGTTGTTGACCTGACCGTCAACCTGAAGAAAGAAGCGTCCTACGCTGAAATCTGCCAGGCCATGAAGGCTGCCTCCGAAGGCGCCATGAAGGGCGTGCTGGGCTACACCGAAGACGAAGTGGTTTCCACCGACTTCCTGGGTGAGCGTCAGACTTCCGTGTTCGATGCCAAGGCTGGTATCCAGCTGAATAAGACCTTCGTGAAAGTCGTCTCCTGGTACGACAACGAAATGGGCTACTCCAGCAAGGTTCTGGACCTGATCGCTCACATCTCCAAGTAATTTGGGATGCGCAATCGCGTAGCTTGAAAAAAGGCGGCCAATGGCCGCCTTTTTGTATTCTGAATCATGGACCCTTTCTGAATGTCCCCGAGCACTGGAGCCTTTATGACACCGACACGTACGCTGACTGCCCACTGCACCCTGAGCCAGGATGGCCTGCCCCTGCTGACCATAGACAATGAGCACGCCAGGGCCGAGATAAGCCTGTTTGGCGCCCACGTGCTGCGTTACCAACGCCATGGTGAGCCGGCCTCTCTCTGGCTCAGCGACAAGGCGATACTGGATGGCAGCAAGCCCATTCGCGGCGGCATTCCCCTCTGCTGGCCCTGGTTCGGCCCCTCCCCCACTCGCGTTGGCAGCGGCAAGCCGGCTCATGGCTTCGCACGCAACTGCCTGTGGACGCTAGATGGGGTCTCCGATCACGGGGATGGCACACTCGTCCACCTCTCCCTGCGTGACAACGATGCCAGCAGGACACTCTGGCCCCATGCCTTCGAGCTGGAGCTGGACGTACTGGTCGGCAAGGAGCTTTCCCTGGTGCTGACCACCCGCAACACCGGCAAGTCAGCGCTCACCTACAATGCCGCCCTGCACACCTACCTGCAGATCAGTGCGCCGGAAGCGGTGACCGTGACCGGCCTCGGCGAACCCTATCTGGACAAGCTGACCGGCCGAAACGAACTGCAACAGGGCGCGCTGACCGTCACCGCAGCCATGGATCGCATCTACCGCCAGCCCGATGCCATGGTCAGCGTGCAGGATGGTGAGCGCACCACCCGGGTGGTCAACGGCAACCACGACAGCGTGGTGGTCTGGACCCCCTGGCAGGAAGGGGCCAGCGCCATGGCCGACATGAGTGACGACGGTTATCGCACCATGCTCTGTGTCGAGGCGGCCATCACCGCCGAGGACGGGATCACCGTCCCGCCCGACGAGGAGCACAGCTTCTCCACCGTCATCATCTGACGATACAGATGACGGATAAATAAAGAGGGCTCCCGCGGGAGCCCTCTTTGCATCTTGCCATCAGCGTCAGTCAGGCGTTGCCCTGGGTCTTGAGCTTGAGCTCGGCGGCGAAATCCAGCATGCGGTCGAGCGGGACAAGCGCTTTGAGACGCAGTGCCTCATCCACATGGATCTCGTGACGCTCGGCGCCGTCGGTCAGGGCCTCCTTGATGGCCACCAGGCCGTTCATCGCCATCCAGGGACAGTGGGCGCAGCTGCGGCAGGTGGCACCATCACCACCAGTGGGCGCTTCCACCATCTCTTTCTCCGGGCAGGCCTGCTGCATCTTGTAGAAGATGCCGCGATCGGTCGCCACGATCAGTTTCTGCTGGGGCAGCTCTTTGGCGGCCTTGATGAGCTGGCTGGTGGAACCCACTGCATCCGCCAGCTCGATGACGGAGGCCGGGGACTCCGGGTGCACCAGCACGGCGGCATCCGGGTTCTGGGCCTTGAGCTCGCGCAGCGCCTTGGCCTTGAACTCGTCGTGCACGATGCAGTGACCCTGCCAGCGCAGCATCTCGGCCCCTGTCTTCTTCTCGATGTAGGCGCCGAGGTGTCTGTCCGGGCCCCAGATGATCTTGTGACCCTGACTGTCCAGATGTTCGACGATCTCCAGCGCAATGCTGGAGGTGACCACCCAGTCGGCCCGAGCTTTCACCGCTGCCGAGGTATTGGCATAGACCACCACGATGTGATCGGGGTGGGCATCGCAGAAGGCGGAGAACTGGTCGATGGGACAACCCAGATCAAGAGAGCACTCGGCCTCCAGCGTCGGCATCAGCACCCGCTTGTGGGGGCTCAGGATCTTGGAGGTCTCTCCCATGAAGCGCACACCGGCCACGATCAGGGTCTGGGCTGCATGGTCGCGACCGAAGCGGGCCATCTCCAGGGAGTCACCCACGAAGCCACCGGTGGCTTCTGCCAGGGCCTGGATCTCGGGATCCGTGTAGTAATGGGCAACCAGCACGGCCTGGCGCGCCTGCAGCAGCACCTTGATCTCGGCGATCAGGGTCGCCTTCTGCTCGGGAGTCAGGGGCTGTGGTTTGGCCGGGAAGGGGTAGTCCATCTCGACTACCGGCGGAATACTGCTCAGTGCATTGCTCATTGCGACTGTTCCATCAACGCTCGGGAAGGCCAAAATTATAACCAGAAGCCGTGCACAAACCCATCAACAAATCCAGTACAGTACAACTGTCAGGACCCGCTCCGACCATATCGTTGTCATTCTTGCCAAAAGGAGTTGTCGAATGAAACAACGTTCGCTCAAGACCAAGTTGTTGTTGCTCACGCTGGGACTTTTTCTCGCCAGTGGCGTCGCCATGACATGGATACAGTCCTCCTCGCTGAACGGCCTGCGCGATGACATCATGGCGCAGACCCGTGGCGCACTGGAGCAGGAGGTTTCCCGTTCCCTGCAATTCCAGGCAGAGCGGTATGCCGTGCAGATCGAAGACCAGTTGCAGCAGGCCTATCAGATACCGCTCGGCATGGCGGCGCAGCTTGAAGGAAGCATGGCCCAGCCGGACCAGCGGCTGAGTCGCCCGCAAGTGGAGCTTCTGCTTGGCAGCCGCCTGCGCCAGGCAAACGGGATCAGCTCCATCTACGCCCAGTTCGAACCCAACGGTTACGACGAACAGGACGCCGACTGGCAGACGGGCGCCAGCCATTCGGTTGCCGGCAAGGGCAGTCTCGAGGTCTACTTCACCCGGGAACAGAACGGAAACATCGCGCAGCAGACCATAGATGCCGCCACCAGTGACGCCAAGTTCGACACCTCGCGCAATGAATTCGGCATTCGCAACAGCGAGTGGTATCTCTGCGGTCGCGAGACTCGTCGCCCCTGCCTGATGGAACCCTACCTCTACGAGATAAGCCCTGGCCAGAAGATGCTGATGACCAGCCTGACGGTGCCCGTCCTCAAGGATGGCAAGTTTGCCGGGATCACCGGGGTCGACATGAACCTGCCCATCTTCCAGCAACTGGCCGAGCACCTTGGCAAGAGCCTCTATGACAACCAGGCCGAGGTCACCCTGGTCAGCAAGGCGGGCTTCATCGTCGGCAGCAACCGCCATTCGGACAAACTGGGGCGCCCCCTGACAGAGGCCGGACTGGTTGCCCCGAATGGACACCCCGCCGATACCGACAGCGATTTCATCTTGCAGCAGCCCATACGGATCGAGGCTGCCGACAACCAGTGGTGGCTGATGATCAAGGTGCCCAAGGCCCTCGCCCTCAGCCAGGCCAACACCATCAGCCAGCAGCTCGGCAGCCTGTTGCAGGCTACCCAGCAGCAGCAGCTGGTTGCCATCGTTGTCATCACCCTGGTGGCCCTGGGCCTGCTTGTCTGGTTCATCCAGACCATCACGGCGCCCCTCTCCCTCATCAGCCGCCACGTCTCCCACCTCGCCAGCAATGAGGGCGACCTGACCCAGCAGATGCGTATCGACACCCACCAGGAGCTCATCGAGCTGGGCAGGCATCTCAATGCCTTCCTCGGCAAGCTGAGGGCCATGGTGCAGGGCAGCAAGCAGATTGGGCAACAGGTGCATCAGCAGGCCAGGGGCATGAAGCAGACGGCCGATGCCATGCGCAGCAGCCTGGATGATCAGAGCCTGGAGCTGGAGAGCGTGGTCAGCGCCATGCACGAGATGAGCACCACGGCAGTCAGCGTGGCGGGCTATGCGGAACAGGCGGCGCAGGAGTCGGAAGCGGCGACCCACCATGTCAGCACGGCCCAGCAGACCTTGAGCAGGGCCCGCAACGAGATCCATACCCTGGTCGAGGACATGCATCAGGCCGACAAGGCGGTCGCCCAGGTCGCCCAGCGCAGCACCAATATCAGCCACATCCTCGATGTGATCCGGGCCATTGCCGAACAGACCAATCTGCTGGCCCTCAACGCAGCCATCGAGGCGGCGCGGGCCGGCGACATGGGCAGGGGTTTTGCCGTCGTGGCGGACGAGGTGAGGGCGCTGGCCAACAAGACCCGCTCATCCACCGACGAGATAGGGCAGCTCATCGGCAGCCTGCAAACCGAGGTCACCAGCAGCCAGCAGTTGATGAGCACGGGGATCGCCCGCTCGGTGAGCACGGTTGAAGGCACGGAGCAGGCCTTCGAGGCACTCAATCAGGTGGTCACCCAGATCCAGCAGATCCATGATCACATCAGCCAGGTGGCGACCGCCGCCGAGCAGCAGAGTGCCGTGAGCGACACCATCAACCAGAACCTGATGCGCATCGGTGACGCCGCCACCACCCTGGGACAAGAGGCCAATGCCAGCCAGCGCCTGAGCGAGGCACTGGAACAGGCGGCCACCACCCTGGCAAGCGAGCTGGATCGACTGCGAACCTGATGGGAGACGGAAACGAAAAAGCCCGCATCGCTGCGGGCTTTTCAATATGGTGGTCGTTACTGGGCTCGAACCAGTGACCCCCTCCTTGTAAGGGAGGTGCTCTCCCAGCTGAGCTAAACGACCTGGGATATGACTGAAATGATGGTGGGTCGTGCTGGATTCGAACCAGCGACCAATTGATTAAAAGTCAACTGCTCTACCGACTGAGCTAACGACCCATCGAAATCATTTTTTAAAGCATGGTGGTCGTTACTGGGCTCGAACCAGTGACCCCCTCCTTGTAAGGGAGGTGCTCTCCCAGCTGAGCTAAACGACCTGGGATATGACTGAAATGATGGTGGGTCGTGCTGGATTCGAACCAGCGACCAATTGATTAAAAGTCAACTGCTCTACCGACTGAGCTAACGACCCATCGAAATCATTTTTTAAAGCATGGTGGTCGTTACTGGGCTCGAACCAGTGACCCCCTCCTTGTAAGGGAGGTGCTCTCCCAGCTGAGCTAAACGACCTGGGATATGACTGAAATGATGGTGGGTCGTGCTGGATTCGAACCAGCGACCAATTGATTAAAAGTCAACTGCTCTACCGACTGAGCTAACGACCCATCGAAATCATTTTTTAAAGCATGGTGGTCGTTACTGGGCTCGAACCAGTGACCCCCTCCTTGTAAGGGAGGTGCTCTCCCAGCTGAGCTAAACGACCTGGGACAAGACTGAAATGATGGTGGGTCGTGCTGGATTCGAACCAGCGACCAATTGATTAAAAGTCAACTGCTCTACCGACTGAGCTAACGACCCATCGAAATCATTTTTTAAAGCATGGTGGTCGTTACTGGGCTCGAACCAGTGACCCCCTCCTTGTAAGGGAGGTGCTCTCCCAGCTGAGCTAAACGACCTGGGATTCAATGTTCAGAGTGGTGGGTCGTGTAGGGTTCGAACCTACGACCAATTGATTAAGAGTCAACTGCTCTACCGACTGAGCTAACGACCCACATCCTGAACCTTTCACCAACCGCATGTGGCGGCCAGTGTTACAACATGGTGGTCGTTACTGGGCTCGAACCAGTGACCCCCTCCTTGTAAGGGAGGTGCTCTCCCAGCTGAGCTAAACGACCTGGGATTCAATGTTCAGAGTGGTGGGTCGTGTAGGGTTCGAACCTACGACCAATTGATTAAGAGTCAACTGCTCTACCGACTGAGCTAACGACCCACATCCTGAACCTTTCACCAACCGCATGTGGCGGCCAGCATTACAACATGGTGGTCGTTACTGGGCTCGAACCAGTGACCCCCTCCTTGTAAGGGAGGTGCTCTCCCAGCTGAGCTAAACGACCTGGGAATATTGTCTTCACCTGCTGTGAAGAAATGGTGGGTCGTGCTGGATTCGAACCAGCGACCAATTGATTAAAAGTCAACTGCTCTACCGACTGAGCTAACGACCCTCACCACGACCAGCGCCGACTGCATTACTGCTCCGGCTCTGACGGCGGCCTATATTACGGATTTATCATCCTGGCGCAATAGAAAAATCTTAAATTAAATCTGATTGTTCACTGCGCATACAAAGCACGGCGGTATTTACAAGAGTGTTACGAAAACAGTGACATGCAGCAATGTCACAGCTTGGCCAGACTCTGTTTGGCCAGCTGGGCCGGCGAGGTGTTGGGGTAACCCTTGATCACCTGCTCATAGAAGGCCTTGGCCTCTGTTTTTTTGCCGTCAAGCTGGGCGAGCATGCCGAGTTTCAGCAGGGCATCGGCCCGCTTGGGTGACTTGCTGTATTTGTTCGCCACCGTGGAGAACTGGCTCGCGGCCCCCGCCCTGTCGCCCTTGTTGAACATCAGCTGGCCAAGCCAGTAGTGGGCATTGGGAACATAGCTGGAGTTCGGGAACTGCTTGATGAACCCTTCGAAGGCAGGAATGGCCTTGTCGTAGTTCTTCTCCTTGAGCACCATGTTCACGGCCGCGTCGTAGGCCTGGTTCTCATCCTGGTTGGTGGAGTAGTTGGCTGCCGCAGCAGGAGGCGTTGCAGCACCTGCAGCAGGTGTTGCGGGCGCGGCGGCAGGCTGGCTGTTGGCCACCTTGTCGAGCTCTTGGTAGAGTTGGCGCTGGCGCTCCTGGGACTGCTCCATCTGGTAGGTCTGCTGTTCCAGCTGACCACGCAGCTCGGAGACCTCCCCTTGCAGGGAGTCGACCTGTTGCTGCAGTTCGGCCTGCAGACGCAGACGGGCGTTGAGGGTACGCTCCAGCAGAGCAACCCGGTCTTCCAGGCTGCCGGTCGGTACGATGGCACCATTGTTGCCGCTCAGCACCACGCCGCTGCTGCCAGAATCCCCGCTCAGATCGCTCACGGGTGCCGCCGCTTGCGCATTCAAAGCAACCAACACGGCCAGCGCAACACCAGCTTGCTTGTACACAGATTTCATTCGGATCAAACCTTAGCGTTTAGTGCAAATAAAACGGCCAGCGCATAGTCGCTCGCTGATACAGATTTCATTCGGATCAAACCTTGACGTTTAGTGCAAATAAAACGGCCATCGAAATGGCCGCTTGCATATAAACGAACTTCGTTCGACTCAAACCTTAGTAAACCAGGACCGCACGGCGGTTCTTGGCAAAGGCTTCCTCGGTGTGGGACAGATCCAGCGGCTTCTCTTCGCCATAGCTGACGATGGAGAGCTGCTCGGCCTGCACACCCAGGGTTTGCAGATACTTGGCAACAGCCTTGGCACGACGCTCACCCAGCGCGATGTTGTATTCCGGCGTACCGCGCTCGTCGGCGTGGCCTTCGATCAGTACCTTGACGCTCGGACGTTCACGCAGGTAGCTGGCGTGGGCATCCAGCAGGTCGGCGTACTGACCCTGAATGTCGTAACCATCGTACGGGAAGTAGATCACGTTGTCGCGTTGCAGCGCTTCGAACTTCTGACGCATCTGCTCTTCCGGGGACAACATGCCGTTGGCGCCGCCGGTTTGTACACCGCCCATGCCGTCGGTCATGCCGGACTCGGCGCCAGCGGCGTCGGAGTCGGAAGAGGAGCTACAGGCAGCCAGGGTGAACAGTGGCAGTGCGATGGCCAGACCCTTGAGCAGTTTATTGAGTTGCATGCTATTTCCTTAAACCTTTATAACAAAACAAAAAACAATCGATTTTTATCAATTCAAGAAGGGCGACCAAGCTGGTGCACGAATTTCACCGCTACTGGTCGGAAGCACTGCCTTGAAGCGACCGTCGGTCGACACCAATGCAAGACTCTTACGACCCTGATAGATGGTGGCATAAATGATCATGCTGCCATTGGGAGCCACACTTGGCGATTCATCCAGAGCACTCTGGGTCAGTACCAGCATGGCTCCATTTTCCATATCCTGGCGAGCGATGCGATATTGTCCCTGAACCCGGGTCACCATCACCATGGACTTGCCGTCCGGTGTGATGGATGCCCCCTGGTTGGAATCCCCTTCCCAGGTCATCCGGCGAGTCATGCCAGTCGCCAAATTTACGCTATAAATCTGGGGTTTGCCACCACGTTCAGAGGTGAACAGCAAAGTTTGACCGTCCGGCATCCAGGAGGGTTCGGTGTCGATGGTGCGGTTATTTGTGACTCGAGTGAGTTGCTTGCTAGCAACATCAACGACATAGATGTCAGGCTGCCCATCTTTGGACAGAACAATAGCCAAACGACGACCATCCGGAGACCACTCCGGCGCACCGTTGATGCCACGGAAGCTGGTGATCAGACTGCGCTGCTGGGTGTAGATGTCCTGCACATAGATCTCGGACTTCTGGTTCTCGAAGCTCACGTAAGCCAGCTTGCTGCCATCCGGCGACCAGGCCGGGGACATCAGGGGTTCACGGGAGCGCAGCAGAGTCTTCTCGTTGTAGCCGTCGTAGTCGGAGATCCGCAGCTGATACGGGAACTGGGTGCCCTGCTGCACGGAGACATAGGCCAGACGAGTCAGGAAGGCACCACGCTCACCGGTCAGACGCTCGTAGACGATGTCGGAGATGCGGTGGGCAAACTGGCGCATCTGCGCACCCGGGATGGTCGCCATGCGGCTGTCCAGGATGTAACCGTTCGCCTCACCGCCCTGGGTCTTGGCCAGCTGGCCTTTCAGGACGTCGACCAGCTCGAAGTTGATCTTGTAGGTGCCATCACCCACGGCGGCGATGGAGCCGACCACCACGGCTTCGACTCCCTGGGAAGCCCAGGGTGCGAAGTTGATCTCGCCGCTGGAGCTCGGCGCCTGCGGCATCTGGCCACGGGCCAGCGGCTTGAACTTGCCGCTGCGCATCAGGTCGTTGGAGACCACTTCCGCGATATCCTGCGGCAACTGGCCATTGCCCTCCCACTTGAAGGGAGCGATGGCGATGGGACGTGCACTGTCGATACCGCCGGTGATGACGATATCCAAGGCCGCCTGAGCACTCTGGCCCAGCAACAAACAGCCAACCAAAGCAAAAAACACTTTTCTTATCATGGCTTAAACTCTCAGTTCCAATTTGAGACTCAGTTCTCTGATCAACAACCTTTGCCAATCAAAGCAGAAACACTCTCTTAAATCGTTGGCGCTAGCTGAAGGCGTAGATCCTTCATCAATTCGAATGCCGCCGGATCCTTCGGCACCGGCAACTGGTTGGCCTTCAGAACCGCCGCCTTGCCGGAGCGGCAGACCGCCGGATCACCCTGACCGTTGTCCACCGAGATGACGAAGCCGCTACTGGCCAACTTGACACCGATAGTACATGTTTTGCCCCGCATGGTGGGATCCAAAATCATGTAGCGCTCGACCGTGGCCTTGATGAGGGCGGCATACTTGTCGACCTCACCCTTGGCGGCTGCCGATGCTGCCTGACTGCGCGCATTGGCCTCGGCGGCCAGCTGCTGCTCCATCATGGCTTCCATCTCTTTTTGCAACTTGGCCTCTTCGGCCGCCTTGCGCTTGCGCTCCGCCTCAATCTTGGCCTTTCTGTCAGCCTCGGCCTTCGCCTTCTTCTCTGCGTCAGCTTTTGCCTTCTTGGCAGCTTCATCCGCAGCCTTTTTCTCGGCCTCGGCCTTGGCTTTCTTCTCGGCTTCCGCCTTCGCCTTTTTCTCGGCTTCGGCCTTGGCCTTCTTCTCGGCTTCCGCTTTCTTGGCCTTGGCCTCTTCCGCCTTGGCCTTCTCTTCAGCCTGCTTCTTCTCCAGCTCTTCTTTTTTCTTCTTGAGCGCCAGCGCCTTGGCCTCTTCCGCCGCCTTGCGTTCGGCTTCGGCCTTCTTGGTCTTCTGCTCTTCCAGCTTGCGGGCTTCCTCGGCTTTCTGGGCCTTCTCTTCCGCCTGCTTCTGTTCAGCCTCTTTCTTCTGCTTGTCGGCTTCGGCCTTGCGGGTCGCCTCTTCGGCCTGCTTGCGCTTGGTCTCGGCGATACGCAGACGCTCCTGCTCCTGTGCCAGCTCGCGTTTGACGCGCTCAGCGTCTTCCTTGTCCTTCTGCTGCTGTGCAGCCTTGGGCTGGGCCTGCTTCTGCTGCTGGACCTGCTGCATCTGCTGCTCCAGCATTTCGCTGTCCATCATGACCGCATTGACGATCTGTCCCTTGGACTCGGGGCGCTTGGGTTTGCTGAAGTCGACACCGACCAGCAGGATGATGCCGATGATCAGATGCAGCAGCAGCGACGCGACGAGATAACCGGAAATACCACGCTTCACATCCATCTCCGTCAGTTCACCGGATCCGTCATCAGACCAACCTGAGGCACACCGGCTTTCTTGAGGGCCACCATCAGCAGGATCACCTCCTCGTAGCGCACGGACTTGTCACCGGCGACCACCACGGGTGCGTTCTGGTTGATGGCCAGATAGCCCATGGCCTTCTCGGTGATGTACTGCTGCATCGCCTCTGGTGTGCCGCTCGGTACGGGTTCGTCATCCGCCTCGCCGGCCTTGATGACGTACTCACCCTCGGTATTGACGCTGACGATGAAAGGCGGCTTGGAGTCTTCCGGCAACTGCTCGGACTCCGCCTGGGGCAGGTCGACCTTGACCCCCTGCGTGATCACGGGCGTGACCGCCATGAAGATGATGAGCAGCACCAGCATGACGTCGATGTAGGGCACCACGTTGATCTCGGCGACCTTCTTGCGTTTGAGCCGCTGATAGGTTTGCATTACTTCTCACCCTGCTGTGCGATTTGGCGGTTCAGAATGGTGGTGAACTCGTCCATGAAGTTGGCGTAGGCGTTTTCCAGCCGTTCGACCTTGTTGGTGAAGCGGTTGTAGAAGATAACGGCCGGGATGGCGGCAAACAGACCCATGGCGGTGGCGATCAGCGCCTCCGCGATACCCGGTGCCACCATCTGCAGGGTCGCCTGCTGAACCTGACCCAGAGCGATAAAGGCGTTCATGATCCCCCAGACGGTACCGAACAGACCGATATAGGGGCTGATGGAGCCGATGGTCGCCAAGACCGGCAGGTTGGACTCGAGATCGTCCACTGCTCGGGACAGGGAGACGCGCATGGCGCGATAGGTACCGTCCATCACCGCATCCTGACCGCGGGCACCGGCCTTGAGCAGGCGGGCATACTCCTTGAAGCCGGAGTAGAAGATGTCTTCCATGCCTTCGATGTCGTCACGACGGGAGGAGGACTCCTGGTAGAGACGATTGAGGTCGACCCCGGACCAGAATCTGTCTTCAAACTGCTCCGAAGCGAGGTTGGCCGCCTTGATGGCCTTGGAGCGCTGGATGATCAGCGCCCAGGAGACGACCGACATGCCCATCAGGGTCATCATGACCAGTTTCACCAACAGACTGGCTTGCCAGAACAGGCCAATAAACGAAATTTCAGCGTGCACTTAACAGCACTCCCTTGATTTTTTCAGGTATTGCAACAGGTTTCATTTGCGGATGACTGACACAGGCGATCTGTACCATGGCCTGAGTGATCAGCCGTCCATCAGCCGCCAGGATCTGCTGTGAAAAACGCATGGAAGCGCGTTTCACTTCAGTTACTTGCGTCATTACGGTCAGCAGTTCATTGAAGCGGGCAGCCGCGCGGAAGTCGATTTCGGTGCGACTCACCACAAACGCGATCCCCGCCTGCAGCAGGACATCCTGTTCGATGCCGCCTGCGCGCAGGAATTCGGTGCGGGCCCGTTCCATAAACTTGAGATAATTGGCGTTGTAGACGATGCCTCCGGCATCCGTGTCTTCGTAGTAGACACGCACCGGAAACTCAGAGACTTCCCCCATAAAAATCTGTGATCCATTCGACAGTCAGATGGGGGGCTATCATAGCGCAGGGCTGAATAGGAAAGAAGCAGGGGGAGACAGGGAAATCCCCTCTCCCCCTGTTTTTTATGGCGTGCTGCGGCGCCGACAGGCCGAAGACCACAGGGCTGTCAGCATCACAAGAAAAGCGGACAAGAGAAGTGGCTGCGAGCGGCGTGACAAGCGAGGTTCTGTCGCTCTGACCGGGCGGCGGCACGCCCCTCAAAAAAAAGAAGGAGGTGGGCTCATGCCGACCTCCTTCATCATTTATGGCAGGTAGTAGCTGCTGGTCAGCCAGAGCCCGCAGAGCAGGCTGGGCAGGGCGAGCCAGGGGAAGAACAGCACGCGACCCACCAGGCTGCGCGGGTGAAACCCCAGTCCATGCATGACACCGCAACAGACCGCCCACATCAGCCAGGGCGCGAGCCAGAGGCCGTGCTCACTGGTGTTGGCCGCGACCAGGTTGGGCGCCTGCAAGATGGCGACAGCCAGCAGGGCCGCCGCCAGCAGCATCAGACCTTGCCATGGCTGGCGCTCCAGAGGAGCGGCCAGCCGGGCGAGCCTGTCACTTGTCTTCATCAATCTGACGATCCAGGTTCTCGGTGTGCTCCAGCCAGAGCGCATTGATAATCCCAAACGCACAGGCCAGCAGCAGCCCCAGGATCCAGGTGAAATACCACATATCAGGGCACCTTCTTAGTAGAGCGATTGTTGGTTGTCTTCGATGTGCTTGTTACTCACCCGGCCGAACATCTTGATGTAGGTCCAGATGGTGTAAGCCAGCACGGTCGGCACGAAGACGACTGCGACTACCGTCATCACCTTGAGGGTGTTGAAGGAGGCGGTGGAATCCCACATGGTCAGGCTCTGGGACGGCTCGAGGCTCGAGGGCATCACGAACGGGAACATGGAGAAGCCCGCGGTCAGGATGATGCCGGCGATGGCCAGGGAGGAGAACAGGAACGCCACCCACCCCTTGTCCAGCTTGGCCGCCACGGCGGTCAGCAGACACATCACCAGGCCCAGCACGGGTGCGGCAATCATCCAGGGATAGAGGTTGTAGTTCTGCATCCAGGCACCGGCCTGCACCACCACTTCCTTGTGAAGGGGGTTGGTGACGGCGTCGGTGGCGACGGAGCCCACAATCACATAACCATCCATGCCGCTCACCCAGACACCGGCCAGGGCGAACAGCACCAGGGTCAGCAGGGAGAAGATCATGGCGGCGGTGCGAGAGCGCGCCAGCACTTCACCTTCGGTCTTCATCATCAGCCAGGTTGCACCCTGGGTGATGATCATGAAGAGGCTCACCAGACCGGCCAGCAGACCGAACGGATTGAGCAGACCGAAGAAGTTGCCGTGATAGGTCATCATCAGGAACTGGTTGAAGCTGAACGGTACACCTTGCAGCAAGTTGCCGAACGCCACCCC
This sequence comes from Aeromonas sp. FDAARGOS 1402, assembly GCF_019046925.1. Taxonomy (NCBI): domain Bacteria; kingdom Pseudomonadati; phylum Pseudomonadota; class Gammaproteobacteria; order Aeromonadales; family Aeromonadaceae; genus Aeromonas; species Aeromonas sp. FDAARGOS 1402. Next base: position 730,793 of record NZ_CP077201.1, read on the forward strand.
GAAGATGACAGGGGGAATGGCGCTACCGGCAAACAGAGCCCAGTCCCATTTGGAGCGCCACTTGGCATCTTCCTGCAGGGAGCGGTACTTGAAGCCAACCGGACGGAAGAACAGCGCCATCAGGGTCAGGATCATGGCGATGTAGAAGCCGGAGAAGGCCGCCGCATAGACCATGGGCCAGGCGGCAAACAGGGCACCACCGGCGGTCACCAGCCAGACCTGGTTGCCTTCCCAGTGCGGCCCCATGGTGTTGAGCATCACGCGACGCTCCACATCCTTCTTGCCGACGAAGGGGAGCAGGGCGCCCACCCCCATATCGAAACCGTCGGTGATGGCAAACCCGATCAGCAGCACGCCGACCAGCACCCACCAGACCAGACGCAACAGTTCGTAATCAAACATGGGTCACTCTCCTTATGCCTTGCTCTGTTCGAAGTGGTACTTGCCCGTCTTCAGGCTGCTTGGGCCCAGGCGCGCATACTTGAACATCAGGTACATCTCGATGATCAGCAGTACTGTGTAGAACAGGAAGATCCCGATCAGAGAGAACCAGATCTCGGACGCAGGAATGTTGGATGCAGAGACATAAGTCGGCAGCATCTCGGCGATGGTCCAGGGTTGACGACCATACTCAGCGACAAACCAGCCAGCCTCGATGGCGATCCAGGGCAGCGGAATGCCGTACAGCAGCGCCTTGAGCAGCCACTTGCGCTCGCCGATCTTGTGGCGGGTGCTGTCATAGAAGGCCAGACCGATCAGCACCAGCATCAGGATGCCGCAGGCAACCATGATGCGGAAGGCGAAGAACAGCGGCAGTACCTGCGGGATGGAGTCATCCACGGCAGCCTTGATCTGCTCGTCGGTGGCGTCGGTCACGTTGGGGGTGTAACGCTTGAGCAGCAGACCGTAGCCCAGATCCTGCTTCACTTCGTCGAAGCGGGCGCGGGTATCGTCGGACTTGTCACCGGATTGCAGCTTGGTCAGCAGGTCGTAGGCGGTCATGCCGTTGCGCACGCGCAGCTCATGCTCGCTCTTGAGATCCTTGAGACCAGTCACCTGACCGTCGAGGGAACGGGTGGCGATGATGCCGAGGGCATAGGGGATCTTGATGGCGTAGTCGGTGCGCATCTCCTCCTGGTTCGGGATCCCGAACAGGGTGAAGGATGCCGGAGCCGGCTCCGTGTTCCACTCGGCCTCGATGGCCGCCAGTTTCACCTTCTGCACTTCCCCGGTCTCGTAGCCGGACTCGTCACCCAGCACCAGCACGGAGAGGATGGAGGCCATGCCGAACGCGGCCGCGATGGCGAAGGAGCGACGAGCGAACGCCACATCACGATTCTTCAGCAGGTAATAGGAGGAGATCCCGAGCACGAACATGGCACCCGTGGTATAGCCTGCCGCCACGGTGTGGACGAACTTGACCTGTGCAACCGGGTTGAACACCAGGTCGGCGAAGCTCACCATCTCCATGCGCATGGATTCGAAGTTGAACTCGGCACCCACCGGGTTCTGCATCCAGCCGTTGGCGACCAGGATCCACAGTGCGGAGAGGTTGGTCCCGAGCGCCATCAGCCAGGTAGCCGCCAGGTGCTGGCGCTTGCTGAGACGATCCCAACCGAAGAAGAACATACCGACGAAGGTGGACTCCAGGAAGAAGGCCATCAAGCCTTCGATGGCCAGCGGGGCCCCGAAGATGTCGCCGACATAGTGGGAGTAGTAAGCCCAGTTGGTACCGAACTGAAACTCCATGGTGAGCCCGGTGGTAACCCCGAGGGCAAAGTTGATACCAAACAACTTGCCCCAGAACTTGGTCATGTCCCGGTACACTGTGTTGTTGGTCATCACATAGACAGACTCCATGATCGCCAGGATGAAGGCCATCCCCAGCGTCAAGGGTACAAACAGGAAGTGATAAAGGGCCGTCGCAGCAAATTGGAACCGCGATAGGTCTACCACATGCTCAGCAATCATGATGTTTCCTCACCGATTATTGGCACGGCTATTTTAAGTTTTAAGGACAAAGCTTCCATTGGAAGTCCCCGAACGGTCGGTCACCCCTCGCGGACTGACCGGATTCGACTGCCACCACATTAACAACAAGGCAATATACAGGAACAAAAAAAGCTAATGTTTAACATCTAATAAACAATAACCAGGGTTCTATTCCCGCCTATAATGATCGCTGTTTTATATCACCTTTATTTGATTGAAATCAATGTAAAACCACCCTCAATACATGTTTTTTCAAGGTAACTTATAGGGCTTTCCCCATTAATTATGGGAGCTTCATCACAAAAAACGATAAGTCGTAAATAATTGATTTAAATCAATTTTATGACCAACCAGAATAGTTTCAATTCTGTTAAACAAATACGCAACCACGGAAATAAAGCCCTCGCGTCTCGATTATTTCAATAAATGGCCAGGCTCATCCAAAAATCAATTTAAACCCAGTAAAAACACATGTTTATGCGGATTGGCACTCCTACCAAAATCATTAGTTTATCTAATCATAAGCCCATAGATTTTCTTGTTTGTCCCACCCGTAAAGAGCTCCTACAATGCGCCTCGCAGTGAGGGCATACCTCTGAATACAGGCCGGTCATTCCGGGTTCCCGGTACGTATTCGATGAACATTTCGAACCTGTTTGTTGGGATTAATGATGAAAAAGTTTGTTGCCAAGACCATCCGTTACTACAAGCTTTCTTTCGTTCAACTCTATCAAATGAACCGACTCTGAAGCCTCGCGACGGCTCCTCTGTTTTTTCCCGACCGGTCTGCAGACGCGCTCACTGTCTGTGAACATCCATCCTGAATTGTCTTTGCCCACCGCCTGTGCCGTGGGCTTTTTTTTGCCTGCAAAACAAAAAGCCGCCTCAAGGGCGGCTTTTTGGTTCATATCGCAACGTCTACTGATCTGCCGGTCGTTCCAGGCCAAAGTGTGCGTAGGCTCTCTGAGTTGCGATCCGCCCTCTGGGTGTACGTTGCAGATAGCCTTGCTGGATCAGATAAGGTTCCAGCACGTCTTCTATGGTGTCCTTCTCCTCACCGATGGCGGCGGCCAGGTTGTCGAGCCCGACTGGCCCCCCCATAAACTTGTCGATGACGGCCAACAATAGCTTGCGATCCATGAAGTCGAAACCTTCATTGTCCACGTCCAGCATGTCCATAGCACGGGCCGCAATGGGTCCGTCAATTCGCCCGTCAGACTTCACCTGGGCAAAATCTCGTACCCGCCTTAACAAACGGTTAGCAATGCGCGGTGTCCCCCGGGAGCGACGGGCTACCTCGAGAGCGCCGTCTTCCGTCATGTCGAGCCCGAGGCAGCGGGCGCTGCGAGAGACGATGTCGGTCAGGTCCTTGACGTTGTAAAACTCGAGGCGCTGCACGATGCCAAACCGGTCACGCAGGGGGCTGGTGAGGGAGCCGGCCCGGGTGGTGGCACCGATCAGGGTGAAGGGAGGGAGATCGAGCTTGATGGAGCGGGCCGCCGGCCCCTCCCCTATCATGATGTCGAGCTGATAATCCTCCATGGCCGGGTAGAGCACCTCCTCCACCACCGGGCTGAGACGGTGGATCTCGTCGATGAAGAGCACATCGTTCGGTTCCAGGTTGGTGAGGAGCGCCGCCAGATCGCCGGCCTTCTCCAGCACGGGGCCCGAGGTGGTCTTGATGTTGACCCCCATCTCGTTGGCGACGATGTTGGCTAGCGTGGTCTTGCCAAGGCCGGGAGGCCCGAAGATCAGCAGATGATCGAGGGCCTCCCCGCGCTGGCGGGCGGCCTCGATGAAGATCTCCATCTGATCGCAGACGTGATCCTGTCCGGTGTAATCGGCCAGCTTTCTGGGCCGGATGGCCCGATCGATGATCTCGTCCTCACGGGCGGCACCGGCCGAGATGAGGCGATCCGCTTCAATCATTGTCTACCTCACACCAGGCTGCGCAGGGATTCACGAATGATCTCCTCTACCGACATGCCGTCGGCGGCCACCTTGCTGACGATCTGGCTGGCCTGCTGCGGCTTGTAGCCGAGGGCCACCAGTGCACTGGCCGCTTCCTCGCTCGCATCCGGGGCACGCAGCGGGCTCTCTTTCGCGGGCAGGGTGATTTCGGCCGGGGAGAAGAGATCGTGGCTGACCCAGCCCTTGAGGCGGTCTTTCATCTCCACCACCAGGCGCTCGGCGGTCTTCTTGCCCACGCCGGGCAACTTGACCAGGGAGCTTATCTCCTCGCGCTCAACGCTCATCACAAACTGGGTGGCCGTCATGCCGGAGAGAATGGCCAGTGCCAGCTTGGGGCCGACCCCGTTGGTCTTGATCAGCTCGCGAAACAGCGCCCGCTCCTGCTTGTGGTTGAAGCCGTAGAGCAGCTGGGCATCTTCACGCACCACGAAGTGGGTGTGAATGACGGCCTCTTTCCCGAGTTCGGGCAGATCATAGAAGCAGCTCATGGGCATATGAACCTCATATCCCACCCCTCCGACTTCCAGCAACACCTCGGGGGGTTGCTTCTCGATGATGACGCCTCTCAAGCGACCGATCATGTTCTTTTCCTCGCCACGCAGACTCTCGCAAATTGGGTCATAGCATAAAGAATAACTGGATAAGTATCCAGCATAGGTCCATGCAGATCATGGGATGACCCGCTCTTCATACCCGGCCATTTCCCTCGTTCAGAACACTGTCTGTCACTTTATTTTCCATCGGGGATGGCACATCTTCGTCATTGATTGAACACTGAAATGGTCTTGTTCGGCACCAGGGAAGGCTTGAATCATGAAAATCGTCACCACATCCAACCTCGGACTCACCATTCTGCTCGGCTGCACCCTGGGCATGGGGGCGATCGGCTGGTATGGCAGCCAGCGGCTGGCTGATCTGCTCTCCTACGTCCTGGGTGCCGCCTGGCAGACGGCAGATGGTGCCATGGAGGGCTCCATCGAACTCGGCAACCAGTCGCTCTATATCCAGAAGATGCTCTCGGGGATCCCCCTCGACGCACCGGAGCTGCAACGGGCCAAAGAGGCGGCCAGCGACGCTTTGCGCCGGGTGGAGCAAGGCGGGCTCATCGATGCGGTAGCCATCACCACGCTGAAGCAGCATGAGCAGACCTATCAGCAAGAGCAGGCACAGCTGCTGACCCTCTATCGCACCTTCACGAGCGCCGATGAGGCGCTGCGCGCCAGTTCTGAACGCATGTCACGCCTCTCGACCAGGCTGGAGGTGATCGGTGACGAGGCCGTCGAGAGCCTCACCCGCTCACCGGATCAGGCCATCAGCTGGAACGGCGGCCTCGCGACCCGCTGGCAGGCGGCCGATGGCGGCATGGAGGCCAACATCGGATTCTTGCGCCAGCTCTATGCGCTGGAGAAGATGCAGAGCGAAGGCCCTACTCCTGCCATCCAGGCCGAGCTGGCACAAGCCACCCGCTTCTATCAGGACGCGGTTGACGGCATGCTGGCAACCGGCCAGTTCGATGTGCCCGGTGACGGGGAGTTTGCAGGCCAAATGCTCTCCACCCAGTATCGTGCCCTGCAAGCCGACAATGCCCGCCTGATCCGTGAATGGACCACAGCCCTGAGCGCTTATCAGAACCAGCTGGCCCGTTACGAACACAGTGCCGACCAGCTCAGGCTGGCTCTGGTCGAGGTCGAGGCCCAGGGGGACGCCACCGTCGAGGATCAGGTTCACCAGCTCAACGCCATCATCGACTACACCAGAGGACTCATCCTGGGGGGCTTGCTGCTCAGCCTGCTGATCGTCACCTGCTGCGGCTTCTGGCTGGTACGCACCATTGTTCGTCCGCTACTCCAGGTCGACAAGCGCATGCAGGACATCGCCGCCGGGGAGGGAGATCTCAATGCCCGCATCAGCCTCTCACGCGACGACGAGATTGGCTCCCTGGCCGGCAGCGTGGATCGCTTCATCGAGAAGCTGCAGAAGATGATCAGCGCCACCATGGACAACAACCAGCACATCAACCAGCACGTGCACACCTCGGTCAACCGGGTCCAGGCCATCAGCCAGAGCAGCCGCCAGACCGCAGCGCATGCCCAGGCGCTGCACCACGACAGCGAGCAGATGGTGCAGGTGGCCACCACCATCTCGGACAACTGCAACCTGGCGGCACACAACGCCAATGAGGTGCGCCAGCTCACCACGCAAAGCAGCCAGTATGTCTCCTCCGCCACCGCCGGCATGCAGCGGGTGGTCATGGAGGTGGGTGAATGTGCCACCGCCATCAACGCCCTCAAGGAGCAGGCAGGGCAGATTGGCCAGATCATCTCCACCATCAGCAATATCTCGGAGCAGACCAACCTGCTGGCACTCAATGCCGCCATCGAAGCCGCCCGGGCGGGCGAGATGGGGCGCGGTTTTGCCGTGGTGGCCGACGAGGTGCGCACCCTGGCCAATCGCACCGCCACCTCCAGTGCCGAGATAACGGACGTGATCAACAGCATCCAGCAGCAGACAGAGCAGGCTTATCTGATGATGCAACGCAACCTGAAAACCGTGGAATCGGGTATGGCGGACTCCGACAACACCAAGCAGATCCTGTTCAAGGTAGAAGAGGCCATCGATCAGCTCGCCGACATGGTGCAACAGGTGGCAGAGGCGACCAGCCAGCTCTCCCACACCCTGGGACACACCACGGGCAAGGTTTCGGATATCAGCCTGCAGGCCCAGACGGGCGAACAGGAAGCCCAGGAGTGCCTGCAACTGGCCTCCTCCCTCCATCAGGCCAGCCAGCAGCAACAGCAGTTGCTGTCGCAATTTCGGGTCTAGTGCGGGCGGGGCAAGGCCCCCGCCCTCCCCCCAGCGCCGCTGAATTTAGCCCTTGGGCCGGGGGACTTCGCCTGTTAAAATTCCGCACTTGAAATTTTCCAGGGCCAAGCCGCCCGAACTAGCGAAGGTCTACCGCGATGCGTACCAGCCAATATCTGCTTTCCACTCTCAAGGAAACCCCCTCCGACGCTGAAGTTGTCAGCCACCAGCTGATGCTGCGCGCCGGGATGATCCGCAAACTCGCTTCCGGCATGTACGCCTGGCTGCCGACCGGCCTGCGGGTCCTGAAGAAGATTGAAAACATCGTCCGCGAAGAGATGAACAATGCGGGTGCCGTCGAAGTGTCCATGCCGGTGGTACAGCCCGCCGAGCTGTGGCAGGAGTCCGGCCGCTGGGATGACTACGGCCCCGAGCTGTGCCGCCTGACCGACCGTCACAACCGCCCCTTCGTGCTGGGTCCGACCCACGAAGAGGTGATCACCGCGCTGGTCCGTTACGAAGTGAACAGCTACAAGCAACTGCCGCTGAATCTGTACCAGATCCAGACCAAGTTCCGCGATGAAGTGCGCCCCCGTTTCGGCGTGATGCGTGGCCGCGAATTCCTGATGAAGGATGCCTACTCCTTCCACATCGACAAGGCCTCCCTGGTCGATACCTATGAGAAGATGCATGCGGCCTACTGCACCGCCTTCACTCGCATGGGTCTGAACTTCCGCCCGGTGCAGGCCGATACCGGCTCCATCGGGGGCACCGGCTCCCACGAATTCCAGGTGCTGGCCGAGAGCGGTGAAGACTTGATCGCCTTCTCCGATACATCCGATTACGCCGCCAACATCGAGATGGCCGAAGCCCTGGCACCGGCTGGCGAGCGCGCTGCCGCAACCAAAGCCCTGACCAAGGTGGCCACCCCGGCCGTCCACACCATCGACGAAGTGGCCGCTTTCCTGAACGTGGCGCCGACCGCCATCGCCAAGACCCTGCTGGTACTGGCCGAGGAAGACGAGCACGGAAAACAGGCCGTCATCGCCCTGGTACTGCGTGGCGACCACGAGCTGAACGAAATCAAGGCCGAGAAGCTTTCTGGCGTGGCTAACCCGCTGACCTTCGCCAATGACGAGCAGATCAAAGCGGCCGCCGGTTGCGACGCAGGCTCCATCGGCCCGGTCGGCTTTGCCGGTCGCATCATCGTCGATCGCAGCGCCGCCCATCTGAGCGATTTTGTTTGCGGCGCCAACGAGACCGGTTTCCACCTGACCGGTGCCAACTGGGATCGCGACATCACCTCTTTTGAGGTTGCCGACCTGCGCAACGTGGTGGAAGGCGACCCGAGCCCGTGCGGCCAGGGCAAGCTGCTGCTCAAGCGCGGTATCGAAGTGGGCCACATCTTCCAGCTGGGCACCAAGTACTCCGAAGCGATGAAGGCGAGCGTGCTGAACGAAGGCGGCAAGTCCGTCACCATGGAGATGGGTTGCTACGGTATCGGGGTTTCCCGCCTGGTGGCTGCCGCCATCGAGCAGAACAACGACCAGTACGGCATCATCTGGCCGGACGCCATCGCCCCGTTCGAAGTGGCCATCGTGCCGATGAACATGCACAAGTCCGAGCGTGTGGCCGAGCAGGCACAACAGTTCTACGCCGAGCTCAAAGCCGCCGGTGTGGATGTGCTGTTTGACGACCGCAAGGAGCGCCCGGGTGTGATGTTCGCCGACATGGAGCTGATCGGTGTGCCCCACGCCATCGTCATCGGTGACCGTGGTCTCGACAACGGCGTGGTGGAGTACAAGTGCCGCCGCTCCGGCGAGAAGCAGGAAGTGGCCATCGGCGAGATCGTTGCCCTGCTCAAGGCCAAGCTGGGTCGCTGATAACGCCGACACCGCCTTTCGCTTTTCATAGGAAAGCCCCGAGTGCCACGGCACTCGGGGCTTTTTATATGGCTCTCAGCCATGATGCACAAAAATGCGTCTCCAGCGTGAACCAATGAGATAACTGCATTGCCCTGTACACGGCACGGCTGATTTCCTAGACTGGCGCTCTTTACCCAGCTTGCCCGATAAGTTATGTCCATCGCCTCAGCCAATACCGTTGTCGTGCTCGACTTCGAGACCACAGGGCTTTCACCCGGACAAGGGGATAGAGCCATCGAGATCGGTGCCGTCAGAATCAAGGATGGTTATATCAGTGAGCGTTTCTCGGCATTGATGAATCCGGGCTTCAACGTGAGCAGCTTCATCGAGCAATATACCGGGATCAGCAATGCCATGCTGAAACAGGCTCCCCCCTGTAACGAGGTGATGGCGGATTTCGTCGACTTTATCGGTGATGACAATCTGGTCGCCCACAACGCCTCCTTCGACAAGCGCTTTCTGGATGCGGAAATAGAGCGATTGCCGGCGCAATACCGCGGCCAGTTCGCCTGTTCCCTGCTGCTATCGAGGCGCCTGTTTCCCGATGCCCCGGATCACAAGCTGGGTACCCTGGTGCAATACCGGAGCCTGCCCAATGACGGGGTGTTTCACCGTGCCCTGGCGGATGCAGAGGTGACGGCCCACCTCTGGCTTGCCTTGTTGGAAGAGCTGGCGTGTCGACATGGCATTATCGACCCGGACTTTGCATTGCTGCTGACCCTTGGCAAGAAGCCAAAACAGGTGATTCCATCCTTCCTGCGGGAATATGCGACTCGGAAATAATATGTGCCGACATGCATCATCAATCATCCACTCCATGTCGGCACTGAATTTCCCCGCCTTCACATCCATGATGGCCCGGCGTAAAGAGAGGCAGGCAAGCAGATAATTTAGCACTGCACATCAATGAAAAAGAGCGCCAAATGGCGCGCTTTTTTTTCCTTGTCATCTGGCGACGGGGCCGGTTCACGGCGCTTCAGGCATTGCGACCGATAAAGAGATCGGTCACATGGCAGCTGCTTCTCGCGGCCAGCGCATCCAGCATGTAGGCTGCCGCGTCTTCCGGCGTCATGAAACCACTCGAATCCACGTGATCCGAATTCTCCCAGAACTCGCTGCGGATCCCGCTCGGATAGAGGTTCACCAGTCGCAGGGGAGCACTCTTCAGCTCGGCCCGCAAGGATTCGAGAAAGCCGCGCATTCCCCATTTGGAGGCGCAATAGAGGCTCTCGTTGGCCTTGCCGGTCTGGGCGGCGGAGGAGAGCACATTCGCCAGCACCCCACCCTTGTCGCCGATGAGGCGCACCGTCTGCTGGGCCACCAGTATGGTAGAGATGAGATTGCTCTCCACCACCCGGCGGATCTGCTCGGCGGTGTAGACACCCACCGGGCCGAACTCGCCGACACCGGCACAGTGGATCACCATGTCGGGCAGGCCGCCCCACTCCACCGCAGCGGCAAAGGCGACATCCACCTCTTCGTGGTGTGCGAGATCGGCGGCAATGCCGATCACCGCCTTGCCGAGCAGCTCTTCCTGCTCCTGCAGTTTCTGGTAACGGCGACCCATCATGGAAACCTGATGGCCGCGTTCAACCAGCCCTATGGTCAGGGCGCGGCCCAGTCCGGACCCCGCGCCAGTCACTATGATGTGGCCCATGTGTGCTCCTCAGGGAGATCAGAAGGTGAATTCACCACCGATGAACCAGCCGTCGATGGTCTGATCGACGCGATCGAAGTCCATCTCGGCCTCACGCCAGCCGGCGCGGATCTTGAGCGGCACGGAAGAGAACTTGTAGGAGCCGCCCAGACGGTAGTCGTAGTTGTCGGCATCCTGCACGCGGGCATCGCCAAACGCAGCAAAGCCGGTCCCCGGGATGCGTACTTCACCCCCGGTGTAGGCCATCAGCACATCCTTGTCATAGGAGTAGTGCTGGGTGTTGAAATCACCGTCGTAGCGACGACCGGTCAGACCCAGATCGATCTGGAACAGGTCGTTGTTGAACAGGCGATAGTAGAGGCTCAGGTCGTAAGCCAGCAGATCGTTGTTGAAGCTGCCGCCGCTGCTGCTGAAGTCGGACATTTCGAACTTGGCGTTGGGCAGCAGCAGGATGCCGTGCTCCAGTTGCAGGTAGCCGCTCCAGTTGTAGTTCTCGTCGTAGCTGCCATCGGCACCCACGCTGCTGACCTGGCCACTTCCCTGGGCATTCCACAGATCGGCACCCGCCGCAAAACGCCAGTCATTGGCGGCCATGGCCCCATGGCTGAGCAGAGCCATCACAGTGCCGGCAATCAGGGTCTTCTTCATCACTTCGCTCCATTTTGGACTGGAAAGGCCATCATTTTACCCGCTGGGCAAGGAATACCTAGAGTAAAAAGCTGAACAAGCGTCCATAAATGTCAGTGCTTCATCCCTTTCATGGGTTCGACCGGCTTCACGGGCAGGCTCAGTGACAGCGTCTGCCCATCGTCCAGGGTCAGGGTCAGCGGGAAGGGCGTGCCCTGGGCCAGGGTATGGATGTCGAACAACATGATGTGCAGGCTGCCGGGCTTGAGCACGGCCTCCCCCTTGGCCGGGATCTCGATGCTCTCCACCTGGCGCATCTTCATGACGCCGTTCTCGTGCAAATGGGTGTGCAGCTCGACACGGCCCGCCTCAGGGGACGCTCCCGCCACCAGTTTCACCGGTTTGTCCCCATCGTTCCTGAGCACCATGAACGCCGCCGTGTTCGGCGAGCCAGGGGGCAGCAGGCGCACATAACCATCGACTGCGTCGACCTTGGCCAGGGCCGGGGCGGCCAGAAGCAGTGCCATGGTGGAATAAAACGCACGTTTAAACATGGTTGAAATCCTTTTATGATGTTGTTAAACGAGACAAAGCTTACCCCTGTGGCAAGCTTTTGACAGCCCCCGACAACAAGGATTCAGACATGGCCCTCATAATTCTGGCCGAACAGCAGGACGGCTTGCTCACCCTGACCTTCAATCGACCGGAAAAGCGCAATGCCCTCAACACGGAGACGTATCTGGCGCTGACCGACGCACTGCGCCAGGCCGCCCGGGACGAAGAGGTCCATGTGCTGCTGTTGCAGGGCCAGGCGGAGTGCTTCACCGCCGGCAACGATCTGGCCGACTTTGTTGGCAAGCACGCCCTTGAGCCGGACGATCCCATCCTGCAATTTCTGCACACCCTGGCCGACTTCCCCAAACCGGTGATCGCCGCCGTGGGCGGCCCGGCAGTCGGCATCGGCACTACCCTGCTGCTGCACTGCGACCTGGTCTATCTGGGTGACAACGCCCGGCTGCAGCTGCCTTTCGTCGAGCTGGGACTGGTGCCGGAGTTTGCCGCCAGCCTGCTGCTGCCACGCGCCGTCGGTCACCTCAAGGCGGCGGAACTGTTGCTGCTGGCAGAGGCCATCGATGGAGAAGAGGCGCTGCGTCTCGGGCTCGCCAACCGGGTGCTGGCCCCGGCGGACCTGCTCCCCTTCGCTCGGGAGCAGGGACTGAAACTGGCGGCCAAGCCGCCGATGGCGCTCCAGAAGAGCAAGGCGCTGCTCAAGCAGGAGCTCAAACAGGCGGTGCATTTCGTCATCGACCTGGAAGCGCGCGCCTTCGCCCAGGCCCTGCAAGGGGAAGAGGCGCAAAGCCGCATCGCCAGCAAGCTGCAAAAACGGCGCTGAACTCAGTTGAGACGGAACCGGCCTATCAACTCGCAGCCCTGCACCCTGTCCTGCACCTGGATAAGCCGGGCAATCTCCGGATTGGGGTGGCGCTTCAAGAAGGAGAGCAGGGCGGCGCGGCAGCAGCCCAGCTCACTGATGAGGGATTCGCACTCCCGGTTGGGGCACTGGGGCACCAGGGCGGTGACCAGCTCGGAGGCGAGCTTGAGGTAGCGCAGTTCATAGGCGGGCTCTTCCATGGCACGCCAGAAATCGGCCATGCGGTGACAGGTGGCGACCCGCATGCTGGCCAGTTCGTCCAGATCCCCGGAGGCCAGCTCATACACTTCCCCCAGGGCCTGCTGATAGAGGCAGATCGCCGTGCCCAGAGCCCCCATGCCAAGGGCGTTCTCCGCCTCCAGCATGTAGCGTTGCCAGTTCTGATGTTCCATGTTCCTCTCCTTTGCCGACACGAGTGGAGTTTGTATCATGGCCAATCGAGAACAAATATCAACCAGACCCTTTGTGCAGGATCCCTCAACCCGCCGTTCTGGGCTGATTGACGCGACACTGCTTGCCGGGGTAACCAGGCAGATCTGTCGCCTTGCTGCTGCACGCCAGCCGTTTGGCTTCGGCGAGGCGATCCGCGAGGTTGACCTCATCGATCGGCTGCCAGGCCATCTGCTGGCCGAGCCAGCTGGCCCAGGCAAACTCGACGAAGTAGACCTGATCCTTCTTGCTGAAGTAGCCCGCATCCTGCAACAGCCCCGCCAGGGTGCGGTAGGGGTAATCCGGCAATTCACCGATATGGCCGGGCAACTGCTCGGGAGTCAGGGGTTGACCCCGTTCATCCTTGAGCCAGGCCCAGTGGTTGTTCTGCATCTGGCTCCAGAAATTGGCCCTGTCCTGCAACCGTGCAATCACCTTGACCCTGACCTGCTTCACCCCCTGCTGCCACAGCGCCTTGGTCAGGTGGTGCCTGTCCACCAGCCAGTAACCCCCATCCGGCGCGATGACGATAGGGATCTCTTTCTTTTTCATCAGCTTGTCGAGCTGCTTCTCGCTCTTGTCCGCCAGCTCCCGGGCAGTGGTATCCACCTGCAACTGATCGACGCCGCCCTGGGTGGGGTGCAGCGCCTCTATGTTCACCTCGCACCAGCTTCCCACCGGGCTGCTCTTCTCGCACGGGGACAACGCCCAGGCGCCCTGGCTCAGCACGCAGACCAACAAGATCCATGCTCTCATCACTCTCTCCTTTTCCTGGCGCTCACGGCGCCCCCTCGTTGACAGCCGCATCGGATATCATGGGACTCATGCTGGCGGTCTGACCAGCAAAGGGGATATCATGATTTCCCATCTGCCGGCGATGCATTCTCGCCGAGTTTTCTCCCCGCTTCACACATTTTGAAGGATTCACCATGAAAGGATGGAGCCCCCTGCTGGCCCTGCTGGGCTGTGCCTGCGTCCAGGCTGCCGATGTGCCGCCCGGCACCCCACTCGCCGCCGAACAGGCCGTCGTCCGTCATCTCAAGGATGAACCGGCGAGCCTGAGCCCTCTCAAGCTGGTGGGACTGCCGGAGCTGCAGGTCCTCAGGGACCTTTACGAGGGGCTGCTGACCCAGGGACCGGACGGCAAGGTGCTGCCCGGGGTGGCCGCGAGCTGGGAGAACAAGGACAACCGGCAGTTCACATTCCATCTGAGGCAGGATGCCCGCTGGTCCAACGGCGACCCCGTGCGCGCCGCCGACTTCGTCTATGGCTGGCGCAAGCTGGTTGACCCCAGGGAAGCCGCCACTTTCGCCTGGTTTGCCCAGCTTGCCCGCTTCGACAAGGTGGACGACATAGTGGCAGGCAAGCTGGCCCCCGATGCGCTCGGGGTGGAGGCCGTCGATGACCATACCCTGAAGGTGGCCCTCTCCCAGCCGGTGCCCTATTTCCTGAGCCTGCTGACCCATCCCAGCCTGTCGCCCCTGCACCGGGCCAGCATGGAGCAATATGGCAACCAGTGGACCCAGCCCGGCAAGCTGGTGGGCAACGGCGCCTTCGTGTTGAGTCACCGGGTGGTGAACGAGAAACTGGAGCTGACGCCCAATCCCTACTACTGGGATCGCGCCCACACGGTGCTGACCCGCGTCACCTTCGTGCCCATCAACCAGGAGAGCGCGGCCACCCACCGCTATCTGGCCGGGGATCTGCACATCACCGAATCCTTCCCCAAGGAGCAGTACCAGAGCCTGATGGCCCAGATCCCGGGGGAAGTCTATACCCCGGAACAGCTTGGCACCTACTACTACGCCTTCAACACCCAGCGCCCGCCCCTCAATGATGTGCGGGTGCGCCAGGCGCTCTCCTACACCATCGACAGGGGCCTGATTGCCGACAAGGTGCTGGGCACCGGGGAGAAACCGGCCTACCACTTCACCCCGGACGTGACCGCCGACTTCGACCCCAAGCCCAATCTGCTCTCCACCAGCAGTCAGCAGGCGCTGGACGAGCGTGCCAGAGCCCTGCTGAAAGAAGCGGGCTACGGCCCAAGCAATCCCCTCAAGCTGACCCTGCTCTACAACACGGCGGAAATTCACAAGAAGATGGCACTGGCCATCGCCAACCTGTGGAAACAGAAACTGGGGGCCCGGGTCGAGCTCACCAACCAGGAGTGGAAAACCTATCTCGACAGCCGTCAAAGCGGCCAGTTCGAGGTGATCCGCTCCTCCTGGGTCGCCGATTACAACGACCCCTCCGCCTTCCTCGGGCTCTGGGGATCGGGCCACAGCGGCAACATGGCCCGGTTCGCCAACCCGGCTTACGACAAGCTGCTGGCGCAGGCGGCCAACAGTCAGGATCCCGCAGAACGGGCCCGCCTGTTCGATGAGGCCGAGGCCATCTTGCAGAAGGAGGCCCCCATCGCCCCCATCTACCAGTACACCAATGCCCGGCTCATCAAGCCCTGGCTCAAGGGGTATCCCATCAACAACCCGGAAGACGTGGCCTACAGCCGTCAGCTCTACCTCGTCAAACACTGAGTCCGGGGAGGGGTCGGGACATCTGACCCCTCCTGGCACTGTTCCTGTTCAAGTTCCCGGCATAAAATGCCGCCTCTTTTCATTCATCAACCCCGTGATCCGATCCTGCCATGCGTGCTCTGCTCCTGATTGCCCTGTTTGTTGCCCTTCCCGCCAAGGCCGCCGATGAAACCGAATGCCGCCAGGCCTTCCTCGAATGGATGTTGAGCCAGCAGAAGCAGTTCAGCGACCGCAAGGCCAGCAAGATGGAGCGGCGCAATGCCGAACGAGCCATCGATCAGGCCCGGGATGCCTTCGCCAAGCAGGAGAGTTTCTGCCAGGCCATGGCCTGGGTCGCCAGCGCAGAAGACAATGACCCCCGCTTCAAACCGAGGACGGGGGAGATCCACGACTTCACTCCCCGCGGCTGAGCCGCCATCTACGACTTTTTTCAGCCTTTCCCGTGTTGATTTATTGACCCAAGCCAAAGTGGTGTAACAGTCCGCATCTACAATGACGCCGTAACAATCACAAAAATAAAAAATAACTTTATCAGTTACTTGGCTCATTCAGGATGCGCACATGACCACAACCCGGCACGAAGGGGAGATCCGTTTCCCCGATCACATATCACTGATCTCGACCACGGATCCCGCCAGTCACATCACTTATGCCAACCAGCACTTTTGCGATGTGGCGGGCTACAGCGCGACCGAAATGGAAGGGGAGCCCCACAATCTGGTCCGCCACCCCGACATGCCCAAGGCCGCGTTCGCCGACATGTGGCGCCGCCTGCAACAAGGAAAGAGCTGGATGGGGCTGGTAAAGAACCGCGCCAAGAGTGGTCAGTTCTACTGGGTCAACGCCTACGTCACGCCGATTCTCAACGATCAGCAGCAGATCATCGAATACCAGTCGGTCCGCACCCGTCCCCAGGATCACGACATCGCCTGGGCAGAGCAGCTCTATGCCCGGGTCCGTGACGGCAAGGCACTGCCCTGGCTGACCCGGCTGACCCTGGAGCCGGGGCAGCTGTGTCTGCTGCTCTCTGGCACCGCCCTGCTCGGCATGGGGGCCAGTCTGGTCACCGGCCAGCCGGGGTGGGGAGTCATCACTCTGCTCTGCTTGTTGGCCCAGATGGGACATGGCTGGCATCTGCAACGACGGCTGGCCAGGCTGCTGGCCATGGCGGGCGAGGAGCAGGGCAGCGCCCTTTGCCAGGTACTCTATGCCAGGCGTCAGGACAGCCTGGCCGCCCTTGAACTGCTGCTGCGCATGAAGAAGGCGGAGCTGCGCGCCGTGGTAGGTCGCAGCGCGGACACCAACCAGCAGATCCTGCAGGCGGCGGAGGATGACAGGGGGCATATCCAGACCATAGACACTCACCTGCAACAGCAGCGGGCCCAGAGCGAGCAACTGGCGGCGGCCATCACCCAGATGAGCCAGTCCATCCGCGATGTGGCTGACAATGCCCACCAGGCCAATGCGCTGGTGGGCGAGGTCCAGCAGGTGTCCGCCAGTGGCCAGCAGGCGCTGGCCACCACCCGAGATTCGGTCGACAGGCTTCATCAGGAGCTGGACGCCAGCCAGGGCGTGCTGGCGCGCCTGACCCAGGACAGCCAGAAAATCAACGGCATTCTGGAGGTGATCGGGCAGATTGCGGATCAGACCAACCTGCTCTCCCTCAATGCGGCCATCGAGGCGGCACGGGCCGGTGAACAGGGGCGCGGCTTTGCGGTGGTGGCCGACGAGATACGGGCCCTGGCCCAGAAGACCCGCAGTTCCACCGGCGAGATAAGCGACATGATAGGGGCGCTGCAACAGAGCACCCGGCAACTGTCCGATGGCATGGAGCAGGGGGCCCAGACATCAGTGCTCTGCCAGCAGCACATGGGGGCCACCGCCGAGGTGCTCGACCAGATCAACCGGATGCTGGCCCGAGTGACCCACACCAGCGACGAGATAGCCCAGGCGGTGAGCCAGCAGGCGGATGTCACCAGCACCCTGGATCAGGGGATCCACCAGATCCACCAACTGGCGAGCCACACCGCGGACAACAGCCGTCAGGCCCTCGATGGCATCACCCTGCTGGTGGAGCGGCTGCAAAACCTCTCCTGCCTGATCAACCAGTTCCACGACTGACCCCCTTGCCGTGTAGTTTGGCGCGCCCCCGGGCGCGCTGCCGATCTCTCCTCTCCTTCACGACGACAGGCTCCCGCCGGGGGCTAGAAGTCCGTCTCAGGATTTGCCCTTGAACTGCTTGATGCTGCGCTTGCCCTGGGTGCGACGGTTCGCCTGCTTGTCTCTTGGCGCCCGTTTGCTCTCCCCGCTGGCGGGTTTGTCGGTCACCGGGAAACCTGCCAGCGCCGCCAGGGGCAGGGGCCGACCGGTCAGGGCCCGGATCCCCTCGAGCGCCTCCCCATCCCCGTGACAGGTAAGGGAGATGGCCAGACCGCTCTGCCCGGCACGGGCGGTACGACCGATACGATGCACGTAGACGGGGGCATGGTCCGGCAGATCCAGATTGATCACCACGGGCAATGCCTCCACGTGGATGCCGCGCGCCATCAGGTCCGTGGCCACCAGCACCCGCACCCTGCCCTCCTTGAAATCCGCCAGCGCCTGCTCCCGCGCAGCCTGATCCTTGTTTCCGTGCAGGACCGCCACCGTCATGCCAGCCCTGGCGAGTTTCTTGGCCACCCCGTCCGCGTCGTCCCTGGCACTGATGAAGACCAGCACCTGGGGCCACTCTCCGGCCTCCAGCAGGGCGATCAGCGCAGGCACCTTGCTGCTCCTGTTGACCAGATAGAGCCGCTCCTCGATGTCGCTCACCAGGCTGTTGAGCGGCTCGGCCTCGATGCGCACCGGATCCTGCAGCAGACCCGAGGCCAGGCTCTCCAGCTCGACCGGCAAGGTGGCGGAGAAGAGCATCTGCTGCCGCGCCTCCGGCATTGCCTTCATCAGCCACTGGATATCGGGCCAGAACCCCATCTCCAGCAGGCGATCCGCTTCATCCAGCACCAGCATGCGCAGGGCACCCAGCCCCAGCGTCTGCTGGGCCAGCAAGTCCCGCAACCGTCCGGGGGTCGCCACCAGCAGTTGGGGGCCGAGAGCCAGTTCCCGCTCCTGCCACTCCTGGGCCACCCCGCCACACAGGGTCAGAAGGCGCACCCCCAACCCGTCGGCAATCTCCTGCAGGGCGGCGCTCACCTGGCTTGCCAGCTCCCGGGTGGGGACCAGTACCAATCCCTGTACCCGGTCGCTGGCTGCGTCCAGCCTCTGCAGCAGCGGCAGGCCGAATGCCAGGGTCTTGCCACTGCCGGTCCTGGCCAGGGCAAGCAGATCCCGTCCTGACAAGGCTGCAGGAATGGCTAGCTGCTGAATGGGGGTCGGTTTTTCCAGCGCGGCGGGCAGCAGGGGCAACAGGACGGGGTCAAGGGCGAGTTCGTCAAACGTCATGGGGATCGCAGATACAGGCTGAACGAGGATGTGGAGGCGAAGTCTAGCCAGACCCACCCCATAAGTAAAAGGTTCGGGAGCGCAATAAAAACGGCCTGCCCCGTGTGAACGGGGCAGGCCGTCAGGCAATCAGCCTGTGGCGCGACTTACAGAACGGCCAGGGCGGCGGCGTAGTTCGGCTCGTCGGCGACTTCGGCCACCAGCTCGCTGTGCAGCACCTTGTCGTGCTCATCCAGTACCACGATGGCACGGGCAGCCAGACCCACCAGCGGGCCGGAGGAGAAGGCCACGCCGTAGTCCTGCAGGAAGGAGACACCGCGCAGGGTGGAGAGGTTCACCACCTTGTCCAGACCCTCGGCGCCGCAGAAACGGGCCTGGGCGAACGGCAGGTCGGCAGAGATGCACAGCACGACGGTGTTGTTCAGGGCGCTTGCCTGCTCGTTGAACTTGCGCACGGAAGTGGCGCAGGTCGGGGTGTCGACGCTCGGGAAGATGTTCAGGATCTTGCGCTTGCCGGCGAAGGTTGCCAGGGTCGCATCGGACAGATCGCCAGCAACCAGGGAGAAGGGCTTGGCCTGCTCACCGGCAACGGGGAAGTGGCCGGAGACGGAGACGGGGTTGCCTTGCAGGGTGACGGTATTGCTCATGTTAGGTCCTTGATGATTGATGTGGGATCCAGGGTCCCCAGTATAGGCCCGCCACGGGATGACAAACACCCGCTAATGAAAGGGATTTGGCATCCCTTTGCGTCCCCCCTGCTCCAGGGGCAGATCAGCGGTCACTGTCATGGCCCCGGACAAGGAGGAGAAGAGGGCTTGACCTTGGACTTTACACCAAGGTTTACACTCGGCGCAGTCATCCAGGATCCCGCAGGGGCGGGATCCCTCAAGAGGAACGCATCATGAGCAAATCCTGCTGCAGCCATCAACACGCCGCTGCCCCCATCAAGGCCGTCAGCAAGGCCGCCACCCCACAGGCCGGGCACAGCCACACCAGCCACTGCTGCGACAACGGGGCACAGGCCAGTGGCGTCGCCAACCCGACCCGCCACGATCATCAGGGGCAAAGTGGCGCAGACGGCCCGGGGGATGAAGAGCCCCCCAGAGGCACTTGCGCCACCGACACAGCCCACGACCACGACCACGATCATCATGAGCAGGGGCACGCCCACACGGCCGCCGCGATCGAGCCGCCGCTGACGACCCCCGAGCAGAACAGCCGCCGCCATAGCTGGCAGGTGCTGGGCATGGATTGTCCCAGCTGTGCACGCAAGATAGAGACCGCCGTCAGCCGGGTGGAGGGCGTACAGCAGGCTCGGGTGCTGTTTGCCACCGAGAAGCTGGTGGTGGATCTGGCCCCCGGCCTCTCCCCCGACCCCGTTACCGCCGCCGTGCTGGCCGCCGGCTTCCAGCTCAAAGGGGGCGTTCAGAACACGGCTCGCAGCGAACCGGGCCGCAGCCCGCTGATGCAGAGGGTCAGTAACCTGCTCGGCAAATACTGGCAGCCCCTGTCGCTGGCCGGCCTGATGGGGGTGGCGGCCCTGTTGCCGGCCCAGATCGGTCAGCCGCTCTTTACCCTGGCCACCCTCTGGGGGCTGTGGCCCGTCGCCCGCAAGGCGTGGGCACTGACCAGAAGCGGCTCCCCCTTCGCCATCGAGACCCTGATGACGGTCGCCGCCGTGGGGGCCCTGTTCCTCGGCGAAACCGCCGAAGCGGCCATGGTGCTGCTGCTGTTCATGCTGGGGGAACATCTGGAGGCCTACGCCGCCGGCCGCGCCCGCGCCGGGGTCACCGCCCTGATGGCACTGGTGCCCGACAAGGCGCTGCGCATCCGCACCACTGCCGATGGCGAAGTGCGGGAAGAAGTCGCTGCCGACCAGTTGCGTCCCGGCGACATCATCGAAATCGCCCCGGGCGCCCGCCTGGCCGCCGATGCCCGCCTGCTCGACACCCTCGGCGCCTTTGACGAGAGCGCCCTGACCGGCGAATCCATCCCGGTGGAGCGCCGTCAGGGTGACAAGGTGCCCGCCGGCAGTCTGGCGGCGGATCGGGTGCTGCGCCTCGAGGTGGTGTCCGAACCCGGCAACAACGCCATCGACCGCATCCTGCATCTCATCGAGGAGGCCGAGACCCAGCGCGCGCCCATCGAGCGCTTCATCGACCGCTTCAGCCGCTGGTATACCCCGGCCATGATGCTGGTCGCCCTGCTGGTGGTGCTGGTACCGCCGCTCGCCTTCGGCCAGAGCTGGGACGAGTGGGTCTATCGCGGGCTGGCGCTGCTGCTCATCGGTTGCCCCTGCGCCCTGGTCATCTCCACCCCGGCGGCGGTCACCTCGGCGCTGGCGGCAGCCACCCGCCAGGGGGCCCTCATCAAGGGGGGCGCCGCGCTGGAGCGGCTGGCACACATCGATACCCTGGCCTTTGACAAGACCGGCACCCTGACCCTGGGCAAGCCGCAGCTGACCGAACTGGTGAGCCTCAATGGCCAGCCTGAGGCCGACCTGCTGGCACTGGCGGCCGCCATCGAACAGGGCTCCCACCACCCGCTGGCCCGCGCCGTGGTGACGGCGGCCAGTGAACGGGGCCTCAACCTCGCCGCCGCCCAGGATCTGCGCGCCCTGCCCGGCATGGGGGTAGAGGGTCGCATCGACGGTACCCTCTGGCAGCTGCTGGCACCGAGCCGGGTCGCCACCCTGGATGCGGCGATGCAGGCCCGGGTCGCCACCCTGGAGCAGCAAGGCAAGACAGTGGTGGTGCTCGGTCAGCCTGACGTCGCCCCGGCCGCCCTGCTGGCCCTGCGCGACCAGATCCGGCCGGAGGCGGCTGCGGCGCTGCAAGAGCTCAACCAGCTCGGCCTGCAGAGCATCATGCTGACCGGTGACAACCCCCGCGCCGCCGAGGCGATCGCCGGCGAGCTCGGCATGGACTGGCGCGCCGGCCTGCTGCCGGAGGGCAAGGTCGATGAGATCGCCAAGCTCGGCCTCAGCCAGAAAGTCGCGATGATCGGCGACGGCATCAACGACGCCCCGGCCATGAAGCGGGCCAGCATCGGCATCGCCATGGGAGGTGGCACCGACGTGGCGCTGGAGACCGCCGATGCGGCGCTGACCCACAACCAGCTCGGCGGGGTCGCCGCCATGATCCGGCTCTCCCGCGCGGCGCTGGCCAACATCCACCAGAACATCGCGCTGGCGCTGGGGCTCAAGGCCATCTTCCTGGTCACCAGCCTGCTCGGCATCACCGGCCTGTGGATTGCGGTGCTGGCCGACACCGGCGCCACCGCCCTGGTCACCGCCAACGCCCTGCGCCTGCTGCGAAAACGCTTGGCCGACCGTTAACGGTACAACCAACAGCCGCCCCAACGGGGCGGCTTTTTTATTGCCTCGCCCACAGCAAAGAAAAAGCGCGGCTGCCGGTCGGCAGTCGCGCTTTGCTTACTCTCTCGGTGTTATCCCGCCCTTGGCGAGGCGGAATTCAACCCGGGGTTGCCGAGCCAGCCCCGGGCTCGATGGGAAAGACTTACTTGGCGCTGCACTCCTGGATGATGACGCTGCCCACCTCGCCGGAAGTCTGGGTCGGGTCAACCTTCACCAGGAAGCTCCACAGACCCTGTTCCAGCGTGATGCTGTTGTTGCCCATGCCACCGTCGCCGTGCTGGAGCGGGTAAACCTGCTCGGGCTCCAGTGCGATCAGGGTGCCACCGGCATCCTTCACGAAGAACTGCTTGCTCCAGTTGCCATCGTCGTTGGCAAACTTGAAGTCAAAGCTGCCCGCGTAGTTGAAGGCGGCCTGATAGATGGCGAGGTTGCCTTCCATCCCCTTGTAGCTCAGCTGGTAGGCCGGCTGGGCGTTCCAGTCGCTCAGACTGCCGCGCACATAGAGCGGGAAGCCGAGCGGATTGCCCGCGACGGTATCCAGCACCTTGCAGCTCTGCGCCGGTTCGGTGTAACTGACGCTCAGGGTGGGCTTGTCCTTGTTCATGGCGGTGAAGACAAACTTGTAGGTGCCAGCCTTCTCCACGTTGAACGGCAGATCCCCGCCATTGGCACAGAGCGTATTGACCTGGCCGGTCGCAAGCTGGTCGGTATCGCTGCACTTGCCGTAATTGACGGGGCCACTCCACTCGTTGCCAGCGATCTTCACCTGGGTCGACCCCAGCTGATCCGCCGTCACCTCGGTGGTGAACTCATAGGTGAAGTTGCCACTGAAGTTCATCTTGTTGACCGGATCCCACTGATTCAGGAAACCGCGCACGAACACCTCGGTGTCACCAAAGGGAGGCAAGGTGCTCAGATCCGTCTTCTTGCTCACCGGCAGCCCCGCGCCCTGGGCACCGCTCTGCGGCTTGACGAACACCGCCGCCGACCAGGCGCCAAGGGTCAGCTGACCGCTGTCATTGGCCGCCCCGCTCGCGATGCTGTCGGAGTCACGGTGGGCACCGCTCAGGACCATGCCGGTCAGATCGATGGGCTGATCCTTGCCGTCACGGAAATCGCCGATGCTCTGGGGCTGATTGGTGGCGTTGATCATCACCACCAGGCCGTCGATGGCCGGATCCAGATCCGCACCGGCGCCCACCCCGTCATCCACACTCATCACGATGAGACCCGGGATCTGCTCAGGGCCGGTGTTGCGGAAGTCGACCCGCTTGATCACCTCGGCGCCGCTGCCAAGACGCAGCAGACGAGAGGATTGACGCAGTTCGGAAAGCTCCTGGTAGAAGTTCACCATCTGATGCATCTCGGCCGAACCCGGCTTGGCGTGCTGGCCGAGCACCTGCTCGATCAGCTCGTAGTTGGCCTCGTCCTTGTCCTTGCGTGGCAGCCCTTTGTCAAAATTATTGTCACTTAAGCCGTAGTCGACCCGGTTGTACCAGTCACCGGAGTCGTAGCTGTCCCGCTCCATGGACTTGGAACGCAGCAGCTCGACACCCGCGTGGGTGAAGGGAATGCCCTGGCCCAGCATGGCGGTCGCCAGAGAGACCCCCTGCATCCGCACCAGGTCGGCCCCGGCGGGTGCCTTGTACACCAGGTTGTCGAACAGGGTCTGGTTGTCGTGCTTGTCGACATAGTTCTGGATTTCGGTCGGATCCTGGGCATAGCCCGCCGGTTGACCGTTGTAGTCGATGTCGGAGCCCTTCTTCGGAATGCCGTCCTTGTCGGTCAGCACGAACTCCTTGAGGTTGCCCGCCATGCCGAGGCGCACCAGATCGGACTGATGCAGGGCGGTGGCGAGATCGACGCCGTCCAGCTCGTTGGCATCCACCAGGGCGCCGTTGCCAAAGCCCTGGGTCTTGCGAATGGCTTCGCCGCCGTCGAACGGGCTGCCGCCGCGCACCGCATCACGCAGCCGGTCGGAGAAGGAGCCGATGCCGGTACCGGCCAGGTGCTTCTGGGTCGCCTGCACGAACCGCTTGTCATCCTGTACCTCGCCGAAGTTCCACCCCTCGCCGTAGAAGTACATGTCCGGATTGACCTTCTTCACCTCGGCCAGGGCCTGCACCATCTGATCTTTCGGGTGATGGCCCATGAGGTCGAAGCGGAAGGCATCGATCTTGTAGTCCCGTGCCCAGGTGACCAGGGAGTCATCCATCAGCTTGGCGAACATGGCGTGTTCCGGCGCCGTGTTGGAGCAGCAGGTGGAGTTTTCCACCGAACCGGTCTCCGGATTGAGGCGCTGGTAGTACCAGGGCACAATCTTGTCGAGCACGGATTTGGAACCGAGACCCGCTTCGTTGGTGTGGTTGTAGACCACGTCCATCACCACGTTCATGCCGATGTTCTGCTTGATGGCCTGCACCATCTCGCGGAACTCCTTGATCCGGGTCGTCCCCTCTGCATTGGTGGCGTAGGAGCCTTCCGGGGTGGTGTAGTGGTAGGGGTCATAGCCCCAGTTGAAGGAGTCCACCCCGCGCAGGTAGCCGTAGAGCTCCTGCACCTGCGGGTTCTCCTTGCTGTCGCTGGCTTGCAGATCACCGAGCACGGCTTCGATGGTCTCGCCGCCACCACAGTGGCTGGCAAACCTGGAGTTCTTGACCTCGGGATTGACCTCGCACAGCTTGCTGAAGTCATCGCCGATGTTGGCCACCTTGGCTGGGTCCTCGTTGACGGTGGCGATGTCGAACACCGGCAGCAGGTGCAGGTGGCTGACGCCGCTCTTGGCCAGGGATTTCAGGTGGGTGACGGGCACGCTGTCGCTGTCGGTCAGTCCGAGGAACTTGCCGCGGTGCTCGGCCGGGGTGGAGTCGTCGTTGCCGGTCAGATCCCGGACGTGGGCCTCATAGATGGTGATGTCGGCGGGGTTCTTCTGGCTGTGGGGCGCCTTGAGGCTGTCCCAGCCTTCCGGCTTGAGGGCCGGATCGTCGAGATCCACCACCTGGCTGAACTCGGAGTTCATCGCCAGGCTCAGGGAGTAGGGGTCGGTCACCTGATAGGATTCCAGCTTGCGGCTGACCGGGTGATAGACCTGGATGTCGTAGCGGTAGTATTTGCCGACCAGATCGCTGCCCCCCTGCACGCTCCAGCTGCCGCTGGCCTCGTCCAGGGTCATGGCGCGCTCGCCAAGCGACTTGTGCTGCTCGTCGAACAGCGCCAGCTTGACCGACTTGGCGGTCGGTGCCCAGAGCCGGAAGGTGACATTGCCTCCCTCCACCACGGCGCCGTAGGCCAGCTTAGTGGCCGCCTCGCTGTAAAGGGCATCGAGGGCACCGGCACTCTGCACCAGGGTCGCCCCCTGCAGGATGCCGTCCGAATCGGTCCCGATGGCGACCAGCTCACCCTTGAGCAGGGGCTTGAGATCTTTCCCCGCAGGCAGGGCGAAGGCGGCGGCATCCTTGAGGTGCGGGTATTTGGCCTGCTGCTCTTCGGTCAGGCTGGTCGGAGTCAGCTTGAGGTAGGGGAAATCGAATACACCCTCGCTGTTTGCGGTGATGGTGCCTGACTCTGTGTAGTAGAGGCGCACATAGGGCTTGTCCTTGCCCCCTTGCCAAATCAGGGTGTTGTCGTCGATGAGGTGGGCACTGGCCCCCGCCACGCCGAAGGCGGCGGTGAAGGCTTCCGCCCGGCTGCCGAAGATCTCGTTCTTGCCGGCGACGATGGCCACGGTGCGATCCGGGTGATCGCTGAAGACCACCTTCATGTCGCTGCCGGTCAGGTTCGCGAGATCGCCGTTGCGGGCGATGAAGTTGATGCAGCCTTCCATCTTGGAGAGCGGCACGACCCAGGCCGGACCAAAACTGTCCGCCGCGGACGGCGTCTTGCTCTTGTCATCCCAACCGGTGTTGAGGCCGCCCTCCGAGGTCGAGTTGCAGGCATCGTTGTTCCACAGGTGCAGGCTGTGGCTGGCGAAGGGGCCGGTGACACCGCGCGCCGCGCTGGTCTGGGTATCCACCAGGGCGATGACCGCTTCGTCGGGGCCGGCCGTCAGCAGTTCGGCCGGGGGCTGGACGTTGGGAAGACGAGCGACGGGCTCATCCTGAGGGGCAGGAGCAGAAGAACTGTTGTCGTTACAGCCTGACAAAAGCGCGAGCAGTGAGGCTGTTACCAGCGCCACTTTGGTCTTTTTCATATCCATTTTTTTATAATTCCCGCTGTAGTTAGTCTCGATATCCGAGTACCCGGTCATTGCCGGGCGGTGTCATATTAATCAGCGGGAATTGCCGTAAATGTGAGCGGATGGGCAAAAAAAACCAATCCGCATCAACAAGATAACGTTTTCATAACGAAAATTCGATCGCGCTCACAGACCTGGCACCGCTTTCGGCCCATACCAGCGTGAAGAGGGGAGCGAGTGACGAAATCAATGTCCAATCAAATGGATAGAGGGGGCTGGGTGATGAAACGGATTGAGGAGCAGGCCAGGCGGCTGGACCAGGAGTATCAGGGCATTGCCCAGTTGTTCGATCAGTTCTGCCAGCAGGCCGGCGTGCTCGCCGAACGCTATCACTTCTTCAACTGGCCGGATTATGAAGAGAGCCCGCCCCTCGCCCGCGCCTTCACCCTGCTGGGGGAACCACGGGAACTGCGGCTGCGCTGTCAACCCGGCGAGGGGGGTTCCCTGAACGGCCTCCTCCAGGTGTGTGGCGAGGAAGGCAAGGTTCACGCCAGCCTGGGCTTTCATGCCGACGGGCACCTGCTGCTGGAGCCGGGCCGCCTGCTCGACGACCCGCCGGGACTGCTGCTGAGGCTGATGCTGGGCTCCCTCTGGCAGGATCAGGGGAGCGAGCCTCCCCGCTGACGCCCGCCAGGGGCGTCAGTCGGTAGACACTTCGATGGTCAGGTGCACCAGCTCCTCATGGATGGCGAGGCGCTCGCGGATCGCCTGTGCCGGGACCGGGGTCGCCATCTGCAACGACATCGCGGCGGCATACTGCGTCTGCCCCACCCGCCAGACGTGCAGATCGCGGATCTCGGCGCCAGGCAGCTCGGCGATCACCTCGCGGATCTCGTCCACCAGGGGCGCATCCATCTCCGCATCCAGCAAGACGCGCCCGGTATCACGCAGCAGCCCCCTGGCCCACACCGCCACCAGCACGGCCCCGGCGATGCCCATCAGGGGATCCAGCCAGTCCGCCCCCCACAACATGCCTCCCACCAGCGCCAGAATCGCCAGCACCGAGGTGGCCGCGTCCGCCAGCACGTGGAGGTAGGCGGCGCGCAGGTTGAGATCCTGATGGCCGTGGTGGTGATCGTGCGAGTGGTCGTGATGACCGTGATGGTGGTCGTGACCATGGTGATGGCCGTGATCGTCCCTGAGCAGCCAGGCACAGGCCAGATTCACCAGCAGGCCCAGCAGGGCAATGCCGATCGCCTGCTGATAATGGATGGGGCTGGGGTCCAGCAACCTGGCCACCGACTCGAACAGCATCAATCCCGCCACCCCCACCAGCAGCAGGGCGCTGCTGAAGCCCCCCAGCACCTCTATCTTCCAGGTACCGAAGCTGAACCTGTGATCCCGCGCGAAGTGGCGGGCAGCGCGATAGGCCAGCACCGAGAGGCCGAGGGCCAGGGCATGGGAGCTCATGTGCCAGCCGTCGGCTAGCAGCGCCATGGAGTTGTAGAACCAGCCCCCACCGATCTCCGCCACCATCATGACGACGGTGAGCAGCACGGCCCAGCGGGTCTTCTGTTCGGCCAGGGGATTCCCTTCGTGGACGACGGGGTGGTGGCAGTGGGATGAAGCGAGGGATGGCATGGATTTCTCCTGAAAACGAGGATGCCATATACTATACCCCAGTATAGTTTTATTGATCGAGAGGATCCTGGATGTCACACACGGTTCACGACAAGAAGAAGCTGCTGGCACGGGTCAGGCGCATCAAGGGGCAGACCGGCGCCCTGGAGAGCGCTCTGGAACAGGAAACAGACTGCGCCGCCATCCTGCAGCAGATTGCCGCCATCCGCGGCGCCGTCAACGGCCTGATGCTGGAGGTGCTGGAGGGACACATGCGCGAGCATCTTGGCGCCGAGGAGGCGACCCATGCCGAGCGGCTGGAGGATCTGGATCAGGTGGTGAGGGTACTGCGTTCCTATCTGAAATAAGGGCGCCCGGTGATGACGGGCGCCCCTGTCAGTCGAAGTCCGCGTAGGGAGTGAGAGGCCTTGGCGGCATGTCGAGATCCCCTTGCCAGGGCTTGAAGGTGTAGCGCAGGAACAGGGTGACATGGCTGGGGGCATAGTCATCCGCCTGCTGGATGTCCACCCGGCCACCGATGCGCCAGTGCTCCGTCAGCCTGTGCTCCACCACGCCATTCAGGGTGTAGCCGAATCCACTGCTACTGCCCCCTTTCACAGGCGCATTTCTGTCTGGCAAACCGCTTGGCAACAGGCCTTCCAGCGGGTAGCGGCGACTGTCGTCGGTACGGGCGTAGGACCAGGATCCCGATCCCCCCAGCTCCCACGACCAGTCCGGGGTACGCTGCCGGTAGCTGACCGGCACCGAGAGCGAGAAGTACCCTTGCGGGCTGTAATACCCCCCTGCCCCAGGGTATAGCCCCCCAGATCCTGCTGGTAGTGCCACAGCATGGTGCTGAGCCCCACGCTGGCACGGCGATGGGTCTCGTTGACGAACTTGTAATAGCCCCCTCCCATGAGCCGGGTGCGCCAGTTGTCGGGCACGTTCTTGCCGGTCAGCAGGTGCTGCTGGGCGCTGCCCCAGAACCCGACGGCCCCTCCCAGATCCCGGCTGAGATCGAGGCGGACCCCGTTCGCCCGCACCCCGCCCCAGCTGATGCCCGTGCCCGGATCCACCGTTCCCCCATAGGAGAGCAGCGAGCTGCTGACGGGCCGACGCGAGAGGGTCATCCCCCACCCCAGCGTGTGCCAGTCACCGGTCAAGGTGGCGCCCCCAACCCAGTCCACCACCTCGAAACCGAGGGGCGTGGTCCCCAGATCGAACGCCCAGGCCCCCCGCTGCCAGCCTGCCGCCAGGGTGGTCCCCCGGCTCTGCTGGTGCGCGTCTCCGCGGCAGTCCCTGGCCGCACAGGTACCGAACTGCGCCCGGTAAGGGGAGTCCGGCAGCTCTCCGGCATCCATGTCGACCAGTTCAAGGCGGCCGAAGGCGGTACCACCGGCCAGCGGCGTATCCAGTTGCGCCATCTGGGTCAGCGCCCGCAAATCCGAGTAGCCCCCGGTACCGCTGGAGCCCCAGTAATCGCTGTCGAGGGAGAAGGTGGTCTGGCTCTGCCGGTAATGCCTGTCGAGATCGCTGCGCAGGCCGGATGCCAGCCACCCCTCCCCATCCTGACTGCGGGCCAGCCGGGTCAGCTCGCCCCCCTCCAGATCCTCGCGGGGGGCCAGACCTGCGGCCACCAGCCCCTTGCGATCCCGCACCAGGGCCTCTTCCACATCATGCTCGGCAAAGCGCTGGCGGGCGGCATCGCGCCAGAACAGCGCCGCCTGCTGGGAGGCCGGTTGCAGCGCCACCAGGGGTTCGTAGTCGGTGAAGATGGCGCGGGCTGTCTCGCCCTCTCCCAGCGCCTGATAGAGATTGGCTACCCGGCGGTAGTAGTTGGCCCCCTCCGGGGGCAGCGGGCTGACCGGCCAGGCGGGCAGCCAGTGACGGGCCTTTGCCAGATCGCCCCTGGCCTGGGCCAGTTCGGCCATGCCAAGCCTGGCCTCGGGCTGTTGCGGCGTGCGGGCAAGCACCTCCTGATAGCGCTGCTCCGCCAGTGCATAGGCCCCCCGATCCGTGGCCCACTCCGCCAGCATCAGGCTCGCCTCTTCATCCGGCTGCAACGGCTGAAGCAGGCGTTCGGCCCCCTCATCATCCCCGGCCTCGTGACGCGCCCTCGCCCTGGCGAGCACCTCGTCACGGGCGAGGCGCTGATCCAGCGCATCCATGTCCTGTGTCCAGACGGACCTAGGGATGGCGGCCAGCACCCCTCTCGCCTCCACCGTCTTGTCCTGCCCCGAGAGATAGAGGGCGGTAGCGTAGCGCAGAGTGGCGTCCTGGGGCCGCGCCGCCAGCCGTTCTCGCAAGAGCCGCTCCCCGCTGCCAGCCTCCCCGAGGCGGGCCCGGGTATCGGCCACTCGATAGGCCAGCCACACCTCTTCCGGGGTCAGCGCAAGTGCCTGCTCGCGAAGGCGCAGCGCCGCCGCCACCTTGCCGGCCCGATCGAGCTGATCGGCCTCCTCCTGCAACAGCCCGGCCTTGAGCCGCCGCCCTTCGGCTTGCATCCCTGGGGTGCCCTGCTGCTCCAGCAGGGCCAGGGCACGTGCCGGATCCTGCTCCTTGTAGAGATCGAACAGGCGGGCCAGGGCCCGCTCCCGCGCGCTCCCCATGGCGAGCGCCTTGCGGTAGGCAGACTCCGCGTCGGCATCGCGATGGCGGCCACGCTCGCTGTCTCCAAGCCCCAGCCAGGCTTCGGGCTCACGCCCATCCTGGGCGATGGCACGGCGATACAGGGTCGCCGCCTCATCCCACTGCTCCCGTTCCAGGGCGCTGCGCCCCTGGCTCACCAGCAGCCAGTAGCGGTTGGTGGCCAGCAGGCTGCGCCATTTGTCCTTGTCGGTCACCTCGGGGTGTGCCAGCACCCGTTCAAACTGGGCGATGGCCAGCGCTCGCTGATCGTTGCGGGAGTAGGCCTGCCCGAGGGCCCCCATGAGTTCAGGATCCCCCGGGTTGGCAGCCAGGGCACGCTGCAAGCGGGAGATGGAGGCACCACCTCCCGCCGTGCTTGCGAGCGCCGACTGGCGTGCGCGATAGGCAGGCGAGGCCCACTTCTCCTCCTGGGCCGCGAGCAGCTGTTCCGCCTTGGTGGTATCCCCTTCGCCAAAGAGCACCATGTACTCCTGCAAGGCAGCGATGCTCCCGGGCCCGATGGGCAGGGATTCGATGTCCGCGAGCCAGATCTCGGCGGCCTCGTCCCGCTGATAGGGGTCTCGCGCCATCTCGCGCAACAGGTTCTGCGCCCCCTGGCGCCGACCGTCCGCCAGATAGAGGCGAGCCAGCCCGCCCCGCACTCTGGGCTCACCCGGATATTGCCGGTTGAGTGCCTCCAGGGCCGCCAGCCCCTTCGCCTTCATGGCCGGGATCCGTGTCTGCAACAGGGCATAATCCACCGCCACGTCGAGATTGGGGGGCAAATCACCGGAGAACAGGGAGCGATAGAGACGCTCGGCCTCCTCCAGCCTGCCGGCGCTGGTCAGCAGCCTGGCTTGTTGCAGTTGCTGGCGCCTGGCCGGTTCGTTCAGGGCCAGGTTGGCCATGCCCTGACGATAGAGCGCAGAGTCGGGGTCTTGCTTGCCAAGGCGGGCCAGCAGTGCCCCGGCCTCCTTGACCTTGCCCTGGCGCAGGGCCTGACGGGCCTGGGCTGCCAGCAGCTCCGGATGATCGGGCTCCACCAGGGAGAGGGAATAGAGGCTGTTGCTGACGAGATCTTCCCGCCCACGGGCCTCGCCAATCCTGACCTGCTCCAGCAGCCAGGCCACCGGCTGTACCGTCCCTTGCGCCAGGGCTCCGCTCATCAGGCAGGCGAGCAGGCACCCCAGGGTCACTCTGCCTGACATGACTCGCTCCAATCCGGCTGCAGGGTACCGTCGGCGGCAAAGCGATAACGCCCCTGATCCCAGCCTGCGCCGAACAGGGTCAGCACGCTGCCGTAGTAGGCATCCGCATCCAGCCCGTGATCGGAGACCTGCTTGCGCAAGGTGACCTGCGCCGGCAAGCCCCGTGACAGGGGCAGGAGGGCGGCGGCAAAGCCGCTCGGCCCCTTGCCCTGAACCTGGCCGCTCAGGCTGGAGACCCGCTCGGGAAGATGACCCGATTCGGTCAGCTGCGCCAGCATGGGGGCAAAATGGGCCACCAGGGAAGCCCTGGCGGGATCCTCCTCGCTCAACATGCCGAGCCAGAGATAGACGCGGATGGCGTCATAGCCACCGGTGTCGCCCTTGTCCGCCGTCACCTGCCACCCCTTGTCGGCCTGCCAGTCCACCCAGTCCGGGGCAAAGCCACGGGGCGCACTCTCCTGCAGCAGCTTGGGCAAGAGGGCCCGCATCTCGCCCCAAGGTCCCTTGAAGGAGGCGAATCTGGCCAGCAGTTGTGGGGGCAGATAACTGGGGTTGAGGGTCCAGCGTCCCTCCCCCTCATAGCCCTTCGCCCCGGGCAGCAACACGGGGCCGAGACCCGGCAGCGTGGCGACCTCTTCCCGGGCGATGCGGCGCAGCAACAGGGTGCCGAGGGCCGAGTAGCTGTGGTTGTCCCACAGGCGACCCGCCTCCAGCAGGCTGTAGGCTATCCAGAGATCCGAATCGGACGCGCTGTTTGCATCCAGCACACCCCAGTTGCCGTCCTGCTGCCTGCCCCAGAGCCAGGATGGCAGGAAGCCGGTCAGATCCCCGCGGGCGAGCTGCCGCTCCGTCCAGTCGAGCAGGCGGGCAAAGGTCTCCCTGTCATCGTTGACCAGGGCGAAGAAGAGGGCATAGCTCTGGCCTTCCGAGGTGGTGATGCGGCGCCCGTCGGCAGGGTCGATGACCCTGCCCTCTTCGCTGATGTAGTGCTGGCGAAAGTGATCCCACTCCGGCCAGTGGCAGACGGCCTGCGCCGGGAGGGAACAAAGGGCCCAGAGGAGCAGGGCACCACAGACATTTTTCATCTGAGTCATCTCTTAATCTTCCTTCAGACGGCGGCGGCTGGCACTGGCAAGCAGCACCCGCAGGCCCCAGCCCAGTACCAGCATGCAGAGCAGGGTCAGCCCTGTCGCCATCTCGAACAACTTGAGGCCACCTCTGGATTGCGCCATCATATCGGCCCGGCTGATGGCCGGCCGAATTGGACAGTCAACTTCAAGGACCCCCCATGTTTGAACACGTCGATGCCTATGCTGGCGACCCCATACTGACGCTAGTCGAGACCTTCCACAAAGATACCCGCGAGCAGAAGGTGAACCTGGGGATTGGCCTCTATTACGACGAGCAGGGCCGCATTCCGCTACTGCCGTCGGTGCAGCAGGCCGAAGCGCAGCGCGCCGCCGCCCCGGCCCCGCGCCCCTACCAGCCGATGGAAGGCGCCGCCAACTACCGCACCGCGGTGCAGCACCTGCTGTTTGGCGCCGAGCACGAAGCGGTCAAGGCGGGTCGCATCGCCACCATCCAGACCATCGGTGGCTCCGGCGCCCTGAAGATCGGTGCCGATCTGCTCAAGCGCTACTTCCCGACCTCCGAGGTGTGGGTCAGCAATCCCACCTGGGACAACCACAAGGCGATGTTCGAGGGGGCCGGCATCAAGGTGCACGACTACCCCTATTACGATGCGGCCACCGGCGGCGTGCAGTTCGACGCCATGATCGACTGCCTGAGCAGCCTGCCTGCGAAAAGCATCGTGCTGCTGCACCCCTGCTGCCACAACCCGACCGGGGTGGATCTCTCCCGTGCCCAGTGGGACCAGGTGATCGCCCTGGTGGTCGAGAAGAACCTGATCCCCTTCATGGACATCGCCTATCAGGGCTTCGGTGACGGGCTGGAAGAGGATGCCTATGCCATTCGTGCCATGGTGGCCGCCGGTGTCAGCTTCTTCGTCAGCAACTCCTTCTCCAAGAACCTCTCCTTCTACGGCGAGCGCTGCGGCGGCCTGTCGGTCATCTGCCAGGATGCCGAAGAGGCGAGCCGGGTGCTGGGGCAGATGAAGGCCACCGTGCGCCGCAACTACTCAAGCCCCCCCACTCACGGTGGCCAGATCACCGCGGCGGTGATGAGCCAGCCCGAACTGCACGCCATGTGGGTCGGTGAGGTGACCGAGATGCGCACCCGCATCAAGGCCATGCGCCAGAAGCTGTTCGAGGTGCTGAGTGCCAAAGTGCCGGGCCGCGATTTTGGCTACTTCATCAACCAGCGCGGCATGTTCAGCTACACCGGCTTCACGCCGGAGCAGGTGGACAGACTGCGCGAAGAGTTCGCCGTCTATCTGGTGCGCTCCGGCCGCATGTGCGTGGCGGGCCTCAACAGCCGCAACGTCGACTACGTGGCCGACGCCATGGCCGCTGTGCTCAAGGGCTAAGCCCGCAAGCCCCGCTCAGGCGGGGCTTTTCGTTTGTCCCCTTGCCCGTGGAACCGTGATGGATCTCATTGCCCTCTCCCGCCTCGGCGGTCGCCACCTGGTGACCCTGCATCTGCTGCTCGACACCCGCAGTGTCACCCGCAGCGCCGAGCGCCTCTGCACCACCCCCTCCACCGTCAGCAAGACCCTCAACCAGTTGCGCGAACTGCTGGGGGATCAACTGCTCTACCGCCAGGGCAACCAGTTGCTGCTGACCCCGTTTGCCGAGCGCCTCGGACCGACTCTGCGCCGCCTGCTGGGGGAGCTCAACGGCCTCACCAGCCAGGAAGGATTTGCCCCTGCCAACTGGCAGGGGGAGCTGAACCTGGCGATGCGGGAGAGCAGCATGATCTGGCCCATGGGAGCCGTACTGGGTCAGTTGATGCAGGAGGTGCCGGGGCTGATGCCCGTCGTGCGTAACAAGGACGAGCAGGGACTGGCTGCTCTGGCGGCGGGCAAACTCGACTTCGTGATCCTGCCCCACGATCAGAGCCAGCCCGGGGTCAATCAGCCCGGCCTCGTCTGGGAAAACATGCGGGAGGATGAGCTGGTCTGCCTGATGCGCGCGGATCATCCGGCGTTGACGCGCCCCTGGGATCTCGATGCCTACCTGAGCTGGCGCCACATCGCCATTCGCGATCAGGAGCTGGCCGATCCCTTCTTCGAGCAGAGTCTGGCCCAGCGCCAGGTACGGCGCAGACTGGGGGCCACCCTGCCGGATTTTGGCAGCGCCGCCGCCCTGCTGCGCCAGAGCGATCTCATTCTCACGGCCGTGAAGGGCTGGGCTACCCGGGCTTGTACCCAGGGGCTGGTGAGCCGCCCTGTCCCCTTCGATTACGGCGCCGTGACCCACAGCCTGGTGTGGTATGGCCCCCTGGGGGAAGATCCCGCCCTGCGCTGGTTCCGTCAGCGCATCCTGCAACTGGCCCGGGAGCTGGACGCCCCAAAATGATGCCTGGCCGCAGGAATCAGGGCTTCTTGGTATAGATGGGGCCTGGGAAAGAGGTGACGTTGTTACCCAGCTCGGTGATGCGGGCGGCCCCCTGCTTGCGCACCTGATCGACCCGCAGCACGTGGTGCATGGGAATAAGGGTGCGGGTGACGTCGGCAAATTCGCTCTTCAGCTTCTCGTGGCTGGGGTCGACGATGAGCGCCGTGTGGTTGTCCCACACGAAGTGGGCGATCTCGATGAAGCCGAACAGCTGGCCCTGATTCACCTCTCTTACATAGACTTCGTAACGCTCGCTGTGACAAATGAACTGCACTCGATAAAGGGCGTTGGATTCACTCATGGGTATCTGTTGGTGATGGACGGTTTGCCCATTCTAGCCGTCCCCTCGGACAGCCCCTATAGACAGAGTTCACAGTTGCGTCATATCGGGTCTCAGCATCCCGACGTGCCGCAGAGCTCAGATCGCAGGCAGCATCACCGACCCAAACCCCTTGGCCTTCAATGCGTTGGCAAGCACTGTCAGATCAGCCGACCCGGCTTCTGGCCATGACAGCGCCTCCCCTCGCACCCCGTGGTGGCGAAAGCCGTTGAGGCGGATGGGCACGGGCCCCAGCGACAGCAAAAAGGTCGTCAACGCCTCCTCCAGCGCGCCAGTGGCATCGAGAAAATCGCTCCGCCCCGGCACCATCAGCAGCCGCACCTCCGCCAGCTTGCCCGCCTGCGCCAGCAGTTGCAGCGATACCAGCACCCGCTCGCGGCCCCGCCCGGTCAGGGCCAGATGCACAGGCTCGCGCCACCCCTTGAGGTCTATCATGGCGCCGTCCAGCACCGGCAGCAGCCGCTGCCAACCCGTTTTCCCCAGGGATCCGTTGCTGTCGAGCAGGCAGGTGAGACGGGCCAGATCCGGCGCAGCCTTGATGGCCGTGAACAGGGCGATCACGAAGGGCAACTGGGTGGTCGCCTCCCCGCCGGAGACGGTGATGCCGGTGAGCAGCGGGCCATAACGGCGCAGCAGGGCCAGCACCTCGGCCACCGACATCTGGCGCGTCTTGGGGCTGGCACTGCGCGGGCAGGCCTCCAGACAGGCGTCGCAATCGGTGCAGAGCGCCTCCTGCCAATGAACCTTGCCCTCGCTCATGGCGAGGGCGCCACTCGGGCAGACCGCAAGGCAGTCGCCGCAATCGTCGCACAACCTGATAGTGTGGGGATTGTGGCAGCCGGGGCAGCGGAAGTTGCAGCCCTGCAAAAACAGCACCAGCCGGTTGCCCGGCCCGTCTACGCAGGAGAAGGGCAGCACCCTGCTCACCAGGGCGCTGCGCGTCAGCAGAGCTTCATCCATCGGACTTGGCTCAGTACTGACTGATTGTCGACTCATTGGCGACCACTCGCGGCGTCCGCTGGCGAATGGCGGTCACTTCACTCGCCTCGGCACCAAGACAGGTGGTCTGCAGCCGCGACCCCTCCTCTGCGAAGCGTGCCACGTCGCTCTTGCGGATCATGTAGCCGGTCACCCGCACCAGATCGCTGTCCGCCACGTTGGCGGTGAACTCGCGCATGCCGAGGGCGAAGGCCCCCTTGCAGAGCTGCAGCAGTGCCTGCGGATTCTGACGTATGGTGGGATCCAGGGTCAGGATCTCGCTGATCCCGGAGTGATAAAAGCCGTGGTGGGGCGCCAGGGCCAGCAGGTGACTGGCGGGATCCGGCTCCTGCCCGTAGGGAATCCGCACTCCCGGGGTCACCGCCACATCGATGCTGAGGCCGCCCTGTGAGTGCAGCAGAGCGTGCCCACCCCAGGCATGGGCCTGCGGCGTCGTAGTGACATATTCCGAAAGCTGGGCCGAGATGCGATAGCCAAGCTGATTTGCCTCTTCGTCGTGACCGTAGCGGCCCGGCAGATTCTCTTTATCCATCAATATGTTGACCGCTTCCGCCATGCCGTAGATGCCGAACATGGGGACGAAGCGCGCCTCCTCGATCAGCCCCTCCTCCACCAGGAAGCTGTCGAAGAAACCCGACTCCCGGTGCAGGAAGGCGGCGCGCGCCTCGATGAGTCGCGAGGCCTGCTCGCAATAGTGAGGCAGCGTGCGCGCCATGAAATCCTCAACCCCTGCGCTCTGCCCGGCCACGCCCTTGAGGGAGAGGCGCACCAGGGTATTGGCACCGCCCCCCAGGGGCAGGGCGTTGTAGCAGCTGACGATGCCAAACCCACGCTGGTCGAAGGTATCGCGATGGATCGGGTAGTTGGCGATATGCGGCTTGCTGCACTCGGCGATATTCTTCACCGCCAGCAGCAGCAGATCGTCGGGAGTCTGCTCCGGATCGTGGAAGAAGGTAAGGTTGGGGGCCACCTGCTTGAGCTCGTTGTCGATGCGCAGGATCAGGCGGCAGATCCGGTTGTCATCGGGGCCGATGTTGACGTGCATGAAGGCGTCCGGCAGCACCCGGTCCAGATAGATCCAGAACCCTTTCAGCTTGCGGTAGAGAGTCTCGTCATCCAGCTCGTCGACAAAGGGGAGCAGCAGCTGATCGAGCCGTCCCAGCCAGACCGGCATCCCGGTGACGGAGGGCACGTGGTGATAGAGGATGCGCAGGGCATCGAGGGCCTCGTCGAAGTCCCGCGGCGGTGCCAGCTCCAGCCAGGCTGAGCCCTGGGTCAGGAACTTCTCGTAGTCCGGCAGCACATAGCGCGGCTTGTAGGGGGCGTGCCCCTCGAACATGTCGCACAGCATCCCTTGTGCCATGGCATCCTGCACGGCGGCAGGCAACTCGGGGTAAGGCAACGCGTTTTCGGCGGCGAGCGCCAGGGCGTGACTCTTCTGGGCCGGTGACAGCAGGGGGTCGCGCACGATGCGCTGGCAGGTTTCGGTGAAGGACATGGCTCGCTCCTCGGCGGGTGGAACCAAAATCCTCACACTTGAGAGGCCTTTTTTGAAGTGACATTCCCAACAGGGCGGATATCCCATCAAGACATCCGCCATGCCGGATCACGGCACGCCCTTCACCAGGGCCAGAACAGAGCCACTCCCCCCAGCCAGCGCAGCAGGAAGAAGCCCCCCATGCCGACGACCACCACCACCAGGGTAGGCAGGCGCAGCAGGGTCAGCACCGTCACCAGCAGGGTGGCTGCCAGGTAGTCCGGATCCCAGTCCAGCCCGTGGCCGGGCTCATAGCTGAAGACGATGGGCAGCCAGATGGCGGTCAGCACCGACTGGGCCGAGAAGCTGAGGAAAGCCCCCATCTCGGCCCCCGGCTGATAGCGGGTCAACCGCGAGAAGAAGGCAAAACGGTTGAAGAAAGTGATCAGGGCCAGCAGCCCTATCATCAGCCAGCCCATGATCACCTCCTCATCCGGTGCAATACATAGCCCACCACCATGCCGGCCAGGGCCGAGACGATGATGTGGATCTCCGCCAGCAGCGGCTTGGTGACGAGCGCCGTCCCGCCGCTCACCAGGGTGGCCGCCACCATGGGCAGGTTCTTCATGGCGGGGAGCGTCATGGCGATAAAGGTGGCGGCGATGGCAAAGTCGAGCCCCATCTTGTCCAACCCGTCAATATACTGGCCGGCAGCGATGCCGAGCAGGGTCGCCAGGTTCCAGAACAGATAGAAGACAAAGCCTGCGATGAGCGCATAGGCGGGATTGAAGGCGCCGCTGCGCTCCCTCTCTTTCAGCGCCACCGCAAACATCTCGTCGGTCAGGAAGAAGGCGAGGCTGGCCCGCCAGCGCAGGGAGAGCGGCAGCACGTCGCGCCGGAAGGTGAAGCCATAGAGCAGATGCTGGGAGGTGATCACCATGGTGGAGCCCATGATGGGCAGCAGCGGCGTCCCCGCCCCAAACAGGGTGGTGGCCGAGAGCTGGGCCGCACCCGCATAGACCAGCAGCGACATCAGCTGTGCCTGGAGCGGGCTCATACCCGCCTGAAGCGCCAGGGCGCCGCACAGTATCCCCCAGGGGATGACGGAAATGGAGAGCGGGAGCATATCCAGAGTGGCGCGCCACCAGAGTGCCCCCGTGCGCTCGGGCGCAGGGTGGCGGGTTTCCGACATCATGGGATCATCCTTGTCACAGCCAATGCGAACCGGGAAAACTAGCACGGCGCAGGAGGCAGTGTCACGCCATGGTCTGCAACAAATGCAACGCCCGCATGAGAGCGGGCGTTGGCAGGCGGGATCAGGGCTCGATGATGATGGGAGTGCCTGGCTCGATGGCGTTCCAGATTTCGTCCATCTCGTGGTTCAGCACCGCAATGCAGCCATTGGTCCAGTTGGACGGCTGCACCCTGCGATCCCCCAGGCTGTTGCGCTGGCCGTGGATCATGATCATGCCACCCGGGTTCACACCCAGCTCGTTGGCGCGCTTGATGTCGTCCAGATTCGGGTAGTTGATGTGAATGGCCTTGTAGAATCCGGAGTTGCTCTTCTTGTAGTCCAGGGTATAGCGACCTTCCGGGGTACGCTGATCCCCCTCACGCTGCTTGTGTCCCTTGGGAGCCGGGCCTAGGGCAATCCAGTAGCGCTTCACTTCCTTGCCATCCTTCATCAGGGTCAGGCTGTAACTCGACTTCTTCACCACCACCATATCGGCGGACAGAGTGGCAAAACTCAACGCGGGCCACAGCCCCAGCAAACACAGCAATACGGCTCTCACTATCCATCCCTCTGCGAGCCTTCTGGGCTCTCTTGTTAGCAAATCATCTGAATGTCGCCACTCTCTGGTGGCGAGCGAGCGCCATGATATGGGATCGCCGTGAATACTCAATATATCGGGAGAAACATATCTGTGGCCAGCAGGGGAAATGGCCGTCAACCCGCCATGCAGACACTCTGCCAAGGGCTGGGCGTCGTCTCTTGCCCGCAACCGAGCGCCTCAGCGCAGGTCGTCAAGGCCAGGAAGATGGCGCAGGGAGAAAAACCAGCGGGCAGCGCCGTCAAGGACACTTGAGCCTGTCCACCAGCCAACCCAAAGCTGGCGCCATGGGGGTCAGGCCATCTCAACGCACAAAAAAGAGCCCCTGATGGGGCTCTTTTGACGG
This sequence comes from Aeromonas sp. FDAARGOS 1402, assembly GCF_019046925.1. NCBI lineage: Bacteria > Pseudomonadati > Pseudomonadota > Gammaproteobacteria > Aeromonadales > Aeromonadaceae > Aeromonas > Aeromonas sp. FDAARGOS 1402. The sequence goes on from NZ_CP077201.1 coordinate 771,115, forward strand.
TGCGACACAGGGCTCAGGCCAGGGTCACTGGTTCGGCGGTCTCAAGGCGCCGGATCCAGGCCTCGAAGTCTGCCAGCATGCGCGCCTCGGACTCGCTGTTGTCGGCGATGAGCTCGGCCCCGTGTACCACCCGGATATGGGCGTCGAGGGGCGTCCCCTCCCCTGCCGGTGGGCGCTGCCGCGCCGCCGCCATGCACGTCTGTGCCTGTTGCCACGCCTCGGCGGCGCTCCGGTTGCACGCCTCGGCCAGCGGCACCGCACTGAACCCCTCGCCGGTGAGGCTCTGCAGCGTCTCGTCATGGGTCATGCCGTTGCCCGGTCCCCAGTAGTGGGCGGCCAGATCCGGTCCGATGCGCGGGTTGTCGGTGAGGTAGCCGTCGCGCCTCAGGAAATAGGCGCGGGTCTGCTCCACCGCCATCAGTGCCAGCAGATAGCCGTGATAGGCGCAGGCCGACTCCTGGTTCAGAAGGTGCGGGATGGCCAGCAGCGGGCGTGGGCTCTCCACCCCCAGGATCTTGCGCTCCCACTTGCGGGCCAGTGCCAGCACGGCGGCCGGGGTGCGCTCGCTCTCTGCCATGGCGTAGAGATCCCGCTCGAAGTAGGCCACCAGCGCGATCTGGCGCTCGTTGAAGGCGCGAAATGGCTGACGCGCTTCAATCATGGCCTGGATAAGCGCATCGGGGATGGGTTCTCCCGCTGCGTTTCTGGCGTAGCGCTTGAGCCAGTCCGCGTCGTCCAGCAGGCTGTCGCAGAACATGGACTGGGTCTCGGCATAGGCCATGGAGGTGGGCGGAAACTCCTGGGAGAAGCAGGGGGCGTTGCCGGTGACGTTGGCAAAGTGCGCCGCGTGGCCTCCCTCGTGGAACAGGGTGTTGAGCCCGCTCCAGCCGCTGCCCACCTGGGCCGGATTGGCCAGACTGGTGAAGTTGACCACCGCGGGCACCCACTCCCCTTCCTGCCAGAAGCTCGGCACCGGGCCGTGACAGAAGCCGTTCTCGTATTTTCCCTCCCGGGTCAGCAGATCCAGGGTGAGGGTGGCACCGCGGTACTGGATGCCGAGCCGGCGGAAGCTCTCGACCCAATCCTTCAGCGCCCGGGAGAAAGGCACGTAAGGGTCGAGCTGGCGGGTCACGTCACCACTCACGCTGTAGCGCAGGTTGTGGGGCAGCAGGGCTGCTTCCCCCTTGGCCGCTTTCAGCTCCGCCAGACTCTGGTGCAAGCGGGCATCGGTGCGGGCGATGAAGTCGTCAAGAATGGCAAACAGCTGCTCCGGGCTCATCTGCTCGTTCTTGTGTACCTTGTAATCGAAGTAGTCGCGATAGCCCATGGCACGGGCGAAGCGGTTGCGCAGCGCGACGATGTCAAGATAGCCGTTGTCGACCACCCACTGCTCCAGGGTGTGGAACATGGCGAGCGCGCTCTGGCGCACCGCCTCGTCGCTGCTGGCGGCCAGCGCCGTGCTGGCGGCGGGCAGACTGCCGGGCACCTGGCGGCCCTGCTCGTCCAGCAAGGTAAGCTTCAACCCCTTGCGACGGGCGAAGAGATCCGCCTCGGCGGCCACCAGCTCGTCCATCAGGGCGGAGGCACCGGGATCTTCGATGACGTTGCACTCGAAGAAGGCGATCCAGCCCCCCAGACCACGCCTGAGATCCGCCTCTTCGGCCTGGGCCTGCATCTCCCGCAACACCGGCAGGCGGGCAGGATCGGCACAGAACGCCTTGTAGGCCTGTTCGGCCGCGGTGAAGCCTGCCTGATCGTCGCTGGTGCCCATGTAGGTGGACCAGAACAGGTCCTCCTTGCGTCTGTGCACCTGCAGGTAATCGGCATTGAGCTGGTTGAGATAATTCCTGGCAATGGAACTCATAACTTCCCTCTTGTTATGGGGCGACCACGGGGCGCCCACTCCTTTTTGGTGAAATGCCAACCCATTCACACTTCTTGCAAATTGAGTAGACAAATTGTGCGCCGGGATGCGCGCCATCACGCTATCAAAAGCGAGGGTTTCTGTCTGCTGGCTATACTGGTTGTCAAACTGCTCAATTGGCTGTTTTTCATCGCAATCCATTGAAAGTTAATAGAATGTTAAAAACAACAATAATCAGGTCCGGCCGCTAGAACGGCCACAATCAGACCCGCATGGGAAAGTAAGGATAAGACTATGTTCAAGCTCGGTGATATTGCCGTGAGTCGCAAACTGATGCTGCTGCTCTCACTGGCCCTGGTCGGCTTCATCGCACTGCTGCTCATCTCGGCCAGTGCCCTGCACCGCAATCTGATGAGTGAACGGGAAGCCAGGCTGCAGGCGGTGCTGGATCTGGCCATGAGCCGGATCCAGGCCCTGGCCGCCACCCTCCCCCCGGAGCAGGCCAAGGCACAGGCCAAGGCCATGCTCGACAGCATGCGCTTTGACGGGGACAACTACCTGTTCGTACTGGATGAAGACCGTCGGGTGGTGGTGCATCCCGCCAAACCCGAGCTGGTCGGCCAGCAGATGGGCAACAACCCTGCCGAGTCCCACTGGCAGCACATGGTGGATCTCGGCAAGGGCGGCCACCAGGGCAGGCTGGAGTATCAGTGGGTCTCCCCGTCCGGCGAGGCGGCCCAGAAGATGTCGCTGGTGACGGGCTACCAGCCCTGGGGCTGGATCCTGGGCTCCGGTGTGTTGTTGCAGGACATTGAGGCCACTATGTGGTCGCAATATGAGTGGATGGGTGGCGCCACCTTGCTGGTGATCCTGTTGATGGGGCTGCTGGGACTCGCCATCAGCCGCTCCATCGTCAATCCCCTGGCCGAGATCAACAAGGCCATGGCCCGGGTCGCAGCTGGCGATCTGGTGGTCAGCATCCCGGTGCTGGGCAGGGATGAGCTCGGCGCCGTCGCCAGCTCCACCAACCAGGGGCTGGATGCCATCCGCCGCGCCCTGCTGGAAGCGAGCCTGGGGGCCCGCAACGTGGCGGATGCCGCCCTGCGCATCGCCGCCTCCGCCGAACAGACCAACCAGGCGGTCAACAGTCAGCGGGATCAGCTCGCCCAGCTCGCCACCGCCATGAACGAGATGAGCGCCACCATCGCCGACGTGGCGGGTCACGCCGAGAATACGGCCCGCGACACCCAGGATGCCACCAGCGAGGCCGGGCTCGGCAACCAGGATGTCCATGCCAGCGTGCACGGCATCCAGGCGCTGGCCACCGAGGTGGATCAGGCCACCTCGCAGGTCAACCAGCTCAAGGAGGGGGTGATGCAGATAAGCGAGGTGACGGCGGTCATCAGCGCCATCTCGGAGCAGACCAACCTGCTGGCCCTCAACGCCGCCATCGAGGCGGCCCGGGCCGGCGAGCAGGGCCGTGGCTTCGCCGTGGTGGCCGACGAGGTGCGCCAGCTGGCCAGTCGCACCCGCCACTCCACCGAGGAGATCCAGAGTACCATCACCCAGTTGCAGCAACGGGCTGTCACCGCCGCCAACGCCATGGACGCCAGCCGCAAGCTGGCGGAGAGCAGCGTCAACCAGTCCGAGAAGGCGGGGCAGGATCTCTCCCTCATCGTCAATCACATCCAGCACGTGAGCGACATGGCGACCCAGATCGCCACGGCGGCGGAGCAGCAGAGCATGGTGGCGGAAGACATGAACCGCAACGTCAGCGGCATCAACGACTCGGCACTCGAGATGTCCCAGGCGGCCTCCCAGTTGGCCCAGGAGAGCGAACTGCTGGCCGGTCTCTCCCGAAGCCTCGACGAGCGACTGGCGGTGTTCAAGCTGGACAACGCCCAAGCCCAGGACAGGATGATGCGACCGACCCAGGCGTCCTCTTCCCGAGCAGGCATGCAACCCCGCCACTGAGTGGCCCCGTGAACCCCTGCCAGTCTGGCAGGGGCTCCTTTCCTGTCATGGCCACGGGAGCCTCTCCCGGGCCACCCTCTCGCACTGAACCAGCGCGCAGATCCCGAGGGAGCGATCTGCCGCTGATGCGCTGCTCCGATGAGATGGCACTGTCAATTTTTACACTTAATTTTTTAACAAAATATAGTCATGATGAGTGGTCGCCACAGGCGGCACCATGATCCTTTCTGTAGTCATTTGGCAAACTGGTTGAAAGGCCAGGACGCAAAGCCTCCGGTCTAAAGACAAGCTGTCCAGGATAGCGGGGTTGCAGCACAGTGTTTCGGGGAACTCCCCTGCCAACGTGACTGCCCACATCACCGAACAGAGGAATGTATGGCAGCAAATATCCGACTCACCCATCTCGCGGCTGCACTGACGCTGCTGGCCAGTGGCGGCGTGCTCGCTCACGGCTACATCAGCCAGCCCGAAGGGCGCAACTACCTGTGCAAGACAGGGGGCAACAGCCAGTGTGGCGCCATCCAGTGGGAACCCCAGAGCCTGGAAGCCCCCTCCGGCTTCCCCGATGGCGGCCCCGCCGACGGCCAGATAGCCTCGGCCGGTCACCCCCAATTCGGCGAGCTCAACACCCAGACCCTCGATCGCTGGACCAAGCGTGAAGTGCAGGCCGGTCCCTTCGCCATCAGCTGGACCTTCACTGCCAACCACGTAACCCGCAACTGGCGCTACTACCTCACCAAGCAGGACTGGAACCCGAACCAGCCCCTCACCCGGGATGCGTTCGATCTCAATCCCTTCTGCGTCATCGACGGCAACATGGTGCAGCCCCCCAAACAGGTGACCCATCAGTGCACCCTGCCCCCGCGTACCGGTTATCAGGTCATTCTCGGGGTGTGGGAGGTAGGGGATACCGCCAACAGCTTCTACAACCTGATCGACGCCCGGTTCAAGGATGGCACCCAGCCACCGCTGACCTGGAGCCAGGGAGGGACCATCTATCCCTCCATCGACCTGGTGGCGGGTGACAAAGCCAGAACCCGGGTGTTCGATGCCAATGGCGAGCGCACCGATCTCCAGACCGAGCTGACCATCGCCAGCGCCGGACAGGGCCAGAAGAACAACTGGGCCCACGCCCTGGCGAGCAAGATCAACGCCGAGCAGAGCCAGATCCGTGCAGGCCAGCAAGGTACGGACGGCCAGTTTAACCCCGTCTATGGCCAGAACCCGGTCTACCTCAAGGTTGGCAGCAACCTGCAACGGGTCGAGATCCAGCTTGAGCAACAGCAGCCCCCGGTGGAGAACGGGATCAGCGTGAGCGGTCTGGCGAGCGACTACCCCCTCGACAACGGCAAGCTCACCCTGACTTTCACCGTCACGGCCCAGGGGGATCTCGCCATCACCAACACCCTCTATGACCACGGCGGTGTCGCCAGAGGGCAGAGCAGTGCCGACATCAAGGACGGCAGCCAGAGTTTCTCCATGGCGCTGACCGGCTTGAGTGCAGGCCACCATCAGCTGGTGATCGAGGGCAAACCCAAGGCCGGTGGTGACGCGGTGCAGCAGACCCTGGACCTCATGTTCAAGGATCCGGCAAGCGGGGGCGATTACCAGTTCACCTTCCCGGACGGCCTCAAGTCCTACACCGCCGGAACCCGGGTGCTGCAGCCGAAGAACAGCAAGGTCTATCAGTGCAAACCCTTCCCCTACAGCGGCTGGTGCAGCCAGTGGGCGAGCACGGCCACCCAGTATGAACCGGGCGTAGGCTCCCACTGGCAGGAGGCCTGGACAGCGCAGTGATGGGACGTCTCCGACCTGGCGAGAACCCGCTCGGCGTTTCCCGTGCCAGCTCAGGTCAACATCAAACAAACGGGGAGCGCATGGCTCCCCGTTTTTCATCCACCCCTCGGTTCAAATCTGGTAATCGAGCAGGGGCTCGTTGCTCATGGCGCGGGCCTGGATCTCCGCCAGCGCCAGCTCGGGGTTGCAGAGCTGGATGAACTGCCAGGCAAAGTTGTGCTGGAACTGCCCCTGCTTGAGGCCGATCCAGGCGGTGTGCGGCGCAAACAACCGACTGCCGTCCAGTTGCACCAGCCCCTTGTCCCGCTGGGAATCGAACGCCATGTCCGCCAGTATGCCCACCCCCATCTCCAGCTCGACATAGGTCTTGATGACGTCTGAGTCCTGGGCAGTCAGCAGGATCTGCGGCACTATGCCCGCCTCGGCAAAGGCATCATCCACCCGTGCCCGACCGGTGAGGCCGGCCTGATAGGTGACGATGGGCCAGTGGGCCAGAGCGGCCAGGGTCAGCTCCCGCTCGGCGGTGAGGGGGTGCTGCTCCGGCACGACGATATTGTGGTGCCAGCGGTAGTAGGGAAAGGCCACCACCCCTTCGCTCTTGTCGAGCTGCTCGCTGCTGATGCCGATGTCCACCTCGCCGGTCTGCACCAGCCGCACTATCTCCTCCGGGCTCCCCTGACGCAGCTCCAGCTGTACCAGGGGAAATTGCTCCCGAAACGCCTTCACTACCCTCGGCAGGGCATAACGGGCCTGGGTATGAGTGGTCGCGATGAGCAGCCGACCCGAGTCGCGATTGGCAAAGGTGCTCGCCAGTTTGCGGATGTTGTCGGCATCCCCCAGGATACGCTCGGCGATCACCAGCAACTCCTTGCCCGGCTCGGTCATGCCGAGCAGACGCTTGCCATAGCGAATGAAAAGGGCGAGCCCCAGCTCCTCCTCCAACTCGCGAATGTGGCGGCTGACCCCGGACTGGGAAGTAAAGAGGGCATTGGCCACGTCGGTCAGGTTGTAATCCCGCCGTGCCGCCTCCCGAATGATTCGCAATTGCTGAAAGTTCACCTCATCGCCTCCTGCGCTGAGTGGCGGTGGCTCGTGCCACCGTCCTATTGTTATGGATTGCCGGGATCATGGCCCGGCAGCAAGCCTGACAGAGGGCCGCACCTCGCGGCTTGCCCTCAGATCTGGTAGTCGGGATAGAGCTGTGCCTGCCTGGCCACCAGACGCACCCCCTGGCCGGGGGCAAAGACCCGGGCGGCCTCCTTGCTCAGTTCAGCCTCGTAGTGGGCGCCTCCCGTCTCCCCATCGCCACGCAGTTCCACCCGAATGCGCGGCCCCATGGGCAGCAGGCGGGTAATGGTGGCGCGAATGCCACCGGGGGCATCCGAGGGCAGGATCTCCAGCTCGTGGGGGCGCACATAGGCAATGGCCGCACTCCCTTCTGCCAGATAGGAGGGGATGGGGCCACCCAGTTGCTGTTCACCGATGCCGAGCCCCTGCCCGGCCACCCTGCCACGAAACAGGTTCACGCTGCCAAGGAAGCTGTGCACGAAGGCACTGGCGGGCTGATCATACACTTCGGCAGGGGTGCCAATCTGCTCTACCTTGCCGGCGTTCATCAGCACCACCCGATCCGCCACCTCCAGGGCCTCTTCCTGATCGTGGGTCACGAACAGACTGGTGACATGCAGCTCGTCGTGAAGCTCACGCAGCCAACGGCGCAGCTCCTTGCGCACCTGGGCATCGAGGGCGCCGAAAGGCTCGTCCAGCAGCAGCACCTTGGGCTGCACCGCCAGGGCCCGGGCCAGGGCGACCCGTTGGCGCTGACCACCGGAGAGCTGGGTCGGGTAGCGTGCCGCGACGTGGCTGAGCTGCACCAGATCCAGCAGCTCCTTGACCCGGGTGCGGATGGCCGCCTCGTCCGGGCGTTCGCTGCGCGGCTTGACCCTCAGGCCAAAGGCCACGTTCTCGAATACCGTCATGTGGCGAAACAGGGCGTAGTGCTGGAACACGAAGCCAACGTTGCGCTCGCGCACATGGAGATCCGAGGCATCCTCGCCGCGGATGATGACGCTGCCACTGTCCGCCTGCTCCAGCCCGGCGATGATCCGCAGCAAGGTGGTCTTGCCGCAGCCGGAGGGGCCGAGCAGGGCGACCAGCTCACCGTCGTGAAAATCGAGGTTGATGTCGGCCAGCGCCGCGTACTGATTGAAATGCTTGTTGAGCCCTTGAACCTGAATGCTCATGAATGCCTCTCCTATAACCGTTAATTCGGGATCAATGGGACTGGGTCGGTTGGCCGCGCAGCCTGGCCAGCAGGGTCTCACCCAGCAGGGTGAAGATCCCGAACAGCGCCAGCAGGCTGGCCACCGCGAAGGCGGCACCGGTCTGGTACTCGTTGTAAAGGATCTCGATGTGCAGCGGCAGCGTGTTGGTCTGGCCGCGAATGTGGCCGGAAACCACGGAGACAGCGCCAAACTCCCCCACCGCCCGGGCGGTACAGAGCAGCAGGCCATACATCAGGCTCCAGCGAATGCCGGGCAGGGTCACCCGCCAGAACATCTGCAACCCGCTCGCCCCCAGCATGATGGCGGCCTCCTCTTCCTCCGGGCCCCGCGCCTCCATCTGGGGCAGCAGCTCGCGTACCACGAAGGGCACAGTGATGAAGGTGGTCGCCAGGATGATCCCCGGGGTAGCGAAAATGATCTTGATGTCGTGCTCGCTGAGCCACTCGCCGAACCAGCCGCGACTGCCGAACAGCAGCACGAACATCAAGCCCGCGATGACCGGCGAGACCGAGAACGGCAGATCGATGAGGGTGATAAGCAGTTGCCGGCCAGGGAAGCGGAACCGGGCGATGGCCCAGGCGGCGGCCAGCCCGAACAGCAGGTTCAGGGGCACCGAGCAGAGCGTCACCAGGGCGGTCAGCCCCAGGGCGCTCAGGGCATCCGGCTCGCTGATGGCGTGCCAGAAGAAGGCCAGACCAGGGCTCAGCGCCTGGATGAAGACGGTGGCCAGCGGCAACAGCAGCAAGGCGGCAAACCAGCCCAGACCGACGGTGACCAGCAGCCATTTGACCCAGACCGGTTCATGGGTCACCGGGGGATGACGCGCCGGGGTGGCCGGAGCGGACTCCTGGGCCTGATCGAGATGTGCAGTAGAGGCGTTCATATACGGCTTCCTCCGATGCGAGCCCAGCTCCAGGCTTGCAACTTGTTGATGAGCAACAGCAGCACAAAGGAAATGAGCAGCATGACGGACGCAATGGCCGATGCACCGGCGTAGTCATACTCCTCCAGGTGACTCATGATCATCAGGGGGGCAATCTCGGACACCATGGGGAGGTTGCCGGCAATGAAGATGACAGAGCCGTACTCCCCCACGCCGCGAGCAAACGCCAGGGCAAAACCGGTGAGCAGCGCAGGTACCAGGGTCGGCCACAGTACCCGGATGAAGGTCTGCCAGCGGTTGGCACCCAGGCTCGCGGCCGCCTCTTCTTGCTCGCTCTCCGCTTCCCGCAACACCGGCTGCAGGGTACGCACCACAAAGGGCAGCCCGATAAAGGTCAGGGCAATGACCACCCCTATGGGGTTGTAGGCAAGCTCGATGCCCAGCGGAGCGACCCATTGGCCAATCCAGCCGTTGGGGGCAAAGATGGCGCACAGGGCGATGCCGGAGACGGCAGTCGGCATGGCAAAGGGCAGGTCGATCAGCGCATCCACCAGTCTGCGGCCGGGGAAGGTATAGCGCACCAGTACCCAGGCCAGTATCAGACCGAACAGACTGTTGAGCAGGGCGGCAATGAAGGCGGCGCCAAAGCTCAGGCGAAAGGAGGCGAGCACCCGGGGGGAGCCGATCACCTGCCAGAACTCGGCGGCGCTCAGGTTGTTCACAGCAAACAGCACCAGTGCCGAGAGCGGCAGCAGCACCAGTATGCCCAGATAGAGCAGACTGAAGCCCAGCGTTGGCCCCAGGCCTGGCAGGACGGAATAAGAACTTAATCGCATAACACATCCGTTTGTTATAAATACTTTGGATGTGACGATTTTGCTCACGGCGGCCAGGGACAACAAACACCAATAATGCCTTTGCTAAGCACTTTTTTATCTAACAATGGTGGAACAAGGCTTTTAGAGCGATAAGCATAAAAAAAGGTCTTTTATATAAATAAAAGACCTAAAAGACCTAAAAGACGGAGCGGTAAAACCGGGAACATGCAAAGTCAGTCACGCTGGCCAAGTTGCCAGCCCGCCTGGAAATCGTGCCGAGACAATCCGATGGTCCCTCATCGAAAACTGAGTGCGGCCTGCTTGCCCCACTCGGCAGGAGCAGGCTCCACCACCATTTCGGCACGGCGGTATAGGGTGCCGAGCAAAGCGAGCCCCTGGTGCCACTCCCCATGGCCGGACTGGGCATTGATATGGCCCACCTCCCCCGCATCGAACAAGGGCACCTGCCACTGCCGGCTCCAGAACTCTGCCCGCTCGAAACTCATCCAGGGGTCATTGCGGCTGGCGATCAACTGGGCAGAGACCTTGATGGACCCCGCCAACACCTCATCCGGGATACCGAAACGGGCAGGATCGGCAGGGGCAACGATGAAGATGGAAGAGACCTTGTCTGGTTGCAGTCTGGCGGCAGCGATGGCCGTCAGAGCGCCGAAGGAGTGGGCGACCAGGTGGACCCGGCTGCGCCGGCTCCTGAGCTTGCTCGCCAGCTTGGCGCTCCAGACCGTGAGATCCGGCTTGTCCCAGGGCAGACCCATCATTCTCTGCCACTGGGGAAATTGCTGGTGCCAGCGGCTCTGCCAGTGATCCGGCCCACTGTTGTGCAGACCGGGAACCAGAAGGATCTTGTTCATCGTGGTACTCCTATCTGTTGTCACAGGGGCCTGTGTCTCTTAGCGGCCCGGTTGGTAAATCTGGTCAAACGATCCGCCCTGGGCGAAGTGCTTCTTCTGTGCCTTGTCCCAATCTCCTTCCAGATCCTTGACAGTGAAGAGCGTCAGGTTGGGGAACTGGGCCGCAGTCTCCTTCAGGATCGCCGGATTGCTCGGACGATAGTGGTATTTGGCGATGATGCGCTGCCCTTCGTCGGAGTAGAGATACTCGAGGTAAGCCTTGGAGACGGCCTCGGTACCATGCTTCTTGGCTACCTTGTCCACCACGGCTACCGGCGGCTCGGCCAGGATGGAGACCGAGGGCACCACCAGTTCGAACTTGTCGCTGGTGCCCGGCTGATTGAGCACCAGCAACGCTTCATTTTCCCAGGCCAGCAACACATCCCCGAGCCCGCGTTCGATGAAGCTGGTGGTGGCGCCACGTGCCCCGGAGTCCAGCACCTTCACATTCTTGAACAGATCGCTGACAAACTGTTTGGCGCCCTCTTCAGTGCCGCTTTTCTTCAGGGCATAGCCCCAGGCAGCTAGATAATTCCAGCGCGCACCGCCGGAGGTCTTGGGGTTGGGGGTGATGATGGCGACATCCTTGCGCACCAGGTCGCCCCAATCCTTGATCTGCTTGGGATTCCCCTTGCGCACCAGGAAGACGATGGTGGAGGTATAGGGAGAGGCATTGTTGGCCAAACGCCCTTCCCAGTCGCTGGCGGTGAGACCTGCCTTGGCCACCGCATCGACGTCATAGGCCAGCGCCAGGGAGACCACGTCAGCCTCCAGTCCGTCCACCACGGCACGAGCCTGTTTGCCTGAGCCACCGTGTGACTGGCTCACCACCACATCGTCGCCGGTTTTGGCCTTCCACTCCTTGGCAAAGGCACTGTTGTACTCCTGGAACAGCTCCCGCGTCGGATCATAGGAGACATTCAGCAGCCGCACCTCGGCGGCTTGGACCTGACTGAGAGCCAGCAGGGAGAGAACGGTGAGAGCGGTCATTCGCAGTTTCATGGTGATACTCCATATCGTTGGGTTGAGTACAGCATGCCCGCTTATGCATATTCCATGAAGAAAGAAAAAGCGCTTTGCTTATCTCTTATCCGCATATGAGCTCCCGATGGTCCTCTGGCACTCTCGGCCAGAGCGTATTCGCGTGCTTGCGATGCTCATCTCCAGACACGACAAAGCCCGGTCGATTGGCCGGGTTGGGAAAAGATGGGGGAACGAAGGCAAACCAGAGCGAAGGGTAAGCCCTGGGTAAAGGGACAATGCCAGACACGCAAGTACCACAGGGGGGAAGAGGCGGGTTGTCAGTAACAGGCGGCAGACCCGTCGGTTGCCTCTTGTTTCCTGAGCTCTTATCCAGACGCCAGAAAGCAAAAAGGCCTTCCCGATAGGGAAGGCCTTTCAATTTAGTGGCGGAGCGGACGGGACTCGAACCCGCGACCCCCGGCGTGACAGGCCGGTATTCTAACCGACTGAACTACCGCTCCGCATTCGGTTAGCTTTCGCTAAATCTTTTGCTGCTTGTTTGTGAGGTGTCATCCTCGCAGCCAGCCATGTGATTCTTCACATCACCGTTTAATTGGGTGCCTGGCAGTGTCCTACTCTCGCATGGCGAATGCCACACTACCATCGGCGCTACAGCGTTTCACTTCTGAGTTCGGCATGGGGTCAGGTGGTTCCACTGCGCTATTGCCGCCAGGCAAATTCTTCAATCTCGGAAAGCTGACGTGAATAACGACTTTGCTAGCTGCTTGTCATTATCACTGAATTTGAGTAGTTCGTTCTATTTGCTACAAGCCTTAGAACACTTCTTGGGTGTTGTATGGTTAAGCCTCACGGGTAATTAGTATGGGTTAGCTCAACGTATCGCTACGCTTACACACCCCACCTATCAACGTTGTGGTCTCCAACGGCCCTTTAGGACCCTCAAGGGGTCAGGGATGACTCATCTCAGGGCTCGCTTCCCGCTTAGATGCTTTCAGCGGTTATCGATTCCGAACTTAGCTACCGGGCAGTGCCACTGGCGTGACAACCCGAACACCAGAGGTTCGTTCACTCCGGTCCTCTCGTACTAGGAGCAACTCCCTTCAATCATCCAACGCCCACGGCAGATAGGGACCGAACTGTCTCACGACGTTCTGAACCCAGCTCGCGTACCACTTTAAATGGCGAACAGCCATACCCTTGGGACCGACTTCAGCCCCAGGATGTGATGAGCCGACATCGAGGTGCCAAACACCGCCGTCGATATGAACTCTTGGGCGGTATCAGCCTGTTATCCCCGGAGTACCTTTTATCCGTTGAGCGATGGCCCTTCCATTCAGAACCACCGGATCACTATGACCTACTTTCGTACCTGCTCGACCTGTCCGTCTCGCAGTTAAGCTGGCTTATGCCATTGCACTAACCTCCTGATGTCCGACCAGGATTAGCCAACCTTCGTGCTCCTCCGTTACTCTTTGGGAGGAGACCGCCCCAGTCAAACTACCCACCAGGCACTGTCCGCGAGCCCGATTCAGGGCCCTGCGTTAGAACATCAAACATACAAGGGTGGTATTTCAAGGACGGCTCCAGCGCAACTGGCGTCACGCCTTCAAAGCCTCCCACCTATCCTACACATGTAGGTTCAATGTTCAGTGCCAAGCTGTAGTAAAGGTTCACGGGGTCTTTCCGTCTAGCCGCGGGTACACCGCATCTTCACGGCGAATTCGATTTCACTGAGTCTCGGGTGGAGACAGCATGGCCATGGTTACACCATTCGTGCAGGTCGGAACTTACCCGACAAGGAATTTCGCTACCTTAGGACCGTTATAGTTACGGCCGCCGTTTACCGGGGCTTCGATCAAGAGCTTCGCTTGCGCTAACCCCATCAATTAACCTTCCGGCACCGGGCAGGTGTCACACCCTATACGTCCACTTTCGTGTTTGCAGAGTGCTGTGTTTTTGATAAACAGTCCCAGCCATCTGGTCACTGCGACTCCCGACAGCTCCATCCGCAAGGGACTTCACCATCAAGAGCGAACCTTCTCCCGAAGTTACGGTTCTATTTTGCCTAGTTCCTTCACCCGAGTTCTCTCAAGCGCCTTGGTATTCTCTACCCGACCACCTGTGTCGGTTTGGGGTACGATGACTTGTAATCTGAAGCTTAGAGGCTTTTCCTGGAAGCAGGGCATCAATGGCTTCCGCACCGTGGTGCGTTCGTCTCGTGTCTCAGTGTTGTGTCTCCGGATTTGCCTAAAAACACCACCTACGCACTTTCACCAGGACAACCGTCGCCTGGCCCACCTAGCCTTCTCCGTCCCCCCATCGCAATTACAAGTCGTGCAGGAATATTAACCTGCTTCCCATCGATTACGC
>NZ_CP077201.1:790000-1157500 GCF_019046925.1 Aeromonas sp. FDAARGOS 1402
GGATCAGCTGGGCCACCAGAGCCACTTTGCCCGTCTGCGCCTGCTCGACCCCGAGCGTTTCTACGACTACGACGCCTTCCTCGCCGAGGAGCAGGCCTATGGTCAGGTTGCCAGCGCCGCGCAAGAGCTGCTGGATGGCGAGACCCTGAGCAATGAAGCCAAGCAAATCCTCGCCAGCCAGCTGGAAGGGCTGGACTTAAACGATGCAGCCGCCCGTCAGCAGGCGGTCGCCAAGCTGCTGGATCAACATGGCACCGGCCGGGTGCTGTTCCGTAACAGCCGCGCCAATATTCAGGGCTTCCCGGAGCGCCATCTCAACATCTACCCCATGCCGCTGCCGGAGCAGTACAAGACCGCCATCAAGGTGATGGGCATGATGGGTGGCAATGGCGGCGATCTGCAGACCCGTGCCTTGCGCTACCTCTATCCCGAGAAGATCTTCCAGCAGTTCGAAGGCGACAACGCTACCTGGACCCAGTTCGACCCGCGCGTCGAATGGTTGCTGGAACTGCTGCTCTCCGCCCGTCAGCATAAGGTGCTGGTGATCTGCTCCGAAGCAGCCACCGCCATCGCCCTGGAAGAGGCGCTGCGCACCCGTGAAGGGATCCGTGGCGCCGTGTTCCACGAAGGGATGTCGATCCTCGAGCGGGACAAGGCCTCCGCCTATTTCGCTCAAGCTGAGGGGGGCGCTCAGGTGCTGCTCTGCTCCGAGATCGGCTCAGAAGGTCGCAACTTCCAGTTTGCCAGCCATCTGGTGCTGTTCGATCTGCCACTCAACCCGGATCTGCTGGAACAGCGTATCGGCCGACTGGATCGTATCGGTCAGCAGAATACCGTCGAGATCCACGTCCCCTATCTGGAAGGGACTGCCCAGCGCGCCCTGCAGCTCTGGTATCACGATGGTCTGGATGCGTTCGAGCAGACCTGCCCGACGGCCCGCCCGGTGTTCGAAGCGGTACGTGACGAGCTGTTCGAGCTGCTGGCCGCCAACACCGGCGAGCAGGGCCCCCTCGACGCCCTGCTGGCCAAGACCCGCGAACTGCACGAGCCGCTCAAGGCCCGGCTGGAACAGGGTCGCGATCGCCTGCTGGAAATCCACTCCAGCGGTGGCGAGGCCGCCCAGCAGTTGGTCGACAAGCTCGCCGCCGAAGATGACGACACCGGCATGATCTCCTTCGCCCTCAAGATGTTCGACGAGATCGGCGTCAACCAGGATGATCGCGGTGAAAATGCGCTGGTGCTGACTCCCGGGGATCACATGCTGGTGCCGAGCTTCCCGGGCCTGCCGCAAGACGGCATGACCATCACCTTCGATCGCAACACCGCCCTGTCACGGGATGACATGGCGCTGCTCTCCTGGGATCACCCCATGATGCGCGGCGGTATCGACCTGATCCTGGGTTCCGAGATCGGTGCCACCTCGGTGGCACTGCTCAAGAACAAGGCGCTGCCGGTCGGCTCCATCCTGCTTGAGCTGATCTTCGTTGCCGAGTCCGCAGCTCATCCCCAGCTCTACCGCTTCATGCCGCCGACGCCGATCCGTCTGCTGATGGACAAGAACGGCCAGAATCTGGGCGAGAAAGTGGCATTCGATGCCTTCAACCGCCAGCTGACGCCGGTCAACCGCCACCTCGGCAGCAAGCTGGTGACTGCGTCCCAGCCAGTGATCCACGGTCTGATTGGCAAGGGCCAGGCCATTGCCGAAGAGCTGAAGGCCGGGATTGTCGACAAAGCCCGCGCCCAGATGGCGCAGACCCTGCAGCAGGATCTCGATCGTCTGGAAGCGCTCAAGGCGGTCAACCCGAACGTGCGCGACAGCGAGCTGGAATATCTGCGCAATCTGCAGGCAGAATTGCACCACCTGATCGACCAGACCCAGCTCAAGCTGGATGCCATCCGCTTTATTGTGGTTACCCATAACTGATAAAACGGTGAAATGGCCAAACCCAACGCGAGTTGGCTGCCATGCACTTTTTTATCGTGGTTACCCATAACTGATGGGGGCTTGCCCCCGCTTTGACCAAAGATGCGAGACACTATGTTTGTATACTCACCGCCCCTTGAACCCTGGCTCGATATCCTGTTCAAGGACAAGGACATCATGGTGGTCAACAAGCCCACTGGCCTGCTGAGCGTCCCCGGGCGCGGCCCCGAGAATGAAGACAGCGTGCTCCATCGGGTCAAGCAGCAGCACCCCAAGGCGGCAGCCGCCCATCGCCTCGACATGGCGACCACAGGCGTGCTGGTGATCCCGCTCAACCCCAACTCCCACCGGGAGCTGAGCCGGCAATTCCGCGAGCGGGAGACCGAGAAGCACTACCTCGCCTGGGTGTGGGGTGAACCGGAGCTGGATGCGGGCGAAGTGGATCTGCCGCTCTGCGTCGACTGGCCCAACCGGCCGAAGCAGAAGGTGGATTTTGAGGAGGGGCGTCATGCCCTGACACTGTGGCAAAAACTTAAGGTGGAGAACGGCAACAGCCTGATCAAGCTGACCCCGATTACCGGTCGCTCCCATCAGTTGCGGGTACACATGCTGGAGCTGGGTCACCCCATCCTCGGTGACAACCTCTACGCCAACCCGGATGCGCTGGCGGCTGCACCGCACCTTTATCTGCATGCGGCCAGCCTGACCATCAGCCACCCCCGCAGCGGCGAGCGGATGACCTTCGAGGCACCGGCCCCTTTCCCGGTCTGAGCCTGACAGGTAACAACCAAATAAAAAGAAAGCCCCCATCGAGAGATGGGGGCTTTTTTATCGCTCAGACGCGGATATCGATCTTGCTTCCGAGGGAAGCGCTGGCCGATGTCGGCGCAGCCGGAGCGGATTGCGCTGCTGTTTCCAGCAGTTTCAGTGCGGATTCGCCTTCCTGGGTCTGCTGCTTTTTGGCCAGGCTGGCCACCATCAGTGCAGAACCGAACGACGCATTTGCAGAACTAGAAATATCCATTGTGTACCTCCTGCCAAGAGACTATCGGCCAGGCCCGGTGAGACATGAGCCATATCGTTCAACGCAGATATGCCTTGTCCGGCGAGCGCCGGGCCAACCAGCGCTCTTCCATCTCCAGCAATGTCTGATAGGCCTTTTCGGCATGCTCCGGGCGACTGAACAGATATCCCTGCCCATACAGATGTATGTCGGTCAATGAACGCAGCACATCGAGCTGCCCCTGAGTCTCGATCCCTTCACATACCAGTTTCTTGCCAAGCATGGAGCCCATACGGCAGATGTTGGCGACCAGTTCGGCCGCCTCGATAGAGGTGTCGATACCCTGAATGAAGGACCTGTCTATCTTCACCTTGCTCACCGGCAGCTTCTGCAGATAGCTGAGGGAGGAGTAGCCGGTGCCGAAGTCGTCAAGGGCCAGATGCACACCCTGCTGGCTGAGATCCTGCATCAACTGCAGCGAGTTCTTGACCTCGCGCATGGTGGTGTCTTCCGTCACCTCCAGCACCAGGCTGGACGCGGGAATATGGTGCTCCATCAGCGCTCTGGCCACCAGCTTCAACAGGTTGCGCTGGTACATGCCCGGGGAGATATTCACGCACATCTGCAAGTCCACCAAACCCAGGTGCTGCCACTGATGCAGTTGTTCACATGCGGTATTCAATACCCAGCCACCCAGTTTCTCGGCCAGCTGGAACTCTTCCGCCACCTGGATCACCTCGTTGGGGGGAATAAAGCCAAGCTCGGGATGGCGCCAGCGCAGCAGCGCCTCCACGGCTTCACAGCGGCCACTTTCCAGATTGACGATGGGCTGGTAATAGAGCTCGAGCGCATTGTGCTCCAGCGCCATCACCATGTCAGACGCAAGATGCTTGCGCCTGGCCGTCTCGTTGAGCAGGGAACTGTCATAGATGACATATGGAACATGGGTCTTGCGGCTGTGAGAGAGGGCCTGCTCCGCCCGGCTGAGCAACTCCTGGGTCTGGTTGCTGTCGGTCGGGAAGAAGGCGATACCGATACCGACCTCAAGCCGGAAAGGGTAGTTGTCGATGATGATGTCTTGCTTGATCGAGTGGAGTACTCTAGCCACGAGCTCCCTGACCTGGCGAAGATCGCTCCCCTCCCGTTGCAGCATGGCAAGCTGATCTCCCCCCAAACGCGCCACCCACTCCCCGTTTTCGCACAGGGCGCGCAGCCGCTTTGCCACCTCTTGCAGCAGAAGGTCCCCTGTGTTGTAGCCAAACTTGCTGTTGATATCGCGAAAGTCGTTGATGTCGACCAGCACCAGTCCGAAGGAGGTGTCACGGGTGACATAGGCATCCATCTTTTCCAGCAGCGCCAGCCGGTTGGCGAGCCCGGTGAGAGGATCGATCCTAGCGGTCCTGAAATGGCGCCTGGCTTCTCGCACCAGCAGGCCGCTGAGCAGAATGACGGACACCACCAGCCCCGACACCATGAACAGCAGGGCATTGCGCAACTGGCCAAAACGCGCGTCGTTGCCCGTATAGACGTTGATGTTGTTCTGCATGACGGAAGCAAGAGAGTAAGAGAGGGGTTCCTGCAAGGGCGCCAGTGTCATCATGACTTGCTGGTAATCCGGCGTCCCCGGTTTGAGCCTGACCAAATCAGGCTCCAGCTTGCGGATACTGCTTTCGGTCAGTTTCACCAGCCGCAGCGTCTTTGGATTGTCCGCGAGGCTTTTTCTCAATTGGCCGCTCAGAAGGATGGGGGTACGACTCCAGAGAATGTCATAGCGGAGCAGCAGGGCTTCCTGGTCTATGCCGCCATAGTGGTAAATCTCGACGGCATTGAGAAAGCGGCCCAGCTCGAGCTGCAACTGCATCAATGCCCAGGAGACGTCATAGGTGTACTTCTCCATCACCCGGGTCGCATTTTGTATCTGCACCAGGCAATAGAGGGTGCTACCCGTGAACAACAGAATGGATAGATAAAGAACGCCGAGTAAGGGCCAGGCCCTGGTCTTCGCTTTCACCCAGTACTCCCGTAAACCACCGTTTTTACTGCTGAATGTCGATCGCACTCAGTTGCCAGATCATCATGTCGGTGAACTCGGAACGCCTGAGTTCGGGATGCTGATCCAGTGGCAGGATAAACCAGAGCGGCCCCTTGTCACGTACCCGCATGGTCATCCCGTCATCCTGCCAGGCCAGAATAGGATCGTATTGCTTGACCTTATCCCAGTTGATCCGGATCTGGAAACTGTTCAGGGCGGTGAGCGTGATGCTCTTGCCGTTGGCCTTCACCTCCGTCAGCACGTCCGCCAGTTTCGGCCCTACGTATTTGTGCGGTTTGTCCACCCAGGGATTGCTCGTCACCACCTCATGCTGCGGCAGCGCCTGGATCATGGCCATATCGAACAGCACCTCTCCATCTGCCGGGTCGGCAGGGTCCAGATTCCCCGTCACCTTGAGAATGACCGGCCCCTGCGGTGTCGCCTGCGCCATGCCCGGCAAGGCCAGGGAAAGGAGTAACGGGAGAAGCCCTAAGTATCGCATGTTCACCTCAGATCATTTCACTATCAACAACTTCAGCTTAGTAGCACTAAAAAAAACGGCCCGCAAAAGCGAGCCGTTTGATGACTTGACGGGATTACATCATACCCATACCGCCCATGCCACCCATATCAGGCATGGCAGGTGCATCTTTCTTCGGCAGCTCGGAGATCATGCACTCTGTGGTGATCATCAGGCCAGCGACGGACGAGGCGAACTGCAGGGCAGAACGGGTTACCTTGGTAGGATCCAGGATACCCATGGCCAGCATGTCGCCGTACTGTTCGGTGTAGGCGTTGTAACCGTAGTTGCCTTCACCGTTCTTCACGGCATTGGCGATGACGGAGGCTTCTTCGCCGGCGTTGATGACGATTTGACGCAGCGGGGCTTCCATGGCGCGCAGGGCAACCTTGATACCGACGTTCTGGTCTTCGTTGTCACCACGCAGGGAGGCCAGCTTGGCAGCAACGCGCACCAGCGCTACACCACCACCGGCAACCACGCCTTCTTCCACGGCTGCGCGAGTGGCGTGCAGGGCATCGTCAACACGGGCTTTCTTCTCTTTCATTTCAACTTCAGTGGCAGCACCCACCTTGATCACGGCAACACCGCCGGCCAGCTTGGCCACGCGCTCTTGCAGCTTCTCACGGTCGTAATCGGAAGAGGTCTCTTCGATCTGCTGACGGATCTGGGCCACGCGGCTTTCGATCAGGGCAGCATCGCCCACGCCATCGATGATGGTGGTGTTCTCTTTGGTGATGACGATGCGCTTGGCACGGCCCAGATCTTCCAGGGTCGCTTTTTCCAGCTCCATGCCCACTTCTTCGGAGATCACGGTACCACCGGTCAGGATGGCGATATCCTGCAGCATGGCCTTGCGGCGATCACCGAAGCCCGGCGCCTTGACGGCGGCCACTTTCACGATGCCACGCATGGTGTTGACCACCAGGGTCGCCAGCGCTTCGCCTTCCACGTCTTCGGCCACGATGATCAGCGGTTTGCCCGCCTTGGCCACACCTTCCAGCACCGGCAGCATTTCGCGGATGTTGGAGACTTTCTTGTCCACCAGCAGGATGAAGGGGTCATCCAGCTCGACGGAGCCGGTTTCCGGCTTGTTCACGAAGTAAGGGGAGAGGTAGCCGCGGTCGAACTGCATGCCTTCTACCACCGCCAGCTCGTCGTCCAGGCCCTGACCGTCTTCCACGGTGATGACGCCGTCACGGCCGACCTTGTCCATGGCTTCGGCAATCAGCTTGCCGACCTTCTCGTCGGAGTTGGCGGAGATGGTGCCTACCTGGGCAATGGCATTGTTGTCGGCACAGGGAGTGGACAGTGCTTGCAGCTCGGCAACGGCAGCCACAACGGCCTTGTCGATACCACGCTTCAGATCCATGGGATTCATGCCGGCGGCAACGGCCTTCAGGCCTTCATTGACGATGGCTTGAGCCAGTACGGTGGCAGTGGTGGTACCGTCACCGGCGGCGTCATTGGCCTTGGAAGCGACTTCCTTGACCATCTGGGCACCCATGTTCTGGAACTTGTCTTCCAGTTCGATTTCACGGGCAACGGAGACGCCATCCTTGGTGATGGTCGGGGCGCCGAAGGACTTGTCCAGCACCACGTTGCGGCCTTTCGGGCCCAGGGTCACCTTGACGGCATCGGCCAGGATGTTGACGCCTTCCAGCATTTTGATGCGAGCTTCGTTGCCAAACTTAACTTCTTTAGCTGCCATGTTCTTCAATCCTTAAATCAATTCGGGAAAAGAGGGAGGGTGATTACTCTTCGACAATCGCCAGGATGTCGGTCTCGGACAGGATCAGTACGTCCTGGCCATCCAGCTTTTCGGTCTTCACGCCGTAGCCTTCGTTGAAGATCACCTTGTCACCCACCTTGACGGCCAGTGCTTTGACATCCCCATTGTCCAGAATTCGACCAGTCCCCACGGCAAGAACTTCACCACGGGTGGACTTCTGGGCCGCAGTGCCAGTCAAGACGATGCCGCCAGCGGATTTGGCTTCAGCTTCGATGCGCTTGATGATGACGCGGTCGTGCAGTGGACGAATTTTCATCGATAACTCTCCCAAAATGAGTCTCTGTGTTGCTTGAGGAATGGCCGCAATCGGCCAAATTTGTCATGTCCCTGATCTGGGGCAACAGGGCTAGCCCTTCAAGGGCAAATACAAAAAAAATATTTTCACGTACTATGAACACCTTCGATGGATCACCCATCCCCAATCAGGAAGGCGGATGGAGACGGCCAGCATTCAGGCCCAAAGCACCTAGAGACTCTGCCTTGAGCCGACCCAACCCCATGCTGACCGCCCCCATGACACCCATGCTGCTGCGCATGACGGGCCCCATGATCCTGGGCATCATCGCCATCCTCGCCTTCAACCTGGTCGATACCTTCTTTATCGGCATGCTGGGTACCCAGGCGCTGGCCGCCATCAGCTTCACCTTCCCGGTCACCTTTGTCGTCACCTCCCTGACCATGGGGCTGGGAGCGGGCCTGTGCGCCCTGCTCGGTCATGCCCTGGGGCAGGGTCGCCATGACGAGGCTGCCCGCATCACCACAGACTGCCTGTTCCTCGCCGTCATCCTGGTGAGTCTGCTTGCCGGACTGGGGGCAATGACCATTACCCCTCTGTTCACCCTGCTGGGGGCCAGCCCCGAGCTCATCTCCCTCATCCACGATTACATGCTCATCTGGTATCTGACCGTCCCCATGCTGGTCGTGCCCATGGTCGGCAATGCGGCCATCCGGACCACGGGGGATACCAAGACCCCCAGTCTGGTGATGGGGGTCGCCGGTCTGGTCAACGGCGTGCTGGATCCTCTGCTCATCTTCGGGCCAGGCCCCTTCCCTGAGTGGGGCATTCGGGGAGCCGCCATTGCCACTTCCCTCTCCTGGCTGATGGCCATGCTGGTCAGCCTCTATATATTGCGCCACCGCGAGGGCCTGCTGCGCTGGCGCCTCTCCCCGCGCCCGCAGTTGCTGGCCCACTGGCGCGCCCTGCTCCATGTGGCTGTGCCCGCATCGTTTACCAACATGCTCAACCCACTGGCCAACGCCGTGTTGATGATCATTTTCGCCGGGCTCGGAACCGAGGTGGTCGCCGCCTACGGCGCGGCATCCCGGGTCGAGGCCTTGCTGCTCATCGTGATGATGGCGCTCTCTTCCGTGCTGGCCCCCTTCATCTCGCAGAACTGCGGCGCCGGGAATCCGGCCCGAGCCAAGGCCGCCCTGCTGCTCTGCATGCGCTTTGCCCTGCTGTTCCAGCTTGGGGTCTACGTGCTGACCTGGCTTCTCGCCCCCTTCATCGCCGATCTGTTCAGCGATCATCCGCAAGTGGTGCGCCTCATCGTGCTCTATCTGCATCTGGTCCCCATCGGCTACGGCTTTCAGGGCATGGTGATGCTGCTGGCCTCGGCCCTCAACGGCGTCAGGGCATCGGCGGTGTCACTGCTGATAAACGGCATCAGACTGTTTGTCTTCTTGCTGCCAGGGGCCTGGCTGGGGGCAAAACTGGGGGGAGAACAGGGGATCTATCTGGGGATGCTGCTGGCGAACCTGGCCGCCGGATTGCTGGCATGGGGGTATGCCCGCCACAGATTCGAGCGGCTGTGCCATCAGGGGAGATCCTGACGGCACAGCCCGAGGCTCGCGATTACTCTTTGCGTTCGAACTCCCCTTCGATGGTGTTGCCACCCCCTCGCGGGGATTGTCCGGGCCTGTCATCTCCGGGACCCGGCTCGAACGGCTGCTGGCGAGCCTGGAAGCCCCCCATCTGCATCCTGAACTGATTGCTGCCAATCAGCTTGTCGGCCAGCATGTTGCGCAGCCAGGGCTGCAGCAGCAGGATGCCGACAATATCGCTCACAAACCCCGGGATAATCAGCAGCAAGCCCGCCAGCGCCAGCATCATGCCCCCCATCACCTCGCGGCCGGGCATCTCCCCCAGCTGCATCTTCTGCTGGGCAGTGAGCAGGGTCTTGATCCCCTCGCTGCGCACCAGCGACGATCCCAGCACGGCGGTCAGTACCAGCAAGCCAACGGTCGGCAAGGCCCCGATCACGGAGCCCACCTTGATCATGACGGTGAGCTCCAGCAATACCAGCCCGACCAACAACAGTAACAACTTGCCCATAGCAACCTCGGAGCGATGAATGAATGGACCCGGGGTGTCCGGTCGGCAGCCGCACATCGCTGATGCTGACGCGCCGGGTTCAGGTCTTCTGACATTAAAATGGGGCTGCTTGATCATTTTTCAAGCCTCTCCTGCCGCAGGCCCCGGAATACGGATAAATATTTGTCCGCCCAACTGGGATTGAGGTGGTTGTTCTGTCAAAGTTAATCGCCCGATTGCAATATCTGTTTAATGACCACAAGAAATTTGAGGTTGCCTCAAATTTAGTGATCCAGGTCTAATACCGGATACCTCAATTGGGGTAACATCAACACCAGTCATTGCACAGGGAGCAACTGGCTCCCAACTGCCCCACCCGATGTGTGGTGCTTCAGGATGAAATGTGCGTAGGGAAATCGCGACCACTCGGTGAGGATCGTTTCCATTTATTTGATTTCTGAGGCATAACAATGAGCGACATCAAGAACGTCCGCATTGAAGAAGACCTGCTGGGCACCAAAGAAGTTTCCAACGACCTCTACTACGGCGTGCACACCCTGCGCGCTGTTGAAAACTTCAAGATCAGCACTCAGAAGATTTCTGACGTTCCCGAGTTTGTTCGTGGCATGGTCCTGACCAAGAAGGCGGCTGCACTGGCCAACGGTGAGCTGGGCACCATCCGTCCCGAGATCGCAGACAAGATTGTCGAAGCCTGCGACCTGATGCTGAACACCGGCAAGTGCTTCGATCAGTTCCCGGTCGATGTCTATCAGGGCGGCGCCGGTACCTCCGTCAACATGAACACCAACGAAGTGCTGGCCAACATCGCCCTCGAGCTGATGGGACTTGAAAAGGGTCGCTACGACGTCATCAACCCCAACGATCACGTCAACAAGTGCCAGTCCACCAACGATGCCTACCCCACCGGTTTCCGCGTGGCCGTGGTCAACAGCACCGACACCACCCTGCACGCTCTGGAAGCCCTAATCGCCGCCTTCGATGTCAAAGCCAAGGAATTCAAACATATCCTGAAAATGGGCCGTACCCAGTTGCAGGACGCCGTGCCCATGACCCTGGGTCAGGAGTTCCACGCCTTCGCCGTCACCCTGCGTGAAGAGATCAAATCCATCAAGCGTTGCCAGGAGCTGCTGCTGGAAGTGAACCTGGGCGCCACCGCCATCGGTACCGGTCTGAACACTCCGCCCGAGTACTCCGGTCTTGCCATCAAGCGTCTGGCCGAGATCACCGGTCGTGCCTACGTGCCGGCAGAGGACCTCATCGAAGCGACCTCCGACTGCGGCGCCTATGTGATGCTGCACGGTGCGGTCAAGCGCCTAGCCATGAAGCTCTCCAAGATCTGTAATGACCTGCGTCTGCTCTCCTCCGGCCCGCGCACCGCGCTCAAAGAGATCAACCTGCCGGAAATGCAGGCAGGCTCCTCCATCATGCCGGCCAAGGTCAACCCGGTCATTCCGGAAGTGGTCAACCAGTCCTGCTTCAAGGTATTCGGCAACGACGTCACCATCACCTTCGCCGCCGAGGCCGGTCAGCTGCAGCTGAACGTCATGGAGCCGGTGATTGGTCAGGCCATGTTCGAATCCCTGAGCCTGATGGAAAAAGCCTGCATCTCCCTGCGCGAGAAGTGCGTGGAAGGCATCACCGCCAACCCGGACATCTGCATGAACCACGTGCTGAACTCCATCGGCATCGTGACCTACCTGAACCCCTTCATCGGTCACCATGAAGGCGACATCGTCGGCAAGATCTGTGCCCAGACCGGCAAGAACGTCCGCGAAGTCGTGCTGGAACGCGGCCTGCTGACCGCCGAACAGCTGGACGAGATCCTCTCCATCGAGAACCTGATGAACCCGCAATACAAAGCCAAGCGTTACACCCGCGAAGCCACCGTATAAGCGAGCAGATGGGCCGGGGTTATCCCGGCCCATTTAAAGTCAATTCCCGAGCGGTCTCCCCACAGCCCCATCGGGAATTGGCTTTTCAGCCTAATAAAACCTAAAAAAAACTGGAAAATGGAGTGTTCGCTATGATTGGAATCGAGTTACTTGTCGTGCTCGCCGCTATCTATCTGGGGGCCCGGATAGGCAGCATAGGTATCGGCTTTGCCGGTGGTCTGGGGGTATTGGTGCTGACCTGGGGGCTGGGCATGCCCATCCCGAGCGATCAGCTGGTGACCTATCTCCCGTGGGACGTGATCATGATCATCGCGTCCGTCATCTGCGCCATCGCCTGCATGCAGCTGGCCGGCGGGATGGATTATCTGGTGCACCTGGCCGAGAAAGCCCTGCGCAAGAATCCCAAGCACATCACCTTCGCCGCGCCGGTCGTCACCTACCTGATGACCATGCTGGCCGGTACCGGTCACACCGCCTTCTCCACCCTGCCGGTGATCGCCGAAGTGGCCAAGGAGCAGGGCATTCGCCCGTCCCGTCCGCTCTCCATCGCGGTCGTCGCCTCCCAGATCGCCATCACCGCCTCCCCCATCTCGGCGGCCGTGGTCGCCTTCTCCGGCATGCTGGAGCCGCTTGGCGTCGACTACCTGACCCTGCTGGCCATCTGCATCCCGTCCAGCTTCATCGCCTGTCTGCTGGGGGCCTTCATCGCCAACCTGCTGGGCAAGCCGCTGGATCAGGACGAAGTCTATCTGGAGCGCAAAGCCAAGGGACTCATCAAGCTGCGCGGTACCAGCCAGGTTGAAATCAAGCCTTATGCCAAGCTCTCCGTCGGCATCTTCGTCGCCTCCATCGTGGCCGTGATGGCCTATGCCACCGCCATCTCCGGCAACGTCGGCCTCATCAGCAATCCGCCGATCCCCCGCGATGGCGCCATCATGGGCATCATGCTCTCCGCCGCTACCCTGATGGTCCTGTTCTGCAAACTGGACGCGGCCCAGATCACCAACATGCCGACCTTCAAGTCCGGCATGTCCGCCTGTATCTGCGTGCTGGGCGTGGCCTGGCTGGGCAACGTCTTCGTGAAGGGCAACATGGTGGAGATCCAGGCGTTCGCCGGCGATCTGCTGAGCCAATACAGCTGGCTGCTGGCCGTGGTGCTGTTCTTCTCCTCCATGCTGCTCTACTCGCAAGGTGCCACCACCAAGGCCCTGATGCCTGCCGCCCTGGCACTGGGTGTCAGCCCGCTGGCGGCCATCGCCTCCTTCGCCGCCGTGAGCGCCCTGTTCGTACTGCCGACCTACCCGACCCTGCTGGCCGCGGTCGAGATGGACGACACCGGCTCCACCCGCATCGGCAAGGCCGTGTTCAACCACCCCTTCTTCATCCCGGGTGTAGCCACCATCGCCATGGCTGTGGCGCTCGGCTTCTTCTTCGGTGGTCTCATCCTCTGACCGGTGAACCACCCCATGCAAAACGGCCCGAACGGGCCGTTTTTTTATGCCAGGCCACCGCCGGGCTCCCATGAAAAAGCCGCTCCCGGGAGCGGCTTTCGTCATCCTGGCGGCATCCTCAGACCGTGGTCTGGCGGGTACCGAAATAGTCAGCCAGGAAGTCGTCGAACGACAGACTGTCACTGCGTTCCCGCTCCCGCTGCTTAGCCAGGGAGTCCCGTGCCTCGCCAGCAAAGTAGGCCTCGTCCCAGTACTGCAGCTCGCCGGCCAGCATCTCCTCCCGGTAGCGGCTCGCCAGCGCATCGCCGAAGCAGCCGTTGTCCTGGCCGCTTGAAAGCAACTGCTTGAGCAGGCGGGCGGAGTAGGTCTGCTCGGGGTCGAGCAGCTTCTCACGGTGCATCGCCAGCGTCTCGCGATAGCGGTTGCGACCGCAGCAGCGATCCAGCAGCGCTGCGACCTCGGCCAGCTCGTCGAACAGCTTGAGGCCGTACTCCTTGAGGCCGATGGCATTGCCCTGCTCATCTTCAAGCATCAGGCCGGGGCGACGCCCCTCCAGCACCACCTTGTTCTGGTTGCGGCGGTTGCGGGCAACCTCGTCATCCGAGAGCACGGGGGACGGGCGCAACAGGCACCAGACCAGGAAGAGATCGAAGAAGCGGATCTGATCCACCTCGATACCGAACGGGGTAAAGGGATTGACGTCCACCGTGCGCAGCTCGATGTATTCGATGCCGCGCTGCTCCAGCGCATCCGAGGGCTTCTCGCCGCTGCGGGGGGTGCGCTTGGGGCGGATCGGCGCGTAGAGCTCGTTCTCCAGCTGCAGCACGTTGTCGTTGAGCTGGCGGTACTCGCCGTTCACCTTGACCCCTATCCTGGCGAAGTCGGGATCATGGGTGTTGATGGCCCGGCGCAGGCTGCTCACATAGGCGGGCAGGCTGTCATGACTGATCTTGAGCCCCGCCTGGGCGCTGTTGGTGTAACCGAGATCGGACAGGCGCAGAGCCGTGGCATAGGGCAGGTAAAGGGTGCCCTTGCCGGTCTTCTGGAACGGCAGGCTGCTCTTGCGCCCCTTGAGGAAGGAGTCGCAGATGGCAGGAGACGCGCCGAACAGATAGGGCACCAGCCAGCCGAAGCGGTAGACGTTGCGAATAAGCCCCATGTACTTGTCGGAGATGAAGCGCTGGCTGCAGCAGCCCTCTCCCACCAGATCCTGCCACTCGCACCAGAAGCTGTCCGGCATGGAGAAGTTGAAGTGCACCCCGGCGATCACCTGCATCAGGCTGCCATAGCGGTTCTTCAGCCCCTGGCGATAGAGGGTCTTCATCCGCCCGATGTTGGAGCTGCCGTACTGGGCCAGGCGGATGCTCTCCTCGTCACCGACGAAGCAGGGCATGGAGAGGGGCCAGATCCGCTCCTCTCCCAGATGATGAATGGTGTGGCGGTGAATGTCGCCGAGCTGCTCGATCAGGCTCTCGATGGAGTCGGTGGCCGGCGTGATGAACTCCAGCAGGCTCTCGGAGTAATCGGTGGTGATGTTGGCATGGGTCAGGGCCGACCCCAGGCTCCTGGGGTGATCGGTCTGGGCCAGGGTCCCTTCGGGGGTGATGCGCAGACATTCGCGCTCGATCCCGCGCCGGATCCCCTTGAGGGCGGTCACCCGTTCCGGGGTGCCCAGCGCAGCCAGCAACTCGGTGAGCGACAAGCTAGTAGTAGTCATATTCACGGCTCATGTGTGGCCGCCCCACCCGGGGCGGCACTTATTGTTGCGACGCCCCTCAGGGCAGTTGCAGTGGATAGATGGGAAGATGAAGCTCGCTCAGGGGTTTTTCAAGCTTTTGCTTGTCTCCCACCACCACAATCACCATCTCGGCCGGATCCAGCCAGCGGGCTGCACTGGCCTTCAGCGTCTCGGGTGACACCGTTTTGATCAGGTTGTTCTGGGCCTGCACATAGTCCGGCTTCAGGTCGTACATGATCATCTGCAGCAGGAAGCCAGCCTTCTGCCCCAGGGTCTCGTAGGAGAGCGCATCCTGCTGGGAGACGGCGCTGCGCATGTAGGCCAGCTCCACCGGGGTCGGCCCGCTCTTGCGGTAGCCGTCCATCTCCTTGAGGAACTGGCGGATAGCATCCACGGTCGCATCGGTGCGCACGTTGGCGCCGGTCGCGAAGACCCCCGCTTCGCGGTTGGCCTGGAAGCCCGAGCTGGCACCATAGGTGTAGCCCTTGTCTTCCCGCAGGTTGAGGTTGATGCGGCTGTTGAAGTTGCCGCCCAGGTTGAAGTTCATCAGGTTGGCGATGAAATAGTCTCCCGTGGTGTCAAACGGCATGGCGCGGCGGCCGATGCGGATCACCGACTGAGGGGCCCCCGGCTTGTCCACCAGATAGATGCCTGGCTTGGCCTGCTCTCCCCCTGGCTTGAGATCCCCCAGGGTCGGGGCGGCCCCCTGCCACTGGGTCAGGAAGGCGAGACCGGATTCCACCTGCTGGGCGGTCACATCACCTGTCACCACCACCTTGGCATTGGTCGGATTGTAATAGGCCTCATAGAAGCGCTTCACATCCGCCAGGGTCAGCTTCTCCACGTCCGCCAGCACCCCGTCAGAGGGTTGGCCGAGGCGGTTCTGCTTGCCATAGACCAGTTCGCGGAACGCCTGACCCGCCAGCCACTCGGGTTGCTGCTCGCTCTGTTTCATCCCTTGCAGCATCTGGGTCTTGAGCCGCTCGAAGTCCGCTTCCCGCAGGCCGGGTTGCAGCAGCACTTCCCGCACCAGCGCCAGGGTTTCGGGCAGCTTGTCCGCCAGACTGCTGATGGTGATGAGGTTGTTGTACTGGGCGCTGGAGACGCTGATGCTGGCGCCGAGTTTTTGCAGCTCGTCGCTCAGCTCGGCCTCGGAGAGGCGCGTCGTCCCCTGCTCCAACATGGCGGCGGTGAGGCTGGCCAGCCCCAGCTCTCCCTTGCCTTCGGCCCGGATGCCACCCGGCAGGGCGATCATGATGGAGACGGCCGGGATCTCGTCGCTGTGGGTGCCAATGATCTCGATCCCCTTGTCGAGCTTGCCACGCCAGATGGCGGGCACCTTGACGCTCACCGCATCGGCCGCCTTGGGCTGCACGCTGCGATCGAAGTCATCTTTCACCGGCCGCTCGGCCAGCACCTTGTCATGCTTGCTGTAATCCGGCAGCTCCCGCTTGGCGGGGGTGAAGTTCGGGGTCGCGGCCTGCCAGTCGCTCTTGCCCTTGGGCACCACGCTCAGCACCACGGCAGGCTTGTTCTGGATGAACTTGTCGTAGGCAGCCTTGACGTCAGACCCCTTGACCCGGGCGATGGCATCCAGATTCTTGAACACATAGTCGGGATCCCGGGCCAGCACCTGCCCCATGGCAAGCTGGCTTACCTTGCCCTCGATGCTGTCGAGTCCCCAGATGGCGGACGCGCGATAGCTGCTGATGGCCTTCTCCAGATCCGCGGGCTTGATGCCGCGCTGGGCGAACTCGCCGATCACCTTGTCCACCTCGCCCTTGAGGGTCTTGAGGCTGCCATCCGCCGCCGGATTGGGGTAGGCATAGACCGTCAGGGTACAGGCAAGCTCTTCGCAGGAGTGGGAGGCACCCGCCTCGATGGCCTTGCCGGTTTTCACCAGGGACTGGTAGAGCATGGAGCTGGCAGAGCCCCCCAGCACATCGGCAAAGATGTCCAGCGCCGGCTCCTGCGGGTCACCCAGGGAGACGGTCGGGTAGCTGATATACAGGAGCGGTAGATGCACCTTGTCTTCCAGCGTCACGTAGCGGGTTGCCGGCAGGGTGGCAGGCTGATGCGTCGGTTCGGCCACGTCCGGACCGCGCGGGATGGAACCGAAGTACTGCTCAATCCAGGCCAGCGCCTGCTTGGTATCAAAGTCGCCGCCCAGGGTCAGGGTCGCATTGTTGGGGCCGTACCAGCGCAGGAAGAACTGCTTGAGGTCGTTGACGTCGACCCGGTCGAGATCCTCCACATAACCGATGGGTTGCCAGGAGTAGGGGTGGGTGCGCGGATAGAGTGCCTCCCCCACCCGCTCGCCCACCAGGCCATAAGGCTGGTTGTCGATGCGCTGGGCCCGTTCGTTCTTGACGGTGGCGCGCTGGATCTCGAACTTCTTCTGGCTCACCGCATCGAGCAGGAAGCCCATGCGATCCGCCTCCAGCCAGAGCACTTTCTCCAGCTGGTTGGCCGGCACGGTTTCGTAGTAGTTGGTACGATCCTTGTTGGTGGTGCCGTTCATGTCACCGCCCGCCTCGTTGATGATCCGCATGTGTTCCTGATCACCAACGTGCTTGGAGCCCTGGAACATCATGTGCTCGAAGAAGTGGGCAAAGCCCGACTTGCCCACGGTTTCCCGGGAGGAGCCGACGTGATAGGTGACGTCCAGATGCACCAGGGGATCGGAGTGGTCGGGGGCCAGGATCACGGTCAAACCGTTGTCCAGCTTGTACATCTGGTAGGGAATGCCGAGCTTGCCCTCCTGCTTGACCTGCTCGGACACCAGGGTCGGGGCCGCCAGCACGGGAAGGGAGAAGCCCAGCAGCATGCTTAATGGAATGAGTTTGTTCACGGGTACCTCGTGAGTGACAAAAGGGCTAGAAGATCTGACTGGCCAGCAGAAACACCAGGGCATAACGAAGCAATTTGCCGAGCCCGATCAAGATGAGGGAGCGCCAGAAGGAGAGGCGCAGCCAACCAGCCAGCAGACAGAGACCATCGCCGACCACAGGCGTCCAGGCAAGCAGTAGACACCAGTGGCCATGACGTTTGAGCCAACCAAGGGCTTTTTGTTCCCCACGGCCTTGAAAATCTTCCGGTTTTTTCTTGTGGGTGGCGAGCCAGCCGAGCCACCAGGTGGTCATGGAACCCAGGGTATTGCCCAGCGTCGCCCAGAAAAGCAGGCTGGTCATGCTCCACTCCCCCTTGACCGCCATGGCGCCCAGCAGCACTTCCGAGCTGCCGGGCAACAGGGTGGCGGAGGTGAAGGCGCTCAGAAACAACCCTCCCAGCCCCATCCCGGTGAAGTCTATCATCCGGGCTGGCCGTCTGCGGCGGACATGCGCAGCAACAGCTTGCCGCGCACATGGCCCAGCTCGATGGCCTGATGGGCCAGCGCCCCTTCTGCCAGCGTGTATTCACCGGAGACAGTGATCTTCACCTCCCCCTGGCGAAGCAGCGTCAGCATCTGGGTCAGCTGCGTTCGATCGGGATGGACCAGCATGCCGACAACCTCGACGCCGAGCTCGGCCCCCGCGTCCTTGATCTGCTGGGCCGTGATGGTGGGGACCGTCACCAGACGGCCGCCCGGCTTGACGCAGGCCAGCGCCGCCTTGCCGCTCTCGCCCCCCACCAGATCCAGCACCAGATCGAACGGACCATCGGTGATCGCTTCGGTGCACCACCCGGCCTGGTGGTAATCCACCATCCGGCTCGCCCCGAGACTATGAAGGAAGCTGTGATTGTCGCCGCTTGCCGTGGCAACCACGTGAGCACCATAGGCGGCGGCAAACTGCACCGCCAGGTGGCCGACGCCACCGGCACCGGCCAGGATCAGTACCCGTTGCCCCGACTGCAGGCCACCGTGCTCCAGCAGCCCCTGCCAGGCGGTGAGACCCGCCAGCGGCAGGGCCGCTCCCTGCCTGAGGCTCACCCCATCGAGCTTGACCAGCTCCTCCTCGCGGGCCACCACGGATTCGGCATATGCACCGGCGGCGAGGGGGAAACCCACCATGCCGCACACCTGATCCCCCTCGGCCAGGGAGGTCACGCCGGGCCCCACCTTTTCCACCACGCCGGAGACGTCATAACCCGGCGTCCAGGGCAGGTTGTCCTTGTTCTGGGCGGCCGCCCAGCCGAGACCGGCCCGGGTCTTGGCATCGATGGGGTTGACCCCCGCAAAGCAGATGCGCACCCGGACCTCTCCCTCCGCGGGCACCTTGTCCAGGGAAGGGTTGAGCCTGAGTACCGAGGGGTCGCCGAATGCGGTAATCTGTAGCTGCGTCATTGCACAATCCATCCTGTTGATTGATCAAGGGTCAACAGAATAACAGCGAGGACACCATGGCTCGAATGTTTCTTATTCCTCTGTTGCTGGCCCTGGGGTGGTGGGCGTTTCTGCTCTACTTCCGCATTCCGCTCAAACAGGGGGCCAAGGGCTTTTACTGGATCATCGGCATCGGCGGCGGGCTTGCCGCCTTCCTCAGCCTGATGATGGTGCTCACTCACTAGGGTTCGGGGACAAGGGGGAAGAAGAGAAGATGCTGCATGGACTGAACCATCTCACGCTGGCAACCGGCGATCTCGACAGAAGCGTTGCCTTTTATGTCGACTTGCTGGGATGTCGCCCCAGGGTGAGATGGGCACGGGGAGCCTATCTCACCCTCGGCGATCTCTGGCTCTGTCTCTCCTGCGATCCTCCCCAACCGGCCAGAGATTACAGCCATGTCGCGTTTGGCATCTCGCCTGAACAGTTTCCAGCCTTCTGCGCCAGTCTGCGCGCGGCGGGCGTCGTGGAGTGGAAGAAGAACAGCAGCGAAGGGGATTCACTCTATCTGCTGGATCCCGACGGGCACCGACTGGAAATCCATGCAGGCAACCTGGATAGCCGCCTCGCCTCTCTCAGACAGCAACCCTATGAGGGTCTTATCTGGTTCGACTGAGCCGGATTCACCCCTGCTCGGCACGAAGATGGTAGTGACGATTGCTGCCCTGCCCCAGCACGCCCTGCGCCAGCAGATGCTGGAACACCCGGTCCACCTCCTCCAGAGACAGTGACAATGCCTCTGCCACCTTGCGTTTGCTGCATTTGAGCTCGCCGCTCTCCAGCGCGCCGCGCACCTGGGCGACCACGGCTGGCTCGGGCATGGGTCTGCTGATGGCTGGCGGCTCCGGGGTCGGCACTGCGACCCGGGCCTCGGCTTGCGCCTTCTCCCGTTGCCACATCCATTGACGGCGGAAGCGGTTCTCCTCACCGATCAGGCTGACGAAAAAGGCACCAAACGCATCGAGCAGGATAGACAGGAAGCAGACCAGCAGGAACTGCACCTGGCCGATGCTCATGCCCACCCCGTCCGCCAGACTGCTCATCAGCCCCAGCATGGAGGACTGCTCCCCCAGCGGCTTGGCGTCCCGCTCCTGGCGCAGCTCGTCCTGACGCAGCCTGAGCTTGGTGTTGGCCTGCTGCAGACCGCTGACGCCGCTCGAGATACGCGCCATCTCGATGTATTTGCGGGCCGCCTCTTCGTTGAGCTGGATCTGCCGCTCTATGCTGGCTATCTGCTCGTCGAAACGGGCTATCTCCCGCTCGTGACGCGCCTGCTGGCTCAGGATGGTGTTGGTGGCGCTGTTGATGCCGCCGATACTGCCCCCGATGGAGATGGCGGCCAGCACGCTGTAGAACAGCAGCGACCAGAAGGCGCCGCCCAGATCCCGCCTCGCTTTGCACTCGCCGTACTCGTACCAGACGTAGAACTTGCCCAGCTCGAAGATGATGGCCAGCCCGCCGAACAGCCACTTCATCAGGGGGTTTTCGTCGATGGAGAGAAACAGCAGCAGGGAGAAGACGATGGAAGCCAGAATGGCCAGCCCGGTGAAACTGTAGACAGTCGTGAGGGCGAACCATCCCTTGGGGTAACGCAATGCGGCGCAAGCATGAGTAGTCATGATGAAACGGGAAACATCTGCAGGAAAAGTTGGCTGCCGATTATAGTCGCCACTCCCCCGGAGAGAAGGGCAAATCCCCGAATTCCCGCCCATGGATGATCAGCTGCCCAGAGTGCGACCAAAACGTGCAAATCGGCAGCAGAAAAACACTACAATCGACCCCGTACCTGAAGGACATCTGCGGTTATGCTCGGGTTAAGCCCGCCGCATTACACTCATTTCCACCGAACACGACTCGAGGACATCATGAACAGAACGACGGCTTTGTTGCTCTCTCTTTTTCTGATAACCGGTAGCGCCCTGGCACAGGACGAAGGGAGCCAGACCTTCTCCGTGGATGCGCTGACCTTCAATCTGGACTGGAATGACACGCAGTTTGACTGGTCCCAGAGCAACTGCTTCGATCTCGGGAGCGGTGACACGGCCGCCGCCGACTGCAAGAGGACCAACCTCAATCTGGAGGACGAGACGCAGCGCAACCAGCCCCCCAGCACCAATCAGATCAGCACGCAACCGGATCAATGATCCCCCTGACAGGAGCCTTGATGCGATGACCCACATGACCATGACTTCCCGCGGCGCACTGCTGCTCTCCCTGCTTCTGGTTCAGGGAATGGCCTTTGCTGCCCCCCCTTCCAAACACGATGACGACATCCGGATCTCCACCGACCAGGGCCGGGTAAGCCTGGATTGGGACGACAAGGAGTACGAGTGGTGGCAGCACAACTGCCTGGATGTCAGCACCCGGACCAGCCGCATCCAGCTCAACTGCGACAACATGGATGGAAAATACCGCGACCATTACAACCGCAGCATTCACAGTGGCAACAACCCGGGTCAGGGCCATGACAAGCCCAGGAACAAGCACGGCGGCAACGGCCACCAAAAACACTGACCAGCATGCCCATGGACATGGTTGAGGGGCCTGTGGCCCCTGGAGTCATGTCCCCTACCAGTAGTTTTCCATGCTGATATTGCCGGGGGCGCGACGCAGGTTCTTGGCAAGCCCCAGCCCGAGCAGGGTCTGCTGAGTCTCTTTCACCATGGCGGGGTTGCCGCAGATCATCACTTGGCTCAACTCGGGGGAGAAGTTCAGCCCCACCCTCGCCTGCAAGCTGCCATCGACGATGGCTGCCGGGATGCGCCCTGCCATCGCCTCCGGCCAGGTCTCACGACTGACGAAGGGAACATAGCGAAAACGCTCGCCATGCTGCTCGGCAAAACTGGCGATAAGCGGCTGATAGCTGAGCTCTTCCCCTTTTCTCACCCCATGTACCAGCACCAGATGCTCGAAGCGGTCGAAGACCTGTCCTTCTGCCAGCATGGCGAGGAAGGGGCCGATGGCGGTGCCGGTTGAGAGCAGCCAGAGATCCCGTCCCGGGGGAATCTCATCCAGGGTCAGAAAACCGGTGGCCTGGGACTGCACCAGCAGGCCGTCGCCCACCTGCAGGGAACCGAGAGAGGGGCTCAGTTCACCGCCGGGGATCTCCACCAGATAGAATTCGTGATAGGGCGTGCCGGGAGGATTGACGAAGGAGTAGGCACGCTGGACTCGACGCTCGCCCTGCTCCAGGGCCAGCTTGGTGAATTGACCCGCCTTGTAGGGGGCAAGTTCCGCCTCCACACGCAGGGAGAGTAGGGTGGGTGTCCACTCGATGCGCTCGATGACCCGACCTTCAACCCAGGCAGCCATAAAGGTTCTCCTCCAGAGGAACAGACCTTCACTTTACCCCTTGATCTGAAAATAAAAAACCCGCGCATGTGCGCGGGTTTTTCTGCAAGAGCGGAACGCTATTACAGAGCAACAACCTGGATTTGTACGGTTGCTTTGACGTCAGCGTGCAGCTGAACAACAACTTCGTACTCACCGGTGTTACGCAGAACGTTGCCCATGCGGACTTCGCTCTTGGCAACGGCTACGCCGGCAGCAGTGATGGCTTCAGCCACGTCACGGGTACCGATGGAACCGAACAGCTTGCCTTCGTCGCCAGACTTGGAGGCGATGACAACGGCAGCCAGCTCACCCAGCTTGGCAGCGCGCTCTTCGGCAGCAGCCTTGTTGGCAGCCAGTTTGGCTTCCAGCTCAGCGCGACGAGCACCGAAGGCTTCGATGTTGGCCTTGGTGGCCATAACAGCTTTGCCTTGCGGGATCAGGTAGTTACGGGCATAACCAGCTTTAACGGAAACTTGGTCACCCAGACCGCCCAGTTTGGCGATCTTATCGAGCAGGATAACTTGCATTACCTTTCCTCTATAAATTTCGTTGAGTTAGGCGTAAGCGCCGGGCCGATTCTTACTTGTTGTGCAGATCGGTGTACGGCAGCAGAGCCAGGTAACGAGCACGCTTGATGGCGCGTGCCAGCTGACGCTGATACTTGGCGCGGGTACCGGTGATACGGCTCGGTACGATCTTGCCAGATTCAGTGACGTAGTTTTTCAGAGTAACGATATCTTTGTAGTCGATCTCGGTAACGTTCTCGGCGGTGAAGCGGCAGAACTTACGACGACGGAAATAACGTGCCATGGCCTTTATCCTCTAATGCGGTGATCTAAGAATTACTCTTCGGAAGACGCTTCAACAGCATCTTCGCGACGCTCGTCGTCACGACGGGTGAAGCGCTCTTCCTTGGCCTTGGCCATCGGAGAAACTTCAGTCACGGCGTGCTTGGTGCGCATGATCATGTTGCGGATAACGGCATCGTTGAAGCGGAAGTTGGTTTCCAGCTCATCGATAACGGCCTGTTCAGCTTCTACGTTCATCAGAACGTAGTGAGCCTTGTGCAGCTTGTCGATCGGGTAAGCCAGTTGACGACGGCCCCAATCTTCCAGGCGATGAATGGTACCACCAGCGGTGGTGATAGCGCCGGTGTAACGCTCGATCATGCCAGGTACTTGCTCGCTCTGGTCCGGATGAACCATGAAGACGATTTCGTAATGACGCATTTTAGCTCCTTACGGATTAATTCAGCCTCCGCCCAGGTGCAGCCAGACCTCGGAGGCAAGGAACATAGTGATGTTTAGACGCTGCTTTCTAGGGCGGAGTATTGTACGAAATCACCTCTCCCACTGCAACTGGCGAAGCAAGATGTTTTTCTCGATGAGCCCGATACAAAACTTTAATTGATAACAATTATCATTTAGATCCATACTCTCCTCATATCCCCACGGAGGATGACAGTATGCAACCTGCGCTCACCACGGCCATCCCGGCCCGCAAATTCAAGCTGACCCTGCTCGGCCCCGCCTTCATCGCCGCCATCGGTTATATCGACCCGGGCAATTTTGCGACCAACATCCAGGCCGGCTCCACCTTCGGCTATCAACTGCTGTGGGTAGTGGTGTGGGCCAATCTGATGGCCATGCTGGTGCAGACCCTCTCGGCCAAGCTCGGTATCGTCACTGGCAAGAACCTGGCGGAACACATTCGTGATCGTCTGCCCAGGCCCGCAGTCTGGGCCTATTGGGTGCAGGCCGAGATCATCGCCATGGCCACCGATCTCGCCGAGTTCATCGGCGCTGCGGTCGGCTTCAAACTGCTGCTCGGCATCACCCTGCTGGAAGGGGCCTGCATCACCGCCGTGGTCACCTGGGGGATCCTGATGCTTCAATCCCGCGGCCAGAAGCCACTGGAGTTCGTGGTGGGGGGCCTGCTGCTGTTCGTGGCCGCAGCCTACATCGTCGAGCTGATCTTCTCGCGCCCCCATCTGCCGAGTCTGCTGGAAGGGGCACTCTTCCCCGGTCTCCCCAATGGTGATGCTGTCTATCTTGCCGCCGGCGTGCTTGGTGCCACCGTGATGCCCCATGTCATCTATCTCCACTCGGCCCTGACCCAGCACACCCAGGAGCAGGGCACGGTGACCCAGCGACTGCACAGCACCCGGGTCGACGTGGCCATCGCCATGACCATCGCCGGCTTCGTCAACCTGGCCATGATGGCCATGGCGGCTGCCGCCTTCCACAGCTCCGGCAACCAGCAGGTAGCCGAGCTGGAATCGGCCTACCAGACCCTCACGCCCCTGCTGGGACCGGCAGCCGCCACCCTGTTCGGCCTCTCCCTGGTCGCCTCCGGCATCTCCTCCACCGTGGTGGGAACGCTGGCGGGGCAAGTGGTGATGCAGGGCTTCGTGCGCTTCACCATTCCGCTCTGGCTGCGCCGAGCCATCACCATGGCTCCCGCCTTCGTGGTGATCGCCATGGGTCTCAACACCACTGAAATCCTGGTGTTGAGCCAGGTAGTGCTGAGCTTCGGCATCGCCCTCGCCCTTATTCCGCTGCTGATCCTGACCGGTGATCGCGCCCTGATGGGGGCACATCGCAATCACCCCGTCACCCAGGCCGTGGGGCGCCTCATCGTCGCCCTGGTGATCGGCCTCAATGCCTATCTGCTGGTCACCACCCTCTAACGCCATCTTGAGGCTCATTGACCCGGGTTGATGAGCCTTTTCGCACTTTCGCGTATGCTGCCCCTTTCCCTTCTCATCATCTCGTTGCGGGAGCCCTGCCATGGAACATACCCGAGCCAGCTTCGTACTGGGCCACCATCAGGAACAGGCCAGCGTCGTCTGTTGCAAACAGGGGGATCCGACCCTGCTGGTCACCGACCTCACCCCCTTTCATCCCCAGAGCCACCTCTGGCCCGATCAACCCGGTGACGTGGGCACTGTGCGCTGGGAAGGGGGGAAGCGGCCGTGGGCCCCTGCCGCATGGGCGCCATCAGTCCCGAGGGCGAGCTGTTCGTGGATACGGAGATTCCGGTCAAGCGAGGGGTGGATGGGTGGGCTTTCGTGGTGGTGCATCCCCTCGCCGGTTCCCATCACCTTGCCATTGGCTCGCCTGTGGAACTGACAGTGGATGCCGAGGCACGCCATGCCCTGAGCCTGGGCCACAGCGCCTGCCACCTGGTGGCACTGGCCCTCAATCGGGCGCTCACGCCCTATTGGCGAAAGGAGACGAGCGAGCTTGACGCTCTCGGGCAGCCGGATTTCGACCGCCTTGCCATCCAGCACTCCCGGGTCGAGCCCAGAGGATCAAAGGAGCAGTACCGGATCGGCAAGAGCCTTCGGAAAAAGGGAATCAACAGCGAGGCACTGCTGGCCGACCTCGACAGGATAGCGCTCCAGGTCAACGAGCAGCTGATGCGCTGGCTCAAAGAGGGAGGCGAGATCCGCCGCAGCCGGGCCGGTGATGCCATCATCGATTCCCGCTACTGGCATGGCATGGTGGAGGGTCGGGAGATCACCATTCCCTGTGGCGGCACCCATGTGAGCAGTCTGACCGAGTTGGGCCAGGTTCAGGTGACGCTGGCCCCCAGTGAAGAGGGATTTACCCTCACCACCCGGGTCACCCCCTGAACTAGCCCAACCCGCCTGATGCCGCACCGCCCTGACCGGGGCGGTGTCCCGACAGAGAGGCCCGCAGGCAGATCAGCGCGGCGGTATCTCACCCCGGGCTGACGACCACATGGCCACGGGGTAGCAAAAAAACCATGCGATGCACCACGGATGAGGGGCCACTTGCCCCTTTCCTGGCACCTGACGATGTCAGGCAGGCTCCCTTCGCATCCCCATGTGAGGGATGTCATCTTCCAGATACCCTTCCCCTTCGGCCACGAAACCATGCTGGCCGTAAAAACCTTGCAGGTGGGCCTGTGCACCGAGCCAGATGCTGTGTGCAGGCCAGCGTGCCTCGCACTCTCTGACCGCTTGCGCCAGCAGGCGGTGACCCAGTCCGCCCCCCCGCGACGTGGGAGAGGTGACCACGCGGCCGATGGCGGCGCCGCTGTCATCACCAATGCCGGGTGCCATGATGCGGGCATAGGCCGCCAGGTGATCCCCCTCACGACCGAGCAGATGCAGCACGCCGTCACGGCGATCCAGCCCGTCCAGATCCTGGAAGGGACAGGTCTGCTCCACCACGAACACCTCAGCGCGCAGGGCAAGCAGCTCATACAATTCATCCGTGGTCAGCTCGGACCAAGATTTCATACTCCAGTTCATGAATGACTCCTGTTTAATGGGGTCTGACAGCATAATCTTGCTCCCGACGAGGGGCATTAACCTTGGTTAAGTTGCCCCCCTTCTCATCCAATGCGGACATGGCCAGCAAAGAGCCGATCTCTGCCCTGGTTCATCGGTAATCCCTTCTGGCTCAACCCTGATCGCGCGTTTTCAGCCGCCTGCGGATGCGGCTCAGGCTGATGGGGGTGATCCCCAGATAGGCGGCAATCTGGTGATCCGGGACCCTGGCATCCAGCGCGGGGAAGCTTCGCAGAAAATGCTGATAGCGCGCCTCTGGGCCCCCGGTCAGCAGCAACAGCTCTTTCTCCTCCTTGATGCGCAGTTGCACTTCAAGGAGATGGTGATACCAGGCGGGCCAGCAAGGGAGTCGGCGCAGATCCGCCAGCGGAAGAAGCTGCAGCCGGCAAGGCTCCAGCGCCTCCACGCTGTAGCGGGCGGGCTCACCACTGAGCAGGTGGTGGAAGTCGATAAACTCGTCCCCCTCCCAATAGAACTCCTTGATGTACTCGCGGCCATCCGCCAGCACCACCCTGGCCCGCAACAGCCCCTCCTCCACTCTGACCAGCAGCGCCGGACTGTCACCGGCATGCCAGAGGCAGGTGCGAGGGGGCAAGGTCAGGGAGCGGGCAAAAGAGAGGAGGCGCTCGGCCTCCTGCTCATCTGCAACCCGTTCCCAGACAAAGGGGGGTCTGTCGGTCATCGTCTTGTCAGACGCGGCGCTGGCGCACGGCTTCGAACAGGCAGACACCGCTCGCCACCGAGACGTTGAGGCTGGATACTGCCCCCGCCATCGGGATGCTCACCAGCTCGTCGCAATGTTCGCGGGTCAGGCGGCGCATCCCCTTGCCTTCGGCCCCCATCACCAGCGCCATGGGGCCGGTGAGTTTGGCCTGATAGAGATCGTGATCCGCCTCGCCGGCGGTACCCACGATCCAGACGCCGCGCTCCTGCAGCTCGCGCAGGCTGCGGGCCAGGTTGGTGACCTGGATGAGCGGCACCACTTCGGCGGCGCCACAGGCGACCTTGCGCACCACGGACGTGAGGCCTGTGGCCTTGTCCCGCGGCACGATCACCGCATGCACCCCGGCCGCATCGGCACTGCGCAGACAGGCGCCGAGATTGTGCGGATCGGTCACCCCGTCCAGTACCAGCAGGAAGGGCGCTGTCTCTTGCGCCGCCAGACCGTCCAGCAGGCTGGCCAGGTCGTGCTCGGCCAGTTTGGGCGCTTCAATCACCTTGGCCATGATGCCCTGGTGATTGTTGCCTTCCGCCTTGTCATCCAGCGTCTTGCGGTTCACGCTCTGCACCCTGATACCGAGGGACTCCAGCTCGGCCAGCAGGGGATGCAGCCGCTCGTCATCGCGGCCCTTGAGAGCCCACACCTCGATGAAGCGCTCGGGGGTGCGCTCCAGCAGCGCGGAGACGGCGTGAATGCCGTAGATCAGTTCAGTACTCATTTAGTGCTCTTGGCCTTGTCGCGAGCCTTTTTGCTCGGTCGTCTGTTGCTGGGCTTGGCACGGCCACCCTTGTCGGATTTGCCGCTCTCCTTGCCCTCTTTGCGTTTCTCGTGGCGCTGGGCGCTCTTGGCCTTCTCTTTCTTGATCTCGGCCTGCTTGCGCGCCATCTCCTTGGCGTTCTTGCCGGTGGCCTTGAGGGGCTCTTCCACCATCACGAAGTCGATCTTGCGATCGTCCAGGTTCACGCCCATCACCTTGACCCGCACCTTGTCACCCAGACGGTAGCGGCGGCGGAAGTTCTCGCCGATCAGCTGCTGGTGCAGCGGGTCGAACTGGTAGTAGTCGTTGGTGAGGGTGCTGACGTGCACCAGACCGTCGATGTGGATCTCCGCCAGACGCACGAAGAAGCCAAAACCGGTGACGCTGGCGATGACGCCGTCAAACTCGTCACCCACGTGATCCAGCATGTACTCGCACTTGAGCCAGTCTGCCACGTCGCGGGTGGCATCATCGGCACGGCGCTCCGTCATGGAGCAGTGCTCGCCCATCGGGTCCACTTCTTCCAGCTGGTAGTGGTAGCCACCGCTCGGCGTCCACTTGTGGCGCAGGTTGCCCTGCTGCTCCTTGGCGGTCTGGTACTTGATCGCCCGGTGCAGGATGAGATCCGGGTAACGACGGATTGGCGAGGTGAAGTGAGCGTAGGACTTCAGGGCCAAGCCGAAGTGACCGATGTTGTCGGCCTGATAGATGGCCTGACGCATGGAGCGCAGCAGCATGGTGGAGAGCAGTTCCGCATCCGGGCGCCCTTCGAATTTGGCGGCCAGGTCGGCAAAGTCCTTCGGCTCGGGCTCCAGGCCCCCCTTGAGCTCCAGACCCAGTTCGGCCAGGAAGTCACGGAAGCCGGTCAGACGCTCCTCGCCCGGGCGGTCGTGCACCCGGAACAGGGCGGCGGCCTCGTTCTTCTCGATGTAGCGGGCGGCTGCCACGTTCGCCTGGATCATGCACTCTTCGATGATCTTGTGGGCGTCATTGCGCACCAGCGGTACGATACGGTCGATCTTGCGCTGGGCGTTGAAGATGAAGCGGGTCTCCTCGCTCTCGAACTCCACCGCACCGCGTTGATGACGGGCATGCTTGAGCGCCTTGTAGAGGTTGCTCAGCTCCTCGATGTGGCCCACCAGCGGATCATACTGCTGACGCAGCTTGGGATCCCCGTCCAGGATCGCCGCTACCTTGGTGTAGGTCAGGCGAGCGTGGGAGTTCATTACCGCTTCGTAGAACTTGTAGCCGGACATGCGGCCGGCGGCGGAGATGGTCATCTCGCACACCATGCAGAGCCGGTCGACCTGCGGGTTCAGGGAACACAGACCGTTGGAGAGCACCTCCGGCAGCATGGGCACCACGAACTCGGGGAAGTAGACCGAGTTGCCGCGCTGATAGGCTTCGGTGTCGAGGGCCGTGCCCGGTTTCACATAAGCCGAAACGTCCGCGATGGCGACCCACAGGCGCCAGCCACCACCGCGCTTGGCTTCACAGAAGACGGCGTCATCAAAGTCGCGGGCGTCTTCCCCGTCGATGGTCACCAACGGCAGGGCGCGCAGATCGATGCGACCCTCTTTGGCCTTCTCCGGCACCTGCTCGCCGAGACCGGCGACCTCCTTGGTCACCTCTTCCGGCCAGGTGTGCGGAATGCCGTGGGTACGCAGGGCGATCTCGATCTCCATGCCGGGCGCCATGTTCTCACCCAGGACTTCCAAGACGGTGCCGACCGCATTGAAGCGGGCAGTGGCGCGCTGGTTGATGCGCACGACCACGACCTGGCTCTGGCGAGCTCCCTTGTTCTCCCCTTCCGGGATGATGATGTCCTGGCCGATGCGGCTGTCATCGGGTACCACGAAACCGACGCCGTTCTCGACGAAGTAACGACCGACGATGTCCGCCTCGCGGGATTTGAGCAGGCGCACCAGACGCGCTTCCTGACGACCCTTGCGATCGATCTCAGTCGGCTGCACCAGGGCATAGTCGCCATGCATCAGGCGCTGCATCTCGCGGTTGTTCAGGAAGAGATCCGCTCCACCACCCTCGGGGCGCAGAAAACCGAATCCATCTTTGTGGCCAAGCACATAGCCTTTGACCAGATTCAGGCGATCCGGCAGGGCGTAACATTGGTTGCGGGTGAACACGAGCTGCCCGTCGCGCTCCATGGCACGCAGACGACGTCGCAAGGCTTCCAACGGCTCTTCATCGGTCAGCTTGAGGACCTTGGCCAGCTCTTCCCGGGACATGGGTTTCTCATGGCCCTTGATGAGCTCCAGCAGCATCTCGCGACTGGCGATGGGGTTTTCGTATTTTTCGGCCTCGCGTTGGAGGAAAGGATCTTTTTGAGACATAAGCAGGCCTTAGGGTAGGTAATAACGCAGACATTATATCGGAGGGGGGAGCTAATGGCATCCATCGACTGCCTTTTGGCCATTCTCTCTGTCATACTGGACACAGTTTGCAGGTATGTGAGACTCGGAACTCATGAGCAAGGACTCGTTCGCCCAATCTGCCGCCTATTTGAAACAGGCGGTTCCCCTGATGATCAAGTATCAAATTCCCACCACGCCGAACAACTATCACCTTTGGTACAGCTATGTCTCCGGCGACATGCCCGAACTCAACCATGCCGTCGATCAGGCGATAAAACAACAGGGGACCTTCTCCCTGACCACCTGTGAGCGTCTCTACCACCAGCACCTTGCGGCTCAGGACGAGCAGCAGATGGAGGCGATGAAACTTAATCTGGCGGCCATGGCCAGCGAGCTGAGTCACTCGATGCAGGATGCCATCTCCGATACCGGGCTGTTTCAGGAGATGCTCGACAAGAGTTTCGACAAGCTGAGCAAGATTGATGACGAGGGGCTCAGCCTGGAAGACACCATGGGGATCCTGCGGGATCTCGTGCGCGAGTCACGTGACGTACGCATGTCCACCCTCCACTTTCGCAACCAGCTCAGCA
This sequence comes from Aeromonas sp. FDAARGOS 1402, assembly GCF_019046925.1. Lineage (NCBI taxonomy): Bacteria > Pseudomonadati > Pseudomonadota > Gammaproteobacteria > Aeromonadales > Aeromonadaceae > Aeromonas > Aeromonas sp. FDAARGOS 1402. The sequence continues at coordinate 821,106 of NZ_CP077201.1, forward strand.
GCGCCGAGAAAGAGATAAAGGAGCTGAAACAGGCCCTGAACGAGACGAGGAAGCTCGCCACCGAGGACCCGCTCACGTCTCTGCTCAATCGACGCGCCTTCGATCTCGAGATGGACAGCCTCATTCGCAGCAAGCAGCCCTTCTCCCTGATCCTGACCGATATCGATCGCTTCAAGAACTTCAACGACGAATACGGACATCTGCTGGGGGACCAGGTGCTGCGCATCGTCGGCAAGCGGCTGCGAGAGGCCAGCAAGGAGGGCATAACCGCCTATCGCCTGGGGGGTGAGGAGTTTGCCCTCTTGGTGCCAAACCGCGCCCTGGCGCTGACCCGCCAGATGGCCGAGAGCCTGCGTCGCGTCATCGAGCGGATGTCGATTCTGGATCGCAAATCCGGGCGACGCATCGATCACATCACCGCCTCGTTCGGCGTGGGGGAATACATCCCCCAGGAGACGGCAGACACCCTGATCGAGCGTACCGACAAGCTGCTCTACAAGGCCAAGGAGCTGGGACGCAATCGGGTGATGCCACTGCCCTCCTGATCCCACCAGATGCAAAAAGGCCGGTCATTGACCGGCCTTTTTCAAGCTTCCCTTCTCGGGATCAGAGGCTTTTCAGCTTCTCTTCCGGCAGGGCCAGCTCGTCATTGTGGTTGACACCGATACCGCGCTCCAGCACATGGCGGGCGATGGCATGGGCCTCTTCCAGCGAGTGCATGCTGTAAGTACCGCACTGGTATTCGTTCAGCTCGGGGATCTTGCCCTGATCCTGCACGGTCAGCACGTCGCTCATGGCGGCCTGCCAGGCAGCGCCAACACGGGCTTCATCCGGCGCACCGATCAGGCTCATGTAGAAGCCGGTGCGGCAACCCATGGGAGAGATGTCGATGATCTCCACCCCATTCCCATTGAGATGATCACGCATGAAGCCGGCAAAAAGATGCTCCAGGGTATGGATGCCGCGCTCGGAGAGGATCTCCTCGTTCGGCACGCAGAAACGCAGGTCGAACACGGTGATGGTGTCCTTGTTCGGGGTCTGCATGGTCTTCGCCACTCGCACTGCCGGGGCGGCCATGCGGGTATGGTCGACGGTAAAACTGTCCAATAACGGCATTTCTGACTCCTGATTTGGTTACCAGAACCAGCCCCCGCTGGAGAGCTGATCCTTGCATTGTCGATACTGGGCACCGTAGCGCTGGGCACGGGCCTCCACCTTGCGGGAGACCTTCATCAGCCATCCCTTGCTGCGGTAGCTGCCACGTCGGTAGCCCCCCCAGCCTTCGTGATAATTGAGATACTGGCCATAGGCATCCCACTTGGACGTGCCGTTGAGCCGCTGTGCCTTGTGAGTGTACCAGCCCATGAAATCGATGGCGTCGGCAAAGTCGTCGCGATCGCTCCAGCTGTTGCCGGTTTCCCGCTGGTAGTCGGCCCAGGTTTCGTCTTTCACCTGGGCATAGCCGTAGGCTGAACTGGCCCGCCCGGTGGGGATGAAGAGGAAATACTGCATCGGCGGCTGGGCATCATGCACGAAGGAAGATTCCTGGTACATCATGGCCATCACTACCTGGACAGGTGTCCCCCACTTCTCGTTCATCTTGAGCGCCGCCTCGTGCCACTCGGGTTTCTCCCGAAAGATCTGGCACAGGTTTTCCGGCTGGGCCGGCGGCCGGGTACTGCACGCGGTGAGTGCCATCAAGCACGCCGCCACGACCCCGATACGGTACAACGACATCAGAACGACAGACTCTTGCTGTTCATCACAGGGCACATCCACCACATCAGATCGCGTCTTCGTTCTCTTCACCAGTACGAATACGAATGACGCGTTCCACCTCGCAGACGAAGATCTTGCCATCGCCGATCTTGCCGGTACGCGCTGTGTTCTGGATGGCTTCCAGGCAGGCATCGAGATCCTCGTCCTGCACCACCAGCTCCACCTTGACCTTGGGCAGGAAGTCGACCATGTACTCGGCACCGCGATAGAGCTCGGTATGGCCCTTCTGGCGGCCGAACCCCTTGACCTCGGACACTGTCATGCCGTTGATGCCGATCTCGGCCAGGGCCTCGCGTACATCGTCCAGCTTGAACGGTTTGATGATGGCTTCAATCTTCTTCATGGTGACTCCTTACCAGTTCTGTTTGCCGAACCCGGACGTGATGGGATAGCGGCGGTCCTTACCAAAGTTGCGAGCAGTGATGCGGGGGCCGACGGCGGCCTGACGGCGCTTGTATTCGTTGAGATCCACCAGGCGGATCACCTTGCGTACCACCGCCTCTTCGAAACCTTCCGCCACCATGTCGGCGACAGACGCATCCTCTTCCACGTAGCGCTTGAGGATGGCATCCAGAATGTCATAGGGGGGCAGGCTGTCCTGGTCCACCTGATCCGGTGCCAGTTCGGCCGACGGGGGACGATCGATGACCCGCTGCGGGATCACGTACTCCACGCTGTTGCGATATTCGCACAGCTTGAAGACCAGGGTCTTGGGGACGTCCTTGAGCACATCAAAGCCACCCGCCATGTCGCCATACAGCGTGGCGTATCCCACGGCCATCTCGCTCTTGTTGCCAGTGGTCAGCACGATACGGCGGCGCTTGTTGGACAGCGCCATCAAGAGCACACCGCGGCAGCGGGCCTGCAGGTTCTCTTCGGTGGTGTCGCGGGCGGTGCCTTCAAACAGAGGTGCCAGCTGGGTCATGAAGCCTTCGAACATGGGTTCGATGGAGATGATGTTGAACTCCACCCTCATCCGCTCGGCCTGCTCCTTGGCATCCTCCACGCTCATTTGGGCGGTGTAGCGGAACGGCATCATCACCGCCTGCACCTTGTTCGCCCCGATGGCGTCGGCCGCAATGGCCAGGGTCAGCGCCGAGTCGATGCCGCCGGAGAGGCCCAGCACGGCGCCCTGAAAACCGTTCTTGGTGACATAGTCGCGCACCGCCAGCACCAGGGCCTGATAGGTCTCGGCCAACGGCTCCAGCGGCGCGGCGGGTTCCCGCTCCTTCACCGGCTGACCATCGGCAAAGCGCACCAGCGCCAGCTCTTCGGCAAACGGAGCAAGCTTGTGGGTCAGCTCGCCCTGGCTGTTGAACACTTTGGAGCAGCCATCGAAGATCAGCTCGTCCTGGCCGCATACCTGGTTGAGGTAGATGAGCGGTAGGCCGGTCTGATCGCAGCGTTCCGCCATCAGTTCGCGGCGGATCCAGGGTTTTTCCTGATCATAAGGAGAGGCATTGATGGTGAGCAGCAGCTCGGCCCCCGCCGCCTTGGCGGCCAGCGCCGGACCCGGCTGCCAGAGATCTTCGCAGATGAGCAAACCCAGCTGATGGCCACGGAACGACACCACACAGGTATCGGTCGCCGCAGTGAAGTAGCGCTTCTCGTCGAACACCCCGTAGTTGGGCAAGTCCTGTTTGAAATAACGTGCCCGCAGTTGACCGAGCTCATAGAGAGACGCCGTATTGTAAAGCGCCCCCTCTTCGCGCCAGGGATGGCCCACCAGAATGGCACATTGTCCCTGCCATGCCGCGATGCGGGACAGAGCGGCCTCGACCCGGATCATCAGGTCGGCGCGCAACAGCAGATCCTCAGGCGGGTATCCTGTCAAGGCCAGCTCGGAGCAAACCAGCAGATCGGCCCCTTGCTGATCGGCCAGGGCTGCTGCCGCCAGTACCTTGTCACAGTTATCTTCGATGGCGCCTACCGTCAGATTTAACTGGGCAAGCATCAGAGAGAGGGCTTTTGCCATGGCGATGCATCTTGAATTCGAAAATGATGGGGAATGATAAAGAAAAGGCGCTGGCTGTGCCAGCTCAACACTTGGGCTTTGCGCTGGTGTTCTGGCTGTCTGGAGATAAGATGTAACTAATCGAGGGAGATATTGCCATGATCAAGGACGAGAAAGGATTCACCCTGCTGGAACTGATGATCGCCGTCAGTCTGGGGGTCATCTTGCTTGGTATTGGTGCACCGGCCATGTCGAGCCTGCTCAATGAGAATGCCTTGAAATTTGAATCTCGCACACTCTTGAAATATCTGCGTTTTGCTCGTAGCCAAGCCATCGACAACCAGCAATCTGTCACTGTGTGCCTTGCCAATGCCAGTGACAATTGTGTCACCGCCAATCCGACCCAATTCCTCGTGTTCGTCGACGGTAATGGCAATGACATTTTCAATAACGGTGAGCAGATTCTGGCAAGAAGCCCTCAGCTATCTGACTCGCTGACTGCTGCAAACAATCGAACTTCCACTACCTTCAGCCCTGATGGCACCAGCCTGGGTACCAATGCCACCATCACGCTGTGTCGTTCAGGAAATGCCCAGATAAATCTGGTCATCTCTCCCTCCGGCCGCACCACCCAATCTACCCAGGCAAATATCTGCCTCTGAATGAAGTCCTTCGCTATCGCAGTTGACGGGCATCCTGTTGCTGACCCTCTTTTGACTGGAAATTTTCCTCCGCAGTGCGGCATTCCAGGATTTTCTTCACAGGCTGTACCGCACCATCCACCTCGTATCCTCTTTGTTTGAATTTATCCTGCACCGCCTTTGGCGTGTTGTCTGCCACAGTACCGTGCAGGACAACCTTCTGGCCGTTAACCAGCTCGACATAACATTTTATGTCATCTGCCAAGACGGACCCGGATAACAAGAGGCACAAACCCAACACCCCGCTGCGTGTTTTCATTGCGCCTCTCCTTCGTAGAGGTAAATTTTCTTGGGCGACATATCCATCTCAGCCTCCTCTGCCCCCTGGTTGCACTCTCCCGCTCCGGTACAACGCTCAGGCTCACCATCCCCTTCATCTTTCAGGATGACCTCTTCCCCGACACCGCCTCCAATAATGCGGATCTTGGCATCGTCTCCTGCATGCACCACCAAATCGTCGGCAACCTTGTTCTGTACTTCGACATAACGCTCAGGTGTCTGGTTGCCTTCAAGATCAACCACATAACGGAAGGAACTGCCATAATGCATGTCTACCATGTATTGGCGTGCAGCCCCGATGGATTGAATGGTGCATTGCTGGAACGACTGCACTTGCGGCAGGAACGAGGTGAAGTAAAGCTTGCCCTGAAGTACGACCCCGGCCCCCATGGATTTCTCACCCGGTTCGTTCAACCAATTGACCCACCCTTTGGCAGTGGTAATTCCCGCCTTGGTCGCCAATATTCCATCCGTATTTGTCTGGGCAGACAAAGGATCAGAGGTCACATCATAGAGGTCAGTAATCAAGATGGGGCTTCTCGCCTGCGCATTGGCGGCACGCGGCACGACATCATAATCACGCAACATGAAATAGCCATTGCGGACAGTCGCTTCCGATGAGGGGCGATTGCGGTCTCCACTCCCAATCAGCACTGCATCAAAGGGACGATCCTGATAGGAGTAGACCACATTCCCTCCCACAACGGTGCGGGTGACCTGCTTGTTGATGGTACGCACCACGATAGGCTGGGTGAAGAAACGGCGATCATCGGCTTGAGTGACATCCGACCCCAGGCTGGCAAATTTGAAGACGCTCCAGTCAGATTTGTTGGTGCCTGGGAGATCCATGCGCCAGATATTGCCCCCCGTATCACCCACATAGATGCGATCGACTTTGCCATCACCATCGCTGTCAAGCGTAGCTACCGACCCGGGCATACTGTCGGTCATCCCCGTGACCCTGAGGTTGCTGGTTGAAGTCGCAGCAGGGGTCGCACTGAATATCAGCGCCCCAGTATCGGCATTGACGATGTAGATACCTCTCCCCATGCTGTCACTGGTTCCCAATCCCAGCACGCTCTTGTTCACGTCATAACCGCCAGCAAAGATAAGCACGGGGTCACTGACTCCCGGCACAAACGCGACTTCCGGCACCGACCAGGTCAGCCCCAGCTCACCAAAACCAGTCGTCAGACTGTTCAGACGCCATTTCAGTGTCGGCGTATCCGGGCTGGAAACGTTGAATGCATAATAGGCTTTGCCGCCGCTCCTCAAGCCGGTGAATACCCATACAAAATCGCTCTCCGAGGATTTCAGCACCCCGTTGCGATTGGCATCTTTGATAAGGGCCACCGGAGAAGAGTCAACACCGTAGATATGTTCGGCTGATTCCGCATTGAGACGCAGCGCCTTCTGATTGGCCATGAACTCATAAGGTATCGCCGCCCAGCTTTCGTCTATGGTGCTCCCCATGTCCTTGAACATATGCAGAAAACCGGCATTGGTCCCAAACAGAATACGCAAGTCCGGCGCATCCGTCGGGCTGCCGGATTGCGGGCCATAGTTCAGCACCAGAGGACGTGAGTGAAGGGGGTCACCCATGATATGGGTGCGGATCAGGGTTGATGTATCAAAGTCCTCATCGTCGACATCCAACCCCTTGGTCCAGTTGATCAGGGAATCGAGTTCAGTCGTCGTAACTGCCTGCATGAAGGTCATGAGCGCGGCTTCACTGCCAGCCTGCGTCACCAGATTTGCCTTGGTCAGCTGATCGAGACGGGTCTGGGCATTGTTGATGACATAGAGACTGCGGTTGCTTTTTCCCGCCAACATCTCTTGCGCCCCACCTTCGGCCACAACGTTCCCGTCACGGCCGGATGACCAGAAAGTCTGGGCACTGTCGATGATGGTGCCATCAAACTTGATAGCAGGCAGTCCCCGGCTGTCAGCCACATAACCGTCAGGAGAAAAGATCAGTTTTTTCAGATTGCCCCGCCATCTGGGACCATCATCCGGCTCAAACATGGCGTAGTAGATGTTGTTGAGACTGCGTGTCCGGTCAAAGTTGTTGCTGGCAATGGCGGGGGACACCAGCGAGGTATTGATCCGCAGGATCGCCAGCAGCGATGCCTTCAACGCATCACTCAAGGCAGAGGCGTTGGTTGCCGGATAATAAACGCCGCCACCACGACGGGCAGTTTCAGCAAGCAAATTACCGGCCCCGCTTATCGCCTCGTCACCAAACCCGACGGTAAAGGTCGTGACTGTCTGGGTACCAGGGGAAACGGCATTCACATCCTTGTGTTTCATATAACCCGCCAATGCGGCCAGATAGCTGCTGGACCTGTTCCCTGACCCATAAGTAACGGTAGTGCCATAAGCTGCTTTTTCATCGCTGGACAATGTATTTATCAATCCTTGGACAAAGGTATTGGCATCCCCGTCCTGAGTCGGCTCTCCATCGGTGATGTATATGACGTAACCGTTGTTTGAGCAGTTGTCATAGGGGGCTTGATAGGTACCTGTCGGGCTTTCGGCGGTCGTATCTCGCGTGCCTCCTTGCAAGCCATAAACAACGCTTCGTCCCCCGAAGAAGCGATACGCCTCACTCAACGTCTCACATAATGGTGTGTTGGTACTGGCGGTCAGTCCTTCGACCCTGTCGAGCAGGTCTTGTTCTCCGGTCTTGCCATTCGACAACGTGATCTCGCTACCCAGAATATCCCGGACAACTCTGCCGCCATTGGTACTGCTACTGTCATTCCTGTTGAAAATAGCCAGACCAAAATCAACCCCGGGTGCAGATGATATCAATCCTTTGACTGCATCTTTGGCAATACGCAGACGAGATTCTATAGAGTAACCCGTAGGCCCGTAATACCACCTGATATAGTTGGCAGAATAAAGCACTACGGCTGTATTGCTGGCATTAACAGAATCTCTTGTTGCCGCTGTATAAAACCATGAGCCTTGATTATTGCTGGTTTTATTGACCGGATACCCGGTGCCAACACTCCAGGTGCCTGTGTATGGGTTCGCAGGGTTATTTGCGGTGACATCCTGCTTGCAATCGACCAAGTCGATGTTGTTTTCCTGATAACCACTAATTGAATACCAGCTCCCTCTCCCTCTCCCCGGAGGACTGCCGTTTGTCACTTCATAAGTCCAGACTTGCGACTGAAAATAACCGATACTTGCAAGAGGTCCCTTGGAGGTGGCACAAGCGTTCAGTTTGTCGGAGAAACGCTTGTTGCTATTAATAGCGGGAATGCTCCCATCGGTTGAAAAATAGATATATTGTTTAGTATTGCTTTTGTCGGGATCATTGCTTAAGGCTGGATAAACAGTCGCTGGATTATAAGCTTCCTTTATCTGTTCCATGGTGTCAGCCATACTGCCGGAGTTATCAAATATCAACAGCACTTTAGGTCTGAAATCACCAGCCTTATTAAAGTCGTATATAAAAAGCTCGGTGTCATCGGCTCGTGTTGACGTCATGCCAAAAACAAGACTGCACCAGCATAAAATTGAACCGAATCGTTGTAACCACATATCCTTCGCTCCTATTTTGTGAGCAGTGGCTGTTCCACACCCGCAGTCCAGGTCAGCGGGCGAGAATATTTTCCATAATTGACACCGGCCTGTAGCTCGACATATTTGCATACAGGAATCACATTGCTGCTGCTGGCATCCACCTTGCGTTTGCAGACAGTTTCCGTACGATTGGTGAGGGCCACACTGGCTGAATTATTGCTGCTATTGACACTGATGGCAGCACTCGCCCCCAGCGCAGACCCCATGCCTGCAATCACCGTCGATATGTTATTGCTCTGTACCGCCGCTTCGATGATGCCTTCCAGTCTGTGTTCTGCCTGCCTGAAATTGGCCGCAGAGCCTGCCATCTTGAGATCCTGCCCGGAGGACTGCATCACCACCACGGCGATCAGCGTCAGAGGTACCAGGATGATCAGAGCGACGATCAGGGCTACGCCATGCTGAGACCTCATGAACCACCTCCAGTCATGACCACCGGGTTACGCAGCGACACGCTGCTCTCCAGCAGCAAACGACGAAATCCATCCCCATTGCCTGATACGCTGGTACTGCCTACCTGATAGATGTTGTTGTTCACATAACTGCTGGATGCTTGCGATGATCGCACCAGAATAAAGACACGAGCAGCAACGACACGCCCTTCACTCCATTCCTGCTCGGTCACGTTTGTAGACGCGACATAGCGATCAATAACCCCATCGGCAACAGGAGTGTCGTCAACACCAAACAACACCGTCATGCGCTCAATCCCTTCCGCCATGGGGCCTCCGATCAGAACCGAGCCCCCATTGGCTGTCAGATAACGCTTTCTCAGTTCCGGGTTGCCTGCGGCATTGGGAGCGAGATAATAGATAAAGTGCTGATATTCCCAGAGCTGACGAGCCGGCATATCTGTCATCGTGGGCACTGTTTCTCCCCCTTTGAACATCAGCGCCGCTTGCGTCGTAGTAGCAAGATAGAAGCGATTGCCAGTAGCTGCGGCATCGGCCAGGGGCTGCCCAATCAATCGCTTGATGCTGATGACATCCGTATTGGCAATACGTGACGTCACGGGAATACAGGCAAAAGCCCCCCCGTTAATCGCCCTGTTGTTGTCCACCCGAGCGACCCAGACCCCCCGATTTGTTCCCACGCTGGGTGGCAAGCTGCCACGCCCCAAATTGTCCAGACAATCGTTCGCCGAAAGCACCGTAGACCCGCTGCTGAGAGTCACGCCTTGCCCCGTTGCCATGGGGGAACCGGTGTAGTCCCCCCAGAAGCCCGCCCACTTCAGGTCCTGGGTCACCAGACGCATCGCAATACGTCCATTCTCCTGCAACTCGCTCTGATCGAAAGCATCCTCCGTTGTGGCACGGGAAGCCACGAAGATGCTCAAGCCGCCACCGACCAGAAATACGCCAATCAACATGGCAATCAACCATTCAATCAGGGTGAAGCCGCGGGCATTCATAGTGTGGTCGTCAGTACGAACTGACGCCTCTGTCTGTCTGCCGCATTGCCCAGCCCACAACTGTTGCGCACCGCGGCAACTGCACCGGCACCATCGGACAAAGACTCCCGCCCCTGCCAGAAGATCCCTATGGTCAAACTGTTGTTGGCGCCACGAATCACGCAGCCTACCGGAGATTGCAGAGGTGACGCGGCACCGGATACCGCGGTTCCCAGCAGGGACTGCTGCCAGTAGAAGAGGTCCAGTGCCTGCCGCTCTGTCCTGCTGCAATCCGACATGGTGCCATTGTTGTTGGCACAGCTCGGCATATCCAGGATCGCGTTGCCGGATACCACTGTCGTTCCCTGACCAGCCCAGCTGTCTTTGTTGATCCTGGCGCGTTCCACCAGATCATTGGCTAGCCAGATGGCGATGGTGCGCTGACGCGCTTCGTAGCTGGAAAACTTGGCGGTGACCTGCATGGCAACCAATCCCAGCAAGCCGAAGGAGAGCACCACGGCCGCAATCAGCACCTCCAGCAGGCTGAATCCCCTTATGTGTCGATGACGCAGTGGTTTCATCGCCTAGTCCCAGCAAGCATTGTTGACAGTATCCCCGAGCCGCGTGGCACTCCGGGTACCATCCTGGTCGATGGAGAAAATGATGCAGTCGCTGTCTGACCCCTGTGCACCAGAGGCCGTGGCAAACAGGATGTATGTATTGACCCCGGCCGAGATGACCAGGTGATAGAAGCCGGATTCGGAGTTCTCCGAGATATTCAAGTCGGCTGCGGATGAGGTATACCGATTGAAATCCATAAAATAGGTTTCTTGTCTGTTGGCGGCGTCCAACAGCATTTTTTTGGCATCAATTCGGTGGCTGGACAGCAGGTAACGCTGATAGGAGGGATAGGCAATAGTGCCAAGAATCGCCACGATTGCGACGACAATCATCAATTCAATGAGAGAAAAGCCTCGATAGAACCCAATCATATCCCATCCTTGGTGACTGGCGGTTCATATAGTCTAATGCCGGATAGGTCGCAACGACAAATCCGGCATCAGGAACATAACTCTTTATTCTCAGGCCATCCTGGCCACATTTAAATAATTCTAAGCTCGGGCGGCACTTCAAACACCACATTCTCTTCCCGGCCAGGATGCTCGGTCACTATCTTGCCTCCCAGCTCGCGCAGACGGGCAATGACATTCTGAACAAGCACATCGGGGGCTGACGCACCCGCCGTGACCCCGATACGGGCAACTCCGTCCAGCCATTGCGGCTCAATCATGGAGGCGTCGTCGATGAGGTAGGCCTTGGCGCCCACCTTCTCGGCCAGCTCCCGCAGTCGGTTGGAGTTGGAAGAGTTGCGCGATCCCACCACCAGCATGGCATCCACCAGCCCGGCCATCTCCCGCACCGCATCCTGGCGGTTCTGGGTGGCGTAGCAGATGTCATCCTTGCGCGGCCCCTGGATCTTGGGGAAGTGCGCACGCAAGGCATCGATGACGTCTGACGTCTCATCCACGCTGAGTGTCGTCTGGGTGACGAAACAGAGGTCGTCCGGGTTCTTCACCTTGAGTTTGGCCACATCTTCCGGCGTCTCCACCAGATACATGCCACCCTCACTGTTCTCGTACTGTCCCATGGTGCCGATCACCTCGGGGTGGCCGGCATGGCCGATGAGCACGGCTTCGGAGCCCTTGCGACTGGCGCGATGGACCTCCATGTGCACCTTGGTCACCAGCGGACAGGTGGCATCGAACACCTTGAGGGCGCGGGATTTGGCCATCTCGCGCACGACCTTGGCGACACCGTGAGCGGAGAAGATGACGATGCTGTCATCCGGCACCTCGTCCAGCTCTTCGACGAAAACGGCACCCGCCTCCTTGAGCTTGTTCACCACGTAGCGGTTGTGCACCACTTCGTGACGGACATAGATGGGGGCACCGAACTTCTCCAGCGCGCTCTCGACGATGCTGATGGCCCGGTCGACACCGGCACAGAAGCCACGGGGGTTAGCCAGCAGAATATCCATCAGTGCACCTTCTCCTCGTCATCAACTCCCAGGATCTCCACCTCGAAGGTGACGGTGTGACCGGCCAGGGGGTGGTTGAAATCGACCGTGACCGACATCCCTTCCACCGCCCGGATGATCCCGGGCAGTTCGCTGCCGTTGGGCTGGTCGAACAGAATGATGGTACCCACCTTGGGCTCAACTTCGTTACCGAATTTGGCGCGATCGAGATGGTAGATGTTGTCGGGATTGGAGAGGCCGAACGCCTCTTCCGGCGCCAGGGTAAAGCTCTTGCTCTCCCCTTCGCGCAGCCCCAGCAGGCATTGCTCGAAGCTCGGCGTCAGACTACCGTCTCCCATCCGCAGACGGGCAGGCTTGCCGTGCAGCGCCGTGCTGTCGGCCACCGAGCCATCTTCCAGTTTGATAGAGAAATGGAACAGCACACTGCTGTCCGCAGCAATCAGCTGGCTCATGAGGTCGCGTCCTGTTTTTTCTCGCCACGGAAGCCGTCCAGCACGATCATGGCGGCACCGATGAAGATGAAGCTGTCGGCCAGATTGAACGCCGGCCAGTGGGCGCGCTGCCAGTAAAAGTCGAGGAAGTCGACCACATGGCCCAGCACCAGCCGGTCAAACACGTTGCCGAGCGCCCCGCCGATGATCAGGCTGTAGGCGATACCGCTCCAGCGCTGGGTGACCGACTGCTTGCGTAGCCAGTGGATCAGCAGACCGCAGATGGCGAACGCCAGCACGGCGAAGAACCAACGCTGCCAGCCTCCCTGATCTGCCAGGAAGCTGAAAGCCGCTCCCTTGTTGTAGACATGGACCAGGTTGAAGAAGGGGGTGATCTCCACCCCCGGGTAGCCAAACGGCAGCAGCTTGACCACGGCGAGCTTGCTCGCCTGGTCCAGTACGAAGGCCAGCACCGCCAGCCACAGCCAACGCAGGCCACTTTTATGTTGAGTCATGTTCATCAGGCAAATTGACGCGTTTCGCCGTCACCCTCGACGTTGGTGACGCAGCGGCCACAGATCTCTTCGTGCCCCGCGATGGTGCCCACGTCTTCCACATGGTGCCAGCAGCGATCGCACTTGGCGGCGGCAGACTGGGCCACGCAGAGCCACAGGTCATCGCGCTCGGTTGCCACGGCCTCTGCCGGTGCGGCATCGACGCTGACTACCTTGGCCTTGGAGGTGAGCAGCACGAAGCGCAGCTCATCGGCCAATGCGTTCAGACGCGCGGCCAGCTCAGGCTTGGCGAACAGGGTCAGTTCGGCCTGCAGAGAACCGCCGATGCGCTTCTCGCCACGGGCCACTTCCAGCGCCTTGTTCACTTCACCGCGCACGGTGAGGATCTCGGCCCAGAACTCGTCGTTCAGCACTTCGCCCGCTTCCAGCCCGAACAGGCCGTCGTACCACTCCTCGGTGAACACGAACTCGCCGCGCTCGCCCGGCAGCAGGGCCCAGATCTCGTCGGCAGTGAAGCTCATGATGGGCGCCATCCAACGCACCATGGCTTCGGCGATGTGATAGAGGGCGGTCTGGCAGGAGCGACGGGCCAGGCTGTCAGCCTTGGCGGTATACTGACGATCCTTGATGACGTCCAGATAGAAGGAACCCATCTCGATGGAGCAGAACTGCATCAGCTTCTGGGTCACGCCGTGGAAGTTGTACTCATCGAACGCGGTCACGATCTCGGTTTGTACCGCTTTGGCACGGCCTACGGCCCAGCGATCCACCACGACCATGTCGGCAGGCGCCACCATGTCGGTCGCCGGATTGAAGCCGTTCAGGTTGGCCAAGAGGAAACGGGCAGTGTTGCGGATACGACGATAGGCGTCGGCGGAGCGCTTGAGGATCTCGTCGGAGACGGTCATCTCGCCGGTGTAGTCAGTGCTCGCTACCCACAGACGCAGGATGTCGGCACCCAGCTTGTTCATCACATCTTGCGGGCTTACCACGTTGCCGATGGACTTGGACATCTTGCGGCCCTGACCATCCACGGTGAAGCCGTGAGTCAGCACCTGGTTGTAGGGAGCCTTGTCTTTCATCGCCACGCCGATCATCAAGGATGACATGAACCAGCCACGGTGCTGGTCAGAGCCTTCCAGATACATGTCGGCCGGCTTGCCGTTGAACTCGGGACGGGCATCGACCACGGAGGCATGGGTAGAGCCGGAGTCAAACCAGACGTCCAGGGTGTCGGGCACCTTCTCGTAGTTGTCGGCATCGACGCCCAGCAGCTCGGCCTTGTCCAGATCCCACCAGGCCTGGATGCCGGACTGCTCGACCCGCTTGGCCACCTCTTCCATCAGGCGCACGGAATCCGGGTGCAGCGCCTGGGTATCCTTGTGAACGAACAGGGAGATGGGCACGCCCCAGGTACGCTGACGGGAGATACACCAGTCGGGACGGTTCTCGACCATCGCCTGGATGCGATTCTTGCCCCAGGCCGGGACCCAGCCGCTCTGGCCGTGTTCGGCAATGCCCTCTTTCTCGATACGCTCGATCTCTTCCAGAGCACGCTTGCGCAGACCCTTCTGCTCCATGCTGATGAACCACTGGGGGGTGGCACGGAAGATGATCGGGGTCTTGTGACGCCAGCAGTGCGGGTAAGAGTGGTTGAATACCTTGTGGTGCAGCAGGGCACCGCGCTCGGTCAGCACCTCGACCACGGAGGCGTTGGCCTTGAACACGTGCTGGCCGGCAAACAGTTCGGTATCCGGCAGATAGACGCCGTTGCTGCCAACCGGGTTGGCCACTTCCAGACCGTACTTCTGACCGACCACGAAGTCTTCCTGACCGTGACCAGGGGCGGTGTGCACCGCGCCGGTACCGGCGTCCAGGGTAACGTGGTCACCCAGCACCACAGGTACGTCAAAGCTGTAGAAGGGGTGGTTGAAGCGCAGCAGCTCGAGTGCGGCACCCTTGGCGTAACCCAGGTTGTGGAAGTGATCGATGCCTGCGCGATCCATCACATCCTTCACCAGCTCGGCGGCCAGGATCAGACGCTCGGGATTGTCGCCCTCAACCTGCACCAGCGCGTAGTCGAGATCGGCATGCATGGCGATGGCGCGGTTGGCCGGCAGGGTCCACGGGGTAGTGGTCCAGATCACGGCAGAGAGCGCGCCCTTGCCGGTGTGGCCTTCGGCGCAATCAAACTTGGCGGCAACGGCAGCCTCGTCGACGGCCTTGAAGCGCACGTCGATGGAGGGGGAGTTCTTGTCGTAGTACTCCACTTCTGCTTCAGCCAGCGCGGAGCCGCAATCGGTACACCAGTGCACCGGCTTGGAGCCTTTATGCAGGTGGCCGTTTTCAACGATCTTGGCCATGGAACGGATGATGTTGGCTTCGGTCCCAAAATCCATGGTCAGGTAGGGGTGTTCCCAGTCACCCAGCACGCCCAGACGGATGAAGTCGGTCTTCTGCGCTTCGATCTGGGTCTTGGCGTATTTGCGGCACTCGGCGCGGAACTCGGCGGCGGAAACCTTCTCGCCCGGCTTGCCGACCATGCCTTCCACTTTCAGCTCGATGGGCAGACCGTGGCAATCCCAGCCCGGCACATAGGGGGAATCGAAGCCAGAGAGGCCCTTGGACTTGATGATGATGTCTTTGAGGATCTTGTTGACCGAATGACCGATGTGAATGCTGCCGTTCGCATAGGGGGGGCCATCGTGCAGAATGAAAGAAGGCTTACCCGCTTTGGCGCGGCGAATGGCGCCGTAAAGATCCTGATCGTACCAACGTTTCAACATGTTGGGTTCGCGTTTGGCCAGATCGCCACGCATCGGAAACTCGGTTTCCGGCAGATTCAGGGTGTGTTTATAGTCGCTCATCAGTCCTGGGTTCCCTTCTTTTCTAAAAGAGTGCTGGGTAAATGAAATTGTGGCAGCCCGAACCAGGCTCGGGCCGCCAGGGCATCTCGTTCGATCTGCTCTTTCAAGGCGGTGAAAGAGTCAAATTTCTGCTCTTCGCGCAGCTTGTGGCGAAGCAGCACCTTGACCTGCTGACCATATAGATCACCAGAAAAATCAAATAGATGTACTTCCAATCTGGCTTGTGTACCGCTCAAGGTCGGACGTACACCCACATTGGCGACACCGGGGAAAGTCTTGCCGGAACATATCACTTCCACCGCAAACACGCCACCGACCGGGACAACCTGGCGTTTGAGGGCCAGATTCGCGGTGGGAAAACCTATGGTGCGCCCCAGCTTGTCGCCATGGGCCACCCGGCCGCTGATGGCATAGGGGCGACCGAGCATCAACTCCACCTCCGCCATGCGGCCCGCTTTCAGGGCCTCGCGCACCAGGGTGCTGCTGACCCGCTGGCGGGAAAGCTGGAAACTCTGGGTGCTGATCACCTCGAACCCGAAGCGCCGACCGGCCTCCTCCAGCAGGTGGAAGTCCCCTTCCCGCCCCTTGCCGAAGCGAAAATCGTCGCCGACCACCAGATAGTGCACGCCGAGTTTCTCCACCAGCAGTTGCTCGATGAAGGTGCTGGCCGCCTGCTCAGCAAAACGATGGGTGAAACGCACGCAGAGCATGCGATCGATCTGCATTCCCTTGAGGGCTTCGTACTTCTCCCGCCAGCGGCTGAGGCGGGCGGGCGCGGCACTGCCCGCAAACAGCTCCAGCGGCTGGGGTTCGAACAACATGACGCAGGCCGGCAGGCCAAGTTGGGCGGCCTTCTCCTGCAAACGGGCCAACACCGCGTGATGCCCCTGATGAACCCCATCGAAGTTGCCTATGGTCAATACACAGCCCCGGTGACGGGGCTTGATATTGTGAATGCCGCGAATAAGCTCCATCAGTGCCTTGTACGTTGCTGCCATGGAAATCGGCGGATTATATATCAGGCAGCAGGCAGGGTCAGCCCTGCCGTTGACCCGATTTAGCCATCCCGCTCGCTTCTCGGACTCGGCCAGGAGCATCGCACCTCGTTGGCGGGCCAACTCGACAGCCCCTGAGACCGCTCCCCCATCTCCCCTGTACTGTCCCCCTCCCTTGCTGCTGGCTCCTTATTGCTGACCGGCTCTCAGGTGCCGTGGCCGGATCCCCAATGCCAAGAGGACAATGCCATACAACGCTCCGCCCAGGCAGAGCAGCAGGGTCAACTCCAGGCTGGCCTTGCCCATGCTCCAGGCACCCCATTGGGCGAGCTCCGGTGACAGATAGGCCAGAAGCCCCCCCATCAAGACCGTTGCCGCCAAGAGCTTGAGGCAGAACAGCCCGGTGTTGCGGGAAGGGCGATAGACATCCTGCTGATAGAGCCCCTTGAACAGCAGTACGGCGTTCAGCGTGCCGGAGCAGGCGGTCGCCAGCGCCAGCCCGACGTAGCCGAGCGGATAGATGAAAATAAGGTTGCACACCATGTTGGCTACCATGGCCATGATGCCGATACGCACCGGCGTCCTGGTGTCCTGGCGGGCGTAATAACCGGGGGCCAGCACCTTGATGAGCATCAAGGAGAGCAGCCCCGTGGTGGAGGCCAGCAGGCTGGCACTCGACATGCTCACCTCGTGCAGACCAAACTCACCGCGCATGAAAAGCACCCGCAGTATGGGCTCGCGCAGCACGGCGATACCGACCATGGCTGGCAAGCCGAGCAGCATCACCATGCGTACTCCCCAATCCATGGTGCGAGAGAAATCCGCCGGATCCGCATCCACGTGTTTCCTGGCCAGGGCAGGCAGTATCACCGTGCTGATGGCCACCGCAAAGAGACCGAGGGGAAACTCCAGCAACCTGTCCGAGTAATAGAGATAGCTGATGGCACCGGTGGCCAGAAACGAGGCCAGCATGGTGTTGATCAGCAGGTTGATCTGGCTGACCGACACACCGAACAGGGCCGGGATCATCAGGGTACGGATCTTCACCACCCCGGGATGGTGCCAACCCCACTTGGGCCAGACCAGCATGTTGAGCTGGCGCAGAAAAGGATACTGGAACAAAAACTGGACCAGACCGCCGAGGAAGACACCGATCGCCAGGGAGATCTCGGGGCGCTCCATCAAGGGCGCGATCCACCAGGCCGCTGCAATCATGGTGATGTTGAGGAACACCGGCGTGAAGGAGGACACGGCAAAACGGCCAAAGGTATTGAGAATGGCCCCCGCCATGGCGGTAAAGGTAATGAACCAGAGATAGGGGAAGGTGATCTTGAGCATCAGACTGGCCAGCTCGAACTTCTCCGCCGCCGGTCCGCCGTGCAGCCAGTCCCAGAACCAGCCCCAGCCAAAGAGGGCCGTCAGGACACCGGAACCCAGCACCCCGAGCAAGGTGACCACGGTGACGATACCACCCAGGGTGCCCGCCACCGCCGCCAGCAACTCGCGAACCGCCTGCTCGTCACCGTTTTTCTTGTACTCCGTCATCACGGGCACGAAGGCCTGGTTGAATGCCCCTTCGGCAAAGAGCCGGCGCAAGAAGTTGGGAATGCGATTGGCGAAGAAGAAGACGTCTGCGGCCACCCCGGCACCGAGCAAATTGGCGATGACCACATCGCGCACCAAGCCCATCACACGGGATGCCAGCGTCATTCCGGACACTATCATGCCGGATTTGATCAATTTCTTACTCAAGACGAGGCCTCTGGAACTGTCGGAAAGAAAAGAATGCTGTTAGAATCGGCCGACAGTTTAACCGTCTCCCATCTGACACACCACCGGGGGGCGGTGTTTATTTGCACAAATCATTTGACAATATGTGGTTGGGAAGGCATATTTCCGGGCCTTTTCAATACACTCGCTAAGACAGTTTTAGGAGTTTTACCTTGGCTAACATCAAATCTGCTAAGAAGCGTGCTCTTCAGTCAGAGAAACGTCGTCAGCACAACGCCAGCCGTCGTTCCATGACCCGTACCTACCTGAAGAAAGTGATCGCTGCCATCGCCTCTGGTGACAAGGCTGCTGCCACTGCCGCTTTCGCTGTTGCTCAGCCGATCATGGATCGTATGGCGACCAAAGGCCTGATCCACAAGAACAAAGCTGCTCGTCACAAGAGCCGCCTGTCTGCCCAGATCAAAGCCATGGCTTAATCAGCATCCGCTGATGAAAGCTGAAAAAACCGGCCTAGTGCCGGTTTTTTATTTGGGGTCGCTACAGTACAGTCTGTGCAACAATCCGATCATCTCGCGCACCTCATGGCTGCGCAGGGAGTAATAGACCGTCTGGGCTTCCTTCCTCGTCGCCACCAGCTCATCCCGGCGCAACACCGCCAGATGCTGCGACATGGCTGACTGGCTCAATCCCAAGACCTCGTTCAGCTCGCCGACCGACAGCTCCCTATCCAGTAACTGGCACAAGATAAACAGCCGTCGCTCATTGGCCAATGCCTTGAGCAGGGTGACGGCACGCCCGGCATTCGCTTCCATCTCTTCCAATCGCATCTCACCCTCCTCTTCCAAGACTGGCATCATAGCGCCGTCACCCTCGATTTAAAACGAGAGGCTTGCCGGCTGAATGGCCGTGAAATCCTCCTGCCCCGCAAAAAGGAAGGAGAAATCACTCTCGCATACCCGCTTGACCGCAGGATGCTGGATCATCCGCTCGGCAAAGATGACGTAATACTCCTCCATCAGATCCTGGGTTTCACCCAGCAGCATCACCTCCTCCCCCTCCAGGATCTCCTCCCGATAAATGGTCGGTGCCATGAAGATGCCCTGGTTAAAGAAGCCGAACGCCTTCATCAGCGCCGCATCGTCGAATTCTCCCAGAATGCTGGGGGAAATTCCCTGCTGCTCGAACCACTGGGTCAGTTGACGACCCATGGCGGTGCGACGGCCCGGGATGAGCAACTTGCGCTCTTCCAGGCAGGCAGGGAAAGGCTGGGAGGGCAGAGGCGCCTTGCAGAAGAAACTGACGCCGCATCCCCCCAGACGCTTGGACAGCAACCCGGCATGCTGGCTGGAGTCCACCGGGCAATCAGAGAGGATCATGTCGAGCTTGTGCTCGCTCAACTGCTCCAGGAGCAGTTCATGGGTCGACTCGAAGCAGCGCAGGTGAATGGAACCATCATTGGGGATCACGGAGAGCAGCACCCGGCTGGCAAGACGCTTGGAGAGTGCATCGGCGATGCCGACGTCGAACAGGATCTGGCTCTCCTTGCGGTAGTTGACGATATCCAGCATCTCGTAGGAGAGGCTGAACATCTTGTCTGCATAGCGAAATACCAGTTGGCCAAGCTCGGTGGCCTCAAGGGAGCGCCCCTTTCTGATCAGCAACTTGCCGCCAAGACGCTGCTCAAGCAGCTTGATCTGACCGGTCACGGTCTGTGGGGTCAAAAAGAGGGCTTCCGCCGCCTGCGTGACGGAGCCCTTCTTCTGAGTCATCCAAAAATAGTAGAGATGGTTGTAGTTAAGGTGTGACATCCGATGGGGTTCCCGCGCCAGGCGGGCTCCGGTAGCAGCTGAGTTCAACCGCCAGAATGTCATACATGTCGCTGATCGAGTCAACCTTGTTCGCGTCGAACTGTGCCTGCAGATGGGCCTTGAGACGACCGGCATCCGGCATTCGCTCGGTGCAGTAGCGCTTGTTGGACAGCTTGACTCGCTCGCCGGCACGACTGCTCAGTGCCCGTTCGGCGAAGGTCTCTCCGAACCGGGCTTTTACCTGTGAGTCCCCCAGCATGAGTGCGCTGTCGACCACCCCGTTGAGATAGGCAGAACAACTTGCCGAGGTGGCATCCTGCTGACAATCGGCCAGACTATCTGCCCAGAGTGCAGGGCTTGCCAGCATGACTAACCATCCTAGTTTTCTCATAACCCCTCCGTACTTTGATTCGCCTCCCGATTGGGCAGCGATATCCGCAGAGCGATGTAACCGATCACGGCCGCGAGTGTGGAACCTGCCAGGATCCCGAGGCGCGAGTAGCTGCCGTAGTCCAGTCCGCCATGCTCGAATGCCAGCGATGCGATAAACATCGACATGGTGAAGCCGATGCCACACAGGATGCTGACGGCAAAGATCTGTCTGAAGTTCACTCCTTGCGGCAATTGGGCAATGCCTGATTTCACTGCCAGCCAGCTGATGGTGAAAATCCCGAGCGGCTTGCCGACGAAGAGCCCCAGGATGATCCCCATGGGGAGCGGATTGAGCAGAGCCGAGAAGTAGACCCCCTCCAGCGATACCCCGGCGTTGGCGAAAGCGAACAGCGGCAGGATCAGGAAGGCGCTCCAGGGGTGCAGCACATGCTCCAGATGCTTGAGTGGCGATGCGTAACGCTTGCCGTTGAGGGGGATCATGAAGCCCACGATGACCCCCGCCAGGGTCGCATGGACACCGGACTTGAGCACGGCAACCCAGAGCACCAGGCCGACTAGCATATAGAGTCCAATCCTGTCCTCACCACGGCGATTCATCCAGAGCAAGGTCAGGGTGGCCACCACACCTATCGCCAGCGCAGTCAGCGACAGTTGCTGGGTGTAGAAGAGGGCAATGATGATGATGACCCCCAGATCGTCCATGATGGCCAGCGCCAGCAAGAAGACCTTGAGGCTGGTCGGTACCCGCTTGCCCAGCAGCGCCATGACCCCGAGAGCGAAGGCGATGTCGGTTGCGGCCGGAATCGCCCAGCCAGCACGGGTAGCCTCGTCTCCGTAGTTGAAGAAGCTATAGATGAGGGCCGGTGCCAACATCCCACCCACGGCGGCAATGGCCGGGAAGGTTGCCTGCACCCGGGAGGAAAGCGCCCCCTCCAGCATCTCTCGCTTCACCTCGAGACCCACCAGAAGGAAGAAGATCGCCATGAAGCCATCGTTGATCCAGAGCAGCAGCGGCTTGTTGATGTCGAGCGCCGCGATGCGAACCTGCACCTCGGTATTGAGGAAGCTCTGATAGTGTTGCGCCAGTGCCGAATTGGCCAGGCCGATGGCAAGCAGGGCGGCCAGGATCAGAATGATCCCGGAAGCAGACTCCAGTTTGAGAAAACGCTTGAATACATCGCTCATATCTAACTACCCATAAGATTCCATTTTTTCAGTCTAGGGCCCGAGTAGCTCAATGAAAAATCGTTTCTAACGGCCGATAACAACGGAAAAACCGAAAGCAAAACATATAATGCCTGCTATAAGCCGGTTACTACCCTCTTTCAAGAGCCTTCTCTCCACCCGGAACATCGCATATAAATTCACATAAAATGCAAAAGGCGCCCGCAGGCGCCTCTAACAGCTGAGTGTCAATTCATCGTCACCTGAGAGGCGGGACTCGCCCCAGGCTCATTACTTACTCAAATAGCGACAGGCGCCTTGATCCCAGGATGGGGATCATAGCCCTGGATCTCGAAATCCTCGAATCTGTAATCGAAGATGGAGTCAGGTTTGCGCTTGATCACCAGTTGCGGCAAAGGGCGCGGTTCACGGGTGAGTTGCAGTGCGGTCTGCTCCATGTGGTTGGAATAGAGGTGCACATCACCACCGGTCCAGACAAAGTCCCCCACTTCCAGATCGCACTGCTGCGCCATCATGTGGGTCAGCAGCGCATAGCTGGCAATGTTGAACGGCAGGCCAAGGAAGACATCACAACTGCGCTGGTAGAGCTGGCAGGAGAGCTTGCCATCCGCCACATAGAACTGGAAGAAGGCGTGACAGGGTGCCAACGCCATCTTGTCCAGCTCGCCCACGTTCCAGGCGGAGACGATGATGCGGCGGGAATCCGGGTTGTGCTTGATGTCATCCACCGCTTTCTGGATCTGGTCGATGACAGATCCATCGGCCGCTGGCCAGGAGCGCCACTGGGCACCATAGACAGGCCCCAGATCACCGTGCTCGTCGGCCCACTCATCCCAGATGCTGACACCGTGCTCTTTCAGATAGGCGGTGTTGGTATCGCCATTGAGGAACCAGAGCAGCTCATGAATGATGGAGCGCAGGTGGCACTTCTTGGTGGTCACCAGCGGGAATCCTTCCGCCAGATTGAAGCGCATCTGATGACCGAACAAGGAGACTGTCCCGGTGCCGGTGCGATCGGATTTGACGGTCCCTTCATCCAGAATTTTCTGCATCAGGTCGAGATAGGCACGCATTACTTCGCCTCCTTCGGTGCATTGCCGAACAGACGGGGCTGCTTGTAGGCGGCCCAGACCATGAGCCCCCCCGCCACTATCATCGGGGTAGAAAGGATCTGACCCATGCTGATCTCATTGAAGTAGAGACCCAGCTGGCTGTCTGGTTGACGAACAAACTCCACCAGGAAGCGGAACAGACCGTAGAACAGCAGGAACATCCCGGAAATGGCGCCACGGGGTGGGTGCTTGCGCCAGAACAGGTTCAGGATGATGAAGAGCACCACCCCTTCCAGCGCGAACTGATAGAGCTGGGACGGGTGACGCGGCTCGGGACCCGCCTCGGGGAAGATGATGGCCCAGGGGACATCGGTGACCCGCCCCCACAACTCGCCGTTCATGAAGTTGCCGATGCGGCCAACACCGAGGCCGAACGGAATCAGCGGCGCCACGAAATCCGCCACGGTGAAGAAGTGGCGCTGGGTTTTGTGGGCAAACCAGATCATGGCGGTGATCACCCCGATGAGACCGCCGTGGAACGACATGCCACCGGTCCATATCTTGAACAGATAGGTCGGGTCGGCGAGGAAGAGATCGAAGTTGTAGAACAGCACGTAACCGATGCGCCCGCCCAGGATCACCCCGAGGAAGCCATAAAACAGCAGGTCGGATACCTCGTTGCGGGTCCAGCCGCTATTGGGTGCATCGGCACGGCGACCAGCCAGCCACATGGCGAAGGCAAAACCGAACAGGTACATGAGACCATACCAGCGTACCGATAATGGTCCCAAACTGAATGCTACGGGATCAATCTGCGAGAAAACCCAATATCCGTCGTGCTGCATAGGCGGCCCCAATCATAAGAAAAGCCGCATTCTCCGATCATTCTTACGCAGTAACAAGGTGGAATATCAATCGGGCAGCCTGACCTTGTGCCCAGCCCGCAGCAATCCGCCCAGACCGTGTTCTTCCAGATAGCGGGCAAACAGGCCGCGCAGCACGTGAGGATTGTCATGCTTGAGACCATCCGCCATCAGCGCCTTCAACTCACCAAGGTCGGATTGCCGCAGCACGTATTTGATACGGGAGATGTTGTGGGTATTCATGCTGAAACGGCGATAGCCCATGGCCAGCAGCAGTAGCACACCGACCGGATCGCCAGCCAGCTCGCCACAAACAGAGACCGGCTTGTGATAGCGCCGGGAGGCATCGACCAGCAGTTGCAAAGCGCGGATCACAGCGGGATGGAAGGCATCGTAGATGCTGGCGACACGGGCATTGTTGCGATCCACCGCCAGCAGGTACTGGGTCAGGTCGTTGCTGCCCACCGACCAGAAGTCGATGAGCGGCGCCATCTCCGGCAGGATGTACAGCGCGGAGGGGACTTCGATCATCACCCCGAGACTGGGGTAGCGGATCACCGCATCGCGGCTGGCCGCTTCTTCCGACACCTCGCGCCACGCCTGATCCAGCAGACGACGGGAGGCCTTGATTTCACTGACGCTGCTGATCATCGGCAGCATGATGGCCAGATTGTCCAGCCCTTCGCTGGCCCGCAACATGGCCTTGAGCTGAACCAGGAAGAGCTCGGGGTGATCCAGGGTGAGCCGGATCCCCCGCCAACCAAGGAAGGGATTTTCCTCCACGATGGGGAAATAGGGCAGTTGCTTGTCCCCCCCCACGTCCAGAGTCCGCATGCAAACCGGGCGATCCCGATAGGTTTCCAGGATCCCGCGATAGCGGGCAGTCTGCTCCCACTCCGAAGGGAAGCTGTCCTGCAGCATGAAGGGGATCTCGGTGCGATAGAGCCCGACCCCGTCCGCCAGATGATTGAGGGAGATCTCGGTATCCGCACTCAGCCCTGCGTTGAGCAGCAGAGAGACCTTGGTGCCGTCGGCAGTCTCGGAGGGCTGGTTGTCGACGCTGCGCACCAGAGTGTCGAGTGCCCGCTCCTCACTCAGCAGTTGCCGGTACTCGGTCAGGATCACTTGGTTGGGTTCGATGAAGAGATCGCCGCTGTAGCCATCGATGACCAGAGTGCGACCGCCGATGTCACCGAGAGGCAGATCCACCCCCATGATGGCCGCCACCCCCATGGCACGGGCCAGGATGGCGGCATGGGAGTTGGTCCCGCCCTTGAGCGACACCACACCGCTCAGAAATTCCCTCGGGATCTCCGCAAGGATGGTGGCCGTCACTTCATCGGCGACCAGCACCACGGGTTCGCCGATGGTGAGCTGCTCGGGTTCGTCCTGCACCAGCCGGCTGATGAGCCGCTGGGCGATGTCTTTCACATCGGTGGAACGCTCCCGCAGATAGGGATCCTTCATCCCCTTGAACTGCTCTATCAGCCGATCGCTGATGAGTTTGACCGCGGAGATGGCGGTCCAGTGTTCCTTGCTGACCTTGTTGCGGATGGGCTTGATGTAGCCGGGATCGTTCAACAGGTGCAGATAGATGTCGAAGATGGCGACCGAGTCCTGGCTGTAGCTCTCGCGAAAGCGCAGTGCCAAGCTCTCCAGATCGTGGCGCACTTCCTCCACCGCCAGCTCGAGACGGGCAAGCTGCTTGGCATGATCCTCGTCCTTGCGCGGCGTGATGGTATTGAGCGCCTTGCGCGGACGCCACACCCAGGCCTTGGCGATGGCGATGCCACTCGCCCCGGCAATACCGCGCAGCGGCTTGCTCCAGTCGGTCTTCTGCAGCCACCCCTTGGCCTGGGCCTGGGCGATGCGGGCAGCCAGCTGAGCCGCCAGGGTGACCATGAAGGACTCCTCCCCCTCATCGAAGAGGCGGCTCTCCTTCTGCTGCACGACCAGAATCCCCACCACCTGACGCTGATGCATGATGGGAGCGCCGAGGAAGGAGCGAAACGCCTCTTCCGCCACATCGGGCAGGAACTTAAAACTGGGGTGAGAGGGGGCATCGGCCAGGTTGATCAGCTCTTCACGCTGACCCACCAGGCCGACGATACCCTGCTCGAACGGCAGGGTGGCCTTGCCCACGGCCGATTCGGCCAGACCATCGGTCGCAGCCAGTCGATAGCGGCGCATGTCCGGCTCGGCCACATAGACGGAGCAGCAGTCCACCGTCATGGCGAGCCGGGTCTGGCTCACCAATGCTTGCAAGGCCTGTTCGAGGGTGTTGGCCTCGGCCATGCTTTCCACGATGCGTCTGAGTTCCGTCAGCAACTAGTTGTGCTCCTTAACGCGAGCGGTTGCGCCGCCCATCTTTTCGGTTAGCCTGCACCACGGGGACTGGCATGGCCAGCGGGGCAAACTCCTTCATCACCCGGCGGTAAACCTCCCGCTTGAAAGAGACGACCTGACGAACCGGGTACCAGAAGCTGACCCAACGCCAATCATCAAATTCCGGGTGACCATGACAGCCAAACTGGATCCTGGACTCTTTGCCAGGATCGAGCTGCAACAAAAACCATTTCTGCTTCTGGCCAATACAGACCGGTGAACTGTCCCAGCGGACGAGTCGTTTGGGTAAGCGATACTTCAGCCAGTTGCGACTGGTCGCCAGTATGGTCACATCGTCCTGCTTGAGGCCTATCTCCTCATACAGCTCACGATACATGGCCTGTTCCGGCGATTCACCATCATCAACCCCCCCCTGCGGAAACTGCCAGGAGTGCTGCCCATAGCGCTTAGCCCACAATACTTGTCCGTCACGGTTACAGATCACGATGCCGACATTGGGACGAAATCCGTCACCATCTATCACGTGATCACCTTATAAAGGCTGAATCTATAACGAGATTGTTCCACATTCACCCCGTGGCGGCAAACAGGGACTGTCATCTTCCATTCATGAATAACTTGGCATTTCAAGCAAAGTTATAAACAAATTGAAGGTTCATGCTAGGCAAGTTGCCCACCCAGACTGTGCATAAACCTGTGATCAAGCAGGTATATACAGTAGTTTTATACTGTGGCATTGCACGGAAGCATATCATACCCGATTCACTTAAAAACAAAATATACATTTAAATACATAAGGTTATAGTTTGATTGCTGGATCAAGATCCATGTCTTTTGCCTAAGAGGATCCAGCCTGTCAATTGTGAACAAGTTCGACTGCTCAAAGATCCACCAAGACGGATTTATCCACAGATATGGCGCATTATCTGCACCGAAATGGCGCTGAAAATCGGCGTACTCTCACATTTATTTCTGGTGCCACGCTTCCTTTCACCACTTTACGCCAGTTATCCAAGATTTCTGTGGATAACTGTGTGCAACAGCTCGCACAAACCCTTGGACAACTCGTTTATGCGGGGAGCCGGTGGGCCAACATACTGGATAAATAAAGTAAAACCCTTTAAAATCATTTAGATATGTTGAATTCTGTCGCCCATGTCTCCCTGTGTATAGTCGGGCGAGGATCGGTTACAAAATCAGCGACACCATGCAAGGATCCGTATTGCGATGTCTATTATCTCCAGAGGAGCCCTCATGCCCGCCAATCCCCAGTCAGAACAAGAGCTGCTCAGTCGAGCCTACGCCATGGCGGGCTTCACTCTGGCCCAGCTTGCCGCAACGGCGGGCATCCCCGTACCGCGGGATCTTAGGCGTGACAAGGGCTGGACAGGGCAGTTGATCGAGTGGCAGCTGGGGGCCAGTGCAGGTAGCCGTCCCGAGCAGGATTTTCCGGATCTCGGTATCGAGCTCAAGACGATCCCCGTCGATCCTCAAGGGCGCCCGCTGGAAACCACCTTTGTCTGCGTGGCCCCCCTCATCGGGGTCAGCGGCCAGCGCTGGGAGGAGTCGAACGTGCGCAACAAGCTGTCGCGGGTGCTCTGGATCCCGGTGGAAGGCAGCCGCGACATCCCTGTCGGCGACCGTCGCGTCGGCATGCCGCTGCTATGGAGCCCGAATGAAGAGGAAGAAGGACTGCTGCGCCAGGACTGGGAAGAGCTGATGGACATGATAGTGCTGGGGGAAGTGGAGCAGATCAGCGCGCGCCACGGCCAGGTATTGCAGCTGCGCCCCAAGGCGGCCAACCGCAAGGCGCTGACCCGCGCCATCGGCCGCAATGGCCAACCCATCATGACGCTACCACGGGGCTTCTACCTCAAGATCGAGTTCACCCATCAACTCCTGCAGCGCCATTTTGCCCTCCCCCTTTGATCCTGTTTATCAACATCCTTGTCATAAAGTGATATAAAAATAACCAGCGCTACTTTCTTCGCAGCCAGTGACAAGGAGTCCATATGCCGATCAACAAGCAATTCCTCAAATCGCGTCCCGAGGTCAAGGTGACCTTTGCCGTCGAAAAGGAGGCCGCCGGTGATGCCGAGCAGGTCTTGCTGCTGGGTGAATTCAGCCAGTGGCAGCCCATTGAACTGAAGAGGATGAAAAACGGGGAGTTCAAGGCGACACTCAACCTGCCGACCGATGGCCCCAGCCATTTCGAGTATTGCTATCAGCTAGTGCAACCCGATGGTGAAACCCTTTATGACAACGACTGGGAGGCGGACGACTATGTGCCTGGCCCCTTCGGGCGTGACAACTCGGTGGTGCGGGTCAGCCAGCCCAGTTGAGCCAATACCCCGCACACGGATACAAAAAAGGCTCGCCATTGGCGAGCCTTTTCACTACCTGTCGAGCTTTTCGCCGACATACCGACACCAATTCGAATCGAATTAGTTGAGCTTCTCTTTGATACGAGCAGCTTTGCCGGACAGGTTGCGCAGGTAGTACAGTTTGGCGCGGCGAACATCACCACGACGCTTCAGTTCTACACTGTGGATCAGCGGAGAGTGAGTCTGGAATACACGCTCAACACCTTCGCCGTTGGAGATCTTGCGAACGGTGAAAGCAGAGTGCAGACCGCGGTTACGCTTGGCAATCACGATGCCTTCGAAAGCCTGCAGACGCTCTTTACCACCTTCTTTAACACGAACTTGAACACGTACGGTGTCGCCCTGGGCAAAAGCCGGGATGTCGGTACGCAGTTGCTCTTGTTCAAGCTGCTGAATAATCTTGCTCATTGTCTTTCCTTACCTAGGATAAACTGAAAACTCTACTTAACGCTGTCACGCACTTCGCGGACATACTCGGCAAGAAGTGATTCTTGCTCGTCAGTCAGAGCTAGGTTGTTAATAAGTTCCGGCCTTCTCTGCCAGGTTCGTCCGAGCGATTGCTTGAGTCGCCAGCGCCGAATCACTTCGTGATTGCCGCTTGTCAGCGCCTCGGGCACCGTCAGCCCATCCAACACCTCCGGCCGAGTATAGTGGGGATGATCCAGCAGCCCATCCGTGAAGGAGTCCTGCTCGGCACTGGCCTGATCACCCAAGACCCCCGGGACCAGACGCGAAACCGCATCGATCAGGGTCATGGCAGGCAACTCGCCACCACTTAACACGTAATCCCCGATAGACCACTCTTCGTCGACTTCGGTTTGTATCACGCGCTCATCGATACCTTCGTATCGACCGGCGACCAGAATCAGTTTCTGATTCGTCGCCAACTCGGTCACGCCCGCTTGAGTCAGCTTGCGTCCCTGAGGAGAGAGATAGATGACTTTCGCCCCGTCTCCCGCCGCTTGCTTGGCTGCATGAATGGCATCACGCAGCGGCTGAACCATCATCAACATGCCGGGCCCACCACCATAAGGACGATCATCGACCGTACGGTGTTTGTCGTGGGTGAAGTCCCGAGGGTTCCAGCACTCAATCTGCAGCAGGCCACTCTTGACGGCCCGACCCGTTACCCCGTGCTCGGTAATGGCTCGGAACATTTCCGGGAAGAGGCTAATGACCCCAATCCACATAAGAAACCTCCGGCACCCGTGTTAGCGCGGGAAACTAGAAACCAGGATCCCAATCAACTTCGATTGTTCGAGCAGTCAGATCAATATTCTTGATCACCTGCTCTTCCAGGAACGGTATCAACCGCTCCTTTGCACCAAAGGCATCTTTTACATTGGCCTCAACCACCAACACATCGTTGGAGCCGGTTTCCATCAATTCGGTCACCTTGCCCAGGTCGTATCCCTTGGTGGTTACCACGGTGCAACCAATGAGGTCACGCCAGTAGAACTCCCCTTCGGGCAACGCAGGCAACAGATCGGCGGGGACGCCAATCTCGACGTTGGTCAATGCCAGGGCATCCTCACGCACATCGATACCATCGAGTTTGCAGATCAGACCCTTGTTGTGACGCTTCCAGGATGACACCCGGATTTCACGCCACGCCCCGTTCTGATTGATCAGCCAGGGGTTGTAATCGAAAATCGCTTCGGCAACATCGGTGAAGGAGTTCACTTTAAGCCAGCCCTTGATCCCGTAAACGGTCCCCAGGGTGCCCAGAACTACAGGTTTGTCCACCTTAACTCCCTACCGTTTGGCTGATTAAGCAGCTTTGGCAGCGTCTTTGATCAGCTTGGCAACGCGGTCAGAAACAGCGGCACCAGTAGCAACCCAATGCTCGATACGAGCCAGGTCCAGGTTCAGCTTTTCAGCGTTACCAGCAGCAACCGGGTTGAAGAAACCGACGCGCTCGATGAAACGACCGTCACGGGCGTTACGGCTGTCAGCAACTACTACCTGGTAGAACGGACGCTTTTTCGCGCCACCACGTTGTAAACGAATGGTTACCATATCGTCCTCATAAACATCTAATGAACAAGGCCTGCAAATACGCAGACCCTAGCTTAAAATAAGCCGCGTAATTCTACTTGGATTCGTAATAATTGCAACCAAGCCAGCTATTTTTTGCGCAGGGATTGGCATGAAAAAGGCTCACCAGGGTGAGCCTTTCTGCCTGACCAGCAGGAAAATCAGAACGGACCGCGACCGCCACCACCGAATCCGGGGGGCAGCATGTTCTTCATCTGGCCCATCATCTTGCGCATGCCGCCCTTGCCGGACATCTTCTTCATCATGCGCTGCATCTCGGTGAACTGCTTGAGCAGCTTGTTCACATCCTGGACCTGCATGCCGGAGCCCGCAGCGATGCGGCGCTTGCGGGAGCCCTTGATGAGATCGGGATGGGCACGCTCTTTCGGCGTCATGGAGCTGATGATGGCCTCCATCCGCACGGTGAGCTTGTCATCCATCTGATCCTTGATGTTGTCCGGCAGGCCGGACATGCCGGGCAGCTTGTCGAGCATCCCCATCATGCCACCCATGTTGCGCATCTGGGCCAGCTGCTCACGGAAGTCTTCCAGGTCGAAGCCCTTGCCGCTCTTGACCTTGCTGGCCAGCTTGGCGGCTTTCTCCTTGTCGACGTTGCGCTCCACCTCTTCGATGAGAGAGAGCACATCCCCCATGCCGAGGATGCGGGAGGCGAGACGATCCGGATGGAACGGCTCCAGCGCGTCGGTCTTCTCGCCCATACCGATGAACTTGACCGGTTTGCCGGTGATGTGACGCACCGACAGTGCGGCACCACCGCGGGCATCACCGTCTGCCTTGGTAAGGATCACACCGGTGAGCGGCAGCGCCTCGTTGAAGGCCTTGGCGGTATTGGCGGCATCCTGACCTGTCATGGCATCCACCACGAACAGGGTTTCGACCGGCTTGATGGTGGCGTGCAGATCCTGGATCTCCGCCATCATTTCGCCATCGACGTGCAGACGACCGGCAGTATCGACGATCACCACGTCATAGAACTTCTTGCGCGCCTGATCGATGGCGGCAGTGGCAATGGCGATCGGTTTCTGGCTGGCATCACTCGGGAAGAAGTCGACACCGATGTCGCCCGCAAGGGTCTCAAGCTGCTTGATCGCCGCCGGACGGTAGACGTCCGCACTGACCACCAGCACCTTCTTCTTGCTGCGCTCCTTGAGCAGTTTGGCCAGTTTGCCGACCGTAGTGGTCTTACCGGCACCCTGAAGACCTGCCATCAGGATGATGGCAGGCGGCTGGGCAGCCAGGTTGAGCTGCTCGTTGGCCTCCCCCATCACGGTGACCAGTTCGCCATGGACTATCTTGATGAAGGCCTGGCCCGGGCTAAGGGATTTGGCCACTTCCTGGCCCACGGCTCGTTCCTTGACGCGCGCCACAAAATCGCGCACCACCGGCAAGGCGACGTCCGCCTCGAGCAACGCCATGCGGACTTCGCGCAGGGTATCCTTGATATTCTCTTCGGTCAGACGGCCGCGGCCGCTGACGTTGCGCAGGGTGCGCGAGAGTCGTTCAGTCAAATTCTCAAACATGACGCTTTCCGGTTCTTGGCGTGACACTGGGGGCATTATACCCCGGTCAGCACTCTAGGGACGATTACTCGCCGCTTGCCGCGGCGGCCTGCCATCGAACGGGCAGGTCAACAAATGGAGGGCAGTATACCCCAGTCAACGCCGGAGGACGATTATTCGCCGCACGGTGACCATCAACGCCTACTTATATGTGGGCAGTTAGCCTCTGGCACAACTGGCGAGCATATCTTGTGCAAGGTATACTGCCCCTCTTATCCATAAAGCTTGTTTGACAACGACCTGGTTATGATCGTGATCTCTGTTCTGGCCCTGGCGTTTTACCTGCTGGCCATCATCGCCTCACTGCACCTGCTGCTCAGCGCCAAGCCCGTCGGGCAAGTATCGCTGTTCGCCTGTGTCGGCCTGGCCCTGACCGCCCATGGCATGGCGGTGGGCAGCGAAGTGCTGGCCACCCATTCCGGCCAGAATCTCAGCATGTTGAACGTGGCGTCCCTGGTCAGCCTTATCATCAGTTGCTTTATGACCTGCGTCACCCGACGCTTCAACGGCTGGATCCTGCTGCCCGTCGTCTACAGTTTTTCAGCCCTGCTGCTGGCAGCCAGCGCGCTCATTCCCGGGCGCTACATCACCCATCTGGAAGCGCACCCCCAGTTGCTGCTGCACATAGGCCTCGCGCTGATGGCCTATTCGGTACTGATGATCGCCTGCTTGTTTGCCCTCCAGCTTGCCTGCCTGGACAGGCAACTGAAATCCAGAAAGATCAGTCACCTGCCAGCTATGCCACCCCTGATGACGGTGGAGAAGCGTCTGTTTCAGCTCATTTCCGCAGGTCTGCTGCTGCTGACTCTCTCCATCGCATCCGGCCTGTTCTTCCTGGAAGACATGTTTGCCCAGGGCAAGTCCCACAAGGCCATCCTCTCTATCCTGGCCTGGTGCGTCTACGCTCTGCTGCTCTGGGGTCACCATACCCGTGGCTGGCGCGGCCGCAAGGTCATCATGCTGAGCCTCATCGGCAGCTTCATCCTGACACTGGCCTATTTTGGCAGCCGCTTCGTCAAGGAAGTGCTGCTTAGCTGACATACGAACATTCCCAACCATCCTTACAGGAGCCCTTCTTGGACAGTATCTCAACGAGTACATTGCTGATTGTTCTCGTTATCTTGATCCTTTTGTCAGCCTTCTTCTCCAGTTCCGAAACAGGTCTGATGTCGCTCAACCGCTACAAGCTGCGGCATCTGGCCCAGACCAAGCACAAGGCTGCCCGCCGGGTCGAGAAGCTGCTGGCCAGGCCGGACCGCCTGCTTGGCCTCATTCTCATCGGCAACAATCTGGTCAACATCCTGGCCTCCGCCATCGCGACCATCGTCTGCATCCGGCTGTTCGGGGATCTCGGCGTCGCCATTGCCACCTTCGGGCTGACCCTGGTGGTACTGGTATTCGGGGAAGTCACCCCCAAGACACTGGCGGCCATGTTCCCCGAGCGGATAGCCTACCCTGCCTCTTGGATCCTCAAGGGGCTGATGGTGCCGTTCGCCCCCCTTGTCTGGCTCATCAACAGCATCACGAACCTGCTGCTGAAACTCTTGCGTCTCGAGCACAACAAGGATGATTCCCTCAATTCCGAAGAGCTGCGCACCATCGTCAACGAGGCGGGCAATCTCATTCCCAAGCACCACCAGGAGATGCTGATAAGCATCCTGGATCTCGACAAGATGACGGTGGAGAACATCATGGTCCCGCGCAGCGAGATCTCCGCCATCGACATCAATGACGACTGGAAGATCATACTGCGCCAGCTGGCCCACTGCGCCCACACCAAGATCCTGCTCTATCGCGACAACATTGATGACGTCGTCGGCTTCCTGCACTCACGGGATGCCCTGAGACTGGTCGCCCGGGATCAGTTCAGCAAGTCCAGCCTGCTGCGGGAAGTCGACCCCATCTATTTCATCCCCCAGGGGACCCCCCTCAACGTGCAGTTGGCCAAGTTCCAGCGCAACAAGGAGCGAATTGGCCTTATCGTCGACGAATATGGCGATATTCAGGGGCTGATCACCCTGGACGACATCCTGGAAGAGATTGTCGGTGACTTCACCACCTCCATGACACCGACCCCGAGTGACGAGATCCATCCCCAGCCGGACGGCTCCTTCCTGGTCGAAGGCTCCGCCAGCATCCGCGAGCTGAACAAGGAGATGGACTGGCACCTGCCCATGGACGGCCCACGGACCCTCAATGGCGCCATCCTGGAGTACCTTGAGGAGATCCCCCAACCCAACATCAGTGTCAGGCTGGCGGGCTATCCCATCGAGATCCTCGAAGTGGAGAACAACATGGTGAAGATGGCGAGGATCATGCCGCACCTGTACCGGGACGATTCAGGGTACGAGGATTGAAAAAAGGCTGCCAATGGCAGCCTTTTTGTTTCACTCGCTCTCGTCATCCGGCTCCAGCACCAGAGTGGGGATGAGCTCACCGAACACCTGCTGCAACTCGTCACGGTTTGCCAGCAAATCCTGCAGCGTATAACCATCCATCACCGCGAGGAAGGCGTTCATCGCCTCCTTCAAGGCACTCTTGAGCAGACAGACGGAGACGATATGGCAGACCGGGGAGCTGCAGTCGATCCCGTCCAGATTGCCTTCCAACGCCCGGATCACTTGCCCGATATTGATCTCGTCAGGGGAGCGCGCCATGCGGATGCCACCATTCTTGCCGCGTTGTGACTGCAGATAGCCCAGTTTTACCAACTGGTTCACCACCTTCACCATGTGGTTGCGGGATACGTCGTACAAGGCGGATACCTTGGCCACGCTCGACAGTTCCCCCTCCGGCAGGGTGGCCAGATAGAGCAGGGCTCTCAATCCAAAATCGGTATAGCTCGTTAGTCTCATAGTGCCTGTAGCGCCTAGCGCGAAGAATTGATGATTGATCCAGATCAATTAAACATTTAGGATGCAACTTAATAAGTGACATTCCAGATGTTCAATTAGAAAGGACCTCCTATGTTAGACCAAGCCACCATCGCCGTCATCAAGAGCACCATTCCTTTGCTCGAATCGGCGGGCCCTGACCTCACACGGCACTTTTATCAGCGCATGTTCAGCCACAATCCCGAGTTGAAGGATCTCTTCAACCTGGCTCACCAGCGTAGCGGGGGACAGCCCTTGGCACTGTTCAGTGCGGTGGCGGCCTATGCCAGGAACATTGACAATCTGGGGGCCCTGGCCGGAGCCGTTGAACGCATCGCCCACAAACACACGGGTTTCCTGATCCAGCCGGAACAATATCACATTGTGGGTAGTCATCTCTTGGCCACGCTCAAAGAAATGGGTGGCAACGCTGTCACGGAGGAGGTCCTTACCGCCTGGGGCAAGGCGTACGGTGTGCTGGCCGACATCTTTATCGGCCGGGAGAGCGAGCTCTATCGGGAAAAGGCAAGCCAGGACGGTGGTTGGCAGGGAACCCGCCCTTTCATCATCAAGGAGAAGCGTCAGGAGAGTGAACTCATCACCTCTTTCGTCCTGGCCCCCCTCGATGGCAACCCCGTGTTGCGTTTCAAACCGGGGCAATATCTCAGTATCAAGCTGGTTCATCCCGCCCTCGAGCATCAGGAGATCCGCCAGTACTCCCTCTCGGACGCCCCCAATGGCCGCGACTACCGCATCAGCGTCAAGCGCGAACCCAGGGGTCAGGCCTCCAACCTGTTGCATGATCATCTTCACATCGGTGACACGGTCGACATCATGCCGCCGGCCGGCGACTTCTTCCTGCAAGAGGAGATAGACACGCCCGTGGTGCTGATCTCCGCCGGGGTCGGCCTCACCCCCATGCTGAGCATGCTCAACCACTTGCTGGCCGAGGGCCCGGATATGGATATTCGCTGGCTTCACGCCTGCGAACATGGCGCCCACCACGCGTTCAGGGACGAAATCCGGGCAAAGAGCAGGCAATACGGGAAACTGGAGAGCCGGATCTGGTATCGGGAGCCGGGGGAGCAGGATGTCAAAGGAGAGGATTACGACTTCAGCGGCACTCTGGCACTGGAGCAGGTCACCGACCTCATTCCGGCCGACGCCCACTACTATTTCTGCGGCCCTGTCCCGTTCATGAAGGCAGTCAAAGCTCAGTTGGAGAATGTGGGCGTGCCTGCCGGGCGGATGCACTACGAGGTCTTCGGCCCCCATCAGGGCCTCTGATCCCTCCCCTGACCGGGAGAATGCACAAGGCCCACAAGCACAGCTTCGTGGGCCTTGTAATATCAAAGCGGACTATCAGGACTCAGTGCATCGCCTTGGCACGGGCGATGGCATTGGCGGGCATCCGGTTGCCGAGCCGGCTGAGCAGGCTCGCCGCCTTCTGGTGCATGGCCTTGTCACCGATGACGGCGCCGTGCAGCCAGTGATACGCCTCCTCGTAATCCAGCGGACTCCCCATGCCCTGCAGCAACATCTCCACCCACTCCATCTGTGCCCGTAAGAAGCCGAGGCTCGCGGCTTCCCGCATCAGGGTCTCGGCCCGCACCAGATCCTTCTGAACCAGGATCCCCTTCCAGTAATAGCGGCCAAGCTGTTCCAGCGCCGGCGCCAGCCCCTGGTTGGCGGCCTCCCACATGTACTGCACTCCGATCTGGGCATCCGGCTTGGTGCAAACCCCCCACGCCAGCATGTCCCCCCAGAGGAACTGATAGGCAGGGATCTTCATCACCGAGGCCCGCGCCTCGATATCCTGGGTGAGCTGGCACCTGTCCTGCTTCACCCGGGCCAGATGGCGCCCCTGCTCTATCCAGTTGAGCAGTTCGTCCTGGCGATAGAGCGGCACGGCCTGCAACTCTCCCGCAGCAGCGGATGCCTGCGTCGTCGCCCTGGGCAGCGGCGCCGGGGCCGGGGCAGATGCCACGGGGGCGGCAGCGGCCGGCACCGCGGTTGACGGCATGGGAGCTGTGGCCACACTGGCCGAGGACTCCGCAACCGGTGCTGGGACCGGGGCGGTCGATGGCAAGGCCGCCGAGGGCGTCGGTGCTGTGGCCGGACTGGCCGAGGGCTCCGCAACCGGTGTTGGGACCGGGGCGGTCGATGGCAAGGCCGCCGAGGGCGTCGGGACGGGAGCGGCCGTGACCGCCGTCGACTGGGGTTGCGCAGCGGCCGAGGTGGGCTCCGCACCCTGCAAAGGGAAGCTGCACACACCGATAATGGCGATGAGGGTTCTTGGTTTTATCATAGGGATCTCCTGCTGCCTTCTGTTATCGGCAGCCAGAGCCATCTCCTTAGCCCGCTACACCCAACCCCGAAAATGACAAAGGGGAGCCTGGGCTCCCCTTGCGGTCGACGTAGCAACTTACTTGACGAAGTCGACGCCCAGCTGGATGTCGGCCTTCAGGGTGGCCAGCATGCTGTCCATCGCTTCCTGCTCGAAGGCGCTCAGCTTGCCGTAGTCCAGCACGGTTTCGACACCGTTCTTGCCGAGCAGCACCGGCTGCGCGAAGAAGGTGGCGTGCTCTCCGTTGCCTTCCACATAGGCACACTCGATGACGTTGGCTTCCCCTTGCAGACCCTTGATGAGCGACAGACCGAAACGGCAGGCTGCCTGACCCATGGAGAGAGTGGCGGAACCGCCACCGGCCTTGGCTTCCACCACTTCGGTACCGGCATTCTGGATGCGCTTGGTCATGGCAGCCACTTCCTCAGCGGTGAAGCTGGCGCCTTCAACCTGGGAGAGCAGCGGCAGAATGGTCACGCCACTGTGACCGCCGATGACGTTGACGCGCACCTTGTCAACGTTCAGGCCCTTGGCTTCGGCCACGAAGGTCTCGCCACGGATCACATCCAGGGTGGTCACGCCGAACAGGCGACGCTTGTCATAGACACCGGCTTTCTTCAGCACTTCGGCGGCGATGGCGACCGTGGTGTTGACCGGGTTGGTGATGATGCCGATCAGTGCTTTCGGGCAGGAAGCGGCACACTTTTCCACCAGGTTCTTGACGATACCGGCGTTGATGTTGAACAGGTCGGAACGGTCCATGCCGGGCTTGCGCGCCACGCCGGCAGAGATCAGCACGACATCGGCGCCGACCAGAGCCGGGCTCGGATCTTCACCGCAGAAACCTTTTACTTTCACGTCAGTCGGGATGTGGCTCAGGTCCGCCGCCACGCCCGGAGTGACCGGGGCAATGTCATACAGGCTCAGTTCGGAACCGGCAGGCAGGCGGTTTTTCAACAGCAGAGCGAGGGCTTGGCCGATGCCACCGGCGGCACCCAGAACGGCAACTTTCATGATCAACTCCATGTCTAAGCGTAGGTTTAAGGTTGTTTCTAGTTGGGTTAACGCTGATTCTTATTGTGCGCCTCACCTTAAAGGATCCCCTCCTAAAAAACAATCTGATAACAGTTGTAATCACGGGTTCTGTGAGCCAGGGAACAAGCGGCGATGAAAGCGGAGAGGAATATGCGATAAATGGGAGGAAAGACACAGATTTCCTGTGCTCCCCTCACCATTAAGAGGTAAATGTGACTGCTTCAGGACTGGAAAGCCAGTGCTCGACGCTCACACCAGCGGAAACCAATTGTTAACAATCCATTCATGGTCAGATAGAGCGCTCCGGCCACAGTGAACACCGCCAGAGTGTCATAGGTCTGGGCATTGAGACGCTGGGCCAGCCCCATGATGTCCATGATGGTGATGGTACTGGCGAGCGAACTCCCCTTGAGCACCAGGATCACCTCGTTGGAATAGGCGGGGACCAGCCGACGGGCGGCATGGCGGGTCTTCATCCACAGGGTCTGTCCGGCCGAGAAGCCGAGCGCACGGCAGGCCTCCACCTCACCGGCGGGGATGGCGTCGAGCGCCCCCTTGAACAACCGGGTGGAGTAGGCTGCGGTATTGAAACCGAGCGCCAGCACGGCGCAGAACCAGGGTTGCTTGAGCAGCGGCCAGAGCGGCCCCGCCTTGAGCCATTCAAACTGGCCAGGCCCGTAGTAAATGAGAAAGATCTGGATGAGCAGCGGCGTACCGGTAAAGACCAGTACCCAGAGCTGCACCAGCTGGGTCGCCACCGGAATGCGACGCTCCAGCACCCAGGTCATGCCGGCCGCCATCAGCACGCCCAGCAACAAGCTGAACGCGGTGAGCTGCAGGGTGATCGCCAGCCCTCCCAGCAGGGTCATCAGGTAATCCTGCATGGTCAGCCTCCGTAACGGCGGGTATAGCGGGACGCCTGCTTCAAGCCGAATTCACTCACCAGACTGATGGCCAGATAGATGAGGGCGGCAGCGGCGTACCAGGTGAAGGGTTGATAGGTGCTGGCCGAAGCCATCTGTGCCTGACGCATCATCTCGTTCACCCCGATGAGAGAGACCAGGGCGGTGTCTTTCAACAGCACCAGCCACTGGTTGCCGAGCCCGGGCAGGGCGTGACGCCAGGCCTGGGGCAGCACGATGCGAAAGAAGGTGTGCCCCTTGCCCAGGCCGAGCGCCTGCGCCGCCAGCCGCTGCCCAGGGGGCACCGCATTGAGGGCGGCACGCAGGGTCTGGGTGGCGTAGCTCGCAAACAGCAGGGAGAGCGCCAGCACACCGCAGGCGAACGGGCTGAACTCCACATACTCCCCGGTGATGAGGAACAGCACCTGGGTCGAGCCGAAGTAGATGAAGAGCACCACCAGCAACTCGGGCAGACCACGGATCAAGGTGGTCAGGGTGGCCACGGGCCACACCAACGCACGCTGCTTGCTCAACTCAGCCGCACTGAATGCCAGTGCCAGCACCATGCCACCGACCAGGGATGCCAGGGCCAGCCCGAGGGTCATCCAGGCTGCATCCAACAACAGGCTCAACATGGCTTACTGCGCGAAGTACTTGTCATAGATCTTCTGATAGGTGCCGTTGGCCTTGATCTCGGCCAGCCCCTTGTTCAGCTGGGTCAGCAGCTCCTGGTTGCCCTTGGCCACCGCGATGCCAAAACCGGTACCGAAGTACTTGGCGTCGGTCACCGGGGTACCGACCACGGCGTATTCCTTGTGCTGCTTGAGCCAGTCCGCGGCCACCGCCGTATCGGCAAACACGCCGTCAGTGCGGCCATTCATCATGTCGAGGAAGGCGCTCTGGTAGCTGGCGTAGGGCACGGTCAGCAGACCCTTGCTCACCCAGTTGTCCACCAGATAGGACTGGTGAGAGGTGCCGTTCTGCACGCCGACTGTCTTGTCCACCAGATCGTCCGGCCCCTTGAAGGTCTCTTTCTTGGCGACGAACACCGCGGAGTTCTCGTAATAGATATCGGAGAAGTCGACCTGGGCAGCCCGCTCCGGGGTCACGTCCATGGCGGCGATGACGGCATCATAGCGACGGAACTTGAGGCTGGGGATCAGGCTGTCGAAGGCCTGGTTGTGGAAGCTGCACTCCAGCTTGGCCTGCTCGCAGACAGCGCGGGCCAGATCGATGTCAAACCCCTGGAACTCGTTCTTGTCATCCAGGTATTCGAACGGCGCATAGGTTGCCTCGGTGGCGAACTTGATCTCTTTGGCCAGCACAGAAGTGCTCAGCAGACCCATGGCGGCGATCAGCAACAGACTCTTTTTCATGACAGCTTCCTTATCGACTCAATATCAATGCATCAAGAATTCGGCAAACCGGCTGGTTTGCGGGGACTGGAAGATGGCGGCGGTGCCAGATTCGATGATCCGCCCCTTCTCCAGATAGATCACCTGACTGGCCACCTTGCGGGCGAACTCCACCTCGTGGGTCACCACTACCTGGGTGATGCCGGTCTGGCTCAGGGTGCGGATGATCTCCGCCACCTCTTTGGTAATTTCGGGATCCAGGGCAGCCGTCGGTTCGTCAAACAGCAGCACCTGGGGATCCATCATCAGGGTCCGGGCAATGGCGACCCGCTGCTGCTGGCCACCGGAAAGCCGTGCGGGCCAGGCGTCCCGTTTGTCGGCCAGTTGCAGCTGGGCCAGCAGATAGGCCCCTTTCTCGATGGCCGCCTCGCGGCTCATGCCGAGCACCTTGACGGGCGCTTCAATCAGATTCTCCATCACGGTGAGGTGCGGCCACAGATTGTACTGCTGGAACACCATGCCCACCTTGCGGCGCAGCGCCTGTGCCTGACGGTTGAATTCGGCAGTAGAGAGGCTGGACGGGAAAGAAAATTCACTGTCTGCGATGCGCAACACACCGGCATCCGGCGTGTCCAGCAAGTTCATCATGCGCAGCAGAGAGCTCTTGCCTGCCCCGCTCGGGCCCAGCAATACCAAGGTCTCGCCGGGAGCAGTCCGAAAGCTCACCTGCTGCAGTACCGGCACCTTGTGCCAGGATTTTTCGATGCCGATTAATTCGATACCCATACAGCCCAATTGAATAAGTTTTCAAAATTTCGTCCTGATTCTAGCGTCAGCATAAGTTGATGCAAGCT
Organism: Aeromonas sp. FDAARGOS 1402; assembly: GCF_019046925.1. Classification (NCBI taxonomy): domain Bacteria; kingdom Pseudomonadati; phylum Pseudomonadota; class Gammaproteobacteria; order Aeromonadales; family Aeromonadaceae; genus Aeromonas; species Aeromonas sp. FDAARGOS 1402. Next base: position 862,394 of record NZ_CP077201.1, read on the forward strand.
ATATTTGAATCAATATGCAGAACAAGCGCCGCTTCCTTGCCAAAACAGGCATATGAATGCAAAATAGCAGCGCTGTTCGTATCTGCCGCCTGAGCGTGACAGGCGGTCACTCCCCTCATTCGTGAGTCCAAGATGAAACATAACGACAAGCAAGAAAAACTGGCCAAGGCCTTTAAAGCCTTGCTGAAAGAGGAGCGTTTCGGCTCCCAGGCAGAGATAGTGACTGCCCTGCAAGAGATGGGCTTCGAGAACATCAACCAGTCCAAGGTCTCGCGCATGCTGAGCCGCTTCGGCGCCGTTCGCACCCGCAATGCCAAGATGGAGATGGTCTACTGTCTGCCGGTGGAACTGGGCGTGCCCACCACCTCCAGCCCCCTCAAGAACCTGGTGCTGGATGTCGACCACAACGGCGCTCTGGTGGTGATCCACACCAGCCCCGGCGCAGCCCAGCTGATCGCCCGCCTGCTTGACTCCCTCGGCAAGGCCGAAGGGATCCTCGGCACCATCGCCGGTGATGACACCATCTTCATCACCCCGACCAGCGATACCGACATCGAGGAGCTCTACCTCTCCGCCCTCGAGCTGTTCGAGCAGACGCCCTGATCCGGTCGCCTTGGGCGATCCGCACAAAAATCCCGGCCTTGGCCGGGATTTTTTGTTTTGAGCGGTCGGTAGGCCGGGCTTATTTGCCCTCGGCCACCAGAAAATCGACGGAAGGGGCGAAGAAGGCCGCGCCGGTCACCGCCCGGGTGAAGCGCAGCAGGTGATCGAAGTGGCTCCCCTCCCCCTTGTACATACTGGCCAGCATGGCGTTGAAGTGCAGCGGCGTGCGGCAGCAGGAGATGAAGTAGAGCCCCTGCTCGCTCATGGTGCCCCAGGGCATGCTCTGGCGCAGGATCTCCATGGACTCCCCCTTCGGGGTCTTGAGGTTGACCCGCTTGATGTGGGAAGTGAGCGGCTTGTCGGCGGACTCGTATTCGATGTTGTCGACCTTGGTGCGACCTATGATGTCTTCCTGCTCCTTCAGGGCCAGCTTCTCCCAGTCGCTCATGGCGTGGACCCAGCGCTGCACGTGGATATAGGAGCCACCGGCGAACTCGCCGCCGTCCAGCAACGCCACCTCGGCGCGGTGCTCATCCTGCGGGTTCTCGGTGCCGTCGACGAAACCGGTCAGATCCCGGCAATCCTGGTTGCGAAAACCACGGACTTCCTCGGCCAATTCAACAAGCCCGGCCAGCAGGGCCATGACGCGATGACCGGCATGATGCAGCACGTCCACCCGATCAGCACGCAATTGTACGAAGAGATCGAACGGGGTATTGGGGGCCTCCTGACCGTTGGCGGATTGCGCCATGAAACCGCGGAACTGGGGCGGCCGGGCGACAGGATAGAGATCATCCCAGGCGTCGGCCCCGACGGCGACCAGACCGCTGAAGGCCGCATCGGGGAAGTCGGCGCTCACCGCCTCCCAGAGTGCTGGCAGGCTGGCCAGGCGGGAGGTCAGGGCAGCGGCGTCACCGGTGCGATTGAACATCAGATAGAGGGCGTGCAGATTCGGCTCTGCGCAGATCCCGGCTTGGGCTTTCATGTCTCTCTCCAAGTGCGTTGGCTATGGGCGTGGCGCGATTATAAACCAGCGCGCTTCCAGTTCATTGATTTCACGACAATACCACGCACTCAGGGCAAGGGGTCAAACAACACCAGGGCATGAGGCGCCACGGTCACCCGCGCGCGCTCCCCTTCCAGAGGCTCACCGATGCTGGCTTCCAGTTGCTGGCCGCCACACTCCACCAGTACCCGGCAGTGATGGCCCAGGAACTGTTGCTCACGCACCCGGAGCTCACCGTCATCCGCCGCCGTCAGCGCCAGTTGCTGGGGTCTGAGCATGAGCTGCAACCGCGCCCCCACCGCGCGGCCATGGGGCTCCTGACCGCAGATGGTCCCAAGGAGGGTCTGCACGCAGTGGCTGTCCACCACCTCGGCCGCCAGATAATTGACCCCGCCGAGAAACTCCGCCACGAAGCGGTTCCCGGGTCGGCGATAGAGCTGCTCCGGCTCCCCCACTTGCTCGATGCGACCGGCGCGAAACAGGGCCAGCCGATCGGCGAAGGCGAAGGCCTCTTCCTTGCTGTGGCTGACGAAGATGGCACCAATGCCCTGCTGTTTGAGCAGGGCGCGGATCTCGAGGATCAGCTTCATCCGCACCTGGGTGTCGATGTTGGAGAAGGGCTCGTCCAGCAGCATCAGGCGCGGCTTGCACACCAGGGCGCGGGCGATGGCCACCCGCTGCTGCTGGCCGCCGGAGAGCTGATGGGGATAGCGCTCCCCCAACCCCTGCAGATTGACCAGCGCCAGCGCCTCTTCCACCTGCTGCTGGCGGCTGCCGCGATCCTGCCCGGTCAGGCCGAAGCCGACGTTCTCGGCCACCGTCAGGTGAGGAAAGAGAGCGTAATCCTGGAAGATCATGCCGATATGGCGGGCCTCCGGCGGCACACTCACGCCGGGAGCATCGAGCAGGGTCTCTCCCAGCCGGATCTCCCCCTGGGCCAGGGGCAGCAGACCGGCCACCGCCTTGAGCAGCGTGGTCTTGCCACAGCCGCTGGCCCCCAGCAGACAGACTATCTCGTTGTCGGCCACCTGCAGGGAGAGCTGCTCCAGCACGGGGCGGCCATTGTAGTGACAGCTGACCTTCTCGATATTCAGGCAGGACAAGGTTCTTTTCCTCTCGCGTAGTGATGCCGGACGGGGCCGCTCAATGGCCTGGACCATCCAGGGTACGGTTGATCCACAGCAGGGGAATCAGCCCCACCAGCACGATGACGATGGCACCGAGCGCCCCCCGCTCCAGCATCTCGTCCGAGACGAACTGATAGACGTGGGTCGCCAGGGTTTCGAAGTTGAACGGCCGCAGCAGCAGGGCGGCGGGCAGCTCCTTCATGGATTCGATGAACACCAGCATGGCGCCGGCAAAGAGGCCGCGCCGTACCAGCGGCAGGTGAATGCGACGCAGCATGCCGCCCGCCCCCTGCCCCAGAGAGCGGGCCGCCATGTCGAGGCTGGGGGAGATCTTGCTCATGCTGCTCTCCACCGACCCGATGGCGATGGCCACGAAGCGCACCAGATAGCCGAACACGATGGCGGTGAGGGTGCCGGTCAGGAGCAGACCGGGGCCCGGCATCCCGAGCCACTCGGCCAGATCGTTGATGCCAAAATCAAGGGCCGTGAGCGGCACCAGCACGCCGATGGCCAGCACGGTCCCCGGCATGGCATAGCCCATGGCGGCGAGGCGCAGGGGCAGCAGGCTGCGAGTCCCCCCATCGAGGCGACGGAAGAAGCCGAGCAGCAGGGCAATGGCCATGGCCAGCAGGGCGGTCAGGGCCGAGATGGCGAGGCTGTTGCCCGCAAAGCGCACGAATTCGGGCGTCCACGACAGCGCGAAGTAACGCACCCCGTAATCGAACAGGATGACGAACGGCAGGGCGAACCCCGCCAGCACCAGGCCCCAGCACCAGAGCCCGGCCAGCACGCCCCTCAGGCCCCTGAGTGGGTAACGCAGGGGCTGCTCGAAGCCCATGGACTTCTGGAACACCTGCTGGCGCTGGCGGGAGCGGCGTTCCAGCGCGATGAGCAGCACCACCGCCAGCAGCATCAGACAGGAGAGCTTGGCGGCGGTCGCCAGGCTGCCGTAGCCGAGCCAGGTGTCGTAGATGGCGGTGGTCAGGGTGTTGATGGCAAAGAAGTGGACGGTGGCAAAGTCCGCCAGAGTTTCCATCGCGACCAGAGATGCCCCCACCATGATGGCCGGGCGGGCCAGGGGGAGGCTCAGGCGGCGAAAGCTCTGCCAGGGGGTGCAGCCGAGCAGACGGCTGGAGTGAATGAGGCTGACCGACTGCTCCAGGAAGGAGGCCCGTGCCAGCAGATAGACATAGGGGAAGAGCACCAGCGCCAGCACCCAGGCGGCGCCCCCGAGGGAGCGAATGGCCGGGAACCAGTAGTCGGCCGGTCCCTGCCAGCCAAACAGGGCACGCAGCCCCGCCTGCAGCGGGCCCGAGTAGTCGAGCAGGTCGGTATAGACGTAGGCAACGATATAGGAAGGCATCGCCATGGGCAGCATCAGCGCCCATTGCAGGGCGCGGCGCCCCGGCACCTCGCACATGGCCACCAGCCAGGCGGTGGGCACCCCGAACAGCAGGCTGAGGCAGACCACCCCCAGCACCAGACCGGACGTGTTTCGCAGATAGTCGGGCAGTACGGTATCGGCGAGGTGGGCAAACAGTTCCCCATCAGCCGAGAAGGCGGAGAAGACCAGGGCGAGTACCGGCAAACCCAGCAGCAGGGCGGTGGCCCAGCTGCCGGCAATCCATCCAAAATGTTTCATGAGTCCACAGAAGTTGATGGGGCCGTTGGCCCCATCTGATTACAAGTCGAATTTCACTTCATCCAGCAGTTGCAAGGCGTCCTTGCGGTGCTTGGCATAATCGCTGACCGGCATGGGGTCAGACTTGAACGTGCCCCAGGACTTGACCATGGCAGAAGGCTCGACCCCCGCCTTGACCGGGTACTCGGCATTCACATCCGCATACATGTGCTGGGCGGTATCCCCGGAGAGGAACTCCATCAGCTTCTGTGCTGCGTCCTTGTTCTTGGCATACTTGGTCATGGCCACGCCGCTCACGTTGACGTGGGCACCGCGATCACCCTGGTTCGGGAAGTTGATTTCCACCGCGTCGGCCCAGGACTTCTGCGCCGGGTCCTTCAACATGGCACCCAGGTAGTAGCTGTTGCCCAGGGAGACATCACAGATGCCGTCCTTGATCGCCTTGACCTGATCACGGTCGTTGCCCTGGGGCTTGCGCGCCAGGTTGGCCTTGACCCCTTCCAGCCAGGTCTTGGTATCCGCCATGCCGTGATGGGCAATCATGGACGAAACCAGCGCCACATTGTACTCGTGCTTGCCGCTACGGGTACAAATTTTTCCTTTGAATTCAGGCTTGACCAGATCTTCGTAGCGGATGGTGTCGAGCTTGCCAAGACGCTCCTTGCTGGAGTAGATGGCACGCACCCGGGTGGTCAGGGCGAACCAGCGGTTGTCCGGATCGCGATAGATGGAGGGGATGTTCTCCTGCAGCGTCTTGCTGTCCACCGGCTGCACCAGGTCCTTGTCCACCAGCTCGGTCAGACGGCTGATGTCCACGGTCAGCATCAGATCGGCCGGAGAGAGCTTGCCTTCCCGTTCCAGACGCTCGTTCAGCCCCTCTTTGGCAAACACCACATTGACCTTGATCCCGGTCTCCTTCTCGAACTGCTGGATGATGGGCTTGATCAGCTCATCCTGACGGTTCGAATAGACGTTTACCTCCTGGGCGGCGAACGCCGACTGGGCGACAAGCGTGGAGAAAGCCAGTGCCAACATCTTCATTTTCATCATCCGTTCCTTGTCTGCGTAAAGAGTGATAACCATTTTCGTTTGCATTCTGCATGAATCAGGAGGAGAGGATCAAGGCGGTTTGCTGGGTTGGAACGATCTATTTAATCAGCGGCCAAACAAAAAGACCGGATGGAATCCCATCCGGTCTTTCGACGACCACCCATTTACACTGTCGGCAGAACCTGCCCGGACCTTTGCCCGACCCGGCCGGGCAAAGGAGCGTACTCAGAGCGCCTCGTCGTCGCTCTCACCAGTACGAATACGCACCGCTTGCAGCAGGTCATAGACGAAAATCTTGCCGTCACCGATCTTGCCGGTATAGGCCGCCTTGCAGATGGCCTCGATCACCCCTTCGACGTTCTCGTCTGCGGTGGCGATCTCCAGCTTCACCTTCGGCAGAAAGTCGACCTGGTACTCGGCCCCCCGATATAATTCGGTGTGCCCCTTCTGGCGACCAAAACCCTTCACTTCGGAGACGGTCAGGCCTTCCACCCCCAGGTTGGCGATGGCCTCGCGCACGTCGTCCAACTTGAAAGGTTTGATAATCGCAGTAATCAGCTTCATCTGGTTGCTCCCAATCCATGGTATGTCACGAATGGGTCATCAATTCTTGTGCCAAGTATTTTTATCGTTTATTTTCATATAGATAGATATGACACTCTGAGCCAGAAAGGCTCAGGATCACCAAGGAAGCGCATCTCGCCCCATAATGAGGCACCAAGCTGCACCAGACTCCCTTGATGCACCAAATGAGAGCATCACCCCATGTTAGTCATCTCCAACAGCGTGATCATCCCCTGGCATGAACTGCAATTCCAGACCATGCGGGCCCAGGGCAATGGCGGGCAGCACGTCAACAAGACCGACTCCGCCGTCTGGCTGCGCTTCGATTATCGCGACTCCCCCAGCCTGCCGCCGCTCTACAAGGAGGGACTGGAGCGGCTCAGCGACAGCCGGGTTCACGACGGCTTCATCCAGATCAGGGTCGAGACCCATCGCAGCCAGGACATGAATCGCAAGGAGGCCATGAGCCGCCTGACCGAGCTGCTGAAAAAAGCCGCGTGGCGCCCCAAGGCCCGCCACGCCACCAAGCCGACCCGCAGCTCCCAACGCAAGCGGGTCGATGCCAAGAAACGCAAGGGAGAGATCAAATCCACCCGCGGCAAGCCCGTGTTGGAGTGACCTGCCACAAGCCCGAGGACAAGAGAATGCAGTACAGCTTTTGTGAATGTGCCAAGGGGCCCTTGCTCATCGCCATCGATGGGGCCGGGCTGCGCCACGTGGAATTCATGCAAGGGGAGCGCCCCGTCCTGCCGCAACCGGAGTGGCAGCGGGATGATGCCGCCCTGGCCCCCTTCGTCGAGCAGTTTGCCGCCTACTTTGCCGGCCGACTGCGGCGCTTCGATCTCCCCCTGGCCGCCACGGGCACACCATTCCAGCAGGCCGTGTGGCGGGCGTTGTGCGACATTCCCTACGGCGAGACCGTCAGCTACCTCCAGATTGCAGAGGCCATCGGCAACCCCAGGGCCGTGCGGGCGGTGGGCGCCGCCAACGGCCGCAATCCCCTCAGCATCATAGTGCCCTGCCACAGGGTCATAGGGCGCAGCGGTGAACTGACCGGCTACGGGGGAGGCATCCCCATCAAGCGCTGGTTGCTGGCACTGGAGCAGGAGACCGCAGACCACTTCGCGCTGACCCCATGAAAGGGCGCGCCTCCTGTCAAATGCGGGTTGCGGGTGCAGGCACCACAGACCACAGGCCACTCGCGCGGATCCTCTGACGAGCGGCATCTCCATCACATACGAGTTGCTGGTCCCAACAGCAGACCGCAGGCGGCGTTGCACTGCCCATGACGGGCAACACCCCAATCACATGCTGGTTGTTTGCCATCTGACAGCATGGTTACGTGATGCATTGAGCCGTCACCGGGATAATCTGCCGCCGTATCCGCCCCATGGCAGGAGCATACCCACCGCCCCGATTCATCTTTCCTTTGAGTCGCAAAACAAAATAAATCACTGATTATTTATTTTATTTCAGCATCAAACATTTAAAAATCACATTAACGCAGAATTTTGAAAATGAACACAGTATGAAGAATCGCCTCAGAAGCGCTTCAGAGAGCATCAGGCATCATGGCTTCACACTTGGATGGGACGGCTCATCCCTCATTCAGGTGGCACCCATGTGACGCTTCCAATCTGTCTTTTCCCCGCGCCTCCCCAGAGGCGCTTTTTTTTGCCTGCAAGCGGGTGCAAAAAAGCCCGCCGAAGCGGGCAATGACCGGAAGGTGCTGACTTCCAGGGTCTATCAGAGGGCGAGGAACAAGCCTGCCAGGGAGGCGCTCATCAGGTTTGCCAGCACCCCCGCCAGGATGGCGCGCATGCCGTAGCGGGCGATGAAGGACTTGCGCTCCGGCACCATGGCCCCCAGGCCGCCGATGAGGATCGCCATGGAAGAGATGTTGGCGAAACCGCACAGGGCGAAGGTGACGATGGCCTTGCTCGACTCGTTCAAGGTCTGATCCTGCACCAGGGCAATGAAGGCGACGAACTCGTTGATGACGATCTTGGTGCCGATAAGCGCCCCAGCCGCCTGGGCCTGATCCCAGGGGACGCCGATGAGCCAGGAGACGGGGGCAAACAGCCAGCCCAGGATGATCTGGAAGCTCAGCTCCAGCCCCACCAGGTCGCTGGCCCAGCCCAGCAGGCCGTTGAGCAGGGCGATCACGCCGACGAAGGCCAGCAGGGTCGCCCCCACGGCGACGGCGATGTTGAGACCCGCCATGGCGCCATCGGCGGCCGCTTCAATGACGTTGGTGGCGCGGGGGATCTCCACGTCTTCGTGGTGATCTTCCTCTTGCGCGGCGGGCGGCACCAGGATCTTGGCCATGGCAAGCCCGGCAGGGGCGGACATGAAGGCCGCCGCAATCAGGTATTTCAGCTCGACCCCGATGCTGGCGTAGCCCACCAGGGTGCCGCCAGCTACCGAGGCCAGCCCGCAGCTCATCACCGCAAAGAACTGGGAATCGGACATCCTGGAGAGATAGGGTTTGACCACCAGCGGCGCTTCCACCATGCCGACAAAGATGTTGGCGGTGGCAGAGAGGCTCTCGGCACGGCCGGTGCCCAGCAATTTCTGCAGGCCGCCGCCGAGCAGGGCGATCACTTTGGGCATCAGGCCGATGTGATAGAGGATGGCGATCAGCGCGGAGAAGAAGATGATCACCGGCAGCACGTTGAAGGCGAAGATGAAGCCCAGCTTGAACTTGGCCAGATCCCCGAACAGGAAGGCAATCCCCTCCTGGCCGTAGCCGATGACGCTGCTGACGCTCTCGCTGACACCGTTCAAGACCTGTTGACCGGCGGGCAGCCAGAGCACCAGGGCGGCGAAGAGCACTTGCAGGCAGAGGGCAAAGCCCACTGTTCGCAACGGGATACGACGACGATTATCAGAGCAGAGTGCGGCCAAGGCCAGGATGCTCAGGATACCAAGCAGGGCAATCATGGGGATTCCATCCAGTGAGGCTGAAGATGGGCGCGGATTCTGCTCCCCTCCCCTCACCGCCGCAACCCTGCAGGGTTACAACCCTGTTAGCAAAAACGTTTGCACGATATCGGTTGCGCCAACTGACTGATTTGACACAACTTTGAAACCGCACTCACGCCAGTGTTCTTGTATGGAAACGATTATTCCTCGGTGCCGGACAATTTCCCCCCGAGCCAGGGTGCGAGTCGCTGCGCCCAGTAGGGCCCGGGTCCGAAGCTCTCCTTGAGGAAGTCGATGAAGAGGCGGATCTTGGGATCCAGATGCTCTCGCCTGGCATAGACGGCGTGCACCGCCATCTTCTGGTTCGGTTGCCACTGGGGCAGCAGAGGGATGAGCTGACCAGATTGCAGCTCCTTGTCCAGCAGGTAGTTGGCCACATAGGCGATGCCGAGCCCGGCCAGGGCGGCGTCCCGCACCGCTTCCGCCAGATCCACCCGATAGTTGCCCGCCACCTGCACCGTCTGGCGCTCCTTGCCCTGGCGAAATGACCACTCGTGGTAGCGCCGCTCCCGGCTCTGGTAGGTGATGCAATTGTGATGGGCCAGATCCCTGGGGTGCAGTGGCGTGCCGTGACTCAGCAGATAATCCGGCGAGGCCACCAGCACGAAGCCGATGTCTGCCAGTCGCTGCCCGACCAGGGACTCGGGTTTGTCCTCGTAGGTGGTGATCCAGAGATCCAGCCCCTCATCCACCAGATTGGTGCGGTGATCGAACAGGGACACCTCCAGCTCCAGATCCGGATAACGTGCCTGAAACGCCTTGAGGCGCGGGATCACGTGCAATCGCCCGAAGGATTGACCAACCCCCAGATGGAGCACGCCGCTCACCTTGCCACGGCGCTCCGCCACCATGGATTCCGCCTCCAGCGCCACCGCCACCAGAGCGCGGCAGTGGCGGGCATACTCCAGACCCAGTTCGGTGAGCCCGAAACGGCGAGTAGTGCGCTGTACCAGCTGGGCGCCGAGCGCGGTTTCCAGCAGGGCGAGTTGCTTGCTGATGTGGGATTTGGAAACCCCGAGGCGGCGCGCAGCCGCCGAGATGCCCTGTTCACGAACCAGGGCATCGAAGATCACCATTTGGGGAAGACGTTGCAGCACGGTGTCACCGGAGTGGATGGCGGGGCCGCATTATTCCAGAGTGGCCCGCCATGGGGTAGGGTCAGTGCCCCAGGGCATCGATGATCTGCTGTTTGAGAGGATCATCCGACGGATTCTGGTTGGCGCCATAGCTCGCAATCAGCTTGCCGTCCCGCCCGACCAGGTACTTGTGGAAGTTCCAGTTGGGCGCATCACCGTCGGCAGCAGCGGCCAGCCCCTTGAACAGCGGCACCGCATCCGAACCCCGCACCGCCACCCGATTGAACATGGGGAAGGTCACCCCGTAGTCCCGGCGGCACACCTCGGCGGTCTTGTTCTCGTTGCCCGCCTCCTGCCAGAAATCGTTGGAAGGGAAGCCCAGCACCATCAGTCCCTTCTCCTTGTAGCCCTGATAGAGGGCTTCCAGATCCCGGAACTGACCGCTGTAACCGCAGTATGAGGCGGTGTTGACCACCAGCACCACCTTGCCCTCGGTCAACTGGCAGAGGTTGTGGCGCTGGGTGCTGTTGAGCTCCCGCATCTCCACGTTGAAGTAATCGGGGCAGGCGGCAGAGACCGCGCCCGAGCCGAGCATCAGCAGCAGGGTGAACCATTTCATCGACGTGACTCCCATTGTTTTGTCCATCATACGCAAGACCCCGGAATCTGGTTCAGGGATCAGTGCAGGGGGATCCCGGTCAGCCAGCCGTGTCCCCAGAAGATAAGCAGAGCCGTGAGGGCCAGCCCCGCCCCCAGACTGATCCCCGTCCCCTGCCAGGTGGCGGCGGCACGGGGGTGACGGCCCCACTCCCGCATCGAAATCCAGACGATGCTGATGAGAGCCCAGAGACCGAGCCCGCCAAACAGCACCAGGGAGCGCGCCTCGCTGTTCACCGCCAGATGGGCCCCCGACCAGAGCAGCACCCCGAGCAGCTGGGGGTGCACCAGCCAACGACGGAAATGGTTCGCCCCCTGCCCCGCACACAGCAGGACAAGGGCGATCGGCATGATCCCCATCACCAGGGTGGGCCCCCAGACAGGCAGAAAATAGAGGGGCATGGGACTGGCACTGCGCCAGCCTGCGAGGATGCAGCCGATGGCGACGAACACCAGCAGCGAGAAGAGCCCCTTGTAGCGGTTCTCCCCCAGCCGCTCCCGCAGACGGGCGCGGTGCTGTGCCGCGAAACAGGGGTAAAGATGAGTCAGGGTGAACAACACCACCCCCAGGGTCAGCAGGATCATGGCTCGCACCTCGCATATTGCCCCCCGGAATGGGAAGCCCTCCCTCAGGCGGGCCTTGTTTCTCGTGGCTCCCTCACTGTCGGGAGATCACTATGCCGCAAAGCCCCTTGTCAGAATACAAAAACCATATGAAAGACAGCAGGATAATAAAAAAGCCGACCCAGGGATCGGCAAGTGCGTCAGAGGTGCCACGCCGGGCCGCTCACTCTGCTGCACGGGGCAGGGTCAGGCCGATGCACCGCATCGGCCAGGAGAGAGGGTCATTTGCGCAGCAGGTAGAGAGCCGCCACGTTGCGGGCCGTGAGCTGCAGGTTGGTGGTGGCGGTGGCCAGCGCCTCCGGCAGGGACATGGCCCGATTGACCACGGCGAACACCGCATCCAGCCCATGCTCGTGCACCACGCCGCAGTCATCGGTGAGGCATCCGGCGATGCCGATCACCGGCTTGCCGAACTGCTTGGCACAGCGAGCTACCCCGATGGGCGTCTTGCCATGGATGGTCTGGCTGTCGATGCGGCCCTCGCCGGTGATGACCAGATCCGCATCGGCCACCGCCTCGGCCAGGTTCAGCGCCTCGATGACGATCCGGATGCCGGGTTTGAGCTCGGCGCCGAGCAGCCCCACCAGGGCTGCCCCCATGCCGCCTGCGGCCCCCGTTCCCGGGATCTCCTTCACCTGCTTGCCAAGCGCCTGCTCGATACAGCCCGCGTAACGGGCCAGATTGGCATCCAGCTCGGCCACCATCTCGGGAGTTGCCCCCTTCTGTGGACCGAACACGGCGGACGCCCCTTTCGGGCCGCACAGCGGATTGTCCACGTCGCAGGCCACCTCGATGGTGAGCCCGGCCAGACGGGAGTCCAGCCCGCTCAGGTCAATGGTGGAAAGCTCGGCCAGACCAGCGCCGCCCAATGCGATGGGGCTGCCATCCGCCTTCAGGAGCTTGCCGCCGAGGGCCTGGATCATGCCGGCGCCGCCGTCATTGGTGGCGCTGCCGCCGATGCCGAGGATGAGGTGGTTCACCCCCATCTCCAGCGCGGCCAGGATCAGCTCCCCGGTGCCGACGCTCGAGGTGAGCCGCGGATTGCGCTGCTCGGGCGCCACCAGATGCAGGCCGGAGGCCGCCGCCATCTCGATCACGGCCCGTTTGCCATCCCCCAGCAGGCCCACGAAGCCCTGCACCCTGTTGCCGAGGGGGGCGGTCACCTCGACCGGCAGGATGCGACCACCGGTGGCATCCACCAGAGACTGCACCGTCCCCTCGCCGCCATCGGCCATGGGCAGCTTGACGTAGGTGGCATCCGGCAGCACCTGCTTGAAACCGGCCTCGATGGCATCGGCCACCGCCATGGCGCTCAGGCTCTCCTTGAATGAATCGGGGGCGATCACAATTTTCATATCAGTTCCTTAGGCGAGGCCAAACACGCCAAACATCAGGGTGGAGACAACGGCGATGGTCAGACCGACTGCGGTTTCGTAGGGGATGAGCTTGAGTCGCTCGCCGACGCCCATGTGGACGCTGCCGCCAGTGGCATGGAAGAAGGAGCCGTGGGGCATGTGGTCAAACACGGTGGCACCGGCGTGGATCATGGCGGCCCCTGCCAGGCTGCTGATCCCCAGTTCAATCAGAGTGGCGCTGAACACGTTGGAGGCCACCACGGTCCCGGCCGTGGTCGAGGCGGTCGCCAGCGACATCAGGGCTCCGGAGATGGGGGCCAGCAGATAGGAGGGCAGACCGGAAGCGGTCAGGCCGCTGATGAGCACATCTTTCAGGCCGGAGTTGGCGATGATGCCCGCCAGGGTACCCGTCCCCAGCAGCATGATGGCCACCGGCGCCATGCGGGCCAGGCCCGAGACGGCAAACTGGTTCACCTTGGTGAACTTGCCCATCATCAGGGCCCCCACCAGGCCGCCGAGAGGCAGCGCAATGAGCGGGTCCACCACGATGCCGGCGATGGGACGCAGGGCCAGCAGCAGGATGGCGACCAGGGGCGCACTGATGGCGGCGGCAAAGCCGGGCAACTTGGCACCGTCAAAGCTCACCACCTCGTCGGCGGCCACCTTGCTGCCCCGGTTGTTGAGGCGCTTGGCGAGCCAGTAGGCCATCACCAGACCGAACAGGCCGGGAATGATGCCCGCCGCCATCACCGAGGTGAGAGGCAGGTGGAAGGCATCGGCTGCCGCAATGGCGTTGGGGTTGGGAGACATGACGTTGCCCGCCTTGCCACCGCCTATCATCGCCAGCAGGATGGCCGCCTTGGAGAGATCGGCACGGCGGGCGATGGCCAGCGCAATGGGGGCGACCGTGATGACGGCCACGTCCACGAAGACGCCGACCGCGGTCAGGATCAGGGTGGCCAGCGCCAGGGCCAGCAGGGCGCGGGTTTCGCCGAGTTTCTTGACGATGGTCTCGGCGATGGTGGTGGCTGCGCCCGATTCGATGAGCACCCCGGCCAGCACACCCGCCGCCAGGATCCGCATCACCGCCGTGGTGATCCCCTGGGCGCCGCCGATCATCAGGGCGACGGTCTGGGTCAGGTCGGCGCCACCGATCAGGCCACCGGCCAGGGCACCGACAATCATGCCGTAAGCGGGCGGCACCTTCTTCAGGATGAGGAAGATGGCGATGGAAAGCGCGGCGAGCGCGCCGAGCGCGGAGACTGGGATCATGACGGGCACCTTGTTGTTGTAATGAGTGGCGCCATTATGGGGATCCCCGCCTGGAATGCTTTGGCCATAAAACCAAAAAAAGCATTTACCGGCCTTGTATTTTTGTTGGAAAAGACAAATCAGCTATCGAGACTGAGCCCGAGATAGAGCAGAAACTTGTCATCTAACTTGTTGAAATTCAAGCCGGTTATCTGCTCTATCCGGGTCAGTCGATAACGCAGGGTGTTGGGGTGAATGAACAGGGCTTCGGCACAGGGATGCAGATCACAATCCTGCAAGAAATATTGGCGCAGCGTCTTTTGCAGCGTTCCCTTTGTGTCCTCCTGCGCCAGCTTTTGCAGCGGAGCCCGTAGCTGATCCGCCTGCCAGGAGTCCGCCAGGGTGCCGAGCAGCACTGAGAGCCGGTAATCCTCGAAGAAATAGACCTGCTTGCGGGGCGACTGGCGCATGCCACGGCGCAAGGTGTCTCGCGCCGTCTGGTAGGAGAGCGCCAGCCCGGGGATGCCGGCGAAGTAATCACCCACCCCGATGCGAACCTTGAAATGGGGAATACGGGAGAGCAGCTGCCGGATCCGGCTGCGCTCCTGCGCCGACTGCCAGACGCCGTCGCTGAGCTGGGCGGGTTTGAGCACCACTATCTCGTCCAGGCCGTTGATGGCCACCAGGTTGTCCCGCTCCGGGTTTTCCAGCAGGTGAACCAGCTCCCTCACCTGGGCGGGCTCGGCCTCCTCCAGCGCCAGCACGGCCACCACCCGGGGCTGGGCGAGATCCAGCTCGAGGAAGCGGGCCACCTGTTGCAATTGATCGGCCCGCCCTTCGCCGCGAATGAGCTGCAACACCAGCTCCTCCTTGTGGCGCTTGTCCCACTGCAACTGCTCGGTGAGCGCCGCCTGTTCCAGGATGAGCTCGGCGGTCATGCGCACCAGCTCGGCGTAAGCACGCACGATGTCCGGATCCCCAGAGATGCCGATGACACCGAGCAGCTCCCCCTGATAGGCGATGGGCAGGTTGATGCCGGGCCTCACCCCCTTGAGCTCCCGGGCGGTGGCCTCGCTTATCTCCACCACCCGGTTCTCGGTCAGGGCCAGCACGGCCCCCTCGTGGCGCTGGTGCAGCCGCTCCGGATTGCCGGACGCAATGATGAGTCCCCGTTCATCCATGACGTTGACCGAGAACGAGAGGATCTTCATCGCCCGGCTGACTATCTGATGCGCGAGCGCGTCGTTGAGCTGCATTGCCTCTCCATACCATTCGTTGACAGGGTCCCCGGCGTGCGCCATCACCGGGATCACCCGTTAAAGATCCCACATCATCAAGACAAGCGCGGGGGGGATCGCTAGAATAGGCCACTTTACGCTATCAGTGCCCCACCATGGATCAAGGATCCGGCATCATGCCGCTTTGCGCCGTGGTGGTTTCACCCTCCGATATGGACTCCGCTATGGATTATGAATTTCGCCGCGACCCGTTCGGTGGCTATCGCGCCCGGTTCTCCATGGGCCATGAAGCCATCGGCCAGTGGTTGATCGACGAGGTGGGCAAGGACGAGGAGAAGCTCGACGAGCTGTTCGCCATCATCGACCAGCTCTCCAGCCGGGCCCGCACCGAATACCGGCTGCTGGGGGGCGACTACTCCCTGCTGCTGACCCACGAGGAAGCCGAGGTGAAGGCCAATGTCCTCAATATCGAGCAGGACGAGGATCTCGACGATCTCGCCTACTACGATGATGAACAGCTGGCCATGTGCGGGCTGGAAGATTTTGCCCAGGTACTCGGCTCCTGGCGCGCCTTTATCCGCAACGAGGATATGGGCTGATTACCCCCATTCGGGCGAGCATGCCCCTTGCAACCCAACAGGATTGACTATGTCCATTTACGATTTTGATGACGAACTGCCGGAAGACGAGCTGGATCAACCGAAGAAAGCCGCCCAGCCCAAGAAGAAGGGCAAGCAGGTGCTGAACACCCAGGTCAACCTGAGCCCGCGCGATGCCAGCCGCCTGAACGGCATGCACGTCGAGGCCATCACCACCCTGGATGACGTCAGTCTGCCGAAGAACGTCATCTTCAAGGCCGGTCTCATCGCCCTGGGCGAGCTGGAAGCCAGCAAACGAGCCGACATCATCGCCCGGGTCATCGCCGAGTCCGGTCGCTGATACGGGAAGGCCATCGCCTCTCTCGGTGGCATCTTGCCGCCGTCCAAGCCGGAGCCCAGCTCCGGCTTTTCATTGCGCGTCTTCTGCCGGCCAGTCTCGGCCACCCCCTTTTCCTTGAACCAGACCATGGGGATCGTTAAGGTGCGCCCTTCATTCATACAAGGAGACTCGATGTTACCACTCCCCGATATCCTCATCTGGCTCGTCCTGGGGCTGGCCGTACTCTGCTGCCTCGCCCGCCGGACCAGGCCCGGCATGCTCCTGTTGGGACTTGCCCTGCTCACCGCCCTCTGGCTTGAGCGACTCGCGCCCCTCGCCGCTCTTGTCAGCCTCGCCGGTCTGCTGCTGGCCTGGCGTACCCCCACCCTGCCCCCACCCTGGCGCGGCGTCGCACTGACGCTGGTACTGCTGTGGTCCCTCGCCCTGACGCTGCATCTGGTGCCCGGCTTTGACAATCTCAGGGTGCTCGGCAAGGTACAGGCGGGCCCGGCCAGCGTGCCCTTCACCCTCTACCTCAATCTGGACAAGCCGCTCATTTTCTTCGCCCTGCTGCTGGCCATCCCCGGCCTGCTCGGCCCGGGTGGAACGATGCGCTGGCGGCCGCTGGCCCTGCTCATCCTGCCGCTCGCGGCCCTGCTCATCACCGCCTGGCAACTGGGCGCCCTCAAACCCGAAGCGGGACTGCCCCACTGGTGGTGGCTGTTCGCGTTCAACAACCTGCTGTTCACCTGCGTGGCGGAAGAAGCGCTGTTCCGGGGATGCATCCAGCAAGGGGTGGCAAGCCGAAGCACGCCCTGGGCAGGTCTCCTGGTCGCCAGCCTGCTGTTCGGCGCAGCCCATCTTGCCGGTGGCCCGTTGCTGGTGTTGTTCGCCGCGCTGGCGGGGGCCTGCTATGGCCTGGCGTTCCAGCTGAGCGGGCGCCTCAGTGTCGCCATCCTGCTCCACTTCCTGTTCAACTTCGCCCACCTGGCCCTGTTTACCTATCCCCTGGCCAGCCACTGACGTAGAGTACCGGTTCACCGGGCAAAAAAATGCCCCGCCCCCGTGGGGGCAGGGCATCTGCATTCACCCTGCAATCTAGTCGACGTAGAAGGTCTGCTGGAAGGTCAGCGTCTGCTGCTGCCCCTCCCCCATGATCTTCAGGGTGAACTGGTAGGTGTCCTCATTGCGATAGGGCAGCACTGCCAGGTAATAGATGGCATTCCCCTCTTTCACCTCCTGAAAATTCAGGGTGCGAAGGGTGCCGGTCAGATTGCGGGCTTCGCCGCTGATCCCCACCGCCTGGGCCACCCCCTGCTTGTTCTGCACCGCGATATTGACGATGCCGTTATAGCGGCTGCGCTCCAGGCCATAGGTCCTGGCTACCTCGGGGGTGAGGAAGCTGGAGTTGAACGCGCTGTAGTGCACTTTCCAGGGGCCCAGCTCCTGCATCTGCTCAGCCCGCAGCGGCAGCGTCATCAGGAGTGCCAGCAGGCAACTCATCCAGGCTGTTTTCATGATGTCATCCCTCTCGTATCAACCCTGATTATCGAGCAGAGCGGCAATCTCGGCGGGGATCTGTTTTGGCGCGTCGATGGCGACCGTCTTGTGCCGACCCAGCTCCCCCCGCAGGATGCGAACCTGCCCCTTGGCCACCTTGCACTGCTTGGCCAGGTACTTGATCAGGTGACTGTTGGCCTGACCATCCACCGGCGGTGCCGTGATGGCCACTTTCAACTCGTCACCGTGCAATCCGATGATCTGATCCCGGCTCGCCTTGGGTTGGATCATCAGATGCAACACCAGCTCGTCCCCTTCCAGCAGGACGGCGGGCATCAGATCATCCACCACAACTGGCCGAACAGATCCCCCATCAGGTAGTTGATGGCCTGCAGCGCGATGAAGGCGACCAGCACGGAGAGATCCAGCCCGCCCAGTGCAGGCAGGATGCGGCGAATGGGGGCCAGGAAGGGTTCAGTGAGCTGGTGCATCACGTATTCAATGGGGTTGCGACCCTGGCTGACCCAGCTCAGGATGGCGCGGATAAGCAGGATCCAGAAGATCATGGAACCCGCCTTCTTCAACACGGTGAGCGTCGCAAACAGACAGAGAGTGAGCCAGTCCGCCTGCAGCACATTCATGCTCTTGAGCAGGACCAATTTGCCAACGGCGATCAGCAGCGCCAGCAGCACAGAGGCCATGTCCAGCCCGCCAAAACCCGGGATGACGCGGCGCAGGGGCACCACCAGCGGGTTGGTCAGCTTGACCACCATCTGGCTCATGGGGTTGTAGAAGTCGGCCCGCGCCCACTGGAGCCAGACCCGCAGCAGCACCACCATGAGGTAGAGATCAAAGACAGTGTTAATCAAAAAGTAAGCCGTGTTCATCCGGGCTCCTTGCTAAAAGGGATTCAGAAAAGGGTTTCCATTTCGCCGGCCCGGGTAACGGCCGCCTGCATGGCTCTTGCGGTCAGCGGCATCAGCCCCTGCTCCTGGAATGTCTTGACGGCCTCGGCCGTGGTCCCGCCCTTGCTGGTCACCTGCTCGCGCAGGGTCTGCAGCGACAGCTCGGGATTCTGCTCCACCATGGCGGCCGCCCCCAGGGCGGTTTGCTGCACCAGCAGGCGGGCCTGCTCCGGCGTAAAGCCCATGGCCTCGGCCTCCTCGGCAATCGCTTGCATGAACAGGAAGAAGTAGGCCGGGGCACTGCCCGCCGCCGCGATAACGCCGTTGATGCCGGCCTCCTCATCCACCCAGAGGGTCTTGCCCACGGATTGCATCATCTGTTCGGCCACCGCCCGATCGGCCTGCCCGATGGCGGGCGGTGCATAGAGCCCGGTCATCCCCAGCCCCAGCAAGGAGGGGGTGTTGGGCATGGTGCGAATGATGCGATCGTGACCGCCTGCCATCTCCTGCAAGCGCGCGACGCGAATGCCGGCGGCGATGGAGATGAGCAACTTGCCATCCAGCGAGCCAAGCTCGGCCACCAGCGTCGTCAGCATGCCCGCCATCAGCTGGGGCTTGACCGCCAGCACGATCACCTCGGCCTCGCGGGCCGCCTCGGTGTTGTCCTGGGTGATACGGATGCCGAACTGGCTGGCCAGTTCGTCCAGCTTGGGGCGGCTGGGATTGGCGGCGATGATACGCTCTGCCAGGTAACCCGCCTGGATGAGGCCGGCAATGATACTGCGGCTCATGTTGCCTGCCCCGATGAAGGCGAGGGTTCTCTGCTGCATCAAACACTCCTGTTACTGACATCGCAGCGGATGCCTACCCAGCCTGTGCGGGCTGACAGCATCACACGCGCCTGTTTACCTGAAAAAAAGCACGACCGGGGTGTTTTTCGCCCCGGCTCTTGCTCATGAATAGTCACGGGCCCCGAAGATGGCGGTCCCGACCCGCACCATGGTGCTGCCGTGGGCAATGGCCGGCTCGAGATCCTCGGTCATCCCCATCGAAAGGGTGTCGACGCTCGGGTATTGTTGCGCAAGTTCGGTGAACAGAGCCTGCATGCGCGCCATCTGGGCCGCCAGCACCCCCTCGTCGCAGGTATGCTCGGGGATGGCCATCAGGCCGCGCAACCGCAGCCGCTCGCTTTGGGCCACCAGGGAGGCCAGGCGGAAAATCTCTTGCTCCGACGTACCGGATTTGCTGCTCTCTCCGCTAATATTGATTTGCAGACAGATATTTAGCGGCGCGAGCCCACTCGGTCTCTGGTTGTTGAGGCGTTCGATGAGCTTGTCGCGATCGACACTTTGAACCCAGTCGAACCGCTCCGCCACCAGCTTGGACTTGTTCGATTGCAGCGGGCCGATAAAGTGCCACTCTATGTCTGTACAGGCGTTCTGCTCGCGCAAGGCATCAATCTTGAGTGCGGCCTCCTGGGCGTAGGATTCGCCAAAGCGCCGCTGGCCGGCGGCATAGGCAGCCTGAATGTCCCCCAGCGGCTTGGTTTTGCTGACAGCAAGCAACTGGATGTGATCTGGGCTGCGGCCAACACGCCGGGCAGCCTCTACAATACGTTCCTTTACCTGAAGCAGGTGCTGGGCAATCTGGCTCATATTTCGTTCGTAATCTTGTGATGGGAGAATAACAAATCTATGGATATCACAGAGTTATTGGCATTCAGTGTAAAGCATAAGGCCTCGGATCTACACCTCTCGGCCGGGGTCCCCCCGATGATCAGGGTTGATGGGGAGGTTCGCAAGATCAATTTGCCCGCCCTGGATCACCGGGAAGTCCATGCTCTCATTTACGACATCATGAATGACCACCAGCGCAAGGAGCTGGAGGAGAACTTCGAGGTGGACTTCTCCTTCGAAGTACCCGGCATGGCACGCTTTCGGGTCAACGCCTTCCAGCAGGCGCGCGGCTCGGGCGCCGTGTTTCGTACCATCCCGAGCACCGTTCTGACCCTGGACGATCTGGGGGCGCCGGAGATATTTCGCAAGATAGCGGAGTACCCTCGCGGCCTGGTGCTGGTGACTGGGCCCACCGGCTCGGGCAAATCCACCACCCTGGCCGCCATGGTCGATTACATCAATGACAACTTCCACCACCACATCCTCACCATCGAGGACCCCATCGAATTCGTGCACGAGAACAAGCGCTGCCTGGTGAACCAGCGGGAAGTACACCGCGACACCAAGAGCTTCAGCAACGCCCTGCGCTCGGCCTTGCGGGAAGACCCGGATATCATCCTGGTAGGTGAAATGCGGGACCTCGAAACCATCCGTCTCGCCATGACCGCCGCTGAAACCGGTCACTTGGTGTTTGGCACCCTGCACACCTCCTCGGCCGCCAAGACCATCGACCGTATCATCGACGTCTTCCCCGGCTCGGAGAAGGACATGGTGCGATCCATGCTCTCCGAATCCCTGCGGGCGGTCATCTCCCAGACCCTGCTCAAGCGTATCGGTGGCGGCCGGGTGGCGGCCCACGAGATCATGCTGGGGATCCCGGCGGTGCGAAACCTCATCCGGGAAGACAAGGTGGCCCAGCTCTATTCCGTCATCCAGACCGGGATGACCCACGGCATGCAGACCATGGACCAGAGCCTCAAGCAGCTGGTCAACCGGGGGGTCGTCGCCTCCCTCGATGCCAAGGCCAAGGCGGTCGATCCCAATACCATTTAAGCTCGCACACCCAAGGAGTCGCCATGAACATGGATGTTCTGCTCGCCGCACTGGTTGAACAAAAGGGCTCGGATCTCTTCATCACGGTCGATGCCCCCCCGACCCTCAAGGTCAACGGGCGTCTGGTGTCGCTCGGACCAGCCCCCCTCGACAAGACGACGGCGCTGGCGCTGATCAGGGAGAGCCTGGACGAGACCCACTTCGAGCGCTTCCTGCACACCCGCGAGGCCAACTACGCCATCCAGCGAGGCTCGCTGGGGCGCTTTCGGGTCAGCGCCTTCTGGCAACAGGATATGCCGGGCATGGTGCTGCGCCGCATCGAGACCCGCATCCCCACCTTTGACGAGCTGGTGCTGCCTCCCATCCTGCAGGAGGTCGCCATGGCCAAACGCGGGCTGGTGCTCTTCGTCGGCGCCACTGGCGCCGGCAAGTCCACCACCCAGGCGGCCATGATAGGCTTTCGCAACCAGCACGGTGACGGCCACATCCTGACGGTGGAGGATCCGGTGGAGTTCGTCCATCAGCACGATCGCTGTCTGGTGACCCAGCGGGAGGTGGGGATCGACACCGCATCCTTCGATGTCGCCCTCAAAAACTCCCTGCGCCAGGCCCCGGATGTCATCCTCATCGGTGAAATCCGCTCCCAGGAGACCATGGAGTTCGCCATCCAGTTCGCCGAGACGGGGCACCTCTGCCTCGCCACCTTGCACGCCAACAATGCCAACCAGGCGCTGGATCGCATCCTACATCTGGTCCCCCAGGAGAAGCACCGCCAGTTCCTGTTCGATCTCTCCTTCAACCTGCGCGCCATCGTCGCCCAGCAGCTGCTCCCCTCCGCTCATGGGCAGCGCCGGGTCGCCGCCTTCGAGATCCTGCTCAACACCCCGCTCGTCACCGACATCATCCGCAAGGGAGAGATGCACAGACTCAAGGAGGTGATGACCAAATCCGGCGAGCTCGGCATGCAGACCTTCGATCAGGCGCTGTTCACCCTGTTCTGCGCCGGCCAAATTGGCTACAGTGAGGCCCTTGCCCATGCCGACTCCGCCAACGACCTGCGACTGCTCATCAAGCTGTCGGGTCGCGAGCAGCTGGGCGCAGGCACTCTCGACAACGTGACCCTGGATGATTGAGGGGCGTGCGTCATCGCTAGTAAAGGACAGTTATGCTGATTGTGGTTTCCCCGGCCAAGACGCTGGATTACGAGTCACCCCTGGTGACCTCCCATTTCACCCAACCCGAACTGCTGGACCACTCCGCAGCACTGATCACCCGGGCTCGTCAACTGAGCCCGGACCAGATCGCCAGCCTGATGAAGATCAGCGACAAGCTCGCCGGCCTCAACGCCGCCCGCTTTGCCGAGTGGCAGCCTGACTTCACGCCGGCCAACGCCCGCCAGGCGCTGCTGGCCTTCAAGGGGGACGTCTACACCGGTCTGGCCGTAGAAGATTTCAGCGAGGCCGACCTCGACTTCGCCCAGGCCCACCTGCGCATGCTCTCCGGCCTTTATGGCGTGCTGCGGCCGCTTGACCTCATGATGCCCTACCGCCTGGAGATGGGGATCCGCCTCGACAACCCGCGCGGCAAGGATCTCTACCAATTCTGGGGCGACATCATCACTGCGCACCTGAACAAGGCGCTGGCGGCCCAGGGGGACGACGTGCTGATCAACCTCGCCTCCGACGAGTATTTCAAGTCGGTGCGCCCGAAAGCCCTGCAGGGGCGCATCATCACCCCGGTGTTCAAGGATGAGAAGAACGGCCAGTTCAAGATCATCAGCTTCTACGCCAAGAAGGCCCGCGGCATGATGGCACGCCACATCATCAAGCATCGGCTCACCCGGGTGGAACAGCTGACCGGTTTCGATGCCGACGGTTACTACTTTGTACCGGAAGAGTCCGACGCCAATACCCTGATGTTCAAGCGCGCTGAAAATTAATTACACATTCAAGGGAACCAAGTCGGAGATCCTCGGGTCTGACTCTGTGAATCCTCTGTTGTAAGCACTTTTTGTTGGCCGACGTCCTTGCGTCGGCTTTTTTCTGCGCCTATCTCAGGCCACTCCCCAGGCAGCAGACAGCAAAACGGCCATCCTGGGATGGCCGTTTCAACTGTGCTCAGGGGTATTACTTCTTTTTCTTCTTTGCCGACTTCTTGGCATCCTTCGGCTTTTTCTTCTTCACCGGCACCCGCGCTTCCTTGTGTCTGGGGCGCAGCTCATCGATCACCCGGCGCTTGAGGCGCTCCTCGGTGTAGCGTTCGATCTTGGCGACCATGGCCATGTCGTGAGCTTCCACCAGGCTGATGGCGCAGCCACGGTTGCCGGCACGACCGGTACGACCGATGCGGTGCACATAGACATCCGCACCGTAGGGCATGTCGTAGTTGATGACATGACTGACGTTCGGCAGGTCGATGCCGCGGGCGGCCACGTCGGTGGCGATGAGGAAGGGCACCTCCCCTTCATGGAACTTGCGGATAGACTCGATGCGCTTGGCCTGCTCCATCTCGCCACGGATCCAGGCGCAGGGCACGCCTGCCGCCTGCAACTGGCCGGAAAGCTCCGCCAGTCGCTCACGGGTCTTGACGAAGATGATGGCCTTCTGGGTCTCCGGGTTTTTCAGGATGTGCACCAGCAGAGCCAGCTTGTGGGCGGCATCATCGGCCAGGTGGATCCACTGGGTGATGGGGCGGCGCTCGCTGCGGGGCGGCTCGGCGTGCAGCTCAACCGGGTCTTTGAGGATCTCGCTCGCAAACTTCTCGAGGCCGGCCCCTTCCAGGGTGGCGGAGAAGAGCATGGTGTGCTTGCGGTAGCGCGCCTCTTCCACGATGCGGTTCACGTCCTTGATGAAGCCCATGTCCAGCATCCGGTCCGCTTCATCCAGCACCAGCACCTCGATGTCGTGGCTCTCGAACTCCTCTTTCTCGATGTACTCGAGCAGACGGCCAGGGGTGGCCACCACGATGTCGGTGGTCTTGGTCAGGGCAGGCAGCTGCTCTTCATGGCTGACACCACCGATGATGGTCTCGATGCTGAGATGGGTGTGCACCGCCAGGGCCTTGGCGTGAGCACTCACCTGCAGCGCGAGTTCGCGGGTCGGAGTCAGGATCAACATGCGGCACGGACCCGGCTTGCGGCGCGGGAAGTCCAGCAGGTGCTGCATCGCGGGCAGCAGGAAGGCGGCGGTCTTGCCGGTTCCGGTCGGCGCAGAGGCCAGAATATCGCGGCCGTCCAGGGCTGGCTCCAGCACCATCTGCTGGATGGTGGTGGGGCGGGTGAATCCCATCTCGGCCAAGGCCCGACTGAGGGCTGGATTCAGGTCGAAATCATCAAAGGACTGGCTCATGGCAATACTCGGTCATTAAGGAAGCGGCAGATTATAGGCGATTATGCCGCCGGCTCCTATGGTGACTGTGGCTTAGCCGCTATAATCGCCGGCCATTTTCCGCGGGCAGGTACAGGAGGAGGGCCGAATGGGGCGCAACAACGGTTTCACGTTCAAGCAATTTCACATCGATCACGACCGCTGCGCCATGAAGGTCGGTACGGACGGCATTCTGCTGGGAGCCTGGGCGCCGGTCGACAGCGCCCGCCGGGTGCTGGACATCGGCACCGGCAGCGGCCTCATCGCCCTGATGCTGGCCCAGCGCAGCACGAACGACTGCCACATAGACGGGGTGGAGCTGGATAAGGATGCAGCCGTGCAGGCCCAGGAGAATGTGGCGGCCTCCCCTTGGCGTGAGCGGGTCACCATCATAGAGAGCGCCATTCAGGATCACCTCGCCCCCCCTTACGATCTCATCGTCTCCAACCCGCCCTATTTCCCGGCAGGCCAGACACTCCGCGATCCGGCCAGGGCTCTGGCCCGTCATACCGGGGGGCTCGACCCCAGGGGATTGCTGGCCGCCAGCGATCGCCTGCTGAGCCGTACCGGGCAACTGGCCCTGGTGCTGCCCACGGCGATGGCGGATGAAATTTTATGCATTTCGTCGAGTTATGATCTGTATGAGCGTTGTTATCTGGCTGTTACCACCAGAGAGGGGAAAGAGGCAAATCGTGTTTTATTGCTGCTTGGCAGAGGATTAAACAAGTGTGAGAGGGGGGAAATTGTGATCCATTCTGCCACAGGAGGCTATTCCGACAGATATATCCAACTAACCAGCCCCTTCTATTTGAAGATGTAAATTTTGCCTTGAACTATTTTTTCACATCATTATGCTGACTGCTAAATGAGCGCCCGCTCAAGACCAGTTCAAACCACTGGTCGCGATGAAAAAACCAGCGGGGCTCTTTTTTTTACCCCCGGAAAGTGCCGGTCACTGACAAATAAAAAACTATAACAAGCAATAGTTTACAAGACAGACGAGGTTGAACTTGACGAAATCACTCACATTGTCCGATGTACTCGGATTGGGCTTCATGACCTTTGCGTTCTATCTGGGCGCAGGCAACATCATCTTCCCGCCCCTGGCCGGCTTCATGGCGGGTGAGCACCTCTCCCTGGCCATGCTGGGCTTCCTGGTCACCGCCGTGGGCCTGCCCCTCATCACCATCATCGCCGTCGCCAAGGCTGGCAACGGCTGGGCCGGCATGACCAAGCTGCTGCCGACCGGCGT
This sequence comes from Aeromonas sp. FDAARGOS 1402, assembly GCF_019046925.1. Classification (NCBI taxonomy): domain Bacteria; kingdom Pseudomonadati; phylum Pseudomonadota; class Gammaproteobacteria; order Aeromonadales; family Aeromonadaceae; genus Aeromonas; species Aeromonas sp. FDAARGOS 1402. The sequence goes on from NZ_CP077201.1 coordinate 888,241, forward strand.
GGCCACCGCACTGGCCGTCGCCATCTACATCATCATCGGCCCGGCCTTCGCCGCCCCCCGTACCGGCCTGGTGGCCTACGAGATGGGCCTCAAGCCCTTCCTTGGCGACATGGGACCATCCGGTCTGGCTGCCTATACAGTACTGTTCTTCGGCGTGGCCATCCTGGTCTCACTCAACCAGGGCAAGCTGATGGATGCCATCGGCAAGTACCTGACCCCGCTGCTGATGCTGCTGCTGCTGACCCTGGCCATCGGTGTCTTCGTCGCACCGCAAGGAAGCATGCCTGCCGCATCCGGTGACTACCAGAGCACCCCCTTCGTGAAGGGCATTCTGGAAGGCTACAACACCATGGACACCCTGGCGTCCCTGATGTTCGGCGCCCTGATCGTCGACCTGCTGCGCCAGAAAGGCATCCATGACTACCAGAGCCAGTTCAAGTACCTGGCCATCGCGGGCATCATCTCCGCCATCGGTCTCTCCGTGGTCTATGTCTCCCTGTTCCAGCTGGGCAACACCGCTGCCGGCGTCGCCACCGACGTGAGCAACGGCGGTGCCATCGTCAACGCCTACGTGCTGAGCCTGTTCGGCCAACCGGGTCAGTTCATCCTGGCTGCCATCATCACCCTGGCCTGCTTCACCACGGCCGTCGGCCTCATCTCCGCCTGCTCCGACTTCTTCCACAACCTGACCGGCATGAGCTACAAGAAGCTGGTCGTGCTGCTGGGTGTCATCTGCGGCATCGTGGCCAACGTGGGCCTGAGCCAGCTCATCAGCCTCTCCATTCCGGTGCTGGTCGCCATCTACCCGGTTGCCGTGGCGCTGGTACTGGTCACCTTCCTGAAGGGTTACTTCGGTCGCCCCCGTCTGGTGTTCCGCTCCGTGCTGCTGGTCGCCTTCCTGTTCGGCTGCCTGGACGGCCTGGGCGCCGCCGGCATGAAGATGGATGCTTTCGCCTTCCTGCCGCTGTTTGACAAGGGCCTGGCCTGGTTGCTGCCGACCCTGCTGGCCTGTGGCCTCGGTGTCATGGTGCGTGGCAATGGCAAGCTGGCTGCAGAAGCGGCCTGATAACAGATCTTGACCAAATAAAGAGGCCAGCATTCGCTGGCCTCTTTTTTGTTGGTGCAATCTGGTTCATCCGTTGTGGAGAGCGCTCTTCAGAGGACGGTTGCGGGCTTGGGTTTGCCTGCAAGACCGTACCAGTGATGCTCAAATCGGCCCGCATGCCAGCGCAGGGTGCCCCAGGGCTGGTCAGCCTGCCAGCGCGGGAAGTTGATCTCCACGCGGTTGTCTTCGTACTTGTAGAGAGAGGTGCTGATCTCGATATCCGACAGGATAAGCAGCACCACCCCACCGATGACACTCCATTTCAGCATCTTCCACATGGCGATTACTCGAAGCAGATCTCGATGGTGGCACGGCCATACTCCGATTCGAACGGCATCATGATCTTGGCGCCGTCGGCCCGGTGAGTGATGGTGTGATTGGGACCGGAGACGATGACCGGGGTCGCCATGTCGAACTCATAGCCCTTCTCCCCCAGCATGCGTTTGGCGCCGCCCGTCACCATGTTGGTGATCTCGCCCACCATGTCGGTCACTTCCTCGTTGATGGTGGCCGGCGCCTCCCCCAGCATGCGACGCATGATCTCCAATGCCAGTCCCTTCTCGAAGCTGATGGAGAGGGAACCCCGGGTCTGCGGACCCACCATGCCAATCAGGCCGGAGACATCTCCCCGAGCCAGCTCGTCCGTCTTGCGCTTGGGCGCGCCCGGTTTGAGTTCCAGCTGTGCCATGGTGGAGAGCACGTTGAGCAGGGAGAGCAGGAACGGGTTTACAAAATCAGCCTTCATCTTGACTTCCTACGGTAGCGGAACAGCGGGCACATTGACCATGGGCTTCTATGGTCTTGTTGGTAATAGTAAAACCATGCTGATGAGCCTGCTCGGAAAAGGCGCCATCGATGGCGGGATCGTGCAGCTCCACTACCTCACCGCAACGATCGCAGATCAGCAGTTGCATCGGGTGGGCATGGTCGAAGTGGCAGCAGAAGATGAAGGCGTTGAGCGACTCCACCTTGTGGGCAAAGCCCTGTTCGAGCAGGAAGTCGAGCGCCCGATAGACGGTAGGCGGTTTGGCATGAGCCTCGGTCTGCTGCAACTGGGCCAGCAAATCATAGGCACTGATGGCATTGCCGTGGGCGGCAAGCAGCCGGAACACCTGGCGCCGTGTCGGGGTGAAACGGATCCCTCGCTGCTCGCAGAGGCGTTCCGCTCGTTGTAGAAGTTGGTCTTGATTCATGTTCACGCAGATACCCTGTCAATTAGCCGGATACTATCACAGGGCCCCCAGTGCGCGGCGACAAAATTCATTTTCTGGGGCTGTCTCACGTTGTGATAGAATCCCGCCCCTTGTTTGGCCAACCCGGATGATTTTTATGCAGGCGCAGCGCTTTTCCATCGCCCCCATGCTGGACTGGACCGATCGGCATTGCCGTTATTTCCACCGTCTGATGACCCGCCAGACCCTGCTCTATACCGAGATGGTGACCACGGGCGCCATCATCCACGGCAAGGGCGACTATCTGGGCTACAGCGAGCAGGAACACCCTCTCGCCCTGCAACTGGGTGGCAGCAACCCGGCAGACCTGGCCCGCTGCGCCAGGCTCGCCGAGGAGCGCGGCTATGACGAGGTCAACCTCAACGTCGGCTGCCCTTCCGATCGGGTGCAAAACGGCCGCTTCGGCGCCTGCCTCATGGGCGAACCCGCGCTGGTGGCCGATTGCATCAAGGCGATGCGCGACGTGGTCGACATTCCGGTCACCGTGAAGACCCGTATCGGCATCGACGATCAAGACTCCTACGAGTTCTTGCAGGCCTTCATCGAGCAGGTACGGGACGCCGGTTGCGATACCTTCATCGTCCACGCCCGCAAGGCCTGGCTGAGCGGCCTGAGCCCGAAAGAGAACCGCGAGATCCCGCCCCTCGATTATCCTCGCGTCTACCAGGTCAAGCAGGATTACCCGGATCTGACCATTGCCATCAACGGCGGGGTGACCAGTCTGGAACAGACTCTTGAACATCTGCAGCACCTCGACGGGGTCATGATGGGCCGCGAAGCCTACCAGAACCCCTACATTCTGGCCCAGGTGGACAATCTGGTGTTCGGCGAGAACCATGCCGTGCCAAGCCGCCACGAGGTGGTGCGGATGATGCTGCCCTACATCGAACAGGAGCTGGCCAAGGGCAACTACCTCTCCCACATGACCCGCCACATGCTGGGGTTGTTCCAGAACATGCAGGGGGCGCGCGCCTGGCGTCGCCATCTGAGCGAGAATGCCTGCAAACCGGGGGCCGACATTCAAGTGGTGCTGGACGCCATGGCCAAGGTGCCGGAGTTCGCGCCGGCCGACGCGGTGGAGTGATCATGTACCGCTTCACCGGATCCTGGCTGCACAAGGCCCTGGTGCGTCTGTGCGCCGGCCTGCTCACCATTCTCGGCATCAAGCTCAGCGCCTTCTATTTCATCGGGCTGCTGATCGTGCTGGGGCTGCACCGGGACCAGATCCTGGGCTGAACGCCACCTCTCCCGAACAAAAAAAGCCGGCGCCCCTGCGCCGGCTTTTTTGTCACCACGGAGGCGACCCGACAGTCTGGCTTACTCCTCCTGAACCATGAACTGGAGTTCAGGGGGAGAAGAGGTCAGCACATCGGCGCAGTAATCCCAGGTCGAGATGCGGTAGTGCTGCAAATCTTCATCCAGGTGCAGTCCATCGGATTCCTGATGGAACCAGCTGGCGAAACGGGACGGGGTAATGAGCTGGATCTGCTCCTCGATGACGTGGCTATCACGCCCCTCCGCCAGATCGCAATCCTCCATCACCCGCACCGCGAAGATGTGGCGAAAACTCACCCGGCACAGGGGCAACGGAGGCAGATCGATGCTGCGAGCACGCCCCAGCATGACGGTCAGGGTGTCGCTCCAGATATCCTGATGCAGTTCGGCCACGACCAGGCCGGGAGGGAGTTGACGAGAGGGAGCCCAGGGGACGGCTACCTGCCGAATGGCATTTTTCTGTTCCATATCCACCTCGCTACAGCGCATGCCATATCCTGAGTGTATCTGAAACAAATTTTGACGAAGATGGCAAGAAAAAACCCGGCACAAGCCGGGTTTCATTTGATTACAAGACGACCTTATTTGACGGCGTCTTTCAGCGCCTTGCCAGCCACGAAGGACGGCACATTGGCAGCTGCAATCTGGATCTCTTTACCGGTTTGCGGGTTGCGACCGGTACGGCCCGCGCGATGGTTGACCTTGAAGGTACCAAAACCCACCAACTGAACGGCATCGCCCTCTTTCAGGCTCTGGGTAATACCATTGATGATCTCTTCCAGAGCGACTTTGGCCTGAGCTTTGCTCAGGTCTGCTTTGGCGGCAATTGCATCGACAAGTTGAGCTTTGTTCATAACATTTCCTTTATGATCGGGCATTTAGCACCGGGCCACTCTATTCAAAAAAAAACACTCAGGCAAAGGCTTTATCAGCCGGATTGGCTTGAATGCTGGGGTTTTCATCAAGATCTGCGGAAATAGTCACATATATCGCCCCCTTGTCCCCTGGATGGGCGACAGGATGCGAAGTACCGGTGGGGAGAGGCATGCAAATCCCCGCCTGATGTAACAATATCCCTACACTCCTATTGACGGTCAACTGGATTTTCCCTAGTTATAGGAGTGTCGTCAGTCGATGAGAATGACCGGAGGCGTGCGACGCGAGTGCCGCATGCCATGCCCATGGAGGGACTATGTTAACTGAACTGGAAAAAACCAAGCGCGCACTGGCAGGCAAGCACAGAGCAATAGATGACTGGCTGGATGCCAGACAGGCGTTGCTGGTCGAGTACATGCGACTGGCAGGCCTCATGCCCGCCAAGTGCAAGCAACGCACCCTCCCAGGCCATGTAGAACTGCAACGTTTTTGCGAACAACTGGTCGACTACGTCAGCGCAGGCCATTTCGAGATCTACAACCACGTCGTCACCGCCTTTGAGCAAGCCAGCGGCGACAAACTGGAGCTGGCCAAGCGCATCTACCCCAATATCCGTGCCTGTACCGAATTCGCGCTGGAGTTCAACGACAAGTACAGCAACGCCGACGAAGCCCAGTTGCTGCAACTGGACGAGGATCTGAACCAACTCGGCCCCGTGCTGGAAGACAGGTTCAAACAGGAGGATCGGCTGGTCAAGGCGCTGCAGGTGGTGGAATCCCTCAGCCATCAGCAGGTCTGATATTCAATATCGGAGCCAGTTCAATATCCTGGCGTGCCAGCTGGATTACACTCTGCAACATGAAGGATGAGCATCTTGCTCGCACGCAGACCGGAGACGACCATGGCCGAGCGCCGCCACTTTACTCGGATTTTCTATTTGACCGCCGCCAAGCTCACCCAGGGTGAACACCAGTGGCGCACCCAGCTGGTCGATGTCTCCCTGCAGGGAGCCCTGCTGCTCAGACCCGAGGATTGGGTCGCCAGCGAGGACAAGGAGTACGAAATCTGCTTCGTGCTCGGGGGCAGCGACATCGAGATCAAGATGCAGGTCGAGCTGACCCACGAAGCCAGCAAGAAGCTGGGGTTTTACTGCCACCACATCGACATCGACAGCGCCACTCACCTCAAGCGGATGATCGAGCTGAACATCGGAGAGGAGCAACTGCTCCATCGCGAGCTGGAGCAGTTGCTGCAAGAGCACCGAGACCACGTCCCCCCCGAATCCTGAGCGGGCGGGCAGAAAAACAAAGGAGCGTCCATACGCTCCTTTTTCATGGTCGGTTACAGGGCCTCGAGGGCATCGGAGAGTTTCTTCACCGGCACCACCTCCATCCCCTCGATGGGATGTTTGGGCGCATTGGCATGCGGGACAATGGCTCGGCGGAAGCCGTGCTTGGCCGCCTCCTGCAGTCGTTCCTGACCCGAGGGTACGGGCCGTATCTCGCCGGAGAGTCCCACCTCGCCAAAGACCACCAGATCCTTGGGCAGGGCCTGATCCCGGAAGCTCGACACCATGGCCAGCAGCAGCGCCAGATCCGCGCTGGTCTCCTCGACTTTGACGCCACCCACCACGTTGATGAACACATCCTGATCCGCCATCTGCAACCCGCCGTGACGATGCAGCACCGCCAGCAGCATGGCGAGACGGTTGTGGTCCATCCCCACCGCTACCCGGCGCGGATTGGAGAGCTGGGAGTAATCCACCAGGGCCTGCAACTCCACCAGCAGGGGGCGCGTGCCTTCCCAGATCACCATGACGATGGAGCCCGGAGCCTGCTCCTCCCCGCGGCTGAGGAAAATCGCGGAAGGGTTGCTCACTTCCTTCATTCCCTGCCCGGTCATGGCGAAGACCCCCAGTTCGTTGACCGCACCGAAGCGGTTCTTGTGGGAGCGCAGGGTGCGAAAACGCGAGTCGTGCCCGCCATCCAGCAGCACGGAGCAGTCGATGCAGTGCTCCAGCACCTTGGGGCCCGCCAAAGTGCCGTCCTTGGTGACGTGGCCCACCATGAAGATGGCCACATGATTCTGCTTGGCATAGCGTGTCAGCAGCGCCGCCGACTCCCGCACCTGGGAGACGGACCCCGGCGCGGACTGCACATCCGCCACGTGCATCACCTGGATGGAGTCGATGACCATGATCTGAGGTTGCTCCTGCTGGGCGATGAGGCAGATCTGCTCGACACTGGTCTCGGACAACATGCGCAGCTTGTCCGTGGGCAGACCCAGCCGACCGGCCCGCATCGCCACCTGTTGCAGTGACTCCTCACCGGTCACATAGAGGGTCTTCATGCGCTGCGCCAGGCCGCACATGGTCTGCAGCAACAGGGTCGACTTGCCGGCCCCGGGGTTGCCGCCGATGAGAATGGCCGAACCAGGGACCACGCCGCCACCGAGTACGCGGTCCAGCTCCTTGAAGCCCGAGCTGAAACGGGGGATCTCCGTGGTGGCGATCTCTGCCAGGGTCTGCACCTGGCTGCCGACGGCGCCCGCATAACCGGTATAGCGAGCGCTCTTGCCGGGTGTCGTCACCCCCAGTCGCACCTCGGTGATGGTGTTCCACTCCTTGCACTCGCTGCACTGGCCTTGCCAGCGGGTGAAGTCGGCTCCACATTCGGAACAAACATAGGCGGTTTTGTTTTTGGCCATGGATAACTCGGGGACAGGATGAATTCCTGCTTGATATACTTGTTTGCGACCGGCAGATCAAACCCAGAATCGGAAAAGTGACTTTCCGCGGCAGGAATACATGGATTCAGAACAACCACTACATCTGATAGAACAACTTGTCCCCCTGCTCCGGGAAAAGGACTTCGACGAAATCTTCAACCGTCTGACCCAGAACGAAAATACCAACAGCCGGTTCCTGCTGAAGATGGAACTCAAACGCAAGTGCACCCCCTGTCGGCGCGTCATCGACATGCGCAACGAGCTGGGCGCCCTCTGTCAGGTGCATGAGTTCGACGGGGTGACCCACTTCATGCCCGCCGAGGCCATCGAGCTGTTTCAATCCCAGTGCTACCTCTACCGGGACAGCTACACCCTGGGGGTCTACGAGGCGCTGCAAGCCTGGTACAAACTCAACCAGGGGCGCAGCGACAATCTGGCGCTGCCCATCAGCCCGTTTCGTCCGTTCGATGTCAGCGCCATCCCCTTCGCCAGCCATTACGGGCGACAGGAAGAGCGCATGCACTTCAGCTCTCCCATGGTGCTCCAACTCGCCAACGGCGAGAAGATCCTCGCCAAGAGCTCCGACATCTCCCTCGGCGGCATCCGGGTATCCGTGCCCTATCTGCCCGACTACCAGACAGGCGACCTGATAGCCGTCTTTTTCACCGGACTGGAACGCGATCATCCCCATCCCCTGCTGCGTGACCCGGTCAGCTACCAGATCCTGGGGGAGGAGAGAAAAGAGGACAAATTCTGGCTAAGGCTGCTCAAGAACGGCGAGCATCCGGTGTTCGACGAGTTCCTGCGCGACTTCATCGAGCGCAACCGCAGCCGCTATCGCGTCAGCGTCGACTACCTGCTCTCCGCCGCCGTCATCAAGGGGTATGAACAGTTCTATCTGCCGCGCATGACCGGCATGCCCCTCTATTTCGGCAAGGGCAGCGTCCCCGCCCTCGAGATCGCCCTGCGCACCGAGAACAACCAGCACATTCTCGAATACTGGCGCGACGCCAAGAACCGCGACATGCTCGCCAGCCTCTTCACTGCGGCCCGCATGCCCTCGTTGCTTCCAGGCAAAGAGGGGCTGCGCGAGACGTTGATCTACAGCTTTACCCATGCGGTACGCAGCCACCTCTACTTCTTCTCCGCGACCCGGGAGGAGCTGGAACAGAGCGGACTGACCGCGCTCTTCTTCCAGATCGGCGCCCGCCGCCCCAGCTGGCGGGTATACAAGTTCAGCATGGAAGCCTGCACCCTGCGGGAGGCCGACCTCGACAACCCCCAGGGCGGGGCGAGCCCGTTGCAGGACAGGCTGCTGCGCGAGCGCCTGGCCCAGCTCGGATACGTGGGCATGCTGCAGGAGATAAACCTGGACAACCAGCGCGACGAGTTCCAGCGAGAGACGGGTCAGGATCCGCTCAACGCCAACGCCTTGCAGCGCTTTGGCCATGACATCCATGCCGCCCCCTTCGAGATAGAGACGCTGCACTATGTGCAACTGCGCAAGGAGGCGCGCTACATGCACAAGACGGCCATCGTCTTGCATCACAAGGAGCGATCCTGGGTCGGCTGGACCCGAGACATCTCGGCCCACGGCATGCAAATCGAGCTGGAGGAGCCGTTCGACGGGGAGAAGGGAGACATCATCACGGTGGCTCTGCCCCGCTTGCAGGAGCTCGCCAGGAACATGGACCTGCAACGCCTGCCCTATCGGCTGGTCAGCCTCAACCTGAGCAGAACCGTGCTGCATCTGTGCATCGAGGGGACGGCCGAGCGCCATACCGGCCACCAGTTCTTCAGCCTGCTGATCGAAAGCAACCAGAACAAGCTCAAGACCACCCGGGAATTCAATCGCTATCGCGGCATGGCCAGGGCGCTGCGCAACCTCTACACCCACCACCTGTTCAACACCCCCGTCTATGTGAACAAACTCAAGGCCGCCCCGAAACTGGCCGCGGCCGGCCTCTCGCCACAGCCACGCAGCCTTTCCCGTCTGCTGCGCATCTGTGCCGAGCAGGATCAGCAGTTGAACCTGTATCCCCTGTTCCAGGGGGTACTGCTCAAGACCCTGCTGCTCAATCCCCTGCGCGCCATCGAGCGGGAAGACAAGCCGGAAGAGGAGGAGGTCTACATCGCCGCCCTCCACTCCCAGGGGGGAACACCCCTGTTTCGCAGCCACCTGGCCAGCAGCTTCAGCTCACCGGATCAAAAGCGCCGTTTCATCGAGCTGGCCCGGCAACAGGGAGAGTTCTATTCGGTACTGGTGGGTATTTCGCGCACCGGCCGCCCGGACACCAGCTTCATCGCGGGTGAACTGGACTACATCGCCAAGTTCGCCATTCACAAGGCCAAGAAGCTGGAAGAGGAGCTCTGGAGTGTCGTAGGCGTGGGTGAACTGACCGATACCACCGAGGCGACCCTGTTCCGCCTTGGCATACCATCCGGGCCCCGCTAGCCAGCAGGGCCGGGAGACAACAAAAAACGGGCACGCAAGTGCCCGTTTTTTTGTCTATCAGGCAGCCTGGGGGTTGCGCAGCCAGGCGAGGATGTCGGGGAAGTGATCCTCCTGTGCCTGGGGGGCCGTCAACATGTTGATGTGGTCGTAATCGAGCCGGTTGCCGTTGTCCCGCCCAAGGCGGGTGTGGCGGGCGACCGAGCCCATCTCGTCGCTGAAGCGGCGCACGTCGACGGGGTGGCCAAGAACCTTGTCCGCCTTGGCGGAGATCATCCAGAGCGGGGGCCAGTTGACCCGGCTCGCCGCCTCGTCATAGGCGAAACCGTCAAAGGGGTCCAACCAGGGCCCGCACTTGACCCAGGGGATGGTCTCCTGCAGGTAGCGCAGGGGCTCATCATCGGCCCCTATCTTCAACCGGCGGGCGGCCAGAAACCCCTGGCGGCGTGCCAGCCAGGGGGCGAGCCTGTTCCAGATCAGATCCACCTTCAACCAGCGCTCCGGGTTCTGCACCGAGACCCCCCGCTTGGTGCCGAAGAACACCAGGCTGGCAACCTGCTCCGCCAGCTCGGGGAAGCGCACCAGGGTCGAGGCCATGATGACGCCGCCCCAGGAGTGGGCCATCCAGTGCACCCGGGCACCGGCATGGCGGGCCGATACCCAGCGCTGCAGGGCGGGCAGATCCTCGGTGATCAGCTCATGCTGGCCGTGGCCGGCCCGCTCGGCGATGGTCGGTGTGCTCAGACCCCGACCACGCAGATCCGCCACATAGACCTGATACCCGTGGCGAGCCAGAAAGCAGGCAAGCCCCTTGCCCGATTCGGTGTAGAAGATGCGGCCGTTCTCGATGGCCCCGTGCACCATCAGGATGGGGTCGGCATGCACCGCGACACCGGGCTGGATATGGCGCACATGGAGTCGATGCTCACCGCAGGGGACAAACAGGGATTGCTGTAACAGTTCCATCTCGTGATCGACTCCTCCTTGAGCGGGATCAGCACCAGCGTCGGTCGCGACAGGCCAGGGCGCCGAGCAGGCAGAGCACCCCTTCCAGATCGTGGTGATTGAGGGTCGCCGCCGCCTGGGCACGAACCAGGGGTTTGGCATGAATGGCAATGCCAAGCCCCGCCACCCCCATCATCTTGAGATCGTTGGCACCATCGCCGACCGCGACCGTCTGGGATGCAGCCACCCCGTACTCCGAGGCCAGCAGTTGCAGTGCCTCGGCCTTGGCGGCGGCATCGACGATGGGGCCGCTCACCTTGCCGGTCAGCAAGCCCCCTTCCACCGCCAGCTCGTTGGCGAAAATGGCATCCAGACCCAGGGCACGCTGTAACTCGCCGGCAAAGCGGGTGAAGCCACCGGAGGCGATCGCCACCTTCCAGCCAGCCTGCTTGAGGGTATCGACCATGAGTGGCAGGCCCGGCATCCAGGGCATGTCGGCCGCCACCTCGTCGAGGATGGTGACAGGCGCCCCTTCCAGCAGCGCCACCCGGGCACGCAGACTGTCGGCAAACTCCAGCTTGCCCTGCATGGCTGCCGCGGTAACGGCCGCCACCTGCTCACCGACCCCGGCCAGCCGCGCGATTTCGTCGATGCACTCTATCCTGATCGCGGTGGAATCCATGTCCATCACCAGCAGACCGGGCTCACTCAGGGTCGGCAGGGCGGCCAGATGACACAGGTCGATGTCCCACTCCTGGGCTTTGAGCGCCTGCACCAGCTCGGGGGAGAAGCGGTTGGTGCCAAGCAGCAGCAGCGGAATACCGGCCTGCTCCCCTGCGGGATAGAGGCTTGACTCAAGCCCCAGGGCATCCAGCTGCTGGGCCAGGCGGGCCAGATGACCGGCCTCCAGCCCCTTGCCAAACAGGACAATCCAAGCGCTGTCGTGGGCGTTGGCCGCGGGCAGCAGGGCTTCGTTGGTGAGCTGCCAGCAGGGGGCACAGCTCAGGGCCCCGGACCAGTCGTGCAGGGAGCGGGGAAGTTGGGACAACAACATAAGAGAGACGCCTTCCTTGGAAATCATGGGGTTCATCATGCGGGCCCAGAGTAGCGTATTGCTTTTTGTACAGGCAAGCGCCAAGATCCCGCCTGCGGTGCGGGCAGACATGGAAACAGACCACCCTGTTTCCCGCTTCGCGGCACCGGGGCACCAGCCAGCCCCGCTCATCCATTACCAGAGGCCCGGTTCTGTGCGTCATCTTCCCATCAAACGTGTTGTCAGCCTGGCGGCGGGAGTCCTGCTCGGTCTCTGGGTGCTGGTGCTGCTCATCCACATGCAGGGAGAGAGCCAGGCCGCCCTGCACGCGGCGGCACGGGACAGGGCACAGGCGCTGGTCGCCTATGCCGCCCGGGACATGCGCCGCTGGATCAAGGAGGACAAGGAGAGCGAACTGGAGAGACTGGCGCAGGATCTGGCCGCCGAGCCTGACATTCTGGATGTCACCCTCTACGACGCCCGCGGCATTCCCCTCGCCCAGTCGGACAACGCCCTGCCGCTGGACAGCCTGCTGCCCATCGGCAGCGACAACAAATCCCTGCCGGAGCAGGGCAAGGGGCGCATCCAGTTTGTCCAGGAGATCCAGGACGGAAACCTGACCCTGGGCTATCTGAGGATCACCCTGGAAGAGCAGAAACTGCTGGCCGCACAAGATACCCATCTCAAGGTCAACCAAGAGAAACAGCGCCTGATGTTGCTGGTGATGCTGCTGGCCGGCCTGCTCATCTCCTACGGGGTGCGTCGCAACTACATGCGGGTGCGCAAGCACAAGAAACAGAGCAAACCCGCCGCTCCGCAATAAGCGGGAGTGGATCACATCCTCCGGCTTGTATATAACACTGGCAAGATCACTGGCAGGAGAGCCACATGATTGCCCCCCCCTTGCCTCGGGATGAACACAGTCGACTGGAACGACTGCGCATCCTCGGCCTGCTCGACCACGAGCCCATCGATCAGCTTGATCGCCTCACCCGGCTCATCACCCGGCATTTCGCACTCCCCATCGCCATGGTCTCCCTGACCGGCGTGAACAGGCAGTGGTTTCTCGCCCGCACGGGGGTCGATATGTGCGAGATCAACCGGGAGCACTCCTTCTGCGGTCATGCCATTTTGCGCCCCGACATCATGCAGGTACCGGATGCCAGACGGGATCTCCGCTTTGCCGACAATCCGCTGGTGACCGATGATCCCGGCGTGGTCTTCTACGCCGGCCGACCCCTGCGCGCCCTCGATGGCGTGGTGCTCGGCACCCTCTGCCTGGTGGACCATGTGCCGCGCCATCTCGACGAAGATGCCTGCCGGGATCTCGACGACTTCGGCCGCCTGGTGGAGAACACCCTGCACGATCTGGAGCGGCGCCACCAGGTGCGCACCCTCAACCAGGTGCTGGAAGACAAGGAGCATCTCTTCACCCTCACCTTCAACCAGTCGTCGGTGGGCATGGCCCTCTCCTCCCTCGAGGGGAAATGGCTGAGAGCCAACCCGGGGCTGGAGCGGCTGCTCGGTTACAGCGAGCACGAGATGCTGAGCCGGACCTGGCTCGCCATGACCCATCCCGAAGATCTGCAGCGGGAGCAGCCCCTGTTCGATGCCCTGATCGCGGGGCAACGGCAGGATTACCGACTGGAGAAGCGGATGATCCGGGCCGATGGCACCCAGTGCTGGGTCCAGCTCAGCGTGACCCTCTGCCAGAGCCGCACCATGGCCCCCCACATGATCGCCGTGTTCGCCGACCTCACCGAGCGCAAACAGGCCGAAGCCGAACTCGTGCGGCTGCAGCAAGGGCTCGAGCAGCAGGTGCAGTCACGGACCAGTGAGCTCTCCCGCACGGTGGAGCAGTTGCATCAGGAGATGCGCGAGCGCGGTGCCATGCAGCAGCAGCTGTGGCAGGAGCAGCGCCGCTTGCAGCACATGCTGGAGCACACCAGCAATGCCTTCCTCGAGCTCGATGCCGATTTCATCATCACAGGCTGGAACCCGGCCTCCACCACCCTGCTCGGCTGGCACGCCGACGAGATGCTGGGCCGTCCCCTCTTCGGGCTGCTCGGCGCCGATCACCCCCTGCTGAGTCTGTCAGGCAACCCGCAGAGTCCGCCACGGCGGCTGGAGTGCGACATCATCACCCGCGCAGGCCGGCACATCCCGGTCGAGGTGATCGCCGAGCGTTACCAGTTCGACGGCAAGGTGCGCCTCGCCCTCTTCCTGCATGACATCTCCGCCCGCCGCCAGGTGCTCGCGGAGATCGAGCGTGGCCGTGCCCGACTGCGGGCCATCACCGATGGCCTGCCGGTCACCATCAGCATGGTGTCACCCGAGGGGCGTTACCTCTTCGCCAACCAGGCCTATTGCCGCTACTTCGGGCTCGATACCGAACAGATGCGGGAAATGAGCGTGCGGGACGTCATCGGCGAGGAGGCCCACGGCAGGGCCATGGCCTATGTGGCAAAGGCCCTCGCCGGTGAACAGGTGAGTTTCGAGCGCCGCTTCGATCTGCCCATAGGTCAGCGTGACCTCAGGATCACCATGATCCCGAGCCGGGGCGACGAGCCCGGGGTCTACATCCTCGGCAGCGACATCACCGAGTTCAAGGCGCTGCAAAGTCAGCTGGAACACGAGGCTGCTCACGACCCCCTCACCGGCCTGTCCAACCGGCGCGCCTTTACCCTGCGCCTCTCCCGGGAGCTGGAGCGGGTGCGCCAGAATGCCGAACCCCTGGGGCTGCTGTTCCTCGATCTCGACGGCTTCAAGGGGATCAACGACAGGCTGGGACACCACGTCGGCGACGCCCTGTTGCAGCGCTTTGCCCAGGTGCTGAGTACCGAGGTGCGCCCGGGGGACATGGTGGCGCGCCTGGCCGGCGACGAGTTCACCATCATACTGCCTGCCCTGCGCCAACCCGCGCAGGAGCTGCCTGCCCTGTGCGAGCGACTGCTGGCGGCCATGGCGGTTCCCGGGGACGTGGCCGGTCACCGGCTGCCCCTTGCCGGCAGCATAGGGGGTGCCCTCTGTCATTCGGGCCAGTATTGTCACATCGATGATCTGCTGCACCGGGCCGATGCCGCCATGTACCAGGCCAAGCAGTCGGGCAAGGGGCGCTTCGCCCTCGATCTCTGACCGAGCTTCGCAAAAATGCAAAACGGCGGCCCGAGGGCCGCCGTTTTTTATGCGCGAGGGGGATCAGTTGTCACCCAGCAGGACGGAGTCCAGCGCGATTTCGATCATGTCGTTGAAGGTCAGCTGACGCTCTTCGGAGGTGGTCTGCTCACCAGTACGGATATGGTCGGAGACGGTGCAGATGGTCAGCGCCTTGGCACCGTACTCGGCGGCCACGCCATAGATACCGGCGGCTTCCATCTCGACACCCAGGATGCCGTATTTTTCCATGACGTCGAACATGGAGGGGTCCGGGGTGTAGAACAGATCGGCGGAGAAGATGTTGCCCACGCGCACGGCCACACCCTTGTTCTTGGCGGCCTGAACGGCATTGGCCACCAGGTCGAAGTCGGCGATGGCGGCGAAGTCGTGGTCCTTGAAGCGCAGACGGTTCACTTTGGAGTCGGTGCAGGCACCCATGCCGATCACCACGTCACGCAGTTTCACGTCTTCACGCACGGCACCGCAGGAGCCCACGCGGATCAGGGTCTTCACGCCGTAGTCGGTGATCAGCTCTTTTGCGTAGATGGAGCAGGACGGGATGCCCATGCCGTGACCCATGACGGAGATGCGACGACCCTTGTAGGTGCCGGTGAAACCGAACATGTTGCGCACGTCGCACACCAGCTCGACGTTCTCCAGGAAGGTTTCGGCGATGTACTTGGCACGCAGGGGGTCGCCCGGCATCAGCACGGTATCAGCAAAGGCGCCATCTTTCGCATTGATATGAGGAGTTGCCATTCTCTTTATTCCTTCACACTAGGTTGAGTTTTATTGTCTTTATGGATTGTCCGCTGCCTGCGCGGCGGCGGTACATTACAGGAAACCGGGGCCCTGTGGCACCCCGGGCAGGCGAACCGGCCCGGGGTCACCATCACAGGAAGCTGGTACCGTATTGCAGCTTGGGCAGGCCGTGGTAGGCCGCGATGCTCTGGCCGATGTCGGCGAAGGTCTCGCGACGACCGACGGAGCCCGCCTTGACCGGCTTGCCGTAGAACAGCACCGGGATGTATTCGCGGGTGTGGTCGGTACCGCTCCAGGTCGGGTCACAGCCGTGGTCGGCGGTCAGCACCACCACGTCGCCATCCTGCAGCAGGTCGAACAGCTCCGGCAGGCGGGAGTCGAAGTACTCCAGCGCATCGGCGTAGCCCTTGACGTCACGGCGGTGACCGTAGGAGGAGTCGAAGTCGACGAAGTTGGTGAAGACGATCGTCTGATCACCGGCCGCTTTGACCTCTTCCAGAGTCCTGTCCCACAGCTCGGTCAGACCGGTCCCCTTCACCTGCTTGGTGATGCCCTGCTGGGCATAGATGTCGGCGATCTTGCCGATGGAGACCACCTGACCGCCCGCTTCCTTCATGTAGTCCAGCACGGTCGGTGCCGGCGGCAGCACGGAGTAGTCGTGGCGGTTGCCGGTGCGCTTGAAGTTGCCCTTGCCGCTGCCCACGAACGGACGCGCGATGACGCGGCCGATGTTGTAGGGCTCCAGCAGCTCGCGCACTATGTGGCACAGCTCATAGAGCTTCTCGAGGCCATAGGTCTCTTCGTGGCAGGCAATCTGGAACACGGAGTCAGCAGAGGTGTAGAGGATCGGCTTGCCGGTGCGCATGTGCTCTTCGCCCAGATCGTCCAGCACCTGGGTACCGGAGGCGTGGCAGTTGCCCAGATACCCGGGCAGACCGGCCTTCTCGACAATGGCATCCAGCAGCTCCTGCGGGAAGCTGTTGTGATGGTCGTGGAAATAACCCCACTCGAACAAGACGGGCACGCCGGCAATCTCCCAGTGACCGGACGGGGTGTCCTTGCCGGAGGAGAGCTCCTGGGCAAAGCCGTAGGCACCGATCACCTCGACATCCTTGTTCAGTCCGGCCGGGAAGGTGCCGCTGGCGAGTTCGCCCGCGTGGCCCAGACCCAGCTTGCTGAGGTTTGGCAGGTTGAGAGCGCCACGGCCCTCGATCTCACCGGCGGCGCACGCCTTGGCGATATGGCCAAGGGTATTGGCCCCCACGTCGCCGAACTTGTCGGCATCGGCGGCAGCACCAATACCGAAAGAGTCCATCATCAGAATAAAGGTACGTTTCATGGGACTTCCCCTTGTTACAAATCAGCCAGACCGATGCGACGGTAAACCTCGGGCAGCGCCTCTGGTCGGGTGTCGCCGATCTTCACGGCAGCCTGCACCATGCGGGCAGCCTCGGCAAATTGAGCTTCTGTCTGAGCGTGGATCAGGGCGAGCGGCTTGTCAGCATCGACGCTCTGACCCAGGCGGATAAAGTCGGTCAGACCGACCGCATAATCGAGTTTGTCGGCGGCGGCGCGGCGACCGCCCCCCATGGCCACCACGGCCAGGCCCAGTTCACGGGTATCCATCGCGGTGACGAATCCGCTGTGGGCCGCGTAGACGGGGCGCACGATGGCGGCTTTGGGCAGGTAGGCGTCGTAGCGCTCCATGAAGTCGGCGGGACCACCGAGGCCGGTCACCATGCGCCCGAAGATCTCGGCTGCCTTGCCATTGTCCAGCACCGCTTGCAGCTTGGTGCGGGCATCGCCGTCATCGCTGGCAAGACCGGCGGAGATCAGCATCTCGGCGCACAGGGCCATGGTCACTTCGTGGATGCGCGGGTTGCGATACTCACCGGTCAGGTAGCGCACCGCTTCGCGCACTTCCACGGCGTTGCCGGCGCTGGAGGCCAGCACCTGGTTCATGTCGGTCAGGAGTGCAGAGGTGCGGCAGCCGGCACCGTTGGCCACGGCGACGATGCTCTTGGCAAGCTCTTCAGAGGCTTCAAAGGTCGGCATGAAGGCGCCGGAGCCCACCTTCACGTCCATCACCAGGGCTTCCAGCCCGGAGGCAAGCTTCTTGGAGAGGATGGAGCCGGTGATCATGGCAATGGACTCGACGGTGGCGGTGATATCCCGTACCGCGTAGATACGCTTGTCCGCCGGGGCGAGATCGCCGGTCTGGCCGATGATGGCAACCCCCGCCTCTTTCACCACTTTCAGGAAGCGGTCGTTGTCGACTGAGGTCTGGTAGCCGGGGATGGCATCCAGCTTGTCCAGGGTACCGCCGGTGTGGCCGAGACCACGGCCGGAGATCATGGGCACGAAACCGCCGCACGCAGCGACCATGGGGCCCAGCATCAGGGAGACCACGTCACCCACACCGCCGGTGGAGTGCTTGTCGACGATGGGGCCGCCCAGGTTGAGGTGGTCCCAGGTCAGCACCATGCCGGAGTCGCGCATGGCGCAGGTCAGGGCAACCCGCTCATCCATGGTCATGTCCTTGAAGTAGACCGCCATGGCCAGGGCCGCGATCTGCCCCTCACCGATGGTGTTGTTGGTTATGCCTTGGACGAAGAATTGAATCTCTTGGGTACTGAGCGCTTCACCGTTGCGCTTCTTGCGAATAATTTCTTGAGGCAAAAACATCTTTCATTCCCTCCGTGCATCACGCACGAACACAGACCGAACCAGATCCGGAAGGGGGCGGCGCACCGCCCCCTGCCACCGCTTAGTAACCGCTGGTATTGGCAGGCTTGTCGCCATGCCCCAGGGTCGCCAGCAGGCTGGCCAGCAGGCTGGAGGCGCCGAAGCGGAAGGTGCGGGCGGATACCCAGTCCTTGCCCAGGATCTCTTCGGCCATGGCCAGGTACTGACCCGCCACGGCGGCGTCTTTCACGCCACCGGCCGGCTTGAAGCCCACTTTCGGGTTCTTGGCCTTGATCACTTCCATCATGATGCGGGCCGCTTCCGGGGTCGCGTTCACCGGCACCTTGCCGGTGGAGGTCTTGATGAAATCGGCACCGGCGTCGATGGAGATCTCGGAGGCGCGACGGATCAGCGCCTCTTCCTTCAACTCGCCGGTCTCGATGATCACTTTCAGCAGTACCTTGGCGCCGCAGGCTTCCTTACATGCTTTGACCAGATCGAAGCCGACCTGTTCATTGCCGGCCATGAAGGCGCGGTACGGGAAGACCACGTCCACCTCGTCGGCACCGTAGGCCACGGCGGCGCGGGTCTCGGCCACGGCGATCTCGATGTCGTCGTTGCCGTGGGGGAAGTTGGTCACGGTCGCGATGCGCACGTCGGCTGCGCCGATGTCACGCAGGGTCTTGCGCGCGATGGGGATGAAACGGGGGTAGATGCAGACGGCGGCGGTCAGGCCGGCCGGAGACTTGGCCTTGTGGCACAGGTCGATCACCTTCTGATCGGTGTCGTCATCGTTCAGGGTGGTCAGGTCCATCAGGTTCAGGGCGCGTTGGGCGGCCACTTTCAGATCAGTCATGCTATGTCTCCAAAGTCTTGTTAAGCCCCATCACCCGCGAGCGGCTTCACCGAACACCAAGGGTCGGCAGAGACGTTCCCGGAGCAACGGGATATGGAATTGCAGCGCAAATGCACAGGCAATACGGCTGCAAATAAGGCAAGAGCCCTGTCACTTTCTTACAAAAGTGCGGACTTGGTTCCATGAAGACTTGAGAAAGGCCGACTACGCAGACCCGACTTCCCAATCAATTCCATTTGACCGCCAACACCCGGATTCACCGGGCATTAGTCAATGCCAGCACCCTGCTGGCATCGCCTATTTCAGCCGAGATACCCCGTGTTTGCAAGCCGGAGTTGCCAATTTCAGAGGTACCTCACACCCGGCAAATCCAGCGCTGGAAGGCGCTTAAGAGAAGAAGCGGGTCAGGATCCAGGAGTAGGCAATGCCCCCCAGATAGACCCCCACGATCCCCATGACGCCGGAGAGGACGGGCGGCGCCGGTATCGGCAACTTGAGGAAAGAAAACAACACCCCAACGATAAAGCCGGCCGCCATAGCCAGTAGCACTTCATTCATAGAACCTCCGATTTGACTCACTTTATTATTAGTCTTGATAGGAAAACGGTTGTCACCACCCCAAACGAGAACGCCACAGCAAATCGCTGTGGCGTTCGTCTTTATCCTGTCAGTCAGGCGATGTTACATGCCGGACAGCGCCAGGAAGAAGCCTGCGATGGTCGCAGACATCAGGTTGGACAGGGAACCTGCCAGCACGGCCTTCAGACCGAACTTGGCGATGGTGCCGCGACGGTTCGGTGCCATGGAGCCCAGACCACCCAGCAGGATGGCGACGGAGGACAGGTTGGCGAAGCCGCACAGGGCGAAGGAGATGATCGCCTTGGTGTGCTCGGACATGGCCACACCGTTGATCAGCACTTCATCCTTCAGGTAGGGGGCAAAATTCAGGTAAGCCACGAACTCGTTGACCACCAGCTTCTGACCGATGAAGGAACCGGCCACGACCGCTTCGCTCCAGGGCACGCCGATCAGGAAGGCCAGCGGGGAGAACAGCCAGCCCAGCAGCAGCTCCAGGGAGAGTTGCGGGTAACCGAACCAGCCGCCCACACCGGAGAAGATGCCGTTGATCATGGCGATGAGGCCGATGAAGGCCAGCAGCATGGCACCCACGTTCAGGGCCAGTTGCAGACCGGCGGAGGCACCGGCGGCAGCAGCGTCGATCACGTTGGCCGGCTTGTCGTCCAGCTCACCTTCTGCGGTGTTCTCGTCGTAGCTCGGGGTCTCGGTTTCCGGTACCAGCAACTTGGCGAACAACAGACCACCCGGGGCAGCCATGAAGGAGGCGGCGATCAGGTATTCCATCTTGACGCCCATGGAGGCGTAACCGGCCAGCACGGAGCCGGCAACGGAAGCCAGACCACCACACATGACGGCGAACAGCTCGGAGTCAGTCATCTTGGAAATGAAGGGACGTACCACCAGCGGGGCTTCGGTCTGACCGACGAAGATGTTGGCAGTGGCGGAGAGGGATTCGGTACGGGAGGTGCCCAGCACCTTCTGCAGACCGCCGCCCAGCAGCTTGATCACCCACTGCATGATGCCGAGGTAGTAGAGTACCGCGATCAGGGAAGAGAAGAAGATGATGACGGGCAGGACGCGGAAGGCGAAGACGAAGCCACCGCCACCGAACACTTCGAACATCTTGTTGCCAACCAGACCACCGAACAGGAATTCGATGCCGTTCTGGCCATAACCGATGACGCTGGAGACGGCGTCGGACACGCCCACCAGGATGTCACGACCGACCGGTACGTAGAGCACGAAGGCCCCCAGACCGGCCTGGATGGCAAAGGCGCCACCTACGGTACGAATTTTGATTGCCTTGCGGTTGCTGGAGAACAGCACCGCAATAAGGATGAGCGTCGCCATCCCTACCAGACCCATTATCAGATTCATTATTAACACTTCCTCTTTAGTAGCACCTGCCAGCTTGTTAACGATTTGTGTATTGAAGCCGCTAATCAAGGGTGCGCATTATACTAATTACGGTGCGACAAAATAGAATACTGGTCACATTTTATAAGCCACAAACGGCCTGAACATCGTTTAATTAGACCGCAAACGATTTTTATGGGCCCTGTTTTTTATCACTCGGTCATCATTTGATAATCAAATGTTAATTTCATGATTTCCTGGGGGGAACAGCCGCCGGGTGGAGTCATGTAACACCGAAATAACATCCTCCAGCGGTTGCTGCCGCAATTGTGCCAACAAGCGGGCTATGGTCGGCAGGCTGGCCGGCGTGTTCACCACCCCCTGCTGGCCTTGCAGCGGCATGTCGGGAGCGTCGGTTTCCAGCAGCAAGGCCTCCAGCGGCATCTGGCGTATCGCCTCCCGGGTCTTGTTGGCCCGCTCATAGCTGATGACCCCCCCGATCCCCAGCCTGAAACCCAGTTGCCAGAACACCTCCGCCTGATGCAGGGAGCCGCTGAAGGCGTGAATGACGCCCCCTTGTGGCGGTGTGAAGCGCCGCAGGATCTTGGCGACCGTGTCGTTGGCACGCACCGAGTGGACGATAAGCGGCAGCTCATGCGCCATGGCCAGCCGCACCTGCGCCTCGAACATCTCGACCTGCCCCTCCTGCGGCACATGGGAGCGCAGATCCAGCCCGCACTCCCCCACGGCCACCAGCCCACGGGGCCGACTCGCCAGCAGGGTCTCCAGCCGGGTCAGTACATCCCGGGGCTGCTTGCCCACATACCAGGGATGGATCCCCAGACCATAACGGATGTCGTCATGGCGCCCGGCCAGCACCATCACCCGCCCCCAGTTTTCCTCTCCCACGGCGGGGATGATATACTCGCCCACCCCCAGCTGACGCCACCGGGTTAGCAGCGCCTCCCTATCGGCGTCAAAGACCGGAAAATCGAGGTGGCAGTGGGTGTCTATCAATTCCATGTCGCGCTTACCTGTCTGTCGTACTCAATGGGTTCATTCCATGCCAACACACGTTTCCCGAGGCTTTACCCTGATAGAACTGGTGCTGGTCATCATCGTGCTGGGGATCCTGGCCGTGACCGCCCTGCCCCGCTTCATCAACATCCAGGACGACGGGCTCAAGAGCAGCGTCTCGGCCACGGCGGGCAGCTTTGCCAGTGCCGCCCGGCTGGCCCACGCCGGCTGGGCGGTCAAGGTGAAGGGGGAGCCTCTGGCACTCTACAACTTTAGCGGCATGGGCAGGCAGGATCTCGACATCAACAGCCATGGCTGGCCGGTTGGCACCAAGGAGGACCAGGGAGGTCAGGGGCCCGATACCGTCTTCCCCGGTGGCGACAGCGATCAGATCTCCGTCAGCAGCCGGGACGACTGCGAGAGCCTGTTTGGCGCCCTGCTCGATACCGATCTGACGGTGGCCGATGAGTTGCACCAGGATTCAGACAGTGACTACATCTCCCGGCTCATCCCGGCAGACGCTCAGGCTGACGGCGCCCTTCGTCACGACAACTGCCGCTATACCCTGCGCAGCTCCGTTGGCCGCTTCCCGGCATACCCCGACGGGCTATCGTTCGACTACAACAGCGTCACTGGCGCCGTGACCCGCCAGTTCCAGTGAGGTCGTCGCCCTTGTCCGGGCGCTTCTCGTCTTCATCATGGCGTACCGGCGCGCAGCAGCGCCGGTTCTCCGGTGTGAGTCCCCACTCCTGGCACCAGGCATCGTAGCGAGCCAGCCAACGCAGCAATATCCCCTTCATGGGCGCCTCCTTGTCTTGATGGTTTCCCCACAAGCCTGCCCCAATCCAGCGCCCCAGACCAGCATCTCGGGGCCAGCGGCGTCATGGCCTGTCCAGCGGCAGCAACAGCCCCATGGCAATCTCGTCCACATAGCCCTCGTCCAGCCGATAGGCCTGCCGTCTCACCCCCTCCTCCACGAACCCGCACTTGCGATACAAGGCGTGGGCCACCTCGTTGTGGGCCATCACTCCCAGCTCCAGCCGGTGGATACCGAGATCCCTCGCGGTCGCGATCAGGGTGCGCAGCAACCGTTCACCCCATCCCTGCCCGCGCGCCCTCGAACGCAGCCCCATCACCACCAGGGCGCAGTGGCGGTTGCGTGCCAGGCCGCCTCCAAGGAGCGCGGCAACCCCTTGCACCTCCCCCGCCAGCTCCAGCAACCACATGGCCTGATTGGGGGCCGCGGCCATGGCCTCGAGCCGCCTGCGCTGCCCCGCGATGTCCGAGGGGCGCTCTCCCGCTTCATACAGCATGAAGCGGGTCTCCCTGTCCAGTTGCCCGAAGAAGCTGTCCAGCGCCGCCGCATCCTCCACCCCTGCCATACGAATCATCAGCCTGCTCTCCCTGCCTGGTAGTCCTGCCGACCACGACCATAAAAAAACGACTCCCTCAGGAGTCGTTTCTATCAGAGCCATCTGGCTAACGCCACGCCCTCGGCCCGATCAGGCTTTCGCTGGCAGGCTCAGGCGAGCAACCACTTCCACCTGCATCGCGCGAGGGGAAGAGCCCGAGCGACGATCAGGCCTTCGCTGGCAGGCTCAGGCGAGCAACGGCTTCCACGTGCATGGAGTGCGGGAACATGTCCACCGGCTGCACCTCGTCCAGCACGAAGCCCTGCTTGACCAGCCAGGCGAGATCCCGGGCCAGGGTCTGGGGGTTGCAGGAGACATAGACCAGACGGCGCGGCGCCATGGCCACCAGGGTCTGCAATACCGCCTTGTCACAGCCCTTGCGGGGCGGATCCATCACCACCACATCGGCGCTCACCCCGTCGGCATGCAGGGCAGGCATCAGCTGCTCCGCCTTGCCCACGTGGAACTCGGTCTGCTCGATGCCGTTGAGGGCCGCATTGCGACGGGCATCGTTGATGGCGCTCTCCACCGACTCGATCCCCACCACCTTGGCGGCCTTGCCGGCCAGGAACAGGGAGATGGTGCCGATACCGCAATAGATGTCGAACACCGTCTCGCTGCCGGTCAGCTCGCAATACTCCAGCGCCTTGGAGTAGAGCACGTCGGTCTGGCTCGGGTTGTTCTGGAAGAAGGAGAGGGGCGAGATCTCGAATTCGAGCTCGTGGATCTTGTCGCGGATCACCCCGCTGCCCAGCAGCACCCGGTTCTTGTCACCCAGGATGCGGTTGGTACGCACCTCGTTGATGTTCTGCACCAGGGTGGTGACCGGCAGATCCGCCAGGGCCGCCAGCAGCTCGGCTTCGAACGGCAGCGCTTCGCCCAGGGTCACCAGCACCACCATCAGCTCGCCGCTCTTGAAGCCCTTGCGGGTCATCAGGTTGCGCACGCAGCCGGTGTGGGCCACCTCGTCATAGGCCGCGATGTCGTGCTCGCGCATCCAGTTGCGTACCCGGGCATTGAGCTCCACGTGCAGCGAGTCCTGCACCGCGCAATCATCGGCGGTGATGAGGTCATGGGAGTGCTTGCGGTAGAAGCCGATCTCGGCGCCCGCCTCGCTGCCACGCACCGCGTACTGGGCCTTGTTGCGGTAGGCAAACGGCGTCTCCATGCCGAGGATGGGGTTGACCACGGCCTCACCCAGCCCGACCTGTTCCAGTGCGCTCTGCACCAGGCTCTGCTTGAGGGCAAGCTGGGCCGGATAGGACAGCGGGCGCACCTGGCAGCCACCGCACTCGGTATTGGGGCAAAAATCCGGCACCCTGTCGGCGGACGGCTGGGTCAGCTCGACCAGCTTGCCGTGCAGGTAGTTCGGTTTGACCTCGGTCAACTCGACCAGCGCCTGCTCACCGGGCAGCAGACCCTCGACAAACAGGGGGCGATCGAACAGGCGACCCTTGCCATCCCCCTTGTCGGTCAGTTCCAGAATATCGATCTGATGTTGGTGTCCCACTAACGGCATGAGCGGCTCCGAAGGCATGAAAGAGAGGGTGACGACGGGGCAGACCCGGCGACCCCGAATAAAGGGTGGCAGAGTTTAGCGGAGATCCGCCCAAAATGCAGGCATAAAAGACCCTGCAAACACAAATAGCGACCCCGGCCACCAGCGGCCCGGTCCGGGCAGCCTGGCCAGTCCGCCCCAATAAAAAAACCGCCGGACGGGGCCGGCGGTATGACATTCATGGCAGCAGGATCAATGGCTGTAGGCTTTCTCGCCGTGGCTGGTCACGTCCAGCCCTTCGCGCTCGGCATCTTCCTTCACCCGCAGACCGATCAGCAGGTCCACCAGCTTGTAGGCCACGGCCGAGACCAGGGCGGTCCAGACCACGGTCACCCCCACGCCGATGACCTGTACCTTGACCTGGGCCAGGATGGAGTACCCCTCGGCCACCTGGTTGGTCACATAGTCCCACACCCCGGTGCCGCCCAGATCCGGGCTGGCGAACACCCCAGTCAGCACGGCACCCAGGATCCCGCACACCCCGTGCAGGCCGAACACGTCCAGGCTGTCATCGGCCCCCAGCAGACGCTTGAGACCGTGCACGCCCCACAAACCGGCCACACCGCTGAGCAGGCCGATGATGAGGGCGCCCCCCACACCGACGAAACCGGCGGCAGGGGTGATGGCGACCAGGCCCGCCACCGCACCGGAGACAGCGCCAAGCAGGGAGGGACGGCCCTTCATCGCCCACTCGGCGAAGGTCCAGGAGAGGGCGGCAGCGGCCGGTGCGATCCAGGTGTTGGCGAAGGCCAGGGCCGCCGTGCCGTTGGCTTCGAGGGAGGAACCAGCGTTGAAGCCGAACCAGCCGAACCACAGCAAGGCGGCACCGATCATGGTCATGGTCAGGCTGTGGGGGGTCATGGGGTCACGGCCATAGCCAACCCGTTTGCCCACCATGAAGGCCCCAACCAGACCGGCCACCGCGGCGTTGATGTGCACCACTGTGCCGCCGGCGAAGTCCAGAGCGCCGTGCTGGAACAGATAGCCTGCGGTGGCACCGGCCGCTTCGGCGGCGGCCGCATCCGTGTAGGCATCCGGACCCGCCCAGTACCACACCATGTGCGCCATCGGGATATAGGCGAAGGTGAACCAGATCACCGCGAACAGCAGCACCGCCGAGAACTTCATCCGCTCGGCAAAGCCGCCGACGATGAGCCCGCAGGTGATGGCGGCAAAGGCGCCCTGGAACACCACGTAGATGAACTCGCTGATCCCGACCCCCTTGCTGAAGGTGGCGGCGATGGAATCCGGCGTCACCCCCATCAGCAGCACCTTGTCGAAGGAACCGTAGAAGGCGCCGCCCTCGGTGAAGGCCAGGGAGTAGCCGTAGACCACCCAGAGGACGGTGATGAGGCAGAACAGGGTGAACACCTGCATCAGCACGCTCAGCATGTTCTTGGCGCGCACCAGGCCGCCGTAGAAGAGGGCGAGGCCCGGCACGGACATCAGGATCACCAGGGCCGCCGCCACCATCAGCCAGGTATTGTCCCCCTTGTTGATGGTCACGGTCGCGGCCGCCTGTACCACATCGGCCTGCGCGGCCACCTCTTCGGCCCAGCCCGGGGCGGCCATGGTGGCGGCCAGCGCCAGCAGGCCAGTCATTACGAGTCTCTTGAACATACAGCCCTCTCCTTGTCGTCCCGGCATCCGGGTCCATTTCCTGATATGCATTTCCAACCTGGCCACCTGCCCACCGCACCTGTGTGGCTCACGGAGACATCATGGCGACATGACATGGGGAAAGCATAAAGCAGGCCAAGAAAAATAATCCTTTTATTTCATGGCGTTATGTTTTTATCACATTCAACACGCACCATCTTGGCGCACGATGCCCGGTTACAGGGGGAAAATCGCACTTTGGCTGTGCATTGCCGGGAAAATGCACCAGGATGACCCAATCGCTTCACAATGACGGGGCGAACCCGTGGTGATGTCACCCTGGCAGGCTTATCTATCCCGCTAAGGTATTTATGAAATAAATGAAATGGGCCATACCATGGTGAAATCAAATGAGGCTGACGACCAATATCCCCCCACCCGAGGGGCACAAGCACTTTAAGAGTGCAAACTCGCACCATTCGTCTGGTCTGCCCCGAAATGCCCGGTCATACTGGCAAGCCATCTTCCCCTGTTCCCAGCGCCGCGAGGAGCCCATGCCCAATCTCAACGTGACCGAAATCAAGGCGTTCGTGCCTGCCCGGGATTTCCCGCTGTCAAAGCAGTTCTATCAGGATCTCGGCTTTACCCTGGCCTCCGATGGCGACGGCGTAGCCTATTTTCATCTCGGCAACGCAAGCTTCCTGCTGCAGGATGGCAACCCCCCGGGGCTGGCCGAGCAGCTCATGATGCACCTCCTGGTGGAGGACGTGGCCGCCTGGCGGGCCCAAGTGGAGGCGAGCCAGATCGCCGCCCGCTACGGTGTCCGGGTCACAGAGCTCGTCACCCAGCCGTGGCGCATGAAGGAGTTCTGTCTGTACGATCCCGCCGGCGTGCTGTGGCGCATCGCACAGAATATCGACTGAGGGGATGGCAGTCCGAGAGGCTGATGGCCTGAGAGCCTGTGGGTCTGAGGGTCTGAGGGTCTGAGGGTCTGAGGGTCTGAGGGTCTGAGGGTCTGAGGGTACACCTCTTCGCACCGCCCGGAAAAACAAAAGGCCATCCGCGAGGATGGCCTTTTGTCATGGAATCTGATGGTGCCCGGGGTCGGACTCGAACCGACACGTATTGCTACGGCGGATTTTGAATCCGCTGCGTCTACCGATTTCGCCACCCGGGCAGCTGCGAGGGATTATACGAATGGCGCTTGGCCATGCAAGGTGTTTTTCTTGCCCCCACCGTTGTTTGCTCATTTATTCAACGCCTTGCCGATGCCAGGCCAGTTACATAGAATGCCCGCATCATATTAATGGAATAATCATCATGGCCAAGCGTAAGACCCCCACCCCTCTCCAGCCTGCTCCCCGGCATCCGTCCGCCGGTCTGCTGCGCCGTCTCGGCGCCCTGCTCTATGACTATCTGGTGGTGATTGCCCTGCTGATCATCGCCGGCTTCATCGGCATGGGGGTGGCCCACCTGCTGCTGGCCACCGGCATGGCGAGCGTCCCCGAGGGCAAGGATGCCGCCTGGCTGCTCACCAGCCCCCTCTACAGCGCCTGGCTGGCCTTCGTCATCTGCGGTTTCTACACCTGGTTCTGGGTCCGTGCCGGCCAGACCATCGGCATGCGGGCCTGGCGCCTGCGCATCCAGAACCTGGACGGCAGCAACATTCGCGTCACCCAGGCCCTGATCCGGCTCGCCACCTCGGCCTTTGGCCTGGGCAACCTGCTGTGTGTGTTCAATCGCGCCCGCCCCCGCGCCTTCCAGGACATCTGGGCCGAGTGCGAGGTGGTGGTGCTCGGCAAGACGGAAAACCTGGAGCAGCTCAATCGCTGATCCCAAGACGGCAACGAAAAAGGGCACCCCGAGGTGCCCTTTTTGTTGACCAGAACTGACTGCTTGCAGCCCAGAACCTTGACGGAAACGGTGCATCGAGAGCAATGGCCGCCTGTTGTCAGCAGCCCGCCGCCCTTCAGGCCGCTACTGCTTGCGGCTCAGGATATAGAAGGAGATGCCGCCAAACAGCAGGCTGGGTGCGATGGCCGCGAGGATGGGCGGGACCGCATAGACCAGGCTGACCGGGCCGAACACCCTGTCGCTCACATAGACCGCGAAGCCGGTCATGATCCCCATCAGCATCCGCGCCCCCATGCTCACCGAGCGCAGCGGGCCGAAGATGAAGGAGGAGGCGAGCAGTATCATGGCCACCACGGAGAGCGGTGAGAGCAGCTTGCGCCACATCTCCAGCTTGTAGCGTCCGGCATCCTGCTTGTTGGCATCCAGATAACCGATGTAGTCCCGCAGCCCCGAGATGGGCAGGTTCTCGGGATCGATGCTGACCACCCCGAGCTGCTTGGGGGTCAGCTCGGATTGCCAGGCCATCTGGGCATGCTCTTCGTCCTGGATCCGGGTGGGATCGTCAAACCGGGTGATGTGCACCTGCTTCAGCAGCCAGTGGTGATCCTCGAACACCCCCTCCTTCGCCTGCACCACGTCGATCAGGTTGCGGGACGGAGTAAAGCGGTAGAGGGTGATGCCGGTCAGGGCGCCATCGTTGCGCACCCCGTTGATGTTGACGAAGTTGTTGCCATCCCGTGCCCATACCCCGTAGGCCGAGACCGTGAGCCGCCCTTCCGACATGGCCCCCGCCTTGATGTCATCCGCCATCCGCTTGGCGGCCGGTGCGACGTACTCGCCCATCAGCCCCACCAGCAGCATCAGGGGAATGGCGGTCTTGAGCGCCGCCATGACGATGCTGATCTTGGAGCGACCCGCCGCCTGCATCACCACCAGCTCGGAGCTGGTCGCGAGCTGGCCCAGACCGATGAGGCCACCGAGCAGGGCCGCCAGGGGGAAGAAGAGCACCGCCTCCTTGGGCATGGAGAGCAGCACGTAGTAGAGGGCGTTGAGCATGTCGTAGTTGCCTTCCCCGACCGCCTTCAACTGCTCCACGTACTTGATGAGCGCGGCCAGCCCGACCAGGGTCAGCTCGCACAGCAGGATCGACATGAAGATGACCCTGCCTATGTATCTATCGAGAATGCCGAACATCAGCAGAGACTCCCAGGTTGCAGCATCATGCTGACTTTCTCTTGAACAATTGCCCTTTGACCCCGTTCCACCAGCTGGTGCCCTGCAGGTTGAGAGGCAACCCTATCAGCAGCAGATAGACCAAGGGCACCAGGAACATCCCGGGCCAGTGGGGCAGACGCCCGCTGTCGATGGCCGACCGGGCGGCACTGAGCAGCAGGAAATAGGAGAGATAGAGCAGGATGGCCGGCAGCAGCTTGGCGTAACGCCCTTGACGGGGATTGACCCGCGCCATCGGCACCACCAGGAAGGTGAGCACCAGGATGGAGAGGGGCAGCGACAGGCGCCACTGCAATTCGGCCATCAGCTGGTTGTCCTGGGTACCGAGCAATGCCAGGGTCGGCTTGGCCGCCGCCTTGCGGTTGGATCGCTCCATCTCCTGCTGGCGGATCACCAGGCTGTATTCACGGAACTCCGAGACCTGGAACTGCTTGCCGGTGAAATGTCCCTCGTAGCGCGAGCCATCCTTCAGGGTCAGCCACTGCAAGCCGTTGCTGTCGGCGGTCACCTGCCCCTCGTTGGCCACCACCACTGACGGGGGTGAGCCACCCTCGGCCCGTTGCAGCACGAAGATTTTCTGCAACTCCGACCCCTTGTCGTTCAGATCCTGGATGTAGGCCACCAGGCGCCCCTTGTCGAGCTCCATGAAGCGGCCGGCCTGCAGGAAAGAGATACCGGGATCGGCCTTGAACTCGTCGATCACCTGGTACTCCCGCTCCTTGGCCTGGGGGGCGACCCAGCCGGTGTTGAACGCCGCGACGGCGGCGGTCAGTAAGGCCAGCACCAGGGCGCTGCCCATGATGAAACGGTGACTGAAACCCACCGCGTGCATCACCGTCATTTCGCTTTCAGCGTACAAACGGCCGTGAGCAAACAGAATGGCTAAAAACAGACTGATAGGCAGCATCAACAACGCCATATTCGGCAGGTTGAGCAGCAGGAGGGTGGATACCAAGCGCGTCGGCACCTCACCATCGGCGGCATCGCCAATGATCTGGATAAATTGCTGGCTGACGAAGATAAGCAGCAGCACGAACAGCACCGCTAGCTGGGTTTTCAGGGTCTCCCTGAACAAATATCGGAAAACGATCACAGTCATTCCCAAGTAAACTTGTGTTTTTAGTCGAATGCCTGAAAAATAGGGCCCTATATTGGATTTTTACCAGTTTGAACTGCGGAGCCTGTGACTGTTCGCTCCGCCTCTGATACCCCAACAAGCACCGCATTATTCAATAAATGGTGCCTTTTGTCTTTAGGATGTAGGAGATTCCATGGAGTTCAGTGTAAAGAGTGGCAGTCCTGAGAAGCAACGCAGTGCCTGCGTCGTGGTCGGCGTTTTTGAGCCCCGCCGCCTCTCTCCGGTTGCCGAACAGCTGGACAAGATCAGCGACGGCTACCTCAGCTCGCTGCTGCGCCGTGGCGACCTGGAAGGGAAACCGGGCCAGATGCTGCTGCTGCATCAAGTACCGGGCGTGCTCAGCGAGCGCGTACTGCTGGTCGGGTGCGGCAAGGAGCGCGAACTCGACGAGCGCCAGTACAAGCAGATCATCAACAAGACCATCACCACCCTGAACGAAACCGGCTCCATGGAAGCGGTCTGCTTCCTGACCGAGCTGCACGTCAAGGGTCGGGATACCTACTGGAAGGTGCGTCAGGCGGTTGAAACCACCAAGGCGGGCCTCTATAGCTTCGATCAGTTCAAGACCAACAAGGCCGAACCGCGCCGTCCGCTGCGCAAGCTGGTCTTCAACGTGCCGACGCGTCGGGAACTGACCATAGGCGAGCGCGCCATCAATCACGGCCTGGCCGTGGCGAAAGGGGTGCGCATCTGCCGCGACGTGGCGAACATGCCGCCCAACGTCTGCAATCCCGCCTACCTTGCCTCCCAGGCCCGCCGTCTGGCGGATGCCTATGACAACATCACCACCAGGGTGGTGGGGGAGCAGGAGATGGCCGAGCTCGGCATGAACTCCTACCTGGCAGTGGCCCGCGGCTCCGAGAACGAAGCCATGATGGCCATCATCGAATACAAGGGCAACGCCGACGCCAAGCCCATCGTGCTGGTGGGCAAGGGGCTGACCTTCGACTCCGGCGGCATCTCCATCAAGCCGGCAGACGGCATGGACGAGATGAAGTACGACATGGGTGGCGCCGCCTCCGTGCTCGGCACCATGCACGCCCTGGCCCAGTTGCAGCTGCCCATCAACGTCATCGGCGTGCTGGCGGGCTGCGAGAACATGCCGGGGGGCAACGCCTACCGCCCTGGTGACATCCTCACTACCATGTCCGGCCAGACCGTCGAGGTGCTCAACACCGACGCCGAAGGCCGCCTGGTGTTGTGCGATGCCCTCACCTATGTGGACCGCTACGATCCCGAGACCGTGATCGACGTGGCGACCCTGACCGGTGCCTGCATCATCGCCCTTGGCCACCATACCTCTGGCCTCTTGGCGAACCACAACCCCCTGGCCCACGAGCTGCTCAACGCCTCCGAACAGGCCGGCGATCGCGCCTGGCGCCTGCCCCTGTTCGACGAGTATCAGGAGCAGCTGGAAAGCCCGTTCGCGGACATGGCCAACATCGGTGGCCGTCCGGCCGGTACCATCACTGCCGCCGCCTTCCTGTCGCGCTTCACCAAGAAGTACAACTGGGCCCACCTGGATATCGCAGGGACCGCCTGGAAGAGCGGCAAGGAGAAGGGCTCCACCGGCCGTCCTGTGCCCCTGCTGACCCAGTTCCTGCTCAACCGGGCCGGCGTGGCGGACGTCGAAGACAAGGAGTGATCCCCTTCCCCATCGACTCGAAAAGCGATGCGAGAAGGCGTTACCCTGTATCACAAGGAAGAGGCCTGCCTCTTCCTTGTTTCATTGAGAGAATCCGGGAAGTCCGTGCCAGACGCGGCTCCCGAAGACGGCCAATCGCTGTCCGTCACAGCCAAACGGGACCGACCTGATGAGCCAAGTGACCTTTTACCTGATGAGCCAGCCCGATGATGCGGATGCCTCCGCCGTCGAGCGCCTCGCCTGCCAACTTGCGGCCGATGGCTGGAGCGCAGGCCACCTCTATCTGCTGTGCGAGGACGAGGCCCAGGCCCTGCGTCTGGACGAGCTGTTGTGGCAGTTGCCGCCCGATCGCTTCGTGCCGCACCAGTTGCAGGGGGAGAGCGGTCAGGCCCCGGTGGAGATAGGCCATCAGCCGCCACGGCGGCGCTATGCCTGCCTCATCAACCTGGCCCGGCAGACACCTTTGTTTGCAGGACACTTCGCTCAAGTGGTAGATTTTGTCCCCACTGACGAAACGCAAAAGCAGCAAGCCCGCGAGCGCTACAAGCACTATCGCCAGGCGGGCCATACCCTCGAGATGAGGGATCAGCCCGTCCTTGCCGCACCGGATCCGGCGCAGCCCTGACTGTACCACCCTCGATCCACGACGAATCAACACCAGAATCCATCCATCCAGAATACGGCGAGACCATGGAAAAGACTTTTAATCACAACGCCATCGAACAGGCGCTCTACCAGCACTGGGAAGCCCAGGGTTACTTCAAGCCCCACGGCGACACCAGCAAAGACTCCTTCTGCATCATGATCCCGCCGCCGAACGTCACCGGCAGCCTGCACATGGGCCACGCCTTCCAGCAGACCCTGATGGACACCCTGATCCGCTACAACCGCATGCAGGGCAAGAACACCCTGTGGCAGGCGGGTACCGACCACGCCGGTATCGCCACCCAGATGGTGGTTGAGCGCAAGATCGCCGCCGAAGAGGGCAAGACCCGCCACGATTACGGCCGGGAAGCCTTCATCGACAAGATCTGGCAGTGGAAGGAAGAGTCCGGCGGCACCATCACCCGTCAGATGCGCCGTCTGGGTGACTCCGTGGACTGGGAGCGCGAGCGCTTCACCATGGATGAGGGCCTTTCCGCCGCCGTCCAGGAAGTGTTCGTGCGCCTGTACGAAGACGGCCTGATGTACCGCGGCAAGCGTCTGGTGAACTGGGATCCCAAGCTCAACACCGCCATCTCCGACCTGGAAGTGGAAAACCGCGAGATCAAGGGCCACATATGGCACCTTCGCTACCCGCTGGCCAACGGTGCCAAGACCGCCGAAGGCAAGGATTACCTGATCGTCGCCACCACCCGTCCGGAAACCATGCTGGGCGATACCGCCGTGGCCGTGAACCCGGAAGACCCCCGCTACAAGGCGCTGATCGGCCAGCACATCCTGCTGCCGCTGGTGAACCGTCTGATCCCCATCGTTGCCGACGAACACGCCGACATGGAGAAGGGCACCGGCTGCGTGAAGATCACCCCGGCCCACGACTTCAACGACAACGAAGTGGGCAAGCGCCACAACCTGCCGATGATCAACATCTTCACCCTGGACGCCCACGTGCGTGCCGAGGCCGAAGTGGTCGATACCAATGGCAACCCGAGCACCGCCTATGACGCCGCCCTGCCGACCGAGTTCGCCGGGATGGAGCGCTTCGCCGCCCGCAAGGCCATCGTCGCCAAGCTGGACGAGCTGGGCCTCCTGGCCGAGATCAAGGATCATGTGCTGCAACAGCCTTACGGCGATCGCGGCGGCGTGCCCATCGAGCCCATGCTGACCGATCAGTGGTACGTGCGCGTGGCCCCCATGGCCAAGACCGCCATCGAGGCGGTGGAAGATGGCCGCATCCAGTTCGTGCCGAAGCAGTACGAAAACATGTACTTCTCCTGGATGCGCGACATTCAGGACTGGTGCGTCTCCCGTCAGCTGTGGTGGGGTCACCGCATCCCGGCATGGTATGACGATGCCGGCAACGTCTACGTGGGCCGCAACGAAGAGGAAGTGCGCGCCAAGCACAGCATCCCGTCCGTGACCGTGCTGCGTCAGGACGAAGACGTGCTCGACACCTGGTTCAGCTCCGCCCTGTGGACCTTCTCCACCCTGGGCTGGCCGAACAACACCGAGGCGCTCAAGACCTTCCACCCGACCGACGTGTTGATGAGCGGCTTCGACATCATCTTCTTCTGGATTGCCCGGATGATCATGATGACCATGCACTTCATCAAGGACGAGAACGGCCAGCCGCAAGTTCCGTTCAAGACCGTCTACATCACCGGCCTCATCCGTGACGAAGAAGGCCAGAAGATGTCCAAGTCCAAGGGCAACGTGCTGGACCCCCTCGACATGATCGACGGCATCTCCCTGGAAGACCTGCTGGAGAAGCGCACCGGCAACATGATGCAGCCGCAGATGGCCGAGAAGATCGCCAAGCGCACCGCCAAGCAGTTCCCGGAAGGGATCGATGCCCACGGCACCGACGCCCTGCGCTTCACCCTGGCGGCGCTCGCCTCCACCGGTCGTGACATCAACTGGGACATGAAGCGCCTGGATGGCTACAACAACTTCTGCAACAAGCTGTGGAACGCCTCCCGCTATGTGCTGATGAACACCGAAGATCAGGATTGCGGCTTTGCCGGTGGCGAGATGCAGTTCAGCCTGGCGGATCGCTGGATCCAGTCCCAGCTGCAAGTGGCCATCCGTGACTTCCGCACCGCCCTCGATACCTACCGCTTCGACATCGCGGCAGGCGTCTTGTACGAATTTATCTGGAACCAGTTCTGTGACTGGTATCTGGAGCTGACCAAGCCGGTACTGACCAAGGGTTCCGAGGCCGAGCAGCGCGCTGCCCGCCACACCCTCGTCAGTGTCCTCGAGACCCTGCTGCGCCTGGCACACCCGATCATCCCGTTCATCACCGAAACCATCTGGAAATCGGTCGCCCCGCTGGCCGGCGTGCACGCCGACACCATCATGATTCAGGCTTTCCCTGAGTTCGACGCCGCCAAGGTGGACGAAGCCGCGATGGCGGATCAGGAGTGGGTGAAGGAGTTCATCGTCAGCATACGCAACATCCGCGCCGAGATGAACGTGGCGCCGAGCGTGCCCCTCAACGTGCTGCTCCAGTGCGATGCCAAGGATACCCAGCGCGCCGCTGACAACGAGGCCTTCCTCAAGTCGCTGGCCCGTCTGGAATCCATCCGCGTACTGGCGGCGGGTGAAACCGCCCCGCTGTCGGTCAAGAAATTGATCGGTGCCACCGAGCTGATGATCCCCATGGCCGGTCTCATCGACAAGGATGCCGAGCTGGCCCGTCTGGCCAAAGAGGTGGCCCGTCTGGTGGGCGAGTGCGGCCGCATCGAAGGCAAGCTCGGCAACGAAGCCTTCGTCGCCAAGGCGCCGGAAGCGGTCATCATCAAGGAGCGCGAGAAGCTGGAAGATTACCGTCTCCAGCTGACCAAGCTGGAAGCCCAGCAGGCCGAGATCGCCGCGCTCTAAGCCACAGCGCAACATGACAAGCCCCCGTTTATCGGGGGCTTTTTCATGTCAGGGGTTCAGTTCTCCCTCTCCTGCCCCGCAGTTTTATCCCTCCCGCCGGGGCGATATTCAAAAATTCACGAGCCAAATCACCTCCTTTCACAAGCGCAGAGCCCGCAAATTCATTACACTGCCAGCGGTCTTTTCTATCGGGAGTGCTGCTGCAGTATGGAAATATTGATCCTGTTTGGATTGATTTTGCTCAATGGCGTCTTCGCCATGTCGGAAATCGCCATCGTGACGGCACGCAAGGCACGCCTCGCCAAAATGGCGAGCGAAGGGAGCCGCTCCGCCGCCATCGCTCTCAAGCTCGGGGAAGATCCGACCCATTTCCTCTCCGCCGTACAGATCGGCATCACCAGCATCGGCCTGCTCAACGGTATCTATGGCGAGTCCCTGCTGGCCCAGCCCTTCGCCCTCTGGCTGCAGGAGTGGGGGCTCTCCCCCAAGAGCAGCAGCCTGCTCGCCACCGTCATCGTGGTCGTGCTGGTCACCTATCTCTCCATCGTGGTAGGGGAGCTCGTGCCCAAACGCCTCGGACAGCTCAGCGCCGAGCGCATCGCCTGTCTGGTAGCCCGCCCCATGCTCTGGCTGGCGACCCTGACCCGTCCCTTCGTCTGGTTGCTCTCCGCCTCCACCAACGCCAGCCTGCGGCTGCTGCGGGTCGATCAGCGCAGCAACAACAACGTCACTCAGGAGGAGATCCACGCCATGCTGGTGGAGGGCTCCGAAGCGGGGGTGATCGAGGACCATGAGCACACTATGTTGCGCAACGTGTTCCGCCTCGACGAACGCAGCCTGGCCTCCCTGATGGTGCCGCGCAGCGACATCCGCTATCTGGACCTGTCACTGCCGCTGGAAGTGAACCTCCAACGTCTGGTGGAGTATCGCCACAGCTTCTTCCCAGTCTGTGACGGCAGCCTGTCGGATCTCGTCGGCATCCTCAACGTCAGCAAGGTGCTGCACGCCTACATCAAGGGAGAGCCCATCGATCTGGCGGCGCTGACCCAGGACGGCAGCCTGCTGCCGGAGACCCTCAATGGCCTGGAGCTGCTCAACCACTTCCGTACCCACTCCGAGCACATGGTGCTGGTGGTGGACGAATATGGCGAGCTGCAGGGGCTGGTCACCCAGCAGGATCTGCTGGAAACCCTGGCCGGCGACTTCCAGCAGGAAGATGGGGAGGACAACTGGGCCTTCCAGCGCGCCGACGGCAGCTGGCTGCTCGACGGCCTCATTCCACTGCCAGAATTGAAGGACTGTCTGGAGCTGGTTCGTCTGCCGGAAGAAGAAAAACATCACTATCACACCCTTGGAGGGCTTATCATGCTGCTCCTTGGCCGCCTTCCCCAGACCGGAGACCTGGTCACCCTGGAACAGTGGCAACTGGAAATCGTGGATATGGACGGCCTGCGCATCGACAAGGTACTTGCCATGCCCTTGACCGACCAACCCAGCTAACCTGCGGAGTTTGCATGTATGGAGCAGTTTTACCACCTGGCTCACGCCTTTATGCATCAGGATCTGGCGACACTCTCTGATCCCAAGATGGTCTTCATGGTCTATGTCGTCCTGCTGACCTTCCTGGTGCTCGAGAATGGCTTTATCCCCACCGCCTTCCTGCCAGGGGATACCCTGCTGATCCTGACCGGCGTGCTGATCTATCAGGGGGTGTTGCCGATGGCGGTGGTCCCGCTGCTGATCATGGCGACCTTCGTCGGTACCTGGCTTGGCTACATGCAGGGGCGTTTCCTCGGCCACACCCGGATGTATCACAGGCTGATGTCCCACCTCGATGACAAGCACAAGGAGAAGGTGCACTACCTGCTCAACAAGTACGGCATCATCACCCTGATCACCGCCCGCTACATCGCCTTTGTGCGTACCGCCTACCCCTATATCGTCGGCGCCAACGAGATCCCCCAGGGGCGCTTCCTGGTGGTCAACCTGATCAGCTCCATCATGTGGATCTGCCCCCTGGTCGGGCTGGGTTACTACCTGAGCCACACCAAGCTGGCCGCGCAGTATGAGTCCCAATTTCTCAGCGTCATTCTCTACCTGCCGGTCGTGCTGCTGGTGGGCGGCCTCGTCGCTCTGGTCTGGCGCTGGTGGAGCAGACGCAAGCCCGGCGTCTCCAGAGAGTGAGACAAGCCACAGGGTCGCCCACAGGCGGCCCTTTTTTATGGAAAATAGTGGCGAATTCCCCCTGCTCGCTCTTGTAAAGCAGGGGCAAAAATGAGTGAATCTAGCGCCTTTTTTCGCTGTGGATGGAGTTGGTTGTATGGGGTGTTGGATTCGCGCAATCGCGCTGGTAGGTGGATTGATGGGACTGCTGGGTTCGCAGACAGCCCTGGCGACTCCCGACCCGGCCAAGCTGCAGCTCAAATCGGGCAGTGCCCTGGTGATGGACGTCAACACCGGCAAGACCCTGTATCAGAAAAACCCCACCCGGGTGCGCCCCATCGCCTCCCTCACCAAGCTGATGACGGCGCTGGTGGTGCTGGATGCCCGCCAGAACCTCAATCAGACCCTGACCATCGATCAGAACGACAGGGACAACATCAAGCACACCTATTCACGGGTGCGCATGGGCACCCAGGTCAGCCGCCGCGACGCCCTGCATCTGGCGCTGATGTCCTCCGAGAACCGCATGGCCTCGGCGCTTGCCCGCCACTACCCGGGGGGTCGCCAAGCCTTCATCCGCGCCATGAACAACAAGGCCAGACAGCTCGGCATGCGCAATACCCGCTACTATGACTCCACCGGTCTCTCCACCCGCAACGTCTCCACCGCCCAGGATCTGGCCAAGCTCCTCTCTGCGGCCTATCGACAGCCGCTGATCCGTGAATTCACCCAGGACACCAGCAGGGAGATGCGCTTTCGCAAGCCGGCCTATAGCCTGATGTTCAACAACACCAACCCCCTGGTGAAGAACCCGGACTGGGATGTGCGCCTCTCCAAGACAGGCTATACCGACGAAGCGGGCCGCTGCCTGCTGATGCGTGCCAAACCGGATCGTCAGGAGCTCGCCATCGTACTGCTCAACTCGGTGGGCAAACGCACCCCTGTCGGGGATGCCAACCGCATCCGCAAGTGGCTGAAAAGCTGATTCTCTCCACGAAGACATGAAAGGATGCCGCGGCATCCTTTTTTATTGCCCGCCAAACGCCTCAGCAGGCCGCCAGAGGGCGCCAGCCCCGCACAGCATAGTGCGTTATGGTAAGGGCACCCAAGGTCGCCACAGGCACGGCCACGGGATGCGTCAGCAGCCTGCCAGGCAAGATACGTGGAGAGTGGTGACCCGGGGGCACGTGCAGCCAGGGGGAACCGTCCCCCGTGGGGGCGTCAGGGAGAAGAACACGAGAGAGACAACCCCATGATGGGGAGGAGGAAATCGCCCATAAAAAAACAGCCCCGACTGACGTCGAGGCTGTCTGTATGGTGCGCCCGAGAGGATTCGAACCTCTGACCACCTGGTTCGTAGCCAGGTACTCTATCCAGCTGAGCTACGGGCGCTCACAACTTGTTGCACTGCTTGAAATATGGTGCGCCCGAGAGGATTCGAACCTCTGACCACCTGGTTCGTAGCCAGGTACTCTATCCAGCTGAGCTACGGGCGCTCATAAATTGTTGCACTGCTTTAAACATGGTGCGCCCGAGAGGATTCGAACCTCTGACCACCTGGTTCGTAGCCAGGTACTCTATCCAGCTGAGCTACGGGCGCTCATAAATCATTGTATTGCTTGAAATGGTGCGCCCGAGAGGATTCGAACCTCTGACCACCTGGTTCGTAGCCAGGTACTCTATCCAGCTGAGCTACGGGCGCCCTGTTTTCAAACGATAAAAAAAGCTTACTCAACAGTAAGCCTTCTTTAGTGCCGACTTGCTGATGGTCAACACATGACTCCAAGAGTCAAATATGGTGCGCCCGAGAGGATTCGAACCTCTGACCACCTGGTTCGTAGCCAGGTACTCTATCCAGCTGAGCTACGGGCGCAAAATGGCGGAGAAGGGGGGATTCGAACCCCCGATGCGGGTATAAGCCGCATACTCCCTTAGCAGGGGAGCGCCTTCAGCCTCTCGGCCACCTCTCCGTTTGCGGGGCTGATAATACTTCACAGGGATTTTTAGTCAAACACTTTTTTGGAGAAAACAGAGCGTTCGCTCAGCATTTGGCCAAAGAGTGGAATATTCAAGCAATATCGACACTTACCCAGTAGTTACGCGCTCTGCAGGCCGATTTGCAGGCCCCTGAAAAACAAAAGGCGACATCCGGGATGTCGCCTTCAGGCAGCCATGAAATGGCTTAGAAATTCGGTTGGCCCGGGACTTTCTCGGCCTGTATCCGCATGTAGATCTCTTCGCGGTGTACGGAAACCTCTTTCGGTGCATTCACACCGATACGAACCTGGTTCCCTTTTACGCCCAGTACGGTAACGGTTACTTCGTCACCAATCATCAGGGTTTCCCCTACACGACGAGTCAAAATAAGCATTCGCTTGCTCCTGTATCCTGTTTTGTATTTATATCGATATGCGCCATTATCTTACAAAGATACCGATATGGTAAATGGTTGAAACTAAATCAATCAGGGATTGTTTCCCAAGGGCTGCTCATGAGGCTCTTGATCCAACCCGAACGCCGAGTGCAACGAACGCACGGCCAGCTCCAGGTACTTCTCGTCAATCACCACGGATATCTTGATTTCAGAGGTGGAGATCAGCTGCATGTTGATCCCTTCCTCACCCAATACCTTGAACATGGTGCGCGCTACACCAGGATGATTCCACATGCCGACCCCGACGATGGAGACCTTGGCGATCTCTCCGTTGCCCTGCACGCAGGCGGCCCCCAGCTCGCTGGCGGTCTCCTCCAGCAAGGCGCGGGCCCGGCGATAATCATCGCGATTCACCGTGAAGGTGAAATCGGCGGTGCCATCCCCCATGGTGTTCTGCACTATCATGTCGACATCTATGTTGGCGTCGCTGATCGGATTCAGGATCTGCGCGGCCACGGTCGGCCTGTCCGGCACACCCAGAATGGTCAGGCTGGCCTCGTTGCGATTGAACGCAATGCCGGATACCAGGGGTGCTTCCATCCTCTCACCTCCATATGTGATTAAGGTTCCCTCTCCGTCGACGAAACTCGACAGCACCCTTAGCGGCACGCGGTACTTGCCCGCGAACTCGACCGAACGGATCTGCAACACCTTGGCTCCGAGACTCGCCATCTCGAGCATCTCCTCGAAGGTGATGGTATCGAGGCGACGCGCCTTGGGCTCGATGCGCGGATCCGTGGTATACACCCCGTCCACATCGGTAAAGATCTGGCACTCATCGGCCTTGATGGCCGCAGCCACGGCCACCGCGGTGGTATCCGAACCCCCTCGACCCAGGGTCGTGATGGCATTGTGCTCATCGCGCCCCTGGAAACCGGCAATCACCACCACCTTGCCGGCACCGAGTGCGGCTTCCACCTGCTCGGTGTCGATACGGGTGATGCGCGCCTTGCCATAGGCGGAGTCGGTGTGGATGCGGACCTGATCACCGGTCATCGAGACTGCGGGGCAACCGCGCTTGTTGAGCGCAATCGCCAGCAGTGCAATGGTGACCTGCTCACCGGTGGAGATCAGCACATCCATCTCGCGCCGGTTGGCATCCTGGTCCAGATGCTGGGCCATGCCCAGCAACCGGTTGGTTTCGCCCGACATGGCGGAGACCACCACCACCACGTCATGTCCCTGGGCACGGGTCAGTTGAACCCGCTCAGCAACTGCCTCGATCCGCTCCAGCGTGCCGACCGAGGTGCCACCGTACTTCTGTACATAGAGTGCCACAGATCACCTCGCCCGCTTACAGGCGCTCTTCCAGCCAGGAGTGAACGGATTGCAGCGCCGCCGGCACCGCCTCAGGCTGGGTACCACCCGCCTGTGCCATGTCGGGACGACCACCGCCCTTGCCACCCACCTGCTGGGCCACCAGATTGACCAGCTCACCAGCTTTGACCTTGCCGGTCAGGTCATTGGTCACGCCCGCGATCAAGTTGACCTTGCCATCACTGCTGGTTGCCAGCAGCACGACACCGGATTTCATCTGATTCTTCAGCTCGTCCAGCATGCCGCGCAGGGATTTGGGGTCGACCCCTTCCAGGGCGGCAACCAGCACCTTCTGGCCATTGATGTCGATGACCTGGCTCAGCAGGTCGTTACCCGCCTGCGCCGCCAGCTTGGCCTTGAGCTGTTCCAGCTCGCGCTCCATCATCTTGGCCTTGTCCAGTACCTGGCGCACCTTGTCGGCGATGGAGAACTGATCGCCCTTCACCAGCGCGGCGGCCTCTTCGATCTGTTCACCCAGTTGGTGCATCAGATCGATGGCGCTCTTGCCGGTGACCGCTTCGATACGACGCACGCCAGCCGCGATGCCGCTCTCGGCAATGATCTTGAAGAAGCCGATGTCACCGGTGCGCTTGGCGTGAGTACCGCCGCACAGCTCGGTGGAGTAGTCACCCATGCGTACCACGCGCACATCGTCTTCATATTTCTCGCCAAACAGCGCCATGGCACCGGCTGACTTGGCCTCTTCCAGCCCCATCAGCTGGGTCGCCACCTCGTGGTTGGCACGGATCTGGGCG
Source organism: Aeromonas sp. FDAARGOS 1402 (assembly GCF_019046925.1). Taxonomy (NCBI): domain Bacteria; kingdom Pseudomonadati; phylum Pseudomonadota; class Gammaproteobacteria; order Aeromonadales; family Aeromonadaceae; genus Aeromonas; species Aeromonas sp. FDAARGOS 1402. The sequence continues at coordinate 930,948 of NZ_CP077201.1, forward strand.
TTGACGAGCTCCTCGATTCGGCGAATGGTCGCCATGGTCAGCCCTTCGAAGTGGGAGAAGTCGAAGCGCATGCGCTCGGCGCCCACCAGGGATCCTTTCTGGGTCACGTGCTCACCCAGCGCCTGGCGCAAGGCCGCGTGCAACAGGTGAGTCACGGAGTGGTTAAGGGCGATGGCCTGACGACGGTCGCCATCGACCACGGCCTCGACCTCGGCTCCCTTCTCCAGGGTACCCAGTTCCAGATAGCCCTTGTGGATGATCGCCTTGCCCGCTTTCTGGGTGTCGGTGACGGCGAAGATGCCGTCATCCACCTTGAGGATGCCGCTGTCACCCACCTGACCGCCGGACTCCGCATAGAAGGGGGTCTCCGCCAGCACGATCACTGCCTCTTCACCGGCGATGAGGCCATTGACCTCGACACCATCCTTGTAGATACCGACCACCTGGGTGTTCTGGCTCAGTTGCTTGTAACCGGTAAAGGGGGTCTCGAAATCGAGCTTCAGCACGTCGTTGTAGTTCACACCGAAACTGGAAGCCTCTTTCGCACGGGCGCGCTGCTTCTCCATCTCAGCCTTGAAGCCCTCTTCGTCGATGCCGATCTCGCGCTCGCGCACCACGTCGGCGGTCAGGTCGGCCGGGAAGCCGTATGTGTCATAGAGCTTGAACACCACTTCACCCGGGATCACCTTGGCATCACCGAGGTTGGCCAGGGCGTCTTCCAGCAGCAGCAGACCTCTGTCCAGCGTGCGGACGAACTGCTCCTCCTCGATGCGCAACACTCGCTCGACCAGCGGCAGCTGGGCGATCAGTTCCGCCGCCACATCCTTCATCTGTACGGCCAGCTCGGCAGCCAGCTTATAGAAGAAGACGTCGGTAGCACCCAGCTTGCGGCCGTGACGCACGGCGCGGCGGATGATGCGGCGCAGCACGTAGCCGCGACCTTCATTGGAGGGCATGACACCGTCAGCCACCAGGAAGGCGCAGGAACGGATGTGGTCCGCAATGACGCGCAGGGACTGGTTGCTCAGATCCGTGGTGCCGACAATCTCGGCCGCCTTCTTGATCAACGCCTGGAAGATGTCGATCTCATAGTTGGAGTGCACCCCCTGCATGATGGCGGAGATACGCTCCAGACCCATGCCGGTATCCACGGACGGACGGGGCAGCGGCTCCATGGTGCCGTCAGCCTGACGGTTGAACTGCATGAAGACCACGTTCCAGATCTCGATGAAGCGGTCGCCATCCTCTTCCGGTGAACCGGGAGGGCCACCCCAGATGTGATCGCCGTGGTCGTAGAAGATCTCGGTGCAGGGACCGCATGGGCCGGTATCGCCCATGGCCCAGAAGTTGTCGGATGCATAAGGAGCACCCTTGTTGTCACCGATGCGCACGATGCGATCGGCCGGCACGCCGACCTCTTTTTCCCAGATGTCGAAGGCTTCGTCATCAGTCGCGTAGACGGTCACCAGCAGGCGCTCTTTGGGCAGCTTGAGGGTACCGGTCAGGAATTCCCATGCAAACCGGATGGCGTCCTGTTTGAAGTAGTCACCGAAGCTGAAGTTGCCCAGCATCTCGAAGAAGGTATGGTGACGGGCGGTATAGCCGACGTTTTCCAGGTCATTGTGCTTGCCGCCAGCCCGCACGCAACGCTGGGCCGTGGTGGCACGGTGATAGGCACGCTTGTCGGCGCCAAGGAACACGTCCTTGAACTGGTTCATCCCTGCGTTGGTGAACAGCAGGGTCGGATCGTTGTGCGGTACCAGCGAGCTGGAAGAGACAACCTGGTGTCCCTGGGTGCGGAAATACTCGAGAAACGCAGCGCGAATCTCTGACGTGGACATGTACATGGAAAATCCTGCTTGATTCGAATACGGACTTTTAACCGCATTAATGTAAGTTTTCTGCAGGGTAAAGTAAAACGTGGGGACCCTTGGCGGGTGAAATAGCCCCCAAGGGGCCAGCGTTTGGCAGCAACACCCGCAAGCACGTCGCAACAGGGGGGCTTCGGGATGCCTCGCTCGACCACAGGGCCACCATTGACAGACCCGGCGAAGGGCTGATATTCCCCACCAACCGCACCGCACACCAAGGGAAATCCTGCCCATAGGTCCAGCCTCGGCGCGCCACTATTGCTCACCTTGCATGGCTGAGAGGGCGTAACGGGCTTGCTCCTGGGTAAAACCACGCCCCATCAGATATTTGAGCCACTTCATGCGCAGTTTGAAGTCGGCAAAGTCGGTCGCCTTTGCCCGACGCGATAACAACGCAAGCGCCAGTTCGAACCAGTCGAGCTCGGGTTGATCGAGGGCCGCCTCGATCTGGGTGTCATCCAGCCCCTTGCGACGCAGGTCGAAGCGGATCCTGAGCGGACCATGGCCTTTGGCCGCACCGGCCCGCACAGCCATGGCACCGTAACGATCGTCATTGACCCAGTCATAGCTACGGCAATGGTCGAGTACAACGGCGACCACCTCCTCCTCGAATCCCTTCTGACGCAGGCGTCTGGCCAGCTCGGATTCCGCACTTTCGCGGCGGGCAAGACTGCGCATGGCAAAGGTGCGGGCGGCGGCGACCTGCTCTTCAAAGGTCAATTCGACGGGCTCGCCCGGCTCGTTCACTGATTCATCCACCATAAACAACAAGGCCGGGTATCAACCCGGCCTTTCCTCATTCCTTATTCGAACTCTTGTTCGTTTTCGGCTTCAAACTCGGCGTATTCGGCAGCCGTGGCCTTCTCCTCCACCGGCGCGGCGCCGGAGAGCAGCAGCTCGCGCAGCTTCACTTCCACCTCGGCAGCCAGTGCCTTGTTTTCGGAGAAGAGCTTCATCACGTTGGCTTTACCCTGGCCGATCTTCTCGCCGTTGTAGCTGTACCAGGCACCCGCCTTGTCGATCAGCTTGTGCTTGACGCCCAGGTCCACCAGCTCGCCCTCCTTGGAGATGCCGGCACCATAGAAGATCTGGAATTCAGCTTGCTTGAAGGGTGGCGCCACCTTGTTCTTCACTACCTTGACGCGGGTCTCGTTACCGACCACTTCGTCACCCTCCTTGATGGCGCCGGTACGACGGATGTCCAGGCGCACGGAAGCGTAGAACTTCAAAGCGTTACCACCGGTGGTGGTCTCCGGGCTGCCGAACATGACACCGATCTTCATCCGGATCTGGTTGATGAAGATGCACAGGCAGTTGGCGTTCTTGATGTTGGCGGTCAATTTACGCAGCGCCTGGGACATCAGACGAGCCTGCAGGCCGACGTGGGAGTCACCCATCTCCCCTTCGATTTCCGCTTTCGGGGTCAAGGCCGCCACGGAGTCGACGATGATGACGTCGACGGCATTGGAGCGCACCAGCATGTCGCAAATCTCCAGTGCCTGTTCACCGGTATCCGGCTGGGAGATGAGCAGGTCGTCGACGTTGACGCCCAGCTTGGCGGCATAGATAGGATCCAGTGCGTGCTCCGCATCGACGAAGGCACAGGTCTTGCCCTTCTTCTGGGCTTCGGCGATCACCTGCAGGGTCAGCGTAGTTTTACCGGACGATTCCGGACCGTAGATCTCGACGATACGACCGCACGGCAGACCACCGATCCCCAGCGCCACGTCCAGAGAGAGAGAGCCGGTGGAGATGGCTTCGATATCCATGGTCTTGCTGTCGCCCAGACGCATGATGGAGCCTTTGCCAAACTGCTTTTCGATCTGGCCCAGCGCAGCCGCCAGTGCCTTCTGTTTGTTCTGATCCATGCCAATCTCCGCTGGGAATCGTGAGTAAGAAGTGAAGTTGGGCTAAGTATACTGTTTATGCATACAGTATCAAGCCCAATTTATTTGAGCAGTGCCAGGAGTCCGGACAAGGCCTGTCTGACCGCCTGCTGGCGCACCTGATGGCGATCCCCATCGAAACGGGCGAGCAGGGAGTGGTGACGACCGGTACGATCTGCCCAGGCAAACCAGACAGTGCCGACCGGTTTCTCCTCGCTGCCACCACCAGGCCCGGCGATACCGCTGATGGCCACGCAGATACCCGCATCGGAGCGAGCCAGGCAGCCCCGGGTCATCTCCAGCACCACGGGTTCGCTGACGGCACCGTGGCGCAACAGGCTATCGATGCTGACGCCGAGCATCTGCTGTTTGGCTTCGTTGGTGTAGGTCACGAAACCGCGATCGAACCAGGCCGAGCTGCCGGCAGTATCCGTGATGGCAGTGGCAACCCCGCCGCCGGTGCAGGATTCCGCCGTGGCGGCCAGCCAGCCTCTGGCCAGCAGTGCCTCGCCCAATTCCCGGGATAAGCGGGAGATCTCTGCCTCAAGTCCCATCATCGCGTCCTCTTCCGGCCTCTTCCAGGCGAAATATGGCGCTCATTATGCAGTTGCCCCGCTCCTCGGGCAACCGACCCCGGGGCCACTGCGTCAGCAAGTTGTCGTCGCTTAAGCTCCAGTACATGGCTGCTCGTTATCATGTTCCAACACCGCCATGCATGCGGTTTCCATCCCATCAGACCAAGGAGAAAGCCGGATGATGCATCCGTTCAACGTCGCCATGACAGCCCTCGCAATGTGTATCGCCACCCATGCCTTTGCCACCGAGGGCACCGCCGAGCTGCAGAGCGAGACCACCCTGGCCCAGGAGCTGAACCTCTCCAGCGCCCAGGTGGAGCAGATCAAGGGGCTGCGCGAGCAGGCCACCAGGGAGCTGGGCTCAATCAAGCTCGATGCCATCGGCCAGGACGTCATCGTCAACATGATCAAGTCCGGCAAATGGGATGAAGTGGCGGCGAGGAAGCAGTTGCAGACCATCAGCGACGTACAGGCCGAGGCCCGCTACCATCGCGCCCACTACCTCTTCGAGGTGAGCCGGGTGCTGACGCCCGAGCAGAAAGCCAAGCTGCACGAGATGCTGAGTGGCGGCGAGGCCATGTACTAAGGGCGACACTCTCCCCGTCTCTCCCATCCCCGCATCCGTGCGGGGATGCTATTTCTCCTCCCCCATGCCTCTTTTCGGCCAGGCTCCCCCCAGGCCACTCTGGTCAGCATCATCCGGATGCACAGATCCGCGACGGGATGCCGGCTTTGCCCCCAAGACGGAGATTCCTCCTCACCATCTTGCCTCGAGCATGTAGAATGGCCCCCAGATTCAGACCCATGACGGCAGACGTTTGCCCGCAAGAGCACCTTCTGGAATAGCACATGACAGCACAATACCAAGCGCCAGGCGCCAACTTGAGCGCCCACACCCCCATGATGCAGCAGTATCTGACTCTCAAGGCCGAAAACCCGGAGATCCTGCTGTTCTATCGCATGGGTGACTTCTACGAGCTCTTCTACGACGACGCCCGCAAGGCCTCCCAGCTGCTCGACATCTCCCTGACCAAGCGCGGCCAGTCGGCCGGCAGCCCCATCCCGATGGCCGGGGTGCCCTATCACGCCATCGAGGGGTATCTCGCCAAGCTGGTACAGCTCGGCGAATCGGCCGCCATCTGCGAGCAGGTGGGGGATCCCGCTACCAGCAAGGGGCCGGTGGAGCGCAAGGTCATTCGCATCATCACCCCGGGTACCGTCTCCGACGAGGCGCTGCTCAGCGAACGGCAGGACAACCTGATCGCCGCCGTCTACCACGATGGCCGCCGCTTCGGTTACGGCACCATGGACATCGGCTCCGGTCGCTTCTTCATCAACCAGTTCGAGAAAGAAGAGACCCTGCTGGCGGAGCTGCAACGCACCAATCCGGCGGAGCTGCTCTACCCCGAATCGTTCGCCTTCCTGCACCATGTCGAGGGTCGCCGCGGTCTGCGTCGCCGCCCGGAGTGGGAGTTCGAGCTCGGCACCGCCCGCAAGCTCTTGTGCCAGCAGTTCGGCACCCAGGATCTGGTGGGCTTTGGGGTCGAGCAGAGCGAGACCGCCCTGTGCGCCGCCGGCTGCCTGATGCAGTACGTGAAAGACACCCAGCGCACCGCCCTGCCCCACATTCGCAGCGTGCGCCTGGAGCAGCCCGATCATGCGGTCATCATGGATGCCGCCACCCGCCGCAATCTGGAGCTGACCCAGAATCTGGCTGGCGGCCACGACAACACCCTCTCCGCCGTGCTCGATTGCACCGCCACGCCGATGGGCAGCCGGCTGCTCAAGCGCTGGATCCATCAGCCGATCCGCGACCGGGTGATCCTCAAAGGTCGCCAGAGCACCATCAAGGAGCTCATCGAGCAGAACCTCTATGACGAGTTGGGCGGATTGCTGCGCCAGGTCGGTGACGTGGAGCGGGTGCTGGCGCGTCTCGCCCTGCGCTCGGCCCGCCCGCGCGATCTGACCCGGTTGCGGCAGGCTTTCGCTCAGCTGCCCGAGTTGCAGCGGCTGCTGGCGGAGAGCGAGCACGAGGCGGTGCAGCAACTGCGCGAGCGGGCGAGCACCTTCCCCGAACTGTTCGATCTGCTGGAGCGTGCCGTGATGGAGGTGCCGCCGGTGCTCATCCGCGATGGCGGCGTCATCCGTGAAGGGTTCAACACTGATCTGGACGAGCTGCGGGATCTGGCCAATGGCGCCACCGCCAGCCTGGCCCGCATCGAGGAGCGGGAGAAGGCGCTCACCGGCATCAACACCCTCAAGGTGGGCTACAACAAGGTGCACGGCTTCTACATCGAGGTGAGCCGCGCCAACAGCCACCTGGTGCCGGCCCACTACATCCGCCGCCAGACGCTGAAAAACAACGAGCGCTACATCATCGATGAGCTGAAGAAGTACGAGGACAAAGTGCTCACCGCCCAGGCCCAGGCCCTGGCGCTGGAAAAGCGTCTCTACGAAGAGCTGCTCGACGCCCTGCTGCCGCACCTCGGCGATCTGCAGGAGTCTGCTGCCGCACTGGCGGAGCTGGACGTGCTGGCCAACCTGGCCGAGCGGGCAGAGACCCTCGACTACCGCTGCCCGACGCTTATCGATGAGGATCAGATCCTGATCGAAGCGGGCCGCCATCCGGTGGTGGAGCAGGTGATGACAGATCCCTTTATCGCCAACCCCATCCGGCTGGAGCGGGAGCGGCGGATGCTGATCATCACCGGCCCCAACATGGGCGGTAAATCCACTTACATGCGCCAGACCGCCCTCATCGTGCTGCTGGCCCATATCGGCGCATTCGTGCCCGCCGACAGCGCCCGCATCGGCCCCATCGACCGCATCTTCACCCGCATCGGGGCGTCGGATGATCTCGCCTCCGGCCGCTCCACCTTTATGGTGGAGATGACCGAGACTGCCAATATCCTCAACAACGCCACCGCCCGCAGTCTGGTGCTGATGGACGAAATTGGCCGCGGCACCAGCACCTACGACGGCCTCTCCCTGGCCTGGGCCTGCGCCGAGCAGCTGGCAAGCAAGATTGGCGCCTACACCCTGTTCGCCACCCACTACTTCGAGCTGACCCGCCTGCCCGAGCTGATGAGCGGGCTAGCCAACGTCCACCTGGATGCGGTGGAGCACGGCGACACCATCGCCTTCATGCACGCGGTGCAGGAAGGTGCGGCCAACCGCTCCTACGGCCTGCAGGTAGCGGCGCTGGCCGGGGTGCCGAAATCGGTGATCCACCAGGCCCGCCACAAGCTGCACGAGCTGGAGAGTGCCACTCCGGTGGCCGCCGGCGAAAGCCGTCCGGCTCCGGTCACTCTCGCCCCGCAACCCCATCCTGTGGTGGAGGAGCTGGCAGCAGTACGCCCGGACGAGCTGACCCCGCGACAGGCCCTTGACCTGCTCTATCGACTCAAGCAGATGCTGTAGCTAACGACCGCCGAACAGGCATGAAAAAGGGGAACCGCGAGGTTCCCCTTTCGTTTGACCGAACCTGTCATGTCATCAGCCCGGACCGATGCGATCCATCAGGCTCAGATTGACCGACCCCGGATGGCGCTTGAGCTTCTGCCTGTATTCGAACTGGTGCTGGCTCTCCTGTTTGAGCCCCTGCATCAGGGAATAGCACATGGCCAGCATGATGACCGAGAAGGGCAGCGCGGCGATGATGCTGGCGGCCTGCAGGGCGGCAAGCCCGCCGGAGACCAGCAGAATGGCCGCGACCAGCCCCTGCCCCAGTCCCCAGATGGCGCGGTGCAGCACCGGGGGATCCTGGTCGCCGATGGAGAGCAGCGTCGTAATCACGAGCGTGCCCGAGTCGCTGGAGGTGATGAAGTAGGTGCAGATAAGCAGGGTCAGCACACCCTTGGCAATCCAGCCGAAGGTCTCCCAGTGCAGCAGTTCCACCGTCTTGTAGAGCGCCATGGTGACATCCTGATTGACCGCTTCCACTACGCCGCCGCCACCGAACAGCTCCAGGTTCATGGCAGTCCCGCCAAACACGGTGAGCCAGAGCATGCCGAGCAGGGAGGGCACCAGCAGAACACCGAGCACGAATTCACGGATCGTGCGGCCCTTGGAGATGCGCGCGATGAACATGCCGACAAAGGGGGCCCACGCAATCCACCAGCCCCAGTAGAACGCGGTCCAGCTGGACTGCCAGGCCGAGGTGCCGTTGGCTTCCGTATTGGTCCAGAAGCTCAGCTTGACGATGTTCTGCAGGTAATCACCGATGTTCTGCACATAGGCGTTGAGGATGTAGGTGGTTGGCCCCAGCACCAGGAAGAGGCCCAGCACGAACACGCTCAGCCAGATATTGAGTTCGGAGAGGATCTTCACCCCGCGCCCGACGCCGGAGATGGCCGACAGGGTGGCAATCAGGCTGATGCCACCGATGAGCCAGAGCTGGTTCGCTTGTGACACGCCCATGCCGAACATCTGATTGAGGCCGGTGTTCATCTGGGAAACTCCCAGCCCAAGGGAGGTCGCCACCCCGAACACGGTACCGAACACCGCCAGCACGTCGGCGGCATGGCCCCAGAAGCCGTAGATGCGATCGCCAAGAATGGGGTAGAGCACGGAGCGGATGGCCAGCGGCAACTTGCGCCGGTAGCTGAAGAAGGCCAGCGACAGGCCGACGATCACATAGATGGCCCAGGGGTGCAGACCCCAGTGGAAGAAGGTGAGGCGCATGGCGATCTGGGCCGCTTCCGGCGTCATACCTTCGGTGATGAAGGGGTTGCCCTGCAGGTGATACATGGGCTCGGCGATACTCCAGAACACCAGGCCTATGCCCATGCCTGCGCTGAACAGCATGGAGAACCAGGCAAAGTAGCCAAACTCCGGTACCTGGTCGTCGTCGCCCAGCCGGATGCTGCCAAAGCGGCTGAACATCAGGTAGACGGCGAAGAACAGGAACAGGGCGACCACCAGGATGTAATACCACTTGAAGCCAGCAATGATGGTGTCCTTGGCCCCGGTAAACCAGGTGCCTGCGGTATCCGGATCAAAGACGCCGAACAGCAGGAAGAGGGTCACGACGGTCAGGGCCGTCATGGCCATGGTGGGATTGAGGCCTTTCAAAAGCCCTTTGGTTGCTCGCATCGGGCCTCCTTAGTCGTTGTTGAAAAAGTCTTCACCCACGTGATCGCCGGCACCGCCGATGGCGCGATAGGCCAGACGACCTGCCACCTGCTCACGGTGATCCACCAGGGTCACCGACGGCTGACCGTTCACTGCGTGGCGTTTGCCGAGGAAGATAGCCATGGGCACCCCCAGATTGGAGACACCGCTGGTGATCCAGAGGCGGTTGAAGTCATAGGAGCCACCGATGAACTCCAGCTGTGCCAGCCCATTGTCCAGACCCGCCAGATAGAAGTTCATGGCACTCTCGTCGGGGAAGAGGTGAACCAGCACATAGGCATAGCGCAACTCATTGACCAACTCCTTTAGGCTGAAAGAACCTGTGTTGCTGCAAGAGAGCGGCAGCTCACCATCGTAGTGGTGTACCTTGAGGTTGTTGGGGTCCTCGTCATAGGCAGGTTGATAACGCACAAATGCTGCGGTGTCCGGCAGTTCATAGCGAACTCTGACCACACGCAGGTCGGCAACCAGGGACTTGATATCCAGGTCGTCATGCATGATTTCACTCCTCAAATATCGGGTTGGAATGGGGCAATTGTCCGATAACCTAACACAATATTCATTAGAGCTAAAACCATTACATCAAAAACCATATTGACCTTGTTATGGATTAGGCGGAGAATTTCGCGCCTCTCCACAGCCCTGCGATGACCCAGACCCCATGGAAAAACATGATGAAGTGCTGATCGCCCTGCGCCAGATCATCCGTGCCATCGACATGCACTCCAAGCGCTTGATCAAGGAGGCCGGCCTGACCTCGCCTCAACTCCTGCTGCTCAAGGGCATCGACGAGCTTGGCCAGATCTCCATGCGCCAGTTGGCGGATCACACCAACATGAGCCAGGCCACCGCCACCACCATCATGGACCGGCTGGAGAGCCGCCAGCTGGTACAGCGCATTCGCAGCGAAACCGACAAACGCAAGGTGCATGCAACGCTCACTGACGCGGGACGCGCCCTGCTTGCCCAGGCTCCGACCCCCTTGCAGGAGAGTTTCATTCAACGTTTTCAGGCGCTGGAGAACTGGGAGCAAGGGTTGTTGCTCTCATCCCTGCAACGCATCTCCGCCATGATGAATGCCGACGGCATCGATGCCGCCCCCGTGCTGAGTGTCAGCCCCCTGACCGAAGAGCGGGCCTGAAATCCTGAAGTCCGTTTACATGTTTTCAGTTAACTTCTGGCACTCAGAACCCGATGTACCGCATCGGGGATTCTGCATTGCGAGGCCTAATGCGATCATTCTAGGTTATAACTACCCACCACCTTATGCACCATCTTCCTCGTCTACACCAGGTCCTACGGGCTTTGCTACAGCAACTCTCCTTTCAGTATCCCGTTCACCCGCTCTGCCAGCGCATTCTGATAACAGTCATACCCATCAGTCATCGAGTACTGTACTCCGTACCGTTCATACAGCGTCTGATTCAAGCCTGAGCAATACTGCACCCTGCCGTCCGAGTGATGGATAAACTCCCCGCTGCCACGCCGTTGCTTCAGTGCTCTGCGCCATCACAACCAACTCAGCATGCATCCCTTCGTGCACGTGATGCCCCGCTATCTTACGCGAGAAGGCATCCGTCACCAGGCTCAGGTAGAGTGGCCCGCTCTTTGCCGGCAGGTAAGTGATGTCGGCAACCAAGACCTGCCCTGGCGCCACCGCAGTGATTTTCACCGGGCCGGGTTTGAGCAAGTTGGGATGGCGATAGAAACGCTGAAAACTGTGGAGCGTCTTGTGATAGGCCCGTTTGGGCTGCACCAACAGACGGTGCTCGGCCAATATCCTAAACAGTCTGTCCCACCAGACCGTCAGCCCAGCATCGTCTTGGCCCTGCAGCAGATAATGCTACTTGTGGATGCCCACCCGTAGTGAACTTTGCGCACAAAGCTCACTACCTGCTGCCCTTGTGCATGACGCAGGTCGGCGACCCGATTGCGATTGTAGTCAGCCTAACGGTTTATTCCGAGGAACCAGCAAGCACTGAAGATGGTCAGCTTTTCGACATACCGCTGCGAGAGAGCTTACCAGGTCGTTTTTTACGATTGAGGCGCCTTCAAAGAACTGAGCCTCCAGGCTCATCAGCGCCAGCTACTCGAGCTCCTTGATACGCTGTTCAGACATTTGGTTGCCGGGATCAGGCATGATGTGATCCTGCCAGCTCTAATCGATGCTCCCTGGCTCCAACCCTGCAGACCATGCTTATGCAACCATACCAGAATGGTCGAATTGCCCTGAATGCCATATTGGAATTGTGTCTACTGGTAGGTGAGTTCACCTTTTTCAATCTGCTCGACCAGGGACAATTTAAACCTCAGTGAGTAATCGCGCTGTGTGCGTTTCACACCTTGTCCCATCGAGATCTCCATCTATTCGGGGAAGAAGGTATAAGCCATATTCAGGACGGGGACAATGGGAAAAGAAAAAGCCCAGCATTGCTGCTGGGCTTTTTAATTGGCTCCTCCTGCTGGGCTCGAACCAGCGACCTGCGGATTAACAGTCCGTCGCTCTACCGACTGAGCTAAGGAGGAATTATTCGTGGTGCCCAGAGACGGAATCGAACCGCCGACACGGGGATTTTCAATCCCCTGCTCTACCGACTGAGCTATCTGGGCAAATGGTGCCGGCTACCGGAATCGAACTGGTGACCTACTGATTACAAGTCAGTTGCTCTACCTACTGAGCTAAGCCGGCACACTTCAAATCATTGTGCATGAACACGTTTTTATTTCATGGCACCAAAATATGGTGCCCAGAGACGGAATCGAACCGCCGACACGGGGATTTTCAATCCCCTGCTCTACCGACTGAGCTATCTGGGCGTGGGCGCTATTAAACGGATTTTAGGGCAGGTGGTCAACGGGAAATTTCACTTTTCGTCTCGTTCGTCTCTTTTTTGCGCAGCATCATCCATTTTCATCACTTCTGTTGGCGGGACCGCTCCCCGGCGCCCCCAGAGGCGGGACTCCTCCCCCTTGAGCAGGCGGGTAATGTTCTCGTGATGACGGATCAGGATGAGACAGGAGAGCAGAGAGACCGGCAACGTGTATTCCGGTTTGAGCAGATAGGTAAAGAGCGGGGTCAGCAACACGGTCACGATGGACGCCAGTGACGAATAGCCGCTCACCAGCAGCACCAGCAGCCAGGTGGTGATGACGGCGCCGCCCATGGCAAAGCCGATGGGCAGCATGGTACCGAGGGCGGTGGCGACGCCCTTGCCGCCACGGAAGTGGAAGAAGAGGGGGTACATGTGGCCCAGACAGGCGGCCACCCCGATAAAGCCGAGGTAGACGGGCTTGATCTGCAGATACCAGGCGAGGTAGACGGGGGCCATCCCCTTGAGCACGTCGAGAAGCAGTACGATCAGCGCCGCCATCCGGCCGCCGAGGCGCAACACATTGGTCGCCCCCGGGTTGTGGGAACCATGGTCACGGGGATCCGGCAGACCCGTGATGCGGGAAACCAGCACGGCACTGGACAGCGAGCCGCCCAGATAGGCCAGAATAATCATCAAAATCGTCAGGGCCGTCATCTTGGTCGTTTTTACCACGATATGAATGGGGTATGATGCGGGCCACATTCCCAGGCCCGGGCTTGCCCGAAAGCGTGTCGCCCAAACCGGCCGCCAGCGGCAATCTGCTTGCCGGGCCTGCATCCCTGCGCTGTTTTCACAGCCCATCAAGAGTAAAGAAGAAGTACTGTCATGGACAAGGTGTTTATTCGCGGACTCGAGGTTTTGACCACCATAGGGGTATATGAGTGGGAGAAAGGCATTCGCCAGAAGCTCTGTTTCGACCTCGAGATGGGGTTTGACAACCGCCCAGCCGCCGCAACTGACGATATCAATCTGGCGCTGGATTACGCCACCCTCTCTCGCAAGATCTGTGATCACGCCCAGGGCAAGATAGTGGAGCTGGTCGAGACCATGGCCGAGCAGGTCGCCGCCCTGGTGCTGGAAGACGAGCGGGTACAGTGGGTCAAGGTGACCCTGACCAAACCGGGTGCCGTGCCCAATGCGGCAGGCGTCGGGGTCGAGATCCTGCGCCATCGCACGCCGGCTGCGAGCGCCAGCTGATGACCCGCATCTATATCAGTCTGGGATCCAACATCGCTCGGGAACGCCATATCCGCGCCGGCCTCGATGCCCTGCACGCCGAATTCGGCGAGTTGCAGGTCTCCCGGGTATTCGAGAGCGAGGCAGTGGGCTTCAACGGCCGCCCCTTCTACAACCTGGTGGTGGGTGCCGATACCGAGCTGCCCCTGGCGACCCTGTGCCAGCGGCTGCGCGCCATGGAGTTCGCTCACGGCCGCGAGCCGGATGCCAAGAAGTTCGCCCCGCGCACCCTGGATCTCGATCTGCTGCTCTACGGCGAGCTGGTCTGCGAGACACCGCTGGTGCTGCCCCGCGGCGAGATCCTCACCAACGCCTTCGTGCTCTGGCCGCTGGCGGAGCTGGCTCCCACATTCCGCCATCCCATCGATGGTCGCACCATCGCTGAGCTGTGGGCAGGTTACGACAAAGCCTCTCAGCGCCTTGACCCCATTCCCTTCCACTGGAAAGCGGGCGAATTGCAGCATCACTGAACGACAAGGGCACCCTCGGGGGCCCTTGTTGATGACTCCGCTGATGACGGATAAGAAACGGTGATTGGGCCTGCGCCGGTGCAAGTGGCAGGATGACCGCCATCACAGGAGAACCCCATGCCACTCGATGCCATCCACGACTTCAACCGTCAGTTGCTCACCGACCTGCCCCACCAGCGCTTCGAGCACGAACCCATCCTCGATTACGCCACCGACGAGCGGGTCAAGGCTCGCCTCGGCTGGCAGGCCGAGTTCAGCAAGACCCTTTTCCTCAAATTCAAGGATGGTCGCTTCGCCCTGCTGCTGACCCACAGGGACGGCCGGCTCGACAGCAAGGCGGTCAAGGCGGCGCTCGGTGCCAAACCCTCCATCTGCACCGCCGACGAGATGCAGACCGAGATTGGCTGCCTGCCGGGAGCCGTCTGCCCCTTCCTGCCCCGCGCCGACATCCCCCTGCTGGTGGATCCCGTGCTCATGAATCACCACGCCTTTACCTGGACGCCGGGCCACCCCGAGCAGACTTTCCTGCTGGAGACCACCCACCTGGCCGGACTGCTGGCCCGATTGCCCTGCGACGTGAGCTACCTGCCCGCCCCCTGAGCCTGGGACTCAGCGCTTTTCCCGCGCCAGCTGGGCGAAGATCAGCGCCGCCAGCATGGACATCAGGCCGATGCACAGATAGGTGAGGTGGAACCCCTCCAGCCAGCGGCCACTCTCCTCGGGCTGGCCGATGGAGAAGAGCCCCAGCAGGCTGGCGGCGATGGCCACCCCCAGGCTCATGGAGAGCTGCATCACCACCGACAGCAGACCGTTGCCGCTGCTGGCGTGCTCGCTGCTGAGATCCTGCAGGGTAAGGGTGTTCATGGCGGAAAATTGCAGGGAGTTGATGGCGCCAAAGACCGCCAGCCACACCAGCAGTACGCCGTGGGGCACCTGGTTGTCGATGAAATAGAAGCTCGCGATCATGGCCCCGAGCGCCAGGGTGTTGCCGATGAGGATGCGGCGATAACCGATGCGCGGAATGAGCTTGTTCACCAGCGTCTTGGTCAGCATGGCGCCGATCACCGTGGGGATCATGGTCATCCCCGCCTTGCTCGGGGAGAAGCCGAGCCCCAGTTGCAGGAACAGCGGGGTGAGAAACGGCATGGCGCCGCTGCCGAGGCGGGCAAACAGATTGCCCCAGATACCGATGGCGAAGGTGGACGTCTTGAACAGCGCCAGACTGAACAAGGGCTGCTCCGCCGTGGCGGCATAGAGCCAGTAGCTCGCCATGGCGGCCAGACCGAACAATACCGCAAACAGGGCCCAGCCGGTTGAGATGCTGTGCTCCCCCAGGCCTTGCAGACCGACGGATACCAGCACCATGCCGACACTGAACAGCACAAACCCCTGCCAGTCAAACCTGGCGGTGTGCTGGCGAAGGTCGGGCATGAAGTGCCAGCTCGCCACGAAGCCGAGCAAGCCCACCGGCAGGTTGATGAGGAAGACCCAGTGCCAGCTCGCCACCTCCACCAGCCAGCCCCCCAGGGCCGGGCCGATGAGGGGGCCGAGCAGACCGGGGATGGTGACGAACGACATCACCCTCAGCAGCTCATGCTTGCTGTAGACCCGCAGCACCGCCAGACGCCCGATGGGCATCAGCAAGGCCCCCCCGACCCCTTGCAACACCCGGGCGATCACCAGCATGGGCAGGGTGTTGGCGATGGCACAGGCCAGGGAACCCAGGGTAAACAGCAGGATGGCGACCAGATAGACCCGGCGGGTGCCGAATCTGTCCGCCAGCCAGCCGGAGGCGGGAATGAGCAGGGCCACCGTCAGCATGTAGGCGATGATGACGGACTGCATCTGCAGCGGACTCTCGCCCAGGGCCTCGGCCATGCTGGGCAGGGCAGTGTTGAGGATGGTGCCATCCAGGGTCTGCATGAAAAAACCGACCGCCGTCAGCCAGGGCAGCCATTTGCGCTGGGCGGGCGTCACCATCGGGGAGCTGTCAGGCATGGTTCTGTCTCTCCTCATCACATAAGAAAAGACCCGCACGAGCGCGGGTCATATCAGCATATCAGGCATCCGGCTGGCCGAGCATGGCCTTGAGGTGCTCTTCCAGGCTGGGTTCGGGAGCCTTGAGGGTCGAGAGGAACAACTGCTCTATGCCTACCCTGTCCTGGCTTTTCACGATGAACACCAGCCGGGACTGGGCCTTGCCTTCGGGCCACTCCCCCAGCGCCTGCAACGGATAGAGCTGGCCGTGCACGCCGTGGATCACCACTGGCTGGCTCTCCCCCTCCAGTTGCAATATCCCCTTGAGACGCAGCAGGGCATCACCGTATTGCGCCTGCACCGCATCGATGGCGGCCAGCAGGCGGGAAGGCTTGAGCGGCTCGCCGATGCGCAGGGAGAAACTTTCGATATTGCCGTGCTCGAAGCGGGTGGGCGCGGCCGTCCCCACCTTGGCGGCAAACGGCGTCATCTTCGGCTGCATGGGCGAAGCCAGCCCCTGTTTCGGGGATTCGGTACGCAGCCAGGCCAGCAACTGGCGCACGTCGCGCCCCGCCGCCTCGTTGTAGGCGCCGAGCTTCTCCAGCACCGCAGGTGAGAGCACCCCATTGCTGACCCGCTGGATGGGGGCTGCCGGATTGAGGGCCGCCAGTTGGGCTTCCACCCGAGCAAGGGTCTCTTCATCCACCAGATCGCCCTTGCTCACCACCAGCAGATCCGCCAGCGCCACCTGTTTGACCGCCTCATATTGAGCGGCCAGCTGCTGCTCGATATGACCGGCATCCACCACGGTGACGGTGCCGTCGAAGCGGTAGCGCTGGGCGATAAAGCCCTCTTCCCTCAACGTGAACAGCACGGGGGCCGGATCGGCCAGACCAGTGGTTTCGATGATCAGCCGTTTGAAGGGTTTGATTTTGCGCTGGATGGCCTTCATGAAAAGCCCCTGCAGCGCCTCCACCAGGGAGCCCTGCACCGAGCAGCAGATGCAGCCGGAATCGAGCAGCACCACCTGCTCGTCCACCTGCTGTACCAGATGGTGATCCAGCCCCACGGAGCCGAACTCGTTGATGAGCACGGCGCACTCCCCGAGCTCGGGCTGCTTGACCCAGTGGTTGAGCAAGGTGGTCTTGCCGCTGCCGAGAAAACCGGTCAGCAGGGTCACGGGGATGCGGGTGTCTTGCATGTCTGTCATAGGGATGCCCCCCCTCTGATCGGCAGGAGGATGAGTAAGCGAGTGTCTTGCATATCGGTCATGTCAGATCCTTACCGGTTGGCGAACAGGTCGCCGAGCCAGCGGTTTTCGAAACGGCCATGGGGGTCAAGCTCCCGCTTCAGGGCCAGGAAGTCGTGCCAGCGCGGCAACAGGGCCGGGAAGTCGTAGAGGTCCATCGCCAGGTGCTTGCCGAAATGGGGAATACCGCCGAGGGGCACCAGCAGTTGCTGCAACTCGCGCATCTGCTCCATGGAGCCCCCGACGAAGGTCCCGTCTGCCGCCAGATAGACCAGAAAACCTATCCAGCACACCGACTTGTCATGGGCGGCACTGAGCCAGGCCACGGAGGGACCGGTGCAGCGCAGGATGAAGGGGTAGTGCAGCACGCCGGGGTTCGCCTCCTGCCATGCCTGCAGGATTTCAAGGGCCTCCCCCATGCGTTCGAGGGGCACGGCCACCTCGCAGTTGATCTGGGGCGCCGGGATCCCCTTGCAGAGGATCTGGTAGACGTTGCCCACCAGATCCGAGGCGTCCTTGAAGCGGCGCACCGTCTCGAAGTGCTCGCCTGCCCTGGCCTCGTCCTTGGTGTCTCTGGCCATCTTCTGCAGGGTCGCGTCTATGGTGGCATTGAGCGCCAGGTTCATGCGCTCGTCCATGTCTCCCTCCAGCACCAGCGGCTCGCTGCCCCCGGCCCGGTAGCGGGCCACCTCGTCATCGGAGGCGGGATCCACCAGCCAGATGTGGCTCTCGCCGGTCCAGGCGAACCACCAGCTCTTCACGAAGGCGTGCTCCCGGTTGAGGCGCTCGTTGTGTTCCAGCAGGAAGGGGTAGTCGGTGGTGAACTTGGTGCAGCGCATGATGCGGTTGGGCACAGTGTTGAGGGTCACATCCAGCAGGATGCCGAGCATCCCCATGCCCATCACGAAGGCGCCGAAGCGCGGATCGGTGCGATCCACACGGATGATGTCGCCGCTCGCCAGCATCACGGTCAGGGCAGCCACCGCATCGCACAGGGCGGACTGGTGCAATCCCTGCCCATGGGTGCCGGTGCTGAGCGCACCGCCCAGGGTCTGGATGCCGATGACGCCGGGGGATGCCGGCAGCATGCGATCCATGGCGATGAGATCCCCATAGACGGTATCGAGCGGCGTGCCCGCCTGGTAGGTGACGGTATCGACACTCTTGTCGAGCTGACCGCGCAGGTGGTGCAGGTCCACCAGCAGCGCCTGGCTGCCCTCGGCGTAGACGCTGTGGATGGGTTCGAAAGAGAGGCCGGAGCCGATGAGGCGCAGCTTGCGCTCCGGGTATTCCCGCAGCAGTTGCTGCAGCTCGTCGCGGTTTTGCGGGCGCCACACCTGATCCAGGGCGCCGAGCGGGTTGGTCCTGGACCAGTTGAACAGCACCTCCCGATTGCCAATCGCCTTGATGCTGTGAAATGCCTGGAACCTGACCGTCATACCGCGCCTCATCTGACTTCAAAATGAGCGGCAATTCTACCGAAAAGCGCGCGCCAAGGCATGAAAAACAAGCCCCTGCTGTTCGAGGGTGGATAAGGGGGACCCGCCCCCTCCCCCTCAGCGCGAGGGTTGGGTCAGCGCCAGCAGCATGCCGAATCCCACCAGCAGACCGCCAAAGATCCGATCGATCCAGTGACGCACCGCCAGCAGACGAGCCCGCACCGACGGGGTGGAGAAGAAGAGCGCCACCGCACCGAACCAGAGGGCGTGCGCCAGCGCGATGAAGGCGCCATAGCCGATCTGGACCGCCAGCGGCGTCTGCGGCTGCACCACCTGCATGAAGAGGCTGACGATGAAGATGGTGGTCTTGGGATTGAGCACATTGGTCAGAAATCCGGTGCGCAGCGCACCCAGACTGGAGAGGGCAGGCTGACAGATGCTCTCTTCATCGGCAGCCGGTTTGGCCCGCAGCATCTTGATGCCGAGGAAGATGAGATAGGCGGCCCCTGCCAGCTTGATGAGGTTGAACAGCCAGAGGGATTGCTGGATCAGCAGGCCCACCCCCAGCAGGGTGTAGGCCACGTGCACGCAGACCCCGGCCGCGATGCCGATCGCCGTCAGCACGCCGGTGCGGCGCGAGAGCAGCAGGCTGTTACGCGACACCATGGCAAAGTCGGGCCCGGGGCTGATGACGGCAAAGAGAGTAATGGCGACAACGGCTAACAGTTCGGTCATGAAAATAGTCCTGATTAGAGGGGATATCGGCTATTTTATTTGCCAACAACACCAATAACGAACGATGATTTCTGACATGAATGGTGAAAAAAACTCACAAAAAGACCTCTCGCTTCCCTCCCTCACCGCCCTGCGCTGTTTCGAGGTGGCGGCCCGCACCGAGCATTTCGGCCGCGCCGCCGACGAACTGCACCTCACCCATGGCGCCATCAGCCGGGCGGTACGACTGCTCGAGGAGGATCTGGGGGTCATGCTGTTCGAGCGGCGCCAGCGCCGGGTCTTTCTGACCGACGCGGGTGAACGGTTCTATCAGGCGGTCAGAGAGGGGCTGGGCAGCATCCGCCAGACGGCGCAGGCCCTGCGCCAGCAGAGCCGCCCTCAATCACTGGTGCTCTCCTGCGAACCCACCCTCCTGATGCGCTGGCTGATCCCGCGCTGGCCCGCCTTCCAGGCCCTGCACCCGGAGCTGGACGTACACCTGATGGCGGGCGGCGGCGCCCTCAGCTTTGGCAGCGGCATCGATCTCGCCATCCGGCGCAACGACTTTCACTGGCCTGCCGAGCTCTACAACCAGTTGCTGTTCGAGGAGCGGACCGGCCCTGTTTGCCCGCCGGGCAAGGTGGCGCACTTTTTTGAATCCAGGGGGGATGTGCAGGCCCTCAGGCCAACGGCCCCCCGTCTGCACACCAAGACCCGTCCGGGCGCCTGGTTGGAGTGGCAGCAGCACGCAGGCATGTCCGCCGACGAGGAGGTGCCGGGTCAGACCTTCGAGCACTTCTATTTCAGCCTGCAGGCGGCAGTCGCCGGGCTGGGAGTCGCCATCGGCCCCTACCGCCAGGTGTGCGACGATATCGAGGCCGGCCTGCTGGTGGCACCGCTCGGCTTCGTCCCCGACGGCACCGGCTATCACCTGCTCGCCCCCGCCCCTCCCGAACCCGGCAGCCCCCACGACATCCTGGTGAACTGGCTGCACAGCCTGGTGGGCGCGGCCTAGCCCTGGGCGGTGCGCCCGGCGGCGACCTGTATCTCTCCCGCCGTCAGCTCCCGGCAGAACTGGCGTATCGGCATGGGGCGGGCAAACAGGTATCCCTGCAGATACTGGACCCCCTTGCCTCTCAGATAGGCGGCCTGCTGCTCCGTCTCTACCCCTTCGGCCACCAGGGACAACCCCAGCCGTCCCCCAAGGTCGATGACGTTGTCCACGATGTGCTCGGAGAGGGACTCCGTCCCGATACGGCCGATAAAGGAGCGGTCGATCTTGAGATAGTCCACGTGGAATTGCTGCAGATAGATGAGGCTGGAGTGGCCGGTGCCAAAGTCATCGATGGCGAGCTGCACCCCCATCTCGTCGAGCTGGCGAAACAGGGAGAGGGTCTGCGGGCTGGTCACCAGCAGCTCCCGCTCCGTGAGCTCCAGCACCAGCACCACCCGTCCCGGAACGAAATGGCCGAGGAAGTCGCGGCACTCCGCCACCAGGGAGAGGTCCCGGCAGTGGATGGCACTGATGTTGAAGCTGATGTGAAATGCCTCGGGCAACTGCTCCTGTACCGGGTGGAGTGTCTTGGCCACCGTCTTCATCAGGTTGACCGTCATGGGCACGATCAGGCCAGACTCTTCCGCCTGGGGGATGAAGAGATCGGGGCGGATCAGCCCCTCGGTGGCATGTTGCCAGCGCATCAGTACCTCGGCTCCCACCATCTTGCCGCCCTTGCTGGCGATCAGCGGTTGCAGATAGGGGACAAACTCCCTGGCTCGCAGCCCGCGTCTCAGCTCGTCCGTCAGGGCCCCCGGCCGCCCAAGCAGCCACCACACCAGCAGTGAGAGCACCAGCGAACTGGCTCCCAGCCAGATCAGCTGCAGATGGCGAGCCTCCCACAGGGCACGCCAGTAGATCGGCATGGCATAACCGGCGTGGATGGTGAAGGGGTAACGCTGGGAGGCGAGTATCAGGGCAAACTTGCTGTGCAGTTTCGGCGGATCGCTTTGGAAGTGGCCGGACTCATCGAGCCAGGCGGACCCCACCTGCAAGAACAGCTCGCTGGGATCGCTGCTCAGGGTGAGCATGAAACTGAGCTGGCTGCTGTCAATGGCGCTCAGTGCCGCATCACGCCCCCGCTCCTGACGCACCACCAGCAAGGGGTGATTCTTGCGCACCAGGTTACCGCTCATCAGCAGCAACTTGCGATCCGTGTAGCGGGAGCCGTCATCCACTTCCCTGGCAGGCCCGAACAGCGAGGTGCAGTTGATGATCCCCTGTCGCACCAGATTGATGGAGCGCAGGAACGGCTCCAGCGCCACCCGCTTGCGCAGCAGCAACAGGTTGTCGCTGCAGGAGCGACCGGCCAGCGGCAATACCTCGAGGTTGGCCCGCTCGGCCTGATCCAGCATGCGCTCCAGCAAGGTTCTGGCCTTGCTGGCTGACGCACTGGCATCGTTTTTCAGCTCCTGCTCGTAGCTGTCATGCACCATCCACCCTCCCACCACCAGGGGCAGGGCCAACACCAGCAGGGCACAACCAAGGCGCCACTTCATGCGGGCCAGATCAATCCGGAACAGAAACATAGCAACCACGCCGCAATGCGCGGGCCCGCTTCGCAGGTACCGCGGTATAAAAATGCCCACCAGGAAGCGGTGGGGCCATCATGGCCAGACAACGAAAGCGCAACGCGCGTACCAGGCAAATCGACGACGCCGTTGCTGGGCATGGCGGGTCATTATCGCGCAGCCCCCTGAAATGGAAAATGCCGCGTCGAGACGCGGCATTGTTATTTTCAGTGGTCAGACCGGCGAGTCTCAGACCGCTTGCTGCAGGATCACCGCATCGGCCTTCTTGGTGTAGGAGGCGATCTCGTTGAAGTTCAGGTAGCGGTAGGTGTCGGCCGCAGTGGCGTCCAGGGTCTTGGCGTACTGCAGATACTCTTCCACGGTCGGGATCTTGCCGATGATGGCGGCAACCGCGGCCAGCTCCGCAGAAGCCAGATAGACGTTGGCACCCTTGCCCAGACGGTTCGGGAAGTTGCGGGTGGAGGTGGAGACCACGGAGGCCCCTTCCGCCACGCGCGCCTGGTTGCCCATACAGAGGGAACAGCCGGGTATTTCGATGCGAGCACCGACCCGACCAAAGATGCCGTAGTAGCCCTCTTCGGTCAGCTGATCCTTGTCCATCTTGGTGGGGGGGGCGATCCACATGCGGGTCGGCAGCTCGCCCTGATACTTCTCGAGCAGTTTGCCAGCGGCGCGGAAGTGGCCGATGTTGGTCATGCAGGAACCGATGAACACCTCGTCAATCTTGTCACCCGCCACGTCGCTCAGCAGACGGGCGTCGTCCGGATCGTTCGGCGCACACAGGATCGGCTCCTTGATGGTGGCCAGATCGATCTCGATGATTTCGGCGTACTCGGCATCCTTGTCCGCTTCCATCAGTACCGGGTTGGCCAGCCACTCTTCCATCCCCTTGATGCGGCGGGTGATGGTGCGCACGTCGCCGTAGCCTTCGGAGAGCATCCACTTCAGCATCACGATGTTGGACTTCAGATACTCGATGATCGGCTCTTTATCCAGCTTGATGGTGCAACCAGCGGCAGAGCGCTCGGCGCTGGCGTCCGCCAGCTCGAATGCCTGCTCCACCTTCAGGGTTGGCAGACCTTCGATCTCGAGGATACGGCCGGAGAAGATGTTCTTCTTGCCCGCTTTCTCGACGGTCAGCAGCCCTTTCTGGATGGCGGCGTAGGGGATGGCATGGACCAGGTCACGCAGGGTGATGCCCGGCTGCAGCTCGCCCTTGAAGCGCACCAGCACGGATTCCGGCATGTCCAGCGGCATCACGCCGGTGGCGGCAGCGAAGGCCACCAGACCGGAGCCCGCCGGGAAGGAGATACCGATGGGGAAACGGGTGTGGGAGTCACCACCGGTACCCACGGTATCCGGCAGCAGCATGCGGTTCAGCCAGGAGTGGATGACGCCGTCACCCGGACGCAAGCTCACACCGCCGCGGTTCATGATGAAGTCCGGCAGAGTGTGGTGGGTCTGCACGTCGATGGGCTTGGGATAGGCCGCGGTGTGGCAGAAGGACTGCATGGTCAGATCGGCGGAGAAACCGAGGCAGGCCAGGTCTTTCAGCTCGTCGCGGGTCATGGGGCCCGTGGTGTCCTGAGAGCCGACCGTGGTCATCTTGGGTTCGCAGTAGGTGCCCGGGCGGATGCCCTCCACGCCACATGCCTTGCCCACCATCTTCTGAGCCAGGGTGAAGCCCTTGCCGGTGTCGGCAACAGGCTGCGGACGACGGAACACGGTGGAGAACGGCAGACCCAGCGCTTCGCGGGCCTTGTCGGTCAGGCCGCGGCCGATGATCAGCGGAATGCGGCCACCGGCGCGCACTTCATCGATCAGCACCTCGGTCTTCAGTTCGAACCGGGCCAGCACCTCGTCGGTGCCGTGGCGGGTGATCTTGCCCTCATAGGGGAAGATGTCGATGACATCGCCCATTTCCAGCTTGGAGACGTCCACTTCGATGGGCAGGGCGCCGGCATCTTCCATGGTGTTGAAGAAGATGGGGGCAATCTTGCCACCGAGGCAGACGCCGCCGGCACGCTTGTTCGGCACGAACGGAATGTCGTCGCCCATGAACCAGAGCACGGAGTTGGTGGCGGATTTACGGGAAGAGCCGGTACCGACCACGTCACCCACGTAAGCCAGCGGGAAGCCCTGCTCTTTCAGGGAATCAATGGTCTTGATGGGGCCGATGACGCCATCCTTGTCCGGGGTGATGCCGGGACGGGCGTTCTTCAGCATCGCCAGGGCGTGCAGCGGAATGTCCGGGCGGGACCAGGCGTCCGGCGCCGGCGACAGATCATCGGTGTTGGTTTCGCCGGTCACCTTGAACACGGTGACGGTGATCTTCTCGGCCAGGGCCGGGCGGTTCAGGAACCACTCGGCGTCGGCCCAGGATTGCAGCACCTGCTTGGCGTGGGCATTGCCCGCCTTGGCCTTCTCTTCCACGTCGTGGAAGGAGTCGAACATCAGCAGGGTGTGGGAGAGGCCCTTAGCGGCAAGAGGAGCCAGGGTCGCATCGTCCAGCAGGTCGATCAGCGGCTGAATGTTGTAACCACCCTGCATGGTACCGAGCAGCTCGACGGCTTCGGCGGCAGTCAGGATGGGGGAATGGGCCTCGCCCTTGGCGACGGCGGTCAGGAAGCCGGCTTTGACATAGGCCGCTTCATCAACACCCGGGGGAATGCGGGAGGACAACAGTTCTTTCAGAAAGTCCTGTTCGCCGGCGGGCGGATTCTTGATCAGCTCAACCAGGGCGGCGACCTGCTCTGCGTCCAGAGGTTTGGCAACCACGCCTTCGGCGGCACGTTCTGCGACGTGTTTACGGTATGTTTCAAGCACGACTAATTCCTCTTTGGTCTTTTTTTTGGGGTTCGCCCAAGCTCGCGGCGATCGTCCTTGCGGGACACCCGTAGGGTGCCCCCCACTATATAAGTTTTAACGACTAATTAAAATCCAAACCCTGTGCAGTTATTCATCAAACCAGCATAACCATATAAACCCATTAGGTTTTTTTAGAGTGACAAGCCGCCCACCCAAGGTGAGTTAACAAAAAGGCAGCATTTCGCCCTTATTGGAACGTAGTGCCCAATTGCAGATAGAACATGTCGTGCCCCCCCTCCGCCACGCCATAGCCGAGGAAGATGGGACCGAGGAAACTCTCCACCCCCATATAGAGGGAACCCGAGGTATAGGAGGATTCGATGCTGATGTCCTCTCCCTTGTCCCAGACCCCCCCTTGCTCGAGGGAGCCCCCGAGGAACAGGGGCGCCTTGAAGGCACCGAAATCGTTGTCCGCCACCCGGTAGATGTAGCGCAATCCGCCGAACAGGCTGTAGCGACCGCTCAACTGGTAATGCTGGAAGCCGGACATGCGGAACAGCCCGCCCAGATCCTGCACGAACAGCGGTACCGTCTCCTGGGAGCTTGAGCCGCCCCCTTCCAGCATCAGGTTGAGGCTGTGCCTGTCCCAGGACCAGGGCTTGATCATCACCAGCCGGTAATTCACCCCCTCGGCCTGCTCGGAGGGCGCGTCCGCGGGGTCGAGATCGACGTAGGAGTAGCCCCCCTTGATGTCCCAGTAGACCCCCTGATAGGGGAAGTAGCGGCTGTCGAGGGTGTCGTGCTCGAAGCGGATGTAGGGGCCCCAGGCGGAGGCATCGGCATCCGCGTTGGTGAGGTTCTGGATCTCCACGCTGCCGATCTTGCCCTCCAGCCCAAGGGAGAAGCGACTCCAGGGCTGGCGATTCCAGCCGACGGCGAGATCCACGCTGGTGAAGCTGTACTCGGAGTCCAGATAGCTGACCCCGGACGAGGACCTGCTCTCTTCCGGGAAGAAGACGCGTCGCTGGGTCTTGTCGTAGGCCAGGCTCGTCTCGCCGAAGTAGGTCTGGGAGGGCTCCAGCGGGGTGTAGAAGTCGGTCTTGAGGTGCTTGGCGGTCCCGAGGGACGCCTCGGTCAGCCACTCGCCTCCCCAGTCGTTCACGTTGGTCAGGGTGTAGGACATGCCGACGTTGTAGTTGGAGCTGCTCTCGAAGTCATCGGAGAAACCGAGCTGGAAGTTGAGATAACCTGGCCCCCAGTTCTTCTCGCTGGCGTCCACCACCAGCACGTTCTCCCCGTCCCGCTCCTCCACCTCGTAGGTGATGCGATCGAACGACTCCAGGGCGTAGAGGCGACGGATCCCCGCCTCCAGGCTCTCGTAGGTCTGCACCTTGTCCGGACGCACGTTCAGCATGGCCCGCACCGTGTCGTCGGAGAGGCGCGACTTGTTGATGATCTCCACCTTGTCGATGTAGTAGGCGGGCTGGCCACTGCGCTCGGCGCGCCGGCTCAGCTTGCCGTTGCGATAGTCGGCGTAGGCGGCGGGCGAGAGAGAGAGCGCATCGAGCCGGGCCGCTGCACTGTTGGCGACCGCCTCCCCGATCTTGATCCCCTCCGGCATCAGGGCGAAGTCGGCGATCCCCATGTTGCCGAACTCGGGGGTCAGCAGGATGTCCCTGGGGCCGAGCAGCGCCTTCTGCTTTTCGGTCCCCACCTGGGTCATGTAGGTGGTGAGCTGATCGATCATGGCCAATCCCGACTTGAGGGACTCCCGGGTACGCAGCTTGGCGCTGATGTCCACCGCGATCACCACGTCGGCCCCCATGGCCTTGGCCACGTCCACCGGCATGTTGTTGACCGTGCCACCATCGGCCAGGATGCGGCCGTCCCAGTCCACCGGCTTGAGGGCACCGGGAATGGACATGGAGGCCTGCATCGCCTTGGCGAGGCTGCCGTGATCCAGCACGAAGGGGGTCACCGTCTCCATGTCGGTCGCCACCGCGCGATAGGGGATAGGCAGGTTGTCGAAGCTCTTTTGCGCCGGCAGGTTGGAGGTGGCGTGGCGCAGCAGGCTGGCCATGGACTGTCCCTGGAAGAAGCCGTCCGGCAGCTGGGTCTGGTCACCGTTGACCCCGATGTCGGTGCGCAGCTGGTACTTCTCGGTCTGCTGCTTCTTGCGCAGGGAGAGCTCGTCGCGCCCCACCTTGTCCTGATAGCCCTTGTTCCAGTCGATGGCCAGCGTCGTGCGCTCCACCTCCTCGGCGCTGAGCCCCATGGCATACATGCCCGCCACATAGGAGCCCATGCTGGTCCCGACGATGATGTCCACCGGGATGTGCTTTGCCTCCAGCACCTTGAGCACCCCGATATGGGCCGACCCCTTGGCACCGCCGCCGCTCAGTACCAGGGCGATCCTCGGACGCTCCATCTTGGTTGCCCCCGGGTTTCTGGCCGAAGGCGCGGGATCATTGGCTCCGGCCGCCGCCATGAACGGCAGGGTCGCCAGCAGGAGCACGAGCAGGTGGGTCCATCCCCG
This sequence comes from Aeromonas sp. FDAARGOS 1402, assembly GCF_019046925.1. Lineage (NCBI taxonomy): Bacteria > Pseudomonadati > Pseudomonadota > Gammaproteobacteria > Aeromonadales > Aeromonadaceae > Aeromonas > Aeromonas sp. FDAARGOS 1402. The sequence goes on from NZ_CP077201.1 coordinate 958,301, forward strand.
ATGAAAGATGCGCATATGAGAGTCCATAAATCCGGTGCGAGTCGAGCGGGCAGGCCGCCAGTCAGGTGCAGCCTACTATAAGTGCAAGCACTTTAACCGCAAGCCGGGGTGCTGGCGAGGGGTCGCCCCGCTTGCGACGATGTCTAGGCAAAATCGGGCGCCAATCCAGCCCAATCCGGGTGTGAGCGCAAACGTTAATCGACAATAAAGGCCCCCGCCGCCTCAAGAGCGCGCCAAATCAGCCGCTATTATGAGTTCAACCCTGGTTCACACTTCCGAGTCACCCTTATGTTCGCAAGCCTGACACTGAAACAGAAAATTCTGGCCACCGTCATCCTCGCCGTGGCCCTCTCCTGCCTGCTGGTGGGCTATTTCAGCCAGCGTTCTGCCCAGCAGCTGATCGAGGACCGCATGTTCGAGCAGGAGCTGCCCAACCTGACCCAGCGCATCGGCAAGGAGATCGAAAAGGATCTCACCTCGGTCGCCAATGCCGCCAGACAGCTTGCCAACGACCGCTTCGTGCTGGACTGGGTCGAGCGCGGCATGCCCAAGGAGCAGGAGTCCATCCTCATCAACCAGCTCAAGGACATGACGAGCCAGTATGGTCTGGTCACCGCCTCCTTCGCCGATCGTCAGAGTGCCGCCTACTACAACCAGGACGGTTTTCTGCGCATCCTGAACCACGAGCAGGACAACTGGTTCTATGACTACACCAAGAGCCGCCAGGATCTGATGCTCAGCATCTTTCGGGAGAGCAACGGCGAGGTGAAACTGTTCGTCAACTTCCAGCAACTCGACGGACGCGGCCTCGCTGGCCTCGCCAAATCCCTCGACAGCATGGTCAGCATGCTCGCCAACTTTCGCATCGGCGACAGCGGCTTCGTCTTCATGACAGACGGCAGCGGCAAGGTGAAGCTGCACCCCGACGCCGCCCGCATCGATCGGGACAACCTGACCCAGCTGGCCAGCGGCAGTAGCACCAACCTGCTCAACAAGCAGCCCTTTGCCGCCACCCATGCCGAGGTCGACGGCCAGCCCGTGATCCTGGCCAGCAGCTACATCCCCCTGCTCGACTGGTATCTGGTGGCCCAGGTGCCGGAGGCCGAGATTTATGCCGAACTGGACAGAGCGCGCCTGCACATGGTGCTGGTCAGCCTGGCCATCGCCGTCGGCATGGGGCTGCTCGGCGTTCTCCTGGCGGGCTCAGTGAGCCGCCCCCTCAACGAACTGGCCCGCCTGTTCCGCGAACTCGGCAGTGGTGATGGCGACCTCACCCATCGCCTCAAGGTCGATGGCCGTGACGAACTGGCCCAGGTGGCGACCGGCTTCAACAACTTTGTCGCCAAGATCCACGGTTCCATCGAGCAGGTGGCGAGCAACTCCCGCCAGCTCGCCGCCACCGCCAACGAGGTGGCCGCCAAGGCCCAGCTCACCCAGCACAACTGCACCGCCCAGCGGGATCGCACCGTTCAGGTCGCCACCGCCATCCACGAGATGGGAGCCACCGTCAGCGAGATCGCCGGCAATGCGTCTCTCGCCGCCGACGTCGCCAAGCAGGCCAACGAGCAGGCCGATGCAGGGGCCCAGGTCGTCGCCCAGGCCCGCCACGGTATCGTCGGCCTCTCCGGTGAGATCGAGCAGGTGGCCGGGGTCATCGAGTCTCTGGCGAGCCAGACCGACTCCATCGGCAGCATCCTCGACACCATCCGCAGCATCTCGGAGCAGACCAACCTGCTGGCCCTCAACGCCGCCATCGAGGCTGCCCGCGCCGGCGAACAGGGCCGTGGCTTCGCGGTGGTGGCCGACGAGGTGCGCAACCTCGCCAGCCGCTCCGCCGCCTCCACCGCCGAGATCCAGGGCATGATCAACAGCCTCCAGGAGCAGAGCGCCCGCGCCGTCAGCGCCATGGCCCAGGGGCGCAACCAGAGCCTGCGGGTGGTGACCCAGGCCGACGAGGCCAACGGCGCCCTCGACCAGATCACCGGGCACATCACCCAGATCAGCGACATGAACATCCAGGTCGCCACCGCCACCGAAGAGCAGTCCAGCGTGGTCGGGGAGATCAACCGCAACGTGGAGGACATCAACCAGCTCACCATGGAGACCGCTGATATCGCCCACCAGTTGACCGAGTCCAGCCGCAGCCTGCAACAGCTCTCCGGCGAGCTCGACAAGCTGGTCGGCAACTTCCGGTTATAAGATGAAAGGGCGCTGCGGCGCCCTTTTTTCACCGGGTCGACAGGGAATACCGACCCCCATGACTGCGAACCGTCATGACAAGCCGCTACAGTAGCGACACAGCAACACACCAAGGAGTCAACATGCTGGCAGGCAACCTCACCATCAAAACCCAACTGATCCTGGCCGTCACCGTGCCCTGTCTCGCCCTGCTGCTGGTTGGCGCCGCCAGTCTGCGCAGCATGGACAACATCAGGCAGCAGGCCGAAGAGCTGTTCCAGAATACCGCCACCCCCATGCGGGCCATGGCGGAAGTGGCCTCCCGCATCCCGCGCATGCGCGTCGGCATCGACATGATGCTATTGCAGGACACCTCCCTGCGCGACGAAAAGGGGGTGCTGACCCGGGTCAAGGAGACCCGCGAGGAAGACATTCCCGAGATGCGCCAGGCCATGGAGCAGGCCGTCAAGGCCCAGGTCGATCCCGACGCCCGGGCCAGAGCCCAGACCCTGCTCGATCAATTCACCCGGGTGGAGCGGGAGGAGCTGACCCCCATGTTGCAGGCGCTCTCTGACAACAAGATGGACGAGGCACGCGCCATCTACCGGGATCGCTACAGCCAGAGCTACGGGGTCATGCGCAAGGGCGCCAATGAGCTGCTCGACGGATTGATAGGTCAGGCCCAGCATCGCAACGACCTGAGCGAAAACAGCTATGACAGCGGTCGTACCCAGATGATCGCCATCATCGTCATCGCCATCGCCATCTCGCTGCTCGTCTCGACCCTCATCCTCATCGGGCTGCGCCGCCGGGTCTCCTTCCTGCAATCCCATATTGGCGAGGTGGCCCGCCACCTCGCCCTCGACAGCCGCGCCAGTCTTACCGGCAAGGACGAGCTGGCCGAGATTGCCCACAGCTTCAACCAGTTCGTGACCCGGATCCACGGGGCCATCGTGCAGGTGGCGAGCAACTCGCGCCAGGTGGCGGCCACCGCCAGCGAGGTGGCCGCCAAGGCCCAGCTCACCCAGCACAACTGCACCGCCCAGCGGGATCGCACCGTCCAGGTCGCCACCGCCATCCACGAGATGGGGGCCACCGTCACCGAGATCGCAGGGAATGCGTCTCTCGCCGCCGACGTCGCCAAGCAGGCCAACGAGCAGGCCGATGCAGGGGCCCAGGTCGTCGCCCAGGCCCGTCACGGCATCGTCGGCCTCTCCGGTGAAATCGAACAGGTCGCCGGGGTCATCGAGTCCCTGGCGAGCCAGACCGACTCCATCGGCAGCATCCTCGACACCATCCGCAGCATCTCGGAGCAGACCAACCTGCTGGCCCTCAACGCCGCCATCGAGGCCGCCCGCGCCGGCGAGCAGGGCCGTGGCTTCGCCGTGGTGGCCGACGAGGTGCGCAACCTCGCCAGCCGCTCCGCCGCCTCCACCGCCGAGATCCAGGGCATGATCAACAGCCTCCAGGAGCAGAGCGCCCGCGCCGTCAGCGCCATGGCCCAGGGCCGCAACCAGAGCCTGCGGGTGGTGACCCAGGCCGACGAGGCCAACGGCGCCCTCGACCAGATCACCGGACACATCACCCAGATCAGCGACATGAACATCCAGGTCGCCACCGCCACCGAAGAGCAGTCGAGCGTGGTGGGCGAACTCAACCGCAACGTGGAGGACATCAACCAGCTCACCATGGAGACCGCCGATATCGCCCATCACCTGACCGAGTCGAGCCGCAACCTGCAGCACCTCTCCGGCGAGCTCGACAAGCTGGTCGGCAACTTCCGCCTCTGAGCGTCCGGCACCTCTTCCTGACCCGCACCAGGGCGCTTCGGCGCCCTTCTTCATGACCACGGCAAGCCGTGACGCACGGGGGATACGTCGTCTCCCACCGCCCTGCCACATGCCTCATAATCAGGAAAACGCGAGGAGGTATGATGGGCAAGCTGGTCGTGATGATAGTGCTGGGGGGGCTGCTCAGTGCCTGCAGCAGCGGGCCCGTGCGGGTGCACGGGGCCGATGTGAGCGTGGACGATACCCGGATCCGGGTCAGCGATGGGGATCGCGGAGGCTACGGTACCTTCTGCCCACCGGGACAGGCCAAGAAGGGGCGCTGCTGACCGCAGGGTGCCGAAAGACAGACAACAAAAAGCCGCTCCATGGAGCGGCTTTTCTTATGAAACGGGCAGAAGATTATTTTTTCTTCTTGGCCTTGGCGTTCGGCAGGTCGGTGATGGAGCCTTCGAACACTTCGGCAGCCAGACCCACAGACTCGTGCAGAGTCGGGTGAGCGTGGATGGTCAGCGCGATGTCTTCGGCGTCGGCACCCATCTCGATGGCCAGACCGATTTCACCCAGCAGTTCACCGCCGTTGGTACCCACGATGGCACCACCGATGACGCGGCCGCTCTCCTTGTCGAAGATCAGCTTGGTCATGCCGTCGGAGCAGTCGGACGCGATGGCGCGACCGGAAGCAGCCCACGGGAAGGTGGCGACTTCGAAGTTCAGACCCTGTTGCTTGGCTTCCTTCTCGGTCAGACCCACCCAGGCCATCTCAGGCTCGGTATAGGCGATGGACGGAATCACTTTCGGGTCGAAGTAGTGCTTCTTGCCGGCGATGACTTCGGCCGCCACGTGGCCTTCGTGTACACCCTTGTGGGCCAGCATGGGCTGACCGACGATGTCGCCGATGGCGTGGATGTGGGCGACGTTGGTACGCAGTTGCTTGTCGACTTCGATGAAACCGCGCTCGTTGACGGCAACACCGGCCTTCTCGGCATCCAGCATCTTGCCGTTCGGCACACGGCCAACGGCAACCAGCACGTTGTCGTAGCGAACCGGCTCTGCCGGGGCGTGCTTGCCTTCGTAGGAGACGTACAGACCGTCTTCACGGGCTTCAACGGCGGTGACCTTGGTCTCCAGCATGATGTTGAATTTCTTGGCAACGCGCTTGGTGTAGATCTTGACGATGTCTTTGTCGGCAGCCGGTACCAGCTGGTCGGCAAATTCCACCACGTCGATCTCGGAACCCAGGGAGGAGTACACGGTACCCATCTCCAGACCGATGATGCCGCCACCGATGACCAGCAGCTTGCCAGGAACGGTCGTCAGTTCCAGCGCATCGGTAGAGTCCCATACGCGGGGGTCGTCATGGGGGATGAACGGCAGCTTCACCGGACGGGAACCGGCGGCGATGATGGCGTTGTCGAAGGTGACGGTGGTCTTGCCGTCGGCGCCTTCCACTTCCAGCGTGTTTGGGCCGGTGAACTTGCCGAAGCCGTTCACGACCTGGACTTTACGCATCTTGGCCATGCCAGCCAGACCGCCGGTCAGCTGGTTGATGACCTTCTCTTTCCACAGACGCACCTTGTCGATGTCGGTCTGCGGGGCACCGAAGACGATGCCGTGCTCGGCCAGCGCCTTGGCTTCTTCAATGACTTTGGCGACGTGCAGCAGTGCCTTGGACGGGATGCAACCCACGTTCAGGCAGACGCCACCCAGGGTGGAGTAACGCTCGACGATAATGGTATCCAGACCCAAGTCAGCCGCACGGAAGGCAGCGGAATAACCGGCAGGGCCAGCACCCAGTACTACGACCTGGGTTTTGATTTCTTTACTCATCATGACCTCTTTGTCGTTCTTATATCCCCGGACAGCGCAGTCTTAAACCAGAACGAGGCGGCTGCAGCCGTGAAAAAAACGGGGCAAGTTTACAATCCTGTTAACGAAATGAGAAGTAAAAAGGGCAGGCTCTGGGCCCGCCCTCTCACTTACAGGACCAGTCGACGGATGTCGGACAACACACCACTCAGGGTGGTGATGAAGCGGGCACCGTCGGCGCCATCGATGACGCGGTGGTCGTAGCTCAGAGCCAGCGGCAGCATCAGGCGCGGCACGAACTCTTTACCGTTCCACTTCGGCTTCATCTCGGACTTGGAGACGCCCAGGATGGCCACTTCCGGCGCGTTGACGATCGGGGTAAAGCTGGTACCGCCGATGCCACCCAGGCTGGAGATGGTGAAGCAACCGCCCTGCATGTCGGCAGCGGTCAGCTTGCCGGCACGGGCCTTCTTGGAGATCTCGGCCAGATCGCGGGACAGCTCGTGGATGCCCTTCTTGTTGACGTCGCGAACCACCGGAACCACCAGACCGTTGGGGGTATCCACCGCCACACCGATGTGGATGTACTTCTTCATGATCAGCTTGCTGCCGTCTTCGGACAGGGCGCTGCAGAAGCGCGGATGGGCTTCCAGGGCCTTGGCGGCCGCCTTCAGGATGAACACCAGCGGGGTGATCTTCACGTCCAGCTTCTGCTTCTCGGCCAGGATGTTCTGCTCTTTGCGGAACGCTTCCAGATCCGTGGTATCGGCTTCGTCGAACTGGGTGACGTGGGGGATCATGGCCCAGTTGCGGTGCAGGGCAGGACCGGAGATCTTCTGGATACGGGTCAGTTCCAGCTCTTCGACAGGGCCGAACTTGCTGAAATCAACCTTCGGCCAGGCCACGACGCTCATGCCGTTGCCAGTGCCGGTACCGGCAGCCGGAGCGGACTCGGCGCGCTTGACCGCATCCTTCACGTAAGCCTGCACGTCTTCTTTGACGATGCGACCCTTGCGACCGGAGGCTTTCACCTTGGCCAGGTTGACACCGAACTCGCGCGCCAGACGGCGTACAGCCGGGGAGGCGTGGACGTAGGCGTCGTTGGCGACGAAATCGGAGGCGGCAGCAGCCTGGGCAACCGGTGCAGGAGCGGCGGCAGCCGGAGCGGCAGCAACGGGCGCTGCGGCAGGAGCCGGAGCAGCCACGGCAGCCGGAGCGGCACCCGCCACTTCGAATACCATGATCAGGGAACCGGTGGAGACCTTGTCACCCGCCTTCACCTTGATCTCCTTGACCACACCGGCGAACGGCGCAGGCACTTCCATGGAGGCCTTGTCACCTTCCACGGTGATCAGGGACTGGTCGGCTTCAACCTTGTCACCCACGGCGACCATGATTTCGGTCACTTCCACTTCGTCACCGCCGATGTCCGGCACGTTGACGTCCTTGGCACCGGCGGCAACCGGAGCAGCGGCAGCCACGGGGGCAGCAGCAGGAGCCGGCGCGGCAACAGCGGCCGGGGCAGCGCCCGCCACTTCAAAGACCATCACCAGGGAGCCGGTAGAAACCTTGGCGCCGGCGGCAACCTTGATCTCGACCACGCGACCGGCGAACGGTGCCGGCACTTCCATGGAGGCCTTGTCACCTTCCACGGCGATGATGGACTGATCGGCTTCAACCATGTCGCCCACGGCAACCATGATCTCAGTCACTTCGACTTCGTCACCACCGATGTCCGGCACGTTGACGTCCTGGCGAGCAGCAGCAGGAGCGGTGGCCGGCGCGGCAGCAACCGGGGCAGCAGCCTGGACCGGAGCCGGTGCGGCAGCACCCTCGGCTTCGAAGACCATGATCTGGGAACCGGTGGCAACCTTGTCGCCCACCTTGATCAGGATCTCTTTGACGATACCGGCGGCGGGGGCCGGGACTTCCATGGAGGCCTTGTCACCTTCCACGGCGATCAGGGACTGGTCCAGTTCGACCTTGTCACCCACGGCCACCATGATCTCGGTGACTTCAACTTCATCGGCACCGATATCCGGCACCATAATCTGTTTGGACATTGCGCTTTATCCTCTTGCGTGCATCCGCGTGGCAGCCTGAGCATCACCACGCGCATCCCGCGTTATCCGTTTAAACCCAGGCAAGGTCGCGCCGGATACCCGGCGCGACACTCAATCCTCTTACGCGTACAGCGGGTTGACCTTGTCGGCATCGATGCCGTACTTGGCGATGGCTTCGGCCACAACCTGCTTGTCTACCTCGCCGCGCTTGGCCAGTTCGGTCAGGGCAGCAACCACTACGTAGAACTCGTTCACTTCGAAGTGACGACGCAGGTTGGCACGGCTGTCGGAGCGGCCGTAACCGTCGGTACCCAGTACACGGTAGTTCTCGGTCGGAACGAAGGCACGCACCTGATCGGCGAAGGACTTCATGTAGTCGGTCGCGGCAATGGTGGCTTCGCTGCCCAGTACCTGAGCGATGTAGGGCACACGCGCTTCGGCGGTCGGGTGCAGCATGTTCCAGCGATCCGCGTCCTGACCGTCACGAGCCAGTTCGTTGAAGGAGGTGACGCTGAACACGTCGGAACCCACGCCGTACTCGCTGGCCAGGATCTGGGCGGCAGTGCGCACGTGACCCAGGATGGAACCACAACCCAGCAGCTGTACCTTGGCCTTGGTGCCGGCCACGGTTTCCAGCTTGTAGATACCCTTGCGAATGCCTTCCTCGGCGCCTTCCGGCATGGCCGGCATGGCATAGTTCTCGTTCAGGGTAGTGATGTAGTAGAACACGTTCTCCGGGTTCTCACCGTACATGCGGCGCAGGCCGTCCTGTACGATCACCGCCACTTCATAGGCGTAGGACGGATCGTAGGAGATGCAGTTCGGGATGGTGTTGGCCAGGATGTGGCTGTGACCATCTTCGTGCTGCAAGCCCTCTCCGTTAAGAGTGGTACGACCGGAGGTCGCGCCCAGCAGGAAGCCACGGGCTTGCTGGTCACCGGCTGCCCACGCCATGTCGCCGATCCGCTGGAAGCCGAACATGGAGTAGTAGATGTAGAACGGGATCATCGGGCAGTCGTTGGTGCTGTAAGAGGTGGCAGCAGCCAGCCAGGAGGACATGGCGCCCAGCTCGTTGATACCGTCTTGCAGAACCTGACCCTGCTTGTCTTCCTTGTAGTAGGAGACGATGTCGCGGTCTTGCGGGGTGTACTGCTGACCGTGCGGGCTGTAGATACCGATCTGGCGGAACAGGCCTTCCATACCGAAGGTACGGGCTTCGTCAGCCAGGATCGGGACGATGCGCTTGCCGATGGACTTGTCTTTCAGCATCACGTTCAGGGAACGCACGAACGCCATGGTGGTGGAGATTTCGCGCGCCTGTTCACCCAGCAGCGGACCGAAGGCATCCAGCGCCGGGATTTCCAGCTTGGTGGTGCTCTCGCGCAGACGGGTCGGTACATAGCCCTTCAGTGCGGCACGGCGGGCGTGCAGGTACTTGTGCTCTTCGGTACCCTCTTCGATCTTCAGGTACGGCAGGTTTTCCAGCTGCTCGTCGGTGACCGGCAGGTTGAAACGATCGCGCAGGTGACGCACGGAGCCCAGATCCATCTTCTTGACCTGGTGAGCGATGTTCTTGCCTTCGGCCGCTTCGCCCATGCCATAGCCCTTGATGGTCTTGGCCAGGATCACGGTCGGCTTGCCCTTGGTCTGTGCTGCTTTGGAGAAGGCGGCGAACAGTTTGCGGGGGTCGTGACCACCGCGGTTCAGGGCGAAGATCTCCTCGTCGGTCATGTCTTTGACCAGCGCGGCGGTTTCCGGGTAACGGTTGAAGAAGTGCTCGCGCACGTAGGCACCGTCACGGGACTTCATGGTCTGGTAGTCACCGTCCACGGTCTCGTTCATCAGCTGGATCAGCTTGCCGGAAGTGTCTTTCTTCAGCAGCTCATCCCACTTGCGACCCCAGATGACCTTGGTCACGTCCCAGCCAGCGCCGGCGAACAGGCCTTCCAGCTCGTTGATGACCTTGCCGTTGCCGACAACCGGACCATCCAGACGCTGCAGGTTGCAGTTTACCACGAACACCAGGTTGTCGAGCTTTTCACGCACGGCAACGGTCAGGGCACCCTTGGCTTCCGGCTCGTCCATCTCGCCATCACCCAGGAAGGCGTAAACGGTCTGCTCGGAGCAATCCTTGATGCCACGGTCGGTCAGGTACTTCAGGAAACGCGCCTGATAGATGGCGGCGATGGGGCCCAGACCCATGGAAACGGTCGGGAACTGCCAGAATTCCGGCATCAGTTTCGGGTGCGGGTAGGAAGGGATACCCTTGCCATCCACTTCCTGACGGAAGTTGTCCAGCTGCTCTTCGGTCAGGCGACCTTCGGCAAATGCACGGGCGTAGATGCCCGGGGAGATGTGACCCTGGAAGTAGACCAGATCGCCACCGTCCTTCTCGTTGCGGGCACGGAAGAAGTGGTTGTAGCAGACTTCGTAGATAGTCGCGGAAGAAGCGAAGGAAGACATGTGACCACCCAGGTCCAGGTCTTTCTTGGAGGCGCGCAGCACGATCATCATGGCATTCCAGCGGATGATGGCGCGAATGCGGCGTTCCATTTCCAGGTCGCCCGGGTAAGCCGGCTCGTCGCTGGACGGGATGGTGTTGATGTAGTCGCGGTTTGCCTTGGCAGCCACGTCCACACCGCTTGCGCGGGCTTTCTCGGCCAACTGTTCAAGGATGAACTGAGCGCGTTGCGGACCCTCTTCACGCAGCAGGGATTCCAGAGAGGCAAGCCACTCCAGCGTTTCTATCGGGTCCACATCGTTCTTCAGGATATCAGACATGGCTGGTTCCTATGTTGTTGTGATTGCACGGCATTGCACGGCGAAGGGCGCAAGCATTCGACAATTAAGAAAGCCTTGTGGGATTAGTTTTCCTGCTGACGGATCCGACGCATGGATCGCTGGATCCGGCTGTCTTCCCTCTGCATATCCAACAAGGTGTCCTCGATAAAGGCCAGGTGCTCATGACAAGCAGCCCTGGCCCGCTCCGGAGCCCCCGACAGGATAGCCTCGATCAGGCTCGCACGATGGCGACGGATCTTGGCGACCACTCCCGGACGGCGATTCAAAATTTCGTTATTGCGTAAAATGTTCTGCTCGAGCATGGGGCCCATGGCCCGCAACAGATGCAGCAGCACCACGTTGTGGGAGGCCTCGGCCACGGCCAGATAGAACTGGGTCACGGCGGCCGATTCGACCACCAGCGACCCTTGCTGACCGGCTTCTTCGATGGCGGCTTGCGCCAGGCGAATCCGTTCGAAATCAGCCTCGGTGCCCCGCAGCGCCGCATAGTAGGCACAGATGCCTTCCAGCGCGTGACGAAACTCCAGCAGGTCGTACTGGGCTTCCGGGTGAGTGCTGAGCAGTTCGAACAGGGGGTCGGCGATCCCCTTGCTCAGGGCATTTTGTACGTAAGTGCCACCGCCCTGACGACGATACAAGAGTCCTCTCGCTTCCAGGCGCTGGATGGCTTCGCGCAAGGAAGGGCGCGACACCTGAAACTGGATGGCGAGTTCCCGCTCGGGCGGCAACTTCTGGCCCGGCTGCAGGCTGCCTTCCAGAATCATGCTTTCCAGCTCGGCGACGATGGCGTCGGCCAGCTTGGGCTGAGTTATCTTGATATAGGGCATGAGGCTACTTTGTTAAATTGGTATTACCAATTTTATGGTTGGGGCGAAAATTAGCAGAGGGCTTGAAAAAAGTCCACCCAAAAGATGATCTGAATCAAGAAGCTAGGTTGCCACTTTGGGGGTAAAAACGCGGAATCATGATATAGCTCATAGAAAATGGTCTGACCAATATTTGTGAGCTTGCTCACCGATAACATTTGCTCAACAGCATGAAAAATGGCTTACCAGACAAGGCAAGCCATTGATTCTAAAAACACAAAATAATTTTTAGATTTTTCACTCAAAGTGAAGCTTTTCCCGATAGCGAGGCCATTCGAAACTGTCACCCGGATCCGTCTTGCGGCCCGGCGCGATGTCGCAGTGGCCGACAATACGGTCCGCCGTGATGGCGGGATAACGGTGAACAATCGCCCGGCTGAGGTCCGACAGTACCTCGTATTGCTTGTCGCTGTAGGGAAGCTCGTCGGTCCCTTCCAGTTCGATCCCGATGGAAAAATCGTTGCACGCCTCCCTCCCCTCCCAGCTCGAGACTCCCGCATGCCATGCCCTGGCGCCAAAAGGCACGTACTGTACCAGTTCCCCATCACGGCGGATCAGGCAGTGGGCCGAGACCCTCAGTTGATGAATACCGGCGAAATAGGGGTGAGCACCGGGATCGAGCCGCCCCAGAAACAGATCGTCGATAAAGGGGCCACCAAACTGCCCGGGGGGCAGGCTGATGCCGTGTATCACCAGCAAGGAGACATCCTCCGGGCTGAGCCTCTCATTGTGATGGGGGGAAGGCACCTTGCGGGCCTGCTCGCACCATCCTTCTCGATCGATGGAAAACAGGGTTGTGGGTTGTGTCATCGTCTGCTCGACTCACAAATGGAAGCGATGTGCCTCTGGCGGGATGGGAAAACTGGGAACAAGTCTCTGAATTCATGGATAACGCTATGTTAGGCTGAGCCATTCACTCGCGCGATATGGGACACACTATGCACCCGATGGCACGCCGTCTCTGGCTGCTCACCTGGCTCTCGCTGCTGGGTCTGCTGACCCTCTACTTTCATGGTCGTGAACAACCGTCGGTGACCGCCAGCGGCGATCTGCTGCTCAGGGCCGATGCCAGCGGCCATTATCGTCTGGAGGGTGCCATCAACGACCAGCCGGTGCAACTGCTGCTGGACACAGGAGCAACCCGGGTGACCATACCGAGCCAGGTGGCCGCCCGGCTCGGCCTCGTCGCCACGGGCCGCAGCCGTGTCAATACGGCAGCCGGAGAGATCCAGGTCGAAACCGGCCGGATCGAAAGTCTGGCGATGGGTCCGCTGACCCTGTACGATTTGTCAGTCTTTATCAATCCGGCTGCCGACGGGGAGGAGATCCTGGTGGGCATGAATGCCCTGGGCAGGCTGGAATTGCGCCAGAAAGACAGGCAATTGCTTCTCAGACCCTTGCAGGAATAAGGCATGTTACAACAGGACATCCGCCGCGCCGTGCGCGCCGCACTTCTCGAAGACTTGGGCGATGCCCTCACCGCGCTGGATCAACCGGATGCCAGCGCCGACATCACGGCCCAGCTGATCCCGGCTGATCGCATCTCGACCGCGCGAGTCATCACCCGCGAGGCGGGCGTCTTCTGCGGCCAGCCCTGGGTCGACGAGGTGTTTGCCCAGCTCGGTGGCGAAGTGAAGGTCGAGTGGAAAGTGCAAGATGGTGAACGCCTTGCCCCCAATCAGGAGCTGTTCCGCCTCCATGGCCCCGCCCGCGTGCTGCTGACCGGCGAGCGCAATGCGCTGAACTTCGTGCAGACCCTTTCCGGGGTCGCCACCCTGACCGCCCGTTATGTGGCCGAGCTGGAAGGCACTGACTGCCGCCTGCTCGATACCCGCAAGACCCTGCCCGGCCTGCGCAGCGCCCAGAAATATGCGGTCACCTGCGGGGGCGGCAAAAACCACCGTATCGGTTTGTTTGATGCCTACCTCATCAAGGAGAACCACATTCTCGCCTGCGGTGGCATCGCTGAAGCAATCAGCGAAGCGCGCCGTCTCAATCCGGACAAACCGGTGGAAGTCGAGGTCGAATCCCTGGCCGAGCTGGAGCAGGCCCTGGCCGCACGGGCCGACATCGTGATGCTGGACAACTTCGACATCCCCATGATGCAGGAAGCCGTTCGCCTCAATCAGGGCAGAGCCAAGCTGGAAGTCTCCGGCAACGTCACCCTCGATACCCTTGCCGGATACGCCGCGACCGGGATCGACTTCATCTCGGTGGGAGCGCTGACCAAGCATGTGCGGGCACTGGATCTCTCCATGCGCTTTGTCGAGGCTTGAGCAAGCCCCATCCGTTGCTCGTGCCCAAAAATATTACAGGGCTCGAAACTTGCAAAAGGCGCCATCGGCGCCTTTTCTTTATGCAGGATCCCACGACATAAGGAGTGTGAAGATGGGCCCTCCCGCCTCATAACAAGTGCCAATGGAAGCCATTTAATCTTTGATTTTTCTACACATTTCACTAAATGACATAAAAGTGGCTAACAAGGTCCCCGCCTCTGTTGCCAACCCGAAGCGCTCGGATAAGATACCAGCGTGGATAGCATTCCACCGGTGCTTATCAGGAAACATGGAAAAAAGGATATTTCACATGAAAAGACAGTCAGGGTTTACGCTAATCGAATTGATGATCGTCGTTGCGATCGTCGCCATCCTCGCCGCCATCGCTATGCCTGCGTATCAAAATTACAGCCGGAAAGCCAAGATGACCGAATTAGTCACAGCAACAGGAGCTCAAAAAACTGCGATCGAGGTGTGTGTGCAAACAAAAAGTGTGGCTGACTGTACCCCAGGCACCAATGGTATAGCGAATGTGACACCTTCTGCAGCAGCCTCAACTGGACTTCCAACTATTGCTGTTGATGTAACCGGTAATAACTACACGATTACGGCAGCAGCAAGCGCAGATCAGTCACCACTCACAGAAGGTGAAACATACAAGCTCACAGGGGACGCAAGTAATATCCCCATTGCTTGGTCAGGAAGCTGCGCGAAAGAAGATGGTACAGCTAATACTGACTATTGCCCTAACTAATGACCTCTAGCCTCAATAGCGGCCTGGCCACCAGCCTGGCCGCTTCTTCCCTCCTCAGTGAGCCGGACTCACAGCGCTATCTGAGCCAGGCCAAGGCGCAGCGCAAGCCCTTTGTCACCTTCCTGATTGAAAACGACATCCTCGACAGCAAAGCCCTCGCCGATTTCTGCGAGCTGGAATATGGGGTACCTCTGCTTGATCTGGCGGCCTTTGATCTCGCCGAGATCCCGCAGAAATACCTCAATCAAAAGCTGATTGAAAAGCACCATGTCCTGCCCATCTACACCCAGGGGCATACCCTCTATATCGCCATGTCCGATCCGACCAATGTGTCGGCTCTGGAGGACTTTGGTTTCAGTTTTGGCCTGCATACGGAAGCCCTGCTGGTCGAAGAGAGCAAGCTGACCGCCGCCATCGGCAAGCTGATGGAGAGCGAGCAGGATACCCTGGGCATGGATCATATCGACGAGGCCGAGATCTCCGAACTCGAGGTCTCCGACGAGAGTTCCCGCCTCGACGAGAGCGTCAACACCGCAGACGATGATGCCCCCATCGTCAAATACATCCACAAGATCATGATGGATGCCATCAAGCGCGGGGCCTCCGACCTGCATTTCGAACCCTACGAGACCAAGTACCGGATCCGCTTTCGGGTAGACGGCATACTGCACGAAGTCGCCACGCCGCCGGTCAACCTGGCCAACCGCTTCGCGGCTCGCCTCAAGGTGATGGCACGGCTCGACATTGCCGAACGGCGCCTGCCCCAGGATGGCCGGATCAAACTCAAGATCTCACGCAACAGATCCATGGACATGCGGGTCAACACCCTGCCCACCATGTGGGGCGAAAAGATCGTGATCCGGTTGCTGGACTCCTCGGCCGCCCGGCTCAATATCGATCAACTCGGCTTTGACGACCGGCAGAAGACGCAATACCTGCACGCCCTCTCCAAACCTCAGGGCATGATCCTGGTGACCGGCCCGACGGGGTCAGGCAAGACGGTCTCACTCTATACCGGCCTCAACATCCTCAACACCAGCGAGGTCAATATCTCCACCGCCGAAGATCCGGTCGAGATAAACCTGCCCGGCGTCAACCAGGTGCAGATCAATCCCAAGGCGGGGCTCACCTTCGCCAGCGCCCTGCGCTCCTTCCTGCGCCAGGATCCCGACATCGTCATGGTGGGGGAGATACGGGATTTGGAAACCGCCGAGATTGCTATCAAGGCCGCCCAGACCGGTCACCTGGTGCTCTCCACCCTGCACACCAACTCGGCGGCAGAAACGCTCACCCGGATGATGAACATGGGGGTGCCGGCCTTCAACATCGCCTCTTCGGTCACCCTCATCATGGCCCAGCGCCTTGCCCGCAAACTCTGCGATCACTGCAAGGCGCCGGAAGTGGTGCCGGAAGCCGAGTTGCTGGAGCTGGGCTTCACCCAGCAGCAACTGGCCGCCGGGTTGCGGCTGTTCAAGCCCGTGGGATGCAAGGAGTGCTCGGGAGGCTACAGAGGCCGGGTCGGCATCTATGAGATCATGCTGATGTCCGACAACATCGCCAAACTCATCATGCAGGGAGCCAACTCGCTGCAGATTGCCGCGATAGCCCAAAAGGAAGGGATGCGCACCCTGCGCACATCCGGCCTCGAGAAAGCGCGTCTTGGCGTCACCAGTCTGGCCGAAATCAACAGGATCACCACCAACTGAGTTCGCAGTGCCCGAGTCATCTCGCCGGGTGAAGCCGCTGCCATCACCCCGATGACCTTCTTCAAGCCAAGATGAGCCGGACAGGCAGCAACATCCGGCCACCGTCGCCCAATTGCAGGATGCAGTGATGGCCACAATAGCTCAAAAACGCAACGCACCGAAAAAAGTCTTCTCCTACCGCTGGCACGGCGTCAACCGCAAGGGACAGAAGGTCTCCGGCGAGCTGCAAGCCGACAGCATCACCACCGTCAAGGCCGAGCTGCGCAAGCAGGGCGTCAACGTCACCAGGGTCAGCAAGCAGAGCCAGGGGCTCTTCTCCAAGGGCGGCGCCAAGATCAAGCCGATGGACATCGCCGTCATCTCCCGCCAGATCACTACCATGCTCTCCGCCGGCGTGCCTCTGGTGCAGAGTCTTCAGATCATTGCTCGCGGCCACGAGAAAGCGGCGGTGCGCGAGCTCATCGGCCAGATCGCCGCCGATGTGGAAACGGGCACCCCGCTCTCGGAGGCGTTGCGCCGCCATCCCCGCCACTTCGACGACCTCTATTGCGATCTGGTCGAGGCCGGGGAGCAATCCGGTGCCCTGGAGACCATCTACGACCGTATCGCCATCTACCGCGAGAAGAACGAAGCCCTCAAATCCAAGATCAAGAAGGCCATGTTCTATCCGTCCATGGTCATTCTGGTGGCCATCGTCGTCACCTCCATCCTGCTGCTCTTCGTCATTCCCCAGTTCGAGGATATCTTCAAGAGCTTCGGTGCCGAGCTGCCCGCCTTTACCCGGTTCGTCATCGCCATCTCCCGCTTTATGCAGGAGTGGTGGTACGCCATCTTTGGCGGCGCTGCTCTCGCCGTCTTCCTCTATGTGCGGGCCTGGCGAAAATCCCAGAAGGTCAGGGACAACACGGACAAGTTCATCCTCACCATTCCCGTTGTGGGCAACATACTGCACAAGGCGGCCATGGCCCGCTTTGCCCGCACTCTCTCCACCACCTTCTCCGCCGGTATCCCGCTGGTGGATGCCCTGGTTTCGGCGGCCGGAGCATCCGGCAACTATGTCTATCGCACTGCGACCATGGCCATTCGCAACGAGGTGGTGGCCGGCATGCAGATCAACGTCGCCATGCGCACCGTGGATCTTTTCCCCGACATGGTGACCCAGATGGTGATGATCGGTGAGGAATCCGGCGCCATCGACGACATGCTCTCCAAGGTCGCCGCCATTTTCGAACAGGAGGTGGACGACATGGTCGACGGCCTCACCAGCCTGCTCGAACCCATCATCATGGTGGTGCTCGGGGTGCTGGTCGGCGGCATGGTAGTAGCCATGTACCTCCCCATTTTCAAGCTGGGCTCTGTGATACACTGACCCTCTCGACAGAGGGCCGGGCGGTGCATTTCCCCCGGCCATCTGTCATCCCCGTTCCCGACACAAGCGATTGATCTATGGTGCCTTTGATCGAACTGGCCCAGGGCTTGCCCTGGCTCTATCTCTCCTTGATTTTCCTTTTCTCCCTGATGGTGGGCAGCTTCCTGAACGTGGTGATCCATCGCCTGCCCATCATGATGGAGCGGGCCTGGCATGCCGAATACAGCGACTATTTCGGTGACGGTGAAGAGACTCCTCCTGCAACCGGACGATACAACCTCATGGTACCTCGCTCCCGCTGCCCCCACTGCGACCACCCCATAGGGGCGCTGGAGAACATTCCCCTACTGAGCTGGCTATGGCTCAGGGGGCGCTGCCGCAACTGCCACGCCTCCATTTCGGCTCGCTATCCCCTGGTCGAGCTGCTCACCGCCCTGCTGTCGGTCTCGGTAGCAGCCGCGCTTGCCCCCGGCTGGGGCACCCTTGCCGCTTTGTTGCTCACCTGGACATTGGTCGCACTGACCTTCATCGACCTGGACAAGATGCTCTTGCCGGATCAGCTCACCCTGCCCCTGCTCTGGGGTGGCCTGCTGTTCAATCTGGCGGGCGGTTTCGTGCCCCTGGCCGATGGGGTGGTCGGCGCCATGGCGGGTTATCTGGTGCTCTGGAGCCTCTACTGGGCCTTCAAGCTGCTGACCGGCAAGGAAGGGATGGGCTATGGCGACTTCAAACTGCTGGCGGCACTGGGCGCCTGGCTGGGATGGCAAGCCTTGCCCATCGTGCTGCTGCTCTCTTCGCTGGCGGGCGCCATCATCGGCATCGGTCTCATCCTGCTGCGCAACCACCACCAGGGCAAACCCATTCCCTTTGGCCCTTATCTCGCCATCGCGGGCTGGATAACGCTGCTGTGGGGCGATAGCATCACCCGCTGGTATCTTGATGTCGTGCTCTAGCAAAAGGATCTCTGACCCATGTATGTAGTCGCAATCACAGGGGGAATCGGCAGCGGCAAGACCACGGTTGCCAACCGCTTTGCCGAGCTGGGCATCGAGGTGGTGGATGCGGACATCATCGCCCGCGAGGTAGTGGAGCCCGGCACCCCTGCTCTGGCTGCCATCGCCGCCCATTTTGGCCCGGATGTCGTTGCCCCCGATGGCCAGCTCGATCGCCGCCGGCTGCGAGAGCGGATCTTCACCGATTCGCAGGCCAAGGAGTGGCTCAATGCCCTGCTCCATCCCCTCATCCGCACCGAGATGCTGCGCCAGTGTGCGGCAACCCGCTCCCCCTACTGCCTGCTGGTCGTCCCCTTGCTGGTGGAAAACAGGCTCACTTCCCTCGCCGATCGGGTACTGGTGATCGATGTGGACGAAGCGACGCAAATCGAGCGTACCTGCCGCCGCGATGGCGTCAGTCGGGAACAGGCCCAGGCGATACTGGCGTCCCAGGCGAGCCGCAGCGAGCGCCTGGCGATGGCCGACGACGTCCTGGACAACCAGAGTGGTACGAGTGAGACCATCTGGCAGCGAATTTTCGCCCTGCACCAGACATATCTGGCATTTGCCTCTCAACAAGCCCAGCAACTGTGAGTACACTAGGCCGGTTTATGGCTGGCCAGGATTAGGCATGATTTACGATTTTCCCCTCAATGAAAAAAGCCGGACCTATCTTCGTCTGGAGTCCCTGTTTTCCCAGATCCGCGACAATCTGGAGAGTGACCAGTCCTGGGCACATATCGCCTTCTTCAAGGGGTTGTTCGATTTGCAGGAGTTGCTGGAGCGTGGTGACCTGCGTGCCGATCTCATCAAGGATCTGGAGCGCCTCGGCCAACGCCTGAGCCACTGGGCCAGTCTGCCTGACGTCGATCTCGAGCAGATCCAGCGGATGCAGCAAGAGAGTACCCAGCTCTCCCGCAACCTGCTGAACTCCCCGCGCCCCGGTGCCCGTCTGAAAGAGGATCGCCTGCTCGGCTCCATTCGTCAGCGCTTCTCCATTCCGGGTGGTCTGTGCGCCTTCGATGTGCCGCAACTGCACCACTGGCTGGCGACCCCGGCCGTCACCCGCCACCAGCAGATGCAGCAATGGCTGAGTGACATCACCCTGCTGATGAACGCCATCTCCCTGTTGCTGCGCCTGTGGCGCGAGTCGGGCAACTTCAGCGACCAGGTGGCCACCAACGGCTTCTTCCAGGATACTGCCGAAGGGGCTGAACTGATCCGCATCCGTCTGGCGGGCACCCAGCCCTGCTATCCGACCCTGAGCGGCCACAAGAACCGCTTCGCCCTGCGCTTCCTGCCGACGACGGAGCAGCAGATAGGCGACGTCTCCTTCCAGCTCGCCTGTTGTTGAGGAGCGCCCCATGGTGACCAAGGTAAAGTGTCCGACCTGTCAGAGCGAGATCGAATGGGGTCCGCAGAGCCCGTTTCGCCCCTTCTGCAGCAAGCGCTGCCAGCTGATCGACCTCGGCGAGTGGGCGGATGAACAGAAGCGCATCCCGGGCGAGATCAACCCGGATCTGCTGCCCGACCCGGAACAGGGCGATCCCTGGCAATAAACACTTCACGATCAAAAAAGGGCCCTCAGGCCCTTTTTCGTTGGTATCGATCCTTTCAGGCAAGCGAGGCCTGCAACCGCGCGACGATGGGGCCGTTGGCATCCGGGAAGCGGTATTCGTGCAGCGAGGCCAGTGGCACCCAGCGGCACTCCTGCCCCTCCTTGCCAAAGGGCTCGCCGTGGAAGCGGGTCACCTTCCAGATATCCAGCAAGACCTGCTTGTCGGGGTAGTCGTGGTGCAGCTCCATGAAGGGGGCACAATCCTGCACCCGGATCCCGATCTCTTCCCACAATTCCCTGTCCAGCGCGGTGAGCAGATCCTCCCCCGACTCCACCTTGCCACCGGGAAACTCCCAGCGATCCCCCTGATGGCGATCGGCTGAGCGTTTGGCGATGAAGATATCGCCCCGTTCGTTCTCGATGACGCCCACCGCCACCCAGATCCGTTTCTTCTGTTCCATCATTGTCCTCAGCGTAAACACGGCAAACGGGCGATCCAGGGGGCAAGCCGAATGGCCTGCTGATCCCCCCGGGCCCTGAAGAGATCCTGCCCGACATGCTCATTGCCCGGCGGCGCAACCTGCGGCCAGGGCACCGCACCGGGCGGAGTGAAACAACGATCGTGTACCCGCGCGCTCTGGCGCAGATAGCGCCATAAACAGTCTCGCAAGAACCACTGGTCGATGTTCGGTGTTTCCATGGTACTGGGCTGATAGCTCGCCATCAGCGGCGCAAGGGGAGGCAGCACACCGGCCACACCGCCCCACATGCCGGCCAGCACCAGATCGGTGTGGCTCCACCAGTCACGCATGATATGGAACCAGCGCCCCGATGCAAGCCAGTCATCGACCGCCAGCCGCTCCCGCAGATTCAGCACGGAGTCCGCATCGCGCACAAGAAAGCGCCCCACTCCGGGATCATTGGCGACCTGGAAGCGCCAGCAGAGGCGCTGACGCTGGGATTGACTATCGGGCTGCACCTTTATCTCGGCGCCATGTTCCTGCAGGCAGGCCAGAAGCCCCTGAGGGACACTGCCATCCACATAGAAGCGCACCCGCCAGCCCGGATAGAGGTAAGCTGCGGCCAGCACATTGTCGAGTGCTCCCCGTAAATAGCGGGGCTGTGCTCCCCACAAGGAGAAGGCGATGACTGCCTGCTTCTCCCCCTGCTCCGCGAGCCAGTCATCCGGCCCCTCTGCCGGCAGCACCCACCCCGCGACAGGCTGCGAGACGGCCTCATCCTTGAGAGTCAGGGCACGGGTTCCCGCTTGTGCCGCTTCTTCATGGCGTCCTAGCTTGGCAAGGGAAGTGCAAAGCCCGTCATGGACCAGATAATCATCCGGCTCGCGCCGCACCAGTTCGACCAGGTGCGTCACGGCCCGCTCATGTTGATCGGAGCGCGAGAGGCAGACACAGAGATTGCGCAGCACCTCAGTGTTATCGGGTGCGGACCGGTACGCCAGCGTCAGCACCTGGGCCGCCGAGGCGGGATCGCCGGACAAAAAGAGGTAATAGGCAAACTGCAGTTGCAGGGGAACAGATTTGTTCGTCTCTGCGTTCAGCCTGCTCAGCACACAACGGATCGCCTCCTGGCGTCTCTCCTGCAGCCAGTGCCCATGTGCCTCCCCATCCCATCCCGCCGGCAATCTGCTCATCGTCCCCTCCTTGGTCCGAAAATGAATACACCGCCCGGAGGCGGTGTATTCATCATGGCAGGGTGTCAGGTCAGCTGACCGTGACAGTGCTTGTATTTTTTACCCGAACCACAGGGGCAGGGATCATTGCGCCCGATCTTCTGCTCGTCGCGCACGAAGGTGGTATGGCCCTCGGCCCCACCCGTATCCTCGTCAGCCAGCTGGTTTTCGGCCGTGGCATGGGTGTAGGTACGGGGAGCGGCTTCGGCCTGCTGGCGCTGCTGCTCTTCCATCGCCTCCACATCCCGCTCCTGCACCTGTACCCGGCTCAGGATGCTGACCACGTCGCGCTTGAGGGTTTCCAGCATCTGGGTGAACAGATCGAAGGATTCGCGCTTGTACTCCTGCTTGGGGTTCTTCTGGGCGTAGCCGCGCAGATGGATGCCCTGACGCAGGTGATCCATGGCCGCCAGGTGCTCTTTCCACAGGCCGTCCAGGGTTTGCAGCATCACCGCCTTCTCGAAGTTGCGCAGCACCTCCTTGCCGACCAGCTCTTCCTTGTGGGCATAGAGCTTGGTGGCTTCATCCAGGATGCGTTCGCGCAGCTTCTCTTCATATAGCTTGTCGTCTTCCGCCAGCCACTGCTGCAGCGGCAGATCCAGGGCGAAATCGGACTTCAGACGCGCTTCCAGACCCGGCACGTCCCACATTTCTTCCAGGGACTGGGGCGGGATGTACTCGTCGATGATGGCGCCGTAGACGTCGTCACGGATGACGTGAATGGTCTCGGAGATGTCGTTGGTGTCCAGCAGTTCGTTGCGCTGCTCGTAGACCACCTTGCGCTGATCGTTGGCCACGTCGTCGAACTCGAGCAGGTTTTTACGGATGTCGAAGTTGCGACCTTCCACCTTGCGCTGGGCATTCTCGATGGCCTTGGTTACCCAGGGATGCTCGATGGCCTCGCCCTCTTCCATGCCCAGCTTCTTCATCATGCCGGTCACGCGGTCGGAGGCGAAGATCCGCATCAGGGTATCTTCCATGGAGAGGTAGAAGCGGGAGGAACCCGGATCACCCTGACGACCGGAACGGCCGCGCAGCTGGTTGTCGATACGGCGGGATTCGTGACGCTCGGTACCGATGATATGCAGACCACCGGCCGCCAGTACTTCGTCATGACGCACCTGCCAGGCCGCTTTCAGCTCGGCAATCTGCTCGCTTGACGGGTTTTCCAGCTGGGCGATCTCCGCCTGCCAGTTGCCACCCAGCACGATGTCGGTACCACGACCGGCCATGTTGGTGGCGATGGTGACAGCGCCGGTCTGGCCGGCCTGGGCGACGATCTCCGCTTCCATGGCATGGAACTTGGCGTTCAGTACCTTGTGCGGGATATTTTCCTTGGTCAGGATGCCGGAGAGCAGCTCGGAGTTCTCGATGGAGACGGTACCGACCAGCACGGGCTGGCCGCGCTTCACGCACTCGCGAATGTCCTGCACGATGGCCGCGTATTTCTCCTGGGCGGTCAGGTAGACGAGATCGCCCATGTCCTTGCGCACCATCGGCTTGTTGGTCGGGATGACCACGGTATCCAGGCCATAGATCTGCTGGAATTCAAAGGCTTCGGTATCCGCAGTACCGGTCATGCCCGCCAGCTTGTCGTACAGACGGAAGTAGTTCTGGAAGGTGATGGAGGCCAGGGTCTGGTTCTCGTTCTGGATCTTGACCCCTTCCTTCGCCTCGACCGCCTGGTGCAGACCGTCTGACCAGCGACGACCCGGCATGGTGCGGCCGGTGTGCTCGTCGACGATGACGATCTCGTCCTTCTGGACGATATAGTCGACGTTGCGCTCGAACAGGGTGTGCGCGCGCAGGCCGGCATTGACGTGATGCAGCAGGCTGATATTGGTGGCGGAGAACAGGGAGTCATCCTCGGCCAGCAGTCCCTCTTTCTTGAGCAGCTCTTCCACGAAGATCTGGCCGTTTTCGGTCAGCAGCGCCTGGCGGTTCTTCTCGTCCACCGTGTAGTGACCGTCGCCGGTGTACTCCTCGGAGTCTTCCTTGTCCTGCTTGACCAGCAGCGGGATCAACTTGTTGATCTGGGTGTACATGGCGGAGCTGTCTTCCGCCGGACCGGAGATGATGAGCGGGGTGCGGGCTTCATCGATGAGCACCGAGTCCACCTCATCCACCAGCGCGTAGTTGAGCGGACGCTGTACGCGCTGCTCCGGCGAGAATGCCATGTTGTCGCGCAGGTAGTCGAAACCGAATTCGTTGTTGGTACCGTAGGTGATGTCGGCAGCGTAGGCATCGCGCTTCTGGGATGCATCCATGCCGGGCACGTTGCAGTCCACCGTCATGCCGAGGAAGGCGAACAGCGGGCGGTTGGCTTCCGCATCACGCTTGGCCAGATAGTCGTTCACCGTCACGACGTGCACACCGCGGCCGGTCAGGGCGTTCAGGTAGGCCGGCAGGGTCGCGGTGAGGGTCTTGCCTTCACCCGTCTTCATCTCGGCGATACGGTTGGAGTTCAGCACCATGCCGCCGATCAGCTGGACGTCGAAGTGGCGCATGCCGAACACCCGGCGGGAGGCTTCACGCACGGTGGCGAAGGCCTCCGGCAGCAACTGCTCCAGGGTCTCACCCTGCTCCAGGCGCTGGCGATACTCGGCGGTCTTGGCCTGCAGCTCGCTGTCGGACAGTGCCTCGAACTGAGGCTCCATCGCATTGATCTGTTTTACAATTTTGCGCAAAGCCTTGAGCGTTCTGTCGTTCCGGCTGCCGATAATCTTGGTGAGCAGTGTGCTAATCATGGGTACCAACTGTTTTGGTTATATAAGCGTTCCGTCACTGGAACCTGAAGAAAAAACCTAACCCCGTCTGGCATTCAGAAAGCGCGCGGGGTTGACCTGACGACCATCTTTCAACACTTCGTAATGCAAATGAACTCCGGTTGCACGACCGGTTCGCCCCATCAGGGCAATCTTCTGGCCCTCATCGACCAGGGTGCCCACATCCACCAGTAACTTGGAATTGTGGGCATAGCGGGTGACCAGACCATTGCCATGGTCAATCTCCACCATGTTGCCAAACTCCGGATGGCGCCCCGCCCAGCTGACAATCCCCTTGCCGGTCGCCAGGATGGGGGTGCCGGGCCTGCCGCGGAAATCCACCCCTTTGTGCATCTTGGCGCGACCGTTGAACGGATCGACCCGCCCACCGAAACCGGAGGAGATCCAGACACGCTCCTGCTTGACCGGTGAGCCGGGGATGAAACCCGCATCGGTGATATGGTGGTTCATGATGAAGGATTCAAGTACCGACAGCTGTTCTTCGCGGCTGCTGAGCTGACGGCTGAGGTGTTCCATGGAATCTTGCAGTTCACCCAGGCTGACTTCCAGGTCTGCATCGTAGGAAGGGCCGCCCATCGGGGGCAGCTCCTTGAAGTTGAACTCCTCGGGATCGAGGTCCGCCTTCTCGGTCAGGCGCTCGCCGAGGGCGTTGAGGCGACCAAGTTGTCCCTGCATGGTGCCCACCTGGGCGGCCAGCATGGCAAGCTGTTCGCGGGCTTCATCGGCCCCTTGCGTGGATTTTTGCTGCTGCGCCAGGGTCAGCGCCACTTCCAGCGCCTCCATTTTCTGCTGCCAGCTCTGCCAGAGCCAGCCGCCCCCCAAGGCCAATACAGTGAAGAGAATACCGCCGACCCAGGCCAGACGTTGTTTGGGTAAGTGCAACCTGCGGCGCTGCTTACCGTGGAGGATCAGGGTAATACTCATAGAAATCTGTCTTCTCGGTCAGGTGAGGCCAAGGGCCTGCACGGGCAATAAAACCGGGAGATAATCGGTATTAAAGGATGGAATAAACAAATGACAGGACGTCGGTGCGGAGAGATGACCGACGTCCTGTTGCACAGCTATCAGGCCAGAACCAGACCGTTGTCGTAGTAAGCGATAGGCGCTTTGTCGCCCTCACCCTCGAAGGTCACCAGTTCCCAGGCCTCCTGCTGGGCCAGCAGGGCACGCAGCAGCTTGTTGTTCAGGGCATGGCCCGTCTTGTAGGCACGGAATTCACCGATGATACTGCGATTGCACATGTACAGATCGCCGATGGCATCCAGCATCTTGTGCTTGACGAACTCGTCCTCGTAACGCAGACCATCTTCGTTCAGCACCCGGTAGTCATCCAGCACCACGGCGTTTTCCAGGCTGCCGCCCAGTGCCAGGTTCTGGGAACGCAGGTACTCGATATCACGCATGAAGCCGAAGGTACGGGCACGGCTGATCTCTTTCACGAAGGAGCTGCCGGAGAAGTCCAGCACGCAACGCTGGTTGCGGCCTTCAAACACCGGATGCTGGAAATCGATCTCGAGATCCATCTTGAAGCCGTTGCGATAGGGGTGGAATTCCGCCCACTTGTCGCCGTCTTCAACCCGGATGCTCTGCTTGATCCGCACGAACTGCTTGGGCGCGTTCTGTTCACGAATACCCACTTCCTGCAGCAGATAGATGAACGGATGCGCACTGCCGTCCATTACCGGGATCTCGGGGGCATCAACCTCGACATAGAGGTTGTCGATCCCCATCCCGGCCAGAGCGGCAGACAGATGTTCAATGGTCGACACGCGAACACCGGCTTCGTTCACCAGAGCGGTACAAAGCACAGTATCACGCACCTGATCGGCGTTGGCTGGCAGCGCGACCACAGGATTCAGATCGGTACGCAAGTAAACGATCCCTGTGTTAACAGGCGCCGGACGGAACGTCATAGTGACTTTCCGGCCCGAATGCAGGCCCACACCGGTGGCCTGGACACTCGTTTTCAAGGTTCTTTGTCTAATCATGGGCGTATCCGCTTTAACAGCTCAAATTCCTGACCAGATGGTCGTTGCCGGGCCATCTTAGCACAATCCTTAAGCAACAAACAAACCAGAGCCATCAGAGGCTTAGTCTGCCTGCTTGCGCAGGAACGCAGGAATATCGAGATAATCCGGTTCGCGACGAGCTTGCGGTTCGGCGTTCACCACCTTGGCCGGGGCCTCTTCCATCACGCGAGACTGCAGGGCTTCGCTGATCAGGGGCTGACGGGCCGGACGCTCTTGAACCATGTTGTTCTTGACCAGAGTGATGTCGGGCTTGCGCTCGGCACCGATACCGGTCGCCACTACGGTAACGCGCAGTTCGTCGTGCATTTCCGGGTCGATTACGGTACCCACCACCACGGTAGCGTTCTCGGACGCGAAGGCCTTGACCGCGTTACCCACGGTCTCGAACTCTTCGATGGTCATGTCCATGCCAGCAGTGATGTTGACCAGGATGCCGCGGGCACCGGCCAGATCCACGTCTTCCAGCAGCGGGCTGGAGATGGCCTTCTCGGCCGCTTCTTCGGCACGGTCGTCACCGGAGGCGGAGCCGGTACCCATCATGGCGGTACCCATCTCGCGCATCACGGTACGTACGTCCGCGAAGTCGACGTTGATGAGGCCCGGGCGGGTGATCAGCTCGGCGATGCCCTGTACTGCACCCAGCAGCACGTCGTTGGCCGCCTTGAAGGCGTCCAGCAGGGAGATGCCGCGACCCAGCACCTTCAGCAACTTATCGTTGGGGATGGTGATCAGGGAGTCGACGTTCTTGGAGAGCTCTTCGATGCCGTGAGCGGCGAAGCCCATCCGCTTCTTCCCTTCGAAGGAGAACGGCTTGGTCACGACGGCAACGGTCAGGATACCCATCTCGCGGGCCACTTCGGCCACGATCGGTGCAGCACCTGTACCGGTACCACCACCCATGCCGGCAGCGATGAACACCATGTCGGAACCGGTCAGCAGCTCGCGCAGCGCTTCCCTGTCTTCCATGGCGGCGTCACGACCCACTTCCGGGTTGGCCCCGGCACCCAGACCCTTGGTGATGCCACCGCCGATCTGCAAGGTGGTATTGGCACTGGAGTTGCGCAGTGCCTGGGCGTCGGTGTTCACGGTGATGAACTCGACACCTTCGATGTTTTGACGAACCATGTGCTCGACTGCGTTGCCGCCGCCGCCACCCACACCTATCACCTTGATGACGGCTTCGTCAGTGTGGCTATCCATAAATTCAAACATGTTGTCTCTCCGCTTTATTTGCCTGACTCAGCAAAATCTTTAGAACTCACCACGCAACCAGTTGCTGACCCGTTTGACCAGCCCACCTACGCTTGCCTTGGCGGCATATTCCTTGTTACTACCGGTGGATTGGTTGGTGCGGCCGTACTGCAACAACCCGACCGCAGTCGAGTACACCGGTGCCTGTACGTAATCACTCAATCCCCGGATATTCATGGGCTCGCCCACCCGGACCTGGCTCTGGAAGATCTGCTCTGCGCACTCCACAATGCCTTCGATCTGGGCCGCGCCACCGGTCAAGACCACACCGGCGGCCAGCTGATGCTTGACCCCCTGTGCCTTCAATTCGCTCTGCACCCGCACCAGCTCGTCATTCACCATGGAGAGCAACTCGGTGTAACGGGGTTCAATCACTTCCGCCAGCGTCTGCCGTTGCAGGCTGCGCGCCGGGCGACCGCCGACACTGGGCACTTCGATATTGTCTTCCTTGCTGACCAGGCGGCCGAGGGCACAGCCATAGCGCACCTTGATCGCCTCCGCATCCAGCGGCGGCGTGCCGAAGGCATAGGCGATGTCGCTGGTCACCGTGCTGCCAGCATAGGGAATCACCTTGGTGTGACGCAGGGCGCCGCCGGTAAAGAGCGACATGTCCATGGTGCCGCCACCGATGTCCACCACGCAGACACCCAGCTCCTTCTCGTCTTCGGTCAGCACGGCGTAGCTGGAGGCCAGGGCGGAGAAGATCAGCTGATCCACCCGCAGACCCACCTTCTCCACACACTTCTCGATGTTGCGCGCCATGTCGTTGTGGCAGGTGATGAGATGCACCTTGGCTGCCATCCGCACGCCGGAGAGACCGACCGGGTTCTTGATCCCTTCCTGATAGTCGATGGCGAACTCCTGGGGCAGCACGTGCAGAACCCGGAGCTCGTCAGACAACCGCACCGACTTGGCGGTGTGGATGACGTTGTCCACATCCTCCTGGGTCACCTCTTCGTCGGAGATGGGCACCATGCCGGTCTCGTTGCGGCAATCGATGTGCTTGCCGGACAGCCCCAGATAGACGGAACTGATCTGGCAGTCTGCCATCATCTCGGCCTCTTCCACCGCGCGGCGCAGGGACTTGACCACGGAGTCGAGGTCATTGACCCCGCCCTTCTCCATACCGCGAGAAGCGTGGCTGCCCATGCCGATGACATTGAGTTCGCCATCAGGCAATACTTCGCCAACCAGTACCGCCACCTTGGTCGTGCCGATATCCAGTCCGACAATCAAATTTCTATCTGCGGTGTTGGTCATTCACTTTCTCTTCGCTTTTCTTCCAGCCAACTGCCATCCCGGTGTCGTATCGAAGATCCACGTAAGCAACCCGCTCACGGGGCTCGATGACCGGAAAGGCATCGATAAACCGCTGCAGACGAAGCGCGATATCCGAGCGCCCCACAAACAGCTGAATGTTGCCATCCAGGGTCAGTTCCCAGGCATGGCGGGGGGTCAGATTCACCCCCAGCAACTTGTATCCCTTGGCCGCCAGCAGCGTTTCGTACTGATGGCTGGCTTCCAGCACCTTGGCGGCCTGATCATCGGGCCCGGACAACTGCATCAGGGGCTTCTTCACCCTGTCCGGGGCACTGAATACCTCACCCTTGGTGTTGACGAAGCGGTTGCCGTTCCAGCGAGCCGCCACATCCTGTTCCGTGAGATAGACCTTGATCTTGTTCGGCCACTTCTTTCGTACCGAGACCTGGGCCACCCAGGGCAGAGCGTTCAGACGCGCCTGCAATTCGTTCACATCCAGCTCGAAGAAGTTGCGAAGTTCGGCACCATCCAGCACGGCAGCACGCAACTCATCGGCCTTCAAATATTCGTGTTGCCCCTGCAGCAACAGCTCGCTCATGGGCAACCGACTGGCATCCGTCAGCCAGTCTTTAACATCCAGCGCAGTCTGGTAGAGCCCCCACATGACCAGGATGAAAAATGCCACCCCGGCGATGAAGCCCCCCTTGGTGCGCCCTTGTGCCCTTGCCTCCACCCGATCGATCCCCGTAAAACGCGCCATGCCGGCCACTTGCAGACCGGTTCGCCATTATATAGGCCTCGGCTTGGCGGTCAAAATACTCATTGGGCCCTCAGGCACCGGATTTCATGCTATCCACGCTCAATTTCATCTCGCCGAGACGACGGGCCAGTGCACCGACGTTACCCGCCCCCTGGGTCAATACCAGATCCCCCTCGCCAATCAGGTCGGCCAGCACCGCGGGCACATCGTCCGGCGTTGCGACAAAGATGGGCTCCAGGGTGCCGCGGGAGCGGATGGAACGGCACAGGGCACGACCATCGGCACCGGGGATGGGCTCCTCACCGGCGGCATAGACCTCCAGCATCACCAGCACGTCCACCTTGGAGAGCACATCTGCGAAATCTTCGTAGAGATCCCGGGTCCGGCTGTAGCGGTGCGGCTGGAACACCATCACCAGCCGCTTCTCGGGCCAGCCGGCGCGAGCGGCGTTGATGGTCACCTTCACTTCGCTCGGGTGATGACCGTAATCGTCCACCAGCATGGCCTTGCCACGGCCGGTTTCAAACTCGCCATATTGCTGGAAGCGGCGCCCCACCCCTTCAAACTTGGAAAGTGCCTGGATGATGGCCTCGTCGCCGATACCGTCTTCGGTTGCCACCGCGATGGCGGCGGCGGCGTTGAGGGCGTTGTGGATGCCCGGCAGATTCAGGGTCACCTCCAGCTCACCCGCCCCTGCACGGCGCACCCGGAAGCGGCTGCGATTGCTGGTCTGCACGAAGTCCAGCACCTGCACATCGGCATCATCGCTCAGACCGTAGGTGAGGGTAGGACGGGCGATCTCCGGCAGCATGCCGCGGATCACGGGGTCATCCACACACACCACGGCCAGACCGTAGAACGGCAGGTTGTGCAGGAAATCGATGAAGGTGGCCTTCAACCTGGAGAAATCGCCACCATAGGTGTCCATGTGATCCGCTTCGATGTTGGTCACGATGGAAACCATGGGTTGCAGATGCAGGAAGGAGGCGTCGCTCTCGTCCGCCTCGGCAATCAGATAACGGCTGCTGCCCAGGCGGGCATTGGTGCCGGCGCTGTTGAGCAGACCGCCGATGACGAAGGTGGGGTCGCGATCCGCCTCGGCATAGATGCTCGCCACCAGACTGGTGGTGGTGGTCTTGCCGTGGGTCCCGGCAATGGCGATGCCGTGACGGAAGCGCATCAGCTCAGCCAGCATTTCGGCGCGGCGCACCACGGGAATACGCAGCTCGCGGGCAGCCAGCAGCTCGGGGTTGTCCTGCTTGATGGCGGTGGAAACCACCACCACGCTGGCACCGTCCACATGCTCGGCACTGTGACCGACAAAAATGTGTGCGCCTAAAGAGGCCAGGCGTTCGGTCACCCCGTTGCGGGCCAGATCCGAGCCGGTCACCTGATACCCTTCATTGGCAAGCACTTCCGCAATACCGCCCATACCGGCGCCACCGATGCCGATGAAGTGGATGCGACGCACGCGGCGCATTTCGGGGATAACGGTACGCAGTTTTGCCAGTTCAACCTTGGTCATAGTTCTTTCTCAATTCGCGGCCACAGGCCATTTTCATTCGGCGACATTCATCAGTTCGAAGACAGAAGCGGGGCCTTGGCGGCACATCTTGGCCTTCCATCTCGTTTGGCTCAGCCGGTGGCGAGCCGTTTGCACTCATCGGCAACCCGTTCGGCAGCATCGATGATGGCGACCCGGCGCGCGGCCTGGGCCATGTTCAACAGAGTTTCCCTGCGCCCGGCGAGCCAGGATAGGCGCGACGCCAGCGCCGCCGGCGTCAGCTCGGACTGGGGCAGGAACTCGGCCGCACCGCCGTCGACCAGGGTCAGGGCGTTGCGTGTCTGGTGATCGTCCACCGCATGGGGCAGGGGCACGAAGATGGCGGCCACACCGGCAGCGGCCACTTCGGAGACGGTCAATGCGCCGGCGCGGCACACCACCAGGTCCGCCCAGGCATAGGCATCCGCCATGTCCTTGATAAATTCACTCACCTCGGCCTCGACCCCCAGCCCGGCATAGGAGGCAGCCACGGCCTCCCCGTTGCCCTTGCCGCACTGGTGACGCACCTCGATGGGCACACCGGCAGCTGCAACCGCAGGAGGCACCTGCTCGTTGAGGACCCGGGCCCCCAGGCTGCCACCGACCACAAGCAGGCGCAGAGGATTACTGCTGCTGCGCAGTTGGGGATCAGGCAGCGCCACCACCTCGGGGCGCACCGGGTTGCCCACCACGGCGGTGCGGGCATTGGGGGCGAAGGCACCCGGGAAGGCCATCAGTACCCGCCTGGCGATACGGGCCAGCAGCTTGTTAGTCAGGCCGGCGGCGGCATTCTGCTCGTGAAGCAGTAGCGGAATGCCGGACAGCCAGGCGGCCACGCCACCCGGGCCGGAGGCGAAGCCCCCCATGCCCAGCACCACATCGGGCTGGATGGTCTTGAGCACCTGGCGGGCCTGCAGCACGGATTTGATGACACGGTAGGGCGCCGCGAGCAGCCGCTTGATGCCGTTGCCACGCACCCCCTGGATGTCGATGAAGGAGATGGGATAACCATGGGCAGGCACCAGCTCCGCCTCCATCCGGTCGGCAGTGCCGAGCCAGTGGATGGTCCAGCCCTGGGCCTTGAGGCGATCGGCGACGGCCAGGCCGGGGAACACATGACCCCCGGTACCACCCGCCATCACCAGTAACGTCTTGCTCACGCAACCTCCCGCACGCGCGCCTGGGCACTTGCCTGGCGCAACTCAAAATCGATACGAATCAACATGCTCACCGCCACCATCATGATGATGAGACTGGAGCCGCCATAACTGACCAGCGGCAGGGTCAGCCCCTTGGTAGGCATCATGCCGCTGGCGGCACCGACGTTGACGAAAGTCTGGAAGCTGAACCAGATGCCGATGCCGATGGCCAGATAACCTTCATAGAGCCGCTCGGCCACCAGCGCCTGGTGACCCAGCTTGAGCGCCTTCACCGCCAGCGCAAAAATCAGGAAGAGTGCGCCAAGCACCCCCACGTAGCCCAGCTCTTCGCCCAGAATGGCGAACACGAAGTCGGTGTGGGCCTCCGGCAGGTACTCCATCTTCTGGATGGAGTTGCCAAGCCCTTCGCCAAACCAGCTCCCCCGACCAAAGGCCATCAGGGACTGGGTCAGCTGATAGCCGCTGCCGAAGGGGTCTGCCCAGGGGTCGAGGAAGGAGGTCACCCGCCGCATCCGGTAGGGCTCCGCGATGATCAGGGTCACCACTGCGCTCACCCCCACCAGGATGAGACCGATGAACTGCACCAGCCGGGCTCCGGCCAGGAACAGCATCCCGAGGGAGGTGACGAACATCACCACCACTGACCCGAGATCCGGCTGGGCCAGCAGCAGGATGGCCACCACGAACAGCACCGCCATGGGTTTCATGAAACCGATGAAGCGCTCGCGCACCTCGCTTTGACGGCGCACCAGATAACCCGCCAGATAGACGAACAGCGCCAGCTTGCCGAACTCGGCCGGCTGCAGGTTGAAGGGGCCCAGCGGCAGCCAGCGTACCGAGCCGTTGACGCTGCGCCCCACCAGCAGCACCATCACCAACAGCACGATGGCCAGCAACAACATGGGGCCGTTGTAGTGCTGCCAGCGTGCCATGGGCACCTGCAACACGAACCAGGAGATACCCAGCGCCATCACCAGGAACATGCCGTGGCGCTTCACGAACATGAAGGGATCGTTGTTGATGGCGATCCCCTCAGGAATGGAAGCGGACGCCACTATTACCAGCCCGACGCCCATCAGGGCGAGTGCCAGCACCACCAGCTGCCGATCGTAGAGACCGGCGGGGCGCGCCGGTAGCAACCAGCGCTGCAAGAATCCTGCGACGGCGCGAAGGGCGTTCATAGTGCCAGCACCAGTTCGGTGAAGCGATCTCCGCGAGCTTCGAAGGATTTGAACTGGTCCAGGCTCGCGCAGGCCGGTGCCAGCAGCACCCAGTCACCGGGCCTGGCATCGGTCGCCGCCTTGGCGACAGCAGCGTCAAGATCGGCAACCCGCTCGGTCTGTTCGCCCAGGGCCAGCAGCACCTCGGCATCCTGACCAAAGCAGTACATGTGATCGATCTGGCTGCCGAGCAGCGCCTGCACCGGGCCGAAGTCCTGCCCCTTGCCCTGGCCACCGGCCAGCAGCAGCAGGCGGCCTTTGACCGCTTCACGCACCCCGGCCACGGCGGCCAGGGTCGCCCCCACGTTGGTGGCCTTGGAGTCGTTGATCCAGCGCACCCCATTTACCTCCCGCACGAAGCGGGCACGGTGAGGCAGGCCTTCAAAGCGGCGCAGCACGGCAAGTTGTGCCTCGCGGGGAATGCCCACCGCATCGCACAGGGCCATGGCCGCCAGGGCATTGGCCTGGTTGTGGGCACCCACTATCTTCATCTCGTCCACCGCCAGGAGCGGCTCGCCGTGCAAAGTCAGCCAGTGACGGCCCTCCAGCTCGCAGCGGCCGTAGCCGTTGCAGTCGAGGCCGAAACTCTGCCAAACCTGACCCACATCGGGCAGGGTCTGGGGATCGTCGCGATTGATCAGGATGTGCTGGGAGTGCTGATGGATCTCCATCTTGGCGGCGCGGTAATCCGCCATGCCGGTATAGCGATCCATATGATCTTCACTGAGGTTCAAGACCACGGAGGCGGCGGCCCGCAGGCTGTAGGTGGTCTCGAGCTGGAAGCTGGAGAGCTCCAGCACGCAGAGATCCATGGGCTGCTTGAGGAGCGACAGCGCCGGGGTGCCAATATTGCCCCCCACACCGACCTTGAGTCCCGCCTCGGCGATCATCTCACCCACTAGCGTGGTGACCGTGCTCTTGCCGTTGGAGCCGGTGATGGCGATGACGGGCGTCTGGGTTTCACGCACGAACAGTTCGATGTCACCGACGATGCGCACCCCGAACTCGGCGGCGGCCTTCAACTCCGGAGTCGCCAGGGCGATGCCCGGGCTCGCCACTATCATGTGCGCCTGCTTGAGCCGCTCAGCGTCCACCCCGTGGATGAGCTCCACCTCGGGGGGAAGCTCGTCCTTGCCCGGCGGATTGGCACGGGTGTCCATCACCAGCGGCGTGACGCCGCGGTCGAGGAAGTAATCGACGCAGGAGAGTCCGGTTTTGCCGAGTCCGATGATGATGACCATGGCTTACCTCACCTTCAGGGTGGCGAGGCCAAGCAGCACCAGCATGAGGGTGATGATCCAGAAGCGCACGATGACGCGCGGCTCCGGCCAGCCCTTCTTCTCATAGTGGTGATGGATGGGGGCCATGCGGAAGATCCGCACGCCGCGCAGTTTGTAGGATCCGACCTGCAGGATCACCGAGACGGTCTCCATCACGAAGACACCCCCCATGATCACCAGCAGAAACTCCTGACGCACCAGCACCGCGATGGTACCGAGCGCGCCGCCCAGAGCCAGGGAACCGACGTCCCCCATGAAGACCTGGGCCGGGTAGGTGTTGAACCAGAGGAAACCCAGGCCCGCGCCCACGATGGCGGTACAGACGATCACCAGCTCGGAAGTGTAGGGCACGTAGGGAATGTGCAGGTAGTTCGCGAAGTTGACGTTGCCGGTCGCCCAGGCGATCAGGGCGAAGCCCCCCGCCACCATCACGGTGGGCATGATGGCGAGGCCATCCAGGCCATCGGTCAGGTTGACCGCGTTGGAGGTACCGACGATGACGAAGTAGGTCAGCAGGATGAACATCAGGCCGAGCTGGGGCATCACATCCTTGAGGAAGGGCACCACCAGCTGGGTCTGACCATCGTGGGTGGCCGTGGCGTAGAGGAACACCGCCACACCCAGCGCGACCGCGGACTGCCAGAAGTACTTCCAGCGGGCGATGAGGCCGTCGGTGTTCTTGCGCACCACCTTGAGATAGTCATCGGCAAAACCGATGGCGCCATAGGCCCCCAGCACGAACAGCACCAGCCAGACATAGGGGTTGTCGAGGCGGCACCAGAGCAGCACAGAAGTGAAGATGGCGGCAATGATCATCAGGCCGCCCATGGTCGGGGTGCCCTTCTTGCTGAGGTGGGATTCGGGACCGTCGTTGCGGATCACCTGGCCGAACTTCATGATCTGCAGGCGACGGATGAGGCGCGGCCCCATCCAGAGCGCCACCACCAGACCGGTGATGATCGACAGGATGGCGCGAAACGTCAGGTAGGAGAAGACGTTGAAGAAGGTGAAGTGCGGGGTGAGCAGTTCCGCCAGCCAGACTAGCATGTGGCTGACTCCTGATGGCCCTTGACCATCTCGACGATATCTTCCATGCGGGAGCCACGGGCGCCCTTGACCAGAATCGAAATTTCCTGATGTGTCTTTATCATTTGCGCAAGCACTTCAAACAACGACGCCTTGTTATCGAAATGTCGGCCATCCGCGGCATCTGCGGTGTGGCGACTCTGTTCCCCTACGGTCAGCACGGCATCGAGGCCCTGCTCACGGGCGTGGTGTCCGACCCGGGCATGCTGCGCGGCGGACTCCTCACCCAACTCTTTCATGTCACCGAATACCAGCACCTTGTAGCCGTTCATGGCGGTCAGGGCATCGATACCCGCCAGCACGGACTCCACGCTGGCGTTGTAGGTGTCATCCACCAGAGTGAGGCCACCCCAGCGTTGCACGCAGAAACGGCCCTTGACCGGCGCCATCTGCTCCAGTCCCGCCTTGACGGACGCAAGCGATGCGCCCAGGGCCAGGGTCCCGGCGGCGGCAGCCAGGGCGTTGGCCACGTTGTGGCGACCCGGAATGGCCAGGGTCAGGGTCAGCTCTCCCTGGGGCGTCACCATCACGAACCCGGCACAACCCTGCTCGTTGAGCACGATGTCGCGGGCGTGGAACGGCTGACGCTGATCCTGGAGGGAGAAGGCGCACTGGATGCCCTTTTCACGCCACTTCGGCCAGAACTCGTTGTCGGCATTGACGATGGCAGTGCCGCCCTCGCCTAACCCTTCGAAGATTTCGCTCTTGGCATGGAACACCCCTTCCAGGGAGCCAAAGCCTTCCAGGTGCGCGGCAGCGACGTTGTTGATGATGGCGGCGTCGGGTCTGGCGAGCGACGTGGTCCAGGCGATCTCGCCCGGGTGGTTGGCTCCCAGCTCCATCACCGCGAACTGGTGTTGCGGCTCGAGGCGCAGCAGGGTCAGCGGCACCCCCACCTCGTTGTTGAAGTTGCCGGCGGTGGCCAGCACCTCCCCTTCACAGCGCAGGATGGCCGTCGCCATCTCCTTCACCGTGGTTTTGCCACAGCTGCCTGTGATGGCGAGCACTTTCGGATTGATGCGCTCGCGCACCAGCCTGCCCAGACGCCCAAGCCCCTTGAGGGTGTCGGCCACCACCAGTTGTGGAATGGCCAGCGGCAATTCGCGCTCTACCAGCAGGGCACTGGCGCCGGCGGCAACCGCCTGGTCGCAGAAATCGTGGGCGTCGAAACGCTCGCCGCGCAGGGCTACGAACAGCGCCCCCGCGCCCAGGGTACGGGTGTCGGTGCTGACCGCCGTGATCTCATGGTCGCCCCCGATCAGACGGGCATCGAGCACCTGCGCCAGGTCGGCAAGCCTGAGGGTCATCATTTGAATGACTCCATTAATGTGTGCAAGGCGGCTGCGACGGTTTCCCGATCGCTGTAGTGCCGCTTGTCGGTTCCAATGATCTGATAATCCTCGTGGCCTTTGCCGGCCACCAGGATGATGTCCTCTTTGCTCGCTTGGCTCAGTGCCAGCTGGATTGCCTTGGTCCTGTCGTGCTCAATCTGCACGGCGCCGGGATCGCGAAGACCCGCCACCATGTCGGCCATGATCCGGGCCGGCTCCTCGGTACGGGGATTGTCGTCGGTCAGGATCACGCAGTCCGCATGCTGCTCCGCCATGGCAGCCATCATGGGACGCTTGCCGCGATCCCTGTCGCCACCACAACCCACCAGGCACCAGAGCCGGCCGTGACAGTGCACCCGCAGGGCCTGCAAGGCCTTCTCCAGCGCATCCGGGGTGTGGGCGTAATCGACCACGGCGAGCGGCGCATCGCCACCGCCGAAGCACTCCATGCGACCGGTCACCGGTTGCAGTCTGGGGGCCGTCGCCAGCAGGTCATCGAAGTCGTAGCCGAGCACCAGCATGGCGCCCATGGCGCCCAGCACGTTGCTGACGTTGAAGCGGCCGAGCAAGGGGGCGGATAATACACCATTCCCCCAGCTGGAGTTAATGCGCGTATCAAAACCTTGTTGGTGGAAATGGGGATCCTGCGCCGTCAGTTGTCGTCCAGCATGGTTTTCAATCGGACCATGAACCCCGAAGGCCACCGCACCGGGATAGGTCGCCAGCCATTGCCGTCCCAGATGGTCATCGGCGTTGATGACGGCGCAAGGCTCATCCACCAGCTTCAGCAGCTCCTCCTTGGCGGCGGCATAGGCCTCCATGGTGCCGTGATAGTCCAGATGATCCCGGCTCAGGTTGGTGAAGACTGCCGCGGCAAACGGCAGGGCCGCCACGCGATGCTGCACCAGACCGTGGCTGGAGACCTCCATCGCCACCAGATCGGCCCCCTGCTGCTGCAAGGCGGCCAGATTGGCCTGCACCTGGACCGCGCTGCCCGTGGTGTTCTCTGCTTCGATGAGCTCGCCAAACAGACCGTTGCCTATGGTGCCCATGACCCCGGCCTTGCCCCCCAGCAGGGTGCGCCAGTTGGCCACCAGCAGGGCCGTAGTGCTCTTGCCGTTGGTGCCCGTGATGCCCACCAGTTGCAGCTTTTGCGCAGGGTGACCGTAGAAATGACCGGCCAGCTCGGAGAGACGAGCGGGAAGATCCCTCATGCCGATGCAGGGGATCTGGGTCGCCGGAGGGACGAATTCTCCGTCCTCCTCAAACAGCACGGCGGTTGCTCCCTGAGCCACCGCCTGTTCGATGAAGCGCCTGCCATCCACCTGATGGCCACGAATCGCCACGAAGAGCGAGCCGGGACCGACCCGCCGGCTGTCGAGCTGGAGATCGGTGAGGGAAAGCGCCGGGGCATCGATGCCGAAGCGGCTCATCAGTTGATCAAGTGTGCGGGGCGGCATGGGAAGCCTCCGAAAATGCGGGAATGCGGGCGCTCGTACACGCCATGGAAAACGCCCCGACAGCAGCGGGGCCGATGGAAAAAGCCGGATGCCCGTCAAGTACGCGGTGCGCCATTGTTGGCCTCCGTGCGGGCAAGCTTGGCGGGTACCTCGGGCGGGATCGCATCGGGACGGATGTTGAAGAGCTGCAACACGCCTCCCATGGCCTCCGCAAAGGGCGGGGTCGCCACGGCACCGCCGTAGTAGGCATCCCCCTTGGGCTCGTTGATCACCACCACCATGACGAAACGGGGATTGCTGGCCGGCGCGAAACCGGCAAACCAGGCCATGTAGTCCTTGCCATAGCCCCCAGCCACGGCCACCTTGGCGGTACCACTCTTGCCACCGACCCGATAACCGGGGATCTGGGCCTTGGGAATGGCATTGCTGACCACGTACTCCAGCGCCTGCAACATGGCTGCGGCGTTGTTGTGATCGATGACCTGCTCACCCTTGGGCGGCTTGGTCACCTTGATGATGGAGAGCGGAACCCGCTTGCCCTTGTTGGCCAGGGTGGCGTAGGCGGAGGCCAGCTGCAGCGGGGTCACTCGCAGACCATAACCGAACGACAGGGTGGCTCGCTCGATGTCGGACCAGCGGCGACGCTGGGGCAGCATGCCGCTGCTCTCCCCCATCAGGCCGCTGCCGGTGTCCATGCCGAAGCCCACCATGCTCAGGGTGTTGATCATCTCCTGGGCCGGCATCCGCAGCGCGATGCGCGACATGCCGATGTTGGAGGAGTAGCGCAGGATGTCGTACAGGTTGGTCGCCTTGTGGATACTCACGTCACGGATCTGCTTGGCCCCGATGAAGAGGGGGCCGCCCGGGATGAAGTCCTTCCAGCTGGTGACACCGGCTTGCAAGGCACTAAGCAAAATCAATGGCTTGACCGTGGAGCCCGGCTCATAGGTATCGGTCACCACCCGGTTTCGCACCCGGAAACTCTGGTACTGACCGCGGTTGTTCGGGTTGTAGGAGGGGGTGTTGACCATGGCGAGCACCTCGCCGGTCTTCACATCCAACATCACCATGGAGCCGGAGGTGGCCTTGTTCTCGTCGGTAGCCCGTTTGAGGGCGCGATAGGCCAGCGCCTGCACCCGCTGATCGATGCTCAGTTGCAGATCGTTGGCGTGCTTGCCCTCTTTCACCAGGCCCAGGCGCTCGATGACGCGGCCCTGCCTGTCCTTGCGCACTCGCATCTCGCCAGGGGTTGCGGTCAGCCACTCGTTGTAGCTGCGCTCAATCCCCTCGATGCCGCTGCCATCGATGTTGGTCACCCCCACCAGGTGGGAGCTTATCTCGCCGGTCGGGTAGAAACGGCGCGCCTCGGGGCGCAGATAGATGCCCCCCAGCTTCAACCCCTTGATGTACTCGGCCACCGCAGGCGTCACCTGCCGCTGCAGATAGACGAAGCGCTTGCTCGGGTTGGCGATGCGATGCTTGAGGGTGTTGATGTCGAGCTTGAGCACGGCGGAGAGTGCCAGCCAGGCACGCTCGTTGTGGATGGCACCGGACTCATGCACCGTCTTGGGATCAGCCCAGACCGCTTCGACCGGTACGGATACCGCCAACTGTTCGCCATTGCGGTCCGTGATCATGCCGCGCACCGCCTGGGTGGAGGTGGTGCGCAGGGAGCGCATGTCCCCCTCCTGGCGCAGTCTGTCAGGATCGATCACCTGGATCCAGGCCAGCCGCAGGATCAGCCCCGCAAACGCGATGCCGATGAAGAAAACCAGGGTACGAAAGCGCCACGGGTAGAGTGAGGGTGCTTTCGCCTTGGCTTTGTCCTTTGCCGGAGCCTTGGTGGCGGCCTTGCGTGTCATGGTTGTGTAATTACCTTTTCAGTGGTCACCAGGGGACGAGCCATCTGCAACTTGTCCATGGCCAGACTCGCCACCCGGGAGTGCTCAGCCAGTGTGCCCTGTTCCAGCAAGAGGTGGCGCCACTCGATGTTGAGCCTGTCCTCCTCCGCCATCAGATCGTTCTGCTTGGCCGTCAGACCCCGGGTCATGTTGGTCACCAGGATCACCGCAAAGGCGGTGACCAGCACG
The DNA here is from genome assembly GCF_019046925.1 of Aeromonas sp. FDAARGOS 1402. Lineage (NCBI taxonomy): Bacteria > Pseudomonadati > Pseudomonadota > Gammaproteobacteria > Aeromonadales > Aeromonadaceae > Aeromonas > Aeromonas sp. FDAARGOS 1402. The sequence continues at coordinate 999,411 of NZ_CP077201.1, forward strand.
GCGACGGTCAACAGGACCTGCAACTTGTGGCGCCAGAGATCCGCAACGATCTCCCTGGCGAGGTGAACGCGCACATCGCTCATCGTTTACTCCGCAAGACGCTCTGCGACCCGCAGCACCGAGCTGCGGGACCGGGTGTTTTCATTGACCTCGTGGTCGGAAGGCTTGAGCGCCTTGCCGATCGACTTCAGCTTGCGACCACCGGCAAGCTGGGCTTCGGTCAGGGGGATGCCGTGGGGTACTTCCGGACCTTTCTCATGCTTTCGAATGAAATGCTTCACCAGCCGATCTTCCAGAGAGTGGAAGCTGATGACGGAGAGACGACCGTGAGGAGCCAGCACGTCCAGCGCACCGTTGAGGGCGGTTTCAATTTCGTCCAGCTCGCTGTTGATATAGATGCGGATGGCCTGGAAGCTGCGGGTCGCCGCGTGCTTGCCCTTCTCCTTGCTCGGGTTGACCCGGGCAATCATCTCCGCCAGCTGGCGGGTGCGCACATAGGGCTCGGTCACCCGGTCGTGCACGATGGCGCGAGCAATCTTCTTGGCGAAGCGCTCCTCACCGAAGGTTTTCAGCACCCAGGCGATGTCGTCCACATCGGCACGAGCCAGCCACTCGGCGGCACTCTGACCGGAGGTGGGATCCATCCTCATGTCGAGCGGGCCGTCCTTCATGAAGCTGAAGCCACGTTCGGCATCGTCAAGCTGGGGGGAGGAGACACCGAGATCCAGCAGGAAGCCATCGACCTTGCCCAGCAGGCCGCGCTCGGTCAGATAGCGGGTGATACCGGAGAAGGGACCGTGCACGATCTCGAAACGGGGATCCTGGATCTTGGCCGCCTCGGCAATGGCCTGGGGATCCCGGTCGATGGCGATCAGACGGCCATTGGGGCCCAGATGCTGGAGAATGAGACGAGAGTGACCACCCCGGCCAAAGGTACCGTCGACGTAGATACCGTCCGGCTTGATGGCCAGCCCTTCGACGGCTTCGTGCAACAGCACTGTGATGTGTTCAGCGGCTTGGGTCATTTATAAAGAAAAATCCTGTAGTCGTGGTGAACTTGCCCAGTCGTCCTCGGGCAGGCCCAGGATGTCGTCGTTGATCTGTTGTTGCCAGCGGGCTTCATCCCACAGCTCGAATTTGTTGAGCTGGCCCACCAGCATGACTTTCTTGTCCAGCCCGGCATGGCTGCGCAGCGGCTGGCTGAGCAGCAGACGGCCATTGCCATCCAGTTCGCATTCGGCCGCGTGGCCGAGCAGCAGACGCTGCAGGCGGCGTTCCGCCGGGTTGGTGCTGGAAAGGGTCTTCAGCTTGCGCTCCACCTCTTCCCATTCATTCAGGGGATAAAGCAGCAGACAGGGATGGGCGATGTCGATGGTGCAGACCAGCTGGCCGTCGCATTCGTCGCGCAGCCAATCACGAAATTTGGTCGGAATCGCCAACCGCCCCTTGCTGTCCAGGCTGATGGCGTGAGCGCCACGCAACAAATTGCAGTCCCCGAAAGGTGAGTTATGGGGGCTAGATGCCCAATAAAACCACTTTGATCCACTTTTCTCCACCATGAAGTTTAAGGACGAGCAGGGGGCTTTTCAAGCAAGGATCTCGGGCATGGGGAACATATTGACGCAGCGTGATGGGACTACCGATTAAATGAATTGATTTTCCACAAGTTATTTGTGTTACCCGCAACTCGATTAATTTTCAGCAATTAAAAAACTGACAAATTGCACGAATAAACATCAGCCATGCAGGCCGCGCTTCTCCAGCGCCATCACGATATTCAGAACATGGAAAAATTCCACATAACAGATTGATATAAAATACATTTGTTAAACATAGCTAGCCCAACAGTAAATATCACGAGTCAACCGAGGCAGTACTTTATGGTTAATAAAAAGAGCCTTGCGATAAATCGCAAGGCTCTTCAGGAAAGAGGTCGGAGTCGGCCTGTAAGCCGGGTTCTGTACCGGGTTGCCCCGGGTAGCAATCATTCCTCTAGGCCAGCAATCGCTCGCTGGCTCAAGCAACCTACCCGCCCCCAACGCGGGCCGCGCCAATAGGGGCCTATTTGGTCTTGCTTCGGGTGGAGTTTACCGTGCCACGAACTGTTGCCAGTCGCGCGGTGCGCTCTTACCGCACCCTTTCACCCTTACCTGATCCCTTGCGGGCCATCGGCGGTCTGCTCTCTGTTGCACTGGTCGTAGGCTCGCGCCCCCCAGGCGTTACCTGGCACCCTGCCCTGTGAAGCCCGGACTTTCCTCCCCTCCGCCCGTCTGTCCCGAGGGACACAACGACGAAGCAGCGATTGCCCAGCCAACTCCGAGGCGCGGATTATAGCCTCGCGAGACGGACGGGGTAAACCGTCAATTCCGGTTTACGGCAATTAATAGTGCTCGAGACCGTATTTGTAGAGGGCGTTCTTCTTCACCCCGTGGATCTCGGCGGTGAGGGCCGCAGCCTTCTTGAGGGGCAGCTCGCTGACCAGCAGGCCCAGGGTGCGGATCGCCTCCGCAGGCAACTCGTCATCCACCTTGCTGGCACCGGCGACCACCAGCACGATCTCCCCGCGGCAACGGTTATCGTCCTCTCCGAGCCAGGCCAGCATCTCGGAGGCGGGCAGACCGTGGATGGACTCGAAGGTCTTGGTCAGCTCGCGGCACACCACCACCTGGCGCTCGCCAAGGATGCGAGCAATCGCTTCCACCGTCTCCTGCACCCGGCGCGGCGATTCGTAGAACACCAGAGAGCGGGTGTCTTCGATGACGGCTTGCAGGCGATCATCCCGCCCCTTGGCCTTGGCCGGCAGGAAACCCTCGAAGGCGAAGCGGTCGGTGGGCAGCCCGGCGGCGGACAGCGCCGTGATGGCAGCGCAGGGACCGGGCAGCGGCACCACCTTGACCCCGGCTTCGCGACAACGGGTGACCAGGTGATAACCGGGGTCGCTGATGAGCGGCGTCCCCGCATCGGAGACCAGGGCCACGCTCTTGCCCTCCTTGATGCGGGCGATCAGCACATCCGCCTTTTGCTGCTCGTTGTGATCGTGCAGGGCAAAGGTCGGTATCGAGACCTGGTAGTGGCTGAGCAGGATCCCGGTATGCCGGGTATCCTCGGCGGCCACCAGATCGACGCTGCGCAGCACGTCCAGTGCTCGCTGGGTGATGTCGGCCAGATTGCCGATCGGAGTGGGGACTATATACAGGGTTGGGATGTCACTCATGGGAGCTCCGAGTGTCCCGACAATTGTGTCGCCATATTGGCCCGTTTACACTATGGAGAATTTCAACACTGGTCGGGGAATGAACTTGAACCGGGTTATAAAGCAGCTAAGTGTATCACGACTCTTCGGCATCCTACTCGCGGCAGTCCTGCTCGCCGCCTGTGCGTCGGAGCCCAATCAATCTTCCGGACAACCCGGCATGCCGTCAGCCTTCTCGGATCTGACCAAGAATGCCCAGTGGTATCTGGAGCAGGTGGATCCCGCCAAACCGGCAGAGGCCTTCGTGTGGCAGATGATGGCGGCGCGCAGCTATCTGGCGCTCGGCCAGGCCAAACCGGCTGCCGCTCTGTATCAGCAGTTGCAGAAGCAGGCGAAGAGCCCGGTGCAGCAGGCGCAGTTGCAACTGCTGCAGGCACACCTGCTGCTCGCCCAGGGCAACGCCAACCAGGCGCTGATCCTGCTGGAAGGCAAGCCGGATGTGGTGCTGGATGCCGATACCCAGAAGGACTGGTACCGCCAGCGCGTGGTGCTGCAGCTCGACATCAACAACAAGTTTGGTGCGGCCAAGTCGCTGATCCTGCTGGAACCTTATCTGGCCAAGAATGAGCTGGCCACCAATCACCAGCAGATCTGGTCACTGCTGAAAAGCATGACCCCCTCCACCCTGCAGGCGCTCGAAGAGGAGCCAGCTCCCGATGTCACCACCGGCTGGCTGCGACTGGCGGCGCTGGTGAACGAGTTCGGGGCACAGCCGAGCCAGCTGGCCCGCCAGCTTGCCGGCTGGAAGCAGAGCTTCCCTAACCACCCTGCCCAGAGCGACATGCCGGCCGGCCTTGGGGATCTCGCTATCACGGACAACGGTTCGCTGCAGCAGATCGCCGTCTTCCTGCCGCTCTCCGGCAACCTGGAAGCCCAGGGCGCCGCCATCCGCAACGGCATGCTGATGTCCTACAAGGAAAATCAGAGCCAGTTCACCCTGAACTTCTACGATACCCAGGGCAAGGCGATGGGGGATCTCTACAAGCAGGCGATTCAGGAAGGGGCCAACATGATCATCGGCCCCCTGCTCAAGGATCAGGTGGAGGAGCTGCTCAAGTCGAATCCGACCGTGCCGGTGCTGGCGCTCAACGAGCTGGACAAGCCGATCGTCAACGACAACACCTTCTATTTCTCGCTCTCCGCCGCTGCCGATGCGAGCCAGGCGGCCCAGTACCTCTATGGTCAGGGCTATCGCAAGCCGCTGCTGATCGCGGCACAAGGCCGGATTGGCTACAGCAGTATCAAGGCGTTTGAGCAGGCCTGGGCCGGCGTCAGCCAGGAGAAGCCCGTGGTTGCCACCTTCGGGGCGCGCAACGAAGTGCAGGGCATGGTCAAGAACGCTCTGAGCGGCCGTTCCACCGCACGAGCCGGGGAGATTGTCCAGCTGTCCGATGCAGCGCCGCGCAGCATCGACGCCGTCTATGTGGTGGCCAACAGCCTGGAGACCCGGATGATCAAGCCCTATGTGGACATCTCGGTCAATCCCATGGGCAGCCTGCCCATCTACAGCAGCTCGCGGGGATACGACGGCGGGACGACCGAGGTAGCATCCGAGCTCAACGGCATGCATATCTCCGACATGCCACTGCTGCTGGGTGGCTTCGAGACGCAGCGTGAACAGATTGCCCTGCTCTGGCCCCAGACCCAGGGCGACCTGCTGCGCTTGTTCGCCCTCGGCTACGATGCCGTCAGCCTAGCAGGCAACCTGCCGCAAATGCGCAAGGTCAATGCCATGCAGCAACCCGGCATGAGTGGCCAGCTGAGCGTGGATCCCCAGGGCAACATAGTGCGCATGCTGGACTGGGCCACCTACCAGAATGGCAAGCTGGTCAGCGACAGCGCCGCCCCCCAGCTGGAGGATGCGACTCATGAAGAGGCTACTGACACAACTTCACCAGCAGTGGTTGAACCTGTTGCCGTCGGCAGCGACGAGCAAGGGACAACACTTTGAACAAATAGCGGAGCGCTGGTTGCAGGCCCGCGGCCTGCAACCCGTGACCCGCAACTACCGCTGTCGTGGCGGCGAGATCGATCTCATCATGCGCCAGGGGGAGACCCTGGTGTTCGTTGAAGTGAGATATCGTGCCCACGCCACCCATGGCGGTGCAGCCAGCTCGGTCACCCGGCGCAAGCAGCACAAGATCGTGCTGGCCGCGCGCCACTATTTCAAGCAACATGCCATCAATGAGGCCAACCAGGCCTGTCGATTCGATGTGATCGCGTTCGAGGGCGACCAGCCGGACTGGATCCAGAACGCGTTTTAAGAGGACCCCATGACTGATCCCATCAAAGAGAATTACACCGAAAGCATCCAGACCAAGATAGCTGCCGCCGAAGCACTGCCGGATGCCATCCATACGGCAGCCCAGATGCTGACCATCTGCCTGCTCAATGGCCACAAGGTGATGGCATGTGGCAATGGTCCTTCCTCGGCATTGGCACAGCTGTTCATTTCCGAACTGGTGAACTGCTATGAAACGCCTCGCCCCTCCCTGCCCGGTCTCGCCCTGACGCCCGACATGGCGACCATCAGCGCCATCGCCACGGATCACGGTTTCGAAGAGGTCTATGCCAAACAGATACGTGCGCTGGGACAACCAGGCGACATCCTGGTGGTCATCACCACGACAGGCAACAGCCGCAGCCTCATCAAGGCTGCGGAGGCCGCCCTCTCCCGCGACATGACCATCATTGTTCTCGGTGGCGGAGACGGGGGAGAGATCGCCGGTCTGCTGGGCCCCAATGACGTGGAGATCCGCGTTCCTTCCGCTCGCCGTCCTCGTATTCTGGAAGTGAACCTGTTGACCCTGCACTGTCTCTGTGATCTCATCGACCAGACACTTTTCCCGCAACAGGAAGACTGAAACCATGAAGAAGCCTATTCTCGCTCTTGCCCTGCTGACCGGCGTCCTGCTGCTGCAAGGCTGTGCTGCCGTGGTGGTCGGTGGCGCGGCTGGCACCGCCAAAGCGAGCGGTGATCGCCGCACCCTGGGTGCCCAGTGGGACGATCAGACCATAGAGCTGAAAGCCGCCAACCTGTTGGCCGACAACAAGCCCCTGAGCGCCGCCAGCAAGATCAGTGTCTACAGCAACAACGGCCGTGTGCTGCTGGTGGGTCAGACACCCTCTGACGCTTACAAACAGGAAGCGGGCAGAATCGTGAGCCGGATTGAAGGGGTTCGCCATGTCTACAACGAGCTGCGCCTTGGCAAACCAGTCAGCATCGGCGTGCGCAGCAATGACACCTGGATCACCTCCAAGGTGCGGGCCGACATGCTGGGCACCAAGAACTTCGACAGCGCCAAGGTGAAGGTTGTCACCGAGAATGGCGAGGTATTCCTCATTGGGCTGGTCACCCGCCAGGAAGGGGATCAGGCCGTAGAAATCGCCCGCCACGTCAGCGGCGTTAAGCAGGTGATCAAAGCCTTCGAGTTTGCCCAGAATTGACCATCTGGCAGGATGAAAAAACGCAGCCTTCAGGCTGCGTTTTTTATTTGATGACTTTCAGGGTCGGGCGACCGCTCGGGCGCGGTGGTTCCGGCTCGGGGTCAACCGATGTGGGTGTCTGTGCCTGTTCCAGCCAGAGGTCATACCCGGGCTCAGGCGGGAACAGGGTCCCCACTCCGTTCTCCCTGGCATGGATGGCCAGTACGGCCGCCATGGGGATATAGACCTGCTGCGATACGCCACCGAAACGGGCGCTGAAGCTGACAGCGTCATTGTCCATGTGGAACTGGCCCACGGCCCGGGGGGCTATGTTCAGAACAATCTGGCCATCCTGCACGAACTGCATCGGTACCATCACATGGGGAATGTTGGCATTGACCACCAGATGGGGAGTCAGATCGTTATCCAGCAACCAGTCAAAAAACGCCCGCAGCAGATACGGGCGACTGGGTGTCATTGTCGGTTCCATGCTCATACGCCGGCACGGATCTCGCGCTCGGCCTCGGTCAGGGAAGCCTGGAAAGATTCACGCTCGAACAGGCGAACCATGTAAGCCTTCAGCTCTTTGGCGCCACGACCGGTAAAGTCGATGCCCAGGCTCGGCAGACGCCACAGCAACGGCGCCATGTAGCAGTCGACCAGACCGAACTCTTCGCTCATGAAGTAGGGCATCTCACCGAAGATGGGGGCGATGGCCAGCAGGTTGTCGCGCAGCTCGGCACGGGCGGCTTCGGTATCGGTGCCCGCCATGATCTTGTCGGCCAGAGAGTACCAGTCCAGCTCGATGCGGTGCATCATCAGACGGCTGTTGCCGCGCGCGACCGGATAAACCGGCATCAGGGGCGGATGCGGGAAACGCTCGTCCAGATACTCCATGATGATGCGCGAGGTGTACAACGCCAGCTCGCGATCCACCAGAGTCGGTACAGTGTTGTACGGGTTCAGCTCGGCCAGCTCATCCGGCAGGTTGGCAGGATCAACCTGGCAGATATCCACGCTAACACCCTTCTCCGCCAGGACAATACGCACCTGATGGCTGAACATATCGTTGGCACCGGAAAACAGCGTCATTACCGAACGCTTATTGGCAGCTACAGCCATTGAACCCTCCCGTCATTAAAAAGCAGAAACGGCAATGAAGCATGTCTGTCTTCATTGCCGTGCGTCATATTACTCCGATCTGGTCGCTTAGTGAACGTCGCGCCAGAATTCCTTCTTCAACAGCACAGTGAAGATGAAGAAGATAGCGATGAATCCGAGTACCCAGAAGCCCATGCGTTCGCGCTCCTGCTGCACCGGCTCAGCCGAGTAGACCAAGAAGTTTACCAGATCCAGTACCGTCTGATCATATTCTTCGTTGTTCATTTCACCGTTGCCGTCAGATTTGATGCTGACGACTTGCTGCATCTCCACGCCATCCAGGGTGTGCGTCTCGAACTCGGCGCGGGGCGTCCCCTGCAACGGCTCCAGCACATGGGGCATACCCACGGATGGGAAGACGGCGTTGTTCACCCCGAATGGACGGGTCTCGTCCACGTAGAAGGAACGCAGATAGGTGTAGATCCAGTCTGCACCACGCACCCGGGCAACCAGGGTCAGGTCGGGGGGCGGCGCGCCGAACCAGCGCGCAGCATCCTTCTCGGACATGGAGCTCTTCATCAGATCGCCGATCTTGGCGCCGGTGAAGACCAGGTTCTCCTTCATCAGATCGTCCGGAATGCCGATGTCGGCCGCCACCCGGTTATAACGCTGATACTGGGTGGAGTGACAGCCGGCACAGTAGTTCATGAAGGTGGCGGCTCCCCGTTGCAGGGATGCCTTGTCACTCAGATCGTACTCCGCCTTGTCGAGGGGGAAGCCACCGCCAGAGGCCAACACCAGACCTGGCAGCAGGGCCAGCACTGCAAAAATTATTCTTTTCATTTGAATGTCACCCTCTCCGGCAGCGGCTTGGTGTTCTCATTCTTGCTGTAGAAGAACAACAGGACGAAGAATCCGAAATAACCCAGAGTACAGAGCTGTGCAATCAGCGTCAGGGTCGGGGTTGATGGCAGCACGCCCAGCACCCCCAGGATAATGAAGCAGACCACGAACTGGGCGATGTTCAGCTTGTGCAGGGTGCTGCGGTAACGCACCGAGCGCACCTTGCAGCGATCCAGCCAGGGCAACAGGAACAGCACCACGATGGAGAGGCCCATCATGATGACCCCCAGCAGCTTGTCAGGCACCGCACGCAGGATGGCGTAGAAGGGGGTGAAGTACCAGACCGGAGCGATATGCGCCGGTGTCTTCAGGCCGTTGGCCACCTCAAAGTTCGGTTTCTCGAGGAAATAGCCCCACATGTCCGGCTTGAAGAAGATGATGGCACAGAAGAAGAACAGGAAACCGGCTACCCCGATCATGTCCTTCACGGTGAAGTAGGGGTGGAATGCGACCGCATCCAGTGGCCAGCCGTTCTCGTCCTTGTGCTTCTTGATGTCGATGCCATCGGGGTTGTTGGAGCCCACCTCGTGCAGCGCCAGGATATGCATGGCCACCAGCATCACCAGCACCAGCGGCAGAGCGATGACGTGCAGCGCAAAGAAGCGGTTCAGAGTCGCACCCGAGATGACATAGTCCCCCCGGATCCACAGGGTCAGATCGTCACCGATAACGGGGATGGCACCGAACAGCGAGATGATGACCTGGGCCCCCCAGAACGACATCTGCCCCCAGGGCAGCAGGTAACCCATGAAGGCCTCGGCCATCAGCACCAGGAAGATCAGCATGCCGAAGATCCACAGCAGTTCCCGTGGCTTCTGGTAAGAGCCGTAGATCATGCCGCGGAACATGTGCAGGTAGACCACGATGAAGAAGGCGGATGCCCCGGTGGAGTGCATGTAGCGAAGCAGCCAGCCGTAATCCACATCCCGCATGATGTATTCCACGGAAGCGAAGGCACCTTCCGCCGAAGGGTTGTAGTTCATGGTCAGCCAGATGCCGGTGATGATCTGGTTGACCAGCACCAACATGGCAAGAGAGCCGAAGAAGTACCAGAAGTTCAGGTTCTTGGGCGCCGGATACTTGGCCATATGGTCGTTGTACATGGCCGTGAGCGGGAAACGATCATCGATCCAGCCCATGAGTTTGGCAAACATGGTCAGGCCTCCTTGCCATCGGCACCGACCAGAATGGTGGTGTCGCTAAGAAATTGGTATGGCGGAATGACCAGGTTCAGCGGTGCGGGGACGCCCTGGAACACTCGACCAGCCATGTCGAATTTGGAGCCATGGCAGGGGCAGAAGAAGCCGGAAGTTACCCCTTGAACCTGCTCGCCGAAGCTGTCGGGCAGATAGGACGGGGAGCATCCCAGATGAGTGCAGATGCCAACGGCCACGAAGATTTCCGGTTTGATGGATCTGTAGCCATTGTGGGCATAGTCCGGTTGCTGTGGCTCGTCTGACGCAGGATCCCGCAGCTTGTCATCGTGTGCAGCCAGAGCATCCAGCGTCTGCTTGGTACGCTTCACCACCCAGACCGGTTTACCACGCCACTCGACGCGGATCAGCTGACCCGGCTCCAGCTTGCTGATATCCACTTCAACCGGGGCGCCTGCCGCCTTGGCTTTGGCACTCGGATTCCATGACTTAATAAACGGCACTGCGGTAAAAGCAGCTCCTACACCGCCAACGGCAACCGTTGACCAGGTAAGAAATCTGCGGCGACCGGTATCAACTGGCGCATTGCTCATCCAAAAACTCTCCCATGTGGACTCCGCTCATTCTTATAGTGTCCCTGTTTACTTCTCCTCTCCCTCTGACAACTGCAATGGAAGCGGAGTGGCAATTGACACAGAAAGACCATGGAAATTTTAAAGAAAAGATAACAATTTGACAAGAAAGGGAGTCGATGGGCAAAAACAATAAATACACAATTTTTTGTCTTTTGTGACGTATGCTTAGCATTGTCACATGTAACATTACCAATAAAAAAAGCCTGGCAAATTGCCAGGCTTTTTTGACACTCCTGAGAGTGCGTACCAAAAGCGAATTAACGCTTGGAGTACTGCGGACGCTTACGCGCTTTGTGCAGACCGACTTTCTTACGCTCAACCTTACGGGCATCACGAGTAACAAAGCCAGCTTTACGCAGTTCGGAACGCAGGGTCTCGTCGTACTGCATCAGAGCACGAGTGATACCGTGGCGGATCGCACCAGCTTGACCGGAGATGCCACCACCGTTAACGGTAATGTACAGATCCAGTTTCTCGGTCATCTCGACCAGTTCCAGCGGCTGACGAACTACCATGCGGGCAGTCGGACGGCCGAAGTATTGCTCCAGGGAGCGCTGGTTGATTACGATTTTACCGCTACCCGCTTTGATGAATACGCGAGCAGTGGAGCTTTTGCGACGGCCGGTACCGTAGTATTGATTTTCTGCCATGTTGCCAGTTCCCGTTAGATATCCAGTACTTGAGGTTGCTGAGCAGCATGAGCGTGCTCTGCGCCTGCGTAAACTTTCAGCTTACGGAACATGGCACGGCCCAGCGGGCCCTTCGGCAGCATGCCCTTGACGGCAGCTTCGATTACCATTTCCGGCTTACGCTGAATCAGCTTGTCGAAGCTGATGGACTTGATACCACCCGGGAAACCGGAGTGAGCGTGGTACATTTTGTCGGTAAATTTCTTACCGGTTACGTGTACCTTCTCAGCGTTTACAACGATGATGTAGTCACCGGTGTCAACGTGCGGAGTGTACTCGGCTTTGTGCTTACCACGCAGACGAGCAGCGATCTCGGTTGCGATACGACCCAGAGTTTTACCTTCTGCGTCCACAATGTACCAGTCACGTTTTACGGTTTCTGGCTTGGCAACGAAAGTTTTCATTAAGTTAAACCCAATTACCTGTTACAGACCCAATTGCTTATGGGGGCTCTCCCACAAACAACAAACGATGGCCTACCTGTACCCCTTCGAATACAAGTAAAGCTTAAAGTGTTGCTGTCTTATCGACAGCTGTAACGTGGGCCGGGCGATTATAAGTGAAGTTGCCTTAAATATCACCTGCTAATTTCACTGCCATGAAGCTAGCAAATGTCGCCCGGCCCTACCTGCCGCAGATGCCCATCCGACTGGCAGGCGCGGTATTGTGACTAAGGAAGGTGCACTCTGGCAAGGTATTCGTGCGATTGCATCTCCTGAAGCCGTGAAAGGCAACGCTTGAATTCGAAATTCAGCAGGCCTTCGCCATAGAGCCCGGTCATGGGGACCGCCGCCGATATGATGAGCTTGACGTGCCGCTCATAAAACTCGTCCACCATGGCGATGAAGCGGCGGGCCGCGTCATCCGTGCTGCTGCCCATGGGTTGCACATTGGCCAGCAGGACGGTGTGGAACTCACGGGCCAGTTCGATGTAGTCGCCCTGGGAGCGTGGAGTACAGCACAGCTGTTCAAACTCCATATAAAGCACCCCTTCCCCCACGCCCAGTGCACTCAGTTGGCGATGGTTGACTTCCAGTGCGGCGGCAGTCACCGGCCCAATCCCGGTCAACTGGCTGAAATAACGATCCAGGTTGCTCCTGGCCTGCTCATCCAGCGGGAAGTGATAGATCTCTGCCTGTTCCAGGGTTCGCAGCCGGTAATCGACACCGCCATCGACATTGATCACCTCGCAGTGACGCTCGATAAGCGCGATAGCAGGCAGGAAGCGAGCACGCTGCAACCCGTTGCGGTAGAGATCCTGAGGGGGGATGTTGGATGTGGCCACCAGCACTACGCCATGGCCAAAGAGTTCCTGGAACAGAGTGCCGAGCAGCATGGCATCCGTGATATCCGAGACGAAAAACTCGTCGAAACAGATGACGTCGGTCTCGTCGGTCAGCTTGCGGGCGATCAGCTTGAGCGGATCGGACTGACCGGTCAGCCCTCTGAGCTCGTCGTGCACACGGTGCATGAAACGGTGGAAGTGGATGCGCAGTTTGCGCTCCCCCGGCAGGCTCTCAAAAAAAGTATCCATCAGCCAGGTCTTGCCTCTGCCCACACCGCCCCACATATATAACCCCTGGACGGGGTCACGGGTTTTCGGCTTTTGCAGCCAACCCAGCAGGCCACGGGATCTGGTCGGAGTCGGGCTTGCGCACAGATCCTGATAGAGTCGCTCCAGGCGGGCGACTGCCATGGCCTGGGCCGGATCGGCCACAAAGCCGGGGCGCTGCAAATCCTGCTGATATTTTTGCTGCGGGGTCATCCTGTAAACCGCCTCCAAGTCCCTGAATGAGGGACAAAATGGTATCACGCTCTCAGGGGGCACGGTATAGTGCCAACGAGGCGTTGCGGTCCATCCGACCGCTTCAAATTCATCGTGTTAGCTGTAACAAGGAGCTTCTATGACTCTGTTTAACGGGATCCTGCTGGCGATCGCCGCCCTGATCATCGGCGTGCTGATCGGCCGCTTCTCTGTCCGTAGCCGGGATGCCGGACGCCTGGAACAAGAGCTGAAAAAAGCCCACAAGGAGCTGGAAAGCTACCAGGGGCAGATCACCACCCACTTCGCCGACAGCGCCGCCCTGATGGAGCAACTGGCCGAACAGTACCAGACCCTTTATCGCCACATGGCGGAACAGAGCAAGTTCCTGGCCAAGGTACAGGAACCACTGTTCCGCGAACCCGAAGTGGAAGAAACAGGCGATGCCGCCAACAGCGAGGAGCCGGGCCTTCCTCCCCGCGATTACGCCGGTGCGTCCGGCCTGCTCAAGCAGCCGGGCTGATCGTCGGTTGAACTAATTACGCTTTATCGTGGTCAGACCTTGACGATTGCACTGCAACTTTTTCTGGGAGCTGTTTCTCATATGCGTAAATCTCTTTCTGTATTCAGTGTCTTAGCCCTCAGTGTCGGTATCGCCATGTCCTCAGCACCGGCGCAGGCCGCACTGCCCCTGATGGCGAACAACCAGGAGATGCCGAGCCTGGCCCCCGTCCTCGAGCAGGTGACCCCTGCCGTGGTCAACATCTCCGTCTCTGGCAAGAAGATCACCCGCCAACGCCTGCCGGAACAATTCCGCTTCTTCTTCGGCCCCAACATGCCTGACGAGCAGGTGAGCGAGCAGCCCTTCCAGGCGCTTGGTTCCGGCGTCATCATCGATGCCAAGAAAGGCTACGTGATCACCAACGCCCACGTGGTCCACGAGGCGGACGAGATCAAGGTCAACCTGAAGGATGGCCGTGAGTATGCGGCCAAGAAAATAGGGGAAGACAAACAGTCGGATATCGCCCTGCTGCAAATCAAGGCCGAGGATCTGGTGCAGATCAAGTTCGCCGACTCCGACGAGCTGAGAGTCGGTGACTACGCGCTGGCCATCGGCAACCCGTTCGGCCTGGGCCAGACCGTCACCTCCGGCATTGTCAGCGCCCTGGGTCGCAGCGGCCTCAACATCGAAAATCTGGAGAACTTCATCCAGACCGATGCGGCCATCAACTCCGGCAACTCGGGCGGCGCCCTGCTCAACCTGCGCGGGGAGCTGATCGGCATCAACACCGCCATCCTGGGCCCCAACGGCGGCAACATCGGCATCGGCTTTGCCATCCCGTCCAACATGGTGCGCGATCTCTCCGAGCAGATCGTGAAATACGGCGAAGTGCGCCGTGGCCAGCTGGGGATTACCGGCACCGAGCTCACCAGCGAAATCGCCAAGACCTTCGGCTACAACAAGAAGGACGGTGCCTTCGTCAACCAGGTCATGCCTGACTCCGCCGCCGCCAAGGCAGGCATCAAGGCAGGCGACATCATCATCAGCATCGATGGCAAGCCCATCCGCTCCTTCGGCGAGCTACGTGCCAAAATCGCCACCATGGGGGCCGACAAGCAGGTCTCGCTCGGCCTCATCCGTGACGGCAAGGAGCAGACCGTCAAGGTCACCCTGAAGAAAGCGGATGACAGCGAGATCCTGGCCAGCGCCCTGCATCCGGCACTGGAAGGGGCCAAGCTGAGCACCACCACGGACCCCGTGACCGGCGTGGCCGTCTCCGACATCGATCCCCGCTCACCGGCAGCCGCCTCCGGCCTGCAAAAGGGCGACATCATCATCGGGGTCAACCGCCAGCGCATCAACTCCATGGGTGAACTGACCAAGGTGTTGAAAAACAAGCCGGAAGTCCTGGCGCTGAACATCCAGCGCGGTGACTCCTCGCTCTATTTGGTGATCCGTTAAGCCCCTCACACCCGCGGCAACCGCCGCGGGTGATTTTTATCCATCGATAATGTTATTCTCTGCCCGCAGCCTGTACGGACGAGAAAGACATGAAAATCCCACCTCTGATCAGCTACTTGGGCAAGTCCGTCGGCTTTGGCCTCGCCATGGCTGCGCTTTTGTTGCTGGTGTTCCCCAATTTTCGCGGCGGCGCCCCCCTGCCGGGCCTCATCACCAATGCCCGCGAGCTGAGCTTCTCCTACGCGGCCCATCGTGCCGGCCCTGCCGTCGTCAACATCTACACCCGCAGCTTCGCCGGCAATCGCGGTGAAAAAGCCGAACTCAGACCCCAGGGGCTGGGGTCCGGCGTCATCATGAACCAGCGCGGTCACGTGCTCACCAACTATCACGTCATCGCCGATGCGGACCAGATCATCGTCGCCCTGCAAGATGGTCGGGTATTCAGTGCAGAGCTGGTCGGCACCGACAAACTGACCGATCTGGCGGTGCTCTACATCGAATCGGACAACCTGCCGGTGATCCCGCAGGACCCGGATCGTCTGCCGGACGTGGGAGACGTGGTGCTCGCCATCGGCAACCCCTACAACGTCGGCCAAACCATCACCCAGGGCATCATCAGCGCCACCGGGCGTATCGGCCTCTCCAGCATGGGGCCGGACAGCAACGGCCGGCAGGATCTGCTGCAGACCGATGCCGCCATCAACGAGGGCAACTCCGGAGGCGCCCTGGTCAATGGCCGTGGTGATCTGGTGGGCATCAATACCGCCGCCTACCACCTCAACGGCAATCAGGAGAGCTATGGCATCAGTTTTGCCATCCCCTACAAGCTGGCCAAGCGCATCATGGACGAGCTGATCGCCAACGGCCGGGTCATCCGCGGCTACCTCGGCATCTCCAGCGTCGAGATCAATCCCATCGTCGCGCGCATGCTGAACCTGGGGGACTTGCAGGGGTTGGTGGTGGAGAGCCTGGATCCCAATGGCCCAGCCACCAAGGCCGGTCTCAAACGTGGGGATGTGCTGCTCAAGATCAACGGAGAGGCCATCACCGGCGTGCGTCCCGTCATGGACAAGATCGTCGAGAGCCGCCCCGGCACCAAGCTCACCATCTCGGTGATCCGCAACGGCAAGCCGCTGGACGTCGATGTCATCATCGAAGAGGACCTGCGCTACCAGAACCAAACCCTGCCGACCAGCAGTGCGGCACCCGCCACCTGAGGGGCGGATCCTCGCAGGGCCCGACAGGGCCCTTTTTTGTGCCCGCTTTCCTCCGGCTCCCACCTGTGCGTGAGACAGCTCACACATTGCGCCAATGAGCAATCGGGCGAAGGCGACGTCAAAACGCGCCACCGATCACACTCCCTTGCCGCCAGTTCGCTCCTTTCCTCTTCCTGAACGCCAAAAGGGCTTCTTTTGATGCCTTTCCCTCCGAATTTCCACTTCGAATCGGAAAAAACCTGCCTCCTCCCGCACTCTCCTCCGCTTTATGGTGAGCCCATCCTTTCTGCCAGCCTGGAGAGCAGACCTTGAATACCGACACCCATGACGCCCCCCTGACCCCGGACAGCCCGGCACTGCTGCGCAAGACCGACCTGACCCTGGCCCGCATTCACAACCTGCTGGCGGATCAGGGCATACGCCCCAACGACGTGCAGCAACAGATGCTGGCCTCCCACGTCAAGGCCATGGTGTGGCGCTCCTACAGCGGGGAATCCCTGCCGGAGGTCGACCTCAGCCTGTTCGAGGAGATCTCCCCCCTCTCCCTGCGCCTGGCCGAACAGGTCGTCGCCTGGCTCGACCGCCTCGCCTACGAGGAGGCGCACCTCTTGTCCGTCCATTTTGAAGTGGCCAAAGAAAACGAACTCAGCTCAGTAAAAGGAGAAAGCTAAATGACTGCCATCAAACTCGTGATTGGAGATCGTCTCGGCAAGGGACAGAAAGTGGGGGCAGGCGCAGAAGCCGCCGGCGCCACCGTGACCGTCATCCCCGGCATGGCCGCCGACATGAAGCTCGGTGATGTGATGAACAAGGAGCAGGCCGACCTTGGCATCTCCTTCTGCGGCAGCGGTGGCGCGGGCGCCATCACGGCCCAGACCAAGTACGGCTACAAGTGCCGCTACGGCATGCGATCCATCGAGGAGGGTGTCACCGCCATCAACGAGGGGTGCGTGGTACTGGGCTTCGGCTTCATGGACAAGGAAGAGCTGGGCCAAAAGCTGATCGAAGCCTTCGCCAAGAAACACGGGCGCACCTGATGAAAGAGCACTTCACCACCCGGATCACGGTCAACGGCAAGGGGGCGACTCGCCAGCAGGCGTTCGCTGCCGCCCTCAGCCAGGTGCAACCCAGCCTGCTCAAGGAGAGCCCCAAGGTGATGCTGCGCATCGAACCCCTCGAGGTCGAGGTGATCGAGGCCGAGGAGTCGGTACGGGTGGAGAAGTTCCTGTTCTTCTTCCTGCCACGCCAGCGCCACGAGTTCCGGGTCCAGCTGGCGATCACCGTCAAGGTCACCAGCCTGGATGTCGACAAGGTGGATTTCACCCGGGCCTGACCCCACAACCAAAAGGACAAGTTGGATGTTTCTAATCATTTTGATGAAGTCACTCATCATCGGCGGCCTGGTAGGCGTCGGGGTGGGAGCTGGCGCGGCGCGGATGTTCCACGCCCCGACCGTGCAGGGGATGGGCGCGTTCCGTACCCTGGGCGAGCTCAACTCCTGCGAAGGGGACCCCGCCTCCCACTTCTCGTTCGGTCTAGGCTTCTTCTTCAACGCCTGGGCCTCCACGGTCGCGGCCGGCGCCTTCACTCAGGACGTGGATCACCGCATCCTGCCGAACTGGGGTGCAGCGGCCCTGATGATCAAGAACCGGGATCTCACCACCACCCTCCATGATCCCAAAAAGATGGCCATCGCCTGCGGCATCATAGGTGCCATCGTAGTCGCCTTCCTCAACAGCACCGCCGCCGCCGTGCCAGCCGCCCTGCAGGTCACCGCGGTCAAGGTACTGGTGCCCGCCGCCAACCTGCTGGTCAATACCGTCATGCCGGTGATCTTCTGGCTGGCCGCCATCGAGGCAGGCAAGAAGTCCGGCTTCTGGGCCACCATCTTCGGCGGTCTGGCCCAGCTCATCATGGGCAACGCGGTACCAGGCCTGGTGCTTGGCATCCTGATCGGCAAGGGGGTGGAAGAGAGCGGCTGGAACCATGTCACCAAGGTGATGATGAGTGCCATCGTCCTGCTGTTCGTGCTGAGCGGCTTCTTCCGCGGCTTTGACATGAAACTCATTGAATCCTTCCACCTGGGCGTTCCCCTGTGGCTGGAAAACGTCCACAACCTCATGAGCGGAAAATAAGGAAGCACACCATGGATGAGAAACTGAGAAACAACTTCTGGTATGCCGACTGGTCCTTCCCCATCTTTGTCGGTCTGCTCTCTTCCGGCGTCTTCGCCGGTACCCACATGTTCTACCTCTACGGGGTAGGCGCCTTCAACGAGGTGGCCTTCGTCGCCATGCTGAAAGCCGGCATGGACACGGGGGCCTATGGTGCAGTCGCCGCCTTCGGTGCCAGCTTCCTGTTCGCCCGCATCATCGAGGGCTCCCTGGTGGGGATCCTCGACATCGGCGGCGCCATCCAGACCGGAGTCGGCCTCGGAGTGCCCGCCCTGCTGCTGGGGGCCGGCATCGTCTATCCGGTGGAAAACTTCACCGCTTCCCTGATCACCGGTATGGGGATTGGGATGGCCATCGGCTACGTGATCATCCTGGCGCGCAAGTTCACCATCAACCAGAGCAACTCCACCTACGGCGCAGACGTCATGATGGGGGCTGGCAACAGCTCGGGCCGCTTCCTCGGTCCCCTCATCATCCTCTCCGCCATGGGCGCCTCCATTCCCATCGGGATAGGCTCCCTGCTGGGTGCCCTGCTGTTTTACATCTGGGAGAAGCCCATCACGGGCGGCGCCATTCTGGGGGCCATGCTGTTCGGGACCTTCTTCCCCATCGCCCTGGCTTAATCCAAGGCCGTCTCTTGGGCGGCATTCAAGAACCTGTTTGCGCTCTGTCGCGAAAGGTCGTCAGCAAGGTGAAGAGCAGCGCAGGGGCCGGAGCGTATGGATAGTCGTGAGAACTCCTGGTTACAAATACGCGAGCAGCATATGAGCCTTGGAAGCGGCCTCGCAGTAAGAGCGCAAGCAGGTTACAAGAGGGATATCAGCATGTACGACATGATCATCAGGGCGGGACGCCTAGGAAGCGGGCAGCTTGTCGACGTCGCCATCAAGCATGGCAAGATAGCGGCGCTGGGTTCGCTGCCAGAAAGCACGGAGGCGAAGCAAACCCTCATTCTGGGCGGGCAGGTCCATGTGAGCGCCGGCTGGATTGACGGCCACACCCACTGCTACCCCGCCTCCCCCCTCTATCACGATGAGCCGGACAAGGTGGGGGTGGCGTCCGGTGTCACCACCGTCATCGACGCCGGCAGCACCGGAGCCGACGATGTGGACGACTTCCAGCGTCTCGCCGCCACCTGCAAGACCCGGGTGCATGCCCTGCTCAACATCTCCCGCATCGGTCTGCTGCGTCAGAACGAGCTGGCGGATCCGGCAGACATCGATCCCGTCCTCGCCCAAGCGGCCATCCGGCGCCATCCCGGCTTCATCGTCGGCATCAAGGCGCGCATGAGCGGCAGCGTGGTGGGTGAAAGCGGTCTGCAACCCCTGCGCATGGCCAAGCAGATCCAGCAGGCCAATGGCAACTTGCCGCTGATGGTGCACGTGGGCAACACGCCGCCGGATCTGGACGAGATCGTCGCCCTGCTGGGGGAGGGCGATCTGCTGACCCACTGCTTCAACGGCAAGCCCAACCGCATCCTGACCCCGGCCGGCGAACTGCGCCAGGCGGTGCGTGAGGCGATGCGGCGGGGGCTCTTGCTCGACATCGGCCACGGCGGCGCCAGCTTCAGCTTCGAAGTGGCGGAGCTGGCCATTGCTCAGGGGATCCTGCCCCACACCATCAGTTCAGACATCTACTGCAAGAACCGCATCAAGGGGCCCGTCTACAGTCTGGCCCACGTGATGTCGAAGTTCTTCGCCATCGGCATGACCCTGGAGCAGGTGCTCGCCTGCGTCACTCACCAGGCCGCCGATGCCCTGCGCCTGCTCGGCAAGGGGCGACTCGAGGTGGGCGCCGATGCAGACATCACCCTGTTCGAGGTGAGCTGCGGCCCCACTCTCTTTACCGATACCGAGGCCGGCGCCCGCAGCGGTGACCGGCAACTGCTCCCTCTCGCTGCCTTGGTGGGCGGCGAACTGGTTCTGACTCACTACGGGAAATCACACCATGCCTTCTGTGTATGAGAAATACCGGCTCAAACCGGTGATCAACGCCTCCGGGCGCATGACCATCCTCGGCGTCTCCACCCCCGAGCAGGAGGTGGTCGATGCGGTCAACTTCGGCCTCGGCCACTACTTCGAGGTGAAGGATCTGGTCAACAAGACCGGCGCCTACCTGGCCGATCTGCTGGGCGTTGAAGATGCGGTTGTGGTCTCCTGCGCCAGCGCTGGCATCGCCCAGTCGGTGGCCGCCGTGATCGTGCGCGGCGACCCCTATCGCCTCGAGCAGTTGCATGCTCATGCCCACGACGTGCCGAGCGACATCGTGCTGCCCAAGGGCCACAACGTGAACTTTGGTGCCCCCGTCGGCACCATGGTCAACCTGGGGGGCGGCAGGGTGGTGGAGGCAGGCTACGCCAACGAGTGCTCACCCGCCCAGCTGGCCGCCGCCATCAATGCCAATACCGCCGCCATCCTCTACATCAAGTCCCACCACTGCGTGCAGAAGAGCATTCTGTCGGTGACCGAGGCGGCCGAGGTGGCCAAGGCCCACGGGATCCCGCTCATCGTCGATGCGGCGGCCGAAGAGGATCTGCGTCTCTACTACAACCAGGGTGCAGATCTGGTCATCTACAGCGGCGCCAAGGCCATCGAAGGGCCCACCAGCGGCCTGGTGCTCGGCAGACGTCAGTATGTGGAGTGGGTCAAGCAGCAGGCTGGCGGCATAGGCCGTGCCATGAAGGTGGGCAAGGAGGGGATCCTCGGCCTGACCCACGCCATCGAGCGCTACCTGGCCAAAGAGAAGGAGAGCGGCGCCGCCATGGTCGCCAAGATGACCCCCTTCATCGAGCGCCTCAACCAGCTGCCCGGCGTCACCGCCAAGGTGGTGTGGGACAGCGCGGGGCGCGACATCGCCCGCACCGACATCGCCTTCGACCACCAGCAGATCGGCATGACCACGGCGGAAGTGGTCTCTCGTCTGCAACAAGGTACCCCCGCCGTCTACTGCCGCGGCTACAAGGCCAACGAGGGGCACATCGAGATAGACGTGCGCAGCGTCACCCTGCCCCAGCTCGACCAGATCCACTCCGCCATTGCCCACCTCGTTCAGGAGAACAACTGATGTCTCTTACCCCCAATTACTACCGCGATCGGGTCTGCCTCAACGTGCTGGCAGGTTCCAAAGAGAATGCCGTCGACATTTATGAGGCTGCCGAGGGCCACGTCCTGGTCGGTGTGCTCTCCAAGAACTACCCGGACATTCCCTCTGCCGTCACCGACATGGAGGCCTACGCCAAGCTTATCGACAACGCCCTCTCCATCGGGCTGGGAGCAGGTGATCCGCGCCAGTCCGCCATGGTGGCCGAGCTGGCCCGCCAGTTGCAGCCCCAGCACGTCAATCAGGTATTCACCGGGGTCGGGGCCAGCCGGGCGCTGCTCGGTCAAGCTGACACCCTGGTCAATGGCCTTGTCTCCCCCACCGGCACGCCGGGGATGGTGAAGATCTCCACCGGCCCCCTCAGTAGTCAGCAGCCCGATGGTATAGTACCCATCGATACCGCCGTTGCCCTGCTCAAAGACATGGGCGGCAGCTCGGTCAAATTCTTCCCCATGGGGGGACTCGCCTGCCGCGCCGAGTATCAGGCAGTGGCCGAGGCCTGTGCCCGCCACGGCTTCTGGCTGGAGCCCACCGGCGGTATCGATCTTGAGAACTTCGAGGAGATAGTGCGGATCGCGCTGGAGGCAGGAGTCGAGAAGGTGATCCCCCATGTCTACAGCTCCATCATCGACAGCGAGAGCGGCCAGACCCGGCCGGAGGATGTGCGTACCCTCCTCGCCATGGTGAAGGCACTGCTGGCATAGCAACCCCACAGGCACCGGTCCGATCACTGGGCGGTGCCTGGCTTGTTAATGACCCCCTTGTTAACATCGACCCACCATGCGCGACAGGAGTCCCCACCCCCTCATGACCAAGCTGCCCCACCCCAGACTCCAGCAACTGCTCGCCCTGCTTCACGCGGAGCCCCTGCCACAGGAGGAGCTGGCCCGCCGTCTCAATGTTTCCACCCGCACGGTGCGTACCGACGTGGCGACCCTGAACGAGCTCATCGCCACCCGGGGCGCCCACCTGATCCATCAGCGGGGCAGCGGTTACCAGCTCAAGATCTACAATCAGGGGCTGTTCGATGCGCTGCTGGCCGCCCAGGGGCAGGAGAGCCCTCTGCCTCGCACCAGCCGCGAGCGGGTGCTGCACCTCCAGGTCTTGCTGCTGACGGCGGAACAGGGGATCAAGCTCGACGAGCTGGCGGACACCTGGTATCTGAGCCGGGCGGCTTTGCAAGGGGACATGACGGAGGTGCGGGAGCGGCTCGCCCACTTCGGGCTCACCATCGACAGTAAACCCAGGGTGGGGATGCGCATTGCGGGAAGCGAGATGGCGATCCGCGCCTGCCTCACCCAACTGCTCTGCCAGGAGCTGCTGCACCAGCATCCGCTCCAGAGCCTGTTGCCCACCCTCTGCCCCAGCAAGACGCTGGAGGTAGTGGGCAACCACATTCACGAGCAACTCGGTCGCCATCAGCTACGCCTGGCCGACGAGAGCCTGCAGCAAGTCACCGTCTACTGTGCCGTCGCCCTGCTTCGCCAAGCGTCTGGCCACGAGTTGCGCCAGTTTGCCAGCGACGACATCACCCCGCCCCTGGCAGTGGTGGCCCGCGACATCTATGCCGAGCTGCCGACCCTGACTTCACCGGTGCAGGAAGAGATCGCCTGTCTCGCCATCCAGATCCAGGCTCGCCTCACTGCAGAGACGCCCCTGCTCAGCCCGGCCATGGCGGCCGAGAGCGAGCAACTGACTGCACACCTGCTGGGTTACATCCACCAGCACTACCCCTATGACCTGCGCGGCGACCCGCAATTGCGAGCCGACCTGCAGACCCACATCGGCGCCATGCTGCTGCGGGTCAAATACCAGATTGGCAGCCACAATCCCCTGGCGGATCACATCAAGCAGTATTACCCCCTCGCCTACGACATCACCCTGGCGGCCATCTCTGAGTGGATCAGGCAGACCCCCTACCGATTGACCCACCACGAGATCGGCTACCTGGTGATCCACATCGGAGTCGGCCTGGAGCGCCACTACGACATCGGTTACACCCGGCGCCCCCAGGCGCTGCTGCTGTGCGATGCGGGCAACGCCACCTTCCGGGTGCTGGAAGCACGCATCCGGCGGGAATACCCCCAACTGCAGCTGACCACGCTGGAATCGGTGCGGGACTATGAGGGGCTGGTGCGAGTCGAGCAGGATTTCGTCATCAGCACCCTCAAGGTGAGCGAGAAGAATGCTCCCGTGGTGCAGGTCTCCCCCTTCCCGACCCAGTACCAGCTGGAGCAGCTCGGCAAGCTGGTGCTGGTCGATCGCACCCGCCCCTACCTGCTCGACAAGTATTTCGATGCCGACCACTTCATGGTGGTCACCGAACCGCTCAGCCAAGCGGCGCTGTTTGACCGCATCTGCAGCCAGCTTGAGGTGGAGGATCTCGTGGAGAGCGGATTCCGGGGATCCTTGCAGGAGCGGGAGCGGATCGTCTCCACCATGCTGGGGGACGGCATCGCTCTGCCCCACTCCCTCGGCCTGCTGGCGCGCCGCACCCTGGTCTATACCGTGCTGGTCCCTCAGGGGATCGATTGGGGCAACGGCGAGAGCGCTACCCTCATCTTCGTGCTGGCCATCGCCAAGGCGGATTATGACGAAGCCATGGGACTTTATGATCTGTTTCTGGCACTGATGAACGAAAAAGCAAGCAGAAGTCTGCTGGCGTGTCGGGATTTTGCCGCTTTCAAGGCGCTGGCTCGCAGCGCACCTTGAGCACGCCGAGGCGTATTACTCCTCATTGAAGCCCGAGGTGAACAGCGCCACCACGGCGGCCAGGGCCTCCACCTCTTCGGGGCCCTCCACCTGCACCTCCACCTGTTTGCCCTGGGCGGAGTCCAGCATCAGCAGGCCGATCACGCTGTCCGCGTCGGCCTCGACCCCCTCTTCGTTGCGCAGCAACACGTGGGCATCGAACCCTTGCACCAGCTCGAACAGCATCATGGCCGGTCGCGCGTGAATGCCTAACTTGTTTTTGACTTCTACCGAGGCGGAAACGGTCATCTGAGCATCCTGTGGATCTGTCAAGCGGGGTTTGAACGCTTGTCCAACGTGCGATGGCGGATCTGCACGTTCTTGCCAAGCAACCGGAATGCGCTGGCCAGCCGCTCGGCGATGAACACCGAGCGGTGTTGTCCGCCGGTACAGCCGATCCCGACGGTCACATAGCTGCGATTGTTGCGCTCCAGGTGGGGCAACCAGGTCCCCAGCATATTCTCGATCTGCTGGATGAACAGCATGACATCCGGCTGGCTGGAGAGGTAGTTGGCCACGGGCTCATCCTTGCCGGTGAAGGGCTTGAGCTCCGGGATCCAGTGCGGGTTGGGCAGGAAACGGGCGTCGAACACGAAGTCCGCATCCTTGGGAATGCCGTACTTGAAGCCGAATGACTCGAACACCAGCACCAGCTCGTTCTCTTTCTTGCCGAGCACCCGGGTTTTGATGAGCTCGCTGAGATCGTGAATGCTGAGGTTGGTGGTGTCGATGCGCAGGTCGGCGGTCGAGGAGAGCGGTGCCAGCAGGTGGGTCTCTTCCCGGATCGCCTCGTCCAGCGAAAGCTTGTTGCGGGACAGAGGATGCAGACGGCGGCTCTCACCGTAGCGTTTGAGCAGGGTCGCGTTGTCCGCATCGAAGAAGAAGCTCGAAAACTTGACTCGCCCCTCGTTGCGCACCTGGCTCAGCAGGTTCTCCAGCCTGTCTGCCTGGGCAGGTAGGTTGCGCACGTCGATGCTGACCGCCAGCTTGTCATACTGGCTCTCCACCGACACGATCAACTGGGGCAGCAGGTTGACCGGCAGGTTGTCCACGCAGTAGTACCCGAGATCCTCGAGCACCCTCAGGGCCACCGTCTTGCCGGAGCCCGAACGACCGCTTACTACTATTAACTGCATCTTGTCCCCTCACGCCAACGTGGCTGTGTCAGACCCGGCCTCAGGCCGACGTCATGATCTGATAGAGTTCTTCGTCGCTGGTCGCCTGGCGCAGCTGGCGGCAGACGGCCTTGTCACCCAGTTTGGATGCCATCAGGGAAAGAGTCTTGAGGTGCTGCTTGCACTCGCTTTCCGGCACCAGCAATGCAAAGAGCAGGTCAACCGGTTGATTGTCGATAGAATCGAAAGGGATGGGCTCGGAGAAGGTCATCAACACGGCGGTCGGCGCGAAGGCGTCGTCAATCCGGCCGTGGGGGATGGCGATACCGGCTCCGATCCCGGTACTACCCATCTTTTCTCGCGCCAGCAGGCTTTCAAACAGGACCTGGCGGGAAGCGCCGAGGCGCTCTGCGGCCAGTTCACTGATGATCTCGAGCGCGCGTTTCTTGCTGGTACAAGGGACCGCACTCTTGGTGCAGTCCCGACTCAGTATGTGTTCAAGTTGCATAGTTATTTTTGATTTAACTTATCTTTGTGCTTGATGATCTGCCGATCCAGTTTATCCAGCAGGGTATCAATCGCCGCATACATGTCGGCATGCTGCGAATTGGCGAACACCTCTCCCCCGCTGACATGCAGCTTGGCTTCGGCGATCTGGTTCAGTTTTTCGACGCTCAACACCACGTGTACGTTGTTGATATGGTCAAAGTGACGCTCGAGTTTGGCAAATTTGTTGTTCACATAATCACGCAGAGCTTCGGTAATCTCGACATGGTGTCCGGTCAGGTTAATTTGCATAACGTCTTCCTTTTGTTTGCCTAAACCAGGCGTTTGCGCTGATTGGATGGCGGGATCAACAAGGATTCACGGTACTTTGCGATCGTGCGTCTCGCCACCATAATACCCTGTTCGGCCAGCAAATCCGCGATCTTGCTATCACTAAGCGGCTTGGCGGGGTTTTCCGCCGTCACCAGCTTCTTGATCAGGGCGCGAATAGCGGTCGATGAGCACTCTCCTCCTCCCTCCGTATTGACGTGACTGGAGAAAAAAAACTTCAGTTCAAAAATGCCGCGGGGCGTATGCATGTACTTCTGGGTCGTGACCCGTGAAATGGTCGACTCATGCATCTCCACCGCTTCCGCGATGTCGTTGAGTACCATGGGTTTCATGGCCTCTTCGCCGTACTCGAAAAAGCCCTGCTGCTGCTCGACGATGCAGCTGGCCACCTTGAGCAGGGTGTCGTTACGACTCTCCAGGCTCTTGATGAACCACTTGGCCTCCTGCAAATGAGAACGGATGAACTGGGTATCCGTGCTGCTGCGAGCATTGCGCGCCATGGCCGCATAGGCCTCGTTGACACGGATGCGCGGAGCAGAGTCCGGATTGAGTTCAACCACCCACTTGCTGCCCTTCTTGACCACGGACACATCCGGGATCACGTACTGGGATTCACTCTGGATGATGCCGTTGCCGGGTCTGGGCTCCAGTTGCTGGATAAGATCCAGTACCTCCTTGAGATCGCTCTCCTTGAGGCGGGTCTTGCGAGCCAGAGTGCGGTAGTCGCGATTGCCGAGCAGGTCCATGTGTTCGCGGATCACCTCTCTGGCTTCGTCGAGCCAGGGCAGGTCCGGCGAATACTGGCCGAGCTGGATCAGCAGACACTCTTGCACCGAACGGGCGGCGATGCCGACCGGATCGAAATGCTGCACCCGCTTGAGCACGGCTTCGATCTCATCCAGTTCGACTTCTACCTCCTCGCTGCTGACTGCAGCCTGAATATCCTCGAGGGTGGCAGTCAGATACCCGGATTCGTCGATGGCATCGATGATGGCAAGGGCGATGGCAGCATCCACATCACTGAACGGGGTGAGCCGCATCTGCCACAGCAGGTAGTCCTGCAGGTTCTCGGTGGTCTCCCCCTGATAGACGCTGTCTTCCCCGTCATGGATGGGACCTGCGCTCTGGGCCGTACCGGCCGAGTAGACCTCGTCCCAGGTGGTGTCCACCGGCAGTTCATCCGGCATACTCTCCTGGGCCATGGCATCGCTGGAGTCGAGTTGACTGGCGTCCTGTGTCTCTGTCTGACTGGTTTCCTGCGCCTCGTTCTCCTCTTGCTCCAGCAAGGGGTTGTTGTCGAGCGCTTGCTGAATTTCCTGCTGGAGTTCCAGGGTGGAGAGCTGGAGCAGACGAATCGCTTGTTGTAATTGTGGCGTCATGGTCAGGGACTGACCGAGACGCAACTGTAATGTCGGCTTCATCTACGTCGGGATATCCTTATGTTCAGCGAGGCAGTCACCTAACAAAAATGAGGGGTGCCCCCTTACTATAGACTGAATTGATCGCCCAAATAGACGCGCTTGACCTGCTCATCGGCGAGGATATCGGCTGGCGCGCCCTCGGCAATCATCTTGCCGTGGCTGACGATGTAGGCCTTCTCGCACACATCCAGCGTCTCTCTGACGTTGTGGTCCGTTATCAGCACACCCAACCCGCGTTCTTTCAGATGCTGGATGATCTTTTTGATATCGATGACTGAAATAGGATCAACACCTGCGAAAGGCTCATCGAGCAGAATGAATCTCGGCTCTGCCGCCAGCGCCCGGGCGATTTCCACCCGGCGCCGCTCCCCACCCGAGAGGCTCTGGCCCAGGCTGTCGCGGATATGGGTGATATTGAACTCTTCCAGCAACTGTTCGACCTTATCCTCCCGCTCTTCGCGGCTCAACCCCTTGCGGGTCTGCATGACCCCCATCAAGTTGTCGAACACCGACAGGCGCCGGAAGATGGAGGCCTCCTGGGGCAGATAGCCGATGCCATTGCGGGCACGGATATGCATGGGCTGCAGGCTGATGTCCTGCTCGTCGATGGTGATGAGGCCGGCATCCCGCTGCACCAGGCCCACGATCATGTAGAAGGAGGTCGTCTTGCCCGCGCCGTTCGGGCCGAGCAGGCCCACGATCTGGCCCGTTCCCACCTCCAGGCTCACATCGCTGACCACCATGCGGCGCTTGTAGCTCTTTTGCAGACCCGTTGCTTTTAACACTGCCATGGCTGTTGTTTCCTACTTCTTCTGATCGGCGGGTTTGTCAAAGTTCTCCACCTGATCCGGCAGGAACACCGTCTTGACACGCTGGGTGGGCCCCTTGCTCTCGGCAATCATCTTCTGCTTGACGATGTCGTAGCGAATGAGATCGCCGGTCACCTGGCTGTCTTCCTGCTTGAGCTGGCCATTGCCGGTGATGGTCACCAACCGGTTCTTAAGCTCGTAGCGGATGCTGTTGCCATGGGCATTGACCGGTTTGCCGTTGTCCAGTACCTGGAAGAAAGTGGCTGGGTTGCCATACGCGGTCATCACCTCGGCGCCCTTGTCGCCGGAGCGGATCACCACCACCTTGTCGGCCTTAATCTTGATGGTGCCCTGGGTGATGATGACATCCTCGCTGAAGGTGATGCGGTTGTCCTGCATCTCGGCCACCTGCTTGACCGCATCCACATAGACCTTCTCGGCGAAATCGGACTCTTTGGCATTCAGGGAACCGCACAGCAACAGGGCCGTGAGGGCCAGATTAACGTTTTTCATTGAAATAAGTGGCATGGCCTTTATCCAGTAACTCGAAATATTTACGTTCCAGGTGACCCTTGAGGCCAACGCCCTCGGTCTGGAACTCCTGGCCCACAATGCTGATGTGCTGGTTGCTTCTCATCCCCTGCGTCACCAGATCCAGCTCCAGATAGGAGGTATCCAGCGTGGAGATGAAGGAAGCGGGCAGCAGACCGTCCAGATGCACCTTGTCACGGAGGATCACATTGTCATCGGTGTTGAGCACCCCGGTTTCGGCCGTCAGCTTCCATTCGGCCGTGCCCTTGTCATCGAACATGTAGACCACCGGCTTGGTGAAAGTGGCCTGCTCGAGCACCTGGTAGTACTCCGCATATTCGGATTCCAGCCGCTCGGTGCGCTTGCCCTGCTCGTTGAAACGGGTCGTCACCAACTCTCTGGCGGTGAAGTCCGGTTGAAAATTTTCCGTCTTGGTGGTCGGCTCGGGGACCAGCTCGATCTCCCCCAGCTGCCAGGCCGCCAGCGCAGCCAGAAACAGCAGGCCGAACAGCACAGTCTGTTTGTTCATCGCGACGCCTCGGGTTGATAGTCAGCCAATCCCTGGGCCTGCAAGATCAGGTCGCACACCTCGCGCACGGCCCCGACGCCACCGCCAAGCCGCGTCACCAGATCCGCCTTCGCCAGCACAAGCGGATGGGCATCGGCAACGGCGATACCCAGGCCGCAAGCCTGCATCACCGGCAGATCGATGGTGTCATCTCCCATATAGGCGGCTTGCGATGCATCCAGCCCGAGCTTGGTCAGCAAGGCCTCGAAGTGGGGCAGCTTTTTGTCTGCCCCCTGCACCAGGTGCTGGACTCCCAGACTCTTCATGCGATCGCTGACGATGCGGGAGTTTCGCCCCGTGATGATGGCAATCTCGATGCCCGCATTGAGCAGGGCACGCATGCCAGCACCGTCACGGGTGCAGAAAGTCTTCAGCTCTTCGCCGTTATTGCCCATATAGATGAAGCCGTTGGAGAGCACCCCATCCACATCGCACACCAGCAGGCGGATCTGCGCCGCCTTCTCGTACTGGCTGCGCGTCACCGGACCATAGAGGGTCGGTACGTCTTGCATCAAATTACTCCGGCTTTCAGCAGGTCATGCATGTTGAAGGCACCCAGCGGGTGTCTCTCCCCATCCACGACCAACAACCCGTTGATTTTCCTGGTTTCCATCAGCTTGACGGCCTCGGCCGCCATCATCTCAGGCCCTACGGTAACACAGTTCACCGTCATGACGCGGCTGATGGGGGTGTGATGGATGTCCACCTGCAGGTCCAGAATGCGGCGCAGGTCACCATCGGTGAACAGACCGGCAAGCAGCCCTTGATCGTCCACCACCGCCGTCATGCCGAGCCCCTTGCGGCTCACTTCCAGCAGCGCCTGGCTGATGGTGGCATCTATCCCCACCTTGGGCAACAGCTCGCCGCTGTGCATCAGATCGCCCACTCGCAACAGCAACCGCTTGCCGAGGGACCCGCCCGGATGCGACAGCGCAAAGTCATCGGCGGTGAAGCCACGGGCCTCCAGCAGGGCCACGGCCAGCGCGTCCCCCATCACCAGGGTGGCGGTAGTGCTGGATGTCGGGGCCAGACCGAGGGGGCAGGCCTCTTTCTCCACCTTGATGCACAGGTGCACGTTGGCCTCTTTCGCCATGGTGGAAGCCGGATTGCCTGTCATGCAGATGAGTGGAATGCCGCGGCGCTTGAGCACCGGCAGCATGGCCAGGATCTCGTCGCTCTCGCCGGAGTTGGAAATGGCAATGATGAGATCCCCGGCTGAGATCATGCCGAGATCCCCGTGGCTCGCCTCGCCCGGGTGCAGGAAGAAGGCGGGCGTTCCCGTGCTGGCCAGGGTCGCGGCAATCTTGTTGCCGATATGACCCGACTTGCCCATGCCGGTCACCACTATCTTGCCGCCACAGCGCAGCACCATCTCGCAGGCGCGCTCGAACGCCTCGTCAAGGTACTGGTAGAGTCCATCAATGGCTTGTTTTTCTATGTCCAGCACCGCTCGGGCGCTGCGACGGAAATCGAACAATTCAGACACTTTTTCAGGCTTTACAGACATAAAGGCACAGCTCCGGGCCGAAATTTGCTGCGGGATTATAAAAAAGTCTGCCGAGATAAGCGAATCGGATGCGGAATGGGCAGTCATTGACGCAGGTTGTTACATAAAACTGTCGCGTACTTGGGGGGGAAACCCGCTCAATAGTTGTTCCTCGCTGTTGCTTAGACCTAGACTAGCCCATAAAATTCGCTCTTCATTTATACCGGATGGACAATTGTTTGAACGATGACCTGATCACCATCTCCGACCTGACCTTCAGTCACGGGGATCGGCTGCTGTACGACAG
This sequence comes from Aeromonas sp. FDAARGOS 1402, assembly GCF_019046925.1. Taxonomy (NCBI): domain Bacteria; kingdom Pseudomonadati; phylum Pseudomonadota; class Gammaproteobacteria; order Aeromonadales; family Aeromonadaceae; genus Aeromonas; species Aeromonas sp. FDAARGOS 1402. The sequence continues at coordinate 1,030,612 of NZ_CP077201.1, forward strand.
GATCAACCTGACCATTCCCCGTGGCAAGGTCACCGCCGTCATGGGTCCGAGCGGGATCGGCAAGACCACCTTGCTGCGCCTGATCGGGGGCCAGCTCAAGCCTGAGTTCGGTCATATCCTGTTTGACGGGGAAGACATTCCCACTCTCTCCCGTTCGCGCCTGTATGAAGTGCGGAAACGGATGAGCATGCTGTTCCAGAGTGGCGCATTGTTCACCGGCATGACCGTCTTCGACAATGTGGCCTTTCCGCTGCGGGAGCACTCCGGCCTGCCGGAAGAGCTGATCCGCACCATCGTCATGATGAAACTGCAAGCTGTCGGTCTGCGCGGGGCGGCCAAGCTGATGCCGTCCGAGCTCTCCGGTGGCATGGCGCGTCGCGCGGCCCTGGCGAGATCCATCGCGCTGGATCCGGATCTCATCATGTATGACGAGCCCTTCGTGGGGCAGGACCCCATCACCATGGCGGTGCTGGTGAAGCTCATCAAGGAGCTCAACGATGCCCTCGGCATCACCTCCGTCATCGTCACCCACGACGTGAAGGAGGTGCTGAGCATCGCCGACTACGCCTACATCATCGCCAACCGCAAGGTAGTGGCACACGGCACACCGGAGCAGCTGCGCGAGGAGCACAATCCCGAAGTCGAGCAGTTCCTCAAGGGATTGCCCGACGGTCCTGTTCCGTTTCATTTTCCGGCAGGTGACCTGCTACAGGATCTGTGATGTTGACAAGTCAGATAAGCAAGCTGGGCCGCAGCGGTGTGCGTTTCATCAACGCCGTCGGCCGGGCAACCATCATGCTGTTTCATGCACTGGCAGGACGGCCCCAGCCACGCAAGCACTTCCCGCTGCTGGTGCAGCAACTGTATGTGGTGGGAGTGCAATCCGTCGCCATCATACTGGTGTCCGGCCTCTTCATCGGCATGGTGCTCTCCCTGCAGGGTTACAACGTATTGAAGGATTTCGGCGCAGAGCAGAGCCTGGGGCCTCTGGTTTCCCTCTCCCTGCTCCGTGAGCTGGGCCCTGTGGTCACAGCCCTGCTGTTCGCCGGTCGTGCGGGCTCCGCCCTCACCGCCGAGATCGGCCTGATGAAGGCCACCGAGCAGCTCTCCAGCCTGGAGATGATGGCGGTCGATCCGCTGCGTCGGGTCGTGGCGCCCCGCTTCTGGGCCGGGGTCATCAGCATGCCGCTGCTGGCCTTCATGTTCAGCCTGATCGGCATCTTTGGCGGCAAGCTGGTTGGTGTCGACTGGCTGGGGGTGGACGAAGGCAGTTTCTGGTCCGCCATGCAGGCCTCCGTCGACTGGCAGGACGACATCATGCAGGGCGCCATCAAGAGCCTGATCTTCGCCCTGGTGGTGACCTGGATAGCGCTCTTCAACGGCTATGATGCCAAACCGACCTCGGCCGGGATCAGTCAGGCGACGACCCGTACCGTGGTTCACTCATCCCTGGCCGTGCTCGGTCTGGATTTTATACTCACCGCAGTCATGTTTGGATAAGGGAAAGATGAAGTTCAGCAAAGTAGAATTTCTGGTTGGCGCCTTCATGCTGGCTGGCATCGCGGCCATTCTGGCATTGGCACTGCAAGTGGCGGGATTGAGTTTCAAACCGGAAGGAGAAACCTATACCCTGCGCGCCCATTTCGATAATATCGGCGGCCTGAAAGTACGCTCGCCGGTCAAGGTCGGCGGCGTCGTCGTCGGTCGTGTCAGCGACATCACCCTGGATCCCAAGAGCCAGGTCCCCATCGTTTCCCTGCAGATGCAGAAGAGTGCCGGCGAGTTCTCCGAGACCAGCACCCTCTCCATCCTGACTTCTGGCCTGCTCGGTGAGCAGTACATCGGTCTGGCACCGGGGTTCAGCGATGAGGAGATGGGCACCAGCATGCTCAAGGATGGCGACATGATCGAAGACACCAAGTCCGCTATCGTGCTGGAAGATCTGATTGGCAAGTTCCTCTACAGCCAGTCCTCTCCGGCCAACACACCCGCAACCAAGGAGTAACCATGTTCAAGAAGATCGCCCTGATGCTGGGTCTGATGACCAGCATGCTGTTCTCCCTCGTCGCCCGTGCGGATGTCAATACTTCGGACCCCTATGCCCTCGTGGATCAGGCCGCCCAGCAGACCTTTGCCCGCCTGAAAGCCGATCAGGCCCAGGTGAAGAGCAACCCCGATCACCTGCGCGTCATCATCCGCGAGGAGCTGCTGCCCTACGTGGACAACCGCTTCGCCGCCTACAAGGTGCTCGGCAACCAGATCAAACAGACGACCCCTGCCCAGCGTGACGCTTTTGTGGACGTCTTCACCGAGTACATGGTGAGCTCCTACGCGGACGCACTGGCACACTTCGACAAGCAGACCGTCAAGGTCCAGCCCGGCAAAGCCGCCGAGAGCAACATCACCGCCGTCAACGTCAGCGTGAAAGAGGCTGGCAAGCCGGACATCTTCCTCGAGTTCAAGCTGCGCAAGAACAACAAGACCGGCGAGTGGAAAGCCTTCGACATGGTTGCCGAAGGGATCAGCCTGCTCTCTGCCAAGCAGAACGAGCTGGGCGGCCTCATTCGCCAGAACGGCATCGATGCGGTGATCGCCCAGCTGCGTGAACACAACGCCAAGCCGCTGGTGATCAAGTCATGATCCTGAGCGGTGACTTGCAGGCCCCGCAGGTCAACGATCTGTGGCAACGCCGCGCCGACTGGTGGCAGGACGACCGGCTCGAACTCGGTGCCGTCACTACCCTGGATTCCGCCGGCCTTGCCCTGCTGGTCAAGTGGGCCAAGGCGGCACTGGCACGGGGTGCCACTCCGACACTGGTGGGTGCCTCCAACGATTTCCATACGCTGGCCAACCTTTACGGGGTGGCCAGCCTCTTTCATTCAACCCCGCTCACAACTGAGGACTCATAATGCAAGTCTCTGAAATTGAAGCGATACTCCTCGAGGCTTTGCCATTGTCCGAAGTCCATGTCAAAGGGGACGGCAGTCACTACCAGGTGATCGCCGTCGGCGACATGTTTGACGGCATGAGCCGGGTCAAGAAACAACAGGCCATCTATGCCCCGCTGATGGACAAGATCGCCACCAACGAGATCCACGCTCTCTCCATCAAGGCCTATACCGACGCCGAGTGGAAACGCGAGCGTAAATTCCAGCTGCCCTCCTGATTTGGTAAAGAAGTAAACCATGGACAAATTCAAGATCACAGGCCCCTGCACCCTCTCCGGTGAAGTGACCATCTCCGGCGCCAAAAATGCCGCCCTGCCCATCCTGTTTGCCACCCTGCTGTGTGACGAAGAGGTTCAACTCTCCAACGTACCGCGCCTGAAAGACGTGGGTACCACCCTCAAGCTGCTGGAGATGCTGGGCGCCACCACCAAGGTCAACGGCAACGTGACCGTGCTGACCGGCGCGGTAAACAATCATGTCGCCCCCTACGAGCTGGTGAAGACCATGCGAGCCTCCATCCTGGCCCTGGGCCCGCTGGCAGCCCGCTTCGGTGCAGCAGACGTCTCCCTGCCCGGCGGCTGTGCCATCGGTGCCCGCCCGGTCAACCTGCATGTCCACGGCCTGGAGCTGATGGGCGCGAAGATCGTCATCGAAGAGGGCTACATCAAAGCCCGCGTCGACGGCCGCCTGAAAGGTGCCCACATCCTGATGGACATGGTTTCCGTGACCGGTACCGAGAACCTGATGATGGCCGCCACCCTGGCTGACGGTCGCACCGTGATCGAAAACGCCGCCCGTGAGCCGGAGGTGGTCGATCTGGCCAACTTCCTCAACGCGCTCGGAGCTAACATTCAGGGCGCCGGCACCGATACCCTGACCATCGACGGCGTAGAACGTCTGCACGGTGGCAGCTACAGCGTGCAGCCCGATCGCATCGAGACCGGCACCTTCCTGGTAGGCGCCGCCGTGACCGGTGGCAAGATCACCTGCCGCAACACCGACCCCAGCCTGCTGGAAGCCGTACTGGTCAAACTGGAAGAGGCTGGCGCCCTGATTGAAAAGGGTGACGACTGGATCACCCTCGACATGACAGGTCGCACCCTGAAACCTGTCACCATCAAGACCGCCCCCTATCCGGCGTTCCCGACCGACATGCAGGCACAGTTCACCGTGCTGAACGCGGTCGCCCAGGGCACCGGCATGGTCACCGAGACCATCTTCGAGAACCGCTTCATGCACGTGCCCGAGCTGGTTCGGATGGGTGCCGACATCGAACTGCAGGGCAATGTGGCCATCTGCCGCGACACCCAGCAGCTCAAGGGTGCCCAGGTGATGGCGACCGATCTGCGCGCCTCCGCCAGCCTGGTGCTGGCCGGCTTCGTGGCCGAAGGGGCCACCATCGTCGATCGCATCTATCACATCGACCGTGGCTACGAAGACATCGAGCACAAGCTGCAAGGCCTGGGTGGTCGCATCGAGCGCATCAAGGAATAAGCTGGCTTCACCATGAGCCGACGATAAAAAGGCCCCCTCGCCAGGCGAGGGGGCCTTTTTCATGACTCCGAATGGCGGCACCCTCTTCTCCCCTTGCGGGAGAAGGGGGTGGGGACGAGGAGGACAAGCAGGCACCCTTTCCCCGAGGGAGAGGATCAAGGGCTCAGGCGGTCAGCCGCTCCAGCTCGCCGATAAGCCAGATGGCCTCCTGGCGATGGGAGCCGCACACGTCCACCATGGGGCGAAAGCCGCCGCACACCGCCGGGCGCTCCGGCTGGCCGAAGATCTTGCACCCCAGGTGCGCATCGAGCTGCACACAGGGCACACCGGCGGGCTTGCCGTCCGGCATGCCGGGAATGGCACTGCTGATGCTGGGGGCGATGCAGCAGGCACCGCATCCCTGACGACATTCCATGTGATTTTTCCTCTGTGGGGCACCGCAGTGTAGCAAGGAGTCCGGTTTCTCCTAAGCCTTATCCCTGCCCGGGCACCCTGGCGCCCTGCAGAGCGCAAAAAGCCCGGCAGTGCCGGGCTTTTTGCTGCGGGAGTCAGCACATCACAGGATGATGTCGCGTACCACGCTGTCTTTGCGATCCAGGAAGTGGATCGACTTGATACGACGTATGGTGCGCGATTTACCGCGGATCAGCAGGGTCTCGGTGGTCGCCATGACGCCGTCGCTGGTGATCCCTTCCAGCAGATCACCCTTGGTGATGCCGGTGGCCGAGAAGATGACGTTGTCATTCTTGGCCAGATCTTCGAGCTTGAGCACCTTGCTCACGTCGATGCCCAGCTCCTCGCAGCGCGCGATCTCCTGTTCACCCAGGGCGCGAACCTCGGGGCTGTCACCCTTGACCTGGTGGCGGGGGATCAGGCGAGCCTGCATGTCGCCGTCCAGGGCGCGGATCACCGCGGCGGAGATCACCCCTTCCGGCGCGCCACCGATGCCGTAGAGCATGTCCACTTCGCTGTCCGGCAGACAGGTGAGGATGGAGGCGGCCACGTCGCCGTCAGGAATGGCGAACACCCGCACTCCCAGGCCCTGCATCTCCTTGATCGCCTTGTCATGACGCGGCTTGGCCAGGGTGATGACGGTCAGACGGGAGAGGGGCTTGCCGAGCGCCTTGGCCACGGCCTTGAGGTTCAGCTCCAGGGCCTGATCGAGATCGATGGCGCCTCTCGCCTTGGGGCCCACGATCAGCTTTTCCATGTACATGTCGGGGGCCTTGAGGAAGGATCCCTTGTCGCCCACCGCCAGCACGGCCAGAGCATTGGCCTGACCCATGGCAGTCATGCGGGTCCCCTCGATGGGGTCGACCGCGATGTCCACGGCGTCGCCCTGACCCGTGCCCACCTTCTCGCCGATGTAGAGCATGGGGGCTTCGTCGATCTCCCCTTCGCCGATCACAATCTCGCCATCGATCTGGATCTGATTGAGGATGTGACGCATGGCCGCCACGGCCGCGCCATCGGCGATATTCTTGTCACCACGTCCGAGCCACTTGTAGCCAGCCAGTGCAGCCGCTTCCGTCACTCGGGAAAATTCGATTGCCAGTTCACGTCTCATCGCATATCCAACCTTAGGAGCTCGAAAACGGGCGGCATTCTACCACAAGGGCAAACCTTTGCGCGTAAAAGTGGCGACCAGCCACATAAATCCCGGTTTTCATCCCGCTGACATGGAACCGACACGGTTTGTTCATTGCACGGTCACCCGACTGTCATCTGTCACTTCTAGCATGGCCCCGTCTTTTAAAACAAAAGCTTGCAACACAAGGGATCATGATGAAAAAGCTGACAGTAGTAGCATTGGCTCTTACCGCCGCCTTCCAGGCTCAAGCCGTTGAAGTGTACAAAAACGAGAGCACCCTGCTCGACCTCTACGGCCGCATCTACGCCGGCCAGTTCTTCGGCGAGAAGAAAGAGCTGGACGCCAACGGTGACATCAAAAACGAATACAGCGACAAGCAGGGGGCCAACCAGTTTGTCCGTCTGGGCGCCAAGGTAGAGAGCGAGATCAACCCGGGTCTCAAGGCGCTGGCCCAGTACGAACTGCAGATGTACATCAACGACAGCGAGAAGACCGTCAGCGAGAACTCCGACAACCTGCGTACCCGTCTGGCGTTCGCCGGTGTCGGCGCCAACTGGGGAACCGTCACCTTCGGTCGCCAGAAGGGGGCTCCTGGCTTCCTGGCGGACTGGACTGATGTCTCCCTCTCCGATGGTTACGGCAACGAGGCACTGGGCGCCAAGACCGACACCTTCGCCACCAACCGCGCCGGCTCCGTGCTGAAGTACTCCGGCCTGTTCAACGGTTTCCAGGTAGATACCAGCTACAAGTTCGATGGCGGTGACACCGAAGAGACCTCCAGCAAGGACAGCGATGCCGCCTACGGTGCCGCCGTGGCCTACACCTTCCCGTTCAACCTCTCCCTGGGGACCGCCTACAACGTGGGCATCCGCGACAAGAGCGGTGAAGAGGATGCCAAGCTGTGGCTGCTCTCCGCCAAGTACGACAACAAGGCCCTCTACGCCGCCCTGAGCTATGCCGACGGCAGCGACTTCCTGGCCACCGGCAAGGATCACACCGGCTGGGAAGGGGCGCTGGGTTACAACTTCGAGAGCGGCTTCGGCCTGATGGCCCTGTGGAACAAGCAGAAGGTGGAGCAGGCTGGCAAGTCTGACTACGACTCCATCGACTACTACACCCTGGGTGCCCAGTACAAGTTCAACAAGAACCTGCGCGTCATCGGCGAGTACCGCATCAACAACCTCGACAGCCATGACAGCGGCAAGCTCAACACCAAGGATGACTTCCAGCTGGCGGCCCGCTACGACTTCTAAGTCGGCAACCACCTGACGACACGGCGCGCAGAGCACTCTGCGCGCCGTTTTTCATTTGGGATGATCGCGTTGTCACTGAGGCTCAGAGCTTCTTCTGCCAGAACATGGCCCGGCCCACCTCAGGATCGAGCTCATAACCCGCAAAGCCGCTGGCACGATAGGCAGCCTGGGCCACCTTGTTCCCCTCCAGCACCTCCAGGGTCAGCTTGCAGCAACCGAGTTCCCGGGCGAGCCGCTCCGCCTCCGCCAACAGCCGCTTGCCGATGCCCTGGCCGCGATGGGCAGGGTGCACCGCCATGTCGTGGATATTGAGCAGCGGCTGACAGGCGAAGGTCGAGAAGCCCTCGAAGCAGGTGGCAACGCCAGCGGGCTCCCCATCGACCCAAGCCAGCAGCACATGGGCACCGGGTCGCGCGGCCAGGGCTTCGGCCAGATTCGCCTTCACCTCGTCCGCCAGTGCATTGCCGCCCCCCATCTCGTCCCTGGCGTATTCGTCCAGCATCGCGATCAGCGCCTCGCCGTGGCGAGGGTTGTGCAGATCCGCCCTGATGATCTCGACCATGTTTCTCTCCCTGTGTGTTCCGGATGGTGCGCCAAGGCGCGAGGCCACCATGGTAGCGTCCCCTCCGAACCGAACCAAGGTTCCCCCGGCCTTTTCCCCGAGGTTCCAGCCCCCTCAGTGCCTGCCGCCAATGATCTCTTTTTCTTGCATCTTCTCCTTGCAAGGCAAATGAAAATCAATATCATTAGCAACCTCTCGCGATGAGAGAAATAAATAATTACAATTAAATCAACAAGTTCAGGCCGATTGGTCGACAAAGAGTCACACCCAGATGAACCATTCCAACTCCCCGCGCGCCTTGCTGGGCGTCGCCTTGCTGGCGGTTTGCACCAGCCCCCGTGCCGAAGACGAAACCCTGACCGTGGTCGGCAAACGCAGCCAACATGAAGAGGTCGCCACCGCGACCCGTACCGCCACCCCGGCCAAGCTGGTGCCCCAGAGCATCGAGAGCGTCAAGGCAAGCGAGCTGACCGCCTTCGGCCAGCCCACCCTGAGTGAAGCCCTGACCGGCATCCCTGGCGTCAACGCCAGCGGCGACACCCGTTTTGACGGCGTCACCATCCGTGGTTTCAGCGCCAGCAACGACTTCTACCTCGACGGCCTGCGCGACGACATGCAATACACCCGCGACCTTGGCAACATCGAGCGGGTCGAAGTGCTCAAGGGCCCCGCCGCCGTGCTCTACGGCCGTGGCAGCACGGGCGGCATCGTCAACCGGGTCAGCAAGGTTCCCCAGAAGGGGCAGGCCTCCAGCGTCAGCGCCCAGGTCGGCAGCTTCGACAGCCGACGCTTCGCCGCCGACCTCAACGGCGAGGCAGGAGAGCGGGTACAGGTGCGCCTGAACCTGGCCCAGGAAGACAAAGACAGCTTTCGCGACGACGTGACCAGCAAGCGCACCCTGCTGGCCCCCTCCGTCAACTGGGAGATCACCGACACCCTGAACTGGCTGGTGCAATACGAGCGCAACGAGCACGATCGCACCCCGGATCGCGGCATTCCCGGCGTCGATGGTCGCCCGGCGGATGTCCCCATCGAGAGCGTCTACAGCGACACCCGCCGCGACTTCATCGACGATGTGGCCCAGTCCACCCGCTCCCGCTTCACCTGGGACATCAACGATCAGTGGCAACTGCGCCAGCAGCTCGGCTACACCACCCTCGACAGCCAGTTCGACAATACCTATGTCACCAGCGTCAAGGGTGACAAGGTGACCCGCGCCCGCTGGCAGCAGGATCTCAAGGCCAGCAGCCTCACCAGCAACACCGAGGCGGAAGGCCAGCTGCAAACCGGCCCCGTCGCCCATCGTCTGCTGGTGGGCCTGGAGCAGGGCTGGCAGGATCGCACCCCCAAGCTCTACCAGAACGCCAACCCGATCCCGGCAGGCAACCTCTATGATCCGGGCTCCCTGCCCACCTACGACGGCGCCATGAAACTCTCCAGCGACGCCCATCACAGGGTGCGCGGTGTCGGCCTCTATGTGCAGGATCAGCTCAGCCTGGGCGACTGGCACCTGCTGGCAGGCCTGCGCCGCGACGACTTCACCGTCACCAGCCGCCGCAACGACCTCGACAAGGAAGAGACCCTCTCGGTCACCAGCCTGAGTCCGCGCCTGGGCCTGGTGTGGAACCCCATCGAGGAGCATGCCTTCTACACCTCCTACAGCAAGACCTTCACCCCGGTGGGCGGTGAGCTTATCGGCATCACCCCGGGGGACAAGAACAACAACCTGGATCCCCAGCACACCCGGCTCTATGAAGGGGGCGTGAAGAGCGACTGGCTGAACGGCCGTCTCGCCACCACCTTCTCTCTCTACCGGCTGGAGATGTACAACAAACGCAGCAAGGATCCGCTGGATCCCACCCGGGTGATCCTCACCGGTCTGCAGCGCACCGACGGCATAGAGCTGAGCGCCCGTGCCCAGCTGACCGACGAGATCTATCTGCGCGGCGGCGTCGCCATCCAGGATGCCGAGCAGGTCAAGGCAGACGCGGACCTGCAAGGCAAGCGACCGATGAACGTCTCCCGCCAGAACGGCCAGCTGTTCGCCGGCTACCAGAGCGGCAAGCAGGGCTGGTTCGGCGAGACCGGGATGACGGCGGTGGGGGATCGCTTCGCCGACAACGCCAACACCACCACCTTGCCCGGTTACGCCCGCTTCGACGCCCGTGCCGGCTACCGCTGGCCCCAGTGGGAAGCCCAGCTGAGCGTGGAGAACCTGACCGATCACGACTACTTCGTCAGCGCCACCAGCGCGGCCCAGATCATGCCGGGCACGCCCCGTCAGCTGCACCTGACCGCCGCCTACCGCTTCTGATCCTCCCTGTTTACCGACCCCTCTGGCCAGCGTTCGCTGGCCAGATTGTTATGAAGCACCGAACGATGACACGCAGAAAACTCCCCCTGCACAACAACAAGTGGGTGCGCCGCATCCACGCCTGGGCAGGCTTTGCCACCCTCACCCTGATGCTGCTCTACGGCCTCACCGGCCTCTGGCTGCAACACAGGGCCGTGCTGCCCCTGCCCGGTCCCCACACCGCCAAGTCGAGCGAAGAGATAGTACTGAGCACGCCGCTGGCCAGCCCGGATGAATTGAAAGCCCTGCTGCAACAGCGTTATGCAGACATGTTCGAGGAGGGGCGACCCCAGATCACCCCGCCCCAGACCCTGCCCACACCTTCCGGCTCCCTCACCCTGCCGGCCCGCTGGGAGCTGCGCGGTGTCACCCTCAGCCAGAGCGTGGCCGCCAGCTATGTGGAAGGCACTCTGCTGGTGCGCACCGAGCTGCAGCAGGCCAACTTCGCTGCCAGCCTCAACCGGCTGCACCGTGGCATGGGCACCGGCCTGCCCTGGCAACTGGTGGGGGATTTGGCAGCCCTGGCCATGCTGCTGCTGGCCCTCACCAGCCTGCTGATGTGGAACAAGCTGCACGGCCCCGCCGGTCGCGGCATCACCCTGCTGCTGCTGGGCGCCCTGGTCACCGTGCTGGTGGCCCTGCTCTAGCCCTTTTACCGACACCAAAACGGGATCCCGCTCCCGGCGGCGGTAACCTTGCCCGCACCTCGGGTAACAAAGGGTAACCGGCCGCCGATGGGGGTCACAGTTGGCGACCAGGCGGCTGGATAGGGAACGCCTGCGGCTGATAGGGTGCGCCCAGCTCCCGAACGCCGCGAGGAATCATGCGCATCTCCAGCATCGAATGCGGGCGAGTGGTGGCCATCCTGGCCGTGATGACCATCCATCTCTCCCCCTTCAGCAACCCCTTCGACCCCGCCCTGTGGGACGGCACGCCCTACCCTCTGGTCGGGGCCGTCATCAACCAGCTCTGCCGCTTCGCGGTGCCGCTGTTCTTCCTGTGCGCCGGTTACTTCTTGCAACCCGCCCTCGCTGCGGGCCACCCGCTGACGGTCGCACTGCGCTACTGCCGACCCCTGCTGGGGCTCTGGCTGGCGTGGAGCCTGCTCTACGTGCTGATACCGTTCAACCCGCTCGCGGCGGTGAGCGAGGGCTACCTGCCCGCCATGGCAGGCCAGTGGCAGATGCAGCTCGGGGATCATCTCAACGTCTGGTGGGTGGGCGGCATGATCCACCTCTGGTTCCTGCCCGCCCTGATGGTGGCGGTGCTAATCCTGGGGCTCTGCCAGCAGGCCCGCCTGCCGAGGCTGGCCCTGCTGCTGGGGGCCCTGCTCTACGCCCTGGCCCTGATCGGCGGCTCCTATGGCCCGCTACTGCCGGGGGGCGAGTGGGCCCTGCTGACCCGCAACGGCCCCTTCTTCTCCTTGCTGTTCGTGGCGCTTGGCGCCGAGCTGCGCCTGCGTGCCTGGCAGCCGGACGCCAGGCGCTGCGCCCTGATGATGATGGCGGGGATGGGGCTCTACGCCCTGGAGGCCGCAGGTCTGCTGCGCGTTGCCGCCGTCCCCCTCGCTCGTCATGATTTCCTGCTGGGTTCGCTCCCCTGGGCGCTGGGGCTGTTCGGCCTGCTGCTGGCCAACCCCGCATGGGGCAAAGGCAGCTGGCTGGAGCGCCAGGCCCCCAAGGTGCTCGGCCTCTACTGTCTGCACATGATGCTGGTGGTGTGGCTGATGATCTTCGGCCCCCAGGGCAAACAGGTGTGGTGGGAACTCCTCAAGGTACCCGCGCTGCTGGCGCTCACTCTGCTCGGCTACCGACTGCTGGCGGCCACAGCCCTCAGCCGCTGGTTGCTGCGGGCTCGCTAGAAACAGGCCCCTGACCAGCCAGCAGATCAACGTGGTTCAGCGCAAAATCGTGCATCTGTTGAAGCAGGGGGATCAGGGCGACGCCAAGGGGGCTCAGACAGTACTCCACCCTGGGCGGTACGTCGGGGTAGAGGGTGCGGATGATGACACCGTCGCTCTCCAGCTCCTTGAGCTGGGCGGTGAGCACCTTCTGGCTCACCTCGGGCAGGCAGCGGCGCAGGTCGCCAAAACGCAGGGTCTGTTCGCGCAGATGAAACAGAATGGCCGGCTTCCATTTGCCGGTCAGCAGGCGCAATACCTGATAGGCGGGACAGGGCAGTGAGGGCACGGTATGGCTCGTGAGTGGTTACTTTGCGGTAACTATGCCACGAAAATGTGCCTTCTTGCAGCCAAGATGCTGGCTTCCTATGATGCGGATTCCGCCAATCAACGCCCACGAGAGGTTTATCATGCCCAGCCTGCTACAGATCCATTTCAACTTCCCCGCCCAGATGATGGGACCAGCCCTCACTGCTGCGGCCATGCCGCTGGCCGACTCCATCACCCGGGAGCCCGGCTTCATCTCCAAGATCTGGACCGAGAACCCGCGCACCGGCGAGGCGGGCGGCATCTATCTGTTCGAGGATGAGGGGAGCGCCCTCGCCTACGCCACCATGCATGAGCAGCGGGTGCTCGCCATGGGCGCCAGCGCGGTGCAGTACAAGGTGTTCGACGTCAACGAGCCCCTCAGCCGCGTCACGCGCGGTCTGGTGTGATCTCCTCGCCCAGCAGCAACCGGTAGCAGGTATCCTGCTGCCAGATGAAGCCCAGCCGCTCAAATAGCCGCTGGCTGGGCAGATTGTCCGGTTCGATATCCGCAAGCAGGGTGACGATGCCAAGCTGGCGGGCATAGGCGATCAGGGCGCTCAGCGCCTCCCCCATCAGACCTTGTCCCCAGTGGCTGCGGGCCAGCATGCAGCCCACCTCCGCCTGGCGCAGGCTGGCGCCGGCCGCAAAGCTGTGCAAGCCGCAGGTGCCCACCAGGCGGCCGCTGCCGCGTAACACCAGCCCCCACTCCAGCGACTCGCCGCCAGCCAGCAACCGCTCGACGCTAGCCAGCATCTGCGACACGGTGGCAAGGGAGGGAAACGGCGGCTCCCCGACGAAGCGCATCACCAGGGGATCCCCGTAGATGGCGAAGAGATCGGCAGCATCCCGCCCATCGAAGGGGCGCAGTCGCCCCCTTGGCGTCAGCAGTACGGGCAGTTCACGGGGCAGGGATGGCACGGAGTCGTATCGCCTTGTCTGGTCAAAGGAGCCCAATCATGAGGCTCAGAACCTCAGGGTCAAGCCGATATTGGCCTGCCACTGGGTGATGAGCTCCCCTCGCACCCGAAAGGCGCAGACCTCGGGATTGCAGAGAAACGCACTGTCGTCATTGACCAGGGAGCCGTAGCCGCGCACCTCGGCCCGCACGGCCAGATGTTCGGTCAGGCGCGGCTGCACCCCGAGGGCCAGGGACATGGAAGGGGCCGTCTCGCTGTCGTAGGCATCGAAGCGGGTGACCCCGATCCCGGCGCCGATATAGGGGGCCATCAGGTGGTCAGAGAGGGTCAGGGCCCCGGCAAACTGCAGGGTGTCCACCGTCAGCCTGTCGGGCAGTTCGGGGGACACCCGGGTCGACTGGTGGCTGTAGAGCAGCTCCACCATGCCGGGGTCATCCACCTCCCTGCTGATGAAGAGCCCCCAGCTGCCGGAGCGCTCCCCTTGCAGGGTGTCGATGTCGCTCCCGTGCGGCGTGGGGGCCGGCTCGTCCATGGCCCGAAAGTCGATGGCCGAGCTGTATCCCGCAAAGGGCGTCAGCTGCCAGCCCGTCGCCGGGGGCTCGGCTGCCCAGCCCGCCAGGGGCAGCAGCAGCCCCGGCACCATCCCCATCGCTCCTCTCATGTGCTCATCCTTTGGTGAAAAGACCTGCGCAAAGCATATCAGAGCGCCCGTCTCCCACACTGGACGGGGGCTGTACCAGCCCCATTGCCCCGCTCCCGATGGAAAAATCTGTGCTCCCCGGGGTTATTCATCCGGGATTAACCTCGCCCCCGTAAGCTGGCGGCGCCACAGCAGTGGCATCAACAGACGAGGATCTCAGGAATGGTTGCCGCGCAACTCAACGACCCCAAAAGCACGCTCTCCGATACCCTGAGGGCCACCGCCCACGCCATCGAGGAGAGCCACATCAGCCTGCGCCAGATGCTGGCCCTGGTGGGCGAGCAGGGCATGCTGCTGTTTTGCGTGCTGCTCACGGTTCCCTTCCTGCTGCCGGTCTCCATTCCCGGCGTCAGCACCCCCTTTGGCCTGCTGATCCTCTTCATCGGCATCGGCATCACCCTCAACCGGGTGCCCTGGCTGCCCGCCTTCCTGATGGAGCGCCGCTTCGCCGCCGAGCACCTCAAGCCGACCCTGCACAAGGGGGCGGATCTGCTGGCCCGCATCGACCGCTTCATCCGCCCGCGCCTGCTCATCCTGACCGGCAGCGTGACCATCAACCGCTGCAACGGCCTGCTCATCATGCTGGCCGCCCTGCTGCTGATGCTGCCACTCGGCGCCATTCCTTTCACCAACGCCATGCCCGCCTGGGCCATCCTGCTGCTGGCCATCGGCATGTTGCAGCGGGACGGGCTCTTCGTCGCCCTCGGCTATGCCCTGGTCGCCGCCACCCTGGTCTGGTTCAGCGCCCTGGCCATCGGCCTGCTGATGGCGGGGCAGAATATCTCGACCCTGTTCGGCTGATCTGACCCGGCCAAATGAAAGAGAGCGACCCCGGGTCGCCCTCTTTCCTGTTCACTGCGCCCCTCAGGGTGCCCCATCGTGGGCCACCCGGTTGCGCCCGCCCCGCTTGGCCCGATAGAGCCACTCGTCCGCCCGGGCCAGCACGGTGCCAAGATCCTCTCCCGGCCGGATCAGGGTGGTGCCCAGGCTCACGGTCACGGGGGCGGGATCCGGCGCCATGGCCGCCACTGCGGCGCGGATCCGCTCCGCCACCTTCAGCAATATCCCCTCGTCTATCTGCGGCAGCAGGATCAGAAACTCCTCGCCACCGCTGCGCACGAAGAGATCCTCCCCCCGCAACTGGGCGGAGACGCACTCGCAGACCCGGCACAAGACCTTGTCTCCGGTCTGGTGGCCGAAGCGATCGTTGATCTGCTTGAAGTGATCGAGATCCAGCATTATGAGGCCGGTGAGATGCTGCCCCTGCACCCTGTGGTGATACTGGTCGAAGAAGAAGTGGCGGTTGTAGAGGCCGGTGAGCTGATCCGTCTCCCCGAGCCGCTTGAGCCGCTGTTGCAGCTCGTGCTGGCGGGTGATGCTGCGGGTCATCCAGGCCACCGCCCGCTTCCCCTCATATAAAGAGGGCAAGGGCGCTATCTTGCCCTCGAAACGCTGCATTCCCTGGGGCCCGGCGTCGGCGTCGATGCCGTCCACCTCGGCGGGAGAGAGGTCATACTCCACCACCTGCACCTGGCCGCTGGCGAGGGCCTGAGCCACCTGCACCATCACCCACTGCGCCTTGTCCTCGGGCAGCACGTCCAGCAGTTGTCTGCCGATCAGCGGGTTGCCGTTCTGGTAGGACTGCTGCTCCATCCCGCCGATGTACTCGATGTAGTAGCCATCTTCGCTGAGGATGAAAACGGGATCCGGCAACTGGGCCATCACTTCGTAGAGTTGTGCCACTGAGAGCGCCATCCGAGCTCCTTGCTATCCGTGGGAGTGGGTCCCTGTACTCCTGTTATACAAGACTCATGGAGTATCGCACAGGGGCAGAAAGCTGCCTGCCGGGCGGGAAGGATGCGATCGGTGACGTGTTCACCGGACAAGCCTCCGGCAAAGTGAATGGTAGCAATCGGGGATGCTGTCAGAACCAGGGTTGTCAGACAGTCAGGAAGGTGTTTTTGCCTTCAGGCAGTGCGACATACCAACGCATGTGACGCCAGGGGAACCACAAGGGTATTCCCGCCCCCGGACAAGGGGGGCAGGGCCGGATCCCGGTCAAGAGGGATCCGGCACGGGCAGCGGATCGACTGGCGTTCCAGAGCAGTTCGCCGCCCTTGAGATCCATCAGGCTCATGGCGAGCCGGCATCAGCGGGCAGCGGATCGGCTGGCATTCCAGAGCAGTTCGCCGCTCTTGAGATCCATCAGGCTCATGGCGAGCCGGTAGCGGCCCCCTTCAGAGAGGAGATCCCCGTAGAGCATGTAACCCGCCCCGGTCTGGCGACCCAGGCGCACCAGGGAGGCGGGGTTCATGCCCCCCTGCTGGTATTCGAGCTGACCCGTGATGGCCGCCACCTGGCCCGGGTCTGCGAAACGAAAGCCGCTATTGGCCTGAATGCGCTGGATCATGGCCACCGCCAGGGGCTGGGTGCTGAAGGGCTCACCTGTACCGTTCTGGGGCGCCATCAGCAGCAGTACCGGGCTGCTGCCCGCCAGCGCCTGCACATCGGCGGCCTTCAGAAAGTCATCGGCCAGGGCGACCGCCAGCCCCGTCGGTGCCACGGGTTTGGGAGCAGGCACCGGCTCGGCCTTGTCAGGCTCGGCCACGGGTTTCTCTGGTTTGGTCACCGGCTTGTCCGGCTCGCCGACCGGCGCAGGCGTCCCCCCATAGGGATTGACCGCACATCCGCCCAGCAGCAGGGCACCCACCATCAACAAGGAACGCAGCTTCATCTTTTCTCTCCGCCAGAAGTGTGCAAGGCGCACTTCGTCCATCATCCATTTTGACGGAGCCAGACTCCGCCGCCCCTCCATGCTAGAGACAAACCCTCCCCGGGTCGATGCGCACATGGGCAGGGGGCGACAGAGACTGGCGAAGCGGAGGGCACAAAAGGGTGGCAAGGCTCCACCCGATTCCGTTAGGGTGCTGTAGGTAAAGCGTCAAAAGGAGCGCATCGGGAAGCCCGGCGCACCGAACGCAGCCCCCTCGAGACAACATCACCCTCAAGCAGGAAGCACTATGCAATTGACCGCCCCCCAACCCCCTCAGGACGATGAGATCGAAGCGCTGCGCATTGGCCTCTCAGGCTATAACAAGGGTCATACCGGCACCCATCTGCGCGAGCGGATCGCCAGCTTTATCAAGGATGAAGAGGGCAAGGTCCACGGCGGTATCATCGCCGACATCAAGTGGGGCTGGCTGCACGTCGACTGGCTCTGGATCGACGAACGCATCCGCCGCGATGGCTGGGGCGGCCGCCTGCTCGGTGCCATGGAGCAGTACGCCAGAAGCCAGGGCATCACCAACTACCACCTCGAAACCACCAGTTTTCAGGCCCTCCCCTTCTACCAGAAGCAGGGTTATGAGGTCTTTGGCCAGCTGCCAGATATGCCGCCGGGGCATATCAGTTACTTTCTGAAAAAGCAGTCATAAGCCGATGAGTAGCCGGAGTATCTCCTTCTACAGACGCCTTGCCTTGCTCTTTGCGCTGCTTGCAACCAGCTCCAGCGTCCTTGCCCTGTCACTACACGATCTGGATCCGGCGTTTGAGCGGTGCGAAGCCATCAAGTCGCAACACGGCACCACTCTGCCCACTAAAAGCGACCCCTTCTGGTCACTGGAGAGGGAACAACAAGTGACCGTGCTTATCTATCTGCATGAGAAAAGCATGGAGCGCTGTACTGCAGCAGAGGTCGATGCGCTGGCGCTCAAGGCATTCCATCAGGCGGTAGAGGGAGACCGCACCTTTCTCGACACCTTGATCAAGGCGAGGACTACCACCCTAACGACAGCCCAGCAAAACCATTTGCAGCAAGTCGGCCAAGCAGAGCTGGACAGGCTGGCAGGCATAAAGGAATTTGCTCAGCCATTCTCGCTGACCAAGTACCTCAAGCAGCTTGGCAATATTACGCGGTAAAGTTGATAAAAATAATTTATTTCATAACACATAGATTAAATTTACTTAACTACGAGTACTCTAGAAGTCATTGAAATTAAAGAGCAGGCCATAACGCCTGCTCAAAATAATACTCAACAACCCTTGTAATATGATTGAAATGCATTCCTCAGCAGGGCATGCCTTGATATCACCCTTATTGTTGAACCCGTGTTAGACTCTATAACTCGATAGTTATCCTCATCACGATTCATCACAAGAGAAAACTCATTTTTTACAATACACTCAACAATTTTGGCACACTGAGCCACAGTTCTCGTGACAAGGATTCCATTTAATACACCAGAGGATAATATTACTTGCAATGCTAATGGATGAACCTCTCTAAAAACCTTCGCTCTTTTTTCAAAATTGATGGACGTGGCAATTAATACTTTAACTAGATGTTCTCTAATACTCACATCAATGGTTTTAATATCCCCATTACCAATTGCAGAATCTAACCACTCCCTATATTTTTCTTTTAAATCATCAGGTACTCTATGCACTTCATTATAAAGATCGAAATCAGCCCATATGCTACGAACCGCATCACAGATCGAAGCATCATCTGCCGAGTTAATTTTACTATTCAAAATGGTTGATATAAGTGCTTCATCATCAATTGTGTCATTTATTTCATCCTCTTCTCCATTTTCCTCTGCAGGTAAGGAATTATAAAGTTCTGCGAGCCTTGCTCTAGAACTTTTGAAATAATCTTCAACATCAATTTTTTCTTTTCCCTCAATAACCAGTTTAGGTACATATACTATTACCGGCTTTCCCTGCCCAAGAGCAACGGATGCCTCTGAATCCTTCCCAAAGGTATCTGATTTCTGTGCCATATATATGGTCATCGAAGCACGCTTCAACATCAGAGCCTCAACCAGTCCCTTGGCAACTCGGTCATCTATCCAAGACTGCGTGGGATTAAAATATCTCAGCTTTAGCTCTCTAATTCTAGGGGTATCAAAAAGAGACTTTACAAAGCTGTTAACTGATATGTAATCAGCATCCGAACGCATCGATGTTGCTATATATACATCCATATAATCTGCGGCAAGATAATTAGATAGATTCTGTAATGCAACCTTCTGAGTTTTCTCCATCTGAGTTAAACGCCCATCTTCTTGTAAAGGAGCCAATCTAGCTGCTTCTCTAGATAGTTCGTCTCTATCAAACACAAACAATGACGAGTTAATGCCATGCGAAAATATAGAATCAAACTTCCTCAAATAAGCGTCAATTTTATTTTTCTTCTTTATAGTCAATCCCTTTAGATATCTTTCGTCCTTATTGGACAACACTTCAAGCTGTTCAATAAGCCATTTTCGCTCTGTGACTTCTTGCCGAACCTGCTTAGCTGATATATAACCCAAGTCAGGAAGTAGTTTATCTTCAATGTTATTAATACAGCACCATTCAGTTCTGTCTCCATAGGCGGCTGTGTCTTTTTCTGAGATTTGAGAAAGAATAATAGAAATATCATCTGAGGATGACATAGACATAAATGCATCTTCAAATGTAGGATAAATCCTTATTGCATCTATTTGATATGCTTCTACGGCTCTTTGAAATGAGTCCATGTCACTAAAAGCCGAACGTTTGAAGTATTTTTCAAAAAATGATATAGATATAGGTCCTTTATTATAGAAAACCAAAACGCTATTAAATATATCATGTTTTTGCTGGTGACTTGGGATGTTACTAAACAAGGATTTTATCAGATCATCCAGAGCCATTATTGACTGAGCATCGTGATTACCGACCTCTAGAGTCTCACCTACAAGCTCTTTCAAAATCCCTTCAAAATCTAATCTACTTTGTGATGTAACATCGGCAAAATGACACCACATTGGTTTGGGAATATCCAATTCGGAACATATTGATTTAATCTGTTCAGGCTTAGGTAATCTCACCCCTTGTTCCAGATGCGCTATAACAGAGCGGTTAATATCACCACCAATCACTTCAGATAGTTTTTCTTGGGAGATATTCCTGTGCTCACGATAAATTTTAATCAACTGACCAAAATCAATTAAGTTCATGTTATGAGTCCATCCATAGAAACACACAACAAAGCTACTCTTTTTGTACAAGAAATCAACTTTAGTCCAGTGGTAATATTTTTGATATATCCTGTCGCCATTGAAAATCAATGCAAGTGTGATTGAGCTCAAGTAAAAGCTGGGGCTATTGCCGCTTTAAGCTCCTTGATGAGATGGGAGCTTTCATTAACCCCCTCTTATTCGCTGAGGCGAGCCCGCTTGTCCAGGCCGCGAGACAGGATGTCGAGCGAGCGGCGCCGGGGCAGGGATGCCACGTCGGCGCGTGCCGTCGGACAAGCGGGTGAGCCGAAGGAACCCGACGTAAGTCGGGCGAATAAGCGGGGGTGGCCTTTCTTTTGGTGACTTTTCTTTGGCCACGCAAAGAAAAGTTACTCGCCCAAGCCCGAAGGGCGGGCGAAACCCCTTCGAGGCCAGCGGCCTCGCATCCTGCACGGCGAAGCCGTGCCACCACACAACGGCCCCTGCCGCAAACGCCATACCTCGGAACGGACTACGATGGCAATGAAACATCGCATCAAGACCCCTCCCCAGCCCTCCCCTTCGCAGGGGAGGGAGCCAAAGCATCGCCACCAGCAAGGTGTGTGGCCGAACACCGCCCAACCATGCCGGATGCCACCGGCAAAGGGGGGCGTGGCCGCCTCTATCGGCCCAAGAAGGGTTCCCAGTCCTTGAACACCGGCTGCAACCCTGCCTGCCGCACGGCGGCCGCCACTTCCCCCACCGGGCGGTCATCGTGGATGGCGAACTGCTCCAGCTCCTCTTTATCCCCCTCGGCATAGCCACCCGGCTGGGTGCGCGACTCGGCCGACATCTGGGTGATGCCAAGGCGCACCGCGCCGTTGCGAAACGTAGCCGACTCGCGGGTCGAGAGCGACAAGTCCAGGGTCGGCGAGAAGAGGCGCCAGGCGCAGATAAGCTGGGCCAGCTGGCGATCCGACATGACCACGGCAGGCTCCAGCCCACCGGTGCAGGGGCGCAGGCGCGGGAAGGAGAGGGAGTAGCGGCTCTGCCAGTGGTGGCGCTCAAGCCAGGCGAGGTGCTCGGCGACAAAGTAGCTGTCGGCACGCCAATCCGCAGAGAGACCGATGAGCGCCCCCAACCCGATTTTGTCGATACCGGCGCGACCCAGTCGGTCCGGCGTGGCGAGGCGCCATGCGATGTCCTGCTTGTTGCCGCGCAGGTGATGGCGGGCATAGGTGGGGGCGTGGTAGGTCTCCTGATAGACCATGACCGAATCGAGGCCGAGGGTTTTCAGCTCGGCGTATTCGGCTTGCGAGAGGGGCTGCACCTCCATCCCCACCGTGCTGAAGTGACGGCGGATGATGGGCAACACCTGCCGAAAATAGGCGAGCCCCACCTTGTGCTCGTGCTCGCCGGTCACCAGCAGCACGCTGTCAAAACCGCGCGCCTTGATGGCCAGACACTCGCGCTCAATCTCCTCGCTATTCAAGGTCTTGCGCTTCAAGCGGTTGCTCATGGAGAAGCCGCAGTAGGTGCAGTCGTTGGCACACAAGTTCGACAGATAGAGGGGCACATAGAAGCCGATGGTGTTGCCAAAACGCTGGCGGGTCAGCCGCTCGGCCTCGGCTGCCATCTGCGGCAAATACGCCTCGGCGGCCGGGGAGATCAGCGCCATAAAATCGGCCAGGGTGCGACGGGGGGCGCTCAGGGCTCGCGCCACATCGGCGGCGGTCTTGGCGCGGATCTGCATGCCGATATCGTCCCACTCCAGCTCGAGCCATCTATCGAGAAAACTCTCCGACTTTCTCTCAACCCCCTCCCGGCCTCCCCCTTCACAAGGGGGAGGTGTTAATCCGCTCCCCCGATCTCCTACTTCACAAGAGGGCGGAGTCGACACTCCCTCCCCTGGCAAGGGGAGGGTCGGGGTGGGGTCATTGGCATGCTGACTCATAACGCCCCCAGAAAATCGGTGAGCGGGCTGGAGGCTTGCGCCTGCAGGGCACGGGCACCGAGACCGGCTTCATAGGCGCTGCGCCCGGCAGTGCAGGCCAGCGCAAAGGCGCGGCCCATGGCGATCGGATCGCCGCTCACCGCGATGGCGGTGTTGACCAGCACGGCATCGGCCCCCAGCTCAAAGGCGGCGGCGGCGTGGCTCGGCGCACCTATGCCCGCATCCACCACCACAGGCACATTGGCCTGCTCGACGATGATGGCGAGAAACTCCCGGGTCACCAGCCCCTGATTGGAACCGATGGGCGCCCCGAGCGGCATCACGGCGGCGCAGCCCACCTCTTCGAGCCGCTTGCAGAGCACGGGGTCGGCGCCACAGTAGGGCAGCACCACAAAGCCCTCTTTCACCAGCTGCACGGCGGCTTTCAGCGTCTCGATGGGGTCGGGCAGCAGGTAGCGCGGGTCGGGGTGGATCTCCAGCTTCAGCCAGTTCGTCCCCAGCGCCTCGCGGGCGAGGTGGGCGGCAAACACCGCCTCGGCCGCGGTCTTGGCGCCGGAGGTGTTGGGCAAGAGCTTGACCCCGAGTTGCCGAAGGGGCGTGAGGATATCGTCGTGGGCCTTGCCGGGTTCGAGCCGCTTGATGGCCATGGTCACCAGCTGGGAGCCACTTGCCTCGATGGCGGCGGCCATCAGTTCCGGGCGGGCAAACTTGCCGGTGCCGGTGAAGAGGCGCGAAGAGAAGGTGTGATCGGCAATTGTCAGCATGTCAGCCTCCGGCCACTGCGATAAGAAGAGATGAGGCCCCGCCGCAAGGCAGAGCGTTCGAAGATGGGACTGCGAGCATCATGGATCAGCCTCCCGCGATGGCGGTGAAGAGGTGGAGTTCGTCCCCGTCATTGAGACGGGTCTCGGCCCAGCGGCCACGGGGCAGCACGGCGCCGTTGAGGGCCACCGCTACCCCCTGAGGGGAAATCTCCTGCACCGCCAGCAGCTCAGTCAGGCGCTGGCCGGTGGGCAGCGTCAGCTCGATATCGTTCAATCGGATCTTCATGGTTAATTCTCCTGGGCCGGGTGGGTGCTGCCGCAAACCGGGCAATCGGGATCGGGAGCCAGCGTGAGGGTCTGCCACTGATGGGTCAACGCATCGAAGCGGCGCAATGTGCCGGCGACCGGGTTCGGCATCCCGAGCAGCAGTTTCAGTGCCTCCAGCGCCTGCAAAGAGCCCATCACCCCCACCAGCGGGCCGGTGACGCCGCTGGTCTCGCAGCTTTCCCTGATCTCGGTATCCAGCGGATAGAGGCAGGCGTAGCAGGCGTGATCGCTGCTGGTGCGCACCATCAGTTGCCCCTGCCAGCCCACTGCGGCGGCACAGACCCAGGGCTTGCCCTGGGCCACGCAGGCGGCGTTGATGGCCTGGCGGGTGGCGAGGTTGTCGCAGCAGTCGATCACCAGATCCACCTCGGCCACAAACTCCGGCAGGCTGGCGGCATCGAGTCGCTGGTTGATGGCGATCAGCTCCACCATAGGGTTGTGGGCGGCCAAGCGCTCGCGGGCCAGCTCCGCCTTGGAGTGGTTGACCGCCTCGCTATCGAACAGGATCTGGCGCGGCAGATTGCTGGAATCCACCGTGTCGCCATCGGCCAGCCACAAGGTGCCGACCCCGGCCCCGGCCAGATAGAGGGCGAGCGGCGAGCCGAGCCCGCCTAAGCCCACGATCAGCACGGATTTATCTTTCAGCCGCGCCTGACCGGCTTCCCCCACTTCCGCCAGCATCAGCTGGCGGCCGTATCTCAGATACTCTTTGTCACTGAGAGACGCGGCATCAGAGTGCATGTTCTGCCTCCCGTATCACGCTGGCCGAGCGCGGCTCATCCCCCGCCCCCACGGCAGCGAGCAGCCGCTCGGTCGCACCCTGCCAGTCATCGCTCGCCGTGATGGCCGAGACCAGCGCAATGCTGCCGACCCCGCTTGCCTTGACCGCCGCCACCCGCTCCTCGCTGATGCCACCGATGGCCACCGTGGGCCAGTCGCCCATCAGGGCGCGGTAGTGGTGCAGCCGCGCCAGCCCCTGGGGGCGCGAAGGCATCGCTTTGGTGTTGGTCGGGAAGATATGGCCCAGCGCGATATAGGAGGGGGCAAGCTCGCGGGCCCGCATCAGCTCGAAGTAGCCGTGGGTGGAGATGCCAAGGCGCAGCCCGGCCGCCTGAATGGCGGCGAGATCGGCGGTCTCCATATCCTCCTGCCCCAGATGCACGCCCCAGGCACCCGCCTCGATGGCCTGCTGCCAGTAGTCGTTGATAAAGAGCCGCGCCCCATGGCGTCGACCGAGCGCGACCGCATCACGAATGGCCGGCGCCACCTCTGTGGCGGGCAGATTCTTGATCCGCAGCTGGATGGTCTTGACCCCGGCCCCCAGCAGGCGTTTGAGCCACTTGACCGAATCCACCACCGGATAGAGGCCGAGGTGGTGTTCGGTCGGCGCGAAGGGGCCCTGCGGCAGGCGGGCGCTGCTCGCTTCATACAATCCAAAGCGGCGATCGAGCGGTGAGCCCGCCAGCACGGCACGGGGGAAGTGGGCAAGATCGGCGGGCCAGCCGAGATGGGCGATGGGGCCGGGGCCGGCCCCCACCCCCTGTGCCGCCGCCAAGCCCTGTTGCAGGTAGGCGCGCGCCAGGGTGATGGCGTCCTCCACCGGATAGTCCTGCGCCACCACGGCGGCGATGGCGCTGGCGTAAGCGCAACCGGTGCCGTGACCGTGGCGGGTATCGAGGCGCGGCGCGGCGAGCCA
The DNA here is from genome assembly GCF_019046925.1 of Aeromonas sp. FDAARGOS 1402. Taxonomy (NCBI): domain Bacteria; kingdom Pseudomonadati; phylum Pseudomonadota; class Gammaproteobacteria; order Aeromonadales; family Aeromonadaceae; genus Aeromonas; species Aeromonas sp. FDAARGOS 1402. Next base: position 1,055,343 of record NZ_CP077201.1, read on the forward strand.
GAATTCGCGGGTCTCATCCTGATAGTAGTCGAGGCAGAGATCCCCGCCCCATTCAAGGTGGCCCCCCTTGACCAGCACGGCGCGGGCGCCGAGTTCGCGCAGCCGCCGGGCGGCGAGGCGCACCAGCTCGGGACTGGTGGCGGGCAGGCCGGTCAGGGCTTCCAGCTCGGGACCGTTGGGGGTGATGAGCGACAGACGTGGCAGCAGGTGCTCGCGCACCGCCACCAGCATGCCGGGCTCCGCCATGGGGGTGCCGGTGCTGGCGATGGCCACCGGGTCGTAGACCACGAAGGGGGCCTCGACGGTCGACAACCTGCGTGCCAGCACCTCCACGTGCAGCCGGGTCGGCAGCAGGCCTATCTTGATGGCGGCGGGTGGCAGATCGACACCAAGAGCATCGATCTGGGCGGCGAAGGTCTGCATCAGTACGGGGTCGACCATCTTCACCGCCACCGAGTTCTGGGCCGTGATGGCGGAGATGACGGAGCAGCCGTGCACGCCGAGGTCATGCATCGTGTGCAAGTCGGCCTGAATGCCAGCCCCGCCGCCGGAGTCGGACCCGGCGATGGTCCAGACCACGGGGCGGGCCTGCGTCACGGCGGACAGGTCGGCGGGGCTGACAGCCCCGCGCTCGCTGCTCACGCCTCCTCCCCTGCGGCCTGCTTCAGGGTCGCCGCCTGATGGTAGATCTCGCCGCCGGTCTCCTTGAAGGTTTCAGCCATGCGGGCCATGCCGCTCTCGACCTCGGCCACCACCCGCTCCTGCTGACCGTCCATGCCGACCAGCTTTATCTCTACGGCTTCCAGCTTGGCGGCGTAGTCGCGCACGTCCTGGGTGATCTTCATGGAGCAGAACTTGGGCCCGCACATGGAGCAGAAGTGGGCCACCTTGCCGGACTCCTGCGGCAGGGTCTCGTCGTGGTAGGCGCGGGCGGTGTCGGGATCGAGGGCCAGGTTGAACTGATCCTCCCAGCGGAACTCGAAGCGCGCCTTGGACATGGCGTTGTCGCGGATCTGGGCGCCCGGGTGGCCCTTGGCCAGATCGGCGGCGTGGGCGGCGATCTTGTAGGTAATGAGCCCCTGCTTCACGTCCTCCTTGTTGGGCAGGCCCAGGTGTTCCTTGGGGGTCACGTAGCAGAGCATGGCGCAGCCGTACCAGCCGATGAGCGCGGCGCCGATGCCGGAGGTGAAGTGATCGTACCCCGGGGCAATGTCGGTGGTGAGCGGGCCCAGGGTATAGAAGGGCGCCTCGTGGCAGTGCTCCAGCTGCTCGGTCATGTTGCGCTCGATCATGTGCATGGGTACGTGGCCGGGGCCCTCGATCATCACCTGCACGTCGTATTCCCAGGCAATTTTGGTGAGCTCGCCCAGGGTGCGCAGCTCGGCGAACTGGGCCTCGTCGTTGGCGTCATAGACGGAGCCCGGACGCAGACCGTCACCCAGCGACAAGCTCACGTCGTAGGCGGCGCAGATCTCGCAGATCTCGCGGAAGTGCTCGTAGAGGAAGTTCTCCTTGTGGTGCGACAGGCACCACTTGGCCATGATGCTGCCACCGCGCGAAACGATGCCGGTGAGGCGCTTGGCGGTCATGGGCACGAAGCGCAGCAAGACGCCTGCGTGGATGGTGAAGTAGTCCACCCCCTGCTCGGCCTGCTCCAGCAGGGTGTCGCGGAACAGCTCCCAGGTGAGATCCTCGGCGATGCCGTTGGTCTTCTCCAGCGCCTGATAGATGGGCACGGTACCGATGGGCACCGGGCTGTTGCGCAGGATCCACTCGCGGGTCTCGTGGATGTAGCGGCCGGTGGAGAGATCCATCACGGTGTCGGCGCCCCAGCGGGTGGACCAGACCAGCTTCTCCACTTCCTCTTCGATGCTGGAAGTGACCGCCGAGTTGCCGATGTTGGCGTTGATCTTCACCAGGAAGTTGCGGCCGATGATCATGGGCTCCGCTTCCGGGTGGTTGATGTTGCTGGGGATGATGGCGCGACCGGCGGCCACCTCATCGCGCACGAACTCGGGGGTGATGTTCTGGGGCAGTCTGGCGCCAAAGCCCTGACCCGGGTGCTGGGTGCGCAGGAGCTCGGAGCGCACCCGCTCGCGGCCCATGTTCTCGCGCAGGGCGATAAATTCCATCTCGGGGGTGACGATGCCTTGGCGGGCATAGTGCAGCTGGGTGACCCGGCGGCCCGGCTTGGCACGGCGGGCCTTATGTTGCGAAGAGTGCAGATGTTCGAAGCGCAGGTGATCCAGCCCCTCGTCCGCCAGCCGCTCCTGAGTGAAAGTGGAGCTCAACCCCTCCAACGCGTCGGTGTCAGCACGCTCCAGCACCCAGGCTTCGCGCAGGCGCGGCAGACCGCGGCGCACGTCAATGGGGGCGGCCTCTTCCCCATAGGGGCCCGAGGTATCGTAAACCGGCACCGGCTCGTTGGGCTCGAACTGGGGAGCGTCCTTGGTGCCGCCGACGAAGGTGTCGGCCAGCTGGATTTCCCGCAAAGGCACCCGGATATCGGCGCGGGAGCCTTCGATAAAGATGCGGCGGGAGTTGGGGTGAGCCATCCCCTTGAGGTTGTCGATAAAGGTCTGGGCGCTGGAGCGCTGCTCGCGGCGGCTGGATTTGGTGGTATCAGAAACATTGGTAGACATAGCAAAACTCACATTAACTGGTTGAAGTTATGGGTGTTTGCTTGTCTGGAGTTCGAGGAGAAGATGAACTTGCGGCGGGGTGTGCTCGGGGGAGTGAGTCGGGCATGGATCTTCCCTGCTCTGCTGTCCCTCTGCCCTGTGTGGCAGATCCGCAGGCCTGACGGCCCGGCGGGACAACCTCCCCCTGTGCGCCTGTGCCAGCCAGAGGCGGTCTGCCTCCAGCTGGCGGGAAGATGTGCCTTCCCCGGCGCGGTAACCCGCAAGTTACCCTTGTTTCCCTTCGCAGGTCTTAACCTGATCAGGTTCCACGGATCCCGAATTAACGGTCTCAGCTTAGCGTCGTTCGACGGTCAGCACTCCGACAAGATGTGCGCCAGTATAAGTGGGGAAATTTAAAGTACAAGCCATTAACAAGGGGAAAGGGAGAGAGGTCTCACTCTTCGGCGTCGAGGGGATCCTCGGGGTCAGGAATGAGGATGTCGGTGAGGCGGCCCTCTTCATCCCGGCTCAGCACCAGGCGGCGACCCGGTTGCAGATCGGCGGCGCTGCCGTTGATCCAGCGAGTGTCAGCATCAAACACCAGCATGCCGAGTTCCTGTAGCAGCAATGCCTGCTGATTATGGGTGAGCAGTCGATCCTCCGCCCGCCGCCAGCTGGCCCCGAGCGCCGGATCCGGCGCCCCGTCGAGCACCCGGATCGTCTCGGCGACGCCGTAGCGGCTCTGGATCGCGAGGTGCATGCCGGGCACGAGTCCGTCCGGCTGCGCCACGCCGTGCAGTTCGGCACTGCCGAGCTCCAGCTCAGCCCCCTGGAATTGCAGGCGCACCCCGTCGTTGTGCTCCAGCTCCACCAGCCAGAGCTCGGCGTCGTCGGCAAGGGTGCAGAAGGGCAACAGCAGCAGGCAGAGTGCGGTTCGGGTCATGGCAGGCGGTCCGGGGTCACGGGGTGAGGTTTAACTATGGCCCCGGACGGGCAATTTTTCCCGGTCCGCCCTGACCGGTCAGTCATCCTCCCGGCACTGGCTCAGGCGCATGCCGTCAAACTTGCACTCCAGCTCTAGCCAGCGTCCCTCGAACGGGGAGAGGCTCCCATCCGAGGTGACATAACCCCAGATCCGTCCCCCTTCCACCGGCCCTTCCAGTTCCATCTCGTCCTCCTCTTCCAGCGCCTCCACCTCGCGAACGAGCCGCCGCGCCCCTGCCGCCGTCTCCTGCACGACCCCTTCCAGATCGACCCAGGTCCCGCCGAGATCGTCCTCATCCAAACCATCCTTGAAGCGGGTGCGCTCATCGATCACGAAGGGAATGCCATTGACCATCAACTGGCCAAGCTGCCAGGTGGTGCGGCCCGTGAGCTTGAACTCGGCCGCCTGCACCAGACCAAAAGGCAATAGAATCAATAACCAGAAGGCGCAGAGAGACTTCTTCATCGGGGATCCTCGGGGTTACACTGGCACACAGGATGACCCATCCGGTGTGAAATGGCCGTGAAATAGCGGCACAGACCAGGAGATCAGAGCATGAAAATACTGGTGGTGGAAGACAGTCCCCAGGTGGCGGAGACCATCATGGACTATCTGGCGCTGGCCGGGCACAGGGTGGATTGCGCCTATCACGGTCAGGCCGCCCTGCAACTGCTCGCCGAGCAGCGCTTCGACGTCATCATCATGGACGTCATGATGCCGCGCCTCGACGGCCTGCGTACCGTGGAGCGGCTGCGTGCGGACGGCATCGCGACCCCGGTGCTCTTTCTCACCGCCCGCGACAGCCTGGAGGACAAGCTGGCAGGCTTTCGGGCGGGGGGCGACGACTATCTGGTCAAGCCGTTCGCCATGGAGGAGCTGGAGGTGCGCCTGGAGGCCCTCAGCCTGCGTGGCCCCAGAGGGGACATGGGCGTGCTCTGCTTTGGCGATCTGACGGTGGATCCCGCCAGCGGCCGCGCCACCCGCGCCGGGGTGGAGCTCAAACTCGGCAAGATCCCGTTCCAGATCCTCACCCTGCTGGTGAAGCGTGCGCCCCAGCTGGTGACGCGCCAGGAGGTGCTCGACACCGTCTGGGGCGACGAGGAGCCCGACTCCGACGCCCTGCGCAGCCACATCTATGCCCTGCGCAGCGCCCTCGACAAGCCCTTCCCCACCCCCATGCTGGAGACCCTGCACGGCCAGGGCTACCGGCTGGTGACCCCATGACGAACCCGACGCCGCCCCTTGCCTCCGGTCTGCCGAGCCTACGCCGGCGCCTGGTGCTGGCGCTGGGAGGGGCCGGTCTGCTGCTGCTGGTGATCCTGAGCCTGCTGATGGTGGTGGCCGAGAACAAGATGGAGGAGCTGAGCCTGCGCCACTGGCTGGAGGCGGAGGCAACCCGCTATGACGACGACTGGTTGCGCCTCGGGATGGCGGCCCCCGCCCCCAGCCCGCGCCAGTTCTCCAGCTACTGGACAGAGGCGGGCCGCCTGCCCGCTTGGCTCAAGGCCTACCAGAGCCCCGGCTTCTTCGAGCATCAGCTGGGCCGGGAGGACAAGCACTTCCTGGTACGCGCCCACCCCTCGGGTCAGGGGCTGCTCTATCTGGTGTTCAACGACGATGCGGACGACTACCTGGACCCTTACGAAGCCAAGCTGCATCTGGTGACCCGCCTCATCGGCCTGGCCCTGCTGCTGGGGAGCCTCGCCTTCGGCATCTGGCTGGTGCGTCACATCACCAGGCCGCTGGAGCGGCTGCGCCAGCGGGTCGCCCACCTGACCCCGGATCAGGGGGACTTCGTGCCCGATGCCCCCTGGCAGGAGCTGCGAGAGATAGAGCAGGCGCTGCTGGCGGGCAAGCACGAGGTAGCCGCCGTGTTTGCCCGTGAACAGGAGTTCAGCCGCTTTGCCAGCCACGAGCTGCGCACCCCCAACATGGTGATCCAGGGATCCGCGGCCCTGCTCGGCAAGGTGAATGACCTGCCCGCCCCGGCAGCCCGCGCCGTCAGCCGCATCCGCGCCGCCGCCGACGAGATGGCCCTGCTCACCGAAACCTTCCTGCTGCTGGGACGCAAGGAGGCCGTGGAACGCCCGCCCCAGCAGGTGGCGCCGCTCATTCGCCGGGAGCTGACCCGCCTCGCCCCCCTGCTGCAACGGGAGACGCTGGACATTCGCCTGCAACTGGACGAGGAGAGCGAGGTGCATGCCCCCCTCTCCCTGCTCGCCATCGCCCTCGGCAACCTCTTGAAAAACGCCCTGAGCTACGCCGAGGGGCACATCGAGATCACCCTGCACGAGCAGGTGCTCACCATCAGCAACCCCACCGCCGCCGCGCCGGATCAGATCCTCGGCTACGGCTGCGGCCTCACCATCATCCAGCGCATCTGCGAGAAGCTGGGCTGGCAGATTGAGACCCACCTGGTGGATGGGGTCTTCAGCGCCCGGCTGGTGATGATCCCCGGCGCTCCCGGGGCGGCATAGCCCCCTCATCCCCGACCCTTCTCCCCGGCTGTTCAACACAGTGGGAGAAGGGAGACACTTCCCGGCAAGCCCGCTGCCTTCCAGCCCCCCCAGATAGCAACAAGGCGCCCGAGGGCGCCCTGTATTTACCTGTCTGACACTCGTTTGGGACTCATTCCGCCGGCTTGTGCTTGCGGCTCGCCTTGAGCTCGAGGAACTCGATGATCTTGCCCGCCACGTCCTTGCCGGAGGCAGCTTCCACCCCCTGCAGGCCGGGGGAGGAGTTCACCTCCAGCACCAGCGGGCCGCGGGCGCTTCGCAGAATATCCACCCCGGCCACGTCCAGCCCCATGATCTTGGCGGCCTGCACGGCGGTGGCACGCTCTTCCGGCGTGATCTTGATGGCTTCGGCGGTGCCGCCCCGGTGCAGGTTGGAGCGAAACTCCCCCGGCTGGGCCTGGCGGCGCATGGCGGCCACCACCTTGCCGTTGACCACCAGGCAACGGATATCGGCACCGTTGGCCTCGCGGATGTACTCCTGCACCAGGATGTTGTTGTTGGTCTGGATAAAGGCCTCGATGACGCTCTCCGCGGCCTTCTGGGTTTCGCACAGCACCACGCCAATCCCCTGGGTTCCCTCCAGCAGCTTCACCACCAGGGGGGCGCCCCCCACCATGGTGATGAGATCCGGTACGTCGTGGGTGCTGTGGGCATAGCCGGTCACCGGCAGGCCGATGCCGTGACGGGAGAGCAGCTGCATGGCGCGCAGCTTGTCCCGGGAGCGGGAGATGGCCACCGAGCTGTTGAGGGCCATGGTGCTCATCATCTCGAACTGGCGCAGCACGGCGGTGCCATAGAAGGTGATGCTGGCACCGATGCGCGGGATCACGGCGTCATAGCTCTCCAGCTCCCGTCCTTCGTAATGGATGGAGGGGCTGTGGGAGGCGATGTTCATGTAGCAGCGCAGGGTGTCGAGCACCTCGACCTGGTGCCCACGGGCCCGGGCCACCTCGACCAGACGGCGGGTGGAGTAGTTGTTGGGCTCACGGGATAAAATGGCAATATTCATGGAAATGGCAGACCTGATAATCGGACTGGAGAGTATAAGGTGCCATGAACGACTGGCAACGCCAATCCTTTCCCCTCACCATGCGCGGTTCTGCAAGAACGGGCAAAAACCGAGAGTGCCGCACTCAAGAACGGACCGTTCTGCAAGACGGCGCCAGCCACCAGCCCTCATGCCGGATGGCGCACAACGACGTCAATGGAGGCCGCGCAGCCCTTGCTGCAACTCAAGCAGCAGGGCGACCTCCTGCAAACGGCGCGCCGTGGTGCCGACCCAGCCTCCCAAAGGCACGGGGGCCAGCAGGGTCTGGGCGATGCAGTGGCGATAGAGAGGCCCCTCATGTTGCCAGCCCCGCATCCCGTCGACGTCGTGATGGTGCAGCCACTCCAGGTTGCCGCGGCGAAGCAGCTCGATGCGCCGCCCGTCTTTGAAGTGCAGGCAAAGCCCCTTCTTCTCCACCCCGGGACCGGCATACTTGTCGAGCCAGAGGGTCAGGGGCACCCCTGCCGCCTCGCCGCGCAGGCAGGCCCGCCCCTCGGCGGTCTCCAGATCCCCGCGCCGGATGGGCTGCCCCAGCCGGTCGCAGACGCCCTCCGCGATCAGGTGCAGGCGGTCGTCCCCACCCAGGGCCACCAGCAGTTCCCGGATCATCGCCAGCAGATGGGTGCCGATGTCGAGGATCACCCCGTCTGGATGGCGCAGGACCCGCCGATCCGGCTCCCCGGTGGCGAAGTTGAGGGCATAGGGATGCCCCGCCTCGTCCAGGCCGCAGGGTTCCAGCAAAAAGCCCTCCACCGCGCAGATATCGGCGAGGGTGGCCAGCCCGACCCCGGTGCAGCCTGGTTCCCGAGGCTGCCAGCCTTCATCCAGTTTTCCGCTCAGCAGCAACTGCTGGACGGCATGGCGGGCCATCCAGTGATCCAGCGCCAGCACCCTGGCTGCGACCTCGGGGTCCGCCAGCAGGGCGTGCAGGCGATCGTGCTGGGCCAGGGTGGCCACCACGGGTTTCTCCACCAGGATGAGGGGAATGGCGCTGGCCAGTGCCTGCTCCAGCACGGGCAGATGCAGCAGGGAAGGGGTGGCGATCACCAGCCGATCCAGGGGTTCGGCCAGCAGGGCTTCCAGGGTCGGGGCGGACATGACGCCGGGCAGGGTGATGGCGGGATCAAAACCCCATATCTCGGTATTTTCCGCCAGTGCGGCGAGTGCAGGCAGATAGGCTGTCTGCACCACGGCCCCCAGACCGACAAATCCAATCTTCATGGCAACCTCGATATGGCGTGCGTACCCGGCGCCTGCCCCGCACCGCGTGAGGCGGGGCAGACGGGGATCAATGCAGGTTGGGCCCCAGCCAGCGTTCGGCCTCTGCCAGGGTCATCCCCTTGCGCTGGGCGTAGTCTTCCACCTGATCCTGCTGGATCTGGGCCACCGCGAAGTATTTGCTCTCGGGGTGGGAGAAGTACCAGCCGGATACCGCCGCCCCCGGCCACATGGCGTAGGACTCGGTGAGCTGCATGCCGATGGCCTGCTCCACGTCCAGCAGCTCCCAGATGCTCCCCTTCTCGGTGTGCTCCGGGCAGGCCGGGTAGCCCGGCGCCGGGCGTATCCCCTGGTAATTTTCGCGGATAAGCTCTTCGTTGCTGAGCGCCTCGTCCGGGGCATAGCCCCAGTGCACTTTGCGCACCTGCTCGTGGAGGTATTCGGCAAAGGCCTCGGCGAGACGATCGCACACCGCCTGAATGAGAATGGCGTTGTAGTCGTCGTGGTCCGCCTTGTAGGCCTTGGCGATGGCCTCCTCGCCGATGCCGCCGGTCACCGCGAAGGCGCCGATCCAGTCGGGCTTGCCGCTCTCCTTCGGCGCCACATAGTCCGCCAGACAGTAGTTGGGGAAGCCCTGCTTCTCGCTCTGCTGGCGCAGGTGGTGCAGCACCTTGCGCACCTGGGTGCGGGTCTCGTCGGTGTAGACCTCGATGCTGTCCCCTACCGCATTGGCGGGGAACAGGCCGACGATACCGGCGCAGCGCACGCTCTGATCCTTCTCCAGCTGATCCAGCATGGCGTTGGCGTCGGCGTAGAGGCGCGTCGCCTCCTCCCCCACGACGTCATCCTCCAGAATGCGGGGGAACTTGCCCGCCAGCTCCCAGCTCAGGAAAAACGGCGTCCAGTCGATGTAGGGGCGCAGCACAGAGATGGGCACGTTTTCGAAGGTCTGCACGCCGGGCTCCCGGGGCGCCGGGGGCTCATAGCCCACCCAGTCCAGCTGATGGCGGTTGGCGCGGGCATGGGCCAGGCTGACCGGCTTGGAGCGCGGCTGCTTGCGGGCATGCTGATCCCGGGCAATCTCGTACTCCTTGTCGATGCGGGCCACGAAGGCGGGCTTGAGCTCCGGGCTCAGCAGGCTCTGGGCCACCCCCACGGCGCGGGAGGCGTTGGAGACATAGACCACGGGCTCGGAGTAGTTCTGCTCTATCTTCACCGCGGTGTGGGCCTTGGAAGTGGTGGCACCGCCGATGAGCAGCGGCAGCTTGAACCCCTGACGCTCCATCTCTTTCGCTACGTGCACCATCTCGTCCAGGGACGGAGTGATGAGACCCGACAGGCCGATGATGTCGGCGTTCACTTCCCGGGCCGTCTTGAGGATGGTCTCGCAGGAGACCATGACCCCGAGATCCACGATCTCGAAGTTGTTGCACTGGAGCACCACCCCGACGATGTTCTTGCCGATGTCGTGCACGTCGCCCTTGACGGTGGCCAGCACGATTTTGCCGTTGCTGGAACCGCCGGACTTCTCCGCCTCGATGTAGGGCTGCAGGTAGGCCACCGCCCGCTTCATCACCCGGGCCGACTTCACCACCTGGGGCAGGAACATCTTGCCGGCGCCGAACAGATCTCCCACCACGTTCATGCCGTCCATCAGCGGCCCCTCGATGACGTGCAGCGGCTTCTCGGCCTGGGCGCGCGCCTCCTCGGTGTCCTCCTCGATAAAGTCGGTGATCCCCTTGACCAGGGCGTGTTCGAGCCGCTTGCCCACCGGCCAGCTACGCCACTCCTGATCCCGCGGATCCTCCGCCTGGGCACCCGCGCCGCGATACTTCTCGGCAATGGCCAGCAGCGCCTCGGTGGCGTTGTCGTTGAGGTTCAGCACCACCGCCTCGACCTTCTCTTTGAGCTCGGCCGGGATGTCTTCGTAGATGGCAAGCTGGCCCGCGTTGACGATCCCCATGTCCATGCCGTTCCTGATGGCGTGGTAGAGGAAGACAGCGTGGATGGCTTCGCGCACCGGCTCGTTGCCACGGAAGGAGAAGGAGACGTTGGAGACGCCGCCGGAGATCATGGCGTGGGGCAGGTGTGTTTTGATGTCCTTCACCGCTTCGATGAAGTCCACCGCGTAGTTGTTGTGCTCGTCGATGCCGGTCGCCACCGCGAAGATGTTGGGGTCGAAGATGATGTCTTCCGGCGGGAAGCCGACGCGGTCCACCAGAATGCGGTAGGCGCGCTGGCAGATCTCGAACTTGCGGGCACGGGTATCGGCCTGGCCCACCTCGTCGAACGCCATGACGATGACGGCGGCGCCGTAGCGACGCAGCAGTTTCGCCTGCTCGATGAATTTGTCCTCCCCCTCCTTCATGGAGATGGAGTTGACCACCGGCTTGCCCTGCACGCACTTGAGGCCCGCCTCCAGCACCTCCCACTTGGAGGAGTCGATCATCACCGGCACCCGGGCGATGTCCGGTTCCCCGGCGATGAGGTTCAGGAAGCGCACCATGGCCGCCTCGGCGTCCAGCATCCCCTCATCCATGTTGATGTCGATGATCTGGGCGCCGTTTTCCACCTGCTGCTTGGCCACATCCAGGGCCTCGTCGTAGAGCCCTTCTTTTATCAAGCGCTTGAACTTGGCCGAGCCGGTGACGTTGGTCCGCTCACCCACGTTCACGAACATGGAGTCCGCCGTGATGATGAGAGGCTCCAGGCCCGACAACCGGCAGGCCACCGGCAGATCCGGCAGGGCGCGGGGCTTGATGCCCGCCACGGCGTCCGCCATGGCGCGGATGTGGGTCGGGGTGGTGCCGCAGCAGCCGCCTACCAGGTTGAGAAAGCCGCTTTGGGCCCACTCGCGGATATGCTCCGCCATCTCTACCGCGTCCAGATCGTACTCGCCAAACGCATTGGGCAGACCGGCGTTGGGGTGGGCGCTGACATGGGTCTCGCTGATGCGGGAGAGCTCCTCCACGTACTGGCGCAGCTCGTCCGGCCCCAGCGCACAGTTGAGGCCGAAGGAGACCGGTTTGACGTGGCGAAGGGAGTGGTAGAAGGCCTCGGTGGTCTGGCCCGAGAGGGTACGACCGGAGGCGTCCGTGATGGTGCCGGAGATCATCACCGGCAGACTGTAACCCAGCTCCTCAAACACCAGGTCCACCGCGAAGGCGGCCGCCTTGGCGTTGAGGGTGTCGAAGATGGTCTCGATCAGGATGATGTCGGCACCGCCCTCGATGAGGGCATGGGTCGATTCGGTGTAGGCGGCCACCAGCTCGTCATAGGTGACGTTGCGCTTGCCCGGGTCGTTCACGTCCGGCGAGATGGAGGCGGTACGGTTGGTGGGGCCCAGAACCCCTGCCACAAAGCGCGGTTTCGCCGGGTCTTTGGCGGTCCACTCGTCCGCCACGGCGCGGGCCAGGCGGGCCGCCTCCCGGTTTATCTCGGCCGAGAGCGCTTCCATCTCGTAGTCCGCCATGGCGATGCGGGTGGCGTTGAAGGTGTTGGTCTCGAGGATGTCGGCCCCGGCGGCACAATACTGGTCGTGGATCTCGCGAATGACGGCGGGACGGCTCAACACCAGCAGGTCGTTGTTGCCCTTGATGTCGGTATGCCAGTCGGCAAACCGCTCCCCCCGATAGTCCGCCTCACCGAGTTTGTAGCCCTGGATCATGGTGCCCATGGCCCCGTCGATGATCAGGATCCGCTCCTTGAGACAGGCTTCCAGCCTGGTTGTGACATCCGCTTTCTTGTTCGACTCTCTGCTCGACACCGCTCGTACCCCTTACATCCATGCAACTGCGTGATGCCCATCCTAGCAGCAATCAAATTAAATGGAAATCTAGCCGTCTATCTGTCCGTGGTGACGATTAAATATAACCATAAATAGGTAATGAGCATGATCTAACCCGGGAGTACCCTATGCCCGTCCTCAAGAGGGATACGTGCTTGCTGTTTACCAAAGAGAAAAATAACTATGAGCGTCTACTACACACTCTGCTTCCTGGCAGCGTTGGCGATCTTCATCGCCTTTGCCAACCAGTATGTTGTGAAGATCCAGACCACCATCGCCATCACTGCGGGCTCCATGCTGATCTCCGCGCTGCTGGTGCTGTTTGGCAAACTGGGTTGGTTCAATCTGGAGCCTCTCGCCATCAAGACCATGGAGAGCATCGACTTCCAGAACTTCCTGTTGAAGGGGATCCTGGGCTTCCTGCTGTTCGCCGGCGGGCTTGGCATCAACCTCAAGGCGTTGCGTAGCCAGAAGTGGGAAATCACCATTCTGGCCATAGCCGCCACCCTGCTCTCCACCTTCCTCATCGGCTACGGCTTCTGGTTCATCGCCAAGCTGCTGGGCTGGGATGTGCCGCTGGTCTACTGCATGTTGTTCGGTGCCCTGATCTCCCCCACCGACCCCATCGCCGTACTGGCCATCGTCAAGAAGATGAAGGCGCCACCCCAGATCGCCATCCAGATCGAGGGGGAATCCCTGTTCAACGACGGTGTCGGCCTCGTCATCTTCGCCACCGTGTTTGCCGTGGCCTTTGGCGGCGTGGAGCCCACCTTCGGCAGCGTGGCCGGTCTGTTCCTGCATGAGGCCCTCGGCGGCATCCTGTTCGGGGCCGTGCTGGGCCTCATCGCCCACGTGATGATCAGCGCCACCGACGACGGCTCCCTGGAGCTGCTGCTGACCCTCTGCATCCCGACCGCGGGCTTCGCCTTCGCCAACATGATCGGCGTCTCCGGCGCCCTGGCCATGGTGGTGACCGGCATCATGATCGGCAACTGGACCCGTCATTCCGGCTTCTCCGAGCAGAGCCAGCACCACCTGGATCACTTCTGGGAGTTGATGGATCAGTTCCTCAACGCCCTGCTGTTCCTGCTGATCGGTCTGGCACTGGTGCTGCTGGACCTCGACTGGCGCGACTGGATCCTGCTGGTCATCGCGGTCCCGCTCTGCCTGGCCGCCCGCTTCATCAGCGTCTCCCTGCCCTATGTGGCGTTCCGCAAGTTCCGCAGCTACAACACCTTCTCGGTGCGCATCCTCACTTGGGGCGGCCTGCGTGGCGGTCTGGCCATGGCCATGGCCCTGGCACTGCCATCCGGCGTCATGATGATCCCGGAGCACAACGTCGATCTGCGCCAGGTGATCCTGGTGATGACCTACTCGGTGGTGATGTTCTCCATCGTGGTACAGGGTATGACCATTACCCCCATGATCACCGCCGCCAAGAAGGCCTGTGGCGACGCCTGAGCCCGTCCCTGACCGGCAATGAAAAGGGCTCCCTCGGGAGCCCTTTTGCCGTCCCCGTGGCAGTGAAAAACAGGGAATGACTGGGTGAACGCACAATTAGTGTTTGCTTTTTACACATTTCGAGGAGAGAATGCGCGCCGGCTAGTTAATCAGCCCTGATTATGTTCGCAATGCTTCACCTCACGATGAATCCTGCCAGTACCCGCATAACCTTCTTCTGATTTACTCGCCTTGAGAACCGTTCAGGCTGTCTGCCTGCGTTGCCCGGCTCTCACGGTGCAGACCCGATCTGCCCACTCCCAAGTAGCATCATGCATCCGCGTGGTCCTTGGCGCCTTCCTTGAAAGTGCAGACGCCCCTGAACCGGGCTGGGTATTCCTGCGCGCTCGTCCGCCATCGTGCTGACCGCGCCCATTGACCTGACATTTGCCAATACAAGGAGCAAACACTTAATTTATATAGAGAAATACCATGATGAAACACGTACAGATCCGCAAACCCCTGCGTCGCAGCAAACCCATCAACCTGCCCGTGCAAGAGCACGACGACGATGCGTTCCTGATCCAGTTCAGCACCCGCTTCAGCGGCGGCTTCGCCATCTCCTGTGATGGCATCGCCGGCGAGTTCTCCATCGAAGAGCTCAACTGACCTTGCCTGCCCACCGGCAGCGCCCGATGCAGACAGGCCGCAACTCACGGCGGCCTCCTTGCCTGACGTCATAGTCTGCATGGCCCCGCTCCCAGAGCGGTGGCTAGACCCCGCAAGTCTCCTTGTCAGGCGCCTCCAGCAGCAGGCACTCCTCCTCGCCGGCTCCCAGCCTGACCCGTTTGCCCTGACTCAGCCCCAGCTTGGCGAGTAGCCGGACCGAGCGCTCATTGCCCGGGGTGACGATGGCGACCACCCGCTCGATGCCGAGCCGTTCACGGCCATCTGCCATGGCCGCCCGCGCGGCTTCGATGGCATAGCCCTGGCCACGCCAGGCGGGCAGGAAGGCATAGCCGATGTCTTCACAGGGCAGGGTATCGCGCTTGATCAGACCGCAGATGCCGAGCCTGGCCCCGTCTTCCCGCCGCACCACCAGATAGAGTCCGTGACCGTGGCGGGCATAACTGACCGCAGGCCCCTGCTGGATGTAGTTTTCGGCATCCGCCAGGGTACGCACCCCGCGATCGCCGATGTAGCGGTGAAAATCACCATCGTTGAGCAGTTCGAGAATGAAGGGGGCATCGACAATGGTCAGTTCGCGCAGTTCCAGGCGCTCGGAGAGGATCATGACATGGGCTCGTTCGGCAGAGAGAGTGTCCAAGACTGCTCCCGCCCCGCTTCCTTGGCAAGACCCGGAGGATATTTTCGCCCCCGGGAGCCGCGTCCCCGCTATACTGCCCACCCCATGGAACAGGCAGGAGAACGGCCATGACCGATACCCCCGAATTTTTTGATGAAGAGACACTGCTGGAGATGGTGGAGAACCAGCTCGCCGACGGCCATCCCCTCCAGGTGAAAGCCACCCTGATGCGCCTGGTGATGAAGGGCACCCCGCGGGAAGAGGCGCTGCAATACATCGCCTGCGCCCTGGGCGCCGAACTCATGGCCATGGAAGCCGAACAGGGCCCCTTCAACCTCGTCCGTTACGGCGAGTTTCTCGACAGCCTGCCCGAGATGCCCTGGGCCGAATGACCCGGGCCGATTAGGCAAGCCCCGGCGCCAGCCATTATCATTACTGCCACCACCAATGACGGGAGTATGGGGATATGCGCTGGCAAGATCGCCGTGAGAGCAACAATGTGGAAGACCGACGCCAGCAAGGCGGCGGCAACGGGGGTGGCGGCCTGCCCATCGGTGGCAAGGGGCGCCTGATCCTGCTGGTGGTGGTCATGGTGGCGGGGTACTACGGCGTGGACCTCGGCCCCCTGCTGCAGGATCCGGCCCCGCAGAGCCAGCCCCAACGTCAGAACTCGTCCCAGACTGCCAACGATCCCCTCGCCCGCTTCACCTCGGTGATGCTCGCCTCCACGGAGGACGCCTGGGGCGAGATGTTCCAGCAAAGCGGCAACCACTATCAGGCCCCCAGACTGGTGCTCTATCGCGGTGCGACCCGCACCGGCTGCGGCCAGGGGCAGTCGGTGATGGGGCCCTTCTACTGTCCGGCCGACAGCACCGTCTACATCGATCTCTCCTTCTATCAGGACATGCGCGACAAGCTGGGGGCCGACGGCGACTTCGCCCAGGGCTATGTGATCGCCCACGAGGTGGGCCACCACGTGCAGAACCTGCTCGGTATCTCCACCAAGGTGCGCCAGCAGCAACAGGGGCTCAGCCAGGTCGCCCAGAACCGGTTGTCGGTCAAGCTCGAACTGCAGGCGGACTGCTTCGCCGGGGTCTGGGGCCACTATATGGAAAAAGAGCAGGTGCTGGAGCGCGGCGATCTGGAAGAGGCGCTCAACGCCGCCCAGGCCATCGGCGACGACAGGTTGCAGCAGCAAGGTCAGGGCCGGGTCGTTCCCGACAGCTTCACCCACGGCACCTCGGCCCAGCGCCTCACCTGGTTCAAACGCGGTTTTGACAGCGGCAAGCCCACCAGTTGCGACACCTTCGCCGCCCGCTGAAGGGGGCAAACGCAAAGGGGCCGATTCCTCACGGAGCCGGCCCCTTTTCTTTCTCACCCGAGGGGGTCTTCCCTCATTCGGGATCCTCCGCCAGCAGATCGGTGAAGACGAAGCCGTCCCGCAGCACCGTCTCCCCCACCCGGATGGGCAAGGGATGCAGGAACATGGGGCCGTCCCAGGCCAGGGTGTGGAACTCCCCGTTCTCGCCGCAGGGATCCACCCCGGCGGGCAGGGCAGCCAGCAAGGCCGGGCCGAATTCATGACCACCTAACCCGGCGTCCAGCTTGCCCGGATCCAGGGTACAGACCCTGGCCTTGAGCCCGGCGTCGATCATCGCCTGCGCCAGCTCGGTCGTGTCGCTGCCCCAGAGCGGGAAGAGCGGCGTGATGCCGGTCCCGCCAGTTGCCGCTCCCGATAGGCGCGCACATCCTCAAGAAAGAGATCCCCGAACGCCATGTGGTAAATGTCCTTGGCCTGCACATCGGCGATGAAGCCCGTCATGATGCGCCCATACTCCTCGTTGCTGCAGGGCCAGGGCAGGTCGATGGTGGTCAGCGGCAAGCCCACACACTCAGCCTGTGCCAGCAGCAACTGCTTGCGCACCCCGTGCATGGCCACCCGCTCGAACGCCTGGTTGAGGGTGGTGAACAGCCCCACCACCTCGATGGCCGGATCCTGCCGCAGGCGATGCAAGGCCCAGGCGCTGTCTTTTCCGCTGCTCCAGGAGAGCAGTACCTTTTTCTTCGTCATGATCTCTCCAGCTACTTGCCGCACCGTGCTGCAAGACAGTGTTGCGAATTGTGCGATTTACATTGCGGGACACAAAAGCATACCCTCGTGGGTGAGCGTATCCCCGCAGCACACCGGGGAGAATAACTAAAAAAACGATGGGAAACATAAGGATATGAGTAAAGTCAGCACATCGCACGACCACGGTCGCCCCCTCAATCGACAGGATTACAAAACCCTGAGCCTGGCGGCGCTGGGCGGCGCCCTCGAATTCTACGACTTCATCATCTTCGTCTTCTTCGCCGTGGTCATCGGCGAGCTCTTCTTCCCGGCCGACATTCCCGAGTGGCTGCGCCAGTTCCAGACCTTCGGCATCTTCGCCGCCGGCTACCTGGCTCGTCCCCTGGGGGGCATCATCATGGCCCACTTTGGCGATCTCATCGGCCGCAAGCGGATGTTCACCCTCAGCATCATCCTGATGGCCTTGCCGACCTTGCTGATCGGCCTGCTGCCCACCTACGCCGTGCTCGGCATCGCCGCCCCCCTGCTGTTGCTGCTGCTGCGGATCCTGCAAGGGGCCGCCATCGGCGGGGAAGTCCCCGGTGCCTGGGTCTTCGTGGCCGAGCACGTGCCCGCCCGCCGGGTCGGTGTCGCCTGCGGCACCCTCACCGCGGGGCTGACCGCCGGCATCCTGCTCGGCTCCCTGGTGGCGACCGCCATCAACCGTGGCATGAGCCCGGGCGATGTGAGCGACTGGGGCTGGCGTCTGGCCTTCGTGCTCGGCGGCGTGTTCGGCATCGTCGCCATGTACCTGCGCCGCTGGCTGCACGAAACCCCGGTCTTCGCCGAGATGCAGGCCAACAAGTCCCTGGCCGAGGAGCTGCCCCTCAAGACGGTGCTGCGTGAACACAAGGGCAGCGTCGTCGTCTCCATGCTGCTGACCTGGCTGCTCTCCGCCGGCATCGTGGTGGTGATCCTGATGACCCCGACCTATCTGCAGAAGGTGCACGGCATCAGCCCGGCCGATGCCCTGACCGCCAACTCCCTGGCCATCGTCGCCCTCACCCTGGGCTGCATCGTCTATGGTCGCCTGATCGATGCCATCGGCAGCGGCCCTACCTTCATCCTGGGCTCCCTGCTGCTGGCCGGCGCCACTTATACCTTCTACCACAGCCTGGTAGCCGGCACGGATCAGCTGGTGCCCCTCTACATGCTGGCGGGCTTTGCGGTGGGGATCGTCGGCGCCGTGCCCTACGTCATGGTCAATGCCTTCCCGCCGGTGGTGCGCTTCTCCGGGCTGTCGTTCTCCTACAACGTGGCCTACGCCATCTTCGGCGGCCTCACCCCCATGCTGGTCACCCTCTGGATGAAGGAGGACGTGCTGGCCCCCTCCCACTATGTGGTCAGCCTGGCCGCCCTCGGTTTCGTGCTCGGCATCTGGCTCTGGCTGCGCCAGCGCGGCCAACGCCAGGCCACCCCGCAGGCCGCCTGATCCTTCCCAAGCAAGCCCCGCACTGTCGGGGCTTGTTCTTTGCGGATATCATCGACCGGGTGGCGGTCCGCTGCGGACCTGCCAGCTCACCCCAATCCGTCCATCTGCCCGAGGTCCACTATGTTCTTCCAGGTCGTCTTTCTCGCCTTGCTGGCCCTGCTGCCCATGGTCAACCCGCCCACCACGGCCACCCTGCTGCTGGGACTGAGCAAGGGCATGTCCCGCGAGCACATTCGCCGCCAGATCAACATGGCCGCCCTCTATCTGTTCGCCACCCTGTGCGTCAGCTTCTTCATCGGATCCTCCATCCTGGATCTGTTCGGGATCTCCATTCCCGGCCTGCGCCTGGCCGGTGGCCTCATCATCGCCTTCATCGGCTTTCGCATGCTGTTCCCCTCGCCAAACCAGTCTGCCGGGGTCGAGGCCAACCAGAATATCGCCTTCGTGCCCCTGACCATGCCCAGCATGTGCGGACCCGGCACCATGGCGCTGGTGATCAGCGGCGCGGCCCAGATCGCCGAGCTGCCGGCCGAGGCCGATCGCGTCGTCATCTATGCCGCCATGGTCACCGCCTTCGCCCTGATGAGCCTGATCAGCTGGGGTGTGCTCAAGCTGGCAGATCCCGTGTGCAAGATCCTGGGAGCCACCGGCATCGACGCCATGACCCGCATCATGGGTTTCCTGCTGGTGTGCATGGGTATGCAGTTCTGCATCAACGGCGTCAAGGAGGTGGCGCAGGATCCCGTCTTCCATGGCCAGGTGATGGAACAACCCACTGCCGCCTTGCCGACCCATGCCGGATCTACCGCCCTCGATCATCTCGCCGTGCCGCGCCAGCCCTGATTGAAAACGGTGTCATTTTTCGTGCAAATCCCTCCTGATCTTGCGCCTGATCATATTGCCTTCATCTTGATGGGGTAGTCTGGTTTTTGTACAGGCAGGGTTCAGAAGGTTACCGCTAGCGTGGCATGTGCTGACCCCATCACTTGAGGAGATATGCAAATGGAAAAGATGCTGACCGAGATTGGAAGCTACAGCCTGTTTCATGAGTATCTGAACGTGGTCGGTGCCGCCAGCCCCGCGCTGACCCGGATCAAGACAGGATGGGAGTTCAAGCGAAAGGATCGCCTGCTCGCCCAGATAAGGGTGGATGACCACGGCCACGCCCGCTTCTTCATCGACGCCCGCGCCATTTCGGTCAACTGACCCGACCCCTTTCCCAGCCCCGGCGCCGGGCCGGGGTTTACAAAGGTGTGTGACCTTACTGGGTGCCGCCCACGGTGAGCTGATCCAGCTTGAGGGTGGGCTGGCCGACGCCGACCGGCACGCTCTGCCCCTCCTTGCCGCAGACCCCGACCCCGCGATCCAGCGCGAGATCACGGCCCACCATGGAAACCTGGCTCATCGCCTCGGGGCCGTTGCCGATCAGGGTCGCCCCCTTGATGGGCGCAGTGATCCTGCCATCCTCGATGAGGTAGGCCTCGGAGGCGGAGAAGACGAACTTGCCGGAGGTGATGTCCACCTGGCCGCCACCGAAGTTGGGGGCGTAAATGCCCTTCTTCACCGAGGCGATGATCTCGGCCGGATCGTACTGACCCGCCAGCATGTAGGTGTTGGTCATGCGCGGCATCGGCAGGGCGGCGTAGGATTCGCGGCGGCCGTTACCGGTGAGCGGCACGCCCATCAGGCGGGCGTTCTGCTTGTCCTGCAGGTAACCCTTGAGAATGCCGTTCTCGATCAGCACGTTGTAACCGCCCGGCGTCCCCTCGTCGTCGATGGAGACGGAGCCACGCCGACCTGGCAGAGTGCCGTCATCGACGATGGTGCAGTGCTTGGAGGCCACCTGCTCGCCGATGCGCCCGGCAAAGGCGGAGGAGCCCTTGCGGTTGAAGTCCCCTTCCAGACCGTGACCCACCGCCTCGTGCAGCAGCACACCGGGCCAGCCGGCACCGAGCACCACCGGCATGGTGCCGGCCGGGGCGTCGATGGCCTCCAGGTTGACCAGCGCCTGGCGTACCGCTTCGCGCACATAGCCAAACGCCCGGCTCTCGAGCCCGTCCAGCTCGAGGAAATGGTCGTAACCGAAGCGGCCACCGCCCCCCGCGCTGCCGCGCTCACGGCGATCCCCCTTCTCGGCGATGACGGTCACCGAGAGGCGCACCAGCGGACGCACGTCGGCGGCCAGGGTGCCATCGGTGGCGGCCACCAGGATCTCTTCATAGACCCCGCTGATGGAGGCCATCACCTGATTGATGGCGGGATCCAGGCTTCTGGCGAACTTGTCCATCTGCTCCAGCAGGGCAATTTTCTGCTGCTTGTCGAGGGTTTGCAGGGGATCCAGCGCCGGGTAGAGCAGGTTTGCTTCGGTGCGAGCCCACGCCTTCACCTTGCCCTGCGCACCGGCGGCGGCGATGCCGCGAGCGGCAGTCACCGACTGTTGCAGCGCCAGCAGGCTCAGCTCGTCCGAGTAGGCGAAACCGGTCTTCTCGCCGCTGACGGCGCGCACCCCCACCCCTTGATCGATGTTGTAGCTGCCATCCTTGACGATGCCGTCCTCCAGCATCCAGGACTCGTGCCAGCTGCGCTGGAAATAGAGGTCGCCGAACTCCACCTGATGGCTCATCAGGCTGCCGAGCAGCTGTTGCAGCCGCCCTTCGTCGAGATCGTTCGGGGCCAACAGTGAGGCACTAACCTGGCTCAATAGACTCAAATCTTTCTCTCCACTCTCATGCGAGATGTCGTAACGGTTAAATCCACGGCCGCGGGCTCACAGCAGGCGGGCGTGTTGCAGCACCGGCATGGTGCGTTTCAATTCATCGACCAGGGCCCCATCCAGTGGCGCCAGCACAGTGCCCTGCCCCGACGCCAGACAGGCCAGCACCCGGCCCCAGGGGTCGATCACCATGCTGTGGCCCCAGGTCTGGCGCCCCGTCTCGTGGGTGCCCCCCTGGTTGGCGGCCACCACGTAGCACTGGTTCTCGATGGCACGGGCCCGCAGCAGGGGCTCCCAGTGCGCCTCGCCGGTGACGGCGGTAAAGGCGGCAGGCACCAGCAGCACCCGGGCACCGGCCCGGGCCAACTGGCGGTACAGCTCGGGAAAGCGCAGATCATAACAGATAGAAAGGCCGAGGGGACCAAAGGGGGAGTCCACCAGCACAGGCTGATCACCCGGGCTGAAGGTCTCCGACTCCCGGTAGCGGCCGTGATTGTCCGCCACGTCCACGTCGAACAGGTGGATCTTGTGGTAGTGCCCCTTGATCTCGCCGTCGGGATCGAACACCAGGGTACTGGTGTGGATGTGGTCGGCACCGGCGATGGCGGTGGGCATGGCCCCGGCCACCAGCCAGATGCCGTGGGATTTGGCCCAATCAGAGAGTTGCTGCTGGATTGGGCCATTTCCCAACGGCTCTGCCCCGTCCAGATACCCCTGCCGCTCGCCAAAGAGGGCGAAGTTTTCCGGCAGCAGCACCAGCAAGGGGCGCTCCCCGGGCAGACTCGCCAGCTCGGCGGCGATCCGCTCCCGGTTATCCTGCCAGGTACGACCCGAAATCAACTGCATGGCGGCTAGCCACATGACGCGCTCCTTCTGTTGGGCGAGCCGGTGGCAGAAGGCCTCCTCGGCTCGCAGGGCAATATCCGCACTCTTCTGTTGGGCGAGCCGGTGACACAAGGCCTTCTCGGCTCGCAGGGCAATATCCGCACTCATCTGTTGGGCGAGCCGGTGACCGGTGACAGAAGGCCTTCTCGGCTCGCAGGGCAATATCTGCACTATGAGGGGTTTGGCGGCCGGGGGAAAGTCCCCCAGCCCGGTGCATGCCCTCAGCGCTGACCCGAGCCCTGATGCTTGGGATCGAGCAGGAAGGGGGTGACCTCCTTGGCGGGCAGGCCGGGCGCCACCGCATCCACCGCATCCTTCTGGTGCTGGTTGAGCTTGATGCGGGCGCGATCCCGCCCCGCCTCCACCAGCCTGGGGGCGTCCAGCGGGCCGGAGACCCGAAAATCGATGCGGGTCACCACGTCCACCACGGGCTCCAGCAGCTTGGAGAGGGCCAGCACATAGAGCCCGGTGATGGGGGTCAGGGAGAAGGCCGCCACCACCGGCAGGGTGCCCCCCAGGTTGGGGGAGAAGCTCAGATCAAAGTCGAGCCGCCAGCGCACCAGATCCGCGATGCCCTTGCCCCGCAGGTTGCCCGCGGCGCCCTTCATGTAGAAGTCGTTGTTCTCCACCACCCCCTGATTGACCTTGGCGGAGGCGGACATGGACTCGAAATAGAAGCCCTTGTCGAATACATCGCGAAAATCGAGGCGCAGCTTGCGCATCAGGGAGTCGAGGCTCAGCAGGGAGAGCAGCCGGGCCCCCTTGTCGTTGACCTCCCGCAGGGTGCCTCCCTCCAGCTGGTAGTCGGCGCTGCCCGCCAGAGTCGGCAGGCTCAGGCGGTAGGGCACGTCACGCCAGTTCAGATCCAGCGCCAGCTTGCCCGGGGCATCCCCGATGGGCGAGGTGTAGCCGAGCCGCTTGAGCAGCAGCTCGCTGTTGCGGGTCTCGAGGTTCACCCTGGCACGGGTCTGCATCTGGCTGCCACGGGCCAGCCACTCGGCGCTGCCGCGCAGGGTGCTGCCCGCCAGGCGCATCTCCAGTCCTTTGAGATCCAGCCGGTTGGCCCCGGGCAGCAGCTCCCCCTTCACCTCACCCAGGGGCAGCTCGCCGAAGCGGCAATCCACGCAGCTGAAGGTGAGCCAGGGAATGGCATTCATGATGGCCCTGTCCTGGCGCTCATCGGGATCCGGGCTGAGATCGGTCCCCTTGCCGGACCAGTAGATGCGGGCAAACTTGGCATCGATGGGGCGCCCATCGGCCACCGGCACCCGCACCACCCCCATCACGTCGGGGCTGTCGATCATCACCTCGGTGGCCTGGTTCACCGGCCCCAGGGTGAAGTGCACCGCCTTGAGGCTGGCACTGCCGATGTCGGCACGGGCCAGCTGGCCATCTACCCACCACTCCTGGGGCAAGAAAGAGGGGCCCACCACCGCATTGTCACTCGGCGCCGAACCGGCCGGCAGCCACTGCTTGAGACGAGCCAGCCAGCCGGCCACGTCCGCCTGCTGCTGGTTGATGGCGAGCAGCATGGGCTTGTCCTGCATCACCCGCGCCCCGGGCTGGCCGATGTTGACCCGCACCCGGCTGAGGTAGGGGACGCCGTCGCCGTACACCAGGCGGCTCTGCATGTCGATGTCCGCCCCCAGCACGGCGCGGATGTCGGCGCTGCCATCCCGCCCACGGGCCGTCACCTTGAGGGGCAGCCGGGTACCCGCCGCCTTGGTCAGGGGCACGGGCAGATCCAGCCCCATGCCCTGCAGGTTGGAGTCCAGCGCCAGCTGGAAGCTGAACGCCTTGTTCTCGGGCAGGGTCAGCCCCAGGGTACCGGACCAGTTGCTGCGCCCCTGGAGCATCTCGAGGGCCGGTATGTCCCGGCGCTGGCGGCGGCTGTCCCACTGCCCCTGGAACTTGAGGTCGGCCTGATAGCCGTGGGGCAGTTGCCGCCCCTGATAATCCAGGGTCAGCGGCTGGTTCCACAGGCTGGCCTTGAGGTTGTGAATGCGCGTCTGCTCGTTGTCATACTCGAGCGTCCCTGCGACCCCGTCGAGGGGCAGATCCAGGGAGGCGATCCTCACCTTGTTGTCCTTGAAGCTGGCTTCCCCGCTGGCCTTGACCTCCCCCTCGCCATCCAGCGGTATGTCGAGCTTCACCGTGCCCTTCATGGGGCCGCGGATCTCCACCTCCCGCAGCGCCTGACCGACGGATCCCCCCAGCGGCGAGTCCTGCAAATAGTCGCTGATGGCCTTGCCCTCGCCCTCAACCTTGGCATCCACGTAGAGGTGAGCCCCCGGATAGAGGTCCGGGATCCAGGCGTGCACCGAGTCGGAGCTGGCCTTGCCGAGCTGGGTGGCGCGGCTGTTCATGTCGAGGCTGGCGTTCTGGAACAGCAGATCGATCTGCAGGTCGGTCAGCGGCTGCCAGCCCGGGAAAAACTCGTAGGTGGCCTGTTGCAGCGGCACCGCCACCTGGAAGACGCCCTTGCCGTTGTCGTAGGGGAAGTCACGGAATTCGCCGTACCAGAGCAGGTCGGCTCCCTTGGCCTTGCCCCCCTTGATGGCGCCGCTCAGGTAGCTCACCAGCCCCTCATCCATCACCGCCAGGGGGTAGTAGCGATCCGCATGGGCCGCGTTCTTGACGTCGATCCGCCCGGTCAGGGCGAGGAAGGGGTGCTCGAACAGCTCGAGGCGAAACCGGCTGGCGAGGCGCAGATCCGGGTTGTCCAGGGCAATGTCCTGACCATAGAGCACCCAGCCTTGCGGCGCCCGCCACCAGTCGAGGGCCGCACTCAGGCTGTCCACCGGGATGGGTTCCTTGAAGTGGCGGGCCGGATCCACCTTGCCCTTGCCCAGGGTCAGGCGGGCACGCCCCCCGTTCGGGGTCAGCCAGAAGTCGCCGTCCAGCTTTTGCAGACCGGGCACATCGTGCCAGGCCCGGGTCCCGAAGCCGCGCAGTTGCCCCTGCACAGAGAGCCCCTGCCAGTCCCCGTCGGCCTGCAGGACCAGCTCCTGCAACTGGCCCCTTGGCCGGGTGCGCTTGAGGGTCTCGGTCAGCTCGGGATAGAGGCCGGAGACCAGCTGGCTCAAGTTGGCAATCTGGTCGAGATCGATGGCGGGCACATAGCCCTGGATGCGCGAGCCGATGCGCTCGAGCTGCAGGCGGCTGTGCAGCCAGGTGGCGCCATCGAGCTTGAAGATGACGTCGTGGCTGGCGAGCTGCCACGCCTCGCCGTCCCGGCGCAGCTGGATCTTGCCCCCCTGCAGGTCGAGGCGGTGCGGCTCTCCCTTGATCTCGTCCTTCCAGATCAGGTGGTTGTTGCCAAAGGCCAGCAGGGAGTTGCCGAGCCTGCCCTTCTCGAACTCGCTCCAGAGCTGGAAGTCGAGCTGGCCGCTCACCGGCGGCGCGCCGGCGTGGATCCGGGCCAGCATGGGGCTGATGTCCAGCTCCCGGGCCCCCAGATAGAGCTGGCCCTTGAGGCGGTCGAGCCGCACCTCGGGAGCATCCACATCGATGATGAGGTCCAGGGTGCTCTCCCCCACCCCGTTGATGAGATAGGCCTTGCCGACCCCCTGATGCCGCTTGCCGCGGTTCTGCCAGCGCAACTGGGCGATGTCGAGGGCGCGCACCTCCCCCAGTGCCGTGGTGAGGCTCAGGCGAGTGTCGTGAATGTCGAAGGTGGAGAGCTGGGTCAGCAGGAAGCGTAGCAGGGCCTCCTGCTGGTTCGCGCTCTTCCCGCTGACGGGGGTGGCGGGCTGGGTCATGTCCAGCGCGATGTTGCCGTCGCTCAGGATCAACTGGCCAAACACCGGTCTGAGTTCGTTGAGGGAGCGCCAGAAGTCGAGGTGGGCCCACACCTTGCCAAGGCGCAGGGAGAAACGCCCCGAATCGGGGGCGATGGCCAGTCCTTCCAGCCCGATGGCCGGGCCGCGGGGAGTCCACTCCAGCCCGACGTGATCCACGCTCACCTCGAGCTGACTCTCTCCGAGCAGGGTCCCTATCACGGCCGCTCGGTGCTGGTTGAGCAAAGGGCCGCCCAGTCGTACCACGCTGACCAGAACGGCCAGCAGCACGAAGAAGACTCCGAGGGCCAACCAGCCCCGACTCAACCAGCGATAGACCAATTACATCATCACCACATCGAACTGTTCCTGCCCACAGAGCGGCTCGGAGACCACCCTGACCTGCTTGCCGATGAAGACTTCCAGCTCCGCCAGACTGTGGGACTCCTCCCCCCGCAGGTAATCGGCCACCGAGGGGGCCGCATAGACGGTGAACTGATCCGCGTCGTAGGCGCGGTTGACCCGGATGATCTCCCGCAGGATCTCGAAGCAGACCGACTCCACCGTCTTGACCCGGCCGCGCCCCTTGCACTCGGGGCACTCGGCGCAGAGCACGTGCTCCAGGCTCTCCCGGGTACGCTTGCGGGTCATCTCCACCAGCCCGAGCTGGGAGAAACCGTTGACGTTGGTCTTGGCCCTGTCCTTGGCCAGCGCCAGCTCCAGGCTGTGCAGCACCCGGCGACGGTGATCCTCGGACTGCATGTCGATGAAGTCGATGATGATGATGCCGCCGAGGTTGCGCAGGCGCAGGTGACGGGCGATGGCGGCGGTGGCCTCGACGTTGGTGTTGAAGATGGTCTCTTCCAGATTGCGATGGCCGACGAAGGCCCCGGTGTTGATGTCCACCGTGGTCATGGCTTCGGTCTGGTCGATGATGAGATAGCCGCCGGATTTGAGCTCCACCTTGCGCTCCAGGGCCCGCTGGATCTCGTTCTCCACGTCATAAAGATCGAAGATGGGCGACTCGCCGGTGTAGTACTCCAGCTTGTTGGCAAGCTCGGGCACGTACTCCTCGGTGAAACGCTTGAGCTGATCGAAGCTCTGGCGCGAGTCGACCCGGATCTTGTCGAGCTCGGCACCGACGAAGTCACGCACCACCCTGAATGCCAGGCTAGGATCCTCGTAGAGGATCTTGCAGGGGGGGTACTTCTGCTTGCGCTCGAGGATCTTGCGCCACAGACGCTTCAAGAAGGCGGCGTCCTGCTCCAGCTCCTGCTCCCCCACCCCTTCGGCGGCGGTGCGGATGATGTAGCCGCCCAGTTCGTCCACATAGCCGGCCACGGTGCGCTTGAGGCGCTCGCGCTCCGCCTCGGATTCGATGCGCTGGGAGACCCCCACGTGGGCACTGCCCGGCATGAAGACCAGATAACGGGATGGCAGGGTGATGTCGGTGGTGAGGCGGGCCCCCTTGGTACCGAGCGGGTCTTTGACCACCTGTACCATGATGTCCTGCCCCTGGCGCACCAGTTCGGCGATGTTGCCGGCCTGGAACTGCTCCTTCTCCTTGATCGCCACGCACTCGGTATGGGGGACGATGTCGGAGGCGTGCAGGAAGGCGGCCTTGTCCATGCCGATGTCGACGAAGGCGGCCTGCATGCCGGGCAGCACGCGGCTGATCTTGCCCTTGTAGATGTTGCCCACGATGCCGCGCTTGGCCTGACGCTCCACATGCACTTCCTGCAGCAGACCGTTCTCGACCAGGGCGACCCGGGTTTCGGAGGGGGTGACGTTTACCAGCAGTTCTACCGACATAAGTTACCTTGCCTTTCTAGTTTTGAATTCTGGCACGACGAACAACGGGTAACTCAGCAGCGCACTGCTGACGAGAGGATTACCGGGTCTGCTCGAGGTGCTGCTTGATCAACAGGTCCGTCTCCAGCAGGGGCAGGCCGACCACGGCACTGTAGCTCCCCTCGAGGCGACTGACGAATTTGCCGGCAATGCCCTGGATAGCATAGGCGCCCGCCTTGTCGCACGGCTCGCCGGTGCGCCAGTAGGCTTCGATCTCGGCCTCGTCCAGCTTGCGAAACGCCACGTTGGTGGTGACCAGCCGCACATCGCACCGCTCCGGGGTGGCCAGGGCCACCGCCGTCATCACCTGGTGTACCCGCCCGGAGAGGGCTTCCAGCATGTCCTTGGCGTCCAGCAGGTCGGAGGGTTTCTCCAGCACCCGCTCCCCCAGCACCACTATGGTGTCGGCCCCCAGCACAGGCAGCGCAGTGGGCGCCGCGGCCACACCGGCCATCGCCTTGTCGCGGGCCAGCCGGCAGACGTAATCCTGGGGCTTCTCACCGTCGTTGCGCAGCTCCGGCACATCCAGCTTGAGGACCTCGAAACGGTAGCCCAGGCGGGTCAGAAGCTCGTGCCGGCGGGGGGAGCCCGAGGCGAGATAGAGTTGCAGTTCGTTGTGCTTGTTCATACTTCACTCAATGAGACGATGCGCAGTTACAATGCGTTGTTTTTATTCACATTCACTTGATATTGAAGCGACGCCGCACCTTGCGCAAGACCATAAAAATCCAGGGCCATATTAGCATCGTCGTCAACGTCGACCAAAAGTAGGCGAAGTTGAGGCTGGCCCGGCTGAACAGATGCTCCGCCCAGAACACGGTGATCTTCCCCACCAGGGAGAGCAGACCGATGATCAGCGCCTGCTGCCAGAGGGAGAAGTTGCGGATCTTCTGGAACTGGAAGGCCGCCAGGTAGGTGGTGATGGCCATGGCCATGGCCCGCACGCCGAGGGTGCTGCCGAGCAGCACGTCCAGCAGCAGGCCCGCCACCCAGGCGGTGCCGACGTTGGTCCGGTGCGGCAGCGCCAGCGCCCAGTAGATGAGCACCATGGCGAGCCAGTCCGGACGGAAGGGTTCGAATTGAAAGGGAAGCGGCAGGATGGAGAGGCACAGGGCCAGCAGGATCGAACACCAGATCCAGATCCTGCCGCTGGCGGGTTGCAGCATCAGCGCGTCGCCCCCGCCGCCGAGGTTGCCGTGGCCGCCGAGGCGCTCGCCGCAGGCTCAAGGGCATCCTTGTCGTGTACTTCCGGTTTCTTGTCGGTCCACAGCAGCAGCAGGTAGCGCAGACGGTCCAGCGCCACCAGCGGCTTGGCCTCGATCTGGGCGAAGGGCTTGCCCTCCACGTAGTCGGAGCGGGTCACGGTCGCCACCGGATAACCTTCCGGGAAGCGGCCGCCCAGGCCCGAGGTGACCAGCAGATCGCCGACCTGGACGTCGGTGTTGCGGGGCAGGTTGCGCAGCTCCAGCTTGTCCAGCTCGCCGCTGCCGGAGGCGATGGCGCGCAAGTCGTTGCGCAGCACCCGCACCGGGATGCCGTGGCTGGAGTCGGTGATGAGCAGGACGCGACTGGTGGTGGAGCCCACGTGGAGCACCTGACCGACCACCCCCTGATCGTTGATCACCGGCTGGCCGTTGTAGACGCCATCCAGCGCCCCCTTGTTGATCAGCACCTGATGGCTGAAGGGGTCGGAATCCACCGACAGCAGCTCGGCCACCATCTTGCGGGACTCCTTGTGTACCGGCGACCCCAGCAGCTCGCGCAGCCGCTGGTTCTCGTGCTCCAGCTGATCCATCTTGAGCAGGCGCGAGCGCAGGGTGAACAGTTGCTGCTCCTGCTGCTTGGTCTGCTCGATGAGATCGGCGCGGGTCTGCACCTGGGTCGACATGGTGTCGAGCAGGGTGCCGGGGGCGTTGGCGATGTATTGCAGCGGGCTCACCAGGGAGCTCAGATAAACGCGGACATGGCTGAACACACCGAAGCGGGAATCCGCGACGATGGCAGCGACGGAGATGATGACGGCGAGAAACAACCGTAACTGAAGCGAAGGGCCTCTACCGAAGATGGGTTTCATGAGTCGTCAAAAAAGAGCCGGCGCTCGGCCGGCTTTGGGTCTTATTCGTAGTGGAACAGATCGCCACCGTGCATATCGATCAGCTCCAGCGCCTTGCCACCGCCACGGGCGACACAGGTGAGGGGATCTTCAGCCACGACGACCGGGATGCCGGTCTCTTCCATCAGCAGACGGTCGATGTCCTTGAGCAGGGCACCACCACCGGTCAGCACCATGCCGCGCTCGGAGATGTCGGACGCCAGCTCGGGCGGGGATTGCTCCAGGGCCACCATGACGGCGGAGACGATGCCGGAGAGCGGCTCTTGCAGCGCTTCCAGGATCTCGTTGGAGTTCAGGGTGAAGCTGCGGGGCACACCCTCGGCCAGGTTGCGACCGCGCACTTCGATCTCGCGCACCTCTTCGCCCGGATAGGCGGAGCCGATCTCGTGCTTGATGCGCTCGGCGGTGGCTTCCCCGATCAGGCTGCCGTAGTTGCGACGGACGTAGCTGATGATGGCTTCGTCGAACTTGTCGCCACCGATACGGACGGACTGGGAGTAGACCACGCCGTTCAGGGAGATGATGGCCACTTCGGTGGTACCGCCACCGATGTCCACCACCATGGAACCGGTCGCTTCGGAGACCGGCAGGCCGGCACCGATGGCGGCAGCCATGGGTTCATCGATCAGGTAAACCTCGCGGGCGCCGGCGCCCAGAGCGGATTCCTTGATGGCGCGACGTTCCACCTGGGTGGAGCCGCAGGGCACGCACACCAGCACGCGCGGGCTGGGGCGGAAATAGTTGTTGTCGTGAACCTGTTTGATGAAGTGCTGCAGCATCTTCTCGGTCACGTAGAAATCGGCGATCACGCCGTCTTTCATCGGGCGAATGGCGGAGATGTTACCCGGGGTACGACCCAGCATCTGCTTGGCGGCATGACCGACAGCAGCGACCGATTTGGCGTTCCCGCGCTCTTGGCGAATGGCGACAACTGAGGGTTCGTTAAGGACGATCCCTTGATCTTTTACATAGATCAGGGTGTTGGCAGTTCCCAAGTCGATCGACAGATCGTTGGAAAAGACGCCTCTGAGCTTTTTGAACATGGCTACGGGAAATCCTAAGAATTTGGAGGTGCAGAAAACCGGCTAACTTTACCAATGCCCACCCCAATGGGCAAGCGCTCAAACTGTCGCCAATCAATCAGGCGCGACAAAAATGCGAGTCATCACTCACCCGCTCAGGCCGACAAACACTACGAAACAAGGAGATAAGACGCCACTGTACAGCAATGCGTCTATCTCCCCGTGTCAGCCCGGGTGTCAGGGCATCACTTCGCGGCGATAAATAATTCTGTCATTACCCCGATCCCGGCCGAAAATGGCCTCTCCCAGCAGGTGATCCGCCGTGGCCGGATCCGCCAGCCAGACGGGTTGGGATGGCTGTTGCTCCAGCACGATCCGATAGGGAATGCGCACCGCCTGATTGGGTGGCGCGAAGTGGAACCGGGTCTCGCCTGCGTCGAAACCGACCTGAGTACCGCCCGGAGCCACATTGCCGAGACCAAGGCGAATGCGGGTACCGTCTTTGAGGATCAGATCCCCCGTCGCGGAGTCATAGCGTTGCTCCGCATCGGTAAAGACGATACCACCTCCCGCCAGGGAGATCTGGGTACAGATATCTTGCGAATTGGCTCGCCTATCTTGCGAATTGGCTCGCCACAGGCCCCCTTCGAAATATTGCACCTGCAGGGGCAGCGCCAGCGGGGCGCTATCGACCCCCTGACGGGTGCTGGCGAGCAGCCGGCCGTAGTAGGCGATCATGGTATCGTCCGATCCCTTCGGAATGGAGAGCTGTTTGGCGGTGCAGTTCACCCCGCTCTGGCAAGTGCCGCTGACGGACGGATTCATGTTCCGACCGTCGAGGAAAGTGGTCTCCGGCGTTTCGCCGTCCCCCACCTTAAGCCCCAGCCGCAGCAGCCGCAGTGGCTCCTCCGGCGTGGTCAGGGTCGCGGGAGTAGTCAGATCTTGCAGGCGTTTAAAGCGGATTTGGTCATTGAACCTGACCTCTCCAGCCGACCAGCTGGCAACCAGTGGATCCACCAGCCGGTTGGAGCTATCCACCAGCCGGTTGGATCTGTCGACCCCGTCCTGGTTATTGGCGGCCACCAGGGAGATCACCCCCTTGGCAAAAGCATCCCGGTAGTTCTGGGTGATCTCACCCTGTTTGTTCCGTGCCTGCACCGTCGTCTGCACCCAAAACGGCTGACTCATGTAGCTAAAGCCGCCGCAGGCCGGGGTGACAGTGCTGCTCACCAAGTAGAAGTCCCAGGGCACGAAACGCCCCATCGGCACGCTGGTGGCGGGGATGGTATAGCCGAAATAGCCCGTCGATACGGTGCTCCCCTCTGGCTGCTTTGCCTCCGGTGGTGTCGCCGTCATCCGGAACACCCCCACCTCGCTCACCGTCTGGTTGATACTGTTGAGACTGTTGGCGGCGACCCCATGGTTATAGCGGGTGGTGCCAAGCGTGGCATTGGTGCCTAAGCTGGGCGCCACAAGGATACTGTCGAGTGCGATATTTGCCAGCGCGAAGTTGGGGGTGGCCAGATTTCCGGTACAAATATCCCCATCATTGGCAGATTCCCAGGCCATCGCCTTGATGTCTACCTGGAATGTCTCTCCCGCCTTCTTGAACACCGGACAGTTGGCATCCCCTGCTGCGCAGGCCACTTGTGCTGGCGTGATGCAGAGCCCGACCGGACGGCTGACGAAGAGATCCGCCCCTGTCATCACCAGTCCTGCGGTATCACCGCTGCCATCGTGGCGGGCATTAAGCCGCATCTGGCCTGCATCCGGATAGCGAACACTCTTCAACGTCGCCTTGCCTTGACCATCGAAGGTCAAATTGAGGGTTGTCGCCGCTGGCGAGACTACATTGGCGGCATAAGTCGAAATCGTCTTGCCATCAATCGCCATCTGACTCCCGGCAGAATTGTCATTCGGGGTGACATACGTTCCCCAGAAGCCGACCGAACGCTCACCGGTAAAACCGGGGACACACTGCTGGGTCGCATTGTCCTTTTTGACGGCACTGATCACTACATCTTGGGGCCTGTTGGCCAGGGTATCCGGCACATTGAACAGGAAGCCGCTGTCGGCAAAGCTCAAGGTACAGGCGGCGGCGCTCAGGGCGCCACTGCCGGCGCGGCACAGGGTGGTGCTCAGGGGTTTGGTGGACGGCGTCGAGCCGCTCACTCCCACTGTGATGGCCGTCGCCAGATTGTTGCGTAGCTGCAAGGTGGTCGTGCCGCCGCTGAAATTGACGGTGGCGGTGTTGCCGTTGTAGCTCACCTGGCTGCCGGCTATCCAGCCGTTGCTGCCATTCTTGAGGGGGGTCAGGATGGCGCTCACCGGGTCCGTGAACAGTTGGCTGCAACTGGCGTTGGCGCAGGCCCGAATGGTCAGAGTCTCGGGGTTGCAGGTCAGGGCCTGACCGGAGTGATCGAACTCGAAGTGATCGATCTGGGTCCCCACCGGATTGGATTTGAGGGCGCAGATCCGGACGTTGTCGAGCTGGTGGGCGTTGGTCGCATCCCCGGTCGAGCCAGTCAGGGACAACAACAGATTCTCGGGAATGGCTGCCTGGCCACTCTGGGCGGCAGCATTGAAGCTGTCGATCAGAGTGCTGTAACCCCCTCCGGTATTGCGCTCCACCTTGACCAGGGACTGGCCGGTGATGCGCGAGTCTATGGTCAGTCGATAACGGTGGGGGCGATTGCTGTCCGAGCCGCTGTCCACGGTCGGCGACAGGCAGTTGCCGTTGGCGTTGTCGGCGCCGTTGTTGCAGGCGCCCTTGAGGTAGTTGTAGCCGCTGGTACCGGAACCCGATCCCCGTACCGCTACGGACTGCTTGCGCCGCCCCTTGTTGACACTGCCACCTTCGCCGGAGAAGTTGCCGTACTCATCTATCCCTACCCCAAGCCAGCCGCCGGCAAAGCCATTAGCTTCTGGCTTGAAGCCATACCCGAGGGGCCCGCCGAAGGCGCCGGGCTGGGGGGTCACTCTGGCGTCGGAGAGCACCACCGCCATGCCGTCCGCCCCGTTGCCACCGTGGGCATAGTGGTCGAATTCGATGGTGACCAGGTTGTTGGCGGCGGGGAAGAGCCGCTGGTAAGTCGCAGAGGTGGATTGCTTGGGGCTGGCCTGGGTCATGCCGAGTCGGCCATTGACGATGGCGGGGGTAAAGTCGCCGCTGCTGCGGGCCGCCACCCAGTCGCTGCCAAGGGTGCTGGCGGAGAAGTCGTCGCTGAAACAGGTCAGTGGGTCTTCACACATGCCCGGCCAGTCGCCGTTGAAGGGCTCGTGGATCACCTTGCTGTTGTTGGTCATGGAGACGTTCACCGCCGACACAGCACCGGTCAGCACGGCCTGGCCACTCATGGCCAGATCCCCGGCGTTCACATAGAGAATGGCGTTGAGTTTGGTATTGCCGCTCATGGTGACCTTGCCGAAGTGATACATCATCAGGTCGTTGGCCTTGCCCCCGGCATTAACCTCCATCTGGTCGCTCAGGGCCAGATCGCTTTTGATGTACAACCTCGCGGCACTGCCGCTGTCAAAGATCAGCTTGTCGTTCTGACCGAGCTCCATCTTGTCTATCCAGTGGTTGCCGCCACGAAAGTAGAAATTGATGTTGGAGGTGCTCTGGTGTTTGAACGTCTTGAGGTAGCGGGCCTGCAGATATCCGTTGAGGGTGCCGTTGCCACTCACCTCCAGGGTCTGGTGAAGCTGGAGCGTCAGGTCGCTGCGACTCCCCGCAGCGGAGATCCGGCTCTCGTTTTCCATCTTGAGCCCATAGACGGCGAGAGAGCTCTGCCCCTGGAAGGTCATGGCACTGTTGCTCTTCATCCCCAGGCTTTTGATAAACCAGTCCCCTGCCCCCATGAGCACGCTCTGGCCACTGGCAGAGACCTCCATGGTGACCTTGTCCAGGTAGTGCGGCTGGAAGACGGCAGTCCCGGTATTGCCATTGCCCGAGACCTCAAGGGTGCTGTAGACGGTGACCCTGGCGTCATTGAGCTTGCCCTGACTCGTCACGGTCAGATCGTTCACATGAAGGTCTCCCGACCCGGTGACGCCACTGTTGTAACCATTCTTGATGGTCATCTTCTGGGCATAGACGGTCGCACCGTTGAGGTTGATCATCGCCCCTTCGCTGATAGACAAGGTATCGAAGCGATAGGTCTGGCCCGATTTCAGGGTCGCCACGCAGCTGTTGCCCCCCCACGAGGCGTTCTTGTAGTCACCGGCAGCAGGAGAGATGGCCCCGTCGCAAGCGAGATCATTTTTCCCGCTGTAGGAGGGGAAGCCCCCCGGGTTGGCCGGAAACGCGTCGGGGTCGCTGATGAAGGTCACATCCTTGAGCACACTGGCAAGGGCGCCGCTGACGTTGCAATTGGAGACCCAGGTGCCGTTGTTCCAGAAACCACCGTTGTTGCAGTTGGCGTTGGGCTGGATGTTTTTGGTCAGGAAGGGGTAACTGGCCCCCACAGTGGTGCTGATGATCTTGCTTTCATTGTTCATGCTCAGCACGCCGGGGGAGGCGTGGCTCTGCACCGGGAAGAGGAAGGCTTCGGTACACTGGCTGGCGGCCTGCACCGAGGTGGATCCCAGCAAGATCCACAACAGGGCGCCGCGAAGAGGCTGGCTGGACTTCATGGGGTCTGGCTCCTTGGCAGGGGGCTCATGGCGTCACTCCATCAAAGGCTTCCGCCACCAGGGTGCGGCTGACGGCAAAATCGGGGTTCGGGCTACTGCCGGCATCGGGCTGGCCACAGCGCCCTTCACTGCTGAATCGGTATCCGGTTTGGGTCCCGCCGGCCGCACTCACCGTCACCCTGTTGCAAGTGATGCTGGCCTGACACCCGGCAAGCCCGGGCTCGGTGAAGTCGAGCGCCACGGGGACGCACCGGCTGGCCTGCCCCTGCCACTCCCCATTGGGATAGAGCCGGTACAGTGCAACTTCGAGCCCGCTCTGGGCCGCCATCAGGGCACGCACGCCGCGCACCTCCACCGTGTGCTTCTCGCTGCTGTCCACCAGGAAACGCCCCATGGCCGCCGCCAGCAGGGCCATGATGACGATGACAAAGAGGGCGATCAGGATGGCGCTGCCCCGCTGGGACCTCACCATGGTGGGAGTGTCAGGGCACATTGAGGGTCTCCAGCTTGTGATGGAAGACGACGCGCTCGTCGCGCTGCTCGAACTCCAGCCGCAGCCCCACCTCGCTCTGGTTGAAGGCGGCGGGTTCCCGATAGAAGTAATAGGCGGCGGGACGAATATGCTCCCCCATCAACCGGGTGGTCTCGCTGCTGCTCAGGGTGTCGTCGAGGGACTTGGCCATGCGCCAGAGGCTGCCCCCTCTCACGCAATAGAGCACCTGCTGGTTCGCAAAATAGATGCGCTGGCCCGGGGAATCCTTGGTAACAGCGGCCGCCAGGGTCAGCGGCACGGCCCCGGAGACGGGAGTTCCTACCTCGGTCACTCTGGCAGTGCAACGCCCCTGCACACACCCCTTGTCCAGCGTGATGGTATTGCCAGAGGTCGTGTCAGGCAGCGGATAGATGATGGCCGTATCTTCCTTTGCCGGCATGGTGACTGGCTCGACGATGCGAAGCACTGTGCTGCTCGCCGTCTCCAG
Source organism: Aeromonas sp. FDAARGOS 1402 (assembly GCF_019046925.1). NCBI lineage: Bacteria > Pseudomonadati > Pseudomonadota > Gammaproteobacteria > Aeromonadales > Aeromonadaceae > Aeromonas > Aeromonas sp. FDAARGOS 1402. The sequence continues at coordinate 1,091,784 of NZ_CP077201.1, forward strand.
GTAGCGGCCAGCGATGGCGATGGGCCAGAACCGCAGACAGGCCCCCTGCTCCTGGGCACCGCCCCCTTCGTCCTCGACCCGCACCGAACCGGGCACCGCATCGCGCAGCTCGCGGTTGAGCCGCTCCATGGCGAAGCGGGCATCGCTCATCAGTTGCTCGCGGCGGCTGGCATCTCCGTAAATCTGGGTGCCGATGCCGATAAACTGGCTGGAGAAGGTCGCCATCACCCCGAGCAGCAGGATCACCATCACCAGCTCCACCAGGGTGAAGCCCCCCTCACGCCCGGGTCGGACGCGGTCACGGGCGAGTCTGGCACATGGGTATTCCCACGCGGCATCACGGGAATGTGGCTTGCCCATCAGTAGTTCCCCCGATAGAGGCCGAAGACCAGCTCGCTCCCGTCCGGCAGGCGCACGGTCAGGGTGATGCGCTTGCCGATGGACTCGGCCCCCTCCCCCGCGCTGCCAAAGAGGGTATCCGGCACCACCGCGATCTTCACCTGGTAGCGCCGATACTCCTCTTCGCTGCTCGCGGCCGAGGCCTGGGTAAAGTAGCTGGCGTCCACCCAGCGGCCTGCCGTGTCGAAATCGTCCACGTCGTTGAACCCGTAGGGGCGGGTCTCGCCACCATCGGGGCCATAATCGGCGCTCGCCGTGCAGGGGGGATAGGTAAAGGCGGGCACACCGGCCGTCTCGCCGCAGCGAAAACGGCCGCCGTTGCGATCGGAATGCTCGTCGAAAGACTTCTCCAGCATCTCGCCGAGGATGCGCTGGGCGAGCTGGGCGGCGCGTACCTGCTGCACCGGATCCACCGCCTGGGGAGCCTGATTGATAAGCAGCCCCAGGATGCCGGTCAGGGCGACGGCCAGCAGCACGATGCCGACCACGAACTCGACCAGGGTGAAGCCGCGGCGGATCTTAGGGGATCGCATGGATATAGCCTTCCGGCTCGATGCGCAGCCGGGCACTCTCCTGGCCGCTGCTGACAGCCAGTTCGCAGCCGTTGATGCAGCCTAGCCACAGGGGTCTGCCGCTGCGCTTGTCGAAATGGAATGTCCCCTGAGGAGAGAATTGCAGGTTGCCGGACGCCTGAACCAGGCGCCCGCGACGCTGCTCATCCCCACGCCAGCCTGAAATGGGGGCAGGCGCACAGCTCGCCCCGGTCAGATGGCCAAAACGCCCCGCCTCCAGCACCAGCTGGGTGCAGCGCGCGTCCCCTTCCTGCATGTTCATGGTCTGCACCAGCCGCAGCCGGGCCACCAGCTCGTCACGCAGGGTATGGGTTTCAAAGCCGCCTTTGCCCAGCCATTTAGGCACGGCAAAGGCGGCCAGAATCCCGAGCAACAGGATCACGATCACCAGTTCAATCAGGGTGAAACCCTTGGCTATCGACATTCATGCCCTCATCGGGAATAACGAAAAAGCGAGGCCGAAGCCTCGCCTTGTCTGACAATTACTTGCCGCAATCGGTGCTGACAGCGATGGAGGGAACACCACCCGCCGCAGTGATGGCGTTGTTGTAAGTAACCGCACATTTGCTATTGGGTTCGTTGCTTGGCTTGAAGGTCGCAATGGTGCCTGACATGGCGCCACTCCAACCGTCCAGTGCCACTGTTTTGCCTGCATCAGCATTCACCGGATAGCCAAACGAGGTATCCACGGTAGTACCCGCAACAGAGACAGCACCAGAAGAACTCTCAATACCCTGGATCGCAGCCTTGCTGTAGACCAGCTGTGAAGAGCTTTGCAGGGAGGCCTTCACGCCATTGGCGGCGGCCAGACGCGCATCATCCTGCAGATTCAGGAACTTGGGTGCGGCGGTGACCGCCAGAATGCCCAGAATGATGATCACGATGACCAGTTCGATCAGGGTAAAGCCCGATTGCTTTTTCATTACGTCTTTCCTCGGTTTATCAATTGATATGGGTGGTCACCTGGCCGGAGGCCGGGCGATAACTGAAACTCATGAACGCATCCGTGCTCCCTTGCGGGTCCTGATAACGTCCATCACTTCCCTTGCTCAGGCTGTTGACCAGATAGTAACGGCAGACCGAATCCAGTCCATTGTTGCTCACCGTGGCATAGAACTTCAGGTCATTGCCGCTACCGCGCACCTCGTCAAAGCGGGCAGTAGCCTTGGGAGGATTCTGCAACAACCCCTCCCAAATATTGAGGCAGCGGGTCGCCGTCAGGCTGGCCGGATCCACATCGGGCGTGCCGCTTGCTGCCGTGTCCATGGGATACCCGGGAGAGAGCTCGCCATTGCTGACCTGGCTGTCGGTCGGCGTGGTCAGATAGAAACGCGAGCCGTCATAGAGCACGGTGTTGAGCCCATCCTGCCTGGCACGCCCTTCGGCCTCCCACTGGGCACGCACCAGGGACACCCCGGTGGCGAAACCGCCGGACACCCCTTCCACGCTCGCCTTCTTCGCCTCGTCGGTCACATCGAGAAAACGGGGCAAGGCGGTGACGGCCAGGATCCCCAGGATCACGATGACGATCACCAGCTCAATCAAGGAAAAACCGGCCATCCGGCCAAGCGCCCGAACGGGTCTCACTCTCTTTGCTGCCATGCTGCCTCCGTAATGGTCCGCATTATTTCATGCGGATAGAAAAAAATCATGTCAATGAAATACTTGAAGCACCCAATCAGGGGCGGGCCACCACCCGGCCATCGGTGAAGCTGTAGTGCAGCCAGTGCCCTTCCTGGCCGAATTCACACCCGCCCCCCCCTTCGCTGGCAAGGGCCTGCCAGGATAAGAGCCCCTCATCGTGCCCCAGCAGGGCGAGCCAGAGCTGACGGCAATCGGCCGATGGCGACTGGCGCGGCAACACCGCCAGAGGCCAGCCCCGCTCATCGAACTGCCAGGCTGTGCCCTCGGCATGGAGCACCGACGGACGCCGCTCGTCGAGCCAACGTCCGTGCAGGCGCTGGGCCCGCTGTGCGAACTGCTCACCGAGCAGGCTGGCGCTGATGGCCAGCGCCTCTTCCCTGTGATTGCGATAGCTCATGACCAGGGTCGTGACGATGACCGCCAGCAGGATAAAGACGACGACCCGCCGATATCCCCCCAGCCAGTGCTCATCCTGCTCGGCCTCTCTGCTCATGCTCTTTCATACCTTGTTCTCTGTGCCCGGCACGGGCAGCATCCGGATGACCGTGAAGATACTGCCTACTGGCCGCGCACCGCTCTCATCATGTCCCACCATCAGAGGAGTGAAGATGCTGAATCCAGTCACTGACCGCGAACAGCTCTCATCATGTCCCATCATCAAGGGAGTAAAGATGCTGAACCCTGTCACTGACCGCGAACAGCTCTCATCATGTCCCACATGGGAGTGAAGATACCCAGGGCCAGCACCAGTACCATGACCGCCACTATGCCGATGAGGATGGGTTCGATGCGGGCGGTGAGGCTCTTGAGGTCATAATCCACCTCACGCTCGTAATACTCGGCCGCTTCGTGCAGCAGCTCGTCCACCTGGCCGGTCTCCTCCCCCACCGCGATCATCTGCATCACCAATGGAGTGAACAGGCCGCTGGCGCCGGCGGTGCGCAGCAGGCTCTCGCCGCGCTCGATGCCGCCCCGCATGTCGCGGATCTGTCCCGCCATCCAGGCGTTGTCCACCGCGTCGGCCACCAGGGTCAGCGCCGTGTTGAGCGGCACCCCGGCCTTGAGCATCATGGAGAAGCTGCGGGCAAAACGGGCAAGCAGGGAGCGCTCTATGATGGAGCCGACGATGGGCAGCCGCAGCTGCCATCTGTGCCAGGCCAGCCTGCCTTTGGTGGTGGCGACCCAGCGTCGCCAGCCGACGACAGCTCCCACCAGGATGGCGAGCAGCAGCCACCAGTAGTGAACGAAGAAGTGGGAGGTGGCCAGCAGGATACGGGTCGCCAGCGGCAGCTCCACCCCGAACTTGGCAAACATCCCGGCAAAGACGGGGATCACCATGATGTTGAGAATCACCATGGCGACGGCGATGGCAATCAGCACGAAGGTGGGGTAACGCATGGCGGTCTTGATCCGCTTGCGGGTCTCCAGCTCCAGATCGAAATAGTTGGCGAGCTGCAGGAAGGCCTCCTCCAGCTGACCCGTGTTCTCCCCCACGTGGATGATGGCCACGAAGAGGCTGCTGAACACCTTCGGGTGCGACTGCATCGCGCTCGACAGCGGCCGGCCGTTGGCCAGATCCTCCCCCAGAGCGTGAAGCGCCCGCTTGAGGGGCTTGCTGTGGGCGCTCTCCTCCAGCCCCGCGATGGCGCGCAGGATAGGGATGCCTGCACGGGTCAGGGCATACATCTGGCGGCTGAAGACCACCAGCTCCTCCAGCTTGACGCTCCCTTCCAGCAGCAGCGACCAGTCGATGCTGGCAGACCTGGCCTTGCCGGCCTTCAGCTCGGTGGGCATCACCCCGCGGCGCATCAGCTGCTCGGCGGCGGCCAGCTCGCTGACCGCTTCCACCACGCCGCTGACGGCCTGGCCCTGGCTGTCACGCCCCTTGTAGGCAAAACGGTTCATGGGCGACCCCGGAAGAGTGATTCAGTACGATCCAGATGCCTCATGCGTTACCCCAGGTCCTCGGCCAGCCGAAGCACCTCGTCCACCGAGGTGATCCCCTCCCGGGCATAGTCGAGCGCCGTCAGGGCCAGGGGGCGGTAGTGCTCATGCGCCCGTGCCGCCCGGGCAAACCCCTCGGCATCGTTGCGGCGCAGGGCATCCATCATGGATTGATCCAGCTCCAGCAGCTCGTAGACCCCGATCCGGCCCGCATAGCCGGTGAAGTTGCAGCTCTGGCAGCCTCGTCCCTTGCGATAGCGATGCTGCCCCGGCGCTTCACCGGAGAGCACAGAGAGCCAGGTGGCCTGTCCCTCGTCCGGCGCCGTCTCGCAGGCGCAGTGTTCACACACCCGCCGCACCAGGCGCTGGGCCACCACGGCCCGCAGGGCGCTCGCCACCAGATAGCCGGGCGCCCCCATGTCGATGAGACGCAGGGCGCTGGTCACGGCGTCGTTGGTGTGCAAGGTGGTCAGCACCAGGTGACCCGTGATGGCGCCGCGCAGGCCGATCTCCACCGTCTCGTTGTCCCGCATCTCCCCCACCAGCAGGATGTCCGGATCCTGGCGCAGGGTGGAGCGCAGCACCTGGGAGAAGGTGAGCCCTATCTTGGGATTGACCTGCACCTGGCTGATGCGGGGCAGACGGTACTCCACCGGGTCTTCCACCGTGATGATCTTGTGGCTGGCCTGGTTGAGTTCGGAGAGGGCGCCGTAGAGCGTCGTGGTCTTGCCGCTACCGGTCGGCCCCGTCACCAGGATCATGCCGTGAGGGCGTTTGAGCTGACGACGGAAGCGGGTCAGGATGGCGGGTGGCATCCCGGTCTCGGCGAGCGACAAGATGCCGGAAGATTGATCCAGCAGCCGCATCACCACGGATTCCCCGTACTGCACCGGCATGGTGGACATCCGCACATCCACGTCGCGGCCGCGCACCTTCATATTGAAGCGGCCATCCTGGGGCAGACGCTTCTCCGAGATGTCGAGCCCGGCCACCAGCTTGAGGCGCAGCACCAGCGCCTGGGCAATGCGCACCTCGTTGAGGATGTTCTCATGCAGCACGCCGTCGATACGCTGGCGAATGCGCAGCACCTTCTCGTCCGGTTCGATATGGATGTCGGAGGCCCCCACCTGTACCGCGTCCTCGAACAGGGAGCGCAGCAGCTTGGCCACCGTCGCCTCCCCCTCGTCGGCTGCGGCATTGAGGCTGCCGGCCCCCAGCTCGAAGCCGGTCTCCTGGTGCTCTTCGTGCAGTTGCACCGCGAAGTTCTCTATCTCCCGGGTGCGGCGATAGAGGCGGTCGAAATACTCCAGCAGCTGGCCTTCACGGGCCACGGCCAGCACCAGCTCCCGCGGGCTGAGCAGGGCAGCGATGGCGTCGAGGGCGCTCAGATCCGCCGGATCCGACATCACCACGGTGACCTTGTCGTCGCTCAGGTTGACGGCCAGCGCCCGGTAGCGACGCGCCTGCACCTCGGGCAACAGCGCCACGGCCGAGACGTCGATGGTGAGGTTGTTGAGATCGAAGAAGGGCACATCCAGCTGACGGGCAAGGAAGGTCAGCAGTTGCACCTCGCTGATGAAGCCGAGATCGATGAGGGTGGTCCCCAGCTTGCGGCCGGTCTGGCGCTGCTGCTGCAGGGCGAGCTGCAGCTGATCATCCGAGATGATCTGTTCCTGTACCAGCAGGTCGCCTAGGCGCATTTTCAGTCTGGGTTGTGCCATTGTTGCTCCGATCTCTGTTGCTTCACGCCCGCTGCCCGGTCCGATGGCATGGGCTCATCGAACTGCCGCTTTAATCAATGGGTCAGTTGGCCAATTCGTTGTTCGAGCCATTGGGTGGAGGCCTCCCCCAGATTGCCGTGCAACTGGGCATTGCGATAGGCATCCAGTGCCCGCTGACGGTGTCCCTGACCATCCTCCGCCACCCCCAGTCCCAGCCACCAGCGCCCCTGATCCGGCTGCTGGCGCAGCAGCCTGACGTACATCTCGGACGCCTGGACAGGCTGCCCCAGCTCCTGGGCAAGACCGGCCCAGGTGGCGTAATAATCCAGATTGCTGGCAATATCGGGCTGATAGCCGGTGAGCCACTCCAACGCCTTCTGCCGATCCCCGCCGCTGATGGCCACACGGGCCAGTAGCAGACGCAGGTCCGCCTGCGCGGGATCCAGCCTCAGCCCCTCTTCCAGCACCTGGGCGGCCTCGGTCAGCCGTCCGGCGCCATAGAGCAGGCCCGCCAGCTGTTCCCGTGCCCCCTGGTTGTGGGGATCGTGGGCCAGCACCTCGTAGTAGCCATCCTGCGCCTCCTGCATCCGTCCCTTGGCCATGGCCGTGGTCGCCTTGCGCTCGGCCAGGGTGGCCAGCTCGGCGTCGGAGAGTTCCACCGTCTCGATCTTCAGGATCCCGGGTTTGCGCGGCGCGGCGGGTGCAGGCGCCTCTTCGGCACTCTGCTCAGCAGCCAGCTCGGCATAGAGGTCCGGCTGCAGCTCCTCGTCGCTCGGGATCGTCTCGTCCCCCAGCGCTTCCTCCGGATTGCCCTCATCGGCGAGCACGGCCTCATCGGCCGGAACCTGCTCGGCTGCGGAGGGGGCCACTCTCGTGGCGATCGACTCGGCACTGGCGGCGGGCACCTTTGCCACTGGCGCGGCAGAGGAGACCGCCTGCGTGGTGGCCACCACGGCCAGGGGCGCGGATGGCGCCGCCGCAGGGGCAGTGCGGAGGGCCTCGACCTGCGCCGCTGGCAGGGAGGCTCGCTGGCTCTGCTGCCAGAAGATCCAGGTGCGCCAGCCGAGGATCCCCAGGGCCAGGGTACACAGCAGGGTCAGCACCAGCATCCACCAGCCTTGCTGGCGCACCGGCGCCACATAGACGGCGGCTCCCTCGGCCTCTTGCTGACGCCTATCCAGATCTTTCAGCATCTGATTGATCAAGCTCATGACCAGACTCCATACGCCAGGGCGGTGCCCAGCAACAACAACAGGGGCCACCAGAGGGTGAGACGGCCACGGCGGGCATCATCGGTATCCCGGATGGCGAGCCGTACCAGGGCGCTGTCGATCCGCCACACACCGCGACCATAGGCCAGCATCAGGCACTTCTGCGCCAGTATGTTGATGAGGCGGGGAATGCCGCGGGATGCGCGCCATAGCCTGCGCAGGGCGAAGCCATCGAACAGGGCGGCCCCGCGATAGCCGGACACCTGCAGCCGGTACTCCAGATAGGCCCGGGTCTCGTCGAGCCGCAGCGGCCGCAGGCGGTAGGAAAAACCGATGCGCTGGCGCAACTGGCGAAGACGGGGCTGCCCGAGCCTGGCATCCAGCTCGGGCTGGCCGAACAGCACGATTTGCAGCAGCTTGCTGGATTCGGTTTCCAGGTTGCCAAACAGCCGGATCGCCTCCAGGGTCTCGTCCGGCAGGGCTTGCGCCTCGTCGATCAGCACCACCACCCGGCTCCCCTGCCGATGCAGGGAGATCAGATGGCGGTGAATGCGATCCGTGAGATCCAGCTCGCTCTCCCCCGCCAGCGTCAACCCCAGCTCCAGGGCCAGGGCCGTGCGCAGCTCCCCCGGAGTGAGATGGGGGTTGGGCAGCCAGGCCAGGCGCACCGGGCAGGCCTCGGAGCCGAGCTCGCTCAGCAGCTTGCGACAGAGCAGGGTCTTGCCGGTGCCGACCTCGCCGGTCACCTTGATGAACCCCTCCCCCTGGGAAAGCGCCCAGTTGAGCACCTGCATGGCCTCCTCGTGGGGGGGCAGGCCGTAATAGAAACCGGTGTTCGGGGTCAGGCCGAAGGGGGCCTCCCGCAGTCCGAAGTGACTCAGATACATGCACCCTCCCGGCCAGAGTCCCGGGCGCGCAGCCGCAGACAGCCCCGGATCAGCGACATGGCGCCTCCGCCGTCGGGCAGGGCACAGTGGCGACAGCCGGGAGGGGCCGCCACATGGGAGAAGGAGTGCTCAACAGGCGCGTCATCCCGGATCAGCCCTTGGGGGGATACCATTTGTCGAGCAGCTCGGAGGAGCGTTGCAGCTCTTTCTGCCAGGTGTCTTTTTCCACCACGGTGGGCTTGAGCAGGATCACCAGCTCCACCTTGCGGTTGCTCTCCCGGCGATTGGTGAAGGCCTCGCCGACCCAGGGGATGTCACCCAGCAGGGGTACCTTGCTGACAATCTCCTGCCTGTCGGTCTTCATCAGACCACCGATGACGATGATGTCCCCATTGTTGGCCTGCACCACGGTATCGGACTCGCGGATGGAGCTCTTGGCCAGCGGCAACACCAGGGGATCGGCGGTGCCGACGCTGATGGTCTTGCTCTGCTCCTCGGTGTCGATGACGGAGGGGTGGATATGCAGCAATACCTTGCCCTGCTCGTCGATCTGGGGCGTCACGTCCAGGGCTATCCCCGAGAAGAAGGGGGTCAGCTCCACGTTCGGGGTGACGATGGGGGCCGAAGTCCCCGAGGTGGTGGTGGTGGTCGAGGCGTTGGTGACGAAGTATTCGTCCGTCCCCACCTTGATCACCGCTTTCTGGTTGTTGGTGGCCGTCACGCGCGGGCTGGAGAGGGTGTTCACGTCCCCCTGGGTCTTGAGCAGGCTGACCGCGACGTTGAAGTTGCCATCGGAGATGGTGAAGCCGGCGCCGCCCCCCAGAGCCCGGAAGATCTGGTTGGGGGTCGAAGCGATGGGGCTGTCCAGCAGGGAGCCGCCCCCCGTGATGCCCTTGCCGCCGTCCCAGCTTGCGGAGAGGCCGCTCCAGTCCACCCCCTGCTCGTAACCCTCGTTGAGGGACACTTCCAGGATCCGCGCCTCCAGCACCACCTGGCGCTTGAGGTGTTCGCCGGACTGGTCCAGGAACTCGCGCACCGCCTTGAGCTCCTTGGGATAGGCACGCACCGTGACCAGGCCCGCCTGGGGACTGGTGATGACGGCCCGCCCTTCCCCTGTGCCGATCAGGGTCTGCAGGGCATCCCGCAGATCGGTCCAGTAGTCGTTGTTGCTGTCCGTCTCGATGCGGGTGCCGTTGCTGTTGGTGTTGTTGTCACCGCTGGCGGTGTTGCCCTGGCTGTTGTTGTTGCCACTGTTGTTCAGGCCGTTGTCGAAGTTGTTGTTATTGCCATTGTTGTTGTCGTTGGCCGTCACCCCGCCTGTGCTCACCGAGGTACGGGAGAGACCGCGCCGGGCCATCATCAGGTAGTTGACCGGAATGGTCTCGGTACGCAGACCGGCGGGATAGACGTGGAACACGTTGCCCTTGCGCTGCACGTCAAAGCCGTACATGTCGCCGACGGTCGCCAGCGCCTCCTGCAGGGTCACGTCCTTGAGCTCTACCGAAATGACGCCCGCCACACCGGGATGGACCGCCACGCTGTAGCGGGAGCCCTTGAACAGGGAGCCGAAGAACTCCACCGCGTCCACGTCATGGGCCGCGATGCGCATCCGCTTCTCGGGAATGGTCATCGGCTGCTGGGGACGATTGAGCTGCAACAGCTCGCTCTGCACCGAGGGCGGCAGGGAAGTCAGGGGGGCGGTCGGGCTCTGCTCGCTCATCGCCTGCTTGAGTGCATCTTTGGCCTGTACCGGCTCGGGGTGACGATAGGTAGTGCAACCCGCCACCGCCAGCGCGAGGGGAAGCAGACAAAAAGGGTGTTTTTTCATGTTATTCGTGCACCTGACTCGCTATGAAACTCGACAAACCTGGCCCGCACCATCCCGTGCGACACCCACTTCACATCCGGATCTTGCTGCCAAACAGGGTCAGTGTCTGGCGTTTGCCCGCTTTTTCCAGCACCACGCTGTCGGCGCTGATCCCCACCAGCCGGAATCCGTTGACCTGCTGGCCGACCCGGTAGCTTTGACCGTCGAGCACCGCCAGGGCGGGCCCGCTCCCCAGGATGACGCTCTGCAACCTGGGCAGACCGGCCTCCTTGGCGACACTCGCCGCCGAGCCGGATCCCGCCAGGGGCATGGTGGGATCCTGCAGCACCTCGGCCTGAGCCTGTAGCGCGAGCAGGCTCCCCCACAGGGCCAGCCAGCGCCAGGATGGGAAGGCAAAAATGCGGGATCCCGTCCCGCCGACATGCCGCTTAACCACGGATGAACTCCTTGCTGGTGCTGAGGGTGTAGATCTCCATCGCTACCGCCGCCTTGGGATGCTCGACCACCCGGTAGTCAAAGCCCTTCCAGTAGAAGTGCCGAGGCAGGGCTTCGAGCGCTTTCAGGTACTGGTAGACATCGAAATAGCCGCCCTCCAGCTGAAGCCGGATGCCGTGCCTGAACAGGTTCACCTTCTGCTCCCCGGCCATCAGCGGCTCGGGCTTGAGGGAGGTGAGCGCCAGCATATGCAGGTTGGCGGAGCGGGACAACAGGGCCTCCAGCACCGCGGGCATTTCGTGGGCGGGGATCAGATCCACCGTCTGAGCCAGCAGCTCGGCATCCATCTGGCGCAGAGTGGTATCGACACCAGCGAGCTGCTCGCGTACCTGGGCATCGGGATCCCGCCCCAGCCTGGCCTGCTTACCCTGATTTTCCAGGGTCAGGATCTCCAGATCCCGCTGCGCCGCAGCCAGGGCCAGCCGATCCTGGCCCAGCCGGGTGTCGGCGTCATCCAGCCAGCCATAGATGCCCATGGCCCCGAGCAGCACGACCCCGGTCAACAGAATGAGGATCCGCTCGCGCAGGCTGAGGGCTGCGATCTGCTGCGCCCATCCCTGCCATTGTGCCTTCATGTCCATCAGGGAGTCTCCCGCGCTATGCCACTGAGCTGGAAGGCAAGCTGGCCCTCCTTGTCCCGACTCAGGGTGAGCTCGCCAAACTGCTTGCCCGCCAGGGAGGGGGTCTGCTTGAAGCGGTTCACCCAGGCGGGCACGTCCTGACTGCGTTCGGCCACGCCCGCGAGGTTGATGCGCCCGTCGCTAATTTCGATCCGTTGCAGGGAGAGGCGGGGATCCCGCAGGCGGGCAAGGTCCGCCATCACGCCCGCATAGCCCTGGGATTTTTGCAGGGAGAGGTGGCCAAGCTGCTGCATCAGCGCCTGTTTGGCCCCCAGCTCTTCCCGCTTGTCGGCCAGTTGCCGCTGCAAGTCTGCATTCGCCAGATGGCGCGCCAGCTCCGCATCGAGACGCCTGGCCTCGCCGCGCTGCACGTCGAGCTGTGCCCGCACGCCAGCCAATTCACGATCGAGGCCCTGCTGTTGCCAGCCATAGAGGAGGGTGGCCCCCAGCAGCAGCACCAGGACGCCGCCCCAGACCAACGCCATCTGGGGCAGGCTGGCCCACAGGCGTCTTGGCCGGAATTCGGCGCCATAGAGGTTGATATGGTGTTTCATCAGTCGCTCCTGCCCAGGGCCGCGCCATAGGCACTGAGGTATTCGACTCCTGCCAGTACCGCCTTGTTTGCCATGGCCGACACCGGGAAACCGAATGTCTGTTCCAGGTGACGCACCAGTACCCCCATGGCGGAGGAGGCGATGGCCAGTTGCAACTGGCCGGGCTCGGGCAGCTTGAGATGGCCAGCCAGATAATCGATGGATCGCTGGATCTCCAGCGCCAGCGCATCGAGCTGGTCGGCATCTGGCTCATGGCTGCCGGTGAGGCTCGCAAATCCGCGCAACTGGCGGGAGAAACAGAGTCCGCCCCGATGGAAGACCAGCAGTTGCAGCTCCTGCCCCCGGGGTTGCCAGAGCAGCATGCGCACCATCTGGTCCGCCTCGTAGAGGGCCGTCATGGCCAGCTCGTCACTGACGATGGCCTCCAGGGTTGCCGCGCCGTTGACCGCATCCGCCACCTGCTGCACCCGGCTCTTGGGCATGCAAACAACGTTGATGCGCGGACGCCCGGCAGGGGGCGTCGGCAGGTCCACATAATCCATGGCGAGCTGCAACACCGGCTCGTTGACGAAATCCTTGATGGCCCAGGGCAGGGCCCCCGCCATCTCGGCATCGGGGACGGCGGGCTTGTCGATCTGGATCTGCTGATAAAGGCTGGCCGCGAGGGCCACCCGCACCTTAGACTTGGCCAGACCGTGCCGGGAAAACAGCTCGGCCAGGGCCTTGGACCAGTCGTGGGGGCCGTTGACAGGCTGGCTGGCAAACACGGGAACGGGGTCCACGCAGGCCAGCAGAATGCGATCGCTGGCCAGCAGGATCCCGACCTGATGGCTGGAGGGAGAACGCCTGAACAGTGACTTCATCTGGATCTTCACCTGGCCGCGTAAAACGGACTAAACCTTAACATAAACAGGCTATTAGCCTCCAACTTTATGACAAACGACGCATCGACGGCCACGCTGGCACCCACGGGAGACGATCCCATGGCTCCCCTTCAGCTCCCCTCCCCCCTGCACCGGATCCGACATCCTCTGCTGGCCGCCCATGACGTCACGCTCTGGTGCAAGCGGGACGATCTGATCCACCCGACCCTCTCCGGCAACAAGTGGCGAAAGCTCAAATACCATCTGCAACAGGCACAGATGCTGGGCAAGGGCCACATCCTCTCCTTTGGCGGCGCCTACTCCAATCACATCCACGCCCTGGCCGCAGCAGGACTCAGACTGGGACTGCGCACCACGGGCATCATACGCGGTGAAGGGGATACCGTCAGCAATCCCACCCTGAAAGCGGCGAAAGGCTGGGGCATGGATCTCGTTTTTGTCGACCGGCAGGACTATCGCCGGCGCCAGGATCCCGAATGGCTTGCCCGGTTCGAGGATGACGACACCCTGCTGGTACCGGAAGGAGGCAGCAGCCCGCTGGCCATCCCCGGGGTGGCCGAGCTGGTCGACGAGGTGCCCTTCTCGCCGGATCTCTGGGTGCTGCCCTGCGCCAGCGGCGGCACCCTGGCGGGACTCATCGCGGGCAAGCGGGCGCAGGAGCAGATCCTGGCCATCGCGGTGCTCAAGGGGGCCGACTTCATCACCGGCGAGGTATGCCGGTTGCATCCGGCGGCGGCCACCACCCCGGGCTGGCGCATCGCGCTGGATCACCACGACGGCGGCTATGCCAGGTTCAGTCCGGCACTCTGGCAATGGGTGCAGGCATTCAGTGCCGAAACCGGCTTGCCGCTGGAACCCATCTACAGTGGCAAGGCGATGTGGGGGCTCTTTCGCGAACTGGCGGCAGGCCGCATTGCGCGCGGCAGCAAGATCATCTTCATCCACACCGGTGGCTTGCAGGGGCTGGCGGGCCTGGAGGAGCAGGGCCGCCTGTCACCCCGGCCGGGGCGCTAGTCAGGCAGGTTGAGGGGCTCGGGGTCGGCAAACCAGGGACCTTGACCGGCATGCACGCCCAGGTGTCGCAGCATCTTCCACTCGTCGCCACTCTCCACCCCCACCGCGATGACCCGGGCCTGGGTATTGGCACAGCCCCCCACCAGACTGCGTACCGCCATCTGGTTGACCTGGCGCAGGTGGATCTCCCGCACCAGGCTGGGGTGCAGCTTGAGGAAGTGGATCTCGAACTCCTTGATGTACTGGGTGCTCACCACGTCCTGGCCCGCATGATCGATGGCAAGCCTGCACCCCAGCATGCGCATCGCCCGAAGCGGCCGCTTGAGGGCTTCGTAGTGGCGGGTCACCTGAGACTCCGACAACTGCAGGATCAACCCCTCGTTGGTACTGCGCGGCAACTGGAACAGCTCGAAGAAGAGCTCGCGCTGGAACTCGCGGGTGAGCAGGTTCTGGGCGCACAGAGAGAGGCTGATGGGGCAGCTCGATGCCGGTCGCTGGCGCAGCAGTCGCAAGGCTCGGGCCACCACCAGCCTGTCCAGCGGCAGCAGCAGACCGGCCTTCTCCGCCATGGGCATGAAGACCCCCGCCTGCAGCTCCCGGCCCTGCTCGTCGTGAAGGCGGATGAGCAGCTCCTGCTGCAACACCACCTGATCCCGCTCCTGCTGCACAGGCTGGACGTAGAAGTCGATGCCCTGCTCCTCGATGCGACGGCTGATCAGGGTGCGCCAGCGCACCGTTCCCTTGCTGCTCGCCTCCTCGTTGAGGGATTTCTCGAACAGGAACCAGCCGCTGTGTCCTTGCAGGCGCGCGCTCTTGAGCGCCAGCTCCGCCTCTTCCTGCACCTTGAGCAGGGAATCCTGTGCCTGATAGCAGACCGCACCGAGATAGACGGCGGTGTCGGCATTGACCGCTTCGGGCCAGTGCAGTCGTTGCAGACTCTTGAGCAACTGGCTGGCGCCGTCCACCATCTCGCTCTCTGACATGTTCGGCAGCAGCACGGCAAAGACCTGACCGGCATAGCGCGCCTGCAGGGCTCCGCTGTGCTTTCGCACGAAGGCGGCGATGGTGGCACTCGCCTCCATCAGGAGTTCCTGGCTCGGGCGCCCGCTCAGCTCGGGATCCAGCTCCTCCAGACCGGCCAGCTCGATCAGCAGCACACCGCCGCTGATCACGCTTGCTTCCATGATGGCGCTCTCCAGCCGGTTGTCGAAGAAGAGGCGGTTGCCGATGCCCGTTGTCTTGTCAACGAAGGCGTTGCTGCGGATGAAGTTGTCGAAGCGGCTGCGCTCCTTGCGGGCGTCGGCCAGCTCGGTCAGCAGATGGGTGAGGGCCTGACTGGCCGAAACAGGCCACTCTTCGGCAGGGTCATGGGCCAGCTTGGTCAGCTTGCCATCCAGGATCAGCTGGGCACGCTCCGCCAGCAGCTCGGCACCGCGCAACTGCTGACGCAGCCAGCGGATGGAGTACCAGAGCCCGAACACCACGATGAAGATACCCAGAGAGATGCCGAACATCGCCTTCATGGAGTACTCGAACTCCTTGAACGGCCTGTCCAGCTTGAAGTCGGCCCGCATCCCGGTCTGATTGGGGATCGCCTCGCTGTAGGCGATCAGCAGGCTCTCGTCCGTCTGCTGCTGCACATCGCGAAACCAGTAGACCCGCTGCTTGTCCTGACGGATCTCCAGCTCCACCACATGGGAGGCCCGCAACAGGGAGGGCAGCCAGCGGGCAAGGGCTTGCTGGTCATCGGTCACCCCGAGCTGCTTGTCGATGATCTCCACCAGGGAGTCGACCCGGTTCTGCTGCAGCTCCATTCCCATCTGGCGGAAACTGAAGACCCCGCCGAGCATCACCATGGCCATGGCCGAGATCACGCACAGCGTAATAAAAGAGACGAGTTGAGTGGTCAGTTTCATGTGCCTTTCCGTAGCCGACAGCATCCATAGGGCATCATGGTATCAGCCCAGACCAAACGCCGCCTATGGATGAAGATCCCGCTTCTGCAAATAAGCGGGCGGATGCGTCATGCGGCGCCGTTGTGCGGGCCGCAAAAGAGGCATCAAGGGAGAGAACGAGGGGACACAGGCTGAGGAGCGGACAGAAAAATGGTCCCACAACGGGGACCAAAAGAAACACTCATATCAAAACTAACACTCTGTGCTACTGACAAAAATAGATACAGGAGTATTGAACACACGGTGAGTCAAACCGCACCGTTACTTTAGCCACTTCAGATAAGCTGGACAATTGTCATTTATGACAGGTCAGCGATTGAATCTTGTTCAGGTGTGTAGCCATATCCTTTATTTATCAATTAATTATCGTTTTTGTTCCAAGTGTGACCAACTTGGCTCAAATCGATGCAGCTAATGCTATGATGCTTGAGCCTCAATCGGGTTGTTTCATTTCAGGGAAGAAGGGTGCCCACCATGTCTGCACGATCTCCGTTATGGATTCCTCTGGGCCTCTTCTGTTTGCCCCCGCTGCTGATGCTGTTGCTCACCCCCCTGTTGAGCGACAAGCTGGCTCACCACCTGTTGCAGACAAAGGAAAGGGCTCTGCTCGACTACCAGCAGGAGCGCAACCAGCTCCTGGATCACGATGTCCCCGCTCAACTCGCCCACTTTGCCTTCGATTGCGGCCCCAAAGACATGGCGCTGCTGCGCTCACCCCAGTATTACAACCGCCATATTCGCCTGGCCGGCCTGCAGCTTGCCAACGGGAGCGGCTGCTCCACCCTGGGCCCCGCCCTGCCCCAGCTTGCCGACGCCGGCATACCGGTCTCCCCCGACTTTCATATTTCCAGCACGGCCCCCATGTTCGATACCGAACGCGAAACCCTGGTCTATGCGAGACGCAACGGCAATCTGGCCTATTGGGTGCTCGACAGCAGCTGGAGCCATGAGCTGCTGCGCACCCCCTGCAACGACTGTTTCTACCTGGAGTTCAACCACAAGCACCCGACCCAGTCCGGGCTCTTTTTCCCCCGTGGCAACAAGCACATTCGAGAAGAGGCAAACCCGATGCGGCTGCTCAGTTTCGACCCCCAGCATCAGGTGGAACAGACCCTCTGGGCTGGCGAGGCACTGAAACGCTACGCCCGCTCACAGATACACCGTGATGGCCTCTGGTCGGCCGGGGCGCTGGGGGCGCTGCTGGCGGCCCTCTACTGGAGCCTTAGAAACTACCGGCGCTCCCTCAAAGGATTGCTGCAAAGAGGGCTGGCTCGGCGGGAGTTCATCCCCTTCTATCAGCCCATAGTGGACAGCAGAAACCGAAGGGTGGTGGGATTCGAGGCATTGCTGCGCTGGCAGCGAGGACGGGATTTGGTGTCGCCAGGCACCTTCATCGCCTATGCGGAGGAGCAGGGGCTGATCCTGCCGATGACGGATCAACTGCTGGAGCGCATCCTGGCGGATCTCCCCGTCCTGGCCCCGCACCAGTGGGTCAGCGTCAATCTGGTGGCGGGCCATATCGAGCAACCTCGTCTGCGCACCCAGTTGCAGCGCCATGGCTGGCCCTCGCCGGCCCGCCTCACCTTCGAACTCACCGAGCGGGATCCCATCAAGCACATCCAGGGGGCCATGGCGGAGATCGCAGCTCTGCAGGAGAGGGGCTATCACTTCAAGCTGGATGACTTCGGCACCGGCTATGGCGGCTTTGCCTACCTGCAACGGCTCGGCATTCGCCAGATCAAGATCGACAAGATGTTCGTGGATACCATAGGCACGGACGACCTCAAACGCAGCGTGCTGGATGCCACCATCGCTTTCGGCCTCAAATCGGGCATGGAGATGATCGCCGAAGGGGTCGAAACCCAGGAGCAGGTGGATTATCTGCATCGCCACGGAGTCCACCTGATCCAGGGCTACGTCTATGCCAAGCCCATGCCCCTGAGCAAACTGAAGATCTGGCTGATGGCATGGCAAGAGGGCGAGACAACCAGCCCCTCCGACCCGCACTGAGGCGGTATCTGCCCCGCCTCTCACCCTCTGCAACAAAATGATGCTCCGCATGAGGAGCATCTCCCCTTATCATGGGTCTGTGCACCTTGGGTGCACCAAGTCGCTCCATACCCCGTCGGCCGAGGCCGCCCCGAGATGAGAACCACTGCCTATGAAGTCTTTTATCCGACAAGAGATTGCTCTGCCTGCCGGTCTGCTGACCCTGCTCTTCTTCAAAACCCTGGGGAGCGACCTGCTGGCAGAGACAACCCCCCTTGCGGTCTACCTGCCGGTGTCGCTGGCCCTGCTTGCCATCGTGACCTGGGCCATCTTCTCCGTCGTGCGTCACTCTGACGCCCTCGCCATCAAGCTCGGGGAACCCTTCGGTACCCTGATCCTGACCCTCTCGGTCATCTCCCTGGAAGTGGTGATGATCTCCTCCGTCATGCTGACCGGCGATCCCAATCCCACCATGGCCCGCGACACCATGTTCGCGGTGGTGATGCTGGTCACCAACGGTCTGGTGGGCTTCACCCTGCTGTTTGGCGGCTGGCGCTATCACACCCAGAACTTCAATCTGGACGGGGTCAAATCCTATCTGGTGGCCATCATTCCCCTGGCACTGCTCTGTCTGGTCCTGCCGAACTTCACCCAGGGCGGCACCCTGGGCAGCCTCTCCAAGGCCATGTCATGGATGCTGATCATCATCTCCATCCTGCTCTATGGTGTCTTCCTGCTGATCCAGACCCGCAGCCACAGCCACTTCTTCGTCGACAGCGATCACGAGGATCTCGAGGATCACCACGGCCCGCTGCAGAGCAACGTCTATCACACCCTCTTGCTGCTCGCCTACCTGGTGGTGGTGATCCTGCTGGCCAAGACCCTGGCCATCCCCATCAACTACGGGGTGCACGTGATGGAAGCCCCGATGGCACTGGGTGGCTTCATCGTCGCCTGTATCGTACTGGCCCCCGAAGCGGTCGGCGCCATCAAGGCGGCCTTCAATAATCAGTTGCAGCGGGCCATGAATCTCTACTTCGGCTCCGTGCTGGCCACCATCGCCCTCACGGTACCCTCCGTACTTTTCATCGGCTCCCTGATGGGGCAGGAAGTGCGCCTGGGCCTCTCCCCTGCCGACATGGTGCTGCTCATCACCACCCTCATGGTCTGTAAAGTGACCTTCAGCAGCGGCCGCACCCACGCCCTGCACGGCGCCACCCATCTTGTGCTGTTTGTCGTTTACCTGTTCCTGATGTTTGAACACGGATAAGGCTGCCAGCACTCACCCCAGTGTTGTTCGTGGTTTATCTGTTCCGGATGTTTGAACACGGATAAGGCCGCCACCACCTGCCTGCTGCCACTCTGCGCAGCGCGCTTCCGATGGCCCCGACGCGAGGCGCGGGAGACGGAAATGAAAAGACCGCCCCATGGGCGGTCTTATTTATGGTTACTCAGGCTCCAATTCAGAGGCTGGGCAGAGTCCCGGCCGGGATCAGGTCGTTGTAGCTGGCACGGCCCAGCAGGGCGGCCGCCGCCTCGATGTCCGGTGCAAAGTACCTGTCCTTGTCATAGAAGCTGACCTCTTCCCGCAGACGGCCCTTGGCCAGCTCGATGAGCTCGGTGGAGCGCAGGGGAGCGCGGAAGTCGAGCCCCTGGGCCGCTGCCAGCAGTTCCACCGCCAGGATGCCACGGGTGTTCTCGGCCATGTCCGCCAGCCGGCGACCGGCGAAGGTGGCCATGGAGACGTGGTCCTCCTGGTTGGCCGAGGTGGGCAGGCTGTCCACCGAGGCCGGGTGGGCCAGGGTCTTGTTCTCGGAGGCCAGGGCCGCCGAGGTGACCTGGGCGATCATGAAGCCGGAGTTCACCCCGCCGTTGTTCACCAGGAAGGCCGGCAGGCCGGACATGCGCGAGTCGATGAGCAGCGCCATGCGCCGCTCCGACAGCGACCCGATCTCGGCGATGGCCAGGGCCAGGTTGTCGGCGGCAAAGGCCACGGGTTCTGCGTGGAAGTTGCCGCCGGAGATGATCTCCTCATCCTCGGCAAACACCAGGGGATTGTCGGAGACCGCATTCGCCTCGCACACCAGCACCTCGGCGGCCTGACGGATCTGGGTCAGGCAGGCACCCATCACCTGGGGCTGACAGCGCAGGGAGTAAGGATCCTGCACCTTCTCGCAGTTGTGGTGGGACATGCCGATCTCGCTGCCGTCCACCAGCAAGTGGCGGTAGCAGGCGGCCGCATCGATCTGGCCGCGCTGACCGCGCACCTCGTGGATGCGGGCATCGAACGGCCGGCGGCTGCCCAGCGCCGCTTCAACGCTCATGGCCCCTATGGTGATGGCGCCAGCGTAGAGATCCTCGGCATGGAACAGCCCTTCCAGCGCGAAGGCGGTGCTCGCCTGGGTGCCGTTGAGCAGGGCCAGCCCCTCTTTCGGCGCCAGGGCGATGGGCTCCAGCCCGGCAATCTTCAGGGCCGTGGCGGCGTCGATCAGCTCGCCCTTGTGACGGGCCTTGCCTTCACCGATCAGCAGGCAGCTCATGTGGGCCAGGGGCGCCAGATCGCCGGAAGCGCCGACGGAGCCCTTCTTCGGCACCACGGGGTAGACCTCGGCGTTGATAAGGGTCATCAGGGCCTCGAGCACCGTCAGCCGGATGCCGGAGAAGCCACGAGCGAGCGAGTTGACCTTGAGCACCATCATCAACCGTACGGTGGCGTCCTCCATGTACTCGCCAATCCCTGCCGCATGGGAGAGCACGATGGAACGCTGCAGCTCGTCCAGCTGCTCCACCGGAATGCGGGTGTTGGCCAGCAGGCCAAAGCCGGTGTTGATGCCGTAGACCACCCGGTTTTGCTCGATCACCTTGGTGACCACGGCGGCGGAGGCGTGGATCCCCGCCAGAGCAGCCGGATCCAGGCTGACGTGTACCGGCTCGCGACTGACACGACGCAGGGTGGCGAGGCAGAGTTTGCCCGGTTGCAGATTGAGTTCGAACATCTTATTTCACCCCTTTGCCGGTGGCGTCTATCATCGGCAGATCCAGTTTCGCCTCAACGGCACAGTTGATGGCAATCTCGTAGCCGGCGTCGGCGTGACGCATCACCCCGGTGGCCGGGTCGTTGCGCAGCACGCGGCCGACCCGCTTGGCGGCATCGTCGGTGCCGTCACAGACGATCACCACGCCGGAGTGCTGGGAGAAGCCCATGCCCACACCGCCACCGTGGTGCAGGGAAACCCAGGTCGCGCCGCCGGCGGTGTTGAGCAGGGCGTTGAGCAGCGGCCAGTCGGAAACGGCGTCGGAACCATCCATCATGGATTCGGTCTCGCGGTTCGGGCTCGCCACCGAGCCGGAGTCAAGGTGGTCACGGCCGATGACGACCGGAGCCTTCAGCTCGCCATTCTTCACCATCTCATTGAAGGCCAGGCCCAGGCGCACCCGATCCTTGACGCCAACCCAGCAGATCCGCGCCGGCAGGCCCTGGAAGGCGATGCGCTCGCGGGCCATGTCGAGCCAGTTGTGCAGGTGGGGATCGTCCGGGATCAGCTCTTTTACCTTCTGGTCGGTCTTGTAGATGTCTTCCGGGTCGCCGGAGAGCGCCACCCAGCGGAACGGGCCAATGCCCTCGCAGAACAGCGGGCGGATGTAGGCCGGCACGAAGCCCGGGAAGTCGAAGGCATTCTTGACCCCCTCTTCCAGCGCCATCTGGCGGATGTTGTTGCCGTAATCGAGCGTGGCGGCGCCGCGGGATTGCAGGGTCAGCATGGCTTCGACCTGACGGGCCATGGAGCGGCGAGCCGCCACGTTGACCTCGTCCGGTGCGCTCTTTTGCAGATCGCGCCATTGGGCCACACTCCAGCCCTGGGGCAGGTAGCCGTGTACCGGGTCATGGGCGGAGGTCTGGTCGGTCACCACGTCCGGCGTGATGCCGCGAGCCACCAGCTCGGCGAAGACGTCGGCGGCGTTGCCGAGCAGGCCGACGGAGACGGCGGTGCCGCTGCGTTTGGCCTCCTCGATCATGGCCAGCGCCTCATCCAGGCTGTGGGCCTTCTTGTCGACGTAGCGGGTACGCAGACGGAAATCGATACGGGTCTCGTCGCACTCCACGGCGATCATGGAGAAACCGGCCATGGTGGCAGCAAGGGGCTGGGCACCGCCCATGCCACCCAGGCCCCCGGTCAGGATCCAGCGGCCTTTGGGCTCGCCATTGAAGTGCTGGTTCGCCACCGCGAAGAAGGTCTCGTAGGTGCCCTGCACGATGCCCTGGGTGCCGATGTAGATCCAGGAGCCAGCAGTCATCTGGCCGTACATCATCAAACCCTTTTTATCGAGCTCGTTGAAGTGCTCCCAGTTGGCCCAGTGGGGCACCAGGTTGGAGTTGGCGATGAGCACCCGCGGCGCATCCTTGTGGGTCTGGAACACCCCGACCGGCTTGCCGGATTGCACCAGCAGGGTCTGATCGTCCTCGAGCCGGGTCAGTACCTCGACGATCTTGTCATAGCAGGCCCAGTTGCGGGCGGCGCGGCCGATGCCGCCGTACACCACCAGGGACTGGGGATGCTCGGCAACATCCGGATCCAGGTTGTTCATCAGCATCCGCAATGGCGCTTCGGTGAGCCAGCTCTTGGCGGTCAGCTGGGTGCCGTGGGGAGCACGGATCACGCGGCTCGGATCGTGGCGGGGATCCTGGTGTTGTACAGACATAGACACTCCTTGTTTAGCGATGCAGTCAGGCGGCGCGGTGCGCCACTACTTGGTCAACTGGTGAACCAGGCGCGCAGCCACGCGGGCACTGCGGTTGTCCTGATCCAGGTTCGGGTTGTACTCGGCCAGATCGGCGAGCCTGAGCTTGCCGCTGGCCCGGATATGGGCGATGAGCGGCTCGATGACCGCCAGCTCCACGCCGCGAGCGGCGGGAGCGCTGACTCCCGGCATCACCGCCGCCGGCAGCACGTCGAGATCGATGGTGAGATAGAGGTGGTCGCAACGGGCGATGAAGGCATCCAGCCCGCCTAGCAAGGCTGGCAGCTCGGTCTGCGTCATCGCCTCGTCCAGCACGTGCCAAACTCCCAGCGCCTCGGCGCGGGCAAAGAGCGCCGCGGTATTAGCGGTTTCGGCCACCCCGAGACAGGCATAGTGAAAGGGGGTGCCCTGGGCGGCGCACTGCTCGGCAATCTGGAAGAAGGGGGTGCCCGAGCTCGCCTGCTCCTGTTTCATGCGCAGATCGAAGTGGGCGTCGAAATTGATGATCCCGAACCGCCCTTCGCCACCAAGATGACGGTTCAGGCCGCTCCAGCTACCAAACGCCACCTCGTGGCCGCCTCCCAGCACCAGGGGGAAGTGCCCCTGATCCAGCGCACTCGCGACCCGTTCGGCCAAGCGCCCGTGGGCGGCATCGAGATCGCCGTCCTCACAGGCCAGATCCCCGCCGTCATAGACGGGGGCGCCCAGGTGCCAGGCCGTGTTGGCCAGCAGCTTGCGCACCGCCAGCGGTGCACCGGCCGCACCGACCCGCCCCTTGTTGCGGCGCACCCCTTCGTCACAGGCAAAGCCGAGCAGCACCACGCCGGGTTCGCGATTCTCCTGCCAGGGTTGCACCCTATCGTGCCAGCGCAGGGCCAACTCACCGTCTTCGGGATCCTGACGCCCCTGCCAGACCGACATGTCGATCCCGTTGAACTTATCCATGAAGGGTCTCCTCCCCGTTGACCACACGGCTCACCAGCTGATCGACACCGATGAGGTAGCTGAGCTCGGCCGGATGGCCGCAGTTCCAGACAAGGAAATCCGCCAGCATGCCGACCTTGAGCTGCCCCAGCCGTTCCTGCTCGCCAAGCGCCCTGGCGGCGTGGCGGGTCACCCCGGCCATGGCCTCCACCGGGGTCAGGCCAAACAGGGTGCAGGCCATGTTCATGGCCATGCGCAGGGAAACGATGGGAGCCGTGCCCGGGTTGATGTCGGAAGAGACAGCCATGGGTACCCCCGCCTTGCGCAAGGCGGCGATCGGGGGCAGCTTGGTCTCCTTGAGGAAATAGAAAGCGGTGGGCAGCAGGGTGGCGACCACGCCACGGTGGGCCAGCGCCTGGATCCCGTCCTGATCCAGATATTCCAGATGATCCACCGAGAGGGCGCCGAAGTGGGCGGCGAGCGTGCTGCCCCCCAGGTTGGAGAGCTGATCCATGTGCCCTTTCACCGCGAGGTTGTACTGATCCGCCGCCAGATAGACCTGCTCGGTCTGGGCAAGGGAGAAGCCGATGTGCTCGCAGAAGACATCCACAGCATCCGCGAGACCTGCCTCGGCCGCCGCCGGGATGATCTCCTGGCAGATGGTCTCGACCCAGGAGTCGGGATCGTCGCGATACTCCGGCGGCACCGCATGGGCCGCCAGCAGCGTGGTCTTGACCCGGATAGGTTGCGTCTCTCCCAGACGACGGGCCACCCGCAACATCTTGAGCTCGTCTTCCAGGGTGAGGCCGTAGCCGGACTTGATTTCGACTGTGGTGACCCCTTCCCGGATCAGGGACTTGATCCGCGGCAACGCCAGCTCATAGAGCCGCTCCTCGCTGGCAGCCCGGGTGGCGCGCACCGTGCTGATGATACCGCCCCCCTTGCGGGCGATCTCCGCATAGGGGACTCCCTTCTGGCGCAGCTCGAACTCTTCGGCGCGACTGCCGGCGAAGATGAGGTGGGTGTGGCAATCGATGAGACCGGGGGTGACCAGCTTCCCCTTCATGTCCTGCCAGGAGGCGGCATAGGGGCCCTTGAGATCCTGCATGGGGACCAGAGCGTGGATCTTGCCATCCCGCACGCCAAGGGCATGGGGCTCCAGCAGGCCGTAGTCCGCCAGATCGGGGCGCAGGGTGGCGGGTGTCACGTTGAGCCAGACCCGCTCGCAGTTCAACAGTTCCTTGTTCATACCGACCTCTAAATGTATATACAATAATTTATAGCCGATCTCTGAAAAGAAAGGAAGGATCAAGTTCACATCTTGATAAAAGCGGCTTTATTAGAGTGTAAGCACAAAAAAGCCCACCGAGAGGTGGGCTTTTAAATGCTTAATTTGTATATACAACTATGCGAGACGCGTCTTGGAGCTCAGCTTGTAGCGGGAACCCGGCGACAACAATCTGGCATAGGAGACCAGACAGCCGTCTGACCAGGTGCGCCGGTGCAGCAGCAGGCAGGGGGTGTCGACCCTCACTTGCAGCAGTCCGGCTTCACCAGCACTCGGCAACACGGCTTCTACCACGTGCTCCATCTCGGAGAGGGGGCAGATCTCCATCAGATAGCTGTTTGGCGTCTGCTGGGTGAAATCCTGCTCGCCATAGCCGGGCAGTCGCTCGGCATCGACGAAGCGCTCCTCCAGTTGCAGCGGCTCCCCATCGGCCTGATGGACGATGAGGCTGTGAAAGGTGGGCGCCCCGACCCGCAGGCCCAGACGCACCGCTACTTTCTCGTCGGCGGCCTGACGTTGCAGCCGGATCACCCGCGCGCTGTACTCGCTGCCCCGCTCGGCGATCTCGTCTGCAATATTGCGAATCGCCAGGAGCGGCGACTCGGTGCGCCTGTCGGCCACGAAACTGCCGGATCCGGCGGTGCGCACCAGCCAGCCTTCGGCCACCAGCTCACGCAGCGCCTTGTTCACCGTCATGCGGCTCACGGCAAACTGCTCGCACAGGGCGGCCTCGGTCGGGATCCGGTCGCCCGCCTGATAGTGGCGTTCGCGGATCCCGTCCAGGATGTGCTGCTTTATCTGAAGGTAGAGCGCAGGAGCCACCGGATGGTCCTCAGCGGCGACGATGGGGCGGACGCATGTCCGGCCAGGCGCGATAGACGTCCGGGATCTGGTCAGGGCCGCTGATGCAGAGATCGAGATCGTGCAGCAGGCCATCCTTGATGCCGTAGATCCAGCCGTGCACCGCCAGCTCCTGCCCCTTGCGCCAGGCATTCTGGATGATGGTGGTGTGACAGACGTTGGCGACCTGCTCGGCCACGTTCAGCTCGCACAGGTAGTCGAAGCGCTCGTGCTCATCCTCGATGGCTTCGAGCTGTTCGCCGTATTTGAAGTAGACGTCCTTGATGTTGCGCAGCCAGTTGTCGATGAGACCCAGCTCCTGGTTCTGCATCGCAGCCTTGACCCCACCGCAGCCATAGTGGCCGCAGACGATGATGTGCTTCACCTTGAGCACCTCCACCGCGTATTGCAGCACCGAGAGGCAGTTGAAGTCGGTGTGCACCACCAGGTTGGCGACGTTGCGGTGGACAAAGACGTCCCCCGGCAAGAGCCCCATCAGCTGGTTGGCGGGAACCCGGCTGTCGGAACAGCCGATCCAGAGGTACTCGGGTGCCTGCTGGGCGGACAGGGTAGCGAAGAAATTGGGATCCTCGGCCTTGATCCGTTCCGCCCACTCGCGGTTGTTGGTAAACAAGTCGTTCAACAGTTTCACTTCTGCTCTCCCTACTGTGGCAGTGGCGGCAACATACCATACACAAGGGTAACCAAGGCAAGGCCGACCAGATCCCCGCAAAACAAAAACAGGGCCATCAGGCCCTGCTTCTTACCGGAGGAGGCCGTCAGGCATCCATGGCATCTTTCAGCTTCTTGAGCGCGTTTTTCTCAAGCTGGCGCACCCGCTCGGCCGAGACGCCGTAAGTATCGGCCAGCTCCTGCAGGGTGGTCTTGCTCTCGTCATCGAGCCAGCGGGCACGAATGATGTGCTGGCTGCGCTCGTCCAGGGTCGCCATGGCCGCACTCAGACGACGGGTGGCATGGCTGTCCCAGTTGTCGTTCTCGATGTTCGCGGCGAGATCGGAAGATTTGTCTTCCAGATAGTGCACCGGCGCGAAGCCACCCTCGTCTTCATCGTCACCGACCAGATCGAAAGCCTGATCGTAATTGCTCATGCGCGCTTCCATCTCGGTGACGTCGGCAGCGGATACCCCGAGGTCGGCAGCCACGGCCTGCACTTCTTCGTGGTTCAGCCAGCCCAGACGCTTCTTGGACTTGCGCAGGTTGAAGAACAGCTTGCGCTGGGCCTTGGTGGTCGCCACCTTGACCATGCGCCAGTTGCGCAACACATATTCGTGGATTTCGGCCTTGATCCAGTGCACGGCGAAGGAGACCAGACGCACGCCCACGCTCGGGTCGAAGCGTTTGACGGCTTTCATCAGGCCGATGTTGCCTTCCTGCACCAGATCGGCCTGAGGCAGGCCATAGCCGGAGTAGCTCTTGGCCACGTGAACGACAAAACGCAGGTGCGACATAACGAGCTGGCGTGCAGCTTCGAGATCGCCATCCTGCTGCAGACGCATCGCCAGTTCGCGCTCTTCCTCTGCGCTCAGCACAGGGATCGAGTTGACGGCCTGGATATAGCCTTCCAGACTACCTTGCGGAATCAGAGCCATAGTGCGTTGCAATGAAGTTCCCATGTTCTACCTCTTACTTTTCAATCGAATCAGTCTAACACCCTGAGAAGACGTGTCTACCGACCAGGTATCATTCTGCGTGCTGCATCATACATCACCCCAGCATGAACCCGGCCTATCTTAGGCTGACGGCATGAATCATAAATGAACAGTCAAAAAAAAGGGGTCACAGTAAAGGACCCCTGAAAAGTAGCATGCTAAGTCCATTGTTGCGGAGCTCGCAACCTTCACATGCTTGCCAAGTCAGACGAGCAAGGCATAGGGGCCATACCCGTATTCATTCTGTTGCAGTCAATAGACCATTGATAAATCAAAAGGTTCAGAGGATCCACATATGATCCTCGGCGCAGACACCATTCAGATTACTCTGAGAAAGTGGCCCGTGCCAGAAACGGGCCACTCTTTTACTTGATCCAGTTCGCAAAATCCAGCGCTTTAAAATGCTGACAAATTAATCAGGACGGTTCTATGTCGCGAATGTGCCTGTGCACCGAGAACCAGGAGGCGATCAACCCCAGCAGGGCGCCCAGCAGTATGAGATTGAAGCCGTCGAACGCCCCCATCCCCACCAGACGAAAGTTGCTGTTGTAGAGCCCCGCCAGCTCCTTCACCACCCCCTCGCTCCAGATCACCATCACCTCGGTCAGCCACCAGGCCAGCATGCCGCCGATGACCCCGAACCAGATGCCCGTATAGAGGAAGGGACGGTGGATGAAGGCATCGGTCGCACCCACCAGCTTGAGCACTTCAATCTCGGAACGCTGGTTGAGGATATTCAGGCGCAGGGTGTTGCCCACGATCAGCAACACGGCGGAGAGCAGCAACACCGCGATACCTGTAATGGTGTGGCGCAGCAGGTTCATGATCCCCTGCAACCGGGTCAACCACTGCAGATCCAGCTTGCCCTGCTCGATACCGGGCTCGTTCTCCAGCTTGGCAAGCAGCTCGGCGGCCCCTTCCGGATTCTGCCAGCGCGGATCCGGGATCACGCTCAGCACCGGCGGCAGCGGGTTGCTGTCCAGATAATCCAGGGCATCACCGAAACCGGAGATCTCCCGAAATTCCCTGAGCGCCTCGTCACGGTTCATATAAGTGACGGACTCCACTTCCGGATAGAGCAGGATCCGCTGCTTCATGTCCAGGATGCTCTGCTCCGGCAGATCCTTGCGCAGATAGAGGGAGATCTGGGAGCTGGTCTGCCAGCTCCCCTCTACCACTTCGGCATTCTTCAGCAATACGTGGAAACAGGAAGGCAGCGCCAGACTCACGCCAAGCACCGCCAGGGTCATCAGGGAGGCGAGCGGGTTGCGCCACAGCTCACCCAGGCTGGCAAAGGCCTGACGCACATGATCCACTCCATACATCATCAAACGACGCAACGGCGGCTGTTTATGACGAACAATAGCCATCAGCGATCCTCCCCGGACGAATACATGCGACCCGCCTTGAGGGTCAGGGTGCGGTAGCGCATCCGGGCGATCAGCCCCAGATCGTGAGTGGCAATCAGCACGGAGACGCCGAAGCGGTTGAACTCCTCGAACAGGCGCATGATGTCCATGGAAAGTTGGGGATCCAGGTTGCCGGTCGGCTCGTCCGCCAGCAGCAGCGGCGGTTTGTTGACGATGGCGCGGGCGATGCCGACCCGTTGCTGCTCACCACCGGAGAGCATGCGCGGCTGGTAGCGCTCCTTGCCGAGCAGCCCAACCTTGTCCAGCGCCGCCGCCACCCGCTTGTTGATGTCCCCATGGCTGTAGCCATCGATCACCAGGGGCAGGGCGACGTTGTCGAACACGGTACGATCCATCAACAGGCGGTGATCCTGGAAGATCATGCCGATCTGGCGGCGCACGTAGGGGATCTGACTGCGCTGGATGTGGCTGACGTCATCGCCGTGGAAGAAGACGCGGCCGTCGGTCGGCCGTTCCATCACGCTGATGAGCTTGAGGAGGGTACTCTTGCCCGCCCCCGAATGGCCGGTCAGGAAGGCCATCTCCCCCTTGCGCAGGTGAAAACTGACCTTTTGCAGCGCTTGATGACCGCCACTGTAGACCTTGCTGACCTTGTCAAAACGAATCATAACGGTTCCCTGAGATTGACAAACCCCGACCGGGATAAAGCAAGGGGCGCTCACTCCCCCGTACCGGCACAACACCTGGATGACAACACCGGTCACAAGCATGCCACATGTCACCCTTGCCTGGATGAGCCATGCCTGCGCCCTCATAGTGACATACCCCGACCGGAGTCGGGGTATGGAACACGTGCTTGTCACGGCCGGGCCGACTCATGTCAGCCGGATTTATTCTTCGCGGCTGAAGAGCGCCTCGATAAAATCGTTGGCGACGAACGGGCGCAGATCGTCGATCCCCTCGCCCACCCCGATGTAGCGGATCGGGATCTGGAACTTGTCGGCCACCGCGAAGATGACACCACCCTTGGCAGTGCCGTCCAGCTTGGTGAGGGTGATGCCGGTCAGGCCCACCGCCTCGCTGAACAGCTTGGCCTGGCTCAATGCGTTCTGGCCGGTGCCTGCGTCCAGGGTAAGCATGATCTCGTGGGGCGCCGCATCGTCCAGCTTCTTCATCACCCGCACCACCTTCTTGAGCTCCTCCATCAGGTTGCTCTTGTTCTGCAGGCGGCCGGCGGTATCGGCGATCAGCACGTCAGCCCCGCGGGAGCGGGCAGCCTCGATGGCGTCATAGATGACGGAGGCGGAGTCGGCACCGGTGTGCTGGGCAATCACCGGAATGTTGTTGCGCTGACCCCACACCTGCAGCTGCTCGACCGCAGCGGCACGGAAGGTATCGCCAGCGGCCAGCATTACGCTCTTGCCCTCGGCCTGGAACTGTTTGGCCAGCTTGCCGATGGTGGTGGTCTTGCCGACGCCGTTCACACCGACCATCAGGATGACGTAAGGCTTCTTGCTGGTGTCGATCACCAGGGGCTGCTCGACCTTGGCCAGCATCTCGCCCATGTCCTGTTTGAGCAGACCGTAGAGCGCCTCGGCGTCCTTGAGTTGCTTGCGATCCGCGTGCTGTACCAGCCCCTCGATGATGCGGGTGGTGGTGTCGACGCCAAGATCGGCGGTCAGCAGCTGGGTCTCCAGCTCTTCGAACAGATCGTCATCGATCTTCTTGCCACGGAACAGGCCGAAGAAACCGGAACCGATATTCTCCCTGGTACGCACCAGGCTGCGCTTGAGGCGGGCAAAGAAGCCCTCCCGCTGCGGCTTCTCCTGAGTGTCGTCGTCCACCTTGGCGGCCAGTGGCAGAGCGGCCAGCGCGGCGGCCTCAGCCTCCATCGCGGCGACCAGACGCAAATCTTCCGCTCGCTGGGCCTCTTTGGCGACACGGGCTTCCTCGGCAGCCTGAGCTTCGGCGGCAATACGGGCTTCTTCTGCGGCGCGAGCCTCGGCGGCAATACGGGCTTCTTCCGCGGCAAGGGCTTCGGCAGCGATGCGAGCCTCTTCCGCAGCGCGGGCCTCGGCAGCAATACGGGCTTCTTCTGCGGCGCGGGCTTCGGCAGCGATGCGAGCCTCTTCCGCAGCGCGGGCCTCGGCGGCAATACGGGCTTCTTCTGCGGCACGAGCCTCGGCGGCAATACGGGCTTCTTCTGCGGCGCGAGCTTCGGCGGCAATACGGGCTTCTTCTGCGGCACGAGCCTCGGCGGCAATACGGGCTTCTTCTGCGGCGCGAGCCTCGGCGGCAACACGGGCTTCTTCTGCGGCGCGAGCCTCGGCGGCAATACGGGCCTCTTCCAAAGCGCGGGCTTCGGCGGCGACAATGGCTTCTTCTGCGACCTGAGCTTCGGTTGAGATCAAGGCCTCATTGACGATGACGGGCTCAAGCTCGCCCTCCGGCTCTTCCACAACCAGGGGGCCTTCGTCAGGGCCACTCAGCGGCGCTTCGGGCTTGGCGGTGGGGGCATCAGCCGGGGCAACATCGGCGACAGGCGCGGGAACAGCGGCGGCCTCCGACTCGACGACCGCCGGGGTAGCGTCGGGCGCCTGCGATGGAACGGCCTCAGCCTCTTCTTTCTTGCGGCCGAAACCCAGCCAGGAAAACAAACCTTTTGCCATCTAAAAATACTCACATCAAAGGCTGACTGCTAAGATAGCCGTCCCTCGGCGGGTCGGCATAAAAATGAACCGCCTTATACTATCACTTTATTTTCTGACGACGAAACGCGATGCCCAGAGTGAAATCCAGCCGTAACAGCCCGAGCAAGAGCCCGGCCCCTCAGGGGCGAGCGGGCGTGGTACGAATCATCAGCGGCCAATGGAAGGGACGCAAACTCCCCGTCAGGGATGTGGAAGGGCTCAGACCCACCACGGATCGCGTCAAGGAGACCATCTTCAACTGGCTGGCTCCCCACGTGCGCGGTACCCGCTGCCTGGATCTGTTCGCCGGCAGCGGCGGGCTGGGGCTGGAAGCCTTGTCCCGCTATGCCGAACAGGTCACCCTGATCGAGATGGACAGAGGCGCCGCCGACCAGCTCAAGAAGAACCTGACGACCCTGGGCAGCAGCCAGGGGCAGGTGATCCAGGCTGATGCCGTGAGCTGGCTGCAAGGCCCGCCCACCCCCTTCGACCTGGTCTTTCTGGACCCACCGTTTCGTCGCGAGCTGCTGCCCCAGGTGTGCGAGCTGCTCGAGCAGCGCGGCTGGCTGGCATCCGATGCCCTCATCTATCTGGAGCGGGAAAAAGAGATGGCCGATCTGGCGCTGCCCGCCAGCTGGAAACTACTCAAGGACAAGCAGGCTGGTCAGGTCTGCTATCAGCTCTATCTGCGGGACACCAAGCATGACGCAGCTGTTTAAAGGGGAGATGGGTACAGTCCCCTTCTCCGTCAATTTGGACAACGGCTCAAGGACAAGCAGGTCGATCACATCAGGTCTGCTATCAACTCTATGTACGGGAGGTAAACGATGAAGCGGGTGTTTAATCTGTTGGCGATGGGGGTGCTGCTGTTCTTCTGGTTCGGTGTGGCACTCGCCCTGCTGGGCACCCTGCCGGGCAAACTGAACGGCTTTCTGCCTGTGTGCGGCGTCATCGTGATATTGATGCACTGGGTACAGGCCAGCATGATCAAGGCGGCTTGCAAACCCTACTTCGCTGTCACTCGTCTCGAATTCACCCAGGTGCTGATCTTCGGGGTGTTCGGCATGATGGATATCCGCACCAAGCTGCAGGCCATCATAGACGCTAGGAAGAAGGGAGAGACCCCCCCTAGGGCCGATTAGGCCACCCCCGGCCCGACCAGAAGGAGTGATTCGTCACTCCTTCTGCGTTTTTCCGAGGCTGATTCCCAGCTTGATGGAGAGGGCGGCAAGCAGCAGCAGCATGGCAATGAGGGAGAAGAAGTTGCTGCCAAGCTCGGGGTACTGCACCTTGACCAGGGCAGAATGGCCGAACACGCCGATAAAGAAGCAGAGCAGGATGCAGCTGGGTGTGTTGCCCACCATGGGCTCATGGCGATAGTGCTGATAGAGCTGGCTGGCCGCCAGCAACAGGGCGATGAGGGGGTAGAAGGAGAAGGGGACGACCGACTCCATCAAGGCCGACAGGAAGGCATCGCCACAGATACCGATCAGCAGGGCCAGCACCAGGGGCTTCTTCGGAATCGCGTTCGGTTCATGCATGAGGCTGTCCATCCTTGCGTTATGTGAGAGATTCGTGGCGCTTGCGGTTCTGCACCTCGGCGCCCATGGCGATCATCCGCAACTGGCTGATGGTGCGCTCCGACAGTGCCTTGCACTCTTCCGGGGTCATGTCGAGGGCGTCTGCACCGGCGCTGAAGACGATGGTCACCATGGCCTCCGCCTGGATATAGGCCTCTTCCCGTGGCGCCTGCGTGGTGGCTTCCAGATAATCGGTCAGCTCGGCGATGAAGTGCTGGATCTCCCGGGCCACCGCCTGACGGAATGCAGCCGAGGTGCCGGAGCGCTCGCGCAGCAGTAGCCGGAAGATGTTCGGGTTGTTTTCGACGAATTCCATGAAGGTCTGCACCGAGGTGCTGATGACGCTGCCACCACCGGCAATGCGCTGGCGCGCCTGGCGCATCAGTTGGCGCAGGGTCAGCCCTCCCTCGTCCACCAGCGTCAGCCCCAGCTCTTCCATGTCCCTAAAGTGGCGATAGAAGGAGGTCGGCGCTATGCCCGCCTCTCTGGCCACTTCCCGCAGGCTGAGGTTGGAGAAACTGCGGTTGGCGCAGAGTTGACTGAACGCCGCCTCGATCAGCGTACGCCGGGTTTTTTCTTTTTGTTGCGCGCGAATACCCACGAAAACAGTCACCTTGAGATTAGCGAGGCCAGATGATAACCCGAAGGCGGGGCCGGGATCAGGTTTGTCTCCGACTTTTTTACCATTGACCCGCATTCCGGCTCAATGGAGAATAGTGAACAGCTGTTCGCTGAAAGGAGCCGAGTGAAATGGACCGCCCCCCGATCATCATGACCAACACCCTGCTGTTCGCCCTCTCCGGGCTCACGGCACTGATAGCGGTCCCCTGGTATGGACTGAGCCAGGGCTACGACCTATGGCAGTGGCTCTGCTTCCTGCTGCTGTTCTGCTATTGCGGCATCTCCATCACCGCCGGCTACCACAGGCTCTGGTCCCACAAGGCCTACAAGGCACACCCGGCCCTGCAATGGATCTTCGCCATCGGAGGCGCGCTCGCCCTGCAGAACTCGGCGCTGCACTGGTCCTCGGATCATCGCCGCCACCACCGCCACGTGGATGACAACCAGAAGGATCCCTACAGTGCGGGTCGCGGCTTCTGGTACTCCCACATCGGCTGGATGCTGCGGGAATACCAGCGCGATACCTACCACGACTACAGCAATGTGCGCGACCTGCAAAACAACCCCGTGGTCGCATTCCAGCACAGGCACTATCTGGCCCTGGCTCTGGTCACCAACATCGGCATTCCGCTGCTGCTCGGCCTCTTGCACGGGGATCTGCTCGGTATGTTGCTGCTGGCCGGGGTGCTGCGCATGGTGATGACCCATCACACCACCTTCTTCATCAACTCCCTGGCCCACATCTGGGGCAGCCAGCCGTTCACGGATCGCAACAGCGCCCGGGACAACGGCATCCTGGCCTTCTTCACCTTTGGCGAGGGCTATCACAACTTCCATCACCTGTTCGAGAACGACTACCGCAACGGCATTCAGTGGTGGCAGTTCGATCCCACCAAGTGGCTGATCCGCACCGCCGCCTGGTGCGGGCTCGCCAAAGACCTGAGATCCTGCCCGGAGGAACGCATCGAGCAGGCCAGGCTGGAGATGCAACTCAAGCGCGCCCAGGCCAGAGTGCACCAGCAGGACGACAGGGAACGCTGGCAGGCACTGCTGCAGGAGGAGTACGACAAGCTGAGCCTGCAGATCCAGCTCTACTATGCCAACCGCAAGTCACTGCTGGAGCAGCGCAAGCGCACAGCCCTCGCACGCTACGACAGGCTCAGGCTGCAACTGGAGTACCGCACATTGCGAGACGGTTTCCTCGTTGCCAAGCGCAACTGGAGTCGTCTGCTGGCGGGCCTCGCCTGATCGCCGAGACATCACGCAAAAGACCGCCAGCAGGCGGTCTTTTTGATTGAGCAAACGGACGGCGGCATAAAAAAATGGGGCAACATTCGCATGTCACCCCCTCGCAAATAGCATGTTCCATATTGGGCTCCCGCAACCACGGGGGTCTGTCTGGAATCACGGGTTTCCGCTCCCGATCCGCCTCGCCTGCCGGAGCAATCCGGTTGGCCCATTTCCCCTGTTGCCGTCACCCACACGGCAGACCAGCCGCCGTGTTTGTCCTTGCACTCGAGATACTACGCAGTTAAATAAAATAAAAAACCGTTCTACACGCACCTCTATGCAGTCGAGGATCCTGGATTGTTACGGCGCTATCAATATAAATCGATTAAAAACAATACGATGCAATCCAGTCCCGTTTTTGGATGGCAAACGTTATCCTCGAAGGCGCACAAGGCTTTGCGAGATCTCGCACAAGGCGGATCCCACTCACAACCAACGGTGCAAAGGTAACCAATCGCTCAATTGCGCCAGCAGGCGCCGCCATGCAGAAGGGGACACCGCCACCGGGTGCACGGCCTGCTGCAACCAGCCATCGATGAGTTGCTGCAACTCGTCGCACAACCTCGGGCTATGGAGGTGCAGCATCAACTCGGTGTTGAGCATCAGGGAGCGGGGATCCAGGTTGAAACTGCCGAGCAGCGCCTCCTCCTTCCCCATCAGGATCAGCTTGGCATGCAGACTGAACGCCTCCGTCGTCAGCTCGAACAGGTTGACCCCCTGACGCTCGAGCCAGGGGCGGTGACGTCGATAGGCGCCATAGACCAGGGGCACGTCCGTGCTGGCCAGGGAGTTGGTCAGGATCTCGATGTCGACCCCCTGCCGTCGCTGCCCCTTGAGCCGGCGACGCAGCCCCCGTGTCAGGATCAGGTAAGGGCTCACCAACCTCAGGGCCCCCTGATTGCTCGCCAGCATGCGTCCCAGCAGGGGCGCCGTGGTCGGCCGGGCGACCAGCCCCTTGCCGGGGCGATCGAACCAGCACTGCCCTCGCCCTGGATGCCAGCAAAGGGGAACGGGGCACTCATCAAACAGAGTGGCCGGCAGATCATAGGCGGCCGCCATGGCGGGGTCGGTCAGGGTCAGCAGGAAATCGTTCAGGGCCCGGGTTTCGGCTGGCAGCAAGGGGCGTCTCAACAGGCGACGGACCGGGTGGCTCCAGCGACTGTGCCAGAACAGCGCGAACCCCTGCTCGGCCTGCTGACAGAGGGGGCCGCGGCAGAGCAGATCCAGGTCGATGAAGTGAGGCGGCATCCCCAGCCCGAAGTAACGATCACCAATATTGCGCCCGCCGATCACCGCCTGGCTGCCATCCACCAGCAGCAGCTTGTTGTGCATCCGGTGATTGATGCGGCGAAAGCTCAGCACCCCTTCCAGCAGCAAGGTAAGGGGACGCCAGCCCCGCAGCCAGAAGGGGTTGAACAGGCGCACCTCGATGCCCGGTTCCGCCGCCACCGCCTCCAGAAAGCGGTTCTCCCCGCCGTAGAGATCGTCGATGAGCAGTTGCACCACCACTCCGCGCCGGGCCGCCCTCACCAGCTCCGCCAGCAGCAGCTTACCGCTGCCGTCCTCTTCCCAGCTGTAATACTGGGCGAGGATCCGGTGGCGAGCCTGGCGGATCAACTGGCATCGGGCCTTCAGGGCGGCGCCGGGATCGGCGAGCAAGGCAAAGTCGGCGGGGATCAAGGGTCATCTCCCTGTCATCTGGTGGTGGCATAACCCAGACAACCGCCCCGATAGCCCAGTGTCAAGGAGCCGATGATGGAACTGCGCGACCACCCCTCCCTCAGTCAGAGACCTCATGCCAGCCAACCGGATCCCACCCCGGCCAGGCTGTTGATGCCCTGGTACCAGCAGCACCGGGATCTGGGCTGGGAGCCCTTTGCGCAGCATCACGAGGATCTCCTCCCCGGCCAGCATTGACAGGCTCAGGGCTGCACCGCCTCGATGGCCTCTGACTTGCCCTCCAGCTGGGGCAGGCTGAAACGGTAGGCCACGTAGTATTTGTAGATGGTGCCAACGTAGTTGATGGGCCCCTGGCCCACATCGTTGGCCACCAGCTGCTCCACATTGCCGAACCAGACGTTCGGATCCAGCCCCTTGTCGGCCGCCTTGGCCTGCAATGCCTGGACCCGGTTCGGACCCGCATTGTAGGCGGCCAGGGCGAACAGATGGCGATTGAGCCTGTCCATCCCGGGATCATTGAAGTAGGTGTCCAGGATGAGCCGCATGTAGCGACAGGCAGCTTCCACATTGCCCTCCAGACTGGTGAGTCTGGCGCCTCGGATCCCCACCTCCTTGCCGGTGCTCGGCAGCAATTGCATGATGCCGACGGCCCCCCGGTGAGAGCCGACATTGGGATTGAGCCCCGACTCCTTGTAAGCCAGCGCGGCCAGCATCAGCCAGTCCAGCTGATACTTGTCCGCCTGGGCCTCCAGTACCTTGCGAATGGTCGACAGTCGCCCCAGCGGGTCCGGCGCCAGTATGTTGCTCATGCGGTCGCTCTGCGCCAGCAGGCGGCGCAATGTCATGTCACTGTAGAGGGTCCGCTTGCTCGACTCCGAGATGTAGGCGTTCACCGCCTTGAGCAGCTCCGGGCTGTTGTTGCGCAGGGCCCAGGCGCTGCGCCCCTTGTCCCGCAGCGGAATCAGCCTGTGGGCCTTGAGGCCGCCAATCATGTCGAGCCAGATCCGCCCCTTGAAGCTGTCGGTGACCGTCAGCGGAATGATCCCGGCTGACACCATCTCCAGCAGGTCCCCGTCCTGCAGGTATTCGGGAACCGTCTCGATGTAGACCGGGGGCAACCCCAGCTCCCGAAACAGCCAGTTGAGCTGGTGCAGGCTCTCGAAATAACTGGAGCTGGCTCGCACCCAGATCCGCCGGCCGGACAGCTGGGTGATGCGATTGAAGGCAGGGAGCTCCCGCTGGCTCACCACCCACTCCTCGATGGGGGCGATCAGCGGCTGGGAGAAGGTCACCTGCTCGCGCCGGGTGGGGGTGACCGTCAGGTTGGCGGCCACCAGATCCCCGCGCCCCTCGGCCAGATAGTCCAGCAGCTTGTCCTGGCGCACCGGGATATAAATGATCTTGAGCTTGAGCTTCTCCTTGGCCAGGTAGGTCTGGTTCAACCAGCGCTCGAATCCCTGAAGCTGATTGACCAGGATGCCGTACTGGGCTCCCTTGTCGAAAAAGAAAAACCCCCGCTCATAGACCACCAGGGCCCTGAGCTCTTTTTTTTGCAGGATGTGTTCGAGATCACCGGCCTGGGGCAGCAACTGCGGCTTGAGATCCGCCGCCAGCAGAGGGAGAGAGCAGAGAGCCAGCAGGGCCCAGATCCATCGCCGCATCATGATTTAACCACCTCGCTGTGGGCCGGTGCGCACCGTCGGGTCTGTCAGAGAAGGCGCCTGCGCCAAGTCATGGGGCGTCGCGGGATCTTCTGCCGATCGGCGCATGCCGGACGGAAAACGGATCGTCCGTGGGATAACTCACTATACAACGCAAAGGGAGGGAAAAAGCGAGGGGCAGAGCAAGACGGCAGGCAAGCCTGCCGTGTCATCACGATCTCAGAGGGAGCGGGCGCGCATCTCGAAGATCAGCTTCTCGGCGGTGCAGGTGAATTGCAGGCGGGCCTTCAGGATCACGCCATCCGGGCCCCGGCTCAGCTCGCTGCTGCTTTTGGCTTCGGCAGTGACCTGCTTGGCCAGCGCCTCGTAAGCCGCAAATTTCTCGCGGGCGTCGGCTTCTGCAGCAGCCTCGATCACCAGCTCCATGACGTCGTCACCTTCGCCGATGATGGTGCCAATTTCGGCGAAACAGCCGCAACTGTCACAGGTCTCGTTCAGTTCCACTTTCTCGTCTACAGACATACGTTCACTCCTACTTATTCCGGATATTGTCATCGTCGCGCAAGGCGTTGCGAAAATCCCTGATGGCAGTGCCCAGATCCTCACCGGCGCCAGCCAGGCGTTTGCTGCCAAACACCACGACGACGACCACGAGCAGGATCAGCAGATGCCAGATATGAATGCCACCCAGTCCCATAGGGAGACTCCTGACTGTTAGATACCTGGAGGTTGTATCAAAAGAAAGCGTATCGATTGTTGGGCAAAATCAAGGCAGGTGCAAGTTGGCGAAAAAATCGCGCAAAAACGGCGACGAGGCGCAAAAAAATACGGCGACCATGGGCCGCCGTATGAGTCGGTGCTACTTGTCCCCTCAACCGCTACATCCTGTACCAGCCGCCACCAGGGCGAGAGACCCGTCGAGCATAGGATCGCCAAGATATGAAAACAAATGGTATATATTCATCTAGAAATTGAAGAGGATTCATATCATGTTGCTGGAACAGCTTGCACGCATAGACCTTAATTTGTTGATAATCCTGCAAGTCTTGCTGGAAGAGCGCAACGGCAGCCGGGCTGCACGCCGTTTGCACCTGAGCCAGTCCGCCGTCAGCAAGGCCCTCGGACGGTTGCGGGAGACCTTTGACGATCCCCTGTTCGTGCGCTCGGCCTACGGGATGGATCCCACTCCGCGCGCCCTGGATCTCCAGCAGCAACTGCAGCCCATACTGCTCTCCCTGGACAACCTGATCCAGCCGCCGGACTTCGATCCCGCCAGCACGGAGCGGGAGTTCGTCATCGCCAGCATGGACAGCGCCTTCACCCTGTTTGCCCCCCTCTACCTGAGCGAACTGAAGCGTCAGGCCCCCGGCATCCGCCTGCGCTACGAGGAGTGGACCGAGCACAGCCTGACCGAGATGAGCCAGGGCCAGGTGGATATCGCCTTCACGGTGCGGGAGAACTGCATCAATTCGGATTTTCGCCTCGACACCCTGCCCAACGCCATCTGCCAGCGGTTGCTCACCATCGACGATCTCACCTGCCTGGTGCAACGGGATCACCCTGCCTTGCAGGAGCCCGAGTGGGATCTCGCCCGCTACCTCGCCTACCCCCATGTGCAGACCTACTGCGAGGGGCGGGATCGCTGGATGCTGGATCACAAGCTGGCGGAGCAGGATCTCTATCGCCGGATCGAGGCGACCGTGCCCTCCTTCGAGGCGGCCCTGCGCATGGGCATGCACTCGGACATGATAGTGACCCTCTCCCGCCTCTACGCCCGCCACGCGACCCAGGTCTATCCCCTGGTGCCGCTGCCGCTGCCCATCGCCCTGGACAGCATCTCCCACCTGCTCATCTGGCATCAGCGCCACGAGGAGGATCCGGGCCATCGCTGGCTGCGGGAGACCCTGCTCGCCCTCATCATGGGCAAGCTGGAAACCTCGGCGGACGGCCCGGCCGCTGCCGCCTGACGCGCAAAAAAAAACGGGGCTCAAGAAGCCCCGTTTCACGTTGACATCAGCATTCGCCCCGTCAGTTCTGACCCGTCACCGCCAGATAGTGGTGTACCCCGTCCAGCAGCATCTGCACCGAGATCATCACCAGCAGCATGCCCATCAGCCGCTCCACCGCGGTGAGTCCTCGCTCACCCAGCAGCTTGTTGAACAGCTCGTAGAACATCAGGATCACGGCGCTGGCCCCCCAGGCCATCAGCAGGGCCAATGACCAGTCCACCATCCGGGTCGGCTCCTGGTTGGCCAGAAGCAGCAGGGAAGCCAGGATGGAGGGGCCCGCAATCATGGGGATGGCCATGGGCACCAGGAAGGGCTCCTCCCCCGCCGCCAGCCCGGTCACGCCACCGGGGCTCGGGAAGATCATCTTGATGGCGATGAGGAAGAGGATGATGCCCCCCGCGATACTGACCGCCTCCTGACGCAGGTTGAGGAAGCTCAGGATCTGCTGACCGGCGAACAGGAAGCCCATCATGATCACCAGTGAAAACAACAGCTCCCGCAGCATTACCTTGCGTCGACGCTTGGGGTCGACATGGCGCAGGATAGAGAGGAAGACCGGCAGGTTGCCCAGCGGATCCATGATCAGAAACAGCATGACGGCAGCGGAGAATGTGTCCATAGAGCGCCCGGGCAGAACCTTTTAACAAGAGGGGAAGGAGGGCGAAATATAACAAAGGTGGCGGGATTCGGCGAGCGCCCCACCGCGCTCACCACTGGCGATCATCCGTGGTTGCAGATCTTGTCGGCGCGGGTCTGGAACCCTGACTCCGAGTCGATGAACTTGCCGCGCCTGGCCAGGAAGTCGATCAGGGCGTCAGCGTCCATCTCGCTGGCGCTGCAGGTGTGGAACCGGGCCTCGGCACCGAAGCGCGAGGCGATCGCCGCCCTGAGGCTGGCCCGGGTAAACGGACTCTCCTGCTCCAGCATCATCTCCATCACTTCGTGACCGTGTATCGATTGGGACATCTCGAACCCCTTTAATCATCATGTCAAATGACAATTAAAGCCGGAAGCCCGGAGAGGGTTCTTGATATAGGCCAACAAAACGCCTTTTTTAACGCCAGCGGGCTGGTCGTGAGCGCCGCTTTGTCGATAATGTGGCAACCTGACGGGGGGATGGCTACACTGTCGCCCCTTTTTGCCACCGCAGACAGAAAATAAGGACATTGGCGTCATGCTGTTCCATGGATTGGTCTTCAAACCCTGGCGGATCTGGACCCGTCGCCCGCTCTGGTTGAAGACCCTGCTCGGCATGCTGACCGGGATAGGTCTGGGGCTCTGCTTCAACGAGCAGGCCCTGCTGCTCAAGCCCATCGGCGTCCTGTTCGTCAACACCATCCAGATGCTGATGGTGCCCCTCATCTTCTGTTCCGTCCTGGCAGGCCTCACCGCCCTGCTCAAGGGCAAGCGGCTCGACCGCATCGCCGGCAAGGCCATCGGCTTCTATCTCTGCTCCACCGCCGTCGCCATCTGCATCGGCCTGATGATGGGCTGGCTGCTGGAACCGGGCATGGGCGCCAACATGGGTCCTTATGAACGGGGCGCCATGGCGCAGCAACCTACCCTGGCCAGCGTGCTGAGCCACCTGGTGCCGCGCAACCCGGTGCAGGCCATGGGCGATGGCAAGATATTGCAGGTGATCGTGTTCGCCGTGGCCCTCGCTCTCGCCCTCAACGCCACCGGACGACGCGGCCGCCCCGCCATCCTGTTCTTTACCTCCCTGGCAGAGGGAATGTTCAAGCTGACCCAGATGGTGATGGCCCTGGCCCCCTATGGCGTCTGCGCCCTGATGGCCTGGATGACCGGCAAGTACGGCGTCAGCCTGCTGTTGCCGCTGCTCAAGGTGATCGGCGCCGTCTACCTCGGCTGCCTGCTCCACGTGCTTGGCGTCTACAGCAGCCTGCTGCTCCTGATGGCGCGCCTCAACCCGTTGCACTACTTCAAGAGCATCGTCGATGCCCAGGCGGTGGCCTTCACCAGCAGTTCAAGCAGCAGCACCCTGCCCATCAGCCTGGCCTGCGCCGAACGCAGGCTCGGGGTCTCCCCCGCCATCACCGCCAAGGTGCTGCCCATCGGCGCCACCATCAACATGGATGGCACCGCCCTCTATCAGGGGGTCACCGCCCTGTTCGTGGCCCAGGCCTTCGGGGTGGATCTGCATCTGGTGGACTACCTGACCATCATCAGCATCGTCACGCTGGCCAGCATCGGCACGGCGGGCACACCCGGTACCGGGCTGATGCTGCTGACCCTGACCCTCACTGCCGTGGGACTGCCGCTGGAAGGGGTGGCACTCATCGCTGGCATAGACCGGATCCTCGACATGGCGCGCACCACGGTCAATGTCTCCGGCGACATCCTGGTCTCCGTGCTCATCGCCCGCAGCGAGAAGGAGCTGGATCTCGCCACCTACCACGATGCCCATGCGGGGGATGACATCGACTTCACCCTGCGCTGAGGGCGCGAGGGGCGTTCAATGATCCTGGGGATCGTGATGGCAGCGCCAGCAGATATCGAAGTTGGCGCCGTTCTCCTCCCCGCACTGGCCGCACAGCCAGCCATTGCCCTGGCGCTGCTGGTAGCGCTCGATGATCCGGCCTGCCCGCTGACGATCCCGCTCGTTCACCATCAGGGTCACTTGCAGCAGATCCACCGGCAGCTCCCCGAGCGCGCCGGAGAGTCCTTCGCCGCTGAGGCGCACCCTGACTCCCTCTACTTCCAAGGCCCCTTTCAGGGCATGCGCCTCCAGGGAGTGAGAGGCGCGATACAAGTTAATCCACTGATCCATACGTTGTCCTCGAAACCCTTGCCAGTGCCATCATCACCAGCACTACCATCATTCCAGGGCGAGCATCTTCCGGGAGCGAGATGCCCGATACAGATTCATCCACTGATCCATACGTTGTCCTCGAAACCCTTGCCAGTGCCGTCATCACCAGCACTACCATCATTACTCCAGGGCGAGCATCTTCCGGGAGCGAGATGCCCGATACAGATTCATCCACCGCTCCATACGTTGTCCTCGAAACCCTTACAGCAGCTTGTCGATGCCATAAGCCGGGCCGTTGGCCACCAGAAAATCGATGAATGCCCTCAGCTTGCGCGGCATCAGGCGCCGCTCGGGAAACAGCAGGTAGATGGGTACCCTGGGTTGCTGCCACTCCGGCAGCAAGGAGACCAGCGTCCCGTTCGCCAGCTCATCATGGCACAGCATGGCAGGCAGGGAAGCCAGCCCCAGCCCCGCCTTCGCCGCCTCCCTGGCACAGGTGATGTTGTTGACCTGGAAGCGGGACGGGGGATCCACCAGCACTTCGCGATCATCCAGCTCGAAACACCAGTGCGAGGCGAGGAACCCCGTGCTGACCGCGATCCGCTCGTGATGCACCAGATCGGCGGGCCTCTGGATCACCGGGTGGCGCGCCAGATAGTCCGGGCTGGCGCACAGCAGCCGCTCGGTGCTCCAGAGACGCCGCGCCGCCAGGTTGGAGTCGCTCATGTCGCCGACCCGCACGATGGCATCCAGCCCCTCGCTGATGGGATCCACGATGCGGTTGGTCAGCTCCAGCTCCACCTTCATGCCCGGATAGGCTTGCAGGAAGTTCGCCACCAGCCTGCCCACCACCAGCTGTCCCGTCTCGATGGGCACCGCCAGCTTGAGGATCCCCGTCACCTCCTGCTGGCTGGCACTGAGCATCAGCTCGGCCTGGGCCAGCTCCTCCACCGCCTTGCTGCAGCGTAGATAATATTGTTCACCGGCTTCCGTCAGGGTGAGCTGCCGGGTGGAGCGATAGAGCAGCCGCGCGCCGAGACGCTGCTCCAGCTCGGCGATGCGGCGGCTCACCGTCGCCTTGGTCATGCCCAGCTCCTGGGCAGCGGCGGTAAAGGAGCCCTTGTCGACGATACGAACGAGGATTAAGGCAGCATTCAGGTCCATTGTTTCACCAGTGAAACTGTATATCTCATGAATGGATACTAATCGAAACAGTTGCACGATGTTAGCCTGCCCGCCACAGTTCAGGAAAACCAATATCATGAGTCAACACAAGAAGATCCCCCTGCTGGCCGCCCTGGTGCTGGCCCTGCTCGGCCTGCTGTTTGCCGGTTACTGGTATCTGCATGGCCGCTACTTCGAGAGCACCGACAACGCCTACCTGCAAAGCGAGGTGACCGGCATCGGTTCCAAGCTCTCCGGCTACATCAGCGAAGTACTGGTGACCGACAACCAGGCGGTGAAGGCCGGCCAGCTCATCGCCCGGCTCGACGACCGCGAGTACAGGACCAAGGTGGCGGAGGCCGAGGCCGATCTGCACCTCAACCAGGCGACGGCGGATAACCTCGCCGCCACCCGTA
This sequence comes from Aeromonas sp. FDAARGOS 1402, assembly GCF_019046925.1. NCBI lineage: Bacteria > Pseudomonadati > Pseudomonadota > Gammaproteobacteria > Aeromonadales > Aeromonadaceae > Aeromonas > Aeromonas sp. FDAARGOS 1402. The sequence goes on from NZ_CP077201.1 coordinate 1,136,214, forward strand.
TCCAGCAGTTGAGCCTCATCCGCCAGGCCGAGGCAAAAGTCAGCTCGGCCAATGCCGAGCAGGTCCGGGCCCAGCAGCAGGTGCGCCGGGTCAGCCAGCTCAATGAGCGTCACTACAGCTCCCAGGACAGCCTGGACGAGGTGCGCGCCGGCTTGCAGGTCAACCAGGCCCAGGCACTGGAGGCCAAAGCCGCCCTGCAGGCCGCCCGCGAGCGGCTGCTGGTGCTGGATGCCGAAGCCAAGCAGAACCAGGCCAGGCTGGCATTGAGCGAAGCCCAGCTCGAACAAGCCAGGCTGGAACTCGGCTACACCGAGCTGCGAGCCCCGGCTGACGGCATCATCGGCAAGCGCAGCCTGCGGGAAGGGCTCTACGTCCAGTCCGGTATGCAGGTGGCCAGCCTGGTGCCACTGAGCCAGGTGTGGGTCGAGGCCAACTTCAAGGAGACCCAGTTGCAGCACATGCAGCCGGGCCAGAAGGTGGAGGTGATCCTGGATGCCTATCCGGATCAACCGGTCGAGGGGATCATCGACAGCCTCTCTCCGGCCACCGGCGCCAAGTTCGCCCTGCTGCCGCCGGAAAACGCCACCGGCAACTTCACCAAAATCGTGCAGCGGGTGCCGGTCAAGATCCGCATCCCGGATCCGGGCGCCCTGGCGGGCAAGCTGCTGCCCGGCCTCTCCACCGAGGTGATCGTCGACACCCGCACCCCTGATCCCGTGGTAGCCGCCCACTGATGGACGCCATACCACGCCGCAACTGGATCGCGGTCATGGGGGGCCTCATCGGCGCCTTCATGGCCATCCTCGACATCCAGATCACCAACGCCTCCCTGAAAGACATTCAGGGGGCACTCTCGGCCACCCTGAGCGAGAGCTCCTGGATCTCCACCTCCTATCTGGTGGCGGAGATGATCGCCATTCCGCTGAGCGGCTGGCTGAGCCGGGGACTGAGCGTGCGGCGCTACCTGCTGTGGACCACGGGCGCCTTCATCGTCGCCTCCGTGCTCTGCTCGTTCAGCTGGAACCTCACCAGCATGATCGTCTTTCGGGCGCTGCAGGGCTTCACCGGCGGGGCCCTGATCCCCATGGCCTTCTCCCTCATCGTCAGCCTGCTGCCGCTGCACAAGCGGGCCACCGGCATGGCGCTGTTCGGCCTGTGCGCCACCTTCGCCCCCGCCATCGGCCCGACCCTAGGGGGCTGGCTGACGGAGCAGATGTCCTGGCACTACATCTTCTATCTGAACGTGCCGCCCGGCCTGCTGGTGATGGCCATGCTGGCCCACGGGCTGGACAGGAAGCCGGTGGACTGGGAAGTGATCAAGCGGGTGGATCTCATCGGCATCCTCACCATGGCGGTGGGGCTCGGCCTCCTGGAGGTGGTGCTGGAAGAGGGCAACCGGGAGGACTGGTTCGGCTCGAGCTTCATCGTGCGGCTCACCGTCATCTCGGTGGTGGCCCTGGTGTTCTTCGTCATCAGCCAGTTGCTGCGCCGCCACCCCCTGGTCAACCTGCGGCTGCTGCACAACCCGCGCTTCGCCCTGGCCTGCTTCGCCTACCTGGTGCTCGGTATGGGGTTGATGGGCTCCATCTATGTGCTGCCCCTCTACATGACCCAGATCCACAATTACAACGCCTTGGAAATCGGTGAAGTGCTGATGTGGATGGGGTTGCCCCAGTTGCTGGTGCTCCCCCTGGTGCCCAAGCTGACCCACAAGATAGATCCGCGCTATCTGGTGAGCTTCGGCTTTCTGGTCTTCGCCATCAGCTGCTTCATGAACGTGAACATGAATGCCGACTACGCCGGGCCCCAGCTGATCCAGTCCCTCATCGTGCGGGCCCTGGGACAGCCCTTCATCATGGTGCCCCTCTCCCTGGTGGCGACCGCCAGCCTGACACCGGACGAGATCCCCTCTTCCTCGACCCTGCTCAACGTGCTGCGCAACCTGGGGGGGGCCTTCGGCATCGCCATCATCGCCACCCTGATCGACAACGACACCCGGACTCATGTCAGCCAGATCGGCAGCACCCTGGCCGCCACCAGCATCGAGGGGCAGGCCTATCTGATGCAGCTGGCCCAGAACATGATGGCCCAGGGATCCGGGCCGGAGCAGGCCCAGTTGCAGGCCCGGGCCATGCTGTCGAACACCATCAGCCGCGAGGCGGCCATCATGGCCTACAACCAGGTGTTCTACGTGATGGGTATCTTCCTGCTGATCGCCAGCGCCCTGATGCTGCTGCTCAAGCAGCCGGCCCCGAGGGCCCCTGACGCAGAACCGGTCGAGGCGTGAAAGGTGGGGATCACATAGCAAAACGGGCCAGAAGGCCCGTTTTTCATGGCCGTCCGCCGGTCAGCCCGCCAGGGAGGCGGCGATCAGGAACTGTGCCGCGAAGTAGCTGCTCATGATCCAGGCCGTGGCATGGGGGAAGGGGCGGCGGAATCTGTCCAGCGCCAGCATGCTGTCGGAGAAGAGGAACATCAGCGCCCCCACCAGGGCGGCGGCGCTGCCGGCAGTGAGAGAGGCATGCCAGGCACCGGCAGCCACCCAGGCCATGGCGATGATCACCAGCATGTAGCAGAAGACGGGGATCCTCATCTCGCCGAGCTGGCCCCACAAGAGCCCGAACACCATGCCGGCCACCAGCAACAGCAGCAGGCCGTCCACCAGCTTGAGCACCAGGGGCCCCTGGGCGAAACCGACGATGTAGCAGAGGTGAGCGACAAAAAATGCCGCCAGCCCCTGGATGAAGCGATCCCGTGGCAGCATCAGCAGCACGTCCCCCGCCAGCGACAGGCAGAGACCGAGCAGGATCCAGGCGTGGGAGCCGTTGTGATCGTCGCCTTGGTAGCCAAACGCCAGGGCGATGATGAACAGCATGGTCAGGGGTTTGCTGATGTAGAACTGACGGGAGTCTGAGCCGTAAGCCGCGCGGATGTGCCACCAGCCCGATGCGATGATCAAGAAACTCAATAACATGCCCTGCTCCTCACCGGCTGCTCGCCCTGGGGCGGCAACCTCTTTAGTGCCCGCAAGAGTAGCAAATTCCCCCGGCCAGTGGCAGAGGCTGAAGCAGATGGCTCCCTACACCTAAAGTCTAATTGCCCCCATCCCCGCCCTCGGGCATAAGAGACAGCTCTGGAGGATCACCATGGAAGATGCTATGACCAACTACCTGCCCGCTATCGACATCATGATGTGCCATCTTGGCATCAGCTTTGAACAGGCCTGCGAGCAGCTTGGCCTCAGCCCGCAGGAGCAGCAGACCCTCGACCAACTGCAAAAACAGAAGCAGACCCAGTCCAACTGATGCCCTGGACTGATGGCCCGAAGCGGCCGGCATCACAGCCCAGCATAAAAAACGGCGCCCGAAGGCGCCGTTTTTTATGGTTCTTCGCGGGATCTTGGGGAAGTGGAAGTTGACAGACAGGGTGCTGGTAAACTGGCTGTCTCCAAACACACCACCACCATCACCCTGCTGTCGCCGTGCATCATATTGATATTGCCTCCTTCTGGCCAGGTTATACCGTCATCGCCCAAGCGCTTTCTGCCAACCATCACACCCTGTTTACCCTTGAGCCTCGCGCCGACCTGTTGCCCCGTTGTCGCCGATGCCTGCAACCCACGCCATTGATCCACGACCAACGTATCCGCCGGGTGCGTGAGCGAGACCTATTTGACCGACAAGTCTGGTTACAACTGCCTGTTCGCCGCGTCGACTGTCTGCGCTGTGGTCGCGTCAGTGAACATATCGACTGGCTCCCCTCTGGCTCCCGCCTCACCCGGCGCATGCAGTGCTGGATTGAAGCGCTCGTTCAGTACCTCCCCATCCGCCATGTCAGCCAGCTCACCGGGGTCGGTTGGCACACCATCAAGGAGATCGACAAGCGCCGTTTGCAGACCAGTGTGGGCACCATCGAACTTGGGGAGGTGCGGCGGCTGGTGATGGATGAGTTTGCCCTGCACAAGGGACACCGCTATGCCACCGTGATCATGGATGCCGAGCGAACCCGCGTCCTGTGGGTGGGGCACGGCAACAGCCGGGCCGCTATCCGTCCCTTCTTCGAGCAGCTCGGCGAGCGATGCCAGCAGATTGAGGCGGTGGCGATGGACATGAACACGGCGTTCGACCTGGAGGTGAAGCAACACTGCCCGCAGGCGGAGGTGGTCTACGACCTGTTCCACGTGGTGGCTCGCTATGGCCGAGAGGTGGTGGACCGGGTGCGAGTGGAGCAGGCGAATGCACTGAAAAGCGATAAACCGGCGCGAAAAGTGGTCAAAAGTGCGCGTTGGTTGCTGCTACGTAATCGGGCGAAGCTGAGTGAAAAACAGGATGTGAAGTTGCAGGAGCTGTTGGCGGCGAATCAACCGCTGGCGATGGTGTACGTGCTGAAAGAGGCGTTGAAGGGCATCTGGTATGCGCCGAGCGTGTGGGAAGGATGGCGACGATGGCGGAGCTGGATGCGGCAGGTGAAGGAAAGCGGGCTAGCGCCGCTGCAACGATTTGGTCGAAATTTATCGAAATATATGCGGGGGATCCTGGCGAGTGCAAACTACCCGATGCACACGAGTGTGCTGGAAGGGGTGAACAACAAGATCAAAGTGATAAAGCGTATGGCATATGGATTTAGGGACTCAGAATACTTTTTTCTGAAAATCAAGGCGGCCTTCCCCGGAAAGCCGCGATGAACCTTTTTTATTGGGTGATGATCAGGGTCGAGCGACCCGGCGGCGTTGCAGCCAGACCACGGCCCCGAACAGCAGGAAGCCCGGCAGCCACATCAGCTCCTTGGGCCAGCGCTCGGTGGGCGCCTTGACGCTCAGGATCTGCTGATCCATCTCCAGCCCCAGATCGGCGGCCTGGCTGCCGAAGGTGACGGTGTCGATCAGGATCTTGCCGTCCTGCTCATAGGTCTGGATCCCCAGCTTGGCCAGACGGTCCTCACCACTGACGCCCGAAGGCACCGGCAGCAGCACGGTGAAGCGGCGCAGCTTGCCCACCGCATCTTCCCCTTCCATGCGCAGGCGCAGGGTGCTTTCGGCCTCCACCTGCCCCATGGTCTGGACCAGCTCGGCCGGGGCGGTGTCGCGATACGGGTCGTGCAGCAGATCCATCCAGAAGCCAGGACGGAACAGGGTGAAAGCCACCAGCAGCAGCAGCACGCTCTCGTACCAGCGGCTCTTCACCAGGAAGAAGCCCTGGGTGGCGGCAGCGAAGATCAGCATGGCGATGGTGGCCACGATGAAGATCAGTACGCCGTGGGCGAAGTCCACGTTGATGAGCAGCAGATCGGTGTTGAAGATGAACAGGAACGGCAGCGCCGCGGTACGCAGGCTGTAGTAGAACGCCGTGATCCCTGTCTTGATGGGGTCGCCCTTGGAGACGGCGGCCGCGGCGAACGAGGCCAGCCCCACCGGCGGGGTCACGTCCGCCATGATGCCGAAGTAGAAGACGAACAGGTGCACCGCGATGAGCGGCACGATGAGGCCGTTCTGCTGACCCAGGGTGACGATCACCGGCGCCAGCAGGCTCGATACCACGATGTAGTTGGCAGTGGTCGGCAGCCCCATGCCGAGGATGAGGCTCAGCAGGGCGGTGAGGATCAGCATGAGCAGCAGGTTGCCCATGGAGAGGAACTCCACCAGATCCGCCAGTACCAGGCCGACGCCGGTCTGGGAGACGGCCCCGACGATGATGCCGGCAGTAGCGGTGGCAATGCCGATGCCGATCATGTTGCGGGCACCGGCAATCAGCCCCTCGCGCAGGTCCACCACGCCATCGGTGAAGGAGCCGTAGTCATGCTTGCCGTCGGTGCGCAGCCAGTTCAGCAGCGGTCGCTGGGTCAGCAGGATTATGATCAGCATCACCGACCCCCAGAAGGCCGACAGGCCGGGGGAGAGGCGCTCCACCATCAGACACCACACCAGCACCACCACGGGCAGCAGGAAGTGCAGGCCGGAGAGCAGCACGGCGCGGGTCTCGGGCAGCTCGTCCAGTGGCTTGTCCGGGTCTTCCGCCGGCAGCGGCGCGTTGCTCGCGGCGATCTTCAGCAGTCCCAGGTAGGCGACGGCCAGCAGCACGCTGATCCCCGGCAGGGCATAGTCACCCAGTACCGGCTTGAGCCAGCCCAGACCGTAGTAGACCGCCATGGAGAGGCCGCTGATGAGGGCGGCACCGAAGGCGAAGCCGGTCAGGCGGCGCAGCCAGGGGCGCGGCTGACGGTTGCCGATGGGCTGCATCCCGAGCTTGAGCGCTTCGAGGTGCACGATGTAGAGCAGGGCGATGTAGGAGATGGCCGCCGGCAGGAAGGCGTGCTTGATGATCTCCACATAGGGAATGCCCACGTACTCCACCATCAGGAAGGCCGCAGCCCCCATGACCGGCGGCATGATCTGGCCGTTGACCGAAGAGGCCACTTCCACCGCGCCGGCCTTCTCCTTGGAGAAACCGACCCGTTTCATCATGGGGATGGTGAAGGTGCCCGTGGTCACCACGTTGGCGATGGAGGAGCCGGAGATGACGCCGGTCAGGGCCGAGGCGACCACGGCCGCCTTGGCCGGGCCGCCGCGCAGGTGACCCAGCAGGCTGAAGGCGAGCTGGATGAAGTAATGGCCCGCACCGGCGCGCTCGAGCAGGGCGCCAAACAGCACGAACAGGAAGACGAAGCTGGTGGAGACCCCGAGGGCGATGCCGAACACCCCTTCGGTGGTGATCCACTGGTGGTTGGCCAGCGCATGCAGGCTCACCCCGCGGTGGGCCAGCAGGGAAGGCATCCAGGGACCGGCCAGGCTGTAGGCCAGGAAGACGATGGCGATGACCGCCAGGGCCGGGCCCAGGGCGCGGCGGGCCGCTTCCAGCAGGAGCGGGATGCCGACGCAGGCCACCGCGAAGTCCATGGTGGTCAGGTTGCCGGGACGCTGGGCAAGCTCCTGGTACATCACGAACAGATAGCTGGCGACGGCGGCACCGACGAGGCCGAGGGCGATGTCGGCAAGGGGAACCCTGTCTCGCGGTGAGCTGCGCATGGCGGGGAACACCAGGTAGGCGAGCAGGATGGCGAAGGCCAGGTGAATCGAGCGTGTTTCAGTGTCGTTGAGGACGCCGATGCCGAGGGAGAAGGGCAGCGGCGAGGCTATCCAGAGCTGGAACAGGGACCAGATCAGCGCAAGACCTGCGATGATCCAGCTCATGGGGCCGACGGGCAGCCTGGCGCCGACGTCCTGGGCGATCAGCTCCTCGGCCGAGAGCGCCTCTTGTTGTTGTGTTTGCTGCATAGTGTGACTCTGTAGGTACTGCAATAAATGAGACTCGCTCCCCCGAAGGAGGAGCGAGTCCGGGGCACATCCGAAGACGCAGCCGGATTACATCCAGCCACGTTCCTTGTAGTAACGCACAGCGCCTTCATGCAGCGGAGCGGAGAGACCCACCTTGATCATGTCGGCTTCCTTCAGATCCGCGAAGGCCGGGTGCAGGCGCTTGAAGCGGTCCAGGTTGTCGAACACGGACTTGACCAGCTGGTAGACCACTTCCGGATCGGCCTTGGCGCTGGTGGAGAGCACCGCCTTGCCACCGATGGACGGAGTCGGGTTCGGGCTGCCCTTGTAGAGACCACCCGGGATCTCGGCCTTGCTGTAGTAGCTCTTCTCGGCCAGCAGCTTGTCGATCTCGGGGCCGGTGACCGGCACCAGCACGGTGTCCGTGGTGGTGGAGGCTTCCTGGATGGCGCCGTTCGGGTGGCCGACGAAGTAGCTCATGGCGTCGATGTTGTTGTCACCCAGGGCAGAAGCCTGCTCGGCGGGTTTCAGTTCGGAAACCAGGCTGAAGGCGGATTTGTCCCAGCCCTTCACGGCCATGATCTCTTCGAAGGTGTCACGCTGACCGGAACCCGGGTTGCCGATGTTGACGCGCTTGCCCTTCAGGTCGTCGAAGCTGGCTACCTTGGCGTCCTTGCGGGCCAGGATGGTGAACACTTCGCTCTGCAGGGAGAAGACGGCGCGGATGTCATCCATCGGACCTTCGGCCTTGAACGGCTCGACGCCCTTCATCGCCTTGTACTGGTGGTCGGACTGCATGATGCCGAAGTTGAATTCGCCGGAGCGGATGCCGTTGACGTTGGCAACACCACCGCCACTGGCCGGGGCGTTGCACTTGATCTGGTGATCGGCGGCGCCGCGGTTGAGGAAGCGGCAGATGGACTGGCCCGCCACGTAGTAGACGCCGGTCTGACCGCCGGTGCCTATGGTCACGAAGCGCTCCTGCGCTTGCACCGGACCACCAAACGACACACCGACCAGAGCCGCCGACAAGGCGCACGCCAAGGATAATCCTTTCATGTTCTTCATCCTTTTCATTGATTTATTTCACCCGTTTCCCGGGAGAATATGAGACAGACCCGCATCAAGACTGGGTTCGCCTATAGGACCTCGTACGAGGAAATGGTCGAGCGGCACGCGCCCTTCCAGAAGCCACCATCATCCTGCGGTGAGATAATCAGCGTCATGCCGATCGGAGGTGATCTGACCAGAAACGGGTCAGTTCAAAAGCATTAACGCTCCGATTAAGCACATAACACCAACATAAATCAAACAAAACAGCAAAATGGCGGATTTAAATAGCGAGAAGTTTGAAGCGGATCATTCATTTCTCAAGGGCAGATTAATTACATGAACTATCAAAGGGAAGCAATAAAAAGCACGCCCAGATTCTTTCGCAACCCTTGACTGGCAAGGATTAGATACCTGGTCCGTTATATTGCGAAGTGCTTACTGAACAGCATAAACACGACGTTAATGACGCTTTTGTCGCCAAGATGCAAAAACCCCGATCCGAGGCTACCGGAACGGGGTTTGGTAACAAGCTGATTTCATTTGGGCCCGGCCATCACGCCTTGCTGCCAGCCAGCTCCAGAATGAAGGCGAACTCCAGGGCGATGTCCTCATAGGCCTTGAAACGGCCCGACTTGCCGCCGTGACCGGCCTCCATGTCGGTGCTGAGCAGCAACTGGTTGTCGTCAGTCTTCAACTCACGCAGCTTGGCCACCCACTTGGCCGGCTCCCAGTATTGCACCTGGGAGTCGTGCAACCCCGTGGTCACCAGCAGATTCGGGTAGGCCTGGGCCTTGACCTGATCGTAGGGGCTGTAGGCCTTCATGTAGTCGTAATAGCGCTTCTTGTTCGGGTTGCCCCACTCGTCATACTCCCCTGTGGTGAGGGGAATGGACTCGTCCAGCATGGTGGTGACCACGTCGACGAAGGGCACCTGGGCCACCACGCCGCGATAGAGCTGGGGCGCCTGGTTGATGACGGCCCCCATCAGCAGGCCGCCGGCGCTGCCTCCCATGGCATAGACCTGATCCCTGGCGCCGTAGCCTTGCGCCACCAGCGCCTCGGTCACGTCGATGAAGTCGTTGAAGGTGTTCTGCTTCTTGAGCAGCTTGCCCTCTTCATACCAGGTGCGGCCCAGCTCCTCGCCACCCCGGATATGGGCGATGGCGTAGACGAAGCCCCGGTCCAGCAGACTCAAGCGTGAGCTGCTGAAGTCCGGGTCCATGCTGGCGCCGTAGGAGCCATAGCCGTAGACCAGCAGGGGATTGGTGCCTGCACCGCCCCCTGCCTTCTTGAACTTGTCCTTGCGATAGACCAGCGACACCGGCACGGCCACGCCGTCACGGGCGGTGATCCAGAGCCGCTCGCTGGCATATTGCGCAGGCACGAAGCCCGCCACCGGCTGCTGCTTGAGCAGAGTCCGCTTGCCGCTGTCCATGTCCAGCTCGTAGGTGGAGGACGGCGTGGTCATGGAGGAGTAGCCATAGCGCAGGGCGCTGGTGTCCGGCTCCGGGTTGTAGGCAAGCCAGGTGACATAGGCGGGATCGTCGAAGGCGATCTCCTTCTGTTCGCCGCTCTGCCAGTTGACCTGACGCAACCGGGTCAACCCCTGGCTGCGCTCCTCCAGCACCAGCCAGTCCCTGAACAGGGCGTAGCTCTCCAGCAGTACGTCCGGATTGGGGGCGATCACCGCCTTCCAGCGATCCACCGGACTCTCCTTGGTCTCATAGAGGCCGAAGTTCTTGCCGTCCTTGTTGGAGCGCACATAGAAGCGACCGCGGTAGTGATCCAGGCTGTATTCGTGATCCACCTGACGGGGCAGGAACAGGCGTGGCGTCTGACCCGGCACATTGGCATCAATGAGGCGCGCCTCGCTGGTGGTGGTGCTGGAGAGGGAGATGACGATGAAATCTTCCGAGGTGGTGGCGTAGAGGCTCACATAGAAGGAGTCGTCCTTCTCCTCGTAGACCAGGGTGTCCTTCGCGGGGTCCGTGCCCAGCTCGTGGCGATAGACCTGGTAGGGCAGCAGGGTCTTGGGGTGCTTGCGCACGTAGAAGACCGTCTTGCTGTCGTTGGCCCACACCAGGTTGCCGGAGGTGTTCTCGAGGGTGTCGGCGGCCCAGACGCCGCTCTCCAGATCGAGGAACTGGATCCTGTATTGACGGCGGGAGAGATAATCTTCCGCCACCGCCAGCCAGCGGTTGTTGCGGCTCACCTCGAGCGCCCCCAGGGCATAGAACTCGTGGCCTTCGGCGCGCTGGTTGCCATCCAGAAGCAGGGCGGGCGCCCCATCCCCTTCCACCTTGCTGCGGGAGTAGATGGCGTACTCCTTGCCCGGCTCGTAACGGGTCTGATAGCGGTAGCCGTTCTTCACATAGGGGACAGACTCGTCCTGCTGGGGAATACGGGCCACCATCTCCTTGTAGAGCTGCTCGCGCAGCGGCTTGATCGGTGCGAGCATGGCCTCGGTGTAGGCATTCTCGGCCTTGAGATAGTCCAGCACCTCGGGCTTCTGCCGCTCGTCATCGCGCAGCCAATAGTAGTTGTCGACGCGCGTGTCCCCGTGTTTTTTCAGGGTATGGGGGTGCTTGGCAGCCACCGGGGGGACAATGACAGGCTGGGTGGAAGTATCGCTTGTAGGCATGGCGGACTCTTCGTTGGCATGGGAACAGGGCGCAGCAAGCAGGCAAGCCAGCAGCAACCCCCGGGAAAAGGTGAACATGTCGCATCCTTTGCGCTGTCACAGGGCCGCCCCTCCCGCTGGTGCTGCACGCATCCAGACGGCACACCGGCAGGCAGCGGGAAAAGCGTCCCTGAGAAAATAAAAATTGGCGATCAATCTGCCCCTTGTCGCCCGGGGTTGCAAGGGCTCCCCGGACATTCCCCCCCAAATCGACGAAAAAGGGCCGCCATCTCGCGATGGCGGCCCTCCTCCCTGACCGTGAGCGACACGGGTTCGCTCAGGTGTGCCTCACATGATGGAAGTGTGTCTGCTCACGGTCAGCATCCATCAGCCGGGGTAGCTCGACCAGACTTTGGTCGCGCCCTCGTCACTGATGCTCAGCACCTGATAGGGCTGACCCGGAATATCCATGCCCGGCGCACTCTGGGGCATCCCCGGAATGGTCAGACCGCGGATCGCCGGTTTTTCCTTGAGCAGCTTCTGCACGTCGGCAGCGGGCACATGCCCCTCCACCACATAGCCGTTCACCACCCCGGTGTGGCAGGAGGCCAGCTGCGGGGTGATGCCATGCTGCTGCTTGATCGGGTCCAGCTGCTCGGTTTCCACGACCTTGACCTCAAAGCCGTTCTCTTCCATGTGCTTGATCCAGGTCTTGCAGCAACCGCAATACTGGGACTTGTAGACGGTCATCTGCCCGGTTGCCAGAACAGAAAAACTGACGGTACCGGCCAGCACGGCCAGTAACAGGGACTTGTACATATCTCACCTCGGTTAAGAAGAAATGCCCGGAAAGGGAAACTCGACTCAGCCGTGGTGACGGGGCGGACGCTCGAGACGCTTCAGGGGCGCCTCCGGCATGAACAGAGAGGGAGAGAGGTATGTCGGCCTGTCGGGCTCAAGCCGGGCAACCGTCAGGCTGTCGCTGGTGAGCACCGTCATGGCGAGCGCCGAGGTGAAGCTGCCGCAGGGCATGGCTTTTTCCAGGGTACGCTCGCTCTGGCTGCAATGAGGCGTCAGAGTACAGAGATCGGTGGCCGCACGGCTGCCAAACGACATCAGCACCAGCACCAGACTCCACAGGGGGAGCCAGCGACGGGCACGAGCGAGTTGGCGACGGGTCAGGACCATGAGACGACTCAATGACGAAAGAGGGCCTATGGTAACCCTTGGCCCAGGGGGAGGGTCAACCCCTCCCCCGTTTGCATCAGGGTTGCTGACGGGTGGCTGCCAGCACGATCTCCCGCACGCAGACGTTGGCCGGCTGGTGCCAGGCGTAGAGCACGGCGTCGGCGATCACCTCGGGTGCAATGACGCCTCCCATCTGATCCTTCCAGTCGTGGTAGCCCGCCTTGATGCTCTCGTCCGTGGTGTGGCTGAGCAGCTCGGTCTCCACCGCGCCCGGAGCGATGGTCACCATCCGCACGCCGACATCGGCCACCTCTTCCCGGATATTTTCGGTCAGGGCGTGAACGGCGAACTTGGTGGCGCAGTAAACGGCATGGTTCGGGAAGGTCTTGCGACCGGCGATGGAGCTGATGTTGATGATGGTGCCGCTGCGGCGGGCCTTCATGCCGGCCAGTACCGCATGCACGCCATTCAGAACCCCCATCACGTTGATGTTGAGCATCTGCTGCCACTCGGCGGGATCCTGCACGTCGGCCTGTCCCAGCAGCATGACGCCGGCATTGTTGACCAGACATCCCACCGGGCCGAATTGCACCTCCGCCTGCGCCACGGCGGCCTTCATGGCGGCGGTGTCGGTGACATCGACCCCGATGCAGAGGGTATCGGGCAGGTTCAGCGCCTGCATGGGCTCGACCCGGCGGGCCAGCAACAGCAGCGGATGGCCGGCGGCGGAGAAGGCGCGGGCAATGGCGGCACCGATCCCGGCGGACGCGCCGGTGATCACCACGAGGGACTTGGACATGGAGTTTTCCTTCTGATGCGTTGAAATGGGCGTCAAACAAGGGCTGGCCAGCACGGGACCCAGTCACTATAGTCGCTACATCCATCGGCGATAAATATAGTTTTCCGCTGGTTATCATCTGAATTAACTATGGTATCCCCATGCTGGACCTGAGATTGCTGCGCTTCTTCATCGCCATCTATGAAGAGAAGAACATCACGGCGGCGGCAGCCCGCTGCCACGTGAGCCAACCCTCCCTCTCCGCCGGCCTTCGCCAGCTCGAAGAGAGCCTGGGGGACAGCCTCTTCATCCGGGGCAAGAAGGGGGTGGAAGCGAAGGATCCGGCCCACTATCTCTATCCCCACGCCGTCAAGCTGGTGGAAGAGGCGCGTCGCCTGCCGACCCTGTTTCGCCAGAAGGCGACGCGTGCGAGACTCAACATGGCCATCATGCCCGACCTCAGCCGCCGTCGGCTGGCGGGATTGCTTCGGCGGGTGCAGGGGGTGCTGCCCGAGCTGGATCTCACCCTCTCCGATTACGGCACCCCGGCCGACTGCCGGCTGACCCTGGATGCCCTGCGCCGGGAGGACGAGATCTTCCTGCCGCTCTGGGAAGAGGAGTACGTGCTGTGCGTTCCCAGGAGACACCCTCTTGCGGGCAGGGCGCGTATCGAGCTGGCTGAGTTGCAACACCATGATTTCATTGAGTGTCCCCCCTGCGAAGCCCATCAGCAAACCATAGGCCTGCTGGCCTGTGACCGGCTCACTCTCAATCTGGTGGCCAAGGCCGAGAGCAAGGGGCTGGTGATGGCGCTGGTGCTGGCCGGAGTGGGCATCAGCTTCCTGCCCGACGGGCTGGTGGAGGACGAAGCGGGCCTGTGCACCCTGCCCGTGAGCGGCCCCCGGATGTTCCGCCGAATCGGCCTCTGCTACCCCGCCCACCAGACCCTGAATCCGGCGCTGCGCGCACTGATCCCGGAACTGGCGGGCCAGGGAGCTTCTTGATAACGTTTCAGCTCACAGTCTGTCGCATGTGCCGGCAGCAGACCCTCTTCAGGAATCCCATGAAACGCATTCTGGTCATCTTTTCACACCCGGCGCTGCAGAGTTCCCGGGCCAACAAACAACTGCTGCACGCCATCGAGGGGCTGGAGGGGATCACCCTGCACGATCTCTGCCAGCGCTATCCGGACATGTTCATCAACGTGAAACGGGAACAGGCCCTGCTGGCGGAGCACGACATCATCGTCTTCCAGCACCCCTTCTACTGGTACTCCTGCCCGGCCATCATGAAAGAGTGGATGGACCTGGTGCTGGAGTACGGCTATGCCTACGGCCCCGAGGCCCATGCCCTCAACGGCAAGCAGTGGCTCAGCGCCATCACCACGGGGGGCGGCCCCGAATCCTACTGCCGCGCCGGCTACAACCAGCGCCCGCTGCTCGACTTCCTGCTCCCCTTCCAGCAGACCGCACAGCTGTGCGGCATGCGCTGGCTGCCCCCTTTCGTGCTGCACTCTTTCCACAAGCTCGAGGATCCCGAGGCGCTGCGCCGCTGCGGCCAGGACTATCGCCAACTGCTGTGCGCCCTGCGTGACGAACAGCTGACCCCGGCCCAGCTGGCCGAGAGCCCCTATCTGCGCGATCTGCTGGGGGTACTCCCATGACACACACTCGATCCGGGCGCAGGCCCGGCCAGCCCTCACCGGCATTCATCATGTTAAGGAGGAGCCGCTGATGGGACATGGATTGCTGTTTGACGCCCTGATCTACCTCTCGGCGGCGGTGATCGCCGTCCCGCTGGCCAAGCGGTGGGGGCTGGGCTCCGTCCTTGGCTACCTGCTGGCGGGGATCATCATAGGTCCCTTCCTGCTTGGTCTGGTGGGCGAGCAGAAAGACGTGATGCACTTCGCCGAGTTCGGGGTGGTGCTGATGCTGTTTCTGGTCGGTCTGGAGCTGCGCCCGGCCCTGTTGTGGCAACTGAAAGGGCCCATCCTCGGCACCGGTGGCCTGCAGGTGCTGCTCACCAGTGTCGCCCTGACCGGGGTGGGTTATCTTTTGGGTCTGCCCTGGCAGCAGGGGCTCGCCATCGGTCTCATTCTTGCGCTCTCCTCCACCGCCATCGTGCTGCAGAGCCTGCAGGAGCGCAAACTGATGCAGAGCGAAAGCGGCCGCTCCGCGTTTGCGGTGTTGCTGTTCCAGGACATCGCCGTCATCCCCATCCTGGCGATCCTGCCGCTGCTGGCCATCGCGCCGGTCGCCAGCAGCGGCAGCTCAGAGCTGGCAGGCTGGCAGCACGGCCTGCTGGTGGTGGCCGCCATCGCCGGCATAGTGCTGGGTGGTCATTACCTGATGCGGCCGGTGTTTCGCGCCATCGCCCAGTCCCACATGCGGGAGATCTTCGTCGCTGCCGCCCTGCTACTGGTGATCGCCATCGCGGTGCTGATGGAATCCGTCGGCCTCTCCCCCGCCCTCGGCTCCTTCCTCGCCGGCGTGGTGCTGGCGGACAGCGAATACCGCCACGAGCTGGAAGCGGACATTGAGCCGTTCAAGGGGTTGCTGCTCGGCCTCTTCTTCATGTCGGTGGGTGCCGGCATCGACTTCAGCCTCTTTGCCGCCCATCCCCTGTTGATCCCGGCACTGGTGATCGGTCTGATGGTGCTCAAGTGGCTGGTGCTGATGGGGCTCGGCTTTGTCATTCGCCTCTCCCCTAACCAGCGCTGGACCTTCGCCCTGGCCCTGGCCCAAGGCGGGGAGTTCGCCTTCGTGCTGTTCTCGTTCGCCGCCCAGAACAAGGTACTGCCGGGCAGCACCATCTCACTGCTGACTCTGGTCGTCGCCCTCTCCATGGCGCTGACACCGCTGCTGCTTATCCTCAACGATCGAGTGATCCAGCCCTGGTTCGACTACCGCAACCAGAGCGACACCCCCGAACACGAACAGCCCGAGCTGGTGGAACACCCGGTCATCATCGCCGGCTTCGGTCGCTTCGGTCAGATAGTGGGGCGTCTGCTCCACGGCCATGGTATTGGCACCACCATACTCGAGCAGGATGCCAGCCAGATAGAGATGCTGAGAAAGTACGGCTACCAGGTGTTTTATGGGGATGCCAGCCGACTCGACCTGCTGCACGCGGCCGGCGCCCACAAGGCCAAACTGCTGGTGCTATCCCTCAATGACCCGGCCACCTCCCTCGAAGTGATCGAGATGGTGAAAAAGCACTTCCCGCACCTCAGAATACTGGCCCGTGCCCAGGACAGACCCCATGCCCACGAGATCCTGCGCCACGGGATAGACAGCGTGCACCGCGAAACCCTGGGATCGGCCGTGGATCTTGGAGTAGAAGCACTCACCCTCTTGGGGTTCAGGGCCAATCAGGCCTGGCGTGCGGGACAGATGTTCAAGCAGTATGACAACCGACTGCTGCGGGAACAGGTCAACTACCTGGACGACGAGCACACCTATATCAACAAGAGCCTGCAATACCGCGACATCCTCTCCGACCTGCTGCAAGACGATCAGGAAGGACAGGAGCGTACCCACGCCCATCAATGGAACAGCGGTCTGCCCGACAACGACAAGGAAGCAACATGATTGCCTATTACCCCATGCTCAAACACCTTCACATGACCCTGGCCCTGGTCAGCCTGCTGCTCTTCCTCTACCGCTGGAGCCTGGCGCTGGCGGGCAGCGGGCGGCTGCAACAGAAATGGTTGAAGGTGCTGCCCCACATCAACGACACCTTCCTGCTGCTGTTTGGCGTGCTGCTGGCGGTGACCCTGCAGATGAGCCCTGGCCAGCAGCCCTGGTTGATGGCCAAGCTGATTGCCCTGGTGATCTACATCGGCCTGGGCGTCATGGCGCTCAAGCGCCCTGCCCGCGGTCAGAAGCTGGTGGCCGGAGTGGCCGCTCTCGCAGTATTCGGCTACATGGTGGGCGCAGCCATCACCAAATCAGCCTGGTCCTGGCTGGCATAACGACGTGTCGAGGTGGGGGCCCGTCCCCCACCTCCTTCCCACCTCCCCCTCCTTACTGCTTCCATTTCCTTCCTGTCACCCTGGTCGCGAGCATCCTCGCAAGGCTTGTTTGCAATAAAAAAAGGGCTCAAACAACCCCTTTTTATTGCTTTTTTGTTTTATTTATCAACGCCTTGGTTCTTCATGTATGAAAATGGCGACAGTTGTCGCAGCAAAACTTGCGACATAGACTGTCGCAGGCCATGGCTAGGATACACTCAACGCTAAACCAGTGAAGGCATGCACCATGAGTAAGAAGCTGTTACGACAACTGACCTTGGCGCGTTGCATCCCGCACCGCCCTTACAAGCTGACCGCCAGCCAACTCCAGGTAAAACTGGAAGAGGAAGGCATTCACGTCAGTCTCCGTACCGTGCAACGGGACCTGGAAGAGATGTCCGGCATGGGACTGTTCGACCTCACCTCCGATGAGCGCAGCAAGCCTCATGGCTGGTGCTTCGAGCGCCATGGTCTCAATGACTTTGCCAACATCATGCCGCTCTCGCTGGCAGTGGCCCTGAAAACCTGGAGCGACCAGGCGAGCCAACTGTTGCCGGCAAGCGTGCTGACCGAATTGAACCCGCTGATCGACAAGGCTGGCCAGGTGATCCGCGACAGCCAGAGCGAACTGGCCGAGCGCTGGCTGGAGAGCGTGCACCAGTCACCTCGCCCCTTCGCCGGCAATCCGGAGATCCGCCGCAGCACCCTGATCCGCGACGCCCTCTGGCGTGGCCGCAAGTTCAGCGCCGAGATCCAGCGTGTCATCAAGGAGCGTACTGTCTGGCTCTGCTATGACCGCATCAATCCCCTCGGCATCCTGAACCAACCCGATGGCCCCATCCTGCTCTGTACCCTGTCCGAGCTGGATCCCAAGGTCTACGGTATCCCGTTCGATCACATCAAGAACGTGGAGTTGACCAACTTCAGCGCGACCCAGCCGAAGGACTTCAATATCCAGAAGCTGATCCGCGACCAGGGCTATCAGGACGTCAGCGGTCCGATCCGCTTCGTCGGGCGCATCGATGCCAACTGCCCGACCCTGATCGATGGACAAATCCCGGGACATAACCCGCGTATGACCCGTTACGACAAGCGCAGCGTGGTGGTGGAGACTGAAGTGCAGGATACGCCCGAGTTCCGCTCCTGGCTGAACAACATGAGCGGCAACCTGGAGGTGCTTGCACCCGAATCACTGCGCAAGGCCTACCCGACTCCTGGGACAAGGGTCAGCTAAAGAAACCAGCAGACAATACAAAGCCGAGATTTATCTCGGCTTTTGTCTACTTTTAAAGCATAAGTATTCAATTAATTTTGAACTCTTACACCCCTGATTGAAGCGGCTGTACCATCGTTTTCCTACCGATTTTTGCTTGTAAGAGATCTGCCATTCCCCCTGTAAGACCCCTCAGTGTTGAACCGTACGTGAAGCCATCCCGCACTGGGTATGCTTTCCACGGAAACTATCTAAATAACTGATAAACATAGATAATATTCCACGCCAGCCCATTTCTGTACCACATGTCACGGAGCTCAATCCGATTGCACACCTTGTTCGAGCCTGCAATTGCCTTAGTATGGGTCTCACAAGGACGAGCTGATTCGGCAGGATGCAGAAACAGCGCATAAACAAGGAATAGCCTGCAGGATGTGGGCAAGGAACACCTCGGGATGGGGTTGATAGCCAGGATGGTTATCACAAGGATCGACAGGACAACCGCAGGATGCGGTAGTTGGATACCTCGGGATGAGGTTGAGTGGCACGGATTGTCGCTCATCAAGGATGAAAGGACACCGCAAGACGCGGTCAGGAACAGCTTCAAGATGAAGCGTGATAGCCAGGATGGTTATCAGTCAGGATGACGCAGGAACACCACGGGATGTGGTAATGGACACCTCCAGGAAGGAGAGGGTGAAGCAATCAGGACAGATTGCCAGGCTAGGAAGGCCACAGGACACCCCAACGGATTGGGAAGGGGAATTTCCAAAGGAAAGGATAGCGTCAAGGATTGCAGGGAGCATGGCAGTTCAGGGAATGGACGAAATGACTTGAGGGGACAGCATCTGCTGTCCCCTTTTCTTTTGTGCACCCCATGCCCGCGACACAACAGAAAATGGAATCAGCCTGAGCGATCCTGCCTACATCACGCCATCTGCATCACTGATAACCTGTTTGTATACCCACCAGAGGCAGCCACAGTAGCGCTCCTTGCCTTTCCTCCGCCCTCCCTCATCTATACTCAGCGATATCCACTAGGCCCTCAGAGCGCAGCAGATCAGCCGCGGCCAACCAGCCAGAGTGCTCCTGGCGACTGATTCCAGGTAACAATGGCCACTGGCTTCTGATCCGCCAGGCAGATTGTTGAGTCATCCCTGAACTGTCTATATGTGTGACCACGAATGAAGCGTGGATGCCATTCGGCAAGGCGGAGATGGTCGTGTAGGGAAATGAGGATAACCCGGCCAAGCCACCTGGCACTGAGGATGAGGGATTGGGTAAATGTCAGAAAGCAAAAAGGCCTTCCCGATAGGGAAGGCCTTTCAATTTAGTGGCGGAGCGGACGGGACTCGAACCCGCGACCCCCGGCGTGACAGGCCGGTATTCTAACCGACTGAACTACCGCTCCGCATTCGGTTAGCTTTCGCTAAATCTTTTGCTGCTTGTTTGTGAGGTGTCATCCTCGCAGCCAGCCATGTGATTCTTCACATCACCGTTTAATTGGGTGCCTGGCAGTGTCCTACTCTCGCATGGCGAATGCCACACTACCATCGGCGCTACAGCGTTTCACTTCTGAGTTCGGCATGGGGTCAGGTGGTTCCACTGCGCTATTGCCGCCAGGCAAATTCTTCAATCTCGGAAAGCTGACGTGAATAACGACTTTGCTAGCTGCTTGTCATTATCACTGAATTTGAGTAGTTCGTTCTATTTGCTACAAGCCTTAGAACACTTCTTGGGTGTTGTATGGTTAAGCCTCACGGGTAATTAGTATGGGTTAGCTCAACGTATCGCTACGCTTACACACCCCACCTATCAACGTTGTGGTCTCCAACGGCCCTTTAGGACCCTCAAGGGGTCAGGGATGACTCATCTCAGGGCTCGCTTCCCGCTTAGATGCTTTCAGCGGTTATCGATTCCGAACTTAGCTACCGGGCAGTGCCACTGGCGTGACAACCCGAACACCAGAGGTTCGTTCACTCCGGTCCTCTCGTACTAGGAGCAACTCCCTTCAATCATCCAACGCCCACGGCAGATAGGGACCGAACTGTCTCACGACGTTCTGAACCCAGCTCGCGTACCACTTTAAATGGCGAACAGCCATACCCTTGGGACCGACTTCAGCCCCAGGATGTGATGAGCCGACATCGAGGTGCCAAACACCGCCGTCGATATGAACTCTTGGGCGGTATCAGCCTGTTATCCCCGGAGTACCTTTTATCCGTTGAGCGATGGCCCTTCCATTCAGAACCACCGGATCACTATGACCTACTTTCGTACCTGCTCGACCTGTCCGTCTCGCAGTTAAGCTGGCTTATGCCATTGCACTAACCTCCTGATGTCCGACCAGGATTAGCCAACCTTCGTGCTCCTCCGTTACTCTTTGGGAGGAGACCGCCCCAGTCAAACTACCCACCAGGCACTGTCCGCGAGCCCGATTCAGGGCCCTGCGTTAGAACATCAAACATACAAGGGTGGTATTTCAAGGACGGCTCCAGCGCAACTGGCGTCACGCCTTCAAAGCCTCCCACCTATCCTACACATGTAGGTTCAATGTTCAGTGCCAAGCTGTAGTAAAGGTTCACGGGGTCTTTCCGTCTAGCCGCGGGTACACCGCATCTTCACGGCGAATTCGATTTCACTGAGTCTCGGGTGGAGACAGCATGGCCATGGTTACACCATTCGTGCAGGTCGGAACTTACCCGACAAGGAATTTCGCTACCTTAGGACCGTTATAGTTACGGCCGCCGTTTACCGGGGCTTCGATCAAGAGCTTCGCTTGCGCTAACCCCATCAATTAACCTTCCGGCACCGGGCAGGTGTCACACCCTATACGTCCACTTTCGTGTTTGCAGAGTGCTGTGTTTTTGATAAACAGTCCCAGCCATCTGGTCACTGCGACTCCCGACAGCTCCATCCGCAAGGGACTTCACCATCAAGAGCGAACCTTCTCCCGAAGTTACGGTTCTATTTTGCCTAGTTCCTTCACCCGAGTTCTCTCAAGCGCCTTGGTATTCTCTACCCGACCACCTGTGTCGGTTTGGGGTACGATGACTTGTAATCTGAAGCTTAGAGGCTTTTCCTGGAAGCAGGGCATCAATGGCTTCCGCACCGTGGTGCGTTCGTCTCGTGTCTCAGTGTTGTGTCTCCGGA
>NZ_CP077201.1:1162500-1367500 GCF_019046925.1 Aeromonas sp. FDAARGOS 1402
CAACGATTTCCACTTCTTCACCAACCTTGACGATACCGCGCTCTACACGACCGGTAACTACGGTACCACGGCCTGCGATGGAGAATACGTCTTCGATAGGCATCAGGAACGGCTGGTCAATGGCACGCTCCGGCTCCGGAATGTAGGTGTCCAGGTGGCCAGCCAGTTCCAGGATCTTCTCTTCCCACTGAGCTTCGCCTTCCAGCGCTTTCAGTGCGGAACCACGTACTACCGGCAGGTCATCACCCGGGAAGTCGTACTCGGACAGCAGTTCGCGAACTTCCATCTCGACCAGTTCCAGCAGCTCTTCGTCATCTACCATGTCGCACTTGTTCATGAACACGATGATGTACGGAACGCCTACCTGACGACCCAGCAGGATGTGCTCACGAGTCTGCGGCATCGGGCCGTCAGTCGCTGCTACTACCAGGATTGCGCCGTCCATCTGGGCAGCACCGGTGATCATGTTTTTAACGTAGTCGGCGTGACCCGGGCAATCTACGTGAGCGTAGTGGCGGGTAGCAGTGTCGTATTCTACGTGGGAGGTGTTGATGGTGATACCACGCTCACGCTCTTCCGGTGCCTTGTCGATCTGGTCGAAGGCGAAAGCTTTACCACCGAAGTGCTTGGCCAGCACGTTGGTGATGGCGGCGGTCAGGGTGGTTTTACCGTGGTCAACGTGGCCGATGGTGCCGACGTTTACGTGCGGTTTATTACGCTCAAATTTTTCTTTAGACACGACGTAGTCCTTCTAGGTTAAACCCGCCTACCGTCGTAGGCGGGGAATCTTAAATTACTTGGATTTGCGCTCTTCGATCACGGCCTGGGCGACGTTGGTCGGGGCATCGTGATACTTGGCGAATTCCATGGCGTAGGAAGCACGACCCTGGGTAGCAGAACGCAGGGAGGTGGCGTAACCGAACATTTCGGCCAGCGGCACCAGCGCACGTACGATCTTGCCGGACGGGCCATCTTCCATGCCTTCGATCAGGCCGCGACGACGGTTCAGGTCACCGATCACGTCGCCCATGTAGTCTTCCGGAGTCTCGACTTCGACCTTCATGATCGGTTCGAGCAGTACCGGGTTGGCCTTCATGAAGCCAGCCTTGAACGCCAGAGAAGCAGCGATCTTGAACGCCAGCTCGGAAGAGTCGACATCGTGGTAGGAACCGAAGTGCAGACGTACACCCAGATCCATTACCGGATAGCCTGCCAGCGGGCCGGACTTCAGCTGCTCGCGGATACCCTTGTCAACACCCGGGATGAATTCGCCCGGAATCACGCCACCCTTGATGTCGTTGACGAATTCGTAGGCTTTGCCTTCTTCCAGCGGGTACATGTCGATAACGACGTGACCGTACTGACCACGACCACCGGACTGCTTGGCATGCTTGCCTTCAATATCCTTGACGGTGTTGCGGATGGTTTCACGGTAGGCAACCTGCGGCTTACCTACGTTGGCTTCTACCTTGAACTCGCGACGCATACGGTCAACGATGATGTCCAGGTGCAGCTCACCCATACCGGCGATGATGGTTTGGCCAGATTCTTCGTCGGTCCATACGCGGAAGGACGGATCTTCCTGAGCCAGACGGCCCAGAGCCAGGCCCATCTTCTCTTGGTCAGCCTTGGATTTCGGCTCAACGGCGATGGAGATTACCGGTTCCGGGAATTCCATACGCTCCAGGATGATCGGTGCGCTTTCGTCACACAGGGTGTCACCGGTGGTGACGTCCTTCAGGCCGATGGCAGCAGCGATGTCGCCTGCGCGAACTTCTTTGATCTCTTCACGCTTGTTGGCGTGCATCTGAACGATACGGCCGAAACGCTCGCGCTTCTCTTTAACGGAGTTCAGCACGGAGTCACCGGAGTTGACCACACCGGAGTAAACACGGAAGAAGGTCAGGTTGCCCACGAACGGGTCGGTAGCAATCTTGAATGCCAGAGCAGAGAACGGCTCGTCATCGGAAGCGTGACGCTCGTCCTTGGTCTCGCCATCCAGCTTCAGACCGTCGATAGCAGCAACGTCGGTCGGAGCCGGCAGGTACTCGACCACGGCATCCAGCATGGCCTGTACGCCCTTGTTCTTGAACGCGGAGCCACAGGTAACCAGGATGATTTCGTTGTTCAGAACACGCTGACGCAGAGCTTTCTTGATCTCTTCTTCAGTCAGTTCTTCACCACCCAGGTATTTTTCCATCAGGTCTTCAGACGCTTCAGCAGCGGCTTCAACCAGGTTCATGCGCATTTCTTGCGCCTGTTCCAGCAACTCAGCCGGGACGTCTTCGTAGTCGAAGGATACGCCCTGGTCAGCTTCGCTCCAGTTGATGGCTTTCATCTTGACCAGGTCGATAACGCCCTTGAAGTTCTCTTCGGAACCGATGTTCAGTTGCAGAGGAACCGGGTTACCTTTCAGACGGGTCTTGATGTGCTCAACGCAGCGCAGGAAGTTGGCACCGGTACGGTCCATCTTGTTGACGAACGCGATACGGGGAACCTTGTACTTGTTAGCCTGACGCCATACGGTTTCAGACTGGGGCTGTACGCCACCTACGGCACAGTACACCATCACGGCGCCATCCAGAACACGCATGGAACGCTCTACTTCGATAGTAAAGTCAACGTGGCCCGGGGTATCGATGATGTTGATACGGTGCGGTTGGAACTGTTTACCCATACCGGACCAGAAAGCGGTGGTCGCGGCGGAGGTGATGGTGATACCACGCTCTTGTTCCTGTTCCATCCAGTCCATGGTGGCGGCGCCATCGTGAACTTCACCGATCTTGTGACTTACACCGGTGTAAAACAGAACGCGCTCGGTAGTAGTAGTCTTACCGGCGTCGATGTGAGCGGAGATACCGATATTACGATAACGCTCAATGGGGGTTGTACGAGCCATTGTCATCCTCTTACTAGGGCGCTTGTCCCCAGATAATTAAAGGTGCGCAGAGTCATAAGACCCTGCGCAAGCGGATTACCAGCGGAAGTGAGCGAAGGCCTTGTTCGCTTCAGCCATACGGTGAACGTCTTCACGTTTCTTGACAGACGAACCCTTATTGTCAGCGGCATCCAGCAGCTCGCCAGCCAAACGCTGAGCCATTGATTTTTCACCACGTTTACGAGCGGCATCAACCAACCAGCGCATTGCCAGAGCATTGCGACGTACCGGACGAACTTCTACCGGCACCTGATAGGTTGCACCACCGACGCGACGAGATTTAACCTCGACCGCCGGACGAATGTTGTCCAGAGCGACTTCGAACAGGGCCAGGTGCTCTTTGCCAGATTTGGTGGCAATGATGTCCAGGGCGCCATAAACGATGGCTTCTGCAACAGATTTCTTACCGTCAACCATTACTACGTTGACAAATTTAGCCAGCAGCTCAGATCCGAACTTGGGATCCGGCAGGATTTTACGCTGACCAACAACACGACGTCTTGGCATTTCAAATTCTCCGTAACTTCAGGGGTTACCCAAAACTAGAAAGTTATCTAACTAGAAACGAATTAACGTTTGGCCTTACTTAACGGAGAACCATTAAGCTTTCGGACGCTTCACGCCGTACTTGGAGCGAGCCTGCTTACGGTCTTTAACACCGGCACAGTCCAACGCACCACGAACGGTGTGATAACGAACACCTGGCAAGTCTTTTACACGACCGCCACGGATCAGAACAACAGAGTGCTCTTGCAGGTTGTGACCTTCACCACCGATGTAGGAGGTGACTTCGAAGCCGTTGGTCAGACGTACACGGCATACTTTACGCAGTGCAGAGTTAGGCTTCTTCGGGGTGGTGGTGTATACACGGGTGCATACGCCACGCTTCTGAGGGCACGCTTCCAGCGCCGGCACGTTGCTTTTCACAACGAGCTTGATGCGTGGCTTGCGAACCAACTGGTTAATAGTTGCCATCAAAAGGCTCCTGATAATGACTTCATAAACGTGTGAAAAATCCTCCCCGCAGATACGGGGACGCGAAATTTTATGCCCTGTTGTCTGGGGAGTCAAGATTTATACAATTTGCACACCGAAATGGCAAATGACAGTCGAATGACATTATGCTAAGCAACTGAGATAAAAAGGAAAACCAAGCCTAACCGCCCCAGGTCTGCGGTGATCCGTGCTCGGCGATCAACCTGATCAAACCCGGCATATCGAGTTCCATCCCGATCCCGGATGACAAGCCTCTCGCTTGCAGATCTTCCTTCATGACGTACAGGGGGACCTCTGCCAAGCGCTCGCACCACCCGGGGGCAGCCGCCGCCATCACGGCATCCTGCATCAACACCACCAGATCCCCTTCCATGCGGTAACGCAACGCCAACTCGAGATCCTGGCTCATGAAGGGAGAGTTCAATATCAGCTGTATCACGGGCACCTCAGAAGCAGATGTGGGTGGTGAAACCCGCCCAGCTACGGCGAATTTCCGCAGGAGAGAGCGGAATCACTGGGATTAGCAGATCCGCCGCCGTCAGTCCTCGCTCAGCCAGTGACACCGCACAGACATAGATCTCTTCGATGTCATACAGTTCCAGCATCTTGAAGGTCGGGGCGTAGTGACGCTGCAATATGGCGTGTGGTGATTGCTCCCTCACCAGTTGCATCACGCCATCCCCCACCAGAAAGAGTGCCAGGGACTCCGTCAATGCAGAGGTGGCCAGCAGAGCATCCAGCCCCTCCCGACCACTCGCCGAACCATGGGGACCACGCCGTGAGATAAACGCTATTCTGGTCATTTTGTCCCCCTAGAACTGAACGAAGCGATCAGCGGTCAGTGCGGCTTCCGCCAACTGACCGAGCCCGCTCAGGCAGAATGGCGCTTCCAGATTGAAATGTTCCCGTCCCATTCCCTTGGCCTCCTGCTCATCCAGCACGCCACGGCGCATGGCCGCAGCCACACACACATCGATGCGGATACCCTGCTGGATGGCCAACTCGCGCCACAATGCCACCAGGTCGGTCTCATCGCTGGCTGGCGCATGGAGGCCATTGGCATTGCACACCCCCTCCTGATAGAAGAAGAGGTGGGACAAGCGGTGTCCCTGCTCGACCAGACTCAGGGCAAAACGATAGGCCGTGCTGGCCGTCTGGGTGCCATAGGCGGGCCCGGTGACCAGCAGAGCAAAATTCAGACTCATGATCGCACTCCTGCACAGCGGTGTATCCATTCTACCTCACAGACGCAAAAGCCCCTCCTGGGAGGGGCTTTTCCAATGAAACAGGCTCAGACGTAAGCGATGGCTTCGACTTCGACCAGTACATCCTTGGGCAGACGAGCAACTTCCACGCAGGAACGTGCCGGGGCGGACTCGCCAAAGTAGCGGGCATACACCTGGTTGAAGGCCACAAAGTTGTTCATGTCACTCAGGAAGCAGGTGGTCTTCAGCACCTTGCTGGTATCGGCCCCTGCGGCTTTCAAGACGGCAACCAGATTCTTCATCACCTGCTCTGCCTGAGCCTCGATGCCACCGGCAACGATGTCCATGGTGGCCGGATCGAGCGGGATCTGCCCGGAGGTAAAGACCAGCTCACCCAGCTTGGTAGCCTGGACATAAGGGCCAATTGCGGCAGGCGCCTTGTCGGTTGCAATCACTTCTTTAGCCATTGTTATCTATCCCCTATCTATGGCGCTTACTCGCTCTCTTCTTCACCCTGCTTGCGCTGTCGGATGTAGAGATACACGGTATGTTTGGAAATATTCAGCTTGTCGGCGACCAGGTTGATCGAGTCCTTGATATCAAATATGCCCTTCTCGAACAACTGGGTCACGATAAAACGGTTCTTGGCATTGTTGGCCACGGAGGGATCACGATTGATCTCGTCGATGGTGTTGTCCACCGTCTGGGCAACCAGCTCTTCGACGCTGTTGGCGAAGGTCTCCGGTGATTGCCGCTCCACCTGCTGTGGCGTCGGGAAGAATTCGGCCACGAACTCGTGGAAAGGTGCATTGATGTGCAGGTTGATGCAGATAAGGCCGATCACCTGCTTGTCGCGGTTACGGATGGCGATGGTGCTCGACTTCATCAAGGCACCGGTCCGACTGCGGGCAAAATAACTCTGGGTGTGATCCTGACCCGTGCTCTCGATGTCCTTGAGCATCCTCAGGGCGAGATCGGTGATCGGCGCCCCCAGAGTTCGACCCGTATTGAAACCATTCGCGATTTGGATCACGGACTCATGCAGATTTTCCAGGGAGTGGAGCACCACCTCGCAGTGCTTGCCGAACAGATCGGCCAGGCCTTCGATAAGGCCCCCATATGAACGCAACAGCTCCCTGTCTTCGTCTGTAAAAGCGCGACCGCTCAGTTGCTCTTCGGGAAGCAGTACTTCCTCGATACCGACAGCCATGTTCTACCCCTGTAATACCCATTCAACTTTCCCGAGTTTTCAGTTGCGACGGGGCAATGTCAACTTTTTTTGATTTTTTGCTCTATAACCTTGCACTGGATCATCCCCCTGCCCCAGCCCAGTGCACGCTGGGCGCCGGATGGGAAATAAAAAAAGGGCCCCTAGAAGGGGCCCTTTTCGATCACTGCTGCGGAAGATTACTCTTCGTCAAAACTGCCGGCTGCGTTGAGCAGATCCGCCAGGTTTTGCTGAGCTTCATCGGCAGTCACCTGCGGCACACCGACAGCACGAGCTGCGGCGGCACGCTGGTTGATGCGGCTGTGGTGGTAGGCAAAGCCGGTACCAGCCGGGATCAGACGACCCACGATCACGTTCTCTTTCAGGCCGCGCAGTTCATCACGCTTGCCACCAACGGCTGCTTCGGTCAGCACGCGGGTGGTCTCCTGGAAGGAAGCCGCGGAGATGAAGGACTCGGTGCTCAGAGATGCCTTGGTAATACCCATCAGGATATGACGGTAGGTAGCCGGGGTCTTCCCTTCGGCAACCAGTTTACGGTTGGCGATCTTCACACGGGCCACTTCAACCTGTTCACCTTCGATCAGGTCGGTGTCGCCAGCGCTCAGGATCTCGCACTTGCGAAGCATCTGACGCACGATGACTTCGATGTGCTTGTCGTTGATCTTAACGCCTTGCAGACGGTAAACGTCCTGCACTTCGTTGGCGATGTAGTTGGCGACCGGGCTGATACCGCGCAGACGCAGGATGTCATGAGCAGACTCGGGACCGTCCGCCAGCACTTCACCCTTCTCAACTTTTTCACCTTCGAACACGTTGAGGTGACGCCATTTCGGAATCATCTCTTCATAAATCTCGCCACCATCGGTCGGGGTGATGACCAGACGACGTTTGCCCTTGGTCTCTTTCCCGAAGGAGATGGTACCGGAGATCTCGGCCAGGATGGCCGGCTCTTTCGGCTGACGTGCTTCGAACAGATCCGCAACGCGCGGCAGACCACCGGTGATGTCCTTGGTACCACTGGACTCTTGGGGGATACGCGCAACCGCGTCACCCACGCCCACGTTGGCACCATCTTCCAGGTTCACGATCGCCTTGCCCGGCAGGAAGTACTGGGCGGGAACGTCGGTGCCCGGGATCATCACATCCTTGCCATTCAGGTCGACCAGTTTCACGGTCGGACGCATCTCTTTACCGGCGCTCGGACGTTCGTTGACATCCAGCACGACGATGGAAGAGAGACCGGTCAGCTCGTCGGTCTGACGAGTGATGGTCACACCGTCGATCATGTGTTCGAAGTGCAGGCGACCCGCCACTTCGGTGATGATCGGGTGGGTGTGCGGGTCCCAGTTCGCGACGGTATCACCGGCGTTCACCGCTTCGCCATCCTTCACTTCCAGCACGGAACCGTAAGGCAGCTTGTGGCTTTCCTTGGTACGGCCCATCTCGTCCATGATGGTCAGCTCGGTAGAACGGGAGGTGATAACCAGCTTGTCAGAGTTGTTCAGAACGAACTTGGCGTTCTGCAACTTGATGCTACCGGTGTTCTTCACCTGGATGCTGCTCTCGGCAGCCGCTCGGGATGCGGCGCCACCGATGTGGAAGGTACGCATCGTCAGCTGGGTACCCGGTTCACCGATGGACTGAGCGGCGATAACACCGACAGCCTCACCCTTGTTAACCAGGTGACCACGGGCCAGATCACGGCCGTAGCAGTGAGCACAGTTACCGAAGTCGGTCTCACAGGTGATGGCAGAACGCACCTTCACGCGGTCGACGGAGTTGCGCTCCAGCAGGTCACACAGCTGCTCGTCGAGCAGGGTGTTGCGTGCTACCAGCACTTCATCCTCGGTACCCGGCTTGATCACGTCTTCGGCCACCACACGACCCAGCACGCGCTCACGCAGCGGCTCGACCACGTCGCCACCCTCGATCAGCGGAGTCATCCACAGACCGTCGGTAGTGCCGCAATCGTCCTCGGTGATCACCATGTCCTGGGCCACGTCAACCAGACGACGGGTCAGGTAACCGGAGTTCGCTGTCTTCAGTGCGGTATCCGCCAGACCTTTACGAGCACCGTGAGTGGAGATGAAGTACTGCAGTACGTTCAGACCTTCACGGAAGTTCGCCACGATCGGCGTTTCGATGATGGAGCCATCCGGCTTCGCCATCAGGCCACGCATACCGGCCAACTGACGAATCTGGGCGGCGGAGCCCCGCGCACCAGAGTCGGCCATCATGAAGATGCTGTTGAAGGAGGCTTGCTCTTCCTCATCGCCCAGGGAGTTGACGTTACGCTCCTTGGAAAGGTTGTCCATCATGGCCTTGGAGACGCGATCGTTCGCGCTGGCCCAGATATCGATAACCTTGTTGTAACGTTCGCCCGCGGTCACCAGACCGGACAGGAACTGGTCCTGGATCTCGGCGACTTCGGCTTCTGCAGCAGCGATGATGTCTTTCTTGGCATCCGGGATGACCATGTCATCGATACCAACAGAGGCACCGGACAGGGCCGCGTAGTGGAAACCGGTATACATCAGCTGGTCAGCGAAGATGACGGTATCCTTCAGGCCCTGCTTGCGATAGCAGGTGTTCAGCAGACGGGAGATGAGCTTTTTGCCCAGCGCCTTGTTGGAGACGCACTTGATCCAGTTCTGCGGGTTGGCGTCCAGATCAGCCTGCTCTGCAGCAGTCAGTACCTTGGGCTCGTCAATCAGCGCGTACTCCATGCCTTTGGGCAGGATCAGGCTCAGGATCGCACGACCAACGGTGGTGTTCTTCATCTCGGTCTTGGCAACCAGCTCACCGGCTTCGTTCTTCACGTACTCGGTGATGCGGCACTTGACGCGAGCATGCAGGTCGGCCAGACCGGCACGGTAGACCTTCTCGGCCTCTTTCGGACCGGACAGCACCATACCTTCGCCCTTGGCGTTGATACGGGCACGGGTCATGTAGTACAGACCCAAGACCACGTCCTGGGAAGGAACGATGATCGGCTCACCGGAGGCAGGCGACAGGATGTTGTTGGTGGACATCATCAGGGCGCGCGCTTCCAGCTGGGCTTCCAGGGTCAGCGGTACGTGGACCGCCATCTGGTCACCGTCGAAGTCCGCGTTATACGCAGCACAAACCAGCGGGTGCAGCTGGATGGCCTTCCCTTCGATCAGGGTCGGTTCAAACGCCTGGATACCCAGACGGTGCAGGGTCGGTGCACGGTTCAGCAGAACCGGGTGTTCGCGGATCACTTCGTCCAGGATGTCCCAAACGACGGCTTCTTCGCGCTCCACCATCTTCTTGGCGGCCTTGATCGTGGTCGCCAGACCGCGGGATTCCAGCTTGCCGTAGATGAAGGGCTTGAACAGTTCCAGTGCCATCTTCTTCGGCAGACCGCACTGATGCAGACGCAGGGTCGGACCTACGGTGATAACGGAACGACCGGAGTAGTCGACACGCTTACCCAGCAGGTTCTGACGGAAACGACCTTGCTTACCCTTGATCATGTCGGCCAGGGATTTCAGCGGGCGCTTGTTGGAACCGGTGATGGCACGACCACGACGGCCGTTGTCCAGCAGGGCATCCACGGACTCTTGCAGCATGCGCTTTTCGTTGCGCACGATGATGTCCGGCGCAGCCAGATCCAGCAGACGCTTCAAGCGGTTGTTACGGTTGATCACGCGACGGTACAGATCGTTCAGATCGGAGGTCGCGAAACGGCCGCCGTCCAGCGGTACCAGCGGACGCAGGTCCGGCGGCAGCACGGGCAGCACTGTCATGATCATCCACTCCGGCTTGTTGCCGGATTGCAGGAAGGCTTCCATCAGCTTCAGACGCTTGGTGGTCTTCTTGCGCTTGGTCTCGGAGTTGGTCTGATCCAGCTCCTCACGCATGGCTTTGACTTCACCTTCCAGATCGATGGCGCGCAGCAGGGCCAGAATGGCCTCGGCACCCATCTTGGCGTCGAATTCGTCGCCCCACTCTTCCAGTGCGTCCAGATAGTTCTCTTCGGACAGCATCTGGCTGCGCTCGAGGTTGGTCATGCCGGGTTCGATCACTACATAGGATTCGAAATACAGCACGCGCTCGATGTCACGCAGGGTCATGTCCAGCAGCAGACCGATACGGGACGGCAGGGACTTCAGGAACCAGATGTGGGCAGTCGGGCTGGCCAGCTCGATGTGGCCCATGCGCTCACGACGGACCTTGGTCTGGGTCACTTCTACACCGCACTTCTCGCAGATCACACCACGGTGTTTCAGGCGCTTGTACTTGCCGCACAGACACTCGTAGTCCTTCACCGGTCCGAAGATACGGGCGCAGAACAGACCATCACGCTCCGGCTTGAAAGTCCGGTAGTTGATGGTCTCAGGCTTTTTGACCTCACCGAATGACCAGGAGCGGATCATGTCAGGAGAGGCCAGACCGATCTTGATACTGTCAAACTCTTCGGTCTTGGTCTGAGCCTTCAAAAACTTGAGTAAGTCTTTCACGTGTTTCCCCTGTCAGGAGTCTAACCTCGGCGCCCCGGCTGCCGAAACAGCGGGGCGCCCACGTCAATTCTCGAACAATAAGAGCGAGCTCTTACTCTTCGTCCAGCTCGATGTTGATACCCAGAGAGCGGATTTCCTTCAGCAATACGTTGAAGGATTCGGGCATGCCCGGCTCCATACGGTGGTCGCCATCCACGATGTTCTTGTACATCTTGGTACGGCCGTTCACATCGTCAGACTTGACGGTCAGCATTTCCTGCAGGGTATATGCCGCACCGTAAGCCTCCAGGGCCCACACTTCCATCTCACCGAACCGCTGACCACCGAACTGCGCCTTACCACCCAGCGGCTGCTGGGTAACCAGGCTGTAGGAACCGGTAGAACGCGCGTGCATCTTGTCGTCTACCAGGTGGTTCAGCTTCAGCATGTACATGTAACCCACGGTGACCTTGCGCTCGAAGGCGTTACCGGTACGACCGTCGAACAGGGAGATCTGACCGGATTCCGGCAGATCGGCCAGCTTCAGCAAGGCTTTGATTTCGCGCTCTTTGGCACCATCAAAGACAGGTGTAGCCACCGGCAGACCCTTACGCAGGTTACCCACCAGGGTACGCACGTCGTCGTCAGACAGTTCGGCAATGTTCACTTGCTGGGAGTCCTTCTCGCCCAGGTCATAGACCTGTTGCAGGAACTCGCGCATCTCGTGCAGCTCGCGCTGTTCTTTGATCATGCGGTCGATCTTCTCGCCGATGCCCTTGGCCGCGAGGCCCAGGTGCACTTCGAGGATCTGACCGATGTTCATACGAGACGGTACACCCAGCGGGTTCAGTACGATGTCGACCGGACGGCCGTACTCGTCATGGGGCATATCCTCGACCGGACAGATCTTGGAGATAACACCCTTGTTACCGTGACGGCCCGCCATCTTGTCACCCGGCTGGATGCGACGCTTGACGGCCAGATAGACCTTGACGATCTTCAGTACGCCCGGCGCCAGGTCATCGCCCTGGATGATCTTGCGACGCTTGTTCTCGAATTTCTTGTCGAACTCGGCCTTCAGCTCAACGTGCTGTTCAGCGATCTGCTCCAGCTCGATTTGCTTGGCTTCATCTTCGATGGCCAGCTCAAACCACTTGGAACGATCGAGCTTGTTCAGACGATCTTCGCTGTAACCGGCGGCCAGCAGCAGGTTGCGGGAACGGCCGAAAATGCCGTCTTCCAGGATCTTGAACTCTTCGGTCAAGTCCTTCTTCGCTTCCTTCAACTGCATCTCTTCGATTTCTTTGGCGCGCTTGTCTTTTTCCACGCCATCGCGGGTAAAGACCTGCACGTCAACCACGGTACCGTACACACCGTTCGGTACACGCAGGGAAGAGTCCTTCACGTCGGACGCCTTCTCACCGAAGATGGCGCGCAGCAGCTTCTCTTCCGGAGTCAGCTGGGTTTCACCTTTCGGCGTTACCTTACCGACCAGAATGTCGCCACCCTTCACTTCGGCACCCACGTAGACGATACCGGACTCGTCCAGCTTGGACAGAGCGGCTTCACCCACGTTCGGGATGTCAGCAGTGATCTCTTCCGGACCCAGCTTGGTGTCACGGGAGATACAGGCCAGTTCCTGGATGTGAATGGTGGTCAGGCGATCTTCCTGAACAACACGCTCGTTCACCAGGATCGAGTCTTCGAAGTTGTAACCGTTCCACGGCATGAACGCGACGCGCAGGTTCTGACCCAGCGCCAGTTCACCAAGATCGGTGGACGGGCCGTCAGCCAGCACGTCGCCCGCCATCACCGGCTCACCCAACATCACGCACGGACGCTGGTTGATACAGGTGTTCTGGTTGGAACGGGTGTATTTGGTCAGGCTGTAGATGTCGATGCCGGCTTCGCCAGGCAGCAGCTCATCTTCGTTGACCTTGATAACGATACGGGAGGCATCGACGTAGTCGATCATGCCGCCACGCTTGGCCACTACGGTCACACCGGAGTCAACGGCCACTGCGCGTTCCATACCGGTACCTACCAGCGGCTTGTCAGCGCGCAGGGTCGGTACAGCCTGACGTTGCATGTTTGAACCCATCAATGCGCGGTTCGCGTCATCGTGTTCCAGGAACGGGATCAGGGCCGCTGCCACAGAGACGATCTGCTGCGGGCTCACGTCCATGTACTGGATCTGGTCGGCGTTCATAAAGGTGGATTCACCTTTGTGACGGCACGGGATCAATTCATCTTTCAGACGGCCATCTTCGGTGGTCGCGGCGTTGGCCTGTGCGATCACGTACTTGCCTTCTTCAATCGCAGACAGGTAATCCACTTCGTCGGTGATCACACCGTCGATCACCTTGCGGTACGGGGTCTCGAGGAAACCGTACTCGTTGGTGCGGGAATACACGGACAGCGAGTTGATCAGACCGATGTTCGGACCTTCCGGCGTTTCGATGGGACACAGACGACCGTAGTGGGTCGGGTGTACGTCTCGAACTTCGAAACCGGCACGCTCACGGGTCAAACCGCCCGGGCCCAGCGCGGAGATACGGCGCTTGTGGGTCACTTCGGACAGCGGGTTGTTCTGGTCCATGAACTGGGACAGCTGGCTGGAACCAAAGAACTCTTTGACCGCTGCGGAGATCGGCTTGGCGTTGATCAGATCCTGCGGCATCAGGGTGTCCAGATCGCCCAGAGACAGGCGCTCCTTCACCGCACGCTCGACACGGACCAGACCGACACGGAACTGGTTCTCGGCCATTTCACCGACGGAACGAATACGACGGTTACCCAGGTGGTCGATATCGTCCACTTCGTCGTTACCGTTACGGATGTCGATCAGGCGCTTCATGACCTCGACGATATCGTCCTTGGTCAGCACGCCAACGCCAGTCTCGTCTTCACGACCCAGACGGCGGTTGAACTTCATCCGACCTACGGTAGACAGGTCGTAACGCTCGGACGAGAAGAACAGGTTCTCGAACAGCTGTTCGGCCGCTTCGCGAGTGGGCGGCTCGCCCGGACGCATCATGCGATAGATCTCGACCAGAGCTTCCAGGCGGCTGGAGCTGGAGTCGATACGCAGGGTCTCGGACATGTAGGCACCGTGGTCCAGTTCGTTGGTGAACAGAACCTCGAAGTGCTTGAAGCCGGCTTGGGACAGGTTGGCAACTGCTTCCAGGCTCAGGGCCTGGTTGGCAGTCACGACCATTTCACCAGTCTGCGGATGTGCATAGTTCTTGGCTGCAACTTTGCCAACAACATACTCTACCGGCACCTCGATCTGAGTGATGCCGTCTTTTTCCAGCTGACGGATGTGACGGGCAGTGACACGACGACCGGTCTCGACCACCACGGCGCCATTGGCAATGATGTCGAAGGTCGCGGTCTCGCCACGCAGGCGCTCGGGCACCAGATCCATCATCAACTTGCCATCTTTCACTTCGAAACCGATGGTCTCGAAGAAGGTGGCCAGGATTTCTTCGGAGCTGAAGTCCAGGGCGCGCAGAATAATGGAGGCTGGCAGTTTACGACGACGGTCGATACGGACAAACAGGTTGTCTTTCGCATCGAACTCGAAGTCCAGCCAGGAGCCACGGTAGGGGATAACGCGAGCGTTATAAAGCACCTTACCGGATGAATGTGTTTTGCCTTTATCGTGGTCGAAGAAAACGCCCGGGCTGCGGTGCAGCTGGGAGACGATGACCCGCTCGGTACCATTGATGACAAAGGTGCCGTTTTCGGTCATGAGCGGAATTTCGCCCATGTAAACTTCTTGTTCCTTGATGTCTTTGACGGTGCCGGCAGCTGCTTCACGGTCGTACAGAACCATACGAAGCTTGACACGCAGCGGCGCGGAGTAGGTCACTCCACGGATCTGGCATTCTTTTACGTCAAATACCGGCTCACCCAGGCGATAGCTGACATACTGAAGCTCAGCACTACCGGAGTAACTGGTGATCGGGAAAACGCTACGGAAGGCGGCTTCTAGGCCGTACTCACCTTCCGGGTCAGCCTCGATGAACTGCTTGAAGGAGTCCAGCTGAATGGACAACAGATAAGGCGTGTCCAGTACCTGGTCTCGCTTACCGAAGTCCTTACGTATGCGTTTTTTTTCGGTATAAGAGTAAACCATAGGGTTCCTCAGCTCGCTGATAAGTGACCCACTCTGTCCCCACGGGACAGCTCTGTCTCAACACCGTTTTGTGTTGGCCCGGACGATGAGGCGGTCCGGATTGCTGGTGCACCGAGAGTCGTGAACGGTGTGAAATACTCTCAGTCTACAGCGCAAAAAGGCTGGTGAATAAAGATTCACCAGCCTTAGCCTGTTTTATCAGGCTAATCTACATAAATGCAGATTATTTGATCTCAACAGAAGCACCGGCAGCTTCCAGCTCTTTCTTCAGAGCTTCAGCTTCGTCCTTGGACACGGCTTCTTTCAGATTGGTCGGAGCAGCTTCTACCAGGTCCTTGGCTTCTTTCAGGCCCAGACCGGTAGCGCCACGAACGGCCTTGATGACGGCAACTTTGTTGGCGCCAGCAGCAGTCAGAACTACGTCGAACTCGGTCTTCTCTTCTACTGCTTCAGCAGCAGCCGGGCCGGCCATGACGGCAGCAGCGGCAGAAACACCGAACTTCTCTTCCATAGCTTCGATCAGCTCAACAACTTCCATTACGGACATGGAAGCAACGGCTTCGATGATTTGGTCTTTAGTGATAGACATGACAAAAATTCCTGATGTTGAATAAACTCAAACAGCCTAGATAGGCGAGAATCAAGCAGCAGCTTGTTTCTGGTCGCGAACAGCAGCGATAGTACGAACCAGCTTGCCAGCAGAGGCTTCCTTCATGGTAGCCATCAACTTCGCAATTGCTTCTTCGTAAGTCGGCAGCGTGGCCAGACGATCAATTTGTGCTGCGGCGATAAACTCACCGTTAAAAGCGCCAGCCTTGATTTCGAACTTTTGGTTCGCTTTGGCAAACTCTTTGAACAGACGAGCGGCAGCGCCCGGGTGTTCGTTAGAGAAAGCAATCAAGGTAGGACCGGTAAATGCGTCGTTCAGGCACTCGTATTCGGTACCTTCTACCGCGCGACGCAGCAGGGTGTTACGCACAACGCGCATGTACACACCAGCTTCACGAGCGGTCTTACGCAGGACGGTCATCTTCTCTACAGTGACGCCGCGAGAATCGGCTACAACTGCAGAAAGAGCGCCTTTGGCAGCTTCGTTGACTTCAGCAACAATTGCCTTTTTGTCTTCGAGTCCCAATGCCATTGGCTTAACTCCTGGATTGAATCCGGGTCTGTTGACCCAGTACTGACACATCCCCCCTACCTTTACAACAGAGGGGAACGATGCGGTAGCAGGATTCCAGAAGAGAAAGAATCTTTCTCGCTGGGTTTCCGGCACCGTCTACGCAGGAAGAATTAAGGCTTTGCGGCCTCCTGCGGTCTTGGACGGAGGTCGAAACCCCCAACCAATCAAGGCGCAAAATTATAGATTAAATTTTGCGCCTTGTAAAACCCATCAATTAGGCCTGAGCTTCCAGGGAAGCTTGGTCTACGGCAACACCGGCACCCATGGTGGTGGAGATGCTGACTTTCTTGATGAATACACCCTTGGCGGAGGACGGCTTGGCCTTCTTCAAGGCAACCAGCAGCGCTTCCAGGTTTTCTTTCAGCTGAACTTCGTTGAAAGAGACCTTGCCCAGAGTGGTATGAATGATACCGTTCTTATCGTTACGGTAACGAACCTGACCAGCTTTGGCGTTCTTGACGGCTTCGGCTACGTTCGGAGTGACGGTACCCACTTTCGGGTTCGGCATCAGACCGCGCGGGCCCAGGATTTGACCCAGTTGACCAACAACACGCATGGCATCCGGGGATGCGATGACGACGTCGAAGTTCATCTCGCCTTTCTTGACCAGCTCGGCCAGGTCGTCCATACCAACCAGTTCAGCACCGGCAGCCTTGGCGGCTTCGGCATTGGCACCCTGGGTGAACACGGCGACACGGATGTCACGACCGGTACCGTGCGGCAGTACAGTTGCACCACGTACGTTCTGGTCGGATTTACGAGCATCGATACCCAGGTTAACGGCAACGTCAACGCTTTCAACGAACTTGGCGGTAGCCAGTTCTTTCAGCAGGGCAATGGCTTCGTTGATGGAGTACTCTTTGGTACCGTCAACTTTTTCGCGAATAACGCGCATACGCTTGGACAGTTTAGCCATTGTCTTACTCCTCCACTACCAGGCCCATGGAACGAGCGGAACCGGCGATGCAACGTACTTTTGCATCCAGATCGGCACCAGTCATATCCGGCTCTTTGGTCTTGGCGATTTCTTGCAGCTGAGCCACAGTCACCTTACCAACCTTGTCTTTGTTCGGCTTGGCGGAACCAGACTGGATACCAGCGGCTTTCTTCAGCAGGAAGGAAGCGGGCGGAGTCTTGGTTTCGAAGGTGAAGGAACGGTCGCTGTAAACGGTGATCACGACCGGAGTCGGAGAACCTTTTTCCAGCTTTTCTGTACGGGCGTTGAATGCCTTACAGAATTCCATGATGTTCACACCGTGCTGACCCAGAGCAGGACCAACGGGAGGGCTGGGGTTAGCACTGCCAGCCTTAACTTGCAGCTTGATATAAGCTGTGACTTTCTTAGCCATTACAAAAATACCTCAAAAATGGGTTCTAACGCCTCGGAGACATGCTCCTGCAAACGGCTCCCCAACAAATAAAGGGGCAGCGAATTATAGAGATAATCGCTGCCCCTGACAACCGTTAAACGTACAGAGATTAATCAGCCTTTTTCGACCTGACCAAAATCCAGTTCTACCGGCGTTGAGCGGCCGAAGATCAGTACGGAGACCTTCACGCGGCTCTTTTCGTAGTCCACCTCTTCAACGGTACCGTTGAAGTCGGCGAACGGACCATCGGCAACCCGGACCATCTCACCCGGTTCAAACAGGGTTTTAGGACGCGGCTTGTCGTGGGCATCTTGCAGACGATTGAGGATGGCGTCCGCTTCCTTATCGGAGATAGGAGCAGGGCGATCGGAGGTACCACCGATGAAACCCATTACACGTGGTACATTGCGTACCAGGTGCCATGTGGTTTCATCCATCACCATCTGGACCAGGACGTATCCCGGGAAAAATTTGCGCTCACTCTTGCGCTTCTGGCCAGCACGCATCTCGACCACTTCTTCGGTCGGGACCAGCACTTCACCAAACAGCTCTTCCATGCCATGCATCTTGATATGTTCACGCAGGGATTTGGCAACACGGCCTTCGTAGCCGGAAAATGCCTGCACAACATACCATCTCATACGCTGTTCACGTTGTTCAGTCATGGCTTATCCTTACACACCGGTAATCAGGTTGACCAACCAGACCAAGGCGCCGTCCAACACGAACAGCAGCAGCCCCATCACGGCAGTCACCGCCAGCACAATCAGGGTTGTCTGAATGGCTTCCTGACGGGTCGGCCATACGACCTTGCGGACTTCCAGGCGAGACTCACGGGCAAACGCCAGTGTTGCCTTGCCCTTGGTGGTTTGCAGGGCCACTGCACCGGCAGCAGCGATGACAACGACCACACCCAGGGCGCGGACGGCAGCAATAACGTCGCTCAGCAGGTAATTGCCCACTACAGCGGCCGCAAGGATGATGAAAACCAGGCCCCAAAGCAGGGTATCCTTGCTTCCGCCCTGACCCTCAGAACTAACACTCATACAACCCACCTGTATCTGACGTAACCAAA
Source organism: Aeromonas sp. FDAARGOS 1402 (assembly GCF_019046925.1). NCBI lineage: Bacteria > Pseudomonadati > Pseudomonadota > Gammaproteobacteria > Aeromonadales > Aeromonadaceae > Aeromonas > Aeromonas sp. FDAARGOS 1402. The sequence goes on from NZ_CP077201.1 coordinate 1,181,100, forward strand.
GACACAAAAGCCCCGTACGAGACGAGGTATATGGCAGGGGCGGCAGGACTCGAACCCGCAACCATCGGTTTTGGAGACCGCTGTTCTACCAATTCGAACTACGCCCCTGCATAAGAAAGCCCCTATTATAGGGGCTTTGCTTTATTTATGTAAGCCAAGATTAAGCGATAACTTTGGCTACAACACCAGCACCTACGGTACGGCCACCTTCACGGATGGCGAAACGCAGGCCGTCGTCCATCGCGATCGGGGCAATCAGGGTAACAACCATCTTGATGTTGTCGCCCGGCATTACCATCTCTACGCCTTCCGGCAGTTCGATGGTACCGGTCACGTCGGTAGTACGGAAGTAGAACTGCGGACGGTAGCCCTTGAAGAACGGAGTGTGACGACCACCTTCTTCCTTGGACAGCACATACACTTCGGATTCGAACTTGGTGTGCGGCTTGATGGTGCCCGGCTTGGCCAGTACCTGACCACGCTCTACGTCTTCACGCTTCACGCCACGCAGCAGTGCGCCAACGTTCTCACCTGCACGACCTTCGTCCAGCAGTTTGCGGAACATTTCAACGCCGGTACAGGTGGTCTTGGTGGTATCTTTGATACCAACGATTTCCACTTCTTCACCAACCTTGACGATACCGCGCTCTACACGACCGGTAACTACGGTACCACGGCCTGCGATGGAGAATACGTCTTCGATAGGCATCAGGAACGGCTGGTCAATGGCACGCTCCGGCTCCGGAATGTAGGTGTCCAGGTGGCCAGCCAGTTCCAGGATCTTCTCTTCCCACTGAGCTTCGCCTTCCAGCGCTTTCAGTGCGGAACCACGTACTACCGGCAGGTCATCACCCGGGAAGTCGTACTCGGACAGCAGTTCGCGAACTTCCATCTCGACCAGTTCCAGCAGCTCTTCGTCATCTACCATGTCGCACTTGTTCATGAACACGATGATGTACGGAACGCCTACCTGACGACCCAGCAGGATGTGCTCACGAGTCTGCGGCATCGGGCCGTCAGTCGCTGCTACTACCAGGATTGCGCCGTCCATCTGGGCAGCACCGGTGATCATGTTTTTAACGTAGTCGGCGTGACCCGGGCAATCTACGTGAGCGTAGTGGCGGGTAGCAGTGTCGTATTCTACGTGGGAGGTGTTGATGGTGATACCACGCTCACGCTCTTCCGGTGCCTTGTCGATCTGGTCGAAGGCGAAAGCTTTACCACCGAAGTGCTTGGCCAGCACGTTGGTGATGGCGGCGGTCAGGGTGGTTTTACCGTGGTCAACGTGGCCGATGGTACCCACGTTAACGTGCGGTTTATTACGCTCAAATTTTTCTTTAGACATGATCGTCCCTCTAAACTAACGCTGAGTACGCGGTGGCAAGCTAACCACAGAACAGTTTATATGATGGATTTGAATCAAGGGGAGTAGAGAGGTTGGTGCTGACAGGCTGGTTCGATTGCCGAACTCACCCTAAGGTGTGGCTCTCAGAATTACCTGAGCCATATCAGCATCTTGGAGCGGGCAGCGGGAATCGAACCCGCATCATCAGCTTGGAAGGCTGAGGTAATAGCCATTATACGATGCCCGCATTTCTCTAACCCAAAGAACTCAAACCGCAGAGAAATATGGTGGAGGGAGAAGGATTCGAACCTTCGAAGGCAGAGCCGTCAGATTTACAGTCTGATCCCTTTGGCCGCTCGGGAACCCCTCCAGTTGCATAAATGCCACAACGGTAATTCTGCTTGCACCCGTTGTTTTTGTCGCTTTTGCTGGGCAAATAGACGACAGACATCCAAGCGTCGCGCATTTTATGGTAAGGATTTTGGGGATGCAACCATTGCACCTTGCAAAATGTGCATTTATGCCGGGATCCAGGCAAAAAAACGCTCCTTCTCCGTCCCGACCGGACGCGTCCCTTGTCGCTCCCGATCCCTTGGTGTATGGTCGCCCTGCCCAAGAAACAGTGATGACACCATGACGACAGAGCATAACCCCTATTTGCAATTCACCCGCGAACAATGGGCGTTATTGCGCGATGCGGTCCCCCTGACCCTGACCGAGCACGATCTGCAGACCCTGCGCGGGATCAACGAGAAGGTGTCATTGCGGGAAGTGGAAGAGATCTATCTGCCCCTCTCCCGTCTCCTCAATCTCTACGTCAAGGCCAAGCAGCGCCGCAGCCGGGTGTTGGAACAGTTTCTCGGTCAGTCCCGCGGCAAGGGCACCTATATCATCAGTATCGCCGGCAGCGTGGCGGGGGGAAAGAGCACCACGGCCCGTATCCTTCAGGCACTGCTGGAGCGCTGGCCGGAGCACCCCAGGGTGGAGCTGGTCACCACCGACGGCTTCCTGTTTCCCAACAAGGAGCTGGAAGCCCGTGGCCTGATGCGCCGCAAGGGGTTCCCCGAGTCTTATGACATCCGCCATCTGGTGGAGTTTGTCGCCAATATCCGCGCCGGCCACGAGAAGGTCGAGGCCCCCGTTTACTCCCACCTCATCTATGACATCCTGCCCGACGAGAAGAAGGTGGTGGAGCAGCCGGACATCCTGATCCTGGAAGGGCTCAATGTGCTGCAAAGCGGCATGGACTATCCCCAGGACCCTCATCGCGTGTTCGTGTCGGACTTCGTCGACTTTTCCATCTATGTGGATGCCGATGCCGAGCTGCTGCGCACCTGGTACATCGATCGTTTTCTCAAATTCCGCAGCGGCGCCTTCTCGGATCCCGACTCCTATTTCCACCACTACGCCAAGCTGGCCGAGAGCGAGGCGACCGAGATCGCCAACAACATCTGGCAGGATATCAACTACCTGAATCTGCAAGAGAACATCTTGCCGACCCGGGAGCGGGCCAACCTCATCCTCACCAAGGGCAACGAGCACGCCATCGAGCAGATCAAGCTGCGCAAGTGACCACTGTCGCAGTGCATACATGAAAGAGGGGGCCCGCAGGCCCCCTCTTTCATTCAGTCGTCATGAGCGTATGGGTTCAGTCCCCCCGCCGCAGGGAGAGTTCCCCTCCCAGATAGAGCTTGAGCCCCTCTTCCGTCTCCAGACGCAGGGCTCCGCGTTCGTCGATCCCCCGGGCAATCCCGCGGCTCACCTGCTCTCCCATCAGCAGCTTCACCGGCTGGCCGGCGAAGTGGTCGAGCCGGTTCCAGCTCTCGACGAAACTCGCCAGTCCCGTCTGTTCGAAGGTCTGCATGGCCTGCTGCAGGTGCAGCAGCACGCAGGCGGCCAGCTCGTTGCGATCCACCAGCTCGGGCTGGATATGGCGCAGCTCGGACCAGGCCTGATCGATCTTCTCCCCCTCCCGACTCGGCATCGCCAGATTGAGGCCGACCCCGATCACCAGATGGCAGCTGGCACCCGCACTGCCGCTCATCTCCACCAGGATGCCCGCCAGCTTGCGGCCCTGGTAATAGAGGTCGTTCGGCCACTTGAGCGCCACCCCGGGATAACCGAGTGACTCCAGCGCCTCGACCACCGCCACGCCGACCGCGAGACTCAGTCCCATGGCGGCCGCCATGCCCTGCTCAAGCCGCCAGTACATGCTCAGGATCAGCTGGCAACCGAAGGGGGAAACCCAGGGTTTGCCACGACGTCCCCGCCCGGCGGTCTGGCACTCGGCCAGACAGCTCTCCCCGGAGCTCAGGGTGTTGACCCGCTCCAGCAGGTACTGGTTGGTGGAGTCGATGACAGGGAAGCAGTGCACCGGCGCCATCGGTGCCTCTGCCTGCAGCCGCCCCTCGTCATAGAGGGCCATGGGCACCGCCAGCCGATAGCCCTTGCCGGTCAGGCTGAAGAGATCCAGCCCCAGATCCTTGAGCGCGGCCATGTGCTTGCTCACCGCCGCCCGGCTGATGCCAAGGCGCTCGCCCAGCTGCTCGCCGGAATGGAACTGACCATCGCTGAGCAGGGTGATCAGGGTCTGTCTGACGGGGGTCAGGGTCATGCCAGTACCTCGTCGAGCCAGGTTTCACCGCTGCGCCCCATGAAGCGCACTTCATGTTCCAGCACCACACCGAACTGGTGCTCTACGCTGTCGCGGACATGGGCCGCCAGCGCGATGAGTTCCATGGCGCTGGCGCCCCCCAGATTGACCAGCACCAGCGCCTGCTCCTGATGGACGGCGGCACGACCGATGGCAAACCCCTTGAGACCGCACTGATCGATGAGCCAGCCAGCCGCCAGCTTGGCCTGCCCTTCTGCCGCGGGGTAGCAGGGCATCTGCGGGTATTGCTGTTTCAGGGTCTCGGCCAGGGCGGCGGGCACCACAGGGTTTTTGAAGAAACTGCCCGCGTTGCCCAGCACCGCCGGATCCGGCAGCTTGGCCATGCGGGTGGCACAGACGGTGTCGAAGATGGCCTGTGGCGAAGGGGCATCTCCCAGCGCCGCCAGCGGGCCATAACCGGCGACCGGGCGCCATGCCTTGGGCAGGCGCAGACCGACGGCGGTGATGAAGTGGGAGTCCTGATAGTTGTGCTTGAAGATGCTGTCACGGTAACCGAACCGGCAGTCGGCCGCCGCGATGCACTCAACCTCGCCACTCTGCCAGTTGAACGCCTCCACGTAGGCACAGACGCTGGCCAGCTCGACCCCGTAGGCACCGATGTTCTGTACCGGGGCCGCCCCGACCGTCCCGGGAATGAGTGCCAGGTTCTCCAGCCCGTGCCAGCCCTGTTGCAGGGCGTGGCATACCAGCTCGTGCCAGTTCTCACCTGCCGCCACGTGCAGCAGCCAGTGCTCGGCCTCCTCGTGCAGCGTGATCCCTTTCAGGCCGTTGTGGACCACCAGACCGGCAAAGTCATCGCAGAACAGGATGTTGCTTCCTCCTCCCAGCACCAGGCGCGGCAAGGTGGCCAACTCCGGGTTGGTCCGCAGTTGCGCGAGATCATCCGGCCGGGTCACATCGGCCAGCCAGAGGCAGTGTGCGTCCAGGCCCAGAGTATTGAGGGTTGACAGGGAGGCGTGGGGGGTGAGTTTCATCTGTGTGTTCCGACAAGGACAAGGGCGCAGTTTACCCCAGATCCCCCGGGACAAAAAACCCGGACACTTTTCGGACTCAGGGCTCTGGAGTAGAGTAACCCCTTCATCCCGCTGAGGAAGCATGTATGAACAATCAATTCGCCGTCATCGGCCTGGGCCTGTTTGGCAGCGCCTTGTGCGAAGAGTTGCAGCGCCAGAATGCCGAGGTACTGGCCATCGACATCGACGAGAGCAAGACCCGCCAGATAGCCACCCTCTGCAACCACGTCATCGTGGCCGATGCCACCGACGAGGCCACGGTCGCCGAACTGGGCCTGGCGAATTTCGACATCGTCTTTGTCGCCATCGGCGACAACCTGGAGACCAGCATCCTGACCACGCTGGTGCTGAAAGAGGCGGGCGTGAAGAAGGTCTGGGTCAAGGCCCGCGACAAGTTCCACGCCAAGATCTTGCAGAAGGTGGGCGCGGACAAGGTGATCAACCCGGAGTGGGACATGGGCCGCCGGGTAGCCCAGAGCATGCTGGACAACCGGCTGTTCGACTACCTGGAGCTGGGTCACGACATGGTGCTGACCGAGTTCGTGATCGGCCTGCAGCAAAACACCCGCACCCTGGCAGATTTGCACCTGCTGCAGCAAAGCGATTTCCAGCTGCTGGCCATCAAGCGTGGCGAGGTGCTCCACAACGTCCTGACCGGCAAGATGGAGCTGCAACTCGGTGACATCCTGATCCTGGCCGGCAACAAGCACGCCATCGATCACTGGCTCGACACCCTATGATCAACTGGCGCAGCAACTACGCCTTCACCCTGCACCGGGAAGACAACTCCCGCTGGAGCGAGGCCAAACTCATCCTGGGCAGTTTCCTCATCATCCTGCTGGTCGGCACCCTGTTTCTGGTCCAGCCCTCCAGCCACAAGGGTGAGGTCACCGTCATCAACGCCCTGTTCACCGCCACGTCGGCCATCAGCGTGACCGGCCTCGGGGTGGTGGATACCGGCACCGCCTTCACCCTGCAGGGGCAGATCATCCTGTTGATATTGATGGAGATTGGCGGTCTCGGCCAGATGACCATGACACTGCTGCTCATCGCCATGTTCAGCAAGCGGGTCGGGCTGCGCCAGCAGGTGCTGGCCAAGGAGGCACTGGGCCAGGAGGGATCCGTCAACATCGTCCAGCTGGTGAAGCGCATCGTCCTGTTCGCCCTGATTGCCCAGCTGATCGGCACCGCCATCATGGCCATTCGCTGGGTGCCCGACATGGGCTGGGGCCACGGCCTCTACGTCAGCTTCTTCCACGCGGTGTCAGCTTTCAACAACGCCGGCTTCTCGCTGTTTGCCAACAACCTCATGGACTACCGGGATGACCCCATCATCAGCCTGACCATACCGGCCCTGCTGATCCTGGGGGGGGTAGGCTTCACCGTCATCGTCGACCTGGTGCGCAACCGCCGCTGGCGCAAGCTGAAACTGCACAGCAAGCTGATGCTGCTGATGACCCCTGCCCTGCTGCTGCTGGGGACCCTGATGTTCTGGCTGCTGGAGCACAACAACCCGGGCACCCTGGGCAACGCCTCCTTCGGGAGCCAGTGGCTGGCAGCCTTCTTCCAGTCGGCCACCGCGCGCACGGCGGGCTTCAACACGGTGGATATCGGCCAGATGGTGCCGGCCTCCTTGCTGTTCATGATGATGCTGATGTTCATCGGTGCCGGGGCAACCTCCACCGGGGGCGGTATCAAGGTCACCACCTTTGCCGTCGTCCTGCTGGCGACCCGGGCGTTTCTGACCAAGCGCCCCCATGTCACCGCCTTCGGCCGCACCCTGTCACCCCAGATAGTGACCCGTTCCCTGGCCATCATCATCGTCAGTACCATGGTGCTGATGCTGGCGATGTTCCTGCTGATGCTCACGGAGTCGCAACCCTTCGACAAGATCATGTTCGAGACCATCTCTGCCTTTGCCACTGTGGGTCTGTCCACCGGCATCACCGCCTCACTGAGCGAGCCGGGCAAGCTGATCCTGGTGCTGGTGATGATCTGTGGCCGTCTGGGGCCCCTCACCCTGGCCATCATGCTGGCCCGTCCGGTGGAGACCCGCATCCGTTATCCGGAAGAGAGCGTCTACACGGGGTAAGCCATCCCATCCATACAAAGAGGGGCCTCCGGCCCCTCTTTCTTTTCTATGTGATCACGGCGCGCGCCAGCCTCAGGCCGCCTTGCCCCTGGTCGTCCCCTTGCCAGAGCTCTTTCCCGTACTCTTGCCAGCACTCTTGCTCGTGCGGGGGCGTGCGGCGGTGGACGCAGTCCGCTTGCGGCGGACAAAGCGGTGCTTGCTGTCACCGGGCGCCGCCTTGGGCAGCGCGCTGAAGCTGGCGCCGGAATCCTGCCGGGCCCCCTCGATCAGGCCGTTGAGCTGCTCGGTGAGCGGCCCCATGAACTGCTGGTAGCTGCCGTGACGTTCGGCGATCTGCCCCAGACTCTGCTCCCACAGTGCCGTCATGTCCGGTGTCGTTGCGGTCGCAGGCAGCGCCTGGACCAGGGCTCGCCCGGTCGGGGTGGCCTTGATGCTCTTGCCCTGGCGCACCAGGAAGCGGCGCTTGAACAGCAGATCGATGATCCCGGCCCGGGTCGCCTCGGTGCCCAGACCGTCGGTCTCCCGCAGGGTCTTGCGGATCTCGGGATCCTGCACATAACGGGCGATGCCGGTCATGGCGGCCAGCAGGGTGGCATCGGTAAACGGCTTGGGGGGCTGGGTCATCTTCTCCAGCAGCTCCCCCCGCTCGCACAGCAGCTCCTCTCCCTCTTTCAGGGCAGGCAGGGTTCCCGCCTCCTCCTCGTCATCCTCTTCCACCCCGAGCAGCGCCTTCCAGCCCGCCTTGAGGATGCGGCGCGCCTTGGCCTGGAACAGCCCTCCGGCGATGCGCAGCAACACCTTGCTGTCGTTGTACTCGAACGGCGGGTAGAACTGCAGCAGATACTGGCGGGCAATCAGGCCGTACAGCTTCGCCTCGTCGGCCCCCAGGCTCCCCTCGCTCCCCCTCTTCTCGGTGGGAATGATGGCGTGGTGGGCATCCACCTTGCTGTCGTTCCACGCCTTGCTGCGGATCCTGCCATCCGCTTCGGCTACCGCCCTGGCCAGCGCAGGGGCCGTGCTGGCGATGGCCTCCCGCACCTGGCCGGCCCGGTTGAAGTGCTCGCTCGGCAGATGGCGGCTGTCGGATCTGGGATAGGTGATGAGCTTGTGCCGCTCGTAGAGACTCTGGCAGATATCCAGCACCCGCTTGGCATCCATGCCAAAGCGCTTGGCCGCATCGATTTGCAGGCTGGAGAGGTTGTAGGGGAGCGGCGCCGCCTGCTTGCGCGCCTGCTCCTCCACCGCTTCCACCCGGGCGGGCTGCCCCTGGATCCGCTCCACCACCTTGGCGGCCAGCGCCCGGTTGAGCACCCGTCCCTCCTCATCCTGCCAGGGCAGGCAGGCCTCCGATGGCAGCCACCTGGCGGTGAAGCGTTCGTTGCCCTGGGTCAGCAGATGGGCCATCACCTCGTAGAACGGCTTGGGAACGAAGGCCTCGATCTCGAGATCCCGGCGCACCACCAGACCGAGCAAGGGGGTCTGTACCCGGCCCACCGACAGCAGTTCGCTGCAACCCCCCTTGCGGCCAAGCAGGGTATAGGCCCGGGTCATGTTGATGCCATAGAGCCAGTCGGCACGGCTACGGGCCAGCGCCGACACCGCCAGCGGCACGAACTCCTTGTTGTCCCTGAGCTTGTCGAGGGCGCGGCGCACGGCGGGCGGGTTGAGATCGCTGATGAGGCAGCGCTGAACCGGTTTGGTCTTGGGATAACCGAGAAAGTCGATCACCTCGTCCACCAGCAGTTGCCCTTCCCTGTCCGGGTCACCGGCGTTGACCACGCAGTCCGCCTGCTTGATGAGCCCCTTGATGACGGCCAGCTGGGCCTTGGTCTTGGGTTTGGCCACCAGCTGCCACTGGGTCGGGACAATGGGAAGGGATTCCATGCGCCACTGCTTGTAGGCGGCATCGTAGGCATCGGGCTCGGCCTGCTCCAGCAGGTGGCCGATGCACCAGGTCACCACGTCTCCCTGCGCCGTCTCGATGAAACCCTCCCCCTTCTTGTGCGGTTTGGGGAGGACATCGGCGATGGCACGGCCAAGGCTGGGTTTCTCGGCGATAAAGAGTCGCATGATGGATACACCTGAATACTGTATATGTGAACAGTATACAATCCTCTCACCGCAAACCCCAAGCCCCGGGGTGGTGCGCGGCCTCCCCGCCCCGGCTTGGGCATCGCCCCCATCACAGGACATCCCGCTCCCGTTGAAGGGTAAAAGTGCGATTAAAATTCAAAAAAGCATGCCCAAACAAAAAAAAAACCAAAAATTACTTACATGTCGAAATAAAAATCATGACCGAGGTCAACCCATCGAATCTTGGGACTACTACTATATTGGTAATACCCGAATTCGAAGGACACCGTCACCATGCTTGGAAAACTGTTGAGAAAGACCTGGTTCTGGCTTCTGCTGCTCGGGGCCCTGCTGGGGGTCGCTGCACTGGGCGTCACCGTCACCGTGCTGCACAAGACCAGCTCCACCGAGTTCTGCGTCTCCTGCCACTCCATGCAGACCCCCCTCGCCGAATATCAGGGCAGTGTCCACTTCCAGAACGTGAAGGGGATCCGCGCCGAGTGCGCCGACTGCCACATCCCCAGTGAACCCGCCGCCTATCTCTGGACCAAGATCCGCGCCGTGAAAGACATCTATCACGAGGCGATCGGCACCCTCGACACCCCGGAAAAATTCGAGGCCCACAAGCTGCGCATGGCCCAGACCGTGTGGGATCAGCTCAAGGCCAATGACTCCGCCACCTGTCGCAGCTGCCACAGCTACGCCGCCATGGACATCCTGGCCCAGCGCCCCAATGCCCGCGCCGAGCACCCGGTCGCCATCAAGGAGGGTCAGACCTGCATCGACTGCCACCGCGGCGTCGCCCACATCATGCCGGACATGAGCGGCCTGGCTGCCGCCGGTGCCAGCGAGCTGGCGCAAGCCGCCGCCCAGACCCCGGCCACCGTCACCACCCGCTATGCCATTGCCACCACCCCGCTCTATCTGGATGCCGGCGCCAAGACTGATGAAGGCACCCTGATGCCCTCCACCCAGGTGGAAGTGCTGGCCAACGACAACGGCCGCGCCCAGGTGCGCATCGACGGCTGGCAGCAGGACGGGGTGAACGAGGTGTTCTACGCCGCCCCCGGCAAACGGATCCTGAGCGTGCTGGTCGGCGAAGCCGCCAGAAAAGCCCTCGTGACCGGCAAGAGCGAGACCGACAGCGCCACCAACCTCACCTGGCATCAGGTCAGCCTGACCGCCTGGGTCGACCAGAGCCAGCTCATCGGCGACCAGGGCAAGCTGTGGCAATACGCCTCCACCCTGATGTCCAACAACTGCACCGGCTGTCACGGCCTCACCGCGCTGGATCACTTCAACGCCAACCAGTGGATCGGCGTCATCAAGGGGATGGAGTCTCGCACCTCCCTCACCCCGGAGCAGGCGCGCATGCTCACCCAATACGTGCAGAAACATGCCAGCGACATGAGCGCGGCCCATTAAGGCTGGAACAGAGGACTCTCCCATGACTTTTTTCAATGACCAACAGACCAACCTCTCCCGCCGTACTCTGCTCAAGGGGCTGGGGGCCTGTGCCGCCCTGCCCCTGCTGGCCGGTCTCTTCCCGAAAAGCGCCCTGGCCAAGGCCGTCAGCACGGCCCTTGAGCAGTTCCCCACCCTGGTGCCCGCCCAGAAGGGCATCCTGACCGGCGCCCACTGGGGAGCCTTCGAGGCCATCGTCTCCGAGGGCCGTATGGTGCGGGTCCAGCCGGTGGCCGATGACCCGGCGCCGAACGATCTCATCGACATGGCGCCGTTCCAGGTCCACGCCAAGAACCGCATCAAGTACCCCATGGTGCGCAAGAGCTGGCTGGAGCACGGCCCGGGTGCCAGACCGGAGCTGCGCGGTGCCGACGAGTGGGTGCGAGTGAGCTGGGAGAAGGCCATCGAACTGGTGGCCGGCGAGATCCAGCGCGTCCAGTCTGATTTCGGCCCCCAGGCGATCCACGCCGGATCCTACGGCTGGAAGAGCGTGGGCATGTTCCACAACAGCCGCACCCTGCTGCACCGCCTGATGAACCTCTCGGGCGGCTTCACCGGTTATGCCGGTGACTACTCCACCGGCGCGGCCCAGGTGATCATGTCCCACGTGATGGGCTCCATCGAGGTGTACGAGCAGCAGACCGCCTGGCCCAACGTGGTGGAGCACGCCGAACTGGTGGTGCTCTGGGGGGTCAACGCCCAGGTGACCCTGAAGAACAGCTGGAACATGCCGGATCACGAGGGGCAGGCCGGCTTCAAGGCGCTGAAAGAGAAAGGCACCCGGGTCATCAGCATCGATCCCGTCTACAACGAGACCGCCAAGCAGGCCAATGCCGAGTGGATTGCCCCGAACGCCTACACCGACGTGGCCATGATGCTGGGTGTGGCCCACACCCTCTACAGCGAGAAGAAGCACGATCAGGCCTTCCTCGATCGCTACACAGTCGGCTTTGACAAGTTCCTGGACTATCTGCTCGGCAAGGATGACGGTCAGCCCAAGAGCGCCGAGTGGGCGAGCGCCATCTGCGGCGTCGATGCCAAGGTGATCCGCCAGCTGGCCCTCGACATGGCCGCCAAGCGCACCATGATCATGGCGGGCTGGGGCATGCAGCGTCAGCACCACGGTGAACAGCCCAACTGGATGCTGGTCACTCTGGCCGCCATGCTGGGCCAGATCGGCCTGCCGGGGGGCGGCTACGGCTTCAGTTACCACTACTCCTCCGGTGGCAGCCCCACCGCCAAGGGCGGCATTCTGGCGGGCATCTCCGCTGGCAGCGCACCAAAGAACAGCCCGGCCCCCATCCCGGTGGCCCGCATCGCCGACTGCCTCGCCAACCCGGGCAAGACCATCGACTTCAACGGCCGCAAGGTGACCTATCCGGACATCAAGCTGGTCTACGTGGCGGGCGGCAACCCCTTCCACCACCATCAGGACACCAACAACCTGCTGCAGGCCTGGCGCAAGCCGCAGACCGTGATCGTCCACGAGCCCTACTGGACGGCGACTGCCAAGCACGCCGATATCGTGCTGCCGGTCACCACCAGCTACGAGCGCAACGATCTGGAGATGGGTGGCGACTACTCCCAGCGCTATGTGTTCCCGATGCACCAGTGCGTGCCGCCCCAGTTTGAAGCCCGCAACGACTTCGACATCTTCAGCGCCATCGCCGCCAAGCTGGGCGTGCAGGAGCAGTACACCGAAGGGAAGGACGAGATGCTGTGGCTCAAGCAGATGTACGACGGCATGGCGGCCCAGGCCCGCGGCGCCCGCGTCGCGCTACCGCCGTTCAATATGTTCTGGGAGTCCAACAACTACATCCGCTTCCCGATCCCCGAGGCCAACCGCCAGTGGATCCGTCACGCCGATTTTCGCGAGAACCCGCTGCTCAACCCGCTCGGTACCCCGTCCGGCAAGATCGAGATCTTCTCCAACACGGTAGCCGGGATGGGTTATGCCGACTGCGCCGGCCATCCCAAGTGGTATGAGCCCAAGGAGTGGGTGAAGAGCGAGGTGGCAGCGCGCTATCCGCTGTCGCTCAACACCTCCCACCCGACCCAGCGGCTGCACTCCCAGCTCGACAACACCCCGCTGCGGGACAAGTTCGCCATCGCCGACCGCGAGGCGATCCTGATCCATCCGGACGACGCCAAAGCGCGCGGCATCGCTCAGGGGGATCTGGTGCGGGCCTTCAACGAGCGCGGCCAGATCCTGGTGGGGGCCCTGATCTCCGCCGATATCCGGCCCGGGGTAGTGCGGGTGTGTGAAGGGGCCTGGTACGATCCGGCCAAGCCGGGCGAAGCGGGCAGCATCTGCAAGAACGGCAACGTCAACTGCCTCACCTTCGACGAAGGCTCGTCCAGTCTGGCCCAGGGCAACTGCGGCCACATGGCCCAATTGCAGATAGAGAAGTATATCGGGCCAGTGCTCGCCAACACGGCGCACGAGGTACCGGCCAACGGCTGAGTAGAGGACTGAGCAACAAAAACGGCGCCATCAAGGCGCCGTTTTCTTATCGCAGTTTGTGGTGTGGCTCAGAATCAGAAGTCACCCTCAACCATATACTCTTCCGCATACTCCACCCGCCTTGCAGCCAGAGCGCGGACAAGGTGGCTCAGAAGTCTCCTTCCACCCTGTACTCTTCGGCACACTCCACCCGCCTTGCAGCCAGAGCGCGGACAAGGTGGCTCAGAAGTCTCCTTCCACCCTGTACTCTTCGGCACACTCCACCCGCCTTGCAGCCAGAGCGCGGACAAGGTGGCTCAGAAGTCTCCTTCCACCATGTACTCTTCGGCACACTCCACCCGCCTTGCAGCCAGAGCGCGGACAAGGTGGCTCAGAAGTCTCCTTCCACCATGTACTCTTCGGCACACTCCACCAGCTGGGGCCAGAGATCTTCCGGCACCCAGGCCTCGGGGTCATCCTCGTCACCGTCATACTGGCTCCAGAAGAAGGCACGCAGCCCGCTTGCGAAGTCGTCGCTCAACTCCGCCAGTTCGGAGAGGGGCCCCAGCCAGGCAATGCGGCGCAGGCCGGAGGCGAGATCGTTGATGGCATCCATCAGGGTGCGATCATCCAGGCTCTGCTCCACCAGCAGGGTGAAGCGCTCGCGGGCGCTCTCGGTCTGATCCTCGTCCAGCTCGCCCACGTCGGCCAGCAGGTCGACAAAATCCTCCAGCAGGAACTGGATCAGGGCATCCCTGTCCTCGAACCACTGGATCTGGGCCCCCTTGGTGCCCAGCACCGAGGCATCGAACGAATCATCGAGATGGCACAAAGCCCAAGGATCGTCAGTCATTGCTACCCTTCCTACACCTGAAACAAGAGACGTATCTTATGCCGGGTGCCGCACCCTTGCCAGCACGGCGGCACAAAAGGGGCCCCCCCGACGGGGCCCCCCGTCACTCGACCCTGGCCACCTTGGGCAGGGAGAGGGAAGCGGCGAGCCCCCCCAGCTCGGCCCGCCCCATGATGAGGCTGCCACGGTAAGCCTCCGCCAGGTCTGACACTATGTTGAGACCGAGCCCGGAACCCGGCACCTTCTCGTCGAGGCGCACCCCCCGCAGCACCGCCTTGGCGATCTGATCCTCGCTCATGCCGGGACCGTCGTCCTCGATGCGCAGGGTGATCCAGCCCCCCAGCTCGGCGCTGGAGATGCGCAGCTCGCTGGCGGACCACTTGAAGGCGTTCTCCAGCAGGTTGCCCACCATCTCGTCGAAGTCCTGCTCCTCCACCCCGACCGCCAGATTGACCGGCACCTGCAAGTCCACCGTCTTGCCGGGATAGAGGCGGGAGAAGGCGCGGCAGATGTACTCCACCCGGGCCCGCACCGGGGTCGACACCCCGAGGATCTTGGCGGCGCCGGTCACCCGCGCCTTGCCGAGGTGGTAGTCGATGTGGCGCTGGATCTGGTCGAGCTGCTCGCCGAGGGCGGCCTGATCCTCCGGCGGCAACTGGGTCACCTGGTTGCGCATGATGCTGAGCGGCGTCTTGAGGGCGTGGGCCAGGTTGCCGGTGTGGGAACGGGCTCGTTGCAGCAGCTCGCCATAGTGGTGCAGCAGGCGGTTGATATCCTCCACCAGCGGCTGAATCTCCAGGGGGTAACGCAGCCGGAACCCCTCCTGATGACCCTGATGGACGCGGCTCAGCTCGCGGCGTAGCAGGTGCAGCGGGCGCAGGCCGTAGAGGATCTGGAACATGAAGCCGAGCACCAGGCCGGTGGCGGCGAAGCCGAGGCCAAGGAACAGGCTGATACGCGTCTTCTTCAGGGTCTGGGTCAGGGCGCTGCTGTCCTTGGCCATCACCAGGGTGAAGACCCGATCAGACCCCGGCAGCAGCACGGTACGGGTCATGATGAGCAGGGGCTCCTTGTTGGGCCCCTTGCCGACAAAGAGATCCGGATCGCCGAAGGCCGACTTCAGGCCGTGGGCGCTCAGATGGGCATCCCACAGGGAGCGGGAGCGACTGACCACCGTCTCCCCCAGCTCCAGTTGCCAGTAGTAGCCGGAATAGGGCTGGCGATAACGGGGGTCGGCCATGGGCTCGGTGACCACCGGCATGCCGTCCGGCTGGATCTCGAGGCGGGAGAGCAGATCGTAGAGCTGCAGGCGCAGGCCATCGGCCTCCGCCTCCTGCCAGTAGTTGCGCATCATGGTCTGCAGGCTGAAGCCGGTGGCGAACAGGAAGAGACCGCACCAGACCATGGCGATCACCACCAGCCGACCTCGCAGGGTGCGTACCAGCCTCATTCAACCCACCCCGCCATCGGTTGCGAGGGTGTCATTCGTTGATCCGGTAGCCGAGGCCGCGCACCGTCTCGATGAGATCGGCGTGGGTCTTCTTGCGGATGCGGCCGATGAACACCTCCACGGTGTTGGAGTCGCGATCGAAATCCTGGGCATAGATGTGGTCGATCAGCTCGCTGCGGGACACCACCTTGCCCCTGTGCTGCATCAGGTAGCCCAGCACCCGGAACTCGTGGGCGGTGAGCTTGATGGGGGTCCCTTCGTACCACACCTGGGAGGCCGCCATGTCGAGACGCACGCCACCGATCTCGAGGATGGAGCTGGCGTTCCCCGCCGCCCGGCGCACCAGCGCCTGCACCCTCGCCACCAGCTCCGCCACCTGGAAGGGCTTGGTGAGGTAGTCGTCCGCCCCGGCGTTGAGCCCTTCAATCTTCTCGTGCAACTGGCCACGGGCGGTCAGCACCAGCACCGGGGTGTCCATCCCCTTGCTGCGCCACTCCTTCAGTACGCTCAGGCCGTCGCGACCGGGCAGACCGAGGTCCAGGATGATGGCGTCATAGGGTTCGGTCTCGCCGAGAAAGCCCGCCTCGTTGCCATCGTGGCAGAGATCGGTGACGAAACCGGACAGACGCAGCTGTTCCGCCAGCTGGCCCGCGAGGATCTTTTCATCTTCAACTATCAGAATGCGCATACATGGGTATCCAAAACAGGGTTGTGCCGGCACCGGCAACGGTTGGGGGGACGAACCGGACGGCGGCAGGTTCGCGGACTCACGCCGTTACTCCTCTTCCGGGGGCGGGCGCGGAGCGAACAGGCGCTCCAGATGGTGACCCTTGAGCCACACCATCTCCAGATTGTCAGCCCGGTAGCCCACCTTGATGACGCTGTTCTCCTCGTCGATGAGCCTGAGCTCGTAGAGCCAGACGCCATCCTCCTCACCCAGATCGACGCGCAGCACGCGCACCGGCAGGCGGGAGGCCACCTCCATCAACTCATGAAACGGGCGGACCCGCCCTTCGCTGACCGCCTGTTGCAGCAAGGCCTCGTTCGGCTGGGCCGCCTGAACCAGCATCGGCAGCAGCAATCCAAGCAGGGGCAGCGCGCTATTCATGGGTGATTCATCTCTCAAAACCTAACATAATGCCGTTTATAGTGTGCCAGCCATGAATCCGGAATGAATATGATCCCACGCAGTATCCTGCTGATCTTGTGCCTCTTTTCCACCTTTGGCTGGGCGGCGCAGACACGTCTCGACATGGCCGGACTGGTCAAGTTGTTGCTGGCACAAGGGTATCACGACATTCGGGAAGTGGAGCTGGAAGGGGACAAATTCGAGGTCGATACCCTGAATGCCGACGATCAGCGCGTCCAGTTGCAGGTCGATGCCAACACCGGCGAGATCACCAAAAAAGAGGCCGAATAGGCCTCTTTTGCTATGGGCGTGACGGCTGTTGCGCCGCCCCCCTCCCGGCCACTTGTGCTCGCCTGCGCCAGGGGCGCAGCAGCTTTTCCCGACGGGGCCACAGCAGGGCGCAGGCCAGCACCAGATAGATGAGGGGTTCCTGCCACCCGCTCTTGACCGACCACCAGTAGTGTACCGGCACCAGCAGAGCCACCCCGTAGATCCAGTTGTGCAGCTTCTGCCATGCCGGCCCCATGCGACGCAACAGGGCCGGGATCGAGGTGATGCCGAGCGCCAGCAACAGCAGCAGCGCCACCATGCCCACCACTATGTAGCTGCGCTTCACCAGCTCGCCGCCAATCAGCCCCCAGTCGAACTGCAGATCCAGCCCCAGCCAGACCATGAAGTGCAGGGACGCCCAAGCGGCGCACCAGAGCCCGAGGGGGCGGCGCAACTTGATGAGCTGCCCCTGGCGCCAGCGCTTGGCGAGCGGCGACACCAGCAGGGTCAGCAACAGCAGGTGAAGGGCCCCCTTGCCAAGGTAATGGGTCAGCCCCTGGACCGGATCCCCCCCCAGCAGCCCGGCTGGCACGGCATAGCCCAGCCAGAGCAGAAAGCCAAGCGAACCAAGGTGCACCAGCGCCCGCAAGCCGTTGATATGGGCTGTTTTCAGTCTCGGCGTCATATTGCAGTTCCCGTCATGTTTTTCCCGCTTCTCATCCCCTCGCCCACCAGGGGAGAAGGAGGCAAGAGATCAGTCGGGCAGCGCGTCAGTCTCAATACCATTTACGCAGATCCATCCCCTGATAGAGGGACGCCACCTCGTCGCCGTAGCCATTGAACATCAGGGTCGGCTGGCGCTTGGCCCCGAAGATACCCCCCTCGCCGATGAAACGCTCGCTCGCCTGGCTCCAGCGCGGGTGATCCACGCTCGGGTTGACGTTGGCGTAGAAGCCATATTCGTTGGGGGCCAGCAGGTTCCAGGTGGTGGGGGGCATCTCCTCCACCAGGCGGATGGAGACGATGCTCTTGATGCTCTTGAAGCCGTACTTCCAGGGCACCACCAGCCGGATGGGAGCCCCGTTCTGGGTGGGCAGGGTCTTGCCATAGAGCCCCATGGCGAGGAAGGAGAGGGGGTGCATGGCCTCATCGAGGCGCAAGCCCTCCACATAGGGATAATCGATGCCGCCCCCCAGGGCACGGGAGGCCTGCCCCGGCAACTGTTCCGGATCATAGAGCGTCTCGAAGGCCACGAACTTGGCGCGACTGGTGGGCTCGGCACGGCGGATCAGATCCGCCAGCGCAATGCCGCTCCAGGGCAGCACCATGGACCAGGCCTCCACGCAGCGCAGCCGATAGATGCGCTCCTCCAGCGTGCTCTTGTTGATGAGATCCCACACATCCAGGGTGAAGGGTTTGGCTACCTCCCCTTCCACCTTCAGGGTCCAGGGCTCGGGCCTGAGGTAATGGCCGTTGCGGGCCGGGTCCCCCTTGTCGGTCCCCAGCTCGTAGAAATTGTTGTGGGTGGTGGCCTTCTCCTCCGGGGTGAGGATCAATCCCTCTGGCCGGGTCGCGGCACGGATGTCGAGGGGTCTGGTGGGGGCCACGGTGGCCGGCTTGTCCGGTGCGAAGAGATCTAGCAGGCTGGCCTTCACCGGAAACGCCAGGGTGACGGCACCGACGCCCAGGCCCAGCCCTTTCAGGATGCGGCGACGATCCTGATAGACGGTTTCCGGCGTGACATCCTGTTCGGTGGGGTGATGAGAAGTACGGCGCTTGATCAACATGAAAAAACTCCCGGGACGATGAGGTTGACAACCATAAGACCCGCCCCGGCCGAGTTTTATTTCACACAGAATTACATGAGTTGGTAAAGGGGCAGTGCCTTGGCCATGGTACCGGCCAGAAAGAGCACTACGAACACCAGCAGAGGAACGATCACGTTTGGCACCATCAGACTCACTCCATGAGCAGGACAGGGCCTCTAACTATGGAACAAGGTCTGCGGCGCCTCCAATGAATTTTTTTCGCGAGCGCAAGCGTATTCCAGAGTTGCAAAGAGTGATCGGGATCACACACAATCCGGCCCCCGCTTGCTGCCGCTCCACCGCGGAGTAGGCTGCCTCCTTTTCCGGATTCAACCACTGAGAGTCACGCCATGAGCCCACTGTTCGCCATCGCCATCACGACCGGGATCCTCTCCGCCGTCTGGGGTGGACTGGCCGCCGCACTCGGTCTCATCTCCTGGGTCGGCTTCCTCGGCTGCACCAGCTACTTCGCCTCGAGTGGCGGTTACAAGGCGCTGTTGCAGACCCTGCTGTGCAACACCACCGGCATGCTGTGGGCACTCCTGCTGATCCACGGGGAGACCTGGTGGGGGGCCGGCATGGCGGGTTATCTGATGACAGGGGTGGTGGCCACCCTGATGTGCGTGCAGGCCAGGCAGCAGTGGCTCGCCTACATTCCCGGCACCTTCGCCGGTTGCTGTGCCACCTTCGGCGCCGCAGGCGAGTGGCGGCTCATTCTGCCCTCCCTCATCATCGGCGCCCTGTTTGGCTATCTGATGAAGGCGAGCGGCCTCTGGCTCTCCCAGAAGACTCTCTCCACCGACGGTGTCAGCGACCCGGCCTGAGGCTGACAAGGTAACCGATTCGGTCGGAAACCAGAGGGGCGGCCCGTCATCGACGGGCCGCCCCTCTGTCATTTATCCCTTCGACTTGAAGTTGGCCGCCTCGATGCCGTGCCGATTCAGCAGCTTGTAGAAGTCGGTGCGGTTTCTCCCCGCCATGTTGGCCGCCAGGGTCACATTGCCTTCCGTGGTGCGCAGCAGCCGGATCAGGTACTCCTTTTCAAACTCGGCCCGCGCCTCGTTGAACGAGGGAATGCCGCCACCGCCGCCACTCAGGGCCGACTCCACCATGGCCGCGCCGATCACCGGGCTGCAGCAGAGGCTCGCGAGCTGCTCCACCACCCCGCAGAGCTGGCGCACGTTGCCCGGCCAGGCCGCGGCGGCCAGCAGGGCCAGCGCCTCCGGCGAGAAGCCGAGGGCGGCGCAATCGGGGTGACGGTTGCGGTAATCGTCCAGCGCCTGACGGGCCAGCAGGGGGATGTCCTCGCTGCGGGCGCTCAGAGGCGGCAGGGTGATGTTGGCCACGTTGAGGCGGTAGAAGAGATCCTCGCGAAAACGCCCCTCTTCCATGGCGGTCACCAGATCCTGATGGCTGGAGCTGATGACCCGCACCTCGGGGGTACCCTGACCATACTCCGCCAGCACCTGGAGCAACTTGGCCTGGAGTGACTCCGACAGATCCCCTATCTCGTCGAGGAAGAGGGTGCCGCCTTTGGCCTCGGCAAACAGGCCGGACTGGCCATCCTCGCCAAACAGCTGCAAGTCCAGCGCGGGCCAGGGCAGGGCCGCACAGTTGATGGTATGCAGCGGCTTGTCACGGCGGTGGCTGGCTTGGTGCAGCGCCTGGGTCATCACCCCCTTGCCGGCGCCGGAGGGGCCCAGGATCAGCACGGGCACGTCCATGGTGGCGATGCTGCTCGCCTGGATCAGCAACTGCTCCATCTGCGGGTTGCGGGTCTGGATGAGGGACTGCCACTCCTGCTGCTGCTTCGGACGGGTCAGGCTGAGAGCATGTTCTATGGTGACCAGCAGCTCGTCCTTGTCGATGGGCTTGGTGAGGAAGCTGAACACCCCGGAGCGGGTCGCCTGGATGGCGTCGGGAATGGTGCCGTGGGCGGTCATGATGATCACCGGCATGCCGAGCCACTGGGACTGGATCCGCTCGAACAGCGCCAGCCCGTCCATGCCCCCCATGCGCAGATCGCTCAGCACCAGGTCGGCCCGTTGCTGGCGCAGCCTGTCCAGCGCTCCTTCGGCGCTGTCGGCGGTATCTACCTCGTAACCCTGGCTGCGCAGGCGCATGCTCATCAGCTTGAGCAGGCTGGCATCATCGTCCACCAGCAGAATACGGCTCATGCTCTCACCCCCTCTTGGCGAAAAACGCGATCATTGCGGCGCGGTCCGGAGCTGTCATGGCTGACCTCCCCCATTGAGCTTACGCTGGTTGAGCTGCTCGTCGATGGCGGAGAGCTGCTCTATCTGCTGGCGCAGACGCTTCACCTCCTGACTCTGATCGTCGCGGCGGCTGTCTCGCACCAGCAGCTCCTCCCCGAGGGCGATCCAGCTGCGCAGGAAGGCCTGGGCATCGAGACCGAGCTCCGGCAACAGAGCCTTCAGCTGATCCAGCCCGGCCCGGCGGCTGGCCACCGATTCGGACGGGTGGGTGTTGACCATGGCCAGGCTGACCCGGCTCTCGAGGTCGGTGGCGCCGGCCAGTCGCTGGCGCTCCTGCATCCGCTGCTGGGGATGGCTGGCCAGCAGCCAGTCCGAGTATTGCAGGCGCACCTGCATCTCCTTGTTGGCAAACTCCATCCGCCTGGCGATCGCCTCCTGGGAAGGCTCGGTGAGGCTGGTAGAAGGCAGCAGGGAACAGCCAGCGAGCAGGCCTATCATCAATACGGGAATCACAAATCGTTTCATCTTGAATGTCACTTCAGATCCTGGTGGGGAACAGGCACCTGCCCGCTCCTCTCAATATTCGGTGTCAAGGCGCCACCCGCACCTGCGGGGTCGCCGCCACGCCCGTCAGTTCGGGCACACGTTCAAATCCAGCCGGAAACAGACATCCGCCTGGGCATCCTCGATCAGCCTGAGCTCGCCGCCCAGACTCATGGCAGACTCACGGGCAATGGAGAGGCCCATGCCGGAGCCTTTCAGCAATCCCTGGCGCACTATGCTGCCCTGTTCAAAGGGCTCGAAGATGCGCTCCCGCTCGTCTGGAGGGATGACAGGCCCTTCGTTGGCCACCTCCAGCCAGCCGCCACCCGCTCCCGCCCCGGCGCGGATCCAGATCTGTCCGCCCCTGGCGCCATAGCTGACTGCGTTGGAAAAGAGATTGTCGAGGATGAGTCGCAGGCGGTAGGGCTCTGCCCGCAGGCTGATGGGCTCGGGCGGCAAGTGTACACTGATTTGCTTGGATTCCAGCGCGAGCCGGTACTCTTCGGACAAGTCTGACAACAAGGGCGCCAGGGGCACCTCGGACAGGGTAAACACCTCCTGCTGGCTGAGGCGATTGAAGTCGAGCAGCCGCTCGATCAGGGTCTGCAGACGGCGGCTGTTCTCCTCCAGCATCTGGCAGATCTCCTGCTGATCCCCGTTGAGGGGCCCCACCAGCTGCTCCGAGAGCAGATCAGCCCCCTCCCGCAGCACGGCAAGGGGGGTTTTCAGCTCGTGGGATACGTGGCGCAGGAACTGGTATTTCTGCTGTTCCAGCTCCTTGAGCTTGTCGTGCAGCCAGCTGATCCGCTCCCCCAGCAGCACCAGTTCGGCCGGGCCATCCACCGGGCGCTGATCCGGCTCGACACCTGCGCCCAGACTCAGGATCCGCGACTCAATCTGACGTACCGGGTGGATGATGAGGTAGGTAAAGAGCAACACCAGCAGCAGGCTGAGCCCGACCACGAAGCCGCTGACCCACCAGATCTGCTGTTTCAGCTCCACGATGGCGCCCCGCATGCGGGTCACGTGATCATCCACCTGGCTGCGGGTGACCACTTCCAGTTGCTGGTTCAGTTCGTTGAAGTCGGTGAAACGGGGGCTGGTCGCCTCCTGCCTGGCCTTGCGCAGATCCTGCAGGCCGTCGAGCCAGACCAGCGTCGCCTCGAGATCTCCGTAGACCTCGGCATCAGGAATGGAGTCCTGATGGGTCGCGAGCAGTTCCCGGTAGCGCACCAGCTGCTGCCGATAACTGGCCAGGATGCGGTCATCACCCAGGACCGCATAGCGGCGCAGGGTGCGCTCCAGATCGATGGCCTGGGTGGAGAGCAGCGTCGCCCGGCGAGTGTCCCGCACCGCACGTTCCATCTCGTCGCTGGTGAGCTGGCCCAGGTGGGAGAGAGCCTGACTGTCGTGCCAGATCATGCCCCCCAGGGGCATCAGCACCAGCACGAAGCCCATCAGTACTACCTGGAGCAGGGAGCGGGGCCGAACCTTGGTCATCTTCTGCGGTCTCGATTCGTCATGGGGGAGCCAGCATATCCGCACTGCCCCAAAAAGCAAAACCGGCCATAAAGCCGGTTTGATTGCTCACCGAGGCCGGATTCACGCCAGGCCGACGGACGCCACACAGATGACAATGATCATGGCAAGGGCCCCTGACGCGGCCAACAGTGCCCATTTCATTTCTACGCTCATGCAAACCTCCTTTCTGCCAATCAGCGTTGGATCACAACAGATAACGACATGTTAATTCATAGTGAATCCCATAACCGTGAGCTGCGTATATATTTCAGACGAGCCCAACCCAAGGAATGGAAAGCATGTTTTACCTCTGTAGCATTGGATCCAATCTCGACCCCGCCCTGCACGTCAGTCAGGTCGTCGCCGAATTGCTGGCCCGCTTTGGTCGCCTTCACCTGAGTTCCGTCATCCAGACCAAACCCGTGGGCATGCATTCGCGCCACGACTTCCTCAACTGCCTGTTCGTCGTCCAGAGCGACCTCTCCCCCGTCCAGCTCAAGGCCGAGTTTGTCACCATGGAGCTGGCCCATGGCCGGGATCGCAGCAACCCCCTGTGCAAGGTGGCGGACAGGCCACTGGACATCGACATACTGGCCTGCGGCGAACGGGATGACTTCGCCGAGGCCGGGGTGGATGCCTACCTGGGGGATCTGCTGGCGGAGATGTATCAGGGCGGCAGTGTGGACTCCGGCAAGGTGACCCTCGGCCTGCCGGGCAGCAAGGTGTTTGCGAAGCAGCGCATCGGCCAGGCCCCCATCCATCTCTGCCAGCAAGACGAGGCCCTGCTTCCCGGCAATGGCCACCCCGGCCCCCCTTCCCGGCACGCCGCCATCCGGCCCCCTTGAGCCGTTCACACACATGAGGCGCCCAAAGGCGCCTCATGTCATGGCGGCCCGCCTTGCCCTAGATGACGGCGAGGGCGCGCCCCCCGTCCACCCGGATGCTGGCCCCGGTCATGTAGTCGTTCTTCATCAGCATCTGTACCGCCTGCCAGATGGGCTCCAGACCCCCTTCCCGCGCCAGCGGCGTCTTCGCCAGCACCTGCTGGCGCCAGTCATCCCCGTGCTCGTCGAGAAACAGGATGGGGCCAGGCTCTATGGTGTTGACCCGCACGGCAGGCGCCAGTTCGCGGGCAAAGCTCATGGCCAGGGAATGGGCTCCCGCCTTGGTGGCCACGTAGGCGGCAAACTGGGGCGCCGGGGCATGGATGTAGATATCGGTGATGTGGATGATGCCCCCGTTGGGCTGGCGGGCAAGGGCGGGGGCCAGCGCCCGGTTGAGCTGGAAGGGAGCCGCCATGTGTACCCGGTAGAACTGATCAAACTGGGCCAGCTGCACCGCAGGATCCGCCGCCTGGGGCTCGAAGGCGGAGGCATTGTGGATGATCAGGGCAAGATCCTCATGGGCCGCCAGCGCCGTCACCACGGCGCCAACCTCCTCTTCCCGGGTAAAGTCCGCCTGTACCAGTTCGACGCCCACGTCTCGCAGACGATCCAGCTCGGGCCGTTCGCTGCGATAGCTGCCCGTCACCTGCCAGCCAGCGGCCACCAGCTGCTCGCACAGATAGAATCCCAGGCGACGGCCACAGCCCGTTACCAATGCACGCATACACTCTCCTTGTGGTTGTCGCCCTCCCCGATCCATGCAGGATCGCACGGAGGGCCCATTCATCGGCCATGACCTATCGATGTCCGAGGCAAAACCCATTGGCCCCGTGTCACAGCCACCGGGCATAGTGGCCCCATCGACCCCCATGGAGCCACCATCATGCTACAAATTCGCGATCATATGCAGCCATTGACCCACTCACTGCACCCCGGCCTCGGTCTGGCCGAGGCGCTGGACAGACTCCATCGGGCAAACCTGGGGGGCCTGCCGGTACTGGATGACCATCAGCACCTCGTCGGATTTCTCTCCGAGCAGGATTGCATTCCCGCCCTGCTCACGGGCAGCTATCACTGCGACACCCGTACTCTGGTCGAAGATCTGATGAGCCGGACCCCGCTGTTCGTCTCTCCTGATGACAACATCGTGGATCTCGCCCGCCAGATGGCCGGGGCCAGACCCAAGGTCTATCCGGTAATGGAGGGAGGCAAGGTGACGGGCATCATCAGCCGTCGTCAGGTGATGCAGGCCCTCAACACCCAGATGAAACAGTGTCAGGCAACCTGAGGCAGGCCACCTCGCACACGTTTCATGCCGACTACCCTCCCGCCCACAGCCGGCGAGTGGCTGGTCCATCCCGCCCGACTCTGCCACAGGGCGGCCTGTCGAGGCAGCCCGCCCCCCTCCCACCGGCACCGTTCGTTTGTCCCCTCCCCATTTCAGGGTTTGCCATCCGTGGTCGTCTCTAGTTAGATAGGTATCGGTCACAGTCCCTGCCGGATGCGACCCCGTCCCCAATGCTCAGGAGATGTAACGTGCGACGCTTGCTCGTATTCTGCTTTCTGCTGCCCTGCTGGCTGTCAGCCAGGGAGTTGGTCATTGGTGGCATCCAGGAGCCCCCTCTCAAGTGGCTGGATGCACAGGGACACCCTCGCGGGCTGGATGTGGATCTCGTCACCGCCATCTTCGGCACGCTCCATACCCCCATCAGGATTGAGCTCATCGATTCGGGAGCCAGGCTCACCCGCAATGCCGAAAGCGGCTTCTATGATCTGCTGCTGGCCCACTCCTACAAACCGGAGCGGGAGGCCTATCTGCTCTACCCCAAACAGGCCCATATGCTCCATAGCTGGCACTTCTTCATACGCAAGGAGTCCGCAGGCCTGATCCACTATGACCATCTGACGGATCTCAAACCCTGGCGTATCGGTGTCACCCGGGATTTCTCCTATACCCCCGAGCTCGCGGCAGCCATGACAGACCCGAGCTATCACTTCCAGGAGATCCCCATCAACCAGCTGCAACTGCGAAAACTCATTGCCGGTCGTATCGACGTGGTGCCCATGTCCCTGGTCACCGCCTTCACCCAGATAAGAGAGGAGGGACTGGAAGGCAAGCTCGACTACCTGCCAAAACCCCTCAAGACCAGCCCCTACTTCAATGCCTGGACCCGTTCCCGGGCCGATGCCGACACCCCGGCCCTGATGGCCGCCTATGATGCCGAATTGCTGCACATGAAGCGGGACGGCCGGCTCAAGGCCCTCTACGACAAATACGGCATCCCCTATATCGAACCCTGACCCACCAGTCAGGGTGTCATCTCCCACAGGGTCGAATTCTGCAGCGCGGACAGGGTCTATCACGGGAGAGGGGTCTCTACGCCCCCCTCAGACCACCCGACTCAAGGCTTCACATCCCGCAGGATCGGGTTTTGCAGCGAAATCAGCGTCTCGGTGGACTGGATCTCGTCGATGGTCTGGATCTTGTGGATCAGTACCGTCTGCAACTCGTCGATGGAACGGGTCATCACCTTCATGAAGATGCTGTAGTGGCCCGTGGTGTAGTAGGCCTCCACCACCTCGTCCAGCGCCTGCAGTTTGGCCAGGGCCGACGGGTAATCCTTGGCGCTCTTGAGGTTGATCCCGATGAAGCAGCAGACGTCGTAGCCCAGCTTCTTGGGGTTCACCTGCACCCGCGTTCCCTCGATGATGCCCGCCTGCTTCATCTTCTCTACCCGCACGTGGATGGTGCCCGGGCTCACCAGCAGTTGTTTGGCCAGCTCGGCGTAAGGCAGGCGCGCATTCTCCATCAGGGCGGAGAGGATGGCCTGATCGAGATTATCGATCCGATAATTTTCTGACACTTTTTTGCGCTCCTTTTAATGATTCATCATTAATTGATGGCTTATTTTGAAGAAAAAAACACACAAAGCCTATTTCAATTATCGAATATTGAATTTAGTTGGCATTCTGTTGAAGAATCACCGCATTCAACGGATTCACGACAGGTAATTCAGCATGAAACAGCACTACATCCGCAGCCAACAGCAGATCAGCTTCGTCAAAGAGATGTTCTCCCGCCAACTCGCACTGCAACTCGGCCTGATGGAGGTACAAGCCCCCATTCTGAGCCGGGTCGGTGACGGCACCCAGGACAACCTCTCCGGCTGCGAGCATGCAGTGCAGGTCAAGGTGAAAACCCTGCCGGAGCACAGCTATGAAGTGGTCCACTCCCTGGCCAAGTGGAAGCGCCAGACTCTGGGTCGCTTCGGTTTCGGCCCGGGTGAAGGCATCTACACCCACATGAAGGCACTGCGTCCGGACGAGGAACGTCTCAGCCCCATTCACTCCGTCTACGTCGACCAGTGGGACTGGGAGAAGGTGATGCCGGGCGAGCGCCGGGATCTGGCCTATCTGCAGGAGACGGTGCGCGGCATCTGGGCCGCCATCAAGGCCACCGAGCGCGCGGTCTGTGCCGAGCACGACCTGACCCCCTTCCTGCCGGCGGATATTCAGTTCCTGCACAGTGAAGAGCTGCTGACCCGCTACCCGGACCTCGATGCCAAGGGACGCGAGCGCGCCATCGCCAAAGAGCTGGGAGCGGTCTTCCTCATCGGTATCGGTGGCGCCCTCTCTCACGGCGAACGCCACGACGTCCGTGCCCCGGACTACGACGACTGGAGCAGCGAGAGCGAGCTGGGGCTGGCGGGTCTGAACGGTGACATCCTGGTGTGGAACCCGGTGCTGGAAGACAGCTTCGAGATCTCCTCCATGGGGATCCGGGTGGACGCAGAGGCCCTGCGCCGCCAGCTCGCCATCACCGGGGACGAGGATCGCCTGCAGTACGACTGGCATCAGGATCTGCTGGCAGCACGGATGCCGCAAACCATCGGCGGCGGCATCGGCCAATCCCGTCTGGCCATGCTGCTGCTGCAAAAAGAGCACATCGGTCAGGTCCAGGTCGGCGTCTGGCCATCTGAAATGAAGGCTGCCATCCCAGGCATGCTGTAACGAATTGATTTGATTGCATCTGTCCTCCTATCGCGGCAACACGGCGCGGGACAGACGCGATAGCGAAGCTGGTCAGCCGGGGTGGAGAGCGTATCCCGACTGACTGTAAGGCGGGCATGGTCGCTGACTGTGCCTGCCGACCCTGGGGCTTGCCCCTGCGATCCGCTCAACCCACGTCAGATCGCATCGAATACATTCCTCCCGGCAATCTTCGGATTGCCGTTTTTTTATGCAGGAAATCGGTACTCGAAACCGGCCCCGATCTGGCGCTGCCGCGGCAGCACCGCCTTCCGTTTGCCGGTGCAATGGCAGGCAAACAGCTTCTCTACCGCCTCCTCCTGCAGATAAGTGCCGAGCGCCACCGCCCGCTGCGGGCCGGAAAACTTCAGATGCAGGCCGCCGATGACGGCGTGGATCCGCTCATCGCCACACACCTCCTTGGCCCGCGCGATGATGTTCTCGGCCCGGCGTGACCACAGCCGATAAAGACGATGAGCCCCTGCTCGCTCTTGTAGACCAGCGCCGAATCATCGCTGATAAGGTCTTTCTCCACTCGCCCGCCCCGCACCATGTAACCAAGCAAGGAGGGTTTGGCCTGCTCCCGTCGCAGTATGGATCCCAGGAACACCAGCCGCTCGGACAGCCAGACCGGCTCAGCTGAACAGTGAGGGAGCAGCCCTCTCGTCGTCAGTTGTCGCGGATCCAGGTCGCCCGAGAGGCGGTAGAGGTTGTAGCGTCGGGGCAGCAACGGCAGGAAGTAGCCCCGCTCATTGAACACATCCGGACAAGCGATCAATGGAATGGGATCGGAATAGACGGGCAGGGAGCCGATGCCTCCCACATGGTCGTAATGACCGTGGGACAGCACCACATGGGTGAGAGAGCCAAGATCTACCCCCATCACCTCGGCATTGTGCCGCAGCGCCCGGCCACGGCCGCTGTCGAACAGCACCCGGAGGCCGTCACACTCCAGCAGCAGCGCCAACCCTCGCTCGGGCAGACAGCCAGGCAGATGAACGTCGTCATCCACCAGCACGGAAAACGTCAGCATCTCAATCCCTCAGAAAACAAAACGCAGGCACGAGGCCTGCGTTTTTCATCGACAATCCCATTACTGGGTCATGGTGAGGCCGTTGCTGTCGGCCCCCAGCCGCAGTGTCTTGCCCGGGATGACCCGACCGCTGAGCAGGGCCTGGGCCAGCGGGTTCTCCACCTTCTGCTGGATCGCCCGCTTGAGGGGACGCGCCCCGTAGACGGGATCGAACCCGGCATGAACCAGCTTGGTCAGCAGCTCCTCGCTCACCTCCACCTCGAAGCCCTGGGACTCCAGACGGCTCATCAGGCTCTTGAGCTGGATGCGGGCGATGGACTTGATGTGCTCCTCACCGAGCGGGTGGAACACCACGGTCTCGTCGATCCGGTTGATGAACTCCGGCCGGAAGCTGCGGGTCAGCACCTCCATCAGCATGGCCTTCATCTCGTCGTAATCCTTCTCGGAGTGGTGCTCCTGGATGAGATCAGACCCGAGGTTGGAGGTCATGATCACCACGGTGTTGCGGAAGTCCACGGTACGCCCCTGACCGTCGGTCAGGCGGCCATCGTCCAGCACCTGCAACAGAATGTTGAAGACATCCGGGTGGGCTTTTTCCACCTCGTCCAGCAGGATCACCGAGTAGGGGCGACGGCGCACCGCCTCGGTGAGATACCCCCCTTCCTCGTAACCCACGTATCCCGGAGGCGCCCCCACCAGACGGGCCACGCTGTGTTTCTCCATGAACTCGGACATGTCGATCCGCACCATGGCGTCCTGGGTATCGAACAGGAACTCCGCCAGCGCCTTGCACAGCTCGGTCTTGCCCACCCCGGTGGGGCCGAGGAAGAGGAAGGAGCCGATGGGGCGGTTCGGGTCGGACAGCCCGGCACGAGAGCGGCGAATGGCGTTGGAGACGGCGTCCACCGCCTCTTCCTGGCCGATCACCCGGCTGTGCAGCTGATCCTCCATCCGCAGCAGCTTCTCCCGTTCTCCTTCCAGCATGCGGGCCACCGGAATGCCGGTCCAACGGGCCAGGACGTCGGCGATCTCCACGTCGGTGACCCGGTTGCGCAGCAGGCTGGTCTCCTGCATCTCGGCCTGGGTGGCGAGATCCAGCTGTTTCTCCAGCTCCGGGATGCGGCCGTACTGCAACTCGGACATGCGGCCCAAGTCCCCTGCGCGACGCGCCACCTCGAGATCCTGACGGGCCTGCTCCAGTGCCGCCTTGATGTGCTGGGTCCCGGCGAGGGCAGCCTTCTCGGCCTTCCACACCTCTTCCAGCTCGTTGTATTCCCGCTCTTTTTCCGTCAGCTCCTGATTGAGCAGATCGAGGCGCTTGCGGCTGGCGTCATCGTCCTCCTTCATCAGCGCCTGCTGCTCCAGCTTGAGCTGGATGATGCGCCGCTCGAGCCGGTCCAGGGATTCCGGCTTGGAGTCGATCTGGAGCCGGATGCTGGCCGCCGCCTCGTCGATGAGGTCGATAGCCTTGTCAGGCAGCTGGCGATCCGCGATGTAGCGGTGGGATAGCTGGGCCGCCGCGACGATGGCGGGGTCGGTGATCTGCACATGGTGGTGCAGCTCGTAGCGCTCCTTCAGGCCACGCAGGATGGCGATGGTGTCCTCCACCGAGGGCTCCTCCACCAGCACCTTCTGGAAACGGCGCTCCAGGGCGGCATCCTTCTCCACGTACTGCCTGTACTCATCGAGGGTGGTGGCCCCGACGCAGTGCAGCTCGCCGCGGGCCAGGGCGGGCTTGAGCATGTTGCCCGCATCCATGGCACCCTCGCCCTTGCCGGCGCCGACCATGGTGTGCAGCTCGTCCACGAAGAGGATGACGTTGCCCTCCTCCTTGGCCAGATCGTTCAGAACCGCCTTGAGCCGCTCCTCGAACTCGCCGCGATACTTGGCTCCGGCCACCAGGGCCCCCATGTCGAGCGACAGAACCCGCTTGTTCTTGAGCCCTTCCGGCACTTCGCCATTGATGATGCGCTGGGCCAGCCCCTCGACGATGGCGGTCTTGCCGACGCCGGGTGCGCCGATCAGCACCGGGTTGTTCTTGGTGCGTCGTTGCAGCACCTGGATGGTGCGGCGAATTTCGTCATCCCGGCCGATCACCGGGTCGAGCTTGCCGAGTTCTGCCCGCTCGGTGAGATCGATGGTGTACTTCTCCAGCGCCTGGCGATTCTCCTCGGCGTTGGCATCCTCCACCTTCTTGCCGCCACGGACCTTGTCGATGGCTGCCTCGAGTTTTTCCTTGGTCAGCCCCTGGGCACGCAGCAGCTCGCCCAGCGTCCCCTTCTCGTCCAGGGCCGCCAGCACGAACAGCTCGGACGAGATGAACTGATCCTTGCGCTGCTGGGCCAGCTTGTCGCAGACGTTGAGCAGCCGGCCTAGGCCGTTGGAGAGCTGTACGTCCCCTTCCACGCCGCTGACGCGGGGCAGGCGGTCCAGCTCCTCGCCGAGGCGCGAGCGCAGGGTATTGATGTCGAGACCGGTCAGGGTGAGCAGCGGACGAATGGATCCGCCGTCCTGATTGAGCAAGGCGCTCATCAGATGGACGGGTTCGATGAATTGGTGGTCACGACCCAGTGCAAGAGACTGGGCATCGGAAATGGCAATCTGGAATTTGCTGGTCAGGCGATCGAGGCGCATTGCACTCCCCCTTCAAGACAGACGCCGCATGCGCGGCAACAACATCGCTTTCTGACAAGGAAGATGTGGTCTTGAAGGGCAATTTCAAGGGGTGACTGTTTGTTTTTTCCTCAATAGCGGTGACCGAGGGAAAACGACCTCGCAATGGCAGCCTGCACCCTGAGCCTGCTCGGCAGCAAGACATGGCCGCCAAAGGGCCATCACCAGGGAGTGAAGAGGCGCTTGCGGCCACTCGCGAGCGCCTCTTCGGCTATTTTTCCAGCCATACAAGGGAGGCAATGCGACCCGTCTGCCCGTCGCGGCGATAGGAGTAGAAGCGCTCGCTGTCGCTGAAGGTGCAGTATTCTCCGCCATAGATGGCGGTGACGCCGGCGCGGGCGAAGCGCAGTCGGGCCAGCTGGTAGATATCCGCCAGCCATTTCCCTTCGTTGAGGGATGGCACGAACGCAGCCGCCGCCTCGGCCTGCTCCGCCATGAAGGCATCGCGCACCTCGCCACCCACTTCGAACGCGGCGGGACCGATGGCCGGGCCCAACCAGGCCAGGATCTCGCCAGACTCGCAGCCCATGGCGGCGATGCTTGCCTCCAATACGCCCCCCTGCAGTCCGCGCCAACCGGCATGGGCCGCCGCCACTACGGTGCCTGCCCGATCGCAGAACAGCACTGGCAGGCAGTCGGCAGTCATCACGATGCAGGCCTGCCCCGCCTCACGGGCACAGGCGGCATCGGCATCCGGTACGCGCTCATAACGGTCGCTCACCGGATGGACGGCGATGCCATGTACCTGGTTGAGCCAGTTGAGAGTGCCGGGGATCCCCGCCACCTGCTGCAGTCGGGCGCGGTTGGCCTCGACCCTGGCCGGTGCATCGCCCACATGGGCCCCGAGGTTCAGACCAGCAAAGACCCCTTCGCTGATGCCGCCGTCCCGGGTGGTCGAGAGAGCCCTGACATTGCCCGGTGCGGGCCAGTCGGGTGTGATCCAGTTCATCTGTGGCTCCTTTCGTTCATATGAAAACGGGGCCCCTTGGCTGCAACCAGTCAAGGGGCCCCGCGTCAGATCATGGAGGGCAGATTACGGCAGGAATCGTCGCAAGGCCGCCCCCGGGATCAGTTCCAGACCAGATCGTCAGGATTGGTCAGGGTATCCGCCCGCAGCACTTCCATCAGCGCCACCATATCCTGCGGCGTGGGGGAGTGCCACTCCATCACTTCACCCGTGATGGGGTGCGCCAGCTTCAGCATGGTGGCGTGCAGTGCCTGACGGTGAAAACCGCGCAGGGCCTCGGTCAGTTCGGGGGTGGCGTTGCGCAGCAGACGCAGACGACCGCCGTAGGCGGGATCCCCCACCAGCGGATGCTTGATGTGGGCCATGTGGACACGGATCTGGTGCGTACGGCCGGTCTCCAGCCGCAACCGCAGACGGGTGTGACCACGGAACTTCTCGTGCACCCGGTAGTGGGTGACGGACTCGCGCCCGTTGGGCACCACGGCCATGTGGGTACGCTGGGTCGGATGACGACCGATGGGGGCATCGACGGTGCCGCCGGCGGTCATGTGGCCGATGGCAATCGCCTCGTACTCACGAGTGATCTGGCGTGCCTGCAGGGCTTCCACCAGGTGGGTCTGGGCGGGAATGGTCTTGGCCACCACCATCAACCCCGTGGTGTCTTTGTCCAGACGGTGCACGATACCGGCGCGGGGGACCTCGGCGATACCGGGGTAGCGGTGCAGCAGGGCGTTGAGCACGGTGCCGTCCGGCGTACCGGCGCCCGGGTGAACCACCAGGCCGGCCGGCTTGTCGATCACCAGGATGTGTTCATCTTCATAAACGATGTTCAGCTCGATGTTCTGGGCATCCCAGCGGGTGTCGTCTGCCAGTTCCACGTTTACATGTACCTGCTGCCCGGCCACCACTTTCTCGCGCGGGGTATTGGCAACCTGACCGTCCAGGGTCACTCTGTCCTGTAAAATCCACTCCTTGATGCGGGTCCGGGAGTAGTCGGGAAACAATTCGGCCAGGGCCTGGTCGAGTCGTTGCCCGAATTGGTGATCCTGAAATTCGCCTGTCAGTTCAATATGCTGGCTCATGTATGGTCTCTTGAGCGGGGGTATCAATTCGAAATAATCCGGGTATTCTAGCTTTTCTTTTAGCCAAGCATAACGGATACTTTGCCAATTTCGTGGAAATGGACCGGATGTTGTTGATGGGAAAGAAGTCTCACCTGCTGATGTCGCTCGCCTTGGTCGCTACTCTGATCACTGGCTGTTCCAGCACCAAACCCAAGGTTCCCGACGAACCGCCGGAAGTTCTGTACCAGAAAGCCCGCATCAAACTGGATACCGGCAATTACCTCAATGCCATCGAACTGCTGGAAGCGCTGGACTCTCGTTACCCGTTCGGTGCCTACTCCAACCAGGTTCAGCTCGATCTCATCTATGCCTACTACAAGCAGGATGATACCGCCCAGGCGATCGCCAACATCGACCGTTTTATCCGCCTGAACCCGGCGCACAAGAACATCGATTACGTCTTCTATATGCGCGGCCTGACCAACATGGCGGCGGATTACAACTTCTTCCAGGATTTCCTCGGCATCAATCGGGATGACAAGGACCCCTCCTACGCCCGTCAGGCCTTCCAGGACTTCAAGACCCTGCTGCAGAACTACCCCAACAGCAGCTATGCAGCCGATGCCCGTGCCCGCATGATCGGCCTGAAGAACCGTCTTGCCCGCTATGACCTGGGGGTAGCCGAGTACTACGTCAAGCGTGACGCCCTGATCGCCGCCGCCAACCGCGCCAAGCTGATCGTCGAGACCTATCCCGACACGGTGGAAACCGAGAAGGCACTGGAAATCATGGTCAACGCCTATGACACCCTGAAGATGCCGACCCTGGCCCAGCATGCCCGCGAAGTGTTGGCCAAGAACTACCCGGACAACCGTCTCGGTCGCGGCTGAGTAGCGAACGGACAATGAAAAACCGGAGCCACTGGCTCCGGTTTTTTTATGGCCGACGGCGGCACTCCGGGGTCACTGGTGCTTACCCTGCTGCTTGGCCCGCATGATGTTGATGATCTCGATGTCGGTATCCAGCATCCCCTCCCTGGAGAGGCGACCCAGGTTGGCGATGGTCTGGTCCACATCGTCCGAGACGATCCCCTCGCTCTGGGGCACGCGCAGGTTGTTGATGGCCATCAGCGAGGATTTCACCGCCGCCGAGGTGGAGGTGGAGACCTTCATGGAGCAGGCGCTGCCGGCGCCGTCGCAGATGATGCCGGAAACATCCCCAATCATGTTGTTGATGCAGTGGCTGATCTGCTCGAACTGGCCCCCCAGCAGCCAGGTGATGGCGGCCCCCGATCCCATGGCGGCGGTACTGGCGGCACACAGGGCAGAGAGCTTGTTCTGGTAGGCCTTGATGTAGATGGCCACCAGATGGCTCATCACCAGGGCACGGGCCAGCTGCTCGTCATCGGCCTTGAGGAAGCGGGCCGCGGCGACCACCGGCATGGTGGCGGCAATGCCCTGGTTGCCGGAACCGGAGTTGGACATGGCGGGCAGCATGGCGCCATCCATCCGCGCATCGGAGGCGGCAGACGACAGGCGCATGGCCAGGGTCATCAGATCGTCGGAAAGCAGCTTGCGCTCCACCTGATCGGTGAGGATCTTGCCGATGCGCAGGCCATAGCCCTGCAGCCCTTCGTCCGCCAGCGCCTGGTTCATGGTGGCCGCCTCGCGGATGAAGTCGATCTCGACCAGCGGCACCTCCAGGGCGAAGGCCACGATCTCCTTCAGGGTCATGGCGGGCTTGCCGGCCTTGGCTGGCTGGATCTGCACCCCGGGGGCGCTGTCCTGCACCATCAGCACCTCGCCATCCTTCTCCATCAGCACGATGCGGGTATGGTCGGTACAGATCACCACCCGGGCGCTGTGCCCCTCCACTTCGGCCAGCACCTCGGCGTAGAGCACGTCGGGCACATCCTTCACATCCACCTCTATGGTGGGCAGCAGCCCCTTGGCCGCCTCGACCTGATCCGGCGTGAGGCTCTTGAGCACCTCCAGCCCGGCATCCGGGTTGCCACCGGTGATGCCGACGGCGGCGGCCACCGGCAGGCCGATCATGCCGGTGCCGGGCACGCCGACCCCCATGCCGTTCTTGAACAGATTGCCGCTGACCCAGACGCGGGTGCGAGTCGGTACCTGCCCCAGCAGCTTGCGGCAGTTGGCCGCCGCCAGGGCGACCGACATGGGCTCGGTGCAGCCGAGGGCCGGCACCACTTCACGCTTGAGCAGGGTAATAAAGTCGGTCCATTGTGCGTTCATTGCGATGTGTCTCATGTTCATGACGCCCGCGTGCGGGCTCGTCATTGTTGTTCGGCCAGTTCCGCCTTGTGATTGCGGATATGCAGGTAAACGGTATGGCGGGAGATGCCGAGCAGCTCGGCCACCAGTTGGGCGGCATCCTTGATCTCGAAGATGCCCATGTCGTAGAGCCGGTGCACGATCGCCTTGTTGCGCACGCTGCTGCCCAGCCCGGGATCCCTGTCCACCTTGGCGATCACCTGCGCCACCAGATCATCCACCGAGCTGGCGAAGGTCTCGGTGCCGTGGGCAGGGGGTACTGCGGGCGGGGCAAAGGTGTCGAGCAGGCTGCCAAGGGGCGTGTCCAGGCTGAAATTCACGCACAGCATGCCGATGGGTTTGCCCTCGCGGTTGCTGATGGTGATGGACGAAGACTTCAGCAGGGTGCCCTCCCGGGAGCGGGAGAAATAGCTGCTCCACTGGCTGCCGGCGGCACTGTGCAACTTGTCGAGCGCAAAATCGGTGACCGGCGCACCCTCCTGGCGGCCGGTGATGTGGCCGTTGGCAATCTTGATGACGGAGGCGTGCAGACTGTCAAAGGCGTGCAGCACCACCTCGCAGCCCGGGCCAAACAGGGCGGACAGCGCCGCCACCGCAGGCTCGAAGCTGGCGATCAGATGGCGCTCTTCATCGGTCAGTGTGCTGGCGTCGCGCAAGGGAGCTACCTCGGTCATGGGGTCATCCGGTCAACGTTGGGTAAGAATATTCAAAGCGGACTCAAATAAAATTGAGCAAATCCGCTATTTGCGCGGGCATTATGCCCGACTGGTGAGACAACACCACAAAATGTGAGCAAAATCACGACTGAAATGACAAAAAGGCCCCATGAGAGGCCTTTAAGGTGGTTTTTTGGTTTTTTTACTCAACTTTAATTGAGCCAGGGCTCGTCAGTCAGTCCGGACAGGCAGGCAGGCAGGCAGGCAGGCACCACAGCCTGTCTGTTCCCTGCCACGGTCATCCACTCTGGTCATAAAAAAAGGGGGCCGAAGCCCCCTTTTTGTCTCATCCGGTCAACGCTTACAGCGCCTTCAGGATGGCCTCGACGCTGGCCTTGGCATCGCCAAACAGCATCTGGGTGTTCTCCTTGAAGAACAGCGGGTTCTGGACACCGGCGTAGCCAGTGTTCATGGAGCGCTTGAAGCCGATGACGTTCTGCGCCTTCCACACTTCCAGCACCGGCATGCCGGCGATGGGGCTGCCCGGATCTTCCATGGCGGCCGGGTTGACGGTGTCGTTGGCACCGATCACCAGCACCACGTCGGTGTCGGCGAAGTCATCATTGATCTCGTCCATTTCCAGCACGATGTCATAGGGGACTTTCGCTTCCGCCAGCAGCACGTTCATGTGACCAGGCAGACGACCGGCCACCGGGTGGATGCCGAAGCGCACCTTGACGCCGCGATCACGCAGCTTCTGGGTGATCTCGGCCACCGGGTACTGGGCCTGCGCCACCGCCATGCCGTAGCCCGGGGTGATGATGACGGAGCTGGCGTTCTTCAGCATGTCGGCCACGTCTTCGGCGTTGGTCTCGCGGTATTCGCCCAGCTCCTGCTCGGCGGTGGAGGCCACGCCGTCGGAGCCGAAGCCACCGGCGATCACGGAGATGAAGGAGCGGTTCATCGCCTTGCACATGATGTAGGAGAGGATGGCACCGGAGGAACCCACCAGGGCACCGGTGACGATCAGCAGGTCATTGGAGAGCATGAAGCCCGCCGCCGCTGCCGCCCAACCGGAGTAGGAGTTCAGCATGGAGACCACCACCGGCATGTCCGCACCGCCGATGGAGGCGACCAGGTGCCAGCCGAAGGCGAAGGCGATCAGGGTCATTACCAGCAGGGCGAAGGTGGAGCCACCGGCGTTGACGAAGTGGATCATCAGCGCGATGGAGACCACCACGGCCAGCAGGTTCAGCTTGTGGCGGTGCGGCAGCATCAGCGGCTTGGAAGAGATGAGGCCACGCAGCTTGCCGAACGCCACCACGGAACCGGTGAAGGTCACGGCACCGATGAAGACGCCCAGGAACACTTCCACCAGGTGGATGTTCAGCATGGCGCCGGAGAGGTGCTCGACCTGGGCGACGCTTGCCGCCTGCTCGAACGCCGCCCGGGCGGCTGCCAGGGTCGCATCCAGGTTGGAACCGACGGAGACCACCACTTCAGCGGGGGCGGAGGGGTGCAGATCGATGAAGCTGTTGAAGCCCACCAGCACCGCTGCCATGCCCACGAAGCTGTGCAGCACGGCCACCAGCTCGGGCATCTCGGTCATCTCGACCTTGAGGGCCAGACGCACGCCGATGGCGCCACCGATGGCCATGGCCAGGATGATCCAGTGGACGCCACTGGTTTCCGGGTTGAAGACGGTGGCGAGCAGGGCGATGGCCATCCCCGCGATACCGAACAGGTTGCCATGCTTGGCCGTTTCTTGCTTCGACAGTCCCGCGAGACTGAGGATGAAGAGCACGGCGGCAACGATATAGGATGCTGTTACCAGTCCTTGAGACACGTTAAACCCCCTTAATCCTTACGGAACATCTTCAGCATGCGCTGAGTGACGGTGAAGCCACCGAAGATGTTGATACTGGCAATCAGCACGGCGACAAAGGCCAGCACGGTGACCAGGGTCGACCCTTGTCCAATCTGCAACAGCGCACCGACCACGATGATGCCGGAGATGGCATTGGTGACCGACATCAGCGGCGTGTGCAGGGCGTGAGAGACGTTCCACACCACGTAGTAACCGACCACGCAGGCCAGGATGAAGACGGTGAAGTGGGAGAGGAAGGCGGCAGGCGCCACGGCGGCCACCCAACCGAAGGCGGCGATGCCGAGGGCACCGAACACGAACTTCTTGTTGGAGGGCTTGGCCTCTTCCTTCTTGGCGGCCGGTTTGGCGGCAGCGGGTTTCTGCGGGGCGGCAGAGACGGAGATGGCGGGGGGCGGGAAGGTCACTTCACCGGCCTGGACCACCGTCATGTTGCGCTGCACCACGTCTTCGAAGTCGATGGCGACGTTGCCGTCCTTCTCCTTGCACATCAGCTTCATCAGGTTCACCAGATTGGTGCCGTAGAGCTGGGAGGATTGGGCAGGCAGGCGGCCCGGCAGATCGGTGTAACCGATCACCTTGACGCCGTTGTCGGTGACATGCAGTTCACCCGGTACCGTGTATTCGCAGTTGCCGCCGGCCTGGGCCGCCATGTCCACGATGACGGAGCCCGGCTTCATGCTGTCCACCATTTCCTTGGTGATGAGCTTGGGTGCCGGCTTGCCCGGGATCAGGGCGGTAGTGATGATGATGTCCACTTCCTTGGCCTGCTGGGCGAACAGCTCCATCTCGGCCTTGATGAACTCTTCGCTCATCACCTTGGCGTAACCGTCGCTGGAAGCGCCATCTTCGCCGCCGAAGTCCAGCTTGAGGAATTCCCCACCCATGGACTCGATCTGCTCGGCCACTTCCAGGCGGGTATCGAAGGCACGCACGATGGCACCGAGGGAACCGGCGGTCCCGATGGCGGCCAGACCGGCCACACCGGCACCGATGACCAGCACCTTGGCGGGCGGTACTTTACCGGCGGCGGTGATCTGGCCGGTGAAGAAGCGACCGAACTGGTGCGCGGCTTCCACGACGGCGCGATAGCCACCGATGTTGGCCATGGAAGAGAGGGCGTCGAGGGACTGGGCACGGGAGATCCGCGGCACCATGTCCATCGCCATCACATTGATGTTGCGCTCGGAAAGCTTCTTGACCAGCTCGGGGTTCTGGGCGGGCCAGATGAAGCTCACCAGGGTGGCACCATCCTTAATTTGTGCGATTTCGGCCTCGGTCGGCGCGTTGACCTTGAAGACAAGGTCGGCTTGCCAGACGTTCGGTACCACGCTGGCACCGGCAGCCTCGAAGGCGGCATCATCGAAGCTGGCTCGCAGGCCGGCACCGGCCTCGATGGCAACCTCGAAGCCGAGCTTTTTCAGCTGCTCGACAGTGGCCGGGGTCGCTGCGACCCGGGTCTCACCGGCGAGACTCTCTCTCGGTATTCCAATCTGCATGACTATTCCCTGATGGTTAATAAACAATCATCGCCAAGTCTCTCATGTCTGAGGGGACAAGGCATGATCAAAGTGCAGGTCACGGGCCCTTTGTTATGAAAATCAGCAGGCTTCACCTCGACCTCCTGTCACGGTCAGGCCCCCGCTTTTCAGGCGCGAGGGTGATTAGTATCAAATTTTGGAGTTTTATTACAACCACGGCCCCGGGCGGGCGGGTACAGAATTCAGCCCATCCCGGACCATGATTAAAAAAAACAAACCAAATTAGGGGCTTATACCAGCAAAAAGCGCTAAAAAAAGTGATCCAACCAGTCAAAAAAAATGTTTAACCCGGCCTCTACCTTAGCGTTTTTTGTTCTTACGAAATCTGCCGTTGGCTCATCTGATGAGATGAAAAGGGAAAAAGTAACCATTTTGCAACGATCAGGGGGCCGCGTCCCCGCCTGCTGGCGGGTTCGGGCCCCCTGGTGCAACCGGGCCTTGGGCCCGGTTCAGGCGTGCTCTGCTTACCAGGCAGCCTCATAAATATGCCGGCTCTGGGCCAGGTCGATGTCGCCGTGCTCACCCAGGGCGGTCATGCCGTGCTCTTCGAGCTTGGCCAGCAGGGCGTCGATCCGGGCGTCGGCCACGTAATCCCGCAGCCGGGTCTTGATCCCCATCCGCTCGAAGAAATCGCGGGTGGCGGCGATGGCACCGTCGATACGCGCCTCGTCACTGCCGCTGCGCAGATCCCAGACCCGCTCGGCGTATTGCAGCAGCTTGGCGCGCTTCTGCTCGCGCTTGGCCTGCAGCAGGGCGGGCAGCACCACCGCCAGGGTCTGGGCGTGGTCCAGACCGTGCAGGGCGGTGATCTCGTGGCCCAGCATGTGGGTGGCCCAGTCCTGGGGCACGCCGGCTCCGATCAGGCCGTTCAGCGCCAGGGTGGCGCTCCACATGATGTTGGCACGCACGTCGTAGTTTTCCGGCTCCACCAGCGCCTTGGGCCCCTCTTCCGCCAGGGTCAGCAGCAGCCCTTCTGCGAAGCGATCCTGCACCTTGGCATCCACCGGGTAGGTGAGGTACTGCTCCAGGGTGTGGATGAAGGCATCCACCACCCCATTGGCCAC
The DNA here is from genome assembly GCF_019046925.1 of Aeromonas sp. FDAARGOS 1402. Taxonomy (NCBI): domain Bacteria; kingdom Pseudomonadati; phylum Pseudomonadota; class Gammaproteobacteria; order Aeromonadales; family Aeromonadaceae; genus Aeromonas; species Aeromonas sp. FDAARGOS 1402. The sequence goes on from NZ_CP077201.1 coordinate 1,222,084, forward strand.
CTGACGGGCGGGCAGGGTGTAGGTGAGCACGGGGTCGAGCACGGCGAAGCGCGGCATCACGAAGGGCGAGAAGAAGTGCTGCTTGTCCCCTGTGCTCTTGCGGGTGATGACGGCGCCCATGTTCATCTCGGAACCGGTGGCCGGCAGGGTCAGCACGCTGCCCAGGGGAATGGCGGAGGCCACCTCGCCCCCGACGGTCTCGAGGATGTGCCAGGGATCCCTGGCCGGATCGTAGTGGGCGGCCGCGGCGATGAACTTGGAGCCGTCCAGCACGGAGCCGCCACCCACTGCCAGCAGGAAGTCGACCTTCCCGGCGCGGGCCAGTTCGACGGCGCCCATCAGGGTCTCGTAGGTGGGGTTGGGCTCGATGCCGCCAAATTCAAACAGGGTCAGGCCGGCCAGCTCGCTGCGGATCTGGTCCAGCAGGCCGCTGCGCACCACGCTGCCACCGCCGTAGGTGACGAGGATGCGGGCGTCGCTGGGGATCTGGCCGCGCAGCTGGGCCACCTGGCCCTTGCCGAACAGCACCTTGGTGGGGGTGTGCAGGATGAAGTTGTTCATGGGATCTCCCGGGGTGGTCGTAGTCGGTAAGGTATGGGTTGCATTTTTCTCTTATAACCCCCTACCATCAAGGGAACTTTCTGCCGATTTCTTGCCTATTTCTACTGAGCCTGGATAAATGAGTACAAATCAGCCCATCGCGGCGACCCACCAGTCCGCCCTCGCCAGCCGACTCGCCGCCCTGGCCCCCCACCCGGGGATCACCGCCGCCCCCGTGCCCGGCGTGCACCTCATCTACACCACGGAGCATCACGACCGCATCCCGGTGCTCTACCGCCCGCGCATGATCATCATCCTGCAGGGGCACAAGGTGGGCTATCTCTCGGACTTCACCTTCCGCTACGACCCCGAGCACTACCTGATGATGACCCTGCCGCTGCCCTGCGAGTGCGAGTGCTTCGCCTCCCCCGAATCCCCCCTGGTGGGGCTCTCGGTGGAGATCGACGTGGCGGCGCTGCAGGCCCTGCTGCTGGAGATGGGGGACGCGGCCCCCGCCCCGGCGGAGCCGGGTCGCGGCGTGGTCTCCGTGCCCCTCTCCGAGACCATGCTCTGCGCGGTGGAGCGCCTCATCGACGTGATGGACAAACCGCTCCACGCCCGGGTGCTGGGGCCCCAGATCGTGCGCGAGATCCTGTTCCACGCCCTGCACGAAGGGGGGGCCCCCGCCCTGCTGGCCATGGCCAGCCGTCACAGCCAGGTGAGCCAGATAGCCCGGGTGCTGCGTATCATGGAGCAGCGCTTTACCGAGAACCTGACGGTGGAGGAGCTGGCCCGGGAGGCGAACATGAGCATCTCGGCCTTCCACCACCACTTCAAGGCGGCCACCGCCACCTCGCCCCTGCAGTACATCAAGACCCTGCGCCTGCACCGGGCGCGGCTGATGATGCTGCACGACGGCCTCAAGGCCGGGGTGGCGGCGGACAAGGTAGGCTACGAGAGCGGCTCCCAGTTCAGCCGCGAATACAAACGCTTCTTTGGCAACACCCCGAGCGAACACGCGGCACGCTTCCGCTCGGGACAACTGCGTATCGTGGAGGGATGACATGCGCACACTGATCCTGCTCGTTCTGACCCTGCTGGCCACCGCCTGCACCGGCATTCCGCCGGGGCACCAGGTGGTCAAGCCCTTCCAGCTCGACCGCTACCTGGGCACCTGGTACGAGGTGGCCCGCCTCGATCACGGTTTCGAGCGCGGCCTGAACCGGGTCACCGCCACCTACAGCCTGCGGGATGACGGCGGTGTCAGGGTGATCAACCGGGGGCAGGACGAACAGGGGGAATGGCGCGAGGCCGAGGGGCGCGCCTACTTCGTGGGCGACAGCGACGAGGGGCGCCTCAAGGTGAGCTTCTTCGGCCCCTTCTACGGCAGCTACAACGTGCTGGCGACGGACTATGACCTCTCCCTGGTGAGCAGTTACAACCTCCAGTACCTCTGGATCCTCTCCCGCACGCCCCACCCCCCCAAAGAGAAGGTAGAGGCCCTGGTCGAGCGGGCCCGGGGGCTCGGCTTTGCCACCGACCGGCTGATCTGGGTCAGCCAGGATCCGGCGGGGAACGCCCCATGAGGATCTTCCAGGCCACCCCCGGGGACATTCCCCGGGTCACCCCCCTGTTCGTGGAATACCGGGCGTTCTACAGGCTGCCTGCCCGGCCCGAGGCCGCCGAAGCCTTCCTGCTGGAGCGCTGCACCGCCGGGGAGTCGGTGCTCTTCGTGGCCCAGAGCGAGGCGGGAGAGGTGCTGGGATTTGCCCACCTCTATCCCCTGTTCTGCTCCCTCGCCCTGAAACCCATCTGGCTGCTGTACGATCTGTTCGTGGCGCCGGCGGCCCGCCAGCAGGGGGTGGCCCAGGCGCTGCTGGCGCGGGCCGATCGCCACGGCCAGGAGACGGGCGCCGCCTTCCTGATGCTGAGCACCGCCACCGACAACCGGCAGGCTCAGGCCCTCTACGAAGGGCACGGCTACCAGCGGGACAATGAGTTCTACAGCTACATCAAGCCTCTCTGAGCCTCTGCCTGCACCCGTTGCAGGGCCAGGCCCCGGCATTATTCAGTGGGTGCATGGCGAAATAATATCCATACACAGAATGAATAAAGGCGACCCCGGGGTCGCCTTTGTCACATCCGGGTCGCAGCCTAGAGCCGGAAGCGCCCGATCTCCTGCTCCAGCCGCTCGGTGAGAGACTTGAGCTGGGCCGCCTGGGCGGCCTCTTCGCCGGCCTGGGCCGCCAGCGCCTGGGAGACGTGGCGGATATTCTCGGTGTTGCGGCTGATCTCGCCGGTCACCGAGGTCTGCTCCTCGGCCGCCGCCGCGATCTGGGTCGCCATGTCGCTGATGGCGCCGATGGCCTCGTTGATCCGGCCCAGGCTGAGATTCGCCGCTTCGGCGTCCTCCACGCTGGTGCCCGCCAGCTGGCGGCTGGTCTCCATGCCGCCCACCGCCTTGCGGGTGGTCTGCTGCAACGCCTCGATCATCTGCTGGATCTCGGCGGTGGAGTCGTGGGTGCGGCGCGACAGCACCCGCACCTCGTCCGCCACCACGGCGAAGCCGCGCCCCTGCTCCCCGGCCCTGGCCGCCTCGATGGCGGCGTTCAGGGCCAGCAGATTGGTCTGCTCGGCGATGCCGCTGATGGTGGCCAGAATGCCGCTGATCTGCTGGGCATGGCCATCCAGTTCGTGGATGGTCTGGCTGGCGTCGGCCACCTCCCCTGCCAGGCCGCTGATGCTGCGCTGGCTCTGGCCGACCTGGGACTGGCCGGCCACCGCGAGGCGCACCGCATCGCCGGCGGTGTTGGCGGCAAACTCGGCGTTGCCGGCGATCTCCTGGGTGGCGGAGGCCATCTCGGTCACCGCGGTCGCTACCATGACGATCTCGTCCTGCTGCTGGCGCACCCGCTGGCTGCGGGCCTCGGCCCCCGCCGCTTGGGTGCGGGACTGGGCCGCCAGCTCGACGGTGACGTCCCGCAACCGGCTGACAATACCGTGCAGTCGCGCCACGAACTGGTTGAAGTTCTGAGCCAGCTGCCCCACCTCATCCTGGCTGCGGGTGGCGATCTGCACCGTGAGATCCCCCTCCCCGTGGGCGATGTCGGCGAGCGCCCTGGAGACCCGCCCCAGATCCGCGAACAGGTAGTTGAACATGGCGATGAGCAGGGCACCGAACACCAGCAGCAGCACCAGGGTCAGCCCCACCAGTTGCCACAGCAGGGAGGCGAGCGGCGCCTCCAGCACCTCCTTGTACATCACCATGGCGAGCAGCCAGTCGGTGCCGGGCACGCCTTGCACCGAGAGCAGCACCTCGCGCCCGTTCAGGTTGGCGCCGTGCAGCTCGCCGTCGCGGCTCCACGCATCCAGCGCCGCCCCGGTGAGACCGGGATCCAGCTCCGCCACCTGCTTGAGCGCCAGCTCCTTGTTCGGGTGGCCGACGATGAGGCCGGTGCGATCGAGCAGCATGGCGTAGCCCTCTCCCTGTACCTTCATGGCCAGCACCTCGTCGATGAGGGCGTCGAGGGAGAGATCCGCCCCGGCCACCCCGATCACCCGGCCCTGATGGCTCACCGGCTCGGCCAGGGTCACCACCATCTGCTGCATGGTCACGCTGACATAGGGCGGCGTGACGATGAGCTTGCCCGCCTTGTCGGCGTTCTGGTACCAGGGGCGGGCCCTGGGGTCATAGTTGGCGGTGTTGAGGGCGGGATCGTGGCGGGTCATCTCCCCCTGCGCCGAACCAAAATAGGTGAGGCCGAAACCGCCGGAGGTGCGGGTTTGCAACAGGTGGGGCACCAGGGCCGTGTCGGGGTCGCGCGCAATGACGGCGGCCAGGGCGTCGACCGCGTGCTTGCGATCCTCCAGCCAGTTGCCGATGGCCACCGAGTGGGCGTGGCCGTAGTTGACCGCCTCGCTCTGGATGGCGTCAAGGGTGCGGGATTTGAGGGTGTGGAAGGCGACAATACCGAGCAGGGCTGCCATCAGCAGCACTACCCCCAGGCTGGCCGCGAGCAGCTTGCCGCGCAACGAGAGAGTCATGACAACGAATCCTTGTGGTAGCCGGGGGCCGGGAATACCCCCATCTTGGTAGTTCTATCGGCACAATCATGAACGGTCTTTAGTGAATCCTGATATTTTTTCATCTATCAACAACAGAACGCACTACCAGCAACAGACTGTTCACTATTCCATGCTGACACCCGCAGACACCACAAGGCCGCCCTAAGGCGGCCATGAGGTCAGGTCGCGGATGACGGGCAGGCACCGGCAGAGCAGGCCAGCACCCGCTGACCTGTCTCTTGAGGGCGGTTTCAGGCGTCTGAAAAGAGGGTTGGCGGGCAGGGTTGAGCATCCATCAGGAACCGAGCTGGTGCTCCCCCTGTTGCCCCCCTCTCGACAACGTGGGCTGTGCTAGATTGGGTATCCCGTTTTCAAGGAGAACCCGCTGCCATGCCACGAAATATCGAGATCAAAGCCCGCATAGCCGGGGTCGATGACCTTATCCCCAGAGCCGCGGCCATCGCCGACAAGGGCCCCGTCGACATCGCCCAGGACGATACCTTCTTTCGCTGTGAATCGGGCCGCTTCAAATTGCGGACGCTCTCCCCGTCGGCAGGCCAGCTCATCTTCTACCGCAGGCCTGATCAACAGGGTCCGAAGGAGAGCTACTACCACATCACGCCAACGAACGAGCCGGACAAGCTGCGGGAAACGCTCACCCTGGCTTGCGGCCAGATTGGCAGAGTGCGAAAACAGCGGACCCTGTTTCTGGTGGGCAGAACCCGGATCCATCTCGACCGGGTTGAAGGGCTGGGTCACTTCCTCGAACTGGAAGTGGTGCTGGAAGATGACGAGCCGCGCGAGGTGGGGATGCAGGAAGCTCACGACATCATGGCGCGTCTCGGTATCGAGCACTCCCGGTTGATCGAAGGCGCCTATCTGGATCTCCTGCTGCAACGACAACCCTGAGGGATTCACAACAACAAGGCCGCCTCAAGGGCGGCCTTTTACTGTCCGGCGGCTGGGTTATTTGACCCGTGCCAGCGCCGTGTTGATCCTCAGGTTGGTCGCCTCCAGCCCCGGCTGCTGGCCGTAAAAGTCGAACGCCAGCTCGACCCCGGGGCGAAACAGCAGGCAGTGGGTGGAGCCGCCGAAGTGGAACATGCCGAGCTGCTCCCCCTTCGCGATCCGCTGCCCCGGCTGCACCGTCACCTCGCAGCTCGACACCTCCGCCATGCCCACCGGCACCACGCACATCAGGCCGATTTTGGGGTTGTCCGCCTCGATGAAGATGAGTGCCCGGGTCGCCACCGCGGTGAGGAAGGGCTGGGACTGGTTCGGGGCGCTGGGGTCGGGCCCCGCCGGGCTGTCGAAACCCTGGTGGCGGTTGGCCAGGTAGTAGCTGCCGTTGACCACCTTGACCGAGCGCACCGTGCCGCTCACCGGGCTGTGCCAGCGGTGATAGCTGAGGGCGCTGAGGAAGGCCTGATAGAGGGTGCCCCCCTCGAACGCGGCGGCTCGCGGGTCGAAGTCCAGCAGGTTGTCCAGGGAATAGGGCTGCCCCTTGAGCCAGAAGGCGTCCTGCCGCCTTACCCCGGTCACCACCTGCAGCGGGGCCGACTCGCAGGCGTTGGCGATCACGCTGTCATCGTCCGGGGCCGTCACCGGCCGCACGCCGGGGCAGAAGCGGCGGGTGAAGAAGTCGTCCCAGCTGGCGAAGCCCTCGTATTCCTCTCCCGGCGCGGTGTGGAAGATCCCCTCGAAGCGCTCTGGGGTGGGGTTGTCGCCGGCCCCGAGCGCCCCCTGCGCCACCTTGACCATCTCCCGTTTCGCCACGTCACCCAGCCAGGGGACGATCAGGGTCTGGCGATCCAGGGGGCTCACCGACTCGGTCAGCACATAACGGGACGCGGGACTTTGCAGGAAGTCGGCCCAGTAACCGAGGATCTTGCGTAATTGCTGGTTCACCAGCGCATTGGCGAAGAAGTCGTACCCGGCGGCCGTCGCCATGGGCCAGTTGAGCAGGGCATTGATGGGGAATCCGATCAGCCCGGCGGGCTCCTGGGTCTGCACATCCTGATAGGCTTCCGGGGCCGTGGTCATGATGCCGTTGAGCAGCTGCAGGAACTCATCGAAGCTGCGCACCTGGACCTGACCGAGCGGCGTGCTGTGCTCGTGCTGCCACGCCTCGTCAAACATCCCCTGGGCCTGCTGATGCAGGAGAGGATCCTGCTCCACCAGCGCCTTCAATCCGGCGATCGGGGCCACCAGCGGGCGAGGCTGGCGGGTGACCGCCTGACGCAGCCGCTGCACCCAGCGCGCCACATGGGCCTGATCCCGGGGGACCCAGCCACCGGCATGGGCATGGGGGGGACGCGTATCCACTGCCTTGTTCATCGCTCTCTCCTTGTTGAAGCGCCTTGGGCCCGCCGGATGCGATGCGCCTGAGGGCGCCATCTGGCAGGAAGCAAGGTGTAGCACAGGGGAAAAGGGCCTCCATTGAAAGAAATGGCAGCGGCGAAGCGGGGAAAAAGAGGCTAACGGAGGCGGTGGCAAACGCCGCAAATGCGAAAGGCCAGCTCAATGAGCTGGCCTTTCTGAAAAATGGCAGGGGCGGCAGGACTCGAACCCGCAACCATCGGTTTTGGAGACCGCTGTTCTACCAATTGGAACTACGCCCCTGCAACAAACGAGGCGTAGTATACAAAGCGGAGGTCAAAGGTAAAGGCTTTTTTTCTTACTTTCGATGCGATCGAACAAATGACGAGCAGATCCCCGCAATTCCAACAAGGAGCGGGGGTAAGCTGCTGTATTTGCAGCCCCGACGGGGTAGGAATGGGACACAAATGGGGGTAGGGTGAAACCAGGCTCAGGGAGGCTGCCCATGCTCAATTACCGACTGCTGCAACAGCTTGCGCCCCTCAACTTCCGGGATGAGCGCAAGACGGAGACCCTGGCCGACTATCTGGACAGAGTCTCTCCCCTGGTGCCCTCCATTCCTTCCAATGTGCTCGCCCAGTGGATTTACCGTCATTGGCGCGGTTTTGAATCCAACTGGAGCTTTATCGATCTCGCCAGCCACCAGTTCGAGTGCGAGCACTGGCCCACCGCGCAGATTATCGAGCAGATAGACTCCCGCCACATGGAGGTGATCGATCGCTGGGGCGAGATGCTGCGCAGCAACCGCTACGTGCGCCGCTCCTGGCTCGGCGATGACATGCTGCGCCGGGGCACCTGGTCCGAGCCCATCATAGTGCTGGCATCGGAGGCGGGCAGCAGCTACCCGGACGGTTACCCCCTGCCCCATCCCTACTGCCTGCTGGAGGGGCACCACAGGCTCGGCTACCTGCGCAGCATGGCCGCCGATGGCGCCCCCTTGCAGGCGCAGCACGCACTCTGGATTTGTCGACCCGTTCGCGACACTTAAACGTTTTTCCGACCAAATCCTGCCTCTGAAATAAATTTTTGACAATTCAAAAACCAGCCCTATAATCGGTGCGGTTTTGAAAAAGGTCGGGACAGGACAATGCCGTTTTTGATGAAAAAAGCAGCCTTGCAGACGGGTGGAGCGCACCAGAGCGGCCCCGTTGTTTCCGGTTCCCGTCCCACAGATCCCCCGTTTTTTTTGAAAAGAGCCCCTGTTTCAGGGGCTTTTTTTTGTGCCGGAAAAACCTTCATTGATGCCAAAGGGAATGCAGACGATGACCAATCCACTCTATAACAAACACGTCATCTCCATCTCGGATCTGACCCGGTCCGACATGGAACTGGTGGTCGCCACCGCACAGCGGTTGAAGGCCGAACCCGACAGCCGCCTGCTGAAAGACAAGCTGGTCGCCAGTTGCTTCTTCGAAGCCTCCACCCGCACCCGTCTCTCCTTCGAGACCGCGGTCCAGCGCCTGGGCGGCAACATCATCGGCTTCGCCGACGGCGGCAACACCAGCGCCAAGAAGGGCGAGACTTTGGCCGACTCCATCAAGATCATCAGCTCCTACACCGATGCGGTGGTGATGCGCCACCCGAAGGAAGGGGCAGCCCGCCTGGCCTCCGAGTTCTCCCGGGTGCCGGTCATCAACGGCGGTGACGGCTCCAACCAGCATCCCACCCAGACCCTGCTCGACCTCTTCTCCATCCACGAGACCCAAGGCAAGCTGGACGGCCTCAACGTCGCCTTCGTCGGTGACCTGAAGTACGGCCGCACCGTCCACTCCCTGGCCCAGGCCCTGAGCCTGTTCAACTGCCGCTTCTTCTTCATCTCCCCGGAGGCGCTGGCCATGCCGGACTACCTCTGTGAGGAGCTGGAAGAGAAGGGCATCCGCTTCAGCGTGCACGAGACCATGGAAGAGGTGATGCCGGAGCTCGACATCCTCTACATGACCCGCGTCCAGAAGGAGCGCTTCGACGAGACCGAGTACAAGCACATGGCCGCCAAGTTCGTGCTGGAGCTGGCGACCCTGGAAGGGGCCAAGCCCACCATGAAGATCCTCCATCCCCTGCCCCGGGTTGACGAGATCGAGGTCGCCGTCGACAAGACCCCTCACGCCTACTACTTCCAGCAGGCGGAGAACGGGGTCTATGCCCGCCAGGCACTGCTGGCACTGGTACTGAACGAAACCGTCTAAGGGAAAGGGGAACATCATGTCCGAGAAGAACCAACTGCAAGTCGAAGCCATCCGTCACGGCTCCGTCATCGACCACGTCCCCGCCGGCCAGGGCATCAAGATCCTCAAGCTGTTCCAGCTGATCGAGACCCAGGAGCGGATCACCGTCGGCTTCAACCTCAAATCCGGCGCCCTCGGCAAGAAGGATCTCATCAAGATCGAGAACACCCGTCTGACCGAGCAGCAGGCCAACCAGCTCGCCCTGTTCGCCCCCAAGGCCACCGTCAACATCATCGAAGACTTCGTGGTGGTGAAGAAGCACCAACTGGCGCTGCCGGAGTTCATCGAAGGGGTCTTCCACTGCCCCAACTCCAACTGCATCTCCCACAACGAACCGGTGGAAAGCTACTTCCGGGTGCGCGAGGTGAAAGGGGCGGTGCGGATGAAGTGCAAATACTGCGAGAAGTCCTTCACCCAGGACATCGTCAGCGAACGCTACTGATTTCCTGCCGACAAAGGATATCCATGTGGGCCCCATCGGGCCCATTTTTGAACCCTGTCACATCACTTATTCCCCCTTTGGTTATAATTTGCCATCCCGTAATGGATATACCTCGCTCATCCCCTGCTTGAGTGCTCCTCATTAGTGTTTTTCGCTATGAAAAGCCGGAACGACAGACTGGGCGAGACCGCCATCGCTCATCGCCAAAGGAAGTCGCCATGGTCAACACCCTCAGCCGCCCAGCAGAACCAGAGTCCGATCTGGCCCAGCTCGACGCCTGCCGCCAGATCATCGGCCAGCACTGCTACAGCACCCAGGAGGAGATCCGCCGCGAGCTCTCCGCCCGCGGTTTTGCGGACATCAGCCAGTCCACCATCTCCCGCCTGCTGCGCCGTCTCGGGGTCGCCAAGGCCCAGAACGCCAACGGCAAGAAGGTCTACACCCTGGTGGACGAGCAGCTGGAGCCCGCCGGCAGCACCCGCTCCATCCACGACATGGTGCGCGCCGTGGTCCACAACCAGCAGATGGTGCTGGTGCATACCACCCCGGGGGCCGCTACCGTGGTGGCTCGCCTGCTGGATCGCAACGCCAATCCCGAGATCCTGGGGGCCGTGGCCGGCAACGACGTGGTACTGATCGCCCCGCGCCACATCAGCCGAACCCGCCAGGCTCACGCCGCCGTGGTGCGCACCCTGGAAAACGCCCGCTGACCCCTGCTGGATGCCAGAAGGCGACCCTGGGGTCGCCTTTTTGTTGCCCGCGCGGCAAGGAGCCAGACCACGGGAGAGCCCGGGCGCCCCGCCTTGCCAGCCATCAAAAACGGGAGCCCCAGGCTCCCGTTGTTGTCCCTATGTCTGTCGGCATTCATGCCAGCACGGCACCCAGGCTCAGGCAGAGCACGATCAGCACAGTCAGCATGCCGAGCAGCGGGGCCACCCACTTCAGCCAGCGCACATAGGGCACCTTGGCAATGGCCAGCCCCCCCATGACCACGGCGGAGGTCGGGGTCACCAGGTTCACCAGGCCGGAAGCGGACTGGTAGGCGGTGACCACCAGCTCGCGGCCCACGTTGGCGAAGTCGGCGAGCGGCGCCATGATCGGCATGGTCAGCACCGCCAGACCGGAGGAGGAGGGCACCAGGAAGGAGAGCACCACTTCCAGCACGAACATCACGTTGATGAAGACGATGGTGGAGAGGCCGGTCACTATCCCCTCTGCGCTGTGCAAGATGGTGTGGGTGATCATGCCGTTGTCCATCACCACCACGATACCGCGGGCGATACCGATGATGAGGGCCACGCCGAGCAGATCGCGGGCACCGTCGATGAAGTTGGAGGTCAGCTCCTCCTCGCTCATGCGGGAGATGACGCCGACGATGATGGCGGCAGCCAGGAAGACACCGGAGATCTGCGCCATCCACCAGCCCAGCACGGCCACCCCGTAGATCATCACGGCAAAGGCGGCGACGAAGATACCCAGCACGATCTTGCGGGTGGTGGTGAACTCCAGCATCTGGTCGCTCTTGTTGCCGAGGAAGTGGGCACGGTTCTCTTCCCACTTGTCGGCCACCAGGGACTTGCTGGGATCGCTTCGCACCATCTTGGCGTAACGCATCACATAGGCCACGCAGATCAGCCAGCCGGCCACCAGCATGGCGACCCGCAACCAGATGCCGTCGGTGAAGGAGATGCCGGCCGCGTTGGCGGCGATCACGGTGGCGAACGGGTTGATGGTGGAGCCCAGGGTACCGATACCGGCCCCCAGCAGCACGGTCGCGGCAGCGACCACGGGGTCGAAGCGGGCCGCCATCATCACCGGCACCAGCAGGGTGTAGAACGGCAGAGACTCTTCCGCCATGCCGTAGATGGTGCCCCCTGCGGCGAACAGCGCCATCAGGATGGGGATCATCCACTCTTCACGGCCACGCAGGCGATCGGTGACGCGCTCGATACCCGCATCGATGGCACCTGTCTTGGTCACGATGCCAAGGAAGCCACCGATGATCAGGATGAAGAGGGAGACGTCGATGGCGCCAGCCTCATAGGTGTCGTGGTTGTAGAGACCGTCGATGGGTGCCAGCAGCACGTCGACGATCCCCTGGGGATTGGCATCCACCAGTTTGTAGGTACCGGCCACCGGCACTTCCTTGCCGAGGGCCTCGTTCATGGTCATCTCGTATTTGCCGGCCGGCACTATCCAGCTCAGGGCGGCCACCAGGGCGATCAGCACAAACAGTATCGTGTAGGCTGACGGGAACTTGAATTTGGTCATGGTCCAGCTTCCTTCTGTGGGTGTGGTATCCATGCAGGCTGCGGGTCGTAGGGTTGGAGGTATTATGCCGCTGTCACATGGTTGAAAAGCCGGGGGTCACCCCCCGGCACCACTGACGACGTCAGTCGCCCAGCGTAGCCACCATCACTGCCTTGATGGTGTGCATCCGGTTTTCCGCCTCGTCGAACACGATGCTGTGCTCGGATTCGAACACGTCCTCGGTCACTTCCAGGCCCTTCATGCCATATTTGTCGGCCACTTCCTTGCCCATGGTGGTCTCGTCGTTGTGGAACGCCGGCAGGCAGTGCATGAACTTCACATCCGGGTTCTTGGTCGCGTTGATGACGTCCATGTTGACCTGATACGGGGTCATCAGTTTGACCCGTTGATCCCAGGCTTCCTTCGCTTCGCCCATGGAGACCCAGACGTCGGTGTAGAGGAAGTCGGCACCCAGCACACCCTCTTTCACGTCTTCGGTCAGGTGGATGCGCGCACCGGTCTCTTCGGCGATGAGGCGGCAGGTGGCAACCAGCTCCTCTTCCGGCCAGAAGGCTTTCGGCGCCACCAGGCGGATGTCCATGCCCATCTTGGCGGCACCCACCATCAGGGAGTTGCCCATGTTGTTGCGGGCGTCACCCAGGTAGGCGAACTTGATCTGATTCAGACGTTTGCCCTTGCCGTGCTCCAGCATGGTCATGAAGTCCGCCAGGATCTGGGTCGGGTGGAATTCGTTGGTCAGGCCGTTCCAGACCGGCACACCGGCGTGGGCCCCCAGCTCTTCGACGATCTCCTGGCCGTAGCCGCGGTATTCGATGCCGTCATACATGCGGCCCAGCACCCGGGCGGTGTCCTTCATGGACTCCTTGTGACCGATTTGGGAACCGCTCGGGCCGAGGTAGGAGACCTGGGCGCCCTGGTCGAAGGCCGCCACTTCGAACGCACAGCGGGTGCGGGTGGAGGTCTTCTCGAAGATCAGGGCAATGTTCTTGCCGACCAGATGCTTGCGCTCATAGCCACCGTATTTGGCTTTCTTCAGGTCGATGGCCAGATCGATCATGTATTGGATTTCGCGAGGGGTGAAGTCCAGCAGTTTCAGGAAGTTACGGTTACGCAGATTAAAAGCCATGATGAGTTCTCTCTATATTTGTTCAGACCAATTTGGCAGTGTCATTGACTACGCAGTTGTTCAGACCAGAGCCTTGGCTCAGGCATTGACGGTATTGGTGGCGACGATGTTGGTGCCGGCTTCCCCCTTGAGGATGGCGAGGCCATCTTCCAGGGCGCCGATGCCGACCATGCCGCCGGTCGCCTTGACGAATTCACAGGAGGCTTCGACCTTGGGCCCCATGGAGCCTGCATCGAACTTGACCCCGGCCAGCTCGTCCGGGCTGGTGACCCGCAGCGGACGCTGGGTCGGTTTACCCCAATCCAGATAGACGGCATCGGCATCGGTCAGGATCAGCAGGGCGTCGGCCTTGATCTGCTTGGCCAGGTAGGCGGCTGACATGTCCTTGTCGATGACGGCTTCGATGCCGGTCAGGCTCTGGCCATCCCAGGTCACCGGGATGCCACCACCGCCGGTACAGATGATGAGGTGACCCTGGGCGATCAAGGTTTCGATGGCGTCGCCTTCGACGATGCGCTGGGGCAGCGGGGACGGCACCACGCGGCGGAAAAACTTGCCGTCTGCCTTGACCACCCAGTGCTTCTCGGCAGCCAGAGTGCGGGCTTCCGCCTCTTCGTAGACGGGGCCGATAAATTTGGTCGGATTGGCAAACGCCGGATCCTGGGGATCAACCTGCACCTGGGTCAGCAGCGCGGTGACGTTGCGGCTCGGCATCAGGTTCTTCAGCTCCTGGATCAGCATGTAGCCGATCATGCCCTGGGACTCGGCACCCAGCACATCCAGGGGATAGGGAGAGACCTTGGTGTAGGCGCTGTTTTGCAGGGCCAGCAGGCCGACTTGCGGGCCGTTGCCGTGCACCAGCACCACGTTGTAATCCTCGGCGATGCGGGCGATGGTCTTGGCGGCGGTGGCGATGTTCTTGCGCTGGATGTCGGCTTCCAGAGGTTCACCGCGGCGGAGCAGGGCATTGCCCCCCAGGGCGACGACGACAGTTGGTTTTTTCATGGGTGTTACTCTCGAATTCTGGTGTGTGTGGCGCCAGCCTCTGCCGGCGCCACGCCGTCTTGTCAGATGCCGTCGCGTTCCATCGGGCAGCTCATGCAGCGGGCGCCGCCGCGGCCACGTCCCAGCTCTTCACCCGGGATGGGCAGCACAGTGATGCCGGCCTTGTCGTACTTCTCGTTGGTGTAGGTGTTGCGCTCGTAACCCACCACCACGCCGGGGCGCACGGTCAGCACGTTGTTGGCGTCGTTCCACTGCTCCCGCTCGGCCTCGAAGCTGTCGCCGCCAGTGGTGATGAGCCTGAGCTGATCCACCCCCAGCGCCTTCTCGATGGCGGTCACGAAGTAACCCTCTTCCTTGATGTTCATCCCGGTGGCACCGCCCGGGGTCAGGCTCCAGCAGTTCACATCCTTGCGGATGACTTCCGGATAGACGGAGAAGGTGTCGACATCCATGTGGGTCATGACGGTGTCGAGGTGCATGCAGCTGCGGTGTTTCGGCAGCTCCATGGCGATGACCTGCTTGGCCTGACCGTGCTTGAACAGGCTGCGGGCCAGATGCTCCACCCCTTGCGGCGTGGTGCGCTCGGACATGCCGATGAGCACGGCGCCTCGGCCGATGACCAGGACGTCGCCCCCTTCGATGGTGGAGTTGTCGTAGTCGCGCTCCTCGTCACCGAAGTACTTGATGAACTCCTGACCGGCAAATTGCGGGTGCCAGCGGTAGATGGCCTTCACGTGGTTGGTCTCGCGACGACGGGCGGCCTTGGCCATGGGGTTGATGGAGACGCCGCCATAGACCCAGCAGGAGGTATCGCGGGTGAAGAGGTGGTTGGGCAGCGGTTCGATGATGAAATCGGTCGGTGCATGCATGCCGACCACCATGTTGACGCCGCTGTAGGGCATCTCGGAGTAGGTGAGGCCGCCGGAGAGGATGCGGGCCAGCTCGCGGTGAGGCATGTCCGCCAGGAAGCAGCGCACGTCGTTGGCCAGGGCAGTGCCGAGGCGATAGTCGGAGACCTGGTGTTGCAGCAGCCAGGCTTTGGCTTCCGGCACGTCCAGGGTTTCCGCCAGCAGATTGGTCAGGAGGAAGACTTCGACATTCTGATCGCGCAGTACCTGAGCGAATTTGTCGTGCTCCTGACCGGCACGTTCCACGGACAGGACGTCGTCAAACAGCAGATCCTGGCAGTTGGAAGGGGTCAGACGCTTCAGACTGAGGTTGGGGCGGTGCAACATGACACGGCGCAACTGGCCAACTTCAGAACCCACATAAAATTTGCTCATGATGATATTCCGTCTAGCAGTGGTCCCTGCGAGTGATTGAATAGATTCCTTCTATTCAGGCTCGTGGCTAAGGCGGGATATTCTTTATGTAGGGTACTCGGCTTGTGTTCTATCCTGCCCTTGCCTTTCGATGCAGAGATTAGGTCTGGCAACTCCACCAAACTTGGACATTGATCACATTCACCCCAGACTGCATAAATTCAGAAGTTAATTTATGATGGAGTTTACATATCTGACATTTCCCTCACCCTCCATCCGGCATAAATACGCAATAAAGCCCCAATATATTCCACAAAGAGCGCAATTTCATTCATCTATGGTATCCACAAATGGATAGCCACCAATAAAAAATATCAAATAAATCAATGCATTAAAATCAAAACGCTCATTTTTTGAATAAAGTTCACCCACCTTTGAATTTATCCTCGCTTATCATCCCGTTTGCTCTCACATAAATAATCACCTGCTCCTTTATCGCTGAATAATCCATCTCTTGTCCCAGATCATGGCGGCCCGCCCGGGCCAGATGGCGAGCCTCATCGCCAAGTCGTGTGCACTATCTCTTTTATATGGATATGCATTTTGCACGCATCCTGATGGCGACTTTTTCACCGACCGGAGTGCAACCGGGATTCAAAGTTTTTTCATTAGTTGAATTTTTTCAGTCACCTTGCGCCGATTTCGGGTTCGCCTTAACTCAAAAAGTGATGCTTGTCACATTCGTTCCCGTCACCAAGGAGATAACCATGAAGATCCCGTCGCTGTTTCTGTTCGTCGCCCTGGTCCTGCCCATGACACCGGCCCTGGTGCATGCCCAGGGAGCC
This sequence comes from Aeromonas sp. FDAARGOS 1402, assembly GCF_019046925.1. Lineage (NCBI taxonomy): Bacteria > Pseudomonadati > Pseudomonadota > Gammaproteobacteria > Aeromonadales > Aeromonadaceae > Aeromonas > Aeromonas sp. FDAARGOS 1402. Next base: position 1,238,241 of record NZ_CP077201.1, read on the forward strand.
CCCGCCATGCCGCTGGTGGTCTGTCACGTTGACCAGGCACCCCAGATGCTGGTACCCGCCTACCTATGCCAATGGTACGGTGGCAGCCAGCACCCCTGACCCTCTCGCCCAAGGGGAGGCGATCTCCTCTTGGGTCATCTCAGCTTTCCCTCCTTTACCTCCTGAATGGGATCCGGACCACGCCACCTGCATCATGCCCGTTGCCCTCCTCCCCCCTCATCTGCGATCGACACTGACCGGCCTCCCCGGATTCTGAACCGCAGTTAAACGCCTTGTGAGACATTCGCCATAGACTGCGTAAGCAAAGTGCCAACAAAATTCTCGCCATAGTCGGAAGATGCGCGTGAAAAAACAGCACAATAGATCATTAAAGCCATGATTTTAAAAAAGATAACTTCATTATCCTTTCTCGGGAAACCAGTTTGAAAAAAACGTTTTTCAGCATGTCATTGTCGCCCTGCGCGAAATCCTTATAGTTACTCCTGCACGGACGCAATGAAGTCGGTCAGGAAGACTGGCTGCCAGGGTTGGGCAAATGGACTCACCACAGGATGTGGTAAAGGACACCTCCCAGGACGGAGAAAGTGCGACGGGAACGGATGACTCGTCAGGCCATGATGGCTAAAGGACACCCCAAAGGATTGGGAAGGGGAAACCTAAAGGAAGAGGTATAGTCAGGGATTGCAGGGAGCAACTTCGTTCAAGGATATGAGCGATAAGACTATCGGGGGCGACGCAAGTCGCCCCCATCTTTTTTTGGGTTTTTTTCACGTCTGCCCGCTGATGGGTTACCCCGGCCACGGCGTTGCTGGCCAGGATGCCCCGGATTCGCCCAGCCGGCGCTATTCCAGCCGGAAGTGCCCCACTATCTCCCGCAGCCTGTCATAGGTGCGCTGCATGGCGTTCGAGCTGTCCACGGTGCGCTCGCCATTCCCCTTGAGCTGGGTGATCACCTCGGCGATGGCACTCATGTTGCGATTGATCTCCTCGGCGACGGCACTCTGCTCCTCCGCGGCCGTGGCAATATGGCTGATGAGATCGTTGATCTCCACCACTTCTCCCGCCATCAGATCCAGTGACGCATTCACCTTGCTGGTGTTTTCCGCCGCATCCTGGCAACTCTGCCGGGTGTTGCCCATGGCGGCCACCACGGTCTGGGTGCCCCGTTGCAGCCTGGTCAGCATGGTCTGGATCTCGGCAGTGCTCTTCTGGGTGCGCCCCGCCAGAGAGCGCACTTCGTCCGCCACCACCGCAAACCCCCGCCCCTGCTCCCCGGCCCGGGCCGCCTCGATGGCGGCGTTGAGGGCCAGCAGGTTGGTCTGCTCTGCGATGCCACCGATGACCCCGAGAATCGAGCCTATCTGCTGCACATCCTGCTGCATGGCTTCGATGGAGTGTGCCGTGGTCTCCACCTCCGTCACCAGCGCAGTGACGCTGGCCATGGCCTGATCCACCACATGACGCGACTGGTTGGCCAGTTGCTGGCTCTGGCCAGTCAGCTGGGCAGTATTGGCCGCGCTCTCCGATACCGAGACGGCAGTACGGCTCATCTCGTTGATGGCGGTGACCACCTGTTCGGTCTCCCGCACATGCTCGGCCAGCAGGCCCTGGGCTGACCCCGTCTGCCTCGCCAATGCCGATATCCCTTCATTGAGCTGGCCGCTCGCTTGTCTCACCTCCCCCATCATGCCCTGCAACTGCTCGATGAAACGGTTGATGCCCGCCGAGATCTGGCCGAGATCATCCTTGCTGGTCACCGTGAGCCGACGGGTCAGATCCCCATTGCCCTGGGAGAGCTCCTGCACCAGGTCGCGCAGGGAGAGGATGGGTCTATAGGCCAGGTTGAGGGCCACCATGGAGAGGGCCAGTACCAGCGCCGCCACCCCGAGCAGGGCCAGGGTGATCTTGCCGTTGAGCGCCTGGGTCATGGCCCGGATATAGTCGAGATCCACATAACCGGTCAGGGTCCACTCGCTGCCGCGAATATCCAGCTTGTTGGGGCGGCTCTCGCTCTCTCCCTGGGGCTTGCTGCTGTAGAGCACCTGTCCCTGACTGTCGGTGAGGGAGAAGTAACGCCCTTCTCCGCTTACCTTGGTCAGCAGCGTCTTGAATTCGCTCATGTCGAGGTAGTAGAGGTAGGCGGAGTCTGCACCGCGCGGCACCAGGATGGAGATGACGGGTTTGCCGTCCAGCTGCTCCAGCGGGCTGACGGTGATCTGGTTGTTGGCGGCGGGGATCAGCTTGCGCAGGGCGTCAACCCTGGCCTTGTCGTCGATGACCCCGTTCGCGTCGAATGCCATGTCGCCAATGAGCTTGACGATGTTGTGAAAGCCGGTCTCCTGCAGCGCCTTCTTGACGCTGGTCACCCCGAGGTTGAGGTTGGCGGCCAGCAGCACCTTCTGGTTGATGTCACCCGCCAGCTTCTCCCTGACCAGGGTGATCTGCTCGTTGATGTTCTGGGTGGCCTGGGTGCGGATGTAGCCGCTGATGAAGTGGTTGACGCTGAACCAGGCGGTACCGATGGTGACCAGAATGGCGAGCAGCAACAGCACGTTGATTTTGACTTTGAATGCCATGGTATGGGTCCCTCCAAAGAGAAAGGGCCGGGATGACCCGGCCCTCCCTGCCAATGCTTACTTCTTCTTGGCGTACTTCATGGAGTCCAGGGCTACCGCCAGGATGATGATGCCGCCCTTGATGATGAACTGCCAGTAAGGGCTGACACCGATGTAGGTCAAACCATAGTTGATCAGCGTGAAGATAAGTACGCCGGTGATCACACCCGCGACAGTTCCCACACCGCCGGCAAACGAAACGCCCCCCACCACGCAGGCCGCGATGGCATCCAGCTCGTACATGAAGCCGAGGTTGTTGGTGGCACTGCCGATCCGCCCCGCTTCCAGCATGCCGCCGAAGGCGTAGAAGACACCGGCCAGGGCATAGATGACCACCAGGTTGACGGCGACGTTGACACCGGACACCTTGGCCGCTTCCGGGTTGCCACCGATGGCGAAGATGTTCTTGCCAAAGCGGGTCTTGTTCCACAGCACCCAGACGAAGACGCTGGCGATGGCCGCATAGAAGGTCAGGTACGAGAGCTTGAACCCGCCAATCCGGATGAAGCCCTGCGCAAAGTTGGAGAAGCGAGGATCAAACCCGGCCACCGGAGAAGCACCCACGGAGTCGAAATAGAGGGAGTTGATACCGTAGACGATGATCATGGTGCCCAGGGTGGTGATGAAGGGCGTCACGTTCAGGTAGGCGACGATCAGGCCGTTGACCAGACCAATCAGGGCCCCCACCACGCACACCAGGAGGATCACCGCCGGAATGGGCACCTCCCCCAGGGTGGGGAAGACCTTGTTCACGTTGGTCAGGGCCTGCAGCATGGTGGCCGCGATCAGCGCCGCCAGACCGACCTGACGACCGGCCGACAGGTCAGTACCCTGGGTGATGATGATGCCCGCCACCCCGAGGGCAATGATGACCCGTACCGAGGACTGGGTCAGGATGTTGCTGAGGTTGGTGAGGCTGAGGAAGGATGGCTCCTTGATCACGATGATCATGAGCAACACCAGCAACACCACATAGATGCCGTTCTCTTTGAGCGCCTGCATCAGATTGAAATTTTTAGCCGACTCCATAATGTCTTCCTGTCTTTATAGGTACAGAGATGCCAGGCGCAGGATCTCGCTCTGGTCAGTTTCTTTGGTGTTGACGATCCCCGCGACCCGGCCATTGCTCATGACCATGATGCGGTCCGTGATGCCGAGCAGTTCCGGCATTTCGGAGGAGATGATGACGATGCCCTTGTCCTTCTTCGCCAGCTCCAGGATGAGCTGGTAGATCTCGAACTTGGCGCCGACGTCGATACCCCGGGTCGGTTCATCCAGCATCAGGATCTCGGGCTGGGTCAGCAGCCAGCGACCGATGATCACCTTCTGCTGGTTGCCACCGGAGAGGGAGCCGATCTGAGTCTGCTGGGTCGGTGTCTTGACCCGCATGGAGTCGATGACCCACTGGGTATCGCTCTTCATCTTGTTGTCGCTGAGCAGCCCCATGGATCCCTTGTAGTTGTCCATGTTGGCGATCAGGGAGTTGAAGGCGATGTCGAGGCGTGAATAGATCCCGGTGGAGCGGCGCTCCTCGGTCACCAGGGCGAAGCCGTTCTGGATCGCCTCGTGGGCGTTGTGGTTCGCCACCTCTTTGCCGTGCAGCTTGATGGTCCCTTCGCTGCGATCGCGGATGCCGAACAGGGTCTCCACGATGTCGGTGCGCTTGGCCCCCACCAGACCGGCGATGCCGAGGATCTCCCCCTTGTGCAGGTTGAAGGTCACGTCCTTGATGGAAGGCTGGTTCTTGGCCGTCAGGTGCTCGACCTCGAGGATCACCTCTTTGGGCTGGTTGGTTTTTTCCGGGAAGCGCTGGGTGAGCTCGCGGCCGACCATCATGCCGATGATCTGATCCATGGTCATGCCCTTGAGGGGCTGGGTCGCCACCCACTGGCCATCCCGCAATATGGTGATCTCGTCACAGAGCTGGAAGATCTCTTCCATCTTGTGGGAGATGTAGACGATGCCGCACCCCTTCTCCTTGAGCTTGTTGATGATCTTGAAGAGATGGTTGACCTCTTTCTCGGTCAGGGAGGAGGTGGGTTCGTCCATGATGACGATCTTGGCGTCATAGGAGAATGCCTTGGCAATCTCGATCATCTGCATCTGGGAAACCGACAGGGTGCCGACCTTGACCCTGGGGTCGATGTCGATGTCCAGCTCCTCGAAGATATGCTTGGTGTCCTGATACATCTTGCCGTGGTCGACAAACAGTCCCTTGGTGGGATAGCGGCCGAGCCACATGTTGTCCATCACGGTGCGTTGCAGTACCAGGTTCAGCTCCTGGTGCACCATGGAAACGCCATTCTCCAGCGCCTCTTTGGACGAGGTGAAGTTGATCTCCTGTCCCTTGAAGAAGATCTTGCCCTGATCCTTCTCGTAGATGCCGAACAGGCACTTGAGCAGCGTGGACTTCCCTGCGCCATTCTCGCCCATCAACGCATGCACAGAATGAGGACGGACCCGTAAATTGACATTATCGAGTGCCTTGACGCCAGGAAAGCTCTTACTGACGTCAATCATCTCCAACAGCCATTCTGATTGTTGCCGTGTTGTCATATCAGCCATCACATCTGGTTGAAAAGAGGGCAAGGGGATCTCCCTTGCCCTGAGGGGAGGAATTACTCGAATTGGGACAGGTTGTCTTTGTCTACGCCCACGTAGGCAACGCGGACGACCTTGTTGTCGATCTTCCAGTTGGTGCCTTCACCGGCCGGCTTGCCTTCGGCCAGGTTCTTGGTCAGCTCGAAGGTGGCCTTGGCCTGGTTGGCCGCATCGTTCAGCACGGTACCAGCCATGGCACCGCTCTTGACCATGGCCAGGGCTTCCGGCAGGGCGTCAACACCGAACACCGGGATGGCGGTCTTGCCCTGGGCCTTCAGGGATTCCACGGCGCCCATCGCCATGCCGTCGTTGTTGGCGATGACCACTTCGATCTTGTTGGCGTTCGGACCGGAGATCCAGGCGTCCATCTTGTCCTTGGCCATGGCGGTATCCCACATACCGGTATCCATGTGCAGCTGCTCGGTCTTGATGCCGCCATCGTTCAAGGTCTTGACGACGTAGGTGGTGCGGGCTTCCGCATCCGGGTGACCAGGCTCACCCTTGAGCAGCACGAACTGGATGACGCCATCCTTGTTCAGATCCCACTCGGGGTGCGCTTTCCAGTGCTTGGCGATCAGCTGGCCCTGAATGATTCCGGACTCCTTGGAGTCGGTGCCCACGTAGTAGGCCTTGTCATAGCTGGCCAGGTCGGCCGCGCTCGGTTCCTTGTTGTAGAAGACCACGGGGATCTCGTCCGCACGGGCTTTCTCAATCACGACAGGGGCCGCCGCCGGGTCAACCAGGTTGATGGCCAGGGCCTTCACGCCCTTGGCCAGCAGCACGTCGATCTGGTCGTTCTGCTTGGACTGGTCGTTCTGGGAGTCGTTCATCAGCAGTTCCACACCCGGGGTGGCCGCCGCTTCTTTCTCGATGGCCTTGCGCACCACGGCCATGAAGTTGTCGTCGTACTTGTAGACGGTGACCCCGATACGGGTATCGGCCTGGGCTTGGGCTCCCGCCATCAGTCCCATCAGCAAGGTGGCAACTGTCGTGAGTTTTTTCATTGTTATGCTCCGATCTCTATCTGTTTTTTGTAGGGAATGCTGTACACCGTTTGAGCTGGCGCCAGCCTAATGTAATCAGTTTGTTGTGAGGCGGTCTGTGATCCTGGCAACAAAATGAAAACGTTTACACTCTGTTACATAGCCGTAATATTGTTAAAAATTAAATAGTTACGTGAGAAACTGCCTTTGAGTCTCGCCATCTCGCGACGGCGGGTCCGGCTAGCTCAGACGGCAGTGCCACTGATAACGCCCCGGCAACAGCCAGAACTCGGGCCGCACGCTCTGGCTCCAGGAGTCGTCGCCTCCCACCCCCATGTGGAAGCCATCGAGGCACAGGTGCGTGCCCCCCAGAGCCACCAGATCGGTCTGGTGACGGGCTTCGGCCAGCTGCTGCTGACTGTAGCGGCTGACGCTGAAGTGGAAGCGCCCCTCCACCGCCAGATCCCCCAGTTGCAGTGCGCGGGTATCGCAGCGCAGTCCGTTGTCGGTCGGGAAGACATAAGGGGTGTGCAACGCCTCGATGGGCAATTGCCAGCGACCGAGATCGGCGGCGAGCCGGCGATCCGGGTAATTCTCGTGGGGGCCAAGCCCCAGCCAGCTCACCGGGGCACCTTCGGCCGGTTCATCAGCCAGCCAGAGCCGGGCACCGATGCGCGGCAGGGAGGGCATGTCGGCGGCCACCTCCACCTCGATGGCGAGGTGCATGGCGCCCTCCCCGTCCACCCTGTGATGCCAGCGGGTCAGGATCTTCGGCTCGTCACCCACGAAGTAGCCGTGGTGCGCCGTGATGAGACCCAGCTCCGGACTCGCCTCCAGGCCGAGACAGCGGTGCTGCAGATCATTGAGTCCGGCCTCCTGCCAGCGGGCAATCCAGGCGTTGGGATCGGCGTGATCCGCCTCGCTGGTGCCGATATCGTTGTCGAGCGGCGCCCGATAGAAGTGATCGGCGATGGCGTCGCACAGCCGCTCGCGGCCCTGCTTCTGCCAGCTGACGATGCGACCACTGGCTTTGTCGAGCTGCCACAGGGAATCTGCGGCGCCAAGCACCCAGTGATCGCGCTGCTCGGTCAGGCTGACCGCCGGGCAGGCCGACGGCAGCGCCAGGGGCGCGGGCAACAGGCATTGCTGGCGAGCCACCTCGTGACCCGCTCCGGCCCAGGCCGTGGCGGTGGGCTGCACGATGGCGAGATCCAGCCAGGCGAGCGCCCCCGGCGCAAAGGCCGGCAATTGCTCCAGCAGGGTCAGCGTCATGCTCCCCCGGGGGGCCAGCTCGAGCGGGCATTCACCCTGGCTCACCACCACGCCGTCTTCACACAGACGCCACAGCAGGCGTTCGTTGTCCGTCTCGCGGAACAGGTATTCGCTGCGGATCTCCACCGTCAGCGGCTGGCGACCCTGCAGGGTCAGAACAAAGGGCTGCTGGGCACGCCGGGCTTCAAACAGGGAGGGATGGGGGGTGCGATCGGGGAACAGCAGGCCGTTGCAGCAGAACTGGCGATCGTTCGGAGTGTCGCCGAAATCGCCACCATAGGCCCAGAAATGGCGGCCATCGTCGGTCTGCTTGTCCAGCCCCTGATCGACCCAATCCCAGACAAACCCACCCTGCAGCCGCGGATGATCGCGAAATGCCTGCCAGTAATGGGCATAGCCCCCCAGGCTGTTGCCCATGGCGTGGGCGTATTCGCACAGGATCAGCGGCCGGGTCTCTTCCGGCAGGCCGATCCACTTGGCCAGCGCCCACTTGGGCACCGCCGGGAAGGGTTGATCCTGATGGGTACGGGCATACATGGGGCAGATGATGTCGGTGGCCGGGGTGTCGGCCCCGCCCCCTTCGTACTGCACCGGGCGGCTGGGATCCGCCCCCTTCACCCAGCGATACATGGCGTCGTGGGCCGGGCCATAACCGGATTCATTCCCCAGGGACCAGATGATGATGCAGGGGTGGTTGAAGTCCCGGGCCACCATGCGGGTAACCCGCTCCAGGAAGGCGTTGCTCCAGGCGGGATCCCGCGCCAGCCGCCCCATGGGGGTCATGCCGTGGGTCTCCAGGTTCGCCTCGTCCACCACATAGAGGCCGAGCCGGTCGCACAGGCGATAGAGCTCGGGGTGATTGGGATAGTGAGAGCAGCGCACCGCGTTGAAGTTGTGCCGCTTCATCAGCAGCAGATCCTGCTCCATGTCGGCCGGGGTCACCACGTGACCCGTGGCGGGATGGTGTTCATGGCGATTGGCACCACGAATCAGCAGGGGTTGGCCGTTGACCCGCAGCAGGCCGCCACGGATCTCCACCGCCCGAAAGCCCACGTCATGGGCCTCGCTCTCGAGGACGCTTCCCTGCTCGCCCAGCAGGGTCAGGGTCAGGCGATAGAGGTGCGGGGTCTCGGCGCTCCACTTGTGTGGGGCCGTTACCGTCAGCCACAGCTCGGCGCGATCGTCATACACCCCTTTCTCGTCGATGGCCTGGGTGCCGATCCGCTGGCGCAGGGTCGCAACCCGCTCGTCGCCATCATAGAGGTTGGCCTCCACCGACAGACCGGCTCCGTTGGCCGCCTGCAATTCAACCTTGAGGCGGGCATCCCGGTAGCAGGCGTCGAGCTCGGGCGTCACCCGGATATCCATCAGATGACGGGCCGGTTTGTGCAGCAGGCTGACGGAGCGGAAGATGCCGCTCATGCGCCACATGTCCTGATCTTCCAGATAGGAGCCGTCAGACCAGCGCAGCACCAGGACGGCGAGGCGGTTGGCCCCGGCCTGAAGGAAGGGGGTCAGATCGAATTCCGCCGGCAGCCGGCTGTCCTGGGAGTAACCGACCCAGCGGCCGTTGCAGAAGAGATGAAACGCGCTGTCCACCCCGTCGAAGATGATCCGGGTCTGCCCCTCGGCCAGCCAGTCCGCAGCAACGGTGAACTCGCGGGAGTAGCAACCGGTGGGATTCTCGGCAGGCACCCGGGGCGGGTCGCAGGGAAAGGGGTACTTGATGTTGGTGTAGATGGGCACATCCGTGACGGGCCGCGCCCCCGGATAGGCCGCAGCCAGTTGCCAGTTGCCCGGCACCTTGATGGGGCAGGCATCCGGCAGATCCTCCACCAGCCACTGCTCCGGCACCCGCTCCGGGGCCTCGAACCAGGAGAACTGCCACTCGCCGTCCAGCAGCAGGCGGGAAGGTGACAACCCCCCCATCCTGGCTTCCCCTTCACTGCGCCAACTGGACAAGGGGGTATGGGCTGGCAACCGGTTCACGGCGGTGATCCCCTGGGTCTGCCAATCCTGACGGGCCACTATCTCCCTGAGCATGCTTCACTTCTCCCTGCATTCACGCTGAAAACCACTGCAGTGTAGGAGAGTTTTGCCCGGTGATCGGCGATCCCGCTCACACAGATGTAAACGATTACACTCGTTTTGTTAAGTAAAACGGAGTAAAAATCGGATAAATCCGGGTAAATGACCCCACGGGGAAAAAGCGGACCTTCGGAAGGGCAGAAGATGCCCGGGAGTGTGAAACCGGGAGGCAATGGCCGAGCCAGCGGAGCAAGCCATGGCAAAGACCCGACATCGCGCCCCCCTCGCCTCATCAGGCGCTGGAGCGCCTCAACCCGGTTCCGGGCACGCACGCAGCCCGGCCTCTCGAAGGAGTGTGCAGAGGCCACGAGCGCCCCTGCCCGGCGCAGAGAAAAGCCATGGCGAGCGTCTGGCAGGATCTGGCCGGAAGTGAGGCTCGGCAGGCCGGGGGAGAGGTGCTCGTGACAGACGAGCGGGAAGAGCTGCCGAGTTCGGTAGGCAGGGAGTGTGAGGGGACGGTTGTCACTCCTCAGACAGTCCTTTATGGTCTGCGCTAGCCATGCTCTGAGCTACCTATCGTCTGAGCTATGGGGCGCTTTATGGGCTGCAGTCCGGGCTCGCCAGGCGCAGCGCTTGCGCCGACGGGGGCGCAAGCGCTGCGATCAGGACCTGACGGGAGCGACCGAATGGCGGTTGATCAGGGTGGGGGTATAGATGCGGCTCTGCACCGATTCGCTCTCCCCTGCGGCGAGTTGCAGCGCCAGCTTGGCCGCCTGGGCCGCCATCAGCTCGATGGGATAGCGCATGGTGGAGAGCTTGGGTCTCAGGTATCTGGCGTAGATGATGTCATCGAAGCCTACCACCGAGACCTCTTCCGGCACCTTGAGGCCGTTGTCCGCCAGCACGGAGATGGCCCCTGCCGCCATGGCGTCGTTGTAGGCCACCACCGCCGTGATGGGCAACCCCTTGGCCAGCAGGTTGAGCATGGCGCGCTCGCCCCCCTCTTCATTGGGCATGCCGCTCTCCACCAGCTCGGGATCGGCGAAGACCTCCGCCTCCGCCAGGGCATCCTGATAGCCCTGGTGGCGCAACAGCGCATCCTCGATGGCGTGATCCGAGCTCAGGAAGGCGATATGGCGGTGGCCGAGATCCAGCAGATGACGGGTGGCTGTCGCCGCACCCTGGCGGTTGTTGAGGGCGATGCAGCGCCCCCTCAGACTCGGAATGTCGCGGTTGATCAGCACCATGCCGGGGGCGCGCAGGGCGTAGTCGACCAGCTCCTCGTCGCCGAGCGCCTTGCTGTGCACCACCAGTGCCTCGCAGCGTTTGCCGATGAGCAGCTCGATGGCCTCCCGCTCCTGCTGGGCGCGGTGAAAACCATTACCCATCAACAGGTGCAAGCCCTGCTCCACCGCCACTGCCGCGACCCCTTTGACCAGGGCGCCGAAGAAGGGATCCGCCACGTCCCCCACCACCACTCCCATGGTGTCACAGGTCTGGCTGACCAGGGCCCGCGCGTTGGCGTTGGGGGTATAGCCCAGCTCGGCCATGGCCTTCAGCACCACCTCGCGGGAGGCGGCACTGGCCTTGGGTGAGTTGTTCATCACCCGTGAAACCGTTGCCACTGACACATTGGCCAAACGGGCGACATCCTTGATGGTGCTCATACTGTTTTCACTTATTTCACGCTGCGACTGGCCGCATTATACCGTTCAATGTCACTGATAACAGGGGGAAAAATCAGAACTTGCCACATTGGTCGATGAAAACAAGTGTAATCGTTTACACATATTTGTTAAGCAGCTCACAGTTTGCCCGTCAGCCCCTCGGCTAGACTCCTGCTCAGGCTTTCCTGATGCGAGGAGTTGAGGGTGGAACAACGGATGAAAGTACTGGTCACCGGCGGTTGCGGCTACATCGGCAGCCACACCTGTCTGGCCTTGCAGGCCGCAGGCATGGAGCCCGTGGTGGTGGACAACCTCTGCAACAGCAAGGCGGGCGTCCTGACCCGTGTCGCCGCCATCAGCGGGCGCGAGCCCCGTTTCTACGAAGGGGACATCCGTGACCCGGCCCTACTGGATCGCATCTTCAGCGAGCAGCACATCGACGCCGTGATCCACTTCGCCGCCCTCAAGGCGGTCGGCGAGTCGACCCGCATCCCGCTGGACTACTACGAGAACAACCTGAGCGGCACCCTGGTATTGCTGCAGGCGATGAAACTGGCCGGGGTACGCAATCTGGTGTTCAGCTCGTCGGCCACCGTCTACGGCGATCCCGCCAGCACCCCGATCCGGGAAGATTTCCCCCGCAGCGCCACCAACCCCTACGGCCGATCCAAGCTGATCATCGAGGAGATCCTCGAGGATCTGCAGCGGGCCGAGCCCCACTGGAGCATGACCCTGCTGCGCTATTTCAACCCCGTCGGCGCCCACGAGTCCGGCACCCTGGGGGAGGATCCCCAGGGCATCCCCAACAATCTGATGCCGTTTTTGACCCAGGTCGCCATCGGCCGGCGCGACTGCCTCTCGGTCTTTGGTAACGATTACCCAACCGTCGACGGCACCGGGGTGCGCGACTACATCCACGTGATGGATCTCGCCGAAGGACACGTCAAGGCTCTGGAACACTGCGCCGGACGGGGCGGTGTCCACGCCTACAACCTGGGCACGGGCCAGGGCCAGAGCGTGTTGCAGATGGTCGCGGCGTTCGAGGCCGCCTGCGGTCGGCCCCTTCCCTACCGGATCGAGCCACGGCGCCCCGGCGACATCGCCGAGTGCTGGGCCGATCCCGCCAAGGCCGCTCGGGAACTGGACTGGCACGCCAGCCGGGATCTCGCCGCCATGTGCGCCGACAGCTGGCGCTGGCAGTCCGCCAACCCCAATGGTTACGAGGCGTAGGCCCTGGCCTGCGCCTTCGGATGTATTCAATTCACACACTGGAGTGATGATGTTCAACCCCGTTGATCACCCCCACCGCCGCTTCAACCCGCTCACCGGCCAGTACGTGCTGGTCTCCCCTCACAGGGCCAAGCGCCCCTGGCAAGGCCAGGTCGAGAAGGTGAGCCTGGCGCCGAGCCAGGCCCATGATCCCGACTGCTTCCTCTGTGCGGGCAACACCCGGGTGACCGGCGATATCAACCCCGACTATCAGGGCACCTTCGTCTTTACCAACGACTTCGCCGCCCTGATGCAGGACACCCCGGCCGCTGACGCGGCGCCGGATCCCCTGCTGAAGCTGGAAGCCGCCCGGGGCACCAGCCGGGTCATCTGCTTCTCGCCGGATCACGGCAAGACCCTGCCCGAGCTGCCCCTGCCTGCCATCGAGCAGGTGATCACCACCTGGATGGACCAGGTGGCCGAGCTCTCTGACCAGTGGGAATGGGTGCAAGTCTTTGAAAACAAGGGCGCCGTCATGGGCTGCTCCAACCCGCACCCTCACGGCCAGCTCTGGGGCAGCGACTTCCTGCCCAACGAGATTGTCCGGGAAGAGGCGCACCAGCGCGCCTGGCTGGCCGAACACGGCCGCCCCCTGCTGCTGGACTATGTGGAGCGGGAGCTGGCGGATCGCTCCCGCATCGTGGTGGAGACCGCTCACTGGCTGGCGGTGGTGCCCTTCTGGGCGGCCTGGCCGTTCGAGACCCTGCTGCTGCCCAAGGCCCATGTCCCCTCCATGCTGGATCTCACCCGGGAACAGCAACAGGACCTGGCCATCGCGCTCAAGGAGCTCACCAGCCGCTACGACAATCTGTTCCAGTGCAGCTTCCCCTACTCCATGGGCTGGCACTTCGCCCCGCCCCGTTCCGACTGCCCCGAGGCGTGGCAACTGCACGCCCACTTCTATCCGCCCCTGCTGCGCTCCGCCACGGTGCGCAAATTCATGGTGGGCTTCGAGATGCTGGCCGAAACCCAGCGCGATCTCACCCCGGAACAGGCGGCGGAACGGCTGCGCGCCCTCAGTCCCATCCACTACAACGACCAGAACCAGTCCAACGAGGAGGCCCTATGACCCCGAGCCAGCGCGTCAGCGCCGTGTTTGCCGAACAGTTTGAGCAACAACCCGACCTGCTGGTACGGGCTCCAGGCCGCGTCAACCTCATCGGCGAGCACACCGACTACAACGACGGCTTCGTGCTGCCCTGCGCCATCGACTACGAGACCTGCGTCGCCATCGGCCTGCGCGGCGACAACCTGGTCGAAGTGATCGCCGCCGACTACGACAACCAGCGCGACCGGTTCAGTCTCGATCACCCCATCGAGCACCACCCCAGCCAGCGCTGGAGCGACTACATCCGCGGCGTGGTGAAACACCTGCAGGCACGGGGCCACGCCCTGCGCGGCCTCAATCTGGTGGTCTCCGGCAACGTGCCCCAGGGGACGGGTCTCTCCTCCTCTGCTTCCCTGGAGGTGGCCATCGGCCAGGCCTTCAAGGAGGCCCAGGGGCTGGCCATCAGCCAGGCGGAAATCGCCCTCAACGGCCAGCAGGCGGAGAACCAGTTCGTCGGCTGCAACTGCGGCATCATGGATCAGATGATCTCCGCGAGCGGCAAGCAGGATCACGCCCTGTTGCTCGATTGCCGTTCCCTGGAGACCCGGCTCATCCCCATGCCCACCGATCTGGCGGTGCTCATCGTCAACTCCAACGTGCGCCGCGGCCTGGTGGACAGCGAATACAACACCCGTCGCCAGCAGTGCGAAACCGCCGCCCGTCACTACGGGGTCAAAGCCCTGCGCGACCTGGATCTGGCGACGCTGGAAGCGGGCAAGGCCGGTCTGGACGAGGCCTGCTATCGCCGTGCCCGCCACGTGGTCGGCGAGAACGCCCGCACTCTGGCGGCGGCCGATGCGCTGGCACAGGGCGATCTGGTGCGCCTCGGTGAGCTGATGGGCCAGTCCCACGCCGCCATGCGCGATGACTTCGAGATCACCGTGCCCTCCATCGACGGCCTGGTGGAGATCATCAAGGCCCGGATCGGCAGCGAAGGCGGTGTGCGCATGACCGGCGGCGGTTTTGGCGGCTGCGTGGTCGCCCTGCTGCGCCCCGAGAAGGTGGCCGAGGTGATCGCCGTGGTGGAGGCGGAATACCCGGCCCGTTTCGGCCTCAAGGCGGACTGCTACGTCTGCCGTGCCAGCGCAGGGGCCGGCAGACTGTAACGCACGCCTGACAACGGGTGACGCCCCCTGCCCGGCACTCGCGACGCCGGCAGGGGGCGACGGGATCACGACGGGGAACCGCAAACCATGATGAGATTCGAGCTGGAAAACGAGGAGGGACTGCGGCTGCGCGGTCTCACATACGGGGCCACCCTCACCTCCCTCACCCTGCCGGTGGCGGGAGAGCGGCGGGAGGTGCTGCTGGGCTGCGCCGACGAGGCCTACCTCACCCAGCAGGTATGGCTGGGGGCCGTGGCGGGGCGCTTTGCCAACCGCATCGGCGGCGCCCGCCTTGAGCGGGAAGGCCAGTGCTGGACGCTGGACGCCAACCAGGGGGCCAACTGCCTGCACGGCGGGCGCGACGGGTTCCATCGCCGCACCTGGCAGATCAAGGAGCAGGAGGCGGACAGGGTCAAGCTGGCGCTCCTCTCCCGGGCGGGGGATCAGGGCTTTCCCGGCAATCTGAGGGTGAGCCTGGAGTATCGGCTGGAGCAGTGCGATCTGGTGGTCGACTTCTGCGCCAGCACGGACGCCCCCAGTCCGGTCAGCCTCACCAGCCACGCCTACTTCAACCTGGATGGCGGTGGCGACATCCGCCACCACACCATCAGCCTCGACGCCGACCGCTACCTGCCCACGGATGACCAGAGCCTGCCGCTGGCCATCGCCCCGGTGGAAGGCCCCTTCGATCTGCGCGCCCCCCGCCCCATCGGCCAGGCGTGGCTGGACCACCCTCAGCAGCAGTTGGCCAAGGGGTACGATCACGCATTTCTGCTCAACAACAGCGATTTTGAGCCTGCTGATGAGCCGTTTGGTGGATCCAATCAGCCATGGGCCGCCCGGGTGATCTCGGGGGATGGCAAGCTGACCATGGCGGTCTACACCAATCAGCCCTCCCTGCAGTTCTACAGCGGCAACTGGCTGACCGGCACACCGGATCGTCAGGGCCGACCCTACCGGGATTACGACGGCTTCTGCCTGGAGGCCCAGCAATTGCCCGACAGCCCGAACCGGCCCGCCCTCGGCGATCCCTGGTTGCTGCCGGGGCAGCGTTATCGCCACCAGACCCGTTATCGCTTTATTCCTGCCCCCTGACAGCCCCGCTCGGGCAGACGAAGGGGCCCGGGCGCGCCGCCACGTCATGGCGGCCCCGATGGCACCGCCGAATCAGCCGGAGTGAGGCCCGCCGCAGGGCCCGTCGCTCCTCATTGCACACCAGCCCAAGGAACCGCACCGTGATGGATGACAACTACCTCGCCGCCCCCGACCGCTACCAGCGCCAGCCCTACCGAGCGGCGGGCCGCCACGGCCTGCGCCTGCCCGGCATCGGTCTGGGCCTTTGGCACAACTTCGGCGCCGGGAGCGATCCCGCCACCGCGAAGGCCATGGTGCACCAGGCGTTCGATCTGGGGATCACTCACTTCGATCTCGCCAACAACTACGGGCCGCCGCCGGGATCTGCCGAACTGGCCTTCGGCACGCTGCTCAAGAGGAGCCTAGCTCCCTATCGGGACGAGCTCATCATCGCCAGCAAGGCGGGCTACGTGATGTGGGACGGCCCCTACGGCGATGGCGGCAGCGCCAAGTACCTCTTCGCCAGCCTGCACCAGAGCCTGCGCCGTCTGGGCCTCGACTACGTGGACATCTTCTATCACCACAGGCCGGATCCCCGCACCCCGCTCGAGGAGACCTGCCAGGCCCTGGCCCTGATGGTGCGCCAGGGCAAGGCGCTCTACATCGGCCTCTCCAACTACCCGGCCCCGCTCGCGGCCAAGGCTGCCGCCCGGCTGGCAGAGCTCGGCACCCCCTGCCTGGTCAACCAGCTCAAATACTCCCTGTTCCAGCGCGATATTGAGCCCGACACCCTGCCGGTCTGCCGGGAGCACGGCATGGGGGTGGTCGCCTTCTCGCCCCTGGCGGGGGGGCTGCTGAGCGATCGCTACCTGGCGGGCATTCCCGCGGATTCCCGCGCCGCCAGTGCCAGCCCCTTCCTCACGGCGGACCAGATCACCGAGGAGAAGCTCGCCACCGTCCGCGCCCTGCATGCACTGGCCCTGCAACGGGGTCAGTCCCTGTCGCAACTCGCACTGCAATGGGTGCTGCGCGACCCCGTGGTGAGCTGCGCCCTGATCGGCGCCAGCCATCCCCAACAGATAACGAGCGCCGTCGACGCCCTGGGGCAGCCCCCCCTGGACGATGATCTTCAACAGAAAATCCTGTCCATATTGGCCTGACAGCACAAAGAGATCATAAAACAGAGGGCATCTGGCGTGACTGCCCTGTCAGAACGTGACGGGGCAGTCATGGCTTCTGACAGCATGCGGCAAGCCGCGCCCTGCATGGTCCGCCAGCGCCCTTTCCCGGCCGGAACAGGGCGCTGAAATCCCCAATATTCACTGGTTGCCCGCGCGATTTTCCGCCATCATTGGCCGCCCCGACCCGTTCGGGGTTGATTTTATCCAGACCCCATAACCAAGAGATCTGCACCATGACCGAATCCTACGCCCTGTTCGTCGCCTTTGTGCTGGGCATAGTGGAAGGCCTGACCGAGTTCCTCCCCGTCTCCTCCACCGGCCACATGATCATCGTCGGCCACCTCCTCGGGTTTGAAGGACCCAAGGCCGCCACCTTCGAGGTGGTGATCCAGCTCGGCTCCATCCTGGCAGTGGTCGTCATGTTCTGGCGCCGCCTGTTCGGACTCATCGGCATTCACTTCGGTCAGAAACCGACCCCGGGCCACGCGACCCTCTCCCTGGTGCACGTCATCCTCGGCATGCTGCCCGCCGTGGTCGTCGGGCTGGCCATCCACAGCTGGATCAAGGCCAATCTGTTCGGGCCGGAAACCGTGATGTATGCCCTGGTGGCCGGTGGCATCCTGCTCATCATCGCCGAAAAGTTCCGCCCCGCCGTGACCGCGGAGACCCTGGACGACATCAGCTACAAGCAGGCCTTCGGCATCGGCCTGTTCCAGTGCCTGGCACTCTGGCCCGGTTTCTCCCGCTCCGGCGCCACCATCAGCGGCGGCATGCTGATGGGCATCAGCCGCCACGCGGCAGCGGAATTCTCCTTCATCATGGCGGTGCCCATGATGATCGCGGCCAGCGGCCTGGATCTCTACAAGAGCCGCGACTTCCTCTCCATGGCGGACTTCCCCATGTTTGCGGTGGGCTTCGTCACCGCCTTCGTGGTGGCCATGGTCGCCATCAAGACCTTCCTGGCGCTGATCCGTCGTCTCGACTTCATTCCGTTCGCCATCTACCGCTTCCTGCTGGCCTTCGTCGTCTACCTGGTCTTCGTGGCCTGATGGGCTTCGCCCCCAAGCAACACAAAAGGGACCCGAGGGTCCCTTTTTTCATGCCGTGATACCGCCTCAGTCGCGCGGCAGCCCGCTATCGCCGAGCAGCCGTGATCCCAACTCAATAGAGGTGCTGGCTGATGCCGTTGAGCAGCCGTGACAGCCCCTTGGTGAACTGCACGGGGGCATCTTGCACCGTGTAGCAGAGGCAGCCGTCCGGGGTTCGGGGGCTGTGGGCGTGGCTGGCGTCGCGCCAGATGAAATCCCCCGCCTGATAGCGGGTGTCGCCATCCTCGATGGTGCCCGCCAGCAGCAGGGTCAGCTCATATCCCTTGTGGGTGTGCTCGGGGATCCGCCCCCCCGCCTCGATGTGGAGCAGGTTGGCCCGCGCCCCCATCTCGTCCAGGGGCAGGCTGACCTGGCGGATGGCCCCGAGATGACGCCACCTGGGGGCATGATGCCGTGCCAATGCCCGCGGCAGCCGGTAACTGTGACCCGCCACCCTGAGCTCTGGCCTCGGGCTCTCGGGAAGGGCGAGCGCCGCCTCCGTCGCCACCGGCTGTTGCAGTATGCCCGCCAGCATGGCATCGAATCCGGCGGGCAGCGCCTCGTCCGGCGCGTCAGGGGCGAGATGCTGGCACGCCAGCGCCTCTTCAAATTCCTTCACCCGGGCGGCGCACTCGGGGCAGAACTCGCAATGGGCGGAGACACCGACGGCCAGCGGCAGAGGCAGCTCGTCGGCAGCGAAGGCGCGCAGCATGGGTTCAGTCGGATGGGTCTTAATCATGGCCTTGCTCCACTTGTTCCTTCAGTTTCTGTAGTGCCAGCCGCAGCCGGGACTTGATGGTGCCAAGGGGCACGCCGAGCCGGTCGGCCAGCTCCTGCTGAGAGAGCTCCTGCAGGTAGATGCCGCGCACCACCTGCTGCTGCGGCTCCGGCAGCGTGGCGACATAGTGGGCCATCTGGCGGGTCAGCACCGCGTCTTCACCGCCGCTCAGGTGCTCCTCTTCGGCCCGGAATTCCAGCAGCGGCCAGATCTCCTCGGCGCAGAGCTCCTCCTTGCTGGCGCGGCGGCGGCGCAGCATGTCAAAGCTCTGGTTGCGCATCACTGTGTAGATCCAGGTGGTGGCGGCGCCCTTGTCGGGGTGATAGAGCCGTGCCTTCTGCCAGACCAGCAGCATGGTCTCCTGCACCAGTTCCATGGCGTTGGCCTCGCTGCCGAGGTGGCGCAGCCCGTAGCTGCGGATGCGCGGCGCGAAGTGGTGGAACAGGGTGGCGAAGGCAGCCTTGTCGGCACGCTCGGCCACCCGGACCAGCAAAGATGTGAGGTCGCCGTCTGGGTTGTCCATGGGGGGCGATGTCCTGCGTGGAGCCGATTGTGGTTGGCCAGTATATGCCATTGCGCCATCCCTCGCGTGTGGTGTTCACCCCCAATACGGTGAGCGAGGAAAAAGGATCACCGGGAAGGGGAATTCAATGGCTCGCGACCAGCAGACCGCTCAGCAGGGAGAGGGTGGGCTGGTTGTCCTTGGCCGCCACCAGCCACTGCTTTTGCTCCACCGGGATGGGCAGCACCTCCAGCCAGCGCTGGGCGACCCAGCTCGCATCCTCCCAGTCCGGCTCCGGATAGAGGGCCGCGTACTCCGGATAGTCGTTGAACACATCCTGCAACGCCTTGGCCAGTGAGTGCTGATCCGCCTGGAGCCTGCCGCTCTGCCAGGGGGGAAGGGGCTCCACCTCGCCGACCCGCAGACCGTCCTCTTCCTGCCAGAGATCCGTGATGCGCACCCGCTCCACCCCGAGCACCGTGATGCCGAGCAAACCATCGGGCAGCAGATCGAAATCGATGATGCGCACCCGGGTGGCGATGGGGTACATGTTGCGCAGCGCGTCGGGCTGGCGGGGGTCCAGCATGCAGAGCGCGAACTCCCGCTCCCGGGACTCGGCGATCATGCGCTGGTATCTGGGCTCGAAGATGCGCAGCGGCATGATGCCGCCCGGCAGCAGGTGAGCGGAGAGTGGAAACAGTACCAGTGTCATGGGAATCATCCTCCAACGGCGTCCTCAAAGGATACGACCGCCACGGGAAGCGGGATCATTCAGATCGAATCGGTATAAATAACCCTGTCATAAACAGGGGAAAATAGCCTGGACAAGCCGTTTCGTTATGCAGTAGAAATGGATAACCATCACTTACCCAAATCAATATCCTGCAATGTGGTGGAAAACGCAGTGAAATATCCGCCACGCCCACGGGTGCGGGCCGTTCCTATAGTTTTCTCGGCCCGATGCGGGTAAAATTCACGCCCTTATCCAGTCAGTCACTTTTCGACGCGCAACCTCGGTGGTCAGTTATGAAAGAGCATATTCATCATCTACTTGAACAAACGGTAGCCAATCTCAAGTCCGCAGGCGTCCTGCCCGCCGACCTGGAAGCCCGGGTGCAAGTAGACCGATGCAAGGAGAAGGCTCACGGCGACCTGGCCACCAACCTGGCCATGCTGCTGGCCAAACCGGCCCGCAAGAATCCCCGCGAGCTGGCCGCTGCCATCATCGAGCACCTGCCTGCCTCCGATCTGATCGCCAAGGTCGAGATCGCCGGCCCCGGCTTCATCAACTTCTTCTTCGACCCGAGCTGGCTGGCCGGTCAGGTGGAAGCCATGGTGACCTCCGACAACGCCAACGTGAAGCTGCCGGCGCCGCAGACCGTGGTGGTGGACTACTCCGCCCCCAACGTGGCCAAGGAGATGGCGGTGCACCACATCCGCTCCACCGTGCTCGGTGACGTGGCCGCCCGCGCCCTCGAATTCCTGGGCCACAAGGTGGTGCGTGCCAACCACATCGGCGACTGGGGCACCCAGTTCGGCATGCTGATCGCCTATCTGGAGAAGATGGCCAACGAGCACGCCTCCGACATGGAGCTCAAGGACCTGGAAGCCTTCTACACCCAGGCCAAGCGTCACTATGACGAAGACGAAGCCTTCGCCGAGCGCGCCCGCAACTACGTGGTGAAACTGCAAGGTGGCGATGAGTACTGCCGCACCATGTGGAAGAAGCTGGTCGACATGACCATGGAGCAGAACCAGCGCAACTACGACCGTCTGAACATCTCCCTGTCCAACAAGGACATCATGGGCGAGTCCATGTACAACGACATGCTGCCGCAGATCGTTGCCGACCTGAAAGCCAAGGGGCTGGCAGTCGAGAGCGAAGGGGCCACCGTGGTCTTCCTGGACGAGTTCAAGAACAAGGATGGCGAGCCCATGGGCGTCATCATCCAGAAGAGCGACGGCGGTTTCCTCTACACCACCACCGACATCGCCTGCGCCAAATACCGTTACGAGAACCTGGGCGCCGACCGGGTCATGTACTTCATCGACTCCCGTCAGCACCAGCACCTGATGCAGGCCTGGACCATCACCCGCAAGGCGGGCTATGTGCCGGAATCCGTGCCCCTCGAGCACCACGCCTTCGGCATGATGCTGGGCAAGGACGGCCGTCCCTACAAGACCCGCTCCGGCGGCACCGTCAAGCTGGTCGACCTGCTGAACGAAGCGGAAGAGCGCGCCAGCGCCCTGCTGGAGAGCCGCAACAGCGACCTCTCTGCCGAAGAGAAGGCCCAGGTGGTGCACGCCATCGCCATGGGCGCGGTCAAGTATGCGGATCTCTCCAAGAACCGCACCACCGACTACATCTTCGACTGGGATCTGATGCTCTCCTTTGAAGGCAACACGGCGCCGTACCTGCAATACGCCTACACCCGTATCCAGTCCATCTTCCGCAAGGCTGGCGTCGATGCCGATACCCTGAGCGGCAAGGTGGTCCTGAGCGAAGACGCCGAAGAGACCCTGGCCCAGAAGCTGATCCAGTTCTCCGACGCGGTCAACGGCGTGGCGGACAAGGGGATGCCGCACCTGCTCTGTACCTATCTGTATGAGCTGTCCGGCAACTTTATGACCTTCTACGAAGCCTGCCCGATCAACAAGGACGGCGTGGACGAGGCGACCCGCCAGAGCCGTCTGCTGCTGTGCGCCGCCACCGCCAAGGTGCTCAAGCTGGGCCTGGGCGTGCTGGGCATCCACACCCTGGAGCGCATGTAATAGATGGCGACCCGGGATTACGTCGGCAACAGCCCGAGACGACGGGCGGGTGGCCGTAACATCAAGAAAGCGGCCCCTCGCCGCTTTCCTGTTATCCCGGCACTGCTGGCCGGGGCCCTGGTCGTCGGTTTCGGCGCCTTCCTCTACCTCATCAACGGCAAGGGCGCCGATGCCCCCACCATCGAAGAGCAGGTGAAGGCCAACAAACCCAAGGCACAGGGCAATACCCTGCCCCAGGAGAAGTGGAGCTACATCGAGCGGCTGGAGAACAAGCAGGTGGACATCATAGAGCCGCCGCCCCAGCCGGGCGTGCTGCCGCCCCCGCCCGCCGAGACCATGACCCTGCAACCGGAGAAGCTGCCCAAGCCGGTCGCGACCGACATCCCCCAGCCGGGGACCCCCATCGGTCAGGTGAAGCCCTATCAGCCGCAACCGGTGCAGCCGACCAAGCCGGCCACCGGCGCCCCGGTCGCCAGCGCCCGGGAGCAGGTGATCGACCAGAAGGCCGAGCGTGAGCGGATGGAGCGGGAGATCCGCGCCGAACTGGAGCGGGAGCGTGCCGAGGCCGCCAGGGCCAAGGCGGCGACCCAGACTGCCCAGACCGCAGCCGCCGACGGCGGTCGCTACATGATGCAGTGTGCCGCCCTGCGCTCCCAGGATTCCGCGGAATCCCTCAAGGCGCGCATCGCCTTCACCGCCGGGCTCTCTTCAAGCCTGCAGGTGGTGAACGGGGCCGGTGGCGCCGTCTACAAGGTGATGGTGGGCCCCTTCAACGGCAAGGCGGCGGCCGACGCGGCCAACCGCAAGCTGCAGGGCTCGGGCATCAGCGGCTGCATCCCCAAGAAGGGGTGATCGCCGCGTTCATGCACAGGGCCGGGTGGCAACACCTGGCCCTGTTTCTTTTGGCGCCATCCCGCACCCACCCGATCCCTCCTCCGCGATCCGTGCTCGGCACAGGCTTGAAAAGCCGTTTTGCCATCCCCATCTTTTCCTCCATGCACAGTCAGGCCGTCATTCGGCTCAAGCGAGGTAAGTAAAGTGACTACCATAGTTTCAGTTCGCCGCAACGGTCAGGTC
The DNA here is from genome assembly GCF_019046925.1 of Aeromonas sp. FDAARGOS 1402. Taxonomy (NCBI): domain Bacteria; kingdom Pseudomonadati; phylum Pseudomonadota; class Gammaproteobacteria; order Aeromonadales; family Aeromonadaceae; genus Aeromonas; species Aeromonas sp. FDAARGOS 1402. Next base: position 1,261,362 of record NZ_CP077201.1, read on the forward strand.
GTCATCGGTGGCGATGGCCAGGTTTCTCTTGGCAACACCGTCATGAAGGGCAACGCCCGCAAGGTTCATCGCCTCTACAACGGCAAGGTACTGGCTGGTTTCGCCGGCGGCACCGCCGACGCCTTCACCCTGCTCGAGCGCTTCGAAGCCAAACTGCAGGCCCATCAGGGCAACCTGGAGCGCGCCGCCGTGGCGCTGGCCAAGGACTGGCGCACCGATCGCGCCCTGCGCCGCCTCGAGGCGCTGCTGGCCGTCGCCGACGAGCACAAATCCTTCATCATCACCGGCAACGGTGACGTGGTGCAGCCGGAGCACGATCTCATCGCCATCGGCAGCGGCGGCAACTTTGCCCAGTCCGCCGCCATCGCCCTGCTGGAGAACACCGAGCTCGACGCCAAGAGCATTGTCGAGAAGTCCCTCAAGATTGCGGGCGACATCTGTGTGTTCACCAACGGCAACCACACCATCGAAGTGCTGGATTATTCAGCTAAATAAGTCGGCGAAATAGGGCCGCAAAATAAGGCCGCCAGCCAAACCCCATTTTCCAAGGGGTGGGCCCTGCCCGCCCCGGATACAGGAACGCCATCATGTCCGAGATGACCCCGAGAGAAATCGTCCACGAGCTGGACAGACACATCATTGGTCAGGCCGACGCCAAGCGCGCGGTCGCCGTCGCCCTGCGCAACCGCTGGCGCCGGATGCAGCTCTCCGAGGAGATGCGCCACGAGGTGACCCCGAAGAACATTCTGATGATCGGCCCGACCGGCGTCGGCAAGACCGAGATCGCCCGTCGCCTGGCCAAGCTGGCCAACGCCCCCTTCATCAAGGTGGAAGCGACCAAGTTCACCGAAGTGGGCTATGTGGGCAAGGAAGTGGACAGCATCATCCGCGATCTGACCGATGTCGCCATCAAGCTGGTGCGCGAGACCGAGATGGAGAAGATGAAATACCGCGCCGAGGAAGCCGCCGAAGAGCGCATCCTCGACGCCCTGCTGCCCAACCCGCGCAACAGCTGGGGTGAGGAAGAGAAAGCCGACAACTCCAACACCCGCCAGATTTTCCGCAAGAAACTGCGGGAAGGTCAGCTGGATGACAAGGAGATCGAGCTGGATCTGGCCGCCTCCCCCATGGGTGTCGAAATCATGACCCCGCCGGGCATGGAAGAGATGGCCAACCAGTTGCAGGGGCTGTTCCAGAACCTGGGCCAGAACCAGAAGAAGAAGCGCAAGATCAAGGTCAAGGAGGCCATGAAGGCGCTGATCGAAGAGGAAGCGGCCCGCCTGGTCAACCCGGAAGAGCTGAAGCAGAAGGCCATCGCCTCCGTCGAGAACAATGGCATCGTCTTCCTCGACGAGATCGACAAGATCTGCAAGCGCGGCGAGAGCTCGGGCCCGGACGTTTCCCGTGAAGGGGTTCAGCGCGACCTGCTGCCGCTGGTCGAGGGCTGCACCGTCAACACCAAGCACGGCATGGTCAAGACCGATCACATCCTGTTTGTCGCCTCCGGTGCCTTCCAGATCGCCAAGCCGTCCGACCTCATCCCCGAGCTGCAGGGCCGTCTGCCGATCCGGGTCGAGCTGACCGCCCTGACCACCGAAGACTTCGAGCGCATCCTGACCGAGCCGAACGCCTCCCTGACCGATCAGTACAAGGCGCTGATGGCCACCGAAGGGGTCAACATCGAGTTCACCCAGGATGGCATCCGCCGTCTGGCCGAAGCGGCCTGGCAGGTCAACGAGCGCACCGAGAACATCGGCGCCCGCCGCCTGCACACCGTGATGGAACGGCTGATGGAAGACATCTCCTATGACGCCTCCGAGAAATCCGGCGAGACCTTCGTCATCGACACCGACTACGTCAACGCCCACCTCGGCAAACTGATTGAAGACGAGGACCTGAGCCGCTTCATTCTGTAACAGGTTGATCGATAACGAGGAGCTGAGCGGTTTACTATCCTGCTCAATCCCATAGCAAGACGCCTCCCCTGTGGAGGCGTCTTCATTTTCAGCGTTCTCCCGACTCGCAGCCGTCCCGGGCCACATCACCCTGCACGACACGCTCCTCCCTTCCCGCCAACCAGAGCGCACTCATCAGCAGCAAGGCCGTCAGGGCGAAGGTGGCCCGGGTGGCGAACGCCAGCTCGTCCGCCGTCGCGAGGGCGAGATCGGGCCGCCCCGCCAGGGCGGCGAACAGGCCCCCCAGCCCCGCCGCCCCCGTCAGCTGGCCCAGGTTGCGCGACAGGGTCAGCAGCCCGGCCACGGCGCCACGGCTCGCCCCCTCCGCCTCCCCCACCACGGCGCTGTTGTTGGCGGTCTGGAACAGGGCATAACCGGCGGTGAGCAGCAGGATGGGCAGCAGGTAGCCGAGGGGCCCGAGCGCCCTGTCCAGCAGGGCCAGCAAGACGGCGGCCACCACCATGAGTCCCAGGCCGAGGCGCACCACAGGGGTCGCCCCCACCCTGTCCACCAGCCAGCCAGCCAGCGGGCATGCCGGACAGCGCCGCCAGCAGCGGGCCCATGGAGATCATCAGCCCCACCGTCCCCATGTCGAGGGCAAAGGCGCCGTGCAGGTAGAAAGGACCGATCAGCAGCGTCGCCACCATGACGCTGGCCACCAGCGCACTGGCGATGATCCCGCCTCTTCGCCTGGGCGCCCCCAGCAACACCAGGGGCAGCAGGGGGCGACGGGCGCCCGAGTCGGCACGTACGAAGAGCGCCATGGCGACGAGCGCCCCTATCCCCGGCCAGGCTCCGAGCGGGCTGCCCCGGGTCAGTGCCAGCCCGTAGCAAAGCAGCGCCGTCACCAGCAGCAACAGACTGGTGAGCGGGAGGCTTCCCTCGGCAGAGCCCGCCTCATCCCGGGGCAGATCCCGCCAGGCACACCCCAGCGCCAGCAACGCCAGGGGGAGCAGCAGCAGGAAGGGTGCCTGCCAGCCAAATCCGCCGATCAACAGGCCGCCGAAGGAGGGGCCGAGCGCCGTGCCGCAGGCCGACAGGGTGCCGAGCAATCCCATGCTCCAGCCCCGTCGGGCTGGCGGCACCAGCTCTCCTGCCATGGCCAGCGAGAGCACCAGCATGCAGGCCGCACCCGCCCCTTGCAGGGTGCGAGCGGCAATGAGCCAGCCGATGGAAGGGGCCAGGGCGCACAGCAGGGAAGCCAGCGCAAAGACCCCGGTCCCCCAGAGCAGCAGGCGACGCCGCCCCAGACGATCCCCGAGCCGACCCGCCACCACCGTCAGACTGGTGATCCCAAGCAGGTAGGCCACCAGCACCCATTGCAGGCTGGCGAAGGGCACGCCGAAGTCCTGCCCCAGGGCAGGCAGCACCAGGTTGGCCATGCTGCCCGCCAGCATGGGCAGCAGGGTGGCGAGCCCGAGCCCCGCGAGACCAAGACGGCGCGTCACGGGAGGGGAAACAAGAAGTGGTGTGGACATGGCAGTCTCTCCGGCAAGTGATGATGCACCCAGGCTAGCGGGGGTAGTGACAAGGCGGAAGACGCACGATTTGCAGCTTATAGTTGCACCAGACGCCATATGAAGAGATGGCAACTCGCGTATCATGAAGGGGTCGGCCCGTCAGGCGCCGCCTGCGAGGAGACGACCATGACCCCGGATTTCAACCTGCTGATCACCCTGGATGCCCTGCTGGAAGAGGGCAGTGTGGCGGGCGCCGCCAGACGGCTAGGCCTGAGTGCTTCCGCCATGAGCCGGGCCCTGGCAAGGCTGCGGGAGACCACGGGGGATCCGCTGCTCGTGCGGGCGGGACGCGGCCTGATCCCCACACCTCGGGCGCAGATCCTGCGGGATGAGGTCGCCCGCCTGGTTCAGGAGACCCGGGCCGTGCTGCGCCCCCAGCAGGAAGTAGACCCGGCGAGCCTGGAGCGCACCTTCCGCCTGCGATCCAGCGACGGCTTCGTGGAGGCGGTAGGCCCCGCCCTGCTGGCGCGCCTCGCCGTCGAGGCCCCCGGGGTGCGGCTGCACTTTCTGGCCAAACCCGACAAGGAGAGCGGCCCCCTGCGCCGTGGCGAGCTGGACTTCGAGACCGGGGTCATCGGCGCCACCACGGCCCCCGAGCTGCGCACCCAGGCCCTGTTCCAGGACCACTTCGTCGCCGTGGTGCACCCGGACCACCCCCTCTGCGACGGCACCCTGACCGTGGCGCGCTATGCCGCCGCCCGCCACGTGCTGGTCTCCCGCCGGGGCCAGCCACACAGCCTCATCGACGAGATCCTCGCAGGCCAGGGGAAGCGGCGCACCATCACCACCCTGGTTCCCGGGTTTGCGACGGCGCTGGCCCTGGTCAGGGAGAGCAATCTGGTGGCGACGGTGCCGCGCCTGCACTGCGCCAGCCTGCTCGGCGATCTGGTCACCCTGCCCCTGCCCTTCGCTCTGCCAGGGATCCGGGTCGCCCTGCTCTGGCACCCCAGTCAGGATGCCGATCCGGGCCACCGCTGGCTGCGCGCCCTGATACGGGACACCTGTGCCCGGCCCCCCTATCACACCGGGGCCACCGACACCCCCTGATCCGGGTCAGGCAGCGCCCGGCTCCATCACAGGCCCCTTGTGGCCCGAGCGCCCAAAAGCGCCTTTCACCACCCCATCACACCGACATGCCCGTGGCTTGGGCACAATCGGTGGATCCTTCCCCCTGCCGGACGGGGATCACGGCCCCTCAGAGCGGGGCGGATCACATTGCGGGCAAAAAGATCCTGTCGCCCGCTTCCGCATTTTTTATACGGTCGTATAATTGCGTACAAAATGCATACACCAGGAGCACCAGCCAGATGCACCCCACCCGTCAGAAACTGCTCGATACCGGCCTCGCCATCGCCACCGACAAGGGGCTGCGCGGCCTGACGGTGCGCGAGCTGGCGGCAGCGGCCGAGGTGAACCTCGGCTCCTTCGTCTACCACTTCGGCAACCGCGACGCCTTTATCGACGAGCTGGTGGAGCTCTGGTACGCCCCCCTCTATGACGAGCTCAAGGCGGTGGCAGCCAAAGGCTCCTACCCCTCCGCCATCGCCATGTTCGAGGCGACCATGGAGGCGCTGATCGGGCTGGTGGCGCGCCAGCGCGGCTTCATCAACCACCTGTTTGGCGATGCCCTGGCGGGGGAAGGGGCGGCCCAGCGCTTTCTGCTCAGCCTGCCGCGCCGTCATCCCCTGCTGCTGATCGAGCAGGTACGGATGGCGCAGGCGGAAGGGTCGCTGGTCGCGGGTCACCCGCTCCAGCTGATGATCTTCATCATGGGGTCGGTCGGCCTGCCGCTGGTGATCGCCGGCAGCGGTCGTCAGCTCGGCTGGCTGCCCGAACAGGCTGCCCCCTTTCTCAGCCAGATAGACAACCCAGAGGCCGCCAGACAGCGGCTGGTATGGGCCCTGCGCGGCCTGCGCCCCACCGACATCAAGGAAGGAAAAACGGCATGAAACAATCCATCGCCATCATCCCTATGGCAGCTCTGCTGCTGGCCGTTCTCGGTGGTTACCTCTGTTGGCAGAGCCATCCTCAAGGAGAAGCGGTATGAAGCAACGCATTGCAATCGTGGCCCTGCTGCTAACCGTTATCGGTGGCTACCTCTGGTGGCAAGGGCGCCCGGCCGACGGCTCCATCCTCTACGGCAACGTCGATATTCGTGACGTCAGTCTGGCCTTTCGGGTCGGCGGCCGCGTCGATCAGGTGCTGGTAGACGAAGGGGATAGCGTAAAAGCCGGTCAACTGCTGGCACGCCTGGATCCGGCGCCCCTCACCCACAGCCGCGACAGCGCCCGCGCCAATCTGGCGGCGCTCACTGCCGCCAACGCCCTGATCCACAAAGGCTATCGCAGCGAAGAGACCGACCGCGCCCGGGCCGCACTGGCCGCCGCCGAAGCCGCTGCACTGGAAGCCGACCAGCAGTGGCGCCGCCAGAGCGCATTGGCCGCCAACGGCGCCATCTCCCGCGGTCAGCTCGATACAGCCCGCTCCCAGCGAGATCAGACCCAGGCACAGGTACGCTCCGCCCGCGAGCAGCTCGCCCAGCTCGAAACCGGCTACCGCCCGGAGGAAATCGCCCAGTCCGATGCCCAGCTGGAAGGGGCCAAAGCGGCGCTCGCCAGCGCCGAACTGGCGCTGGCAGATGTCAGCCTGACCGCCCCCAGCGACGGCATCATCATCAGCCGCGCCATCGAGAACGGCAGCATGGTGCAGAGCGGAGCGACCGCCTTCAACCTCTCCCTGACCGCGCCGGTCTGGGTGCGCGCCTATGTGGAGGAGCCCTGGCTCGGCCACTTCCCGAGCGGCGCCAAGGTGACCCTCACCACCGACTCGCGGCCGGACAAGCCCTATCACGGAGTAGTGGGATTTGTCTCGCCCACCGCCGAGTTCACTCCGAAATCGGTGGAAACGCCGGATCTTCGCACCCACCTCGTCTACCGGCTGCGCATCGTGGTGCAGGATCCCGACCCGGCCCTGCGACAGGGGATGCCGGTCACTGTCAGGCTGGCCCCATGAGCTGCGCCATCTCCCTCGAGGGGCTCACCAAACGCTTTGGCGAGCGGGTCGCCCTCAACGCCATCTCGGCCACCATTCCGGCTGGCGGCATCACCGGACTGGTCGGCCCCGACGGCGCGGGCAAGAGCACTTTGCTGCGCCTGCTGGCCGGTCTGCTGATCCCCGAAGCGGGCACCATCCGGGTGCTGGGGCTGGATCCGGTGAGCGAGGGAGACCTGCTGCGCCAGCGCCTCGGCTACATGCCCCAGCAGTTCGGCCTCTACGAGGATCTCAGCGTGCTGGAGAACCTCACCCTCTACGCTGACTTGCGCGGCGTACTGGAGCCGGAACGCACACCCACCTTCGCGCGGCTGCTCGCCTTCACCGATCTCGCCCGCTTCACCGCACGACCGGCGGGCAAGCTCTCTGGCGGGATGAAGCAGAAACTCGGGCTAGCATGCGCCCTGCTCGGCACCCCGGATGTACTGCTGCTCGACGAACCGGGAGTCGGGGTCGATCCCATCTCTCGCCGCGCCCTCTGGCAGATGGTGCGCGAGCTGGCCAAGGGGGGGATGACGGTGCTCTGGAGCACCGCCTACCTCGACGAGGCGGAGCTGTGCGACCACGTGCTGCTGATGGCGGATGGCGAGGTGCGCACCAGCGGCACGCCAGCCGATCTGATGGGGGCCATGGCCAGCCGCTGCTGGCTGCTGGAGGCGGGGCAACTGGATGGCCGCGAGCGGCGCGCCCTGCTACGCCGGGCACTGGCTCATCCGGCGGTAATGGATGGCGCGGTAGCGGGGGAGCGGGTGCGCCTGCTGCTGCACCCGGGCATGACGCCCCCACCGCTCCCGGAGCTGCATCTCGCCAACGGCGCCTTTCAACCGGCCCAGCCCCGGCTGGAGGATGCCTTTATCGACCTGCTCGGCGGCGGCCCCGGCGGGGAGTCGAGTCTGGCAGCCGGGATGCGGGAAGCCGAACTGCCGCAGGGGGTCTCCCCCGAGGCGGTGATCGAGGCGCGCCACCTCACCAAGCGCTTCGGCGATTTTGCCGCCACCGATGATGTCAGCTTTGCGGTGCGCCGCGGCGAGATCTTCGGCCTGCTCGGCCCCAACGGGGCGGGCAAGTCCACCACCTTCAAGATGGAGTGCGGCCTGCTGCGCCCGAGCGAGGGACAGGCGCTGGTGACCGGCATCGATCTGGCCCACAGCCCCTCGGCGGCGCGCCAGCGCCTCGGCTACATGGCGCAGAAGTTCTCCCTCTACAAGCAGCTCACCGTGGCGCAGAACCTCTCCTTCTTCGCCGGTATCTACGGCCTGTTCGGCCGCCACCAGCAGACGCGGATCGATGCCATGGTGACTGCCTTTGCCCTCGCCCCGTGGCTCGATCAGAAGGCGGAATCCCTGCCGCTCGGTCTGCGCCAGCGCTTATCGCTGGCCTGCGCCCTGCTGCACGAGCCACCGCAGCTGTTTCTCGACGAGCCCACCTCCGGGGTCGATCCGGTGACCCGGCGCGAGTTCTGGTCGCACATCAACGCACTGGCCGACCACGGCGTCACCGTGCTGGTCACCACCCACTTTATGGATGAGGCGGAGTATTGCGACCGTATTGCCCTCATCTATCGCGGCAAGCTGCTGGCACTCGGCACCCCGGACGATCTCAAGGGGCTGGCGGCCAAAGAGGCGGCGACCTCTTTGCCAACCGGTTCCTTGCCGACCTGTTCTTTGCCAACAATGGAAGAGGCCTTTATCACCCTGGTCGAGCGGGCCAGCGAGGAGGAAGCATGAGCATCAACCGTCGGCGACTGCTGGCCCTCTGCCGCAAGGAGACACTGCAAATCGTCCGCGACCCGAGCAGCATCCTCATCGCCTTCATCATGCCGGTGGTGCTGCTGGTGGTGATGGGTTACGCCATCAATCTGGATGTGGACCACCTGCGCCTCGGCATCTGGCGCACCGACAGCGGCGCCCCGGCGGTGCGGCTGGAGCAGGCCCTGCGCGGCTCTACCGCGCTGGAGATCCACAGCGGGCCGAGCAAGGAGTCCCTGCTCGCCAGTCTGGCCCGTGGCGAGATCCGCGGCCTGCTGGTGATCGATGACGGCTTCTCCCGCGCGCTGGCCGGTCAGGGCAATGGCACGCCGCAGGCGCTGCTGCTGACCGACGGCTCCGAGCCCAACACCGCCAACTTCGTCACCAACTATGTGCAGGGGATCTGGCAGGGGTGGCTCGCTGGCGAGGGGGTCGCCATGCCCGTGTCGATAGAGAGCCGCGCCTGGTTCAACCCGGCGCTGGTGAGCCGCAACTTTCTGGTGCCTGGCTCCATTGCGGTGGTGATGACCATCATAGGGGCCCTGCTCACCTCGCTGGTGGTGGCGCGGGAGTGGGAGCGCGGCACCATGGAGGCGCTGCTCGCCACCCCGGTCACCAAGGGAGAGCTGCTGCTCTCCAAACTGCTGCCCTACTATGGCCTTGGCATCATTGCCATGCTGCTCTGCCTGCTCTTCTCAGTGGCGGTGATGGGCGTGCCCTGGCGCGGCTCCCTGCTGCTGCTCTTTCTGGTCACCAGCGTCTTTCTCGGCAGCGCCCTCGGGCTCGGGCTGTTCCTCTCCACCGTGATGCGCAGCCAGTTCAATGCCGCACAGGCGGCGCTGATCGCTGCGTTTCTGCCCGCGGTGATGCTGTCGGGCTTCGTGTTCGAGATCGCCAGCATGCCGCCTTGGCTTCGGGCCATCACCCACCTCATTCCGGCCCGTTACTTCGCAAGCTCCCTGCAGACCCTCTATCAGGCGGGCAGCGTCTTCTCGATCCTGCTGGTCAACGGTTTTTGTCTGCTGCTGCTGGCCGGTTTCTGGCTGGCCCTGACCGCCCGCAAGACGCGGCGCACTCTGGAGTAACCCATGCTGATCCGACTCTGGTGGCTGATCCGAAAAGAGCTGCAGGCCCTGATGGGCAATACTCAGGGGCGCTTTCTGCTCATCATGCCGGTGCTGCTGCAGACCGCCCTCTTCCCGTTCGCCGCCACCCTGGAGGTGACCGGCAACACGCTGGCCATCTACAACCAGGATGGCGGTGCCCAGAGCCGCGAGCTGCTGGAGCGCCTTACCCATATGCCCGCCTTCACCACCATCATCCCGGTGCAAGGCGAAGCGGGCATGACCGAGGCCATCACCGAGCAACAGGCACTGCTCGGGCTGATTATTCCGGGGGATTTTTCGCGCCGGCTGGCGCGGGGCGAACCGGCCAGGGTGCAGCTGATCATCGACGGCCGCCGCTCCAATGGTGGTCAGGTGGCGGCGGGCTACATCAGTCAGGTGATCGCCCGCTGGCAAAGTGAGGGCAAGGGGCAACCCGAGCTGGCGGTACGCAACCTCTACAACCCCAACGTCGAGTTCCACTGGCATATCCTGCCGGCGCTGGTGGCCATCATCACCACCACCGGCTGTCTGATTGTCACCGCCCTCTCGGTGGCGCGGGAGCGGGAAGAGGGCACCTTCGACCAGCTGCTGGTTTCCCCCCTCACCGCGGGCTGGATCATGGCAGGCAAGGCGGTGCCCGGCATCCTGGTGGCGGTGGGACAAGGGTGCATAGTCGCGCTGGCCGCCCGCTTCGTCTTTCACCTCCCCTTCGCGGGGAGCCTCAGTCTGCTGCTGGCGGGCATGGTCTGCTACGGGCTGGCGCTGGCCGGGATCGGGCTCTTCATCTCGTCGTTCTGCTCGACCCAGCAGCAGGCCTTTCTCGGGGTCTTCTCCTTCACCGTACCGGCGGTGATCCTCTCGGGCTACATCTCGCCGGTGGAGAACATGCCGCAGGTGTTCCAGTGGCTGGCGGCCATCGACCCCCTCACCCACTTCATCGTGCTGCTCAAGGGGGTCTTCCTCAAGGGGTTCGACTGGTCGGCCGCCTGGCCCCTGCTCTGGCCGCTGCTCGCCATCGCCGGCGTCACCCTGTCGCTGGCGCTCGCCATGTTCCGCCGCCATATCGCCTGACGTGCCGCCTTGATCAGCTGATGCCGGTCTCGCCCAGTGCGAGACCGGCCTTTTTCCGACATAAGTTTTCACTCTCCGGCAGTTGGTAAACCGGGCTTACCCTCCACCATCCCTCACCCCGAGCTAACGCAGAAATTATTAACTGGTATACCTATTTTTGTATAGTGCTGAATTTTCTCGAATTACCCCTGAGGAGATATATAAATAGACACTTGATTTGCATCAATCGCCCACCCCTGCCGACTGGGTAGCCTAGCCCCAGAATGATGTTTTATTACTCCAAACTTGAGGCAACTATGAGCAAAGTCAGACTGGTCGTTGTGGGCAACGGCATGGTGGGGCACCGCTTTATCGAAGAGCTGATCGAGCGGGCCGACCCGGGCCGCTACGAGATCACCGTCTTCGGTGCAGAACCCCGTCCCGCCTACGATCGCGTCCATCTCTCCTCCTACTTCTCCCATCACACCAGCGAAGATCTCTCCCTCGTCAAACCCGGTTTCTACGACAAGCACGGCATCCGCCTGCTGCTCGGCGAAGCGGTGAAAAAAATCGACAGGGCCAACCGCGAAGTGCACTCCAACAAGGACACTGTGGTCGGGTACGACAAGCTGGTGCTGGCCACCGGCTCCTACCCCTGGGTGCCGCCCATCCAGGGCAGCCAGCACCACGAGTGCTTCGTCTATCGCACCATCGAGGATCTGAAAGCCATCCGCAGCGCCGCCAAGAGCGGCAAGAGCGGGGTGGTGATCGGGGGCGGTCTGCTTGGCCTCGAAGCCGCCGGTGCCCTCAAGGCGCTGGGTCTCGAAACCCACGTGGTGGAGTTTGCTCCTGTGCTGATGGCCGAGCAGCTCGACGGTCAGGGCGGCCAGCTGCTGCGCCGCAAGATTGAATCCATGGGCGTGCAGGTACACACCAGCAAGAGCACCAGCGAGATCCTGATGCATGGCGGCGAGCAGGCGAAACACCGCCTCGCCTTCGCCGACGGCAGCCAGCTGGAAGTGGACGTGGTGGTCTTCTCCACCGGCATTCGCCCGCAAGATACCCTCGGCCGTTACGGTGATCTCGCCATCGCCGAGCGCGGCGGCATCGTCATCGACGATCACTGCCTCACCTCCGACCCCGACATCTACGCCATCGGCGAGTGCGCCGCCTGGCAGGGCCGCTTCTTCGGGCTGGTGGCGCCGGGCTACAAGATGGCCCAGATCACCGTCGACCATCTGCTCGGCGGCGACAGCCGCTTCGAAGGGGCGGACATGAGCGCCAAGCTCAAGCTGCTCGGCGTCTCCGTCGGCTCCATCGGTGATGCCCACGGCCGCACCCCGGGCAGCCACAGCTATGTGTTCCAGGACGATCAGGCCGGCGTCTACAAGAAGATCGTGGTGAGCGAGGACAACAGCCGATTGCTCGGCGCCGTGCTGGTGGGTGACGTGGAAGATTACGGCAACCTGCTGCAGATGATGCTCAACGCCCTGCCGCTACCGAGCCACCCGGACACCCTGATCCTGCCCGCCTACGCCGGTGCTAAGCCGACGCTGGGGGTGGATGCCCTGCCGGAAAGCGCCCAGATCTGCTCCTGCTTCGACGTCTCCAAAGGCGACATCGCCAAGGCGGTGGCCGAAGGTCACACCACCCTTGCCGCCATCAAGCAGCACACCAAGGCCGGTACCGGCTGTGGCGGCTGTGTGCCGCTCATCAGTCAGGTGCTCAACGCCGAGCTGGTGAAGCAGGGCATCGAGGTCAACAACCACCTCTGCGCCCACTTCCCCCACTCCCGTCAGGAGCTGTTCCATCTGGTCAAGGTGGAGGGGATCAAGAGCTTCGACGAGCTGCTGGCCAAACACGGTCAGGGCTATGGCTGCGAGGTGTGCAAACCGACCGTCGGCTCCATCCTCGCCTCCTGCTGGAACGAGCATGTGCTGAGCCCGCGCAACACCCCGCTGCAGGACACCAACGACATCTTCCTCGGCAACATGCAGAAGGACGGCAGCTACTCCGTCATCCCGCGCATGGCCGGTGGCGAAGTGACCCCGGAGGGGCTGCTGGCGGTGGCCGAAGTGGCCCGCGACTACCAGCTCTACACCAAGATCACCGGCGCCCAGCGCATCGGTCTGTTCGGGGCCCAGAAGGATGACCTGCCCGCCATCTGGCGCAAGCTGCTGGCAGCCGGATTCGAGACAGGTCAGGCCTACGCCAAGGCACTGCGCATGGCCAAAACCTGCGTCGGCAGCACCTGGTGCCGCTTCGGCGTACAGGACAGCGTTGGCCTCGGGGTCTTCCTCGAGAACCGCTACAAGGGCATTCGCACCCCGCACAAGATGAAGTTCGGCGTCTCCGGCTGTACCCGCGAATGTGCGGAAGCCCAAGGTAAGGATGTCGGCATCATCGCCACCGACGCGGGCTGGAACCTCTATGTGGGCGGCAACGGCGGCATGAAGCCGCGCCACGCCGACCTGCTGGCGTCTGACCTCGACCGAGAGACCCTCATCAAGCTGATCGACCGCTTTATGATGTTCTACGTCACCAGCGCCGACAAACTGCAGCGCACCTCGGTCTGGCTCGGCAATCTGGAAGGGGGCGTCGACTACCTGCGCGAGGTGATCGTCGACGACAAGCTGGGGCTGGCCGAGACGCTGGAGCGCGATATCCAGACCCTCATCGACAGTTACGAGTGCGAATGGTCGCGCACCCTTAATGAAGAGGAGGCGCTCAAGCGCTTCAGCCACTTCATCAACAGCGACAAGCGCGATCCGGACGTTCAGTTCGTCAGCGAGCGCGACCAGCACAGACCCGCCACTCCGGCCGAGCGCATCCCCGTCTACCAGATCGAGGTGGAGACCAAATGATGAAATTAGCCTGCCAACTCAACGGCATCCTGATGGGCTGCATGGACGTTTGCGCCCTGCTCGATAGCCAGTCCATCCAACTCGAGGTGGAGATTAAGCGATGAAACTTGCCTGCCAACTCAACGACATCCTGCCGGGAACCGGCGTCTGCGCACTCATTGAGGGTCGTCAGATCGCTCTGTTCCGCCCGAGCGCGGCCGCCGAGGTGTTCGCCATCGACAACCGGGATCCCTTCTTCGCCGCCAACGTGCTGTCGCGGGGCCTGATTTGCGAACACGACGGCGAGCTCTGGGTGGCCAGCCCGCTCAAGAAGCAGCGCTTTCGCCTGAGCGACGGCCACTGTTTCGACAACCCTGAGATGTCGGTGCAGAGCTACCCCGTTGAAGTGCGCGACCAGCAGGTCTGGGTCGCCGTCTAACACCAGACCCCACCCCGGCCCTCCCCTTCACAGGGGAGGGAGCAAAAAGCCCCTCCCCCTTGACAAGGGGGAGGCAGGGAGGGGGTTCAAAAACAGTCAGGGCTGCCCGCGGGCGGCCCTCTTGAAGGAAACAAAGATGTATACCGAAACCATCAACAAGTGCGCCGCCAACGCGGCCCGCATCAATCGCTTCGAGCGCAGCGACAAGCTCGGCTTCTGGCTCAGCTCGGCCATGGCGGGGGCCTATGTTGGCCTTGGCATCATCCTCATCTTCACCCTGGGCAACCTGCTGGATCCCGCCATCCGTCCGCTGGTGATGGGGGCCACCTTTGGCATCGCCCTGACCCTGGTGATCATCGCCGGCTCCGAGCTGTTTACCGGCCACACCATGTTCCTCACCTTCGGGGTGAAAACGGGCAAGATCAGCATGGCCGACCTGCTGCGCATCCTGCCGCAAACCTGGGCCGGCAACCTGCTCGGCTCCATCGCGGTGGCGCTCATCTACTCCTACGGCGGCAGCCTGCTGCCGGACGCAGGCAGCCTGGCCCACAAGGTGGCGCTGGCCAAGACCCAGGCACCGGCGCTGACCCTGTTTATGAAGGGGATCCTCTGCAACTGGCTGGTCTGCCTCGCCATCTGGATGGCGCTGCGCACCGAGGGTGCCGCCCGCTTCATCGCCATCTGGTGGTGCCTGCTGGCCTTCATCGCCTCCGGCTACGAGCACTCGGTCGCCAACATGACCCTGTTTGCCCTCTCCTGGTTTGGTGCCCATTCCGAGGCCTACACCCTGGGTGGCATCGGCCACAACCTGCTGTGGGTGACCCTGGGCAACACCGTCTCCGGCGCCCTCTTCATGGGCCTCGGCTACTGGTATGCCACCCCCAAGGCTGAGCGCCCGGTCGCTGTGAGCGAGACCGCCACCACTGCCAGCCAGACCCAAACCGCCTGATCAGGAGGCCCCATGGACTACTTGCCCATCTTTTGCCGACTCGACAACAAACCCGTGCTGCTGGTCGGCGGCGGCGAGGTAGCACAGCGCAAGGCGCGCCTGCTGCTGGATGCCGGTGCCCAGCTCACCGTGGTCGCGCCCGAGCTCGACCCCGAGCTGGCAGAGCTGGCTGCCAACGGCAGCATCGAGTGGCTGGCCGGTGAATTCGCGCCGGCACAACTGACGGGCAAGTGGCTGGTGGTGGCCGCCACCGATCGGCGCGAGGTGAACGCACTGGTCTACCAGAGCGCCAATCAGGCGCGGATCTTTGCCAACGTCGTGGATGACCCGAAACGCTCCAGCTTCATCATGCCGTCGATCATCGACCGCTCGCCCCTGATGGTGGCCATCTCCTCCGGCGGCAAGGCACCGGTGCTGGCCCGGCTGCTGCGGGAAAAACTCGAGGCCCTGCTGCCCCAGCATCTGGGCGCCGTCGCGGCCTTCGCCGGCAGCCTGCGGGAGCGGGTCAAGGCCCGCTTCGCCAGCATGGGCGAGCGGCGCCGCTTCTGGGAACGGCTGCTCGGGGCGGACCGGCTCGGGCAGGCACTGGCACGGGGCGATAGCGCCTCTGCCAATCAGCTGGCCGACAGCCTGTTTGCCGACGAAAGCCAGAGCGGTGGCGAGGTGGTACTGGTGGGGGCAGGCCCCGGCGATCCGGGCCTGCTCACCCTGCACGCCCTGCGCCAGATGCAGCAGGCGGACGTGGTGGTCTATGACCGGCTGGTCTCCGACGAGGTGATGGCGCTGGTGCGCCGCGACGCCAAGCGCATCTTCGTCGGCAAGCAGGCGGGCAACCACTGCGTGCCGCAGGAGGGGATCAACCAGCTGTTGCTGGAGGAGGCGAAGAAGGGCCAGCGGGTGGTGCGGCTGAAGGGGGGCGACCCCTTCATCTTCGGCCGTGGCGGCGAGGAGCTGGAGACGCTGGTCGGCAGCGGCATCGGTTTTCAGGTGGTGCCGGGGATCACGGCGGCCAGCGGCTGCGCGGCCTACGCCGGTATTCCGCTGACCCACCGCGATCACGCCCAGAGCGTCCGTTTCGTCACCGCCCACGGCAAGGGGGGCGCCCGGGATCTCGACTGGCCGCTGCTGGCCAAGGACAAACAGACGCTGGTGTTCTATATGGGACTCTCCTCCTGCGCCACCATCCGCGAACAGTTGCTGACCCACGGCAAGGGGGGCGACACCCCGGTGGCGCTGATTGAGCGTGGCACCCAGCCAAGCCAGCGGGTCATTCGCGGTACCCTCGATCAGTTGCCCGCGCTGGCGGTGGGCGTCGAGAGCCCGGCGCTGATCATGGTGGGATCTGTTGTGACCCTGGCGGACCAGCTTGCCTGGTTCGGGCAAGGAGGCGCCGCCGACGCGGCCCTGGCCTCGGCCTGATCGCTGCATCTATTCCAACGCCACCCTCGGGTGGCGTTTCTTTTTCTGCATTTACTGTCATAACCTCTTGTTTTGAGTCTGGTATCCTATGGGGACTGTCCGCCGGATCACCGAATTCAGGAATTCTGCTTCATGTCCCTCCCCCCCAAGAACAGCGCTAAACAGCGTGAACACGACAGAGCCCGCATCCTCACGCTGCTGCTGGCCGATGACGCCCTCACCGAGAGCCTGCTCGACCCGCAAGGGGAGCAGGACGCAGAGCTGCGGGACCAGACCAGCGAGCTGACCCGGCTGGTCAACAGCCTGCCCGCCGCCGATATCGCCGATGCGCTGGAGTCCCTGCCGCCGGACGAGCGCCACGTGCTGTGGCAGCAAGTGGATGCAGACAAGCACGGCCAGATCCTGGTGGAAGCGTCGGAGACGGTGTGGGACAGCCTCATCAGCGGCATGAGCGACAAAGAACTCCTGCACGCCCTGAGCACCCTCGACATCGACGACCAGATCTACCTGGGCCAGCACCTGCCCCGCAACCTGATGGGGCGGCTGCTCACCTCCATGGCGCCGGTGGACAGGGACAAGGTGCGGGAGGTGATCCGCTACGGCAAGCACACGGTCGGCGCCATGATGGACTTCGAGCTCATCACGGTGCGGCCCGACGTGACCCTGGCCACCGTCCAGCGCTATCTGCGCCTGCGCGGCCAGATCCCCGAGAACACCGACAAGCTGTTTGTCACCGATCGGCGCAACCGGCTGCAGGGGGAGCTACCCCTCACCGCCGTGCTGCTGCACAAGCCCGAGACCCTGGTGAGCGACGCGATGGAGAAGGATCCGGTCACCTTCGATCCGGAAGACAACGACGAGGCCGCCGCCCGCACCTTCGAGCGGGACGACCTGGTCTCCGCCGCCGTGGTGGATGCCAGGGGCAAGCTGATGGGCCGGCTCACCGTCGCCGAGGTGGTGGATCTGGTCTATGAAGAGAGCGACACCGATCTGCGCCGGATGGGGGGGATCAGCGAGGAAGAAGACGTGTTCGCCCCCGTATCCAAGGCGGTCAAGACCCGCTGGGCCTGGCTCGCCATCAACCTCTGCACCGCCTTCGTGGCATCGCGGGTGATCGGCCTGTTCGAGCACACCATCTCCCAGCTGGTGGCACTGGCGGCCCTGATGCCCATCGTCGCCGGGATCGGCGGCAACACCGGCAACCAGACCATCACCATGATAGTGCGGGCGCTGGCGCTGCAGCACATCCAGACAGGCAACGTCTCCTTCCTGCTGTGGCGCGAGCTGGGGGTGGCCCTGATCAACGGCCTGGTGTGGGGCGGCATCATGGGCATCGCCACCTTCCTGCTCTATCAGGATGCGGCGCTGGGGGGCGTGATGACGCTCGCCATGATCCTCAACCTGCTGGTGGCGGCCCTGATGGGGGTCATCATCCCCATGACCATGAGCCGGCTGGGGCGCGACCCGGCGGTGGGGGCCAGCGTGATGATCACCGCCATCACCGACACCGGCGGCTTCTTCATCTTCCTGGGGCTGGCGACCCTGTTCCTGCTCTAGGGCCCGAGGCTGACCGTCTGCGGCTCCTGCCATGACGCGGGGCCGCTTTCGCGCAAAAACGGCATTTCCCGCCACTGGGCAAGGAATAGTCGTTGAAATGCCAACCCCACTCCTTATACTGGATCCACCTGTTTCCAGCGGTGGATCTGACACAATGGAATACAACACTTCAGAACTGTGCGACATCTATCAGGACATGGTGGATGTACTCGAACCCATGCTCTGCTCCTTCGGCGGCCGCGCCTCTTTCGGCGGCGTCATCACCACAGTCAAATGCTTCGAATCGAACGGTCTTATC
The DNA here is from genome assembly GCF_019046925.1 of Aeromonas sp. FDAARGOS 1402. NCBI lineage: Bacteria > Pseudomonadati > Pseudomonadota > Gammaproteobacteria > Aeromonadales > Aeromonadaceae > Aeromonas > Aeromonas sp. FDAARGOS 1402. Next base: position 1,279,297 of record NZ_CP077201.1, read on the forward strand.
CGTGAACTGGTCAAGGAGAACGGCGTTGGTCGCGTGCTGTTGATCGACGGTGGCGGCTCCATGCGTCGTGCCCTGATCGACAGCGAGATCGCCACCACGGCAGCGGAAAATGAGTGGGAAGGGATCGTCTGCTACGGTTGCGTCCGTGAGGTCGATATCCTGGAAGATCTCGACATCGGCATTCAGGCCCTGGCGGCCATTCCGGTGGGCGCCGACAGCAAGGATATCGGGGAAACCGATCTGCCGGTCAACTTCGGCGGCGTCACCTTCCTGCCGGATGACCACCTCTATGCCGATACCACAGGGGTGATCCTCTCCCCCGATGCCCTCGACATCGAGTAAATAACGCTGAGTGAAAATGGGAGCCCTGGCTCCCATTTTTTATGCCCGCTGATGGCGGAAAAGACGCAAAAAAAAGAGGGCCAGTAAACTACTGGCCCCTTAACTGGAAGCAATGTGAGCAATGTCGTGCCTTCACAAGAAGTCCATCACGTTGGAACAAATGAAGTCTTTCCCGGAAAACAAGGTAACAATAATCATTCTCATTTAACTGTGCAAGCCTTATTTGCGAAGATCGCAAAAAAATTGACCACCCATGGGGGGGTCAATCTCATCAGGCTTGTCGCGTAGCAGCTTGCAGGTCAGCCAATCCGGCCTCCCCCACCAGCTTGCGGCTGAGATAGCGCAGCAGCACACCGTAAAGCGGCACAAACAACCCCAGACTTATCAGCAACTTGAATACGTAATCCACGGTCGCGATCTCGACCCAGTGCTCGGCCATGAAGGGATCCGTGCTGCGCCAGAAGGCGATGCTGAAGAAGGCGATGGTATCCACCAGATTGCCGAACAGGGTGGAGGCCGCCGGTGCCACCCACCAGGCTTTCAGCAGGCGCAGGCGGTTGAACACCACCACATCCATGAACTGGCCCACCAGATAGGCCATAAAGCTGGCTAACGCGATCCGGGCAACAAAGAGATTGAACTCTGCCAGATTGCCCACCCCCTGGAAGCTCCCTTCGAAGAAGAGCACCGAGAGCACGTAGGACACGGTCAATGCCGGCAGCATCACGGTCTGGATGATCTTGCGCGCCAGGCCGGCGCCGAAGATCCGCACCGTCAGATCGGTGGCCAGGAAAATGAACGGGAAGCTGAAGGCACCCCAGGTGGTGTGGAAGCCAAAGATGGTGATCGGCAGCTGCACCAGGTAGTTGCTGCTGGCAATGATCAGGATGTGGAACAACGAGAGACGCATCAGTGCCGTCTGGTACTGAGCCGGAGTCAGGTTCATATTGTGACCTTTTTGGTTAATGGGGTTAGGGAACCCATATCGCCACCATGGCGATAATCAAGGGGCGAGATTATACGCCCCAAAATTGATAGTTCAATCTTTATGCGGTTATCTCAAGGGATTGACTCGCATCGCACGCCAAGCTCACTCCCGGGACTGCCGAGCCAGCCAGAGCAGCGCCTCCGCGTCGTCCGGCTGCACCGCCGCCAGCCAGCAGCCGCTGTAATGCTCGTACTCGAGCCGAAAGCGGCTGCCTTCAAACTCCAGCAGCCAGCTGTGGCGATCCGCCCCCCACTCCCGCTCGAGGGCCGCCAGCTCCCACTCCTGCAACAGGGCCTCGGCCAAGGTCGGGAAGCTGTCCCAGTCAAGGCCCGGGCAGGTCAGCATCACCACCCCGGCTTCCCTGTCTGTCTGCGTGATACGCCAGTTCATCTGTGGTTCCTCAACTGCTGCACGAGAGCTCGCCCCCGCAATACCAGCCCGGATGCGGAGTGGCGAGATCCTCGTATGCCGGTTGCTCATCATAGGGATGCTGCAGGGCCGCAAACAGCCGCTCGAACGGCGCCATGTCGCCCTGCTCTGCCGCCTCGATCACCTGCTGGGCCAGCGCGTTGCGCAGCACATACTTGGGATTGACTGCATCCATCTGCCCCTTGCGCACGCCATCCTCGCTCCCTTCCCGGGCGAGGCGTGCCCGATAGACCTCAAGCCACCCCTGCCAGACGGCAGGATCCGGCAACAGGGCCAGCAGGCTGGCGGGCCACGCTCCCTCTCGCGTCACCTCACCGAGACGTCGCAGGAAGAGGTGGTAATCCACCTTGTGCGCCGCCAGCAGCCGGAACAACTCGCGGAACAGCGCCGGATCCTCCTCTTCCCACACCGCCAGCCCCAGCTTGGCGCGCATCAGCTCGGAGTAGTGCAACATCAGCTGGTGCTCGTACTGGGCCAGGGCCGACGCGAGCGCGTCGCCATCCACATGGCCGGCCAGCGCCTGTGCCAGCTTCTGCAGGTTCCAGTATCCGACCGCAGGCTGCTGATCCAGCGCATAGCGACCATCCGGATCCGAGTGGTTGCAGACGAAGTCCGGCACATAGGCGTCGATGAAACCGTAGGGGCCGTAATCCAGGGTCAGCCCGAGCAGGGACATGTTGTCGGTGTTCATCACCCCGTGACAGAACCCCGCCGCCTGCCACTTGGCGATGAGCCGCGCGGTGCGGCGCACTACTTCGGCAAACAGCTCGGCGCCATCGGCCAGCTCGGGGAAGTGGTAACGCCGCACATAGTCGATGAGGGCGGGGATCTTCTCCCCCTGCCCGCTCCAGGCGAAATACTCGAAATGACCGAAGCGCAGATGGCTCGGCGCGGTGCGCAGCACGGTCGCCCCGCTCTCCACCTGCTCCCGGTAGACAGGCTCGTCACTGCCCAGCAGCACCAGAGCCCGGGTGGTGGGAATGCCGAGGGCATGCAGCGCCTCGGAAGCCAGGTACTCGCGAATGCTGGATCGCAGCACGGCACGGCCGTCGCCAAAGCGGGAGAATGGCGTCTTGCCCGCCCCTTTCAGGTGCAGGTCCCAGCGGCTGCCATCCGGCGCCAGCTGCTCCCCCAGCAGCAGGGCGCGGCCATCCCCGAGGCGCGGGCTGTAACCACCGAACTGGTGGCCCGCATAGACCTGGGCCACCGGCTGCATGCCCGGCAGGGACTGCCCCTGGCCGCAACAAGCGAGCCACTGCGCCTCGCTCACCTCCCCAAACCCCAGCTCACCAAGCAGCGCACGGTTCAGATGCAGCAATCTGGGGCCATGCAGCGGCTGCGGGGCAACGGGCTCGCAAGCCCAAGGGAGTTCGGTGGCAAAAGTGTTGATCAACTTCATGGTGATGGAGGTTGTCCCTGCGTATGCTCGTGTCACTCTTTATACCGCCGTCGGCTCGTCGAGGCTAACAGGCGATCACGATTATTCATTTCAAGGAGAAGACGATGCCAAAGTGGGTCTATACCCTGCCCCTGCTGGCGCTTGCCTGGGGCCATCAGGCCAAGGCGGCCGACATAGACGCAGGCAAGGCCAAATCCGTGGTCTGTGCCGCCTGTCATGGCGCGGATGGCAAGGCGAGCGTCCCGACCTACCCCCACCTCGCGGGCCAGAACCAGGCCTATTTGCTCAAGCAGATGAAAGCGTTCAAGGAGGGTTCCCGTACCGAGCCGCTGATGGTTCCCTTCATGGCGATGCTGACCGAGGCGGACATGGAGAATCTGGCAGCCTATTACGCCAGCCTGAAATAATGCATGGCGCCGACCAACGGGCGCCTTTCCACTGTTTGTTGTGCCAGCCTACCGGCCTGGGCCTGCAGCGGTCGATGACAAGGTCTACCTGGGCCGACCCTACCGGCGGCAGTAGTCGATGATCAGGTCCATAAAGGCCTCACCGAAGCGCTCCAGCTTGCGGTGACCGACACCGTTGACCGCCAGCATTTCCTCCTCGGTCATCGGCATGAGCTGTGCCATCTCAACCAGGGTGGCGTCGTTGAACACCACATAGGGCGGCACCTCTTCATCCTCGGCGATCTGCTTGCGCAGGGCGCGCAGCTCCTTGAACAGCCGCTTGTCATAGTTGGCGTTGTCGAGCAGGCCGTTGCGCTTCTCCTTGCGACTGGAGATGGGCTGCAGGCGGGGGACTGCCAGTTCAAGCTTCATCTCGCCACGCAGCACGGGTCGAGCCGCTTCGGTCAGCTGCAACACCAGATTGCGGGTGATGTTCTGGGTCAGCAACCCCTTGTGGATCAGCTGGCGGATGACGCTCATCCAGTATTCGTGGCTCTGATCCTTGCCGATGCCGTAGGTCGACAGCTTGTCGTGACCGTGATCCTTGATGCGCTGGTTCAGCGATCCGCGCAGCACCTCCACCACATAACCCACCCCGAAATTCTGTCCCACCCGCCAGACGCAGGAGAGCGCTTTCTGGGCGTCTTCGGTGCCGTCATAACTCTGGGGCGGATCGAGGCAGATGTCGCAGTTGCCGCACGGCTTGTCGTTGTACTCGCCGAAGTAGTTGAGCAGCACCTGACGGCGGCAAGTCTGCGCCTCGGCGAAGGCCGCCATCACGTTGAGCTTGTACTGCTCCACCTGCAACTGCTGTGGGTTTTCGATGTTGTCGAGCAGCCGGCGCACCCGACCGATGTCGGCGGGATCGTAGAGCAGCAGCGCCTCGGCCGGGGTGCCGTCGCGCCCGGCACGGCCGGTTTCCTGATAGTAGGATTCGATGTTCTTCGGGATGTCGTAGTGCACCACGAAGCGCACGTTGGGCTTGTCGATGCCCATGCCGAACGCCACCGTCGCCACCACGATCTCGATGTCATCCTTGAGGAAGGCCTCCTGGGTCTGCTGACGCAGCTCCAGCGGCAGACCGGCATGATAGGGTGCCGCCTTGCAGCCGTGACGGGATAGCCGCTCGGCCACCTCCTCCACCCGATTGCGGCTGGAGCAGTAGACGATGCCGCAGTTGCCCTTCTGGCTCTGCACGTAGCGCAGCAGCTGCTCCGCCGCCTTGAACTTTTCCACCAGGCTGTAGCGGATATTGGGCCGATCGAAGCTGGCGGTGTGGATGAAGGGATCGTTCAGTTCCAGCCGGTGCAGCATGTCGCTGCGGGTCGCCTCGTCGGCGGTGGCGGTGAGCGCTACCACCGGCACCTGGGGGAACCACTGCTTGAGCCGTCCCAGCGCCGCGTATTCCGGCCGAAAATCGTGCCCCCACTGGGAGACGCAGTGCGCCTCGTCGATGGCGAACAGGCCGAGGGGCAGCTCCGCCAACCGGTCCATGAACTCGTGCTGCAGCAAACGCTCGGGGGAAACATAAACCAGCTTGATCTCGCCCCGGCGCATGGCGGCGAAGTTCTGGATCATCTCTTCCCGGCTCAGTGCCGAGTTGATGTAGACCGCCGCCACGCCGTTGGCGCGCAGGGTGTCGACCTGATCCTTCATCAGCGAGATGAGGGGGGAGACCACCACACCGAGCCCGGGTCGCAGCAGCGCCGGGATCTGGTAGCAAAGCGACTTGCCGCCGCCGGTGGGTTTGAGCACCAGGGCATCGCGCCCCGCCACTATCTGCTCGATGATCTCGAGCTGGCCCGGCCGAAACTGCTGATAGCCAAACACCGCCTGCAACAGGGCAAGGGGATTCTCTGGCTGAGGGTCAGGCAGGGTTTCGGCAATGACGGTCATGGGCTCTCCTTTGGGGTCGCCATTCTAAAGCAGCCGCCGCCCACAATAAACCTGCCATTGCGAGTGTTAAGGAAGTGTTGCAGACTGGCTGGTGTTTTTACTCGGCTTTGATGACAGGGCGGACTCAAGGAATGAAACAGATGCTCAAGAAGATGGCGCTCAGTGGCATAGCCAACCTGTTCGCCGAAAAGATGCCCTTCAACAAGCTGATCGGCATGCAAGTCACCCACTACGACTTCGATAAAGTGGAGCTGCGCATCAAGATGGAACAGAAGCTCATCGGCAACCCTTTCCACAACATACTGCACGGCGGCGTCACCGCCAGCCTGCTCGACGTGGCGGGCGGCATGATAGTCGCAGCCTCCTGCATCGACGAGCTGGAGGACTTCTCCCCCAGCTATCTCAAGGAGCGCTTCTCGCGGCTTGGCACCATCGATCTGCGGGTGGACTATCTTCGTCCCGGTCGCGGCAACGAGTTCATCGCCACCGCCCACATCATCCGGGCAGGCAGCAAGGTCGCGGTCGCCCGCATGGAGCTGCACAACGAAGAGGGCACTCACATCGCCTTCGGCACGGGGACCTACCTCGTCGGCTAATGGTTTTTATTGCATAAAAAGTGCGCTTCTAAGCTGATTTTAATCATTAGAATTCTTACCCCCTCCTCCGCTCAGGGTCCATACTGAAAGTCGGGATTCTGTGCAGAGGGAGGATTGCAGACGATGAGCGCGATACTGGCTACCCAACCATCCAGAGCCTTGCTGACACGACTTGAGGCCATGCGCGAAGAAGTGCAGACCCCAGAGTGCCGTCACTGGTTGGAACAGGAGCTGGAGGGGTATTCTCTCTGTTCACCCCTGCCCTGGTATCGCATCATTGCCTGTCGGCAACGCGGTCACTTCCTGAATCTGAAGACGGGAAAATATCTGACTTGCCATATCGGCAGCCAAACGCTAAGCCAACGCGACCTGGCCCAAGTTCAGTTCATCTATGCCCGTGAACCCGCCGCCCACTATTTACTGCGTCACGATTCCCATATCGAGCCCTGGCCGGAATCGCTGCTGGAAGCGTATCGAGAGCAGCTGATCCCTGGTCATCTCTGCCTGCAAGCCTGGCATGAGCCCGTGTCTTCGCTGCGTTCACAACTGATGGAGGGAATAGCACATTTCATTAGTGAGTACCCCAAGCATGCGGCCCTGCAAACCCAACACGGTTTCAAGGCATTGCGGCATCAACACTGGCATATCTGAATGAGCGCCTGGGGCGCAAGGAGGGCACCATCGACAAGACCCATAACGAGATTGTCACAATCTAGAGTGCCGGAGTCAGGATAAGACTCCACCAGTGGGGCCACCGAGCGGTGGCCCTTTTAGTTGGGCAAATGAGGAAGATCGGAGCAGGAGCAGCAATCGACAATGGAAATGTCAGCTTTGCTTCAACAAACCAAATGCGAAAAGGCCGCTCATTGAGCGGCCTTTTCAAATGTGGTCGGTGTGAGAGGATTCGAACCTCCGACCCCTTCGTCCCGAACGAAGTGCGCTACCAAGCTGCGCTACACACCGATGTCTGCGGGGCGAGAATTTACCGAAAGCCCCGACCCGACACAAGCCTTTTTTTGCATTCACTCTAAAAAAATGGCTTTACGCTCAATAATTCAGCTAGTCGCAGCAAAAATCGCCACAAGGTATCTTTCCGCCTGCCTTCAGCCCTGTCGAGGCAACCTGAACTCGGTCGGCCCCAGCAAACGCCGGCTCCAATCCGCCACCACACCATGTTCAAGCCAATGGGCCGCATGCTGGCGCCAGTTGGGAGAGAGCGCCGGGTTCTCCAGCAGCAGTTGCAGATCTTCCTCATTGCGGGCCTGGTTGAACAGGATATCGGCGGTGCGCTTCACCGTCAGCTCAGGGTAGGGTCTGTCCACCAGTGTCAGCTCCCCCTGCGGATCCACCCTTCCCTCTTCCAGCACCCGCAGCAGCCAGCCACAGCGACCACTCAGCTGCATCACCTGGGAGAGCTGGCCATAGCCAAAGCGCTGGTTGAGCTTGAAACAGGGGGATCTGGGCTGGCTTATCTGGATCAGCGCCTCCCCAAGTCGATAGACATCGCCGATGCAGGCCTGCGCCTCCGTCAGCCCCGAACCAGAGAGATTCTCGCCAAAGGCGGCAGGCTGCCAGGGTGTGCGTGGTACAGGCAGTCCCAGCGCGGTTTGCCAGGTTTTCCACCAGGCGTAGTGCTCCGCAGGGTAATGGTGCAGGGCTCGATCCGGGCCGCCATGATGGCGTCTGTCACTCTGCTCATCTCCGCGAAGGCCGAGGAAATCGCACCACAGAGGGGCGTCGGCAGGCTGCTTGTGGATGGCACTGATGAGGCCGGGGGCCTGCTCTGGGTTCAGTTCGGCGCTCTGGCCGATGAAGAGGGAGATCCGCATTCCATTCTCCTGACGGATGGGGGAATGCGGATCTTATCACGGGGCAAGTCAGGCAACTGCCTGCATCTGGGTGGTCATGGCGATTTCGGCACGGCGGCGTTTCTCCGCCCGGGCCATCAGATACCAGCTACCGAAGGTGAACAGGGATACCGACAGCAGGATCAGACTCGCGATGGCGTTGATCTCGGGCTTCACGCCGAGACGCACCGCCGAGAACACCTCCATCGGCAAGGTGGTCGAACCCGGGCCGGAGACGAAGCTCGCCAGCACCAGATCATCCAGCGACAGGGCGAACGACATCATGCCACCCGCCGCCAGCGACGGGGCGATCATCGGGATGGTGATCAGGAAGAACACCTTCCAGGGCTTGGCACCCAGGTCCATGGCCGCCTCCTCGATGGAGAGATCCAGCTCCCGCAGCCGCGCCGACACCACAATCGCCACATAGGCGGTACAGAAGGTGGTATGTGCTATCCAGATGGTCAGCATGCCCCGCTCCGCGGGCCAACCCACCAGCTGGGCCATGGCCACGAACAGCAGCAGCAGGGAGAGACCGGTGATCACCTCGGGCATCACCAGCGGCGCCGTCACCATGCCGCCGAACAGGGTCCGGCCACGGAAGTGCGGGATCCGGGTCAGCACGAAGGCCGCCACCGTCCCCAGCGCCACCGCCGCGATGGCGGTGTAGAAGGCGATCTCCAGGGAGCGGAACACGGACCCGATCAACTGTTTGTTGTCGAGCAGGCCGAAGTACCACTTGAGCGACCAGCCCCCCCACACCGTCACCAGCTTGGAGGCGTTGAAGGAGTAGATGACCATGATGATCATGGGCAGGTAGATGAACAGCAGCCCCAGCCACAGCATCAGCTTGGCAAAACCGAAACGTCTCATGCCTTGCCCTCCAGCTCTTTGGCCTGGTTGCGGTTGAACAGGATGATGGGAATGATCAGCACTGCCAGCATCACCACCGCCAGGGCGGAGGCCACCGGCCAGTCACGGTTGTTGAAGAACTCCTGCCACAACACCTTGCCGATCATCAGGGTCTCCGGGCCACCCAGCATCTCGGGGATGACGAACTCGCCCACCACCGGGATGAAGACCAGCATGCAACCGGCGATGATGCCGTTCTTGGAGAGTGGCACCGTGATCTGCCAGAACCGGGTCAGGTTGCGGGCACCCAGATCGGAGGCCGCCTCCAGCAGGCTCTGGTCGTGCTTGACCAGGTTGGCATAAAGCGGCAGCACCATGAACGGCAGGTAGGAGTAAACGATGCCGATATAGACCGCCAGGTTGGTATTGAGGATCTGCAGCGGTTCGTCGATCACCCCGATGCCCAGCAGGACGCTGTTGAGCAGGCCGTTGTTGCTGAGGATCCCCATCCAGGCGTAGACCCGGATCAGGATCGCCGTCCAGGTCGGCATCATGATGAGCAGCAGCAGAACGGTCTGGGTCTCCTTGTTGGCCCGCGAAATGGCGTAAGCCATGGGATAACCGATCAACAGGCAGAGCAGGGTGCTGACCAGGGCTATCTTGAGGGACCCAAGATAAGCCGCGATGTAGAGCTCATCCTCCTGCAGCAGCAGGTAGTTGCCCAGGTTGAGCAGTATGGTGAGCTGATTGTCTGCCCAGCTCACCACGTCCGTGTAGGGCGGGATGGCCACGTCCGCTTCGGCGAAGCTGATCTTCACGACGATGATGAAGGGCAGCAGGAAGAAGAGGAACAGCCAGAAGAAGGGGATGCCGATGACCAGCTGCCGCCCTCCCACCTGTTTGAGTCGTCTCAATGCCTTCATGATTGCAGCACCACGCCGCTGTCATCTTCCCAGTAGAGGAACACCTGGTCATCCCAGGTCGGCCGTTTGCCGTGGCGTTCGGCATTGGCGATGAAAGCCTGAACGATTTTGCCCGAGGGCAACTGGATGTGATACACGGAATGGCCGCCCAGATAGGCGATGTCATAAACCTCGCCCTTGGTCCAGTTGAAGTCCGGATGCTCGATCTCTTCCGGCTTTTGCAGGCTCATCAGCAGTTTTTCCGGACGCAGGGCATAGGTGACCTTCTTGTTCTCCGCCCGGGAGCTGATGCCGTGACCCACATAGATGGGCTGCTCCAGATCCGCACAGGCGATGATGGCGTGGTCCTGCTCATCCTCCACCAGCAGGCCGTCAAACAGGTTGACGTTGCCGATGAACTCGCACACCAGCCGGCTGGCCGGGGTCTCGTAGATGTCCATCGGGCTGCCGATCTGCTCGATGCAACCGAGGTGCATGATGGCGATCCGCTCGGCCATGGTCATGGCTTCTTCCTGATCGTGGGTCACCATGACGCAGGTCACACCCACCCGCTCGATGATCTCGACCAGCTCGAGCTGCATGGTGGAGCGCAGCTTCTTGTCCAGCGCCCCCATGGGCTCGTCCAGCAGCAGCAGCTTGGGACGCTTGGCCAGGGAACGGGCCAGGGCCACCCGCTGACGCTGACCACCGGAGAGCTGGTGCGGCTTGCGGCGGGCGTACTGGGTCATCTGCACCAGCTTGAGCATCTCTTCCACCCGGGCATCGATCTCCGCCTTGGGCAGGCCATCCTGCTTGAGGCCGAAGGCGATGTTCTGGGCCACCGTCATGTGGGGGAACAGGGCGTAGGACTGGAACATCATGTTGATGGGGCGTTCATAGGGCGGCATGTCGGTAATGTCGACGCCGTCGAGGAACAGCCGTCCTTCCGTGGGTCGCTCGAACCCGGCCAGCATCCGCAACAAGGTGGACTTGCCGGAGCCGGACCCACCCAGCAGGGCGAAGATCTCGCCCTTGTGGATGTTGAGAGACACGTTGTCGACCGCCAGCGTTTCGTCGAACTGCTTGCTTACCCTGTCTATTTTGACCAGCACTTCTTTACGCTGCTGGCTGCCCTCGAGGGCTTTCTTGTAGGCACTGGAGGCTATCGCCATTACCAAACTCCCAAAGGTGATTCCGGCCTGGGCCGATCCATCAATACAATCTGGCGCCCCGGGATGGGCGCCAAGGTTAGGTTCCGGATTTGATCTTGGTCCAACTCCGGGTGATCAGGCGCTGCACCGAGCGGGGATGTGCTTCCTGCACATACAGACGCTCAAGCACCGCCTGGGGGGGATAGACAGACTCGTCCTCGCGCACGGCCTTGTCCATGAACTCTCCCGCCTTGATGTTCGGGTTCGCGTAACCCACATAGTCGCTCACCTTGGCGATGACCTGCGGTTCGAGAATGTAGTTGATCAGGGCGTGAGCCTCTTTCACGTTGGTGGCATCGGCCGGGATCGCCATCATGTCGAACCAGAGATTGCCACCCTCCTTGGGGATGCTGTAGGCAATATTGATCCCCTTGCCCGCCTCCTCGGCCCGGGACGCCGCCTGCAGGATGTCGCCGGAGAAACCCGCCGCCACGCAGATGTTGCCGTTGGCGAGGTCACCGATGTACTTGGAGGAGTGGAAGTAGGCCACATAGGGGCGCACCTTGAGCAGCTGCTCTTCGGCCCGCTTGATATCCGCCGGCTCATGGCTGTTGGGGTTGAGCCCCAGGTAGTTGAGGGCAGCCGGGATCATCTCGTCCGCCGAATCGAGGAAGGCCACGCCGCACTGGGAGAGCTTCTTCATGTTTTCCGGCTCGAAGATGGTCGCCCAGGAGTCAATCTTGTCGACACCCAGCACTTCCTTGATCTTGTCGACGTTGTAGCCGATGCCGTTGGTGCCCCAGAGGTAGGGCACGGCGTACTGATGGCCCGGATCCACCTTCTCGAGCTGCTTGAGCAGCATGGGGTCCAGGTTGCTCAGGTTTGGCAGCAGGGTGAGGTCCAGCTTCTGGAAGGCCCCCGCCTTGATCTGCTTGGCCAGGAAATTGTTGGAGGGCACGACCAGATCGTAGCCGGTGCGTCCGGTCAGCAGCTTGCCTTCCAGCGTCTCGTTGGAGTCAAACACGTCGTAGACGGTCTTGATCCCGGTCTTCTGCTGAAAGTCACTGAGGGTGGTCTCGCCGATATAATCGGACCAGTTGTAAAAATGAACCACAGGGGCTGCCTGGGTCAGATTTGCAAACCCCAGGGTCAGGGCCAGCGTTGCCATCTTGGTCATGTGCACTTATCAGTCCTCATTTGTGTGATTTTGCCAGTCGCGCATCCATACGCGCCGTCCAACCTGTCGGGTGGTCACCACCCTCCCGGCCGAACTGCGGACCGGGAGGGGTACTCGTCACTCTTACTTGCCTGACTTGATCTTGGTCCAGCTGCGGGTCATCAGACGCTGCACCTTGGCCGGCAGATCCGGGAAGGTGTAGATCTTCTTGAGGGTATCCGGCGTCGGGTAGATACCCGGGTCGGTACGGATCGCCTCGTCCACCAGCGGCGTGGCCGCCTTGTTGCCGTTCGGGAACTGCACCACGTTGGTGATGTTCGCGATCACGTCCGGCTTCATCAGGTAATTGATGAAGGTGTGGGCCGCCTCGACGTTCTTGGCATCCGCCGGGATGGCGATCATGTCGAAGAAGCTGCCTGCCCCCTCTTTCGGAATGGTGTAAGTCAGGCTGACACCGTTCTTGGCCTCGGCGGCACGCGCCTTGGACTGCTGCAGGTCACCGGAGTAACCGACCGCCACGCACAGGTTGCCGTTGGCCAGATCCGAAATGTACTTGGAGGAGTGGAAGTAGGCAGTATAGGGACGGATGGAGAGGAACAACGCCTCTGCCTTCTTCAGCTCATCCGGCTTCTGGCTGTCCGGCTTGAAGCCCAGGTATTGCAGGGCGGCCGGCAGCATTTCGGTCGGCGAGTCGAGGAAGGAGACACCGCACTCCTTCAGCTTGGCCATGTTCTCCGGCTTGAACACCAGATCCCAGGAGTCCACCGGGGCATCGGCCCCCAGCACGGCCTTCACCTTCTCGGCGTTGTAGGCATAGCCGATGGTGCCCCACAGGTAAGGGATGGAGTATTGGTTGCCCGGATCGCTCGGTTCGAGCGCCTTGAGCAGGTCGACGTCCAGGTTCTGCCAGTTGGAGAGTTTGGACTTGTCCAGCTTCTGGAAGACACCTGCCTTGATCTGCTTGGCCAGGAAGGGGTTGGACGGTACGACGATGTCATAGCCCGACTTGCCTGCCAGCAACTTGGCTTCCAGCACTTCGTTGCTGTCGAACACGTCGTAGACCACCTTGATGCCCGTCTCCTTCTGGAAGTTTTCCAGCGTATCCGGCGCGATATAGTCGCTCCAGTTGTAGACGTGCAGCACCTTCTCGTCGGCCATCGCCCCGGTACTCATCATGACCAGCGCCACGGAAGCAGCCATCATTCCCTTTTTAAAAGACATAGTCCTTGTCTCCTAAGCAAATTGTATGCGTAAGCCAACCTGCCCGGTTCCCGCCTATTCCCGCAGCTTTGCAGCCGTCAGGTCCAGACTGAGCCTGGCCAGTTTGACCAATTCATCCACCTGTTCCTCGGTGATCACCAAGGGGGGCGATATGATCATGGTATCGCCGACAGCCCTCATCACCAAGCCATTGTTAAAACAGAACTCCCGACAGGTCATCCCGGCATGGAGCTCGGCCGGGAAGCGACGTTTCGTCTGCTTGTCCTGCACTATTTCCAGCGCGGCGACCAGGCCTTTTCCACGGGTTTCCCCCACCAGCGGATGGTCCGCCAGCTCAGCCCAGCGGCGCTGCAAATAGGGGCCGATACTATCATGAACTCGCTTAACTATGCTCTCCCTTTGCATAAGCTGGATGTTGGCAATGGCCACGGCGCAGGCGACCGGATGACCGGAATAGGTGAAGCCATGGTTGAACTCCCCCCCCTCTTCCACCAGCACCCTGGCGACCCTGTCCCCCACCATCACGGCGCCCATCGGCAGATAGCCGGAGGTAATGCCCTTGGCCAGGCACATGAGATCGGGTTTGATGCCAAAACCTTCACTGGCAAACCAGTGGCCGGTGCGGCCAAAGCCGCAGATCACCTCGTCGGCGATGAGCAGGATGCCGTACTGGTCGCAGATGCGCTGGATCTCGGGCCAGTAGCTCTCGGGGGGAATGATGACTCCCCCCGCACCCTGGATAGGCTCGCCGATGAAGGCGGCTACCTTGTCCACCCCCAGCTCCAGGATCTTCTCTTCCAACTGGCGGGCACGGGCCAGACCGAACTCGTGGGCGCTCATGCCCTCTCCCTCACCGAAGTGATAGGGCTGGTCGATGTGTACTATGCCCGGAATGGGCAAGCCGCCCTGGGCGTGCATCCCCTTCATGCCGCCCAGACTGGCCCCCGCCACGGTGGAGCCGTGATAGGCATTGTGGCGGCTGATGATCACCTGCTTGTCAGGTTGTCCCTTGCTGGCCCAGTAATGGCGCACCATGCGCAGCACGGTGTCGTTGCACTCGGAACCCGAGCCGGTGAAGAAGACGTGGTTGAGGTGGGAAGGCGTGATCTCGGCCAGCAGGGTGGCCAGCTCGGCAGCAGGGGGGTGGCTGGTCTGGAAGAAAAGGTTGTAGTAGGGCAGCTGCTGCATCTGGCGAGTGGCGGCATCCACCAGCTCCTGACGGCCGTAGCCCATGTTGACGCACCACAGACCTGCCATCCCGTCCAGAATGCGCTTGCCTTCGGAGTCTTCCAGATAGACGCCTTCGGCCTTGGTGATGATGCGACTGCCCTTCTTGTTCAGGGCCTGAAAATCGGTAAACGGATGCAGATGATGGCTGGCTTCCAGTTGCTGCCACTCACGGGTGGTGTGCTGCATTGCTTGCTCCTCGGTTCCTTCGATTCGGCGAATCTTGTCGCCATTCATGAGGGCTCGGATGGCCTGCCCGGTCACTGCCATTCACGGGGCTGGCACTCTCTTGCCTGCTCGATGCCTTTCCGTGGGGCGAACATCGTCGCCAGTTGATTGCAGGTGATCCCCCTCTCCATTGTGGGAGCGGGCCTCACCTTTACTCGGTGCCTTCCGGGTCGCGGGCGCCGCCGCGAGACGGGCCTTCGGCCCCTTGCTTGCGATATGACGGGGAGAGACCTCGCCTCCCCCGGGGACAGATCAGACGTTCAGCAGCAGGAATTCCCGTTCCCAGCGGCTGATCACGCCGAAATAGGTCTCGTACTCCTTGCGCTTGACGGCCACGAAAGCGCGGATGAAGCGCTCCCCCAGCATGTCCTTGATGGGTTCACACTGCTCCAGGTGGCTCAGCGATTCCTCCAGCGAGCGGGGCAGGCTGTAGGGCAGGTCATAGGCACTCGCCTTCATCTCCTGCATGGGTTCCAGCTTCTCCAGCATGCCGAGGTAGCCGCAGGCCAGGGTGGCGGCCAGGGCCAGATACGGGTTGGCATCGGCCCCGGCGAAGCGGTTCTCGACCCGACGTGCGCTCGGTTCGGAGAAGGGTACCCGCAGGCCGCAGGTGCGGTTTTCCACCCCCCACTGCACGTTGCGCGGCGCACTCTCGCCAAAGGTGAGGCGGCGGTAGGAGTTGACGTTCGGCGCCAGCAGGGCGGTCACTGCCGGGGTGTATTTCTGCAGGCCGGCGATGAAATGCATGAACAGATCGGAGTTGCCCCCTTCGCTGGTACCAAACAGGTTGTTGCCATCCATGTCTTCCAGGCTCTGGTGGATGTGCATGGCGGAACCCGGTTCGTTGCTCATGGGCTTGGCCATGAAGGTGGCATAGATGCCGTGGCGATGGGCGGCCTCGCGCATGGTGCGCTTGAACAGAAACACCTGGTCGGCGAGATCGATGGCATCCCCGTGCAGGAAGTTGATCTCCATCTGGGCGGCACCGGATTCGTGGATCAGGGTGTCCACCTCCAGCTCCTGGGCCTCGCAGTAGTCGTACATGTCCTCGAAGATGGGGTCGAATTCGTTCACCGCATCGATGCTGAACGACTGGCGGGCCGTTTCCGGGCGGCCGTTGCGGCCCACCGGCGGTACCAGCGGATAGTCGGGATCTTCGTTGCGGGTCACCAGGTAGAACTCCAGCTCCGGCGCCACCACCGGCTTCCAGCCCTGCTTCTCGTAGAATGACAGAACCCGGCGCAGCACGGAGCGGGGAGCGATGTCGATGAGCTTGCCGTTGACGTCAAAGCAGTCGTGGATCACCTGGGCGGTGGGCTCCAGCGCCCAGGGTACGAAACGAATGGTGTTGGGATCGGGATAGAGCTGCATGTCCCGCTCCAGCGGGTCTATCATGCTGTCGTCATCCGGGTACTCGCCGGTCACCGTCTGGGTGAAGATGACCTCGGGCAGCCGCATGCCCCCCTCGCGCAGAAACTTGTTGGCTGGAATGATCTTGCCTCGGGCATTGCCGGTGAAATCCGGAAACAGGCACTCCACTTCCGTGATGCGATTGCTCTCCATCCAGCCCTTGATACTGTCCATGTTAAACCCCGACTTTACGGTTGCCATTGTCAAGGGTGTCTAATATAAGGAACACCCTTGTTAAGAAAATGTAATCGACCACACCATAAAAGCCCGTGATAAAGGCCTTTGTCAAGCAGCGGTGTTTAAAAAACTATAAACAACGGCCTGTATAATGACCAGCGCGGCACCAAATACTAAACACTTTGTGTCACGATCAGCCCACTGCAAGCTCGATGCCAACGGCGGCGGGATCTCGTTCGATACTCAGTCAGACCCTGTCGGAGAAGGCCCATTTCTTTGCAAGGGCGCACACTCCTTATCCAATTTCCTTTGCATGTCTGCATTTTTTTGGTACAAGGCCCGCCCTGATTTGCACTCTCCTGCATGGATTTGGTGCAAAACGGGATACAAGGGCTTGGTCTGACGACAGACAGCCCCCATCAATGGGTAACATTGGGAAACTGACTGGTAGCAAACCGTATGTGTGATTTCATGACAGAAGACCAACTGACCTTCTACAAAGGCCAGATCGAGCGACAAATCCTTGAGCTCGAAGAACGTCTCAACTCCCAGGCCAGCCAGGCTATCGCCACCGATACCAACGAGATGGCGGATGAAATTGACCGTGCCAGTGTCGAGGAGGCCCGTCGCCTGGAGCTGAACCGCATCGAGCACGACAAGTTGCACCTGCGCAAGCTGAAAGGGGCGTTGAAGCGCATCAATGAAGGGGATTTCGGCTATTGCGAATCCTGTGGCGACGAGATCTCTCTCAAGCGGCTGCAGGCCCGTCCCGAGTCCCGCTTCTGTGTTGAATGCCAGAGCACCAAGGAATTCAACGACACTCACGTGTTCCGTCGCGTCGCCTGATACGGCGAACAAGCCCGGCCTCGGTACGAGCCGGGCACAGGGCAGGTCATGCCCGAAGATGACGCGGCCGGGTGATCCCCGGCCCCTTTCACAGCAAGAGCGTGACAACTTCTGTTAGACTCCGGGCAAGTCCCGGATCCTACAGGAGATCAAAGCGTGAAATGGCTCATCAGGCTGTGCTTGTGCCTGCCATTGCTGGCACAAGCACAGACGCTCACCGTCAAGGTCCCCAGCCGACCGATCAACGATCTCGACAACGAATACCAGCTCAAGCTGCTGGAACTGGCGCTCAACCACGCCGGGCAGCCCTACAAGCTGGAGCGGGTCGACCTCAATCTCAACCAGTACAGCCTCCAGCAGGCGCTTGCCAAGGGCAAGGTCATCAATGTGTTCTGGATGGGTACCTCCAGCGCGCTGGAATCCTCCCTCACCGCAGTACCAATCCCGCTGTTTCGTGGCCTGGAAGGGCTGCGCCTCTCCTTCATCCACGCCGATGCCCAGGAGCGGTTCAACCAGATCAACACCCTGGCAGACCTCAAGAAACTGAAAGCCGCACAGGGGGTGGGCTGGGCCGACAACAAGATCCTGGAACTGGCAGGCATTCCCACCTATGCCGGGCGCTACAGCAACCTGTTTCGCCTGATGAATGACGGCGACAAGCTGGACTTCTTCCCCCGTGGCCTGGTGGAAATCTTCGCCGAACGCAGCGAGCTGGCGGCACAATATCCCAACCTGGTGATCGATCAGCACCTGCTGATCCGCTACCCCTTCGCCGAGTTCTTCTTCGTCAGCCCGGAGTCGCCGAAGCTGGCCAAGGCGATCCAGACCGGCCTCGAGCGTGCCTATGCCGACGGCAGCTTCATGGCGTTCTTTCGGGAGAACCCCAAGATCCGCGAGGCCCTGGCCAGCGCCAATCTGGAGCAGAGAGTCACCATCGCCCTGCCCAATCCCGACATGACCCCCTTGCTCAAAAGCATTCCGGCCCAATATTGGGAATATCCACCGTCGCAGGAGTAAACGGACACAATATCCGGCGTTGAGAATATCCGCCGCCGGGAGCGTGATCAGCCGCGGGTCATCCCATCCGGTGGGCGCAGCCCGCCGCAGACGCACAGGAACGCGAGGTCGCCCGGCCTCAATACGCGCACCAGGGAGGTGCCATGAAACGACTGGATGACTGGTTTCGCGACTACGGCCAGAGCCATCAACACCCCGTCAATGTGGCCATCCACAAGGTGGCGGTGCCAGGCATCTACCTCTGCATCCTGGCACTGCTCTGGTGCCTGCCCGCCGGTCCCCTGCCAGCGTCCCTCAACTGGGCGGGGCTGGCGGCCATCCCGGTGCTGGTCTTCTACCTGCGGCTGTCGTTGACGATCTTTACGGGGATGACGGCCCTGACCGCCCTGGGACTGGCCTTCTGCCACGTCTGGCAGGGGCCGCTGCTGTGGCCTGCCCTCATCGGGTTCGTGCTGTTCTGGATAGCCCAGTTCGTCGGTCACCATATCGAGGGGAAACGCCCCTCCTTTCTCACCGACCTGCAATTTCTGCTGGTAGGCCCCGCCTGGGTGCTGGCCAGCCTCTATCGTCGTTTGGGCATCCCTTTCTGAGGGAGGCCAACAGGAGAGACCATGAGACATCTTCAGACCCTTGCTCGCCCCCTGCCCCTGCTGCTGGGGGCACTGATGGCCGGCCCGGTGCTGGCCGACAAGGCAGATCCCGTCGGCGAGGTGAGCACCGCTTTCAAGCTGCTCGGCCCCAACCACAAGATCCTGGTGGAGGCGTTCGACGACCCGAAAATCGCCGGTGTCGCCTGCTATCTGGCCCGCCCCAAGACCGGCGGCGTCAAGGGTGGCCTTGGGCTGGCGGAAGATCCCTCCCACGCCTCCCTCTCCTGCCACCAGATCGGCCCCATCACCCTGCCCACCAAGCTGAAGGCGGGGGAAGAGGTGTTCGATGTCAGCACCTCGCTGGTGTTCAAGGAGCAGAAGGTGGTGCGTTTTTACGACGAGAAGCGCAATGCCCTTGTCTATCTGACTTACAGCACCAAGTTGGTGGATGGTTCGTACAAGAGTGCGGTGAGTGCCGTCCCCATCATGCCCTGGGGTTGAAACAGCACCACTTATCCCGTGATGACGGTCACTATTTGTTGTAATTTAACCACATCATTATCTACGGAGAGCGCACCATGAGAGTCGCCGTTTTCAGTACCAAGAGCTACGACAAGGAACATTTCCACCAGGCCAACACCCAGTACGGTTTCGATCTGGAGTTCTTCGACGTGCGGCTGGAGGCCAAGACGGCCCGTCTCGCCCACGGCTTCCCCGTGGTCTGCCTGTTCGTCAACGATGATGCCGACCGCGAAGTGCTGACCGAGCTGGCGCAGTACGGCACCAGGGTCATCGCCCTGCGCTGCGCCGGTTACAACAACGTGGATCTGGCCGCTGCCAAGGAGCTGGGACTCAAGGTGGTGCGGGTGCCTGCCTACTCCCCCGAGGCCGTTGCCGAACATGCGGTGGGCCTGATGATGACCCTCAACCGCCGCATCCATAAGGCGTATCAGCGCACCCGGGACGCCAACTTCTCCCTGGAGGGGCTGGTCGGCTTCAACATGCATGGCCGCACCGCCGGCATCATAGGCACCGGCAAGATCGGCATCGCCACCTTGCGCATCCTCAAGGGGTTCGGCATGCGCCTGCTGGTGAGCGATCCCTATCCGAACCAGGCGGCCATCGATCTGGGCGCCGAGTACGTGGATCTCGATACTCTGTTCCGCCAGTCCGATGTCATCAGCCTGCACTGCCCCCTGTTCAAGGAGAACTATCACCTGCTGAACAAGGAGGCCTTCGCCAAGATGAAGGACGGGGTGATGATCATCAACACCAGCCGGGGCGGCCTGCTCGACTCCAACGCCGCCATCGAGGCCCTCAAGACCTCCCGCATCGGCGCCCTGGGGCTGGACGTCTACGAGGAGGAGGAAGACCTCTTCTTCGAGGACAAGTCCAACGAGGTGATCACCGACGACGTCTTCCGCCGCCTGTCTGCCTGCCACAACGTGCTGTTCACCGGTCACCAGGCCTTCCTGACCCGGGAGGCGCTGCACGCCATCGCCGACACCACCCTCAGCAACATCCAGGCCATCGAGAGCCAGGGCCGCTCTGACAACGAAGTGGAGTGATCCCTGAGGCGTTGTCGCCACGCCATTGATCCCGCCGCCGGGTTGTGAGACCCGGCGGCATCGGGTAGGCTACCAGCCCTTTTTTGTACAGGAGTCTGGCCAGCATGTTCATCGGATTTGATTACGGTACCTCCAACTGTGCCGTCGCCGTGATGGAACAGGGCAGCCCCAGGCTGCTGACCCTCTCCGGTTCCCATTACCTTCCCTCCACCCTGCACGCCCCCCACCGGGACGCCATCGCCGGCCTCCTGGCCGAAGGCCTGGCCCCCGTCCAGCAGAGCGAATACCTCAAGCTGCGCGGTCCCGTGGTGACCCGGGCACAAGCGGTGCGCCGCCAGATGCGCGAAGAGGGACTCATCGACGAGCTGAGCTTCGGCGGTGCGGCGCTGGCGCGCTATCTGGAAGAGCCGGACGAGGGCTACTACATCAAGTCACCCAAATCCTTTCTCGGGGCCTATGGCCTCAAGGCTCCCCAGATCGCCCTGTTCGAGGACATTGTCTGCGCCATGATGCTGCACGTGCGCCGGGAGGCGGAGCAGCAGACGGGCAGCACCATCCGCCAGGCGGTGATCGGCCGACCGGTCAACTTCCAGGGACTGGCGGGGGAAGAGAGCAACCGCCAGGCCATCGCCATCCTGAGGGAGGCGGCACGCCTCGCCGGGTTCGAGCGGGTGGAGTTCCTCTATGAGCCGGTGGCCGCCGGCTTCGAGTTCGAAGCGCGCCTCACCGAGGATGCGGTGGTGCTGGTGGTGGACATCGGGGGCGGGACCACCGACTGCTCCGTACTGCGCATGGGCCCGAGCCACCGTGACCAGCTGGATCGCAGCGGCGATCTGCTCGGTCACAGCGGCCAGCGCATCGGGGGCAACGACTTCGACATCCGCCTGACCGTGGAGGGCATGATGCCGCTGCTCGGCATGCACGAGACCCTCAAGACCGGCAAGCCGCTGCCCCATCCCCTGTTCTGGGATGCCGCCGCCATCAATGACGTCAGTGCCCAGAGCCGTTTCTACAGCCTGGATACCGCCCGCCAGTTGCAGGATCTCCAGCTCGACAGCCAGCCAGGCAGCAAGCTCCCGCGCCTCGCCAGCCTGCGGGCCCACAAGCTGAGCCATCAACTGGTGTGGCGCGCCGAGCAGGGCAAGATCGCCCTCTCCGACCACGAGCACAATCACCAGACCCTGAACGAGCTGGAAAAAGGGCTGGAGGCGGCACTCACCCGCCCCCAGCTGGCCAGTGCTTCCGCCCCCTTGCTGGAGAAGATTGGCGAGCTGATGGACGAGGCTATCCTGGCGGCAGGCGTGCAGCCTGACCGGGTCTTCGTCACCGGCGGCAGTGCCCGCTCCCCCCTCATCAAGGCCTTCATCCAGCAGAAACTGCCCAAGGTACCGCTGGAGGGGGGTGATGACTTCGGTTCGGTGGCCTCGGGCCTCGCCCGCTATGCCGAGCGCCTGTTTGCGGACTGAGACGGCCAGGGGAGCCATGGGCAACCGGTAGACAGGTTCGCTCGGGGCGGGTGTTGCCATTTGCCGACACCCCCTCTTCCCCCGGGGCGACAGAAGCGGTCGGGCTCCTCCCCCCTCGCCCTGCCGCCCGGGCCCGGGGACGGGTATGCTTGTCATACCCACCACCGGAGCCCCTTCAATGCCCAGATACCTGCTACTGCTGCTCGCCCTGCTTCTGCTCAGCGCCTGCAGCAGTGCTCCCCGCTTTGCCTCGCAAGATCTGCAACACCATCACTGGGTGCTCGATCGGCTGGATGGCCAGGCCATCGCCAGCCGCCGCAGCAATCCCCCCGACATCGAGATCGGTGAACACTTCACCGTCAACGGCATCGCCGGTTGCAACCGCTACTTCGGCCAGGGTCACCTCAAGGGGAACAAGCTCTGGGTCACCAGCCTCGGCAGCACCGCCATGGCCTGCCCCCCCGAACTCGATCTGATAGAGCAGGCCGTGCTCGCCACCCTGACGGAGGGGGCCACACTGAGCGGTTCCACCCAGACCCTGATCCTCCAGGGAAAACGGCACCGTTTGGAATACAGGCTGCAAGACTGGGTGTACTAGGGCTCACAAAACCGCTCGCCAGCAGGAACAACTGGCCAGGCTGTGGCACAATATGAGGCATTGTTAGCAATGGAGGCTGCCTCAGCCATGTCGATGGATCGCCTGTTTGGCAAGATCAAGCAACTGCCCACAATTCCGAAACTGCTGCACGAGCTGATGCAGAGTTTCAACGACGAGAATGCCCGCATCGACGAGATCGCGGCCAAGATCGCCATGGACCAGGTGATCAGCGTCAAGGTACTGCGGATGGCCAACTCCGCCGCCCTGCGCCGTGGCAATGAAATCACCTCCATCGAACAGGCGGTGATCCGCCTCGGTTTCAACCGCCTGCGCTCCGTGGTGGTCGCCTCCGGTATCATCAGCAGCTTCAAGGCCCCTCCCGGCTTTGACAAGCTCCACTTCTGGACCCAGACCTTCCAGGTCGCCACCATTGCCCGCACCCTGGCACAGCAGACCACCTCGGTGGATCCCGAGACCGCCTTCACCTGCGCCCTCATTCACAACATCGGCGAGCTGCTGATCCAGAGCACCCTGCCGGAAGAGGCGGGGCTCATCAATCTGGCCATCGAGAAAGGCAGCAGCCGGGTCGATGCCCAGCGGGAGATGCTGGGTTACGACTATGCCCAGCTCGGCGCAGAGCTGGCGCGGCGCTGGAACCTGTCGCCCGCCTTCGTGGATGCCATCGCCCAGCAGCTCGACCCCCTCTCCCACGATCCGGTCAGCAAGGAGGCCGTGCTCATCCGGCTCGCCGTCTTCGTCTCCTTCGCCTGGCAGGCCGGCGTACCGGCACAGGCCATCATCGCCCGTTTCCCCAGAACCCTGGCTGACCAGCTGGGGCTGGATCCCGCCAGCCTGGCGGATCAGCTGGAGCAGCTCCACGAGCAGGGCAACGCCCTGGCCGATTTGCTGACCCAGTAGATGTACAACGGCCGATCAGCAGGAGCCGGATCCCCGTCTCATTCTGGCGGATCAGCTCGAACAGCTGCACGAACAAGGCAACGCCCTGGCCGATTTGCTGACCCAATAGCGTCACGGCAGACCGCCCAGCCAAGCCGGAAGCACCGTCTCATTCTGGCCGGTCGTCACATACACACGCCCATGGACGGGATAAGATGGCCTGCGCCCATCCCCCATTCCTGAGCCTCTCTGACACAGTAGATACCATGACCCATCCCTTCCTGTTTCACCCCCAGGCGGCACCCTGGTTCAAAGAGAGTGCCGACACCCTGCAGCTCACCCTGTTCAGCGAGCTGGACGCCCCCATCCGCGAGGTGTGGCTGCGCCACGAGCCGGACAACGAGGAGTATCTGGTCGCCATGACGCCGGTCGCCACCCGGGACAGGCTTCAGGTCTGGCAGGTCGAACTGCCGCTGGCCAGGGGGCAGGAGATCCACCTCTACTGCTTCAAGTGCCTCACCGACGAGGAGCAGTGGTGGCTGCACGGGGCAGGCGTCAGCGCCGCCATGCCGCCACGGGAGCAGCATTTCCGCTTCAACAGCCATCACCAGCCCCCGGCCTGGGTGCAGGATCAGGTGTTCTACCAGATCTTCCCCGACCGCTTCTGCAACGGCGACCCGTCGCTGAGCGTCAAGCATCACGAGTACGAGTACAGGGGCAAGGCGGTCATCAGCAAGGCCTGGGGCGAGCCGGTCAGCCGCCACGAAGAGGGGCACGGCGCCTGTGAATTCTACGGCGGGGATCTGGCGGGCATCGACGCCAAACTGCACTACCTGCAATCCCTGGGGGTGACGGCGCTCTACCTCAACCCCATCTTCGATTCGCCGAGCAACCACAAGTACGACACCCAGGACTACTTCAAGGTGGATGCGCACCTCGGTACCAATGCCCAGTTTGCCGAGCTGACCCGCAACCTGCACCAGCGCGGCATGCGGATCATCCTGGATGCGGTGGTCAACCACACCTCCACCGAGCACCCCTGGTTCTGCCCGCCGCTGGGCGCCCAGAGCAACCCGGACTCCCCCTGGCGCAGCTTCTACACCTTCGATCAGGAAGGGGATTATGTTAGCTGGAAAGGGATCCGCAGCCTGCCCAAGCTGGATTTCTCAAGTGAACAGGTGCAGGACGCCGTTTATCGGGCAGACAACGCCATTCTGCGCTACTGGATGCGCGCCCCCTACCAGATCGATGGCTGGCGCTTTGACGTCATCCACATGCTGGGGGAGCGGGGCACTGCCGAGGGCAATCGCGGCCATGTGCGCGCCATTCGCGGCGCGGTGAAGCAGGAGAATCCGGACGCCTACGTGCTGGGCGAGCACTTCTTCGAGGCGAGCCAGTGGCTGCAGGGGGATCAGGAGGATGGCGCGATGAACTACTACGGCTTCGCCCACCCCATCCGCGCCTTCCTGGCGGGGCAGGACATCGCCTATCACCCCATCAAGATCAGCGCCACCGAGCTGGATCACTGGCTCAAGCTGGCGCGGGCCCATATTCCGTTCAAGAACCAGCTGGCCCAGTTCAACCTGCTGGACAGCCACGACACCGCCCGCTTCCTGCACCTGCTGGGGGAAGACAAGCAGCGGATGCGACTCGCCGCCACCCTGCTCATCACCTACATCGGCGTGCCCTCCATCTACTACGGCGACGAGGTGGGGCTCTCCGGCGGCAACGACCCGGACTGCCGCCGCTGCTTCCCCTGGGATACCACCGACTGGGATCACGTGCTGCACGACCACTATCGCCGCCTGATCCAGCTGCGCCGCCAGCGCCCGGCCCTGCGTCGGGGAGACATCCAGACCCTCTACGCCGGCCCTCACAGCTATGTGTTCGCCCGTACCCTGCAAAGCGATCAGGTGGTGGTCGCCTGCAACCGCCACCCCACGGAGCCGCGCACCATCAGCCTGCCCCTGTGGCAGACCGCCAGCCCCGCCAGCCGCTTCACCGACGCCTTCAACGGCGACAAGTTCGAGGTGGTGCAGGGGGAGGTGCAGCTCACCATCCCGGCCAACTCGGCCAGGGTACTGCTGTCGAGCTAGGGATAGCGGCAATAGAAAACCGGCGCTCGGGGCGCCGGTTTTTTTATGCCTGCATCCCCCGAAGTGACGGATGCTGCCTCATCGCTGTTTTTCGATCCAATAACCCTACGTCGCCATGTGTGATGCGACGAATGCATCAAACATCATCTCTTCATCAGTAGTTGATGCTGACATAGGGGACTTCGGTCACATCCCACGCCTGCTTGAGGTAGACGGTGAGCACGAAGAAGAAGTTGGCCAGCAGGTTGGCGAAGCGATAGAGGATAGGATCGAAGCGCACGCCGCTCTCTTCCAGGCGCACCAGCAGACGCACCACCTTCTTGCTGCCACAGCGGCACAGGTGCAGGGTGGGAATGGGCTGGGGCCCCTGGGGCAGCACGAAGCCGGTCACCCGGCCGCGACTCGCCTCGTTGTAGTGATCGTACCGCCCCTTCAGCCAGTCCAGATCCTCCTCGAAGATGCCGAGCCGTCCCCGCACCGAGCCGTTGAGGTTGTAGATGAGCCGCTGCAGGGTCGCCAGATCCGCCATCACGGGCCGGGTATCCTCATCCGGCATCAGATGAGAGAGCACGGCCCCCACCTGGCAGCAGAGCTCGTCGGTGGCGATCTCGTAGTCGCACTGGAACTGGGTTTCGAAGATGAAGGGGTAGCAGAGCTCGCGCTTGTCTCTTGGCTTCTTGGGGTTCATGGCATCGCCGGGCTGGGGAAAAGGGCAGTGTGCCAGCCCGGGGACGGGCTGGCAAACACCCCGCCCCCGCCAGCATCACGGGGGCGTCGCCAGACTAGCCGGTCGCCATCTGCTGGCCAAGCAGCCTCATGGCCTCCAGCATCCGCTGGTTGAAGCCCATGAAGCCTGCCCCCTGGGTCGCCCCGTCCTGACCCCGCGCCGCCAGCACGGTGGGTGTCAGCGCCTCCTGCTGGGAAGGGGGCAGCAGGGCGTCGGCCTGCTGCTGCAACCGGCTGAGCCTCGGCAGGTAGTCCGCCAGGGGCTTGAGGCTCTCCTGCAGGGAACTGGCCCCCTGGTAGGTCTGACTCAACTTGGCCGATTGCTTGAGCTTGAGGGAGTAGGAGACCAGCTGGCTGTCATCCAGTTGCAGCCCGTTCAGCCCGTCCGCCAGGGTCTTGCCGTCGCCCCCCTTGAAGAACTGCCCGGCCAGCTCGTCCAGCCCCTTGACCAGGGTGCCGATGGCATCCATCTCGGCACTGTCGAGATCCCCCTCCAGGGAGAAGTCGAAGCTCTGGCTCGACTTGAGGCTGAACTGGCTGCCACCCCCGTCGCTCTGGGACTTGAACTGCCAGCTGTCGCTGAAGCGCAGCATCACCTTGTCCCCGTCCCGGGTCTCGATCTCGAGGAGGGCCTGCTGGCGGCTGGCCATCCTGGCATCCCCCAGATCCGTGGTCGACACCTTGCCGAAGAACTCCTTCTCGAACTCGTCGAGCCCCTTCTGGATCAGCTTGTAGCTCTGATCCATGCCGGTCTTGATGTCCTCGTTGTCCGCCCAGTCACCGAGCTGCTTCCTGGCGTCACCGAAGCCCTTGTCCACCCCCTTGCGGGCCTGCTCCATCATCTTGGTCAGGTCGTCGTCGGACTTGCCGTCGGCACGGGCCGCGCCTATCCGCCCGGTGACGAACTGCAACACGTTGTCCGCCACCGACTGGAAATCGAACAGGGTCTCCGGGGTGATCTCCTGGGGCTCCTGCACCTTGGGTGCCTTGTAGCCCTGGCCATTGATCTCCAGCGCAAATTGCAGCGCCTGCTGGATCAGCACCTGGGCCCATTTCGGGGGCTTGTTCAGGGAGACCTCATCCCCCTTGTCCGCCGTCTTCGACTCCGTCTGTTGAGGCGATTTGGGAGCAATGCCCACTCCCTTGGGTTGGGCTGTGCCCATGCCATCAATTTGCATCATTACTCTCCCGCCTATAGTGGTGGATCGGTTATCGGCCCGACTGGCCACTTCTTGACCACAAAAAACTTGGACAATCCGCAACGGCCTTTTAAAATCCCCACCCTTTGGTTGGCTGCGGCCTTCCCCCGGTCTTTCCCCGGCTCAGCCCGGTGCATGCGAGGTATCCATGACTCAATCCCAGCCCTCTTCCGCCGACGCCCAGGGCAGACGGACTCCTGCCGACTACCAGGCCCAGCTCGACGAGAAGCGCGATCGCCTCACCCAGCTGTTCGCCCCCTTCAATCCGCCTGCGCTGGAGCTGCACGCCTCTCCCGCCGAACACTACCGGATGCGCGCCGAGTTCCGCATCTGGCACGAGGGGGACGACCTCTTCCACTGCATGTATGCACCGGCCACCAAGGAGATCATCCGGGTCGACAGCTTCCCCACCGCCAGCCTGCTCATCAACCGGCTGATGCCGGTGCTGCTGGCCGGGCTACGCCCGCACCCCGTGCTGCGCAAGAAGCTGTTCCAGATCGACTATCTCTCCACCCAGTCCGGCCAGATCTGCGTCAGCCTGCTCTACCACCGCAAGCTGGAAGCCGAGTGGCAGCAGGCCGCCGAGGCCCTGCAGGCCGACCTGCGGGCCAAGGGGTTCGAGCTGCAACTGATTGGCCGCGCCCACAAGCAGAAGATCTGTCTCGGGGATGACTTCGTCATCGAACGCCTGACCGTGCAGGGGCGCGAGCTGGTCTACAAGCAGGTGGAAAACAGCTTCACCCAGCCCAACGCCGCCATCAACGAACAGATGCTGGGCTGGGCCCTGGACGTGACCAAGGGGAGCGAGGGGGACCTGCTGGAGCTCTACTGCGGCAACGGCAACTTCTCCATCGCTCTGGCGCAGAACTTTCGCAAGGTGCTGGCCACCGAGATCGCCAAGCCGAGCGTGGACTCCGCCCAGTTCAACATCGCCGCCAACGGTGTCGACAACCTGATCATCCTGCGCATGTCGGCGGAGGAGTTCACCATGGCGATGCGCGGCGAGCGGGAGTTCAACCGCCTCAAGGGGGTCGATCTTCGCGCCTACCAGTGCAACACCATCTTCGTCGACCCGCCCCGGGCCGGTCTGGACGACGCCACCGTCAAGCTGGTGCAGGATTACGACAACATCCTCTACATCTCCTGCAACCCCGAGACCCTGCAGGCCAACATGGCCGTGCTCGGTGAAACCCACGAGATCGCCCGCTTCGCCCTGTTCGACCAGTTCCCCTGGACCCACCACATGGAAGCCGGGGTGTACCTGAAGCGCAAGGGCGGCTGATCCGGGTGGTTCCCCGGCTGCTCCATGGCAGCAGGGGCCGCTATGGCCACTGAAGGGCACGGATCCTGCCTCATCGCGCTGCCCCGACCCGCCACGGGACAAGTGGGGGCGGCCCGATGCCAACCGCTTCATCCTGCCCCCCATCCCCCCGGGAGAAGGGGCAAAAACCCCCGCATTGATTAGTTATCCCGGTGCAGAGCGCGGACGCAGCCGTTATGCTGGCGACACGCCCACTCACGCCATGACCGGGGAATCACGCCACCATGCCACGCGTTCTGTTTGTTGAAGACGATCCCGAGATAGGCCAGCTCATCAGCAGCTGGCTCGGTCGCCACGACATCGAGGTGCTGCTGGAGACCCGGGGTGACCGGGCTCTCGACAGGGCCCTGGCCGAGCAGCCGGATCTGGTGCTGCTCGACATCATGCTGCCGGGGCAGGATGGCCTCTCCCTGTGCCGGGATCTGCGTCCGCGCTTTGCCGGCCCCATCGTCATGCTCACCTCGCTCGACAGCGACATGAACCAGATCCTGAGCCTGGAGCTGGGGGCCAACGACTACATCCTCAAGACCACGCCCCCCCCGGTGCTGCTGGCCCGGCTGCGGGTCCAGTTTCGCCAGCAGGGGCAGAGCCAGCAGGCCGTGGTCCCCGCCGCCCCACCCCAGCGCCTGCAGTTCGGCCGCCTCCAGATAGACGGCCCGGGTCGGGACGTGCGCCTCGATGGGGAGAGCATCCCCCTCTCCACCGCCGATTTCGACCTCCTGTGGGAGCTGGCCTGCCACGCGGGCCAGATCCTGGGGCGGGAGGCGCTGTTTCGCAGCCTGCGGGGGCGCGACTACGACGGCCAGGATCGCAGCATGGACGTGGCCATCTCCCGTCTGCGCCGCCGGCTCGGGGATGACAGCAACAACCCGACCCGCATCAAGACGGTGCGCCAGAAGGGTTATCTACTCGTACCCCAGGCCTGGGAATGAGCTGGTGTCTCACACGCCTGCACACCAGAAGCCAGGGAATGACAGCAACAACTCGATCTGGATCAAGACGGTGCGCCAGAAGGGTTACCTGCTAGTACCCCAGGCCTGGGAATAAGCCCCGCCGAATGACCTTGATGCTCTCAGCGCCCTTCTCCCCTTGCGGGAGAAGGGTTGGGGATGAGGGGCAACAAGGCAATGCCCAGACGCAATCCAGGCAAGAGGAGAGCCCCGATGCGACGCCTGTTTATCCAGTTCTATCTGCTGCTGATAGGCTGCTTCACCCTCGCCATTCTGCTCATCGGGCTGGTCTATCAGGTCAGTGCAGAGCGGGCGGGGGACCGTTATCTGGAGCGGATGATGCAAGGCTCCCTCGGCCTGCTCACTGGCGAGCTGGCCCGGCTGCCGCCGGAACACTGGGCCACCCGCACCGGCGAGCAGAGCCGCCAGCTCAATCTGCCGCTGCAGATCGGCGTCCTCGCCAACCAGCCCCTGGCCAGCGAGGATCAGGCCTTCCTCGAGGCGGGCAACATCGTCATCGTCGAAGAGGATGACACCTTCCTGCAGCGCATCCCGAACACCGACAAGGTGCTGATCGTCGGCCCCGTCCCCTACCTCTCCTACCTGCACGAGCTGCACTGGGTGGACGTGGGGTTGCTGCTGCTCATCGGCCTTTCCCTCGGCCTGCCCATCCTGCTCTGGCTGCGCCCTCACTGGCGCGGCCTGCAACAGCTCGAACAGACCGCCCGCCGGGTCGGCGACGGGGATCTCTCCTGTCGCACCGGTTTGCCGCCCGGCAGCAGCCTGGGCCGGGTCGGCCGCACCTTCGACCAGATGGCGGAGCAGTTGCAGGCCATGCTGGCCAGTCGCAAGCAGTTGACCGACGCCATCGCCCACGAGCTGCGCTCCCCCCTGGTGCGGCTGCGCTATCGCCTCGCCATGCTGGCCGAGCCTCCCTCACCCGAGGAGCAGCAGGGACTGGAGCGGGACCTCGGCGCCCTCGATGCCCTCATCGAGGAGATGCTCACCTATGCCAGGCTCGATCGCCCCGAACTGCCGCTGCAATGCAGCGATCTGGAGCTCGGCAGTTGGGCCGGCAGCCGCCTGGCCGACTGGCAGGCCCTGCGACCGGACAAGCGGCTCGACTTCGTGCGCCCGGCCATGGCTCTGCCCTGGCGCGGCGACACCCGATTGCTGGACCGGGCGCTGGAAAACCTCATCGGCAACGCCCTGCGCCATGCCACCAGCCAGGCAAGCCTCTGCATAGCGCGACAGGGGGACGACTATCTGCTGGAGGTCGCCGACGATGGCCCCGGCATCGATCCCGCGCTGGCCCCGCAAATCTTCGAGCCCTTCGTGCGCCTGGATCAGAGCCGGGACAGACGCACCGGCGGCGCCGGGCTGGGGCTGGCCATCGTGCGCAGCATCGCCCACCACCACGGCGGCGAGGTGCAACTGCTGCCAAGCAGCAGCGGTGCCCGTTTCTGCCTGACCCTGCCCGTACATTTGGATACAAACCGTCACCAGTCGCTCACTGAACCGCAGGTCGAACAGCCCTAGGATGAAGTCATGGAGAAACGCTCCATGTCATCAAACCGAACGAGGAACTGGAATATGAACAAGCTGATCCCCCTGACTCTGGCCGCTGTCTTCGCCCTGACCTCCGGCTTCACCATGGCCGCCACCCCGACCAAGGCCGCCGCTCCCCACGCCACCCAGACCAAGGTCGTGAAAAAGCATCACAAGGCTGCCCACGCCAAGGCGCCGGCCGTCAAGGTTGCCCCCAAGACCAAGTAAGCCGCCCGCTTCCGCCATGAAAAAGGGGCCCCCGACAGGGGGCCCCTTCTGTTTTTTACGCGCTTGCCGTGACTCAACCCAGCATGTAATCCGCCGGCAGTTCGATGCGGGCCACCCCGGAGGCAACCGCCGCCAGTGCCACGGCACGGGCAACCCGCGGCAGCAGGCGGGCGTCCATGGGCTTGGGAATGACGTAATCCTTGCCGAAGGCGAGTTCACTCACGCCAGCGGCGGTCAGCACCTCGGCGGGCACCGGCTCCTTGGCCAGAGCACGGATCGCCTCCACTGCCGCGATCTTCATGGCATCGTTGATGCGGCTGGCACGGGCGTCGAGGGCGCCGCGGAAGATGAAGGGGAAGCAGAGCACGTTGTTGATCTGGTTCGGGTAGTCCGAACGGCCGGTTCCCATGATGAGATCCCCGCGCACTGCGTGAGCCAGGGCAGGCTTGATCTCGGGGTCCGGGTTGGAACAGGCGAAGATCACCGGGTTGGGGGCCATCAGGGCCACCGCCTCGGCGGGCAGTACGTCCGGGCCGGAGACGCCGACGAAGACGTCAGCCCCGTCGATGACATCCATAAGAGTGCGCAGAGGGGTGTCGTTGGCGAAACGCTGCTTGTACTGGTTGAGATCGGTGCGGCCGCTGTGGATCACACCCTGGCGGTCCAGCATGAAGATGTTGTGCGGCGCAGCCCCGCACTTGATCAGCAGCTCCATGCAGGCGGTGGCGGCGGCACCGGCGCCCATGCAGACGATGCGGCTGGTGCCAATCTCCTTGCCCTGCACTTCCAGCGCGTTGAGCAGCCCGGCTGCGGTGACGATGGCGGTACCGTGCTGGTCATCGTGGAACACCGGGATGTCGCAGCGGGCGATCAGCGCCTCTTCAATCTCGAAGCACTCGGGGGCCTTGATGTCTTCCAGGTTGATGCCGCCGAAGGTGTCGGCGATGGCGGCCACCGTATCGATGAACTGGGCGCTGGTCTCGTGCTTCACCTCGATGTCGATGGCGTCGATGCCGGCAAAGCGCTTGAACAGCAGGGCCTTGCCCTCCATCACCGGCTTGGAGGCCAGCGGGCCCAGATTGCCCAGCCCCAGGATGGCGGTGCCGTTGGAGATGACGGCCACCAGGTTGCCCTTGCCGGTGTAACGGTAGGCATCGGCCGGATTGGCGGCGATCTCGCGTACCGGTTCGGCAACGCCCGGGCTGTAGGCCAGCGCCAGATCGCGAGCGGTCTCGGCGGGCTTGGTGAGGGCGATGGCGATTTTGCCCGGGACAGGTTGGGCGTGGTAGTCGAGTGCCTGTTGGCGGAGATCGTGCTGCTGATCGGACATGGGGGACCCCGATACGGAAATGAATGAGTGATGCGTTGGCTCGCCAGCGGGCGAGGGCTGAGGATCATAAAGAAATCCCCTGCCCTTTCACAGCATAAAATATCGCTGGATAGCAATGACACGCTAGTCAGTAGCATGTCATGCCACCCAAAACTACCTAATTAGTTATAGATTCGATTTCAATCCATGACTGGAATGCCGGCTTTTGCCTCTGCCTGCCGGGCGATGGCCTCCGTCATCCCCTGGAAGATGAAGAGGTGAAACGGCAGCATGGCAAGCCAGTAAGCCAGCCCCCAGGCCCCCTGCGGATGCCAGTGGGCCGTCACCCGCAGCCGGGTCAGGCCGGACTCCAGGGGCTGGATGTTGAACTCCAGCCGACCGACGCCGGGGGCCTTCATGTTGAACAGCAGATCCAGCCTGCGTCCTTCATCCACCCCGAGGATCTGCCAGGAGTCCAGCATGTCCCCCTTCACGAAGCAATCCGGGTTGGTGCGTCCCCGGGTCCGGGCCGGGCCGCCGATCAGATGATCCATCCATTCGCGCACCACCCACAGCTCGTTCATGTAGAAGTAGCGCTGCTCACCCCCCAGCTGCTGCAGCACCTGCCACACCACCTCGGGGGCGGCGAGGCAATCCGCCTCCCCGCTGGCGGTGCGGTCGTAGAAGCCATATTCAGGATGGCGCCAGCGCAGACCCAGGGGCGTCTCCTCCCCGTGCTGCTCGGCACCGAGCCTCTGCTCCAGCGCCAGGCTCTCCGCCAGCGCCTCGTCGAAGCTGAGCAGATGCTGGGGCAACAGGGCGCGCAAGGGGCCATCATCCGCCGGGATGTCGTGCTTGAGCCCCCCCACCAGCGCCTTGGCGATGGGTTGGGGAACCGAGGTGGCGAACTGCAGCCACCAGGCGGAGAGCCGGGGGCTCAAAAAGGGGATCGGAATGATGGGGCAGCGTTTGCCGATATGGGCGGCGAATTTCTGGAGCTGCTGCTGGTAGCTGAGCAGCTCGGGGCCGGCCGCATTGAAGATCTGGCCATCCACCCCGTCGGCTTCCACCAGCCCGCCCAGATAGTGCAAGAGGTTGGAGAGGGCGATGGGGGGCGTGCGGGAACGCACCCACTTGGGCGTCACCATCATGGGCAGGTTGTACACCAGATCCCGCATCACCTCGAACGCCGCCGAGCCGGGGCCTATGATGATGCCGGCGCGCAGCTCTACCGTGGGCACCCCTGCGCTGCGAAACAGCTCGCCACAGTAGCGCCGGGAGTTGAGGTGGCGACTGTTGCAGGGCTCGGGCTGGATGGCGCCGAGATAGATGATGCGGCGCACCCCGGCGGCACGGGCGGCAGCGGCGAAGTTCTTCACTCCCTGCTGCTCCAGCCGGTGAAAACCGGCCCCCGCCCCCATGGCGTGTACCAGATAGAAGACGGTGTCGACCCCCGCCAGCGCAGGGGGCAGGGTGGCAGGCTTGAGGCTGTCGGCGAGGCGAAACGCCACCCCCTCCGGCAGACGGCAGGGACGACGGGCCCCGGCGATGACCCTGTACCCCAGACCCTGCAGATGGGGCACCAGGTAGGATCCTATGTACCCGGCAGCTCCCATCACCAGACATGTGCGCATCGGCTCTTCTCCCTTGGTTGAGCCAACACCATAGGGCAAAGCGGGGAATTACAGAATGGCGGCCAATAAAAAAGGCACCCGATGGGCGCCTTTTTCAGAATTCTTCAGAAGCAAGATTACTTCTTGGAGGTCAAGCCACCGAAACGCTTGTTGAACTTGTCTACGCGGCCGCCGCTAGAAACTTCTTTCTGCTTGCCGGTGTAGAACGGGTGGCACTCGGAGCACACGTCCAGGTTCAGATCTTTACCGATGGTAGAGAAGGTGTTGATGACGTTACCGCAAGAGCACTTGGCGGTGATGGCTACGTAGTCAGGATGGATACCAGCTTTCATGGACAACCTCAATTATCAGGCCGTGTCGCCATCCGATCTCTTGTCGGACACCACACGATTGTTGAACACAGTTTCAAAGGCTGCGAATAATATAGGAAACGCCTGAGATCAGGCAAGTGGCTTCGCAGAAAAAATAGGCAACCCCTGGTGAATTCTTCCCAAACGCTGGATCTGGTTCGTGTGGCTGTGCCGGTGCCGTTACGCCGTCATTTCGACTATCTCTCTCCCCTGCCCTTGCCTGCCCCTGGTTGCCGGGTCGAGATCCCGTTCGGCCCGCAGACCCTGGTCGGTCTGGTGGTGGATCACCCGACCGAGAGCCAGGTCCCCCGCAACAAATTAAAACCCTTGAAGAGGGTGCTCGACAGCGCCCCCGTGCTGGGGCCCGACATTCTGGCGCTGATGGCCTGGAGCGCCGGTTACTACCAGCACCCGCAGGGGGAGGTGCTGCCCCATGCCCTGCCTGTGCTGGTGCGCAAGGGGGAGCCCGCCGCCTATCGGGAGCTGGAGTTCTGGTTTGCTACCGATGCGGGTATGGCCATCGACCTCAACGAGCTCAAGCGGGCGGCCAAGCAGCAGCAGGCCCTCGCCTTGCTGCGCAAGGGGCCGCAGACCCCCTCCGCCCTCAAGCAGGAGGAGATCCAGAGCGCGGCCCTCACCGCGCTGGAGAAGAAGGGACTGCTGGAGAAGCGCTCGCTGGAGCCGAGCCATGATGGCGACTGGGCCACCCGCTTCGAGCCGGGTGAGGGGCTGCGCCTCAACGGCGAGCAGGCGCTGGCGGTGGCCGCCGTCACCAGCCAGAGCAACAAGTTCGGTGCCTTCCTGCTGGACGGCATCACGGGCTCCGGCAAGACCGAGGTTTACCTCAGCATCCTCGAGCCCCTGCTCAAGGCGGGCAAGCAGGCGCTGGTGATGGTGCCGGAAATCGGCCTCACCCCCCAGACCATCAACCGCTTCCGCCGCCGCTTCAACGTGCCCGTGGTGGCGATGAACTCCGCCATGAACGACAGGGAGCGGCTCGATGCCTGGCTCGCCTGCCGCGACGGTGGTGCCGCCATTCTGATCGGCACCCGATCCGCGGTGTTCACGCCGTTCAAGGACCTCGGCATCATCATCATCGACGAGGAGCACGACGGCTCCTTCAAGCAACAGGACGGCTTTCGCTACCACGCGCGGGATCTGGCGGTGATGCGGGCCCATCGCGCCGGCATTCCCATCCTGCTTGGATCTGCCACCCCGTCGCTGGAGACGCTGCACAACGCCCGCAGCGGCAAGTATCACCACCTCACTCTCACTCGCCGCGCCGGCAACGCCCAGACCGCTCGCCAGGTGATCCTGGACATCAAGAACGTGCGGCTGCAGGCGGGGCTCTCCCCCCAGCTGGAACAGCTGATGGCCGAGCATCTGGCAGCGGGCAACCAGGTAATGCTGTTTCTCAACCGCCGCGGCTATGCGCCGGCACTCATCTGCCACCAGTGCGGCTGGAGTGCCGCCTGCGAGCGCTGTGACGCCTGGTACACCTGGCACCAGGCCGGGCGACGGCTGCACTGCCACCACTGCGACAGCGTGCGCCCTCTGCCCCATCACTGCCCAGAGTGCGGCAGCAGCGAGTTGATCGGATCCGGGGTCGGCACAGAGCAGCTGGAGCAGCTGCTTGGCACCGTTTTTCCCCAATATCCGGTGGTGCGCATCGACCGGGACAACACCCGCCGCAAGGGGGAGCTGGAGACGCACCTCGGCGACATCAAGGCGGGCAAGTACAAGATCCTGATCGGCACCCAGATGCTGGCCAAGGGCCACCACTTCCCCGACGTGACGCTAGTGGGCCTGCTGGACGTGGATGGCGCCCTGTTCAGCGCCGATTTTCGCGCCGCCGAGAAGCTGGCCCAGCTCTACACCCAGGTGGCGGGCCGGGCTGGTCGCGCCAGCAAACCGGGGCTGGTGGTGCTGCAGAGCCACCATCCCGAACACGCTCTGCTGCAGGATCTGACCCAGAACGGCTATGGCCACTTCGCCGACACGGCGCTGAAAGAGCGCCGCCTGCTGGGGCTGCCACCGTTCAGCCATCAGGGACTGTTCCGGGCCGAGGCCAACGGCCGCGACGAGGTACAGCTGTTCCTCAGTCGTCTCGCCGATACCCTGCGCAGCGCCCGCTATCCCCAGGTGCAGGTGCTGGGGCCCATCAGCGGCTTCATGGAGCGCAAGGCGGGCAAGTTTCGCATGCAGCTGCTGGTGCAGGGGCCCAGCCGGGCACCGCTGGCCCAGCTGCTCGACTGGGCGGTGAAGGAGCTGGAGGGGTGGCCCGAGACCAAGCGGGTGCGCTGGAGTCTGGATATCGACCCCACGGAACTGAACTAGCGCGGCTCTGCCAGCACGGCCTCCGCCAACACCCTGGCCTGTTCCAGAGCCAGAGGCTGCTGATAGCTGTGGGCCATCACCACGGCCCCTTCCAGCAGCAGGCATAACCCGGTGGCCTGCACCTCGGTGCATTCGAGGGCCTCCCTGACCCAGTTCAGCAACGCACGCTTGTGGGCCACCACCAGCTTGCGCACCGGGTGGCGAGGATCGGAGAACTCGGCGCTCGCGTTGATGAAGTTGCAGCCGTAGAAGTCGCTGCGGCCAAACCAGTCCGCAAAGCCATCGAGCAGCGCCAGCAACCTGGCCTCCCGCCCCGACACCCCATCCATCCTGGCATCGAGCAGGGCAAAGAACTCCGCATCCCGCGCCATCAGCACGGCTTCGATCAAGGCATCCTTGGTGGGGAAGTGGCGATAGAGGGTACGTTTGGTACTGCCTGCCTCGGCCCAGATGCGATCGATGCCGGTGGCGTGAAAGCCGTGACGATTGAACAACCGATAGGCTGTCGTCATCAGCTGTTGCCGTTTTTCGCTCATGGTGAATTTCCTCTTGAAGTACACCGATCTGTCTACCTAATGTCGCAGGCTGGATCAAGTGATCCGGCACAGACAAGGAGACAGGAGATGGAAACAAGACGATGGCGAAGTGCATGGCTGGCAGGGCTCGGTGCCTGCCTGGCCATAATGTTGCTCGGCTGGCTGGACATGAGCTGGCAGTCGACCCTGTTGATGGCACCGTTCGGGGCAAGCTGTGTGCTGCTCTTCTCCCTGCCGGACAGTCCGCTGGCCCGTCCGCAGAACGTGCTGGGAGGCCACCTGTTATCGGCCACCGTGGGTTTGGTGGTGCAATTGCTCCCGCTACCGATGGAGCTCAAGCTGGCGCTGGGTGTGGGCCTGTCCATTGCACTCATGCAGGGACTGGGGCTGATCCACCCACCCGCCGGAGCCAATCCACTGTTGATCCTGCTCACCACCCAGTCCTGGCCTTTCCTCTGGCAAACAGTGCTGCCCGGCGCCTTGCTGCTGATCATGGTGAGTCATTGCGCCAGGCGGCTGCAAACGTCACGGCTCACACCCACATAAACAACGAGGGGGCCAAGGCCCCCTCGTTGTTCAATAGCAAGGCAAAGATGGCTTATTCGGCGACCTGGGAGACCCCGGTCAGGCGCACCTCGACCCGGCGATCCGGGGCCAGACAGGCGATCATCTGCGCCTTGGCGCCATCCGGGCAGCTGCCCCCGGTCACGGGCGAAGACTCTCCCCGCCCTTCGGCACGCACCTTGTCGGCAAACAATCCCTTGGCGATGAGATAATCCGCCACCGTGCGGGCACGCTGTTCGGAGAGGGACTGGTTGTAGGCCTCCGAGCCGATGCGGTCGGTATGACCGATCACCGTCGCCACCCCGTCTTTCGGATTGGCCGCCAGGATCTGGGCAAACAGGTTGTCGAGGGCCTGGCTGGCGGCTGGCTTCAGGGTCGCCTTGTTGAACTCGAACAGCACATCGGAATCCAGGCTGAACTGTTTCTCCACCAGCACGGGGGCCGGGGCGGGCGCAGGTTCGGGCGCAGGCGTTGGTGCCACCGGCTCGTCGCCGATCTGGCCGAAGCGATAGAGCATGCCGACCGACAGCAGGCCGTTGTCCATCTCGATGCCTGACTCGTCGAGGGAAGTCTTGCCAAGGGGTGTGGTGTACTGGTATTCGAGGCGGGCGGCCCAATCCTTGTCGATGGCGTATTCGACCCCCAGCGCCCCGACAAAGGCGGCACCATGATATTTGTTGCCCTCATGGGATTCGGAGAGGCTGCTGGTGCCATCGCTGGCCCTGACGTTGAGTGAGCTCTCGGTCCAGGCATAGGCCCCCCCGAGACGGCCGTAGATATCCAGTGCCGAGGTTGCAGGCAGGATGATCTTCATGGTGGCCTGCACCATCTGGGCCTTGGCCTCGCCATCGAGTGCAAAATCAACCCCGTTGCCCGAGTAGTGCTTGTCCACCTGATACTTGCCGAGCCAGTCATAGCCGAGCTCAACCGCCACGTTTCTGTTCACCTGATAACCGGCAAACAGCCCCAGACCGAGATCATCGCTGTTCTCGTTCACCTTGGTCGCATCAAACAGCTCTTCGACCTGAGCGTTGTAATCCACCCCGTAATAATTTGACCAGCCGGCCTTGCCGCCGACATACCAGGTGTTGTCCTGGGCGGCAGCCTGCACCGTCCCTGTTGCCATCAAAGCGCCGATCAGGACGGCGAGCATAGATCTGTTCATGGATGAGCCCCTGCAATGAATTGTTATGACGCGGCTGCGTCTCTCTTCCCTGACGGGGCCCTGAACCCAAGCCCCGCATTCAGATTATCCCATCTGCAACCAGCCTCAAACGACCAGGGACTCAGGAGTGTGATATTGGCGACATTATCGGCCACCGTGCCCCCAATCATGCGGGCCGGCGCGTTGCCCATAAAAAAACGAAGAGCCGGGCTCTTCGTTTTTCATCTGGCAAGGGGATGGCTCCCCGCTCACTGACTGCCCTGGCTCGCCAGGAACAGGCGGTAGGCGGGATCCTCGCTCACCTCTTTCCAGCCGTAGCCAATCTCGTGCAGGTAGTCGTGGAAAGCCGCCACGTCCTCGTCCGGCAGCTCGAAGGCGCAGAG
This sequence comes from Aeromonas sp. FDAARGOS 1402, assembly GCF_019046925.1. Lineage (NCBI taxonomy): Bacteria > Pseudomonadati > Pseudomonadota > Gammaproteobacteria > Aeromonadales > Aeromonadaceae > Aeromonas > Aeromonas sp. FDAARGOS 1402. The sequence goes on from NZ_CP077201.1 coordinate 1,318,913, forward strand.
CACCCGTCCATAGTCGGCTCCGTGGTTGCGGTAGTGGAACAGGCTGATGTTCCAGCGACAGCCCAGGGTCTCCAGGAAGCGCATCAGGGCCCCCGGCTGCTCCGGGAACTTGAAGCTGTAAAGACGCTCACCGAGGGGCCGGGCCGGGCGGCCGCCAATCATGTAGCGCACGTGGTTCTTGGCCAGTTCGCTCTCGGTCATGTTGACCACCGGATAACCGTTGCCGCCGAGTTGATCGATGATCTGGCCCAGCTCCTCGTCACCGCCGGTGAGGCGCACCGAAACGAACAGCGACGCCTGCTCGGCATCGGCGTAGCGGTAGTTGAACTCAGTCACCATGCGGGGCCCCAGCTGACGGCAGAAGTCGAGGAAGGCCCCCTTGCGCTCGGGGATGGTCACCGCCAGCATGCCCTCGCGCTTCTCGCCGATCTCGCAGCGCTCCGACACGTAACGCAGGCTGTGGAAGTTGACGTTGGCGCCGGACAAAATGGCCGCCATCCGCCCCCCTTTCACCTGCTCCCGCTCGCTGTAGGCCTTGAGGCCCGCCAGGGACAAGGCCCCCGACGGCTCGGCGATGGCGCGGCAGTCATCGAAGATGTCTTTCAGTGCGGCGCAGATCTGGTCGTTGGAGACGGTCACCACCTCGTCCAGATACTGGTTGCACAGGCGGAAGGTCTCCTCACCAATGCGCTTGACCGCCACCCCGTCCGCAAACAGGGAGACCCGGTCCAGATTGACCGGTTCACCGGCCGCCAGCGCCGCCTTGAGGCAGGCGGACCCCTCCGCCTCCACCCCGATCACCTTCACATCCGGCAGCAGCTGCTTGATGTAGACCGCCACCCCGGCGGCCAGGCCGCCGCCGCCCACCGGCACGAAGACGTGGGTGAGGTGGGTATCCTGCTCCAGCAGCTCCTTGCCGATGGTGCCCTGGCCCGCGATCACCTCGACGTCGTCGAACGGCGGGATCAGGGTGTAGCCCTCCAACTCGGCGAGTCGGCGGCTCTCGCCGTAGGCCTCATCGAAGCTGTTGCCAAACAGCATGACGTTGCCGCCCTGACGGCGCACCGCGTCGATCTTGATGTCCGGCGTGGTCTTGGGCATCACGATGATCGCCTTGATGCCGAGCTTGGCGGCCGACAGGGCGACCCCCTGGGCGTGGTTGCCGGCAGAGGCGGCGATGACGCCGCGTTCTTTCTGCTCCTGGGTCAGGGTGGCGATCTTGTGGTAGGCGCCGCGCAGCTTGAAGGAGTGAACCGGTTGCAGATCCTCCCGCTTCAGGCTGACGTGATTGCCGAGCCTGTCGGAGAGTTTCTTCAGGGTTTGCAAGGGGGTGACCCGCGCCGCCTCGTAGACGGGGGAGAGCAGCACCTTGCGTAGATAATCCGCCGCAGAGACCATGGTTTATACCCCCGTCTCGTGGCGAAGGGCGCGCAATGCGCCCATATCATGACAGTTCATTCTCTCACTCCCCCAGCAGGGTGCGATCGCGCACCGCGCCTTTGTCGGCGCTGGTGGCGAACATGGCGTAGGCGCGCAGGGCAAAGGAGACCTCGCGCTGACGATCGACCGGCTTCCAGCCACGGGCAGAGACGGCGGCGCGACGAGCAGCCAGCACGCTGTCGGCCACCTCCAGCACCATGCTGCGGGCCGGGATGTCGATGTTGATGATGTCGCCATCCTCTACCAGACCGATAGTGCCGCCAGAGGCCGCCTCCGGGGAGACATGACCGATGGAGAGACCCGAGGTACCGCCGGAGAAGCGACCGTCGGTGATGAGGGCACACGCCTTGCCCAATCCCATGGATTTCAGATAGGTGGTGGGATAGAGCATCTCCTGCATGCCGGGGCCCCCTTTCGGGCCCTCGTAGCGGATCACCACCACTTCACCGGCTTTCACCGTGCCGTCCAGAATGCCGCTCACCGCGCTCTCCTGGCTCTCGAATACCCGGGCCGGGCCGCGGAAGGTGAGGTTCTCCTCGTCCACCCCGGCGGTCTTGACGATGGCCCCGTTGAGGGCGAGGTTGCCAGCGAGGACCGCCAGGCCACCTTCCTGGCTGTAGGCGTGATCGAAGGAGCGGATGCACCCCTCGGCGCGGTCCAGATCCAGCTCGGGCCAGCGGCAATCCTGACTGAACGCCTTGGTGGTACGGATGCCGGCAGGGCCTGCACGGTAGAAGTCGTGAACCCCCTTGTCATTGCTGCGGCTGACGTCATATTCGGCCAGCAGCTCCACCAGGGAGGTGCCCAGCACGTTGCGGGCATCGCCGTGCACCAGGCCCGCTTTTTCCAGCTGACCCAGGATGGCGACCACGCCGCCGGCGCGGTGCACATCTTCCATGTGGTACTTCTGGGTGGAAGGCGCCACCTTACACAGCTGGGGCACCTTGCGGGACATGCGGTCGATGTCGGCCATGGTGAAGTCGACGCCCGCCTCCTGGGCTGCCGCCAGCAGGTGCAGCACGGTATTGGTGGAGCCGCCCATGGCGATGTCGAGCGCCATGGCGTTCTCGAACGCCGCCTTGGTGGCGATGTTGCGCGGCAGTGCCGAGGCATCGTCCTGCTCATACCAGCGCTTGGCCAGAGTGACGATGCGCTGGCCCGCCAGCTTGAACAGTTGCTCACGATCGGCGTGGGTCGCCAGCAGGGAGCCGTTGCCCGGTTGGGAGAGACCCAGTGCCTCGGTCAGGCAGTTCATGGAGTTGGCGGTGAACATGCCGGAGCAGGAGCCGCAGGTGGGGCAGGCGCTGCGCTCGATCTGATCGCTCTGTGCATCGGAGACCTTGGGGTCGGCGCCCTGGATCATGGCGTCCACCAGATCCAGCTTGATGATCTGGTCGGAGAGCTTGGTCTTGCCCGCTTCCATGGGGCCGCCGGAGACGAAGATCACCGGGATGTTGATGCGCAGGGCAGCCATCAGCATCCCCGGGGTGATCTTGTCGCAGTTGGAGATGCAGACCATGGCGTCGGCGCAGTGGGCGTTGACCATGTACTCCACCGAGTCGGCGATGAGCTCCCGGGACGGCAGGGAATAGAGCATGCCACCGTGGCCCATGGCGATGCCGTCATCCACGGCGATGGTGTTGAACTCCTTCGCGACCCCGCCAGCCGCCTCGATTTCGCGGGCGACCAGTTGGCCCAGATCCTTGAGGTGGACGTGGCCCGGCACGAACTGGGTGAAAGAGTTGACCACGGCGATGATGGGCTTGCCGAAATCCTGATCGGTCATGCCGGTGGCACGCCAGAGGGCGCGGGCCCCGGCCATGTTACGTCCGTGGGTGGTGGTGGCGGATCTCAACTTCGGCATTGTCTCTACTCCCTGAATGCCCCTGGGGCGCATTGTCTTTCAACATGAATGTGTGATTCGCGGATCGGGAATCGATCCTGGTGAAGGCACCTCGGGGAGCCTTCACCGGAAGCGACTCGGGGAGGCGTGACGCCTCCCCGCTCTCATCAGTCGTTGACCGGCGTCAGCCAGCCCCACTTGTCTTCGGTCTTGCCGTTGAACAGGCCGAAGAAGGCGTTCTGCAACTGCTCGGTCACCGGGCCACGGCAACCGGCGCCCACCTTCATCCGATCCACCGAGCGCACCGGGGTCACCTCGGCCGCCGTGCCGGTCATGAAGATTTCGTCTGCGACGTACAGCGCTTCACGGGGCAGCGCCTGCTCGCGTACCTCGTAACCCAAGTCGCGCGCCAGCGTCATGATGGTGTCGCGGGTGATGCCGGGCAGGATGGCGGCGGTGGCGGGCGGGGTGAACAGCACGCCGTTCTTCACCAGAAACAGGTTCTCCCCCGCCCCTTCGCTCAGATAGCCGTTCACATCCAGCGCCAGCCCCTCGGCGAAGCCGTTGCGCTTGGCCTCGCGGCTGATGAGCTGGGAAGAGAGATAGTTGCCCCCCGCCTTGGCACCGGTCGGGATGGTGTTGGGAGCGAGCCGGTTCCAGGAGGTGACGCACACATCCACCCCGTTTTTCAGCCCCTCTTCTCCGAGGTAGGCGCCCCAGGGCAGGGCCGCGACCATGAGGTCGGCCTTGGCATCCAGCGGCGGATGCAGCCCCAGCCCCACGTTGCCGACAAAGGCCAGCGGGCGCAGGTAGCCGCTCTTCAGGCCGTTCTCGCGCACCACGGTGCGGCAGGCTTCATTCACTTCGGTCTCGCTGTAGGGGACGTCCATCCAGTAGATCTTGGCGGAGTCGAACAAGCGGCGGGTGTGCTCCTGCAGGCGGAAGATGCAGGTCCCCTTGGGAGTGTCATAGGCCCGCACCCCCTCGAACACCGAGGAGCCGTAGTGCAGGGCATGGCTCATGACATGCACCTGGGCATCCTGCCAGGGGACCAGCTTGCCGTTGAACCAGATGTATTGGGGGTGGGCGGCGGATTGGGAAGGCTGTGACATTGGCTTGGCTCCTTAAGCTCTGATCCGGGGTTGCTGTTCCAGTGCATCGACCCGGGAGACATCCACCAGCTTCACCAGCTGGCTCCACAACTGCTGGATGGGACGTACCGATTCGACAGTAACCGTGATCCGCAGCTGTTGGCAATCCTGCTCCATGTTGAGGGCGCAGAGATTGAAACCGCGGTGACGGACCACCCGCAGCACCCGTTCCATCACTTCGGGTCTGGGTTGGGCATGGATTTCCAGGGTGCTGGTATTGAGCTGGTTCATGGGCGTTGCTCCATCATCTTGTGGTTGGCGACTCCTGGCGGAACCAGGGGCCAGACATTTTCTTCCTCTGAAATAGCCACATGCAGCAGATAGGCACTCTCGCTCGCCAGCAGGCGATCCAGTGCCGGACCTATCTCTTCCTTGCATGTGATGGTCTCGCCGGGAATGCCGAAGGCGGCAGCCAGGGCGACGAAATCGGGGTTGTCGGACAGATTGGTCTCGCTGTAGCGACCGTCGAAGAACAGCTCCTGCCATTGGCGCACCATGCCGAGGCGCTGGTTGTCCAGCAGCACCATCTTCACCTTGAGCCGGGCCCGGCGGATGGTGCCGAGCTCCTGCACGTTCATCATGAAGGAGCCGTCACCGCTCACCAGCACCACCTCGTCATCGGGGCGCGACATCTTGGCGCCGATGGCGGCGGGCAGGCCGAAGCCCATGGTGCCGAGACCGGCACTGGACAGGTGGTTGCGCGGGCTGGTGAAACGCATGTGCTGGGCCACCCACATCTGGTGCTGACCCACGTCGCAGGCCACCACGCTGGTGTCAGGCAGCTGGCTTGAAAGCTCTTTGAGCAGGGCCGGGGCGTAGATGGCCTGACCCGGATGGTCGTAGCGGAAGGCGTATTCCCGAGCCATGGTGGCGCAGTGCTCGCGCCAGGGGTCGAGGGTCAGCGTCATCGCCAGGGCGGGCAGCACACGCTTGAGATCCGTGGTGATGCCCACATCGGCGGCGCGGCGCTTGCCGAACTCGGCGGCGTCCACATCCAGGTGGATCACCTTCGCCTCGGGGGCAAACTCTTCCAGCTTGCCGGTCACCCGATCATCGAAACGGGCGCCTACCACCACCAGCAGATCGCACTGCTGCACCGCCAGGTTGGCGGCCTTGGTACCGTGCATGCCGAGCATGCCCAGATAAACGGGGCTGTCGGGGTCGAGGGCACCTATCCCCTTGAGGGTGGTGACCGCCGGCATCCCCGTGGTGGCGGCAAAGTCGCGCAGCTGCTGCTCGGCATTGGCCATGCCCGCCCCGCCGCCAACGTAGAGTACCGGACGCTCGGCAGCGGCCAGCAGCGTGCGGGCGACCGTCAGTTCGGCCGGATTCAGGGGGTCGGGTTCCTCCACTGCAAACAGCGGGCTTTGAGAGGGAACGGCGGCCAGTTGCACATCCTTGGGCAGGTCGATGAGCACGGGGCCCGGACGCCCTTCGGTGGCGATGGCGAAGGCTTCGGCAATGACCCGTCCCAGATCCGCCGGGTCCGTCACCATGAAGGAGTGCTTGGTGCAGGAAAGGGACATGCCGAGCACGTCCACTTCCTGAAAGGCATCGGTACCGACGGCGGCGCAGGGCACCTGGCCGCTGATGGCCACCAGCGGTACCGAATCGAGCAGTGCCTCCGCGAGGCCGGTGACCAGGTTGGTGGCGCCGGGGCCAGAGGTGGCGATGCAGACCCCCACCTGACCGGAAGCGCGGGCATAACCCACCGCGGCCATGGCGGCCCCCTGCTCGTGGCGGCAGAGCTGATGGGCCAGGCCACCGTCATACAGGGCGTCGTAGACCGGCATGATGGCCCCGCCCGGGTAACCAAACACCTGGGTCACACCCTGTTTCTTGAGAGCCTGTACCAAAAACTGCGCGCCGTTCATGTGGAAAATCCTGTCCTTTGGTCGAAAAAAAACCCCCGGGCCGTGAGGCTCGGGGGTCGCTTGTTTCGTTCTGTCCGGTGGTGGGTCTATCCCTTGTTCCGTGCAGCCAAACGAGCCCCGAGCGGTGAGATAATAATCACCACTAGGACCACAATAATGCTGACGAAACGGGAGGCCATGTTCATAGTTACAACCGGAAATCCTGTGAAATGGGAGCGGAGCTTGCCGCGAATGGCTATTAGAACTAGCACGGTGATTTTTATTGGGCAAGCACTTTTTACCTGACAAGACTCTGATTTTAACTGCTCTGAAACCTGACGACTGGAACAAAAAACTAATAAAAAACGGTTAACCAGCATATACATCAAACCAAGGACGGTATTTATGTCATTAGCTGTTGTTTATAGCCGTGCCAGCCTGGGGATTGCGGCGCCGCAAGTCACGGTGGAGGTGCACCTCTCCAACGGCCTGCCCGCCTTCAACATGGTGGGGTTGCCGGAAACCTCGGTGAAAGAGTCGCGGGATCGGGTGCGCAGCGCCCTGCTCAACGGCAATTTCGAATTTCCGGCCAAGCACATCACGGTCAACCTGGCCCCTGCGGATCTGCCCAAAGAGGGGGGCCGCTTCGACCTGGCCATCGCCATCGGCATTCTCGCCGCATCCAAGCAGATACCCGCAAAATACCTGCTCGATCACGAATTTTTAGGGGAATTGGCCCTGACGGGCGAGATCCGCCCCGTGCTTGGGGTGCTCCCCTCGGTGCTCGCCTGCCGCGACGCAGGGCGCACCCTGCTGGTCCCACGGGAGAACGGTCCGGAGGCTTCCCTCATACAGGATGCCGAGGTGCGCACCGCCCACCAGCTGCTGGCGGTCACCGCCTGGCTGGCGGGCCAGTACGAACTGCCGCTGCCGGAACCCCAGAGCGCGGAGACCCTGCCCGACGTGCCGGATCTGCAGGATGTGATCGGTCAGTCCCAGGCGAAGCGGGCGCTGGAGATCGCCGCAGCTGGCAGCCACAACCTGCTGTTCATCGGCCCCCCCGGCACCGGCAAGAGCATGTTGGCCAGCCGTCTGCCCGGCATTCTGCCACCGCTGAGCGAACAGGAGGCGCAGCAGACCGCAGCCATCCACTCCATCGGCGGCCTCACCCCCCGCGCCGGCCACTGGCACCACAGGCCGTATCGCACGCCCCATCACAGCGCCTCGGCGGTGGCGCTGGTGGGCGGGGGTACCCATCCCAGGCCTGGCGAAATTTCCCTCGCCCACAACGGGGTACTGTTTCTGGATGAACTGCCGGAGTTCGAGCGCAAGGTGCTCGACTCCCTTCGCGAGCCGCTGGAAACCGGGCACATTACCATCAGTCGTGCCGCCCGCCAGGTGGATTTTCCCGCCCGCTTCCAGCTGGTGGGTGCCATGAATCCCAGCCCCTGCGGCCATTATGGCGACGGCCAGACCCGCTCCAGCCCGGATCAGATCCTGCGCTATCTGGGCAAGCTCTCCGGCCCCTTTCTCGATCGGTTCGATCTGACGGTAGAGGTCCCGCTCTTGCCCAGGGGGAGCCTGACCGGCAAGGCGGAGCGGGGGGAATCGAGCCAGCAGATACGCGAACGGGTGCTGGGGGCGCGAGAGCGCATGCTGAGTCGCAGCGGAAAACTCAACAACCTGCTGGATAGTCGTGAAATCGAAGATGTTTGCAGATTATCGCCACAGGATGCCGAGTTTCTGGAAGGTGCCATCCAGAAGCTGGGGCTCAGCATCCGGGCCTGGCACCGCATCCTGCGGGTATCGCGCACCATCGCCGATCTGGCGGGGCACGCCACCATCGAGAGAGCGCATCTGATCGAAGCCCTGGGCTATCGTGCCATGGACAGGCTGTTGTCGCGGCTGCGCGGGGGCCAGTGAGCGGGGGAACGACAGCAGCCACCACCCGACCCGGAAAGGGCGCCACCATGGTCTAGTCGTGGGCCGGCTGATATTATGGCAACAGATCTGACCACTTGGTTGCCATCCACCGATACGAAGACGGATTCCACCATGCCCAACAAGCTGATAGAGCGACTGCGCGGCAGCCTCTCGACCCTGCTCTATTTCATCAACACCCTGTTCTGGTTTGTCCCCGTCCTGCTGCTTGGCCTCATCAAGCTGCTGCTGCCCTTCAAGGGGGCGCGACGTCTCTGCAACACACTCCTGGACGGCTGCGCCACCCATTGGATAGGTTTTAACAATCTGATCCAGAAAACCATCATCAACACCCCTTTCGATGTGGTCGGAGTGGACAAAGGGCGCCGGAATGAGTGGTATATGGTGATTGCCAACCACCAATCCTGGGTCGACATACTGGTATTGCAGCGGATTTTTAATCAAAAAATCCCCTTCCTGAAGTTTTTCCTCAAGAAAGAACTGATTTGGGTACCTTTTCTCGGTCTGGCCTGGTGGGCGCTGGATTTCCCATTCATGCGGCGTTATTCCCGAAAATTTCTGGAAAAGCACCCGCATCTGAGGGGAAAAGACATAGAAACCACGCGCAAGGCGTGTGCCCGTTTCCGCCATATGCCGGTGAGTGTGATGAACTTCGTGGAAGGGACCCGCTTCACCGTCGGCAAGCACGACAGGCAAGAGGCACCCTATCGTCATCTGCTGTACCCGAGAGCAGGGGGCATCGCCTTCACCCTGGCGGCCATGGGGGATCAACTGCACAAGCTGGTGGATGTGACCATCGCCTATCCCGGCGGCGTCCCCAGCTACTGGGACTTCATGTGTGGTCGGGTCAAGGAGATCAAGGTTCGGGTCCGCTTTCTGCCGATCGAACGCAATCTGGTGGGGGATTACTTCAATGACCCCGAGTTCCAACAAGAGTTTCAACAGTGGTTGAACGGGATCTGGCACGAGAAGGACCAGACCCTGGATAAGCTGCTGGCGGACAAGACGCAGTAAGACACTCATGCCAAACCTGCTCCCGGGCCCCCTGGTGCTGTTCATCAGCGCCGGCCTGACCATACTGTTTACCGCCCTGTGTGCCAGCCTGATCCTGCTGGTTTCTCTGGCCAAACTGCTGCTGCCCGTGCCGGCCTTTGGTCGCGCCTGCAGCCGGCTCAACAATCGCTTCATGGGCCTGTGGCTCGGTTGCAACGCCCTGGTGATCCGCCTCACTACCCGCATCGACTGGCAGATTGAGGACAATACCCGGCTGCGCAAGGATGGCTGGTATCTCATCATCAGCAACCACATGAGCTGGACCGATATCGTGGTGCTCGGCCACCTGTTTCGCAATCGGCTGCCGGTGCCCAAGTTCTTCATGAAGCACGAGCTCATTTACATCCCGCTGCTGGGGCTCGCCTGCTGGGGGCTGGACATGCCCTTTATGCGCCGCTATTCGAGAGAGTTTCTGTTAAGAAATCCGCATCTGCGGGGCAAGGATATCGAGACCACCCGCAACGCCTGCGAGAAGTTTCGCCACATACCCACCACCGTCATCAACTTCGTGGAGGGGACCCGCTTCACCGATCAGAAGCGCGAGGCCGCCCGCTCCCGCTATCGCCATCTCATGCCCCCCAAGGCGGCAGGACTCGCCTTCACCCTGGCAGCCATGGGGGATCAGTTCGACAGCCTGATCAACGTCACCATCAGCTACCCGGACAACCCCGACACCCCCTTCAAGGATTTCCTGATGGGGAAGATGAAGCGCATCCGGGTGCGGATCGAGGAGCTGCCGGTGGACGAGCAACTGGTGGGGGACTACTTCAACGACAAGCAGTTCAAACGCGGTTTCCAGGAGTGGCTGAATGCACGCTGGAAGGAAAAAGACGAGGTGCTGGCGCAGTGGCAGGCGGCCGATGCGGCGGCTCAGACCGATCCGCAGGCAGCCAAGGCGAGCGCCGAGGCCAGCTCGGGCAGCTGATCCTCGCTGAACACCGCGATGCCATGGCGGCGCAGCAAAGCCGTGGTCTTGCCCTCTCCCGCCAGTGAAACCCCTTCGAAGCGGCCATTATAGATGCGGCCGCTGCCGCAGGAGGGGCTCCCCTCCTTCAGAAGGGCGAAGCGAATGTCCTGCTGCTGACAGAGGGCCAGCGCAAGGGCAGCGCCCCGATCGAACTCCTCCGTCACATCCAGCCCGCTTTCGGTAACCACCCGCTCCCCCTGGCGCTCGGCAGGGGGGCGTGGCGTCGGCAGGCCACCCGCCACCTCGGGGCAGAAGGCCAGTACCCGCCCCTCGGCTCCCAGCGCCTGCAGCCAGTCGCTGACAATCCCCTTGCTCTGGCCGTCGTAACGCACTGGCTGCCCCAGCAGACAGGCACTCACCAGCACCTTGTGCATTCCCGTCTCTCCCATGTTTTCACTTCCTGTGTGAGGTGCCAGTGCACCAGACCCGCTATGGGGCAACAATCCGGCTTTCGCAGACATCAGCTTATGCTTCCGCACCGTGCATGACCTGATCGAACATGACGCAGCAGGGGGTCTCCAGCCGATAGAGGATGGCGGGACGTTGCTTGCCGGTGCGCTTGCGCCCTGTGTCCACCAGGATGTCGGCACGGTGGAGCCGCTTGCGAAAGGCGGCCGTGTTCATGGGGGTCTGCAGGACGATCTCGAACGCCCGTTGCACCTCGGAGAGGGTGAATTCTGCCCCCAGCAGATGCAGCGGCAGGGTGCTGTAACGGCTCTTGATGCGCAGCCGCTCCAGCCCCATGGCGACCAGCTTGCCGTGATCGAAGGCGAGTTTCAGGCCGGGCAGATCGTCCAGAGGATGCCAGCGACCGCGCACCGCCCCCCCATCGGGATCCGCCAGACAGAGATAGACGAGGGTGGTGGACCAGCCGCGGGGATCCCGCTCCAGGTTGCCGAGGGTACAGACCTGCTCGCTGTAGCAGTGCTCCAGCCCCCACTCTGCCAACAGGCGATGGCGAGCCGCGTCCAGATCCCGATCCCGGGCCTCGTCGATGCGCAGGGCCGGCAACTGCCAGCAGTGGGCAAAGGGGGGGCGATCCCGGGTCTCGAGAAGCAGCTCGAGCCGCTCCTCGCGCAACCGCAGCACCACCATATCCAGACTCATTCTCGGCATCCTGGTCGACCTGCTCGCCTTCTAATAATGTTTGGTAGATAATATCACAAGAATATTATGTGAAGGAGCCATCCATGGGAATCATCGCCAGCCTGGATATTGATGCGCAGAAGGGATTCACCCCCCTCTGCCCGAACGAGCTGCCCGTCGCTGGCGGGGATACCATAGTAGCGGCGCTCAATGCCCAGGCTGCCCTCGCCACCCTGCGAGCCGGCAGCAAGGATGCCCACCCCGCGAACGCCCCCTGGGTGGTGACCGAACCCGGCGCCATGTTGCAACCCCTTGCACTGGCGAATGCCGATCTCACCTGGCCGGCCCACTGCGTGCCCGGCACACCTGGGTTCGAGCTGCTCGACGGCCTGCCCGCCCCCATCGACTACGACTTCTTCGTCTGGAAGGGGGTCGAGCCGGACCTGCATCCCTATGGCGCCTGCTATCACGACCTGGCGGAGCGGCGCAGCACCGGGCTCATCGAGTTTCTGCAAGCCCGCGGCGTCACTACCGTGCTGGTCGGCGGTCTCGCCACCGACTACTGCGTCAAGACCAGCGTGCTGCAACTGCGTCGCGCCGGTTTCCGGGTCATCGTCCACCTCGACGCCTGCCGCGGCATCGCCCCCGAGACAATCGACCAGGCCCGCACCCGGATGATCGAGGCCGGCGCCGAGCTGGCCCAGACCCTGGCCGACATTCAACGCCTGCTGGATGCCTGACATGCCTTCCATTTTCCACTGCCCACCCGACACCGGCGCCCACCCGTCACAGATGCAGCCAGAGTGCGTTGCCCGCGCAGCACTCATCACAGGAGCCTGATATGCCTCCCATCCTCCACAGCCTGCTCGACACCGATGCCTACAAGCTGCACATGCAGCAGGCGGTGTTCCATCGCTATCCGGATGCCGACGTCGTCGCCGAGTTCCACAGCCGCAACGAAGAAGACCTGCTGCCCATGATGGGCCAGATCGAGGAACAACTGCGCCTCGCCGGCTCCCTGCGCCTGACCCGGTCCGAACTCGACTTCCTGGCCGAACGCCCCTTCTTCACGCCCGACTACCTGGACCACCTGCGCCGCAAGCCGCTGGACGCCTCCCTGCTCAAGGTGTTCGAGCAGAATGGCCGCATCAATGTGCGGGTCGAAGGCCCCTGGCAGGACGTGATCCTGTGGGAGATCCCGGTGCTCGCCATCATCAGCGAGATGCGTAACCGCTTCCGTTATCCCCAGTTCGGTGTCAGCCAGGCACTGGAGCGGCTCGATCAGAAGATCGACAAGCTGGAACGGGAACTGAGCCGGGAGGAGATGAGCGAGTTCAACCTCATCGACTTCGGCACCCGTCGCCGCTTCTCCCTCGCGGTACAAGACGCCGTGGTGGGTCGCCTCAAGGAGCGGCTGCCGGCGTTTCGCGGCACCAGCAACTACCTGCTGGCCCAGAAGTACCGGTTGCCCGCGGTGGGCACCCAGGCCCACGAGTGGTTCCAGGCCCACCAGCAGCTCGGCTTCCCGCTGGAGCTCAGCCAGCGCGCCGCCCTCACCAGCTGGCTGGACGAATTCACCAACCACCTCGGTATCGCGCTCACCGACTGCATCACCATGGATGCTTTCCTGCGTGACTTCGACTTCGAGCTGGCGAGCCGCTACCAGGGGCTGCGCCACGACTCCGGCGATCCCGTGGTGTGGGGCGAGAAAGCCATCAGCCACTATCAGCGGCTCGGCATCGACCCTGCCGAGAAGACACTGGTCTTCTCCGACGGGCTCAACCTCGACAAGGCCGTCGAGCTGCTGCGCCACTTCCGCGGCCGCATCAACACCAGCTTCGGCATCGGCACCAAGCTCACCTGCGATCTGCCCGGCGTCAGCCCGATGAACATCGTGTTCAAGCTGATGGAGTGCAACGGCGGCCCGGTCGCCAAGATCTCCGACAGCCCGGGCAAGACCCTCTGCCGGGATGCGGACTTCATTCGCAACCTCAAACAGGCCTTCCACGTCGGGGTCTGAGTCAGGCCCGCGAGACGCCAAACAAAAAGCCCGCCGGTTTGCACCGGCGGGCTTTTGTATCGACTCAGGAATGATCAGTCCTTCTTGGCCAGCAGGAATTTCACCAGCTGGTTGAACTGCTCCTGGGAAGTGATGGATTCAATCTTCACCATGTACTTGCCGTTGACCAGAAAGGCCGGCACACCGCGCACATTGTAGCTCTCGGTGTTGCGATCGAACTGGGAGACCATGCCGGAGACGGCGAAGCTGTCGACGGCACCGTCGAACTCCTCGGCCGGCACGCCATTGTCCACGAAAACCTGCTTCACGTCGGCGCGGCTCTGGGGGATCTGGCGCTGGGTGTGGATCTTGTCGAAGATGGCCGGGGTCAGCTTGCCTTCCACGTTCAGCAGATTGGCGACGGCGTAGGCACGCTGCATCTCGGGGCCCATTTCACGGCCCAGGAAGGCCACCGGGTTCTTCTTCATCGGCACGCCTTCCGGCAGGCTCTTCTTCAGATCCTCGGCAATCGGCTCGAACTTGGCGCAGTGCGGGCAGAAATAGGAGAAGAACTCCATCACTTCCGGCTGGGCGCTGCCGGTCTGGCTGACCACGTCATAGTTGACACCTTCCTTGAATTGCGGGGCGGCGTGAACCATGGGGATCATCAGCATGGCAGCGAGGAAAAATAGTACTTTTTTCATGACGTTTCCTGTTAAGGGATCACTGTGAGGCACGCCCGGCGAACCGAAGCAGTCCAAGCCTATTGCCTCACCCTCGTGCCGTCAATGGCAAAGGCAGACAGGCGGGACCGCCATCCCGCCTCCCACGGGCACCTTGCCGCTGTGGCAATGGTGCGGGCGACACCACCAACGGACGCCCCGTGGCGTGGCGATCTGCCGGGTTCGCGCCCCTACCACTGCGGCATCAGGCTGAGCGGCGGGGCCTTCAATGCCTCGAGCTGATCATGCAGGGTCGCAATCTGCTGGCGCCAGTAGTGTTCGGTGTTGAACCAGGAGAAGTGGCGGGGGAAGGCGGGATCTTCCCAGCGTCTTGCCAGCCAGGCCATGTAGTGGACGATGCGCATGGCGCGCAGCGGCTCGATGAGCGCCAGCTCCCGCGGGTCGAACTCCATGAACTCCTCATACCCCGCCAGCAGGGTATCGAGCTGGATCTGCTGCTCATGACGCTCCCCGTTCAGCATCATCCAGAGATCCTGGATGGCAGGGCCGGTGCGGCAATCGTCGAGGTCGACAAACAGGGGGCCGTCACGCCACAGGATGTTGCCCGGGTGGCAGTCCCCATGCAGGGAGATGCGCGCCACGTCCAGGGTCATGGCGTCGCATACGTGCCGGATCAGCTCGTCCAGCACCCCGAAGAAGGACTTGGCCAGCCCGCTCGGCAACCACTCGCCTGCCGCCAGCAACTGACGCGGCTCGTGCAGCATGCTCTCCACATCCAGCGGAACCCGGTGATGAAAGGCATGGCTGGCACCGACGCTGTGAATGCGACCGAGGTAACGCCCCACCCACTCCAGCTGGTCCAGGTTGTCCACCTCGAACTGACGCCCCCCGACGCTCTGCCAGATGGCAAACGGGTAGCCCTGATGCTCCAGCAGGGTCTCGCCGGCAAAGGCAATGGGAGCGGCGACCGGGATCTCAGTTTCACAGAGGCGAACAGCAAACGCGTGCTCTTCCAGGATCTGGGCCCGGCTCCAGCGACCGGGGCGGTAGAACTTCACCACGTAGCGACGGCGATCCTCATCCTGGAACTGATAGACGCGGTTCTCGTAACTGTTGAGCTCGATAAGGCCGGAGTCGATGCGCAAGCCGCTGAGATCGATGGCATCCATGATGAGATCGGGATTGAGGTCGGAATAGTTGAAACGCATGTCATCCACCATAGAAAAGGGGCGCTGTTGCGCCCCATTCTATCACCACTGTCTGCCGTTGCCGTGCATGGCGGTGCGCCTTGCCGTCACAACCTGCTGATAAACTTGCTCGGTTGGCGCAAGGTCCCCTTGCTGTCATCCGGCGCCGCGCCTTCCCGCTTGAGCACGAACTGTACGTCCAGAGTGGGGCGCTTCAGGTTGAAGGGATCCACCGCCAGGCTCACCGGCAGGGTATAGATCTCGCCCGCCTTCAGGGTCACCTCGCGGGGTCCGAACCACTGGTACTCCGGCAGCCCTTCCACGTCCAGCCGGTAGGTCTGGGAGTTCAGGGTCTTGTTGAGGATCTTCAGGGTATAGGTGTTCTCGATGAGCCCTTCACTGTTTTCCCGGAACAGCTGGTTGCGATCCCGCAGGATGTCGAGCCCCATGGGCATGATGGACATGGCGTTATAGACGAAGACCCCCAGCATGACGACCATCACCAGGCCATAGCCAATCAGCTTGGGCCGCGCCACCTGGGTTTCACTGTGGGCCAGCTTGTGCTCGGTGGTGTAACTGATGAGCCCTTTCGGATACCCCATCCGCTCCATGGTCTGGTCGCAGGCGTCGACACAGGCGCCGCAGTTGATGCACTCGTACTGCAGGCCGTCACGGATGTCGATGCCGGTCGGGCAGACCTGCACGCAGAGGTCGCAGTCGATGCAGTCCCCCAGCCCCAGAGCCTTGGGATCGGCCTTGCGACCACGGGCGCCGCGGGTCTCGCCACGCTGGCTGTCATAGCCGACGATGTAGGTGTCCTTGTCGAACATGGCGGACTGGAATCGGGCATAGGGGCACATGTGGATACACATGATGGCGCGCATCCAGCCGGCGTTGCCATAGGTGCAGGCGGCAAAGAACAGCACCCAGAAGATGACCCAGCCTCCCGCCTGCAGGGTGAAGAAATCGGGCACCAGGTGGAAGACATCCTGGAAGTAGGCGACGAAGGTCAGCCCCGTGCCCAGCGACAGCAGGATCCAGGCCAGGTGCTTGGCGCCCTTCCGGGCCAGCTTCTCGCCGCTCCAGGGCGCCGCATCCAGCTTGCGACGCTTGTTGGCGGCCCCTTCCAGCTTCTCCTCGAACCAGATGAACAGGAAGGTCCACACCGTCTGGGGACAGAGGTAGCCGCACCAGACCCGGCCCAGGAAGGTAGTCACGAAGAAGAGGGCGAAGGCCGCGATCATGAAGACCCAGGCCAGCAGGGTGAGATCCTGCGGCCAGATGGTGGCACCGAAGATATGGAACTGCTGGTGCTCCAGATCGAACAGCACCGCCTGACGGCCGTCATAACGCAGCCAGGGCAGGAGGACAAAGAGCGCGACGAAAAACCAGCCCATGGCCTTGCGCACCCGCTGCCAGTAGCCGGTCTGGGAGCGGACATAGATGCGGTTGCCGGGGTTGAACCTGTCATCTCCCGCCTTGAAGGTGTTGGGATTGAAGGTCCCGGTGACGTCACCGGTCACATCCTTGATGTCGATCTTGTCCTTGTCGGCCATTGCAACACATCGCTCCACTCATATTGTTATGAAAGCGATTATATCTTAAACAACCTGCTAATTGTGTGGGTTAAATGTATCTATAGTTCGAGTCCCGTCGCAATTTCAGGCAACAAAAAAGGCCCATAGCCAGTTGACTATGCGCCTTTTCACAGATTCTCTTGAAACCTTTCTCTGATGGCGATGTGACGGCCGGATTACTTGATGCCGCGCGCCTTGAGCAGGGCCTCCTTGAAGTCGGGCACGTGATCCTTGGCCAGCCCCGGGATCATCGCCTGCTTGTCGGATTCCCGCATCTTGAGGTGGTAGATCAGCATGTCGTCGGTCAGTGCGGACAGGGGACCGTCAAATCCCGCCTCCTCGGCCAGTTTGGCAACAAACTGCACCAGGCTGAGATCCTGCTCCTTGATCCAGGCAGGCTGCAGCAGTTCCAGCAGCTCTTCGATACGATGACATTGCATAGACGACCTCTTTAATCTGTCTTGTGAAACTCAGGCAACCTTACCCATCAAGGCTACTTCGATACGATCCCGGCCATTATGCTTGGCCTGATAGAGCGCCGCATCCGCTTTCTGGATAAGCTCGGCAATGGAGTGATGCTGATCCGGCACCAGGGTCGCCACCCCGAAGCTGCAACTGACCCGCCCCGAGACCCGGGATTTGTGGTGGGGAATGCCGAGGGCTCGCAACGAGGTACGCACCTGCTCGGCGATCTGCATGGCCCCCTGCAAGGTGGTGCAGGGCAGCAGCAGGGCGAACTCCTCTCCGCCGTAACGGGCAGCGAGATCGTCTTCCCGCCGCAGCACTTCGGCCAGCAGGCTCGCCACCTGCTGCAGGCACTGGTCCCCCACCTGATGACCATAGTGATCATTGAACTGCTTGAAGTAGTCCACATCCACCAGCACCAGAGAGAGAGGCGCCCTGGCACGGTGGCAGCGACGCCAGGCGCGCGCCAGGGAGTCGTCGAGATGGGCCCGGTTGGCGATGCCGGTCAGACCGTCGAGGCGGGACGTGAGCTTGAGATGCTCGGAGACCGCCTTCAGCTCGGCCACCAGGTCCGCATTGGAAAAACTGTGGTAGAGAGAGGCCACCTGATCCCGCCGCAGGCGCCGCAGCAGGGTCGGCAGAAAGACGAACAGATACCCCGCCAGCATGCAGGAGACGATACGCTCCTGGGTGTTGCCGCCACTGAGCTCGAACAACATGGCAAACCCGAGGGGCAGCACGGCCCCATAGAGGGTACGACGGCTGCCGAACAGCATGATGGCGCTGCCGGTCAGGATCAGGCTGGAGAGCATCATCATGGCGGCACGATAGGTGTCGGGCAGCTTGTCCATGTAGAGCAGCACGCCCAGTGCCCAGACGATGGAGGTGATGGTCACCCCGACAAAGAGCTCGCGCTCGAGCACCGGCAGCGGAAGCTCCGCCAGCCTGGGCTGGCGCCAGCGCAGATGCCACCAGCGCCCCAGCAACAGCAGCAGGACCAGACCGAGCCAGCCCAGCGACTCGCTGGCCGGCAGGTAATCGTGGAACAGCAGGCTCCAGCTGATCGCCAGCAGCCCCAGGCAAGGCAGGCTGAAGGAGGCATGGGTATAGAGCTGGACCATGATGGCCCGCCGCACCTGATATTTCACACTCTGTGTCAACTGGGTACTCCCTGTACAAGAGCCGCACAGTTTAACACTCCCCTTTCCTGCTCAACAATCAATCGACCGCTATTAAGCTGCCACTCAGCGCGTCCTCTCTCGCACAGGCCCCGACAGACCCTTTTCTGCAGGGTCGAATGGCGCAGCCCTCCCTCACCCTTTCTCCAGCTCGTCGAGGATGGGGCACTGGGGATTCGCATCTCCGTGACAGCAGCTCACCACCTCCTCGAGGGCGCTGAGCATGGCTTGCAAACCGGCGATGCGGGAGCGCAGATCGACGATTTTCTCCTGGGCCAGCTTCTTCACCTGGGCACTGGTTCTGTGCTCGTCCCGATAGAGCGCCAGCAGCTCCTGACACTCCTCCAGATTGAAGCCGGTCTCCCGCGCCCGCTTGACGAAGCGCAGCTCCCGCAGGGAGGCATCCGTATAACTGCGATACCCGTTGTCGCTGCGGACCGGCGACGAGATGAGGCCGATGCTCTCGTAGTAGCGGATGGTCTTGGCGGTCAGGCCGGTGGCCTTGGCGACCTTACTGATGTTCATGAATGACTCCTTTGGGATTCAGATGCACGCAGGCTGCCCGCCCGGGGCTGCCAGCGCTTCAATAACAGGGAATTGCTCAAGACGGTGATACTGCTCAAGGCCATGGCCGCCCCCGCCAGCTCGGGGCTGAGGTAACCCAGCGCCGCCAGCGGAATACCGATGATGTTGAACACGAAGGCCCAGAACAGATTCTGCTGGATGGTGCGCCAGGTGGCCGCCGAGATGTCGATGGCATCGGCCACCAGCCGCGGGTCGGATCGCATGAGAGTGATGGAGGCGGTCTCCATCGCCACGTCGGAGCCGGAGCCCATGGCGATACCCACATCCGCCGCCGCCAGCGCCGGGGCGTCGTTTACCCCGTCTCCCACCATGGCGACCAGCCCGCTGGTTTGCGCCCGCAGCGCCTCGACTTTTTCCACCTTGCCGGCTGGCAGCACGGAGTCAAAGGCCCCGTCCAGCCCCAGCTTGGCGGCGATATGGGCCACCGGCGCCGGCGCATCACCGCTCACCAGCCAGCTGGCGATGCCGCGCTGGCGCAGGGTGGCGATGGCATCCGGACTCTCGGGGCGCAGGGTATCGGCCAGCGCCGCAATGCCCGCTACCACGCCGTCAATGGCCACCCAGACCCGGGTCGCGCCGTCGGCAGGCTGCTTATCCTGCGCGGGCACCTCAATGCCGAGCTGGGCCAGCAAAGAGCCATTGCCGATGGCGACCGTATGACCGGCGACCTGACCGACAATACCGGCACCGACCCGCACCTCCACCGCCTCCGGCTGGGGTAGCAGCACCTCTTTGCCGACCGCCTCGCGCATGGCCAGCGCCAGCGGGTGTTCGCTCGCCTGCTGCAGGGCGGCGGCCAGACGCAGCTGCTCGGCTGTGCCGCTCCAGCTCGCCAGCACGGGCCTGCCCTGAGTGAGCGTACCTGTCTTGTCGAAGATAAGCGCCTTGATGGCGTGGGCCTTCTGCAGGGTATCCACGTCTTTTATCAGAATGCCGTGGCGCGCCGCCACCCCGGTACCGGTGACGATGGCCGCCGGCGTCGCCAGCCCCAGCGCACAGGGACAGGCGATCACCAGCACGGCCACCGCCGCCAGCAGCGCCTGACCGAAGTCGCTGCTGATGGCGAACCACACCAGGAGGGTGAACAGGGCAATGGCCATCACCACTGGCACGAACACGGCAGAGACCTTGTCCACCAGCTGTTGCAGCGGCGCCTTGCCCATCTGGGCACTCTCCACCAGGGCGATGATCTTGCTGAGGCTGGAATCCTCCCCCACCGTAGTGGCTTCAATTTCCAGCACGCCGGAGCGGTTGATGGCACCGCCCAGCACCTTGTCGCCCTCACCGCGCGGCACCGGCAGGCTCTCGCCGGTGAGGATCGACTCGTCCAGCTCACTCTCACCGCTCACGATTCTGCCATCCACCGGTACCCGTTCCCCCACCAGCACCCGCAGCCTGTCGCCGCGCAGCACCTCGTCGATGGCGACGCTCTGCCAGCGCTCGCCGCGCCAGACGGTGGCGGTTTCCGGCCGCAGCGCCATCAACTCGCGAATGACGGACTGGGTGCTGCGTCTGGCTCGCGCTTCCAGCAGTTTTCCGAGGGAAATCAGGGTAATGATGATGGCACTCGCCTCGAAGTAGAGCTGGCCACTGGCGGCCATCCCCAGGTTGAGCAGCAGATAGAGGCTGTAGAAGTAGGCCGCGCTGGTACCGGTCGCCACCAGCACATCCATGTTGGCGGAGCGATTCTTGATGGCGAGCCAGGCACCGCGATAGAAGCGGGCCCCAATCCAGAACTGCACCGGGGTGGCGAGCACCAGCTCCAGCCAGGCGGGCAGATGCCAGGGCAGCAGACCGGCCATGGCCAGCATCCCCACCAGCAGCGGCAGGGTCAGCAGCGCCGAGACGATGACCCGGGTTTGCGCCTGACGGGCGCTGGCGGCCTCCAGCGCTTCCCGCGCCAGCAACTGCTGGCGGCGGCCGCTGGCCGAGCCCTGCGCCAGTTGGGCGCCAAAGCCGAGGGCCTCGATCTGCTCGCGCAGGGACGCGGGCGTCTGCATCCCGGGTACCAGCACGATACGAGCCTGCTCGATGGAGAAGTTGACGTCGGCGGAGATGACGCCGGGCAGCGCCGCCAGCATCTTGTTCAGGCGGGCCGAGCAACCGGCACAGGTCATGCCGGTGATTTGAAACAGGATGGTCTCACTGCCGTAGTCATAACCCTGCGCCTGGATGCTCTCCAGCACCGCCGGCAAACGGTCAGAGCTGGCCAGCTCGATGGCCGCCTGCTCCAGCGCGAAGTTGACGGTGGCCGATACCCCGTCGAGCTTGTTGAGGGCGGTCGTGATGCGGCCGGCGCAGTTGGCGCAGCTCATGCCGCTGAGCGGCAACTGCAGATGAATGGGTGCTTGAAGATGAGTGCTCATGTTGTTCCTCCCCGGAACCCGTCGGCACCACAAAACGCCGACTGGCAAACCCTAACCTTTACCGTAAGGGTAAGCTCAAGCCACATGATCCACTTTTTGCAGATGAAAAAACGGCGCCCGTTTGCTGCCAGAGAACAAACGGGCGCCGCCTTCAACTATTGCGCGGTATACGCGGCGACTCAGATACCGTACTGGGCGCGGTAAGCCTTCATGGCGGCCAGTTGCGCCGCCAGCTCCGGCTGTTCGGCCTGCTTCTCTTCCAGATACTGGATCAAGTCGCTCATCTGGATGATGGCGATGATGTGAGCGCCGTAGTCACGCTCCACTTCCTGAATGGCGGAGAGCTCGCCCTTGCCCTTCTCCTGACGATCCAGCGCGATCAGCACGCCAGCCAGGGAGGCACCGTTGGCCTGGATCAGATCCATGGATTCGCGGATGGCGGTGCCGGCAGTGATGACATCGTCCACCAGCATGATGCGCCCCTTGAGCGGGCTGCCCACCAGATTGCCACCCTCGCCGTGATCCTTGGCCTCCTTGCGGTTGAAGCACCAGGGCACGTCCACGTCGTGCTGCTCCACCAGCTGCACCGCGGTGGCGGAGGCGATGGGGATCCCCTTGTAGGCCGGGCCAAACAGCACGTCGAACTCAATGCCGGCATCCATCAGGGCGGCGGCGTAGAAGCGGCCGAGACGGGCCAGATCGCGGCCGCTGTTGAACAGGCCGGCGTTGAAGAAGTAGGGGCTTTTACGACCGGATTTCAGGGTAAATTCACCGAATTTGAGGACCTGTTTCTCCAGGGCGAACTCGATAAATTGACGCTGGTAGGCTTTCATTCTGGCTCCTTGCTTGGCTTGTCGTTTACTTTCGTGGGGTATAAAAAAACGCGGACAGTGCCGCGTTTTTAAAATCATGCAAGCGACTGCTTCTGCAGCGCAATAATGTCGGCGATGCCGCCCTTGGCGAGGGCCAGCATGGCCAGCAGCTCCTCGTGGGTGAAGGGTTCGGCCTCCGCGGTGCCCTGCACCTCGATGATGCGACCATCTTCGGTCATCACCACGTTCATGTCGGTCTCGGCGGCGGAGTCTTCGATGTACTCCAGATCGCAGATTGCCTCCCCTTCGAACATGCCGACGGAGACGGCCGCGATCATCTGCTTGAGCGGGCTCTGTTTGATCAGCCCCTTCTCCACCATCCAGTTCAGCGCATCCACCAGCGCCACGCAGGCACCGGTGATGGCGGCGGTACGGGTACCGCCGTCGGCTTGCAACACGTCGCAGTCAACGGTAATGGTGTGCTCGCCCAGGGCACTCAAGTCTACCGCCGCGCGCAGGGAGCGGGCGATCAGACGGGAGATCTCCAGGGTGCGGCCGCTCTGCTTGCCGGAGGCCGCTTCGCGGTTCATCCGGGAGTGGGTGGAGCGCGGCAGCATGCCGTACTCGGCAGTGACCCACCCCTGCCCCTTGCCTTTGAGGAAGCGCGGCACGCTGGTGTCGACGCTGGCGGTGCAGAGCACGCGGGTGTGGCCGAATTCCACCAGCACGGACCCTTCAGCATGCTTGGTGAAGTGGCGGGTGATGGTTACCGGACGCACCTGGGCGGCGCTGCGATCGCTGGGACGGGACATGGGACTGACCTCTGGGCTGGCTGAATTGGCGCAGGAGTATAAGCGATCGCTACTCAAATATCAGCCGCTAAAACCACCTCGTCGGCTGACGGAGCAGGCCTGGCTGAGTATACTGGCCGCACACTTCATCAAGCCCGGAACAATCAATGATTCACAGCATGACCGCCTACGCCCGCAAGGAACTCAAGGGCGACTGGGGCACAGCCGTTTGGGAAATTCGTTCGGTCAACCAGCGCTATCTGGAGACCTACATTCGCCTGCCGGAACAACTGCGCAGCCTGGAGCCGGTTCTGCGTGAGCGCTTCCGCGCCAAGCTGCAGCGCGGCAAGGTGGAGTGCAACCTGCGCTTCGAGGCCGCGCAAGCCGCCGCCAGCCAGCTCCACATCAATGAAGAGCTGGCCAAGCTGATCATCGAGAGCGCCAACTGGGTGATGAAAGAGGCGGGCCAGGGTCAGCTCAATCCGGTGGACGTGCTGCGCTGGCCGGGCGTGATGGCTGCCGCCGAGCAGGACATGGACGTGGTCGCCACCGAGCTGATGGCCGGCTTCGACCTGACCATGGAAGACTTCCTCGCCTCCCGCGCCAGCGAAGGGGCCAACCTCAAGGCGCTGATCGAACAGCGTCTGGCCGGCATTCAGGTAGAAGTGAAGAAGGTGCGGGAGCACCTGCCGCAGATCATCGAGTGGCAGCGCCAGAAACTCACCGACCGGCTGGCCGAGGCCAAGGTGGAGCTGGATCCGGCCCGCATCGAGCAGGAGATCGTGCTGCTGGCCCAGAAGATCGACGTGGCCGAAGAGCTGGATCGCCTGGAGATGCACATCAGCGAAACCAACAAGATCATGAAGAAGGGTGGCGCCTGTGGCCGTCGCCTCGACTTCATGATGCAGGAGTTCAACCGCGAGTCGAACACGCTGGGCTCCAAGTCGATCAACGCCGAGGTGACCCAGTCCGCCGTCGAGTTGAAAGTGCTCATCGAGCAGATGCGCGAGCAGATCCAGAACATCGAGTGATCCCCCTCATCGATGCACCAGCCCCCGCCACCCGGGGGCTTTTTTATGCTCGTTTCCCGCAGCGCTCAGCCGCCTGACTGATGGCAGCCCCAAGCAAAGGGAGCCCGACATGTACCATCACGCAAAGAGGGTCTGCCATGCAGACCCTCTCCTTCTTTTCTATGCATCCCCCACCCGCGCAGGCTAGACCGGTGACTTCAGCCTTCGGCTGCGCAGCAGCAGGGGAAGCTGGTAGAGCACCAGGGCGCCCAGCACCAGGCCGGCGCCGGCCAGCTTGGCGGGGCCCAGGGGTTCGTCATAGAAGAGGGTGCTCAGGATAAGAGTCCAGACCGGTTCGAGCAGCATCAGCAGGGCGGCGTGGGCCGTGGTCATCCGGCTCAGGGCGTGGGTGAGCAGCCAGTAGCGCAATGTAGTGGCGATCAGGACGCTGGCCGCAAACCAGCCCCAGATACCAGTGCCGATGCTGGCGGGCCACTGCTCGGTCAGCAGGGAGAGCAGGGTGCCGAGCAGTCCGGTCACCGCCAGCTGGATGCAGGTGAGCCAGGTAGGGGGAATGGACTGGGCGAAGTGGCGGTGCACCGCGAGCTGAACCCCCAGGGTGGCGGCCGCCGCCAGAAACCAGAACAGGGAGAGCGACACGCCCCAGTGGGTGCTGCTGGAGAGCAGCAGCAGACCCGCGACGGCCACGGGCAGAGTCAGCCAGTAGTGACGGCCGGGTCTGGCCTTGAAGGCGGCCCAGGCGGCGAGCGGCGCCATCAGGGTGGCCACGCTCATGATGAAGGCGCCGCTGCCGAGCGCATCGCTCTGGCTGATGGCGGTAACCCAGAACAGCAGGCTGGCCCCGAGCAAGGTGCCGCACCCGGCGGCGCGCAGCAGTTGTGAGCCACTGGGGGGCGGCTCGCGCAACCAGGCGAGCGGCAACAGCAGCAGGGCGGCCAGCAGGAAGCGGCTGCCGATAAAGGCGGCGGTGGGCAGTTCACGAATCGCCTCTTTCGAGAAGAGCCAGCCAGCGGCGGCCAGCAGGGTGACCAGTATCATCAACAGCAGGGGAGCGCGGTTCATCGGAGCATCACAGGGTCAGGGGCAAAGGGCAGAGCATAAAGGAAAGAGGCGCGGATTGTCTCCCGGGGTTTGGCAGACATGCTGACGGGGCGGCCACCACGCCGCCCCGCCTCAGTCGTCACTTTCCAGGCTGGCGAGGCAATGGGAGAGGGTGCGCGCCAGCGCCCCCTGATTGCGCAGCACCACGGCGCGGGCCTGCTCCCCCATCTCGCGGCGGGCAGGGGCATCGCCGAGCAGGGTGCTCACCCGGTGGCCGAGCGCCTCGGCGTCCGCCACCACGGCCGCGCCCCCCTGGGCCACCAGCTGGCGGGTGATGTCGCTGAAGTTGAAATAGACGGGGCCGGTCAGGCAGGGTTTGCCCAGCGCTGCCGGTTCCAGCAGGTTGTGACCGCCCACGGGCACCAGGCTGCCACCGACAAAGGCGAGATCCGCCGCCGCCAGCATCAGTGGCAGCTCGCCCATGGTGTCACCCAGGTAGATCTTGTCGCTCTCGCCGACCGCACTGCCCGCCGTACGCCGCACGCAACCGTAGGGGGCGCACAGCTCGGCCACCCGATCGAAACGCTCGGGATGGCGCGGCACCAGGATCAGCAGGGCGGAGGGATGGACCTTGAGTACCCGATCGAAGGCGGCCAGCACCTGCTCGTCTTCCCCCTGGTGGGTACTGGCGGCGATCCAGACAGGTCGTGCCTCCCCCAGCTGCTGGCGCAGGGCACGGCCCCTGGCCTGTACCTCGTCGCCAAACTGGATGTCGAACTTGATGGAGCCGGTCACCGCCAGTCGGTTGCGCCCTATCCCCAGCCGATGGAAGCGATCCGCATCGTCCTGATGCTGGCACAGCAGGTGGGTCAGCGGGCGGTTCAGGGCATCGAAGGCGCCCTGGAAGCGACCATAGCGCTGACAGGATCGCTCCGAGAGGCGGGCATTGAGGATGGTCACCGGCAGGTGGCGTGCCTCGCAGGCCGCCAGCCAGTTCGGCCACAGCTCGGTCTCCATCACCCAGAGGGCGCGGGGTTTGACGGTGCTCAGAAACGCCGAGACGGCCCAGGGGTAGTCGAGAGGCGCATAACGGTGCACCACCAGATCCCCGAGCTTGGCAGCCTGTTCGGCGCCGGTGCGGGTGGTGGTGGTGAGCAGGATGGGCAGCTCGGGGCGCTCGGCCTTGAGGGCGCGGATGAAGGGGGTGATAGCCAGGGTCTCCCCCACGCTCACCGCATGGATCCAGAGGGGAGCCTCCTGTCCGGTCGGCGGCAATCGTCCCAGATGCTCGGCCCAGCGTGCCCCGAAGCCGGGCTTGCCTTTTTTGGGCTTGTAGAGCGCCAGCAGCGCCAGGGGCAACCCCAAGTGGATCAGCAGGTTGTAGAGCAACCGGTAGATCATGCTAGCTATTACCTGGTACAGCAGCGGAGGATTCCACCGGCTGCCGCACTATGGTCAGATCTGCCGTTTCCCCACGCTCCAGCCGATTTCCCGCCTCGATGACCTGTTCCGGCATCAGTTCGATCAGGCACTTGAGGTGGCCGAACTTGCAGGTGCGCTTGAAGCAGGGGCGGCACTCGATGTCGGTGTGGACGATCTCGACCCTGTCCGCCAGCGGTGGGGTATAGAGGGGCGAGGTGGAGCCGTAGACGCCGATCAGCGGCCGGTTGAGGGCGGCCGCCACGTGCATCAGGCCCGAGTCGTTGGCGATGACCCGACCGGCCAGCGCCATCAGATCGATCGCCTCGTGCAGGCTGGTCTTGCCCGCCAGCACGTGGCAGTTGGGGCGCGACAGGGGGTTGATCCGATCGCGGATGGTGTTGGCCACGTCCACGTCCTTGCCCGAACCGAAGATCCACACCTGCCATCCCTCGTCGAGGTGCTTTTGCGCCACCACGGCGTAGTGCCCTTCCGGCCAACGTTTGGCCGGGCCGAACTCGGCCCCCGGACAGAGCACCAGCACGGGGCGAGCACGATTCAGGCCGAGCCGCTCCAGCGCCTTGCCCTGGTTGATGAGATCCACGTGCAGGGAGGGATGGGGAATAGCGGGAATGTCGTCCCGACTCTTCATCTGCCCCTTGGGGTAGGCCAGAGCCACATAGCCTTCCACCATCAGCGGGAAGGCCTGCTTGTTGCTGCGCATGTCGTTGAGCAGACCGAAGCGGTGCTCCCCCTTCCAGCCGGTGCGCACCGGGATCCTGGCAAACCAGGGGATGAGGGCCGACTTCATGGAGTTGGGCTGGATGATGGCCTGATCGTACTGCTCGGCGGCCAACTGCTTGCCAAGGCGGCGGCGTGCCCCCAGCTTGAAGTCACCGTGGCCAAGCGGCATGGGGATGGCCTTGTCCACCTCGGGCATGCGCTCCAGCAGCGCCACGCACCAGGCCGGCGCCATCACATGGAGCTCGCTGCCCGGGTGGTTGCTCTTGAGCGCCTTGTAGAGGCTCTGGGACATCACCATGTCGCCGACCCAGGAGGGGCCGATCACCAATATCTTCATCGCGCGTCTTCTCTCGGGACTGGCCCGGCTGTTGATCGTTACTGGGCGAGATTATGCCCCAAGAAAGGCCGAAGAAATAACAGAAGATACCCGTCTGCTCCCGCAAAACGCCTACCTGGCAGGATCTGCTCCCCCGCGCATCCCTCCTGAGGCCCTCTTCGACCCGGACACGGCGTGCCCTGGGCCACCGACTGCCGGGTAGCAGAGATCCCCCTTCCCCCGCATTCAAAAGCGGGCCCACCGGGCCCTCGGGTCATGCCCCGCGCGGGGTTTTAGGCTAGAATGGGCGCCAATCCGAGCATGACCCGCCCGCCGGGCACCAACAAGAGTCCCTTGCCTGTGAAAAAACCGACCCTGGCGGCCGTCCTGATCGTCAAGAACGAAGCCGACAACCTCCGTGCCTGCCTCGCCTCCCTCGAAGGCCTGGCGGATGAAATCGTCATTCTCGACTCCGGCAGTCAGGATGACACCCCGGCCATCGCCGCCGAATTTGGCGCCCGCTTCTTCGTCAACACCACCTGGCCCGGTTTCGGCCGTCAGCGCCGCCTCGCCCAGTCCCATGTCCAGTCGGAGTGGGTGCTGTGGCTGGACGCGGACGAGCGGCTCACCCCCGAACTCAGGGAAGCCATCCAGGGGGTCATGGCCAACCCGGCCAGCGACACCATCTACTCCATCCCGCGGCTCTCCTGGGTGTTCGGTCGCTTCATCCGCCACAGCGGCTGGTACCCGGATCGGGTGCTGCGCCTCTACCCCAAGGCGCTGACCGGCTACAACGAGGCGCTGGTACACGAGAAGGTGGAGGTGCGCGCCAACATGAAGATCGTCAACCTGCAGGGCGACCTCCTCCACTACACCTACCGGGATCTGGAACACTACCTGGTCAAATCCGCCGGCTATGCCCGCGCATGGGCCGATCAGCGCACCGCCCGCGGCAAGAAGGGATCACTCGGCCAGGGGCTGGTCCACGCCGTCGGCTGCTTCCTCAAGATGTACCTGCTCAAGGCCGGTTTCCTCGACGGCAAGCAGGGCCTGCTGCTGGCCATCCTCTCCGCCCACTCCACCTTCGTCAAATACGCCGATCTCTGGGTTCGCCAGCAGCCCCAGCAGCCGAAATAGGGCATCGCGCCTCAAACATCGCATTAATCACTCACCCCTTGTTCCAGCGGGACAAGGGGCAAACCCTATTGCCGTGGAGCGGGCGCAGCCCTCGCGGGGCCGCTCACGGCGCAAACCCGGGCGCCACGGACGAAAACTGGCCGCTATAAGCCGAATGCATGGATATTGGCAACATGACCCGACTCCGGCTTATACCGACAGGTTTCCCCTGCCCGGGGCCCGGGCAGGCCCGTCAAGGGGGCTGTCGGGAGCCACGCCCGGTAGGCCGGTCTACCAGCAGGGCGCATCCCCATACAAGACAGGGCCCCGCGGGGCCCTGTCTGTATGTTCTGTGTGCGCTCTCAGCGCTCGGCGCGCCAGAAGGGCGGCGCCCAGCGGGCGATCTCTGCCGCCATGGCCTTGGGATCGAGCTGGCTCATGTCCTCCGGGTGGTCGCTGTCTTCCGGCGGGCTGAAGGGCAGATGGCGCCCCTCGCCGTTGAGCGGCCGCCAGCGCAGCGGCGTCGCCGAACGGTGTGCCGGGAAGAAGCCGACAGTCGGCACGTCCATGGCCGCAGCGATGTGCAGGGGCCCAGTGCTGCCCGCCACGAACAGGGCGGCGTTGGCCATCACCTGGCAGAACTTCGGCAGCCCCTCGTCGGAGCGATAGATCCAGCCGTTGCCCCCATGGGCCAGCAATTCGGCCGCCAACTGCTCCGCCTTCCCCTCCTCCCCCGGGCCTGCCGTCAGCACGCACTGCAACTCGGGACAGGCCTGGTTGAGCTTGATGATGAGGCGCGAGTACTGCTCGATGGAGAGGTTGTTGGCCGAGCCGCCGCTGCCCGCATGCACCATCAGCCAGGGGCGGCTGGCGTCGAGCCTGAGACGGGCGGCAACCTGCTCGCGCACCTGCAGCAGGCTCTCGGGGTCGAAGTCGAGGTAGGGGCCCTGTGGCTCTACCACGGTCTGATGCTGATCGGCGAGGAAGCGGCGCACCAGATCCAGGTTGTATTCGTACTCCGGCTTCTGGGAGCGGGAGCGGCGCTGCACCAGGCGCTGGTTGTAGAGCACCTGGGCCAGCTTGGTGGCCGGGGCCAGCCGGTAGGGAATGTGCGCCTTCCACACCAGCTTGGCATTGCGGGTGTTGGAGAAGAGGCAGATGGAAGCATCGAAGGCGGCCGCCTTGATGCGCGCCAGCAGGGCGCGTTGCTGCTCCTTGTCGGCCCGGGCACCCGGATCCAGGATGATCTCGTCGATCCAGGGGCAGAGGCGGGCCAAGGGCGCCGTGTAGGCGGGAACCAGGGCAGTCACATGACACTCCATGGAGCGCTTGAGCATGGCAAAGCTCGGCCACGCCAGCATGAAGTCACCAATCTTGTCATTGCGGACTACCAGAATACGTTTCATAAAAAATCCCTATGCTCCCTGTCACCAGCGAAGGAGGCTTGATGCGCGATGCGGGTATTCTTGCCTGATGCAGGGCGATTCTCAAGCGAAGACGCCACGGGGCTCCGATTTGTGCGACCCCGGCCGCCGATCAGCGCCAGAAATCCGCGCCATCCCGGTCGCGACAAACCGGCAACAGCCCCTATAATGCGACCAGTTTTCCGGTTTCAGGAATCAGCAGCATGACCAACAAGGTAATCTATCCCGGCACCTTCGACCCCATCACCAACGGCCATACCGATCTCATTGGCCGCGCCGCCAGACTGTTCGACGAGGTGGTGGTCGGGGTGGCCAACAGCCCGAGCAAACGGCCGCTGTTCGATCTCGAGGAGCGCGTTCAGCTGGCCCGGCAGGTGACGGCTCACCTGCCCAACGTCAAGGTGGTGGGCTTCTCCGGCCTGCTGGTGGATTTTGCCAGGGAGCAGCAGGCCAACGTGCTGATCCGCGGCCTGCGCGCCGTCTCCGACTTCGAATACGAGTTCCAGCTCGCCAACATGAACCGTCGCCTGATGCCCACCCTGGAGAGCGTCTTCCTCACCCCGGCGGAGGAGAACTCCTTCATCTCCTCCACCCTGGTGAAGGAGGTGGCGCTGCACGGAGGTGACATCCACCAGTTCGTCGACCCCCTGGTGGCTCAGGCCATCGCCGCCAGGCAGCAGCGCTAATCCCTCCCCTGATGGGCAGAAACGAACAAGGGCTACCCGCGGGTAGCCCTTGTTGCATCAAGGCACTGCACGCCTAGCTGCGGGCAAACTGCTGGCGGATCGCCCGCTCCAGCCCGTCCAGCCACTCGTAGCGACGCCGGTACATGGCCCGCTTCTTGGCGGCCACCTCCTCCAGCGGCTTGCGCACCACGGGTTGCAGCCGCACGAAGTTGGCGTCCTGATCGAGGGCGCCAAACTCCTGCCACAGCTCGTCGTAGTCCGCCTGCAGGCAGGCTTTCTTCTTCTTGCTGTACCGTCTTGCCTGGAAGATGTGGGCCTTCATGCGTACCGCACAGACCCGGTGGGCCCCCATGGCCCCGGCCAGCGCCATCACCAGCATCACCACCAGCGACTTGGGTCTCAGACCCTGACCCGCCCGGGTCAATGCCCGCACCTGCTCCTGGGGCTGCTCGACACAGGGCTCCGGCCCCTGCACCGACCCGATCACCAGGGCCAGCTCCTGTTCGCTGCCCGCCAGGGAGAAGGCACAGCTGTAGAGTCGCTCCCCCCGCGCGTTGACGATGGAGAGGGCCAGCTCCGCCTCCCTGCGGAAGGTGCCGTCGTGACGCAGCACGATGCGCCAGCCGCCATCGGGATAATGGCCCAGCACTATCCCCTCCCCCAGATAGAGCGGGTCGATGAGCTCGGGGTACAGGCCCAGCAGCAGGCGGTAGTGATCCTCCACCATCTTGACCCGCTGGTTCACCGTCGAGCAGGCGAAGCGATAGGGGCGCATCGGCTTGTCGAGCAGCTCGGGGTGGCGGGCGGGAAGCGCTCGCAGGGGGGCGCTCTGGAACAGCTCGAACACCCGGTTCAACTGCGCACGGTAGAGCAGACTGCGCAGCAAAAACTTGCCGCGATTGAAGGTCTTGCGGGCGCTGTCTTCGGGATAGAGGAAGCGGGCCATATCGTGGGCACAATAGTGCCCCTGCCGGGATAAATGTTCCCAGTCTATTGATTTAGCTGTCATTTTATTACCTCGCAGCCTGAACTGGCGAGATAGTAGTCATGGGCTGACGCCGCTTCAACAGACCGGAAATACTCTCTTACAACTTGGCCGGTTCCGGCTCAAAAACCCCTCTTTCAGCGTTGGCAGTGGGAGCAGAACACCGTGGTTCGCTGGCCCATCTTCACCTCGGTGAGCAGGGTGTGGCAGTGGAAACAGGGCTGGCCGCCACGGCCGTAAACCTGCAGCTGCTGCACGAAATAGCCTGGCTTGCCGTCGGCGCTGGTGAAATCCTTGAGGGTGGTGCCCCCCTGGTGAATGGCTTCGGCCAGCACCCGCTTGATCTCGCTCACCAGGGTGCCCAGCCGCTCGGCGCTGATGTTGCCCGCCGCCCGCCTGGGATGAATGCCGGCGGCATAGAGCGCCTCGTTGGCGTAGATGTTGCCCACCCCGACCACCACATGGTTGTCCATCAGGAACTGCTTGATGGCGGTGCTGCGCCCCTTCGCCCGCTCCCGCAGGTAATCGGCATGGAAGGCATCGGTGAGGGGTTCCGGCCCCAGCTTGGCGAGCAGGGCATGGGCCTCGGCCGGTTCGCGGGTCCACAGCAGGGCGCCGAAGCGGCGCGGATCGTTGAGCCGCAGCAGCTTGCCGTTGGCCAGCTCGATATCCACGTGATCGTGCTTCTCGGCCGGGGTGCCGATGTCCAGCACCCGCAGGCTGCCGGACATCCCGAGATGCAGGATGGCGGTGCCGAAGTCGGTCTCCAGCAACAGGTATTTGGCGCGGCGGCTGACGCGGTGGATGACGAGATCCACCAGCTCCTGGATCTCGCCGGGCACGGGCCAGCGCAGGCGGCCGTCCCGCACCACCACGCGGGTCACCTTGATGCCGGTAAGCCAGGGGGAGATGCCCTGGCGGCTGACTTCGACTTCCGGTAATTCAGGCATGGGCGATCTCTCGTTCAGGGAATGGGACGCATCAGGTCACGGTATTGCGCCTGACTCAAGCTGAGCCAGGTCGAGGAGGGCAGCAGGGCGGCAAACTTGCCGTCGTCCTGATAGAGCCCGACTTCCACCGGATCGCTCTGTCCGGCGATCCAGATCTTGAGGGTCACCGGGGTGCCGCGCACGGGCTCGCCGGGGGGCAGCAACCAGCCTTGCCACATCTCGATGCGGGCCGCCAGCTGGGCGCTGCCGAGCCCCAGATCAGGCACGCTGCGCCAGCCCTGGCCGATACGCTCTATCTGCCAGCTCGGCCCCTGCCAGGTCAGCACCACGGCACTCTCCGGCAACAGCGGACGCGCGCGTTTGGCACTGTTCTCCTGCTGGGCCTGCTCCAGCCGGTGCAACAGGGTAATGACGATCAACACGACCACGATGATCACGTTGTTCCAGCCTTTGCGGCTCAGTTTGAACATGGCTAGCCTCCCTTCGAATCGGCAGTGTACTGAATTCCAGCCATAAAAAAACCCGGCACGAGGCCGGGTTTTTGCAGCGAAACCAAGTAATTACTTGATTTTGCCTTCTTTGTAGATCACATGCTGACGAATCACGGGATCAAATTTCTTGATCTCCATTTTTTCGGGCATGGTGCGCTTGTTCTTGGTAGTGGTATAGAAGTGACCAGTACCGGCGCTGGAGTTCAGGCGAATCTTATCGCGAATACCTTTAGCCATGATCTAATTCCTTATACCTTAACGCCGCTGGCACGCAGTTCAGCCAGAACCACTTCAACGCCGCGCTTGTCGATGATACGCATGCCTTTTGCGGATACGCGCAGGCTCACGAAGCGTTTTTCACTCTCAACCCAGAAACGGTGAGTGTGCAGGTTCGGCAGGAAACGACGCTTGGTAGCGTTGTTAGCGTGCGAACGGTTGTTACCAACTGCCGGGCGCTTGCCGGTTACTTGGCATACTCTAGACATGTCAGTCTCTCCAAATCTTACTTCATTGCTCGAGCAAATATCTGCCCCGCTGGCCTTCGATTGCGGGGCAAACAGAAGGCGGCATTTTATACAGCATCCGTGATCAAAGATCAACTAATACAGTGCCAGAGCCCAGTCACAACCAACCACGCTCTGCGAAAGAAACCGTGATGCCATCACCGATCACCAGGTGATCAAGCACTCTGATATCGACCAGGGCCAGGGCGGCCAGGATCCGATCCGTGATCTGGCGGTCCGCCCGACTGGGCTCGGCCACGCCGGACGGGTGATTATGCGCCAGAATCACGGCGGCTGCATTATGTTTGAGCGCGATCTGCACGATTTCTCTGGGCCAGACGCTCGCCGAGTCGAGGGTGCCGTAAAAAAGTTCGACAAACCGGATGACCCTGTGCTGGTTGTCGAGCAGCAGCAGGGCGAACACCTCCCGCCCCCGATCCCGCAACTGGGCTTGCAGAAAGTCACGGGTGAGCCCGGGCGAGGTGAGCGCCTCTCCCCGTTGCAACTGTTCGGCCAGATGGCGCCGCCCCATCTCCAGCACCGCCTGCAACTGGGCATACTTGGCAGGTCCCAGCCCGTGAGCGCCACAAAAATCCTGCTGCTCGGCTCCCAGCAGTGCCCGCAGGGAACCAAACTGCTGCAACAACTGGCGGGAGAGGTCCACCGCACTCAACCCGCTGACCCCGGTGCGCAGGAAGATGGCCAGCAGTTCGGCATCGGAGAGCGTCGCTGCCCCTCGGCGCAGCAGCTTTTCCCTCGGGCGCTCCTCTTCCGGCCACTCCTTGATGCTCATTTGTCTCTCCCTCATGGCTATTGAGAGAAAACATAGCAAAGAATCCCGCGAGCCCGACCACAACTCCCCCATGTCAGCCTCTGTCGCCACCCATTGCCTGTGCTATCTTAGCCGACCAGTCAGAGTGAGCCGGAAGAGAAGCAGCAGATGAGATTGGCCGATAAACGCATCCTGTTGGGTGTCAGTGGCGGGATCGCCGCCTATAAGAGTGCCGAACTGGTACGTCGCCTGAAAGATCAGGGGGCCGAGGTGCGAGTGGTGATGACCCGCTCCGCCAAGGAGTTCATCACCCCGCTGACCCTGCAAGCCGTCTCAGGCAACCCGGTGGCCGACAGTCTGCTGGACCCGGCTGCCGAGGCGGGCATGGGCCACATCGAACTGGCCAAGTGGGCCGATCTGGTGCTGATCGCCCCCGCCAGCGCCAACCTGATGGCCCGCATGGCCGCCGGCATGGCGGACGAGCTGCTCACCACCCTCTGCCTGGCCACCCCGGCGACTGTCGCCCTGGCGCCAGCCATGAACCAGCAGATGTACCGCAACGCCGCCACCCAGGCCAACCTCCAGACCCTCGCCGAGCGCGGCATTCAGCTGTGGGGGCCGGATTCCGGCAGCCAGGCCTGCGGCGATGTGGGCCCGGGCCGGATGCTGGATCCCCTAGAACTGGTGGAACGCTGCTGCCAGCAGCTCGCCGCCGAGCCACTCCTGGCAGGCGTCAGGCTGCTGCTCACCGCCGGGCCGACCCGCGAGGCGCTGGATCCGGTGCGCTATATCAGCAACCACAGCTCCGGCAAGATGGGCTACGCCATCGCCCGCGCCGCGCGCGAAGCGGGCGCGGAGGTGGCCCTGGTGAGCGGCCCGGTGGCACTGGCCACCCCGGCCGGCGTTACCCGCATCGATGTGGAGAGTGCCCTGCAGATGCACGAAGCAGTGATGAGCCGGGTCGGTGAGTGCGACCTCTTTATCGGCTGCGCTGCCGTCGCCGACTACCGTCCCGCCCAGGTGGCCGAGCAAAAGATCAAGAAGACCGGCGACAACGACCAAATGCAGCTGACCCTGGTCAAAAACCCCGACATCATCGCCGATGTGGGGGCGTTGTCAGACAAACCCTTCACCGTCGGATTTGCCGCCGAAACCGTGGATGTGGAACAATACGCCCTCGACAAACTTCGACGTAAGCGGCTGGACATGATCGCCGCCAACGATGTGTCCCGTGCAGGCCAGGGCTTCAATGCCGATGACAACGCCCTGACCGTCTTCTGGCAAGGGGGTCAAGCCGCTCTGCCCCTGGCCGATAAGCTGACGCTCGCCCGTCATCTTGTCGCCCTGATTGCACGCCATTATCGACCCTGAGCCCATTGCACATGCCGGGAGCCCCAGGCTCCTGCAGTACCACCCGATCGCCAGGCGATCCAATTGAAAAAGATTCATGACGACACAAATTGAACTGAAAATCCTGGATACCCGCATCGGCACCGACTTCCCGCTGCCCGCCTACGCCACACCGGGCTCCGCTGGCATGGACTTGCGCGCCCTGCTGGATGCACCGTTGACCCTGGCCCCGGGTGACACCACGCTGGTGCCGACCGGGCTGGCCATTCACATCCAGGATCCGGGTCTGTGCGCCACCATCCTGCCCCGCTCCGGCCTCGGCCATAAGCACGGCATCGTGCTGGGCAACCTGGTCGGCCTCATCGACTCCGACTACCAGGGTCAGTTGATGGTCTCGGTCTGGAACCGTGGCAACGACAGCTTCACCATGCAGCCTGGCGAGCGCATCGCCCAGCTGGTGATCCTGCCGGTGGTACAGGCTAGCTTCCAGCTGGTCGACGAATTCAATCAGAGTGAACGGGGTGAAGGCGGGTTTGGTTCTTCTGGTCGCCAATAACAAGACCACACGGCCCCCTGGGGCACGTGCCAAATAATAGAATCAAGCCATTGTTTTTTTAGGGGAATCCATGGCAAGCAGTAACCAGAAACAGAGTCGGCGCGATCAGATCCTGCAGGCACTCGCCCACATGCTGGAAACCAGCCCGGGCCAGCGTATCACCACGGCACGCCTCGCGGCCGAGGTGGGCGTGTCCGAGGCGGCCCTCTACCGGCATTTTCCCAGCAAGGCGAGGATGTTCGAGGGGCTGATCGACTTTATCGAGGATTCCCTGCTGTCACGGGTCAACCTGATCATGGCCGAAGAGAAGGACACCATGGCCCGCTGCCATCACATACTGCAGCTGCTGCTGGTGTTCGCCGAGCGCAACCCCGGCATCACCCGCATTCTCAATGGCGATGCCCTGCTGGGCGAACACGATCGGCTGCGGGATCGCATCAGCATTCTGTTCGACAAGCTGGAGACCCAGATCAAGCAGGTACTGCGCGAGAAACGGCTGCGGGAAGGCCAGGGCTTCCAGCTCGACGAGACCATGCTGGCCAACCTGCTGCTGGCCTATACCGAGGGCCGCATCAGCCAGTTCGTCCGCTCGGAGTTCAAAATCAAGCCCACCGCCGGGTTTGAAGATCAGTGGCAGTTTATCCGCAGCCAGCTGCTGCAAAGCTGAGCCAGCAGACCGCATCAACCAATGCACGTCCGCTCCGAGTTCAAAATCAAGCCCACTGCAGGCTTTGAAGATCAGTGGCAGTTTATCCGCAGCCAGCTGCTGCAAAGCTGAGCCAGCAGACCGCATCAACCAATGCACGTCTGCTCCGAGCTCACAATCAAACCCACCGCCGGGTTTGAAGATCAGTGGCAGTTTATCCGCAGCCAGCTGCTGCAAAGCTGAGCCAGCAGACCGCATCAACCAATGCACGTCCGCTCCGAGTTCAACATCAAGCCCACCGCCGGGTTTGAAGATCAGTGGCAGTTTATCCGCAGCCAGCTGCTGCAAAGCTGAGCCAGCAGACCGCATCAACCAATGCACGTCCGCTCCGAGTTCAAAATCAAACCCACTGCCGGCTTTGAAGATCAGTGGCAGTTTATCCGCAGCCAGCAGCTGCAAAGCTGAGCCAGCAAACCGCATCAACCAA
The DNA here is from genome assembly GCF_019046925.1 of Aeromonas sp. FDAARGOS 1402. Lineage (NCBI taxonomy): Bacteria > Pseudomonadati > Pseudomonadota > Gammaproteobacteria > Aeromonadales > Aeromonadaceae > Aeromonas > Aeromonas sp. FDAARGOS 1402. Next base: position 1,356,407 of record NZ_CP077201.1, read on the forward strand.
TGCACGTCTGCTCCGAGCTCACAATCAACCCCACCGCCGGGTTTGAAGATCAGTGGCAGTTCATCCGCAGCCAGCAGCTGCAAAGCTGAGTGCGCACATGCCGAGCGTCCCTGCGCCAGCAGGGTTGTGACAAAACGGGAGGCCTTGGCCTCCCTTGCTTTTTGTGGCACAAAAGAAGAGACAAGCACCAGATGCGACCCAGCTTGTCGCGCTCAAGTGTTAGATTCATCTGCCATAAATCTTCACACCAACAGGACATCCTATGGAACCCGAGATCATTACCGAAGCACAGACCTGGCTGACCAACAACCAGGGACTGATCATCGAGTATGCGGTCAACATCGCCGCCGCCCTGATCACCCTGCTGGTCGGTTACATTGCCGCCAACCTTCTCAGCGGTGGCGTGGTCAAGGTGATGCAGACCCGCAAGCTGGACACCACCGTCACCCACTTCGTCGGCAGCATCCTCAAATACACCATCCTGGTGTTCGTAGTGATCGCCGCCCTGGGCCGGGTCGGGGTGCAGACCGCCTCCTTCGTCGCCATTATCGGTGCCGCCGGTCTGGCCATCGGTCTGGCGCTGCAGGGCTCTCTCTCCAACTTTGCCGCCGGTTTCCTGCTCATCATCTTCCGCCCCATCAAGGCTGGGGAATTCATCGAGGTGGCAGGCACCAATGGCGTTGTGCAATCGGTCCAGCTCTTCACCACCACCCTCACCTCGGGTGACAACAAGATGGTGGTAGTGCCAAACTCCGCCATCCTAAACGGCACCATCGTCAACTACTCGCGTATGGATACCCGCCGCGTCGACATGACATTCGGCATCGGCTACGGCTCCGACCTGCGCAAGGCCAAACAGATCCTGGAGCGGCTGGTGAGCGAAGAGCCCCGCATCCTGAAGGAGCAGGCCGCTACCATTGCCGTCGCCGCGCTGGCCGACTCCTCGGTCAATATCGTGGTGCGCCCCTGGGTCAAGACCGGCGATTACTGGGGCGTCTGGTTCGACTTCCACGAGAAGGTGAAGCTCACCTTCGACGCCGAGGGCATCGAGATCCCCTTCCCCCAGCGTGTGGTCCACATGCAAAAGACGGCGGATTGATCCTCGGTGTGCGTTCTCCAGTGCCAGCCTTCGGGCTGGCACTGTCGTTTCTGCCTTCTGTGACATGAAAAAACCGGCCACAGGCCGGTCTTGCGCACCAGGTCGCACCGCGTTCTCACCCCAGCCGGCGTGCAACCCGGTTGAGCAGGGGCTGCATCAGCACATAACCCCCCAGCACGGCTCCGATCACCGCCAGTACGCGGATCTCCAGCGTCGGCGCCGCATTGGCCAGCGTCAGGGTCAGCAAACCGATGAGGCCGGTGGCGATCAGGCTCAGGGCAAACAGGGATAACAGGGATAACAGGGCTTTCATCTCGATCTCCTCATTCCACACCATTGATTCCATACCTTGGCCATCCCTGGGAGATCTCGTCCATTCGGCTCATATGATAGCCAGCGTCTGTTGCCCACCATTTGCGCCTGCTCAAAAAACCGTCCGATGAGCGTCTGTTGAATACCCTTTTATCTGTCACGCCAGCTTTCCAGCGCCACGGCCGTGCTCCCCTTGAAATGAAAGCCTTTTCAACCCGAACAAGCATGCGCGAACGCAAGATCCCGGGGTACTGGGTGACTCATAATCGCACTGTTTTGGTTGTACACTCCCTCGTTGCAGACAATTGGTAATGCTCTGTTACACGGGGCGCACGGAGTGCCCGGTATAATGCTCGCATAATAAGGTTTGGCGGGAGCCTTGCCTGCAAGGTTCAAACACAACTTGGAAGACTGATAATCCTATGAAAAATATCAATCCAACCCGGACCCAGGCCTGGCAGGCACTGGAAGCCCATTTTGCAGCCAACAAGGAGATGCGTCTCAAGGATCTGTTCGCACAGGATCCCAAGCGTTTTGACAAGTTCTCCCTCACCTTCGGTGGCGACATCCTGGTCGACTACTCCAAGAACCTGATCACCGAAGAGACCCTCAAGCTGCTGGTGAACCTGGCTGGCGAGACCGATCTGCGCAGCGCCATCGACGCCATGTTCAACGGCGACAAGATCAACATGACCGAAGGGCGCGCCGTACTACACACCGCCCTGCGCAACCGCTCCGACCGTCCCATCGAGGTTGACGGCAAGGACGTGATGCCGGAAGTGAACGCCGTACTGGCCAAGATGAAGGGCTTCTGCGAGAAGGTCATCGGTGGCGAGTGGAAGGGCTATACCGGCAAGGCCATCCAGCACGTGGTCAACATCGGCATTGGTGGCTCCGATCTGGGCCCCGTCATGATCACCGAGGCCCTGCGCCCCTACAAGAATCACCTGGAGATGCACTTCGTCTCCAACGTTGACGGCACCCACATCGCCGAGACGCTCAAGAAGATCGATCCGGAAACCACCCTGTTCCTGGTGGCCTCAAAGACCTTCACCACCCAAGAGACCATGACCAACGCCCTGACCGCCCGCGACTGGTTCCTCGGTCATGCCGGTGACAAGGCCCACGTTGCCAAGCACTTCGCCGCCCTCTCGACCAACGGCAAGGCCGTGGCCGAGTTCGGCATCGACACCGACAACATGTTCGAGTTCTGGGACTGGGTCGGCGGCCGCTACTCCTCCTGGTCCGCCATCGGCATGCCCATCGCCCTCTCCCTCGGCTTCGAGCACTTCGAGGCCCTGCTGCAAGGCGCCTTCGAGATGGACATGCACTTCGCCACTGCCGCCTATGAACAGAACGTGCCCGTACTGCTGGCCCTGATCGGCCTGTGGTACAACAACTTCCATGGTGCCGAGTCCGAAGCCATCCTGCCGTACGATCAGTACATGCATCGCTTCCCTGCCTACTTCCAGCAAGGCAACATGGAGTCCAACGGCAAGTACGTGGACCGCGACGGCAATCCGGTGGACTACCAGACCGGCCCCATCATCTGGGGTGAGCCGGGTACCAACGGCCAGCACGCCTTCTACCAGCTGATCCATCAGGGCACCAAGCTGATCCCCTGCGACTTCCTGGCGCCAGCCATCAGCCATAACCCCATCGGTGACCACCATCCGAAGCTCCTGGCCAACTTCTTCGCCCAGACCGAGGCCCTGGCCTTCGGCAAGAGCAAGGAAGCGGTGGAGGCCGAGTTCCTGGCCGCCGGCAAGACCCTGGAGCAGGTCAAGGATCTGGTGCCGTTCAAGGTGTTCGAAGGCAACCGCCCGACCAACTCCATCCTGTTCAAGCAGCTGACCCCGAAAACCCTCGGCTCCCTGATCGCCATGTACGAGCACAAGATCTTCGTACAGGGCGCAATCTGGAACATCTTCTCCTTCGACCAGTGGGGTGTGGAGCTGGGCAAACAGCTGGCCAACAAGATCCTGCCGGAGCTGGGCACCGATGAGGCCGTCACCAGCCACGACGGCTCCACCAACGGCCTGATCAACACCTGGAAAGCCTGGAAGGCCTGATTGCTCCGGCCCTCCAGAATGCAAAAGCCCCGCTCGATGAGCGGGGCTTTTTTATAGGCTTCAATCTGTCTGTTTGCATCATCCGGACGACAGGCCAGGTGTCTAAGCCAGCCAGTAACGGGGATCGTCATCCCCGCCCCTTCCGATGCCGCTCAGCGAAGGCTTAACCGCCGACGGCAATACGCTTCATGTCCTTCATGTAACCACGCAGGGTCTGGCCGATCTTCTCGATCGGGTGGTTGCGGGTCGCTTCGTTGGCAGCCAGCAGGGCCAGGTTGTCCACCGCCTTGCTCTCGGCACGGGCACTGCCCAGGTCCCCTGCTTGCAGGGTCGGCATGAAGTGCTCACGCAGCAGCGGCACGGCGGCGTTGGCGAACAGGTAGTTGCCGTACTCCGCGGTGTCGGAGATGACCACGTTCATCTCGTACAGACGCTTGCGGGCGACGGTGTTGGCGATCAGCGGCAGCTCGTGCAGAGACTCGTAGTAGGCAGACTCTTCATAGATACCGGAGGCCACCATGGTTTCGAACGCCAGCTCCACACCCGCCTTGACCATGGCCACCATGACCACGCCATTGTCGAAGTACTCCTGCTCGGCGATCTTGCCGGCATAGGCAGGGGCATTCTCGAAGGCGGACTTGCCGGTCTCTTCGCGCCAACCGAACAGCTTGGCATCGTCTTCGGCCCAGTCAGCCATCATGCCGCGGGAGAACTCGCCGGCGATGATGTCATCCATGTGCTTCTCGAACAGCGGACGCATCAGGGTGCGCAGTTGCTCGGAGAGTTCGAAGGCACGCAGCTTGGCCGGGTTGGAGAGGCGGTCCATCATCAAGCTGATGCCGCCCTGCTTCAGGGCCTCGGTGATGGTCTCCCAGCCGAACTGGATCAGCTTGCCGGCATAGGCCGGGTCGGTGCCCTCGGCAACCAGCTTGTCGTAGCAGAGCAGGGAACCGGCCTGCAGCATGCCGCACAGAATGGTCTGCTCGCCCATCAGGTCGGATTTCACTTCCGCGACGAAGGAGGATTCCAGCACGCCGGCACGGTCACCACCGGTAGCAGAGGCCCACGCCTTGGCGATGGCCATGCCCTCGCCCTGGGGATCGTTCTCCGGGTGGACGGCGATCAGGGTCGGTACGCCGAAGCCGCGCTTGTACTCTTCACGCACTTCGGTACCCGGGCACTTGGGCGCAACCATCACGACGGTGATGTCGGAACGGATCTGCTGCCCCTCTTCCACCACGTTGAAGCCGTGGGAGTAGCCCAGCGCGGCGCCCTGCTTCATCAGCGGCATCACGGTTTTGACGACGTCGGAGTGCTGCTTGTCCGGAGTCAGGTTCAGCACCAGATCGGCGGTCGGGATCAGCTCTTCATAGGTGCCGACCACGAAGCCGTTGTCGGTGGCCTTCTGCCAGGAGGCGCGCTTCTCGGTGATGGCGGCCTTGCGCAGGGCGTAGGAGATGTCCAGCCCGGAGTCGCGCATGTTCAGACCCTGGTTCAGGCCCTGGGCGCCACAGCCCACAATCACCACCTTCTTGCCCTTCAGCACGTTGCAGCCGTCCGCGAACTCTTCGCGCTGCATGAAACGACACTTGCCCAGCTGGGCCAACTGCTGACGCAGGTTCAAGGTGTTGAAATAGTTAGCCATGGTGATTGCTCCGTTCGATTGATTCCATGCCGGATGGCGGCGTTGTCGAAACCACTATAGCGCGGGACACTTATTGCCTGAACTGATATATTCGAAACAGTACGTTGCAGGAATTGAAATGTGATTTCCCGCAATCTCCCGCCGCCGAGCCATCGTGCTACAGGGCGCCTGACAACGCCGCAGGAATAAAAAGATGGACCTTCGCAATCTCGAACTGTTTCTCCACCTCGCCGACTCCCTCCACTTCGGCAAAAGCGCCGATGCCATGGCGGTCAGCCCCTCCACCCTGAGCCGCGCCATCCAGCGACTGGAGCAGGAGACCGGCTGCGTGCTCTTCGAGCGGGACAACCGCTCGGTGCGGCTCACCCCTGCTGGTGACAAGCTGCGGGAGTTTGGCGGTGCCTTGCTGCAGGAGTGGCGCCAACTCAAACAGGAGCTCAAGCGCAGCGACGAGCCGCTGCAAGGGCGGCTCCGGGTGTTCTGTTCGGTCACCGCCAGCTACTTTCTGCTGCCCGAGGTACTGGAACGCTTTCGTCGCCGTTATCCCCAGCTGGAGATCAAGCTGGAGACCGGCGACCCGGCACTGGCAGTGGACAAGATCCTGGCTGACGAAGCCGATCTCGCCATCGCAGCGAGGCCGGATGCGCTCTCGTCCAAGCTGGAATTCGCCAGCCTGCAACAAGTCCCTCTGGTGTTCATCGCCCCCCGCAATGCCCCCCAGCAGGGTCAGTGGTTCCCCCAGGGCGAACCTGACTGGGAGCGCCTGCCGCTGATCCTCTCCGAACAGGGGCTGGCCCGAAAGCGCTGTGATCAATGGTTTCGCAACAAGGGGATAGCTCCCAACATCTATGCAGAAGTGGCGGGCAACGAGGGCATCGTCGCCATGGTGGCCCTCGGCTTCGGTGTGGGTGTCGTGCCTGCCGCCGTCATCGATCACAGCCCCATGGGGGAGAAGGTGCGTGTGGTCGAGCCCAAACCGGCGCTCAAGGCGTTCGACGTCGGCATCGCCGTGCTCAAGAAGCGGCTGGAAGAGCCGCTGATCCGCGCCTTCTGGGACACCGCACGCGGCCAGGGAGGCCTTCGCTGATCCGGCAGGCGTCGGAGCCACAGTGAGTGTCAAATGTATCAGTATGAAAGTGGGGGAGAAGAGGGGACACTGGCCGGCACCATCCAGCCACCATCAAGGAATAGAGCGTGAGCCAGCATCTTGTCGAAATCCGCAGTGCCATCCTGTTCGCAGAATATCTGCAAAGCCTCGGGGTCCAGCGCCATGAACTCGATCGGGAGCAGGAGATCTATCTCCAGGACAAGCACCTCGCCACGGTCCAATGCATTCAGGGGGAGCTGCGCTTTTATCTGCGCGCCAGCGCACTGGCCAGATCGTGATCCGCAATCGGTCACAGAACCCGCACGCAAAGCGTATTAGACTGGCACCATCCGCCCCCCTCGCCCCGGGGGCCACCACGAGGAGTGCCCATGAAACAAAGCGGCCTGGATCGGCTCTTCAAACCTCACTCGATCGCCGTCATCGGCGCCTCCAGTGATCCGCAGAAAGCAGGCCATGTGGTCATCCGGCACCTGCTGGCGGGTCAGTTCCAGGGCCCTATACTACCCGTAGCCCCCCGCAGCCAGGCCATCGCTGGCGTGCTCGCCTATCCGGACATAGAGAGCCTTCCCCTCTCCCCCGATCTCGCCATCGTCTGTACCCGGCGCGAACGGGTACTGCCGCTCATCGAGGAGCTCGGCAAGAAAGGAACCGGAGCCGCCATCATACTGGCCGCCCAGTTCTCCACTGACGAGCGCCTGCGGCTCAAGCATCTGTGCCAGCAATACGGCATCCGGCTGCTCGGCCCCAACAGCATGGGCATGCTGCTCCCCGGGCAGGGTATCAACGCCAGCTTTTCCCCCATTGCAGCGACTCCGGGACAGGTGGCGTTTCTCTCCCAGTCGGCAGCGGTCAGCACCACCATCCTGGATTGGGCCAAGCAGCGCGAAATCGGCTTCTCGGCCTTCATCTCCCTGGGCGATCATTGCGACATCGACTTTGGCCAACTGCTGGATCAGCTCTCCCGGGACGGGACGACCCGCGCCATCCTGATCTACATGGACAAGCTGCACGATGCCAGGCACTTTCTCTCCGCCGCCCGTGCAGCCTCGCGCAACAAACCCATCCTGATCCTCAAGAGCGGTCGGCATGACCCGGCCAACGGTCTCGACAATGTCTATGATGCCGCCATCCGCCGAGCTGGCATGCTGCGCGTCCGGGATACCCACGAACTGTTTGCCACTGTCGAGACCCTGAGCCACTCCCTGACCCTCAAGGGGGAGCGGCTCGCCATCCTCTCCAACGGGCGCGGCCTCGCCAACATGGCCGCAGACGTACTGCTGTCTCGGGGAGGCAAGCTGGCGATGCCACCCCTCGACATCGGCAGCGATGCAGATATCGAGGCCTACAAGAGTGCACTCGAGACGCTGCTCCAAGGGGACAGTGCCGATGCCATCCTGCTGATCCATGCACCGTCCCTCACCGCCCGAGGTGTCACCCTCGCCAGCAACCTGATCGACTTCATCAAGCAGCATCCCAGGGCCAGACGATTCAACATCCTGACCAACTGGGCAGGCGAATACTCCGCCCAGGAGGGGAGACGCCTGTTCAATGAGGCGGGCATCCCGACCTATCGCACCCCGGAAAGCGCCGTCACGGCCTTCATGCACATGGTGGAATATCGCCGCAACCAGAAGCAGTTGATGGAAACACCGGCCTCCCTGCAGGGCGACAGGCTCGATGTCGAGCGCTGCCAGCAGCTCCTTGGGCAAGCGCTGGAGCGCCAGCAGCGGGTGCTGGACACCCACCTGGCCCATCCCATCTTGCAGGCAGCCGGGCTATCCACCCTCGCGACCTGGATCGTTTCCGATGCCATAGAGGCCGCACTGACTGCAGAACAGATCGGCTACCCCGTAGCGGTGAAGCTGCGATCTCCCGACATCGCCCACAAATCCGATGTACACGGTGTCATGCTGAACCTGCGCACCTCGGCGGAAGTCGCCCAGGCGGCGGATGCCATTCTGGACAGGGTACGTCAGCACGATCCTGGCGCCCGCATAGAAGGGCTTCTGGTACAACGCATGGCACGCCGCAGCGGGGGTCTGGAGCTACGGATCCGCTTGCAGCAGGATCCGGTCTTCGGCCCCGTCATCCTGCTCGGGGAATCCGGCGCCGAGCCCCGCGAGATGGTCGCGGCCCTTCCTCCCCTCAACCAGGCACTGGCTCGCTACCAGATCATTGGTGCCCTCAAGGATGGCAAGATCCGCGAGCAGGCCAGTCCGGTACGGCTCGATATCGACGCCCTCGGCCAGGTGCTGTGCCAGCTCTCCGAGCTGCTGCTGGCCTTCCCCGAGATACAAGAACTGGATCTGCACCCGCTGCAGGCCTGTGGTGAAGAGATGGTGATCCTGGATGCCCGGCTCGTCCTGGCAGAGCGAGGACAACAAGTGCTGCCACTGGCCATTCGCCCCTATCCCACCGAGCTGGAAGAGGGTGCCTGGCTGAAAGATCAGAGTCATGTACTGCTGCGCCCCATCCGCCCCGAAGACGAGCCGGCCCACAAGCAGTTCGTGCGGCAGGTGTCTGATGAAGACAGGTACAAACGCTTCTTCGCCGACGTGGGGGAGCTGGGGCATGAGGAGCTGGCCCGCATGACCCAGATCGATTATGACCGGGAAATGGCCTTCGTCGCCGTGGGTCAGGACGGCCCTTTCAGCCAGCAGATCCTGGGAGTAGTGCGAGCCATTGCCAGCCCGGATCAATCGGATGCGGAGTTTGCCATCCTGGTCCGCTCAGACTTGAAAGGGCTCGGACTCGGCAAGTTGATGATGGAAAAGATCGTGCGCTATGCCAGAGAGCGTGGCATAGGCCAGCTCTCTGGCATGACCATGCCCAGCAATCGCGGCATGATCAATCTGGCCAAACGGCTCGGTTTCAAGATCGATATTCAGCTGGAAGATGGGATAGTCAACATGGAGCTGCCCTGTGCTGATCAGGTTGTATAACGATACAATTGTGGTGGTAAATCAACCAGATATGGATGGATAACGTGAATTTCAGGCAATAAAAAACCCCGCTCGAGTGAGCGGGGTTTCTTGTATTGGGTGCCTGGCAGTGTCCTACTCTCGCATGGCGAATGCCACACTACCATCGGCGCTACAGCGTTTCACTTCTGAGTTCGGCATGGGGTCAGGTGGTTCCACTGCGCTATTGCCGCCAGGCAAATTCTTCAATCTCGGAAAGCTGACGTGAATAACGACTTTGCTAGCTGCTTGTCATTATCACTGAATTTGAGTAGTTCGTTCTATTTGCTACAAGCCTTAGAACACTTCTTGGGTGTTGTATGGTTAAGCCTCACGGGTAATTAGTATGGGTTAGCTCAACGTATCGCTACGCTTACACACCCCACCTATCAACGTTGTGGTCTCCAACGGCCCTTTAGGACCCTCAAGGGGTCAGGGATGACTCATCTCAGGGCTCGCTTCCCGCTTAGATGCTTTCAGCGGTTATCGATTCCGAACTTAGCTACCGGGCAGTGCCACTGGCGTGACAACCCGAACACCAGAGGTTCGTTCACTCCGGTCCTCTCGTACTAGGAGCAACTCCCTTCAATCATCCAACGCCCACGGCAGATAGGGACCGAACTGTCTCACGACGTTCTGAACCCAGCTCGCGTACCACTTTAAATGGCGAACAGCCATACCCTTGGGACCGACTTCAGCCCCAGGATGTGATGAGCCGACATCGAGGTGCCAAACACCGCCGTCGATATGAACTCTTGGGCGGTATCAGCCTGTTATCCCCGGAGTACCTTTTATCCGTTGAGCGATGGCCCTTCCATTCAGAACCACCGGATCACTATGACCTACTTTCGTACCTGCTCGACCTGTCCGTCTCGCAGTTAAGCTGGCTTATGCCATTGCACTAACCTCCTGATGTCCGACCAGGATTAGCCAACCTTCGTGCTCCTCCGTTACTCTTTGGGAGGAGACCGCCCCAGTCAAACTACCCACCAGGCACTGTCCGCGAGCCCGATTCAGGGCCCTGCGTTAGAACATCAAACATACAAGGGTGGTATTTCAAGGACGGCTCCAGCGCAACTGGCGTCACGCCTTCAAAGCCTCCCACCTATCCTACACATGTAGGTTCAATGTTCAGTGCCAAGCTGTAGTAAAGGTTCACGGGGTCTTTCCGTCTAGCCGCGGGTACACCGCATCTTCACGGCGAATTCGATTTCACTGAGTCTCGGGTGGAGACAGCATGGCCATGGTTACACCATTCGTGCAGGTCGGAACTTACCCGACAAGGAATTTCGCTACCTTAGGACCGTTATAGTTACGGCCGCCGTTTACCGGGGCTTCGATCAAGAGCTTCGCTTGCGCTAACCCCATCAATTAACCTTCCGGCACCGGGCAGGTGTCACACCCTATACGTCCACTTTCGTGTTTGCAGAGTGCTGTGTTTTTGATAAACAGTCCCAGCCATCTGGTCACTGCGACTCCCGTCAGCTCCATCCGCAAGGGACTTCACCAACAAGAGCGTACCTTCTCCCGAAGTTACGGTACTATTTTGCCTAGTTCCTTCACCCGAGTTCTCTCAAGCGCCTTGGTATTCTCTACCCGACCACCTGTGTCGGTTTGGGGTACGATGACTTGTAATCTGAAGCTTAGAGGCTTTTCCTGGAAGCAGGGCATCAATGGCTTCCGCACCGTGGTGCGTTCGTCTCGTGTCTCAGTGTTGTGTCTCCGGATTTGCCTAGAAACACCACCTACGCACTTTCACCAGGACAACCGTCGCCTGGCCCACCTAGCCTTCTCCGTCCCCCCATCGCAATTACAAGTCGTGCAGGAATATTAACCTGCTTCCCATCGATTACGCCTTTCGGCCTCACCTTAGGGGTCGACTCACCCTGCCCCGATTA
>NZ_CP077201.1:1372500-1445000 GCF_019046925.1 Aeromonas sp. FDAARGOS 1402
TGCTCAGAAACACTTTGAGCTCGGAGTCCCGCAGATAGCTGCTCACGCGCACCGGCTTATGGGCAAACACCATGAAGTGAAGCGCGAAGTTGACGCTCGCCAGCAACAGGAACACCACTGTGATCAGGTTGATGGCCGGGCTGTCGAAGAAACCGATGCTGGCGTCGTGGGTCGAGAACCCCCCAACCGACAAGGTGGAGAAGGAGTGGCAGATGGCATCGAACAACGTCATCCCCGCCATCCAGTACGCGAGAGCGCAGAGGGAGGTCAGCAACAGATAGATGAACCAGAGCGCCTTGGCCGTCTCGGCGATGCGCGGGGTCACCTTGTTGTCCTTGACGGGCCCCGGGATCTCGGCGCGATAGAGCTGCATGCCCCCGATGCCGAGCAACGGCAGCACGGCCACCGCCAGCACGATGATCCCCATGCCACCGAGCCATTGCAGCAGCTGGCGGTAGAAGAGAAACGCCTTGGGCAGATTGTCCAGCCCGGTCAGCACCGTTGCGCCCGTGGTAGTCAGGCCGGAAAACGACTCGAAAAATGCCTCCGAGACCGACATGTTCGGCACGTCGCTGATGATGAAGGGGACGGCACCCACGCTCCCCAGCACCACCCAGAACAGCACCACGATGAGGAAGCCTTCCTTGGACCTGAGTTCCTTTTTCTGGTGGCGGTTGGGGAACCAGAGCAGGAGGCCGAGCAGGAGGGCTATGACGAAGGAGTTGACGAACTCGGTACCACCGCCATCACGATACCCAAAAGCGACCACCGCGGGCAGCAGCATGGTCGAGCTGAACAGGGCAACCAGCAGACCGACGATACGAATGATGCTCAGAATCTGCATTCCGGCTCCCTCTTCAAACTAAAAGAGCGATGGATTCTAGCCATCTAAGGGACGAAGGGATACCCGACCTTGGGTCCGGTCGGTCAATTCCTGTGCGATACGGGCCCAGAGCGCAGACTCCCACGCTACCTGAAGGGTGACGCTGGCACCATAATCGGCCACCAGCAACTGCCCTTGATGGGCAGAGATGAGGGACTCCACGGCCCCCATGTCGGTGTAGTCACACTGGATCACGGAAGAGGTCAGCTGACGCTTGATACAAGTTTCAAGTTGCTTGAGTGCTGCCCCCACACCACCGCCATAGGCCTTGACCAGGCCACCGGTCCCCAGCAGCACGCCACCGTAATAGCGCACCACCACGGCGGCGACTTCACCCAGACCGGCCCCCATCAACTGGGCCAGCATGGGCTTGCCCGCCGTGCCAGAGGGTTCGCCATCATCACTTAAACCATAAACCTGGCTGTCTTGGGGGGCGCCGGCGACAAAAGCCCAGCAGTGATGCCGGGCTCCCGGGTGTTGCTGTTTGATCTCGTCTATCCAGGCCTTGGCGGCCTCGACGGTCGGAGTATGGGCGATGTAAGTAATGAAGCGGCTCTTCTTGATCTCTTCGCTCACCTCCAGCGGGGCTGCCGGTATGGGGTAATCCGTCGCCATCAGAGCCCTGCTTGTCTGGTCAGGTTCTCGACCCCGTTGGCATGCAGCACCACGTTGTCCTCGATGCGAATGCCACCATAGGGACGCAGCGCCTCCACCTTGTTCCAGTTGACCCGCTTGCCCTGCTCCCCCTGGCGCAGCGGCTCCAGCAGGCTGTCGATGAAGTAGAGGCCGGGCTCGATGGTGAACACCTGGCCCACTTCCATCACCCGGGTGCAGCGCAGATAGGGGAACTGCTCGGGGGCCGCCAGGTGAGTGCCGCGCTCATCCTGCATAAAGCCGCCGGCATCGTGTACCTGCAGGCCGAGGAAGTGGCCGAGACCGTGGGGGAAGAAGACATTGGTCACCCCGGTGTGGATCATCTCGTCCACCGACATGTCTACCAGTTCGGTGGCTTGCAGCAGGCGCGCCAGCCTGTGGTGCATCTGCAGGTGCAGCTCGCTGTAGCGGCGGCCCGGCTTGATCTCGTCGATGATCTCCTGTTGCTGTGCATCCAGCGCAGCAATCAGATCGGCGAACTCACCGCGGCGCCAGGCCCAGGTCCGGGTAATGTCGGAGGCATAACCGTGCACGTCCACACCGGCATCGATGAGGAAGGAGTAACGCTCCGCATCCGGCACCCGCTGGGTGGAGAGATGGGTGTAGTGCAGGATGGCCGCATTGCGGTTGATGGCAACAATGTTGCCGTAGGGCGCCTCATTGGCCCCCTGTCCGACCGCCTTCATGTAGGCCAGGTTGATCTCGAACTCGCTCGCCCCCGCCATGAAGGAGTCCTTGGCAGCGATGTGGCCGCGCACGCCGATGCGGTTGGCATCGCGAAGACATTCCAGCTCATAGGGCGTCTTGTAGGCACGGTGGTAGTGCAGGTAGTTGAGGACCGCCTCCGGATTGGGCTGGCCCAGTCCCAGCAGCTCGGCCACTTCCAGATGGCCGCCCAGATAGGCCCACTCCTGCTTGTTGACCGGCAGGTGATCGGCAACCTGCTCCGGGCGAGTCAGGAAGCGAATGTCGAAGAAATCGACCCAGAAGGCGTTGGGCAACTCCGCCACCTTGTGCCAGAAGTCCACCGGCCGGTAGAACAGCAGCACCGGCTTGTTCACCCCGTCCACCAGCAACCAGCAGTGAGGGTTGTCCAGCACCGGCAGCCAGGCCTTGAACTGGGGATTCACCTTGAAGGGATAATCCTGATCATCGAGGAAGATGCGGTGGGTCTGGCCGGAGTGGATGGCCAGACCGCTCAGTCCCTGCTGTTGCAGTATGTCGCGGGTACGCTGCTGAAGGGTGTCGAGATGCTGGGCAAAAAGTTGGCTGTAACTGCTCATGGCGTCCTGCTCCGGGCGAATGTGACTTCAGCATAACATCAAGCGAATCAAGGCTCGAGCCACCCGGCTTTCGCTTCGTGAGGTAACGCATAGGTTACAGGCTTTTTGTTATGAAGATAAAACAGACAATTAACAAACAAAGAACAATTCAATACACTGCCCACAGACAGTAGATATCAGCCGTCAGGAACGACTCATGCAAAACCTTTGTCTGTGGACACCGGATCAGGACAGGATGCAGCACTCCAACCTCCACCAGTTCATGGCCGAGGTCAATCACTTCCATGGTCTGCAACTGCGCAGCTATGCCGACCTGTATCAATGGTCGGTGGAGAAGACCACCCGCTTCTGGCCCCTGGTGTGGCAGCACTGCGGCGTCAAGGGCGAGCTTGGCAACATTGTGGCGGAGAACCGCCAGGATATGCAGCGCGCCCGCTGGTTCCCCGACAGCCAGCTCAACTTCGCCGAGAACCTGCTGCGCCGCCAGGATGAGAGCCCGGCCATCATCTCCCGCATCGAAGGGGGCCCAAGCCGGACCCTGAGCTGGCATGAGCTGGCAGATCAGGTCGCCCGCCTGGCCCACTGGCTTCGTAGCCAGGGTATAGGCCGGGGTGATGTGGTCGCAGCCTACCTGCCCAATATCCCGGAAACCGTGGTAGCCATGCTGGCAACCACCAGCCTCGGGGCGATCTGGACCTCCACCAGCCCCGATTTTGGCGAGGCCAGCGTGGTGGAGCGCTTCGGCCAGACCCGTCCCAGGGTGCTGTTCGCGGTGGATGGCTACCGCTACGGCGGCAAGGCCATCGACATTCAGGACAAGGTGGCCAGCGTCGTCGGTCAGCTCGACAGCCTAGAGCAGACGGTGATGATCCCCCTGCTCGGCAACCCGCTGCAGCTTGGTCACAACTGGCAGCAATTGCTGGCAAGCCAGCATGATGCCCAGCTCGCCTTCGAGACCATGGCCTTCAACGACCCGCTCTACATCCTCTACTCCTCCGGCACCACCGGCAAACCCAAGTGCATCGTCCACGGCATTGGCGGCACCCTGCTGCAACACCTGAAAGAGCACCAGTTGCACTGCGACATCAAGCCGGGGGAGCGCATCTTCTACTTCACCACCTGTGGCTGGATGATGTGGAACTGGCTGGTGAGCGCCCTCGCCTCCGGCGCCACCCTGGTGCTCTACGATGGTTCCCCCTTCTACCCGGATGGCAAGGTGCTGTGGGATCTGGCACGGGACGAAGAGGTCGCCCTGTTCGGCACCTCGGCCAAGTATCTCGATGCGCTGCACAAACAGGGTTATGCCCCCATCAAGACCCACGACCTGCCTGCCTTGCGCCTCATCTGCAGCACCGGATCCGTGCTGTCGCCGGAGGGGTTTGACTACGTTTACCAGCAGATAAAGCAGGATGTGCAGCTCAGCTCCATCTCTGGCGGCACCGACATCTGCTCCTGCTTCGTCATCGGCAACCCCTTGAGCCCCGTCTATCGCGGCGAGAGCCAGGGGCGCGGCCTTGGTCTCTCGGTGCAGGTATTCAACGAGGCGGGCCAGCCGGTGCTGGGGGAAAAGGGCGAGTTGGTCTGCACCAAGCCTTTCCCGGCCCAGCCCATCTACTTCTGGGGTGACGAGAACGGCGACAAATACCACGCCGCCTACTTCGAGCGGTTCGACAACATCTGGTGCCACGGGGACTGGATCGAGCTGACCCCAACCGGCGGCATTCTGTTCTACGGCCGCTCCGACGCGACCCTCAACCCGGGCGGCGTGCGCATCGGCACCAGCGAGATCTACCGCTATGTGGAACAACTCGACGAGGTGGAAGAGAGCATCGTCATCGGCCAGCAATGGAAGCAGGACGAGCGGGTGGTGCTGTTCGTCAAGCTCAAGGCGGGTTGCAAGCTGGACGACGGGCTGCGTGAGCGGATTTGCCAGCAGATCAAGCGGCACTGCACCGCCCGTCATGTGCCTGCCCGCATCCTGCAGGTGGATGCCATCCCCCGCACCAAGTCCGGCAAGATAGTGGAGCTGGCGGTGCGGGAAGTGGTGCACAACCGCCCCGTCAACAACACCCACGCCCTCGCCGATCCCGAGGTCTTGAACCAGTATCGCAACCGGCCGGAACTGGCCAGTTGATACCACGCTCATCTCCATCGGAGGCGCCGCAAGGCGCCTCTTTTTTACCCGTTTTGTGATGAAGAGCTTTTACTCGATAACTGTTAAACAAATGTTTTAAATAGGTGTTGAAAATGTCTCCTTTTGGATCAATAGTGAGCCTCGCCCCCTGCTGGGGATAAAGGAGCACCATTCCCCACAGAGTGGGAACAAGGAGACACTCTCATGATCTACCAAGGCGAAACCCTGACGGTCAGCTACCTCGAAGACGGCATTGCCGAGCTGAGGTTCGATGCCCCGGGTTCAGTCAACAAGCTGGATCGCGCTACCCTGCTCTCCCTGAGCGAAGCGATCGCCGCATTACAGCAACAAGCCGATTTGAAGGGTCTGATCCTCACCTCCGGCAAAGACGCTTTCATCGTCGGCGCCGACATCACCGAATTCCTGGAACTGTTCGATCTGCCGCAAGAAGACCTGCTCGGCTGGCTGAAAAAGGCCAACGACATCTTCAACGCCATCGAAGATCTGCCCGTGCCGACCCTCTCTGCCATCAAGGGTCACGCCCTGGGTGGCGGCTGCGAGACTATTCTCTCCACCGATTTCCGCCTGGCTGATACCAGCGCCAAAATCGGCCTGCCCGAGACCAAGCTCGGCATCATGCCGGGCTTTGGCGGCACTGTCCGTCTGCCGCGGGTGATCGGTGCCGACAACGCGCTGGAGTGGATCACCACCGGCAAGGATTACCGTGCCGATGACGCCCTCAAGGTGGGTGCCATCGATGCCGTGGTCGCCCCGGACGCGCTGCACAGCGCCGCCGTGCAGATGATCAAGGACGCGATCAAGGGCAAGCTGGACTGGCAGGGCCGCCGCGCCGCCAAGAAGGCCCCGCTGCGCCTCTCCAAACTGGAAGCCATGATGAGCTTCACCACCGCCGCCGGCATGGTTGCCGCCGTGGCGGGCAAACACTATCCGGCCCCCATGGCCGCCGTGAAGACGGTGGAAGCCGCCGCCGGCATGGGCCGTGACGAGGCGCTGGCCGCCGAGGCCGCCACCTTCATCAAACTGGCGAAAACCGACGTGGCCAAGGCGCTGGTCGGTATCTTCCTCAACGATCAGCACATCAAGGCACTGGCCAAGAAGGCCGCCAAGCAGGCAAACAAGGCCACCGGCCATGCCGCCGTGCTGGGTGCCGGCATCATGGGGGGCGGCATCGCCTACCAGTCTGCCAGCAAGGGCATCCCGGCGGTGATGAAGGACATCAACGAGAAGGCGCTGGCACTTGGCATGAATGAGGCCACCAAGCTGCTCAACGGCCAGCTCGAGCGCGGCCGCATCGACGGCATCAAGATGGGCCAGGTGCTCTCCGCCATCACGCCGACCCTCAGCTATGACAACGTCAAGCATGTGGACGTGGTGGTCGAAGCTGTGGTCGAGAACCCGAAAGTGAAGGCCGCCGTGCTGGGCGAAGTGGAAGGGATCATCGGCGAAGACGCCGTGCTCGCCAGCAACACCTCCACCATTCCCATCTCTCTGCTGGCCAAGGGACTGAAGCGCCCGCAGAACTTCTGCGGCATGCACTTCTTCAACCCGGTGCACCGCATGCCGCTGGTGGAGATCATCCGTGGCGAACAGACTTCCGATGAAACCATCAACCGCGTGGTGGCCTACGCCGCCGCCATGGGCAAGTCCCCGGTCGTGGTCAATGACTGCCCCGGCTTCTTCGTGAACCGCGTGCTGTTCCCCTACTTCTTCGGCTTCAACAAGCTGGTCGCCGATGGCGCCGACTTCGCCGCCGTCGACAAGGTGATGGAGAAGGAGTTTGGCTGGCCCATGGGCCCCGCCTACCTGCTGGACGTGGTCGGCATCGACACCGGCCACCACGCTGGTGACGTGATGGCGCAGGGTTTCCCGGCGCGCATGAGCAAGGAAGGTCGTACCGCCATCGACGTAATGTATGACGCCAGCCGCTTCGGTCAGAAGAACGGCAAGGGCTTCTACGCCTACGAACAGGACAAGAAGGGCAAGCCGAAGAAGGTGGCCGACGCCGCCAGCTACGAGCTGCTGACCCCCATCGCCAAGCCGAAACAGGAGTTCGACAAGGACGCCATCATCGCCCGCATGATGATCCCGATGATCAACGAGGTGGTGCTCTGCCTGGAAGAGGGCATAGTCGCCACGCCAGCCGAAGCCGACATCGCGCTGGTCTACGGTCTGGGCTTCCCTCCCTTCCGCGGCGGCGTGTTCCGCTATCTGGACACCATTGGCCTGGATCGCTACGTGGCCATGGCCGACCAGTATGCCGATTTGGGCCCGCTCTACCGCGTCAGCGACCGCTTGCGTGAGATGGCCGCCCAGGGCAACACCTTCTACTGATTGCGGAAAGGAGATCCATTCATGAAAGACGTAGTCATTGTCGACTGTATCCGGACCCCGATGGGCCGGTCCAAGGGCGGCGCCTTCCGCAACGTGCGTGCAGAAGACTTGTCCGCGCACCTGATGAAATCCATCCTGCTGCGCAACCCCAACCTCGACCCGAACGAGATCGAGGATATCTACTGGGGCTGCGTGCAGCAGACCCTGGAGCAGGGCTTCAACATCGCCCGCAACGCCGCCCTGCTGGCCGGCATCCCGAAACAGGTGGGGGCGGTCACCGTCAACCGCCTGTGCGGCTCCAGCATGCAGGCGCTGCATGATGCCTCCCGCGCCATTCAGGTAGGTGATGGGGATATCTTCATCATCGGCGGCGTCGAACACATGGGCCACGTGCCCATGAGCCACGGCGTCGACTTCCACCCCGGCATGGCCAAGTCGGTGGCGAAAGCCTCCGGCATGATGGGGCTGACCGCCGAGATGCTCGGCAAGCTGCACGGCATCAGCCGATCGCAGCAGGACGAGTTTGCCGCCCGCTCCCACCGCCGCGCTCACGCCGCCACCGTGGAAGGCCGTTTTGCCAAGGAGATCGTCGGGCTGGAAGGCCATGACGCCAGCGGCGCCCGCTTCTTCTACGACTATGACGAGGTGATCCGCCCGGAGACCACGGTAGAAACCCTGAGCCAGCTGCGCCCGGTGTTTGACCCGGTCAACGGTACCGTCACCGCCGGCACCTCGTCGGCGCTGTCCGATGGCGCCGCCGCCATGCTGGTGATGAGTGCGGACCGCGCCAAGGCCCTCGGCCTCACCCCGCGCGCCAAGGTACGTGCCATGGCCATCGCCGGCTGTGACGCCGCCATCATGGGTTACGGCCCGGTGCCGGCCACCCAGAAAGCGCTCAAGCGGGCCGGTCTGACCGTCGGCGACATCGATCTGTTCGAGTTGAACGAGGCGTTTGCCGCCCAGTCCCTGCCCTGCGTGAAGGATCTGGGTCTGCAGGATCTGGTGGACGAGAAGGTGAACCTCAACGGTGGCGCCATCGCCCTGGGTCACCCGCTCGGCTGCTCCGGTGCCCGCATCTCCACCACCCTGATCAACCTGATGGAAGAGAAGGACGCCACCCTGGGAGTCGCCACCATGTGCATCGGCCTGGGTCAGGGCATCGCCACCGTGTTCGAACGGGTGTAAGTGAATCACTCCTGACCGCTCACCGGTCAGGGACGCCGCCTCGGGGCGGCAACAACAGACAGAAGGCGGCCCTGCTTCCCGGCACTGCGGCCCCATCACGAATACCGGGTCGGCCTGCCGACCCTGCTGTCGAGTCTGTGGAACGCGCCACACGGGGTGCGCTCCTGCCGTCGGAATCTGCGTGTTGGCCGGCCCGTTTGGGTCGGCCTTTTTTATTCTTTTCCCGCGATCGGGGCCAATCCTGAGGCTATATTGCCCATAACTTCACATTAGAGGGGGGGCTTGCTTGCTTTTTACTCCCCCGACAGGTTCAATCTGCACAAAAAAATGGGTGGATGCACATACATATGTCAACGAGCAAACAACTGCTTATCGTCGACGACGATCGGGAGATCCGCGAGCTGCTCAACGAGTACCTGACCCGGGCCGGTTTCGAGGTACTGACCGCGGCTGAAGGGAACGAGATGCGCCAACAACTGGCCCAGCACAGCCCGGACCTCATCATTCTGGACATCATGATGCCCGGCGACGACGGCTTTACCCTCTGCCAGCAGATCCGCCGCGACTCCCAGGTACCCATCATCATGCTCACCGCCGCCTCCGACGAAGCTGACCGGGTGATCGGTCTGGAACTTGGCGCCGACGACTACATCGCCAAGCCGTTCAGCCCGCGCGAACTGCAGGCCCGCATCAAGGCGCTGCTGCGCCGCGCCGAATTCCGCCAGCCGGAGAAAGAAAAGGAACCGAGCCGTCGGCTGCGCTTCGCCGAGTGGACCCTGGACACCCTGAGCCACCAGCTGACCCACGAAGATGGCAGCCTGCTGGATCTCTCCGGCAGCGATGCCCTGCTGCTCGGCATGTTCCTGCAGCAGCCCGGCGTGGTGCTGGACCGGGATACCATCTCGGACGCCACCCGCGGTCGCGAGAGCCTGCCCATGGAGCGCGGCATCGATGTGCAGATCAGCCGCCTGCGCCAGAAGCTCGGGGACAACGGCAAGAGCCCGCGCATCATCAAGACCATTCGCGGCAGCGGCTACATGCTGATCGCCGAAGTCCACGAGATCCCGTAACAGACAGACGCTACGGCGAGACCTTGAACGGGCAGAAGAGAGACCCATCACGGGGCAACGGCAAGGCACAGAGGTAAGCACCCCATGCTGATCGACAAGAGACACACGCTGCCATGACGGGGCAGAAGTTCTGGCGGGCCCTGGTGCCCCGCTCCCTGCTGTCGCGGATGCTGCTGCTGTTGCTGCTCGCCATCCTGCTCTCCCAGACCATCCTCACTGGCATCTGGATGCAACAGATCCAGAAGCGGGAGCTGGAGGGCATGCTCAGCACCACCCGCAACCTGGCGCTGTCGGCGGCTTCCACCGTCAACTTCTTCAAGTCCCTGCCCCTGCAATACCGCCACATCGCGCTGGATCAGCTGCGCAACATGGGGGGCAGCCGCTTCTTCGTCTCCCTGAACGAGGAAGAGATCCACATCAGCGCCATCCCCGACAGCGAGCGCAAGACGCTGGTGCTCAAAGAGGTGCAGGAGGTGCTCAGCCGCAAACTCTCCGACGCCATGGCGATCAAGGTGGACTTCTCCCGCCCCGAGGAGCTGCACGTCTTCAACAACGACACCCTGCTGGCGGATCTCCCCTCCTCCTGGGCCCGCTACACCCTGTCCCTGGAGCCTATCAATCCGCCGGTGCTGGTGACCCAGATCGAGATAGAACCGGGGGAGTGGCTCTATCTGGCGGCCCTGCTGCCCGCCCCCTACATGACGCTGGATGACACCGTGATGCCGAGCAACCAGGTGCGTTTCATCGCCCTGATGACGGTCTTCCTCTGCTTCTTCACCTTCATGCTGGTGCGCTGGCAGACCCGCCCCCTGCGTCGCCTCGCCAAGGCGGCGGTCAACCTCGGCAAGGACATCGACCAGCCGTCCCTCAAAGAGGAGGGTGCCTCCGAAATCGTGGCGGCGACCCGCGCCTTCAACATCATGCAGCAGCGCATTCGCCGCTTCATCGACGACAGGGAGCGGCTGTTCAGCTCCATCTCCCACGACCTCAAGACCCCCATCACCCGGCTGCGACTGCGGGTCGAACTGCTGGACGACGAGGTGCAGATCGCCAAGTTCAATAAGGACCTGGACGAGCTGGAGCTGATGGTCAAAGGGGCGCTGCAGACGGTCAAAGAGACGGACATTCACGAGAACCTTGAGCAGATCGACGTCAACGCCCTGCTGGAGCAGATGGCGGAGGCCATGAACCTGCACGAGGATCTGCTCACCATCGAGGGCCACTGCAAGTGGCCCTATCGCGGCAAGCTGCTGGCCCTCAAGCGCTGCATCGGCAACCTGGTGGACAACGGCATCAAGTACGGCCAGAAGGTGCGCATCATCATCATGGATGACGAGGAGATGCTGATCCTCTTCATCATGGACGAGGGGCCCGGTCTGCCGGACGATCAGTTCGAGCGCATCTTCGAGCCCTACTACCGCCTCAGCACCGATGCCGCCGGCACCGGGCTGGGCCTTGGCATCGCCCGCAACATAGCCCACGCCCACGGCGGCGACCTGGTGCTGGAAAATCGCCCCCAGGGCGGCCTGCAGGCCACCCTCTCCCTACCAAGGCAGTAATGTATGAAGTGGTTGTCTTTTTCTGTCATCGCCCTGCTCTCCCTGCCCGTCTGCGCCTCCCAGGTGGAGGTATTGCACTGGTGGACCTCCGGCGGCGAGGCCAGGGCCGTGGAAGTGCTCAAGTCCGAGTGGGCCGAACAGGGCAACCAGTGGAACGACTTCGCAGTACAGGGGGGGGGCGGCAAGAGCGCCATGACGGTGCTCAAGAGCCGGGCCCTGGCGGCAAACCCGCCGGAGGCGGCCCACCTCAAGGGGTTCGAGCTGCACGAGTGGGGCAGCCTGGGCTTTCTGCGCGATCTCACCCCCATGGCCGAGCATCTCGGCTGGTACCCTCAGCTGCCCCCCATGGTGCGCGACACACTCAGCCAGAACGGCGCCCTGATGGCGGTCCCCACCGGCATCCACCGGGTCAACTGGCTGTGGCTCAACCGCAAGGTATTCGAGCGACAGGGGCTCAAGCCCCCCACCGACTGGGCCCAGTTCGTGGCGGTGGCGGACAAGCTCAAGGAGCAGGGCATCACCCCCCTCGCCATCGGTAACGAACCCTGGCAGATCGCGGTGCTGTTCGAAACGGTGGCCCTCGGCGAAGGGGGCAAGACCTTCTATCGCAAGGCCTTCCTCGAGCAGGACAGCGCCACCCTGACCGGCCCCGACATGGTGCGGGTGCTGACTCGCTTCCAGCAGTTGCGCGCTTATGTGCCCGAGAAATACGCCGGCCTGAAATGGCACCAGGCCACCAACCTGCTGGAGAGCGGCGGTGCCGCCATGCAGGTGATGGGGGACTGGGTGAAGGGAGAGCTGAGTGCAGGCAACTACCGCCCCGGCGAGGATATCGAGTGCCTGCCAAGCCCGGGCAGCCAGGGGCTGTTCAGCTACAACCTCGACTCCATCGCCATGTTCAAGCAGCGGGATCCCGCCCAGTTGCAGGCCCAGGGCGAGCTGGCCAGGCTGTTGATGACACCGCGCTTCCAGGAAGCGTTCAACCGGGTGAAGGGCTCCATCCCGGCACTCATCAAGCCGGACATGAGCAAGTTCGATCGCTGCGCCATCCGCTCCTATCAGGACTTCCTCCACGCCGAGCAACAGGATAACCTGCTGCCCAGCATGGCGGAGGGGATGGCGGTGCCCACCAACATGCGCCAGGGGATCATGGATGTGCTGAGCAGCTTCTTCAACGACGCCAGGGCCAACCCCGAGCAGACGGCGCAGCAGTTGGAGCGCGCCATGCGCTCGACCCGTTCCGGCGCGGAGCAGAAATGACAAAGGCGGACATCGTCCGCCTTTGAGTGCCGAGAGCCAGGCTCTCAGGAGGGATCGTTCTCGTCCTCATCCTCGTCGTAGTAGTCGCTGAGCTCGATCCAGAGCCCCAGCCCTATCATCACCATGGAGCCGAACCAGGTACCGGTATTACCGATCGGGCTGCCCAGCACTATCATGGCGAACGACAAGAACCCCATGCCTGCGTAGGCTTGCAATCTGCCGTAGGAGACCTGCATATTCACACCTCCTTGTTGAATATGGTTCAATTTTTATATTACTCATCGAGCGAAGCCTGGGTAGAGCCGGTTCACATTTTGGTAGCATATGCTGCATAACCGCCCCGTGGTTTGATTATTTTTTCGCCGTGAGTATCATTGCTGGCCGAATTGGTTGAAGGTTGATTATTGATGAGTGCTTTATTCTGCGACGCAACGCACGAGTTGGACGCAATCGGGCTTCGTTGCCCCGAGCCCGTGACGATGGCGCGCAAGAAGGTGCGGCTGAAGGTTGATTATTCATGAGTACTGTATTCTGCAATGCGACCCACGAGCTGGACGCAATTGGGCTTCGTTGCCCCGAACCCGTGATGACGATGGCGCGCAAGAAGGTGCGGCTGAAGGTTGATTATTCATGAGTACTGTATTCTGCAATGCGACCCACGAGCTGGACGCAATCGGGCTTCGTTGCCCCGAACCCGTGATGATGGTTCGCAAGAAAGTGCGGCTGATGGCGGATGGGGAGACCCTGCTGGTCAGCGCCGACGACCCCTCCACCACCCGCGACATTCCCAGCTTCTGCCGCTTCATGGACCACACCTTGGTCGCCAGCGAGACTGAGCAGGCCCCTTACCGCTACCTGATCCGCAAGGGTCAATAACCCCGTACCGGAGCAAACATGACAACCATTACCCGTATCGGGACCACCCAGCGCTGGTCTGATGTGGTCATCCACAACGGCACCCTCTACGTGGTGGAAGTGCCCGCCACCGAGACCGCCGACATCCACCAGCAGACCCGTGAAGTGCTGGAAAGCCTGCAGCGTCTGCTGGAAGCCAACGGTTCCGGCGTCGACAGGATCCTGATGGCCAACATCTATCTCAAGGACATTGAAGACATCGCCGCCTTCAACGCGCAGTGGGATGCCTGGATCCCGGCAGGCACAGCCCCGGTCCGCGCCTGCGTGCAGGCCCGCCTCGCCCACGAAGGCTACAGGGTAGAAGTGCAGCTCACTGCCGCTGTCTAATCAAAACGGGATGCCTGGCTCCCCTGATGCCGACACAGCCCCGGTCCGTGCCTGCGTGCAGGCCCGCCTCGCCCACGAAGGCTACAGGGTAGAAGTGCAGCTCACAGCCGCTGTCTAAACCAAGCGGGATGTCTGGCTCCCCTGATGCCGACACAGCCCCCGTTCGCGCCTGTGTACAGGCCCGTCTGGCCCACGAAGGCTACAGGGTAGAAGTACAACTCACTGCCGCTGTCTAAGAGGCGGTTATCCCCTCATCCCCGACCCTTCTCCCACAAGAGGAGAAGGGGGCAAGGAGCAAAGGACACGCACCGGCGCCAATAGAAAGGCCCCGCCATCGCTGGCGGGGCCTTTTTTTGGCATCGAACCGGGCCGCTTAGGCGGTCGGGGTCAGGGTGATGGTCACCCGACGGTTCTGGGCCTTGCCTTCGGCGGTGCTGTTGCTGGCCACCGGCTGATCCGGGCCCACACCGCTGATGGCGATACGGCTGCCGGACACGCCCTGGCCGATCAGCTGGGCGGCAACGGCATCTGCGCGATCCCGGGAGAGCTTCATGTTCAGCTCGCGGGAGCCGGTGCTGTCGGTGTGACCGACCACGTTCAGACGGGTCTTGTCGAACTCGGCAACTACCAGGGCCACGCCGGACAGGGTGTTGGCACCGGCGGCTTTCAGCTGGGCGCTGGAGCTGTCGAAGGTGACGTTGTTCGGCATGTTGAGGATCAGCTGATCACCGTTGCGGGTCACGCTGACGCCGGTGCCTTGCAGCTTCTCGCGCAGCTTGGCTTCCTGCACATCCATGTAGTAACCGATACCACCACCCAGGGCCGCACCGGCGGCGACGCCAGTCAGGATGCCCTTTTTGCGGTCGCCCTTGCTGGAGGAGAGCGCCCCCACGGCTGCGCCGGTCGCCGCACCCGCCAACGCGCCCCAGGCGCCCTTGGAGGTCTGGGATTCACCGGTATAGGGGTTGGTGGTACAGCCAGTGATGGCGACGGTCAGGGCAAGTGCAGGAACCAGTTTCTTGAAATGCATGAAAAAACCTCTGAAAAAGAACGACTCTAGCCGATAGCCGCGCATTCTAACCCAGAGAGGCGCCAGAGTGTGACGCGCGCATTGCGAAGATGGGCAGGGGGCAAAACGCCCCCTGCCCCTTGCGACTTACCCGGTGCAGGCCATCTTCGGACGGGCCCGCATCAATATTTGATCTCCCGGGCCTTGTCTCGCCCCTCCTGCTTGTTTTCACGATGCTCCTGGCGGCAGTCGGCATTGCCCACCACCCCCTCACGACACGCCTGTTTCGCGTCACGGGACTCCTGACGGGTATCCTGACGCACATCGCGGGCGTCACGGCGCTCCTGGGCCTGCTTGGTGGCCTGTGCAGGCAAGGCGGCCAGCAAGGCGGTGGCGGCAAGCAGCGCCAATACGGACTTCTTCATGATGGCTCCTTCGCCAGACAACCTGAACCGGTCCGGCGTCTTTCAATGATAGGGGAGGGGCAAGATCCCGGTAGCGCAAACTCGGCCCTCGGAGCGTCGTCTGTGCAGCCTCGGACCTTCTTGCACAGGGCCAGCTTCCCCTCGTGTTTACCCTGACGAGCGACGTCATCCCCAGGGTGCAGCCGATCAGGCCGGGGGAGAGAGGGCGAACGGCGCTCAGTGACACGGGACTCCCTCGTGATGGCGCTCCCGATGGTGAACCCGTGTGACTGTATCCCGGCTGTACCAAGGGGCGAAAAGGCTCCCGGCCCGGCGCAACAGAACATGCTCCCGGGGTCTGGAGTGGTTGCCCCCCAGATGCGGGTTGTCTCATAAGAGCCCATGGCCCCAGAGTGGGGGACATTTCTCACGGAGCCATGACCATGTCGTCCCTTTCCCGCCCCGCGCTGCTCATCATCGACATCCAGGTGGGCCTCCTTCACGGCCCGGAAGCCCCCCATGCCGGGGCCGAGACCCTGGCCAACATCAATCGCCTGAGCCAGGCGGCCCGCAGTGCCGCTCTCCCCGTGCTGGCGGTGCGTCACACGGGCCCGGCCGGCAGCCCCATCGCCGCCGGCAGCCCGTTCTGGCAGCTTGCGCCTGAGCTGGTCGTCGGCGAGGCCGATCGGGTGTTCGACAAGCAACGCCCCAGCGCCTTCCATGGCACCGGCCTCGATGGCTGGCTGAAAGAGGACGGCGTGCAGACCCTGATCATCACCGGCATGAAGACCCAGTACTGCATCGACACCACCTGCCGGGCGGCGGCAGATCTCGGCTACACCGTGGTGCTGGTGAGCGATGCCCATACCTGCATGGACACGCCGCAACTGACCGCCCCCCAGATCATCGCCCATCACAACGCCACCCTGGCCGGCCCCTTCGTGCGGCTGATGAGCAGCGACGAGGTGTGCGAGGCGCTCGGCCGCACCCTTGAGCCCTGCTGATTCAGAGCAAAAAAAGAAGGGAGGCTTGAGCCTCCCTTCTTCGTTCATTCTCCTTCACGTCGCCGCTGCTTGCTGGCACTCGGCGTGGCAGGGGCAGGTCACCAGATGATCGTTCACCATCCCCACCGCCTGCATGAAGGCGTAGCAGATGGTGCTGCCGACGAAGGTGAAGCCGCGCTTCTTGAGGGCCTTGGACATGGTATCCGACTCCGGTGAGGTCGCCGGAATGTCGCCGTTGCCCTGACGCTGGTTGACGATGGGGGCGCCGCCCACGAAGCCCCACAGATAATCGACGAAGTCGATGCCCTCGGCCTCCAGCGCCAGATAGGCGCGGGCATTTTTGATGATCGATTGCACCTTGAGCCGGTTGCGGATGATGCCGGTATCCTGCATCAGCCGTTCCACATCCTGCTCGTCGAACTGCACGATGCGCAGTGGATCGAAGTCGGCATAGGCGCGATGGTAGCTATCGGTGCGCTTGAGGATGGTGATCCACGACAGCCCCGCCTGTTGACCATCGAGGCAGAGCTTGGCAAACAACTCGCGGGCGTCATACATCGGCCTGCCCCACTGCTTGTCATGGTATTCGATGTATTCCGGGTCTCTGGTCACCCAGGCGCAGCGCAGTTCCATTTCCTCTCCCCTGTTTTTCATCGGCCATCGGCAGGCCGCTTGCGTCGGCGACATCATAGGGCAAGCGGCAACATAGCCCCACTAATCCCCTGTAATTTCGCCTATTATCCGACCATGCCAGACGGTATACTCCCTCGGTTCACATTCAGCAAATCTTGCTCTGATTTCATTTCGCGCGAAAAACACTATGCAAAAATTCGATGTCAAAACCTTTCAGGGCCTGATCCTGCAGTTGCAGGACTATTGGTCCCGCCAGGGCTGTACCATCATTCAGCCGCTGGATATGGAAGTGGGTGCCGGTACCTCCCACCCCATGACCTGCCTGCGCGCCCTGGGCCCGGAGCCCATCGCCTGCGCCTACGTACAACCGTCCCGCCGTCCGACTGACGGCCGCTACGGTGAGAACCCGAACCGCCTGCAGCACTACTACCAGTTCCAGGTGATCATCAAGCCCTCCCCAGACAACATTCAGGAACTCTATCTGGGCTCCCTGAAAGAGCTGGGCATGGATCCCGAGATCCACGACATCCGCTTCGTGGAAGACAACTGGGAAAACCCGACGCTGGGTGCCTGGGGCCTGGGTTGGGAAGTGTGGCTGAACGGCATGGAAGTGACCCAGTTCACCTACTTCCAGCAGGTTGGCGGCCTCGAGTGCAAGCCGGTCACCGGCGAGATCACCTACGGTCTCGAGCGTCTGGCCATGTACATCCAGGGTGTGGACAGCGTCTACGACCTGGTCTGGTCTGACGGCCCGCTGGGCAAGACCACCTACGGCGACGTGTTCCACCAGAACGAAGTGGAGCAATCCACCTACAACTTCGAACACGCCGACGTGGAGTTCCTGTTCCACTGCTTCGAGCAGTACGAGAAGGAAGCCCAGAATCTGCTGGCACTGGAAAAACCGCTGCCGCTGCCTGCCTACGAGCGCATCCTCAAGGCCGCTCACTCCTTCAACCTGCTGGATGCCCGCAAGGCCATCTCGGTCACCGAGCGTCAGCGCTACATCCTGCGCATTCGCACCCTGACCAAGGCCGTGGCAGAGGCATACTACGCCTCCCGCGAAGCGCTGGGTTTCCCCATGTGTCAGCGCACAGAGAACAAGCAAGGTTAAGGAACGGACATGGCACAACATACATTTCTGGTAGAGATCGGTACTGCTGAGCTGCCGCCCAAAGCCCTGCGCTCCCTGGCCGAAGCCTTTGCCGACAACTTCAAAGCCGAACTGACCAAGGCCGATCTGGCCTTCGGCGACGTCGAGTGGTTTGCTTCACCGCGCCGTCTGGCGCTGAAGGTAAGCGAGCTGGCTGGCGAACAGCCGAGCAAGAGCGTCGAGAAGCGCGGCCCGGCCGTCTCCCAGGCGTTCGATGCCGAAGGCAAGCCGACCAAGGCTGCCGAAGGCTGGGCCCGTGGCAACGGCATCACCGTTGAGCAGGCCGAGCGTCTGGTCACCGACAAGGGCGAGTGGCTGGTTCACTCCGCCAAGGTTGAAGGTCGTCCGGCCAAAGAATTGCTGGGCGAGCTGGTTAGCCAGGCGCTGGCCAAGCTGCCGATCCCGAAGATGATGCGCTGGGGCGACAAGACCATCCAGTTCGTGCGTCCGGTCTTCACCGTGACCCTGCTGCTGGATGGGGATCTGGTCCCCGCTCACATTCTGGGTATCGACTCTGCCCGCACCATCCGCGGCCACCGCTTTATGGGCGAGAGCGAATTCACCATCGACAACGCCAGCCAGTACCCGCAGATCCTGCAGGAGCGCGGCATGGTGATTGCCGACTTCATGGCGCGCAAGGCCAAGATCAAGGCTGACGTCGAAGCGGCCGCAGCCGCCTTCGGTGGCGTGGCCGATCTGGACGACGCCCTGCTGGAAGAAGTGACCGCACTGGTCGAGTGGCCGGTGGTGCTGACCGCCAACTTCGAAGAGAAGTTCCTGGCCGTTCCGGCTGAAGCGCTGGTTCACACCATGAAAGGTGACCAGAAGTACTTCCCGGTCTACGACAAGAACGGCAAGCTGCTGCCGAAGTTCATCTTCGTCACCAACATCGAGTCCAAAGACCCGAGCCAGATCATCAGCGGCAACGAGAAGGTGGTTCGCCCCCGTCTCTCAGACGCCGAGTTCTTCTTCAAGACCGACCTCAAGCAGACTCTGGCCTCCCGCCTGCCGCGCCTTGAAACCGTGCTGTTCCAGCAACAGCTGGGCACCGTCAAGGCCAAGGTCGAGCGTATCGAGACCGTCGCCGGCTTTATCGCCGAGCGCATCAGTGGTGGCGATAGTGCCGTCGTGACTCAGGCCCGCCGTGCCGGTCTGCTCTCCAAGTGTGATCTGATGACCAACATGGTCGGCGAGTTCACCGACACCCAGGGTGTCATGGGGATGCACTACGCCCGTCACGATGGCGAAGACGAAGCGGTTGCCGTGGCCCTCAACGAGCAGTACATGCCGCGCTTTGCCGGTGATGCCCTGCCGTCCGGTCTGGTTGCCTGCGCCGTCGCGCTGGCCGACAAGTTCGACACCCTGGCCGGTATCTTCGGCATCGGCATGCTGCCCAAGGGTGACAAGGATCCGTTCGCCCTGCGTCGCGCCGCCATCGGTGCCCTGCGCATCATGACCGAGAAGCAGCTGGATCTGGATCTGGTTGAACTGGTTGAAGAAGCGGTACGCGTCTACGGCGACAAGCTGACCAACAAAACCGTCGTCACCGACGTGGTCGACTTTATGCTGGGCCGCTTCCGCGCCGCCTATCAGGACGAAGGCATCGGTGCCGACGTGGTGCTGGCCGTACTGGCCCGCCGCCCGACCCGTCCGCTCGACTTCGATCGTCGCGTCAAGGCCGTCAGCCACTTCCGCACCCTGGATGCCGCCCTGGCACTGGCTGCCGCCAACAAGCGCGTGAGCAACATTCTGGCCAAGGTCGAGGTTCCATTGCCCACAACCGTCAAACCGGAACTGCTGGTCGATGCCGCCGAGAAGGCGCTGGCCACCCAGGTTGCCGAACTGCAAGCCGAACTGGCCCCGCTGTTCGCCGCCGGTGACTATCAGGCTGCCCTCACCCGTCTGGCCGCCCTGCGCGAGCCGGTCGATACCTTCTTCAACGAAGTCATGGTGATGGCCGACGACGAAGCCCTCAAGGCCAACCGTCTGGCGCTGCTGAACAACCTGCGCAACCTGTTCCTGCAAGTGGCGGATATCTCCCTGCTGCAGTGATTGAGGTTTGTTGGCTAGATCAAAAAACGGCGCCGAAAGGCGCCGTTTTTATTAAAAATAGATTAATCTATCACCTTCGTTTGCACACGATAGGTAACACTAATATGTTCTTTCATGTGGATGAATCAGGTAATACAGGCAATCAACTTTTTGATAAAAATCAACCTATATTAACTTATGGCGTTCTATCCAGCACATTGAGCGTAGATGCATTAGGAAAACAGTGGTTCAAAGATATAACAAAGAAGCTCGACATTGATTGCCTTCACGCAAATCATCTCGGAGTCAATAAACTAACTGAGATCTCACGAGAGCTTTATCTATTACAGGATAAATTCAAATTTTCATTTGATTATTATTTCATTGAAAAAAGAGCCCTAGCTGTTGTTTGTCTTTTTGACGCTATATTTGATGCTGGTATCAACCCTGCTGTTAGATGGGATACATATTGGACCCCTATGCGCTATCTTATAATACTTAAGTTGGCTGCTATTTTAGATGATGACATTTTAAAGAAAACATGGGCACTATGCACATGTAAATACATAGAAAATAAAGAGTCAGACATCATTCAGACCCTAGAAGAAATAAGATCTATTACAAACACTTCATTCTTGGATGCTCGTTCAAAAGAAATAATAATTAATGCGCTTGGGTTCGCAATAAAAAACCCTCTAGCAATGGACTTTGGTCAGCCTGATGAAAAAGCAATATCACCAAATGCAGTTGGATTTCAATTCGTTGCTTCAAGTATTTCTAGACGACTAAAATTAAAAAATAGAAAAAAGCTCTATCAATAACAGTTGATATGCAAACACAGTTTAATAAAGCACAAATTGAGACATATCGAAATGCCAGTTTGATTTCTGATGGAATGAAAAGAGCAACACAGGAAGACAGAAACAA
This sequence comes from Aeromonas sp. FDAARGOS 1402, assembly GCF_019046925.1. Taxonomy (NCBI): domain Bacteria; kingdom Pseudomonadati; phylum Pseudomonadota; class Gammaproteobacteria; order Aeromonadales; family Aeromonadaceae; genus Aeromonas; species Aeromonas sp. FDAARGOS 1402. Next base: position 1,393,281 of record NZ_CP077201.1, read on the forward strand.
ATATCTTAACCATCCATTGTTTGCATCAATAGAAAAATCAGACCTGATAAATAAAAACTTAATCAACAGTAATCTTGAAATATCAAAAAGCCAAGAGTCTATTGGTTTACAGATTGTAGATATATACCTTTGGATAACAAACAGGATTATATTAAAGAAAGAATTGTCAACCGAGTTACGTGTTATAGGGTCACTATTTTTAAAACAATCTTATGTAGATGGAATTTCCTTTTCTGGTATGGAAGAAAGATTTACACGATTTGAATCAATACTTCCTGACTTGGATGAAATAACAAAAGAACAGGCAGATATGGCCAATAAATTTATGGCTGCACATCGTTCCACACTAAACGATTTGGGGTTGTAACTCGTAGGTTCGATTAGCCGTCAGGCGTAATCGGACGTTCGCGTAAATGGATTATCCCGCCATCACGGCCAGTAGAATTTCCTCCTCCGGCTGGCCGATCCTGCTTCATGGCAACAACCGCGATCAAAGTCTCTCGATCGTCCGATTATGCTTCGCTAATCGAACCTACAGAAGGTGGTGAAATTTGGTGAATGCCGGTCGGTACCGGACATCGAGAAATCCAACATTGACCTTGGGTTGGCATAACGCCCCCTCATCCCCAACGGGGGCAACTCGCAGGTTCGATGACGCTTTGCTCATCGAACCTGCGGGGCTGTGGCAGGCGCGTTATGCCGGTTGCTCAAGATCGGCCATTACCCTTTGCAGGCTCTGATTAGGCCTATTTTCGCCATCGGAGCACACTGCGAGGAGGCATAAGCAAAAATGGGGGCATTTTCCGACATGCCATCGAATCAGCTTATACCGCTTGCCCCGACCGGTTCGCGGGCAAGACGTGGCCTTGGAGGATGCCAGCGAGGCCAATCCCGGCCCCGAAAAAGGGACAAACAGGACCACAAGCGGCGGCGCCTGACCCACCATGGCCGTCTGTCGGGCAGAAACCAGACCAACCTCTGATATGCCAGAAGACGGCCTGCCTATCCGGAGGAATAACCTCTGCCGGCGAGAGAGGAGCTGTTATCCTTTGAGGCAATCTCTCGCGACCCCACGCCTTGAAAGGAACGTCATGGACATACCTGCCGCCCCGTCCTCCACCCTCTGCCAGCAGTGTCATGAGCAGGTGGATCTCGACTTCGATTTCACCATGGCCTTCCAGCCCATCGTCGATTGCAGCCAGCGCACCCTCTTCGGCTATGAGGCCCTGGTGCGGGGGCTCAACAACGAGTCGGCGCAGAGCGTGATTGACCGGGTCAACGACGACAACCGCTACCGCTTCGATCAGCTGTGCCGGATCAAGGCCATCGCGCTGGCCGCCCGCCTCGACATGCGGGGCATGCTGAGCATCAACTTCCTGCCCAACGCGGTCTATCGCCCGGAGCGCTGCATCCGCACCACGTTGCAGGCGGCCCGCGAGCATCTCTTTCCCATCGAGCAGATCATGTTCGAGTTCACCGAGGTGGAACAGGTGCAGGACAACCGCCATATTCGCGGCATCGTGGATCACTATCAGGCCCTTGGCTTCAAGACGGCGATCGACGACTTTGGCGCCGGTTACTCGGGCCTGAGCCTGCTGGCCGATTTTCGCCCCGACATCATCAAACTCGATATGCACCTGCTGCGCGGCATCGACCATGACCCGATCCGTCAGGCCATCGTTCGCCACTGTCTGGCGCTGTTTACGGAGTTGCAGATCACCCCGCTGGCGGAAGGGGTCGAGACCCGCGACGAGATGGCCTGCCTGCGGGAGATGGGCGTCAGCCTGATGCAGGGCTATCTGTTTGCCCGCCCCGGCTTCGAAACCCTGCCCGAGGTGGATTTCGCCAGCCTGTGAGCGGCGCTGGCCATCTCCCTTGGTTGGCGTTCATTCGGGCAAGGCGGGACGGGAGGATATCCACGGGCGGACGGCAGAAAGCGCTGGACCGGGCAACCCCCTGGGCTAGGATGGGACTGTCACCCTTTGCAACCACCGCTCTGACAGGGACACCATGGCGCAGGTTTCAGGATACCGCTTCTTCGCTCTTTCACTGCTCTTGCTGCTGGCCTTCCAGGTATGGGGGGCGCAAGGCAGGGGCAACATCACACTGGTGAGCTCCCTTGAAACCAGGGAGTCCCCCTATGGTCGCTGGCTCGATCTCATCTATCGGGATGCGTTCGCCCGCCTGGGTTATGACTTCCAGTACCAGGGCTACCCCGGGGGACGGGCCCCCCTGCTGGCAGAGCAGGGGCATGTCGATGGCGAGATCCACCGCGCCGCCAGCTACCAGCAGCAGACCCGTACCCTCCAGCGCGTGCCAGAGCCCCATTTCGCCGTCTCCTATCAGGCCTATGCCCACCAGCCCGGGATCCAGCTGCAGGGGTGGCACAGCCTGCAGGGCACCGGTTATCGGGTCGAGTTTCGCCGTGGCGCCAAGTTGCCGGAGATGATGCTGGGCAAGGTGGTGGCACCGGACCGGCTCTTTGCCATCGCCACCGCCGAGCAGGGGATGGGCAAGCTGCTCAAGGGGCGCAGTGACCTCTATGTGGAGCAGACCCTGATTGCCAGCCAGACCCTGGCCGCCCTGACGCGCCAGGACCCGGGCTATGCCGGCATCTACTCCGCCGGGGTGATGGAGCTGGCCGATTCTTACGTCTATCTGCACGAACGGCATCAGGATCTGCTGGCCCCCCTTGCCAGCGTGATCCGGCAAATGAAGCAGGACGGCACGGTAGCGCGCTATGAGCAGCAGGCCATGGCGGCTGAGGGCACCAGCCAGCCATGACGTCCTCTTTTTCCGCAAGCCCTCCCGCGCCCTGACCATGCAGGAGACCCGGGGCGATCAATTCTGTCGCAGAGTCATGGCCGCAGCGGGCACCCTGTTCGTCAACACCACGTTGACAAAAACGCCCCCTGTATCAAGGAACTCGCCATATAAAACCCCATCGACCTTGTGTTCATCTGGCTTGCGGCCAAAAGGCACCATGTCCGTCTGTGCATACCCCAAATCTTGCAACATCCCCCACTCCGACCTCCCCATCATTTCGATGGAGTCGCGTCATCGTTCAGGCATATCTTCCCATCGAGGCCCGTGCCAGGGCCCGATCACAGGAGCAATACATAATGAAAAAAGCAGTAACGGCCGCCTTGCTGGCCATGATGATGGCGGCCTCGGTTCAGGCGGCAGACAAGGTGACCACGGTGCCGGTGCACTTCGCCAAAGGCGCGCACAGCGCCAAGGTTGACGGCACCTTCTCCGGTTATGACACCATCAACTACACCCTGGGCGCCAAAGAAGGCCAGACCATGACGGTCGCCATCACCGGCAGCACCAATGCCAACTTCAACGTCTTCGCGCCGGGCGCCATCCCGGGTCAGGCCGAGGCACTGGGCGGCGGCAACGTGGACACAAAATGGCAAGGCACCCTGCCCAAGTCGGGCAAGTACCTGATCCAGGTCTACCAGATGCGCGCCACCGCCCGTAAAGGCGCCAAGGTCCCCCACTCCCTGTCGGTCGGCATTCAGTAACCGACACCAATATTGCCTGTGTGACAAGCAAGAAGGAGCCCATGAGGCTCCTTCTTTGTCATTGTGTGCTGGCACTGCGACCCGGGTAACGGCTCAGCCCTTGTAGGCGGGCAGCAGGTCCACCATGTTGAGCAGGTGGAAGGCGGCGGTCAGCACGCCGAACAGGATCACCAGGACGATCATGAAGAGGCCGCCGGGGGCGCGGAAGCCCTCGCCACCTTCTTCGCGCCGGGCCGCACGCACCTTCCAGGCCAGCAGGGGCGGGATGATGCAGGTCCACAGGGTCGCCACGGCGCCCGCATAGCCGATGGCCACCAGGAAGCCGAACGGGAACAGCAAGGAGAGCACCAGGGGCGGTAGGAAGGTCACCGCCCAGGACTTGGCGCGGCCACCCCGGCTGTTGTCGAACTTGAACAGATCCGCCAGGTAGTCGAACACCCCGAGCCCCACCCCGATGAAGGAGGAGAGGATGGCCGCCATGGAGAAGGCGTTGAGGGCGCTGGCCACCGCCTTGGACTCGATCACCGAACCGAGGGCCTTGAGCAGGGCATCCACGTTGCCCCCCTCTGCGATCACCGGGCCGAACTCGCTGCGGGGCAGGTTGCCAAAGACGCTCACCAGCCAGATGAGGTAAAACGCGAGCGCGATCAGGGTGCCCCCCAGAATGGCGCGGCTGGCACGGCGCTCTTCACCGTAGTAGGCGCGCATGGAGGAGACCGAATGGTGGTAGCCGAACGAGGTGAGCGCCACCGGCAGCATCACCAGGGCATAGGGGGCGTAGCTCACTTCGCTGCCCACCCGGTCGAGCAGCAGATCGAGGCGCACGTTCATCGACAGGCCCGAGATGCCGAAGGCAAAGCTCAGCCCCATCAGGATCACCAGCAACACCGAGATGCGGTCCACCGCCCGGGTGGAGTGCCACACCAGCAGGGAGAAGGCCAGGGTAAAGAGCACGGACGCCCACTGGCTGCCCATCCCCGTCATGCCGTCGATGATGAGACCGGCCGAGGTGATGTAGGCATAGAGCAGGATGCCGCCGACGAAGTAGACGCTGAGATTGTTGAGGGCGTTGACCTTCTCCCCCAGCAGATCCCGGGTCACGGTATCGAAGGAGACGCGCAGGGGATAGCCCCGATAGGACTCCAGCAGCATCCAGCCGGAGACCGTCATCACCACCATGGTCAGTGCCACCGCGAGCATGGACCAGAGGGTCCAGGCGCCCGCCCCCGCACTCGGCAACCCCAGCATGCCGGCCCCCACACAGACGCCGGCAATGATGCATGCCCCGCCCACCAACGATGGTTTCTGTTCCATTACTCCCCCAAACGGATTGTCGACTGGTCACGGCACACCGCCGTGCTTCTCCTGCGTTCGCCACTGCTGGCGCCGGGGGACTTTACCCTGCATGCCTTCGGGTATCAAATCCGGAGGGGAAATGGGGGGAAACGGGCCGGATCCTGCGCCCCATCCGTGGAATATGTTCGGGATGGGGCCAGGTTCAGCACACCAGGGTCAGCCGGTGTAGACGGGCAGCAGACCCGCCATGGCCATCAGGTGGAAGATGGCGGTAAGCACCCCGAAGACGATGACGGCCACCACCATGGGCTGGCCGCCGGGGGCCTTGAACCCCGCCTCGTCCGGGGCCAGCTCCCGGGACTTTTTCGCCAGCAGGGCCGGGATGATGCAGGCCCAGACGGTCGCCGCGGCCCCGGCATAGCCGATGGCCACCACGAAGCCGAACGGGAACATCAGGGAGAGCGCCAGGGGGGGCAGGAAGGTCACCGCCCAGGATTTGGCCCGCCCCCGGCGGCTGTTGTCGAACCGGAACAGATCCGCCAGATAGTCGAACACCCCGAGCCCCACCCCGATGAAGGAGGAGAGGATGGCCGCCATGGAGAAGAGGTTGATGGCCTGGGAGACCTGCCTGGACTCGATCACCGAGGCCAGCGCCCCCAGCAGCACATCCACGTCACCCCCCTTGGCGATGACGGGGCCGAAGGCGGGACGAGGCAGGTTGCCGAAGATGCTGAGCAGCCACAGCAGATAGAGCGCCAGGGCGATCAGGGTGCCCCCCAGGATCGCCTGCCTGGCTTTCTGCTCCTCGCCGTAATAGGCGCGCATCGATGCCACCGAGTGGTGGTAGCCAAACGAGGTGAGCGCCACCGGCAACATGGCCAGGGCGTAAGGGGCGCGGCCCAGCTCCTCGGCAAAGGAGTTGAACAGCTTGGCGGTGTCGACCTTGCTGGCAAGCCCGAAGACCCCGAACACGAAACTCAGCACCATAAAGACGATCAGGACGACCGAAATCCTGTCAACCGCCCGGGTCGAATGCCAGACGAACCAGGAGAACACCAGCACGAACAACACCGAGGCCAGCTGGCTATTGATGCCCAGCAGGCCGCCCAGGATGAGACCCGACGAGGTGATGTAGGCATAGAGCAAAATGCCGCCCACGAAATAGACGGTGAGGTTGTTGAAGAGATTGATCCTGTGACCGAGCAGATCCTTGGTCACCGAGTTGAAGGAGGCGGTCAATGCGTAGGGTTTCAGGGCTTCCAGCAGCATCCAGCCTGAAACCGTCATGACGACCATGGTAAGAATGATGGCGAGGGTTGACCAGCTGGTCCAGGCCCCGGCTCCCGCGCTCGGCAGCCCCAGCATGCCGGCACCGACACAGACGCTGGCAATGATGCAGGCCCCTCCGATGACGGACGGTGTTGATGTCATGTGTGTCACTCCAAATCTTTCACAGAGCAGTGAAAAAAAAGGGCACAGAAAAATCTGTGCCCCTGACTCGTTATGCTTCTATCAATTTTTTCTGCGTCTTGCCGGCTGACGGGTCGTTATGCTCGACCTCTTTCAGTCTGGCGGTGAAGTGACGCAGCACGGCCGGCTCGTAAATGAAGTCCAGCCCCTTCACCCGGTGGGCGTTCTTCTTCACCTCGCCGAAGGCCTCGATGACAAAGTCCATGTGGGTCTGGGTATAGGTGGCACGGGGGATGGTCAGGCGCAGCAGCTCCGCCGGGCAGGGGTGCTGCTTGCCGGTGGCGGGGTCGCGCCCCAGCAGCAGGGAACCTATCTCCACCGCGCGGATGCCGGCGACCTTGTAGAGCTCGCAGGCCAGGGCGTGGGCCGGGAACTGATCCGCCGGGATGTGGGGCAGCAACTTGCCCGCATCCACGAAGGCCGCATGGCCCCCTGCCTGCTGGCACACCACGCCGATGGCCTCCAGCCCGTCCACCAGGTACTGCACCTGGCCGATGCGATAGGCCAGCCAGTCCTGGCGCATACCGTCCCGCAGGCCCACCGCCAGGCGCTCCATGGCGCCCCCTTCCAGGCCGCCATAGGTCGGGAAGCCCTCCTGCACCACGCACAGGGTGCGGCACTCGGTGTAGACGTCCAGCATGCTGTCATCCTTGAAGCACAGCAGCCCCCCCATCTGCACCATGGCATCCTTCTTCGCCGACATGGCGAGGCCGTCGGCGTACTTGTAGGACTCCCTCGTGATCTCCTCGATGGTCCAGTTCGCGTAGCCGGGCTCCCGCTGCTGGATGAAGTAGGCGTTCTCGGCGAAGCGGGCGGAGTCCATGATGACGGGGATGTCGTACTTTCTGGCGATCTCGTACACCGCCTTCAGGTTGGCAATGGAGACCGGCTGCCCCCCGGCGGAGTTGCAGGTGATGGTGCTGACGATGTAGGGCACGTTGGCGGGGCCCGCCTCCAGGATGGCCTCTTCCAGCTTCACCAGATCGAAGTTGCCTTTGAAGTCGGCGGTGACCGAGGTATCGAACGCCTCCCTGGTGTAGACGTTCTTCGCCACGCAGCAGTTGATCTGGGTGTGGCCCTGGGTGGTGTCGAAGAAGTAGTTGGAGAGGGCCACCATCTTCTTGCGATCCAGCCCCTTCTCCTGCTCCCGCTTCTTGATGAGCACGGGGATGTAAATCTGCTCGGCGCCGCGCCCCTGGTGAGTGGGGATGGTCAGGGAGTAGCCGAAGATCTCCTGCACCGCCTGTTGCAGGGCATAGTAGCTGCGGCTGCCGCTGTAGGCCTCGTCACCGCGCAGCATGGCGGCCTGCATGTCCTGGGTGATGGCGCCGGTGCCGCTGTCGGTCAGCAGGTCGATGAAGACGTCTTCGCTGTCCAGCAGGAAGGGGTTCATGCCCGCCCGGACAATGGCCTCTTCCCGATAGGCACGGGTGGTGCGCTTGACCGGCTCGATGACACGAATACGGAAGGGTTCGGGCAGATGCTTGAAGTTTTCCATAATATAAACACCCCAGATTTAAATATTCAAAATGAGTCTCTTCCCCCGCCGAAAATAAAATGTCAGGTAGGTGGGAAATATTGGGAAATGGGTGCACGACATCGCCTCGCCAGAATAAACAGGCGAAGACGGGTGCAGCTATTTCAGTTCAGGAATGGAGGCGGGCTCGTGGCATGGCAGGCATGCCGCGCCGCCGCGGGGAATTACAGCGGGAAGAAGAACGCGATCTTATGGTCCAGGGTAAACCACTTGGGATAGCTGACCTTGATATTCATGTTGTTGCTCATCCAATTGATATTAACAACGCCAAATAACAGCACCCATTATGGTGGGGAGCGCTATATGATCAATTGCAATATGAGCAAAGTGGGATGGCGCTAACAATTTGGCGGGGGATTTTTATACAGCTTATTATCGCCAATCCGAAAGATCCCCCCATCATCCACCTTTTGCCCTTTCCCCCTCAGTGGGTCAACCAGGGCAGCCGCTGCAACAACTCGTAGCGGTCAGGGATCGGTGTCTGGCTGACCCAGAGATCCAGCAAGCCGTAGGAGAGCAGCGGCAACACCAGCAGCAACAGACAGAGCAGTCCCAGCAGTTGGCGGGGGGCGAGTCGCTGCCCTTGCGTGCCAAGATGCAGGGCATCGGCCCGCTTGGGGCAGGCGGCCACGCAGCTCTGGCAACTGGTGCACTCGAGGCTCTGCACCGCGATGAGCTGGTGCACCTGGATGCGCGAGGGGCAAACCCGGCTGCACTTGTCACAATCGTGGCCCAGGCTTCGCAGGCAGCGGGCCGGGTCGCGGCGAATGCGCAATGGGGTCAGCAGGCCGAGCAGGGCGAACCAGGCGCCATAGGGGCAGAGGTAGCGGCAGAACCCTTGCCGGAAGGTGGCGGTGAGCAGCAGCACCCAGCCAAGGCACAGGCCCGAGATCAGGGTCAGGTTGAAGAAGAAGGCCCCCATCTTCATGTCCGCCGCCTGATGGTAGGGGCTGGCGAGGTAGCCGGGCAGGGCGGCGGCGGGTACCGCCAGCAATATGATGAAGAGCAGAAAGCCGAGCACCAGAAACTTCTGGCCGCGCAACACGGCATCGAGCCAGCGCGGCGGGGTCCACTCCCCCGGCAACAGGCGTGCGCGCAGGCCGTGCAGCCACTCCCCCACCAGCCCGAGCGGGCAGAACCAGGCACAAAACGCCCGACCCAGCAGCAGGGCCGACAGGGAGAGCACCAGCACGGTGACGGTGGCCGCCGGGTGGTGGGGGTCTGCCAGCCCCTGCCCGAGCCAGGCCCGCAGCCCGAGACCACCGGCGATGGGCAGGAAACCGTCCACCACGTCAGGGCGTACCAGCCAGGGGGTCATCCCCAGCCCCAACTGTCCGATATGAACAACATATTGAACCGCCACCAACACCCAACACAGCAGCAATACCTGCCTGGTGGCCGTTCTGAGACGTTGACTGTCTATGTGGGCCAGCATGAGTAGGGGGCGATAGCGCAGCCAGAGCGCCAGGGTCGTGGCCACCAGCCCCAGTGCGAGCCAGAGTACCGAATCCGCCACCACCAGCCAGAGCGCGGCGGCCAACAGCAGAGAGAGCGTCCAACCCCAACCGCTGCGGCCCTGCCACAACAACAGAACCAGATAGACCAGACCCGAGGTCATGGTCAGGGCTTCCAACAGGCTCATGTTTCCCTCACTGTGCTCATCCGAATCGAGGGGGCAGGATAACCAACATCTGAGTTGATGATTTTGATCTGCATGGGCAGAGGGGGCATTCGCCCGCTCCGCCCCCTCAGCCTTAAACCCCGTTATTTGCGGCTGTGGAACAGCGGCTGGTCGGATTCGGCCTGCTCGGCCCAGAAGTGGATGTTGAAGCGGGCATCCTCCGACAACTCGACCCTGTGCCAGTATCGAGGCGGGCTGGTGGCAAACTCCCCGGCCCGGATCACCAGGCTCACCTCGGGCTCTTCGGCCTGCTCATCGGCAAAGCCGTGATAGGTGACGGTGCCCTCCATCACGCAGAGCTGGCCGAACACCCCGGCCGCGGTGTTGTGATGGGTGAGCAGGGCCTGGGGCACATTCTCGCGGGTAAAGAAGGGAGTGGAGCGGCGCACCACCCAGTGAGACGGGATCAGTTGCATGGCCATATCGGTTCTCCTCGAGTGGCCGGGTCGACCCGGCCGGTGCAATGAAAGGGGTTAACGGGGCAGCTGACGCAGCAGCGGGAAGGCGGCGCTCATCTGATCTCCACCCACCACGAAGCCGCACAGATCGCCTGCTTGGTCGCGGGCCTCGGCCACCATGCCGTGGCTGTTCCAGCGGCACTGCCAGGCGAGATCCTCGCCCCGGGTGCGACCGGCCAGTTGCAGCGGGTAGCGCGGCGTCTTCACCTTCACCAGCATGGGGGACAAAGTCAGCGGGGTCGGTGTGCCGAGCAGGGTGCGCGCCAGCGCATTGGCCGCCAGCACGATGGGTTGCAGGAAGGGGAGCAGCTGACCTTGCCACTGCACGCAATCCCCCAGGGCAAAGATGTGGGGATCGCTGGTCTGCAGCCGATCGTCGACCAGGATGCCGCGCTCCACTGCCAGCCCGGCCCCACGGGCCAGGGCCTGATTCGGCCGCAGGCCGATCGCGGCGATCACCAGATCCTGCTCGCTGATGCGCCCGTCGGTCAGGGTGACGCGCCAGCCATCCCCCGGCTGGGCATCTATCCTGGCGAGACCCGTCCCGAACTGCAGGCTGACCCCCTGGCTGCGCAGCGCCTGTTGCAGCGGCTCGGTCAGGGCGGCGGGCAGCAGGGCGCTTAAGGGGCTGTCGGCCAGATCCACCAGCGTCACCTCTTTTCCTGCGCTCGCCATGTCCATCGCCAGCTCGCAGCCGATGAACCCCGCCCCCAGCACCAGGATGCGGCGGGCCTGGCGCAGTTGCGCCTCGATGGCGGCGTACTCCTGCTGGCTGTTGAGGGTGACCAGGTGTTCGCTGCCCGGCAGATCGGGGCGCACCGCGCTCGCCCCGGTGGCCAGCACCAGCTTGCCGTAGGGGAATTCCCCCTGCTCGGTCAGCACCAACCGCCGGGCTGGATCGATGCCGAGCACCGGGCTGTGGGGCAGCAGCGCGATGCGCTGCTGCTCGGCAAAGTCGCTGCCGCTAAGACGGGTCATGGCTGCGGCGGCGCAGCCCCGGCTCACCACATGGCTCAAGTCCGGCTTGTTGTACTCGTCGCCGCTGTCGGCGGTGATGAGGCGGATGGGCTGATCCCAGTCCAGCTTGCGCAGGCTCTTGACCAGCTGCTGGGCAGCGAAGCCGCTGCCGATCACCACTATCTCCCGGCTGATGCCAGCGTCACTCTGCGTTGCTGCGCTCATACACAGGCCTCCACGGCGCAGGGTTCGAATACCTCCTTGCCGATGCCGCAACCCGGGCAGAGGAAGCTGTCAGGTACCTGAGCCCAGGGGGTGCCCGGCGCCACCAGCTGATCCGGCTCACCCAGCGCCGGGTCATAGACCCACTGGCAGACGGTGCAGAGCATGGCCTGATCATCGTCCCATTCGGCGGCGGCCGCTGCGGCTTGCGGCTCAACAGCAGGCATCGCGGGGACGGGTACCACCGCCGCATGAGTAGCGGTGATCGGGCGGGGCGCGTCCAGAGGGTGTAACGCCCACTGACGGGCGAGCTGGCGGCCATGCTCGCGGCATTCGGCCAGCGCCGAACCATCCGGGCGCCACTTGGCCTTGAGGGAGATGCTGATGTCGAAACCTGCGTCCATCAATCGGGTCTGGATCCGGTCCACCGCACCGCCGGTCCAGCCGTAGCTGCCGAAGGCCGAGGCGCGCTTGTTGCGAAAACGCAGGCCGGTGATCTCTTCGAGCATGCCCGCCACCTTGGGCATCATGACGTTGTTCATGGTGGAGGAGCCCACCAGTATCCCCTTGGAGCGGAACACCTGGGTCAGGATCTCGTTCTTGTCGTGGCGGGCCACGTTGTAGATCTTCACCGCCACGCCGGGGTCCACCTCGTGGATGCCCTGGGCGATGGCGTCGGCCATCATGCGGGTGTTGTTGGACATGGAGTCGTAGAACAAGGTGATGCGGTCTTCCTGATAGTGGTCGGCCCACTCCAGGTATTTCAGGATGATCTGGGTAGGGTCCTCGCGCCAGACGATGCCGTGGGAGGTGGCCACCATGCTCACCGGCAGGTTGAAGCCCAGCACCTCTTTGATCTTGGCGGTCACCAGGGGGCTGAAGGGGGTGAGGATGTTGGCGTAGTAGCGCTGGCACTGCTCCATCAGCTCGGTCTGATCCACCTCGTCGTTGAACAGGTGCTCGTCGCAGTAGTGCTGGCCGAAGGCGTCGTTGGAGAACAGCACCGCGTCCTCGGTCATGTAGGTCATCATGCTGTCGGGCCAGTGCAGCATGGGGGTCTCGATGAACACCAGCTGCTTGCCGTTGCCGATGTCCAGGCTGTCACCGGTCTTGACCGGGTGGAAGTTCCACTCCGGGTGGTGATGATGGCCGGTGATGGAGTCGATGGCGTTGTGGGTGCAGTAGATGGGGGTGCCGGGGATACGGGCCATCAGCTCGGTCAGGGCGCCGGCGTGATCCTCCTCGGCGTGGTTGATCACCACGTAGTCGATGGCGGCGAGATCGATCTCGGCCGCCAGGTTCTGCACGAACTCACGGCTGAACTTGTGATCGACGGTGTCGATCAGCACATTCTTCCCTTCGCGGATGAGGTAGCTGTTGTAGCTGGTGCCCTTGTGGGTCTTGTACTCGGTGCCGTGGAAGTCGCGTACCTCCCAGTCCCGTTGGCCGACCCAGTGGATGTTGTTCTTGACGTGAATGCTCATCAGGCAGTTCCTCGAATGCAATAGTGGATGTTCAACTGAACCAGCTATTGCAGCGGACGTGCCAACTTGTAACCCATTGTTTTTAATGGCTTCGCATATCGCTCGTTGTCATTAAGACACCACACCATTATAGTCAAAATCACAAACATACTGTCATTTGGACAATTATCGTGATCTCGACCGACAGCCTGGCGCGCATCGCCCTCGACCTGCAACTCGGCATCTCTCATCAGGACCGCTTCCACCGCCTGATCCAGAGCGTGCGCAGCCTGCTGAACTCGGATGCCTCGGCCCTGCTGCGCTACGAGGGGGGCCAGTTCATCCCGCTGGCCATCGACGGCCTGATGCAGGACGTGCTGGGGCGCCGCTTCGCCCTCAAGGATCACCCGCGCCTCGAGGCCATCGCCCGCGCCGGGGATGTGGTGCGCTTCCCCGCCGACAGCGCCCTGCCCGACCCCTATGACGGCCTGCTGCCGGATCACGACGACTTCAAGGTGCACGCCTGTGTCGGCCTGCCGCTGTTCTCGGATCAGGCGCTGATCGGCGCCCTGACCATAGACGGCATGAACCCGGCCCAGTTCGACGGCATCAGTGACGAGGAGCTGCGGCTGGTGGGGGCCCTGGCCGCCGCCGCCCTCGACAACGCCCTGCTGCTGGAGCGGCTCGCCCGCCAGAGCAGCGAGCCCCTGGTCCCCGGCACCCGGCCCGGCCCCGAGCAGCCGGAGATGATAGGCCACTCCCCCGCCATGGCCCGGTTGCGCCACGAGATAGACGTGGTGGCCAGCTCGGAGCTGAACGTGCTGATTTTGGGGGAGACCGGGGTCGGCAAGGAGCTGATCGCCAAGGCGGTGCATGGCGGCTCACCCCGCGCCCATGCCCCCCTGGTCTACCTCAACTGCGCCGCCCTGCCCGAATCCGTGGCCGAGAGCGAGCTGTTCGGCCACGTGAAGGGGGCCTTCACCGGCGCCATCCACAATCGGGCGGGCAAGTTCGAGCTGGCGGACAAGGGCACTCTGTTTCTCGACGAGATAGGGGAGCTCTCCCTGGCGCTGCAGGCCAAGCTGCTGCGGGTGCTGCAATACGGCGATCTGCAGCGGATCGGTGACGACACCCCGCTCAAGGTGAATGTGCGCATCCTGGCGGCCACCAACCGGGATCTGAAACAGGCGGTGGTCGAGGGGCAGTTTCGGGCCGACCTCTACCACCGGCTGAGCGTGTTCCCGATCCACGCCCCGGCACTGCGGGAACACCCAGGCGACATTCCCCTGCTGGCCGGTTACTTTTGCGAGCGCTGCCGGCTCGGCCTGGGGCTGGAGCAGCTGCGTATCCAGCCACAGGCGCTGCAACTGCTCGAGCGCCACGACTGGCCCGGCAACGTGCGGGAGCTGGAGCACGCCATCCACCGCGCCGCCGTGCTGGCCAGGGCCGAACAGGGCAGCCCCTCGCCGACCCTGAAACCCCACCACTTCAACCTGGGACCGACGGGCTCATCCCTTCCCGCCGACACCGTCAGCCAGCCCGCCTCTCCGGCCATTGCCGGCCTGGGCCTTCGCGCCGCCACCGATCTGTTCCAGCGCCAACTCATCGAGCAGACCCTGACGGCCCATGACGGCAACTGGGCCGCCAGCGCCCGGGCGCTGGATCTGGACGGCGGCAACCTGCACCGCCTCGCCAGGCGGCTCGGTCTCAAGGCCTGACGCCCCCAGATACCAGAGGGGCCCAAAAACAGAAACCCCCTCGCTGGCGAGGGGGCTTCTTGTTCATGGCACCCGTGGCGCCGTCAGCGCAGGGACTTGACCGAGCGGCGGACGATGAGCTCGGGCTGCACCGTCATGGACTCCACTTCCAGCTCCTTGTTGCGGATCCGGCTCACCAGTTGCTGCACCGCCAGCAGGCCGAGCTCGGCCTTGGGGTGGCGGATGGTGGTGAGCGGCGGGCTGGAGAAGCGCGCCATCTCCACGTCGTCATAGCCGATCATGGAGATATCGTCCGGCACCTTGACCCCGGCCTCCCAGGCGGCGCAGATGGCACCGATGGCCATGGGATCGTCGAAGGCAAAGACCGCGGTCGGGCGAGGGGTGAGGGCCAGGATGCGCTGCATGGCATCGAAGCCGCTCTGGCTCTCGTAGTCCCCTTCGAAGATCTGCTCTTCTTTCAGGGTCATCCCCTGTTCAGCCAGGGCATCGCGCACCCCGTCCAGCCGTTGCTGGGTAGTCGGCTTGGCGAGATGGCCGGTGATGCAGACGATGTTGGTGTGGCCCTGCTCCAGCAGATGGCGCACCGCCAGACGCGCGCCGATGCGGGCGTTGTCGTTGATCACGTTGGCGAAATCGCACTCGTTGCCCCAGTCCAGCACCACTTGCGGCACGTTTTTGTGGATACGCAGCATGTCCCTGAACTGGGTGTCGATATCGGTCCCCAGCACCAGCAGGCCGTCGACCCGCTTCTCCATCAGCATGCGCAGATAGTGCTGCTGGCGGGGCGGCTGGTTCTCGGTGTTGCACAGGATCAGGCTGTAACCCTGCTCGAAGCAGTAGGCTTCCACCCCCTGTACCACTTCCGCGAAGAAGGGGTTGGCACTGGTGGTCACCAGCATGCCAATGGTCTTGGTCGAATTGATCTTGAGACTGCGCGCCACCGAGTTGGGCGCGTAGTTCAGCTCTGCCACCGCCTCAAGCACTTTCTGGGTTGCGTCTTCGCTGACCCGACGGGTGTGATTGAGTACATGTGAGACGGTGGAGATGGATACGCCTGCGCGCGAGGCGACATCCTTGATAGTTGCCATCTCTGTCTCCTGAATAACAAAGGCGGAACAGTAGCAGATTTCCCGAATAAAGGCTTGGTTTTAACGGGCGCTGCCAGTGAATTATCAATGCTGGCTAATCTATGCGGTCATTTCTTTTTGCGCAAACGGATTTTGGTCAAAATGAGAGCGGACGCAGAATGAAATATCGTCAGTTTTTTACTCTGGAAATTGTCACCATGACAATTTGTTATGTGTATGTTGCACCATCACAGCGACATTAAACTCCAGTAAGCAGCAATAAACTGCGTGTTAGTTTCACAAAACCCCTCTCACACCTGCTCCGGTTAGTATCTTTAACATCTTGTTATTGCCCGGCGAGGAATGATAGAACCTTATCTATCGCCGGGCTGGCGGGACACAGGCTCGGAATGACGTGCATAAAATGAAACAATTCACTGATTAAGGGACGAATCAATGCATAACTTCAGCAAAATGGCAGTCAGAGCAGCGGTTTCTTTGGCTCTGTTTGGATCAGTTTCCATGGCCAATGCGGCCGACACCATCAAGATCGGTATCGCCGGCCCCCTGACCGGCCCGGTCGCCCAGTACGGTGACATGCAGTTCACCGGCGGCAAGATGGCGGTCGAGCAGATCAACAAGGCGGGCGGCATCAAGGGCAAGCAGATCGAAGCCGTCATCTATGACGATGCCTGCGATCCCAAACAGGCCGTGGCCATCGCCAACAAGGTGATCAACGACGGCGTCAAGTTCGTGGTCGGCCACCTCTGCTCCGACAACACCCTGCCCGCCTCCGACATCTATGAAGATGAAGGGGTCCTGATGGTCACCCCCGCCTCCACCAACCCCAAGATCACCGAGCGCGGTTACCAGCTGACCCTGCGTACCATCGGTCTGGACAGCGACCAGGGCCCGACCGCTGCCAAGTACATCATCGAGCAGGTCAAACCCCAGCGCGTGGCCGTCATCCACGACAAGAAACAGTACGGTGAAGGCATCGCCTCCAGCGTGAAAGCCGCGCTGGACAAGGCCGGCGTCAAGGTCGTTGCCTATGAGGGCATCACCGCCGGCGACAAGGACTTCTCCGCCCTGATCGCCAAGCTGCAGAAAGAGAACGTCGACTTCGTCTACTACGGCGGCTACCACCCCGAGCTGGGTCTGATCCTGCGCCAGGCTGGCGAGAAGGGTCTGAAGGCCAAGTTCATGGGTCCGGAAGGCGTGGGCAACAAGGACATCTCCGCCATCGGCGGCCCGGCTTCCGAAGGCCTGCTGGTGACCCTGCCGAACAAATATGACCTGGTGCCGGCCAACGCCCCCATCGTAGAAGCGTTCAAGGCCAAGGGTCAGGACTCCTCCGGTCCGTTCGTCTGGACCACCTACGCCGCCATGCAGGCCCTGGCGGCCGGTATCGCCAAGGCGGGCGAGGATGATCCGGCTGCCGTCGCTGCCGCCATCAAGGCCGCACCGATCGACACCGTCATGGGCCCCCTGACCTGGGCGCCGAACGGTGACCTGAAAGGCTTCGAATTCGGTGTGTTCCAGTGGCACGCCGACGGTACCTCCACTCAACTCAAATAATCTGCCGGTCGGGGTGACGTGAGTCACCCCTCCTTTCTTTGCGGGCAAGTACACAGGGAACGCGGTATGTCCGAACACCTTCTTTATCTGGTTCAGCAGTTGCTGAACGGATTGACCATAGGCAGCACCTATGCGTTGATCGCCATCGGCTACACCATGGTCTACGGCATCATCGGCATGATCAACTTCGCCCACGGCGAGGTCTACATGATCGGCTCCTATGTCGCCTTCATGGTGATGGCCGGGCTCATGATGATGGGCATCGACAGCACCGTGCTGCTGCTGGGGGGCGCCTTCCTGGTCAGCATCATCATCACCGGCAGCTATGGCTGGTCCATAGAGCGGGTGGCCTATCGTCCACTGCGGGGCGGCAACCGCCTGATCCCCCTCATCTCCGCCATCGGCATGTCGATCTTCCTGCAGAACATGATGCGGATGGCCCAGGGCTCGCGTGACATCGCCATGCCCACTCTGATCTCCGGGGGCTGGACCCTCGGCGGCGAGGATGGCTTCCAGGCCAGCCTCTCCTACATGCAGCTCATCATCTTCGTGGTGACCTTCGTCACCATGCTGGCGTTGACCCAGTTCATCGGCCGCTCCCGCATGGGGCGTGCCTGCCGTGCCTGTTCCGAAGACATCAAGATGGCCAACCTGTTAGGGATAGACACTCACGTGGTCATCTCCATCACCTTCGTGCTGGGGGCCGCCCTGGCCGCCGTCGCGGGGGTGCTGCTCGGCATGTACTACGGTGTCATCAACCCCTATCTCGGCTTCATGGCGGGCTTGAAGGCCTTCACCGCCGCGGTATTGGGCGGCATCGGCAGCATTCCCGGCGCCGTGCTGGGCGGCCTGCTGCTCGGCGTGGTGGAAGCGCTCACCGCGGGCTATCTCAGCACCGAGTACAAGGATGTGATGGCCTTTGCCCTGCTCATCTTCGTGTTGCTCTTCATGCCCACCGGCATCCTGGGTCGTCCGGAGGTCGAGAAGGTATGAAAAACCAATCTATGCATGCCCTCGTGCTGCTGTTCATGACCATCACTGGCATTCTCGGCCGTCCGGAAGTGGAGAAAGTCTGATGAAACGTCAATTTATCCATGCCTGCATCGCCAGCCTGGTGCTGCTGGTGCTCTCCTTTTGGCTGCTCGGCTTCAAGCTGGAGACCGATGGCTCCCGCCTGCTGGTGGTGAGCCGCCTCGATGTGTCGCTGGCCTGGCTGCTGGGGGGCGCCACCATCGTCTTCTGGTTCCAGATGCTGCGCGGCCAGATAAGCCGTCTGTTCCAGGCCTCCATCAGCGGCTTCTCCGTCGGCTTCACCAAGCTGGTGCTGCCAAGCCCCGAAGAGGCCCCCAAGCTCTATAACCTCACCGCCGTGCTGGTGCTGCTGTTTGCGGTGAGCTGGCCCTTCATGGCCTCTCGCGGCGCCATCGATCTGGCCACCCTCACCCTGATTTACATCATGCTGGGGCTGGGACTGAACGTGGTGGTGGGCCTCGCTGGCCTGCTCGACCTCGGCTATGTCGGCTTCTATGCGGTCGGCGCCTACAGCTACGCCCTGCTCAACACCTACTTCGGTCTGAGCTTCTGGGAGTGTCTGCCCATCGCCGGTCTGCTGGCGGCCACCTTCGGCTTCCTGCTCGGGTTCCCGGTGCTGCGGCTGCGGGGGGACTACCTGGCCATCGTCACCCTGGGCTTTGGCGAGATCATCCGCATCCTGCTCAACAACATGACCACCCTGACCGGCGGTCCGAACGGGATCTCCGGCATTCCGAAACCGACTCTGGGGGGGCTCGAGTTCAACCGCACCGTCAAGGACGGGGGCTTTGGCACCTTCCACGACTTCTTCGGCATCGCCTACAACGCCAACCACAAGGTGATCTTCCTCTACCTGATGGCCCTGGTGCTGGTAGTGGCGACCCTGTTCGTCATCAACCGCCTGCTGCGCATGCCGCTCGGCCGTGCCTGGGAGGCGCTGCGGGAAGACGAGATCGCTTGCAAGTCCCTGGGGCTCAACCCCACCATCATCAAGCTGACCGCCTTCACCATAGGCGCCTGCTTCGCGGGCTTTGCCGGCAGCTTCTTCGCCTCGCGCCAGGGCTTCATCAGCCCGGAATCCTTCGTCTTCATCGAGTCGGCCATCGTCCTTGCGATTGTGGTGCTGGGAGGCATGGGATCCCAGATCGGGGTGGTGCTGGCGGCCATCGTGATGACGGTGCTGCCGGAGCTCGCCCGCGAGTTCAACGAATATCGCATGCTGATGTTCGGTCTCTTGATGGTATTCATGATGATCTGGCGGCCGCAGGGACTGCTGCCCATGAGTCGACCCCATATGGAGCTGCGTAAATGAGCAACAATCAACCATTGTTGGATGTCTCAGATCTGTCGATGCGCTTTGGCGGCCTGCTCGCGGTCAACGGCGTCAAGCTGGATGTGGAAAAGGGGGAGGTGATCTCCATCATCGGCCCCAACGGGGCGGGCAAGACCACCATCTTCAACTGCCTGACCGGCTTCTATCGCCCGAGTGGCGGTGTCATTCGCTACAAGGGTGAAGAGATCCAGGGGTTGCCCGGCCACCTCATCGCTCGCAAGGGCATAGTGCGGACTTTCCAGCACGTGCGCCTGTTCAAGGAGATGACGGCGGTGGAAAACCTGCTGGTGGCCCAGCACAGGCATCTCAATACCGGCTTCATCGCCGGCCTGTTCAAGACCCCCTCCTTCCGCCGCGCCGAGAAAGAGGGGCTGGAGCAGTCCGCCTTCTGGCTGGAAAAGGTGGGCCTCAAGGATCTCGCCAACCGCGCCGCGGGCAACCTGGCTTACGGCCAGCAGCGCCGCCTCGAGATCGCCCGCTGCATGGCGACCCGGCCCGAACTGCTGATGCTCGATGAACCGGCCGCAGGTCTCAACCCCAAGGAGACCGACGAGCTCAACGAGCTCATCTCCAACCTGAGGGACGAGTTCGGGGTCTCGGTGCTGCTGATCGAGCACGACATGAAGCTGGTGATGGAGATCTCCAACCGCATCTTCGTGGTCAACCAGGGCACCCCGCTGGCCCACGGCAAACCGGACGAAATCCGCAGCAATCCGGCGGTGATCAAGGCCTATCTGGGCGAGTCGTAAGGACAAAAAGATGTTAGAACTTCGCAACGTATCGACCCACTACGGCAAAATTCAGGCGCTGCACGACGTCAGCGTCGAGGTGAAAGAGGGGGAAATCGTCACCCTGATCGGCGCCAACGGCGCCGGCAAGACCACTCTGCTGATGACCCTGTGTGGCGAGCCCAAGCCCAGCAGCGGCTCCATCTGGTTCGAGGGGGAGCAGATAGACTCCCTCACCACCGCCCGCATCATGCGCAAGGACATCGCCGTGGTGCCGGAGGGGCGCCGCATCTTCGCCCGCCTCACGGTGGAGGAGAACCTGCTGATGGGGGCCTTCTTCGTCGACAAGGCGGAGCAGCGCGGCCTGCTGGATCAGATTTTTACCCTGTTCCCCCGCCTGCAAGAGCGGCTGGAGCAGCGGGCAGGCACCATGTCCGGCGGCGAGCAGCAGATGCTGGCCATCGGCCGCGCCCTGATGAGCAAGCCGCGCCTTCTGCTGCTGGATGAACCCTCCCTGGGACTCGCGCCCATCGTCATCCAGCAGATCTTCGACACCATAGAGCAACTGCGCCAGAAGGGGATGACCATCTTCCTGGTGGAGCAGAACGCGAACCAGGCGCTCAAGCTGGCGGATCGCGGCTATGTGCTGGAGAACGGCCGGGTGGTGCTGCAAGACACGGGAGAGGCCCTGCTGGCCAACCCCGCCGTCCGCCAGGCCTATCTCGGCGGCTGAGGATGCAGCAACCATCGTCACCCTTCCCCTGCCGCGCTCCCCGAGCCCGGCAGGGGAACAACCCCCCGCCGAGGAGCACATCGTGAGCCGTGCGCGGGCGACGCAGGATCAGCACCACTTCTGGCACGATCCCGCCCTACCCTTCATCGAGGCGCGGGCGGTGCAGGATGGCCGGCGCGTCTGCTATGACAAGCACAGCCACCCCCACTTCTCCATCGGCGCCATCACCGGCGGCCACAGCCACTACCTCAACCAGCGCAGCCTGCAAGAGGTCGGCCGCGGCAGCCTGGTGCTGATGAACCCGGAAGAGGTGCACGCCTGCAATCCCGTCGCGGACCAGCCCTGGTCCTATCTGATGTTCTACATCGACAACCTCTGGTTGCAGCGCCAGCAGGAGGAAGCCGGGCTCGGCAACGCGTTTCGCCCCTTCGACATGACCGCAAGCCGGGATCCCCTGCTCTACCAGGGGCTCTGCCGGCTTCATCGGCAACTGGTGGAAGAGCCGGATCCCCTGGCTCGCGAAGTGGCCTGCCACCTCTTCAGCCGCCAGCTTCTGGCCAGGCTCACCCCGGCCAAGTGGGATGACCGCCCTCCCCGGCACCTGCAGCGAGCCGCCGAGCTGATGCAGGACGAGAGTGCCTGCGCCCTCACCCTGGCGCAGCTGAGTGCGGTGGCCGGGCTTACCCCTTCCCATTTCGTGCGCGCCTTCAGCCGCCACTACGGCATGACGCCCCACGCCTACCTGCTCGATCAGCGCATTCGCCACGCCCGCACCCTGCTGCGCCAGGGGCAGCCCCTGGCGGAAGTGGCCCTTGCCAGCGGTTTTGCCGATCAGGCCCACTTCCAGCGCCAGTTCAAACGCCGGGTGGCCGCCACCCCGGGCCAGTACAGAGCGCAGCTCGCCCCTCAGGACGAGCGCACCAGATAGGCGGCGCTGAGCAGCAGCAAGAGCGCCATGGCCCGATTGAACCAGCGCAATCGGCGAGGAGAGACCAGCCACCCCTGCAATCGGCTGCCCGCATAGGCCCAGCAGGCGATGGAGCCGAGGCAGATCACCAGATAGATGCCGGTAAAGAGGGCGATCTGGCTCATGCCGCCCGCGATCCCATAGGCTCCCATCCCCATGCTGGCGGCAAGCCAGGCCTTGGGATTGAGCCACTGCATCAGGGCCCCGTACCAGAAGGCGGGGGGCACGCCCTCCACTTCCTCCACCTCGCCGCTGTCCACCAGCAACTGCCAGGCCATCCAGCCGAGAAAGAGCACGCCGCCCCAGTGAATGGCCCCCAGCGCCACAGGCCAGCGGGACAGGGCACCGCCAAGACCCAGCCCCATCAGCAGGAGCAGCAGGATGAAGCCGAGGGTGGCCCCCACCACGTGGCGCAGGCTGGCCGTGAAACCGTACCGGGCGCCGGTGCCAAGGGCGACCAGATTGACCGGCCCCGGGGAGATGGACATGGCCAGGGCAAACCCGGCCATGGATAACAGCAGACTGAATTCCATGGATGATGCTCGTTCAATTGAGGGAAGTCCGAGCCTACCCGGCCCGGGCGGCCCGATATTGAAGAAAATTGCGATCCCCTGGATGCCGCCCCCATTGCACACTTAGCGCAAACCGCCGCTTGCGGTAAACTGCCCTTCAACCCTCCATTTTCAGGACATCTCAATGGACCAGTTTGCCCATATCAGCGCCCATGATGCCCACCAGAAGCTGAGCGCAGGCGAAGCCCGTCTCGTGGACATTCGCGATCCCCAATCCTTCGAGACGGCCCACGCTGTCGGCGCCTTCCACCTTACCAACGGCACCCTGGTTCGCTTTATGAACGAGGTGGACTTCGATACCCCCGTCATCGTGATGTGCTATCACGGCAACAGCAGCCAGGGGGCGGCCCAGTACCTGCTGCAACAAGGCTATGACGAGGTCTATAGCCTGGATGGCGGTTTCGAGGCCTGGCGCAGGGAGTTCCCCATCCAGGCGGGGGACGCATGACAGAGGCGGGTCGCTCCTCCTCAACCGGCATGATCCAGCTGCTGGTGCTGGGCGACGCCCGCATGGCCCAGGCGCTGGTGGATTATCTCGCTACCCTGGGCATTCCGTGCGAGCTGACCCAGTCAGAGCTTGGCGTCTCGGTCTGGCTGGCGGACGAACGGCGCCTCGCCCAGGCCCAGCAGGAGGTCAAGCGCTTCCTGAGCGAACCCAATCACCCCCGCTACATGGAGGCCTCCTGGCAATCCGGCCATGCCGATGCCCGGATCGACTACAGCAAGGGGATGACGGATCCGGTCACCGATTTCCTCCACCAGGCGGGCCCCCTGACCCTGGTGGTCATCATCGCCTGCCTGGCCATCTACGCTCTGGATGCCATCGGCCTGCCCATCTTCGACGAGCTCGCCTTCCACCCCACCCTGGCCCAGTTCACCGACTGGCAGGCCTGGCGCTACGTCACCCCGGCCTTCATCCACTTCTCGGTGCTGCACCTGGTGTTCAACCTGTTGTGGTGGTGGTATCTCGGTGGCCAGATAGAGCAGCGCCTCGGCAGCGGCAAGCTGTTCATACTGCTCATCGTCGGGGCTGCCCTGCCCAATATCGCCGAGTTCTTTGTCAGCGGCCCGCGCTTTGGCGGCCTCTCCGGGGTGGTCTATGCCCTGCTCGGCTACAGCTGGCTGCGAACCAGGCTGCAACCGGATTGCGGCCTCGCCATGCCGCCAGCCCTGATGGGCTTCATGCTGGTCTGGCTGGTGCTCGGCTTCCTGGACATGCTCGGCACCCCCACCGCCAACATGGCCCATTTGGTCGGCCTGCTGGTCGGTCTTGCCCAAGGCTGGCTGGACAGACACCACAGGCCGGGGTGAGGCCTGGTTGCCGGCAACTGCTCGGTAACCAAAGCGACCACCAACATGGCTCACCTGGCAGGCCTGCTGGTCGGCCTTGCCCAGGGCTGGCTGGACAGGCACCACAGGCCAGCCTGAGCCGATTTGCCATAAAAAAACGCCGCCCCTTGGGGCGGCGTTTTTATTGGTCGGCCGGCTTACTGCTTGAGCAGGCTGCCATCGGTCACCTTGACCGCGGTACCGCCGCTTGCGAAGAAGCTGCCGAACTGGGTCTGCATCTCGGTGGTGACGGCGCCGGTCGGATCGAAGTTCTCGTCCGGTGCCAGCAGCGAGCTGTGACCCCCGGCCACGAAGCGGGCCGCTCTGTGGTTGGCGGCGCCGGTGGCGGTCAGCGGTTGCAGGGCCAGGACCTTGAACAGCGGCTCGGTGCCACCCAGCGGGGCGGTGGCAATGCTGTTCGGGATCACTCGATCCGACAGGCTCAGGGCGCCGTCGCCGACGATTTCGGTGGCAAACAGCGGGAAGTCCGCCGCGATGCCGCTCCCCAGGTTGATGGGGTCTGCCGAATCCAGCACCGACTGCGCCGCGAAGCTGTAGCTCTGCAGGGTACTGGCCGCCGTGGCCTGGGTGGCCGCATCCTGGCTCGGCAGGAACTCGTTGACGAAGCAGGTCGGCACCGCCGTCTTGCAGTTCGGGGCGTAGGCGGTGAAAGCTGCCTTCAGGGCCGCACTGCCAGCGGTCAGCACGCTCATCTGGATGGTCGGGCCGAAAGTCGGCGAGTTCAGCAACAGCGGCGCTATGCCGCCACCCGGCATGGCCAGGCCGCCAGTGTCGAACTTGAACAGGGCGTCTGCCGTCGGGTTGCCAACAGACTGGTTGGCCACCGCCAGCAGGTTGGCCCCCGCGATGGCACCCAGAGAGTGACCCAGGAAGTGTACCTTGAGGCTGCCTGCGGTGCCGATGGCGCCCTTGGCATTGGCCAACCCCACCGCCAGACGCAGGCCCAGCAGATCCGCCACGCTCTGTTTCAGGTTGTCGCGGGCCACGGTCAGGTAGCTCAGGTTCAGGTAGGGGGTCGGGTTGTCGGAGGTGGTCACCGAGTCCATGCTGCCGGTCAGGGCGAAGCCGCGTTCACCATGCAGGGGATGATCGATCACCACCACGGCCACGTTCTTGCTCGCCTGGGCACCGGCACCAATCTGGCCAAGGGCCAGGGCGTAGGCGTTCTCCTTCACGGAGGTGACGCCGTGCTGATAGATGATCACGTCGGTGATGTTCGCCAGCGGTGCGGCGGCGAAGATCCGCATCGGGACGGACTGCACCTCTTCCAATGCCGGCAGCGGGTTGAAGCGCCCGATATTCATCTCGGGATCCAGCGCCTTGCCGCCGGAGGTGAGGGTCACCCCGATCAACTTGCTCGCCTCCGCCAGCAGCTCGGCCTGACGGCTAGGATCGGCGATGAGTTCGCCCAGCAGGGCCGGATCCACACCCGCCCCCACCAGGCCGCCGATCACTTCGGCATCCTGGGCCTTCAGGGCGTTCGCGATGGCGTAGAGGCTGGGGATGGCACCGTGCCAGGACTGGGTCTTCGCCTTGTCCCAGGAGCCGGCGGTGGCCGGGGAGGAGAGGAAGTAGGGCAGCTTGACGGTACCGCTGTAGACGGTGGTACCCAAGGCCAGATTGTGGAGCGGAGTGCCGTCACCAAAAGCGGCGGCAATCGCATCCTTCTGCTCCTGGGGCAGGAAGTTCTCGGCGTCCAGCTGGGTCAGGAAGGGGCTGCCGCCGCTCACCGACAGGGTATAGGTGCCAGGCAGGCTGGTATTGCCCAGGGCGTCCTGCTTCCACAGGGCGGCGGCGTCCAGGGTCGGGCTCTTGAGCACGGATGCGGCCGCCCCTTTCACCGCCACCAGCACGTCGGCGCCGGACTGGGTACCGAACCAGTCGGAGAAGATCACGTGGTCGCTGGTGATGCCGGTGGCAGCCTTGAACAACCCTTCCTGCAGCGCAATCAGGCCGCTGATGGTCTGCTCCTGGGCGTTGCTGCCGGTGCTGGTCTTGTAGTTGCTGTAGTCGCTACCCGGTCGCAGGGGGGCACCCGTGCTGTCTTTGAGGGTATCGGTCGCCACTATCATGTAGTAGGAAGAGGGGTTGAGCGGCTTGAGCGGCACCAGATTCAGCTTGCCGGTCGTCTCGGCCACCACGAAGTCCACCCCGTAGGTCAGCACCTTCTTCACGCCGCTCGGACGCAGGGCCGCACTGTCAAACTCCAGCTCCATCAGGTAGAGGGGTGCCACGGAGGCTGCGAATTCAGCAGCGGCCGGCGCCTTGACCTTGATGCCGGAGGCCGTCACCGGCACTATCTGGATCGCCTGGGTAGTCGACCAGCCATCCAGGGTGGAGAGGGCGGACACCGGGTTGGAGAGATCCGCCGTTTCCGTGGAGAATTTCAGGGTACCGTCGGTCGCACGGGCTGCCAGGGCGCTGGGTCGGACTGCATTGGAGCCGCTCAGCAGATAATCGAGATAGCTTGAGGTATCGCCTGTGTTGTCGTCACTGCCACCACAACCGCTCAGCAGCGCACTGACGACGGCCGCGTAAATTAGCTTTTTCTTCATATCCTTATCTCTTTTATGTTGTTATCCATGATGAGCCTGACGGGGTAGGGTTCAAACCCGACCGAATCATATTAACAGCAACGCAACAATTAATAAGCCTCTGGTCAGTCATCTGATCTGATTTTTTTGTGTACACCATCAAGGAATTGGAATTGATTCCCGGTGTCACAGGGTAGCAGCCAGGGTGTATCAACCAGACCCGACCAGAGCCCGATGGGATCCATGGCGCAAAAAGCCGCCCCGATCTCGGCAAAGGGGACGATTTGTCGGTAGAATGGCGCCATTGCTTAAGGAGACCCCCATGATCGACCCGAAAAAACTGGAAGAGATCGCCAAACAGATACACAACGCCCTGCCCCCCGGCATTCGCAGCATGGGTGAAGAGGTGGAGAAAAAGACCCGTCAGGTCTTGCAGGCTCAGCTCAACAAGCTGGATCTGGTGAGCCGCGAGGAGTTCGACGTGCAGACCAAGGTGCTGCTGCGCACCCGGGAGAAGCTGACCGCCCTCGAGGCCAAGCTGGCCCAGCTCGAGCAGCAGCTCGCTGCCAAGGGCGAATGATCCGGCGTGACCCGCCGTAGATAGCACAAACCCCAGCCAGGCTGGGGTTTGTCGTTTTTATGGGGACAACGAGTTTCTCATCCCCCCTTCTCTCGCAAGACGATAAGGGGGCAGATCGACGCTCTGCGGTTGGCCGTGGTCAGATAAACTCGTAGGCATCGCCGAAGATGCGCTCGGGCTCGGCGCCCAGCACCTTGAACTCTTCCCGCGCGGCACCGGCCATCTCGAAGCGGCCCGCCACATAGATGTCGTAGTCATGCAGGCTGACGAAGTCATCCATGATGGCCTTGTGCACCAGCCCGGTCCTGCCGGTCCAGTCGCTCTCGGGCTCCTGCACCACGGGAATGAAGGTCAGCGGCGCGTAGTCGCGCTCCCACTGCTGCATCTGCTCCAGCTCGTAGAGCCAGTGCGCCTGGCGTACGCCCCAGTAGAGGAACACCGGACGCTTGCTGCCGCTGCCGATCAGGTATTCCAGGATGGCGCGGGCATAGGAGAAGCCGGTGCCGCCCGCCATCAGGATCAGCGGTCGGGGGGATTCGTCGCGCAGGAACGCCTTGCCAGCGGCCAGCTCGACCTCGATCTCTCCCTGCTCGCGCATGCGGGCCAGCACCTGACCGGCATAGGCATTCTCGGGAGTGGCACCGATCTGCAGCTCCAGCACGCCGGAGCGGGTCGGCGAGTTGGCGATGGAGAAGGGGCGCTTGTCCGAATCGCTCATCACCACCAGCAGATACTGGCCCGGCTTGAAGCTCACCTCCTGCTGCGGCGCCAGCGCCACGTGCCAGATGGTGTCGACATATTCGCGCAGTTCCTCTACGCGGCACTTGATACGTTGCATTCTTGTCCTTGTGAGGGGCCTGCCCGGCCCGCTTCGCTCATGGTTTCACTGTTTTTATGGCGACCAGTTGGTGGTCAGGTCCGTCGAGCATACCCAATTCGGCACGGCAATACCGCACTTTTGCGTCACAATGGCCGCGCCCCATCGGGGATCCCTCAGTCGAGGATCTTCAGCTCGTCCCAGATGGCATCGATCTTCTGCTTTACCGCCTCGTCCTGGACGATGGGCTGACCCCACTCCCGGTTGCTCTCCCCCGGCCACTTGTTGGTGGCATCCAGCCCCATCTTGGAGCCGAGCCCGGAGACCGGCGAGGCGAAGTCCAGGTAGTCGATGGGGGTGTGCTCGATCAGGGTGGTGTCCCTGGCCGGATCCATCCGGGTGGTGATGGCCCAGATAACGTCCTTCCAGTCCCGGGCGTTGATGTCGTCATCGCAGACGATCACGAACTTGGTGTACATGAACTGGCGCAGGAAGGACCAGACCCCCAGCATCACCCGCTTGGCGTGGCCGGGGTAGCGCTTCTTGATGGTCACCACCGCCATCCGGTAGGAGCACCCCTCCGGCGGCAGGTAGAAATCCACGATCTCGGGGAACTGCTTCTGCAACAGCGGCACGAACACCTCGTTGAGCGCCACCCCGAGCACCGCCGGCTCATCGGGCGGACGGCCGGTGTAGGTGCTGTGGTAGATGGCATCCCGGCGCATGGTCATGTGGGTGATGGTGAAGACCGGGAACTCGTCCACTTCGTTGTAGTAGCCGGTGTGATCGCCGTAAGGCCCTTCGGGGGCCATCTCCCCCGGCTCCAGATAGCCTTCCAGCACGATCTCGGCGCTGGCGGGCACTTCCAGATCGCAGCTCAGCGCCTTCACCACCTCGGTACGGCTGCCCCGCAGCAGACCGGCAAAGGCGTATTCGGAGAGGCTGTCCGGCACCGGCGTCACCGCGCCCAGGATGGTCGCCGGATCGGCGCCCAGCGCCACCGCCACCGGGAAGCGTTCGCCCGGGTGGGCCTCCTGCCACTCGCGAAAATCGATGGCGCCGCCCCGGTGATCCAGCCAGCGCATGATCAGCTTGTTCTTGCCGATCTTCTGCTGACGATAGATGCCGAGGTTCTGCCGCTTCTTGTAGGGACCACGGGTGATCGTCAGACCCCAGGTGACCAGGGGCGCCACATCCCCGGGCCAGCAGTGCTGGATGGGGATCTGATCCAGATCCACCGCGCCCCCTTCCAGCACCACCTGCTGACAGGGGGCCGAAGAGAGCCGCTTGGTCGGCATGTTGAGCACCTGCTTGAAGATGGGCAGCTTCTCCATCAGCTCCTTGAGCCCGCGAGGCGGCTCCGGCTCTTTCAGGTAGGAGAGCCAGGTCCCCACCTGGCGCAGGGCGCTGACGTTGGGCTGGCCCATGCCCATGGCAACCCGGTCCGGCGTGCCGAACAGGTTGGTCAACACCGGCATGGTGTAGCCCTTGGGATTCTCAAACAGCAGGGCCGGGCCCCCCGCACGCAGGGTACGGTCGCTGATCTCGGTCATCTCCAGATAGGGGTCTATCTCGCGACTGATGCGCCTGAGCTGTCCGTTTTGTTCCAACTGCGCGATAAAATCACGCAAGTCCTTGTATTTCATGCAAGTACCCCAGCGGGATCAGGTGGTCCCGCATTATAACCCTGGCGGCGTATCCGGTGTACCCGTATCGGACCTCATGACGGACGAGGCGTGTCGCCGCTCCTGAAGCGTCAGCCGGTTTGCCAATTGACCCAGGAGCCTGGGCTCGTCCATCTGCAACAACAGGCCGGCCACCAGCCCGCCATACTGGTGCTTGCCGAGTTCGGCCAGGAGGAACTGCTGGGCCCCGTCCGGCAAGGGGGAGAGGCGGCTGAGCTGGTGCAGGGCGGGGACCATCAGGCGGCTGTTCTGGCTGGCGGCGATCAGCAGATCGCTCGCCTCCTGACCTGAATAAAAGCGGGAAATGGTGTGCAGTGCTGTCAGGCTATCGTGATCCACTGGCTGTCGCCACAGCTTGAGGTAGAGTGCCGTCTCCCCGGTCTGTTCGATGAAGTGCAGCAGCAACTGGTTGTCCGGCAGGAAGAGATTGAGGGCGGCAAGCCGCTGCGCCTCCCGGCGCAGCACGGATACCGGCTGCCGATCGAGCACCGCCAGCAGGGCCTGCTGCTGCTGTGCCAGCTCGGGATTGCGGCTGTAGTAGACCAGCTTGAAGTCGAAGCGATCCTGCTCCAGCAACTGGCGATAGTTGTCCTGCCAGGCCAGCTGCTGCCAGTGGCTCAGCACCAGCCGGGCCTCGGCGGGGAAGTCGTAGGCGGGTAGCTGCACCAGGAAACCGTCCACCTTCCCTTCCACCAGCCATTGTGGCGCCTTGGCCGCTTGTGCCCGCACCCAGGCCAGCAGCGCCGGGCTCGGTGCGCCCGATGACTTGAGCTCACCCAGCAACTGGAACAACAGGAACTCCCGCTGCCCCACCGACAGGGTTTCGAGCAACGAGTCCATGGCATCAAACTGCCCGAGCGCCATGCGGCCGTCCAGGTACGCCCGATGCCCCTCCAGTCCCTCGTCCGCCACCAGGGGAGCCTGCAATTGCGGCGGGGAGTCGGCATGCACCGGGGCCGCCAGCCACAACCAACCCATCCATATGAACAACACCAGCTTCATGACGTCCCTTTCCTTGTGACATCGAGGCTTCATACTACTAAGCCAACCGTGAAATAGATAAACAAAAACCGCGACCTGGGCCGCGGTTTTGTCATTGAAGAGGCTGTTACTTCTGTTGACGCTTCATGGAGTCGAAGAACTCGTCGTTGGTCTTGGTCGCAGCCAGCTTGTCGATGAGGAACTCGATGCTGTCGATCTCGCCCATGGGGTGAATGATCTTGCGCAGGATCCACATCTTCTGCAGCTCGTCCGGGGCGGTCAGCAGCTCTTCCTTGCGGGTGCCGGAGCGGGTGATGTCGATGGCCGGGTAGACGCGCTTCTCGGCAATCTTGCGCGAGAGGTGCAGTTCCATGTTGCCGGTACCCTTGAACTCTTCGTAGATGACTTCATCCATCTTGGAGCCGGTATCGATCAGCGCGGTGGCGATGATGGTCAGGCTGCCGCCCTCTTCGACGTTGCGCGCCGCACCGAAGAAACGCTTCGGACGGTGCAGGGCGTTGGCATCCACACCACCGGTCAGCACCTTGCCGGAAGACGGGATGACGGTGTTGTAGGCGCGGGCCAGACGGGTGATGGAGTCCAGCAGGATCACCACGTCCTTCTTGTGCTCGACCAGACGCTTGGCCTTCTCGATCACCATTTCGGCGACCTGGACGTGACGGGAGGCCGGCTCGTCGAAGGTGGAGGCGATCACTTCGCCCTTCACCATCCGCTGCATCTCGGTCACTTCTTCCGGACGCTCGTCAATCAGCAGCACGATCAGCTCACAATCCGGGTGGTTGTAGGCGATGCTCTGGGCGATGTTCTGCAGCAGCATGGTCTTACCGGCCTTGGGCGGTGCAACGATGAGACCGCGCTGGCCCTTGCCGATCGGGGATGCCAGATCCAGTACACGGGCGGTGATGTCTTCGGTGGAACCGTTGCCACGCTCCATGCGCAGACGCTCGTTGGCGTGCAGGGGAGTGAGGTTTTCAAACAGGATCTTGTTGCGGGAGTTTTCCGGACGGTCGTAGTTGACGTCGTTGACCTTGAGCAGGGCGAAATAGCGCTCGCCCTCTTTCGGCGGCCGGATCTTGCCGGAAATGGTATCGCCGGTACGCAGGTTGAAGCGGCGGATCTGGCTCGGGGAGACATAGATGTCATCCGGACCAGCGAGATAAGAGCCGTCTGCACTGCGCAGGAAACCGAAACCGTCGGTCAGGATTTCCAGCACACCGTCGCCAAAGATATCCTCGCCGCCCTTGGCGTGCGCCTTGAGGATTGCAAAGATAATGTCTTTCTTGTGCGCCCGAGCCAGATTTTCCAACCCCATGGATTCGCCAAGCTGGACCAGCTCGGACACAGGAGTGTTCTTAAGTTCAGTCAGATTCATAGTGGTGAAAGTCTGTAAGCAAGGATTGAAATGAGGAGACAGTCTGCTGGATTGATGCTGATCGGATTTGACTTGCCAGGCTGGTAGTTAAGCAAAGAGTCAGGCAAAAAGGTTAGCAAACGAGCGATAAACTAGCACCAATCAGGGTGAGCGTCTAGGTGATAAAACACAAGGAGCGCATTATTGCAATGCGCTCCTTCTTGATTATTACAGGTTGCCGTCCAGGAACTCTTTCAGTTGGGTCTTGGACAGGGCGCCGACCTTGGTCGCTGCCACTTCACCATTCTTGAACAGCAGCAGGGTCGGGATACCACGAATGCCGTACTTGGGCGGAGTGTCGGCGTTATGATCGATGTTCAATTTCGCCACGGTCACGCGACCTTCATATTCCTGAGCAACTTCGTTCAGGATCGGGGCAATCATCTTGCACGGTCCACACCATTCGGCCCAGAAATCGACCAGAACAGGGCTGTCGGCGTTGATTACATCGGCCTCGAAGCTGGCATCGCTCAGCTGAACAATCTTGTCACTCATCTCCAACTCCAGTCAGTAATTAAGGCTTTATTGATGGTTCAACAAAGGCAATAGTTGCCCTATTTGAAATGATCCTGTTTATTATTGCAAGCCTAACCTGATAACCTACCGCCATGAGCAAAACACATCTAACGACCGAAAAATTCGCCCAAATGGGCCTCGAACCCGAAGTTCTGGCTGGTCTGGAATCAAAGGGATTTCACTATTGTACGCCCATCCAGGCACTGTCCCTGCCCCTGCTGGTTGAAGGTCATGACCTCGCCGGTCAGGCTCAGACGGGGACCGGCAAAACCCTGGCTTTCCTGGCGGCGACATTCAACTATTTGCTGACCCATCCGCTGACCAGGCCGCGCCTCATCAACCAGCCCCGCGCCATCATCATGGCCCCGACCCGGGAGCTGGCCGTCCAGATCTATAACGATGCAGAGAGCATGTCAGCCTCCACCGGGCTCAAGCTCGGTCTCGCCTATGGTGGCGAAGGCTACGACAAGCAGCTGGCCGTGCTGGAACAGGGCGTCGACATCCTGATCGGCACCACGGGTCGCATCATCGACTACTTCAAGTCCAAGGTCATCGATCTCGGCAACATCCAGGTCGTGGTACTGGACGAAGCGGATCGCATGTTCGATCTGGGCTTCATCAAGGACATCCGTTTCCTGTTCCGCCGCATGCCCCCCGCCACCGAGCGTCTGAGCATGCTGTTCTCCGCCACCCTCTCCCTGCGGGTGCAGGAGCTGGCCTATGAACACATGAACCACCCGGAACATGTGCAGGTCGAGCCGGAACAGATGACCGGCGTGCGGATCAAGGAGGAGCTCTTCTACCCCTCCAACGAAGACAAGATGTTGCTGCTGCTCTCCCTGATGGAAGAGGAGTGGCCCGAGAAAGCCATCGTCTTCGCCAACACCAAGCACGTCTGTGAAGACGTTCACGCCTGGCTGGAGAATGACGGCCACCGCGTCGGTCTGCTGACCGGCGACGTGCCGCAGAAGAAGCGGATGAAGATCCTGGAAGAGTTCACCAAGGGCACCCTGGATATCCTGGTCGCCACCGACGTGGCCGCCCGTGGTCTGCACATCCCCGACGTGACCCACGTCTTCAACTACGACCTGCCCGATGATGCCGAAGACTATGTCCACCGCATCGGTCGTACCGGTCGCGCAGGCAAAAGCGGTCACTCCATCAGCCTGGCCTGTGAAGACTATGCCTTCAACCTGCCAGCCATCGAGGAGTACATCCACCACCCCATCCCGGTCAGCAAGTATGACCGCGAGGCGCTGCTGGATGACGTCACCGCGCCGAAACGGGTGTTCCGCAACCGCCAGCCGGTGAACCGCAACATGCGGGATCGCCAGGGCGGTGGCAACAGCAACAACCGTCGTCGCCCCCCCCGCAAGAACTGAGGGATCGGCCAAGTTGCACAACTCGCCTCTCTATGCCGCCATCGACCTCGGCTCCAACAGCTTTCACATGCTGGTGGTGCGCGAGGTCGCCGGTGCCCTGCGCACCGTCACCAAGGTCAAGCGCAAGGTACGCCTCGCCGCCGGCCTCGATGCCGATTTTCGCCTCAACCGTGCCGCCATGGAGCGGGGCTGGGACTGTCTGCGCCTCTTCTCCGAGCAGTTGCAGGACATCCCGTCCGACAACATCCGGGTAGTGGGCACCGCCACCCTGCGCCTGGCCACCAACGTCGATGAGTTCATCAGCGAAGCGGAACGGGTCCTCAACCACAGCATCGAGATCATCTCGGGCGAGGAAGAAGCCAAGACCATCTATGAAGGTGTCTCCTGGACGTCGGCAGGGGAAGGCAACCGGTTGGTGATCGACATCGGCGGCGCCAGCACCGAGCTGGTGATCGGCGAGCAGAGCGAAGCCAAGCTGCTCAACAGCCTGCACATGGGCTGCGTCACCTGGCTCAACAACCACTTCGGTGATGGCGAGCTCTCCGAGACGCGCTTCAACCAGGCCATTGCCGCCGCCAAGGCGGTACTGGAGAAAGTGGCTGCCGACTACCGTGTCCTCGGCTGGCGCACCTGCGTCGGCGCCTCCGGCACCGTCCAGGCGCTGCAGGAGATCATGCTGGCCCAGGGCAAGAGCGAGCGGGTCACCCTGCCCAAGTTGCAAGAGCTGATGGGTCAGGCCATCGCCTGCGGCAGACTCGATCAGTTGCAGCTTGAAGGGCTGGCGGCCGAACGGCTGACCGTGTTCCCCTCCGGTCTCGCCATCCTGATCGCCATCTTCGAAACCCTCGACATCGAGAGCATGACCCTGGCGGGCGGTGCCCTGCGTGAAGGCCTGATCTACGGCCTGCTCGGCAACAATCACGACTGTGATGCCCGGGATCGCACCGCCGACAGCCTGATCAGCCGCTACCAGCTCGACAAGGAGCACGCCGAGCGGGTCCGCGACACCGCCATCGAGGCGTTCACCCAGTTGCAGCCGGCCTGGCGCCTCTCCAAGCGCTACGGCCGCCCGATCCTGCGCTACGCGGCCCTGCTGCACGAAATCGGTCTGTGCATCGAGTACAAGAAGGCGCCGCAGCACGCCGCCTACATCATCGACAACATCGACATGCCGGGCTTCACCCCCGCGCAGAAGAAGCTGCTGTCGGCCCTGCTGTTCAACCAGCGGGATGAATTCAAGCTGGAGCCGCTGGAGAAACAGGGCGCCGTCACCGGTCGCCAGGCGATCCGGCTGGCCCGCATCCTGCGCATCTCCCTCATCCTCTGCATGCGCCGGACCCAGGGCACTGTGCCCAGGTTCATGCTGCAAGCCGATGAAGATGCCCTGACCCTGACCCTGCCCAAGGGGTGGCTGGACGAGCACTACCTGCGCGCCAGCGAGCTGCGCCTCGAGGTGGAGCGCCAGCAGAAGATGGGCTGGTCCACCCGGCTGCTGGAAGCCTGAGGCACACACCCCATGGCCGATTACCAACCCATCAGCTGTGACCTGTACGACTGGCTGGAGATCGCCGCCAGCTGGCAACTGCCCGTCACGATCACCGACCGGGATGGACGAACCTGGGCGGACAGGATCCGCACCATAGAAGCCAGCGACGGAGTGGAATATCTGCTGCTGGAGCGCGCTGAGCGCCTCAGCCTGGCGGACCTGGGGACCCTGGAACTCGTCTGGCAAGGGGAAGAAAAGCGGATCCACTTCGCCCCACCCCGCAGCCAATGAATAGCAAGAGGGCCAACCTGATCAGGTTGGCCCTCTTCGTTTGACGCTCAGACTCCCTGCCCGTCGCCACTCAACTTGCCAGCGCCGCCATCACATAGACGTCGAAGCGGTTGCTCTTGGTCTCGATGGCCATGCTGGGCTTGTGCTCGTTGAGCCAGCCCGCATAGTCGGGCCGCTTCACCACCACCCGCTTGTCAGCCATCCTGAGCGCCGCCGGCAGCAGGGCATCCGCGTCGAGATCCGCCCCCACCAGGGACTGGAACACCCGCATCTCTTTTTTCACCAGCGCCGACTTCTGCTTGTGGGGGAACATGGGATCCAGGTAGATGACCTCCGGCCGCTCGGTCAGCGCCAGCAGGGT
This sequence comes from Aeromonas sp. FDAARGOS 1402, assembly GCF_019046925.1. Taxonomy (NCBI): domain Bacteria; kingdom Pseudomonadati; phylum Pseudomonadota; class Gammaproteobacteria; order Aeromonadales; family Aeromonadaceae; genus Aeromonas; species Aeromonas sp. FDAARGOS 1402. The sequence goes on from NZ_CP077201.1 coordinate 1,429,035, forward strand.
CTCCACCGCCGGGCCTTGCAGCAGTTGCATCCGCTCGCGCACCCAGGGGCCTATCTCGGGATCCTGCCCCGCCCGGGTCAGACCGTCCTGGAGCAGGGCCGCCACCACGGGGCTGCGCTCGATCAGGGTCACCTTGCAGCCGAGGGAGGCGAGCACGAAGGCATCGCGCCCGAGCCCGGCGGTGGCATCCACCACGGTCGGCATGGCTCCCGACTTCAATCCCACCGCCTTGGCGATGGACTGGCCGCGCCCGCCACCGAACTTGCGCCTATGGGCCACCGCCCCTTCCACGAAGTCCACATAGACGGCCCCCAGCTTGGGTTCGTCCAGCTTGCGCAGCTCCAACCGCGATTCGGTCAGCACCAGGGCGAAGGGAGCGGGAAACGCCACGTCGGCAAGGCGCTGGCGCAGGGCGTCGAGCTCGCCATCGCGGGCGGGCACTTCACTGAAAACCTGAATATGGGGCATAACATGGACTCATCACGGCGCAGAAGCCGGCATGATAGCAGAAGCGGGGGGTCAGCTCACCGTGGTCAGATTCGCCAAGTTCATTCCCTGACGGTTGAGACTCAGGTACTCGGTCAGATCGTCGAAGGGCAGCGGGCGGCTGAGCAGATACCCCTGGGTGAAGGCGCACCCCTTCTGGCAGAGGAAGTTGAGCTGCTCCCGGGTCTCCACCCCTTCGATCACCACCTGCATGCCGAGGTTGTGCACGATGTTGATGATGCCGTCGAGCAGCAGGCGGTCCTGCTCGTTGAAGGGAATATGGCGCACGAAGGAGCGATCGATCTTCACCAAATCCACCGGGAAGGTACGCAGGTAGTTCAGTGCCGAGTAGCCGGTGCCGAAGTCGTCGATGGCCAGCTTGCAGCCCGCCTCGCGCAGAGCATCGATCCGCACCCTGTGCTGATCGCTGGTCTCCATCAGCAGAGATTCGGTGATCTCGATGATGATGTCCGCCGGATCCAGCTCGAAGTGGCGGATCACCCTGAGCCACTCGTTGGCCTCCGGGTCTATAGTCTGGAACTCCAGGGTGGAGCGGTTGATGGACATCTGCAGATCCGGGAAGCCGGACTGCTGCAATCTGGCCAGATCCCGGCAAGACTGCCACAGCACCAGGGCACCCAGCCCCTGGATGAGCCCCGCCTCTTCCGCCAGCGGGATGAAATCCGCCGGTGAGACCTGACCCCAGTGGGGGTGATACCAGCGCACCAGGGCCTCCAGCTTGGCGACCCGGCCGCTGCGGTTGTCCCAGATGGGCTGGTAGGCCATGGTCAGCTGGCCCAGCTTGATGGCCTCCGCCAGATCGTGCTGCATCTGGTGGCGCTGGCTCACCTCTTCCCGCATGGAGGCGTTGTAGGTGCCGAGGGGGCGTCCCTGGCGCTTGGCGACGAACAGGGCCTGCTCGGCATTGCGCAAGAGCTCGTCGCTGTCGCCGCCGTCATTGGGACAGAGGGTGATCCCCAGGGTGGCGGTCACATAGAGGTGCTGGTTGGCCAGCATGAAGGGACGGGCAAAGCCGCCGATCACCTGCTTGGCAAATACCTCGGCCTGACGGCGGTTGACGATACCGGGCACCAGGAAGGCAAACTCGTCACCGCCGATGCGGGCCACCAGGTCCTCGGTGCGCACCCGGCTCACCAGCCGATCCGATACTTCCCGCAGCAGGGCGTCGCCCACATGGTGATCCATGCTGTTGTTGACCGCCTTGAAGTTGTTGAGGTCGAGCACCATGAGGGCGAAGCGCTCCCCCCGCTCGCAGAAGCGGGCCAGACAGCGACCGAACAGCCAGCGGTTGGGCAGGCCGGTGAGGTTGTCGTAGTTGGCCTGGGCGGCGATCTTCTGCTCCGCCAGCTTGGTCTGGGAAAGATCGCTGAAGATGGCGATGTACTGACTGATCTTGCCCCCTTCCCGCACGGCGCTGATCATCAGCTGCTGGGGATAAAGCTTGCCGTTCTTGCGCTTGTTCCACACCTCCCCACGCCAGATCCCCACCCGCTCCAGGGCGTGGTACATGTCCGCATAGAAGGTCTGATCGTGCAGTCCGGACTTGAGCATGCTGGGCCGCTGGCCACACGCCTCCTCCTCGCTGTAACCGGTGATCTTCTCGAAGGCCGGATTGACCGAGATGATGCGACTGTCGGCATCGCACACCAGAATGGCTTCGGAGAGGTTGTCATAGACCCGGTGGGAGAGCTTGAGCTGCTCCGCATGGCGCCTGATGGGATCGATGTTCTCCAGCACCACCATGAGATAGTCGGGGTGCATCTGCTCGTTGCGGATCAGGGTCACCGTCACCCGTCCCCACAGGACGGTCCCATCCCGATGGAGATAACGCTTCTCCTGGGTAAACGCGGGACGCTCTCCCCGCTTGAGGGCGTCGTAGAGCGCAATGCTGGTCTGCCAGTCGTCCGGATGGTTGATTTCGGCGACGGTGAGCTGTTGCAGCTCCTCCTGGCTGTAGCCGAGCATCTTCTCGATGGCTGGGTTCGCCCAGAGGATCTTGCCGCCCAGATCCACCTTGCCGATGCCCACGGGCGCATGGGACATCATGGTGTCCAGGAAGTGGTGATGTTCCGGTTGCGCCGGCTGCTCCTGGCTCTGGCGCTGCTGATACATCAGCGCCAGCTCACGACCGGCGAGCGGGGCCAGCAGACGCAGCAGGCCCACTATCTTCTCCATTCTCGGCATGGCCCGCTTGAACATGACGCTGCACAGGCCGATGGTCTCTCCCTCGGCGTTCTTGAGCGCGACGCCGGCATAGGCTCTCACCTCGCAGCGCTCCAGCACGGCAGCGTGGGGGAACAGCTGGCGGGTGCGATCACTGAACCAGGCTTCACCCTGTTGCATGGCGATCTCGCCCGGAGTGTCGGCGAGGGGGAAGCTGTAGGAGTTGATGTCGAGGGAGACGGGATAGGCGGCATGCACGGTAAAGAACAGACCCGCTTGATCCTTGCCGGACACCAGGACGAAGTCAGCCCCCACCGCGTTGGCGATTTCACTCACAAAGGCATCAAAATATCCCTGACCACTCGAATGAGACAGGCTGGAGATGATTTGATAGACAGACTCGAGTGCTCGCCTCATGGCAAGGTTCTTTCTCTCCCTGGAAGGTAGAACCCGACTCTACTGAAGAGGCGGGGACAGTGCAAACATGCACTCCGCAAGATATTAAAAAGGCTTGGAAAAAGGGACCAAAAGGTCCCTTTTTCTATCAAAAATCACGTTTCGATCCCACTATGCCGCAAATGTGTACCTGCTTGAAGCTCCCGCAGTGGCGCGGCAGCTCATCCAATCGAGGCTCACTGTGGCGGCGGGACCTCACGCGGCGATACCGCTGTGACGCAGCAGCGCATCCACCTGGGGCTCCCGGCCACGGAAGGCACGGAACAGCTCCATCGGCTCCCTGGAACCGCCCTTTTCCAGAATGTTCTTCAGGAAGGAGTGGCCCGTGGCCGGGTTGAAGATCCCCTCCTCCTCGAAGCGGGAGAAGGCGTCGGCAGAGAGTACCTCGGCCCACTTGTAGCTGTAGTAGCCCGCCGCGTAGCCGCCCGCGAAGATGTGGGAGAAGCTGTGCTGGAAGCGGTTGAACGCCGGAGGCGTCATCACGGCGACCTGGCTGCGCACCTCATCCAGCAGCGCAGGGATCTGATCCGCTCTGGTCGGGTCAAAGGTCTGGTGCAGACGGAAGTCGAACAGGGCGAACTCCAGCTGGCGCAGCATCTGCATCGCCGCCTGGAAGTTGCGGGCGGTCAGCATCTTCTCCAGCAGATCGGCGGGCAGCGGCTCCCCGGTCTCGTAATGGCCGGAGATGAAGGCCAGCGCCTCGGATTCCCAGCACCAGTTCTCGAGGAACTGGCTCGGCAGCTCCACCGCATCCCAGGCCACGCCGTTGATGCCGGCCACGCCGGCCACATCGATGCGGGTCAGCATGTGGTGAATGCCGTGGCCGAACTCGTGGAACAGGGTGACCACTTCGTTGTGGGTAAACAGGGCAGGCTTGCCGTCTACCGGGCCGTTGAAGTTGCAGGTCAGGTAGGCCACCGGCTTTTGCAGGGAGCCGTCCTGACGGTAGCGGCGACCCAGGCAGACATCCATCCAGGCGCCGCCCTGCTTGTGCTCGCGGGCGTAGAGATCCAGGTAGAAGCTGCCGCGCAGCTCGTCATCGTCGTCAAAGATGTCGTAGAAGCGCACATCCGGGTGCCAGGTGTCGATGCCGAGACGCTCGCGCACCTTCATGCCGAACACCCGCTTGACCACCTCGAACAGCCCCTTCACGACCCGACCAGCGGGGAAATAAGGACGCAACTGCTCATCAGAGACCGAAAACTTGTGCTGTTTGAGCTTTTCTGCGTAATAGGCAAGATCCCAGGCCGCCAGTTCGTCCTGACCGTGCTGCTCGGCGGCAAAGGCGCGGATCTCTTCGAGCTCCGCCTTGCCTTGGGGCAGGGACTTGGCAGCCAGGTCGGTGAGGAAGTCCACCACCTGCTCCGGCTTGTCCGCCATCTTGGTCGCGAGGGAGAGCTCGGCATAGTTGGCAAAGCCCAGCAGTCGGGCCAGCTCCCGGCGCAGGGTGAGCAACTCGGTCATGATGGCGGAGTTGTCCCACTTGCCGGCGTTGGGGCCCTGGTCGGAGGCGCGGGTGGTGAAGGCCTCATACAGCTCGGCACGCAGGGCGCGGCTGTCGGCATACATCATCACCGGCAGATAGGAGGGGATGTCCAGGGTGAACAGCCACCCCTCCTTGCCCTTGAGTTCGGCCATCTGGCGCGCGGCAGCCTGGGCGCTCGCGGGCAGACCAGCCAGCTCGGCCTCGTCGGTCACCAGCTTGTGCCAGCCCTGGGTCGCGTCCAGCACGTTGTTGCTGAAACGGGAGGCGAGCTCCGAGAGGCGGGCCTGGATCTCGCCGTAGCGCTGCTGCGCCTCGGCAGGCAGACCGATGCCGGAGAGGCGAAAATCGCGCAGGGTGTTCAGGATCTCCTTGCACTGGGCATCATCCAGCCGGGGGAAATCATCGCTCTCGGAGAGGGCCAGATAGGCTTGATAGAGCCCTTCATGCTGACCGACATAGGTCTGGAATTCGGACAGCAGCGGCAGGCAGGCATCGTGAGCCGCCCTCAGCGCCTCGCTGTTCTGCACGGCGTTGAGGTGGCTGATGGGGGACCAGATCCGGGAGAGGCGGTCGTTGACCTCTTCCAGCGGGGCGATCAGGCTGTCCCAGGTGTGAGGCTCCTTCTGGGCCAGCACGTCCTCAATCTTCTGTTTGCAATCGGCGATGGCCTGCGTCACGGCAGGTTGCACCTGATCGGGCTGGATCTGGCTGAAGGGAGGCAGCGAGTCCATTGTCAGCAAAGGGTTAGTCATCTGCGGTACCTCTAAATGCTCTGCAGCCCCTGCCGTCCAGAAGCCTGCTTGGACCATCTAAGATGTAGGCAGAAACCCCATTTATCAAGCCTTTGCCGCCAAGAGACGGGCTTGTTGCCCACTTTTTCAGGCATTTTGTTCATAAAACCAGCACCTCATCTGCCAGAGACGACAATGCCGGCCCGAGGGCCGGCATTGTGAGGGCATGGACACTCCCCGCCTCAGCGTCGGGCGTCCTCTTTCAACCACTGGGCGACCCGCTTGGCGAAGTAGGTGAGGATGCCATCGGCCCCGGCCCGCTTGAAGCAGAGCAGGGATTCCATCACGCACTCTTTCTCCTTGAGCCAGCCATTCTGGATCGCCGCCATGTGCATGGCGTACTCGCCGCTCACCTGATAGGCGAAGGTCGGCACGCCGAACTGATCCTTCACCCGGCGGATGATATCCAGGTAGGGCATGCCCGGCTTGACCATCACGCTGTCCGCCCCTTCGGCGATGTCGAGGGCCACCTCGTGCAGGGCTTCGTTGCCGTTGGCCGGGTCCATCTGGTAGGTGGCCTTGTTGCTCTTGCCGAGGTTGGCGGCGGAGCCCACCGCATCGCGGAACGGGCCGTAGTAGTGGGAGGCGTACTTGGCGGAGTAGGCCATGATCTGCACGTTGACGAAGCCATTCTCCTCCAGCGCCGCGCGGATGGCACCGATGCGGCCGTCCATCATGTCGGACGGTGCCACCATGTCGGCCCCGGCGGCGGCATGGGAGAGCGCCTGCTTCACCAGGATCTCGGTGGTGATGTCGTTCTGCACATAGCCTTCGTCATCGATGATGCCGTCCTGGCCATGGGTGGTGAAGGGGTCGAGCGCCACATCGGTGATGACCCCGAGCTCCGGGAAGCGAGCCTTGAGGGCACGGGTCGCCCGCTGGGCCAGGGCATCCGGGTTGTAAGCCTCTTCCGCCATCAGACTCTTTCTCTCCAGCGGCGTCACCGGGAACAGGGCCACCGCCGGCACACCCAGGGCCACCAGTTCGGCGGCCTCTTCGAGCAGCAGATCGATGGAGAGCCTGTCCACCCCCGGCATGGAGGCAACGGCCTCTCGCTGACCCTCCCCCTCCAGCACGAACACGGGATAGATGAGATCGTCGACGGTCAGTACGTTCTCGCGCACCAGGCGGCGGCTGAAGTCATGTTTGCGCACCCGGCGCAGGCGACGGCCCGGGAAGGCCCCCGGAAGAGTTGTGGCCATGAATCACTCCAAAAGCGGAAGTTGGAAGAATGCGGCGGAGGTGGCCCGGGTATGGGCCAGCAAGGCCTCGGGCGCTTCACCACGGCAGGCCGCCACCACCTGGGCGATGTGCGGCAAAAAAGCGGGTTCGTTGCGTTTGGGCCTGGGTTTCAGATCCCGCGGCACCAGGTAGGGGGCGTCCGTCTCTATCATCAGGCGACCCGCCGGAATGCGGGCCACCTGCTCGCGCAGCAGCTGGCCACGGCGCTCGTCACAGAGCCAGCCGGTCACCCCGATATGCAGCCCCAGCGCCAGGCACTCGTCCAGCTCGGCGTCGGAGCCGGTGAAGCAGTGCAGCACGGCCCCCGGCAGGCGGGGCAACCAGGGGCGCAGGATCTCGACGAATTTGTCATGGGCATCGCGGCAGTGCAGAAACACCGGCATCCCGAGCTCGGCGGCGAGCGCCAGCTGGGCGTCAAACACCGCATCCTGCACCGGGCGGGGGGAGAAGTCCCGGTTGTAGTCGAGACCGCACTCGCCGATGGCCACCACCTGGGGCAGGGCCGCCAGTTCGCGCAGGGCGGGCAGGGTCGCCTCATTGACGCTTTTGGCATCATGGGGATGTACCCCGGCGGTGGAGAAGCAGTAACCGGGCCAGCGGGCGGCCAATGCGGCACTTTCGCGGCTGCCGGCCAGATCGGTGCCGGTCAGGATCAGGGCTTCCACCCCGGCGGCGCGCGCGCGTTCCACCAGGTCGGCCTGTTCGCCTGCGAACTGGCTGCTGGTCAGGTTCAAACCGATGTCGATCATGGAGTCAGGGGTTCCGGACAAACGAGGTGCATATCAGGCATTTGAAAACCATCTACTCAATGGGGCCTTACCATACGCCTCGAACGGATGCATGAAAAGAGGAAGGGAGCCTCAGCTCCCCTCTTCCGTTTGTTGCTGCTCCTCGTCCTCTTTCTTCACGTAGAAGCGGGCGAAGAACAGACCTATCTCCCACAGGCCCCACATGGGGATCGCGAGCAGGGTCTGGGAGAAAACATCGGGCGGCGTCAGCAACATGCCGACCACGAAGACCCCGACGATGACGTAGGGGCGCTTCTCCTTCAGGCTCCTAGGGGTGGTCACCCCGGTCCAGCAGAGCAGTATGGTGGCCACCGGGATCTCGAACGCCACCCCGAACGCGAAGAACAGGGTCAGCACGAAGTCCAGGTAGCTGGCGATGTCGGTCGCCACCGTCACCCCGGCGGGGGCGGTACTGGTGAAGAAGCCGAACACCAGGGGGAACACCACGTAGTAGGCGAACGCCATCCCCGCGTAGAACAGCACGGCGCTGGAGGCCACCAGGGGCAGGATCAGCCGCCGTTCGTGCTGGTACAGACCAGGGGCGATGAAGGCCCAGGCCTGGTAGAGCAGATAGGGGATCGCCACGAAGAAGGAGACCACCAGGGTCAGCTTGATGGGCGTGATGAAGGGCGTCGCCACATCCGTCGCTATCATGCTGGTCCCTTCAGGCAGCTGGCTGAGCAGCGGCCGGGCCACGAAATCGTAGATGTCGTTGGAGAAATAGATGAGCGCGATGAACACCAGCAGGATGGCGGAGATGGCGCGCAGCAGACGGGTTCTCAGCTCCACCAGATGGCTGATGAGGGGTTGTTCTGCCTGACTCATGGCTTCACCTCCCCTTTGGCTGCGGACTCGCTGGCGGGCACAGGCTCGCTCTCTCGCTGACTGTTGACCGCTGGCACCTCTGGGGTCGCGGGCACCGAGGCCGCCACCGGAGTGGCTGGCTCAGCCCGGGCGGGCTCCCGAGGCGGGCGGATCTCGTTCTCCCCCTGATAGGGACGATTCACCGACTGGGCGGCCGCTTTCAACTGCTCGATGGACTCCTGTAGCTCGGGGCTCAGGTTGTTCATCTGCAGCCGTTCGGCCTTCTTCAGGTCGTTGTGCAGATCCTGCAACTTGAGCTCCTGTTCCAGCTCGGCCTTGACCGAGTTGGCGGTGCTGCGGATCAGCCTTATCCAGTGGCTGGCGGTGCGGATCGCGACCGGCAACCGCTCGGGACCCAGCACCACCAGGGCGACGACGCCGATGACGACCAGTTCCCAAAAACCGATGTCGAACATGGCTTAGGCCTGATCTTTGTCTTTCTGCTTGGCGGCTTCGGCGTTGCTGGCCGTCTCGTTCAACTGCTTGGTCGGGAACTCGGCATCTTTCTGCTCGGGTTTGGTGTCGGCCGGCTCATCGGAGAGCGCCTTCTTGAACCCCTTGACCGCCGCGCCCAGATCGCCGCCGATACCGCGCAATTTCTTGGTGCCGAACAACAGCACGACGATGACTGCGATGATCAACAACTGCCAAATACTGATACCACCCATGACTTTCTCTCCGGATAGGCGCCCGATGGCGCAGGTTATTTAATGGGAACGGGTTCGCAACCAACCCAGCAGCCAGCATAACCCGGCGCCGGCGAGGCTGATTTGTCCCCACTCAATGTGTTGTTTCTGGGTCAGCAAGAATACACCCGCGAGCAGCAGGCTGGCTCCAACCCCTAAGAGGTAGCGGGCCTGCCCCTGACGGCGACTGTGGCGACGGAAATCGGCAAACATCTGGTCGAAGTGGTGCTGCTGATGGCGGGCCTGACGCAGGGTCTCATAGACCAGCTCCGGCAGCTCCGGCAGTTTCTCCGCCCAGAACGGCGCCTTCTCCTTGATGGCATTCCACACCGCCTTGGGGCCGACCTGCTCGTGCATCCAGTTTTCCAGATAGGGCTTGGCGGTCTGCCACAAATCCAGCTGGGGATAGAGCTGGCGACCCAGCCCTTCCACATAGAGCAGGGTCTTTTGCAGCAGCACCAGCTGCGGCTGCACCTGCATGTTGAAGCGACGGGCGGTGTTGAACAGATTGAGCAGCACGTGGCCGAAGGAGATCTCGGAGAGCGGTTTCTCGAAGATGGGCTCCAGCACGGTGCGGATGGCGAACTCGAACTCGTCCACCTTGGTATCGGGCGGTACCCAGCCAGACTCCACGTGCAGCTCGGCCACACGGCGGTAGTCGCGGTTGAAGAAGGCGAGGAAGTTCTCCGCCAGGTAGCGCTTGTCTTCCCGGTTGAGGGTGCCAACGATGCCGCAGTCGATGCCGATCCAGAGCGGATTCTCGGGGTGTTCGAAAGAGACGAAGATGTTGCCCGGGTGCATGTCGGCGTGGAAGAAGCTGTCGCGGAACACCTGGGTGAAGAACACCTCCACTCCGCGCTCGGCCAGCAGCTTCATGTTGGTGCCGTTGGCCTCAAGGGCGGCAATGTCGGAAACCGGAATGCCGTAGATGCGCTCCATCACCAGCACCTGCTCACGGCAGTGCTCGGTGAACACCTCGGGCACGTAGAGCGCCTCGGAGCCGGTGAAGTTGCGGCGCAGCTGGATGGCGTTGGCCGCTTCGCGCATCAGGTTGAGCTCGTCGAGTATGGTCTTGCGATACTCCTCCACCACCTCGACGGGGCGCAGTCGGCCACTCTGGGGCACGAAACGGGCCACCAGACGAGCCAGGGCCTGCATCAGGCGCAGGTCGGCCTCGATGACCGGCTCGATATCGGGACGGATCACCTTGATGACGATCTCGCGGCCGTTCTCCTTCAACCGGGCGGTGTGCACCTGGGCGATGGAGGCGGATGCCAGCGGCGTCTCGTCGAACTCATCGAACAGGGTCTCGACGGGGCAACCCAGGCTCTCTTCTATCTGGCGACGGGCGGCCTGACCACAGAAGGGAGGCACCCTGTCCTGCAGCAGGGCCAGCTCTTCGGCAATGTCGGGGGGCAGCAGGTCTCGGCGGGTCGAGAGCATCTGGCCGAACTTGATGAAGATGGGGCCCAGGGCCTCGAAGGCGAGGCGAATACGGGCGCCACGGCTCATGCCTTGTTGCTTGTTCTTGAGCCAGAACAGACTGCGACGGGCCAGACGGCCAGGCCAGGGCTGATAACGGGCGGGCACCAGCTCGTCGATGCCCTGTTCCAGCAGGATGCTGACGATGCGATAGAGGCGTTTGAACTCCTTCGGGGTCATCAGCTCACCTGCTGTTCGAGGCGGGCAAGCCGCAACTCGATCGCTTTCATCTGTTGGGCCAGCTCTTCGACATCGTCATTGAAGCTCGCCACTTCCAGCGGACCCGGGGCAAGCCTCGCCTCCTCGGTCAGATACTCAGCCACTTGACGCTGGGAACGGCACAACTCTCGCCCCACAAAACGGCGAGCCTGACGGGCACCACTGCACAGGGTGTGGGCCACCACATCGCCGGTGTAGCGGGACAGCTCCTCTTCCCAGTCGATATCGAGCTCGCCAAGCAGGGCGCTGAATGCCTGCACCAGCTGGGGGTCACCGCTCAGGTCCAGCTTCTCCTCGCGGATATAGCGGGTCAGGGCGGAAGGCTCCTTGAGCAGGCCGAGGGCAGTCAGGGAGAGGCTCAGCACCGCATCCGCCTCCCCTTCAAACCTGGCCAGCACATCCAGACGGCGCTCTGAGAAGACAAACCAGAGCGGCTTGAGTTCGCGCAGCTCCAGTTTGAGTACCTTGCCCGTCAGCTTGCGCAACCGCTCCGGGCTCTGTTTGTCCAGGGCCAGCAACTGGTTGAGGCTGGTTTCGATCACCGCTGTGACCATGGCATCCATCGGCATAGGCGACCTTAAAACTTGTAACCGCGGTGCAGGGCGACCACGCCCTGGGTCAGGTTGTAGAACTCCACCTGCTCGAACCCGACCTGCTCCATCATGCCCGCCAGGGTCTGCTGATCCGGGTGCATGCGGATGGATTCCGCCAGGTATTTGTAGCTTTCGCTGTCGTTTGCGACGATTTCGCCCATTTTCGGCAGCAATTTGAAGGAGTAGAGATCATAAAGCTTGGCGATCACTTCGCTCACCGGCTTGGAGAACTCCAGCACCAGCAGGCGGCCACCCGGCTTGAGCACCCGGAACATGGAGGCAAGCGCCTTGTCCTTGTCGGTCACGTTGCGCAGGCCGAAGCCGATGGTGATGACGTCGAAATGGTTGTCAGGGAACGGGAGCGCCTCGGCATTGGCCTGTACGTAGGAGACGTTGTTGGCTACCCCCAGGTTGCGCAGTTTGTCGCGGCCCACTTTCAGCATGGAGTCGTTGATGTCCGCCAGGACCACCTGGCCGGTCTCACCCACGATGCGGGAGAACTTGGCGGTCAAATCCCCTGTGCCGCCAGCCAGATCCAGCACCTTCTGTCCTTTGCGGACACCGGAGCAGTCGATGGTAAAGCGCTTCCAGAGGCGATGGATGCCGAACGACATCAGATCGTTCATCAGATCATACTTGGCCGCTACCGAATGAAAGACACCGGCGACCAGGGTTTCCTTCTCGGTCGCTGCCACGGTTTTATAGCCAAAATGCGTAGTAGTAGTCTGTTCCGACATCCCTCAAATACCCATAGAGCAAAGAATGGCCGCCAGTTTACCAGAGCCGATGGCGTGCGGACACCTCAAACCCGGCTTGTGACCAACTGCATCCCCAGCACGACCATGGCCAGACAGAGGAACAGATTGAGACCAATATTGAGCAGTGCCTTCAGATAGGCCCCTTGCTGGGCCAGCACGACCGTATCGAGGGCAAAGGAGGAGAAGGTGGTCAGGGCACCGAGGACACCCACCATCAGCAATGGCTTCATCGGGTGTTCCACCACGTGACCATGGCTGATCAGGGCATAGGCAATCCCCATGATGAAGGAACCCACCACGTTGACCACCAGGGTGCCATAGGGAAAGTGGCGTCCCAGCAGCCATGCCATCAGCTCGGCGATGCCAAAGCGCAGGCAGGCACCTAAGGCGCCCCCGACAGCGACAAATAACCAGGTTTGCATCAAGCGGTCTCCAAGATTGTCAGGTTGGCATTATGCAAAATCTCGACAGCAGGGGACAGCCGGGCAATTAATCGACCCGGCAAGACCCTAGCGGCGAAAGTCTACCCGTTCTGGATTCACAAGATGGAGGGTCGTCTCGGCCGGGCGAGTATCGGCGATGACTCTGCCATGACGGATGGAATAACGTACCGGCACTTGGCGGCGCACCGCATCGAAACCATTCTCTGCAGGAAGGATCAGCAGATTGGCGGGCTTGCCCACCTCGATGCCGTAGCGATCCTGCACGTTCAGGGTGCGGGCACTGTGACAGCTGATCAGCTTGAGACTGTCGTTGATCTGTTCGTAGCCCATGATCTGGCAGACATGCAGCCCCATATGCAGCACCTGCAACATGTTGGCCGTGCCCATGGGATACCAGGGATCGAACACGTCGTCGTGGCCGAAGCAGACGTTGATGTTGGCCTCCAGCATCTCCTTCACCCGGGTGATGCCACGACGCTTGGGATAGGTATCGAAGCGCCCCTGCAGGTGAATGTTCACCAGCGGATTGGCGACGAAGTTGATGTCCGCCATCCTGAGCAGCCTGAATAGCCGCGACGCATAGGCTCCGTTGTAGGAGTGCATGGCGGTGGTGTGGCTGGCGGTTACCCTATGGCCAATATCGCGCTCGTAGGCCAGGGTTGCCAGTGTCTCGATAAAACGGGACTGTTCGTCATCGATTTCGTCGCAATGCACATCCACCAGAACCTGATATTTCTCCGCAAGATCGAAGACGTAGTGCAGACTTTCGACCCCGTACTCCCGGGTAAACTCGAAATGGGGGATGGCACCGATCACGTCGGCCCCCAGCTTGAGAGCCTCTTCCAGCAATGCCTTGCCGTTGGGGTAGGAGAGGATCCCCTCCTGTGGGAAGGCCACTATCTGCAGCTCCACCCACTCCTTCATCTCCTCCCGCACCTCCAGCATCGCCTTCAAGGCGACCAGATTGGGGTCGGAAACATCCACGTGAGTCCGCACGAACTGGATGCCGTTGGCAATCTGCCATTTCAGTGTCTGGATGGCGCGTTGTTTCACATCCTCATGGGTCAGCAGCGCCTTGCGCTCGGCCCAACGCTCGATCCCCTCGAACAGGGTGCCGGAGAGGTTCCAGCTCGGTTCACCGGCCGTCTGGGTGGTATCAAGATGGATGTGAGGCTCGATAAAGGGGGCGATGGCGAGACCCTCCTCACCATCAAGCTCATGGGCTGCGAGCAGAGGGGTGCTCATGGGCTCGATGGCCCGGATCACGCCTCCCTGACAGAGGATTTGCCACATCCCTTCCCTGCCCGCCAGACGCACATTCCTAATCAGCATGTTCTTCCCCTTCGAAAGCGTAGTTGTCTTTGCCAATCCACAACTTAGCCCGGATCCCTTTAATAGAGAAGCGCCGCCCGGAAAGCATACGGGATAGAAAGGGAAGATATGTCAGCAACAAGAAGGTGCGACATTGCAGGACTGCAATTTGCGATGGATGGCCGAAAGGCAGATACAAAAAAGCCTCCCGATTGGGAGGCTTTCTCATTTAATGGTGCTGATACCCAGAATCGAACTGGGGACCTCATCCTTACCAAGGATGCGCTCTACCGACTGAGCCATATCAGCACACTAACCGGTAAAGACCACGCTCAATGCGTAATCTAAAATTGGGTGCCTGGCAGTGTCCTACTCTCGCATGGCGAATGCCACACTACCATCGGCGCTACAGCGTTTCACTTCTGAGTTCGGCATGGGGTCAGGTGGTTCCACTGCGCTATTGCCGCCAGGCAAATTCTTCAATCTCGGAAAGCTGACGTGAATAACGACTTTGCTAGCTGCTTGTCATTATCACTGAATTTGAGTAGTTCGTTCTATTTGCTACAAGCCTTAGAACACTTCTTGGGTGTTGTATGGTTAAGCCTCACGGGTAATTAGTATGGGTTAGCTCAACGTATCGCTACGCTTACACACCCCACCTATCAACGTTGTGGTCTCCAACGGCCCTTTAGGACCCTCAAGGGGTCAGGGATGACTCATCTCAGGGCTCGCTTCCCGCTTAGATGCTTTCAGCGGTTATCGATTCCGAACTTAGCTACCGGGCAGTGCCACTGGCGTGACAACCCGAACACCAGAGGTTCGTTCACTCCGGTCCTCTCGTACTAGGAGCAACTCCCTTCAATCATCCAACGCCCACGGCAGATAGGGACCGAACTGTCTCACGACGTTCTGAACCCAGCTCGCGTACCACTTTAAATGGCGAACAGCCATACCCTTGGGACCGACTTCAGCCCCAGGATGTGATGAGCCGACATCGAGGTGCCAAACACCGCCGTCGATATGAACTCTTGGGCGGTATCAGCCTGTTATCCCCGGAGTACCTTTTATCCGTTGAGCGATGGCCCTTCCATTCAGAACCACCGGATCACTATGACCTACTTTCGTACCTGCTCGACCTGTCCGTCTCGCAGTTAAGCTGGCTTATGCCATTGCACTAACCTCCTGATGTCCGACCAGGATTAGCCAACCTTCGTGCTCCTCCGTTACTCTTTGGGAGGAGACCGCCCCAGTCAAACTACCCACCAGGCACTGTCCGCGAGCCCGATTCAGGGCCCTGCGTTAGAACATCAAACATACAAGGGTGGTATTTCAAGGACGGCTCCAGCGCAACTGGCGTCACGCCTTCAAAGCCTCCCACCTATCCTACACATGTAGGTTCAATGTTCAGTGCCAAGCTGTAGTAAAGGTTCACGGGGTCTTTCCGTCTAGCCGCGGGTACACCGCATCTTCACGGCGAATTCGATTTCACTGAGTCTCGGGTGGAGACAGCATGGCCATGGTTACACCATTCGTGCAGGTCGGAACTTACCCGACAAGGAATTTCGCTACCTTAGGACCGTTATAGTTACGGCCGCCGTTTACCGGGGCTTCGATCAAGAGCTTCGCTTGCGCTAACCCCATCAATTAACCTTCCGGCACCGGGCAGGTGTCACACCCTATACGTCCACTTTCGTGTTTGCAGAGTGCTGTGTTTTTGATAAACAGTCCCAGCCATCTGGTCACTGCGACTCCCGTCAGCTCCATCCGCAAGGGACTTCACCAACAAGAGCGTACCTTCTCCCGAAGTTACGGTACTATTTTGCCTAGTTCCTTCACCCGAGTTCTCTCAAGCGCCTTGGTATTCTCTACCCGACCACCTGTGTCGGTTTGGGGTACGATGACTTGTAATCTGAAGCTTAGAGGCTTTTCCTGGAAGCAGGGCATCAATGGCTTCCGCACCGTGGTGCGTTCGTCTCGTGTCTCAGTGTTGTGTCTCCGGATTTGCCTAGAAACACCACCTACGCACTTTCACCAGGACAACCGTCGCCTGGCCCACCTAGCCTTCTCCGTCCCCCCATCGCAATTACAAGTCGTGCAGGAATATTAACCTGCTTCCCATCGATTACGCCTTTCGGCCTCACCTTAGGGGTCGACTCACCCTGCCCCGATTAACGTTG
>NZ_CP077201.1:1450000-1617500 GCF_019046925.1 Aeromonas sp. FDAARGOS 1402
CAGCTTGTCGGTGGCGCCCGGCCTAGGCTGATAGCGCCACTTGTTGATCGCCTGAATGGCCGCTCGCTCGAACTGGCGCTTCGGCTTGGCCTCGACCACCTCCACATCCTGTACCCGGCCGTCGGCATCGACGCTGAAACGCAAGGTCACGGCCCCCTCGATGCCTGCCTGCTGGGCCCGGTAGGGATAAACGGGCTCAACCCGTTGTAGTGGCATCAAGAGGTCGCTGGCACCGATTCCAGCGCCCTGCTGCTGACCATGGAAATTGCCGCTCGCGACCGGAGTGGGACTGGTCGCCACGCCAGGGGCGGAGACCTGTACCGCACTCAGGGTCGAGACCAGATCCAGGCTCGGCTGTACCGAAGGCAGCGGGGCCGCCGCCGGCATGGGCATCGGTGTCGAAGCCAGCGCGGCAGGCGGCTCCGGCAAGGGTTCCGGCTCCTGGGGTACCGGCCGCTCACGCACCTGTACCTCGGTCACCTCGTTCTGCATGTTGATGACGATGGATTTCTGCTCTGTAGTCGCCTTCTCCCCTCCGGGCGGCTCCACCAGGGTGGCCATGAACAACAGGATGCCCAGACTGAGGGCGGTCCCCAGTCCCAGGCTCATCAACTTGTGTTTCATTTCGGTGCCACCGCTACGGCGATGTTGGCGATGCCTGCCGCCTTGGCTTCATCCATCACCCGCACCACCTTGCCGTGGGGTACCCGTTCATCGGCCTGGATCACCAGGCTTGCCTCGGGCTGCTCCGCCAACAGTCGGGCGAGGGTGGCCTGCACCCGCTCCACATCCACCTGTTTGCGGTCGAGGAAGATCTGCCCCTGAGCGCCGATCGCCAGCATGATGCTGGACGATTTCTGCGCCTTGGCCTGGCTGGCCTGGGGTCTGTGTACCTCAAGCCCGGCTTCGCGCACGAAGGAGGTGGTCACGATGAAGAAGATCAGCATGATGAAGACGATATCCAGCATGGGGGTCATGTCGATCTGCACTTCGTCACGCTGGCGTTTGGATTGCCGTCTCATTGCATTACCTTCTCTTCTCGCAGGCCGTCCCGGGTCTTGGCCAGCGCACGCTTGGCCTGACTCTCGAGCCGGCTAAGTAACAACACGCCGGAGAGGGCCACCACCATGCCTGCCATGGTGGGGATGGTGGCGCGGGAGATCCCTCCCGCCATGCTCTCCGGGTTAAAGCGGTTGGCCGCAGCCAGCGCATCGAATACGCCTATCATGCCGGTCACTGTACCCAGCAACCCCAGCATGGGGCAGAGCACCACCAGGGTGCGGATGAAGATCAGATGACGGTTGAGCGCCAGCTCCACTTCTGCCAGCCAGCGCCCGCGAATCGCGCGAGCGTGCCAGCTGTGACGCTCGCGACGCGCCTGCCAGCGGCCCAGCAGCTGACACTGCAACGGTGCAAACCCCAGGTTGAGGTAGAGCAGCCGCTCGATCATCAGAATCCACATCAGCACCAGCAAGGCCAGAATGACCCAGAGCACCGGGCCGCCACGGCCCATGAAGCTCTGCAACTGCTGCCAGATGTCGAGCATCATGCTACCCGCTCCACCCTGTCACCATTGCTTTCGGCCCGCTCGGCCAGGATCCCGGCCACCTGCTGTTCCAGCACGTTGGAGAGCTCGGTGAAACGGGACTGCAACAGGCTGTGGGCCAGGATCAGCGGAATGGCCGCTACCAGACCCTGCACCGTGGTGACCAAGGCCATGGAGATGCCGCCCGCCATGATCTTGGGATCGCCGGTACCGAACTGGGTGATGGCCTGGAAGGTGCCGATCATACCGGTCACTGTCCCGAGCAGACCCAGCATTGGGGCGATGGCCGCGATCACCTTGACCATGCCGATGCCGCGCTCCAGGCGAGGGGTC
The DNA here is from genome assembly GCF_019046925.1 of Aeromonas sp. FDAARGOS 1402. Lineage (NCBI taxonomy): Bacteria > Pseudomonadati > Pseudomonadota > Gammaproteobacteria > Aeromonadales > Aeromonadaceae > Aeromonas > Aeromonas sp. FDAARGOS 1402. Next base: position 1,451,880 of record NZ_CP077201.1, read on the forward strand.
TCCTGCAGGATCGCCTCATCCAGACGCAGTTCGAGGGTCTCCATGCTCAGTTCTGGATGCTTGTCAGCCACCGTCAGCACCCGGCCGAGGGCGTTGTCGGCATGATATTCACCGCTCTTGAGCTGGCGACGAACCCGACCCAGTTCGCGAGAGAGGCTCCACAGCCGTACTCCAGCGATCCCCAGGCCGATAGCGGCCAGCAGCACGATGATGGCGCCGACCTGGCCGCCCTGCTGGACTTGCTGCCAGAAGGTGGGCGCCTGGGCCAGCATATCGAGCAGAACACCGTGGGAGGGATCCAGCGGCAACGCTTCTCCCTCCTGACCCTGATAAGCGGCCACAGCGGAAAGCACGCTGCCTGGCAGGCCCAGCACCGGACTCAGGCCTTCGGCCTCCGGTTGCAAGAAACCAGCATCGCCCAGCAGGGCGAAGCTGCCGATCCGGGTCAACGTCTGCTCGCTGGCAACGCCCTGGGCATCAAGCACCTTGCCGTTGAACTGGGCAACCCGGCCCGATTCGCGGATCTCCTGTAGCAAGGTGGCTGGCAGCAGGGCAAGGGCGGCGCGATCAGGCACCTGTTTATCCTGTGCCATGGTTTTCAGCGGGGCGAGGCGATCAGGATACTGGCCCTCGACGGCGGATTCGCTCAGCAGCTTGACCGCATCGCTTGCCCCCTGACGGGTGACAGCAAAGATGTCGTTCATGTCGCCGGAGGCTTGCTCCCACTGGGTATTGAGCTCCACCAGCTGCTTTTCATTGGCCGCGAACTGGCTGGCCAGCTCCTTGCTCAGGCGCTGGGCCTCGGCCAGCTTGGTACGGGCAGTGCTCAGCTCCCTGGAGACAGACGCCAGATCCTGCTGAGCCTTCTGTTCACGGGCCTGTTCCTGCTGCTGCCAGGCTTCCTCGGCCACGGCGGCTGTGGTGCCCAGAGAGAGGGCGAGGGCAAGGGGTAACCACTTCATGGTGACGCTCATGACTGGGCCTCCTGACCACGGCTGACGGAAAGGGGGACATTCAACAACTGGGGAACTTTCTTGTCGGCAGCCATTTCCAACGCCTCGGCGATGGGGGAGAGCCACTGGCCGTCGAGGGCTTGCCACTGCTTGTGCTCGGCAGACCAACGCCACGCCTGGGAGCGATCGGCGGTCATCGCCAGCAGGGAGACCCGGCCCAGAGCCAGCACATCGACCCGGCGCGGTGCGCCATCCAGCACCAGCTCGGCGGAATAATGGTCCAGCCTGCTGCCGTATTCGGCTTCAATCTGATAGGCCTGCAATAGCTGGCGGAACTTCTCCGCCTCGCTCACATCGGCTCTGGCCAGCGTCGCTTTCAAGGCAGCAACCCGCGCCAGACGATCCTCCCTGCGCAGCGGGATGTCATCCTGTACCAGCTGTTCCAGATCGGCTTGCATCTGCAGCATCAGGGGGACAAGCCCCTGCCTGGTCTCCTGTACCGCTTCCAACTGCTGGCTCAGCTTGCCCAGCTCGTTTTGCTGATCGGCCACCAGAGACTGCATGTAGCGGTTGTAGGCTTCCAGATCCCGCAGTTGCAGTTGGGCATTTTGCAGCTCAATCCTGGCGGCGACGGCTCCATCGGCGGCTTTCTCCACACGCAGCTGGGAGGCTTTCCCGTCGGCGATACTGTTCTTCAATGCTGGCGCAACCACTTCGTCGGCGGACACGACGCAATGAACGGCCATGGGTAACAAGGCCAGACCCCAAAACTTGTTCATGATATAAATCTTAACAATGATAACTATTCTCATTGTCTCAAAGAGTAGGGTCACTGGCAATCAGATGATTTTCTTGGCCTCTGGCCGAAAAAACAGGATACTTTTTAGACAAGTACGGGAATAACTGGCGTTGGTAGTCGCAACACCATTTTAAATAACTAAAAAATGTCTTTTCGATCAGCAAGATAAGTGATCGAAAAAGGAGACTTACATGTTTAACGATGCGATCTGGGAACACATAGATCGGTTCACCAAGGCGAAGAAGACCAGCGAGATCCAGCAACAACTGGAGCGCTTCAGTCATCAGATGGGGTTTGATTACTTCCGTTTGCTGATTATTTTCCCCATCAGTATGCAGAAATCCCATGTGGCCTTGTTCAACAACTGCCCCACCAGCTGGTTTGATGCCTATTCGGAACGACACTACCTGACCCAGGATCCGGTCGTCTTCCTGGGACTGAAGCAGACCCAGCCCATCTTCTGGAACAAGCTCGATTGTGATGCCCCCTGGTTGCCCAGCGCCAGCAGGGAAGTAATGAACCTCGCCGCCGACTTCGGGGTGAGGAACGGCGTCTCCTTCCCGCTGCACACGCCGCAGGGGGAACACGGCATCCTCTCTTTCATCAGCAAGGAGAAGTCCAATTCCGATCTGATGTTTGAAAACGTTCCCCTGCTGTCATTCTGTGCCAGCTACATCTTCAACTCGGCCCTGACCCTCATCAAGGCCAGGCCAGACCTCATGAAATACCTGGCCGAGCTGTCGGATCGGGAGAAGGAGTGCCTGTTCTGGGCCAGCGAGGGCAAGACCTCCTGGGAGATCGCCACCATCCTCGGCATCAGCGAGCGAACCGTGAACTTCCACCTCAATCAGGTCACCAACAAGACGGACTCGCGCAACCGCAACCAGGCGATTGCCAAGAGCATCTCCAGCGGCATCATTGTGCCTTCCCTGGACGACGTGACCATCACCAACCTGCGGCTGTCGTAGCCTGTTTTGCCAAAACCAAAAGAGCCGCAATGCGGCTCTTTTTTCATTTCCGGCGACGGCTTATTCCACAGTCACGGATTTGGCCAGGTTGCGTGGCTGATCCACGTCGGTGCCCTTGATGAGGGCGACGTGGTAGGAGAGCAACTGCAGCGGCACGGTATAGACGATCGGCGCGATCATCTCTTCCACGTGGTTCAGGCTCATCACCCGCATGGTCTCGTCGCTCTTGAAACCGGCGTCCGCATCGGCGAACACATAGAGGATCCCGCCACGGGCGCGCACCTCTTCCACGTTGGACTTGAGCTTCTCCAGCAGATCGTTGTTCGGCGCCACGACGATGATGGGCATCTCGGCATCGATCAGCGCCAGCGGGCCATGCTTCAACTCACCGGCGGCATAGGCCTCGGCGTGGATGTAGGAGATCTCCTTGAGTTTGAGCGCCCCTTCCATGGCGATGGGGTACTGGCTGCCACGACCGAGGAACAGGCTATGGTGCTTGTCGGCAAACTCTTCGGCCAGAGTCTCGATCTGCTTGGCCAGGGCCAGGCTCTCCTTGATGCGCACAGGCAGGGCTTGCAGCGCCTTGACCAGTTCGGCCTCGGCGGCGGCGCTCAGGTTGCCACGGCAGTGACCGACTGAGGCCACCAGCATCAGCAGACCAGCCAGCTGGGTGGTGAACGCCTTGGTGGACGCCACCCCGATTTCTGCCCCCGCACGTGTCATGAAGGCCAGGTCGGATTCGCGCACCAGGGAGGAGCCCGGTACGTTGCAGATGGCCAGCGAGCTCATGTAACCGGATTCCTTGGCCAGACGCAGGGCTGCCAGGGTATCGGCGGTTTCTCCGCTCTGGGAAAGAGTCACCAGCAGGCTGTTGGGGCGTACCACCGACTTGCGGTAGCGGAACTCGGAGGCGATCTCCACGTCGCAGGAGACGCCGGCGATCTCTTCAAACCAGTATCGGGCCACCATGCCGGAGTTGTAGGAGGTGCCGCAGGCGACGATCTGGACGTGCTCGACCTTGTCGAAAATGGCGCGGGCGCCGTTGCCGAAGGACTCGACCACCACGTGATCACTGCCCAAGCGGCCTTCCAGGGTGTTGGTGATGGCCTTGGGCTGCTCGTAGATCTCCTTGAGCATGTAGTGTCGGTATTCGCCCTTGTCACCGGCATCGTGGGACAGCTCGGACTCCAGCTCTTCGCGCACCACGGCATGGCCGTCGGTATCGAAGATGTGCACGTCGCGGCGGGTCACTTCGGCCACATCGCCCTCTTCCAGGAAGATGAAGCGGCGGGTCACCGGCAGCAGGGCCATCTGGTCGGAGGCGATGAAGTTCTCGCCGATGCCGCGGCCGATCACCAGAGGGGAGCCGGAACGGGCCACCACCACGCGGCTGTCGTCACGGCTGTCCATCACCACGGTGCCGTAGGCGCCGCGCAGTTGCTTCACCGCGACCTGCATGGCCGCCAGCAGGCTGGGGGCGGATTTCAGCTCGTGGTGCACCAGGTGGGCAATCACTTCGGTGTCGGTGTCGGAGCTGAACACATAGCCCAGCGCCTTCAACTCTTCCCGCAGCTCTTCGTGGTTCTCGATGATACCGTTGTGCACTACCACGATATGCTCGGAGACATGGGGGTGAGCATTGCGCTCGGACGGCTCGCCATGGGTAGCCCAGCGGGTGTGGGCAATGCCGGTACCACCGTGGACGGACTGCTCTTCCAGCGCCTTGGCCAGCTCGGCCACCTTGCCGAGGCGACGCACCCGCTGCAGCGGCTGGTTGGCGCTGAACACGGCGACACCGGCCGAATCGTAGCCACGGTATTCCAGACGGCGCAGGCCCTCTACCAGGATTTCAGCCACATCACGTTGGGCGACGGCCCCGACGATGCCACACATAGACTTCTCCTTGAAACGTAAGACGTTAATTCGGTTGGATAATGGTTTGTTCAGGTCACACGGCCACGGGGGCGCAAATCAGCGTGATCCCCCTGGCCTGAATCTGTTCTCTGGCCGCATTGCTCAGCCCCTCGTCGGTCACCAGGGTATGGATGCCGGACCAGGGCAGCTCGAGATTGGGGATTTTTCGGCCGATCTTCTCCGACTCCACCATGACGATGACCTCCCGCGACACTTCGGCCATGACCCGGGAGAGGCCCACCAACTCGTTGAAGGTGGTGGTGCCCCGCTCCGGGTCGATGCCATCGGCACCGATGAAGAGCTGGTCGAAGTCATAGGAGCGCAGCACCTGCTCCGCCACCTGCCCCTGGAAAGATTCGGAGTGGGGATCCCAGGTCCCGCCAGTCATCAGCAGGGTGGGTTCGTTTTCCAGCTCACGCAGGGCACCGGCCACATTGAGGGAGTTGGTCATGACGATGAGGCCGCGCTTGTTGCCCAGCATGGGGATCATGGCGCTGGTGGTGCTGCCGCTGTCGATGATGACGCGGTTGTGATCGCGGATCCGCTCGGCGGCGGCGCGGGCAATGGCCAGCTTTCGATTCGAAACTTGTTCCGGGTTGCTGTCCACCACCATCTCGCTGGGGAGGGGAACGGCACCGCCGTAGCGACGCAGCAACAGGCCACCGGTCTCCAGCACCGCCAGATCTTTGCGGATGGTCACCTCGGAAGTGGCGAAGTGTTTGGCCAGGGCATCGACGCTGACTTCCCCCTGCTCCTGCACCAGACTCACTATGGTGTGACGGCGCTGCTGTGTGTTGCGTTTGGTCATTTATAAGTTTCGATTCGAAAGAATGACGAAATATTAATGCCTTTTCGGGAAAAATCAAACGGCAAATAGGATCCGATTTGGTTCGATGCCAGAATGAGGAGCCGATTTGCGACGAGGACGCCATGCAAAAACGACTCATCTGGCTGGTGGAAGATGAAGCCAGCATTGCCGATACCCTGATCTATGCCCTGCAGACCGATGGTTTCGAGGTGGAGTGGTTCCCCCTCGGTCAGCCGTTGCTGGCGCGACTGGAACAGACGCGACCGGATTTTTTGATCCTGGATGTGGGGCTGCCGGATATCAGCGGTTTCGAACTGTGCAAGCGGGTGCGGGCACTGACCGATATTCCCCTGATGTTTCTCACCGCCCGCAGCGAGGAGATAGACAGGCTGATCGGGCTGGAGATAGGGGCAGACGACTATGTGGCCAAACCCTTCTCGCCCCGTGAGGTGTGCGCCCGGGTGCGGGTCATCCTGCGCCGCAGCCAGCCCGCCCCCTCCCAGCCGATACAGCCACTCGCCCTGGACGAGGAGCGGGCACGAATCTGCTTCCTGGGCCAGCCCCTGACGCTCACCCGCTATGAGTACCTGCTGCTCAAGACCCTGATGCTGGCGCCGGGTCGGGTCTACTCCCGCCAGCAGCTGATGGATCTGGTGTGGCAGGATGCGGAAGAGAGTCTGGATCGCACCGTCGACACCCACATCAAGACCCTGAGAGCCAAGCTGCGGGAGCGGGACCCTGACGCCAACCTGATCCTGACACACCGCGGGCTGGGCTACAGTCTGGAGCTGGCATGAACTCAGGGTGGCCGGGCATCGGCAGGGGGATGAGATGAGAATCGGATTGCAACTGCTGTGCGGCCTGGTGCTGATCTTCGCCCTGGCCGCCTGGTTCGTGCTGGAGATCTTCGTCGAGGAGATCAAGCCCGGGGTACGCAGCGCCACCGAAGATACCCTGGTGGACATGGCGCAGATGCTGGCCCCCCTGGCCCTGGACGACATGCAGGAAGGAAAGATGGCGAATGGCCGGCTGGCCAGCGCCTTCGCCCGCCTCAACCAGAGTCCCATCAATGCCCTCATCGATGGCCACCTCAAGCAGCAGGCGGAGTACCGCATCTATGTGACCGACGCAAAAGGCAGGGTGGTCTACGACTCGGACGGGGTGGATCTGGGCAAGGACTATTCCCGCTGGAACGACGTCTACCTGACCCTGCGCGGCGAATATGGCGCCCGCAGCACCCGCAGCGACCCCGACGATCCCGCCAGCTCGGTGATGCACGTGGCCGCCCCGCTGCGGGAAGGGGATGACATCCTCGGCTCCCTCACCGTCGCCAAGCCCAACAGCACCCTGCAGCCCATGATAGAGCGCAGCGAACACCAGTTACTAAGAGGGGCGGCCCTGCTGCTGTTCATCTCGCTGCTCATCGGCGCCTTGCTAGTGTGGTGGCTCAACCGCGCCATCGGCAAGCTGGTGCACTATGCAGATGCAATCAGTCAGGGTCAGCCCGCCAGCCTGCCGCGCCTCTACAGCCCCGAACTGGACAGGCTAGGCCACTCCCTGGAAACCATGCGCCGCCAACTGGACGGCAAGGCCTATATCGAGGCCTATGTCCACAGCCTGACCCACGAGCTCAAAAGCCCGCTGGCGGCCATTCGCGGGGCGGGGGAGATTCTGGCCGAGGCGCCGCCGCCGGACATCGCAAAGCGCTTTATCGGCAACATCAATCTGGAGACGGCCCGCATGCAGCAGCTGATCGAGCGCATGCTGCAACTCGCCCGCCTCGAATCAGGGCAGGGGCTGGACAGACAATCCGTCGAGCCTGCCCGGCTGGGCAGACGGGTGCTCGACGCCCGCCAGATCCAGGCCCAGCGCCGCCAGATCTCCCTGCACGCCGAGCTGGGGGAAGGTCAGAAGCAGAAGTGGGATCCCCTGCTGGTGGAGCAGGCCCTTGGCAACCTGCTGGACAACGCCCTCGATTTTGCCCCCGCCGGCAGCACCCTGGTGCTGAGCGGCGCCATGGAGGAGGGGGGTTACTGCTTCCGGGTGCGGGATCAGGGTCCAGGCATTCCCGACTTTGCGCTGCCCAGGATTTTCGAGCGTTTCTACTCCCTGCCAAGGCCAGACAAGGGAAAAAGCAGCGGCCTCGGGCTCAGTTTTGCCATGGAGGTGGCACGCCAGCATGGCGGCCATCTTGCTCTTGCCAATCAGCCGGGCGGGGGGGTGCTGGCCACACTCTGGCTGCCCGGCAACTGAGGACACTTCACACCAAGCACACAGAGCCGGGCTAAGCTGCACCTCCTCGATGACGACCGTCCCCGTCGATGCGCATTCATATTAATCAAGGAGATAGATATGCCCCGTATGCTGTTGTCCGGTCTGCTTGCCGCCGGCCTCTTCTGTGCACTGCCTGCCAGCGCCGCTTCTGGCTGCATGCTGTTTGCCGATGGCACCGGCAAACCCGTCAGCACCCAGGGGGACTGTGCCGCACAGTTGACCCCGGCCTCCACCTTCAAGATCCCGCTGGCACTGATGGGCTATGACAGCGGCTTTCTGGTGGATGAACAACTGCCGGCCCTGCCGTTCAAGGCCGGTGATCCTGATTTCCTGCCGGAGTGGAAACAGACCACCACCCCGAGCAGCTGGATGCAATTCTCGGTCATCTGGTACTCGCAGCGCCTCACCGAGTGGCTGGGAGAGGCTCGCTTCCAGCACTACGTGGACAGCTTCGACTACGGCAACCGGGATCTCGAAGGCAACCCGGGCAAGCACGACGGTCTGACCCAGGCCTGGCTCAGCGCCAGCCTCGCCATCAGCCCCCAGGAGCAAGCCCGCTTCCTTGGGAAAATGGTGAGCGGCAAGCTGCCGGTCTCCGCCAAGACCCTGCGCCATACCGCCAACCTGATGCGTCAGCCCGACATCGACGGTTGGCAGATCCACGGCAAGACCGGCATGGGTTACCCCAAGCTGCTGGATGGCAGCCTGGACAGGGAGCAGCAGATCGGCTGGTTCGTCGGCTGGGCCAGCAAACAGGACAAGACGCTCATCTTCGTCCACACCGTTATCCAGAAGCCGGGCAAGCAGTTCGCTTCCCTCAGGGCCAGGGAGGAGGTGTTCGCCGCCCTGCCGGCCCGGTTGAAGACACTCTGATGCCAGCAACACCGGCGCCTGGCGCCGGTTTTTTTATCCCCCTTCACCACCACTTCACACTGCCCCATCCTCCCTTCACGCGACCCCGGCACACTCCCGTTCAACAACAAGGAGACGTGTCATGGTCAAACAGATTTTCACCCACAAGATCGCCCTGCTGCTGTTGCTCTGCCTGCTGATGATGATCCCGGTTCACGCCATCATGGAGCTGAATCGGGAGCGCCAGGCCTATCGCAATCAGGCCATTCACAGCATCATGGCCAGCCACAGCGGGCCTCAGCGCCTGATGGGGCCCGTACTGGTGCAGCCCTATACCCGGGCCGTCACCGTCGAGCAGGATGGCAAACATTTCGTGCGCAAGGAGCAGGTCTATCGCTACCTGCTGCCCCAGAGGCTGGACGTGCGGGCCAGCATGGAGGTGACCCCGCGCAAGCTCGGCATCTATCAGGCCCAGATTTATCACAGTCGCCTCTCCCTCTCCGGCCTGATGCCCACCAGCCTGGCTGACAAGGGGCTGGTGGCCGGCAACCCGAACCTGAGCTTCGACCCGGCGGATCCCGCCCTGGTGCCGGGCAAACCCTATCTCAGCCTGATCCTCTCCGATGCCCGGGGCATCAGCCGCGTACCCGAACTGCAATGGGGAGAGCAACGCATCCCGTTTGCCCCTGGTGCCCAGCTGGGGGACGGGCGAGTGGGGATCCATGCCCCGCTCGACGCCTTGCCAGACGAAGATGGCCGCTTTCACATCGAGCTGGATCTGCAGGGCATGAATGCGCTGGAAGTGGTGCCGCTCGGACAGGACAGCCGGTTTCACCTGAACGGCAACTGGCCCCATCCCAATTTTCTCGGCGACTTTCTGCCCGGTGAACGCACCCTTGCGGATCAAGGGTTCGAGGCAAGCTGGCAGACCAGCTGGTTCGCCACCGACATGGAGAGCCGCTTCAACCGCATGATGAAGGGAGCCGGTACCAAACTGCCGTCATTCAGCGTCAGCCTGGTGCAACCGGTGGATCACTATCAGCTGAACGAGCGGGCCGCCAAATATGCCCTGCTGTTCATCGGCCTCACCTTCATCAGTTTCTTCATGTTCGAGCTGCTCAAGGGGCTGCGGGTACACCCCATCCAGTACGCACTGGTGGGCATGGGGCTGGCCATCTTCTATCTGGTGCTGCTGGCGCTGACCGAGCATCTCGGCTTTGCCTGGGCCTATCTCATTGCCGCCCTGGCCAGTGTGGCCCTCAACGGCTTCTACCTGAGCCATGTACTGGGCGGCCCGAAACAGGGCATGGGATTCGCCGCCCTGCTGGGGCTGGTCTACGCCATCCTGTTCGGGCTGCTGCAGGCCGAGGAGACAGCCCTGTTGCTCGGCGCCCTGCTGCTGTTCGCCACCCTGGCGCTGGTCATGGGGCTGACTCGCAAGCTCGACTGGTATCAGGTGATGGAGAACAGTCCCTCCGCCACCGCATGGGCGGCCCCCCAGCCATCGACCAGTGACACCAGTCATCAGCCATAAGCAAAAAAACCGGCGCCCTCGGGCGCCGGTTTGCATTTCATTGATCGGGCATCACTTCTTCTTGACCGGGCGAGCCCAGTTCGGAATGTGGCGCTGGGGCACCCGGGTGATCACCAGCTCGTTTTCCGCCACATCCTTGGTGATGGTGGAACCCGCTCCCAGGGTCGCCCCCTTGCCGATCCGCACCGGCGCCACCAGCTGGGTATCGGAGCCGACGAAGACATCGTCCTCGATGATGGTCTGGAACTTGTTCACCCCGTCGTAATTGCAGGTGATGGTGCCAGCACCGATGTTCACCTTGGCGCCGACGTCCGCATCCCCCAGATAGGTCAGATGACCGCACTTCGAGCCCATACCCAGCCGCGCCTTCTTCATCTCGACGAAGTTGCCGACATGGGCATCCTGCTCCAGCACGGCACCCGGGCGCAGGCGGGTAAAGGGCCCGACCGAGCACTGGTCGGCAATTTGCGCACCTTCGATGACGGAGTAGGGTTTCACCTCGGTGTGGTCGCCGATGACGCAATCCTTCAGCACGCTGCCGGCACCGATGCGCACGTGATTGCCCAGCACCACCTTGCCTTCGATGATGACGTTGACGTCGATCACCACCTCCTCCCCGATTTCCAGGGTGCCGCGCAGATCGAAACGGGCCGGATCGATCAGGGTGGCGCCGGCGATCATCAGCTTCTCGGCCTGCATTTGCTGGTAGCTGCGCTCAAGCGCAGCCAGCTGCACCCGGTTGTTGGCCCCTTCCACTTCCATGGCGCTGTCAGGGTGGACGGCGGCGATGGCACAGCCATCCCCATGGGCCATGGCGATGACGTCGGTCAGATAGAACTCGCCCTGGGCATTCTTGTTGTCCAGGCGGGAGAGCCAGCTACGCAGCTGACCACCGTTGGCCACCAGCACGCCGGTGTTCACTTCGCGGATGGCCAGCTGCTCGGCGTTCGCATCCTTCTGCTCGACAATGCCGACCACCTGACCATGTTCCCGCACGATGCGGCCATAGCCGGTCGGGTTGTCCAGTACCACGGTCAGCAGCGCCATGCCATCGTCGGTCTTGGCGGCCAGCAACCGTTGCAGGGTCTCGGGCTGGATCAGCGGGGTATCGCCGTAGAGCACCAGCACGTCGTCTTCGTCATGCCAGAACGGAATGGCCTGGGCAACGGCATGGCCGGTTCCCAGTTGCTGGGCCTGCAGCACCCAGTTCAGGTCGGATGCCTGGATCCGCTCCTTCAGCAGTTCGGCGCCGTGGCCATAGACTAGGTGCAGCTGTTCGGCACCGATCTGGCGGGCGGTCTCGATCACATGGGAGACCATGGGCTTGCTGGCAACGGGGTGCAGCACCTTGGGCAGGGAGGAACGCATGCGGGTGCCTTTGCCCGCAGCCAGGATCACGACGTTGAGAGACATAGCTAGCCTTTGAAACAGGTGGAAATGCTGGGCGGAGTCTATCCAACGGGCAAAAAAAAAGCGACCCGAAGGTCGCTTTTTGCATCTTTTGCATCACCGTGATTAACGGTAATTCTTTTTGACGATATCGATAACCCGCAACTGGGCCATCGCTTTGGCCAGCTCGGCAGACGCCTGAGCATAGTCGATATCACCATGGGAGCTGTTGATCCGCTCTTCGGCACGACGCTTGGCTTCCTGGGCTTTCGCCTCATCCAGATCGTCGGCGCGAATGGCGGTATCGGCCAGCACGGTCACGGCTTCGGGTTGTACTTCCAGCATGCCGCCGGAGATGTACAGCACCTCTTCGCTACCATTTTGCTTGATCAAGCGGACCAGGCCCGGCTTGATGGCAGTCAGCAACGGAGCATGACCGTGGCGGAGACCCAGCTCACCTTCGGAGCCTGATACCTGGGCAGATTGCACGCGACCGGAAAACAGTTTTCCTTCGGCGCTCACCACATCCAGGTGAAAGGAGATCATCTCAGCCATGGGCCCTCCTATCGAGGCTTACAGTTTCTTGGACTTCTCGACGACTTCGTCGATGCCGCCAACCATGTAGAACGCCTGCTCCGGCAGATCGTCATACTCGCCCTTCAGGATGCCCTGGAAGCCACGGATGGTTTCCTTCAGCGGCACGTATTTGCCCGGAGAACCGGTAAACACTTCTGCCACGAAGAACGGCTGGGACAGGAAACGCTCGATCTTACGGGCACGGGCTACGGTCAGTTTGTCTTCTTCTGACAGTTCATCCATACCCAGGATGGCGATGATGTCCTTCAGCTCCTTGTAGCGCTGCAGTACGGTCTGAACGCCACGAGCGGTCTCGTAGTGCTCCTTGCCAACCACCAGCGGATCCAGCTGACGGGAGGTGGAGTCCAGCGGGTCAACGGCCGGGTAGATACCCAGAGCCGCGATCTGACGGGACAGTACGACGGTCGCATCCAGGTGGGCGAAGGTGGTCGCCGGAGACGGGTCGGTCAAGTCATCCGCAGGCACGTAAACGGCCTGTACGGAGGTGATGGAACCGGTCTTGGTGGAGGTGATGCGCTCTTGCAGAACACCCATCTCCTCGGCCAGGGTCGGCTGGTAACCTACTGCGGAAGGCATACGGCCCAGCAGTGCGGATACTTCGGTACCGGCCAGGGTGTAACGGTAGATGTTGTCCACGAAGAACAGCACGTCACGACCTTCGTCACGGAACTTCTCGGCCATGGTCAGGCCGGTCAGCGCCACGCGCAGACGGTTTCCGGGCGGCTCGTTCATCTGACCGTAAACCAGAGATACTTTGTCCAGTACGTTGGACTCCATCATCTCGTGGTAGAAGTCGTTACCCTCACGGGTACGCTCACCTACACCGGCGAACACGGAGTAACCGCTGTGCTCGATCGCGATGTTACGGATCAGCTCCATCATGTTGACGGTCTTGCCTACACCGGCGCCGCCGAACAGACCAACCTTACCACCCTTGGCGAACGGACATACCAGGTCGATAACCTTGATGCCGGTCTCCAGCAGCTCGGTGCTGTTGGACTGATCTTCGTAGCTGGGGGCTTCGCGGTGGATGGACCAACGCTCTTCTTCGCCGATCGGACCCTTCTCGTCGATGGGGTCGCCCAGTACGTTCATGATACGGCCCAGGGTCGAGGTACCGACCGGTACCTGGATGGCCTTGCCGCTGTTAACTACTTCCAACCCACGACGCAGACCGTCGGAGGAACCCATGGTGATGCAACGCACGACGCCGCCGCCGATCTGTTGCTGAACTTCCAGTACCAGACCCTGGCCTTGGCCTTCGCTGACAACCTTCAGTGCATCGTACACCTGGGGCACGGCATTCTGCGGGAACTCGATGTCCACCACAGCGCCGATGATTTGGACGATGAAACCGTTACTCATGTCAAATCCTCTAAACCTTTGATAACCCTTGCCTTACACCGCAGCAGCACCGGAAACGATCTCTGTGAGCTCCTGGGTAATACTGGCCTGACGGGCCTTGTTGTATACCAGTTGCAGATCGTTAATCAGGTTGCCGGCGTTGTCAGTCGCGGCTTGCATGGCAACCATTCGGGCTGCCTGTTCACTTGCCAAGTTTTCTACCACACCCTGGTAGACCTGGGATTCGACGTAGCGAATCAGCAGGGTATCCAGCAGTTGCTTGGGATCCGGCTCATAGAGGTAGTCCCAGTGGTGCTTCTTGGCGAGCTTGCTGTCTTCTGTTACGGGCAAAGGCAGCAGTTGATCGACTTTTGGTTGCTGAACCATGGTGTTGACGAACTTGTTGTACACCAGATACAGCCTGTCAATCTCACCGTTGTCGTAAGCCTTCAGCATGACCTTCACTGAACCGATCAGGTCATTGACGCTCGGGTTGTCACCCAGTCCGGAGACGTGGGCTTTCACCTTGGCGCCGTGCCGTTCAAAGAAGTTGGAGGCCTTGTTACCGATCAATGCCAGGTCAACCTTGGCACCTTTCGCGCTCCATTGCTTCATATCATTGAGGGCAGCCTTGAACAGGTTGATGTTCAGACCACCACACAGGCCACGGTCGGTGGAGACGACGATGTAACCCACTCGCTTCACCTCACGTTCGATGAGGTAGGGGTGCTTGTATTCCAAGTTCCCCTGAGCGATATGGCCGATCACCTTGCGCATGGTTTCAGCGTACGGACGGCTGGCAGACATGCGTTCCTGCGCACGGCGCATCTTGCTCGCTGCCACCATTTCCATAGCGCTGGTGATCTTCTGAGTGTTCTTCACACTCCCGATCTTGTTACGTATCTCTTTTGCGCCGGCCATCTCTTCTCTCCATCAGGTGGCAGCTTGCGCTGCCACACACGCTTACCAGGTCTGGGTTGCCTTGAAGTCATCCAGCAACGCAGTCAGCTTGCCAACGATCGCGTCGTTGTAGTCGGCCTTGGCATTGATTTCAGCCATCAGCTCGGCATGCTGGGTATTGGCGTAAGAGAGCAGAGCGGCTTCGAAGTCGACGATCTTGCTCAGTTCGACATCGGCGAGATAACCCTTCTCGGCGGCGAACAGCACCAGGGATTGCTGGGCCACGCTCATCGGAGAGTACTGCTTCTGCTTCATCAGCTCGGTGACTTTCTGACCGTGATCCAGCTGCTTGCGAGTGGCATCGTCCAGGTCGGAAGAGAACTGGGCAAATGCCGCCAGTTCGCGGTACTGGGCCAGCGCGGTACGGATACCACCGGACAGCTTCTTGACGATCTTGGTCTGAGCAGCACCGCCCACACGGGATACGGAGATACCCGGGTCAACCGCCGGACGAATACCGGAGTTGAACAGCTGGGAGGTCAGGAAGATCTGGCCGTCGGTGATGGAGATCACGTTGGTCGGAACGAACGCAGAGACGTCACCGGCCTGGGTTTCGATGATCGGCAGGGCGGTCAGGGAACCGGTCTGGCCTTTCACGGCACCGTTGGTGAACTTCTCTACGTACTCGGCGTTGACGCGAGCAGCACGCTCCAGCAGACGGGAGTGCAGATAGAAGACGTCACCCGGGTAAGCTTCACGTCCAGGCGGACGGCGCAGCAGCAGGGAGATCTGGCGATAGGCAACGGCCTGCTTGGACAGGTCATCATAGATGATCAGTGCGTCTTCGCCGCGGTCACGGAAGTACTCGCCCATGGAGCAACCGGCGTAGGGAGCCAGGTACTGCAGAGCAGCCGCTTCGGAGGCAGAAGCCACGACCACGATGGTGTTGGCCAGGGCGCCGTGCTCTTCCAGCTTGCGCACCACGTTGGCGATGGTGGAGGCCTTCTGGCCGATCGCAACGTAGACGCACTTAATGCCGGAATCTTTCTGGTTGATGATGGTGTCGATGGCGATGGCGGTCTTACCAACCTGGCGGTCACCGATGATCAGCTCACGCTGGCCACGACCGATAGGGATCATGGCATCGATGGCTTTCAGACCGGTCTGGACTGGCTGGTCAACAGACTTACGCTCGATAACGCCCGGGGCGATCACTTCGATCGGCGAGAAGCCGTCGTTGTCTACCGGACCCTTACCGTCGATCGGCTGACCCAGGGTGTTGACCACCCGGCCCAACAGACCACGACCGACCGGCACTTCCAGAATGCGGCCGGTACCCTTTACCTTCATCCCTTCGGCCAGATCGGCATAGGGACCCATTACTACGGCACCAACGGAGTCACGCTCCAGGTTCAATGCCAGAGCGAAGCGGTTGCCCGGCAGCTCGATCATCTCACCCTGCATGGCATCGGCCAGACCGTGGATACGAATGATACCGTCGCTTACAGAAACGATGGTACCTTCGTTACGCGCTTCGCTTTTGACATCAAACTGCGCAATGCGCTGCTTGATCAGCTCGGCGATTTCAGTGGAATTCAGTTGCATGCTCTAATACCCCAATCAAGATTGCAGCGCATCGGCCATGCGATCCAGCTTACCGCGGACCGTGCCGTCGATAACGAGATCACCGGCCTTGATGAGCACCCCGGCCATCAAGGACGCATCTGTGCTGCAATTCAGCTTCACTTTGCGCGCGAGACGTTGTTCCAGAGAAGCCTGAATATTGGCTTTCTGCTGGTCGGTCAGTTCGATCGCCGAAATCACGTCAGCCTGAACTTCTTTGTCCAGTTCAGCCTTGAGCGCGACGAATTCGGCAACGACCGCCGGCAGCACACCCAAGCGACCATTCTCGGCCATCACCCGGATCAGGTTCTGACCGTGCTCGTTGAGCTGCTCACCGCAGACACCGACAAACAGCTTTGCCAGTTCTTCGGCAGCAACGGAGCCGTTTACCAGGCTGTGCATGGTCTCGTTTTCAGCCACCTGAGCGGCGAAATCGAGCATCTCCAGCCATTGGTCAACCGCCTTGTGCTCAACGGCAAACTCGAAAGCAGCCTTGGCGTAGGGGCGAGCGATTGTAGTCAGTTCAGACATAGCCCCGTTCCCGTTACAGTTCTGCTACCAGTTTGTCGACGATGTCGCTGTTGGCAGCCTGGTCGATTTGGCGTGCCAGGATCTTCTCTGCACCCGCGATGGCAAGAGCAGCAACCTGCTTGCGCAGTTCTTCTTTGGCACGATGACGTTCAGCTTCGATCTCTGCACGGCCCTGAGCCAGGATTTTCTCCCGCTCAGCTTGGGCTCCGACAGCAGCCTCATCAATGATCTGGGCCTTGCGTTTGTTGGCCTGATCGATGATTTCAGCAGCCTGAAGCTTGGCTTCTTTCAGCTGATCGGTGGCGTTGGCCTTGGCCAGCTCCAGATCTTTCTTGGCACGCTCTGCAGAAGAGAGGCCGTCAGCGATTTCTTTCTGACGGGCTTCGATGGCAGCCATCAGCGGCGGCCATACGTACTTCATGCAAAACACTACGAAGATGAAAAAAGCAACTGCTTGGCCGAGGAGGGTGGCGTTGATATTCACAGCCGATGTCCTCTTTAGTTAGTTAATGGGTTCTGCGTGAGTCGTAATGACTTAGGCAACCGCAAACATCACATACAGACCCAGACCAACGGCGATCATCGGGATCGCATCCACCAGACCCATCACGATGAAGAACTGGGTACGCAGAACAGGGATCAGGTCAGGTTGACGAGCGGCACCTTCCAGGAACTTGCCACCCAGGATACCGATACCGATGGAGGCGCCGATAGCCGCCAGACCCATCATCATTGCAGCAGCGATGTACAGCAGGTCCATGTTCAAGTTTTCCATGAGGATCTCCATTTATTTAGATGTAATTGATTGTATAAAAAAGGATTATTTGAGTTGCATCAACCATGGTCTTCCTGCGCCATCGACAGATAGACGATGGTCAGAACCATGAAGATAAACGCCTGCAAAGTGATGATCAGGATGTGGAAGATTGCCCAAGGCACGGACAGGATCCACTGTGACCACCAGGGTAACAAACCCGCAATCAGGATGAAGATCAGTTCGCCAGCATACATGTTGCCGAACAGTCGCAGACCCAATGAAACAGGCTTGGAAATCAACGTGACGGTTTCAAGGATGAAGTTAACCGGGATGGCAGCAGGGTGATTGAAAGGCTGAAGCGTCAGCTCCTTCACGAACCCGCTGATACCCTTGACCTTGATGCTGTAGTACAGGATCAAGAAGAACACGCCCAAAGCCATGGACATGGTGATGTTAACGTCAGCAGAGGGAACCACACGCAGATAGGGAACACCCATCAACTGTGCAGCGTGAGGGATAAAGTCAACGGGGATCAGGTCCATGAAGTTCATCAGGAAGATCCACACGAACACCGTCAGGGCCAAAGGTGCGATGACCTTGTTGCGACCATGAAAGATGTCCTTGACGTTACCATTCACAAACTCGACCAGCATCTCCACAAAGCACTGCAGCTTACCGGGCACACCGCTGGTGGCCTTGACGGCAACCTTGCGGAACAACCAGATAAACAGGGCGCCTAGCACGACGGAAAATATCATGGAATCGATATTCACCGTCCAGAACCCGGACCCTACCTGCAGGTGGGTCAGGTGGTGGGAGATATATCCCTGAGGAGTCAGGACTTCTCCGGTTGCAGACATGAGTTTTCCTAATAGTGGTTGTTAAGCGTGAATGAAACTATCCACTGTACAACGAGGGCGAGGATATAAGTGGCGAAGAACGAGGCGGTGTCGACCTCAATCCCGGCGCCAAACAGCAGGGCGAAAAGTCCTGTTGTAGTAATGAGCTTAATCCCTGCCCCACCATAAAAGTCCCGCAAAACCAGGCCTACGCTCTCTTTCGTCACCTTGCGGCGCAGAACCCAGAGCGTGAACAGGGCTTGAGGAACCCAGTACATCCCCCCTCCGTAGAGAGAGGATTGTCCGGCGAACTCTCCCGCCTGATAAAACCAGACGGTGGCGATCGCCAGGATCAGGACCAGCTGACAAACGAGCATAGCCAAGGCCAGCGTCAAACCTTCCAAGGCTATTTTCTGCTTCACCAACCTACCCCTGAACATTACAGAACTGTAAAAAATCGGGATCCGAAGACCCCAGGTTCACAGCTCGAAAAGCCGGTCAAATTATACCCGTGAAGACGGCTATTGCAACATGGCAAAAATCCTTAATTTTTGCGGCTTTCCGCGCGAAATTAAGGTTATGTTCATATCGAAAGTAATGGATGTTTTATTACTACAAAAAGCGTAAAAATCACGATTCTGACAGGCCAAAATAGCCCAATACCCGGTCCAAATCTGCCAAGTTATCGTAACTTATTACTAACTTGCCGCTATCTTTCTTGCCCGGCTGAAGTTGCACCTGATTGCCAATTTTTTCAGAAATCTGGCGCTCGAGATAACCAAACTGGGGATCACGGACGGGTTCAACCCTGGTTTTTGCCGGTTCCAGTGCTTTTTGCACCAGCCTCTCGGTATCTCGCACTGTCAGCCCCTTCTGGGCCACCAGTTTGGCCAGCTCTGACTGGGCCTGGCCGCTCAGGGCCAGCAGGGCACGGGCATGCCCCATGTCGAGGTCGCCGTGTTCCACGAAGCGCTTCACGTCCTCGTTGAGCTGGTTGAGACGCAGCAGGTTGGTGACCGTGGTGCGGGACTTGCCTACCGCCTCGGCAACCTGCTGGTGAGTCAGTTCGAACTCCGTCAGCAGGCGCTGGAGGGCGACGGCCTCCTCGATGGCGTTGAGATCTTCACGCTGGATGTTCTCGATGAGTGCGATGGCGACGGCCGCCTCGTCGGCGACATCCTTGACCAGGCAGGGCACCACTTCGAGACGGGCCAGCTGGGAGGCGCGCCAGCGGCGTTCACCAGCAATGATTTCGAAACGGTTTTCACCGATGGAGCGAACCACGATGGGCTGGATCACCCCTTGTGCACGGATGGAGTTGGCCAGCTCCTCCAGCGCATCCTGGGACATGTCCTTGCGCGGCTGGTATTTGCCGGACTGCAACCACTCCACCGGCAGCTTGCGCAGCTCGCCCTGATTGGTCGGGGCCATGGCCTGTTCGGTGCGCTGGTCGCTCATCACCTGTTTCTGGCGGGCGGCCGTGCTGGTGCTGAGCAGGGCGTCCAGCCCCTTGCCCAGCCCACGTTTCTTCGGCGTCATATGCTCTCTCGATCTGCGGTGAACGGCTGGGACTCCTGTTCCTGGCGGCGCAGGATCTCGCCAGCCAGGGCCAGATAGGCCTTGGCCCCCACCGATGATTTGTCATAGTGCATGGCTGGCGCGCCAAAGCTCGGCGCCTCCGCCAGTCTTACGTTGCGGGGAATGATGGTGCGATAGACCTTGTCCCCGAAATGCTGTTTCAGCTGATCGGACACATCATTGGCCAGCCGGTTGCGATGATCGAACATGGTGCGCAGCACCCCTTCGATCTTCAGCTCTGGATTGACCACGGCTGCCAGCTTGCTGATGGTGTCCACCAGGGCGGTCAGTCCTTCCAGCGCATAGTATTCGCACTGCATGGGCACCAGCACGGAGTCGGCGGCGGCCATGGCGTTCACCGTCAGCATGTTGAGAGAAGGCGGGCAGTCGATGAAGACGTAGTCGTACTTGTCCCTGACCGAGGCCAGGGCGTTGCGCAGGCGGATCTCGCGGGCAAAAAACTCCATCAGGCGGATTTCTGCCGCGGTCACGTCGGCATTGGCGGCAATCAGGTGATAGCCTCCCGAGGTTTCGGGGATGATCACCTCGCCGATGGGGGCATCTTCGATCAGCAGTTCATAGGCGGTGCGTTCGACATCGTACTTGTCGACGCCACTGCCCATGGTGGCATTGCCCTGCGGATCCAGATCGATCACCAGCACCTTGCGCCGGGTAGCGGCCATGGAGGCGGCCAGATTCACACAGGTGGTGGTTTTACCCACTCCACCCTTCTGGTTGGCTATGGCAATGACTTTTCCCACACTGTCCCCTAAATGAATGCGGCGGCCCTATTCGGGCTGGATGGCTTTAAACTCCAGCAGATGGCGTTCGCCTTCCAGTTCCGGCACCACCAGCTTGTGGGTGGCAACCAGACGAATGCTGTCAGGCAACTGTGCCAGCTCCTGCTCGGGGTATTGTCCCTTGAGCGCCAGGAAGCTGCCCTCGGGTGACGGCAGATGATGACACCAGCTCAGCATGTCCTCCAGGGAGGCGAAAGCCCGGCTCAGTACACCATCAAATCCGGTCTCGGGTTGATACTCCTCCACCCGGGATTTGACGGGGGTCACATTGGTCAACCCCAGCTCCAGGATCACCTGGCGGATGAAGTTGATCCGCTTGCCCAGGCTGTCGAGCAGCACGAACTGTTTGTCCGGATTGATGATGGCCAGCGGCAGTCCGGGCAGACCCGGACCCGTTCCCACATCGATGAAGCGTTCACCGTGCAGGTGAGGACTCACCACCAGGCTGTCGAGGATATGCTTGACCAGCATGGCGTCCGGATCTCGCACCGAGGTGAGATTGTAAGCCTTGTTCCACTTGTGCAGCAACTCGACCAACTGCACCAACTGGGTCTTCTGGGTTTCGGTGATAACAATTCCGGCCTGCATGAGCAGGCCGTTCAATCTTTGCAGCATGTTGTCCAACGGGGAATTCCTCAGGCGGTTTTACGCAGCAGGCCGTGTTTCTTCAGGTGCACCAGCAAGATGGAGATGGCGGCAGGGGTGATGCCGGAGATGCGGGACGCCTGACCAATGGTCTCTGGCTTGGCATCGTTGAGCTTGGCGATCACCTCGTTGGAGAGACCGTTCACATCGCGGTAGTTCATATCCAGCGGCAGCAGGGTGTTTTCGTTGCGCAGCTGTTTCTCCACCTCGTCGTGCTGACGCTCGATATAACCGGCGTACTTGATCTGGATCTCCACCTGATCCGCGGCAGCCGCATCGGTCAATGCAGGCCCCACACCCTCGATGGCCATCAGGGCATCGTAGGTCACCTCGGGGCGACGCAGCAGCTCTTCCAGGCTCTGCTCCCGGGTCAGGGGAGTGTTGACCAGGGCGTTGACGGCCTCCAGAGACGGATGCTGCGGGTGGATCCAGGTCGAGCGCATGCGCTGACGTTCCTGCTCCACCTGTTCCACCTTGGCATTGAACAGGCTCCAGCGATGATCATCCACCAGACCCAGCTCGCGGCCGATGGCGGTGAGGCGAAGATCCGCGTTGTCTTCCCGCAGCAGCAGGCGATATTCGGCACGGCTGGTGAACATGCGATAGGGTTCGCGGGTCCCCAGTGTGGAGAGATCGTCCATCATCACGCCCATGTAGGCCTGATCCCGGCGTGGGTGCCAGGCTTCCTTGCCCTGGGCGCGCAAGCCCGCGTTCAGACCGGCCATCAGGCCCTGGGCAGCGGCCTCTTCATAGCCGGTGGTGCCGTTGATCTGGCCGGCGAAGAAGAGGTTCTCGATGCACTTGCTCTCCATGTTGGCCTTGAGATCCCGCGGATCGAAGAAATCGTACTCGATGGCGTAGCCAGGGCGAGTGATATGGGCATTCTCGAAGCCACGGATCGACCGGACGATCTGCACCTGTACGTCGAACGGCAGGCTGGTGGAGATCCCGTTCGGGTAGAGTTCGTGGGTGGTCAGGCCTTCCGGTTCGACAAAGATCTGGTGCGCCGTCTTGTCGGCAAAGCGGGTGATCTTGTCCTCGATCGACGGGCAGTAGCGTGGGCCTATCCCCTCGATCACTCCGGCGTACATGGGGCTGCGATCCAGGTTGTTGCGGATCACCTCGTGGGTCTGCTCATTGGTATGGGTCACGTAGCAAGGCATCTGGCGGGGATGCTGGCTGGCGTTGCCGATGAAGGAGAAGACCGGGCGAGGATCATCACCATGTTGCTGCTGCATCACGGAAAAATCGACGGTGCGTGCATCGATGCGTGGTGGCGTGCCGGTTTTGAGGCGATCGATGCGCAGCGGCATTTCACGCAGGCGCTGGGCGAGGGCAATCGAGGGAGGATCCCCGGCGCGACCTCCTTTGTAGTTCTCCATGCCGATGTGGATCAGACCATTGAGGAAGGTGCCAACGGTCAGTACGACCGTCTTGCCGCTGATGCGGATCCCGCTCTGGGTAACGACCCCGGCGACGCGATCCCCGTCCATGACCAGATCGTCGCAGGCCTGCTGGAAGATCTTCAGGTTCGGGTAGTTCTCCAGTGTCTGACGCACCACAGCCTTGTACAGCAGGCGATCCGCCTGGGCACGGGTAGCCCGCACCGCAGGGCCCTTGGAGGAGTTGAGCGTGCGGAACTGGATCCCGCCGAGATCGATGGCCTGCGCCATGATCCCGCCAAGGGCGTCGACTTCCTTGACCAGGTGTCCCTTGCCGATCCCGCCGATCGCCGGATTGCAGGACATATGCCCCAGCGTATCTATGTTGTGGGTGAGCAACAGGGTATTGAGACCCATGCGGGCTGCCGCTGTTGCTGCTTCGGTTCCTGCATGACCGCCACCGACGACGATCACATCAAATTGTTCATGGTATTGCATTGGGGATCACCTTGATCTGCACGCCTGAAGATCTTTGTTTGCCTGGTCTGAAGGGCGGATCATTCTATCTGTTTAGCATCCGGAGGGGAACGTCTACTTCAGGATCAGTATGGATCAGGGATCGGTTAAATAGATCTTAAGGATCTTTAGATCGATCTTTTATTGGATCTTTTATTAGGATCCGCGACTTCTGTTGATAAGGCATTTTTGATCATAAAGATCATTCGGTTAAGGTCGATCGCTGCTTGTGGAAAAGCTTGGATCCAGAGGGGGCGAACGGGGGGATAACATGGGTTTTTATACACAGATACATGGTCGACAAGATCTAATACATGAATAACTATAGGTTTTGCAGAGCTTAGCACCTAAGTTATACACAATTATCCGAGCTCATGTGGGGAGCTCTCGGGAAAAACTTATCCGGATCCACCTGTTAATAACCTGGTGGATAGGGATCTGGGGATAACCAGGGAGATCGGGGGTCGTGACCGGATCTCCCTGGTCCTGATCAGCCGATCAAGGTCATCCAGTCGTGGATCCAGGTTTCTGCGGCATCTTCGGGGATCTCGTGCTGGGTCACGTCTATTTCCAGGAGATCCCCCAGTCGGCTGGCACCGCACCCGGCCAGCAGCCGATCCAGCGTCTTGCCGCCCTGGCAGAAGGTGTCATAGCTGCGATCCCCCAGGGCGATCACTCCGTACTTGAAGGCGGCGAGATCCGGCTGCTGTTCGGCAAGATCCCGGGCAAAGGGCTGCAGATTGTCGGGTACGTCCCCCGCTCCATGGGTGGAAGTGACCACCAGCACGATGGCTTCTGGCTCGGTCAGGATCCTGGCCAGGCTGGCGGGGTTGTGGATCTCCGCCTGGTGGCCCGCCTGTTCAAGCAGGCCGACCACATGATCTGCGACATATTCGGAGGCCCCCAGCATGGAGCCGACGACGAGGTTGAGTTTGGCCATGGAATGGATCCTGATGTCATCGAAAAAGTGAAGAGGGGGGATCTTACCGCCAAAGCATGTGGATAAATATGGATAAAGCTTGGGGATAAGGATCCTGTCCACTTTTTTGCAGCCAAAACCGGTCTCGTGGCCGTCGTGGCGCCTTCTTTCCGCCTGTTGCGACCTCATCGCACCTTTCGTTGTCAAACGACACTTCAAAACATTAATTAACAATGCAGATGCAAATGATTAGCAATTATTGAATCGATTCGATCACGGCACCTGTAGTAGCATGGCGCTGCTTTATTCGCCTGAGGCGCCGGGCTGACCGGTCCAATTGGGCACCCATAATAAGAAATCAAACATAACTTATTGATATTTGAGACACTTATATGATTGCGCAAAAAAATACCCCGAATGCCGTGATGCGAAAGAGAGGCGCACAGCTGCTGCCGCTCTCCTGTCTGCTGGCGTCCCTGCCCGTGTTGGCGGCGGAACAGGCGGATAAAGAGTTGCCCAAGGCGGGCGAAACCATGGTCGTTACCGGGACCGCCATGAAGGTCGAGGTCCCCATGGCAGAGACCCCCCGTGCCGTCTCCGTGGTCAATCGCGAAGAGCTGGACCAGCACGCCGTACTCAAGCTAGACGAGTCCCTGCGCTATCGCTCCGGCGTCCTGTCCCAGTCCTATGGTTCGGACACGGATGCTGACTGGTTCAAGGTGCGCGGCTTCGATGCGGCTTCTTACCTGGATGGCAACCGCCTGTTCAGCACCGGTTACTATGTCTGGACCCCGGAGCCCTTCGGCCTTGAGAGCGTGGAAGTGCTCAAAGGCCCGGCCTCCATTCTGTATGGCGAAGCCCCTCCCGGAGGCGTCATCAACGCCATCAGCAAGCGTCCGACCGCGACCCCGCAGGGACTGGTGAACCTGCAACTGGGCAACCGGGATCTGCGCCAGGTCGGGGTGGATGTCTCCGACACCCTTACCGACAACAGCCGTTATCGTCTGGTGGCCCTCTACAACGAGCGGGACGGCGTGCTGGATGGCACCTACAACGAGCGCGCCTATCTGGCGCCGAGCGTGACCCTGGATATTTCGGATCGCACCACGCTGACGCTGCTTTCCAGCTTCAAGCACGATGAAGGGGTGCCGACCAACGGCTTCTTCCCGGTTTACGGCACCCTGAATACCTCCGGCGGCCAGATCGATCCCTCCACCAACCTGAGCCAGCCGGATTACGATCGCAATCGCAATACCCAGATCTCCGCCGGGTACGAGCTGGCCCACCAGCTCAACCAGACCTGGGAGTTCAAGCAGAACGTTCGCTTCAACTACAACGATCTGCTGCTGCGCCAGACCTATATCTTCCCGACCTATGAAGGCACCACCGCCTACCGCGGCCTGGTCTACCGGGATGGGGATACCAAGAGCGCTACCATGGACAACCAGATGGTGGGCTACTGGAACACCGACAGCACGGAGCAGACCCTGCTGCTGGGGGTGGATCTGCAGCGCCATGTCAATGAAGGCCAGGAAGCCGACAACTATGGCATGGGCGCCATCAACACCATGAACCCGGATTACAGCGGTTTCCCCGGTTTTGATGAATCCACCGCGACCCACCAGAAGAGCACCAAGGGCCAGAGCGGCCTCTATGCCCAGCACCAGATCCGCTGGGATGATCGCTGGCTGCTGACCGCGGGCGGTCGTTTCGATTACGTGGAAACCCACAACATCAGCGAAGCCAAGAGCAAGAACGAGAAACAGTACGACGACAACCTCTCTCTCTCCGGCAGCCTGATGTACCTGGCCGACAACGGTCTCTCCCCTTACTTCGCCTATGCGGAATCCTTCGAAGTGCTGCCGGGGATAGACCCCAACACCGGCAATTCCTACAAGCCGCTGGAAGGCAAGCTCTACGAGACCGGGATCAAGTACGCACCCAGCTTCCTCGATGGCTACATCAACCTGGCGCTGTTCGATCTGGAGCAGACCAACTCCCTGGTCTCTACCGGCTCCGGCCAGCAGACCCAGGCCGGTGAAGTGACCTCCCAGGGGGTCGAGCTGGAAGGGAGCGTGCAGGCCACCGAGGCGTTGCGCCTGACCGCTGCCTATACCTATACCGATGCCAAGACCAACGACACCGGCAACGGCGATCGTCGTGCGAGCCTGATCCCGCGCCACCAGGCCTCCTTCTGGGGCAACTATAAGGTGCAGCAGGGCCCGGTATCCGGTCTTGAGCTGGGTTCCGGCGTGCGCTATGTGGGTTCCAGCGTCGGCATCGGCGCGGTGAATGCGGACTACACCCCCATCTATGGTTCCGCCAAGGTACCGGCACACACTGTATGGGATGCGATGATCGGGTATGACTTTGCCAAGAACTGGCGTGCCCAGATCAACGTCAACAACCTGCTGAACGACACCTATGTGGCGAGCTGCGACTACTACTGCTACTACGGCGAGCCGCGCAGCATAGTCGGCACCGTCAACTACCGCTGGTAAGCGACAGGCCGGGCGGGGGCGAAGGCTCCCGCCCTCCTTCCATTCATCTACAGGCCTGTCATGGAACTCTTGTCACTGGTTTATCGCCAATACCGTTGGCCCTTCATCGCCATTACCCTGCTCAGCCTGCTGAGTGCTGTCAGCGGGATAGGCGTCATTGCCTTCATCAATCAATCACTTATCGAATCAGTCGAGGATCCGCTGCCGATCCTGGGTCAGCTTGTCGGCCTGGTCTTGCTGCTGCTGGTGATCACGCTCGGATCCCAACTGGCCCTGACCACCCTGGGTCACCATTTCGTCTACCGGTTGCGTGGCCGCCTGCTCAAGCAACTGCTGGATACCGACGTCGCCCGTCTGCGTCAAATAGGGCAGGGGCCGCTCCTGGCCTCCCTTTCCAGCGACATCGGTCAGATCACCATCGCCTTCGTGCGCCTGCCGGAACTGGTACAGGGTCTGGTGCTCACCCTGGGCTCCATCATCTACCTTGGCCTGCTCTCTCCCGCCTTGCTCGGTGTTACCGCCCTCTGGGTCACCGTGACCATGGTGGTGGGCTGGCTGCTGGTGAACCGGGTCTATCGCCACCTGGCGCACATGCGCCAGGCCGAAGACAGGCTCTACCAGAACTACCAGTCCATCATCGCCGGGTGCAAGGAGCTGGCGCTCAACCGCGAGCGTGCCCACTTCGTCTACCACCAGCTCTATGAGCAGAATGCCCGGGACTACCGGGAGCAGATCATCCGCGCCGATACCTACCACCTGAGCGCGGTGAACTGGTCGAACATCATGATGCTGGGTGCCATCGGCCTGGTCTTCTTCCTGGCCAACGGGCTGGGCTGGGCCAACACCAATGTGGCCGCCACCTTCGCCCTGACCCTGCTGTTCCTGCGCACTCCCTTGCTACAAGGGATCGGAGCCTTGCCGACCCTGATCGCCGCCCAGGTGGCATTCGACAAGATAGCTGCCCTCAATCTGGCGGAGCCGGACGAGGCGTTCCCGTTGCCGCCTGCGCCTCGCCCCTGGCAGCGCATCGAGCTGGAGCAGGTGAGCTTTCACTACCAGGGGGAGGGCGGTTTCTCCGTGGGCCCCATCAATCTGGTGATCGAGCGGGGGGAGCAGATATTCCTCATCGGTGGCAATGGCTCCGGCAAGTCGACCCTGGCCATGCTGCTGACCGGGCTCTATCAACCGGTCTCTGGCCGGATCCTGCTGGATGGGGAGCCGGTCACCGATCGCAACGGCTATCTGGGGCTCTTCTCCGCCATCTTCACCGACTACCACCTGTTCCAGCATTTGCTGGGGCCCGAGCCGAAAGAGGCGCTGGTCGCCGAGTGGCTTGAGCGGTTGCAGATGGGCAGCAAGCTTGCCATCAAGGATGGCTTCATCGCCGATATCGACCTCTCCCAGGGCCAGCGCAAGCGGGTCGCCCTGCTGCTGGCCCTTGCAGAGCAGCGGGAGGTGATGCTGTTCGACGAGTGGGCCGCGGATCAGGATCCCCAGTTCCGCCGCATCTTCTATCAGGTGCTGTTGCCGCGCCTCAAGGAGATGGGCAAGACGGTGATCGCCATCAGCCACGACGATCACTACTTCTCTCTGGCCGATCGCCTGCTGGAGATGCGCCAGGGCCGTCTCACCGAACTGACCGGCGAGCAGCGCGAGCAGGTGAGCCGGGATGCGGTCGCCCATCTGGATGGCAAGGTGCCGGCCTGATGCTGGCACCGATGAGACTGGCAGCAAGCCAGCACAGGAATTGCTTATGTTCGAGATGAAATCCGCCAGCTTCGCGGTCAATGACCGCACGCTGCTGCACCCCACCAGCCTTCGCTTCGAGCAAGGTCGGGTCTATGGCCTCATCGGCCACAACGGGTCGGGCAAATCGACCCTGATCAAGCTGCTGGCGCGCCAGCAACCCCACAGCGGCGGGGAGATCCTGTTCGATGACCAGCCGTTGTCTGCCTGGGGCCACCGGGAGTTTGCCCGTCAGGTGGCCTATCTGCCCCAGCACCTGCCGAGTGCCGAAAACCTGCTCGGCCGCGAACTGGTGGAGATGGGGCGCTACCCCTGGCGCGGACTGCTGGGCCGGATGGGAGCGGAAGATCACCGTCAGGTGGAGCGTGCCATCGCCCTGACCCACACCGAACGCTTTGCCGATCGGCTGGTGGATACCCTCTCCGGCGGTGAGCGGGGGCGAGTCTGGCTCGCCATGCTGCTGGCTCAGGAGAGCCGTTTCATCCTGCTGGACGAGCCGCTGGCCGCCCTGGACGTGGCCCATCAGGTGGAGGTGCTCACGCTCGTCAAGCAGCTCAGCCGCCAGCTCAACCTCGGGGTCATCATCGTCATTCACGACATCAACATGGCCTCCCGTTTCTGCGATCGGCTGGTGGCGCTGCACTCCGGCCGTCTGCTGACCCACGGCGAGCCCGAACAGATCATGACAGGGGAGACCCTGAACGCCATCTATGGCATCCCCATGGAGGTCATTCGCCATCCGGCCCATGACCACGCCATCGCCATCGTCTGACCGGGGACCGCTCTTGAACCGTTTATTGAAGATGGCGCCCTGTCTGCTCAGTCTGCTGCTGCCCCTGGCAGGGGAGGCCGGGCAGCTTGTCACCGCCACCGACGCCACCAGCGCCACGCCTCGCATCGCCACAGTGGACTGGACCATAGCCGAGACCCTGCTGGCTCTGGGGGTCACCCCGATGGCGGTGGGGGATGTGGCCCCCTATCGCGCCTGGGTCGGTGAACCCCAGCTTCCTGCCGGGGTGATCGATATCGGGCTGCGTGCCCAGCCCAACCGGGAACTGTTGGCGGAGCTCAAACCGGATCTTATTCTCATCTCGCCGCTGGCGGCCCCCCTGGCGCCGACTCTCTCCCGCATCGCGCCGGTGCACTCCATCGCCCTGTATGAACCGGGCACCGATCTGTGGCAGCGACTGCGGGAAGCGACCCTGACCATAGCTGCCCTGGTCAACAAAGAGGCGGAGGCCGAACGCCAGCTCGCCGCACTGGAGCAGGATCTGGCACAGATGCAGGCGGCGCAGCCCGCCGATCTGCCCCCCTTGCTGGTGGTGCAGTTCATCGATGAGCGCCATGTGCGGGTGTTTGGCCGTGGCAGCCTGTTCGAGGCAGTGATGCAGCGCCTCGGCCTTCGCAACGCCTGGCAGGGAGAGACCAATGCCTGGGGATTCTCGGTCGCGAGCCTGGAGCAGTTTCTCGGGATGCCGGATGCCAGGCTGGTGGTGGTGGACCCCGTGCCCGTAGGAGTTGGTGAAAAACTTCAAGAGCCTGGATTGTGGCAGCATCTCCCGCTGGTACAGAACAATCCAGTGATCCATCTGCCTGCGACATGGAGTTTTGGTGGCATATTGGCGGCCCGCCGCTTCGCCACCCTGCTGGACGGTGCCTTGCGGGAGCAGGCTGTCCACAGAGCAACCGGGGGATCAAATCAATGAGCTCTTCTCTTTCTTCGCCCCTGCTGCGCCCGGGTCTCTGCCTGTTGGTGCTGACACTGGGGCTGGCTTGCGCCGAGCTGTCGCGTCAACTGCCGGGGGCGCTCTGGTGGCAGGCCCTGTTCTCCCCCGAGCTGGACGATGCTCGCCAGGCGGTGGTCCATTTCAGCTGGCTGCCGCGCCTTGCCATCTGTCTGCTGGCCGGTGCCGCCCTCGGGCTCGCCGGTACCCTGATGCAGCAGGTGCTGCGCAATCCCCTGGCCTCGCCCACCACCCTGGGGGTGGCCTCCGGCGCCCAGCTGGCGCTGATGATGGTGACCCTGCTCGCCCCCTCCTGGCTGCTGATCGGGCGGGAGTGGATCGCCATGGCCGGGGGAAGCCTGGCCATGGGGCTGGTCTTCGCCCTGGCTTGGCGCCGTCAGCTCAATCCCGTGGTCATCGTCTTTGCAGGGCTGGTGATCAACCTCTATCTGGCCGCCATCAGCATGGGATTGCTGCTGTTCTTCCAGGAGGAGCTCAAAGGGTTGCTGGTGTGGGGGAGCGGATCTCTGGCCCAGAACAGCTGGAGCGGCGTCGGCTATCTGCTGCCACGGTTGCTACTGGCCGCGATGCTGGCGGCGGTGCTGGTGCGCCCGCTGGCAGTGCTGGAGCTGGACGATGCCAGCGCTCGCAGCCTGGGGGTCTCTCTCAAGCACCTGAGATTCGCCGGTCTCGGCCTCGCGGTCTTCATCACCGCCTGCGTGGTGAGCGTGGTGGGGCTGATCGGTTTTATCGGGCTGGCGGCGCCCGCCATGGTGCGGCTGCTGGGGGTCAGAAAACTGGCCCAGCGGCTGCTGTGGACACCCATCCTCGGCGCCCTGTTGCTGGCGGCCACCGATCTGCTGCTGCAGACCCTGAGCCGGTTCTGGCCTGTGCTGATCCCGACCGGCGCCATGACGGCCCTGTTGGGGGCACCGCTGCTGCTCTGGCTGATCCCGCGTCTTGGCATCAAGCAGAGTGCGCCTAAGGCGAACTCCTCTCTGTTGTTGGCCCGCCATCCGGCGCCGACCCGCCTTGTCGGCCTGATGGTGTTGGGGCTGGCTGCGGCGGTGATCGCCTCCCTGTTGTTTGGGCAGGGGATGGGCGGCTGGGGTTGGCCGAGCTGGCTGCGGTGGCAGGCCCAGCTGGAGTGGCGCTTGCCGCGCACGCTGGCAGCGGGTGCCGCAGGCGTGTTGCTGGCGCTGGCTGGCACCCTGTTGCAGCGAGTCAGCAACAACCCCATGGCGAGCCCCGAGCTGCTGGGGGTGAGCGGTGGCACCTTCATGGGGGTGATTGCGGCGGCCCTGTTGCTGCCCGCCTTGCCGCTGCCCATGATGCTGCTGGGGGGGTTGATGGGCGCCTTCGCCTGCCTGTTGCTGCTGGTGCTTATCAACCGGCGCAACGGCTTCCAGCCGGAGCGGATACTGCTGTCTGGCATCGCCATCACGGCGCTGTTCGAGCCGTTGCAGGCCATCGCCCTGGCCAACGGCGACCTGCGGGTGCAGCAACTGCTCTCCTGGATGTCCGGCTCCACCTATTACGTCACCCAGCCGGTGGCCCTTGCCCTGGTGGTGTTGGCGCTGCTGATGCTGGCAGCCTGCCTGCTGGTGAGCCGCTGGCTCGATCTCATGCCCATGGGGCCGGCGGTAGCGACGGCTCTGGGGATCCATCTCGGCCGCGCCCAGCTCACCATCCTGCTGCTGGTGGCCGTGCTCACCGCCAGTGCCACCATGGTGATAGGCCCGCTCTCCTTTGCCGGTCTGCTGGCGCCGCACCTGGCCAGATTGATGGGGCTGGTGAGGGCGCGCTGGCACCTGCTCGGCGCCGCAGGCTGTGGCGCTTTGCTGATGGTGTCGGCGGACTGGATCGGCCAGCAGATCCTCTTTCCCCAGGAGGTGCCCGTCGGTCTTGTATCCACCCTGTTAGGGGGCGCTTACTTCATGTGGTGCCTGCGCCGTCTCTAGGTCGGTGGATGAAAAGCGCACAAAAAAAGCCCGGGATGAACCCGGGCTTTTCATTGCCTGCTCTGCGGATTTACTTGCCGATGCAGAATGTAAATAATTTATTATCTTCAATATGTTAGTGACTTTTCGGGGGCCACTTGGGGTAAAAGTAACTAAAACAGCATATTGAGAGGCCGCTCACGGGTTTCTGCCATCGTGCAGCGTTCCCATATAGTCCATTCTCGATCGTGCAGCCTTCCCATATGAATCAACGCGATGCCACCACACGCAGTCAAAGCCGCCTTTTAGGTGAGTTTTGAACATATTTTGAACCGACTATAGCATCGTCCGGTGCCTAGAAAGCCGCTTTACTCTTCGAACCGTGCAAGTTTCCCCATAGGTAGTTTGGCTAACCGTGCAGTCATCCCACATACCGCCAATTTAATCCCAACCCTTTATCAGCCTGGCTGAGCGGGCTTTTAGGCCCTCTAGAATGGTGCTGCTGATGGTATCGGGGAAGTCTGCTGGCAATTGCTGGGTAACGCGCTCAATAACATCATCAACGGAGTTGGCCAGTTCTGTCAGGATCTCTTCCATAGCAGAACGCTCAAATCCCACAGTTTTTGCCGTTTGGAAGAAATGACGCGGGAATATCTGCTCAATGGAGTACTTCTTTCCCTTGCTGCTTGCTAGGCCCATAGCGAGCTTGGCGTCCCTTCGGTTGAGGCCTCGGCCACCAAACACTGGATAGACAGATAGGATGTCGTAAAAAGGGGTCAGGCGAAAACGCCCTTCCGGTTCAATAAAGACCGAGAAGTTCTTTGCATGGCCATCGGTGGCTGCCAGCAGCCAGAACAGGACCTGAGATTTCATGAACAGGTAGCGATCCTGTTCTGGTGTCGCAGAGCCCAGCAAGGTTTTCATGATGTCTGTGATCCCTGGTCCTCCATGGCTCTCGTATTTCCGTGCTGACGGAACATTCAATACCTGACAGAAATCTTCTTGGGGAAGGCGCATTATCCAACTGCGATCGGCAGCGTAACGTCTGTCGAAGCGTTCCACAGCCAGTGCTTTGACCTGGCCAACCTGCATCATGAAGCAGTGAGGTACGGGTAGACCAAACTCCTTGGCAATCAGAGTGCAGAGATATTCGTTTTCTACGCTCTGGGAGAGGTCTATCGAGTAGGAGTGGCTTTCAATCTTGCCGATAGGGAGTTTGATAATGTGGGTTGTCGGCGTTGCTTTGAGTGGCAAGTACCAACGGCCATCGATATAGAGCAGCGCAGTCTTTTCTTGCGCCCCGGCGATAGAGATCCGGAACTCCTCTTGCTCCCTGACCATCCCCAAAGGGATTCCTGATTTGTAGCTGGTCAGGATCTGCTCGAGCTCGTCATCGGAAAGTGCCTTGTAGTCGATTCGCCTGACATCTGGAACATCGTGCCCTTCGGTAACCAGCTGTAATGCCCCTACGCTATCCTGGCCAATGCAACTGAGCAGATCGAAGGGCTGGGTTGATGCCGCTTGATAGCGTGCTACAACCCTGTTTCTCACCTCCGTATTATCTGGCAGCAGGTTGTCGAAGAAGTTATAGGCTTCATCGCCCCGGTAGGCCTGATGGCGCAATGGCATGGAGAGTGAGATCGGACGGCTGCCCGGTTGTGCTAGCCATGACTCATGGTACTGAAACTGATGGGCGCCGCTGGTAGTTTTGGTGAATGTGCCTACCCGATAGCCGTTCATGTAGACAGCCAGATTGGCCATTACCACTCCTCCTTCCAGCCCGATGCCGGACTCTCGGATGACTCATTGCGGGGTTTGATATCCACTGACAATTCGAGTGCTGCGAGGATCTTGAACAGGGTTTCCAGCTTGGTGGACTCAGGATTGAGCTCGAAGCTGGAGACTGTGTCTTGCCTAATCCCCACTTTCTCGGCCACTTTGCCTTGAGAGAGCTTTTGAGAAAGCCTGGCATCCTTGATACAGGCGCTCAGCTGCTTGGCGCTGGTTACTTTCATGATTCGACAACCTGGTAGCGTGCCTTCTTCCAATTTACACGCTATGGCAGGTATATCAATATTTACCTGTTACAGGTGGTAAATGTAACTTACACGCTGTAGGCGGTATCTAACATTTATCCCCTATAGCGGGTAAGAGAACAGCAGACGGGGAGATTACCAAGCCATGGGGTAAAGAACTGCCGCGCTACGCTTGGCTGCTGGCTTGTTCGGTGAGTCGAAAAGATGACTCACCTCAAAGCCCAGCTTCTGTAGATTTCCTCCTTTGGCATCCCATTCAGCAGATCAGGAATGGTGAGCAACGTCGCTTAAATACTCAAATACAACTCAAAAGCGACTTTGTGATGACGGATCACACTTAAAGTTTGTGCTGTCAGATCAAAAGGCTATCGAAAGGTTGTGTTTCGATCGTCATGTGGTGGTTCTAAAAAGGTATACCTAATGGGAACTACATCTCGGGTGGCAAAAAACTATTTTGGAACCATTTAAAATGCTGTCGTTTTCAGAAGGCGACTGCACGAAATATCAGGAGTCGGCTGCACTGCCAGAACTGGCCGCCTGCAAGGCAGCGTAGAGAGCGGTTTTTCCTACCTTGAGGCGTGCGGCGGCCTCGCGGACATTCAAGCCGTTGGCGACAAGCTCCCGCGCTCGTTGCAACTTGTCGGCAGTGACAACCGGCTTGCGTCCGCCTTTGCGCCCGCGTGCGGCGGCAGCGGTCAACCCGGCCTTGGTGCGCTCGCGGATCAGGTCGCGCTCGAACTGGCCCAGCGCACCGAACACATGGAAGATGAGCCGTCCGCCCGGCGTGGTGGTGTCGATGTTTTCAGTCAACGAGCGGAAGCCGACGCCCCGTGCTTCCAGCTTGCCGACCGTCTCAATCAGGTGCGGCAGGGAGCGGCCAAGCCGATCCAGCCGCCAGACGACCAGCACATCGCCATCGCGCAGATAAGCCAGCGCATCGGCCAAGCCGGGCCGGTCTGCCTTGGCCCCGGATGCCGTGTCCTCGAAAACCCGTTCGCAGCCTGCATTGCGCAGCGCATCCGTCTGCAAGGCGGTGTCCTGTTCCGCCGTCGATACCCGCGCATAGCCGATGAGTGCCATTTCCGCCCATTTGTCCGTTATACCGTCCGCCTATCTTATTGTCCGTCATCCCGTTGCGCAAGATGTTTTCGGACAGGCGTCCGGTTTGGCCGCCTAATGATCGTTTGGCGGACAAGGCGACTGGCATCAGCCGAACAGCTCGCTATGGGAGCCAAGCCGCGCCAGTCGCAGGGTGTCGGCGTCGGACTTGCGGTAGATCAGCAGCAGGTCGGGCTTGATGTGGCATTCGCGGTAGCCCGCCCAATCGCCGGAAAGATCGTGGTCGCGGTATCGCACATCCAGGGGCTGATCGGTCGCCAGCGCGACCAGAACCGGCTTGAGGTCATCATTCGTGCAGCGGACTCCTGATACTGTTCGTTCAATAGACGACTGCACAACAGCCTTCAAACCGCGTTGTCTGGTGCAGTCGTCTTCTGAAAATGACACAAAAACTGTCGTTTTCAGAAGACGGCTGCACTGAACGTCAGAAGCCGACTGCACTATAGCAGCGGAGGGGTTGGATCCATCAGGCAACGACGGGCTGCTGCCGGCCATCAGCGGACGCAGGGAGGACTTTCCGCAACCGGCCGTTCGATGCGGCACCGATGGCCTTCGCGCAGGGGTAGTGAATCCGCCAGGATTGACTTGCGCTGCCCTACCTCTCACTAGTGAGGGGCGGCAGCGCATCAAGCGGTGAGCGCACTCCGGCACCGCCAACTTTCAGCACATGCGTGTAAATCATCGTCGTAGAGACGTCGGAATGGCCGAGCAGATCCTGCACGGTTCGAATGTCGTAACCGCTGCGGAGCAAGGCCGTCGCGAACGAGTGGCGGAGGGTGTGCGGTGTGGCGGGCTTCGTGATGCCTGCTTGTTCTACGGCACGTTTGAAGGCGCGCTGAAAGGTCTGGTCATACATGTGATGGCGACGCACGACACCGCTCCGTGGATCGGTCGAATGCGTGTGCTGCGCAAAAACCCAGAACCACGGCCAGGAATGCCCGGCGCGCGGATACTTCCGCTCAAGGGCGTCGGGAAGCGCAACGCCGCTGCGGCCCTCGGCCTGGTCCTTCAGCCACCATGCCCGTGCACGCGACAGCTGCTCGCGCAGGCTGGGTGCCAAGCTCTCGGGTAACATCAAGGCCCGATCCTTGGAGCCCTTGCCCTCCCGCACGATGATCGTGCCGTGATCGAAATCCAGATCCTTGACCCGCAGTTGCAAACCCTCACTGATCCGCATGCCCGTTCCATACAGAAGCTGGGCGAACAAACGATGCTCGCCTTCCAGAAAACCGAGGATGCGAACCACTTCATCCGGGGTCAGCACCACCGGCAAGCGCCGCGACGGCCGAGGTCTTCCGATCTCCTGAAGCCAGGGCAGATCCGTGCACAGCACCTTGCCGTAGAAGAACAGCAAGGCCGCCAATGCCTGACGATGCGTGGAGACCGAAACCTTGCGCTCGTTCGCCAGCCAGGACAGAAATGCCTCGACTTCGCTGCTGCCCAAGGTTGCCGGGTGACGCACACCGTGGAAACGGATGAAGGCACGAACCCAGTGGACATAAGCCTGTTCGGTTCGTAAGCTGTAATGCAAGTAGCGTATGCGCTCACGCAACTGGTCCAGAACCTTGACCGAACGCAGCGGTGGTAACGGCGCAGTGGCGGTTTTCATGGCTTGTTATGACTGTTTTTTTGTACAGTCTATGCCTCGGGCATCCAAGCAGCAAGCGCGTTACGCCGTGGGTCGATGTTTGATGTTATGGAGCAGCAACGATGTTACGCAGCAGGGCAGTCGCCCTAAAACAAAGTTAGATGCTTTGCTGTGCGCACAAATTTCGGCCAGCAACAAGACTGTTTTTTTTCTTAAATCGAACCTAAAATTTCTTCGCGGAACTCCATGGAGAAATATTTTGAAAAATTGGTTATTTCTGGCTACGGCCATTATTTTTGAGGTCATTGCAACCTCTGCGCTCAAGTCTAGTGAGGGCTTTACTAGGTTAGTACCGTCTTTTATCGTCGTAGCGGGATACGCTGCTGCTTTTTATTTCCTGTCGCTGACACTCAAATCGATTCCTGTTGGAATCGCCTACGCAGTTTGGTCGGGCCTCGGGATCGTCTTGGTCACTGCGATTGCATGGGTTTTGCATGGTCAAAAACTAGATATGTGGGGATTTGTTGGTGTCGGCTTCATTATCAGCGGCGTTGCTGTGCTCAACTTGCTATCTAAGGCAAGTGTTCACTAAAACGGTCGCATCTAACCATTCCGTCGAGAGGGACCGCCCACAAGCTGCGCTTGCGGGTTCCCTTCGCGGCTTCGCCGCTACGGCGGCCCCTCACGTCAAACGTTAGCTTGGCGCTGCGCGCGCGGAAAGAGAAGATAAATATTCATCAATAAGAGAAGAAAGAAGCCAAATACGACATGGCGGTGGGTCATCTTTTACTTAAATCATTTTGGGCAAATGAAGCGGTGTTTCAAATGATGATGCTTTCATATAACCTGTTTTTGTTGTTCAAGATTGATTCCTTAGAGCCTTCAGAATACAGACAGCAAATAAAGACCTTTCGTTTGAAGTATGTATTTCTTGCAGCCAAAATCATTAAAACCGCAAGAACTGTAATTATGAATTTGTCAGAAAACTATCCGTACAAGGAAGTGTATGAAAAATGTCTGGTATAATAAAGATATCATCTTGAAAATCGAGTGTTGCTCTGTGGATAACTTGCAGGGTTTAATAAGTATCTTTACTCCAAAGTTGCAATCAATAATTTATTGAAAAAGATTGAAAGGTGGTGGTAAATAATGTTACAATGTGGGAGTATCAGTTTAAATTCTTCTTGAAATAGTGTTCTTTTAAGCTAATAAAAAATGCACGTGGAATTTAGGTAATAGACAATATGCTGAATGCTTTTTTCGGGATCACCGAACAGGAATATCAAATCATCAGACGCTGGTGCAAAAGCAAATAACATAAAGGAGAGTGCAGTGATGTTCAGAGAGATGAGAAGGATCAAACAATTATTGACCAAAGAAGAAACGGTGGGAATTTTAAAAGCCCGCACAGCGGGGGTACTTGGGGTGAATGGCGATGGCGGTTATCCCTATACCGTTCCTGTCAGCTATGCATTCGAAGAGGGAGCAGACTGTGACAGGCTTTACTTTCATTGCGCCTATGAAGGCCATAAGATTGACGGTATCAAACAGAATGACAAGGTGACCTTCAGTGTCATCGACAAGGACGACGTGATCCAGGAAACCTTCACGACACATTTTCGCAGCGTCTCGATTTTTGGTCGGGCCAGAATTCTGGAAGACATGGAGGAAAAACAGCATGCGATGGAGATCCAGGTGCAGAAATACTCTCCTGATTTTGTAAAGGAAGGCAAGGTTGAGATCGAAAAGGCATGGAGCAGACTATGCGTAGTGGAAATCAAGGTCGAGCATATGACCGGGAAGGCGGCGACAGAGCTTGTCATAAGCGGGAAACCACAATGATTTGAAAAAGCAGGAGTGCATATCACAGCCAATGTCATTAAGTTAAGAAAGACTTGTATCACAAATATGTGGTACAGGTCTTTTTTAATGTCCTAAATCCCATTTTCTTATATAAGCTAATTGCATAAGTATTAAATGAATATACATTGAGCATAATATCTGAATAATGTAATTCTTTAGCAATTCTAACTACATAATCAAGAACTGATAGGAACTGTCATTTCGGGTTTTTTGCGGTTTCGGGTCAAAATTCGGTTTTTCCCCCGAACTACGACTGTTTTCGCACCCCGAACAACTAATCCAATCAGAATTTTCCGGCAACGCCGACTCCAAGAAGTGTAATTCCAGTCTATTTCTGCCGTCAACCCCTGATTCGCGTTAATGCGACAAAGCTCAAACACATAACTCCCCCACGAAGCCATATAAACTCCGATTTCGAGGTGTTATCCTGTTCCGCATAAACTTCGTTTTTGGGTATTATACCTACACCAAAGCAAGCTCAGGAGGTGAACGAGCACAGACGGCCACTGGCTGCTCCCGTTCCTGCTGCTTTGCCCAGTTAATAATCTTGGCAAGCTCCTTGGGATCCTCGATTATCGCCACAACCGACATTGTTCCCTGGCATTTTGGGCAAACAAACGGGTCAACTTCATAGACTTTCTGTAACAACCGTGCCCAACTTTGTTTGCGCAACTTGGACCAGGCATCGGAAACTTGGACAGTTTCCGGTTTCTCCTGAGGTATGGCTGGAACAATTTTGGATTCGCGTGGATGACCTTTTTGCCAACTTTCTGGGGCCAGGCTATAAATATTGGGGCGCTCTTGCCACTGCTTGCGGACTTTGCCCGCATATACGCCATAGCGACGAAGCAATTGAACCCGCCTTGGTGGTAAATGGGCCACAAGCTGGTCGACGAATTCAAAGCCTTTGAAGGTCTCTGTTTTTCCTTTGTAGAATCCCTTTGGGCTAGCTGTCCAGATTATCGTGTCGGAAGCTGGATCATACTGAATTTTTTCTGCACAGGTAGCGCCGCGAACGACATACTGGCCGAGGGCTTCTCGATCGGCCTTGTTGAATAGTCTGGTTTCGCTCTCGATGCTAAAGCCGGAATGCTTCCAGTCTCTGAGCATGTTCACTCGGGCTTGATCTATTAGTTCCTTTCGCAGAAACAAAGCCATAATCGCTGCTTGCCAGACCTTGAGCATCCCTTCGTCGGCTCCAATTGGTAAATATACAAAGCGGTCGTACTTGGTGAACCCACCTTCCAGAACCAGAACATGCCAGTGCGGGTGGAATCGAGCGAATTCACCAAACGACTGATAGCTGACAACACAGGCACATAGTAGTTCTTGACCGGCTGCCAGGGAGAAAAAATCAGAAAGCAAGGAGAATACCAGCCTGGACACCTCGCCAAACAGTCGCTTATCCGATTTAAAGTATGGTCTGAGAATCTTGGGAATCGTAAAAACAAATTGCCGATGCGGTAGATCAAGGAGCAAATCCTCGGCCAGGTATTCAGCATAGAGCAAGGTCCGTTTTTGGTCACAGGATGGGCAAAGGTGGAAAACCTTGCACGAAAATGGCCTGAAGTACGAATGTCCACAATCATGGCAACGTATTCGAACAACACCCTTGGTCCAATCGGCACATTCAGCAAAATGCTCAAGGCGGTCAAGGATAGTTTGCGATGGACTTGCGTAGGCTTGGTACTGGGTTAGAGAATTGCGGACTATGGTCTGGATTATCCCTTCCCGATGGGGAATGTAAGTTCCCATACCTATACATACGCAGGAAAACGATCATTTGCTTGCAATTGCGAAGAAAATAATGGAAAATGTGGACTGGCGCCACCTAACAACCGGTTCGAGCGGACTCACGGGACAAGCCCGTTCGCAGCTCAACCGAATGTTAAGCCAACTTGTTAGGGGCGAATAATCATTCGCCCCTACCCAAAAGCAGCATCCCAACCCGTCAAGTACCGCCGCCACCGCTGGCCGAAAGGCTGTTACTCGTTCCCATGCTCCAGCGTGGGAACGCAGAGCCACTTACGTGGCTGGCACCGCTGCGCGGTCATTCGCCACTGCGTGGCTGTTGCGCCTTCGGCGCGGGAATGCGGGGTTCCGCCCCCGCGCGACGGGCAGGGAGGCCGTTCCCGCACGGCCTCCCTGCACCCTCCGGCGGCCCGATAGAGCAGCGCTATTTAGCTTTGTGGCCTGTTCGGTGTCTCTGGCGGGCAATTCGACGGCACTTCCATGTGCCGGGCTTCATCTCGCCAACGTCCTGTTGGCTCGACCCGCCAGATCCACCAAGTTTGATGCTGGCTGCTTGGGCGTCTTGGCGCTGCTCAAACGGGGTAGATGAAATACCGAGTTCTGTTCGGCGACG
This sequence comes from Aeromonas sp. FDAARGOS 1402, assembly GCF_019046925.1. Lineage (NCBI taxonomy): Bacteria > Pseudomonadati > Pseudomonadota > Gammaproteobacteria > Aeromonadales > Aeromonadaceae > Aeromonas > Aeromonas sp. FDAARGOS 1402. The sequence goes on from NZ_CP077201.1 coordinate 1,492,684, forward strand.
GGTTTAGCTCTTGGCAGTGCATCGCTCCCTGTTCGCCCTGGCCTGTCGAAGGGCCGTCTCCTGTGCCTGCCCGGTTTCCCGTCATTCTGCGCGTAGTCGCAGAATCCATGCCGCATCCATGTGAGTATCAAAATGGATGATCCGGATCATTAACCGTCTGCTTAGGCTGGAATTTTTGGGTTCATCGCGGCTTTCCGGGGAAGGCCGCCTTGATTTTCAGAAAAAAGTATTCTGAGTCCCTAAATCCATATGCCATACGCTTTATCACTTTGATCTTGTTGTTCACCCCTTCCAGCACACTCGTGTGCATCGGGTAGTTTGCACTCGCCAGGATCCCCCGCATATATTTCGATAAATTTCGACCAAATCGTTGCAGCGGCGCTAGCCCGCTTTCCTTCACCTGCCGCATCCAGCTCCGCCATCGTCGCCATCCTTCCCACACGCTCGGCGCATACCAGATGCCCTTCAACGCCTCTTTCAGCACGTACACCATCGCCAGCGGTTGATTCGCCGCCAACAGCTCCTGCAACTTCACATCCTGTTTTTCACTCAGCTTCGCCCGATTACGTAGCAGCAACCAACGCGCACTTTTGACCACTTTTCGCGCCGGTTTATCGCTTTTCAGTGCATTCGCCTGCTCCACTCGCACCCGGTCCACCACCTCTCGGCCATAGCGAGCCACCACGTGGAACAGGTCGTAGACCACCTCCGCCTGCGGGCAGTGTTGCTTCACCTCCAGGTCGAACGCCGTGTTCATGTCCATCGCCACCGCCTCAATCTGCTGGCATCGCTCGCCGAGCTGCTCGAAGAAGGGACGGATAGCGGCCCGGCTGTTGCCGTGCCCCACCCACAGGACGCGGGTTCGCTCGGCATCCATGATCACGGTGGCATAGCGGTGTCCCTTGTGCAGGGCAAACTCATCCATCACCAGCCGCCGCACCTCCCCAAGTTCGATGGTGCCCACACTGGTCTGCAAACGGCGCTTGTCGATCTCCTTGATGGTGTGCCAACCGACCCCGGTGAGCTGGCTGACATGGCGGATGGGGAGGTACTGAACGAGCGCTTCAATCCAGCACTGCATGCGCCGGGTGAGGCGGGAGCCAGAGGGGAGCCAGTCGATATGTTCACTGACGCGACCACAGCGCAGACAGTCGACGCGGCGAACAGGCAGTTGTAACCAGACTTGTCGGTCAAATAGGTCTCGCTCACGCACCCGGCGGATACGTTGGTCGTGGATCAATGGCGTGGGTTGCAGGCATCGGCGACAACGGGGCAACAGGTCGGCGCGAGGCTCAAGGGTAAACAGGGTGTGATGGTTGGCAGAAAGCGCTTGGGCGATGACGGTATAACCTGGCCAGAAGGAGGCAATATCAATATGATGCACGGCGACAGCAGGGTGATGGTGGTGGTGTGTTTGGAGACAGCCAGTTTACCAGCACCCTGTCTGTCAACTTCCACTTCCCCAAGATCCCGCGAAGAACCAATTTTTGCCGCCAACCGCGCATTTCTGGCTCAATCACTGCTGACGGGATGGTGAGCATGGTGTACCATGGGCGGCGTTTGGTGGATGCTCCGTAGTGTTGCTGGAAGATGGCTGGTAATGCTTTTTTGTGGCAGCTACTGGAGCAGCGCGGAGTTATACGGAAGGCTTTGCTATTGGATTAGCACCGACTTCTATCTAATCACTGTTAGACGTGCCTGAAGGTTACTCGTCAGTCGGAGTTATGGGAATGCAACTAGCTAGGTCGACGATCCTCACTGTTTTGCTCTGTCTGCCGATTGCTGTAACGGCTACGACTAAGGAGGAGATCCAAAAGATTGAGCGTCAGCGCAACCTCACGGTTGGCATCGCTCTTGTAGACGACGGGGGAACACTCCTGTTCGGTCATCGCGAAACGCAGCGCTTCGCCATGTGCTCGACATTTAAGTTGCCGCTGGCGGCTGCAACGCTTAAGCAAATCGAGAGCGGAAAGTGGTCTGCCGCCGAGCGGCTGAGCTATAGCGCTGGCCAATTAGATGCCTACGCGCCAGCTGCCAAGAGATATCTACCTACAGGCTACATCACGGTAGCTGAGGCTAACCAAGCCTCGGTCCAGCTCAGCGATAATACTGCTGCCAACTTGCTGCTTGACAAACTCGGAGGGCCATCGCAGCTCACATCCATGTTTCGCTCCCTCGGCGATTCCGTGAGTCGCCTGGATAGAAGAGAACCCGATTTGAACACCAACGTTTCGGGTGACCCGCGCGACACGACTACGCCGGGCGCGATGGCACGCATTGTCGCAAAGCTGGTATATGGAAACTATCTAAGTACAGCAGGCCGAGAGCAATTGCAGCGGCTTCTCATTGGCAATAACACAGGCGACTCGAGGATTCGCGCTGGAATCGCATCTGGCTGGACGACTGGCGACAAAACGGGTTCCTGCGACAATGGCGGACGAAATGACGCTGCGTTCCTGGTAAGCCCTGATGGCCGCAGATTTGCGCTGACAGTGTACCTGAACGCCCCATCGCTTGACGACAAGGCACGGAACGAGGTGGTCGCTACGGTAGCTCGCTTGGCGGTTGAGAGTATCCGCTAGGCACGTCTAACAATTCGTTCAAGCTGATGTCGCTTCGTGGCGCCGACTTTTGTGGTAGCGTGTACCACAACGCGGCGCCACTGCGCGCCACAGCTTAACTCAGGCGTTAACCTCTGAGGAAGAATTGTGAAACTATCACTAATGGTAGCTATATCGAAGAATGGAGTTATCGGGAATGGCCCTGATATTCCATGGAGTGCCAAAGGTGAACAGCTCCTGTTTAAAGCTATTACCTATAACCAATGGCTGTTGGTTGGACGCAAGACTTTTGAATCAATGGGAGCATTACCCAACCGAAAGTATGCGGTCGTAACACGTTCAAGTTTTACATCTGACAATGAGAACGTATTGATCTTTCCATCAATTAAAGATGCTTTAACCAACCTAAAGAAAATAACGGATCATGTCATTGTTTCAGGTGGTGGGGAGATATACAAAAGCCTGATCGATCAAGTAGATACACTACATATATCTACAATAGACATCGAGCCGGAAGGTGATGTTTACTTTCCTGAAATCCCCAGCAATTTTAGGCCAGTTTTTACCCAAGACTTCGCCTCTAACATAAATTATAGTTACCAAATCTGGCAAAAGGGTTAACAAGTGGCAGCAACGGATTCGCAAACCTGTCACGCCTTTTGTACCAAAAGCCGCGCCAGGTTTGCGATCCGCTGTGCCAGGCGTTAAGGCTACATGAAAATCGTACATTACGAAGCGAATGCACCATGGATAGGAAGAATGAAATGCCCAAACCCAAAGTGTGGGAAGGAAACTCCTGCCTGGCAATCGAGCGGCATGAGCGACAGTTGCCCGCATTTTTTCTGTGATACTTGCTCGAATGTAATCCATAGAGAGCAGGACCATGCATTACTGTATGAAAATGAAATCAATCAAGAGCTCTTGGATCGAATAGCAGCAACTCTTCCAGATTGCCCTTGCGGGGGTAGGTTTGTTCCTGGTGCAAACCCAAAGTGTCCGAGTTGCAAGACCGAGTACGTGCACCAATGGGATGCAGTGAAAAGGTTGAATGTACCTTTTATGCCAATCTTGGATGGTTCCTGCTTGATTCGAGATAGGCTGTATTCGTATGAAGTATGCATTGGTTCTAAACCAAAATACTGGTGGCGTTTGTTCACAAATGCCTTAACAAGTTTAGGCAAGGGACGCTCCTGACGTCGCGCCCCTGCTAAAAGCGTTAGATGCACTAAGCACATAATTGCTCACAGCCAAACTATCAGGTCAAGTCTGCTTTTATTATTTTTAAGCGTGCATAATAAGCCCTACACAAATTGGGAGATATATCATGAAAGGCTGGCTTTTTCTTGTTATCGCAATAGTTGGCGAAGTAATCGCAACATCCGCATTAAAATCTAGCGAGGGCTTTACTAAGCTTGCCCCTTCCGCCGTTGTCATAATCGGTTATGGCATCGCATTTTATTTTCTTTCTCTGGTTCTGAAATCCATCCCTGTCGGTGTTGCTTATGCAGTCTGGTCGGGACTCGGCGTCGTCATAATTACAGCCATTGCCTGGTTGCTTCATGGGCAAAAGCTTGATGCGTGGGGCTTTGTAGGTATGGGGCTCATAATTGCTGCCTTTTTGCTCGCCCGATCCCCATCGTGGAAGTCGCTGCGGAGGCCGACGCCATGGTGACGGTGTTCGGCATTCTGAATCTCACCGAGGACTCCTTCTTCGATGAGAGCCGGCGGCTAGACCCCGCCGGCGCTGTCACCGCGGCGATCGAAATGCTGCGAGTCGGATCAGACGTCGTGGATGTCGGACCGGCCGCCAGCCATCCGGACGCGAGGCCTGTATCGCCGGCCGATGAGATCAGACGTATTGCGCCGCTCTTAGACGCCCTGTCCGATCAGATGCACCGTGTTTCAATCGACAGCTTCCAACCGGAAACCCAGCGCTATGCGCTCAAGCGCGGCGTGGGCTACCTGAACGATATCCAAGGATTTCCTGACCCTGCGCTCTATCCCGATATTGCTGAGGCGGACTGCAGGCTGGTGGTTATGCACTCAGCGCAGCGGGATGGCATCGCCACCCGCACCGGTCACCTTCGACCCGAAGACGCGCTCGACGAGATTGTGCGGTTCTTCGAGGCGCGGGTTTCCGCCTTGCGACGGAGCGGGGTCGCTGCCGACCGGCTCATCCTCGATCCGGGGATGGGATTTTTCTTGAGCCCCGCACCGGAAACATCGCTGCACGTGCTGTCGAACCTTCAAAAGCTGAAGTCGGCGTTGGGGCTTCCGCTATTGGTCTCGGTGTCGCGGAAATCCTTCTTGGGCGCCACCGTTGGCCTTCCTGTAAAGGATCTGGGTCCAGCGAGCCTTGCGGCGGAACTTCACGCGATCGGCAATGGCGCTGACTACGTCCGCACCCACGCGCCTGGAGATCTGCGAAGCGCAATCACCTTCTCGGAAACCCTCGCGAAATTTCGCAGTCGCGACGCCAGAGACCGAGGGTTAGATCATGCCTAGCATTCACCTTCCGGCCGCCCGCTAGCGGACCCTGGTCAGGTTCCGCGAAGGTGGGCGCAGACATGCTGGGCTCGTCAGGATCAAACTGCACTATGAGGCGGCGGTTCATACCGCGCCAGGGGAGCGAATGGACAGCGAGGAGCCTCCGAACGTTCGGGTCGCCTGCTCGGGTGATATCGACGAGGTTGTGCGGCTGATGCACGACGCTGCGGCGTGGATGTCCGCCAAGGGAACGCCCGCCTGGGACGTCGCGCGGATCGACCGGACATTCGCGGAGACCTTCGTCCTGAGATCCGAGCTCCTAGGGATCGCCTCAGAAAACGGAATCTATGGTCACTCCCGTTTTTGCAACACCGATTTTGACGACAAGTTGGCTTGCTTGAATCTATCCGGCGTCTGAATGGGATTTTATTCCCGCGCCTTGATGAGTTCCGCGCCTGATGAACCTCCAGAAAATATACGGCTTCAATGAGCCTTTCCGTTTTACAGGTTCCTCAACAGGCCGGTGGGCCGTTAGTATCATCAATATCAGTATTCGCAAAACCAGATCAGTAATTCTTTAAACCGGTGTATTTCTGCCGTTATGCTACATAAGTTTGCTGTCGTGCCGTTAGGGCCCAGGCTATTCTGGCCAGCTTGTTTGCCAGAGCACAAGTGACGACAAAGTTGCTTTTCCGGCACAGTAAATCCCTGACCCAATCGGCCAATTTGCCAGACTGGTGTTCCAGTTTTTGTATGAATACCCTGGCACATTGAACCAACAAAGTTCGGATCTTTTTATTACCTCGCTTACTAATTCCCAGCAATGTCGTCCTACCTCCCGTGCTGTACTGCCGAGGTACAAGCCCTGTTGCCGCCGCAAAGTCACGGCTGCTGGCGTACTGCTTCCCGTCGCCAATCTCAGTTGAAATAGTACTCGCTGTCAGTGTTCCGACGCAGGGAATGCTCAGCAAGCGCTGTCCAACCTCATCTTCGTCCAACTTTCGTTTCAACTGGGATTCCAAATCTTTAATCTGCTCAACAAGATAGTGATAATGCTGTTGTAATTTCAGCAATAACTGGCTGAGGTAAAGAGGCAAACTATTATCCTCAAGAATGGTACTCAGTCGGCTAATAACGGCAGCTCCTCGGGGAACGCTAATGCCAAATTCCAGCAGAAAAGCATGCATTTGATTGGTTGTTTTTACCTTATCCTGAACCAGGGATTCACGGACACGATGCAGAGCCCGCATTGCCTGCTGAGATTCCGTTCTGGGCTGCACAAAACGCATAGACGGACGCGATGCAGCTTCACAAATAGCTTCGGCGTCGACAAAGTCGTTTTTATTGCTTTTAACGAACGGGCGGACAAATTGTGGTGATATCAGCTTTGGGGAATGCCCCAACTCTTCCAACTTGCGTGCCATAAAGTGAGAACCGCCACAGGCTTCCATTGCGATGGTTGTAGCGGGGCATGTCGCCAAAAATTCGATCAACTTTGGCCGGGTAAATTTTTTACGGTAAACAGCCTTCCCGCGACGATCCTGGCAATGAATATGGAAAGAGTTTTTACCCAGATCGATACCAATGAGCGCAATGTTTTCCATGATAGTTCTCCGAATGAAAGCCTGTCCTCAGCATAGTACCGGGAAGGAGGGAGTGACCATCTCATTAAATAAAGCACGCTAAGCCGTAAGTAAGCGTGCTCCTGTGAAAGCCACAGCTAAAACTGCGTAGTACACATAGAGGTATTTTTTTCTAGATTTATATCGAATTTCGTTATCGAATTTCGCTTATTATTGATCAACTCGTTGCAGATCATGAAGGCGAAAGTATGACGAATAACCCTACCGATGACAGCAGACCATGGTCGGTCTTTCTTATTTTTCTGCGGCTTGGATTGACATCTTTTGGCGGCCCCATTGCGCACTTGGGCTACTTCCGCGCCGAATTTGTCACACGGCGGCGCTGGCTCTCCGAACGGAGCTATGCTGACTTGGTCGCGCTTTGTCAGTTCTTGCCAGGGCCTGCAAGCAGCCAGGTCGGCATAGCGGTAGGACTGTCTCGGGCTGGATACAGCGGGGCGCTGGCTGCTTGGGCTGGCTTCACGCTGCCGTCTGCCATAGCCTTGATCCTTTTTGCGCTCGGCATCTCCAGCTATGGCGATTACGTCTCGCAGGGCGCGTTGCATGGCTTAAAAGTGGTGGCTGTGGCCGTGGTCGCTCAAGCAGTATGGGGCATGGCGCGTAACCTATGCACGGATGGGCTGCGAGTCACCATCATGGCAATTGCTACCTGCGTCGTTTTACTTGTGCCGTCCGCGTGGGGACAGGTTGGCGTGATTGCTATCGCAGGCATCGCAGGCCGGTTATTGTTCAAGCCAGCGAAAGTTGTTGAGCATGACCCCCTACCTATCACGGTCAGTCACCGGGCCGGCGTGCTTTGGCTCTCGCTGTTCTTTGTCTTGCTGATTGGCCTGCCGGTGTTGGCCGAACTGATGCCAAGTCAAACCATGGCAATGGTGGATTCCTTCTATCGTGTCGGATCACTGGTGTTCGGCGGTGGTCACGTTGTGCTGCCATTACTGCAAGCCGAAGTGGTGCCCTCCGGCTGGGTCAACAATGAATCCTTTCTCGCGGGGTACGGGGCAGCTCAAGCGGTGCCCGGCCCTTTGTTCACGTTCGCCGCGTTTCTTGGTGCCTCGATGAACACCGCCCCGTCGGGCTGGATCGGCGGCATTGTGTGTCTGCTGGCTATCTTCGCGCCCTCGTTCTTGCTGGTCGTCGGATCAATGCCATTTTGGGAGCGTTTGCGCCGCAATACAGGCATCCAAGCTGCGCTGGCCGGGATCAATGCCGCTGTAGTCGGCTTGCTGCTGGCCGCGCTGTATCAGCCTGTATGGACTAGCGCCATCTTTCAGCCGCAAGACTTCGGCTTGGCATTAGTTGCCCTTGTCGCACTTATGTTCTGGAAGCTCCCGCCGTGGCTGGTTGTCCTCGGTAGCGGTGCAGCTGGGTGGCTGTTGAGCGTCGCTCTGTGAGGCACAAAAAATGACTGACAAAGACCTCTACGGCGGTTTGATCCGCCTGCACATCCTTCACCATGCAGCCGAGGAACCTGTCTTTGGGCTGGGGATCATCGAAGAGCTACGCCGACACGGCTACGAGATGAGCGCTGGCACCGTGTACCCGATGCTGCACGGCCTGGAAAAAAAAGGCTATCTGACCTCACGCCACGAACGCACCGGGCGACGTGAACGGCGTGTTTATGACATCACTGAACAAGGCAGAACTGCACTTGCTGATGCGAAAACAAAGGTCAAGGAGCTGTTCGGAGAGTTGGTAGAAGGTGGTTGAGTTTTTGCTTCTATGTCAGGTTGAGCTATACCCTAACTGGATTGTCATTTTCAGAAGACGACTGCACCAGTTGATTGGGCGTAATGGCTGTTGTGCAGCCAGCTCCTGACAGTTCAATATCAGAAGTGATCTGCACCAATCTCGACTATGCTCAATACTCGTGTGGGCTCTGTTGCAAAAATCGTGAAGCTTGAGCATGCTTGGCGGAGATTGGACGGACGGAACGATGACGGATTTCAAGTGGCGCCATTTCCAGGGTGATGTGATCCTGTGGGCGGTGCGCTGGTATTGTCGCTATCCGATCAGCTATCGCGACCTTGAGGAAATGCTGGCGGAACGCGGCATTTCGGTCGACCATACGACGATCTATCGCTGGGTCCAGTGCTACGCCCCGGAGATGGAGAAGCGGCTGCGCTGGTTCTGGCGGCGTGGCTTTGATCCGAGCTGGCGCCTGGATGAAACCTACGTCAAGGTGCGGGGCAAGTGGACCTACCTGTACCGGGCAGTCGACAAGCGGGGCGACACGATCGATTTCTACCTGTCGCCGACCCGCAGCGCCAAGGCAGCGAAGCGGTTCCTGGGCAAGGCCCTGCGAGGCCTGAAGCACTGGGTAAAGCCTGCCACGCTCAATACCGACAAAGCGCCGAGCTATGGTGCAGCGATCACCGAATTGAAGCGCGAAGGAAAGCTGGACCGGGAGACGGCCCACCGGCAGGTGAAGTATCTCAATAACGTGATCGAGGCCGATCACGGAAAGCTCAAGATACTGATCAAGCCGGTGCGCGGTTTCAAATCGATCCCCACGGCCTATGCCACGATCAAGGGATTCGAAGTCATGCGAGCCCTGCGCAAAGGACAGGCTCGCCCCTGGTGCCTGCAGCCCGGCATCAGGGGCGAGGTGCGCCTTGTGGAGAGAGCTTTTGGCATTGGGCCCTCGGCGCTGACGGAGGCCATGGGCATGCTCAACCACCATTTCGCAGCAGCCGCCTGATCGGCGCAGAGCGACAGCCTACCTCTGACTGCCGCCAATCTTTGCAACAGAGCCCGCCGTGCTAGTCTGCTCGGTGATGGTGGAGTGAAGCCAACCCGCAATCGGGTTATGAATCTGCATCGCGATTCGCAATCAGCTGTCTCTTGAGCATGTCGAACTCCTGCGATGTTATCTCGCCGTGCTCGTGCTGCTACACCAACTTGTCCAACTCATCCGCCACACCGCTCCCCACCACCTGCGATGGCCAGGTTGTTTGCTGGGCGCATTGGCGGAGTATCGTCTCGACCCGGGACACCCACACCGGCACAACCTTACGGGAGTGATTCACTGTCAAAGAATCGGCCCGGTGCTCTGACGCAAGTATCGGGATGGTCACCATTTGTAAGCCGTAGACCTGAGTGGTGATCAAGACTTCGATACCACCGACCGTACCGGTACTAATCGACGACGGTCGTGTTCGTCGCCTGCCGCAGGGACTCTGCACACCTCCGTTTACGCATGTGCCTGGAGGAGTTGGAAATCGTCGTGTTCGGGAAACATTAAACACAGGATGGCAGCGATCTGAGCCAGCACATGATCAGCTAGCTCACCATCCGGATCGACGGCCCACTGCATCGTCGCGCCAGCGATGACCGAGTGCAGGAGCAACTCAGCTGCCGCAGGAGCACCTGGGGGCAGTCGCTTGCGGATCCCCTCCACCACCGCGCGGTTCCGCTGGATCGCAAGCGTGCGTAGCTCCGGCACCTGGAGCTCGTACCAGGAGATGAGATAGTTCACCGAGAAGTCGTTGCGAGTGTTCATGCTCCGAACGAGCACCTGCAAAAATTCCCAGAGCCCTTGCGGCCCTGCGCCTATCGGTATCGCATTCAGGTAATGCCGCACCTGCTCGACGCCGCGCTCCATCATCCTCACCAGCAGCGTATCGCGGTTGGTGAAGCGCTGGATTAACGCTGCGCGGGAGAGCCCCACCTCCTTTGCTACTCCGCTGAGCGTGAACTCTATGGGACCGCAACGCTTCAGCACTACGGTGGCGGCCTCGAGTACCTCGTCATCGGACTTGAGCTTGGGGCGGGGCATCAGTGTTCACCTTCTGTATGGGTTGGGGCGGAGGCTGTGGCTGCCGCCGCCATTGTAGCAAATTGAAGACGGAGCGAGAGTAGAGCCACGAGCCCCGCAAACACGGCCGATACAACGAGGCCAGGGAGCGGACCAGCAAGGTCGACAAACGCGCCGGCCGCAAGCATAACCATGGGCGAGGCTGACAGCATCACCGCCGAGACCGTGCCGAGTACCCGGCCGAGAAGTTCTGGCGGCGTGCGGTTGTAGATGGCAGCGTTGAGAATGGGAGAGACTGAGCCGGTCAGCAGTCCCACGAGCGCGCCCAACAACATCAGCACCGGCACGCCTGGCAACTGTGAAAGCAGAAGCGAGCCCACCGCAGAGCCACAAAATGCCACCGCCAGCCAGTTCTGCGCTGATATCCGGGCGCCGACCGACGCATGAATGGCAATGCCAAGGAGACCACCAGCCCCCATCATTGAGGAGAACAGCCCGAGCTCTGCTACTTGGCGTCCTGCATCTACAAACAGCGCAGGCATGATGACGCTGCCGTTGGCGCCAACGATGCCCACGAAGATCATCACTATACCAAAGAGAGGGCGCAGCAGGGGTTCGCTCCAGAGAAAAGCGACGCCGGCGCGCATGGAGAGAGTCGCCGTCGTGGTCATCGTCCGAGCGGCACGCGCGGGAAGCACCCACGCGCCGAGCAGACCTGCAAGGACGGAGCAGAACGCCGTCAGCCCGAGCGTTGGCGCAGCGCCAAGCAGGCCGATTGCGGCCCCCCCAAGGGCCGGGCCACCTAGAATCGCGACGTTCCCGATCACCGCTTTCAGTGACGAGACGCGCTCAACGGAGAGCCCGGCGACGTGGCCGAGTTTGGGCAGCTCACTGTCCTGCGCGGCCATACCGGGTGCGTCGAACGCGGCACCGAGCACCACGCAAGCGATCAGCCCAGTGTTCGAGAGGGCGCCAACGGCATCGAGCAGTGGGATGCTCGCCATGGCCACGCCGCCCACCACACCCGAGATCAATGCGACGGGCGCGCGCCCGAACCGATCGACGAGGCCACCACCAACCCACGCGCCGATGATGGTCGCGATGACGCTGCTAGCGGCCGTGGCGCCCGCCCAGGCCGCGCTCTTTGTATGAGACAGGACGAACCATGGAAGCGCGAGGGCCGCCACCGCGTTGCCGATCCGGAAGAGAAAGGTCGCCGCGAACAGCGTCGCGAGCGGGCTATATCGACGTTCGCTCATTCCGCTGCGGCGAGCTGCGCCTTCGCCGCAGCGAGGTACTCTTCGTTACCCGAGTCGAGGGCGAAGAGTGCGTAGGTGACCGCCCCGAACGCAAGGCGCTCCGCGATGTGGTGGGCGAGCCGCGGCCACACCCGGCCACCGGCCGCTTCATACGTGAGGAGGAGCTTCGCGAGCCCCTCTTCACCAAAGACCATAAGGTGCGCGGCCATGTCGATGGCAGGGTCATCAACGCGGGCCTCGCTCCAGTCGATCATCCCGCTGACGCGCTCCGTGTTGTCGATGAGCACATGGCCCACGTAGAGATCGCCATGCACCACCACGGAGAAATCTGGCCACGACGAATCGTCGTCGAGCCAGCGCTGCCACCGGTGGAGGCGCTTGTCGTTCACCACGAACTCGCGTCGGACGCGGTCAACGTCGTCGGCCACCTTCTGACGGGCCTGCGTCGGTGTACGGATGAGCATCCCCGCATCCACGGCGGCGGAAATGGGGACGGCATGCAGGGCGGCGAGCGCGGTCGCGAAGCTCTCCGCGAAGACCTCCGAGTCCTGCGGCACGACCCAGTCGGGCGTGGACGAACCAGGCTGGATGACCATCGCAGTCGAGTCTTCGAGCATGGGATAGGCAACGAGCTCGGCGTTGGCCACGCGCCAGTCCGGCACCGCGAACGGCAGGCGATTCTTGAGCATTGCCAGCACCCGCGCCTCTGGTTCGACCTTCGCGCTTACCTCGGCTCGGCGCGGGATGCGCAGCACCCACCGACGTCCATCGTCGACGGTGGCGATCACGATCCTATAGTCGAGCCCAAGCTCATTGACAGTCAGCGGGCCATGGAGCTTGAGCCCATGTCGGGCTGCAAGTGCGTACAGTTGGGAGGTATCGGCGGTCGTGACTACGGTCATGATTCACTCCTGAGGGCTTGACGGGTTTAGCCACCTAAATGTAACAGTCACGTCGGTTATATTCAATCCGGCACTGTTGCAAAGTTAGCGATGAGGCAGCCTTTTGTCTTATTCAAAGGCCTTACATTTCAAAAACTCTGCTTACCAGGCGCATTTCGCCCAGGGGATCACCATAATAAAATGCTGAGGCCTGGCCTTTGCGTAGTGCACGCATCACCTCAATACCTTTGATGGTGGCGTAAGCCGTCTTCATGGATTTAAATCCCAGCGTGGCGCCGATTATCCGTTTCAGTTTGCCATGATCGCATTCAATCACGTTGTTCCGGTACTTAATCTGTCGGTGTTCAACGTCAGACGGGCACCGGCCTTCGCGTTTGAGCAGAGCAAGCGCGCGACCATAGGCGGGCGCTTTATCCGTGTTGATGAATCGCGGGATCTGCCACTTCTTCACGTTGTTGAGGATTTTACCCAGAAACCGGTATGCAGCTTTGCTGTTACGACGGGAGGAGAGATAAAAATCGACAGTGCGGCCCCGGCTGTCGACGGCCCGGTACAGATACGCCCAGCGGCCATTGACCTTCACGTAGGTTTCATCCATGTGCCACGGGCAAAGATCGGAAGGGTTACGCCAGTACCAGCGCAGCCGTTTTTCCATTTCAGGCGCATAACGCTGAACCCAGCGGTAAATCGTGGAGTGATCGACATTCACTCCGCGTTCAGCCAGCATCTCCTGCAGCTCACGGTAACTGATGCCGTATTTGCAGTACCAGCGTACGGCCCACAGAATGATGTCACGCTGAAAATGCCGGCCTTTGAATGGGTTCATGTGCAGCTCCATCAGCAAAAGGGGATGATAAGTTTATCACCACCGACTATTTGCAACAGTGCCCATCGGCGTAGTAGTGGATGTGGTCGATGACAAAGCCGGTGCGGGTCAGCGTGCGCCGGAGGATCGGCAGAAAATCGACCAGGAACGAAGTAGCGCGTGTGACGACGGCCGGTACGCCGACACGCGCCACGGCCTCGGCCCAGCGCGCGGCCGGCGGTTGGAGCAGGCCGTTGTGCACCGAACCGTGGTAGGTGCCGACCGCCAATGTGAGCCAGCGCTCTAGCTCGCGCAGCGTCAGGGCGGCCTTGTTTTCGGAATCGTAGTCGCCGCGCTGGTCAGGGTTGGAGAAGGTCGTTCCCGGCAGTTCGTCGTGAATCATCTGCATCGCCGTGCCGATGATCCGTTCCACGATGCCGCCATAGTGCGGCTGTCCCAGCGGGCGATAGTCCAGCCGGATGCCATGCTGCTCGCAACCCCGGCGCAGGGCCTCGCTCTTGAACTCGGCCGCGTTGTCTAGGTAGAGCAGCAAGGGCTTGCCGCTCATCTGCCAATCCATTTCCACGTTCAGTCCTTCCAGCCAAGGGCGCTTGTCGCAGGCGACATGCACGAGGCACAGGCCAACCGAAACGGCAGACGGCGCTTCCAGCGTGACGACCATGCCGAGCACGCAGCGGGTGAACACGTCGATGGCGAGGGTCAGGTACGGGCGGCCAATAGGTTGCCGGTCGCGGTCATCGACCACGATCAGGTCGATGACCGTATGGTCTATCTGCACCTGCTCCAGCGGCGCGGTCACGGCAGGAGGCTCGCCGCCCACACCTTGTAGGTCACGAGCGGCATCCTGGCCTTCCCGCCGGCGGATGACCTTGCGCGGGTCAAGGCTAGCGATCCGTAAGGCCACGGTATTGCGCGCCGGCACTCGCAGTTTTTGAGCCTTGCACACCTGAGTGACTTCGCGGTGAAAGGCCGCTAGGCTGCGCTTCTGCTTGGTCAGGAACCGCTTTTGCAGTAGCTCGTGGATGACGCGCTCGACCGGTTCCGGCAAGCGCCCCTTACCTTTACCTCCACCGGACTGGCCGGGCACCAGATCCGTCACGAGGCCGCTGCCTTGCCGGGCACGCCGGATCAGAACGTATACCTGGCGCCGAGACAAGCCCAGCGCCTGAGCCGCCATATCGGCCGCTTCGTGCCCGACCGTCTCCGACTGCGCCAACGGACTGATGATCTCCGCACGACGGCGCGCACGCTCCCAAGCCTCATCAGGCAGAGTGGCCACGCCTTGTTCTGGAATCCGTGGGGTGTCCGTCGCCATGCTCAGGGGTTCTAGGGATTTTCCGTCCAAAAACGACAAAGTGCTCTGGAGGCCACGCCGTCCGCGGCCTCCAGAGGGGTATTACTTTTTTGGCGCTTCACATAGCCAGTCACAATAAATCAATCACTTAGCAGTCTGAATGTCGCATTTGGACGGAAAATCCCTAGAACCCCCGAGTGGCGGCAGCGGCTCCTCGATGCAGGCCTTCAGTTGGATTGAAGGGAGGTGGTGCCTATGTGGTTGAGCGATAGATTTCCGGGGTTGATGTTGTGGCACACAGTGGCGGCGCTGGCCGCCGTGTTCGCGGCGAAAGCCCTGCTGTACTGGGCGGCTGACTGGCTGGCGCTGGGGCCACTTTACAGCGCCTTGGCGGGGCCTTCCTGGAACGTGGCGGCATGGATTGCGGCGCTGGCTCTGTTGCTGCGCTGGATGAAGGTCTAGCCCGCTCTGCCGCGCTGCGCTTGGCGGCCCCCGAGCCAGTGGCGATAGACTGCGCTAGTCGCCCCAGTTCGGGGGCGACATTGCAGTACTGCAATCGGGTTGTGACGGCGCTTAGATTGCGTGGTAAATTTAGGTATCGCTAGGTAATACCTTTGGCTAACAGTGAGGTCTTATGTCCGCAGCTACCAAACCCATGTCTATCAAACTTGATAGCGATACCCAAAGCCGGATCAAGCAGCTAGCTGCTGCCCGCGACCGTTCAGCGCACTGGATGATGCGCGAAGCTATCACCCAGTATGTTGAGCGCGAAGAGCGCAAGGAGGCGTTCCGCCGCGATACCCTCGATGCTTGGCAGGAGTTTCAGGAGACTGGTTTGCATGTCTCTCTTGAGGAGACCGATCAGTGGTTGGCTGGTTGGGGCACCGAGATTGAAGGTGGTGCACCTGCATGCCACAAGTGATCCTCTCTCCGGCTGCTCTGCGTGACCTTAAACGGCTGCGCGAGTTCTTGCACAGTAAGAGCCCAGTTGTTGCACAGCGAGCAGCCCAAACCATCCGTTCGGCGCTGGCCCAGCTCGGGCAACAACCCGCGATGGGGCGTCCTATTGAAGGGCTCCCGGAGGTGTTCCGCGAGTGGGTCATCCCCTTTGGGGACAGTGGTTATCTGGCGCGTTACCGCCTAGAGGGCGAAACCGTAGTGATCTTGGCTCTGCGTCACCAGCGCGAAGCCGGGTTTATTTAGGGAGGCGTAATGGGCTCCGGAAGCCTCTTTGCCGCCCACCCAATAGGTGTAGCCCGCGTCCCAGTAACCGGAAAGGTGCCCCGTGCCGCTGTCGAACCAGCGCGCTTCCCAGGGCTTTGACGCACCGATGCGCAACGTGGCGCCGCCCTGGCCCGTGGCGCCCACCGCGGCAGACAATTCTGCACCAACGGCGGGCGTGGCAAGCAAGGCCGCAGCCAGTGCGCCGGCCGGCAAGGATCTCAACAACATGATTTGTTTCCTCATGAAAAACAGATGACAACACTTCATGCTTCGGGATCGGCGCTGGCGGCAGCTGGCGCCACTGACGCCGTGTGCCAGCCGCCGCCCAATGCCCGGTACAGATCGATCTCGCTATTGAGCTGCGCCAGCTGATTCAATACCAGCTGCTGCTGCGAGCTGAACAGCAGGCGTTGCGCGTCCAGTACGGCCAGATAGCTGTCGACGCCTTCCCGGGGTTCTAGGGATTTTCCGTCCAAAAACGACAAAGTGCTCTGGAGGCCACGCCGTCCGCGGCCTCCAGAGGGGTATTACTTTTTTGGCGCTTCACATAGCCAGTCACAATAAATCAATCACTTAGCAGTCTGAATGTCGCATTTGGACGGAAAATCCCTAGAACCCCATAGACGGCCGCCAGCCCAGCGGCGAGGGCAACCAGCCCGGTGAGCGTCGGAAAGGCGCTGGAAGCCCCGTAGCGACGCGGAGAGGGGCGAGACAAGCCAAGGGCGCAGGCTCGATGCGCAGCACGACATAGCCGGTTCTCGCAAGGACGAGAATTTCCCTGCGGTGCCCCTCAAGTGTCAATGAAAGTTTCCAACGCGAGCCATTCGCGAGAGCCTTGAGTCCACGCTAGATCTATCTCATCTGCGCAAGGCAGAACGTGAAGACGGCCGCCCTGGACCTCGCCCGCGAGCGCCAGGCGCACGAGGCCGGCGCGCGGACCCGCGCCACGGCCCACGAGCGGACGCCGCAGCAGGAGCGCCAGAAGGCCGCCAGAGAGGCCGAGCGCGGCCGTGAGGCTTGGACGCTAGGGCAGGGCATGAAAAAGCCCGTAGCGGGCTGCTACGGGCGTCTGACGCGGTGGAAAGGGGGAGGGGATGTTGTCTACATGGCTCTGCTGTAGTGAGTGGGTTGCGCTCCGGCAGCGGTCCTGATCAATCGTCACCCTTTCTCGGTCCTTCAACGTTCCTGACAACGAGCCTCCTTTTCGCCAATCCATCGACAATCACCGCGAGTCCCTGCTCGAACGCTGCGTCCGGACCGGCTTCGTCGAAGGCGTCTATCGCGGCCCGCAACAGCGGCGAGAGCGGAGCCTGTTCAACGGTGCCGCCGCGCTCGCCGGCATCGCTGTCGCCGGCCTGCTCCTCAAGCACGGCCCCAACAGTGAAGTAGCTGATTGTCATCAGCGCATTGACGGCGTCCCCGGCCGAAAAACCCGCCTCGCAGAGGAAGCGAAGCTGCGCGTCGGCCGTTTCCATCTGCGGTGCGCCCGGTCGCGTGCCGGCATGGATGCGCGCGCCATCGCGGTAGGCGAGCAGCGCCTGCCTGAAGCTGCGGGCATTCCCGATCAGAAATGAGCGCCAGTCGTCGTCGGCTCTCGGCACCGAATGCGTATGATTCTCCGCCAGCATGGCTTCGGCCAGTGCGTCGAGCAGCGCCCGCTTGTTCCTGAAGTGCCAGTAAAGCGCCGGCTGCTGAACCCCCAACCGTTCCGCCAGTTTGCGTGTCGTCAGACCGTCTACGCCGACCTCGTTCAACAGGTCCAGGGCGGCACGGATCACTGTATTCGGCTGCAACTTTGTCATGCTTGACACTTTATCACTGATAAACATAATATGTCCACCAAATTATCAGTGATAAAGAATCCGCGCGTTCAATCGGACCAGCGGAGGCTGGTCCGGAGGCCAGACGTGAAACCCAACAGACCCCTGATCGTAATTCTGAGCACTGTCGCGCTCGACGCTGTCGGCATCGGCCTGATTATGCCGGTGCTGCCGGGCCTCCTGCGCGATCTGGTTCACTCGAACGACGTCACCGCCCACTATGGCATTCTGCTGGCGCTGTATGCGTTGGTGCAATTTGCCTGCGCACCTGTGCTGGGCGCGCTGTCGGATCGTTTCGGGCGGCGGCCAATCTTGCTCGTCTCGCTGGCCGGCGCCACTGTCGACTACGCCATCATGGCGACAGCGCCTTTCCTTTGGGTTCTCTATATCGGGCGGATCGTGGCCGGCATCACCGGGGCGACTGGGGCGGTAGCCGGCGCTTATATTGCCGATATCACTGATGGCGATGAGCGCGCGCGGCACTTCGGCTTCATGAGCGCCTGTTTCGGGTTCGGGATGGTCGCGGGACCTGTGCTCGGTGGGCTGATGGGCGGTTTCTCCCCCCACGCTCCGTTCTTCGCCGCGGCAGCCTTGAACGGCCTCAATTTCCTGACGGGCTGTTTCCTTTTGCCGGAGTCGCACAAAGGCGAACGCCGGCCGTTACGCCGGGAGGCTCTCAACCCGCTCGCTTCGTTCCGGTGGGCCCGGGGCATGACCGTCGTCGCCGCCCTGATGGCGGTCTTCTTCATCATGCAACTTGTCGGACAGGTGCCGGCCGCGCTTTGGGTCATTTTCGGCGAGGATCGCTTTCACTGGGACGCGACCACGATCGGCATTTCGCTTGCCGCATTTGGCATTCTGCATTCACTCGCCCAGGCAATGATCACCGGCCCTGTAGCCGCCCGGCTCGGCGAAAGGCGGGCACTCATGCTCGGAATGATTGCCGACGGCACAGGCTACATCCTGCTTGCCTTCGCGACACGGGGATGGATGGCGTTCCCGATCATGGTCCTGCTTGCTTCGGGTGGCATCGGAATGCCGGCGCTGCAAACAATGTTGTCCAGGCAGGTGGATGAGGAACGTCAGGGGCAGCTGCAAGGCTCACTGGCGGCGCTCACCAGCCTGACCTCGATCGTCGGACCCCTCCTCTTCACGGCGATCTATGCGGCTTCTATAACAACGTGGAACGGGTGGGCATGGATTGCAGGCGCTGCCCTCTACTTGCTCTGCCTGCCGGCGCTGCGTCGCGGGCTTTGGAGCGGCGCAGGGCAACGAGCCGATCGCTGATCGTGGAAACGATAGGCCTATGCCATGCGGGTCAAGGCGACTTCCGGCAAGCTATACGCGCCCTAGGAGTGCGGTTGGAACGTTGGCCCAGCCAGATACTCCCGATCACGAGCAGGACGCCGATGATTTGAAGCGCACTCAGCGTCTGATCCAAGAACAACCATCCTAGCAACACGGCGGTCCCCGGGCTGAGAAAGCCCAGTAAGGAAACAACTGTAGGTTCGAGTCGCGAGATCCCCCGGAACCAAAGGAAGTAGGTTAAACCCGCTCCGATCAGGCCGAGCCACGCCAGGCCGAGAACATTGGGGTTCTAGGGATTTTCCGTCCAAAAACGACAAAGTGCTCTGGAGGCCACGCCGTCCGCGGCCTCCAGAGGGGTATTACTTTTTTGGCGCTTCACATAGCCAGTCACAATAAATCAATCACTTAGCAGTCTGAATGTCGCATTTGGACGGAAAATCCCTAGAACCCCGCTCACCTCGCTTTGGTGCACACGAGTATTGAGCATAGTCGAGATTGGTGCAGATCACTTCTGATATTGAACTGTCAGGAGCTGGCTGCACAACAGCCATTACGCCCAATCAACTGGTGCAGTCGTCTTCTGAAAATGACAAAAATGCACTAATGTTAAGGAACTATTTAAAACAGACTTAAGGGTGACGTCGATGTTCATTCGCGCTTATCTGCGAGCCTCCACTGTCGATCAAGACGCTGAGCGCGCCAAGGAGCAGTTGGTGACCTTTGCCAGGGAGCATGGCCACCAGATCGCCTCTTTTTATGTGGAGAACGAATCCGGGGCGACGCTGGCCCGGCCCGAGCTGATGCGGCTTATTCGCGATGCCGGGCCCCGAGACATTGTTCTGGTGGAACAGATTGACCGCCTTGCCCGTTTGACCCAGGCCGACTGGCAGACGTTGAAGGCGCGCTTGGCGGAGAAGCAACTGGCCATCGTCTCCCCTGAGCTGCCAACCTCCTGGGTGGCATTACAGGGTGACAGCGGCTCCGATTTCACCAGTACCATCTTGCAGGCTGTAAATGGAATGCTGTTGGATATGCTGGCCGCCGTGGCCCGCAAGGACTACGACGACAGGCGGCGCCGGCAGCAGCAAGGCATTGCCAAAGCCAAAGAGGAGGGGAAATACCGTGGTAGGCAGAAAGATGAGAAGAAGCGTCAGTACATCGGTAGCCTCTTGGTGACAGGCCACAGTTATTCCGCGATCCAGGAGATGCTTGGCTGCTCTCGGCACCTTATCGCCAGTGTGGCCAAGGAAGCGCGCAGTCAGCTCCAGAAGTAGTAATTTTTGATGACCGGCCCACTCTTGCGCTTTGGGCGTGGGGTTGTCTTCAGGGTTTTCGCTGTCCAGATAAGTGCGATGCTCAGCGCAGTGAACAGCCCGGCGGGCCAATGCCAGCAGGTGAGGGCGGCAAGGGCCAGTAGCAGTAGCCAGGCCGTGATAGGCCGTCTGGTAGTCCACGCCAATACTGGCCAGCACCAGTACACCGGTGGCAGGCAGATCAGCAGCCATGCGAACAGCGTGTTGCCCAGTGCCATCAAGCCCAGCACAACCACCGCCATGAGGGCGATATCAGCGATCGGTTTCATGGTGCCGCTCTTTTGCATGCGCCTTGTAGCTATACAGACTCCACACGAAGACAAGCGTGAAGAAGGCCAGCAAGCCCACCATCCCCCAACTGAACGCATCCATCGTGTTGCTCCACCACTGAACATAATTTCAGCATGGCACCGAAGGCGTTGGTGTTCAATCAACTTATTGAAAATGTTGAGTTTGTTCGTTCGTGACAAAGTTGGAACTATGGAATCCAGTGGCTTATTGACCAGTGGAATCAGCGCCCTCATCCCCGGCCAATCCCTGTCCAGTTCCCCTCCACATAACTATCTATCTGGAATCTTGGTGCGGATATTCCAGATAGTGGAATGTCGCTTCAGAACGAGCTCCTTGGAATCTTGGTAGATGCCTTCATATATATCTGGAATGTTAGAGCGGGGCTTCCTTATGGAAGCCTGATATCCCGGTTAGTCAAAACTATTGGATGGAAAGTAGGGCCAATTATTCTATCTATCTGGAATATTGAGCCAGTATCACGAGGTGAAATGGAGGTCAGATAGTTGTAGTTATTATCTGACCTGGTCGATGATTAATATCAAAGTTCAAAACCTGATCATCCATTTATGACGAAGGTGCGACCCGATTGATCGCACCTTCTATGTGCCGCTCGAGCGGGTTACTCCACAATCGCTTTCAGCAGCGCATCTCGGGAGTCTAGGTAGAACTGGATATCCACCTTGGTCGCCATGTCATCAGACAAGTCGTAGAGCTGCCGACGAGCGGTAACGGGCATCAGCAAGGTAGTGGCCCCCTTTTCTACGGCCAGCTCGGCGATATTAACCGCGCTATTGATGGGTTCTATTGAACCCCCTAGGTTGATTTCACCAACCACAACCAGACCACCTTTCACCGATTTTTTCAGCAGGCTGCTACACATGGCGATCAGAGCAGCTACACCCAGCTTGGAGCCTTTCTTGGAGGTATCGAACGCCCGTAGCTGCACACTGTATTCGTGAGAGCGGGGCTCCCGGTCTCCCACCAGCTGTTGTGCACGGGAGTAAAGATTCTGCTCCGCATAGCGGAGCGACTCTTTGAAGGCGGCGGGAGCGGGGTTATTCAGAATTTTCACCCCTGAGCCTGGCCCTTCGTTCACTTCAATCCGATAAAGTCCGGCGTTGTCGTCAATATCCGATCCGCCTTCGCTGATGGTCCAGATCTGGCCCGGCTCCAACGGGTCATCACCAATTTCGTTGTCGGCCCGCAATTCCGGGGTTGCCACAAACTTTTCAATGCCATCGTCACGGCAGAAATAGCTGAAATGTGTATTGCGGAACTCGGCTGCACCTACCCGCTTTTGCTGCTCCTTGACCCGGCGACGCACTTCCAGGCCCAGACGGGTGGCCCATTCCAGATCTGCATCGGACACTGGCATATCCGGATCGGGATACAGCAGCTTCAGCAGGCCGGAAACGGTCTTGTTCACTGCATTGGTATCACGGCCACTGAGGGCGCCACCTAGATGTACCCGGTTTTGCATGGCGGATACCCGGCTTTGAAAGCGCAGCCGGCTCATGCACTCGGAGAAAAAGTCGCTGACCAGGCCAAAATGGTCTGTGGTTAGCTCCTTACTCATTTTGGGCACATCCCAGCCGGGCAGATAGCAATGAATGCGGTCCATCCAAGCAGTGTCGTCACGCATTTCCGCAGGCAGGGGGCCAAACAGGTGGCCAACCCGCTGCTGGTGCTCCACATCCACGTCAAAGTTGCCCACAAACACCATGGAGCCATCGGCGCGGATGCTCTCTTTGCCACGGCTGAATTCGCCGGACTCCATATAGCCCTTCATGATGTTGATTCCTTCTTTGGTGTCGAAGGAAATGCCGCTCACCTCATCGAAGCAGACCACATCGTACTGACAGACCAAACCACGCTGGCCACTGGCGTTGTTCACGAACATTTTGGCAATGGTGGCTTTACCCCCGGAAATCAGGTGGGCATAGGGGGATACCTGCTGGAACAGGTGGCTTTTACCGGTGCCGCGCGGGCCCAGCTCCACCAGGTTATAGTTGCGCTCCACAAAGGGCACCATTCGCAGCAGAACAGCGTCCTTGGCCCTGTCCGACAGGGCTTCAGATTCAAGGCCAATGGAGCGGATAAGAAAGTTGCGCCACTCCCGGCTGTCAAAATGACGGCGTGCTTCGGCCATCACCTCCAGCACGTTGCGCTTGGACATCTGTATGGGGCGCAACTCGGCAATACCAAAGGCATTGCCTTTCTCCTCGGCGATGATGGGGTCGTACTCCAGCGTCACTTCGGCATAAAAACCGCCGGTCAGTAGACGCTCATTGTCATCGACGATCTTGTCAGCAATACGCACCCGGCTGAGGTTCAGGCTGGGCAAGGAGGCAACATAGCCTCCTTCCTTTTCAACAAAGCGCACGCTGACGATGTCGATAAGCTTTACTGTGCCGGCCTTATAGGCCTTCGCCTTGAACAGTTCCTCTTCACCGGCGCGCACCGTGCGTGAGGACAACTGCCGCTGCACGATTTCAAGACCTTCTTCAATCTCGACCGGGTCTGTGCTGGCACAATAGCGGCCCAGCATAAACTCCACCACATAGGTGGGGACCGGAAACTGGCGGGCGAAGGTTCTCACCAGATCCTTGCGAACAAGGTAGCCTTCAAAGGCCTCGGCGGCTTTTCGGTCCAGTTGGTCCAGTTCCACTATTCATCTCCCGCCAATGTTGGTTTCTTTGCTAAAAGGTTGCCTTGAGCGTCCAGCAGCACCAATACTGCCGAGGTTTGCTCATACTGGTCATCCACCATCAGGCTGCACTTACCGTCCTTGAGTGGTTTGCGTGTGCAAATCTCGGAATCTGGATCTGCCGGCAGGGTGCGAAGTACGGCCACCACTGTGTCGGCATTGGTTTCCGCCTTCACCTTGCATACCAGCCCCAGCCAACGAATGTCGGTAATGGACGCTGTTACAGTACTGGTAGTTGTTACCGGCTGCTGACTTTCCAGTTCAATCACGGGGGTCAAGCATTCCTGTAAACTCAGGCCGCCATGGTCATAGTGCCGGCCGGCAACAAAGCTTCTGGCTCCGGGAGCCATGGCCACACTCACCAGCGGGTTCCAGTACCAGCCTACCTGCAAAAAGCCGCTGGCCACTGACTGTTTCAGCAGAGCGCACCGGCTCCAGCGGGTTTCAGTCAGGTGTTTGGGCAGGTCAACCTTGGCCATGGGCTCTGGTGTTAGTATCCAGCCATGGTCGGTGACAATGCGAATTTTGCGCCAACCGGCAGCCAGTAGCTCTTCAATCCGCTCCACAATTTCATCCAGCAGGGCATCGATACGAGCGGCCAGTTTAAGGCCTCTTACATGACCTTCCTTGTCGATGTCGCCGCTTTGCACCCAGGCATTGGTACTTGGATCTCCGGTTTCGCCTTCGGACAGATACCCCCAGCCTTTTTCGGCCAGGAATTTCTTCAGGTAGTGAGAGGAGAAGGGGGTATCATTTTCCATCAGGCTGGGCTGAAAATCCTTATCGTCGGCCCGTCCGGTAATGCGGTCATTCACCGGGGTAACGGCGGCCTTTGCCGTGGCAGTGACCGAGGGGAGGGCGGCCCAGTCATGGCCCAGCCGCACATCACCGAGGTGCTCAAGGCGTTGGAGCAGTCGCCGGGCAATATCAAAGCGCAGGCCATCCACAAAGAACACCAGCTCACCGGTGGGCTGATATTCCGCCGTGGCTTCTTTGGCCAATTGGGTGCCCGCATAGCCTTTCTGCCGCACCAGCTCCTGAAAAGTGCGGGTGGTTTCGTCGAGCCAGGGGGTATACATCTGTGCCAGCAGGCCCTGGATCAGCTCCTGTTGACGGGGACTCAGTGGATAGGCCAGTGCTCGCAACAAGTGATCGTCGGCTTCCCAGTAGCGATCGCGGTATTGCAGTCCCATTTCTTCCATGGAAATACCGGAAAAAGCGGTACCGGTAAGCCGGGCGATATGGGTCAGGTGCTCCAGCGCGCCTACCAGCGGAGATAATCCAAGCGTGTGCCAGATCCACTGTCGGCGAACCTGATGTAGCTTTTCCAGCGCGAGAATTTGCTTGCGTACCTCTGCCGAACCAAGGGGAAGAAGCTGGCTCAGTTCATGCTCCAGGGCGCTTTCTTCGGCCTGGTTAATCACCGGGTAGCTTGAGCCATCTGCGGCCAAATCAGGCTCCACCTTCAGCAGCAACTGAGGCAGGTTTCTGTAGTAATGGCTGCTTTCCACAAAGCGTTGCCACACGCTTTCCCAGACTCCCTGACGTTGGCACAGCAGCTCGGCGGCAGTAAGGGCTCCATCGCGCTCGGGGCTGAAGTGATATTCGGTTTCACAAATGCCAAGCAGCGCCTGCCAGCGTGTCCTGTCCCAGCGAGCCTGCATGGCCTGGCTGTCGTTCATCCAGCTCAGTAGATCGCGCACCGGATCGCTGGAGATCAGCTTGTTGAAATCGGCAGCCTCCAACCGGCGGTTGGCCAGATCTTCCCGTTCGCTTTCCAGCACTTCCGGCAGTACCCGCAACATGGCCTGAAGCGTATTTTCGTCTCTGGCCACATCCAAGCCGGCACCGCCATTGGCGGAAGATAGAAAAGCCGTTACAGTCCAGTCGCGGCCCGCACTGTTATAGGCCCACCAGCAACCACGGTATTGCAGCTCGGCCAGGGGCATCAGGGCTTTGGGACATTCGGCAATGGCCCGCAAGTCCCGTCGCTCAAGGCCCGGCAGATAAATGATGGGAGTGCGATCTTCGGGTAGCTCAAACTCGGGTAGCACCCGTTCAATCACACACTTAATCCAGATGGCCGGACCCTGTTTCTTGTCGGGGGCATAGTCGCCCAGCACCACCAGCTCGGGCATAGCGGACTGCAGCAGCGGCAGGGCACTCTCCCACTGGCGTTGTTTGTCGGTCCAGAGGATCACGCTGGGCGCGACCTGAATATTAGAGTTATAGGCAGCACTGGCCCGCACTTCGTCGGCCAGCAAATCAATCAGTTTCATAGCAGTCCCTGGCGGTACGCTTCAAACCACACAATCTTAGTTCTTTAATCATCTTTTCTCTCCAATGCAGGGCTGTTCTGCATTACTTTGGAGTTCTATTGTTCTCTTACGGATAGAGGGAACTGCTCCAGCACTTTCTTTACCAGCTGGTTTGTTCTGGCCCGTAGCTTATCAATTGTCCAGCTCTCTTCCGCAGCTAGTGAGTGATTCAGATAAAGGCCGTTGTTATACCCAACCTTGCGGCCTTGGCTGTCGGTACGGTTTTGTTTTTCAGCAAAGCTCTTGTTGCCCAGCGAACTGTTGTAACCGGAAATGGTCAGGTTACCGAGGCAATGAACGTAAGTCTGGCGATGTTCTTCAGCCTTATCGGCATCACCATCTGCCATCATATCTACCCAGCTTTGAGGGATCTTTTCGCCCTGGGGGAAGATATGTTCGATGGTCCAAACATACTGCTTGCCCTTCACTGCCCACAAGTCTACCTGGGTTTCCCGGGTCATGCGGGCCTCTTCAAGTGCGCACAGCACAAAGCGGCATACCGCTTTGTTGTCTTCGTAAATCGGGCCCTTGAGGCTGTTCTCGAACTGCTCATCACTGGCGCTGTTGGCTCTGAGACATTGTCTGATATGACTGACTACCACGTTGCCCCGTAGGGGGAGAATCCCCTCGGCGATGTCCATAAAGATGCGAGTCAGATCGCGGGTTGGAGGCTGGTCAGTGCTGTTACGACGAACAAAAAAGGCGATCAGGAAGTCTACTGTCTGTTCCAAATGTTCATTCTCTAACTGCAGTGCATCTTTTCGCTCAAACAAGACCAGTAATAGCAGATAGGCTGCGGCACCCTGGATCCGGTCTAAAGACAGTAGCAAATTTGATAGCTTGGGTTGCTCCGGCACGGCTCGGTAACCAACTATTTGCGCATAGTATGCAGACAGGCGGATCATAGCCTGCAAAAAGGCTTCGGCATCGTGGCTGATCAGCTTTTCGTACACCAGCATCAGGTTCGATTTGGTTGCCACCGGCACCGACACAACGCCCTTTAACTCAGGCTTGAACGCATTGTAATACTGGCGGAAGAAACGCTCTTGAATGCCATAGTCATCGCCCAAGGCGTCCATCACCTTCTTCCAGCGGTTGTAATGCTTGTCGATGCCGCCTTTGTCTTTCGACTCCAGCGTTGCCAGCAGCTTGTTTTTGATAAGGTCGATTGCAGTCAGTGGTACCCCTCGGTTGTTCAGGGACTCAAACAATGTGTAAGCGTCGGAGTGGCTATTTACATCGATTTTGACCAACGTCGCTGAGTTAACCTTTTCAATTAATGCCAAGAGGCTGGTAGCCTTGTTATGGCTGCCTTCCTGCAGCTGTTCGATACGACTTAAAAAATGCCGGTAGGCTTTCATTACCCGGCGTGTTCCGGCGTAAGCCACAGGTTCCACATCCTGAAGGAGACCTGCCTCGCCAAGAACCAGATAGAAATCCTGCTGATTATTGTTTTGTACCTGTGGAACTAGGCGTGGTTGTTCGAGCTGCTTCTTGAGCACCAGCTTGTGCTTAAGGTTATACAGTTCGAACCGATAATCGTCCGTTAAATCAGGGAACACTCTCAAGCTTTGATAGATTGCAGCTAACAGCAGCGATAATGTCGTCATGCGCTGTTGCCCATCTACAAGCTCTAACTTGCGTGTTGCTAGGGAATCTTTTTCCTGGTTAATGCAGATGATCGAACCAAGAAAGTAGTCATTATCATTTTCCAGCAAGTCATCAAATAAGGCGTCCCATTGCCAGCGTCCCCATGTGTACTCACGTTGATAACGGGGAATGACATAGATGGCCTGGGCTTCAATATCCAGCAGGCTGGATAAAGGATATTTATTAACAGACTCGATCATGCATTCCCTTCCTAATTTCGCGCCGCCAGCTTCTTTGCCAGGTGTAGGTGGTGGTCATTGATGCGATCGCCTTCCTTGCCACCGTATTCCAGGCCCAGGTGATACCAGGGGGCGGAGGGCACGTCGCTGCCGCGGTCCTTGGTCCATTTGATATTGGGTTTGGCGCGTAGTATTCCGGCGCCTTTTTTGCTCATGTCTCTGGCGGTCATAAAGGGTCGAATATTGAGTCGCACGCCGTCGTTAAGATCCGGGTTCCAGCCGATGGGCTGCTCGGAAAGCGGCTTCCAGCGCACGAAAATATCGTAAGGGGCTTCGCCTTCGAGAATGGCTTCCAGTGCTTTTTTAAGGCTTTCGGCGGCGGCCAGGCGCACATCGGCACCGTCTTCGCCGTTGGCCATGGCGCTTTGCTGGCTGCGGATCCAGTCGCCCAGGTAGGTATATATCAAGCGCTCCAGGCCGGCTTTGTCCAGCTTGTGGTAATTGACCAGGGCGCTGAAGCCGTCTTTAAGGCCGTCCCATACATGCCAGATAAAGGGGCGGTTTTGGAACAGCTTGCAGTGCTGCTCAAAGAACTTGTCGCGCAGCCAGAGGCTCAGTGACTTGCTGCCTACTGTGTCCAGCAGGCGTTGCTTGAGCGGGGTGGTCCAGGCTTGTCCGTAGGCATCCTGCAGCAGGGCTTCCAGCCGAATATCGGCGGCCTTTTCGCCGCGCACGGCGGGCAGGCAGACGATGCCGTCGTCGTCGGCATGGGTCAGCAGCTTGTCGCTTTCCCCCAGCCAGTGCAGCATCTCCTGGGCTAGCTCCATGTCTTCATCCAGCTCCGCCGGCCAGCGATAGCCCAGCAAGCGGGCCACCGCCACCTGCAATACGGTGTCATCCACCCGCAGTTCGCCCTGGACGGTCCATTTTTTCTGCTCGTCCCACACTACCGAGCCACAGGGATGGCCATGGAAGATCCACTGGGTGGGATCATTGCTATAGGGTTGGGGCAGGCCATTGGGGTATTTTTCTTCCGCTACATTCACCCAATATTTATGGTCAAAAGGAACTTTTACTAGAGTCGAGTTAGTTACCTTAAGGCTTTGGTCTATGTGTCTAACATGATTTTTAAAACTTTCTGATGAGCAAAAACACCAAACAGCACTCAAGAGGTTTTCATCTGATGGAATAATTGCTGCGCAATTTTGATCAAATTTTGAACCTAAATATTGGGAACATGGGAGGTGGCCTACTTGCCTAACACTTATACCTTTTTTCCCCCAAGCAAGTCCTCCTGCAAGTATCGCTTTTCCTATTTCTGATAGCTTCTTCAGTTCGCCTTTCTCTTGCTCCCAGTGGTATGCTGTAGAAAGTCCACCAAAGTCACGAACCTTTTCTACAGTGGTCTGACCAGGCACCCAATCAGGGTTGGTAAGCTCAATCTCCCAAAAACACCTAATGAACCTAAATAACTGATCCCAATAGTGCTACACCTTCGCTGTGCCATAGCCATTCCCCGGGAAAGGAGACACGGCATCCATGAAGTGTTTCACTCGGGCCAGCAGGTTTGCCATCCCTATGCATTGATGATTGCGCGTGATGGTTTCATGTAACTTGTGCCATAGCCGTTCTATGTGATTAACCCAAGGGCTGTAAACTGGCTGGAACACCAGGCAGAACTTGGGATTCTTCTTCAACCATCGCTCGGTCTGTTTGCTTTTGTGAATGATGTAGTTATCGAGGATCAACGTGATGGTTTTGGCTCGTCGGTAGTGGTGGCGCAGCTTTTCCAGCATGGCAATAAACAGCGATGAGTTTTTCTTGATCCCGCTGACGTAAAGTACCCTTCCGTTGCCTGCGTGGAGAACGCCTGCCAGATAATGCTTGGCATTCTGCCCCGGTGTGACAACCCGCTTTTGCTGCGCTCTGAACATCCAGTCGGCTCCTAATTTGGGATTGAGGTCTATATCGACTTCATCCTCATAAAACACCGGATTATCGGCATCACAGCGGGCCAGCGCGGCGTCGATATTCGCCATTTTTTCCTGATAGGCTGGGTCTTTTATCCGCAAGGTCGGCACGGGCCTGCGCCAGACAATGCCCATACGAGGTAACCATCGGCGGAGCGTGGAGGCTGCCACATTGAGCCCTGTTAACCGATTGATTTTTATAGCCAATAGTTCGGTACACCAACGGCTGCGCTGATAACCAAAATCTTGCGGAGAAAACTGCATGAGCAGCACCAGTAAGGTGACAATCTTGGCGATAGGTAAGACTGGGGCACGGCCAGCCGGTAAGGCTTCTAGCGCATCTATGCCTTCATCTCGATACCACCGAAGCCAACGACCGATGGTCGAGCGCGCAGCGCCGGTAAGGTGATGAACATCGGTGATCGTGCGTCCTTCATGTAACAGCAAGATGGCCATCAAGCGACGAGCATGTCCTTTATCACGGGTGGCATGGATGATTTTGTGAATGCGGCGCCGTTGTGGTCGTGGCAGAGGTGGTAGGATAGGCATCAACTCAGTCCTTTGGGTGTGGCTTGTTTTGTTTAGCGACTAATCAGATCGCACAAACTGGACTGAGTTCCCTTCCTCCGGTGATCTACTATTCGGAACAGCTATTTAGGCGCATCTTTGGTATTGGTGCCATGAATGCCGTTTGCGTAATCAGCTAATATTATTGTACCTTCATTTTCATTTCCCAATGTTATTCTGAAGTCAGGGTTTTTAAGTTGCTGATATTGTGGTAATAGAGTCACCCTTTGTGCTCTTAAATAGTGTGATTTTTCATTTGGTTTTCTTTCACTTGCAGCATCAATAAAGAATGTATTGTCCTTCCCGGTGCCATTCATAACTGATGGTGGTTGGTTATCAAGAGTAAGCAAGATAGCTTTTACATGCTCTCCTGATATTGTTTCAAAGGCTCCGGCACCAAGTCTTGCGACCGACTTCCAGCTGTATGTATCTAAAAGAACCTTCCTAAAATCTTTGTAACCATTAAGGAAGAGCCAGTTTTGAGGAAGCACTAGAGAGCTAACCCCACAAGGTGATAGAAATTCCATGCATCTTGACAGAAAGGAAGTCTCTAACGATCTTCTAGCATGTGGATAGTTTTTGGTTAAAAAATTATCTACTTCCTCAACCATTTCCCCAGTTTTTTTATAGGGCACATTGGTGATCACCCAGGTATACTGGCCGGCCAGCAGCTCGGCGGCCTTGATTAACCCTTGGACTACGATGCCGGCTTCCTGCCGGTTGTTATGCTCATTGCTGTCCCGATCGGTGCCGGTGTTGTCCTGCTGTAGGGCATCCTTCAGCAACTGTTGAATGTCGCTCCAGGAGGCCATATCGGCCTGGCTGCGGCGAGGGTTGATCAGGCTGCCCAGCACGGGGGCATCCGCAAAGGTATGCTGCAGCCAGTCCAGGGCGCTGCTCAGGTTGTGCTTGCCGGCCTGGTGGGCGAGGGTTTTCCATTCGTCCTTGGCGGCGGTAACGGAAAGACCGGTGCAGGCCAGGTGCAGCTCGGGCAGGGTTCGATAGCCACCGGCACCGGGGTAGCGCCAGGCTTCCAGCGCCACCGCAAAGGCGGCCAGCTCCACGCAGCGTTGGTCCAGCTCCAGGCCATGCAGGTTTTCGCTGAGCACCCGGTCAATGGCCTCCTGCGCACCCAAGCTTTCCAGGGTCATGCGCATGGGCACCAGCATTAAAAAGGCCGCCACCAGAAAATGGCCGGAGCCACAACAGGGATCCAGGGCTTTCAGCTCACTTAACTGCTTGGGCCAGGCGTCAAAGGTGCCGGAGGCGGGTTGCCATTGCTGGGTAGCGTCGTCTTTTACAAAACGCAGGTAGCTTAAGGGCACGCCGGGAATGGCGGCTCGGTCGCGCAGTTCCTGTTCGCTTTCGGCCTGCTTCCAGTCCGTTTCAGACAGGCGCTGGCCGGCCCACCAGGCCCCCAGGCTGTTGTCGAGCAAAAAGCTCACCATATAGGGCTCGGTAAACAGCTGGGTCACCGGCGACAGCTCGTCGGCACCGATTTTTACCTCGGACTTGTTCACCTCTTCTTTGCGCTTGCTCTGCCAGAACTGGTATACCCAGCCCAGGCTGTCCTGGGCCTGAAAGGTCTCCAGGGCCAGGCCGGTGACCAGTTGCTCCAGGGTGCGCTGGTGCTCGGGGGCCAGCTCCAGCTCAAACACCGGCGAGTCGATGCGAAAGATCTGCGGCAGCATTTTGGAGGCCAGCACCCCGGCCAGCTCCCAGCCGCTGGTGCAGCGGGCTTCCTGCTCGTCCCGGGCAATGTCCGGCTCCTGCACCAGCTCATTGCACTCCGCCAGGGTCAGGGCGGTGTGCTGGTCGTACATCAGCAGCTGGTTCTGCTCCAGAAAACGGGCAAACAGCATGCGGTGCCAGTGCTCATAGGCCACCTCGGCCACCAGCTTGCCGGTGCTTTGCTGGCCATTGTTCTGTTTAATGTCGCCCAGCTGGCGGCCATGAGCCCGCAGCCGGTTACGCAACTGCTTTTGTTCATCGGTCAGGTAGTCGGCGGCCTTGGCATCGCCCACACACAGGCGCTCCAGCGCCTGGGCCGCGGCCCGTTCGGCCACGTCCCGGGCCTTGATAACGGTGGTTTCCAGCGCCCGGCGCAGGGTCTTTTCCAGAGGAATACGGCTGTTCATGGTTGCATGTATCTGTGTGTTCATCAGAAGGTCACCGGTCCGTCACTGAGTTTGTCGAGGATCTGCTGTTTTACTCGTGCCAGCCACTCATCCACTTCGGCTTCGTTTTCAAAGGTGGTGCGGGGCAGGCTGATGCGCTGCAGCTTGGGCTGCAGCAGTTGCACCGCTTCCAGCCGGGCGCTGTCGAATTTGCTGGCCAGGGAGTCGGTGCGATCGCGCCATTGCTCCAGGCTGACTTCGGTCAGGGCGTCGATAATGGCGTCGGCGTCGTTCAGCCCGGGCTGGGGCAGGGTGAGCAGGTTGCGTTTGTTCAGCATGGTGTTTTGCTGCTCGGGGCTGAGCTGCTGCCAGTGGCTGTCGGCCTGCAGCTGGGCCAGGCAATGGGCATGCTGGCTGCAGTAGGCATCAATATGGTGGTTGATGGCATTGCGCAGATTGGTGACCAGTTGCTGGATCAGGCTGCGAGTGGGGTTGGGCTCGTCCAGTATGGAGCGACGGGCCAGAATGGCGTCCACCTCCTGTTGCACCTGCTCATGAAAGGACAAGCCTTTGCTCAGCCTGAGCAGCTCGCACAGCAGGGTCCAGTCTTCCCGGCGGGCGGCGATGCGCTCGGCGGTGCCGGCCCAGTTGGTGATGGCGGTTTTAATGTCGTCCTGATGGTCCAACACCAGCTTGAGCTGGGCATTGTTGGACTGACGGGCCAGCTCATCAAAGACGGTGGTGCTCGGGCGCTCGGGGAAGGGCGCTTCCCCCCCGGCTCTGGTCGCCAGGCTGCGGCCTTTTTCAATCAGCTCTACCAGTTTGCTGCCTTCTTCCCCGGATTGGCAGGGAATGCCGCAGGCGGTGAGTACGCCACGAATTTTGATTAAATCCACCGGGCGTATGGTAATGCTCTCGGGCTTGAAGCCGGTCTGGGCAATGTGCTTGCGTTCCAGCTTGCTGAGCGGCACGGCATTGCCGCTGGCGTCTTCGGTGATCAGAATGCCGGCGGCCACCAGGGTAAAGAGGGCGCCGTCTATGGCATCCTGAGGCCAGCCGTAAGGAGCCTGCTGAAACTGCTCGCGAATTTCCTTGCCCTTTTTCGACACGCCGATAAAGCGTTTTATCTGGGCACACACCGGGTGCTGCTCCGGATCGCCCTTGAACTCGACCGCTTCCAGGGCGTTCTGGCCACCGTCCTTGCCGGCACGGGTAAAGACTGTGCCCCAGCCGGTGTGGTCGGCGGCGTCAAATTCACGGTACAGGCGGATTAACGAGGCCCGGGCGGCGGTGTCTACTCTGTCGGTAATGGTGTTGCCGTCCACTTCGCTGCCGCCGGACTGCAGCACCAGCACGCCGTCGAAGATTTCGCGCAGCAGCGCCTCCACCTGTTTTTTGGCGTCTCGGTGGCGGGTTTCCATGGCGGTGCGGGCATCTTTGCCGGCGTCGGTGTTGGGAATGCCGCGCTTTTGCAGGGTGGCGTCCGCCGCATGCTCGGCGATGATGGCGTTGGTCAGCTCGGAGCGGTTGCGGGCCGGCACAAACAGAAAAATGGTGGGCTCGGCGGGCGGACGGCGTCGGGCTTCACTGACAAAACTCTTTTCGTCCATGCTCCAGCCGTCCTGCAGCCAGACGTAAATCTTTTTATCGGCGTCTGCCGGCAGCTCGGCCTCGGTGCAGAGGATCACCTGGCGGGGCTCGTTGCATTTGCCCTGGGTCAGGCGCACCTGGGCAATTTGCTGCCGCACGGTTTTGTGCAGCAGATCGACGCGAATGTTTTCAATGCGCTGCATGTTGCCGCGCAAGTCGGCCTCTTCCTGGCGGAAGGTGTCGTACCACTGGGCGCTTTCCTGGGTTTGCAGCCGGTATTCGGTGCCCACGCTGGTTTTCATGGCCATCACCAGGCCGTCGTCGGCCAGGGCCTGCAACAGCTGGGGCACTCGAGTGCGAATGGCGTCTTTGCCGTTGCTCAGGTTGTCGATCAGCAGGTCCGAGAGCATATCGGCGGTGGCCCGCACGCCGCAGTCGGCGGTGGGATCGGTGGGCAGTTTGCCGATAAGCAGGATCAGAGCCAGAATGCGGCCCTTGAGCTGATCCTGTTCGTTGCCGGCGGAGAAGCGGCCAATGACTTCGGAAATTTCCTTGGAGATCACCCCGGTTTGCAGCAGGTTTACCGCAATCTGGTTGTAGATGAAGTCGGCGGGCACCACATGGCCCAGGGGCTCATCGGCGGTGGCCTGGGCGGCCTCGTGGATCACCTTGAGCTGGTTGCGCAGCTGCGACACTGTGCCGGTGGTATCCACAATGCGCAGCACCTTTTCCCAGAAGCGCCGGCGTACCGGCAGCAGGGGGTAGTCCGCCAGCATGACCTGTTCATCGTCGCGGTGATGTTCAATTTTGGTGCCGCGCAGCTGGCGTGAAATTTCACCCAGGTGGTTTTTCAGCACCTGATCCAGCTCAGGCTTGGCGGATTCCTTTTTCTGCAGGATCACCTTGCGGATCACCGACTCCACGTCGGTGTCGGACAGCTGAATGGGGATCTGAAAACGGCCCATCAGGCGCTGCAGGTTGGGCATGCCGGAGAGGGCGCTTTGTCCGGTGGCGACAAACAGCAGCTTGTTGGAAAACGCCGAGTGTTTGCAGCAGGTTTCCACCACTTCCTGCACCTGGTGCGCCTTTTCGGCATCGGTGCCCACATATTGCTGCACCTCGTCCAGCACAATCAGGGTGGCGGGGAACTGGCCATCCTGTGACAGGGCTTCGGCAATGGCATCCACCATTTGTTTGTTGGTGACATCTTGCACATGAGGGTATTGCTCTTTCAGCAACTGCCGCATTTGCTTGATGTCGGAGGCCAGGGTGTTGTCCACCTCCAGCAGTGCGCCGGCGATGCTGCGGGACATATAGAGGTCGTCCAGCTCGTCGAGCCAGTCGTCGTCTTCCGCTTCCACCAGAGATTTTACCTGTTCAAGCAGGCCTTCTTTTTTCAGCCACATCACAAAGCGAGCCTGATGGTATTGCTCGGGCAGTCCAGCTGATTTGAAGACGATATTTAGTAGCGCCAGACGTACGTTGTTGTCGGCCCCGGCACCCAAAGTGCCAGAAGCGGCATGCAGGCCACCATGGCGGGCAGCGGTCACGCTGAGCTCCTTCAGGTGATCCTGAATTTCCTGGGTTAGGTCGGCAATGTCCCGAGCCGAGACTCCACCGTTGAACGGCTGGTTGACCCAGAGCGCCCGCAGCATTTTGGCCAAGTGAGATTTACCCGAACCGAAGAAGCCGGAAATCCACACGCCGGGCTGCTCGTGGCCGTCGGCCAAGTTGCGCAGATAGGTGGAGAGAATTTTCTCCATGCCGGCTTCATACTCGCCATCGCAGACGAAGGTTTCGAGTTCGTAGCGCAGGGTATTCAGGGCCTGAGCGGATTGGTCATCCTTAACCTCGGCCACACCGTTGTTGGCCAGCCGGTTTTTGGTTGGATCGAGCTGGTAAATATCGCGGTTAAGCATCCTGTACGTGCTCCTTTATTTCTTATTGTTAGTTGTCTGCGGTAATGGCGGTGGCCTTATAGCCCCAGCCGTCCCGGGCATCCAGCAGCCGGTAGGTGTTATCTGTGTATTCGCCCGGAAACAGCACCAGCAACCTGCCCGGCACATGAGCCGAGAGCTGTTTTACAAAGTCGGATACTGAGGCAAAACCAAACAATGTGCTGCAGCCAACAAGGGCCACCAGAGTGTTTTCGTCAGACTGTTCATCGATTTTTGCGGCCAGCATGTCTACGGCCTGACGGGCAAACTTTTTGTATTTGGGGGCCAGACTGTCGGGTTCTTCAAAGTATTCTTCCCGGTATTTCTGGCTGGCCATCCAATCGGGGAACAAGCGGGTGACGTCCAGCTCCAGCCAGCGATGGCCGGCGCTTTCTGAGGCCAGGCGAAACTCTTCCACGCGAGCGCGTAGCTTCAACTCGTCTTCCTTGTGATAGACGGCAAACAGTACGCGCTGTTCATCAGCCAGCCCCGCTATCCAGGGGATGCTGATATAGCCGGAAAAGCTTTTGATCAGCCGGTTCAGTCGGTTACTCATGCAGCCAGGTCTCCTCTTCCCTGGTGAGATAGTCTGGGAAAGTCACTTCCACCACCTCACTGGAGTGTTTGAAGGTAATAAGCCCTACATGGCTGGCCATTCTGGCCTGCTCTAGCAGGCGTTCGGTACGGCACTCCAGCATCCGTGCCCACTCGGTGGTAAACAAGCGATTACCTGTGGATCCTTGGAGGTAGCCCAGAAACAGGGCGAAGGCCACGTTTACAGGCCGAATAACTGGTTCGCTGCGTAGTTTTTTGACTCTGCCCTTGAGGTAGCCGGCCTTGGTCCAGGTGCCGCTCACATTCTGTGCCAGAGACTTGAGAGTTGCGGGGCTAAACCGATCCGGGCACAGTTCTGCCAGTGCTTGCTCCATTTGCTCACGAGTGATGGGTTGACCCAGCTCCAGAGACTGTATTTTGGGTTTGGACAAACGTAACAAAGGATCCCGCGCCAGGCTCATTTGGCATGCAAGGACGGTTTGTGCTTGCTCATCAAATTCCCATAAGCGGCGGAATGTGCGAAACAACGGCTGCTCGGGATTCATGCCATATAAGTCCACTAGGTGGCGCCAGGTGAGCTTGCGGGCTTTTTCGGTGGGTTTGTGTAGCACATTGAAGTGCTCGATATCTTCCTGGTACTGAGCTGGGGTAGTGCTGGGTGGCCGGCCTTCAAACAGGGTGGCGATTTCATTCAGCATCATGGTGCGGCAGGCATGGGCACCGTTGCGGCCATACTTAAAGCCGAATTTTTCCTGTATTGCTTGTGAGGTCATATCGGCTTGGGCTCCATGTGAAAACCGGGTGCCAGAGTAAAGCTGGATAACACGTCGTTGTACTGTTGGATCAGTTGCGAGACATTGCGCAACCATAGGTGGTGTTCTGTGGCCGACAGACGGTGGTTAGCGGAGGCATCGACATTCCAGTATCTGAGCAGGTATCCGGCTTGGGCTGCCCTGGTGGACAGCTGCAGAGCGTAGTTGCCATGCTGTTCTTCCATTCCATAATCGTGAGCAATGGCTTCGGGGTAGAGCAGACCAGGATGCGGCACCAGCTCCAGTGTTAACTGGGAGTTCCAGGCTCGGTCGGCGTGTTGTTGTTCGTGACTATCTACCGTAGGCCGCTTGCTCTGTTCTACACAAACAATGCGCATGCAGGCGAAATCCCGAAAGTCTTCATGCGTGCGGTCATAGGCACGCAGATACCAGCGCTTGCCGTTCTTGGCTAGGCTGTGGGGAACCACTGTGCGCTCGCTGCTACCCGAGTTCAGCGACAAATACCTAATCTTTACCGCTTGCTGCTGGCTGATCGCCCGGCTGAGCGGTGCCAGTATGTCTTGTGAGGGAGTGTTCAGATCCGATGCATCTTCACAGAAGCCTGTACTGGGCTTATCCCTACTTACTCCGTTACCAAACCCATGAGCCAGTATGTTCAGTACTGTCCGGCTGTCATGCTGAAACAATGGCCGAAAGCTGGAAGTGCGGTGGTAGCGCTTGTCTTCGTGACGCATTTCCAGGTTATCGGGGGCTAAATTTCGGTAGAGGGTGAAATCTCGGGTGCAGGAAGCCACGGCAGTGCCGAAGTGCCCCATCAGCTCGCCACGGCCCACCGAACCATGGTACTGCAAGCAAAAATCTATAAACGCTAGGCGTTCTCGCTGGGAATGAGAATGGCTGCTGAGCTGAGAAGAAAAGGTCGGCACTGTTATCCCGTTGTTTTAATGGCAGATGCGTACCTTAAGACATCCAATATAGGGGTGCAATCATTTTGATTTGCTGTGTGAGGTGAAGCTGTATATGCACAACGTTTTCGATTGTAGGAGTGTTAGGCGAATATTTGGGTGTGTGTTGTAGTGCGCAAAAACAGATGTACCTATCTGTACGTTTATTGTCTCTTGCCAAATATGCACATGTGAAAGTTTTCCCTTCGCAAAAAACGCTCTTGGTGCCCAAATTGGACAACTACAGCGACGAGGATTTCGCCAAGCCCCCGGTACGCTCTTGCATGCTGATGATTGCTACGAGGAGACCATCTGCATGCGTGAGCAAAATCTGTCTGTTTATAGCGATCCAAATGGGTCAATTTTGAAAGAGCTTTATGAGCTGAAACGGCTGGTGATCCAGCAAGGACAGGCGCTGAAGGAGGTGCTTTCTGCCGAGGAGTGTGCCGAGCTATTGGGGGTGTCAGTAAGTTATGTGTACCGGTTGACTAGCGAAAAACGCCTGCCGTTCTACAAGCCCCAGGGTAAGAAGATCTACTTTAAGCGCGATGAGCTGCTGGATTGGCTGCTTTCCCATCGTATCTCCCCAGACGCAGAGCTCACTAAGCATGTGGCCAAGCGCGTGCGGCAAGCCCGCCATGGGCGGCTGTGAGGTGGGTATGGCGCAGGATCTCATTGCATCTCACTGGCCCCTGGATCTTCAGGCGGCCTTTACCGAACCTCCCAAGCCAATCGACTTTGTCCTACCGGGGCTGCCGGTGGGCTGTGTCGGTGCCTTGGTATCACCAGGCGGTGCCGGTAAATCCATGCTGGCACTGCAGTTGGGGATGCAGATAGCCGGCGGGCCGGACTGGCTTGAGCTTGGCAGGCTGGAACAGGGAGCTGTGCTCTACCTGCCTGCTGAGGATCCTCTGCCGGTGTTACATCACCGGTTATTTGCCTTGGGTCAGAACCTTGATGCACGTCAGCGTGCGGCGCTTGAACGTGACCTTCGGTTGATTCCGCTTCAGGGAGCCAGCCCCAACCTGTTGGATAGCCAGTGGTTGGAGGTGATTGCCCTTTGGGCTGAGGGCGTGAGGTTGATCGTTATCGACACCCTGCGGCGTTTTCATGATACCGACGAGAACGTGGCAAGTGCCATGACGCAGGTGCTGGGTCAGTTGGAACGGCTGGCCATGGGGCAGGGATGCGCCGTGCTGTTTTTGCACCACACCAGCAAGCTGGCAGCCTTCCAGGAGGTTGGCGATCAGCAGCAGGCCAGCCGTGGTTCGTCTGTGCTGGTAGACAATGTGCGTTGGCAGGGCTACCTCGCCACCATGACCAGGAAGGAGGCGCAGCAGCTGAGCTTGTCGGCACAGCAGAGCCATCGCTACGTGCGGTTTGGGGTTAGTAAAAGCAACTATGTTCCGCCGTTACCAGAGCGCTGGCTGGTGCGGGGGGAAGGTGGCGTGCTGCGCCCTGCCAGGTTGGACGTAGCACGCCGAGCGGGAGGCAAGCGTGCCTTGCTTTGAACTAACTCATGCCCGGCACGACCATATGCACTGTCTGGCGCCAGGATTGTTCAGAGCCATCTCTCGTGGCCAGCGCCGCCGAGACAAGCTGGATGTGGTGTATCGATTCGGTGGGGGCAATCAGATTGAGTTTTCCGGGCCAGAACCCTTGGGGGCTGACGATTTGCGCGTACTTCAAGGGTTGGTTGCCCTGGCTGGTATCGAGGACTACAGCGCCATCATCGAACCCATTGCCGCTACCGGGGAGGGCAACACCTTGCGGACCCTGCTAGAGCCTCGCTGGGCAGCCAATCAGCAACGCGTCTTGGTGGTCAAAAGCAGCCTGCGCAAACTGGCCAAGGAGATAGGCTACGCCAACCCTCGTGACACCAATACAGTGCGCCGCTGTGTCGAGCGGTTGTGGAAGGTGTCGGTGATAGCCCAGGTGGCTGGCCAGCGCAGCGGTTTTCGTCTGCTTGCGAACTATGCCAGCGACGCCCTGACCGATGGGCTCTTTGTGGCGCTTAATCCTTTGCTGACCTCCGCCATTATGGGCACTGGCCGCCATGTTCGTATCGACATGACAGAGGTGCGGCGCCTGAATAGCAGCATCACCAGATTGTTACATCAACGGCTATGTGCCTGGGTCGATGTTGGCCAGAGTAGAGTGGTGCAGTTAGACACCTTGGTTGCTTATGTCTTTCCTGAGGAAGCCAGCATGGCCACCCGCCGCAAGCGGCAATCGCGAGTTCGTAAGGCATTGGATGAGCTGACTGCTTTGGGCTGGTCTATCTGCGAACATGCCAAGGGGCGGTTTACCATCGGCCGGCCTGCACTATCACGATAATGGTCACAGACCATCACGAAAGTGGTCACAAAGCTCACGATAATGGTCACAAACCAATTGAGCGAAACCCAGGTGCTACTTGGGCTGCAGGGCGATCCTGAAATCCGATCTAGATTATCTAAGATCATCTACACCAGCGCTGGGTGGCGCCGGCGCTTTTGTTGGCTCTTCCTGGCCAGGATCCGCTTCTTGCTCTAACTGGTTAAGTATCAGCGCAGCCTGCTGTTTGGCGGCCGCGACCACTTCAGGCTTTTCACTGGCCAGGATCTCGTCGAGGGTGCGTCCCATCTTCTATCACTCCAATACGTTGGGGAAATCCAGCATGGCATCTCTTCGCCGCGATTCAAGGATGTCGGCATAGATCTCGGTAGTTCTCAGCTCACTGTGCCCCAGCAAGCGGGAGAGGGCATAGATATCGACGCCG
Organism: Aeromonas sp. FDAARGOS 1402; assembly: GCF_019046925.1. Taxonomy (NCBI): domain Bacteria; kingdom Pseudomonadati; phylum Pseudomonadota; class Gammaproteobacteria; order Aeromonadales; family Aeromonadaceae; genus Aeromonas; species Aeromonas sp. FDAARGOS 1402. The sequence continues at coordinate 1,533,437 of NZ_CP077201.1, forward strand.
CGGTTAAGCTGGATGACGGCAAAGGAATGACGTGCGCTGTGGAAGGTGACCTTCTTGGTGATCCCGGCCTGCAACGCCCACCGGGTGAGCTCCATGTTGTGCCAAGCCGAGTACTTGAGGCCCTTGAAGATTCGCTCAGATGTCTTGCCTGGGCGCCCCATCAGCTGCATCGCCATGTCATTCAAATCCAGGTATTGCAGGCCGCTAGTCTTCTTCTGGGTGAAGACGATTCGGTAATGGCCGTAGAAGGGCTCAAGCTCTGCCCAAGTCAGCTTATGAATGTCGGACCAGCGCAAGCCAGTGCAGCAGGAGAACAGAAAGGCGCGCTTAAGAACGTCGTAGCGGCATTCGGCCTGGGCCAGGGCTCGTACCTCGTCTTCGGTCAGGTAAACGCGCTTGTTCTTCTCTCCCTGGATGACTTTGACGCGTCGTACCGGATTATCCATCAGCAGCCGCTCCTGCTCTGCTTGGTTCAGGGCTGCCCTCAACTTGTTGAAGTAGGCACTTTGGGTGTTGCGGCTCAGTGGCGTGCCGCTTTTGGTGCGGGCCTTGTGCATCAGGTAGTGCCGAAAACCCTCCAGGAACAGCTGATCGACCTCCTCGAAAGTCAAATCAGGCAGTTTATGGTACTGGCGCAAATGCTTGAGGGTAGACACCCAGATGGAATAGTTGCTCTTGCTGCCTGCCGCCTTTTGGTCGGTCACTTCCTGGAAGTACTCAAAGAATCTGGCCTTGTGGGCGTTCGAGAAATCCAGGTGGTGTTTGCCGGTCTCGTATTCGAAGAGCCGCTTGGCGCGGATGGCTTCGGCTGCCCGCTGTGTTTCTTTGTTGTGAAGCCGCTGTGCCGGGGTACGCGGCTTGTCGTACAGGAAGAGATCCAGGGTCTCTCTGCTGCGCTTGTGCTTGCGGATGCCTGTGGCGGGGTCAAGGTAGGAGCCGGCGTAGTAGGTTAAGCGCAGAGCGCGCTTGCCTTCGGCGTCCGGTGCCCGGTATTCGATGCTGATGTTCATGAGTGTCCCCCAAAAGTACCCCAAGAGGTTACTTCGGGGTACTCTCGGGGTAAATTCTCACGAAACAAGATCAGGCAAGAACAGCCAGTAAAAAACAAAGTCCATTATTTACAATGTCTTATGTTCTTTCTGGCTGCTTTTTATTGCTGATTTTTCACCACATTACTTCCCGATGCAGAAGCTGGAGAAGATGCGGCCCAGCAGATCGTCGGAGCTGAACTCGCCGGTGATCTCGGACAGGGACTCCTGGGCCAGGCGCAGCTCCTCGGCTACCAGTTCGCCAGCCACATAGACCTCAAGCTGCTCCCTGGCTACCAGCAGCCGTTCGGCGGCACGCTCCAGTGCGTCCAGGTGGCGGCGGCGGGCCATGAAGCCCCCTTCGGTGTTGCCCTGGAAGCCCATGCAGGCCTTGAGGTGCTCGCGCAGTGCGGGCAGCCCCAGCTCGGTCTTGGCGGAGATGCGATAGACGGCGTGGCCCTGCTCCTGGCTCGGTGCCAGATCCTCGCCGGTCAGGTCCGCCTTGTTGCGCACCACGGTGAGGCCGATGTTTTTTGGCAACCGATCAACGAATTCCGGCCAGATGTCGTGGGGATCGACCGCATCCGTGGTGGTGCCGTCCACCATGAACAGCACCCGGTCGGCCTGTTCGATCTCGGCCCAGGCGCGCTCGATGCCGATCTGTTCCACCTTGTCCTGGGTATCGCGCAGGCCCGCGGTGTCGATGATGTGCAGCGGCATGCCATCCAGATGGATGTGCTCGCGCAGCACGTCGCGGGTGGTACCGGCGATCTCGGTGACGATGGCGGACTCGCGGCCTGCGAGGGCGTTGAGCAGGCTCGATTTGCCAGCGTTGGGGCGACCGGCGATCACCACCTTCATCCCCTCTCGCAGCAGGGCACCCTGCTTGGCCTCGCCGCGCACGTCGTCCAGCTCGGACATGATGGCGTAGAGGTCACCCGCCACCTTGCCGTCGGAGAGAAAGTCGATCTCTTCATCCGGGAAGTCGATGGCCGCTTCCACATAGATGCGCAGCCGGGTGAGGCTCTCCACCAGCTGTTGCACCTTGCCGGAGAACTGCCCCTGGAGGGAGTGCATGGCGCTGCGGGCGGCCTGCTCGCTGGAGGCTTCGATGAGATCGGCGATGGCCTCGGCCTGGGCCAGATCCAGCTTGTCGTTGAGGAAGGCGCGCTCGCTGAACTCGCCCGGGCGGGCGGGGCGGATGCCGTCGATCTGCAGGATGCGGCGGATCAGCATGTCGAGAATGACGGGGCCGCCATGGCCCTGCAGCTCCAGCACGTCTTCGCCGGTGAAGCTGTTGGGGGCCTTGAACAGCAGGGCGATGCCCTGATCCAGCGCCTGGCCCTGCTCGTCCCTGAACGGCAGATATTCGGCATAACGCACCCTGGGGAGCTTGCCGAGCACTATCTCGGCGACCCGCTCGGCGGCAGGGCCGGAGACGCGGACTATGCCGACGCCGCCACGGCCGGGGGCGGTGGCCTGGGCCACGATGGTATCTGTTGTCATCTTGCTTGACTCGCTGGTTGGCTGAATGAGTAAGAGGGTGGGGGACATTGTAATAAAAAAGGCGGCCCGAAGGCCGCCTCTTTTGTCATCAGGAAAGATGGGCTGCGCATCAGTTGCGTGAGTGCAGGCCTTTCTTCTCCAGCTGACGATAGATGATGGTCTGCTGGATGATGGAGATGACGTTGCTCACCAGCCAGTACAGAGTCAGACCTGCCGGGAACCAGAGGAACATGAAGGTGAAGATGATCGGCATGAACTGCATCACCTTCTGCTGCATCGGGTCCGTGATGGTGGTCGGGCTCATCTTCTGCAGATACCACATGGAGGCACCCATGAGGATTGGCAGCACGAAGAAGGGGTCCTTCACCGACAGGTCGGTGATCCACAGGGCAAACGGCGCGTGGCGCAGCTCGACAGACTCCATCAGTGCCCAGTAGAGGGCGATGAAGATGGGCATCTGTACCAGGATGGGCAGGCAGCCGCCCAGCGGGTTGACCTTCTCCTTCTTGTACAGCTCCATCATGCCCTGGGACATCTTCTGGCGATCGTCACCGAAGCGTTCCTTGAGCGCAGCCAGCTTGGGCTGGAGCATGCGCATCTTGGCCATGGAGGTGTACTGGGCCTTGGTCAGCGGGAACATGATGCCGCGCACCAGCAGGGTCAGCATGATGATGGCCAGACCCCAGTTCTGGACGAAACCGTGGAACACGGTCAGCAGCCAGTGCAGCGGTTGGGCGATGAACCAGAGCCAGCCGTAGTCGACGGTCAGATCCAGGTGGTTTGCCACCTTGGCCATCTGATCCTGCAGCTTGGGACCGATCCACAGCTTGCCGCTCACTTCGGCCTGCTGGCCGGCAGCGACGTCAACCAGCGGCGCCTTGTAGCCGATGATGGCCTGGTCCTTGCCCGGGATCACGCGGCTGTAGAAGCTGTTGGTGTCGTTGGCATTCGGGGCCCAGGCAGAGACGAAGTAGTGCTGCAGCATGGCGACCCAACCACCCTGGGTGGTCTTGTTCAGGTCGGCATCCTTCATCTCGTCGAAGGTGTACTTCTTGTAGCGGGAGTCTTCGCTGGAGAAGGCACCACCACGGTAGGCACTGGCCACCATGGCATGACCTTCCTGATCCTTCGGCGTGGTCATGGTCTGCTTCAGCTGACCGTAGAACTGTACCTGGACCGGCTCGGCAGACTTGTTGTCGATCTTGTAGTCGACGCCCACGGCGTAATCACCGCGCTTGAGCACGAACTCCTTGGTGAAGACCACACCCTTGCTGTCGGTCCAGGTCATCGGAACGACGACTTGATCCTGACCATCGGCCAGCTGATAGCTGGTCTGGGCGGCTTCATAGGTGGGACGACCCTGGGCCTGGCTGTCCGGACCATTGCGACCGACCAGACCGCTCTGGGCCACATAGAGGTGGGCAGGCTGGCTGGTCAGCAGGGTGAACGGCTGTTCCTTGCCTTCTTCCAGCTTGTGGGCCAGCAGCTCGGCAGAGACGATGTCACCGCCCTGGGTGTCCAAGGTCAATTTGAGCACGTCGGAGGAGACGGTGATCAGCTTGCGCGCGGCGTTACCATTTGCTTGCTCGGAAACCTGAGGAATATCACCGGTCTGACCGGCTTCAGGTACGAAATGTTCGGTTTGGGCCACGGTAGTCGGGGCCGGCTTCGGAGCCTTGTCGGACTCCCACTGTTGCCAGAGCAAGAAGCTCACGAACAGCAAACCGATCAGGAGTAAATTGCGTTGTGATTCCATAGTCTTCAGTTTCTTCGCTTTGGTTGCGGAACCGGGTCATAACCACCCTCGGATAAGGGATGGCATTTTAATAGACGTTTGCTGGCTAACCAAACGCCTTTTATGAAACCGTGAAGTCGGATTGCTTCTATCGCAAATTGGGAACAAGTCGGGGTGAAACGGCAGCGCGGCCCGAGCAGGGGACTAATGATTAGCTGATACAGGCGTATCAGTTTGATTGCTACCCATTGCAACGGCGTGACAGAGTGCGCCATAGCTTTTCCAGTAACTTGAACAGCGCTTCGTTGTCCATCTCCTTCACGCCACCCTTGGCGATCACGACGATGTCGATAGCGGGCAGATTGGCTTGATTGAGGCGAAAACTTTCCCGAACCACTCGTTTTACACGGTTGCGCCAGACGGCACGCTTGAGCGCCTTTTTGGGCACGGCGAGGCCAAGACGGGGGTGTTCGAGGGAGTTGGGGCAAGCAAGAAGCGTAATTTGCGGAGAAGCGGCCCGGACAGGCTCGGCGAAAACGCGTTTGAAGTGTTCGGGAGTTAACAGACGTAACTCCCGAGAGAAGGTGTGCTGGGTAGGCATTAGACTACCAGGCGGGCACGACCCTTGGCACGACGAGCGGCCAGAACTTTGCGGCCGTTGGCAGTAGCCATGCGAGCGCGGAAACCGTGAGAGCGCTTGCGCTTCAGGTTGGACGGTTGAAAAGTACGTTTCATGATTCGATTCCGTATTTCTGTACAGTTTTGATTGTCACACTTAGCCGACGCGCCAGCTATAGCGTGTGACGACTAGCAAAAGAGGCCGAATTCTAAACAGAGTTCAGCTTCTCGTCAATCCGCCGTTCCTTTCCATCTCGCCCCGTTCGTCGACCGAGCGGGGTAATCTGGCAGGATCCGGAGGATCAAGGGCCCCGAATTATACTGGCAACCCGGGGTTAAACAAGGATCCCTCAAGAAAAAAGGCGGCCAGGCCGCCAAAGAGAGAGCTATTTAAGTACTTTGCGCAGGAACTCCCGGGTACGGGGATCCTGCGGATCGACCAATATCTGATCCGGCGGGCCCTGCTCCACGATCCGGCCTCCTTCCATGAAGATCACCCGATCGGCGACATCACGGGCAAACTCGATCTCGTGGGTCACCACCACCATGGTCTGGTGCTGGCGGGCGAGCTGCTTCATCAGGCCCAGCACCTCGTCGACCCACTCGGGATCGAGGGCGGAGGTGGGCTCGTCAAACAGGATCACCTTGGAGTGGGCCGCCATGGCCCGGCCGATGCCGACGCGCTGTTGCTGGCCGCCGGAGAGGGAGGCCGGGTAGGCATCCTGTTTCTCGGCGAGGCCGATGTCCTTGAGGATGCCCAGGGCAGTGGCACGAGCCTCCGCCTTCGGCTGCTTCCAGACGGTGATCAGCCCCTCGGCGATGTTGTCCAGCGCCGTCTTGTTGGCGAACAGGGCGTAGTTCTGGAACACGAAAGAGGCGCGTTTGCGCAGTTCGATGGCCTGCTGGTCGCTGGCCTTGGCCAGATCCACGGCGAGGTCATCGATGACGAGCCGCCCTGCATCCGGGGTTTCCAGCAGGTTGAGGCAGCGCAGCAGAGTCGACTTGCCGGTACCGGAGGGGCCGATGATGACGACAATCTCCCCCTTCTTTACCTCAAGATCGATGCCGTTGAGCACCTGATTTCCGTCATAGGCCTTGGAGAGACCCGTTAGGTTGATCATGACAGGCCTCCTTTAATAAGCACGGTTCAGCCGCACTTCCAGCAGATGCTGCAAGCGGGTGAAGAAGATAACCACCACCCAGTAGATCAGCGCCACCGCCATGAAGCTCTCGAAGAACTTGAAGGAGGAGGCCGCTTCCATCTGGGCCTTGCCCATGATCTCCGCCACACCCAGGGTAAACGCCAGGGAGGTGCTCTTGATCATGTCGATGAAGTAGTTCATCAGCGATGGTGTCGCGATGCGGGCCGCCTGGGGCAGGATGATCCGCTGCATCGCCTGCAGCCGACTCATGCCGATGCTGAGGGCGGCTTCCATCTGGCTCTTGTGGATGCCGAGAATGGCTGCCCGGATCGACTCGGCCATGTAGGCGGCAAAGTGCAGGGTCAGGCCGATGATGGCGGCGGTAAAGGCATCCATCCCCACGAAGATGGGGAAGAGCTGCGGCAGCCCGTAATAGAGCAGGAACAGCTGGACGAGCAGCGGTGTACCCCGGAAGAACGAGATATACAGCATCGCCAGCCAGTGAAGTGCGGGAACGCGAAACACCCGTACTATCGCCAGGATCAGCGACAGTACGAGTGCCAATACGAATCCCCACAGGGCCATTTCCATCGTGGTGCCCAGGTATTTGAGCAGGATGGGAAACAGCCCTAGCGTGTACTCGAGGTCAAATTCCATCATTTATTTGCTGGTGATGTCCGCTGCGAACCATTTTTCGGAGATTTTGGTCAGGGTGCCGTCTTTGCGCATGGCGGTGAGGGCATCGTCAACCTTCTTCAGCACGGCCTGCTTCTCCGGGGTCTTCAGGAAGGGCAGGGCATTCTCGATGGTTTCGAACGGTGCACCTGCCTGTTGCAGCGGCAGCTTGGATTCCTTGATCAGCTGGGCGGTGGAGACGCGGTCCATCACGAAGGCGTCGATGCGGCCCAGGGCGACATCCTGCTCGAAGGCGGAGTCATAGGTACGGATATTGATCTTCTTGTTGGGGTCGTTCTTGCGCAGCAGCTCTTCGAAGTTGGAGCCCAGGTTGACGGCGACCTTCTTGCCTTCCAGGTCCTTGATGCCGTGGATGGTGTTGTTGCCCTTGCGGACCACGATCTGGGCACCGTCATAGACATAGGGCTGGGAGAAGGCGTACTTGGCCTTGCGCTCGTCGGTGATGGTGATCTGGTTGGAGATGGTGTCAACGCGGCCGGTTTCCAGCATGCCGAACAGGCCGGAGAAGCTGGCGGTCACGAACTCGACCTTGTAGCCGGTGCGCTCACCGATCTGGTTCCACATGTCCACCTCGAAGCCCTGCAGCTTGTCCTGCTTGACGAAGGTGAACGGGAAATATTTGCCGGACATGCCGACCTTGATGGTTTCCTGGGCGATGGCCTGGCCGGATAGGCTGGCCAGCAGAATGGCGGCGCCGGAAATCAGTTTGATGGTGGATTTCATGGGGATTCCTCTCTCTGTAGTGCTGTATTTTTAGTTGTAATCACGGGTTGGCGCTGATGTTATTGGAATAAAATATAAAAAATAAATGATATTTGGTTATATAAAATAACTATGGTTGCAGCGCGCCATTCTGTCCACATTGCCGATATCCGGCTGTGGGTAACTTTGGGGATGAAATGGGATCCTGGGGCGTTGGATCCTTGAAAGTCAAGGATCTTATTTGCTGGATCCGTGCGGCAGCAACTGGAGATCCGGCCACTAAAAACGTAGAATAGCCGGTCTTTACTTAATCAATTGACGGGAGTCTAGAGTGACTGCTTCGCTATGGCAGCAGTGCCTTAACCGGCTGCAAGATGAGTTGCCCTCGGCAGAATTCAGCATGTGGATCCGGCCGCTTCAAGCGGAGTTGAGTGACAATACTCTGACCCTGTATGCACCGAACCGCTTTGTTCTGGACTGGGTACGCGACAAGTACCTGCTCCGGGTCAACGGCATCATCAACGAGCTGTGCGGAGCCGACGCTCCCACCCTGCGTTTTGATATCGGCAATCGCCCTCATCCCGTCGCGGTCGCCAGGGCGCCGGCCCGTGGTGTCGATCCTGTGAATAACTCTCCCAAGAGCTGGGAAAACAAGGCCGAAAACAAGCCCGAGCCAAACCACAAGAGCAACACCAACGTGAACTATACCTTCGAGAATTTCGTCGAGGGTAAGTCCAACCAGCTGGCCCGTGCGGCCGCCCGTCAGGTGGCCGACAATCCGGGTGGTGCCTACAACCCGCTGTTCCTCTATGGCGGCACTGGCCTTGGCAAGACCCACCTGCTGCACGCCGTTGGCAATGCCATCAAGGATCGCAAGAAAGACGCCAAAGTCATCTACATGCACTCCGAACGGTTCGTGCAGGACATGGTGAAGGCGCTGCAGAATAACGCCATTGAAGAGTTCAAGCGTTATTACCGTAGCGTCGATGCCCTGCTCATCGATGACATCCAGTTCTTCGCCAACAAGGAGCGCTCCCAGGAGGAGTTCTTCCACACCTTCAACGCCCTGCTTGAAGGCAACCAGCAGATCATCCTGACCTCGGACCGTTATCCGAAAGAGATCAACGGGGTGGAAGATCGTCTCAAGTCCCGCTTCGGCTGGGGCCTGACGGTGGCGATCGAACCGCCGGAGCTGGAGACCCGGGTTGCGATCCTGATGCGCAAGGCGGACGAGAACCAGATCCATCTGCCGGACGAAGTGGCCTTCTTCATCGCCAAACGGCTGCGCTCCAACGTCCGTGAACTGGAAGGCGCCCTCAACCGGGTGATCGCCAACGCCAACTTCACCGGCCGCGCCATCAACATCGACTTCGTGCGCGAGGCGCTGCGCGATCTCCTGGCCTTGCAGGAGAAGCTGGTCACCATCGACAACATCCAGAAGACGGTGGCGGAGTACTACAAGATCAAGCTGGCGGATCTGCTCTCCAAGCGTCGCTCCCGTTCCGTTGCCCGCCCGCGCCAGCTGGCGATGGCGCTGGCCAAGGAGCTGACCAACCACAGCTTGCCTGAGATAGGGGATGCCTTTGGTGGCCGTGACCACACCACGGTTCTTCATGCCTGCCGCAAGATCGAGCAGCTGAAGGAAGAGAGTCACGACATCAAGGAAGATTATTCCAACCTGATCCGTACCCTTTCTTCCTGATAACGGAACGGAGTGCACAGATGCAGATTGCATGTTCCAGCCTGATCCGAATCCTTTCCTCCCAATAACAACGGAGAGCACAGATGCAGCTCGAAATTAGCCGTGAGGCCCTGTTACGTCCCCTGCAACTGGTGTCCGGTGCCCTGGGTGGCCGGCCGACCCTGCCCATCCTCGGCAACGTCCTGCTCGATGTCAGCAATGGCCTGCTGTCGCTGACCGGGACCGATCTCGAGGTGGAGATGATCGGACAGGTCTATCTCAACAGCGACAGCCAGGATGGCCGCACCACAGTGCCGGCGCGCAAGCTGCTGGACATCTGTCGCGGTCTGCCGGAGGGGGCGGAGATCCGTCTCAGCACCGAGGGAGAGCGCCTCATCATCCGTTCCGGCCGCTCCCGCTTCAACCTGTCGACCCTGCCGGCGACCGAATACCCGAACATCGAGGATTGGGAATCCGTGCTCGAGTTCGACATCAGCCAGCTGGAGCTGAAAAAACTCATCGACGCGACCCAGTTCTCCATGGCGAGCCAGGACGTGCGCTACTACCTGAACGGCATGCTGTTCGAGAGCGAAGGCCACGGCCTGCGTACCGTGGCGACGGACGGTCACCGGCTGGCCACCTGCCGCCGCGAGGTGGTGGGGGAATCGCTGCCCGATCATCAGGTCATCCTGCCGCGCAAAGGGGTGCTGGAGCTGGTGCGCCTGCTGGAAGCGGAAGACAAGCCGGTAAGGCTGCAAGTGGGCCGCAGCAATCTGCGCGCCGCCCTGGATGGCTTCATTTTCACCTCCAAGCTGGTGGATGGCCGTTTCCCGGACTGGCGCCGCGTCATCCCCCGGGGGAGTGACAAGGCCCTGATCGCCGGTCGCGAGGATCTGCGCCAGGCCTTTGCCCGTGCCGCCATCCTCTCCAACGAGAAATTCCGTGGGGTGCGTCTCAATCTGCAGGAAAACCTGCTGCGCATCACCGCCAACAACCCGGAACAGGAAGAAGCCGAAGAGCTGCTTGACGTACAATACGCCGCTGGCGAGATGGAGATCGGCTTCAACGTCTCCTATGTGCTGGACGTGTTGAATACGTTAAAATGTGACCAAATCCGGATCAGCCTGAGCGATTCCATCAGCAGCGCCATTATTGAGGATTTTGAGAACCAAGATGCCCAGTACGTGGTGATGCCGATGCGGATCTAGTCGTGTCCCTGGTCAAACTCCAGCTCAGCGACTTTCGCAACATTCAGCACGCCAGTCTCGCACTGTCTCCCGGCCTCAATATCCTGGTCGGGAGCAACGGCAGCGGCAAGACCAGCGTGCTGGAAGCCATTCATTACCTTGGTCTCGGCCGCTCGTTTCGTACCCATTTGACCGGGCGGGTCATCCGCCAGGGCGAGCGGGCCTTTACCCTGTTTGCCCAGTGCGAGCTGGAGGGGCGTCAGGTGCCCATCGGGCTTGCCAAGGACAAGGGGGGCGAAACCCAGCTCAAGATCGCCGGTGCCCAGGCCCAGCGCCTGGCCGATCTGGCGGAGCTGTTGCCGGTACAGTTGATCCACCCCGATGGTTTCAGCCTGCTGACCGGTGGGCCCCAGGCTCGCCGGGCCTGGCTCGACTGGGGTGTTTTCCATCAGGAGCCGACCTTCTTCTCCCTCTGGGGGCGGGTGCGTCGGCTGCTGAAGCAGCGCAATGCCTTGCTGCGCCAGAGCACCCAGTATCGTCAACTGGCATTCTGGGATCAGGAGCTGGTGCGACTGGGTGGCGAGCTGGCGGGGTTTCGCGCCAGTTATTGTCAGGCCATTACGCCCCTGATCAAGGAGATGACGGCAGATTTTCTGCCGGAGTTCGATATCAGTCTTGGATTCTATCGAGGCTGGGAAAAAGACACTCCCCTCGATGCATTGCTGGAGGCGGGGTTCGAACGGGATCGTTCGCTGGGGTACACTGGGGTCGGTCCGCAGAAGGCGGACGTGCGGCTCAAGGCGAACGGCGTGCCCGCGCAGGATATTTTGTCCAGGGGTCAGCTGAAGTTGCTGGTCTGTGCCATGCGGCTGGCCCAAGGGCTCTATTTGAATCAACATAGCAGCCGCGGCTGTATTTTTTTAATTGATGATTTTGCCTCTGAACTGGATGTCGACAAACGTCGTCTGCTGGCCGCAAGGCTGAAGCAGTGCGCGTCCCAGGTGTTCATCACCGCCATCGATACCGGTCAGCTCGCAGACATGATGGATGCGAGTGACTGCAAGCTGTTCCACGTGGAACAAGGCAAGATCTCCGAAACGTTAGAGAAGGCAGAGAGTAAGCTATGAGTGAAAATACTTACGACTCCTCGAATATCAAGGTGCTCAAGGGCCTGGATGCGGTCCGCAAGCGCCCGGGGATGTATATCGGCGATACGGACGATGGATCGGGCCTGCACCACATGGTGTTCGAGGTCGTCGACAACTCCATCGACGAGGCTCTGGCTGGCTACTGCTCCGATATCCAGGTCAAGATCCATTCCGACGGCTCCGTCTCCGTGCGCGACAACGGTCGCGGCATTCCGGTGGACATCCACCCGGAAGAGGGTCGTTCGGCCGCTGAAGTCATCATGACCGTGCTGCACGCCGGCGGCAAATTCGATGACAACTCCTACAAGGTGTCCGGCGGTCTGCACGGTGTGGGCGTTTCCGTGGTGAACGCGCTTTCCGACAAGCTGCTGCTGACCATCCGCCGCAACGGTCATGTCTACGAGCAGACCTATCACCTGGGCGAGCCGCAGGCACCCCTCAAGCAGATTGGTGACAGCACTGGCACCGGGACCGAAGTTCGCTTCTGGCCGAGCCCGACCATCTTCAGCGACACCCTGTTCCACTACGAGATCCTGGCCAAGCGTCTGCGCGAGCTCTCCTTCCTCAACTCCGGCGTCTCCATCCGTCTGATGGACGAGCGTGATGGCCGCGAGGCGCACTTCTGCTACGAAGGGGGCATCAAGGCCTTCGTCGAGTACCTGAACCAGAACAAGACCCCGATCCACCCCAAGGTGTTCCACTTCACCACAGAGCAGGACGGCATCGGTGTCGAAGTCGCCATGCAGTGGAACGACGCCTATCAGGAAGGGGTCTACTGCTTCACCAACAATATTCCGCAGCGGGATGGCGGTACCCACCTGGTGGGCTTCCGTACCGCGCTGACCCGGACGCTGAACAACTACATGGACAAGGAGGACTACAGCAAGAAGGCCAAGTCCGCCGCCAGTGGTGACGACGTCCGTGAAGGTCTAATTGCCGTTATCTCCGTCAAGGTACCGGATCCCAAGTTCTCCTCCCAGACCAAGGACAAGCTGGTCTCTTCCGAAGTGAAGACCGCCGTGGAACAGGCGATGGGTGAGAAGCTGGCCGACTTCCTGCTGGAAAACCCGGGCGACGCCAAAATCGTGGTCAACAAGATCATCGATGCGGCCCGTGCCCGTGAAGCGGCCCGCAAGGCCCGCGAACTGACCCGCCGCAAGGGCGCGCTGGATATCGCCGGTCTGCCCGGCAAGCTGGCGGACTGTCAGGAGAAAGACCCGGCGCTCTCCGAACTCTACATCGTGGAAGGGGACTCTGCTGGCGGTTCCGCCAAGCAGGGTCGCAACCGGAAGAACCAGGCCATCCTGCCCCTCAAGGGCAAGATCCTGAACGTGGAGAAGGCCCGTTTCGACAAGATGATCTCCTCCCAGGAGGTGGGCACCCTGATCACCGCTCTGGGCTGTGGCATCGGTCGCGACGAGTACAACCCGGACAAGCTGCGCTATCACAACATCATCATCATGACGGATGCGGACGTCGATGGTGCGCACATCCGTACCCTGCTGCTGACCTTCTTCTATCGTCAGATGCCGGAAATCATCGAGCGTGGCTATGTCTTCATCGCTCAGCCGCCGCTCTACAAGGTGAAGAAGGGCAAGCAGGAGCAGTACCTGAAAGACGAAGACGCATTGTTGCAGTACCAGACCGCCATGGCGCTGGACGGTGCGACCCTGCACGTCAACGAATCTGCCCCGGCCATCGGTGGCGAGGCGCTGGAGCGTCTGGTCAACCAGCATCGCGCCGTCTCTCACCTCATCACCCGCATGTCCCGTCGCGCCCCGGAAGCCGTGCTGACCCAGCTGATCTATCAGCCTGAGTTGAACGAAACCCTGCTGGCCAGCGAGAGCGATCTGCAGGCCTGGTGCCAGAGCATGGAAGCCGTGCTCAACGAGAGCAACCACGGCATCCAGTACCAGATGCAGGTACGCCGCGACGAGGAGCGCAGCCTGTTCGTGCCCCACGCCGTGGTACGCCAGCACGGGGTCGACCGTGAATACCCGCTCAGCTACGACTTCCTGCAATCCTCCGAGTACCGTCAGCTGGTCTCCCTGGGCAAGGAGATCGCCAACCTGATCGAGGAAGGCGGTTACATCAAGCGTGGCGAGAAGGTGAAGCCGGTCGCCAGCTTCGTGGAAGCGGTCGAGTGGCTGATGGGCGAAGGCAAGCGTGGCATCTACATCCAGCGCTATAAAGGGCTGGGGGAGATGAACCCGGAGCAGCTGTGGGAAACCACCATGGATCCGGAAGCCCGTCGCATGCTGCGTGTCACCATCGACGATGCGGTCGGCGCCGACCAGCTCTTCTCCACCCTGATGGGTGACGCCGTAGAGCCCCGTCGCGACTTTATCGAGACCAACGCCCTGCGGGTTGCCAACCTCGACGTCTAATCAGACGGTCCGACAACCATCAAAAGCCGCTCCTCGTGAGCGGCTTTTTGTTTTCTGGATGGAAGGGAGAGGGCGCGTTCCACGTGAAACATGAGGGACCTAGACTCTGTCACCGCGAAAGGTGCGGCGCCACTCCCGCGGCGACACCCCGAAGCGGGTGCGAAAGTGCTTGCGCAATATGGTGGCAGATCCGAGCCCCACCAGTTCGGCGATGCGTTCCACGGTGTGGGTGCTGGACTCCAGCAGCGTCTGGCTGCGGCGCAGACGCTCCGCCATCAGCCACTCCCCGAGGGAGAGACCGGTGGCGAGCTGGAAGCGGCGGCTAAAGGTGCGTCGGCTCATCATGCAATGTTCCGCCAGGCTGTCCAGGGTGTGGGGCGCGGCCAGGTGCAGGCGCAGGTGATCGAACAGCTGGTTGATCCTGGCATCCCGGGTGGAGGCGGGTACCGGCTGCTCGATGAACTGGGCCTGGCCACCCTCCCGGTGGGGAGGCACCACCAGCCGCCTGGCCAGCTTGTTGGCAATCTGGCTGCCGTGATGCTGGCGAACCAGATAGAGGCAGCAGTCCAGGCTGGCGGCGGTGCCAGCCGAGGTGATGAGCCCGTCGTCGTCGACGTAGAGGGCATTGGTATCGAGCCGCACCCGGGGGAAGCGCTGGACGAACTCCTGTTCAAATTCCCAGTGGGTGGCGGCACCGCGCCCGTCCAGCAGGCCGGCATAGGCCAGCACATAGGTACCGAGACAGAGCCCCACGATCTGGGCTCCCCTGATCCGGGCGGCAACCAGGGCATCGAGCAAGGGTTGGGCGGGGCGCTCGGCCGGATCGCGCCAGAAGGGGATGATGATGATATCCGCCTCCAGCAGACCCTCCAGGCCATAGTCGGCCTCCATGCGAAAGCCCTGGGAGGAGGCGGGTTGCCGCGTGTCATCCCCGGCGCAGAGTCTCAGCTCGAACAACGACTGGCCCGGCATCATCTTGTCGCCAAAGATGAGGCAGGGCACCGAGCAGTGAAAGGGGCTGAAGCGATCGAAGGTGATGACGGCGACGATGAGGGGACGGGGCATGGTGGCAGACTCCTTTGCACTCGGATCCCCATCATACGGGGCAGCAACAGAAAGCCGAAGAGCCATGTGGTGCCCGGCCCCTCGTTCAGAGCACCATGGTGTCGCCATCCTCGGGCACCCGTACCCGGGCGGCCATCCCCTGGCTGTCCAGGTAGTCGCGCAGCTCCCGCCGGGACAGCAGGGCATGATTGACCGCCTCCATGTGGCTGGCGATCAGGGTGGCCTGCGGGGCGGCCTGATAGACGGCGGCCACATCCTCCTTGCCCATGATGATGGCGCCCAGACCCGTCACCTGGGCATCACCGCAGTTGAGGACGACAACCTCGGGTTGGTGCCGGTGCAGCGCTTGTTCAACCTGGGCATTCCAGACGGTGTCGCCGGCCAGATAGAGGGTCTTTTCGGCGGGATGGGAGAAGACCACTCCGCTGACCTCGCCAAGGCGATCCCCCAGCAGGGACATGATGGTATCGCTGCCGTGTCGGCCTTCCGTCTGTTGCAGGCGGATGCCGGCGAACTCGCCGACCTCGCCCAGCAGGCGCACATCCTCGAAGCCGCATCCCCTCATGGTGTCGGCATCTTTTTGATGCTGCACGAACAGGGGAAGGTGCTTGGGGATCTTCGCTTTCGCGACATCGTCCCAGTGATCCAGATGGTCATGGGTGACGATCACCGCATCCACCTCCAGCAGGGTCGCTATGGGCAGCGGCAGCTCGACCAGGGGGTTGCGAAGATGGCTGTTGGCCATGCCTTCGAAGCCGGGGTAGCTCCCCTTGGGGGCCAGCATGGGGTCGATGAGGAAGCGGGTTCCTGCGTAGTGGATGAGCAGGGTGGCGTTGCGAACCTGGGTAATCTTCATGACGTGCTCCGGTTTCTCGTTGGGGACACGGCCAGTATGGAGGGATGAGGGACGGATCATGAGTGGCCCGCAGGCCTATTATCGATCTAATCGGGCCATTCTTGATGGCCTGCATTTCTTTTGTTTTTACCCCTTGAAAGCCAAATGCTGGCCCCTATATAGATAACAAGGCCGGAACGCTCGACAGAGGTTTCGACCAGGCGCCCGTCCATCAGGAGGGCAAACAATCCGTTATCGCTCACAAGAGGGTAATACTATGCGTTCTATCGACTTTTCTCCGCTCTATCGTTCTGCCATCGGTTTCGATCGTCTGGCCACTCTCATCGAATCTGCCGCCAGCAATGGCAATGCCGGCTATCCCCCCTACAACATCGAGCAGCTGGGTGACAGCGACTACCGCATCAGCATGGCGGTGGCGGGCTTTACCCAGGAAGAGCTGGAGCTGAGCTTCCAGGAAAATCTGCTGACGGTGAAGGGCAGCAAGCAGGCCGACACCGAGCGCAACTACCTCTACCAAGGCATTGCTGAACGCGGCTTCGAGCGTCGCTTCCAGCTGGCCGACTATGTGCGGGTGAAGGGGGCCGACCTGAAGAACGGTCTGCTGCACATCGACCTGGTGCGCGAAGTGCCCGAGGCGATGAAGCCCCGCAAGATCGAGATCAACGGCTGACAGCCTGACCTCGTTGCATTGCTGATGTTTCCCGGGTGCCGATGGCGGGCCCGTGGAGAGTAAACCCTGTTGCTTTATAGAAGGATAGGATCATGCGTAACCTCGATTTTTCTCATCTCTATTCCAATGCCGTCGGCTTCGAGCGGATGGCCCGCGAGCTGGAAGGCCTGTTCGATCAGAAGACCTCGGCCTACCCCCCGTACAACATCGAAAAGCGGGATCACGACAGCTACCTCATCACGGTTGCCGTGGCCGGTTTCGATCGCAATGAGCTGGAGCTGGAGACCGAAAATGGCACCCTCAAGGTGAAGGGGCGCAAGGTCGCCACCATGGGCGAGCGCCAGTTCCTCCATCAGGGGATCGCCGAGCGGGACTTCGAGCTCGCCTTCAAGCTGAGCCAGCACGTGGAAGTGCAGGGGGCCAGGCTGGAGCACGGTCTGCTGACCATAAAGCTGGCCCGGGAGCTGCCGGAAGCGCTCAAGCCCCGTGCCATCCCCATCGGCAAACCCGATCAGCTGGCACTTCCCGGTTAAACAACATCGCTGACCACCTGATAGAAAAGAGGCCTGCATCTGCAGGCCTCTTTTTTCATGCCGAAGGGGGAATCAACCGGCGTAGAGGGCGTTGATCTCGTCGGCCAGGATGGCGATGCCGCGACGCACCAGATCTTCGCTCTGGGCATAGTTGAGGCGAATGCACTCCTGGCTGTGGCGCCACTCGGGGTCGTCGATGCCGGGGAAGAAGTAGTGGCCGGGCACGATCAGCAGGTTCTTCGCCTTCAGCCGCTCATACAGCTCCTGGCAGTGGATCGGCAGGTCTTCGAACCAGAGCCAGAGGAAGAGGGCACCCTCCGGCTTGTGGATGTGGAAGCGCGGATCCGGAATGGCCTCGCGCAGCAGCTGGACCGCGAAGGTGGCTTTCTGCTGGTAGAAGGGTTTCACCACCTGTTCGCTCAGGGTGATGATGTCTCCGCTCTCGATCATCGGAATGGTGATGGCCGGACCCAGGCTGCCCGGCGCCAGATTGATGATGCCGCTCAGGTTGGTGATGGCCCGGATGATCTTCTCGTCGGCGATGACGATGCCGCAACGGGTGCCCGGCAGGCCGAGCTTGGAGAGGCTCATGCAGAGGATGGTGTTGGCGTTCCAGAACGGCTTGGCGTCGCTGAAGATGATGCCGGGGAAGGGCACGCCGTAGGCATTGTCGATGAGCAGCGGGATCCCCTTGTCACGGGCGATCTGATCGAGGTGTTCGATCTCCTCGTCGGTGAGCACGTTGCCTGTGGGGTTGGTCGGCCGGGAGACACAGATCACCCCGATGTCGTCGCCCACCTGCAGGCTCTCGAAATCCACGTGGTATTTGAACTGGCCATCGGGCAGCTTCTCGATGGTGGGCTTGTAGGCGACGAAATGATCGTCCGAGAGGGCCGAGTCGGCATAGCCGATGTATTCGGGGGCCAGGGGGAACAGCACCTTCTTCTTGCGACCGTCGGCGAACTCGCCGGCCAGCAGGTTGAACAGATAGAAGAAGGCGTTCTGGCTGCCGTTGGTCAGGGCGATGTTGCGGGCGGAGATCTCCCAGCCCAGCTCCTTGCTGAGCAGGGTCGCCAGCGCCTTGGTGAACCTGTCCTTGCCCTGGGGGCCATCGTAGTTGGCCATGGCCTTGATCAGTTCGCCGTTGTCGAGCAGGGTATTGGCCTCGGCCTGAAAGCGTTCCAGCATGGCGGGGATGGGGGCCGGATTGCCGCCTCCCAGCATGATGGCGTCGGGATTCAGCAGCCCTTGATTGAGGTCGTCCATGAGTTGGGTAATACCGGCGTGGCGAGTGAACTTCTCGCCGAACAAGGAGAATTCCATTCGGTGGCAAATCCAGAGTCAGTTAAGGGGGGAGCTAGCACCATAGCTCACTTCAAAAGCGGGTGTCGATCAAAAAAACGGGGCGTTTCACGTGGAACAGGGTTGCCATGATGGAGGTGGTAAAAAAAACCATTTATAGGTTTTAAAATAACCAATATTCGATTCAGGAAGGGGGGTAGCAGCATCAAAAAATCATTTATATCAATAAAATCATGTTGTTATAAATCTGGCACAACTATTGGAATAGTTATGTGGTCATCTCAACCACACCGGAGCACGCCAGATGAAGATCCTGATCGCTACCCTGATTGCCAGCAGCCTGAGCCTGAATGCCATGGCCGCCGAGAACCCCAGACCCGAGCTGGATAGCGCCGCCCTGCAACAGGAGATGCTGGCCTTGCAGCAGCAGGCTTCCCATGACGTGGTGGCAGAGGCCATTCAAAACCTCAAGCTGCTGGCCCTGGAGACCCTGGTGGTGGAGGCGAGTTCGGCCGATGCGACTCATCCCGAGAGTTGAGGTAGCGCAAGGGGGTCTGCCCCGTGTGCTGCCTGAAGAAGGCGATGAAGGCGCTGTCGCTGGCGAACTCCAGGGCAGCGGCCACCCGGCTGATGGGCTCGGCTTCTGCCAGCAGTTCCATGGCCCGAAGCAGTCGCCACTGCTGGCGCCAGGCCTGGTAGCTCATGCCGGTCTCCCGCATGAAGATGCGGCCTATGGTCTTGTCGCTGGCACCCACCCGCTCGGCCAGCCGGTTGAGCCGATCGGGCAGGGTGTCACCCCGCTTTATCTCCTGCAGCCAGCCGATCAGACGCCCGTCTGACGGCAGCGGCAACTGCCAGGATTCCCGCGGCGCTTGCGCCAGCTCTTCTTTCAATAATGCCAGTGTGCAGGTTTGCTCTGCTTCCGGCTTGTCCCAGGGCCAGAGCGCCATCCGCTCGATGATCTCCCGCAGCAGCGGGTTGACCGCCAGCACCGCCATCTCGTTTGGCAACGCGGGCTCCGGCTGGAAGTAGAGGGAGCGATAGGCCACTACCCCGCGCATCAATACCCGGTGGGGCAGGCCTGCTGGCAACCAGGCCGCTCGCGTCGGCGGCAGCAGGCAGACCTGATCGTCCAGCTCTATGGTCATGCAGCCTGCCTGGGCGAACAGCAGCTGGTGACGCTGGTGCTGATGGCGGCCGGAGTCGTGCCAGCCGAGGGCGGCGGCAATACCGATGGCGCTGCCGTCGTGCTGGTCCGGATCAAAGGGGTGATCGGGAAGAATAAAGGCCATGTGTCCGATTCTTGCTGTTTATAGTCCGTCTTATTGTAATCGGACATCTTATCCCTCTCTAGAATGGCGACCTCTTGTGAAGGAGGTGTGTCATGAACAACAGGTTGCCACCGCGCTGGCTGGTGGTCGGATTGATGATGTTTCCCCAGATGGTGGAGACCATCTACAGCCCGGTGCTGACCCATATCGCCACTGAGTTTCGGGTGAGCGAGGGGCAGGCGTCCCAGACCCTGTCGGTCTATTTTCTGGCGTTTGCGGCGGGCGTGGTCTGCTGGGGCCGACTGTGCGATCTCATCGGGCGGCGTCCCGCCATGCTGGCGGGGTTGCTGACCTATGGCGCCGGCACCCTGCTGGCGTTGCTGGCCACTCAATTTGAAACCCTGCTGCTGGCCCGGGTCATCGCGGCCTTCGGCGCCGCCGTGGGATCGGTCGTGACCCAGACCATGCTGCGTGACAGCTATCAGGGCAGCGATCTGGCGCGGGTCTTTTCGGTGATGGGCATCGCGCTCTCCCTGAGCCCGGTGCTGGGGCTGGTGAGCGGTGGCCTGCTTGCTGATGGCTTGGGTTATGTCGGGGTATTCGGCGCCCTGCTGGCGCTGGCAATCGGCTTGTTGCTGATGGCTTGCTGGCAACTGCCGGAAACCCGCCCGGCCACCACCCAAAGGGTCGCACTCTGGCCGCTGGCCTGCCGGATGGTGCGTGATACCGGCTTGTGGCGCAGCGCTGCCCTGGTCGCCTTGTTCAACACCATGCTGTTCGGCTACTACAGCCTGGCGCCGTTTCTGTTTGCCAGTCTGGGGTTGAGCGCGGGCGAGTTTGGTTACTCCGGCATCGTGTTGGCGCTGGCGACCCTGGTGGGCAGCCTGCTCAACAAGCATCTGTTGGGCCGTGGCTGGACGCCTGCCTCGTTAATACGGCTCGCCGCCGTGCTGGCGTTGGGTTCGGGTTGGCTGGTGTGGGCCAGTCAGGCATCGCTCTGGTTTCTGCTGCCCATGACGGGAGTGGTGGTCGCGTTCGGGCTGGCTATCCCCAATGTGCTGAGCCAGGCGCTGCTGGCCTACCGGGAGGTGGCGGGCAGTGCCGGCGCCCTGTTCGGGCTCGGTTACTACCTGTTGCTCAGCCTGGGGTTGGCGGTTGCAGCCAGCTTGCAGGATCTCGGTCTGCTGCTCGGGGGGTGCGGTCTGCTGGCCCTGTGCTGTGGTTGGCGTCGTTCCACGTGAAACATCAGCTGCCGATAAAGCGGTAGCCGATGCCGGCTTCAGTTTCGATCAGGGTGGGTTGCTGGGAATGTTGCCGCCCAGCTTCTTGCATCAGCTGCCGATAAAGCGGTAGCCGATGCCGGATTCGGTCTCGATCAGCGTGGGTTGCTGGGGGTTATCTCTCAGCTTCTTGCGCAGGCTGGCGATGACGATGCGCAGGTAGTGGGTATCTTCCTTGTGGCTCGGTCCCCAGATGTCGATGAGCAGCTGGGTCTGTTGCACCAGCTTGCCGGGGTGGCACACCAGCGCCTGCAACAGGGCGAACTCCTTGCGGGAGAGAGGGATCTCCTCGCCCTGCAGGGTCACCTTGTGGCTGCTGCTGTCCAGAGTCAGATCACAGTGGGGGAAGTGTCGACACTCGCCGCTGGTGGCACCGACTCGCTGGCGCAGCAGCACCCGGATACGGGCCATCATTTCGCCGACGCCGAACGGCTTGCTCATGTAGTCGTTGGCCCCCGCATCCAGCAGCCGCACCTTCTCCTGCTCGGAGTCCCGCGCCGAGAGCACCAGAACGGGATTGGCGTGATGCTCGCGGATGGCGTGCAGGATTTGGATGCCATCACCATCCGGCAGGCCCAGATCCAGGATCACCAGGTCGGGGTTGAGGTGGCGATACTGCGCCATCCCCTCGGTGACGCCGACCGCCTCACTCACCTGATGTCCTTCGGCGATCAGGCTGATCCGCAAAAAACGGCGGATGGCCGCCTCGTCGTCGATGACCAGTATGTGAGCCATTCAGCCTCCCGTTTGCTGATTGAAAAGGGCGGCGACCATCAGGCCGCCGGTGCGTTGAGGGCCAGCGGCAGGGAGATGCGCATGCAGGTGCCGTTGCCGTTGGGGCCGGCGAATGCCCAGATGCGGCCGCCGTGGACCTCTATCATAGCGCGGGAAATGGCGAGGCCAAGCCCGGTGCCGCGGCTGCCGCAGTCACCGACCGGCTGGGTGTAGAACAGATTGAAGATCTTGTCCCGATCCGACTCGGCGATGCCGACCCCGATATCGATGATGTCGATGATGAGGTCGGGGTCCGCCAGCATCACCTTGAACTCGATGGGGGTGCCGGCCGGTGAGTAGCGGGAGGCGTTGTCGAGTATGTTGACCAGCACCTGCTCGATCAGGGCGCCGTGCACATAGAGCCGGGGGATCTGCTGATCGAAGTGCACCAGCAGCTTGTGCTGGCGCCAGGAGGAGTCGAGCCGGCGGCGGGCGCTTTCCACCAGGTCCGCCAGGTCGACCCAGTCCCGTTTCAGCTGGAAATCCGGTGAACCGATGCGGGTCATGTCCAGCAGGTTTTGCACATAGCCGTGCAGGCGGCGCGCCTCGTCCTGCACCGAGTGCAGCAGTTCGATGCGGTCCTCCGCACTTATCCGGTCCCCGTATTCCAGCAGGGTGCTGCCGGCCCCCATGATGGTGGCCAGCGGCGTCTTCAGGTCGTGGGAGACCGAGGAGAGCAGGGCGGCGCGCATCCGGTCGGTCTCCGCCTGCAACTGGCTGTCGGCCAGCCGCTCGTTGAGATCGATCCGCGCCAGGGCGGCGCGGATATCGGTGAGCAGGGCCTGTAGCTGGTGCTCGGCGGCGGAGGTGAGCGGGCTGGCCAGCCGGATGCCCAGCACCAGGTCATCGCCGAGGTGATGATACTGGGCCTCGGCGGCGTTGAGGGTGGCGGTATGGGCACCGGCGCTCTGCTTCTGGGCCAGGCACCAGTCAATGGCGGCTTTGTCGGTCTGGCCCGGCCCGGTCTGGGTGTCACCGGCCCGGTACTGGTAATCCCCATCGAGCGCGAACACGGGCTGCCCAAGGGCGAGGGCGATGGCCTGGGTTCCCTGTCTCAGCACGTCCACCGGGCTGCTGGCGGTGGCCAGTCCCTGGCTCAGGGAGAGCAGGGCGTTACCGAGCTGCTGGGTCTCGCGCAGGCTGACCAGCTGCTGACGCTGGCGGGAGGCGAGGCGCCCGGCCGCGATGCCGACGATGAGCAGCACGAACAGGGTGAGCAGGTCGCTGTGGCTGGCCACGCTCAGGGAGAAGTAGGGGACGGTGAACAACAGATTGTGGCCGACGAATCCCAGCACGGCGGCCAGGATGGCGGGGACCAGGCTGGTGGTGAGCGCGGTGGCCAGTACCCCCAGCACGAACAGCATGGGCAGGGAGGCGGGGGGCAGCCAGTGGGAGAGGGCCCAGACCGCGGCCGAGGTTCCCCCCATGATGGCCACCGCCAGCAGGCTTTGGCGAAGCTCACCCGGGCCTGCCGTTGGCAGGGTCAGGCCGGGCTTGCGCTTCTCGGTATCCACCAGTGTGATCTCGAATCCCTGCGCCTGTTTGAGCAGGTGCTGTACCAGGGATCGACGCCAGGGCGGGTTGCGGGATTTGCCGAGCAGCAATTGGGAGACCTGCTGCTGTTCGGCGGTCTCCAGCAGGGCATCGGCCACGGCCGGGCTGGAGAGGGTCAGCACTCTGGCCCCCAGCTGGGAGGCGAGGGCCAGCGCCTGCTCCAGCTCGGGGGAGCGCTGCCCCCTGCAGTCGATGTGCACCACCAGCCAGGGCAGTTGCCTGCGCTGGGCGAAGCGGTGGCCGTAACGCACCAGGGCGGCGCCGTGCTCATCCCCGATGCAGACCATCAGCTTGCCCCGCAGCGGCAAGGTGGTCTTGCCAGCGGCCTGCCACTGCAACTGCAGATCCCCCTCCACGTGGCTGGCGGCGGTCTGCATCGCCAGCTCCCGCAGGGCGGTCAGGTTGTTGAGGGAGAAAAAAGACTGCAGAGCGGCCTTGGCCTGGTGGGGCACATAGACCTTGCCCTCCTTGAGGCGGCCGAGCAGCTCCTTGGGGGGGAGGTCGATCAGTACCAGGCTGTCGGCCTCCAGCAGCACCTGATCCGGCAGGGTCTCCTTGACCCTGACCCCGGTCAGCTGCCACACCAGATCGTTGAGGCTCTCCAGGTGCTGCACGTTGAGGGTGGTGTAGACATCGATGCCGGCACCGAGCAACTCCTCCACATCCTGCCAGCGCTTCTCGTGGCGGCTGCCGGGGGCGTTGCTGTGGGCCAGCTCGTCCACCACGGCGATGGCGGGCTTGCGCGCCAGCAGACCGTCCAGATCCATCTCCTCCAGCCGCTGCTGGCGGTGCAGGTGCAGTGTGCGCGGCAGGATGGCGAGCTTGTCGAGCAGGGCCAGGGTCTCCTGGCGGCCGTGGGTCTCCACCACCCCGATCAGGATGTCGACTCCCTCTCTGGCCTGCTCCCGCACCGCCTGCAGCATGGCGTAGGTCTTGCCGACGCCGGGGGCTGCACCGAGAAACACCTTCAGCTTGCCCCTGTGCTCCTGCTCCAGGCTAGCCAGCAGGGCGTCCGCCCTCACTTCATCACGCATCCCCGTGCTCCCGTTGCATCGGCCGAACTGCGGCCGTGACCTCATTGCTCATGCTTGTCCCCGTTGTCGAAAGGGAGCCTTCCCGAACGGCAAGGAGCGCCCTCAGGCGCCCTTTTGATGATCGAGTTGCAGGTTCAACTGGAGAATGTTGACCACCTGCGGGCCAAGGATACCAGCTTGTGCCGCCGACTTGACCTGCTCCGTCAACTGAACGGGATCCAGCCCCCGTTGCCCAGCGACCCTATCCACCTGGGCCAGCGCTGCATCGAGGGGCAGATGGGGATCGAGGCCGGAGGCGGAGCGGGTCAGCAGGGCGGGGACCCTGGCTTCCGGCTGCGCCCTGGCCGCAGCGGCGGCAAACTCGGCCCGTAGCGGCGAGCTCATCCCCAGGTTGCTTCCGCCGCCACCTATGGTGGCGAAATCGCTGGCGGAGGGGCGGGAGTGGAAGTAGTCGGCCCGCTCGAATTTCTGGGCCAGCAGGGCGCTGCCGACCACCTGCTGCTTGGCGTTGGTGAGCAGGCTGCCGTTGGCCTGCCAGGGGAAGAGCAGCTGGGCCAGCCCGGTGACGGCCAGCGGATATGCCACCCCCAGCAGCAGGGTCAGGGTCAGCAGGGTTCTGATTGCTATCATGATTTTTTGCTCCAAAAGATTGATGGGGTACAAGCCAGGCCTGCACCCCGCTATGTAGTCACACTAGGCCCAGGCCGGTGATGACCAGGTCGATCAGCTTGATACCTATGAAAGGCACTATCAGGCCGCCGACGCCGTAGATCAGCAGGTTGCGGCGCAGCAGGCTGGCCGCCGTTCCCTTCAGGCTGACCCCGCGCAGGGCCAGCGGCACCAGCGCGACGATGATCAGGGCGTTGAAGATGATGGCCGACAGGATGGCGCTCTCCGGGCTGCCCAGCTGCATCAGGTTCAGCGCCCCCAGCTGCGGATAGGCGGCGATGAACAGGGCCGGCAGGATGGCGAAGTACTTGGCCACGTCGTTGGCGATGGAGAAGGTGGTCAGGGCGCCGCGGGTCACCAGCAGCTGCTTGCCCACCAGCACCACGTCCAGCAGCTTGGTGGGGTTGGAGTCGAGATCCACCAGGTTGCCCGCCTCCTTGGCTGCCTGAGTTCCCTCGTTCATGGCCAGCCCCACGTCGGCCTGGGCCAGCGCCGGGGCGTCGTTGGCGCCGTCCCCGCACATGGCGACCAGCCGGCCGTCGGCCTGCTCCTGACGGATGTAGGCCAGCTTCTTCTCCGGCGTCGCCTCGGCGATGAAGTCGTCCACCCCGGCCTCGGCGGCGATGGCGGCGGCGGTCAGCGGGTTGTCACCGGTGATCATCACGGTGCGGATCCCCATGTGGCGCAGGATCTGGAAGCGGGCCTTGATACCCGGCTTGATGATGTCCTTGAGGTACACCACCCCCAGCAACTTCTCGTGGGTACAGACCAGCAGCGGGGTGCCGCCCTGGCGGGCGATGTTGTCCACCGATTTGAGGATGAGCTCCGGCACTGCCTTGCGATCGAGGGAGAGGTAGCGCAGCACGGCGTCCACCGCCCCCTTGCGATAGCGATGGCCATTGCGATCCAGCCCGCTCAGCCTGGTCTCGGCGCTGAAAGGGATGATGATGTCGCTCTCCAGCTGGCTCGGTCTGGTGTGGCTCTTGCTCGCCAGGGTCAGGATGGATTTGCCCTCCGGGGTATTGTCTCCGAGCGAGGCCAGCATGGCGGCCTGGGCCAGCAGGGAGGGGTCCACGCCGGGGGCCGGGATCAGCTCGTCCGCCATCCGGTTGCCGAAGGTGATGGTGCCGGTCTTGTCCAGCAGCAGGGTGCGCACGTCGCCGGCGGCTTCCACCGCCCGGCCCGACTTGGCGATCACGTTGAGCTTCACCAGCCGGTCCATGCCGGCGATGCCGATGGCGGAGAGCAGGCCGCCGATGGTGGTCGGGATCAGGGTGATGAACAGCGCCAGCAGATAGAGCCGGGGCACCTGGGTGCCGTTGTAGTCGAGGAACCAGGGCAGGGTGGCCACCACCAGCAGGAAGATCAGGGTCAGCCCTACCAGCAGGGCGTCCAGCGCCATCTCGTTGGGGGTCTTCTGCCGCTTGGCCCCTTCCACCAGGGCAATCA
Source organism: Aeromonas sp. FDAARGOS 1402 (assembly GCF_019046925.1). Taxonomy (NCBI): domain Bacteria; kingdom Pseudomonadati; phylum Pseudomonadota; class Gammaproteobacteria; order Aeromonadales; family Aeromonadaceae; genus Aeromonas; species Aeromonas sp. FDAARGOS 1402. Next base: position 1,559,724 of record NZ_CP077201.1, read on the forward strand.
TGCGATCCAGGGTACTTTCGCCCGGGTTGTTGGTGATGCGCACCCAGATCTCGTCGGAAACGACAGTGGTGTTGCCGGTCACGCCGCTGCGGTCGGTGCCGGACTCGCGGATGACGGGGGCGGATTCGCCGGTGATGGCCGCCTCGTTGACCGAGGCGATGCCGGCGACCACTTCGCCGTCGGCCGGGATCATCTCGCCGCTGCGCACCAGCACCAGATCGCCCTTGAGCAGGCTGGTGGCCGGTACCCACTCGCCCTTGACATCCTGCGGGCTGGTGACTCGACGTGCCTTGAGCTGGCTCATGCCGGCCTTCAGGCTGTCGGCCCGCGCCTTGCCGCGCCCCTCTGCCAGGGTCTCGGCGAAGTTGGCAAACCAGAGGGTGAGCCAGAGCCAGGCGGTCAGCTGCCAGGCCAGCGAAGGGGCGACGCCGGAGAGCGGCTGCCCCAGCAGTGACTCCAGGGTCGCCATCACGGCCGCCAGCCAGAGGGTGAACAGGATAGGGCTGCCGAGCAGCGCCCTGGGATTGAAGCGATAGAGGGCTTCCACCATGGCCTGCAGGATCTGTGATTTCTGTTTCTTGCCCTTCACCTTGAGGGTGTCGGTGCTCATTGAAGCGGACTTGCTCATTGGAAAGCTCCCTGCATCGAATAGTTGGTCACGCAGATCAGTCGGAGGTGCAGCATCAGAAGGCTCCTCCCAGCAGGCTCAGGTGTTCCGCCACCGGGCCCAGCGCCAGCACCGGCAGGAAGGAGAGACCCCCCATCAGCAGCACGGTGACGATCAGCAGAGTGATGAAGAGCGGGCCGCTGACGGGGAAGTCCCCCTCGCTTCGCTCCTGACGCGGGGCGCGGGCCAGCTGGCCGGCGATGGCCAGCACCGGAATGATGTAGCCGAAGCGGCCGAGCAGCATGGCCAGCCCGATGGCGATGCACTGCCAGCTGTCGGCGGCGGCAAAGCCGGCGAAGGCGGAGCCGTTGTTGCCGGCGGCCGAGGCGTAGGCATAGATCAGTCGTGACAGGCCATGGGGGCCATCGTGACCGATGACGGTGGCGGAGTTCGGCATCAGCAGGGTAATGCCGCCGATCACCAATACCCCGACCGGCATCACCAGCATGCTGGCGGCCACCCACTTCATCTCGGTGATGCCGAGCCGCTTGCCCAGATAGGTTGGGGTGCGCCCCACCATCAGGCCGCACAGGAACACGGTCAGCAGCACGAACAGCATCATGCCGTAGATGCCGGCACCGACGCCGCCGAACACCACTTCACCCAGCAGCATGTTGATCATGCCGACCATGCCGCCGAGGGGGGTGAAGCTGTCGTGCATGGTGTTGACCGAGCCGTTGGAGGCGGCGGTGGTGGCCACTTCCCAGATGCTGGACAGCACGGGGCCGAAGCGACTCTCCTTGCCTTCCCAGTTGCCGGCTTCGCTGGTGAGGTGGGCGAGGGCGGGATCCGGTTTCAGCTCCTGGCCGATGGCGAGGCAGAGCCCCAGCACCAGCATGATGGTCATGGCGATGAGGATGGCGCGGCTGTGGGCCAGATCCTTCACGTAACGGCCCAGGGTGCAGACCATGGCGGCGGCCAGGGTCAGCAGGGCGACCATTTCCAGCCAGTTGGAGAGGGCGGTCGGGTTCTCGAACGGATGGGCCGAGTTGATGCCGAAGAAGCCGCCGCCGTTGGAGCCGAGCTGCTTGATGGCGATCTGGGAGGCGGCCGGGCCGAGCGGCAGCAGCTGCTCCTGACCTTCCAGGGCGTGGAACGGCAGGTAGGCCGACAGGCTCTGGGGCACCCCCTGCCATACCAGCAGCAGCGCCAGGATCAGCGCCATCGGCAGCAGCACGTAGAGGCAGAAGCGCACCAGATCCTGCCAGAAGTTGCCAAGGTGGGTGGTCTGCTGGCGGGCGATGCCGCGAAACAGGGCGATGGCGACGGCGGCGCCTGTGGCGGCGGAGACGAAGTTCTGGGTGGTGAGCCCCACCATCTGGCTGAAGTAGGAGAGGCTGGCTTCGCCGGAGTAGGCCTGCCAGTTGGTGTTGGTCATGAAGCTGACCGCGGTGTTGAAGGCGAGTTGCCAGTTCAACCCTGGCAGTTGCTGCGGGTTGAGGGGCAGCAGCCCCTGCGCCATCAGGATCAGGAACAGCAGGCCGAAACCGGCGCCGTTGAAAGCCAGCAGGCTGAGGGCGTAGGACTTCCAGTCCTGCTCGCGCCCGTCCGTGCCGCAGCAGGCCAGGGTGGCGCGCTCAAGCGGGGCCAGCCAGCGACTCTTGCCTTCAAACACCCGATACAGGTAGTTGCCAAGCAGAGGCGCCGGCAGCAGCACCAGCAGCACGAACGTGACGGGATAGATGATCTCTTGCCACATATCCGGTTCCTCACTCATGAGTGCGCGCGAGGGCGCGCAGCAGATAGCCCGCGAGGGCGAGGACCAGCAGCAGATATAGCCAATTCATAACGACTCCGTTGAGGTAATTAGCGTCAGGGATCGATGCATATCCGTGTCGATCCCATGGGTCTCATTGACGCTGAAAGGGTATGTAAAACGGGCGTAAAGGCGCCATAAAGCCCAATTTGGCTGGCGTAAAATCGGCGTAAAGAAGGCGGGTTTTGTTGGCTGGTGGACGGGCAAGGTACAAAAAAACCGGCCTGGGCCGGGTTTGGTAGCAAGTGGTGGAAGCTGACCCGATGGTGATGAGGCCAGCTTCAACCCCGCTTATCGCATGGTCACAAACTCTTCCGCGCTGGTCGGATGGTGAGTGGAAACACAGTTGTAGAAGCTGGTCTGATAATGACAGGCCAGCTTCAACTCCGCTTATCGCATGGTCACAAACTCTTCCGCACTGGTGGGATGGATGGCAACGCAGTTGTCGAAGTCCGCCTTGGTGGCACCCATCTTCATGGCGACGCCGAAGCCCTGCAGGATCTCGTCCATGGCGAAGCCGATGCCGTGCAGGCCGACTACCTTCTCTTCCGGCCCGACGCAGACCAGTTTCATCCGGGTGGGCTGGCGATGCTGGGTCAGGGCCGAGTACATGGCGGTGAACTGGCTGCGGTAGACCTTCACCTGATCTTCCCCGTACTCGGCAACGGCTTCCGGCTCGGTCAGGCCGATGGTGCCGATGGGCGGGTGGCTGAACACCACGGTCGGCACCAGATCGTAGTTGAGGTGCTCGCCCGGCTTGTTGTTGAACAGCCGCTCCGAGAGGCGGCGGCCTGCCGCGACAGCCACCGGGGTGAGCTGGATGCGGCCGGTGTTGTCACCGACGGCATAGAGGTTGGCGACGGCGGTGTTCTGGAACTTGTCGGTCGGGATAAAGCCCTTCTCGTCCAGGGTGATGCCGGTGGCAGCCAGATTGAGGTTGTCGGTGGCAGGCACGCGACCGATGGCCCAGATGAGGCAGTCCACGGTGAGGTGGCGACCATCTTCCAGTTGCAGGGTCAGGCTGTCGTCGGCGTTCTTGATGACGGCCTTGGGAATGGCGTGGGTGTGCAGCTTGGGCCCTTGCTGCGCCATGATCTCCACCAGGGTCTCGTGGATCATGGGGTCGAAGTTGCGCAGCGGCGCATGTTTGCGCACTACCAGATGGGTCTCGGAGCCAAGTGCCTGCATCACGCCAGCGATCTCCACGGCGATATAGCCGGCACCCACCACGGCAACCCGTTTGGGCTGGCTTTGCAGGTCAAAGAAACCGTCGGAGTCGATACCCAGTTCGGCGCCCGGAATGGTCGGGACCTCGGGGCGGCCGCCGGTGGCAATCAGGATGTGATCGGCGCTGTAGTGCTCGCCGTTCACCTCGACGGTATGGCTGTCGACGAAGCGGGCGAAGCCCTTGATGACAGTGATCTGGTTCTTGCCCAGCACGTTCTGGTAGGACTGGTGAATGCGCCCGATATAGGCCTGACGGGATTCGACCAGCTTGGCCCAGCTGAAGTGGTTGAGCGTGGTGTCGAAGCCGTAGTCGGCGCCATATTTCAGGGCATCGGCGATCTGGCCTGCATACCACATGGCCTTCTTCGGTACGCAGCCGACGTTGACGCAGGTGCCACCCAGCTCTTTGGCTTCGATCAGGGCGACTTTCTTGCCGTACATGGCTGCCCGGTTGGCTGAGGCGATGCCGCCGCTGCCGCCACCGATGGCGATGTAGTCAAAATGCTGTGCCATTGCGAGGTTCTCCGCTCGTTAAGAATGCAGTCACAGCATGATGGGGACAAAGCGGCCGGCCCACAAGAGCCGGTGCTCAGTTCTGCTGGATGGGCAGGCGAATGTGGAACTGGGCGCCCTGGCCCGGTTCGCTGGCGCAGTGGATACGGCCGCGCAGCAGCTGGACCACCAGGTTGTAGATGATATGGGTGCCGAGCCCGCTGCCACCCTGGCCCCGCTTGGAGGTGACGAAGGGATCGAAGATGCGCGGCAGTATCTCCGGGGGGATGCCGCGGCCGTTGTCACTGTAGTCGATGACCAGCTCGTCTCCCTGCTGCGCCACCTGGATGGTGATCTTTCTGGGCCTGTCCCAGCCATCGAAACCGTGATGGATGGAGTTGAGGATCAGGTTGGAATAGATCTGGGTGAAGCTGCCCGGGAAGGAGTAGATGCTCAGCTTGGGATCGCACTGGATGTCCACCTCGCACTGGGCCTTCTTGAGCTTGTAGCCGAGGGAGACCACCACCTGATGCAGGTTGTCGGCGAGGCTGAAGTTGTAGCGGGCCTCGGAGGACTGATCGACCGCTACCTGCTTGAAGCTGGCGATGAGCTCGGAAGCGCGGCGCAGGTTGCCTTGCAGCAGTTGCATCGACTCGTCGAGATTCTGGGTGAATTCGTTGAGGTAGGTGCGGGAGAGCTGCTTGGCCTCGATATGCTGCTTGAAGTCGGCCACCCGCTCCTGCAGGTAGGAGGAGGCGGTGACGCTGATGCCGATGGGGGTGTTGATCTCGTGGGCCACGCCGGCAACTAGGGAACCGAGCGAGGCCATTTTCTCCGACTCCACCAGGGTCTGCTGGGCCTGCTTGAGATCGTCATAGGCCTTGCCCAGCTGGTCGTTGGCATCGCTCAGGCTGCGGGTGCGTTCCGCCACCTTACCTTCCAGCTGCTCGTTGAACAGGGTGATCTCCCGCTCCACCTTCTTGAGGGGGGTGATGTCATAGCCAAAGCCGATCAGGTACTTGAGGTTGGGCCCCTCGTAGAAGGGAGCGAAGGTCCACTGCAGTACCAGCTCGTTGCCCTGATGGTCGTGCATGGTGATCTCCCTGTCCTCCAGAGCGCCCTGATCGGCCAGGGTGGCGGCCAGCTCGTTACGCTGCTCCTTGCTGACGAAGAGATCCAGCCAGTTGTGCTGCAACAGCTCCTGGTGGTGATAGCCGGTGAGCAGGATGGCCGCCGGGTTGATGCTGGCGATGTTGAGATCAGGCTCCATGCAGCAGATGACCATGTTGGCGGAGTTGATCAGGGTGGCGGAGAAGTCCCGCTCCTGCTGGAGCTGATCGGCGGCCTGATGGCGGGCCGTGAACTCGTCGTTCAGCCGGGTGCGCATCTGGTTGAGGGTGGCGGCCAGGGTATCGAATTCGTCAGGGGACTTGCGGGGCAGGGGGCGACCTTCCAGGGTCAGCTCTACCGCGAGGCGATCCAGGCTCAGTTTCTGGGCATAGCTGACGATGCGGTTGATATGACGGATCACCAGATAGTAGATGATGACCAGGATGCAGAACGAGACGACCAGGGTCTTGATGGTCTGGCTGACCAGGATCAGCACGGATTTCTCGATGAGGCGCTGGTAGACCTGCTCCAGGGAGGCGGCGACGAACAGCTTGCCGACCACTTCCCCCTGATAGCTCAGGGTGAACTCGCGGGAGATGTCGTATTGGGGCTGCTCCACCCCCTGGGTGAGCAGGGGCACTTCCGAATTGCCCAGCATCTCCTTGACCATGACGAACTGCATGTTGGGCAGGTTCATGATGCCCTCGATCTGCACCTTCACCTGCTCTTCATCCAGATTCCAGAGACTGGCCGAGATGGGTTGCAGGAAGGAGGCCTCGATCTGGCCGATGCTGGCCTCGATGACGGTCACATCCTTGTTGTAGTCCCAGGCGAGCTGAAGCACGGTGATGAGCAGTGCCAGCACCGTACTGCAGATCAGAATGTAGGAAAGCAGACGATAAGAGAGTCCGTTAAGGCCGACGGCCTTGGAGAAGATTCCTGACATGGCGTCCTTGCGGTCTGGATTGAGTGCGGTTTAGTTTAACTGCTTCATGGACTTATGTCGTGTGTCATCCAATGGATAAAAACAAGGCCCCTTTCGGGGCCTTGTTTGTGTGGGCTGGGATCAGTGACCGCCCTTGGCTTTTGCCGGGATGGATTCGTCGAATTCCGGTAGCGGCTTGTGCTCGGATGCCAGGAAGGTGTAGATGACCGGCAGCACGAACAGGGTGAACAGGGTGCCGATGGCCAGACCCGCCACGATGACGATGCCGATGCTGAAGCGCTGTGCCGCCCCCGCACCCGAGGCATAGAGCAGCGGGATAAGGCCTGCGATCATCGCCGCCGTGGTCATCAGGATGGGGCGCAGACGGACCTTGGCAGCCTGCATCACGGCTTGCATCCGGTTCAGACCATGGAGCAGCTGCTCCTCCTTCGCCACCTCGCAGATCAGAATACCGTGCTTGGTAATCAGACCGACGAGGGTGATGAGACCGACCTGGGAGTAGATGTTCATGGTGGCCATGCCCCACGCCAGGGCGATCAGCGCGCCACTGATGGCCAGCGGCACCGACACCATGATGACCAGCGGGTCACGCACGGATTCGAACTGGATCGCCAGCACCAGGAAGATGATGGCCAGGGCCAGGGCGAAGGTGGCGTAGAGCGCATTCCCTTCGGTCACGAACTGGCGGGCTTCACCCATGAAGTCGTAACGATAGCCTTGGGGCAGCTTCTCTTCCGCGGTCGCCTTGAACCAGTTGATCGCATCCCCCATGGCCACGCCCGGTGCCGGCACGGCGCCGATGGTGGCGGAGTTCAGCTGGTTGAAGTGGGGCAGGGCACGGGGCTCTCCCTTCACTTCAATCTTGATCAGGCTGCCCAGCGGGATCGACTTGCCGTCGGCGGCACGCACGTAGTAGCCCTTGATGGACTCGGGGTTGAGACGGAACTTGCGCTCCACCTGCGGGATCACCTCGTAGGAGCGGCCATCCAGGTCGATACGGTTGACGTAACCGTCCGCCATCATGGTGCCCATGGTGATGCCGATGTCTTGCATGGTGATGCCGTAGGCACCCGCCTTGTCCTTGTCGATGCTGATCTTCATGGTGGCCGAGTCGTAGTTCAGATCGAGATCCGAATAAACGAACTGGCCGTTGGCCTGGGTTGCCGCCAGCATCTCACCCGCGATCAGGAACAGGCTCTCGAAGCTGTTCGGGGTGGTGATGACGAACTGGATGGGCAAACCGCTCGACGCCCCCGGCAGTTCCGGGAACTGGAAGGTGGTGATGGCCATCCCGGGGATGTCCTTCACCAGACCGGCGACCCGATCCAGCACCTCTTTCTGGCTCGCTTCACGCTGGCTCCAGGGCACCATGGAGGCGATACCGAACGCCTGATTGGAGTTGAACACCCCCGAGAAGACCTGGGAGTAAGCGATCTCCGGCTGGTCGTCCAGGACTTTGTTCACGTCCGCCATGGTATTTTCGATGTAGTCCAGGTTGGCGTTGGAAGGCGCCGTCCCCAGCACCGCCATGACGCCTTTGTCCTCGGACGGGGCCAGCTCGCTCGGAATGAACTTGAACAGCAGCGGCAGGCTGGCGAACACGATGACGGCAAACAGGATGACCACGATGCGCTTTTGCATCACCGCATGGAGCATGGCGTCGTAGCGGGCCGTCATCCGGTCCAGCAGGTCGTGTACGGTACGTTCGAACTTGCCGGGCTCCTCGTTGGCCCTGAGCATCTTGGCGCACATCATGGGCGACAGGGTCAGGGCGATGATGCCCGAGACGAACACGGCGCCCGCCAGGGTCAGCGCGAACTCCTTGAACAGGGAGCCGGTGATGCCCCCCATCAGGGCGATGGGCGCATACACCGCCGCCAGGGTGACCGTCATGGCGATGACGGGCACGGCGATCTCCCGGGTACCTATGATGGCGGCCCGGAACGGCTCTTCCCCTTCCTTGATGTGACGGTCGACGTTCTCCAGCACCACGATGGCGTCATCCACCACCAGACCGATGGCCAGCACCATCGCCAGCAGGGTCATGAGGTTTATGGAGAAGCCGAACATGTCCATCATCATCACCACGCCGATGAGGCTCAGGGGAATAGTGATGATGGGGATGATGACCGCCCGGAACGAACCGAGGAACAGGGTGATCACCACCAGTACGATGGCGGCCGCCTCCAGTATGGTCTTGATGACCTCGTGGATGGATTCGTTGATGGCGATGGTGGAGTCATACAGGACGTTCACCTGCATGGTGCTCGGCATGTTGCGCTTCAGGCTCGGCAGCAGCTCCAGCACATCGTGGGCGATGTTGATGGGGTTGGCTGTCGGGGCTGCGTTGATGGCCAGAACCACGGCCTCGCGGCCGTTGGCGCTGGCGCGATAGATGTCGTGGCTCTTCTCCAGGGAGACCTTGGCGATGTCGGAGAGACGGATCACCTTGCTGTCGCGGGTGGCGACCACCAGACGCTTGAGCTCTTCGATGTTGCCGACCTGGGTCTCGGCGTTGCCGTTGAACAGGGTGAAATAGCCGGTGGCCTGGCCAGTCGCGGACTGATAGTTGTTGCTGTTGAGCACCGTCATCACGTCGCTTGAGGTCAGGTCAAAGGCGGCCATCTTGGCCGGATCCAGCCACACCCGCAGGGCGAATTCGACCCCGCCATACAGATCCACCTTGGAGACCCCGCCCACGGTAAACAGCTGGGGCTTGATGACCCGCTCCAGGTAGTCGGTGATCTGGCTGGAGTTGAGCTCCGGGCTGGTGAAGCCCATGTAGAGCACCGCCGTGGTGGAGCCGGTGGAGGAGGTGACCGAAGGGTCTTCCGCCTCTTTGGGCAACTGGGAACGCACCGAGTTGACCTTGGCCAGGATGTCGGACAGTGCGGCGTTCGGATCGGTGTTGAGCTTCATGTACGCCGTCACCGTGGAACTGCCCAGCTGGCTCGAGGAGGTCATGAAGTCGATGTTGTCGGCCTGGGCGACCGCCTGCTCCAGGGGCTGGGTGATGAAGCCCTGGATCAGGTCCGCACTGGCGCCATAGTAGCTGGTGTTGACCGTGATGACGGTGTTGATCACCTCGGGGTATTCACGCACCTGCATCTTGAAGATGGCCTGGAAGCCCAGCAGGGCTATCAGGAAGCTGAGCGAGATCGCCAGCACAGGCCGTTTTATGAATATGTCAGTAAATCGCATCGCAGCTCTCCGCGCTTACAGCATCGGGGTTTGTGCCGGAACGGCAAGGGCATCGTTCTCGACCACGTGCACCTTGGTATCGTTGCTCAGGCGAACCTGACCCGACAGCACGATTTGATCGCCAGCCTTGATGCCGGACAGCACATGGACATCGTTGCCGCGACGCTCACCTGCCTTGACCACCACCTGCTTGGCGCGTTTCACGCCGTCAGCCTCGTGAATGACGTAGACGTTCTCGCCATAGAGGGTGAAGGAGATGGCGGACTGCGGGATCACGATCTGGTCCTTCACCGTGGGCAGTATGATGCTGGCGCGGGCGAACATGCCGGAACGGAGCTGGCCGTCGTTGTTCGGGATGTCTGCCTGCACCTGGATCAGGCCGCTCTGATAGTTGACCGCGGGCTCGATGGCCGTGATCTGGCCGTCAAACTGGGTCTGGGGATAGGCATCCACGTTGATCTTGATGGTTTGTCCCAGGGTAATTTTGGAGATGTCGGTCTGGGGCACGGTGAAGCGCAGGCGCATCACGCTGGTGTCTTCGAGGCGCACAATCTGGGTACCCGGTTCCAGATACTGGCCGAGGAAGACGTTGCGCAGGCCCACGGCACCGCTGAAGGGGGCACGCACCTCACGACGGGCGATGGTGGCCTTCAGACTTTCGATGTCCGCCTCCAGGGAGCGGTAGCTTGCCTCGGCATCATCCAGCTGGTCCCGGGAGATGGAGTTCTTCTGATAGAGGTTCTTGTAGCGCTCGAACTTGGCCCTGGCTGCCGGCAGCCTGGCCTGGGAAGAATTCAGATTGGCTTTTTCCACACTGGAGTCCAGGCTCAGCAGCAGTTGATCCGCTTTGACATGTGCCCCCGATTCGAACCGGATGCTGTCGATGGTGCCTGACAGCTCGCTGGAGAGGGTGACCCCCTGGTTCGGCTCGATGAAGCCGATGGCTTCAATGGTGGGGACCCAGTCCTGCGCCTTGGTGACCATGGCGGTGACCGGGAACTCGGGCTCGGGCCGATTGGCCATGAACTCTGCAATCTTCTTCTGCTTGAACATATTGAAGCCGATGACACTGCCAAACAGGGCGAGTGCTATCAGCAACATGATGGCCATCCACTTTTTCATGAACAGGCTCCTGTGATGGAAACATTAGGGTTTAAAATGGCATTCCAGCTGGCCCGGATGACCGTCTCCAGCTGTTCCTGCGTCAATTCGAAATCGTGAACCCGGCGCTGCTGTGCCAGGTTGGCCACGCAATCCAGACTCAATGCTTGCAACACCAGAATGGGGAGATCGATGAAGAGTCCCTGTTGGCGTCCTTGCTCAAAGAAGCGCTCAAGTGGCGCCCACGTCGCCATTATGACCGGATCCCGCTCCAATTCAGCCCCCAATGGAGAACTTTCGTACTGCAATTTGCACTTGAGTGCATTGGGGTAGCTGGTGAAGATGGCATCGATGTTGAGCCAGAGGCGTCGATACTGCTCATAGGACACCTCTTCTATCTGCACACCTTCCATGACCAGGGGATGAAACTTGAGGATAGTGTGCTGATAGAGCTGGCGGATCAGGTCATCCTTGTCGCTGAAATAGCGATAGATGGTACCTGCCGCCACCTTGGCTTTCTTGGCGACCACGGCAATGGAAAGGCCGTAGAAGCCCTGCTCGCCGAGGATCTCGTGAGCTGCTTCGAAAATGCGTTCTTTCTTATCCATGGTTATCAGAGGTCAACGACTGAATGAACGTTCATTCATTCTAGGTGGGCGCAAAGGCAAGTCAAGCATTGCCCATCATCTTTGACCCTATGGGGTGAGGGATTCAAAAAGTAGTGGGGAATTGCTGGATCCAGCCTGAACAAAACAAAAATAGTTGAAAAGGGTCGGAAGTGATTGAAAAACAGGCACTTGATTCTTTGTGTCAAAAAAAGAGTAGACAAGGTCGGCATCATCATCAATAATGCGCCCCGTTCGACAGCGTAGCGCCCGTAGCTCAGCTGGATAGAGCGCTGCCCTCCGGAGGCAGAGGTCACAGGTTCGAATCCTGTCGGGCGCACCATCAAAAGTGCGCCGGTTAAACGGGCGTGTTGAAGAACGAAAACAGCTGTGGTGGCTGTAGCTCAGTTGGTAGAGTCCCGGATTGTGATTCCGGTTGTCGTGGGTTCGAGCCCCATCAGCCACCCCATTTTACAGCTTGTCAGGTACGCGAAGGTGGCGGAATTGGTAGACGCGCTAGCTTCAGGTGTTAGTGCCCCCCGGGTGTGAGGGTTCGAGTCCCTCTCTTCGCACCATACTTGCTGTATGACGAGGATGACCAGATGGTCATCTTTGTGTTTTTGGAATACCCCCTCGGTGATTAGCGCAGCCCGGTAGCGCATCTGGTTTGGGACCAGAGGGTCAAAGGTTCGAATCCTTTATCACCGACCACATTTGAAAACCCCGCTCAGGCGGGGTTTTTGCTTTTTGGCGTTTCTGTTCCGCTTTTTCCTGTCACGTCTTTTTACACTTCTTCAGGCGCCTGTTCGCCACGAGTTCGCTATGCTGGGGCCCGGAGCCGCGAGACAGGGGACGCTCGGGCACGGACCAGATACAAGGCCTATGCATCACCATATCACTTCTCTTCAACTCTCCGTGCTGGCCATGGCCGCACTGCTGCTGGGTGGCTGCGCCCTGCAGCCAAAACCGGAAGATCTTCTGATGGGCGCCGCCCCCAAGCCAAAGGCCGAACTCGAGGCCACCTTGGTGACCAGTGGTGGCTTCTGCGTGACCCTGAGCGAGCAGGGCCGTCTGCTGACTCAGCCCTGCGATCAGCAACCGAACCAGTCATTCAGCTGGGATGTCGGCGCCCTGCAACTGGCCGGGGATTGCCTGGTCGCCAGAGGGGAAGATGGTCTGGGGATGGAGGCGTGCCGGGAGGAGAGCCATCAATGGCAGTGGCAGGGGGATCGTCTGTTCAATCGGCAGGTGTCGCTGTGCCTGGATGTGGCGGGTCGCCGTCACAAGCCGGCCGTCCCCCTGCGCCTCGCCGAATGCTATGGCGGCGCCAACCAGAGCTTTGAGTGGACGCCATCCGGCACGCTGTTGAACCGTCTGATGCACCCGGCACTGGCGTGGTGACAAGAGAGCGAGAAACAAAAAGGGTGGCCACATGGGCCACCCTTTTTCGATCCGCGATGGGGATGCCTTATCAGCGGGTCTGGGAGGCGAACAGTTTCTCCAGATAGACGGCAACGCCATCTTCATCGGAAGTGAGGGTCTGTTCATGCTCTGGCAGGGCCTGCTTGAGGCGATCGTGGGCGTTGCCCATGACCACGCCACGGCCCACCATGCTCAGCATCTCGAAGTCGTTCATGCCATCGCCGAAGGCCACGGCCTGGGACATCTCCAGCCCGTGCTGCTCCAGCACGGCGCGCACGGCATTGCCCTTGTGCACGCCGGCGTGCATCACCTCGAGGCAGTCAGGCAGGGAGAAGGTGACGTTGATCCGATCACCATATTGCTGGTTGAGGTGCGCCTCTATCTTCAGCAGCTTGTCGTGGTCGCCGATGTAGAACACCTTGTTGACCCTGTCCTTCGGGTGGTTGGCCAGATCCGCCAGGCGGTAGCTGAAGCCGGAGTCGTGATGGAACTGCAGCAACCAGGGCAGCTCCTCTTCCACCAGCCACTCGTCGCCGTAGTAGACGTTGATGTGGATGGACGGGTCGCGTTCCATGGCGATCAGCTCGGCCGCCACCGTGCTCGGCAGCGCCTGGTTGTAGACCAGTTGATCCTGCTTGTCGTGTACCACGGCGCCGTTGGAGGTAATGAGGTAGATATCCAGCCCCAGCGCATCGCGGATGCTGCGCACATCCACATGGTGACGGCCGGTGGCGACCACGAACTTGACGCCCTGATCGACCAGACGGTGCAGGGTATCCCGGGTGCGGGAGGAGATCTGGTGCTGCCCGTTGAGCAGGGTACCATCGAGATCGGACACAACTACCTTGAACATCATTACCTCGACTTCAATTGAACGCCGGGGGAGTGTACCCCAGCGTCTGCCGTCACCCCATTTATTTAGGGATCCAAAAAATAACCAGCCCCTTCTGGTCGCGTCAGTAGCGCGCGAAGAAGGCCAGGGTTGCATTGAGCGCGGCCTGGCGTTGGGGATCCGCCTCGATGAAGAGCTCGTGCCAGGCCCCGTCGATGCGCAGCGGCTTGCCCCCATCACACTTGGCATTGGCGCAGAAGGCCTCCTGGGCGGCGTTGTCCACCACGCTGTCCTCACCGGCCTGCAGCAGCAGCAGCGGCGTCTTGATAGCGCCGGCGTCGGCTACGGCCGCGTCCGACCCTGTGATGGCCTGATGGATCCAGTGGGCGGTGGCGCCCCCCAGCCTGACCTGGGGATGCTGTTCGTAGATCTGGCGGAAGGCCTGATAACGCGCCGTGCTGTGGGTCAGCTCGTTGTCGGCAAAGCCGTGATCCTCATAGGGTCCCTGACCCGGGCCGTAGGGGGGCTCGCCCACCCAGCCGCCGACCGTGCCGATGGTGGCCGCCAACCCCTTGGCCAGCCACTTGGGCAGGCCGCCGAGGTTGATGCCCATCATGGGGGAGGAGAGCACCGCCGCCTGGATGTCGTTCGGCCAGCGTTCCAGATAGCGGGCCGAGATGGCCCCCCCCATGGAGTGGGCCAGCAGGAACAGCTTGGCGGGTTGGTCCTGGGCGATCACTTCGTCATGAAACTGTTTGAGATCGGCGACATAGTCGTCGAACTGGTCGACATATCCCTTCTCTTTGTCGGCCAGCATGCGGTCTGACATTCCCTGGCCGCGATGATCGATGAGGTAGAGGCTGTAACCCTGGCGCCAGAGATCCCAGGCCAGCTCCTGATACTTGAGGTAGCTCTCGACCCGGCCGTTGACGATGAGGATGGCGCGATCGATCTTGGGCTGGCGCAGGGCGGCATAGCGGAGGGTGACCCCGTCCTTGCCCTTGAACTCCCCCTCGACGGCATGCTGGCGCCAGAAGTCGGGCAGGGTCTGCTGATAGAGGGCGGGAACGTCGGCTTCAGTGGTCAGCTGGTAAGGATTGCTCACGGCAAGGGCTCCGGCAGAAAACAGGGTCAGGGCCAGCAGGGAAAGGGAGGCAGGTTTCATCGGGCAAGCTCCTCGCGCCAGTGGTGGTAGAGCGCAGTGATATCATTCGAGCAGAGCAGAGCAGAGCAGGGGCATGGCGGCTTGCAGGCGGGGCAGCGGCCAGTCCCACCACTGCATGGCTTGCAGCATGGCGACCTGCTCCTCGTCAAAACGGGGGCGGATCGGCCTGGCCGGGTTGCCGCCCACTATGGTGTAGGGGGCCACATCCCGGGTGACCACGGCCCGGGTGGCGATGACGGCGCCATCGCCGATGGTGATGCCGGGCATGATCATGGCTTCCGAGCCGATCCAGACATCGTTGCCGATCCGGGTGTCTCCCTTGCGCAGAAAACCGTCCTGCACGCCGTCACCGAAGCGGGCAGCATCGAAGGGGAAGGTGGAAGCCCAGTCCATCCGGTGACCCTGGTTGCCCGCCAGCATGAAGGTGGCGCCGGAGGCGATGGAGCAGAACTTGCCGATGATCAGGCGGTCAACTTCCTTTCCCCACTGGCCACTGTCCCAGGACTCCCGCGTCGAGCCATCGCCGAGCAGGTAGCGCACGCAATGATCCTCGAACGGCTTGCCGTGGTAGTAACCGGAGTAATAGCTGTACTCCCCGGCCTCGATATTGGGGTTGGTCAGATGATCCCGTATGACCTGGGATTCCAGCCAGCTGCCGAACGGATTTTCCATCACTGATCCTGCCATTCATCTTCTTCCTGTTGTGCGGCCCATCCTTTGCGCGTCAGCTGCATCTGCTGCCACCAGCGTTCGTCCGCCAGGATCTCGCCGGTCGGGCCGAGCTGGGGGTAGGGCATCTCTTTCTCCTTGCAGAGCTGGGCATAGACGGGATAGCCCCCCTCGAACAAGATGGTGTTCTGTTCTTCGGGTGTGAGTGGGCAGCCGCGCTGATAACAGCCGGCCAGTTCGCGCTGGCGCTGGGCCTCGTAGAGGATGGCGGCGGCGGCCACCGAGACGTTGAGGGACTGCACCATGCCCACCATGGGGATGACGATATGGTGATCGGCCAGGGCCAGCGCCTCTTCGCCGATGCCGTGCTTCTCCTGGCCCACCAGGATGGCGGTGGGTCTGGTGTAGTCGATGGCGCGAAAGTCCACGGAGCTGTCGGAGAGGTGGGTCGCCAGGATCTGCATGCCGGAAGCCTTGAGTTCGGTCACGGCACTGCCGATGTCCGGGTGCAGCTTCACGTCCACCCAGTTCTGGCTGCCGCGGGCGGTGCCCTTGCGCTTGTGGATCCAGCTCTTGGGCCAGACCGCGTGCACCCGGTGGATGCCGATGGCATCGGCGGTGCGCACGATGGCGGCCAGGTTGTGAGGTTTATGAACCTCTTCCATGCAGACGGTCAGGTCGAGCTGGCGCTGGGCCAGCATGTCGGAAATGCGTTTGAAGCGTTCAGGAGTCATGTCGGTTTCTATGTCATGAGGCCGGTGCATGCAACAAGGCTGGTGGCCTGCGGCATGGGGCCCTGGGTATCTCTTGAAAAGCAGCAGGCGGCTTGCGCCGCCTGTGTTCAGTTTTTCTGTCGGCTCACTCTGAGCACGTTGGGCATGACCCGGATCTTGCGCATGATGTTGGCGAGGTGGATCCGGCTCTTGGTGGTGATGAGCAGGGTGACCACATAGACCCGGCCATCTTTCTCCTCGGTGCTGATGGCGTGGATGTTGGCGCCGGTTGCGGCAATCACGTTGGCCAGCTCCGCCAGGGCGCCCTGGTGGTTGACGATCTCGATGCTGATGCCGGTGCGGAATTCCTGCTCCTGTTCCTTGTCCACCTCCCATTGCACCGGCAGGTATTTGTCCGGTTCGCGGCTATAGCCCTTGATGTTGCGGCAGGACTCCTGGTGGATCACCAGTCCTTTGCCCGGGCTGATGTGGGCGATGATGGCATCCCCCGGGATGGGGCGGCAGCAGTTGGCGAAGGTGACCAGCATGCCGTCGGCCCCCTTGATCGGCATCTTTTTGCTGGTGGATTTGGGTTGCTCTTCCGGCGGCAGCTCATCCCCGAGCATGCGGCGGGCCACCATGACGCTCATGGCGTTGCCAAGGCCCACGTCGGCCAGCAGCCCCTGCAGGTTCTCGTGTTTGGTGTCGGCCAGCACCTGCTTGACGCGGGCTTCAGGGATGTCTTCGATGTTCTTGGCGCCGAGCGCGTGGTTCAGCAGGCGACGGCCCAGCACCACCGACTCCTCGGTGCGCAGGTTCTTGAGGAACTGGCGGATCTTGGAGCGCGCCTTGGTGGTCACCACGAAGTTGAGCCAGGCCGCGTTCGGGCGGGCGCCGGGGGCCGTGATGATCTCCACCGTCTGACCGGAGTGCAGCGGGCTGCTGAGCGGATAGGGGTGGCGGTCGACCCGGGAACCGACGCAGGCGTGACCGATGTCGGTGTGCACCGTGTAGGCGAAGTCCACCGGGGTGGCGCCGGCGGGCAGCTCCATGATGCGGCCCTCCGGTGTGAAGACGTAGATCTCGTCGGGGAAGAGGTCGGTCTTGACCCCCTCGATGAACTCGAAGGAGCTGCCGGCGCTCTGTTGCAGCTCCAGCAGGCTCTGCATCCAGCGCTGGGCGCGGATCTGGGCCGTGGTGCCCGAGCTGTCCCCATCCTGCTTGTAGGCCCAGTGGGCGGCGACGCCCTTGTCGGCCATCTGGTCCATGAACTCGGTGCGGATCTGCACCTCCACCGGTACCCCGTGGGGCCCCACCAGGGAGGTGTGCAGGGACTGGTAGCCGTTGGTCTTGGGGATGGCGATGTAGTCCTTGAAGCGACCGGGGCGCGGCTTGTAGAGGCTGTGCATCTGCCCAAGCACCCGGTAGCAGGTGTCTATGTCTTTCACTCTCACTCTGAAAGCATAGATATCCATCACTTCGTGGAATTGCAGTTCTTTCTTCTCCATCTTGTTGTAGATGGAGAACAGGTTCTTCTCGCGTCCGCTTACCTGGGCATCGATGCCGGCTTCCCGCAGACGCCCCTCAATCTCGCTCTGGATGGAGTCGATGATCTCACGCCGGTTGCCACGGGCGCGGCGTACCGATTCCCGCAGTACCCGGGAGCGCATGGGGTAGAGCGCCTCGAAGCCGAGCTCTTCCAGCTCGTTCTTCATGGTGTGAATACCGAGGCGGTTGGCGATGGGGGCGAAAATCTCGAGGGTTTCCCGGGCGATGCGGCGGCGCTTGTCCGGCCGCAAAGATCCCAAGGTGCGCATGTTGTGGGTGCGGTCGGCCAGCTTGATCAGGATGACCCGGATGTCCTGGGTCATGGCCATCATCATCTTGCGGAAGTTCTCGACCTGGGCTTCCTTGCGATCGCGGAACTTCAGCTTGTCGAGCTTGGAGACACCGGAGACCAGCTCGGCGACGGCGTTGCCAAACTGCTCGGCAAGATCGTCCTTGGTGACAGGGGTATCTTCGATGACGTCGTGCAGCACGGCAGCCATCAGAGTCTCATGATCGAGGCGCATGTCGCCCAGGATGCGGGCCACGGCAACGGGATGAGTGATGTAGGGTTCACCACTGGAACGCATCTGTCCCTGGTGAGCATCACGGGCTACCACATAGGCTTGCCTGAGCTTCTCAACCTGCTCGGGTGGCAGGTAGGAACTGGCTATTTCTTTAAGATTTTCAAATAAATACAAGACAGTCCCCGCAGCGGTTAAACGGCAATCCGTGAAATTGAGGGTATGCCCTCGAGTTTGCGAGGTTTTCGAGCGGTTGTAAATGGGGAGAACAGCCGGCACCCGGGCGGGCGCCGACTATGGGAGGCGACTGACTTAGCCGCGACCTTCTGCGATGGCAGCAACGGCAGCCAGCTCGGCGGCTTCCTGCTCTTGCTGCTCGTAGCGGTCCTGAGTATCCATCACCTGGTTGTTGACCAGACCCAGTTCGATCTCGCGCAGGGCGATCACGGTCGGCTTGTCGTTCTCTTCGTCGACCAGGGGATCCTTGCCTTGTACCGCGATTTGACGAGCGCGGCGCGCGGCGACCAGCACCAGGTCAAAACGGTTACCTACCTGTTTTACAGCATCTTCTACAGTAACGCGGGCCATGCGGGACTCCAGTGTTTGGGCTTTCTGTGATTGAAAAAGCGGTGTTTAAAAATGACGCAAAAGTTTACTTGTTTTTGGCTTACTCTGCCAGTAGCTGTTTCAGCAAGTTTTGCTGGGCCTGCTGTTGCTGACGCATTTCCAGGCGCTGGCACTCGATGACGGCCCTGAGCTGGAACAGTGCCAGCTCAAAGTCTTCATTGATGATGACATAGTCATACTCGTCATAGTGCACCATTTCGGCAATGGCTTTCTCCATCCGGCCCTTGATCACCTCGGCGCTGTCCTGGCCGCGGCCGATCAGGCGGCGCTCCAGCTCCTCGCGGCTGGGAGGCAGGATGAAGATGGACTTGGTCGGCATCTGTTCGCGGATCTGGCGGGCGCCTTGCCAGTCGATGTCGAGGAAGACGTCGATGCCCTGCGCCAGGCAGGCCTCGATGGCAGCGCGGGAAGTGCCATAGTAGTTGCCGAAGACTTCTGCCCACTCCAGAAAGTCACCGCGCTCTATCAGCGCCTTGAACTCTTCCACCTTGACGAAGTGGTAGTGCACCCCGTGCTCTTCACCGGGACGGGTGGCGCGGGTGGTGTGGGAGACCGATAGCTGCATCTTGCCGGCGGCGTTGTGCTGGGTCAGCAAGGCATTGAGCAGGCTGGACTTACCGGCCCCGCTCGGGGAAGAGATGATATAGAGAGTGCCTTGTTGCGCCATGTCTGTACCTTTAAGCGATGATCCGCGCTTTGGTTGTAGCAGAGGCCGCCGTCTTGTGCCCGATAAGGGAGACGGTTGCTCGCAATGCGCGGAGGAATCAGAGTCAGGAGGATGTAAAGGCGGCGAATGTTAGCAGATGGGGGCGGATAAAAAAACGGCCGGAATCATATTCCAGCCGATCAAAATATCCGTAGCTTGCTGTGCGGGCGTTACCCGCATAGAGGGCCATTCTGCCCACGGAGCCGGGGCCGGGCCATCAGATTATCCCTGCGCCAGGGCTCGGAATTTCCGAGTTGCCCTGGGTCGGTAGAAGATGCTTGTCGGTACAGAGGCGCTCGAAGGCGGCGATGACCCGCTCGCGGCTTATCGTGGCCATGGCGTCCGGATCCTTGAGGCGGGTGCGCCAGCCGAGCTCGGCCAGCGGCTTGCCGGTCTCCTGCTCAATCAGTTCCTGATAGACGCTGACCAGATAATCCCGGCACAGATAGGGGCCGGTACGCTCCGGGTTGTGGTGGGCGTAGAGGCCGATCACGGGTGTTCCCACCAGGGTGGCCATGTGGGCAGGGCCGGTATCCGGGGCCAGCACCAGGCTCGCCTCGCCAATCAGCGCCAGCAATTGCTTGAGGCTGGTCTGCCCCACCAAATCTGCCGGCTTGCTCTGGCTGAGGCGCTGGATCTCGGCGGCGAGATCCCGCTCCAGCCTGGCTGGTCCGCCGCACAGATAGACCTGAAAGCCCTTGTCTGTGGCGTGATCCGCCAGCGCGGCATAGCCGGCGGCAGTCCAATTCTTGAATGCCTTGCTGGCAGCGGCGCAGATGAGCAGGGTCGGCTTGCCGCCAATTTTCTCCTTCGCCCAGGCCTGGTGCTCGGCGCTGATGGGCAGTTGCCAGTCCGGGGTCAGATCCTTTATCCCGAGCTCTTTGGCGAAGGCGAGAAAGCCGTCCAGCACGTGGGGGGAGGCGGGTGAGGGAACTCGATGGTTGGTGAACAGCCACTGACCGTCGCTGGCGCGCTCCCGATCAAACCCGAGTTTGACCTTGGCCTTGATGCCGAGGGTGGCGATGCTGGCGCGCATGGCGGCCTGCAGGTGGAGCAGGGCATCAAACCTGCGCCCCTTGAGGGTCTGCCAGAGATCGCGATAGCCGCGCCACCCCTTGCTCTTGTCGAAGGGAATGACCTCGACCCCCGGCAGATCGGCGAACAGGGTCGCCTCAATCTTGCCAGTGATCCAGGTGATGCGGGTCTGGGGCCACTCCCGCTGGATGACGCGCACCAGCGCCAGCGCGTGGCAGCAATCTCCGATGGCGGAGAGCCGCAGGATGCAGATGGAGGAGGGCGGCGTTTGGAACAGCGGCATGATGTGGCGCAACGATGGCAAAATGGATGGATGGCATTATGCAAACTCCCCTGTGGATTGTAAAATTGCGCCGGTTGCCCGACCGGCACGGCTTTCTGAAAGGATGCCCTGCACCCACTATCGACCGGAATTCTCATCATGCTGACACACACCACCCACAACCAGGTCTGCTGGTATGCCGACGGAGTCTTCCGCGATCCCTCCCCTGCCTTGTTCGATCCTGTCTGGTGGCAGACCCATCGCCAGGTGGTAGGTTCTTCCATCGGCCGCGGGGTGACCTGGTTCGTGAAGGATGAATCCCGTCACTTGGTGCTGCGTCACTACTACCGTGGCGGCATGGTGGGCAAGCTGGTGCGTGACCGGTTCTGGTTTGAAGGGGTGGAGAGCAGCCGGGCCATGGCTGAATATCGTCTGCTGGCGACCCTGAGTGAACAGGGGCTGCCGGTGCCGCGCCCCTTTGCGGCCCGCATGGTCAAGCAGGGGCCCTTCTATCGGGCCGACATCCTGATCGAACGCATTCGCGGCGCCAAGGATCTGGTGGCCCTGCTCAAGCAGGGGCCGATCGCCGGTGAGGTGTGGCACAAGATAGGCAAAACGGTGCGCCAGTTGCACGATGCAGGGGTCTATCATGCGGATCTCAACAGCCACAACCTGCTGCTCGACAAGGAGGGCAAGGTGTGGGTGATCGACTTCGACAAAGGAGCCATCCGCTCCCCCGGCAACTGGCAGCAGGCCAACCTGGAGCGGTTGCTGCGCTCCTTCAACAAGGAGTCGCAACTGCACACCAGCTTCCACTTCGTGCCGGAAAACTGGCAGGCCCTGATGGCAGGCTATCAGGGCAAGGTGGCGTGACGTCGAGCTTCACTTCGTAGCTGGAGGCTGGCAAGCCCTGATGGCGGACCACCAGAGGCGAGAGGTGCGAGGCCAGCGATGCTGGCGCGGTTGCTCGGCGCCAGCACCAATGTTACTTATTGAGTGTGATTGCTTGGACAGATATTCAGATCCGGTTTCGAGGCGCGTGATGGAAAGGTATGAGACTGCCGGGGTTGAGGTCACCACTCCCCTTGAGGTGACGCTGATGGCACAGGCCATGGCGATGTTGGAGGCCGGGATCTGGACCTGGTCGGCCGGGCAGGGTCTGAGGCGGGACCCTTCCTGTCTGCAACTGCTGGGTCTGGAGGGGGGCGAGCTGGGGGATCTCGGCTGGCTGGATCGGGTACATCCGGATGATGCTCCCCGTCTGGCAGAGGCCCTGGAGGCCTGCCAGCAAGGGCGCAGCAACGGGCTTCGACTCGAGTACCGCATCCTGCACCATCAGGGCCATTACATCCGGCTGGAGGAGCGGGTCCGTCGCGACGAAGGGGGTCAACTGCTGGGGGTGGTTCGCCATCTGGATGCCGCCATGGCGCCCCTGGAGGATCGCCACGACACGGATCCCCTCACCGGCCTCGAGAGCCGCAGCCACTTCGAGCTGTTGCTGGATGAACGGCTGGCCAGCGAGAGCGGCAGTTTCTGTCTGCTGCAGTTCAGCGTGGATCACCGCAGCAAGATCCTGCAGTTGTTCGGGGAGGCGGCCTGCGACGCCATGCTGGCCAAGCTGGCCCGCATCGTGCGCCGCGAGCTGCGTCGGGAAGATCCCTTCGCCCGTTGGGACGAAGACGGCTTCATTCTGATGCTCTCCCAGACCGATCGGTTGAGCGGCCTGGAGATTGCCGAGCGGCTGCGGCTCGAGATCGCCGACGCCAGCCTGCTGCCCCAGCGTCCGGTGACCGTGAGCATCGGCCTGGTGCAGAGCCAGAGTGCCGAGCAGCTCGATCACCTGCTGGCCCGGTTGGCCTCCTGCCACGGTCAGGCGAAGCGGGAACACAACGCCGTGGTCGGCTGACGGCCAGTCACTGTCCGCGAACCGATTGACGCCGATGGACCCATCAGCGTCAATGATTTTCAGTCAGCGCTCACTGACCTGCTGACGCTGGCAGACCCAGAGAGAAGCGAGCATCAGCAGGGCGCCCAGACCGAGCCTGAGCAGGTCGGTATCCTTTCCCCAGAGCACCAGATTGACCAGCAGACCTGCCGGGATCAGGGCGTTGTTCATGATGGCCAGCACGCCGCTGCTGACCAGGGTCGCCCCCTTGTTCCACAGGAAGTAGCCGAGCCCGGATGCCCCGACCCCCAGCCAGAAGAGGATGCCCCATTGCAGGGGGCTGGCGGGATATTGAGGTTTGCCCAGCAGCCACCAGGCGGGCAGGGCGATCACCAGGGCGCCCAGATAGAAGCAGCCGAACACCGCCAGCTGGGGCGGCTGCTCAGCCTCCCGGGCCAGCAGCACCTTGTAGCCTACCTGGCCCAGGGCGAAGCAGACGTTGGCGCCCTGCACCACCAGGAATCCCAGTACATAGCTTTCGGTCAGGCCGTCGAAACGGATGACGGCCGCCCCCAGCACCGCCAGCAGGGCCCCCCACAGATAGACAGGCTTGAAGCGCCCTTCCAGCAGGTCGTGGATCAGGGTGACATAGATGGGGGTGAAGATGGTGAACACCAGCACTTCCGGTACCGTCAAGAGCAGGAAGGAGTGGTAGTAGAACAGATACATGATGCCGAGCTGGATGGCACCGAGGGCCATCAGCTTGGCCACCAGATCGGGGCGCAGCCAGCGACGGCGCAGGAAGGGCAGAAACACCAGGCTGGCGAGCACGATGCGGGTCAGTACCGAGAAGTAGGCATCCACCTGACCGGCAAGGTAGACCCCGATCAGGCTGAAGGAGAAGGACCAGAGCAGGGTAACCCCTATCAAGTAGTTCATGTGATTGAATTGTCGTCAGTTGTCAATTTGGAGGGCGCTATGATGGCCGAGTTGGAAGGCGCGATCCAGCGTTTATGGGAAGGGTTGTCACAGATCGGAGCATTTGCCTTCGAGGCGAGCAACGGGGTCGGATCCGCCACCGACTGGTGCGGTCGCGGGGAGGGTGCCGTGGTGGTGACCGATCACCATGGGGGGTGGCTGTATGCCGAGACGGGTCGCTACACCACGCCCCATGGCCGGGAGCTGACCATGCACAACCGCTTCTGGTGGCAGCGCACCGCACGGGGGATCATGCTCTCCCACCTGCGCTACGAGCAGCCGGTGATGCTGTTCGAGCTGTTGCCCCGGGGGGACGGGCACTGGGTCACGGCCGAGCCTCACCTGTGCGGGCAGGATCACTACAGCGCCGAGCTGACCGAAACCGGCGAGGGTTTCCTGCTCGCCTGGCAGATAACGGGGCCGCGCAAGAACGAGCGGTTGAGTTATCGCTACGGACCAGAGGCGCAGAGATAAAAAAACCGGCGCAGGGCGCCGGTAGAGGGGACAAATCGGAGGTTTTGTTAAAACGGTCCCAAAAACAGGAGAGATACACTCTCGTCACACACGCAGAGAGGGTCTTCAGGCATTCAGTGCATAGTTCAGCATGGCTTGCAGCTTGCTGTCGAAGAACCAGGGCAGCAGCACCATCAGCAGACCCAGCACCCCGGCCAGCCGGTGGCGATACTGCCAGCCGGCTATCAGTACCAGACCGCCGCAGAGGGTGGTCAGGATGCCTGACATAGGGCAGCCTCCCGCTGTTGGCGGCGCTGCTGTGCCCACTGGTTGAGGGCGACCGAACCCAGGATCAGGGCCAGCGCCACGCCCGTGGTGGACTGGATCTGCTCGCCGAGGAACAGGGCTCCCAGCATGACGCCGAACAGCGGCACCAGGTAGTTGCTGAAGGAGGCGAAGGTCGGGCCCGCCTTCTGGATCAGCGCCATGTAGAGGAAGTAGACCAGGCCGGTACAGAAGATCCCCAGCATGGCGACGGCGCCCATGGCCTGCTGGCTCGGCAGGGTGAGGGTGCTCAGGTCCGCCACGAAGGGCGCGGCCAGCAGCAGCTGGATGGCCGAGGAGATCAGGATGTTGCGGGCCACGACCACAGGATGGTCCTTGGCGAAGCGCTTGATCATCAGCAGGCCGATGGCGAAGCAGCTGGCACCGAACAGGATGGCCATGGCACCGAGCAGGCCGGCATTCATGCCGCTGGTCAGCTTGGGCCAGAACAGTACCAGCACGCCGATGAAGCCGATGATCACGGAGACCAGGCCGCCCTTGGTGATTCTTTCACCAGAAATAAACAAGGGAGCCGCCAGAATGGTCACAAAGGGGATACAACCCATGACCACGGCCGCGATGGCGCTGTCCACATACTGTTGTCCCCAGGCCACCATGATGAAGGGGATGGTGGCGTCGAGCAGGGCGATCAGCATATAGGTTCGCCAGGGCGTGTGTTCACTCTTGAGGCGCATGAACAGGCAGAGCAGACCCAGGGTCAGGCTGCCGCACAGGGCGCGTCCGGCGGCCACCATGATGGGGGGCAGTTCAGCCACGGCCTGGTGCATGAAAATGAACTGGGAGCCCCACAACAGGCCGATCGCCAGCAACAACAGATAGCTACGCATTTGAATCTCCAATGTAATTCGCCTGCGCATTCTATGCAATCTGCTACTATGCCAAAAATGAATTGTCGTCATTCAACTATGGCCAATATCGATGGAACTGCCCCTTTCCCGCCTCGACCTCAACCTGCTCACCGTGTTCGACATGCTGATGCAGGAGCGCAACGTCACCCGTGCCGCCGAACGGCTGCACCTCTCCCAGTCCACCGTCAGCCATGCGCTGGGGCGCTTGCGCCAGGCGCTGGATGATCCCCTGTTCGTGATGAGTCGGCGTGAGATGATGCCGACCGAACGAGCCAAGGCGCTGGCGAGCCCGGTGCGCCAGGCGCTGGCCATGCTGGAGCAGGGGCTGCGTCAGGCCAAGGGATTCGACCCGGCAAGTGCCCGGCGGATCTTTCGCATCGCCACCCCGGGCTCGGTGGAGCACGGCCTGGTGCCGGTGCTAGTGGAGTGGATGGTGCAGCAGGCTCCCCACTGCCGACTGGAAGTGTGCGAGCTGGCGGACAGCGACTACGAGCGGGAGCTGGAGAAGGGGGAACTGGATCTGGTGATCGGGTTTGCCGGTGCCAACCACCTCTCGCCCCGGTTGTGGCGCGAGGAGTGGTTCAGCAATCCGCTGGTCTGTTTGTCGCCCCTCGGCAGCGCCCTGCCCGACATGCTGGGGCCGGGAGAACTGGTCAGCCGCCCCCATATCCACACCTCCAGCTGGGGCCACAGCCAGGCCATGGTGGATCTCTGGCTGGCCCGTTTCGGGGTGGAGCGGGAGCTGGGGGTCAGGCTGCCGAGCTTTATGGCGGTACCGCCGCTGATGGCGACCGGCCGCTACCTGGTGGTGGTGCCCGAGATGATCGGGCGCCACTTCTGTCGCCACTATCCGTTGCGCCTGCACCAGCTGGAACCCGCCATCCCCATCGTCTACCTGATGGCGGGCCACCCGCTCAGTGCCCATGACGAGGCGATCGGCTGGTTCAAGGGGTTGTTGCACCGGCTGGCGAAGGAGCGCTACGGCGCGGATGCGCTCGGCCATCCCGCGCCGCAGGGGGCAGATCACGCCAATCCGGAGAAGTAGTCCAGCCCCATCGCCCCCTTCACCTCGGCCAGCACCTCGTCGGTGAGGGCCCGGGCCTGCTCGGTACCCTGCTGCAACAGGCGCAGCAGCTGGCGCTTGTCGGCGATGGCCGCCTCGCGCCGCTCCCGCATCGGAGCAAGCAGGGTCTGCAGGCAGTCGTTGAGTACCTGCTTGCAGCGCATGTCCCCCAGACCGCCGCGCTGGTAGTGGGCCTTCATCTCGGCCACCAGGGCCTTGTCGGGGTGGAAGGCATCCAGATAGGCGAACACCGTATTGCCTTCCACCTGACCCGGATCGCTCACCTTGAGGTGATTGGGGTCGGTATACATGGCGAACACCGCCTGCTTGATCTCGTCGCTCGACATGCCGAGTTCGATGGTGTTGCCGAGGGACTTGGACATCTTGGCCTTGCCGTCGATGCCGGGCAGGCGGCCGGTGTCGCTCAGGATGGGCTGGCACTCGGTCAGCACCTCTTTGCCAACCAGGGTGTTGAAGCGGCGCACTATCTCGTTGGTCTGCTCCAGCATGGGCAGCTGATCCTCGCCCACCGGCACGTGAGTGGCACGAAAGGCGGTGATGTCGGCGGCCTGGCTGACCGGATAGACGAGGAAGCCGGCGGGCAGGCTGCGCTCGAACCCTTTTTGCTGGATTTCGGCCTTGACGGTGGGGTTGCGCTCCAGCCGGGCGACGCTGACCAGGTTGAGGTAGTAGGTCGTGAGTTCGGCGAGGGCGGGCAGGGCGCTCTGCAGGCAGAAGGTGGTCTTGGCCGGGTCGAGGCCGGCGGCCAGGTAGTCGGCCATCACCTCCAGCACGTGATCGGTCACCTTGGCCGGGTTGTGGCCGTTGTCGGTCAGCGCCTGCAGATCGGCGATCATGACGAACTGGCGGTAATGGTGCTGGGCGGCCACGCGCTGGCGCAGGGAGCCGACGTAGTGGCCAATGTGCAGTTTGCCGGTGGGGCGGTCGCCGGTCAGGATCACGGGGTTGTGCATGTCACTCTCTCCAGTTGGGTGAGCCGGGAGGCGACAAAGGGATGAAAACAATGACCGCCTCTCGGCGGTCACGGTGTTTTCTTTGGGAAATTTTACATAGAAAAGCAGTGCCGCCTGTTTAGAAGCAGCACCACCAGTAGTTGTGATTGAATGAGGTCATATTCATGGCAAATCACACTACGCCTGTTCGATCACTTCTGCAAGGGCACGACCAGCATGTCGCAGGGCACGGTATTCATCAGCTGGCGTGCGCTCGAGGTGAGCAGGCTCCAGAAGCTCTGGCGATGGCCGCACACCAGCAGGTCGATCTGGTAGTCCTTGACCGCCTGGTTGACCCGCTCGCTCAGATCGCCGCAGATCACCAATTTCTTCTCGATGGGGTAGTCCACCGAGGCGAGGAAGGCTTCCAGCTTCTCCTTCGCTTCGGCGATCACCTGGTCCTGCACGTTGTCGATGTCGATGTCGATCATCTCGGTGTAGAGATCCTTGAGGTCCACATCCACATGGATCACCGACAGCTTGGCGCCGTTGGAGCGGGCCCGGTCGACCGCCTTCTCGATCACCTTGCGGTTATCTTCCGACAGGTCGATCGCGGCCAGTACGTGTTTGTAATAGGTTCCATTCATGGGAGTTCTCCTCACTGATCCTGGGTCCACTATACCAATGTCTGCTGAAACTAAAACGGCATCGTCGCCACAGTTTCAGGATTTGCCTGACCCCGAACCGGAAGGCGTAGAGGTGCAGGTGGCCGGGGAGTGCATATTTTGAACAGGAGTTTGACACCGGTCACAGGCGTGCTATTGCCCTCGGGAAGGTGGGGGAATAGGATGTGCCCGTGCTTCGCAATGAACACAAAACAACAAAAAGCATCTGAATACCGCTTTGGGGAGCCTCGCGCTCCCTTTTGTTTTTCTGCCCTCTTCCAGTCCATATCCCGTCCGACATCAAGGTAATCCCGCCCCCCTTGGTTATGCTGTAGCCAGTTCCCTTGGCAAAACGGCTAGGGCCCCTCACCTGCAACCGGGTGACGCTGTCATGGCCGTTTCTCATGTCCCACCGATGCACCGGAGAGTCCTTCATGATCATTCATCCCCAGATCCAGGGTTGTGTTGCCCGCAATTGCCACCCCATGGGTTGTCGCGCCGCCGTGCTGCAACAGATCGAACAGGTGCGGGCGGCGGGGCCGTTCAACGGGCCGAAACGGGTGCTGGTGCTGGGGGCATCGTCCGGTTTCGGGCTGGCGTCCCGGATCGCGCTCACCTTCGGCGCCGGGGCAGATACCCTGGGCGTCTCGTTCGAGCGGGGTCCCTCCGACAAGGGGCTCGGCAGTGCAGGCTGGTACAACAACATCTGGTTTCGTCAGGCGGCGGAGCAAGCCGGTCGCATCGCCGTCAACCTGATCGGAGATGCCTTCTCCGACACCATGCGCCAGCAGGCCATCGACGTCATCCGCCAGCAGCTCGGGCAGGTGGATCTGGTGGTCTATTCACTGGCGAGCGGAGTCAGGGTGATGCCGGATGGCACACAGGTACGCTCGGTGCTCAAGACCACAGGCCAGCCGCTGCAAGGCTGGGGGCTGGATCTGGAGCACGATGCGCTGGTGCAGCAGTCGCTGGTGCCAGCCACCCCTGAGGAGATCCGCGACACCGTCACCGTGATGGGGGGCGAGGACTGGCAGCGCTGGATGCAGGCATTGCAGCAGGCGGATTGCCTGGCCCCCGGCGCCCGGACCGTTGCCTACTCCTATATCGGCCCCGAGTCCACCTATCCTCTCTATCGGGACGGCACCATCGGCTATGCCAAGGAGCACCTGCACGCCACCGCCGAGACCATCAACCTGCAACTTGCCGGGATTGGCGGTCATGCCTGGGTGTCGGTCTGCAAGGCGCTGGTGACCAAGGCGAGCGTGTTTATTCCGGTGCTGCCTGTCTATCTGGGCCTGTTGATGGGGGTGATGAAGGAGCGTGGTGTCCACGAGGGCTGCATCGAGCAGATGCAGCGGCTGTTTGCCGACAAGATGTACGGGCCCAGAGGAGTCGTCGCCGATGGCAACCGGCTGATCCGGATGGATGACCACGAGCTTGAGCCAGCGGTGCAGGCCGCCGTCTCGGCACTCTGGCCCAAGGTGACGCCGGAGAACTTCCGCACCCTGGGGGATTTTGCCGGGTTGCGCCAGGAATTCATGCAGCTCAACGGCTTCGAGCTGCCGGGGGTGGATTACGGTGCGCCGGTGAACGTGGCGTCACTCACTGAGCTGACGCCCTGACACCCGCACGAGGGGGCATCAGGCGACGTTGCAGGCCAGTTCAGGGGAAAGGTGGGGAGACTGGGCCAGCACGGTCTGGTTGCGCCCCTGGCGCTTCGCCTGATACATGGCCATGTCGGCCCGATGGATGAGCTGGCTCAGGCTGTCATCCTGCGTCGAGCGTTCCGCCACTCCGATGCTGATGGTCATGTGGGGGGCGGCCAGGTAGGCGATCCGGCTTCTCAGCTGCTCCGCCAGCCGCCAGCAGGTGGCCCCGTCCTGGGTCATGGCCACCAGAAATTCTTCCCCGCCCCAGCGCCCGATCAATTGCTGGTCCGGCGCCCAGCTCTTGAGTTCCCTGGCCAACTGCCGGATAGCCTGATCCCCCGCCTGGTGACCATGCTTGTCGTTGATCTGCTTGAAGTGATCGATGTCGATGATGAGCAGGGTCAGGGGCGTTTCGTGCAGCCACTGTTGACCCAGTCTCTCCAGCAGGGCGCGACGGTTGGGCAGCCCGGTCAGCTGATCGAAGGTGGCGAGCTTGTAGAGGTGGCGCGAGCTGCGGTGGAGCCTGCGGGTGGTGAGCCCGAGCAGGATCAGGGCGACGGCCAGCAGCACCAGCAGCAGCAATTGGTAGTAGCGGGCACTCTGCTGGTAGAGCAGTTGCTGGCGCTTGCTCTCGTTCTCCTGCTGCAACGCGCGATTGCTGGCCTCGCTGCGAGCCAGATCCATCTCGACCTGGAAGGCGGCCGCGTGCTGGCTCAGGGTCTGGTTGAAGTGCTGCTTGTAGTACTGCATGTAGCGGGTCATGGCCCCGTAGGCCTCGGGGTAGCGGCCCAGATCGGCCAGTAACCTGGCCTGCATCGCCCGACCATCCATGGAGAGAGGGGCGGTGTGCTCCATCAGCAGTTGCAGGGCCAGCTGCTTCTCGCCACGACCCAGCAGGGTTCTTGCCCGGATCTCGGTCAGACGGGAGGCTGCCTGCGGGCTATCCAGCCTGTCATAGATGGCTTGTGCCTCCTCCAGGCTGCGCCAGGCGGCGTGCCAGTCCGCCCGTGCGTTGAACACCATGGCCTGGTAGCCGAGGACGATGGCACGATAGTGGGGTGACAGGCTCGGCGTGGCCAGCAGGGTATCGAGCAACTGGCTGGCTCTGGCAGGCTGGCCCATGTCGATGTAGAGCCTGGCCATGTTGGCCCGGATGATGGCCTGGCTGTTGGGTTCGTTGAGCTGCACCATCTGGCCGAGGGCATCCTGATAATAGGTCTCGGCCTCACGGTAGAGATTGAGGTCCGCATAGAGGTTGCCGAGGGTCATCAGCAGACGGCCGCACTGCAAGGTGGAGAGGATGGAACCCGGCTCTTTCTGCTTGAGGTGATAGGCGGTCTTGAGCTCGAGGATCGCCTCTTTCATCTGCTGGGTACGGTAGAGGGCGAGCCCGTTGAGGGCATGCCACTCCGAGACCTGCCTGGGGTGATGCCGGACCGCCGGCCAGAGCTGGGTGAGCAGCTCGAGCGCCTGATCCGGCGTATCGGCATCCAGGGTCAGGGCAATCTGCTGCAACCGGAAGTCGAGCAGGCGAAGGGTCTCCTGCTGGGCATTGGCCAGACCGCGGGCGCGGGCATTGTCGCGCTGTGCCTGGGGATAGCGGCCTAGGGCTGCCTGGGCCAGGGACCTGGCGTAGAACAGTTCCATATCCTGCTGGGGACTGGCGTCGAGGCGCTGCAGATAGCCGACGGGATCGCGCGCCGCCTGCAATTCAGCCTCTTTCAGCAAGGAGGGAGCTGCCTGCAACTGGGTCATCCAGAGCAGCGCCAGTGCCATTATGAATCTCATTGAATCCTTTCCCCGACCAATGGCGCCATCATAATGGCTGATGTCATCTACACCATGTTTCTTTGCTTCTCTATAACCGTATGGGGGAGAGGATGAGGTGAAAAGTCGTCGCAACTGCGGGGTGCGTCGGTTGTCTCTGGTTGCGTCAGGATGCAACAGTGGCGACAATCGTGGGCAAATCACAGTGGAGAATCATCATGTTGGCCAAAGCCATGATCGAGAAGTTGAACGAGCAGATTAATCTTGAATTCTATTCCTCCAACCTCTACCTGCAGATGAGCGCCTGGTGCGAGGACAAGGGCTTCGAGGGGGCCGCCACCTTCCTGCGTCAGCATGCGGTCGAGGAGCGCCAGCACATGGAGCGCCTGTTCACCTACGTGAGCGAGACCGGCGCCATGCCGGTGCTGGGGGCCATCGAAGCGCCTCCCCATGAATTCAAGTCCCTGGGTGACATCTTCCGCACCACCCTGGAGCACGAGTATCACATCACCAAGTGCATCAACGGTCTGGCCCACGTCGCCTTCACCACCCAGGATTACTCCACCTTCAACTTCCTGCAGTGGTACGTGGCCGAGCAGCACGAAGAGGAGAAGCTGTTCAAGAGCATCGTCGACCGTCTGAGCCTGGTGGGCGAGGATGGCAAGGGCCTCTATTTCATCGACAAGGAGCTGGCCGAGCTGGCCAAGGGCGCCCCGGCCAGCATCATGGACGGCAACACCTGATAGTCGTGGACACTTAGTGTTCAGTCAGTACAATGACGGCCCCTTGTAAAGGGGCCGTTTTCTATTTGCAGGTGTCCTTGTACCGCTGTGCTGGTGTCTGCCGGGTACAATCACGGTCCTTTAAGGTAAAGGGGCCGTTTTTCTTTTGATGGGTGAGTGACGATGAAACAGGTGGATGTGGTGGTGATCGGTGCCGGGGCGGCCGGATTGATGTGTGCGGCCCAGGCTGGCTACCGGGGTCGCTCCGTGCTGGTGCTCGACAACGCCAAGAAGCCGGGCCGCAAGATCCTCATCAGCGGCGGCGGTCGCTGCAACTTCACCAATCATCAGGCGGGTCCCCATGCCTTCCTTTCGGCCAACCCCCACTTCTGCAAATCGGCGCTGGCGCGCTATACCCAGCAGGATTTCATCGATCTGGTGGACAGGCACGGCCTGAACTACCACGAGAAGACCCTGGGCCAGCTCTTCTGCGACGACAGCGCCAAGGATATCGTCGACATCCTGCTGACCGAGTGCGACTGGGCTGGCGTGACCCTGCAGTTCCAGACCGAGATCCTCACCGTCAGCAAGACAGATGAAGGCTTCGTGCTCGACACCAGCAAGGGGGAAATCGCCTGCTCGTCGCTGGTGGTCGCCACCGGCGGCCTCTCCATGCCGAAACTCGGTGCTACTCCTTACGGCTTCAAGCTGGCGGAGCAGTTCGGCCTCACCGTGTTGCCGACTCGCGCCGGGCTGGTGCCCTTTACCCTGCATCAGGCCGACAAGGAGGCCTTCGCCGATCTGGCGGGGGTCAGCCTGCCGGTGGCAGTGACCGCCGAGGACGGCACCCGCTTCAAGGAGGCCATGCTGTTCACCCATCGCGGCCTCTCCGGCCCCGCCATCCTGCAGATCTCCTCTTTCTGGCTGGCGGGGGAGAAGATCCACATCAACCTGCTGCCGGATCTCGACATTCCAGAGACCCTCAAGACCTGGGCCCAGGCCCATCCTGCCCAGGAGCTGAAAACCGTGCTGGGGCGCGAGCTGCCCAAGCGTTTCGTCGACAAGCTGGTGGAGCTGGGATGGCTGGTGAGCAAGCCGATGCGCCAGTACAACGAACGGGAGCTGGAGGCGGTGGCCACCCTGCTGGGGGATTGGCAGATCCTGCCCAACGGCACCGAAGGGTATCGCACCGCCGAAGTGACCCTGGGGGGAGTGGATACCAACGCGCTCTCCTCCAAGACCATGGAGGCGCGCACCGTGCCCGGCCTCTACTTCATCGGCGAAGTAGTGGACGTGACCGGCTGGCTCGGTGGTTACAACTTCCAGTGGGCCTGGTCGTCGGGCTGGGTGGCAGGCCAGTACTGCTGAGGGATGCCGCGGCGGCCCCGTCAGCGGCCTCTCGGGTGACAACTTCCAGTGGGCCCGGTCGTCGGGCTGGGGTCCTGACAAAGAGGCTCGGCGGATGAGTCCGAGCGGATCGGGCCGTGTCAGGCGGCCCGAGTGATGGAACCAGACGCGGCCTGCTCAGGCCGCGTTTTTTATGGTCGGTCGACTCGTCCGTCGACGCTGGCGGCCGCTTGGCCTCTAGCCTCTCCTGATATTGGGCAGGAAGGCGGTCAGCAGGCCGATAAGGGGCAGATAGGCGCAGACCTGATAGACGGTTTCGATGCTGGTGGCATCGGCCAATTTGCCCAGCAGGGCGGCCCCTATCCCTCCCATGCCGAAGGCGAAGCCGAAGAAGAGGCCGGAAATGGTGCCGACCTTGCCGGGTACCAGATCCTGGGCGTAGACCAGGATGGCGGAGAAGGCCGACGCCAGGATGAGGCCGATGACGATCGACAGCACCGAGGTCCAGAACAGGTCGACGTGGGGCAGCAGCAGGGTGAAGGGAGCGACGCCGAGGATGGAGATCCAGATCACCCGCTTGCGACCGATGCGATCGCCGAGCGGCCCGCCGAGCACTGTCCCCGCCGCGACGGCAAACAGGAAGGCGAACAGATAGAGCTGGGCGCTCTCCAGCGACAGGTGGAACTTGTCCATCAGGTAGAAGGTGTAATAGCTGCTCAGGCTGGCCATGTAGAAGAACTTGGAGAACATCAGCAGACCGAGGATGGCCAGTGACCAGCCAATCTGGCGGCGGCTCAGGCCGGTGCCGGCATGGGCCCTCATCCGCCGATGGGAGCTGGCGGCATGGTGGCTGGACCAGCGGCCGACGAAGCTGAGCACGATGACCCCGATGAGTGCGAACAACGAGAACCAGGCCGCACTGCCCTGTCCCTTCGGCACTATGATGAGCGCCGCGAGCAGGGGGCCGATGGCCGATCCCAGATTGCCGCCGATCTGGAACAGAGACTGGGCCAGACCGGGCTGGTTGCCGGCCGCCATGCGGGCGACCCGGGAGGATTCCGGGTGGAAGACGGAGGAGCCCATGCCGATCAGCATGGCCGACAACAGCACGGCGCCAAAGCTGCCTGCCTGCGACAGGTAGAGCAGCCCCACCAGCGTGAAGCCCATGCCCAGAGGCAGGGAGTAGGGCATGGGTCTGCGGTCGGTATAGAGGCCGATCAGGGGTTGCAGCAGCGAGGCCGTGAACTGGTAGGTGAGGGTGATGAGACCTATCTGGGTGAACGACAGATCGAGCCCCAGCTTCAGGAGGGGATAGATGGCCAGCAGTACCGACTGCATCATGTCGTTCAACAGGTGCGAGAAGCTGATGGCGGCGATCACCGGATAAGCGGTGGTAGTCGGGTTGTCCACCGCGGGCGGGGCGGTGATCGGGGTGTCGGTACTCAAGGTCTTGTCCATGGCTGGGGTATCACTCCCTCTACCATGCCCTATCCCGGCGCATCTGGACATAACCAAAGTGGGCGAACGCCCGGATTGCGTTCGCGTGGCGCGCAGGCCGTTCATGCTGACGGCGTGTGGATGGCAGGTCAGATCTTGTGCTTGGCGCGGGGCGGATTAGTATAGAAGGCCTGCCGCCGTTATCCGGCCCATCACCTGCCATGGAGGGAACATGTTCGAAAGCCTGGGTGTCATCAACGTCTGGACCTATCTGGTCGGTCTCTTCTTCATCATCATTGCCCCGGGCCCAAACTCCCTCTACGTGCTGCGAACCGGTGCCGTGCGCGGCATAGGCCCGGGTTATCGCGCCGCCCTCGGCGTCTTCGTCGGCGATGCCATCCTCATTTTCTGCGCCTATCTGGGGATCGCGTCCCTCATTCGCACTACCCCATTGCTGTTTACTCTGGTGCGCTATCTGGGCGCCATCTACCTGCTTTATCTGGGGGTGAAGATCCTGCACGCGAACTTCATCGCCAAAAAGGCGGGACCGGCGTCCGAGATGGATCCCGGTGAGTGCTATTTTACCAAGGCCCTCACCCTGAGCCTCACCAATCCCAAGGCGATCCTGTTCTACGTCTCTTTCTTCGTGCAGTTCATCGACTTCAGCTATGCCCACACCTGGATCTCCTACCTGGTGCTGGCTGGCATGCTGGAAGCGATGAGCTTCGTCTACCTGACCCTGCTGATCTTCGGCGGTACCCTGATGGCCCGCTTTTTCCGTCAGCGCCAGACGGCGGCCCGTCTCGGCAACGGCCTTATCGGCCTCTTCTTCATGGGGTTTGCGGCCAGGCTGGCGACGCTCTCCTCCTGACCCAATCAATAAGCCTATTTCGTGAACATGATTGCTGTTAATAGATGGAGAGAGCCGGGCGTCCCCGGCTGTTCTGTCAATCAAACATATAAAGGGTGCCACTCTTAGACAATGCTAAAAACTGCCCAGCGGAAGGATATATCCCTGTAATATTTCTGAGTTTACTCTGGGAGCCATTTTCAATACTCATCTGGTCACCCCAAGCAATTACAGAACCATCAATTTTGAGTGCGGCGAATGAATTGAGCATAGGGATTACTGATACGATATCGTGTCGATACGTCTCGAGCTGTTCATTATTATATTCATCGCTATAACCACCCCAGGTGAACACATCACCGACGGTGTCAATGGCTGCAAAGCCACTGTAATTGCTAATTACAGACTTAATGTTGGCCAATGATTTCAGCGTTGTCTGAGATTGTTCATTGAGATTGCTATTGTAACAGTGAGCTTGAGATACTGAACCATCTGACATTTGTAGCATCATCATCCCCGTGCCCAAAGCTGTTGCCACAGTCAAACTACCCTTCGTATTAATAAGAGCTGATGCATCACTACAAGTGATATGGTCCTTACTGACAGATAAACCATAGTTATTACCACTGATAATATGGGAAACATTTTTTTCCTGGGATATCAGGTGTTGTGTATCATAAGGGTATTTGTATGCATTACCCTCTTTGTCTAGAATTGTGAATCCGTATATTCCTACAGCAACATCAATAACTTCAGTATTGTTAGTAGAAAAGCCACTACAAATATCATAGCTCCATGCTGATACTGACCCATCTCCATGCAATGCAACAACGCCATAACTATTGGGGTGCGTGATAACTCTTTTTATATTATTTAAGTTGGTCTGACATTGGAAAGGAGGTGTTTGCTCATTCCAGGTGACAACTGTTCCATTGCTACGAAGAGCAACGAAACCACTTTGCATCGCTTGTAAATCTATAATACCTGGGATGATCATTGAGGTATTCTGATCCCCTTTATTGAGAAGGACATTGCCGATGGAGGTCAGGGCTGCAAAGTCACCCGTAGAAGAGGATAATATCTTGACAACATCTTTGCCAATTACACCTGTATTTATGATGCTGTCATGCTCAATTTTAAATATATTATCATCACCCTCCCTTATAAAATAGGCTGGTGTGACATGATCTCCTGGGAAAACTCTATATACATTTTCCGCTATGATTTTTGGCTCTGAAATATCTGCATGAGAAGATGATATGAACAGCATGTTCACTAAAAACAACTTAATTTTTAAAGATATGTACTTCATTCCATAACTCCTATATCGAGAATAATTTATGTTGCAAATGCTTGTGATATTGCAATAATTAAAGTGTAACGATTTATCGCCCAGTTAAGTGATGTGTTATTTATTTTCAGCATTCTTTACCTAAAGGAATGAATCGTTGCTGATATATAATCATGTGCTGGTTTCCTGTCTTACCTATTTTTGAGTTTTGATAGCTTTCTCCCGGTAATAAATATTTACTTTCTGCCTCGTGATCTGGTTGTTCACAGCCTTTTTTGATCATGAACTCGAAATAGGTGTTGCCGGTATTGGTGATGGTGCTCTGTGCCGGGTCCAGCTGGTATGCAAAACGTGACTGACGCGGACGCACCACCAGGATGGACTGCAGGGCCAGTTTCACCTCGACGGTTCCCCGGTGCTGCGTCTGGCTGCCTTCATCCACCTGGGCTGCCGGTGACTCGGTGAAGGTGATGCGGTAGTAACGCTCATGGTCATCGGCGGGCCCCTTGTAGTAGAACTTGACGTTCTGGGCATGTCTGGCGTGCAGGGTGAAGCGCCTGGGGGCAAACAGCAGCTCACCGGGGACGGTGGGCAGTGTTCTGCCTCTGGCCGTGGGATCGCTGATTTTTTCCATCTGTATGTCGTACAGCTTGGGTGAAGCACTGTTGTTGGTCAGGGTTCTGGTAATGAACTCCTGCTCTGGCGCCATGGCAAGAGTCATGGCGCCGATGTCGAGGGCGGCGGCCTGTGAGGCCAGCAAGCCGCCCAGCAAGGGCCAAAGTAGACGATGCATGTTGTACTCCATGGTCAGCGCCAGGTCCCCTTGATGGTGATGGTGCCGCTTTGTTCCACCTCGCCTTCCCACATCTCGTCGCCCATGGTGCGCTGCACCATGGGATCGGTCAGGTCGAATTCCAGCGCCAGTTTGTAAAACCGGGTGATGCCCTGGCCGTTGACGGGATCATTCCACTCCTGCGGTGGTTGATTGTCCTGTATTCCGAGGGTACGAATATCCACCGGTGTGCGATCGCAGCGAATGGCGTGCCGTGAACCCGCGCCATGAGCCACCGAATCGAATACCAGCCTGGTAGGGATGGGGACGGCCTGTTCAGGAGCTGAGGAGCCTGCCGGATAGAAAGTGCAATATCCCCGATAGGGCGACCCTCTGTCCTGTGAAATAGAAATTTCCAGCATATCGGCACTGATGGGGCCGCTATCAGAGATATTGTATGAGAAGCTCAGAATATCATTCCCGACCTGCCCCTCCCTGTAAGGATTGCTGACGCCCTCCGAAGACAAGATGGATACGCTGAAGTCCCGCGGCTTTATCACGATTTCAGTGGTGCCACTGAATTCATAAAACCCACTTTCTGGTGCTTTGACATTTCGCATGTTGAAGTTAATCAAACTTCTTGTCAGTTGATCCTGAAGCCCGAGTCTGACCACCTGTTTGAAAAAATTACTGGAGAGAAACAGATAAATAGACGATTGCCCATTGAGATAGCCGATCTTGTAGTCAGCACCCTTGCTTGCCCAATTGGTGAGATTTGCGCTCATTTGCACATCTGCACTGGCAATGGCGCTGTTCAGGG
Organism: Aeromonas sp. FDAARGOS 1402; assembly: GCF_019046925.1. Classification (NCBI taxonomy): domain Bacteria; kingdom Pseudomonadati; phylum Pseudomonadota; class Gammaproteobacteria; order Aeromonadales; family Aeromonadaceae; genus Aeromonas; species Aeromonas sp. FDAARGOS 1402. Next base: position 1,598,174 of record NZ_CP077201.1, read on the forward strand.
CCGCATTTTTTATGTTTGTGTATACATAGGGATCGGAAAATGACTGGCTACCATCCTGACTGAAATCGTAGTCAAGAAAACGGCAGAGAATACCATCACGGGTACCCAGCCGATAATTCTCGCAGCCTTGTGAGCCGGGTAATACATAGGGGGCTCCATTGCTGTCCACGATCACTTCACTGATGGCATTGGTCTGTATAAAGCGCAGATGACCCGCTTTCTTGTGCTGTACCTTTCTCACATACCAGGTGCCGCTGCTTTGATCTATGCAACGCTCACCCGAGGCTGCATCATAGGCTCTGGTGGTCCTGCAGAGGTTCATTTCCCTGTTCAGGATGGCCCCAACCGGCATTGTACGCAGGTAATCAAAGAAGCTGGCGCTCAATTTTGCATGAGCATATCCAGTTGCCGCCTTCGTTAATCCAAAGAAACCTGTTTCATTGACGACGCTCGGCTTGTTGACCGCTTCTGCCGTTTGCGGGTCACATCCAGACCAGCTCTTTATGCAACGCTGATTGATATAAGGATACCGAATCGGGCCGTTTTCCCACATGTCGATATTGTCGTTGGTGACTGTGTAGTTATAGCCATTGTCTGCATATGCCAGGCTGACCTGTCTGGAGTCGGACGTCCAGGCATTGCCACCCGACAGGCGAGGGTCCAGATAATCGGTTGGGGTAATGAATAAATTGTTGTCCTCCTGATTTTCAATAAACAGCAAATGACGAAGATCGGCATCAGCCAGATTATATTTTGTGACAGCCGCACTGCCTTGCTGTGCCCAGCCGGCGCCAAGTGCAATGACCAGCAGCAATCTGTGTGTGATGTTCATGTTCAATACTCTCTCACCATGGCGTAGGTGGGCAGTCCTTGGCAGGTCACGATGCCGACCCAGGCCGCGCCCGTGTGTTGTGCAAGATCCAGGTCGGCTTCACAGAAGTCGCTTCCCCGGCGGAAAGTCAGCATGGGGTTGGCCTTGTCCACGTCCAGGGTGAACTCGCCGACCTCGTTGGTCACCGTGGTGCCGATGTGGTTGTCAATGCGGGCGTTAGCAAGCAGCGAGCCATCTTCTGCCCTGAGTACGCCAAACACGGTGACCATCTCCTTGATGCTGCTGGCGGCATCCAGAGTGGCGACGTTGCCGGGGAACAGGGTGTAGCGCTGCTTGCCGGTGTTGATGTCATAGCTGTCCTTGCCCGTCTTGCTGTTGAGCAGTTCCACCTCGTATTCCTGATAAGGCGAGAGCGCCAGGAAGGTCTGTTCCCCTTGCAGGGGGTAGTCCTGTCCATTCACCTTGGCGAGCATCTGTCCTTCCCGGTGGATGCCGGTATTGATGATGAGGCCTGAACCAGAGGTGCTCCGGCTGGATGCGATCACGTCGTTCTCCGTGGTTATCAGGGCACCCCGTGCAATCAGGTTGCCATTCACGTCGCCGCCATGACCGCGACCCAGCGTCATGGTGCCGCCGATGACCCTGTTCTCGAACCCCAGGGTGCCGGAAAGCGCCATATTGTGTGTGTCGCTGCCGTGCATCATGCGGGAGGCATTCAGCGCGGCCAGATTGATGGCTCCCTCCATGCGCTTCTGATAGTTGAGGTTGGCCGTGGTCTGGCCCTGCTCGTTGCTGCTCATGCCGAAGCTGAACAGATTGTCGAACGGGATGGAGTAGTCCAGGGTGATGCTCTTGTTGCTGAATCCATTGAGTGTGCCACTGTCGCTCTGCAGGCTGGCGCGCATGGAGAGGTTGCCGTATCGGCCCGCATAGAGGTGCTGGTAGTAATCCGCATAACTGCGATCGCTGTTCATCTGACGGTCGTGCGTGGTGTTGAAGGTCAGCTGGCCCATGCCGCTGGCCCAGCCACCCAGATTGATCGTGATGCCGGCAGAGTAGAGCTCGGTTGCACTCACTCCCAGGGCATCGCCTGCATACAGTTTTTCCTGGCTGACCCACAGGGAGGCATTGTCATGGGCTTGCAAGGAAAGGCTGGACGCCAGCCGCCAGGAGTGATCGGTGGACAGCATGCTTTGTAACTGGGTGCCGAGGCGATCCGTGACCTGCCAGCTTGCGCGTGCCTCGCCGACGGCCGCATCCCTGAAAGCATAGGTGGTCGTCGCCAGATCAAGGGTATCCAGCGAGCGTGCCAGCGACAGACCGAGCAGGGGGGAATCGCCGCTGTGCTGGCTGTTCTCCATCATGCCTCCCCACCATTGCCATCCCCACTCCCGGGTAAAGCCCTGATTGCCGCCCAGCTTGGTGACTCGCTGGGTGGTCGTGCTGGTCAGGCGGCCGTCGACATAGACTTCGACCGTGACGTTGTAGACCCCGTTGGGGAACGCGGAGGTGTCGATGTGCTGGTTGCCGATCGCCAGGTTTTGCAGGCCTATCAGGCGTTCATCCCGATAGACCCTGGCCTCGCCGTTGGCGGGCATGAAGACTTGCACCGGAGTGGTCGATTCGTTGGTGGTCTGTTTTCGAGATTGCGCCTGGTTGCCATAGGATGCGCCGTAGAGGCGACCCGTGGTCAGGCCCGTCACCACCCCCAGGGTCTGCAGGTCCCATGTCGAGACCATGCCTGCTGCGATGCGGCGATCATCGAGATCCCGTTCGTACATGGCGCGGTAGATGTCGCCGCTCTGCTCCGGCTCACCCAGGTTGTAAAGGGATGCATCCACGGCGACATGGTGCGCGCCCAGCCCTACGGTACTCTCCAGCTGCAGGAAATTGGAGTCCTGGTGCCCGCTCTGGGGGGTATTGATGAAGGAGTAACCCAGGTTGTAGCGCTGTACGCCCGTCAGGGTGTCCACCGTCGGGGTCAGTGCGACACGGTTGTCAGATTGCCTCGCCTGGCCAAAGGCATCCCGTGACACCCGGATGGTGAGCAGCATGGCGACGAGGTCCAGCTGCATGCTGGCATCGGCATCGATCTGCAAGGCGCCATCGGCAGAAAAGGTGCGTCTTTGCTTGCTGGAGAGCAGAGTGGTAAGGGCATCGTTCAGCACGCCTTGCTGCTGGCCGGCACTGAAATCAAGGTGCAACAAGTGCAGCTTGCCGTCTTGCAGCAGCAGGGTGGCATTGCCGATGGTGTCGTCGGTCAGGGTGTCGATCCTGTTGTCCTCATCCGTGTATCGCAGGCGTACCGGTACCGCCAGCCCCTCTTCCAGCGCCTTGGCAAAACTGGCAGGAATGATGACGTTGGCAATTTTGAGAGGGGCAGCAGTGCTGGCCGAGGCTGACATCGCAATCAGCCAGGAGAGCGGCAACAGCCAGGCTTTTTTCAACATATCGAGCACCATGGTTCCGGGTGTGGAGATCGAGAGCCGTCACCCTGCAAGAGGGTGGGGCGGCACCGTGATAGGGGGTTACTTGATGACGACGAATTCCTGACCCAGCCAGAGTCCCAGGTGGCTCTTTGGATCACGCATATTGACCTGCTTGAACCGGCGTTGCTTGCCCGGCAGGTCGTAGTAGGTTTCCTTGCACAGCTCCTCGCCTTTCAGGCAGGGGCCATACGCTACCGTGCGATAGGAGGCATTGCCCTGGTTGGTGAGCGTGTCGTCCTTCAGGTCATAGGCGAACCGGTGCTGGCGTGGTGTTACCACCAGAATGGTGCCTATCTGTGCTGACGTGGTGGCAACAGCCTGACGGCGTTCGTTGCGCTGATCGTCGACGGAGAGCGCCGTGTCCAGCCAGCGGATGCGGTAGTAACGCTCCTTGTCATCCTGCGGACCCTTGTAAAAGAACCTGACGTTGTTTTTGGCATTGGCGGGCAGCATCAGCCGACTGGGTGACAACATCAGCTCGCCGCTGACTTCCATGGGGATCTCCTGCCCTCCCTCTTCCGGTGAGGTGATGCGTGTCACGCTGATCGTGACCAATCTGGCCTGGTCACTGCCATTTTCAATCTGTTTGGCGACCTCCTGGCTGCCTGCATCAATGAAGGTGGTGACGGCGCCGACATTGATCGCCTGGCTGATACCGGGAATGAGCAGCAGCCATATCGCTGCAATTTTCAGGTTCATGATGTGCCCCTAAGAGAACAAAGGGCCCCGCAGGGCCCTCAATGGTAAGCGGTGGATGAGTTAGCTCCAGTTCGCTACGAACTCGACGTTGACTTCACCGCTCCACAGGCCGTCCGGCAGGGCGTCAAAGGTGGTGGGGGTGCCGCTGGCAGTGGCACTTTCAATGTTGAAAGTGAAGGAACCCTGCGCTGTGACGCGTTCGGCATCGTTCTTGAAGCCGTTGGCAAGAGGAGAAAGATTCCCCCCCGTGATGCCGGCAGCGGTGTCGATCAGGGTGGTGTAGGCGGTTGTGCTGACCGGTGCGCCGCCCCACAGCACGCCCACATCGACGGTGGAGTCGCCACCCAGGTGATTCAGGGTGCCGTTCAGCTTCTTCGCCTTCAGGGTGAAGTCGGTCGCGCTGGCATCACCCTTGATGGCGACATCGAACAGGCCGTTGACGGTGTTGAACCCCTTGATCCCTTCGGCATATTGGAAGGAGAGGCTGGAGAGCGGGGTGACCACCAGCTCGGAAGTGGTGTCTTTCTTGGCAGTGGCCTGCCAGGTCGCGACGGCAGACGCTTCTACGGCGGCTTGAGCGGTGGCGGCAAAGCCCAGGGTAGCCACGGACAGAGCAATCAGAGTCTTCTTCATTACGATATTTCCTACATATCTTCTGGATGGTATTGACCACCCGGTTGGTTCATTGCCCGTCAGGGGCATGCCTTGCCACGTTGGCGACGATTCGACCAGTCGTGGCAGCCGGACCTGGAATATGTTTCTCCTCGGACCAGCTTGTTTTTTCGTCGACTAAGATAACGATCGGATCTGTTTTGATCGACCGAATGGTGCGTAGGAAAAATCTCAAAGGATGATGGGGCGCAAACTTTATAAAATAATTGATTTCCCTTTCCTTTCAGTGGGTTGTTGTGTCTCATGTATTTGATTTATATGTTTTTTAGGTCTTTTATTGCGGGAGGAAGAGCACAGGGAAAACCGGGAAGGAGGGGACATCAACGAGGGAGGGGACCCGGCCACCACCAGGCTCCATACGAGGCAAATAAAATGCAATATATTGATAAATATATAAAAAATAAATGAAGCTATAATGGTGATTAACTTGAGAATGCCATTTTTATATTTATTTAACATATTGAAAACAAGATCAAGCTGTATGGTGTCGTTGCTTGATTTGTAGTTAATATGCTCGTCGGACAGGGCTGAATAACGGATCTATATATGGCGAAGGTATTGATAGTTGATGATGGCGTTGTTGATCAAATCCGTCGCTGGATGGCCGTTCCCCAACCCGTTGATACCACTCAATTCACTGGCTGGCGAACAGGCATACCAAGCCCTATCAGCTTGTTCATCACCTTCACGCCAGCCAGGATTTCGCCCACCTGGGCGTTGTAGTTCCGCAGGCTCAGCGTTGGCCCGATGAGTTGCTTGAACCGGTACATGGCGGTCTCGGCTATCGAGCGCTGGTGATAGCCGGAGTCTTTCTTCCATTGCTTCAGTTCACCGGCCTTGAGCGCCGTCACCGCCTCGTTGCGGGGATGGCCTTCCTCCCACGGTGCCGCATTTTTTCTCGGCGGTATGGTGGCTTTCGCCCCCTTCTTCTTCAGTAGCGCATGACAGGCCTTGGTGTCATACGCACCATCGGCGCTGACCTGTTTTATCTTGCGTCGTAAGGGGTTGAGCAACGTCGGTAACACCTCGTTATCCGCCACCGTCTCCAGGCTGACTTCGGCAGCGATGACCGCATGGGTTGTGGCATCCACCGCCAAGTGGAGCTTGCGCCACACTCGTCGCTTCTCCTTGCCGTGTTTGCGAATTTTCCATTCGCCTTCGCCATAGACCTTGAGGCCGGTGGCATCAATGACCAAGTGAGCCACCGGGCCTTGGCTGGGGAGGCGGTACTTGATGTCGACGGTCTTGGCGCGCTTGCTGATACAGCTATAGTCCGGCGACTGCAAAGGCACCGCCATCAGTTGGAACAACGAGTTAATGAAGCCTTCTAGCGCCCGCAGCGGCAACTTGAACAAGCCTTTTAGCATCAGGGCCGTCTCAATGGCGGTGTCACTGTAGTGGAAACCTCTCCCTCGGCGGCCATGGTGGACCAGGCAATGCCACTGCTTAATGGCTTGTTCGTCCATCCAGATGGTCAACGAACCGCGTTGCACCAAGGCTTGGTTGTACTGCTGCCAGTTGCTGATCTTGTGCTTGGACTTGCCCATCTGATGCTCTCGGAGACTGCGCTACAGGATCAGATCACCGAGATGACAGATAGTTCCCCGATTTGAGCAACAAGGCCGTTGATGATCATCCAGCAATAAGAATGGCCGTGAACATGTTGTTGAAACAGGAAGAACATCATGTGTTAGGCGAGGTTGATAATGGTGTTGATGCTATCGCCATGGCCAGGAACACCCATCCAGATATTGTCATTCTTGATATTGGAATACCTCAGCTTGATGGCATCGAAGTGATAAAGAGAATCAAGATGCTGGATATTGGCGCCAAGATTCTGGTGCTGTCTGCACAGTCCACCCACCATATTATGGTGCGGTGCCTGCAAGCTGGTGCCGAGGGGTTCTTGTCCAAGCTGGATGATTTGTATTTGCTGAAGGATGCGATCGCAAAAATAGAGAAGCGGCAACTCTATTACCCCCGTGACGTCATCGCCGGCGCCAGGCATGCCCATACGGTCGATCGGGAAGATCTGCTGTCGACCCTCTCTTCCCGCGAGATGAGCGTGCTGCTGCAGATTTGTCAGGGTCATGCCAACAAGCAGATTGCCCAAAGCATGCTGTTGAGCGAGAAAACCGTCAGTACCTACAAGACCCGGTTGATGAAGAAACTCAACATCACCAACATCGTTGATCTGATCAGTCTGGCCAGACGGCAGAAACTGCTGTGAACAGGGCGAAATTGCTGTTGCTTCTGCTGGCGCTGGTCTGGGTGTGGCCGCTGGCGGCCCAGGAACCGGAAGAGCCCCTGCTGCAAGTCTATTCGCGGGATGGCGGGGAATACCTCGATGCCAGCCCCTTGCCGCTGCATGGGGAGGAGTGGCGCTGGTTGCAGGAGCGCGAGCGGCTGATCCTGGGGGTGCCCAGACCTGACAACCCGCCTATGGACATCACCCTGAGGGCGAATGCTTATGAAGGGGTGACGGCCGACATCGTCGGCATGTTGACCCATCTGCTGCACATCGAGATCCTGGTGAAGGGATATCCCTCCAGGGCGGCTGCCATTGAAGCGCTCCAGCGGGGGGAGATCGATCTGCTGAGTACCTCCAATTCCTATGAGCGGGAACAGCATCTTCTGCTGACTGACAAATATATTGCTGACGACCCAGCCATCTATAAAAACATTCAGGTCAAAGAGCGAGAAATAAGAACAATAGCCGTGCCGGAGTATTATTTGCCGTTCATGGACATCATGCGCTATCTGTCGGACTACAAAATTAAAATATACCCGTCCCGCTATAGTGCATTGTCCGCGGTGGCATATGGTCAGGTTGATGCCGTCATGGTGGACATGATCTCCGGCAATTTCATCGTCAACAAGTTCTATCAGAGCAGCATTCAATTATTGAAGCCGCTCTATATCGATACCGCCGGTTTTGCCTTTGCCCTCAATCCCAAGGAGCGGCGACTCAAGAGGATCATGGATATCGCGCTGGGGGAGATCCTCGAGGGCAAGCGGGCGGAAGTGGCCAAGCGCTGGAATGGGGGGGGCCTCTCCATCGGTGCCAGCAGAATCGACCTGAGCCGCGAGCAATGGGAATGGCTGAGCAAACGGGAGAAGATCCGGATTGCGGTGAACAGCGGCATCCCGCCCCTCAGTTTCTATGACGTCACCGGTACCATGCACGGCGTGGTCGCCGATCTGCTGCAGGTCATGCGAGCCAAGCTGGGGGTGGAGCTCGAGGTGGTGCCTGCCAAGACGCCGGAGCAGATGACCCAGTTGCTGGATAGCGGCCAGGTGGATGCGGGGGTGTTGAGCCCTTCTGCCGAGCGCAGGAACCGCTATCTGTTCAGCCGGGCCTTTGTCCTCGATCCCCTCTCCTATGTGGTGGGGCTGCGCCACCGGGAGGTCCCCCCTGGATCGCTGCTCAAGACCGGCACCGTGGCCATGGTCAGAGGCTTTATCTCGACCCAGGCCATCGAGGCGGAATACGGCAAGCTGACGTCGCGGCAGTTCGATACGATTGAAGATGCCATGCGCTGTGTGGCGATGGATGTGTGCGATGTGACCATACTGCCGCTGCGGGTGGCCAAGTACTACGTGAACAGCAAATTCCCCGACAGCCTGATCATTACGGGGGAGCTGTTCGATTCCATCCCCATCGGTGCCGCGTTGGCGGTCACCCCCGCGCATCCCGTACTGCGGGACATTCTGGACAAGGTGATTGCCATCATTCCGCCGGATGAGCTGGAAGGGCTCTCCAACCGCTGGCGGGTCAATGTCAAACAGGAGAGTGTCTCCTGGCAGGAGTTGATTCAGGAGTTCGGGGTCTTTATCGCCTTGATCCTGCTGCTGACCCTCTGGGTTGGCCTGTGGGGGCTGTCCCTGCGCAAGCAGATCCGCGAGCGGCGACTGGTGGAGGGGGCGCTGAGCACCCAGCTCAAGTTCATCGCCGATCTGGTGGACGGGACACCTCACCCCATCTATGCGCGGGATTTGAACGGGATCCTGGTACTGTGCAACAGCAGCTATGCCAGCTTCCTTGGCGAGTCCAAGGTCAGCCTGCTCGGCACGGGCCTGGACGACGCGCGAACGCGCTGGCCTTTTCTTGCTCCCCTGCACGGGGATCTGGTGCTTTCCTGTGACAGCCGCCGTGCCCAGGAGGGGGATCACCGTCTGGTCCTGCCGACGGGCGGGGTCGACGTCTATCACTGGGTTCAGCCTTACTACGATCTGGACGGCAATGTGCAGGGGGGCGTGGGAGGCTGGATCGACGTCAGCGAACGGGTACGCCTGCTCGATGAGCTGGCGGTGGCCAGCCAGGAGGCCCAGGAGGCAAACCGTGCCAAGAGCACCTTCCTCGCGACCATGAGCCACGAGATCCGTACCCCCATGAATGCCATCATCGGCTTGCTGGAACTGGCGCTCAAGCGGGGTCGGCTGCACGAGGAGGATCAGGCCTCCCTCGCCATTGCCCATGGCTCGGCCAGCGATCTGCTGAGCCTCATCGGCGACATCCTGGATATTTCCAAGATCGAGTCTGGCCGGTTCGAACTTGCCCCCGAACCCCATGACATCGTGACCCTGACAGCATCGGTCGTTACCGTCTTTACCGCGCTGGCGAGGCAGAAAAATCTGCGGCTGGATCTCGTCACGGGCAATCCTTCCTGGGTGCAGATCGATGGTCTTTGTTACAAGCAGATCGTCTCCAACCTGATCAGCAACGCCATCAAGTACACCGAGCGTGGGTCGGTCACGGTGACGCTGGCCTCCCGGGTCAGCGATGGCTGGTGTACCGTGCAGCTCACCATTCTGGATACCGGAATCGGCATTGATCAGGCCGAGCAGGCCAGGCTGTTCGAGCCCTTCAGCCAGGCCAGCCAACCCGAGAAAATCCAGCAGTCGGGTACTGGGCTGGGTCTGATGATCTCCCGCTCCCTGTGCGAGACGATGGGCGGCTCCCTGCAACTGGAGAGTGCGCCCGGGCAGGGGACCCGGGTCAGTATCGAGATCAAGCTGCCGGTGGCCGATGCCGTGGCGATGCCCGCCACGCCTGCACAGGAGCCGGCGGTGGAGCCGGTGCGGCGACTGAAGATCATGGTCGTGGACGATCATCCAGCCAACCGGTTGCTGGTCAGCCAGCAACTGGCTTATCTGGGTCATGACGCCACGGCCGTCGAGTCGGGAGAAGAGGCGCTGCGGCTGCTGATCGGAGCCAGGGTGGATGTCATCATGACCGACTTCAACATGCCCGGCATGAACGGCTTCGAGCTGGTTCGCCAATGCCGGGAGCTGGAGCGGCTGCACGGCTGGCGACGCACCGTGATCCTCGGGCTGACGGCCGATGCGCGGCAGGAGCAGATCAATGAAGGGCAGGCGGCAGGGATGGATGACTGTCTGTTCAAGCCCGTTGGACTGGAGGCGCTCGATCACTGCCTGCGTCGGCACATGCAGCGGGAAGAGCAGAGTGACATGGTCGTCTGCATGGAGGAGATCCGGCGGTATCTGGGGCCGCTGACCGCACACCAGTCGACCCTGATGGTGCCTCTGCTGGCCGAGTTCGTGCGGGCCAGTGACGACGATATCGCGGGATTGCAACGGGCCGCGGAGGAGGGGCATGTCGGCCAGTTCATCGACCGCATACATCGCCTGAAAGGGGGCGCCAGGATCATGGGCACTCTGAAACTGGTGGCGACCTGCAGCGAAATAGAATCCTGGGAGCTCGATCAGGCCAGGCTGCCCGAGGCGCTGGTCCGTTTGCAGCAAGAGTACGAGGTCGTTCGGCTGGCGGCGACCCAACTGCAGGTGATGGAAGGGGAGGAATGAAGGCATGGGAACATGCCTTCGGCTCCTGTGGTCAGCCCAGCCAGTACACCATCAACTCATAGGCGGCTTCGCCCACCTGGTCCGGTCTGGCTGACGGGGCCTGATAGCTGAGGTAATAGCGGGTCGCCTGCGCCAGGGGGAGGGCGCGGCTTGCTTCGAGGGGTTGTCCGTTGAGCGCCAGCGTGATCCGGAGATCATCCTGCTGTGGCAGGGAGCCGTAGAGTGCGCGGGCTTGCAAACGATAGGTGGTGTTGAAATCCGGGTGGCTCAGGTCTGCTGCCAGGATCTGGACGGGAGCCTGTGCCGGATCCGAATTGATGGCCTGGAGGCCTGGGTGGGTAAGCGCTACTTCCATGTTGGTCTCTTTGCTGGCGGTGGCCTGCCAGTTCAGCTGGCTCACCTGCGTATTGGCGTGAACGGCGGCACTGCTGCAACCGATCATCACTGCCAGCACCATGCTTTTTTGAAACATAGTTATCTCCTTTGTCGGACTGGGCCCTCCTTGGCGAGGGCCTCCTCTTATCGGCGCTTTCCCCGAAAGCTGAACCGCTCTCCCCGGATTCGCCCATGAGTCGGCGGCAGATAAGGGGTATGATCCGCCCCCTGGCGCCATGCCATTGACGGAGGAGAGCCATGCTCGAAAATCAGATGATGTTGTTGGCGGTGTTTGAGCGGGCGGCGCTGATGCTGATGACGCTCTTTCTTCTCACCCGCACCCGGCCGTTTCAGCGATTGTTCCAGAAGCGTGACCACACCCCTGCCGAGCTGGTGCTGGTGGCGGCCATCTTCTGTCTGTTCGCGGTGTTCAGCACCTACACCGGCATTCCGGTGGAGGGGGCCCTCATCAATGTGCGGATCATCGCCATCATCTCGGGCGGCATCCTGTTCGGCCCCTGGGTCGGCATTCCGGCCGGGGTCATCTCGGGGCTGCACCGCTATCTCATCGACATGGATGGCCACACCTCCATTCCCTGTCTCATCGCCAGCATCATCGCCGGCCTGCTCGCCACCTGGCTGCACCTGCGCTGTCGCAAGTCGCGGCTCTGGCTCTATGGCATCCTGGCGGGCATGGCCTGCGAGGGGCTGACCATGCTGCTTATCTGGCAACTGACCGAGCCCCATGCGGTAGGTGTGGAGATAGTCAGTCATATTGCCTACCCGATGATCGCCGGTGCGCTCTGTATCGGGCTCATTATCAAGCTGGTGCAGGATCTGGACGACGAGAAGGAGCTGATTGCCGCCAAGCAGGCCAAGCTGGCGCTCGACATCGCCAACAAGACGTTGCCGTTTTTCCAGAACATCGATCGCCACTCCCTGAGCCAGGTGTGCGGCATCATTCGCAGCGAGATCAGCGCCGATGCGGTGGCCATCACCGATACCCGCGACGTGCTGGCCTATGTGGGGGTGGGCAAGGATTACTACGAGCTGGACGAGCACCACGCCATCAGCGACATGACCCACAGAGCGGTGCTGCTGGACCAGATCATCATCAACAACGATCTGCGCCAGTATCACCTCTCCGATTTTCACTCGGTCATCATTATTCCGCTGCGGGAAAACGGCGCCGTCAGCGGCACCCTCAAGATCTACTATCGCCGCACCCACAGCATCACCAGCTCCCTCAAGGAGATGGCGGTGGGTCTCTCCCAGCTCATCTCCACCCAGATGGAGGTGTCGCGCATCGAGCAGCTCAAGGAGATGACCCGCAAGGCGGAGTTCACCGCGCTGCAGAGCAAGATCAACCCCCACTTCCTGTTCAACGCCCTCAATGCCATCTCGTCGCTGATCCGCATCCGTCCCCAGCAGGCACGCCAGCTGATCGCGAACCTCGCGGATTACCTGCGCTACAACCTCAACAAGGGGGACACCCTCATCGACATCCAGGAGGAGCTGCAGCAGGTGCGCGACTACGTGGCCATCGAGCAGGCCCGCTTCGGCGACAAGCTGGAGGTGGTGTTTGAGGTGGACGACGTGCATATCCAGGTGCCGAGCCTGCTGTTGCAGCCGTTGGTGGAAAACGCCATCCTGCACGGCATCCAGCCCCGCAGTGCGCCGGGTCGGGTCACCATCGAGGTGAAGCAGCTGGCGGGCGGCATCCGGGTCGCGGTGCGCGACACCGGCTACGGCATCAGCCAGGCGGTGATCGACGGGGTCGCCGCCGGTCGGGTGGAAAGCCGCAGCATCGGTCTGATGAACGTGCATCAGCGTGTCAAGCTGCTCTATGGCGACGGCCTGCACCTCAAGCGGCTGGAGCCGGGGACCGAAGTCTGTTTCTATCTGCCTGATCAGGAGGCAATGCCATGCTGAAAGCCATCATAGTGGAAGACGAATACCTTGCCCGCGAGGAGCTGGCCTTTCTGGTGGGGCAGCACAGCAACATCGAGATAGTGGCGAGCTTCGAGGACGGGCTGGAGGCGTTCAAGTATCTGCAGGATCACGAGGTGGACGTGGTGTTTCTGGATATACAGATCCCCGCCATCGACGGCCTGCTGCTGGCCAAGAACCTGCACAAGTCCAGCCATCCGCCCCACATCGTCTTCGTCACCGCCTACAAGGAGTTTGCGGTGGAGGCGTTCGAGCTGGAGGCATTCGACTACATCCTCAAGCCCTACAACGAGCCGCGTCTCATCAATCTGCTGCAGAAGCTCGAACTGGCGGGCAAGTCCCAGCCCCAGGGTGCGGAGTCCGGGTTGCCACAGAACCGCACCGTCAATCTGGTGAAGGGGGAGCGCATCATCGTCACCCCCTGCGAGCAGATCTACTACGCGGAAGCCGACGAGAAGCTGACCCATGTCTACACCCGTACCGATCGCTACGTGATGACCATGACCCTCAGCGAGTTCGTCAGTCGGTTGCCTGCCGAGGGGTTCTTTCGTTGCCACCGCTCCTACTGCGTCAACATCAACAAGATCCGCGAGATAGTGCCCTGGTTCAACAGCACCTATCTCATCCGGCTCCATGACCTGCCGTTCGAGGTGCCGGTCAGCCGCAGCAACATCAAGGCATTCCGTCAGCTGATGCGGCTCTGATTGTCATTCATTCCCGCCGATCTGCATTTCATGCCTTAATCGGTCGGCGGGAGTGGCGTCTTGCCTATAGTGGCCCCAGTTTCCTTAAGGCCATTCCTCGAGACGCATCATGACCATCGATCTGAATCGCACCCGCTACCTCACCCTGTTGGGGACCATCATCACCCAGTTCGCGCTGGGATCCGTGTACACCTGGAGCCTGTTCAACGCCCAGCTTTCCGACAAGCTGGACGAACCGGTGAGCCAGGTCGCCTTCGCCTTTGGCCTGCTCAGCCTCTCCCTGGCGGTGGCCTCCTCCCTGGCGGGCAAGCTGCAGGAGCGGTTCGGGGTGCGCAACGTCACCCTGGGCGCCGGCGTGCTGCTCGGCATCGGCTTCTTCCTCACCGCTCATGCCAGCAACCTGGCGATGCTCTACCTCTGCGCCGGCATCCTGGTCGGTTTTGCCGATGGTACCGGTTACCTGATGACCCTCTCCAACTGCGTGAAGTGGTTCCCGGAGCGCAAGGGGCTCATCTCCGCCTGCTCCATCGGTGCTTATGGCCTCGGCAGCCTGGGTTTCAAGTACATCAACCTGCTGCTGCTCTCCAGCAATGGCCTTGAGACCACCTTCCAGCTGTGGGGGCTGATCGCCATGTCCATGGTGCTGGTGGGTGGCATGCTGATGAAGGATGCACCCCAGCAGGCCGCCGCCGTGCAGCAGAGCGAGAGCCGCGACTTCACCCTGGCCGAGGCGATGCGCAAGCCCCAATACTGGATGCTGGCGCTGATGTTCCTCACCGCCTGCATGAGCGGGCTCTACGTCATCGGCGTGGCCAAGGACATCGGCGAGAAGATGGTGGGCCTGCCGGCCGTGGTCGCCGCCAACGCCGTCGCCATCATCGCTATGGCCAACCTGGGTGGCCGGCTGGTGCTGGGCATCCTCTCCGACAAGATGTCCCGTATCCGGGTCATCACCATCGCCCAGTTGATTACCCTGGCGGGCATGGCGCTGCTGCTGTTCGTGCCGCTCAATGCCAACCTCTTCTTCGTGGCGGTGGCCTGTGTGGCGTTCAGCTTCGGCGGCACCATCACCGTCTACCCCTCGCTGGTGAGCGACTTCTTCGGCCTCAACAACCTGACCAAGAACTACGGCGTCATCTATCTGGGCTTTGGTCTGGGCAGCATCATCGGCTCCATCGTGGCCTCCCTGTTCGGCGGCTTCATGGCGACCTTCAACCTCATTCTGGTGTTGCTGGTGGTGGCCCTGGTGCTCTCCCTCACCATCCGCCTGCCAGCTCCCGTTGCGGCTGTCGACAGGGCCTGACCCCTCTCGATTCTCAAGTCATAAAAAAAGACCCGGGCCTTGGCCCGGGTCTTTGCATGTCAAGGGGTGGACTCAGCGCGGAGGCAGACCCAGCAGGGCGCGCAGCTGGTGCGCGGTGGCCTCGACCGCCGCCCAGTCGCGGCCAGTGACGGTGACGTGGCCCATCTTGCGGCCGGGGCGGGCTTCGCCCTTGCCATAGAGGTGAAGGTGCACCCCGGGCAGGGCCAGGGCGCCGGCCCAGTCCGGCGTGCCGTCTTGCCACAGATCCCCGAGCAGGTTGAGCAGGATGGCGGGCTGAACCTCAGCCTGTGCCGGCAACGGCAGATCGCACAGGGCGCGCACCTGTAACTCGAACTGGCTGCAACCGGCGTTGTCGATGCTGGGGTGACCCGAATTGTGGGGCCGGGGGGCCATCTCGTTGACCAGCAGTTCACCGCCGACCAAGAAGAACTCCACCGTCAGCACACCCACATAGTCGAGGGCGGCGATGATGTGCTCGGCGATGCGCTGGGCTTCGCGCTCCAGGGCGGGCACATTGGCCGGGGAGCGGGTCTGATCCAGGATGCCGCCGCTGTGCCAGTTCTGCACCAGAGGCAGGGCACTGATGGCACCGCTCGGACTGCGGGCCAGGGTGAGGGCAAACTCCCCCTCCAGTGGCAGGCGTTTTTCCAGCACGCAAGGGACACCGCTGGCGGCCAGGGCCGCTGGCAATTCGCCCGCATTGTGGATAGTCCACTGCCCCTTGCCATCGTAGCCCTCGCGGGCGGTCTTGAGGATGGCGGGGAAGAGGTCGCTGGGCAGGGCGGGCAGCGGCTCGCCGGGCAGCAGGGTCAGGTTCGGGGCGACCGGTACGCCGGCGCGGGTCAGGAAGGCTTTCTCTTCCCGGCGATCCTGACAGACACGTACTGCGCTCGCGGCCGGGCGCACCGGCTTGTACTGCTCCAGCAGGGCCAGGGAGGCGGCGGGCACGTTTTCGAACTCGCAGGTGATGGCGTCGCAGCGGCTGGCCAGATCGCGCAGGGCATCGGTATCGTCATAGGCGGCAACGATCTGCTCGTCGGCGGCTGCACCGGCGATGCTGATGGGGTCCGGGTCCAGCACGATCACCTTGTAGCCGAGACGGTGGGCAGACATCACGAAGTAGCGGCCGAGCTGGCCGCCACCGAGCATACCCAAAGTGGCGGGGGGCAGTATCATGCCGGCTCCTCCAGGGTGAGCGCCAGCACCCGGTCGCGCTCCTTGGCGCGGAAGCCGTCGAGCTGCTGGTGATAACGGGGAGCGTCGCCATCTTGGGCGACAGACAGCAGGGACACGGCGAACAGACCGGCATTGGCGGCACCCGCCTCGCCGATGGCGAAGGTGGCGACCGGCACGCCCTTGGGCATCTGCACGATGGAGAGCAGGGAATCCATCCCCTTGAGCTGGCGGGTGGGGATGGGCACGCCCAGCACCGGGATCGTGGTCTTGGCGGCCAGCATGCCCGGCAGGTGGGCTGCGCCGCCGGCGCCGGCGATGATGGCGCGCAGACCGCGATCGCGCGCACTGGCGGCATATTCAAACAGGAGATCCGGGGTGCGATGGGCGGATACGACGCGCGCTTCATAGGGCACGCCGTGCTCCTTGAGGATGCGGGCGGCGGCCTGCATCACGGGCCAGTCAGAGTCGGAGCCCATTACCAGGCCGATCATAGGGGGGGTCGTCATTACGGCTTCCTCGGATGTCAAACGTTTGCCGCATGTTACCAAAAAGCCGTGGGATCTGGCTCAACATTTCTTGTGTTTGACCCGCTCGAATGACGGTCAACGAGCCTCAAGGTACGAGAGGGGGCGAGGATCTGCGCCACTTGGCACCGACTTTGGGTAAAAACGACATTAGAAATCCAGATGGCTATACATCCAAGACGGCTCTGCCTATAATCCCCCCGCTTTGGCGCATCATGCTTAAAAGGGAATCCGGTGAGAATCCGGAGCTGGCGCGCAGCGGTAAGGGGGAACGAAGCGACATCAGGGCACTGCCGTCAGGTGGGAAGCCGTCGCCGTAGGCCATCAGCCCCCAAGCCCGAAGACCTGCCAAAGTTCGTATTTCGGGCCGAGAGAAACCGGCCACGAAGTAGATGCTTACGCGAACTTAAGGATCTCTCATGTCCAAGACATTATTGGCGGCTGCCCTGTTGCCAACGGCGGCCTTTGCCCAACAACTGACCATCCCCGTCAATCCCACCATGGTGGTGACCGCTACCCGTGTCGCCCAGCCTGCCTCCAGTGTGCTGGCGCCCGTCAACGTGGTGACCCGTGACGAGATCGATCGCCTGCAAGCCCAGACCGTGACCGACGTGGTCAAGACCCTGCCCGGCGTGGAAGTGGTCAGCAACGGCGGCCGCGGCCAGCTCAGCTCGCTGCGGGTACGTGGTGGCACCTCTTCCCAGACCCTGGTGCTGGTGGACGGGGTGCGCAGCGCCTCTCTGACCGCCGGGATGACCGAGCTCAACAACCTGCCCCTCAACCAGGTGGAGCGGATCGAATATATCCGCGGTGCGCGCGCCACCATTTATGGATCCGATGCCATCGGTGGGGTCATCAATATCATCACTCGCCCGGATCAGGGGACCAATCAACACAAGTTCAACTTGGGTGCGGGCTCCCACAAGCAGCGTCAGGCCGCCTTCAGCAGCGCCAGCCAGGTGGGTGATGCGGGTCAGATCAAGGTCGCTGGTGGTTTCGATGACGAGACCGGCTACAACGTGCATCCCATCGTCGGGGTGAACGATGGCGACAAGCATGGCCACCGGGGTTACAACGCCATGGTGGATTATCAGCAGGCGCTGGCCAGCAACTGGGATCTGTTCGGTACGACCCGTTGGTTCCGCAACATTGCCCAGTACGACAGATCCTCTGCCGCTTCCGCCTGGGGCCCGGCGTTTCATCAACGCAACGAGACCTGGACCGAGAACCAGAGCTACCAGCTCGGCTCCCGCTATCATGACGAGCGCTACCTGAGCGAACTGCGCGGCGCCTTCTCCAAACAGGATGCCTACGACTACCCGGATACCAGCGGCCGCGATCAGTCCGCTGATCGACTCTATACCCGTCAATACACCCTGAACTGGGTCAACAGCGTCAAACTGGACGAGAGCTGGACCCTGGGGGGCGGCGCCGACTGGCAGCGCGACATGCTGGACGATAGTTCCCGCTCCTCTGGCGTCGCCTTCCCGAGTGACGCCGATGAGCGTGACAACACCGGGCTCTATGCCCTGGCCCAGTTTGACAACCAGGTCTGGCAGGCCGAGCTGAGCGGTCGCAGCGATGACAACGAGCAGTTCGGACGTCACAACACCTGGCAAACCGGCGCTGGCTGGCGCTTCGTTGAGGATTATCGCCTCAGTACCCGCTACGGCACCGGTTTCCGTGCCCCCTCCTTCAACGATCTCTACTACCCAGGGTCCGGCAATCCTGATCTGAAGCCGGAAGAGTCGAAAAGCCACGAGTTGATGCTGGACGGACAGACCGCTGGTGTGGAGTGGCGCTTGACCGGTTATCGCAACGACTTCGAGCAGATGATCCAGTGGGCACCGGACAGCCAGGGCATGTGGACGCCGCAAAACGTCGGCAAGGCGCGGATTGAAGGGGTTGAGCTGGAAGGGGAGTTCGAGACCGGCTGGCTGAGCCATCGCGTTTCCGCCGAATACAAGGATCCCAAGGACAAGGTCACCGACAAGCAGTTGCAGCTGATCTCCCGCAAGGGTGCCAAGTGGGTGAGCCAGGCGCAGTGGCAGCAGTTCGATGGCTCCCTGAGCTGGATCTACCAGGGTGAGCGTTATGGTGACGCGGCCAATACCACCCAGCTGGGCGGCTACAGCGTGTGGAACCTGGCGGTGGGCTATCAGGTTGCACCGTCCTGGAAGGTCTCCGGCAAGATCAGCAACCTGCTGGACAAGGAATACCAGACCTCGGTGGGTTACCCGGCTGACGAGCGTGCCTACTATGTGACGGTGGACTACGCACTCTGATCCCCTTGTCTGGATCTGAAAAATCAGGGGCCCTGCCATTGGCAGGGCCTTTTCTATTGGCGCCGGGCGGGAGTATGATCGCGGCCTCGTATTCAAGGGGGAGCTCAGGTGGCCAATATTCTCGTGTTCGACTCCGGTATGGGCGGTCTGACTGTCTATGGGGAGATCCGTCGCGCTCTGCCGGAGCACAACTATTTCTACAGTTTCGACAATGCCCACTTTCCCTATGGCGAGCTGAGTGAGGCTGCCCTCATCGAGGCTTGTACCGGACTGGTCAGCCACATGGTGGCCGAGCACGCCA
The DNA here is from genome assembly GCF_019046925.1 of Aeromonas sp. FDAARGOS 1402. Classification (NCBI taxonomy): domain Bacteria; kingdom Pseudomonadati; phylum Pseudomonadota; class Gammaproteobacteria; order Aeromonadales; family Aeromonadaceae; genus Aeromonas; species Aeromonas sp. FDAARGOS 1402. The sequence continues at coordinate 1,617,331 of NZ_CP077201.1, forward strand.
TCGATCTGGTGGTGATCGCCTGCAATACCGCCAGCACCATTGCCCTGCCATCCCTGCGTACCGCACTCAGCATTCCCGTGGTCGGCGTGGTCCCCGCGATCAAGCCTGCCGCCGCCCTGACCCGTAACGGCTACATCGGTCTGCTGGCAACGCCCGGCACCGTCAGCCGT
>NZ_CP077201.1:1622500-1665000 GCF_019046925.1 Aeromonas sp. FDAARGOS 1402
GCGTAGGTGGTGTTTCTAGGCAAATCCGGAGACACAACACTGAGACACGAGACGAACGCACCACGGTGCGGAAGCCATTGATGCCCTGCTTCCAGGAAAAGCCTCTAAGCTTCAGATTACAAGTCATCGTACCCCAAACCGACACAGGTGGTCGGGTAGAGAATACCAAGGCGCTTGAGAGAACTCGGGTGAAGGAACTAGGCAAAATAGAACCGTAACTTCGGGAGAAGGTTCGCTCTTGATGGTGAAGTCCCTTGCGGATGGAGCTGTCGGGAGTCGCAGTGACCAGATGGCTGGGACTGTTTATCAAAAACACAGCACTCTGCAAACACGAAAGTGGACGTATAGGGTGTGACACCTGCCCGGTGCCGGAAGGTTAATTGATGGGGTTAGCGCAAGCGAAGCTCTTGATCGAAGCCCCGGTAAACGGCGGCCGTAACTATAACGGTCCTAAGGTAGCGAAATTCCTTGTCGGGTAAGTTCCGACCTGCACGAATGGTGTAACCATGGCCATGCTGTCTCCACCCGAGACTCAGTGAAATCGAATTCGCCGTGAAGATGCGGTGTACCCGCGGCTAGACGGAAAGACCCCGTGAACCTTTACTACAGCTTGGCACTGAACATTGAACCTACATGTGTAGGATAGGTGGGAGGCTTTGAAGGCGTGACGCCAGTTGCGCTGGAGCCGTCCTTGAAATACCACCCTTGTATGTTTGATGTTCTAACGCAGGGCCCTGAATCGGGCTCGCGGACAGTGCCTGGTGGGTAGTTTGACTGGGGCGGTCTCCTCCCAAAGAGTAACGGAGGAGCACGAAGGTTGGCTAATCCTGGTCGGACATCAGGAGGTTAGTGCAATGGCATAAGCCAGCTTAACTGCGAGACGGACAGGTCGAGCAGGTACGAAAGTAGGTCATAGTGATCCGGTGGTTCTGAATGGAAGGGCCATCGCTCAACGGATAAAAGGTACTCCGGGGATAACAGGCTGATACCGCCCAAGAGTTCATATCGACGGCGGTGTTTGGCACCTCGATGTCGGCTCATCACATCCTGGGGCTGAAGTCGGTCCCAAGGGTATGGCTGTTCGCCATTTAAAGTGGTACGCGAGCTGGGTTCAGAACGTCGTGAGACAGTTCGGTCCCTATCTGCCGTGGGCGTTGGATGATTGAAGGGAGTTGCTCCTAGTACGAGAGGACCGGAGTGAACGAACCTCTGGTGTTCGGGTTGTCACGCCAGTGGCACTGCCCGGTAGCTAAGTTCGGAATCGATAACCGCTGAAAGCATCTAAGCGGGAAGCGAGCCCTGAGATGAGTCATCCCTGACCCCTTGAGGGTCCTAAAGGGCCGTTGGAGACCACAACGTTGATAGGTGGGGTGTGTAAGCGTAGCGATACGTTGAGCTAACCCATACTAATTACCCGTGAGGCTTAACCATACAACACCCAAGAAGTGTTCTAAGGCTTGTAGCAAATAGAACGAACTACTCAAATTCAGTGATAATGACAAGCAGCTAGCAAAGTCGTTATTCACGTCAGCTTTCCGAGATTGAAGAATTTGCCTGGCGGCAATAGCGCAGTGGAACCACCTGACCCCATGCCGAACTCAGAAGTGAAACGCTGTAGCGCCGATGGTAGTGTGGCATTCGCCATGCGAGAGTAGGACACTGCCAGGCACCCAATTAAACGGTGATGTGAAGAATCACATGGCTGGCTGCGAGGATGACACCTCACAAACAAGCAGCAAAAGATTTAGCGAAAGCTAACCGAATGCGGAGCGGTAGTTCAGTCGGTTAGAATACCGGCCTGTCACGCCGGGGGTCGCGGGTTCGAGTCCCGTCCGCTCCGCCACTACTTAAAAAGCCCAGTCTAACGACTGGGCTTTTTTTCGTTTCCGATACCGCACTCCTTTTCCCTCTCATCAACACCGCTATCATCCGATCATCGCCCCTGAGAGAGGTTGCCGCTATAATGGCCGCCCTCAAGCAAGGTGGTGGTATGAAAGCAGAGTATCTACAGCGATTCGGGGGCATTGCCCGTCTTTATGGCCAGCGTGCCCTTGGCTCTTTCAGCCAGGCGAAAGTCTGCGTGGTCGGGATCGGTGGCGTCGGCTCCTGGGCGGCCGAGGCGCTGGCTCGGGCCGGCATCAACCAGATCACCCTGATCGACATGGATGATATCTGCATCACCAACACCAATCGCCAGATCCATGCCATGCAGGGCACCGTCGGCCGTCTCAAGACGGAGGTGATGGCCGAGCGTATCCGTGCCATCAACCCGGATTGCGAGGTGATCGAGGTGGATGACTTCGTCACCGCCGACAACCTGGGCGAGCATATCAAGCGGGAGTTTGACTATGTGGTGGATGCCATCGACTCGGTCAAGGCCAAGGTGGCGCTGATTGCCTTCTGCAAGCGCAACAAGATCCCGGTGATCGTGGCGGGCGGTGCCGGCGGGCAGATGGACCCGACCCAGATCACCGTGGCCGACCTGGCCAAGACCATTCAGGATCCGCTGGCCGCCAAGGTGCGCTCCGACCTGCGCCGACTGCACAACTTCAGCAAGAATCCGGCGCGCAAATTCGGGGTGGAGTGTGTCTTCTCAACCGAGCAGTTGAGTTATCCAGATGGCAATGGCGGCACCTGCCAGGCCAAGGGGGCCAGCGACGGCAATATGAAGATGGATTGTGCCTCCGGCTTCGGTGCCGTGACGCCGGTGACGGCCACCTTTGGCTTGGTCGCCGCCTCCCGAGTATTGAAGAAGATTGCCGAGCGCGGGGCCCGCGCCGAGAAAGAGGCCGGAAATGAAGACACAGGGTCGATTGGCGCAGCCTGATCGACCATTGCACTGCGGGTTAGACAGCCTGCTCCCGGATCGCCAACACGATTGCCCTGAGCCCGTTGCCCCGCGACGGGCTCAGGTGTTTTTCGAGCCCCAGTTCGGTGAAATAGCCCTCCATGTCGAAGGAGTGGATCGCCGCTGCAGGTTGGTGGTTGAGTGCCGCCAGTACGATGACGATCAGGCCACGCACAATGCGGGCATCGGAATCGCAAGCAAAGTGCCAGTTGCCGTCCTCACTTTTTTCTCCCTTTAGCCAGGCCTGGCTTTCGCACCCTTTCAGGCGGTGCTCTTCCTGTTGCCACTCTGCGGGCAAGGTGGGTAGCAGCTTGCCGAGCTGGATGATGAGTCGGTACTGGTTCTCCCAGCCGTTTGCTGCCGCAAACTGCTGGCGGATGGTATCGGCATTGGGCTCAAGGCCGATCCGGGTATAGGTTGCGAGGCTGTTCATCGGGTGTCTGCCTTAGAAGAAGTCACTGAGTTTGTGCAGGGCGGCCAGCAGGGCGTCCACATCGTTCCGATTGTTGTAGCAGGCCAGGGAGGCACGCAGGGTGCCGCCGATACCGAGAGATTCCATCAGCGGCATGGCGCAGTGGTGTCCTACACGCAGGGCGATCCCCTGCATGTCGAGCAGGGTGGCGGCATCTTGCGGGTGGATGTCGTCCAGCAGGAAAGAGACCGCGCCGGCGCGCTGACCGGGTTCGCCGACCAGACGCAGCCCTGGCACCTGTTGCAGTCCGGCAACCAGATAGTCGGTCAGCGCTGCTTCATGGCTGGCCAGTGAGTCCCTGTCCTGCTCCATCACAAAGTCGATGGCTGCGGCCAGGCCGATGGCGCCGGCAATATGAGGAGTACCAGCTTCAAACTTGAAGGGCAGGGTGTTGAAGGTAGTGCCGCTGAAGCTGACCCTGTCTATCATCTCGCCGCCGGCCTGCCAGGGGGGCATCCGCTCCAATAGCTCAGTGCGGCCCCACAGCACGCCGATCCCGGTCGGGCCATAGAGCTTGTGGCCGGAGAAGGCGTAGAAGTCGCAGCCGATAGCCTGCACATCCACTACGAGATGGGCCACCGCCTGGGCGCCGTCTATGAGGCTCAGGGCCCCGACCGCCTTGGCCGCTGCCACCATCTCTTTGACTGGATTGACGGTGCCAAGGGCATTGGAGACGTGAGCCACGCTCACCAGTCGGGTACGTGGTCCCAGCATGGCGTGATAGGCAGCCATGTCGAGATCGCCCCGCTCATCGAGGGGGACGACCCGGATCACGGCGCCGGTGCGTTGGGCGATCAGCTGCCAGGGGACGATATTGGCGTGATGCTCCAGGGTGCTGAGCACGATTTCATCCCCCGCCCTCAGCTCGCTCATCCCCCAGCTCTGGGCCACCAGATTGATCGCCTCCGTGGTGCCACGGGTCCATATCACTTCGTGGCTGCGAGGGGCATTGATAAAGCGGGCAACCGTCTCGCGGGCATCTTCGAAGGCGCGTGTGGCCCGGCCGCTCAGGGCATGGGCGGCGCGGTGCACGTTGGCATTGTCGGCCCGATAGTAGTGATTGATCGCATCCAGCACGGCTTGCGGTTTCTGGGTGGTGGCGGCGTTGTCCAGATAGACCAGAGGGTGGCCGTTCACCTCCTGCGCCAAGGCTGGAAACTGGCCGCGCAGCCGGTCGTGCTGTTGCTGATTCATGCTCCCCTCATCTCGTCTGGAAAAGTCGGTCATGATCCGGAAAATGGCGGGCAAACACAAGATGAAGTGGCGGGATCCCGTGCCCGGTTTCGGCTGCCTGCGGGATCTCTGCTACAATGCCGCCCCTCATCATAAGCCAAGAGATCCGGCCCATGAAGCTCAACCCCAATCAGAACGAAGCGGTCAAGTATGTCTCCGGCCCTTGCCTGGTGCTGGCGGGTGCCGGATCGGGCAAGACCCGCGTCATCACCAACAAGATTGCCTATCTGGTACAGCAGTGCGGCTACAACGCACGCAACATAGCGGCGGTCACCTTTACCAACAAGGCGGCGCGGGAGATGAAGGAGCGGGTCGGTCAGACCCTGGGTCGCAAGGAGGCGCGGGGGCTGATGGTCTCCACCTTCCATACCCTGGGACTCGAAATTATTCGTCGCGAGCACAAGAGCCTGAACCTCAAGGCGAACTTCTCCCTGTTCGATGACACCGATCAGCTGGCGCTGCTCAAGGAGCTGACCGAGACGGAGCTCGACAACGACAAGGACAAGCTCTCGGCCCTCATCAGCCAGATCTCCAACTGGAAAAACGACCTCATCCTGCCGGCCCGGGCCATGCGTATCGCCCGCGGGCCTGAAGAAGTGCTGATGGCCCAGCTCTACGAGCGTTACCACCGCCAGATGGTGGCTTACAACGCGCTGGATTTTGACGACCTCATCGTAATGCCGACCCTGCTGCTCAAGAGCAACCAGGAGGTGCGCGAGCGCTGGCAGAACAAGATCCGCTACCTGCTGGTCGATGAATACCAGGACACCAATACCAGCCAGTACGAACTGGTGAAGCAGATCGTCGGCGAGCGGGCCCGTTTTACCGTGGTGGGGGATGACGACCAGTCCATCTACTCCTGGCGTGGGGCCAAGCCGCAGAATCTGGTGCTGCTGAACGAAGATTTCCCCAATCTGCGGCTCATCAAGCTGGAGCAGAACTACCGCTCCAAGCGGCGCATCCTCAAGTGCGCCAACATCCTGATCGCCAACAACCCCCACGTCTACGACAAGGCGCTCTTCTCCGAGCTGGACGAGGGGGTGAAGCTCAAGGTGCTGTTTGCCAAGAACGAGGAGCACGAGGCGGAGCGTATCGCCGCCGAGCTGATGGGCCACAAGTTCATGAATCGCACCCGGTTCAAAGACTATGCCATCCTCTATCGGGGCAACCATCAGTCGCGCATCTTCGAGAAGGCGCTGATGACCAACCGCATTCCCTACCGTATCTCGGGCGGTACCTCGTTTTTCTCCCGCACCGAGATCAAGGACATCATGGCCTACCTCAAGTTGCTGGTGAACCCGGACGAGGACACTGCCTTCCTGCGGGTGGTCAACCTGCCGCGCCGCGAGATAGGCCCCACTACCCTCGAAAAACTGGGCCAGTACGCCAACCAGCGCGGCAAGAGCCTGTTTGCCGCCAGCTTCGAGCTGGGGCTGGAGCAACACCTCTCCGGGCGCGGTCTATCCGCCCTGCAGGCCTTCACCAACTGGCTGGTGAGGCTTGGCGATCAGGCCCTGCGCGGCAATCCGGTGGAGGCGGTACGGGACATGATCAAGGAGATCCATTACGAGGAGTGGCTCTACGAGACCTCCCCCAGTCCGAAGGCGGCCGAGATGCGGATGCAAAACGTCTCCACCCTTTATCGCTGGATCAGCGAGATGCTGGAAGGGGATGAGCTGGAGGAGTCGATGACGCTGGCTCAGGTGGTTACCCGGCTCACCCTGCGGGACATGATGGAACGCAACGAAGGGGAGGATGAGGCGGATCAGGTGCAGCTGATGACATTGCACGCCTCCAAGGGGCTGGAGTTTCCCTATGTCTACATGGTGGGCATGGAGGAGGGGCTGCTGCCCCACCAGACCAGTATCGACGAGGACAACGTGGAGGAGGAGCGGCGCCTCGCCTACGTGGGGATCACCCGGGCCCAGACCGAGCTGACCTTTACCCTCTGCAAGGAGCGTCGCCAGTTTGGCGAGTCGGTACGGCCGGAGCCGAGCCGCTTCCTGCTGGAGCTGCCCCAGGATGACCTGGAGTGGGAAAACCAGAAGAAGGTGACGGCAGAGGAGCGCCAGCAGAAGGGGCAGGTTGGTGTCGCCAACCTGCGGGCCCTGTTCAAGAAGGATTGAGGCCGGAAGGCTTGGCCTCTCGGGCGGCCTGACCCAGCAGGGGGGGAATATCGGCTCCCGGTAGCGGGGGGGAGATGTGGCGTCCCTGCCCGAGGGCGCAGCCAAGCTCGATGAGCTTTTGCAACTGTTGCTGATTTTCGATCCCTTCGACCACCAGGGTGAAGTCGAGGTCCTGGCAGATGTCCCGCATGGCGCGGATCAGCGCCAGATCCTTGGGTGAGTTCAACATGCGATGGGTGAAGCTGTCGTCCACCTTGATGTAATCCACCGGGAAGTGAAACAGGGCGTTGAGAGAAGAGAAGCCGGTGCCGAAGTCATCCAGGCTGACCTGGATCCCTTTCGCCCTCAGTTCATGCAGGGCAGTGAGGGAGTCGGCACTCTGCCGGGAGAGCTCGCGCTCGTTGAACTCAAAGATGAAACATGCGGGGATGACACCCTCCTCCTCCATGATGGTGAGGAGTTGCATGATCTGCTCGTGGCTGGCCAGGTGCTTGCCGGAGAGGTTGATGGCGATCCTGAAACGACCGACCTCGGAGGCGGGTTGCCAAAGCTTCAGTTGCTGGCAGGTGCGCTTGAGGATCTGGCGGTCCAGATCCTGAATGAGGCCGCACTGTTCCGCCAAAGGAATGAAGTCGAATGCATCCTTGAGCTCCCCTTCCTCCGTTATCCAGCGCGCCATCACCTCCAGTCCGACCAGGCGGCTGTCACACAGCCTGATCACCGGCTGGAAGTAGGGCACAATCCGCCCTTCCCGCAAGGCTCTGAAGAGCCGCTCTTCCGGTGACCCCGCCTGTTCGGTACAGGCCTCCGAATACATGACGATGCGGCTGCGGCCGTTGCGCTTGGCCTGGTACATGGCGAGGTCTGCCTGGTGCAGCAGCTCACTGACATCGGCCGTTTGCTCCGTCACGCTGGCGACTCCCAGACTGACGGTGATGGTCAGTTCGTTGCCCTGGAGCCGGAACGGATGGCCGATACGGCCAATCAGGCGATTGAGCGCGGGGCTGATGTCCTCTTCCCGCTGGCTGTTGTCCAGATAGATGACGAATTCGTCCCCTCCGAGCCTCGCCACCATGTCATTTTGCCGGATGCAGCCTTGCAGCCTGCTGCCCAGCTCCTGCAGCAGCTGATCGCCGGCACTGTGGCCCAGGGCGTCATTGACCTGCTTGAAGTGATCCACATCGACGAAAATCAGGGTGAAGCCGGCTGTCTGGTAACGGCGGTAGCGGGTCATGGCATGATGCAGGTGATTCATCAGCAGCGCCCGGTTTGGCAGCTGGGTCAGCGGGTCGTGCAGGGCATTGAACTGGAGCCGCCGCTCCAGCTCCTGATGATGCTTGAGCCGTTTCTGCAACCTCAAGTTGGTTTGGCGCAGCTGTTGGAGTCGCTGGTTGATGGACTCCTCCGAGTTGAGCTCATCGAGTTGCTGTCGCACCCTTTTGAGCTCCAGCAACAGGGTCAGCTGATGGCGCAGGAAATCGAGGAACAGCCTGTCATCGGTTTCCAGAGGCCGGGTCATGTTGAGGATGAGGTGGGCAAAGTATTGCTGCTGCTGGCGCAGGGGCAGGCTGTACCAGTAAAGTCCCTCTTCATGGCGCTCTACGCTGTTGGTGCTGTGGCACATGGCCCGAATGATGTCATCGTCGTATGTCAGGTGTGGTGGATAGAGTCGCTCCAGTCGCTGGTTTTCCAGCCGGATCAGCAACATGTCGCTGACCGAGAGCATCTGGCGCAACACAGCTTCCAACTGGGCAAACAGGGCATGCTGAGGCAGGTTGTGAGCCAGGCGCATCACTCGGCCGATCTTCTCGATTTTCTCCTGCCACTGGGGATCCCGCTGCATGAGAGGGGAAGCCTGCCCCGCCAGCTGGGTACCGGTCTGGGTTTCGTGCAGGCGTTTGGCCAGGCACTCCAACAGCAGCCTCAGGGTGGGTGCCTGATCCGGGGTGCTGCGTGCCAGCAACCACTGCACGTCGATATGCTCCACAGGCTGCACGCACCAGCCCTGACCTTCATCGAGCCGGGTGAGCTGTTCGGTGAGGCGAGGTTCTTCCCGTCCCAACTGCTGCTTGAACACGTCGGGAAGCTGATAGGTGTAGCGCCAGTTCAGCCCCCCGTCGGCCAGCCCCAGCATGGCGAAATGTTGCAGAGGGCAGAGTGTGTCCAGCAGACCGACCAGTCGGGCGTAATCCTCGGGGGAGGCAATGCCGGGGGCGGGAAAATCCATGATGGAGGAGACGACCGCCAGCAAGGAGTGCGAGTCTGGCGGTGTGGTGGGCTGAACTGACATGCAACACTCCCGAAAAAACTTACCTTCAAGCGTAGTCGGAAGTGATGGGATTGAAAGGGCTGCAAGAGGAGCCCTTTCAATTACTTAGAGCTTGTCGATCATGTAGTGAATGGCGTTCTCGATCTCTTCGTCACTGCAGGTGGCGCAGGTCCCCCGCGGTGGCATCATGCCAGCCTTGCCGGTGAAGCCTTCGATGGCGTGTTTGCGCAAGGTGTCGAATCCCTGGGCGATGCGTGGCTCCCAGGCTGCCTTGTCACCTCGCTTGGGGGCGCCGGCGGCACCGGTATCGTGGCAGGCGAAGCAGGCACCCTTGAACACGGTCTCGCCGTCACGTGGGCCGGAGGAGGCTGCCGCAGGCGCGGCCGCCGCGGTCGCAATGCCTTCCAGATCCTTGGCGGTATAAACCTGGCCAACCGGGGCAATACGCTCGGCGATGGCCTCTGTCGACATGTCATCGGCGGCAAGGACGGCGCCGGACAGAGTGGCGGCCGCCATCCCGGCAGCCAGCAAATAGCTCAGTTTTTTCAACACGCTCATGTACTCCCAGCAGGCTCTTATTATCCCCAGAAAACGACGGGATTATAACCGAATAGTTACAGCCATTTAAACGCTTGTGTGTGAAGTGTTAAGCAATCTGCAAACAAAGTGGTAGAGCGGGAAGGGGTGATCCCACATAAAAAAACCCGGCATGCGCCGGGTTTCGTGAGGCTGAACAAGAGAGGGCGCGCTGATTGCCCAGGCGCCCCTCGCGTGTCGTCAATCCCAGTTCAGGATCACCTTGCCGGACTTGCCCGAGCCCATGGCTTCGAAGCCCTGCTGGAAGTCGTCGATGTGGAAGTGATGGGTGATGATGGGGCTGAGATCCAGGCCAGACTGGATGAGGCTTGCCATCTTGTACCAGGTTTCGAACATTTCGCGGCCGTAGATCCCCTTGATGAAGAGTCCCTTGAAGATCACCTTGCCCCAGTCGATGGCCATGGTGGAGGGAGGAATGCCGAGCATGGCGATTTTGCCGCCGTGGTTCATCTTGTCGATCATGTCCTGGAAGGCGCTGGGCACCCCGGACATCTCCAGCCCCACATCGAACCCTTCGGTCATGCCGAGATCTTCCATGACATCGGAGAGCTTCTCCTTGGCCACGTTGACGGCACGGGTGGCGCCCATCTTGCGGGCCAGTTCCAGCCGGTATTCGTTGACGTCGGTGATCACCACGTGACGGGCGCCAACGTGACGGCAGACGGCAGCGGCCATGATGCCGATGGGGCCTGCGCCGGTGATGAGCACGTCTTCACCCACCAGGTCGAAGGAGAGGGCGGTGTGCACGGCGTTGCCGAACGGATCGAAGATGGCGGCCAGCTCATCGGGGATGTTGTCCGGCAGCTTGAAGGCGTTGAAGGCCGGGATCACCAGGTATTCGGCGAAGGAACCCGAGCGGTTCACACCCACACCAATGGTGTTGCGGCACAGGTGGGTGCGACCGGCACGGCAGTTGCGGCAGTGGCCGCAGGTGATGTGGCCTTCGCCGGAGACGCGATCGCCGATGGCGAAGCCGCGCACTTCCTGGCCGACGGCGACCACCTCTCCCACATACTCGTGCCCTACCACCATGGGGACGGGAATGGTCTTCTGGGCCCACTCGTCCCAGTTGTAGATGTGCATGTCGGTGCCGCAGATGGCGGTCTTGCGGATCTTGATGAGCAGATCGTTGTGGCCGAGCTCGGGAGCCGGGACATCGGTCATCCAGATGCCGACTTCGGATTTGAGTTTAGAGAGTGCTTTCATGACAGATTCCTCACGGCGCCATGCCGGGTACAGAGGGTAATAAAATGGGGCCCAACCTTGGCCCCCGTTTTAATCAGCCAGCCATGTGATCAAATCACACCGAGCTCGCGACCGATGCGAATGAAGGCATCGATCGCCTTGTCCAGTTGCTCCCGGGTATGGGCGGCGGACATCTGGGTCCGGATGCGCGCCTGACCCTTGGGTACCACGGGGAAGGAGAAGCCCACCACGTAGATACCGGCGTCCAGCATGCGGCTCGCCATCTCGGCGGCCAGTTTGGCATCCCCCAGCATGACCGGAATGATGGCGTGATCGGCGCCGGCCAGGGTAAAGCCGGCGGCGCTCATGCGCTCGCGGAAGTAGGCACTGTTCTCCTTGAGGCGGGCACGCAGGTCGTGACCCTCGGCCAGCATGTCGATCACCTTGATGGTGGCCGAGACGATGGAGGGTGCCAGGGAGTTGGAGAAGAGGTAGGGACGGGAGCGCTGACGCAACCAGTCGATCACCTCTTTCTTACCGGATGTGTAGCCACCGGACGCGCCACCCAGCGCCTTGCCCAGGGTACCGGTGATGATGTCGACCCGTTCCATCACCTCGCAGTATTCGTGGGTGCCGCGGCCGTTCTCGCCGATGAAGCCGACGGCGTGGGAGTCATCCACCATCACCAGCGCGTCGTACTTGTCGGCCAGATCGCAGATGGATTTGAGGTCGGCGATGACGCCATCCATGGAGAAGACGCCGTCGGTGGCGATCAGCTTGAAGCGGGCGCCGTCGGCATCGGCCTGCTTGAGCTGGGCTTCCAGTTCGGCCATGTCGTTGTTGGCGTAGCGATAGCGCCTGGCCTTGCACAACCGCACCCCATCGATGATGGAGGCATGGTTGAGGGCGTCGGAGATGATGGCGTCTTCGGCACCGAACAGGGTCTCGAACAGACCGCCGTTGGCGTCGAAGCAGGAGGAGTAGAGGATGCTGTCTTCGGTGCCGAGGAAGGCGGACAGCTTCTGCTCCAGTTCCTTGTGCTGGTCCTGGGTACCGCAGATGAAGCGCACCGAGGCCATGCCGAAGCCGTGGCTCTCGAGCCCCTGATGGGCGGCGGCAATCAGGTCGGGATGGTTGGCCAACCCCAGGTAGTTGTTGGCACAGAAGTTCAGTACCTGCTCGCCACCCACCGCAATCTGGGCCTGCTGGGCCGAGGTGATGATGCGCTCCTGCTTGTATAGCCCTTCCGCCTTGACCTGTTCGAGCTGTTCGGTCAGGTGACGATAGAATCCGTTAGACATCCTCGGTCCTCATTGCTGTATCGACTGTGTTATCAGGATCCCGGGCCGTGCAACCCGCACGGTTTGGCGTCGTCACGGTCGCGACGAAACGCCGACAGACCCTAGAATGGGCGACATTTTACTGTAATCCCTGCGTATAAATTCAAATTTTTATGCTGATAATCAACAATTGTGAAACAGATCTCACCCGGCTGGTTGGGCCAGTTGGTGATAATGTTGCTCCAGTTGATGTATCTGGGGGGCCACCTGTGGCTGCACGTAGGGGCGCAGCAAAAACAGCACCCGCAAGACCCCCTGGTAGAGCAGGGGTTTGGTGATGCGGGTGGCCGGGGCCTGGGCGATCTGGAACGGGATCCAGCAGGTGACGACCATCTTGATGGTCTGGCCGAGATCCGGCAGGTCTTCATCGCTGACGGCGATGATACCGCCTTCGCGCAGGCTTCTGAGCAGCGTCTCCACGGTGGCACGGAGCTGCTCCTGTGCCTTGAGGTATTTCTGCTGCAGAAGCTCGTCGCGACTCAGGATGTCCGGCAGGTTCGCGTAGAAGAAGCGGAACTGCCACATCAAATAGAAGATGGCATCCAGGTAGCCCATCAGATCCTCCAGCCGGATCTCGCTGCTGCGGATCGGAGTGAAGCTGTCGCTCAGGTGGCGGGCGTACTGATCGAAGATGGAGTGGATGATGTCTTCTTTGTTTCTGAAGTGGTAGTAAAGGTTGCCCGGGCTGATGCCAAGGTGTGCGGCAATGTGGTTGGTGGTGATGTTGCGCTCGCCCTGATCGTTGAACAGCTCGGTGGCGCTGTGGATGATCCTGTCTCTGGTCTTCATCGCTGGTCCCTCTGCCGGGCCCGAAGGGGAAAAGTCATCGAGGTCGAATCCCCTTGCGGCCCGTGATAAACTTTTCGGCAATTTCAAATTGGCCCACTATACACAGCTTTAACAGGCAGTCACACGGGGCCACAACGTACGCGAGGCAAACTCCATGATCGTAGTAACTGGCGGTGCTGGCTTTATCGGCAGCAATCTGGTCAAGCAGCTGAACGCTCAAGGACGGACCGATATCGTGGTCATTGATGACCTGACCGACGGCACCAAGTTCGTCAACCTGGTCGACCTCACCATCGCCGACTACATGGACAAGGACGAGTTCCAGGCGCGGATCGTCTCCGGTGACGAATTCGAGGAGTGGGATGACGGCATCGAGGTGATCTTCCACGAAGGCGCCTGCTCCGCGACCACCGAGTGGAACGGCAAGTTCATCATGGAGGTCAACTACGAGTACTCCAAGGATCTGTTCCACTACTGCATCGAGCGGGAAATCCCCTTCATCTATGCCTCTTCCGCCGCGACCTATGGTGGGCGCAACGACAACTTCATCGAAGACCCGAGGTTCGAGCAGCCCCTCAACGTCTACGGCTACTCCAAGCAGCTGTTCGATCAGTACGTGCGTCGCTGGATGCCGGAGATCAACTCCCAGGTGGTGGGTCTCAAGTACTTCAACGTCTATGGTCCCCGCGAGCAGCACAAGGGATCCATGGCGTCCGTGGCCTTCCACCTCAATACCCAGGTGAAGCAGGGTGACAATCCCAAGCTGTTCGAGGGCTGTGACGGCTTCCCGGATGGCGGCCAGATGCGCGACTTCATCTACGTGGACGACGTCTGCAAGGTGAACCTCTGGTTCTGGCAGAATCCGCAGCACTCCGGCATCTTCAACTGCGGCACCGGCCGGGCTGAGCCGTTCCAGAACGTGGCGGAAGCCGTGATCAGGCATCACCAGAAAGGCGCCATCGAATACATTCCCTTCCCGGATCACCTCAAGGGTCGCTACCAGAGCTTCACCCAGGCGGATCTCACCAAGTTGCGCGGCGTCGGCTATGACGGCGAGTTCAAGACTGTGGCCGAAGGCGTGGCCGATTACATGGCCTGGTTGAACCGGGCTTGATCCCCCTCTGGCGGGTGGCTCTGGCCACCCGTCGATCGGATGCGCTTGCATGAACATATTGATGGCTCTCTCCCAGCTCGAAGTGACGGGCGCGGAGGTCTATGCCACCACGGTCGGCAACGAGCTGACCCGCCGTGGCCACCAGGTTTTCTACGTCTCTGACACCCTGACCAAGCCGACTCTGGGGCCGGTCTTTCGGTTGCGCTTCAACAAGCGCAGCATCCTGCGCCGCTTCTGGCACGTCTTCTATCTCATCTATCTGATCCGCAAGCACAGGATCCAGCTTGTGCACGCCCATTCGCGCGCCTCGGGCTGGAGCAGCTACGTCGCCTGCAAGCTGACCGGCACCCCCATGATCACCACGGTGCACGGGCGCCAGCCGGTACACGCCTCCCGCAAGGCATTCCATGCGCTGGGCTATAGGGCGGTGGCGGTGTGCGAGGATATCGCCAGCCAGATCATCGACAACCTGGGGGTGGACCCGGCCATGGTGCAGGTGCTGCGCAACGGCATCGAGACCGACAAGTTCCAGCCCGTGCCGATACCGGACAACGGCAAACCGGTGATCGCCATCATTGGTCGGCTGAGCGGTCCCAAGGGGGAGCTCTGCTACCGGTTGCTGGACGAGGTGCTGGATCTGGAAGCCTGCCGGGTGCGCGTCGTCAGCGGCACCCAGGTGCCGGCGCGTTTTGCCCGTTTTCAGGACAAGGTCGACTTCGTCGGCTATGTGGACGATGTGCCCACCCTGATGGCGGGCTGCGATCTGGTGATCGGTGCCGGTCGGGTGGCGATGGAGGCGCTGCTGTGCGGTCGTCCGGCGTTTGCCATCGGCGAAGCCAGGGCCATCGGTCTGGTGACGGAGCAGAATCTGGACGAGGCCCTCGCCAGCAACTTCGGCGACATCGGCCCAAGGGATCTGGCCATCGACTTTGCCGGGCTGAAGGCGCAGATCCCTTCGGCGCTGGCCTCCAAGGTGGTGCCAGACCCAGTGCGCCAACGGATCCTGCAAGAGTATGATTTGCAAGGCGTCGTGACCGGGCTGGAATCCGTCTATCAGGACGCCGTGGTCGAGACCCTGCGCCGGGAGATGCCGGTCATCATGTATCACCGCTTCATCGAGCACGAGAGCGAAAAGGGAGTGCATGGCACCTGGCTCCCGGTCGCCATGTTCGAGAAGCACCTCAAGCTGATGAAGTGGCTGGGCTACGAGACGCTGACATTTGCCGACCTGGCGGAGAACGGGTTCATCCACCGGCTGCAATACGGCAAGAAGTACCTGATGATCACCGTGGACGACGGCTATCGGGACAACCTCACCCGCATGCTGCCGCTACTGGAAAAGTATGGCTACAAGGCGGTGGTCTATGTGGTGACCGGTGAGGATCACAATCGTTGGGATGTGGAGCACCCGACTCACCCCGATACCCCGGTGACCCTGATGACCCCGGACGAAATCAAGGCGCTGGTGGCCTCCGGTCATGTGGAGATCGGGGGCCATACCCTGACTCACCCCCGCCTGAGTACGCTCCCCCCAGAGGAGCAGGCCCACCAGATCCAGGCCAACAAGGCCTGGCTGGAGCAGTTGCTCGGCCATCCCCTGATCTCGTTTGCCTATCCTTACGGGGATCTGAACGACAGTGCAAAAGCCCAGGCCGTTGCCGCCGGTTATCGCTATGCTGTGGCCACCAACAGCGGCCCCAGAGCCATGCACCGGGATCCGTTCCAGATCCGCCGGATCGCCATCTTCCCCCGCACAGACATGTTCGGTCTGTGGCGCAAGATTCGTGGCAACTATGTCTTCCGAAAAACCTGACAGGGAATACACCTTGCTCCGTATGACAGATCATGACTCATCGACGAGTGACGATTTTCTCCGCATCTTTCACGGCCAGGCGTTCGGCAACTTCATCTTCCTGAATATTCTGGGTTACACCCTGTTCAAGGATTCGATTCAGCTGATCGCCGACGTCTGCCAGACCATCATAGTGTTGGCCACCCTGATGGCCTTCTATGTGGAGAGGGCCTTCTTTACAAGGAACAGGATCTTTCAACTGCTCTGTCTGGCCGTGGTGGTACAGTGCCTGAGCTGGGTCGCATCCAGACAGTTCGTGCCCGACTATGCCCTCAAATACCCTTCTGTGAAGTCGATGGCATACCTCTTTTTCTTCCTTGGTCTCGCCTACTGGCTGAAGGGGGACCCGCGCCGCATCGTCATCACCCTGCTGACCTTCTGCCTCGGTGTCATTTTCACCTTTGCTTATCACTCCTCCTTCTTCTCCATCGTCGAGACAGGTCTTGATGGGGCCAGGGTAGATTTCAATTACCGCAATGCCCAGCACGGCTCCCTGATCGCGGGTGCCTGCTTCCTGTTTTTTGTGCTCTTGTTGCTTACATCGAAATTCAGGAAGCTGTCGCTGGGCAATGCCGGGATCCTGCTCGGCATCCTGTTGTTCGGGGTCTTCTCCGTCATTCTGCAGTCCCGTCAGTCCTGGCTGGCGATCTCGGCTTCGCTGGCCATCCTCCCCTTGTTGGGGGGAGGAGAGCATTGGCCAAGGCGCAAGGTGGTGTTGATCTACGCCATCTTGCTGATGACCATGCTGGCGCTTTATCAGGTTTCGTTCATCCGGGAGCGGCTGCTGGCCGGCTTCGTGCATCAGGGGGATGTGCATGCCATCCTGACGGGTAACTGGAACGAGGTACGGGACTTCAGCATCGGGGTGCGATTGAAGACCTGGCTGGAGGCCATCCAGTGGTTCCTGGCTCACCCCTTCTTCGGGACAGGCTATGGCAGCCAGTCGTTGGTGATCACCCTCTCCAAGACGCTGCCTGACTACATTACCCGGGAGTTTCGTCACCTGCACAACTCCAACATGGAAACACTGGTGTGCTGGGGGGTAGCCGGTTTCCTGGTGTTGTATGGCACACTTTTCTCGGTGCTCCGCCAGGTGCTGTGCTGTCCGGTTTCGTCCCGTTTCATCAAGATGCTGGCCATCTCCTTCATCCTCTATTGGCTCATCATCAACAACTTCGAATCATTCTTCTACATGCGTTCCGGGCAGTGGGTATTCAGCGTCTTCATGGGCGCCATCTACTCGACCGCATTGCATTGGGAACTGAACAGGCTTGGAAAGGAAGGTCATGAAAATTTACGTCATTAGTCTGGACAGGGCCGTCGAGCGGCGCAGTCGTGTCGAGTCTGTGCTCTCTGCCAGAGGCATCCCCTTCGAATTTTTCAGCGCAGTGAACGGTTTTGAGGGGCTGCCCGAGCGGCTGCAGGCCCTGCCGGATGATCAGCACAGGATCCGGTTTCGCAGCAGACCGCTGACGCCCGGGGAAAAGGGGTGCTATGCCAGCCACTATCTGCTGTGGGAGAAGTGTGTCGAGCTCGACGAGCCCATCCTCATCCTGGAAGACGATTTCCTGCCCACCCAGTATTTTGAAGAGGTGGTGGGTACCCTGCCGAAGATCCACGAACAGTACGAGTACGTGAAGGTGGAACCCCAGATCGGTACCGCCACGGCCCTGACTACAGTGGACAACATGCAGCTCATGTTCTGGCACAACAACTCGTGCTGGACCACGGGATACAGCATCTCTCCCCAAGGGGCCCGCCGGTTGCTGGCCCACAGCCAGCGGTGGCTCTGTTCGGTCGACAACTTCATCGGTGAGTCCTATCGCACCGGGCTCATCTGTACCGGCCTGATTCCCTATGCCATCTACAGTCCGCGGGACATGGGCAGCGACATCCAGAATCAGGTCGTGCTGAAGAAAGTTCCGCTGGGATTCAAGTTGACCCGTGAACTCTATCGCTTCTACCGCTTCGTCAGGATGGCCCTGTGGAACATGAAACAGGCGGGGGGCAAGGCATGAGTGCGACCAACAGAACCATTCACGCCATCTGGCTCGGCAGCCGCTTGCCTCCTCTGGCGCACGTGTGCATCGATGACTGGCGCAAGCAGGGTTACGACTACAAGCTCTGGCTGGACACGGATCCGCAGGTCAAACGCTGGATACAGGAGTGCACCTTTGCCCGGGAGTGCTACCGGCGAGGCCTGCTGGCCTTCGTGACCGATTACCTGCGGCTCAAGATCCTCGCTCAGGAAGGGGGTCTGTATCTGGATACTGATGTCACCATCAACCAGGATCCCTTCCCGCTCTTTGAGTCCGTGGCCTTTGGCGTTGGCTACGAATCCGATCGGCTGATCGGCACCGCGGTCATCTACGCGAGACAGGATTCGGCCATGCTGTCCGAACTGGTGCGCTTCTATGAACAGGAGATCATGTCCTCTCCCATGTACATGGGGCCGGAGATCATGACACACCTGGTCTCGGAGAAGCTGGCATCATCAGGGGATACCACCCTGATCGCCCCCGTGCACTATTTCTACAACTACCAGGGGGAGGCGATTCATTTCGAGCCGGCGGCAGAGCGCTACATGACCCACTGGTTCCAGCACAGCTGGAAACGCTCATCCGGTCTTGTGTTCCTGCGTGCCAAGGCCAAAGGCTGGTCAGGGTATCTCTATGAATGGCAGAAGGAGTTCTTCCGCCTGCGCAAATGACGGCGATATGGCATCACCGTGCTAGACAGTGGGCAGGGGAGCCATGTCTCCATCTGCCTGCTTGCCGGTGACGGGTGTGACTTGACTCCAGAGCTGATCCAGCTGCATCTGTACCTCGCGCACTTCCTGCTGCGGATCCTGACGACCCGTGTCGACGAAGCGGTAACGGGGATGAGAGACGGGATTGGCAATGGCGGAGTGTCCGAGGGGAGAGACGATGGTGAGCAGAGGGATATCCAGCGCCTGCGCCATGTGCCGCGGTCCGGTGTCGTTGCCGACGAAGAGCTGGCAATGGGCGAAGAGCCCCACCAGCTCCCGTACCGAGCGGGTCTGAACATGGTCAAACACGCTGGCCTGCAACGCCTCTGGCAGCAGCGGCTTCAGCCCCCGGTTGTACTCCTCTTCCCCCGGTCCGCAATAGACCAGGATCTGGGCATTGTGCTCCTCGATGAGCCACTGGGCGACCTTGGCGAAGCAGTCGATGGGCCAGCGCTTGTAATGCCCGAGGGAGTTCACTCCCATGGCGATGAGTGGCCGGGTCGGGTCGACGCCAGCGGCCAGCAGGGCATCCCTTCCTTGTTGTTTCTCTTCTTCACTCAGCCAGAGGTAGTAGTTGCGATCCTCCCTGGCGAGGCCGAGGGGCTTGAGCAGTGAAAACCGGTCGTCCACCAGGGTGCTGTTGCCCTGATGCTCGGTGTCATGGCGAAAGCGCACGATGCGGTTGTGGCCCAGGCGCCATGGGAAGGAGTCGAAGCCGATCCGCAGGCGGGCGCCTGAGAAGAGGCAGGTGAGCAGGCCTATCATCTGGCCCTGGCTGTTGATCACCACATCGTAGCGTTCGCGGCGAATGCCCAGCAGCAAATCCTTCATATAGCGCCACTCGTTGCGGCGCGCCTTCTCGATGACGATTAACCGATCGATGTTGGGGTTTCCCTCTGCCATGCCCGCGCAGTAATCCATGACCAGATAGTGAACTTCCCCGGCAGGGTCGTGCTGCTTGAGGTTGTTGCACAGTGCGGTGGAGATCAGCACATCTCCTATCTGTTTGGTTTGTACTACCAGGTATTTCATGGAAAGGGCCTCGAGCGAGGTCGGGTTGAACGTCAGCGCATCAGCATATCGCACTCCCCTGTCAGATGCTGCCGCTATGGGGTGAAAATCCGATCCAACGCACTGTGTTTGCACATATTTTCGACGTTGTTCGGGCTGGTGGGGCCCGGCTGGCTGTGCGGGAAGATGAGCGGGGGCATGGCACCGCTGGCCATGCCCCCGATGGGGAAGAGTGATCAGCGTACGATGAGGCCGAGCAGGATCCCCACCACGCCGAAGTCGGCATCGCTGAAGGTGGTGTTGGCAAAGCCGAGATCACCCAGCACCGGCAGCAGGAACACCGGCAGGAAGGTGATCAGCAGGCCGTTGGCGAAGGCACCGAGTAGAGCGCCGCGACGACCGCCGGTGGCGTTGCCGAACACCCCGGCCGCCGCGCCGACGAAGAAGTGCGGCACCACGCCCGGAATGATGACGGTGAGCCCCAGCAGGTAGAGCAGCACCATGCCCACCAGGCCGGCGGCAAAGCTCGACAGGAAGCCGATCAGCACCGCATTGGGGGCGTAGGGGAAGACGATGGGACAGTCCAGCGCCGGCTTGGCGTTGGGCACCAGCTTGTCGGAGATCCCCTTGAAGGCCGGCACGATTTCGGCGATGACCATCCGTACCCCCTGCAGGATGACGTAGACACCGGCGGCGAAGGTGATGGACTGCATCAGGGAGAACATGAACCAGTGTTTGCCCTTGGCGACGCTGGCGACGAACTCGGGGCCGGCGAAGGCGGAGGTGATGAGGAAGATGATGCCCATGGTGAAGGAGATGGCCACCGGGGTATCGCGCAGGAACAGCAGGCTCTTGGGCACCTGCACCTCTTCGCTGCTGTGGGCCTTGTTGCCGAATTTGGCGCCGATCCAGCCGGCCAGCACGTAGGAGCAGGTGGAGAAGTGGCCGAGTGCCACGTCATCGGAGCCGGTGATCTGCTTCATGTAGGGGTGGGCGAGGGCCGGGAACAGCACCATGGTCACGCCGACCACCAGGCTGCCCACCGCGATGAGCGGGATGCCGCTCATGCCGCCGGCGGAGAGGATGGCCGCCACCATCATCGACATAAAGAGAGTGTGGTGGCCGGTCAGGAAGATGAATTTCCACGGGGTGAGGCGGGCGATCAGGATGTTCACCAGCATGGCGAAGAACATGATCATCGCCATCTCCTTGCCGAATGACTGCTGGGCGATGGAGACGATGGCCTCGTTGTTGGGGACGACCCCCTTGATGCCGAAGGCGTGCTGGAAGATGGTGGCGAAGTCGCCCAGCGAGTTCACCACCAGGGTGGCGCCGGCTCCCAGGATGACGAAGCCCATGATGGTCTTGACCGTGCCCTTGATGCACTCGGTCACCGGTTTCTTCTGGGCGATCAGGCCGATGAGGGCGATGAGGCCAACCAGCACGGCCGGCTCCGACAGCACGTCAAACATCAGAAAATTGAAAAATTCCATGGTCAGCTCCAAGCAGATGGAAGCGGCGGCTCACCGGCCGCCCAGACAGTTGCAAAGGGGTTAGAGTGCGCCCAGCTCGCGCAGGGCGATGGCGAGTTTTTCTTTCATGGCGGCCTTGTCGACCATGTTGTCCAGCGATACCAGCCGGCCGTTGACGCCCATGCTGACCAGCTGTTCGGCGATGTCGCGGGTGGCGACAAAGATCTCGGCGCTCTCGCTGCCGGCGGAGGCGAGATCCCGGTGATCCACCTCGGCCGTCACGGCCAGCTCCTTGAGAATGCTCTTGATGCTCATCTCCATCATGAGGCTGGTGCCCAGGCCGTGTCCGCATACAACCAGAATCTTCATGTTCTCTTCCTCTGTCGGGCGCAGGGCGCCACTCAATAACGCGCCAGGATGCGCAGGATGTCGTCTTTGCTGGTGGCCGCCATGATGGCCGTCACGTCTTCTTCATTCATGAACAGCTCGGCCAGCTGAGCGATGGTCTCCACGTGGGAGTTGCTGTCGCTGGCGGCCAGGGTGACCAGCAGCCGCACCGGGTCGTTGCCCTCGGAGCCGAAGTTGACCCCCTCCTTCAGCACGGTCAGCGCCAGTCCCAACCGGTTGACGCCGTCTTCCGGGCGGGCGTGGGGCATGGCCAGGCCCGGTCCCAGCACGTAGTAGGGGCCGAGCTCCTCGTGGGAGCGATAGAGCGCCGCCACATAGGAAGGCTCTATGGTGCCGTTGGCCAGCAGGGGGGCGGTGGCCAGCTCGATGGCGTGGCGCCAGTCGCGGGCGCCCGCTTCGATGGAAATGACCTCCTCGGTCAGCAATTGGGTCAGCATGGCAGTGTCCGGGCTGGATAGGATGGCGCCAATCTAGCGATCTTGCCTCTTGATAACTGTGAGCTTGATCGCGAAAGTTAGCGCTACCAGATAGCGCTAACATTGATCTGTGATAGCGCTATCATTTCTCTCACAGAAGGGATTCATCCTGCCCCTTATCGGCCTCAAAGAAGGTAAAATCCGGTTTGAGCAAATAGTCAGTGCCCCGCTTTTGCCTTAAAGTGAATGCCCGTATGCCGAGGAAGGGAAAGGATGTCAGAAGCGAAAAAACGCCGCAGCACGGGTCGGGTGACCCTCAACGACGTGGCCCAGTTGGCTGGCGTGGGAGCCATGACGGTGTCGCGCGCCCTGCGCACCCCCGAGCTGGTGTCCGACAAGATGCGCGAGCGCATCGAGGCGGCGGTGGATGAACTCGGCTATATCCCCAATCGGGCGGCGGGGGCGCTGGCTTCCGCCACTTCCCAGACCATAGTGGTCATCGTCCCCAGCCTGGCGGAGCGCGCCTGCGGTGATATGATTGCCGGGCTGCAGCAGACCCTGCTCGCCGAGGGCTATCAGATCATGCTGGGGGATGCCCAGCACCTGAAGCAGCAGGAGGCCAGCCTGCTCAGCAATTTCCTGCAGCACAATCCGGCCGCCGTGGTGTTGTTTGGGGGGGATCCCGGGGAGGTCATCCGGCAGCGCCTGCAGGCGGCTCGCTTGCCGGTGGTGGAGGTGGGAGCCATGGCGCGCCATCCCATCGACATGAACGTCGGGGTCTCCAACTTCGATGCCGGTTATCAGCTGACCCGCCACCTCATCGAGCGCGGTCATCGCAACATCGGCTTTCTCTGTGCCCGCCAGGAGCAGTGGATGCTGCAGCAGCGCATGCAGGGCTGGCAGAAGGCGCTGCTGGACAACTACCTCTCCCCGGACGCCATCATCAATACCTCTGAGCTGCCGAGTTTTAGCACGGGGGCGGCCATGCTGGGGGAGTTTCTGCTGCGCTGGCCCGAACTGGATGCGCTGATCTGCGTCAACGACGAGCTGGCGGCCGGGGTGCTGTTCGAATGCCAGCGCCGCCATCTGAGCGTGCCGGGCAAGCTCGCCATCGCCGGTTTCGACGATCTGGATGTGGCACGCGCCTGTCATCCTGCGCTGACTTCGGTCAGGATCCCCTATCACCAGATGGGCAGGGAGGCGGCGGAGCTGATCCTGCGCCAACTGGCGGGCGAGGAGGTGGCCGGCATGAGCCTCGCCCTGGATTTTCAATTGCAAAAGCGCCAGAGCACCTGACGAGCGATGCCACGACAGGGCGAGGCAAGCATGTTCAAGGCGTTGTGACCGAAGGCCAGGTCGGTGCACCGTCGCCCTGCGCGGGCACTGCCAGCCGACGTGTTCGCCCGGTCTGTCACCGGGTTGGAGCAGAGCGTGGATGCCACCGGAGCCATGACTCCAGGTGGCTGGCTGCACCCTGGTCAAGCTCTGAGCGGAACCACTGGCGAGCACCATTATTCTGGATAGACTTTGTAGGCCGGTGCACTATCCAAGGAGAATGAGCATGGGTACGCAGACGCCTGATTTCGATCTCGATGATGACTGGGAGCCGGAATCCTGGGAAGACGAGCTGGAGGAGCTGGATGACGAGAGCTGGCAGGACTATGACCCTCTCGACGATCAGTGACTCCCTGTAACGCCTGAGGGCGGGCCTGGTGCCCGCCCGATTTTTTGTGTGGCGAGGGGGGCAGCCCTTGGTGAGAACGGGGCGGGCTGGTTAGAATGAACTGCTCAAATGACGCTGTACGAGGCAGGCAGCGGCTCAACAACGATTCCAACGACGCCAAGGATGAATATGCGCTCACTCGTCATCATGTTTTGTGCCGCCCTGCTCGGGGGCTGTGTTTCCAACTCCGACGACCCTTGCGAGAAGGTGTGGAGCGACGTGGGAGAGGCGGACGGCAAGCTCGGTTTTGCTGGCGATCGGGTGGCTTTTCACCAGACCCAGTGCGGGGAAAAAGTGGACGTTGCCCTTTGGGAGCTGGGTCGCCAGAAGGGGCTGGCCTGGTATTGCCGACCCGAGCATCTCTATCTGGCAGGACGGTCGGGAGAGGAGTATCGCGGCGTCTGTCCCAACGACGTGCAGGCCCGTCGCCTGTTTGAACAGGGTCGCCATGGCTGGACTGATCAATAAATCAGCCTTCCTCTCTCTTCTGAAATATTGCGTGAACCTCTTCGTGAGAAGAGGGACCTACCCTTCTTTATGCTTCAGCCGCAGCGGCTGGCACAGGTAATCCTTGTCATTGGCGCTGCGGGCACACTTGCCACACACGAATTTGGGTTTGCGCACAATCTTGCGCAGCGTCTTGAGATCGGCGGGGATCTCGTGACGGCGCCACTCACACAGCGTCTTGTGACCCATGACGTCCTCGACAGTGAATGCAACGGGTGAGAGGGGCAGGACCCCTCCCGGTGTGGTTACTGGTACAGGTATTTGGTGAAGATGAGCTCGCGGACCGCCTTCTTGCCCGTCTCCTTGACCAGCAGCTCGTTGACCTTGGCCTCACACTCCTTGCGCAGCTCTTCCCGGTTCACCAGGGACTTGATCTGTGCGCCCGTCTTGCTGCCAATCAGCCGGATGATGGCGTCGCGGATCAGGGGGTCGTGCTGCTCCAGCAACTTGAGGTCGGCAGCGTCCGTGGCCATCAGCTCTACCGTCACCCGTACATAGCCGAGGGTTTTGCCGTCGCCAAGGTAGTTGGTGATGATGTCCGGATCCAGAGCGTGATAGGCGAATCCCGGCTGGACGGCGGAGGAGGCGGGATCGGTGGCCTCTTCCTCATTGGCGAAGGCCTGTGTATTCAAGAGGGTACACCCCAGGGACAGCAGCAGAATTCTGAAGATCTTCATCTGGATGGCTCGGCAGCGACGGATGCCCCATTTTTGATGCTGCCATCGGGGCCGTCAAGCACGGATGTTCTTACAATTCGCCATTGATTTACGGATAATAAACCGGTTTTTAACCTGACAACGGAAATCTCCGGATGGTGAAGCTGTGAAGTCCGAGTTGACTGTTCCCCTCGTCCAGCTCGTCCCGTGGCGGGCGCCTGCAGAGTGCGAACCACCCGAGGCGCTGCGTCCCTGGTTGCTGGAGGCCGATTCCATGACCCGGCGCCTGCGTCGTTACAATCATCACCTCTCGGTGCAACTGCTCGGCAATCGCGCCGTGTCGCTGACGGTGGACGAGCAGGCGCTGGTGGCGGTGTCGGCCCCCGTAGGCATGTGCCGCGAGGTGATCCTGCACGGTGATGGCGGGCCTGCCATCCTGGGTTGGACCCTGTTTGCCGAAGCGGCCTTGCAGGGGGGCGGTTTGCAGGATCTGGGAGAGCAGCCGCTGGGAGAGCGCATTTTCGGTGAGGCACCGGCGCGGCGGGATCACCTGCAACTGGCCTGTTTCGAGATAGCGAGCAATCCCTGGTGTCCGGCCGCCACCGTCTGGGGGCGTCGTTCCCGCCTGTTTCTGGGGCAATGGCCACTGCTGGTCCATGAACTTTTCCTGCCCTCGCTATCGTCTCATTCGTTGCCATCGGATAAGGAGCTGGAGTGAAGCTGTTAACCAAGGAGCGGGGACTGGCCTATGCGCAGTTGGCCCGCATCGACAAGCCCATCGGTACCCTGCTGCTGCTGTGGCCGACCCTGTGGGCGCTCTGTCTGGCGGCTGGTGGCCTGCCTGACCCCTGGATCCTGACCGTGTTCGTGGTGGGCGTTTTTCTGATGCGCTCCGCCGGCTGTGTCATCAATGACTATGCGGATCGCAACTTCGATGGTCATGTGAAACGCACCGCCGGGCGACCGCTGCCCATGGGGCGGGTCGCCGAGCGGGAAGTGCTGGTGCTGTTCGCCGTGCTGGCGCTTCTCTCGTTCGCCCTGGTGCTGACGTTGAACCCGCTCACCATCAGCCTGTCCTTTGCCGGTCTGCTGCTGGCGGTCTGTTACCCCTTCATGAAGCGCTTCATCCCCATCCCCCAGCTGGTGCTCGGCATGGCCTTCTCCTGGTCCATTCCCATGGCCTATGCGGCCCAGGCCAATGCCCTGCCGCCGGAAGCCTGGCTGTTGTTTCTTGCCAACCTGCTGTGGACCATCGCCTATGACACCGAGTACGCCATGGTGGACAGGGATGACGACCTCAAGCTTGGCCTCAAGTCGAGCGCCATCCTGTTCGGCCGTCACGACAAGCGGATCATCGGCGCGCTGCAACTGGCGACCCTGCTGATCCTGCTGGGGATCGGGCAGCTGATGGGGCTGGGATCCGGTTATTACTGGGGACTGCTGGGGGCGGCGGCGCTGTTCGTCTACCAGCAGCGACTGATCCGGGAGCGGCAGCGGGAAGCCTGCTTCCAGGCTTTCCTCAACAACAACTACGTGGGGGCGCTGGTGCTGCTCGGGGTTATGGTTCACTACCTCTAACCTGCCCCCTTCCTTGATGAAAAAAGGCCGCATGATGCGGCCTTTTTGTTGGGTGTCGACGCCTCAGAGCCGGTTGCCCGCCTGGATGGTGCGGCGGATCTTGTTGCTGAGCAGCGGCACTATGTTGTCGGCCAATGCCTGGAAGCGGCCGAGATCCGGTTTGCAGCCCGGATCCAGATAGCCTTCGCTGCGCAGGGTGTGGATCAGGGTGCTGAACAGCTTCTGGTCGAAGAACTCGGGGGCGTTGATGCCGTGCAGGGTGCCGAGGCGTTCCGCCATCATCAGGCCGTCCGCTTCCAGCTGCTCCGCCTCGATGTGGGGCTGGGCCAGCATGCGGGTCAGCACGATGGCGTAGCGCTGCAGGGTCTCCTGGATGCTTTCGGCCAAGAGCAGCAGGCGCATCTGGTTGCCGGGGTTGACCCAGTAGCCGCCGTCGCGTGCCTCGACCAGTTGCTGGCGCAACAGCTCGGCCAGCAGGGCATCGATCAGCTCCGGCAGCTCGTCCTCTTCATAGCGCAGGAAGAGTTCGGTCTTGAGCAGGGG
The DNA here is from genome assembly GCF_019046925.1 of Aeromonas sp. FDAARGOS 1402. Lineage (NCBI taxonomy): Bacteria > Pseudomonadati > Pseudomonadota > Gammaproteobacteria > Aeromonadales > Aeromonadaceae > Aeromonas > Aeromonas sp. FDAARGOS 1402. The sequence goes on from NZ_CP077201.1 coordinate 1,649,389, forward strand.
GTAGATGTCGACACAGCGGGCGACGATCTCGCTGCGGGAGATCCCCTCGCAGCGCTCGATCAGGGCCGCCACCAGGGAGGGCATGGCGAACAGGTGCAGTATGTTGTTGCGGTAGTAGGTGAGCAGGATCGCCTGATAGCGGTCCAGGCTGATGATCTGGCCCAGCTTGTCCTCGCTCACCTCGAACTTGTTGAGCTCCATGGCCTGCTCCAGCAGGGTCCTGGCGTCCTCGTCCGGCATGGTGCTGTGCGGGCTGTAGGGCACCTGCTTGAGCAGGTCCAGATAGGTGTTGAGCTGGGCCTGGAGTTCGTCCCGGGTCAGGGCGTGGCGCTCGGCGGCCAGCAGGGCCAGGGCACTCAGGGTCAAGCCGTTGACGGCGGCGGCATCGTTGATGCGGGTCATCAGCAGCTCGGCCAACTGGTTGACGGTGGAGGCCATCCACTCGGGACGTTCCTCCCGGCCGATGCTCTCCTTCCAGGTGGGCACATGTTCGCCGAGGTAGCTGTTGAGGGTCAGCGGCTCGCCGAAATTGACGAAGCCACGGCCATAGTTGCGCAGCTTGCGCAGGATGCCGAGCACCTGCAGGAAGCTCTCCTTCTCCTTGCGGCTCCCCTTGAGTTCGTTGTGATAGGTGTTCACCTCCATCACGTGCTCGTAGCCGAGGTAGACGGGGACCAGGGTCACCGGCCTGTCCAGTCCGCGCATCATGGCCTGCAGGGTCATGGCCAGCATGCCGGTCTTGGGGGGCAGCAGGCGACCCGTACGCGAACGCCCACCCTCGGTGAAGAACTCCACCGAGTAGCCCTTGGCGAACAGCAGGTTGAGGTACTCCCGGAATACCGTGCTGTAGAGCGGATTGCCCTTGAAGGTGCGGCGGATGAAGAAGGCGCCGCCGTGGCGGAAGATGGGGCCCGCCGGCCAGAAGTTGAGGTTGATGCCCGCCGCGATGTGGGGTGGCACCATGCCCTGGTGGTAGATGACGTAGGAGAGCAGCAGGTAATCCATGTGGCTGCGATGGCAGGGGACGTAGACGATCTCGTGCCCTTCCTGGGCCAGCTGACGCACCTGCTCTGCTCCGTTGACCGAGAGGCCGCGATAGAGCTTGTTCCACAGCCAGCCGAGGAAGCTTTCCCCGAGGCGGATCAACCGATAGGAAAAATTGGAGGCGATCTCGTCCATGTAGCCGTGGGCACGCTTTTGCGCCTTCTCCAGGCTGATCCCTTCCCGTCTGGCCTCCTCCTCGATGGCCTGCTGGATCACGCTCGAATCCAGCAGTTGCTTGAACAGCAGGTTGCGGTTCGGCAACTTGGGTCCGGTGGCGGCCAGCTGCTGGCGGCTGAAGTGGGTGCGGGCCACCCGCGCCAGCTTGTGGGCGATGGCCTCGTCGGTGCCGTGCTTGTCCGCCATGTAGCGCAGGGAGAGGGGCGGGGAGAAGCGCACCAGGTTCTCGCGCCCTTTCAGGATCACGATCAGCGCCTTCTTCAGGCGGTTTGGCGCCAGGCTGCTGATGATGTTCCAGCCGGAGGCCTCCTCGCCTTCCCGGCCCGGGGCGCGGCCCCAGAACAGGGTGACGGGTACTACCTGGATGTCCAGAGCCGGATCCTGCTTGTGCAGGTCCAGCAGCTGGTGGAACTCCTGCAGGAAGGGGAGCGGCTTGTTGCGCGTGCCGAATAGGGGAGGCGGACGGTCCAGACAGACGTAGCGTGGCAGCAGCTGACCGTTCAGCTCCAGCGGCGTGAAGGGGCCGGGCAGGCCGAGATCCTCGCAGCACTGTTGCAGGGTCATCAGGTCGGTGATCGAGCTGGTCTTCAGGGCATAGACGATGGGTCTGGCCGGATCCAGCTTGAGCTCGGTGATGGGGTTTTCCGGCAGGCTCTTGTGATTGACCAAGCCGCTGACCGGCCATTGCAGGATGGCTCTGGATATCTTCTGTCCAAGGGACATGTGCGTCTGCTCTCCAAAAAAATGCGGCGTGAGCATAGCAAATCACCGACTGCTTGTCGCCGAGAGGTACGATGAGTCGGCACTTCAGAGCGGGGGGAGGGACAAATGTGCGTCGGGTCGCGACAAATGCCAGTTGCGCCTTGCCTTGGCCCCAGCACTGTATATACTGCCAGTGTGCTGTATAAAAAGACAGGTGCCCATGCTATGAAACCCCTTACCCCTCGCCAGGCTGAAGTACTCGAGCTCATCAAGGCGAACATGAACGAGACCGGCATGCCGCCGACTCGCGCCGAGATTGCCCAGAAGCTTGGCTTCAAGTCGGCCAACGCGGCCGAAGAACATCTGAAGGCCCTGGCCAAAAAAGGGGTCATCGAGATCATGCCGGGTACGTCCCGCGGCATTCGTCTGCTGCTCGAAGAAGAGGACGTGCAGCCTGAAGAAAACGGCCTGCCACTGATTGGCAAGGTGGCGGCCGGGGAACCCATCCTGGCCCAGGAACACATCGAGAGCCACTACCAGGTGGATCCCGCCCTGTTCCACCCGCGGGCAGACTTCCTGCTGCGGGTGCAGGGTATGAGCATGAAGAACATCGGCATCATGGACGGGGACCTGTTGGCGGTACACAAGACCCAGGAGGTACGCAACGGCCAGGTCGTGGTGGCACGTCTGGACGAAGACGTCACCGTCAAGCGCTTCCAGCGCAAGGGCAGCCAGGTATGGCTGCTGCCGGAAAACGAAGAGCTCTCCCCCATCGAGGTGGATCTCGCCAGTCAGCACCTCACCATAGAGGGCCTGGCGGTCGGCGTGATCCGCAACGCTGACTGGATGTAAGCATCCGATGCGATGAAGAGGCCTCCTGCGGGAGGCCTCTTCATTTTCATCTGCCGATGGCATCTCCCTCCCCACCTTTTCGCTTCTCCTTCCTGTGCACATAGTCTCGCCGCACGACATGCATTTCGGATATATCCTTTGATAAGGCCCCTGTCATGGTCGGTGATCAGGGAAGGGGGAGTCGCACCGGGCAGTACGCCATGGCAGGGATGCATGATCGCCGGGTCGGTGCGCATAAGGGAGAGTCGCCTCAGACTGGGGACTCGTACAGTCAGTACGCTGCCGTGGTTGGCTCGTCGTTGGGGACAAAGAGACCCGTCAGCGTGACCTGTTGAGCAAGGAGGACAGGTATGGCTTCAAGCTCGCCGTGGGATCCGGTGCCGGCCGCAGCGCCCGCATCTTCCATCACCCGATTCATCAAGGGCAGTCGGATGACATGGTTCTATGCGCTCTGGGTCTATCACAAGGGAGATGGTTGGACCATCTGGCTTGGGTGCCCCAAAGACAAGATTGTCCGCCTGGTTCGTCTGTTTCGCCGTCATCACGACATCGGATTGCCGGATGAGCCCTGGACTGCCCCCGTCATCCCGCTGCGCGTCCCCCTGAGACGTGCCCAGCCGCAGCACAGGCTGCGGCCCTGATCCCTCTTCCTGTACAGACAAGAGCCCCGCCAGAGCGGGGCTCTTGTTTTGGCGCCGATGCGGCTGATCCATGGCACAGGCGCTTTCCCGCCGGGATGCAAGACTAGCCATCAGCGGGGGCGCGCGGGTTACAATGACCCCTACCGGTTTTGCCCCCTGGGCTTCTAACATAAGCAAGGCTTTGTTTTATATGGTTAAACCACGCTTTTACCTACTGCTGTTGCTGTTCATCGGCGCCATTGCGGCGGCTTATTACTGGAGTCAGCCCGCGGTGCCGGAACAGGCCGATTACTACCCGGCGGGGCGAGACATCAACCCGTTTGCCCTCACGGATGCGGATGCACAGCCCTTTACCCCAGCCAACCTGACGGGACACTGGAGCTTTCTGTTCATCGGCTACACCTACTGCCCGGATGTCTGTCCGACCACGCTGGCGGATCTGCGCAGCGTCTATCCGGCGTTGAAGAAGATAGCCCCCACTAGCCAGGTGGTATTCATCTCGGCGGATCCCCAGCGGGATGACAGCGCCCGCCTGAAGAGCTATACCGCCTTCTTCGAGTCCGAGTTCAAGGCGGCGACCGCACCTCACAGTGCCCTCTTTCCTCTGGTCCGCAATCTGGGGCTGGTCTATTCCATCGTGGAAGGGGATCGCAAGGACTACCTGATCGACCACTCCGCCTCCATCGTGCTGATCAACCCCGAGGGGAAGCTGGTGGCCAACTTCCGACCCAAAGTAGCACCGGGTGAGGTGCCCCACGTGGACATGCAGGCCATGGTGGCCGACTTCGCGCGCATCGTGCGGCTGGCTGGCGAGTGAGCCCGGCGCGCACCATGCTGATTCCCGCCTGGCTGAAGGATCCTCGCCGCCACAGAGCCGTCTTCGCCCTGGCCCTGCCCATGGTGTTCTCCAACGTCACCACGCCCTTGCTGGGGCTGGTGGACACCTGGGTGATCGGTCATCTTGGCCAGGCCTGGTTTCTCGGCGGCGTCTCGGTCGGTGCGACCTTCATCAATCTGCTGTTCTGGTTGCTTGGCTTCCTGCGCATGTCCACCACAGGGCTGACCGCCCAGGCTCAGGGTGCAGCCCATGCCGAAGGGCAGCTCGACACCCTGGCGCGGGCCCTGGGCTTGGCGATCGGACTGGGCATGGCGCTGTTGCTCCTGTTGTTGCCGTTCCTGCCGGCCATCATCGCCCTCGGTGGCGGCTCTTCCGAGGTACAGACCTATGCCGGTCAATATGTGTCGGTGCGGGTCTGGAGTGCCCCGGCGGCCTTGTGCAATCTGGTCATCATGGGGTGGTTGCTGGGCATGCAGGATGCACGCAGTCCCATGCTGCTGCTGATCCTGGGCAATCTCGTCAACATGGTGCTGGATGCCTGGTTCGTGCTGGGATTGGGCTGGCAGGTGAAAGGGGTGGCCGCAGCGTCCCTGCTGGCGGATTACAGCACGCTCGGGGTGGGGTTCTGGCTGGTGAGCCGGCATCTGCGCCGACTTGACCCCGGGGTGTGGCACAACGCCTGGCAGCGCTGGCGCCAGTGGCCGGCCCTGCTGCGGCTGCTCGCCCTGAACCGGGATATTTTCATCCGCTCCCTCTGCCTGCAACTCTGCTTCGTGTTCATGACTCTGCAGGGGGCCAGGCTGGGGGATGTGGCGGTGGCCGCCAATGCGGTGCTGCTCAATTTCCTGATGCTGATTTCCTACGGGCTGGATGGATTTGCCTATGCGGTGGAAGCCATGGTAGGGCGCGCCATCGGGCGGCGTGATAGGCCGCTGCTGCGGGAGGCCATCGTCCTCAATCTGGGCTGGGCGCTGCTGATCGCCCTGGCATTCACCCTCTCGTTTGCCCTGGGGGGCCACTGGCTCATCCGTCACATTACCGACATACCGGCGGTGATCGCCGAGGCGCAACGTCAGCTCCCCTGGCTGGTGGCCATGCCGCTGCTGGCGGTCTGGTGCTTCCTGCTGGACGGGGTCTTTATCGGCGCCACCCGGGCCCGGGAGATGCGCAACAGCATGCTGGTGGCGGTGTTTGCCGGCTTCTTTCCCATCTGGTGGCTCTGCCAGGGATGGGGTGTGGCGGCCCTGTGGGCCGCCATGAGTGCCCTGATGGCAGGTCGTGGCCTGACGCTGGGTTGGCTCTGCTGGCGACTGGAGCGTGATGGACGGCTGCTGGCGGCGCAGGGGACGGCGCAGTCAGTCTGAATTCTGGCCGCCTTGCCAATATCGTCAGCGGTCAGAGCGAGCCTGAATAGTCGAACTGTCGCCAGCTCTCGTAGACGAACACCGCGACGGCGTTGGCCAGATTCATGCTGCGGCTCTGGGGCAGCATGGGAATGCGCAGCCGCTGCTCGAATGGCAGGCTCTCGATGATCTCCATGGGCAGGCCTCGGCTCTCGGGCCCGAACAGCAGGGCGTCACCGGGGGCAAACCGGGCCACCGAGTGGGCGGTGCGTCCCTTGGTGGTGCAGGCAAAGACCCGTTGGGGGGCGACGGCCGCCAGAAACGCCTCATAGTCAGGCCAGCGCTTGACGTCGGCAAACTCGTGATAGTCGAGCCCGGCCCGCTTGACCCGTTTGTCATCCCACTCGAACCCCAGGGGCTCTATCAGGTGCAACCGGTAGCCGGTATTGGCGCAGAGGCGAATGATGTTGCCGGTGTTGGGGGGGATTTCCGGTTGGTAGAGCACGATATCGAGCATGGAAGGATCCTGGGCTGGTGCGAAACGGGCGCCAGCATACCCAGCACCCGTGTCGATGAAAAGGGGGAGGTCAGGGCATGGGCAGGCGGATGGTGATGACCAGTCCGGTCGGCTGATTGCTGCTGGCCCGGATGGTCCCCCCATGACGCTGGATTGCCTCGGCGGCGATGGCAAGGCCGAGACCAGTGCCCCCGGTCTTGGCGTTGCGGGCATCGTCCACCCGAAAGAAGGGCAGGAACAACCGGGGCTGCTGCTCCACCGGCACGCCCGGGCCGTCATCCCGTATGGTCATCACCCATTCCCGTCCCTCCCGGTACCAGTCCACCTTGATGAACTCGCGGGCATACTTGAGGGCGTTGCGCAGGGGATTTTCCAGGGCGCGCGCCAGCAGCTCCGGCCACATGGTGAGGGATTCGGCGGGCAGGGAAGGGAGCCTGAGCTGTTTGCCGTTCTGGTTTGCCTCGAACATGGCATCGTCCAGGATGGGCTCCAGCAGCTCCGCCAGGGGCAGCGTCACCGGCGCCTCCACATGTTGCTGCACCCGCGACAGATCCAGCAGATCCCCTATCAGCTTGTCGAGCCGGGCTATCTCCCCTTCGATGCGCGCCAGCTCGGCGCTGTCCCCCTGCTTGCGGCGGATCAGCGCCTGTGCGAGCTGGATGCGGGTCAGGGGGCTGCGCAACTCGTGGGAGATGTCGGAGAGCAACTGCTTCTGCTTCTGGATCATGTCTTTGAGGGTATCGACCATGCGACTGACATGTTCGGCCAGCTGGCCTATCTCGTCGCGCCGCCCCAGGTTGGGGATCTGTATTTCCAGGTTGCCCTGGGCGAGTTGGGAGACCGACTGCTGCAACTGCAGTATGGGGCGGGTCAGGCGCCAGGCGAGCAACAGACAGAGCGGGGTGCTGACCAGCATGGCGATGCCGAGGATCTGGATGGGGTGATCCAGGATCTGGATGAAGAGGAACAGGTAGGAGTTTTCGACGTTCAGACCGAAATAGACGTGATAGGTCTGACCGTGATGGACCATCTGGAAGGGTCCGGCGATGGCGCGCTGGTGCTCGCTGCCCAGCATGGGCTTGGCCGGGTTGTCCGAGTCGAGCATGAAACGGATCACGAACTTGCTTAGCCGGGTGCTGGACTGCATCTGCCCCTTGGCATCGCGTAGATAGATGTTGTCCACCGGCAAGAGGCCCGCGGCATCGATGGCCTTGGCCAGATCGAAATCCTGCTCGGGATCCGCGCCCCGTTGCAGCGCCGCCAGGTTGTTGTTGAGACGGGTGATCTCGTGGGCCGGCAGCGGGATGATGTTGCGGGGGTCCAGGGTGGGGAGGATTACCACCGCGGCCACGACCAGCAGCAAGATGAACCAGAACCAGAGGAAGATCTGGGTGGACAGGCCGTTGAAGGTGCGGGCCGATTTCATGCCTGCTCCAGCCACAAGTAGCCTCGTCCCCGCACTGTCTTGAAGCGGGGCTGGCCGTCGGCCCGCTCCGGCAGCTTCTTGCGCAGGTTGCTCAGGTGCATGTCGATGGCCCGATCGAAGGGTTCGAGCTTCTTGCCCAGCACCTGCTCGGAGAGCAGGCCCTTGCTGACGATCTGGCCCGGATTGCGCAGCAGGCACTCCAGCAGGCCGAACTCGGTGGCGGTGAGTTCCAGCAACTGATCGTCGCAGCGAGCCTGTTGCAGGCCGGGCTGCAGCACCAGATCCATGAAGCGCACCTCTTCCGAGCTGCCGCCGCGCTGGGGAGCCTGGCTCTGGGTTCGACGCAGGATGGCGCGCACCCGGGCCAGCAGTTCCCTGTCGTCGAACGGCTTGGCGAGATAGTCGTCGGCACCGGCCTCCAGCCCGTTGACCCGATCCTGGCTGTCGCCACGGGCGGTCAGCATCAACACCGGGGTGTCGTGGGTCTTGCGCAGCCGGGTCAGCATCGCGAAACCGTTGAGTCTGGGCATCATGACGTCCAGCAGCACCAGGTCGAATGCCTGTTCTGCCAGTCGCTGCAATCCCTCTTCCCCATCCTCGGCGACGGTGACCTCAAACCCCTCCAGGGTCAGGATTTCGGTGAGCAGCTGGGTCAGTTCGAGATCGTCGTCGACCAGGAGTATTTTGTTCATCTGGGAGTCACTCTGTTGATTTTGCACGCCAAACTGACGTCCGGGTCAGGGTATAATAAGTTTTTACGCGTCGGAGGAAAGCCGGTTTTGAGCCACCAACACTATTCCCGCTGGGTCACCCTGGCCAGCATGGCCGCTGTGACCACCGCCACCCTGCTCATTCTGGGCAAACTGATCGCCTGGCTGATGACGGATTCATCCAGCCTGCTGGCATCCCTGACCGATTCCTTCATGGACATCAGCGCCTCTCTCATCAATCTGCTGGCCATCCGTTATGCGCTGGCCCCTGCCGACGAAGAGCATCGCTTCGGCCACGGCAAGGCGGAGTCCCTGGCGGGTCTGGTGCAGTCGGCCTTCATCTCGGGGTCCGCCCTGCTGCTGGTGATGCACGGCATCTCGTCGATGCTGAATCAGGTGCCCGTGGTGCGCCTGGAGGCGGGGATCTGGGTCAGCGTCGGCTCCATCGTGCTGACCCTGTTGCTGGTTAGCTTCCAGAGCTTTGTCATCCGCAAGACCAACAGTGTGGCCATCAAGGCCGACATGCTGCACTACCGTTCCGACCTGCTGCTCAATGGCGGCGTGCTGGTGGCACTGGTGCTGGCGGGGCAGGGGTGGTACTGGGCCGACGGCCTGTTTGCCATTCTGATCGGTCTGTTCCTGGTGTGGGGGGCTGTCCATATCGGCTACGAATCGGTGCAGGCCCTGCTCGATCGTCAGTTGCCAGAGGAGGAACAAGCGAGAATAATGGCCCTCTGCTGCGCCGTAGAGGGGGTGCATGGCGTACATGACCTGCGTACCCGCCAATCCGGGCCGACCCGTTTCGTGCAGTTGCATCTGGAACTCGATGATCAACTGCCTCTGGTCAGGGCCCATCAGATAGCCGACGAGGCTGAACTGGCCGTCCGCCAGGCCTTCGAGCGGATGGATGTGATCATTCACATGGACCCCATCTCGGTGCTGACAAAAGAACGACAAAGCACTCACCCTGAACAACAGTAGGCTGCAACATGGATGATCTGGTTGCCAGAACCTGGCAAAAAATTCAGCAGGAAGCGCAGAGCATGGCGGCCCAGGAGCCCATGCTGGCCAGCTTCTTTCATTCCACCATTCTCAATCACCGGGATTTGCGCTCGGCGCTGAGCTTCCAGCTCGCCAACAAGCTCGACAGCACCACCATGCCTGCCATCGCCTTGCGGGAAGTGATCGAGCTGGCCCTGCGCAGCGAGCCCGAGCTGCTGGCCGCAGTGGCCGCCGACATCTGCGCGGTGCAGGATCGCGACCCGGCGGTCGACCTCTTCTCCACCCCGCTGCTCTACCTCAAGGGATTCCATGCTCTTCAGGGGTATCGGGTGGCCAACTGGTTGTGGCGTCAGGGACGCCGTGCCCTGGCGCTCTATCTGCAAAACCAGATCTCCGTGGTGTTCGGCGTGGATGTACACCCGGCCGCCCGCATCGGCAAGGGCATCATGTTTGACCATGCCACCGGTATCGTGGTCGGCGAAACCGCCGTCATCGAGAACGACGTCTCCATCCTTCAGAGTGTGACTCTGGGGGGGACCGGCAAGGAGAGTGGCGATCGTCACCCCAAAATCCGGGAAGGGGTGATGATAGGGGCGGGGGCCAAGGTGCTCGGCAACATCGAGGTGGGCGTCGGCGCCAAGATCGGTGCCGGCAGCGTGGTGATCAACCCGGTGCCGCCTCACACCACGGTCGCTGGCGTGCCTGCCAGGATTGTGGGCCGCCCCGAGTGCGACAAACCTTCCCTGGACATGGATCAGTGCCTCTGATCCCCTGACCGAGGCCGTTGTATGGTCAAGCGCTGGTCAGGCTTTCTGATCCTGGGGATGTGGCTGCTCAACCTGCTGCACCTTTATCTGGACTTCTCCCCCTGGCCCGCCGCCATCGCGGCCTGGGCCGCCTCCCTGCTCACCTGGCCCTGGCTGGTGGGGGCCGCACGGCGCCAGGCGCTGGCCCTCTACGGCGCGGCGCTCCTGCTGCTGCTCTTTTCCTGGTGGCGAGGGGCCAGCCTCAGCCCAGGTGACTGGCTCTTGCCGAACATCAACATGCTGACCATGTTTGCCGCAGTGAGCACCCTCAATCTGGCTACCTCCGGCCTCTTGACCGGCACCGCCTCCTGGTCCGGTCGCAAGGGGCTGTGGAGCACCATGGCCAGCCTCAATCTGCTGGGGGCCGTCATCAATCTTTCGGTGCTCTTCATCATCGGCGATCGGCTGGAGCGCAACGGGACGCTGGAGCGGCGTCAGGTCATGGTGCTGAGCCGGATTTTCTGTGCGGCTGCGTTTTGGTCCCCCTTCTTCGTCGCCATGGCGGTGGCCCTCACCTATGCACCGGGTCTGCAACTGGGCAGCATACTGCCTTTTGGCATACTGGCGGCCTTGCTGGCCATGGGGCTGACAGCCTGGCAGGTAGAGCGACTCGGTGTGGAGACCTTTGAAGGTTATCCGCTGCGGCTCCAGACCCTGGGGCTACCGGTGACCCTGGCACTGCTGGTGCTGGTGATCCACCGTTTCTGGCCCGGACTCAGCATTCTGGCGGTGATCGCCCTGGTGGCGCCCTTGCTGGCCTTGCTGTTCATGCCGCAAGCGGGGCGAGGGGCTGCTCTCAAGCGCCAGGTGGTGGAGCGCTTCCCGGCCATCGGTGGCCAGCTGGTGCTGTTTCTGGGGGCCGGCCTGCTGGCGGCTGGCATCAACAGCGCGCTGTCAGTACTGGACTTTGGCAGTGGCCACGGCCTGCCGCTGTTCAACCACTTCGGCTGGCTGGAAGCCTGCCTGACCCTGCTGCTGATCTTCCTGGTGGCCATAGTGGGCGTGCATCCTCTCATCAGCATCTCGGGGGTGGCGCCGCTGCTCTGGCCGCTGGCACCGGATCCCAGCCTGCTTGGCATGTGCTTCCTCATGGGGTGGGGGCTGGCGACCGGGACGAGCCCGCTTTCCGGCTCCAATCTGGCGCTGGCGTCCCGCTACAACCTGAGCGCCGGGCTGCTGCTGCGCTGGAACCTGCTCTACGGCCTGCTGATGTACGCCGTGGCCTGTCTGATGATGGGGGGCTTCATCGCCTTGCATGGCTGATGGCGGCATCGGCAGGAGGGCGGGTTGTGCCACGGCGGACGCCCGGGATCGAGGTTCCTGCTGCCTGCGAGAAAAACCGACGCATATTTAAGCAATACCGGGCCGCAGGGCGCATTTTGCAACGTGCTGGCTTGTTTGTGCCGAGCGCATCAGGGTATGCTGGCTCCACGCGCTTGAATCGCCCTCTGTGGGGCATCGCAATTGAACATACAGGTATGCATATGTCACTAGAAGTCCTTGAGCAACTCGAATCCAAAGTACAATCCGCCGTCGACAACATCTCCTTGCTGAAGATGGAGCTGGACGAGCTGAAAGAGCAGAACAGCAAGCTGCAAGACGAAAACCACCAACTGCGCAACGAGCACGTTGCCTGGCAAGAGCGTCTGCGTGCCCTGCTGGGCAAGATGGACCAGATGGGCGATGCCATCTGATCCCGTCTAGACTGACCGGAATGAAAGCGGGCCGCTCCTTGAGCGGCCCGCTTGTTTTGGTCTGCCGGGCAATCAGAGTGCCAGCAGCTGTTTGACGGTCTTCTCGATGCCGTCCGCCGCTTCCACAATATTGTTGGCCAGCATGTAGGCAGGGGTGGAGATGACCTTGCGCTCCTGATCCACCACGAATTCGCTCACCGGGCAGTCGAGATGACTGCCACCCATGGTTTCGATGGCGTTGGCAGCGTCCTCGTCGTTGCCAATGGTGGCCAGGGTGCCTGCCCCATAGATGAGCGGGATCATGGCCGGTGCGATGCAGATGTAGGCGGCCGGTTTGCCGGCTCTGGCAAAGCTCTGGCAGGCCTTCAGCACATCCGGCTGGATGCGGCACTCTGCGCCCTTGATGGCGAAGTCACACAGGTTCTTGGCGGCGCCGAAGCCGCCCGGCACCAGCAGGGCGTCGAAGTCGGCTGCATCCAGTTCAGCCACATCCCTGATCTGGCCGCGGCAGATGCGGGCCGCCTCGACCAGCACGTTGCGGCTCTCTCCCTCGCTGACCTCGCCGGTCAGGTGATTGATGACATGAAGCTGAGGGACATTGGGGGCGAAGCATTGAACGGATGCTCCCTGACGGGCCAGCGCCAGCAGGCTGATGACGGCCTCGTGGATTTCGGCGCCGTCAAACACGCCACAACCACTCAAGATCACGGCCACTTTTATCATGACAGGCTCCTCGTTGTTGAAAATGTGAGCCAGGGTAGATTGTTGTACTTTTGTATGGTTATCGTTCGACCTCCGCTGGTCAAGTCATCTCCCTGTGCTAGGATTGTTTCGTTTTGGATCCTGCCTCAGTACCCCCCTTGAATTTTTTTCCACATTGATCGAGATCATGATGCATGCGTCATGTTGAGTTTTCATGATCTCAACGTAATGTTTTAAAAGATATTTTTTGTTTTAATCCACAGCTTTGTCACGGCCGTGATGCAATGGTGCCATTTTTGAGCACAGAGTTATCCACAGCAATGTGCCCCACCGGTGCGCCGGGGTGATGGTGGGAGTCCCCTTGGTGTGGTGCGGGCCCTGTGGCATCCTAGCGACTGTTTATTCTTGGCAGGACGATTTTCATGGCCTCTAGCAATCCTCTTATTCTGGTCGACGGCTCTTCATATCTTTACCGCGCCTTCTTTGCCTCGCAGCAGGCCGATCTGCGCACCTCGACCGGCTTGCCTAGCGGCGCCGTCCGTGTCATGGCCAACATGATGCGCAGCCTTCGCAAGCAGTACCCCGACTGCCACGTGGCCGTGGTGTTCGACGCCAAGGGCAAGACCTTCCGTGACGACATCTATCCCGAATACAAGGCAACACGCGCCAGCATGCCGGACGATCTGCGCAGCCAGGTCGCCCCTATCCACCAGATGATCAAGGCAATGGGTTTCCCCTTCCTGATGGTCGAAGGGGTGGAGGCTGACGACGTGATCGGCACCCTGGCCCGTCAGGCGACCGAGAAACAGCTGCCTGTGCTCATCAGCACCGGCGACAAGGACATGGCGCAGCTGGTCTCCGACCATGTCACCCTGATCGACACCATGAAGGATGTGAAGACCGATCGGGAAGGGGTGATCGAGAAGTTCGGCGTACCGCCCGAGCTCATCATCGATTACCTGGCGCTGATGGGGGACAAGGTGGACAACATTCCCGGCATGACAGGTGTCGGCGAGAAGACCGCACTGGCTCTGTTGCAGGGGATAGGCAGCATCGACGAGATCGCCGCCAACCTCGACAAGGTGGCTGCGCTCGGCTTCCGTGGCTCCAAGGCGTTTGCCGACAAGTTCCGCGAGCAGGAAGAGCAGGTGCGCCTTTCCTATGTGCTTGCCACCATCAAGACCGACGTGGTGCTGGAGCAGAGTCTGGAAGAGCTGCAGCTTGGCCCCATCGATAAAGAGGCTCTACTGGCGGTCTATCGCGAGTATGAGCTGCGCAACCTGATCAAAGAGTTGGAGTCCGGCGGCGCTGAGGAGAGTGACGCCGAGGGTGATGATGAAGGTGCCGCCCCGGCAGTCGCCATCAAAACCGACTATCGCTGCATCCTGGATGAGGCCGAATTCGATGAGTGGCTGGCACGGTTGCAGGCGGCGCCGCTGTTTGCCTTCGACACCGAGACCACCAGTCTCGACTATATGGAAGCGCGCGTCGTGGGCGTCTCCTTTGCCATCGAGCCGGGCAAGGCGGCCTACGTGCCCTTCGGCCACGACTATCTGGGGGCGCCGGTACAGCTGACCGAGGCCGTGGTGCTGGGCAAGCTCAAACCGCTGCTGGAAGATCCGACCCGTCTCAAGGTGGGGCAGAACCTCAAGTACGATCGCAACGTGCTGCTCAATCATGGTATCGAGCTGCAGGGCATCGCCTACGACACCATGCTCGAATCCTATGTGCTCAACTCCACCGCCAGCCGCCACGACATGGATTCCCTGGCTCGCAGATATCTGAATGCCGAAACCATCTCGTTCGAAGAGATCGCCGGCAAGGGGGTCAAGCAGCTCACCTTCAATCAGATCGAGCTGGAGCAGGCGGCCCCTTATGCGGCGGAAGATGCCGACATCACCCTGCGTCTGCATCAGACGCTGTGGGGCAAGCTCTCTGCCGAGCCGGGCCTTGCCAAGGTGTTCAGCGAGATCGAACTGCCGCTGCTGCCGGTGCTGGCACGGATGGAGCGACTCGGTACCACCATCGAGCCCAAGTTGCTGCACCAGCAGAGCCAGGAGATCGAAGTGCGTCTGGCAGAGCTGGAGAAACAGGCTCACGAGCTGGCCGGGCAGGAGTTCAACCTCTCCTCGCCCAAGCAGCTTGGGGAAATCCTCTTCACCAAGCTGGGGCTGCCGATCATCAAAAAGACCCCCAAGGGAGCGCCATCCACTGCGGAAGAGGTGCTTGCCGAGCTGGCGGAGACCTATGATCTGCCGCGTCTGCTGATGGAGCACCGTGGGCTGGCCAAGCTCAAGTCCACCTACACCGACAAGCTGCCGCTGATGATCAAGCCGCAGACCGGGCGGGTGCACACCTCCTATCACCAGGCGGTGGCGGCGACCGGTCGACTGTCGTCCACCGACCCCAACCTGCAGAACATTCCGGTGCGCAACGAACAGGGGCGCCGCATTCGGCAGGCCTTCATTCCGTGCGCCGGTTACAAGCTGGTGGCGGCGGATTACTCCCAGATCGAGCTGCGCATCATGGCCCACCTCTCCGGTGACAAGGGGCTGCTGACCGCCTTTGCCGAGGGCAAGGACATCCACAAGGCGACCGCCGCCGAGGTATTCGGCGTCGCGCTCGATGCGGTGACCAGCGACATGCGTCGCAGCGCCAAGGCGATCAACTTTGGTCTCATCTATGGCATGAGTGCCTTCGGTCTGGCCAAGCAGCTGGGGATCGGTCGCGCCGAAGCGCAGAAGTACATGGATCTCTACTTCGAGCGCTACCCGGGTGTGCTGGAGTACATGGAGCGTACCCGCCAGCAGGCGGACGCCCAGGGCTATGTGGAGACTCTGTTTGGCCGTCGCCTCTATCTGCCGGATATCAAGTCTCGCAACGCGGGCCTGCGCAAGGCGGCCGAACGGGCCGCCATCAACGCCCCCATGCAGGGTACGGCTGCCGACATCATCAAGCGGGCCATGATCAACGTGGATGGCTGGATCCGGGGCATTGAAGACCAGTCGATCCGCATGTTGATGCAGGTGCACGATGAACTGGTGTTCGAGATCCGCGAAGAGAAGCTGGAAGAGTACATCGCCCTCATCAAAGAGAAGATGTCGGGTGCGGCCGAACTGGATGTGCCGCTGGTCGTGGAAGCGGGTACTGGTGACAAC
>NZ_CP077201.1:1670000-1795000 GCF_019046925.1 Aeromonas sp. FDAARGOS 1402
GCACTCTGCAAACACGAAAGTGGACGTATAGGGTGTGACACCTGCCCGGTGCCGGAAGGTTAATTGATGGGGTTAGCGCAAGCGAAGCTCTTGATCGAAGCCCCGGTAAACGGCGGCCGTAACTATAACGGTCCTAAGGTAGCGAAATTCCTTGTCGGGTAAGTTCCGACCTGCACGAATGGTGTAACCATGGCCATGCTGTCTCCACCCGAGACTCAGTGAAATCGAATTCGCCGTGAAGATGCGGTGTACCCGCGGCTAGACGGAAAGACCCCGTGAACCTTTACTACAGCTTGGCACTGAACATTGAACCTACATGTGTAGGATAGGTGGGAGGCTTTGAAGGCGTGACGCCAGTTGCGCTGGAGCCGTCCTTGAAATACCACCCTTGTATGTTTGATGTTCTAACGCAGGGCCCTGAATCGGGCTCGCGGACAGTGCCTGGTGGGTAGTTTGACTGGGGCGGTCTCCTCCCAAAGAGTAACGGAGGAGCACGAAGGTTGGCTAATCCTGGTCGGACATCAGGAGGTTAGTGCAATGGCATAAGCCAGCTTAACTGCGAGACGGACAGGTCGAGCAGGTACGAAAGTAGGTCATAGTGATCCGGTGGTTCTGAATGGAAGGGCCATCGCTCAACGGATAAAAGGTACTCCGGGGATAACAGGCTGATACCGCCCAAGAGTTCATATCGACGGCGGTGTTTGGCACCTCGATGTCGGCTCATCACATCCTGGGGCTGAAGTCGGTCCCAAGGGTATGGCTGTTCGCCATTTAAAGTGGTACGCGAGCTGGGTTCAGAACGTCGTGAGACAGTTCGGTCCCTATCTGCCGTGGGCGTTGGATGATTGAAGGGAGTTGCTCCTAGTACGAGAGGACCGGAGTGAACGAACCTCTGGTGTTCGGGTTGTCACGCCAGTGGCACTGCCCGGTAGCTAAGTTCGGAATCGATAACCGCTGAAAGCATCTAAGCGGGAAGCGAGCCCTGAGATGAGTCATCCCTGACCCCTTGAGGGTCCTAAAGGGCCGTTGGAGACCACAACGTTGATAGGTGGGGTGTGTAAGCGTAGCGATACGTTGAGCTAACCCATACTAATTACCCGTGAGGCTTAACCATACAACACCCAAGAAGTGTTCTAAGGCTTGTAGCAAATAGAACGAACTACTCAAATTCAGTGATAATGACAAGCAGCTAGCAAAGTCGTTATTCACGTCAGCTTTCCGAGATTGAAGAATTTGCCTGGCGGCAATAGCGCAGTGGAACCACCTGACCCCATGCCGAACTCAGAAGTGAAACGCTGTAGCGCCGATGGTAGTGTGGCATTCGCCATGCGAGAGTAGGACACTGCCAGGCACCCAATTTTAGATTACGCATTGAGCGTGGTCTTTACCGGTTAGTGTGCTGATATGGCTCAGTCGGTAGAGCGCATCCTTGGTAAGGATGAGGTCCCCAGTTCGATTCTGGGTATCAGCACCATTTTCAAGCAGTACAGCTTTTGCCTGACGGCAATAGCGCCGTGGAACCACCTGATCCCATGCCGAACTCAGAAGTGAAACGCGGTAGCGCCGATGGTAGTGTGGCATTCGCCATGCGAGAGTAGGACACTGTCAGGCACCTATTCAGAAGAGGCCTCCCATGCGGGAGGCCTTTTTGCATTTCTGTCCTCCCGCCGCAATTCCCTGCTTCTATTTCAGTAAAAATGCTGGGCTATCAAGGGATTGCTCGTTACTCTTTAGCCGTTGCCCGATGAACACGTGATGCTGCCTGCGAGGTATTGATGGCTACGTTGAAGGAAATTGCACAGGAGGCGGGGGTATCGCTTGCTACCGTATCCCGTGTGCTGAACGAGGATCCCAACCTGAGCGTCAAGGACGAGACCAGGCAGAAGATCTTCGAGATTGCCGAGCGGCTGGAGTACAAGACCAGCAGCGCCCGCAAAGGGGTGCACAAGAGCAAGCTGCAGCTCCTGGCTGTCTACGCCTATCCCCAGAGCACCGAGGTCAACGATCCCTATTACCTCGCCATCCGCTACGGCATCGAGACCCAGTGCACCCGCCTCAACATCGAGCTGGCCCACTGCTACAACGGTGCCGAGGGGCGTGAGCTCTCTGCCGTCGATGGCATCCTGGTCATCGGCCATCTGCCGGAAGAACGGCTGGCCGTGCTGCGCGGCCTGTCTGCCCAGCTGGTGTTCGTGGATTGCCGCTCTCAGGGGGATTTTGACTCGATTGACGTTGATTTGGCACTCATCAGCCAGCAGGTAGTGGACTTCTTCATCGCCGAGGGCCATCAGCGCATCGGCTATATCGGTGGCCAGGATGATGGCCCGGATCTGCGGGAACTGGCTTTCCGGGATTATGGCCAGCGGCTTGGCGTGGTACAGGAGAGCGACCTCTATCGCGGAGACTTCTCCAGCGCTTCCGGCTACAAGCTGGCGAAGGAGATGCTGGCCGGTGACTGGCCCAGGGCGCTGTTTGTCGCCTCCGACTCCATCGCCATCGGTGTGCTGCGTGCCATCCACGAGAAGGGACTGGCGATTCCCCAGCAGATCGAGCTTATCAGCGTCAACGATATTCCGACTGCCAAGTTCACCTTCCCGCCGCTCTCAACGGTGCGGATCCACTCCGAGTTGATGGGCTCCCAGGGGGTCAATTTGCTGGTCGAACGGCTGCGTGACGAGCGTGATATTCCACTCCGGGTGCTGGTACCGAGCAAGTTGACCCTGCGTGGCACCACGCGCTGATTTTAGTAAAATACCCTGCATTTTAGTCGCACCATCTTGCGGTGGTGCGACACTCCTCCCAAGTACACTGCTTTGCCATATCATCCAATGACGTCACATCACATTGTTTTATAGTTGATTTTACTGCTATTCAGCCAGCTATCATCAACATCCATGCCACTCATCTATACCTTGCCCTCCTTTGTCTCCCGCTTCTGATCTCGCTCACAAAACCATCCGCTCACTGTGATCAGGTTAAAACTTTACCTATTCAAAACTGATATTTAGTAAATATTTATCTAGAGTTTACCCAGTTAACGTTGCCTTGTTCCGGGAGGACATGTGAATAACTGGGAAAACGTCCAATTCATTGGTGAAAACAGGCTGGCTCCGCGCGCCTACTTCTTCTCTTATGCCGATCACGGGCTGGCGGCCACCATGCAGCGCGAGCTGAGCCGCCGTTTTCTGAGCCTGAGCGGCCAGTGGCAGTTCCACTACTTCGACCATCCTCTGCAGGTGCCGGAGGCCTTCTATCACAGCCCCATGAACGAGTGGGGCCAGATCACCGTGCCCAACATGTGGCAGATGGAAGGGCATGGCAATCTGCAGTACACCGACGAAGGTTTTCCTTTCCCCATCGATGTGCCCTTCGTGCCGACCAACAACCCCACCGGCGCCTATCAGCGCAGCTTCACGCTGAGCCCGGCCTGGGACGGCGAGCAGGTGATCATCAAGTTTGACGGGGTGGAGACCTACTTCGAGGTCTATGTAAACGGCCACTATGTCGGCTTCAGCAAGGGGAGCCGCCTCACCGCCGAGTTCGATATCAGCGCCTACGCCAAGGTTGGCGAAAACCTGCTGTCAGTGCGGGTGATGCAGTGGGCCGACTCCACCTATATCGAAGATCAGGACATGTGGTGGATGGCGGGGATTTTCCGCGACGTCTACCTGGTGGGCAAACCGGCCGCCCATGTGCAGGACTTCTTTATCCGCACCGCGCTGGCCGATGGCAATCAGATTGCCGGCCAGAGCGCCACCCTGAGCTGCGATATCCAGCTGGAAAATCTTGGTGCGCCAGCCCGTGATCACCGTCTGGTCTGGTCGCTGCTGGATCAGGGCAGCGAGATCGCCAGCGGCTCGCTCGACCATCTCGCCATCGACGGCAAGTGTGATTGCCGTTTCACGCTGGATCTGGCCAACCCCCATCTGTGGAGTGCCGAAGACCCTTACCTCTACCAGCTGCAACTCTCCCTCTACAACGGTCAGGGCGAGCTGCTGGAAGTGATCCCGCAGCGGGTCGGGGTGCGTGAAATCACCGTCAAGGATGGCCTCTTCTACGTCAACGGCCACTACCTCAAGCTGCACGGGGTGAACCGCCACGACAACGACCACCTCAAGAGCCGTGCGGTCGGCATGGATCGGGTGGAGCGCGATATCGTGCTGATGAAGCAGCACAACCTCAACTCGGTGCGCACCGCTCACTACCCGAACGACCCGCGTTTCTACGAGCTGTGCGACCAGTACGGCCTGTTCGTGATGGCAGAGACCGACGTGGAGACCCACGGTTTTGCCAACGTCGGCGATCTCAGCCGCATCACTGACGATCCCTTCTGGGAGCCGGTGTTCGTGGATCGCATCGAGCGCCACGTGCACGCCCAGAAGAACCACCCCTCAATCATCATCTGGTCGCTCGGCAACGAGTCCGGCTACGGCTGCAACATCAGAGCCATGTACCAGCGCTGCAAGGGGATCGACCCGACCCGGCTGGTGCACTACGAAGAGGATCGCGATGCCGAGGTGGTAGATGTGGTGAGTACCATGTATTCCCGCGTCTCCCAGATGAACTGCTTCGGCGAGTTCCCGATGGCGAAGCCGCGCATCCTCTGCGAATACGCCCATGCCATGGGCAACGGCCCGGGTGGCCTGAGCGAATACCAGCAGGTGTTCGACCGTCATCCCCACATTCAGGGCCACTACATCTGGGAGTGGTGCGATCACGGCATTCTGGATCAGGACGAGCAGGGCCGCCCCGTTTACAAATACGGCGGCGACTACGGCGACTACCCCAACAACTACAACTTCTGCATGGATGGCCTCATCTATCCGGATCAGACCCCGGGGCCGGGCCTGCGGGAATACAAGCAGGTGATCTGCCCGGTCAAGGTGCGCGCGCTGGATTTGGCGAGCGGCAAGCTGGCGGTGGAAAACCGCTACTGGTTCTCCACTCTCGACGATATCCGCCTGTTGATCGAGGTGAAGGCGGAAGGAGAGCTGCTGGCCAGCCAGCAAATCCGGCTGGAAGGGGTGGCCCCCGGTGCCACCACAGAGTTGCAGCTCGAACTGCCATCCCTCGACGGGCGGGAAACCTTCGTCCAGCTGCGGGTCATCAAGGCCACCGCTACCCGCTACAGCGCGGCGGAGCATGAGCTGGGTCAGTACCAGTTCCAGCTGAAAGAGTCGACTCGTCAGTTGCAGCCCTTTGCCAATCCCAATGCTACGGCATTGCAGATTGCCGACGAGCGGCTCGCGCTGACCTTGAGCGGCAGCGGCTTCGCCCTGCGCTTCTCACGCCTCGACGGCAAGCTGGTGAGCTGGCAGCAGGATGGTATCGAGCTCATCGAGCGAGCCCCACGCCTCACCTTCTTCAAGCCGATGATCGACAACCACAAGCAGGAGTACGAGAGCCTGTGGCACCCGAACCACCTGCAGATCATGCAGGAGCACTTCCGCACCTTAAGCTGGCGCCAGCTGGGCGAGGCGGTCGAGGTGACGGTCGAGAGCCTGATCGCGCCGCCGGTGTTCGACTTCGGCATGCGCTGCCGCTACGTCTACACCCTGAGCCCGAACGGTCAGCTGCATGTAGCGCTGTCCGGTCAGCCCTACGGCGGTTATGACGACATCATCCCCAAGATCGGCTTCGAGCTGGGTATTCGTCAGGATCTCGACCGGGTGCACTACTACGGCATGGGGCCGGGCGAAAACTATCAGGACAGCCGCCAGAGCAACTGGATCGACAGCTTCAACAGCACAGTCGGCGAGATGTGGGAGCACTACCCCTTCCCACAGGACAACGGCAACCGCCAGCAGGTGCGCTGGGCGACCCTGACCAACCGCCACGGCGCCGGTCTCTACGTGCGGCCCGATGCCCCCATCAACCTGAGCATCTGGCCCTACAGCTGGGAGCATATCCACGCGGCGCAGCACATCAACGAGCTGGAACCGAGTGGCTATCTCACTCTCAACCTGGATCACAAGGTACTGGGGCTCGGCTCCAACTCCTGGGGCTCCGAGGTGCTGGACTCCTGGCGGGTGCGCTTCGAGCCATTCAGCTTCGGCCTGACCCTGCTGCCCATCGCCCGTGGCAACCTCAATCCGGCTGCGCTGGCCGGGCTCGATCTCACCATCAACGGCGGGAGGAACCTCGCATGATCACCCTGGACAACCTGACCCTGTTCAAAAACATCTACCGGGAGGGCAAGAAGTGGGGCCGCTGCGTGGAGGCCATCAACAACCTGGCCAACCTCAAGCCAGGCATCTGCCACTCCATCGGTGACTCCCTCACCTACCGCTTGCAGGAGGGGGTCAGCCCGGCCACCTCCCTGTTCGAGGGGCAGCGCCGCTACTTCGACGTTCACTACTACCTGGAAGGGGCAGAGACGGTGGAGTGTGCTGCCAAGTCGGATCTGCGGGTCGAGCAGGGCTATGACGACACCACAGACCGCGAGTGGCTGGCCGGTGAGGTGCGTGAGCGCCAGAAAGTCGGCAACGGGCAGGTGGTGATCTTCGAGAACGACGAGGCTTACCGGTTTGTTGGTGATGCACCGGTGCGCAAGCTGATCATCAAGGTCACCGTCGAAGGCGGCTACTTCAAAAACAAATAACAAGCCGCCGGTTCTGCACTGACAAAGCCGGAAGGGCGGGGCTCACCCTACACATCATGCCCCGCCCCTTCGCGAGATAACTACAGGTCTGGAGATGCACCATGTCTGATTCCAAACGCAATACGATAGGCAAGTTTGGTCTGCTGTCGCTCACCTTCGCGGCGGTATTCAGCTTCAACAACGTCATCAACAACAACATCGAGATCGGTCTGGCCTCGGCCCCGATGTTCTTTCTGGCCACCATTTTCTACTTCATTCCGTTTTGCCTCATCATTGCGGAGTTCGTGTCACTGAACAAAAACTCCGAAGCGGGGGTGTATGCCTGGGTGAAGAGCTCCCTCGGCGGTCGCTGGGCCTTCATCTCCGCCTACACCTACTGGTTCGTGAACCTCTTCTTCTTTACCTCGCTGCTGCCGCGGGTCATCGCCTACGCCTCCTATGCCTTTCTCGGCTACGAGTACATTCTCACTCCGGTGGCGACCACGGCATTGAGCATGGTGCTGTTTGCCTTTGCCACCTACGTCTCCACCAACGGCGCCAAGATGCTCGGCCCCATCACCTCGGTGACCTCGTCCCTGATGCTGCTGCTGACCCTCTCCTACATTCTGCTGGCGGGTGCGGCACTGGTGGGCGGCGTGCAACCGGCTGACCCCATCACGGTAGAGGCCATGATCCCCGATTTCAGCTGGGCCTTCCTGGGTATTACGACCTGGATCTTTATGGCGGCCGGTGGCGCCGAGTCGGTGGCTGTCTACGTCAATGACGTGAAAGGGGGCTCCAAATCCTTCGTGAAGGTGATCATCGTCGCCGGGATCTTTATCGGGGTGCTCTACTCCATCGCCTCGCTGCTGATCAACGTGTTCGTCCACAGCGACACCCTGAAATACACTGGCGGCTCGGTGCAGGTGTTCGAGGGGCTGGCTGCCTACTTCGGCTTGCCAGAGATCCTGATGAACCGCTTCGTCGGTCTGGTCTCCTTCACCGCCATGTTCGGCTCCCTGCTGATGTGGACGGCGACCCCGGTGAAGATCTTCTTCTCCGAAATCCCGGCCGGCATCTTCGGCAAGAAGACGGTCGAGCTGAACGAGAACGGCGTGCCCGCCCGCGCAGCCTGGATCCAGTACCTCATCGTGCTGCCGCTGATGGTGATCCCGACTCTGGGCTCCAACACCGCTCAGGATCTGATGAACACCGTCATCAACATGACCGCTGCCGCTTCCATGCTGCCGCCGCTGTTCATCATGCTGGCCTACCTCAATCTGCGCCTGAAGCTCGACCACCTGCCGAGGGATTTCAAGATGGGCTCGCGCTCCACCGGCATCGCCGTGGTATCGGTGCTGATCGTCCTCTTCTCGGTGGGTTTCCTCGCCTCCACCTTCCCGACCGGCGCCGACATCATGACCATCGTCTTCTACAACGTCGGCGGGATCGTGATCTTCCTCGGCTTCGCCTGGTGGAAATACAACCGATACGAGGCCTCCCTCAGCGCCGAAGCGCGCGCGAAAGAGGCCGAGCCAGCGGCGCAGGTCGTCATCCAGCCGTCATGACCCCATCAAACCGGGTGGCCGTTGGCCACCCGCAAACCGTTGAACCAGAAAAGGAAAAGAGCATGAGCGAGACGATCGAGTTTGCCGAATTCAAAAGGGTCGAGATGAAGGTGGGCAAGGTGCTGGAGGTGGTGCGTCACCCCGGGGCCGACAAACTCTACATCGTCCAGATCGACGTGGGTGGCGAGCGGCCGCTGCAGACCGTCACCAGTCTGGTGCCTTACTACAGCGAAGAGGAGCTGATGGGCAGCGAGGTGGTGGTACTGACCAACTTGAAACCCACCAGGATGCGCGGCGAGCGTTCCGAGTGCATGTTGCTGTGCGCCGAGACCCCGGACGAGAGCCAGAGCGTGCTGTTGCAACCGCGGGTGCCGATGGCGCCGGGCACCCCCATCGTCTGACGGGTATTGCGAGCCGGTGCGGGAGACGGCACCGGTTCACCAACGAGGTCGTCCACGCGGGCCGATCATAACAAGAGAGTAACGCGCGGGGCCGACAGACCCTTGCCGAACACATCACTGAGTCACAGCGCTCCCCGCAGGGAGCGCGAGTCCATTGGAGGACACCATGTCTGAATCCGTACGCGGCACCATAGGCAAGTTTGCCCTGTTGTC
Organism: Aeromonas sp. FDAARGOS 1402; assembly: GCF_019046925.1. Classification (NCBI taxonomy): domain Bacteria; kingdom Pseudomonadati; phylum Pseudomonadota; class Gammaproteobacteria; order Aeromonadales; family Aeromonadaceae; genus Aeromonas; species Aeromonas sp. FDAARGOS 1402. The sequence continues at coordinate 1,678,763 of NZ_CP077201.1, forward strand.
GATGACCTTTGCCGCCGTGTTCAACGTGCGCAACATCGTCAACAACAACATCGAGCTGGGGCTCAGCTCCGCCCCCATCTTCCTGCTGGCGACCATCGTCTACTTCATCCCGTTTGTCTTCATCATCGCCGAGTTCGTCTCGGCCAACAAAAACTCCGAGTCGGGGATGTACGACTGGCTGAAAAAACCGCTCGGCACCCGGATGGCCTATCTGGGCTCGTTTCTCTACTGGTTCGTGAACCTGTTCTGGTTCGTCTCCCTGCTGCCCAACGTCATCGCCTACGCCTCCTACGCCATGCTGGGCTATGAGTACAGCTTCTCGCCCATGGTCACCTCGGTCATCTCCATCGTGCTGTTTGCGGCGGCGACCCATATCTCCACCAAGGGGGCGAGCTGGCTCGGCAAGATTGCGGAGATCGTGGCCTACGGGGTGTTTGCCCTGTTCGCCATCTATGTGCTGGGTGCCCTGATGGCCCTCGGTGGCGATCATGTGCCGGCCCAGCCCATCACGCTGGAGGCGATGACTCCCACCGTCAACTGGGCGACCCTCGGCATCATGTGCTGGATCTTCCAGGCGGCGGGCGGTGCCGAGACAGCGGCGGCCTACCTCAATGACGTGAAGGGGGGCCAGAAGTCCTTCATCAAGGTGATCATCAGTGCGGGTATCGTCATCGGTGCCATGTATGCGGTCGGTTCCCTGTTGGTGAACGTGTTCGTACCGCGCGAGAGCCTCACCTATGCCGGCGGCATGGTGGAGATCTTCACCGGCATGGCGCAGTACTTCGGTCTCTCCGAGGCGCTGGTGGGCCGCTTTGTCGGCGTGGTGCTGTTCATCGCCATGTTCGGCTCCATGATGATGTGGACCTCGGCGCCGGTGAAGATCCACTTCTCCGAGATCCCGCAGGGGGTTTACGGCGAGAAGACCACCCAGCTCAACGAGCACGGGGTGCCGGTGCGCGCCGCCTGGTGGCAGTTTGTCTTCGTGTTCGCGATGCTGGTGGTCAACGGCTTCGGCTCGGAATCCGTGCAGCAGATGATGAACACCGCCATCAATCTCACCGCCGGGACTGCCATGTTGCCGCCGATCTTCATCATGGTGGCCTACTTCGTGTTCCGCTGGAAACATGACGACACCCCGCGCGAGTTTCGCATGGGATCGCGCACCTTCGGGATGGGGGTGGTGTCGGTGCTGATCGCCATCTTCGTGGTGAGCATGAGCGCCTCCGCCTTCCCGGCCGGGGTGGATCTGGTGCGCGCCTTCTTCATCAACGTCTTCATGACCGCGGTCTTCTCGGCGCTGGCCTACTGGTGGATCTCCCGCTTCGAGAAGCGGCAGGCCCGCAAGCTCGGTGGCAATGAGAAGAAAGCGGGCAGCGGCCCCCTGGCCAGCCAGCGCTGACCGGCATGTGGCAAACAGGAGACGGGCGGCCTTGGTCGCCCGTTTTTTGTTGGCCGGATCCGGGGCCGGAGGGGCAAACTCGTTTAGTTTTGCTGTGAGAATGTGCGTTATCGTTTAACAAAATGAAACAAATGAGGCTGCCGCTCAACTTTGCACCACAGGGTGTTCGGGGTAAGCTTGTCCCTTCGTATCCGGGGTCGCCGTCTGATGACGCCTTCCCCGTGCCCTGTCGTCCCCATCCCGTGCGGGACGCGCTTTCTCTGGAGACTCTCCGTGCGTCTGGATCCTTTTACCTCTGTGCTGATTGCCGTGGTGGCCCTGGCCTCCTTCTTCCCCTGCGAGGGGCAGGTGGCCGTCTGGTTCGGTCTGTTGACCAAGCTGGCGGTGGCGCTCTTGTTCTTCATGCATGGTGCCAAGCTGTCGCGCCAGAACCTGCTGGCGGGCCTGGGCCACTGGCGGCTGCACCTGGTGGTGATGGCCAGCACCTTCGTGCTCTTCCCGCTGCTGGGGCTCTTGCTCACGCCGCTGGTGCCCCAGTGGCTGAGCCCGGCCATCTATCTCGGCTTCTTGTATCTGTGCGCCCTGCCCGCCACCGTGCAGTCGGCCATCGCCTTCACCTCCATGGCGGGCGGCAATGTGTCGGCGGCGGTGTGCAGCGCCTCGGCCTCCAGCATCCTCGGCATCTTCCTCTCGCCGGTGTTGGTAGGGCTGATGATCAATGTGCAGGGGGAGGGGGTCGATACCTGGCACTCCATTCAGGCCATCATGGTGCAGCTGATGTTGCCGTTCGTGGTGGGCCACCTGTCGCGCCCGCTCATCGGTCGCTGGGTTGACAGCCACCGGCCGCTCATCGGCAAGCTGGACCAGAGCTCCATTCTGCTGGTGGTCTATGTGGCCTTCAGCGAGGCGGTGGTGCAGGGGATCTGGCACCAGGTCGGCTGGTTCGATCTCGCCAGCATCGTGCTGCTGAGTTGCGTGCTGCTGGCGCTGGTGCTGGGGTGGAACGTCTGGATCAGCCGTCGCCTCGGTTTCGACAAGGCGGACGAGATCACCATCGTCTTCTGCGGCTCCAAGAAGAGCCTGGCCAACGGGGTGCCCATGGCCAACGTCATGTTCCCCGCCGCCAGCGTCGGGGTCATGGTGCTGCCGCTGATGATCTTCCACCAGATCCAGCTGATGGTGTGCGCCGTGCTGGCCCGCCGCTACCGCGAGCAGGAGGCCCTGCCCCAGGTACCGGAGGGGTAAGCGGTCCGGATAAAGAAGAGGGAGGCCAGTGGGCCTCCCTCTTTCGTTTGCCGCGTCGTCAGCGTTTGCGCCAGACGGTGAGCTGAGCCACCGTGTGCTGGTACTTGCGGGCGGTCTCGCGGATGACGAAGGGGACGTCCCTCGGGAGCATGTGCTCCTCGAACTCCTCCGCCAGCAGCCGTTGCAGCGCCTGATAGGTGCCGAGGGCCTCGCCGTTTTCCCGGATGCCGCCGAGCCAGTTGGCCTTGGGGGTATAGTCGGTCAGCCAGGTGTAGGGGCTGGTGAGCACCAGCAGGCCGCCGCTGCGAAGGCGCGGCGCAATGTCCCGCAGGAAGCGGGCGGGCTCCCGCAGTCGGTCGATGAGGTTGGAGGCGAGCACCAGATCGTAGTCGCCGTACTTGGGCTTGAGGTTGCAGGCATCCCCCTGGCTGAAGTGGACCCGCTCGCTCTGCTCGCGACCGAGCTCGTGGCGGGAGAGGCGCGCCTCGCAATATTCCACCAGATCCCCTTCCACCGGCACCGCATAGCGGAAGCTGTCCTGTCTTGCCAGGGTCAGGGCCACGTCGATGAAGCGGGCCGAGTAGTCCACCCCGTCCACGTGGGCGAAGCGGCGCGCCAGTTCGAAGCTGGCGCGGCCGGTGGCGCAGCCGATATCCAGCGCCCGCTCATGGCGACCGCAGAGCTCGCTGGCAAGACCGGCCAGAGCCTCGGCGTAGTTGGCGACCCCGAAGTGGCTCGGACCGTACTGGAAGTCGAGATACTGGGCGACGAGGGTGTCGGTTTCATAAGGGTTCACGATGATGGGCTCCTGATGGCGTGAGACCAGGTAGCGGAAGCCCGCATGCTGGAAGAAGTGGCGACGGAAGGCGTAGCGGGAGGATTTGAGTGCCTCGTTGCCGGTGCTGATCCAGCTCCCGCCCTTGATGAGGGTGTGCTTGCCGTCGAAGGTGGGGGTGGAGAAGTCGTCGTAGAGGGGGTGCACCTTGAACCCCTCGAAGCCGTCGATGGCGGTGCTGGTCCACTGCCAGACGTTGCCCACCAGATCGAAGAAGCTGCCCTGGGGGCAGGCATCCACCGGGCAGGAGGAGGCGAAGCGGGCCAGGTTGATGTTGCCGGGGGCCTCCATCCAGTCCGGCTGATCGCCGGCCAGTTGCTCCCGCAGCAGCATCCACTCCCCCTCGCTTGGCAACTGGACGGGCAGGCCGGTCTGATCCGCCTTCCAGCGGCAGAAGGCGGCGGCCTCCAGCTGGTTCACCTCCACCGGCCAGTCCCAGGGCATGGGGACCTGCTCGGTCATCAGCCGCAGTTGCAACTGCTCGGGTTCATTGGGATCGCCGACCCAGAAGGTGGGCATGCGGGCGTTGGCATACTGGCGCCAGCCCCGGCCCTCGTCGTCCCACCAGGCGGGCGCTTCATATCCGCCCGCCTGCACGAAGGCCAGGTATTCGGCGTTGCTCACCAGCATGCGGCTGGCCTGGAAGGGGGCCAGCTCGATGTGGCGCTCGCCATATTCGTTGTCCCAGCCGTAGGTGGCATCCTGCTTGCCGAGTCGCACCTGGCCGCCGGCCACCGGCAGCAGGGTGTTGACGGGGACGGCGGCGAGATCGTGGCGCGCCTCGGGGCAGACCGGCCACTGGGGCTGGCTGCGCACCCAGGCCAGGGGCAGCTGGCGGATCAGCACGCTGGAGGTCTCGAGGTGGATGCGCTCGTGCTCTATGCCCATCAGGATGACCCAGGCCGGGCTCTGCCAATGGATGGGCAGCTCGATCGGCATCCGCTCGATGAAATGACACACCAGATCCCGCACCCGGCCGCGGTAGTCACGCAGCTCGGCCACAGTGGGCCAGTCGTAGTGGGTTTCGTCCAGATCGTCCCAGCTCATCTCGTCCACCCCGATGGCGACCAGGGCCTCGATGCGGGGGTCGAGCCGACTCTCGATGAGACGGGCCGCCAGCAGCTTGTTGACGAAGAAGGCGGCGGTATGGCCGTAGTAGAAGATGAGCGGGTGGCGCAGGGGGATCGCCTTGTTGAACCAGGCCCGCTCGTCGGCCAGGCAGTCGAACAGCGAGTCGTAGAGATCGAAGGTCTGGCAGAAGTAGGCGAGGAGCTCGCGGCGCTTGTGGTCGGGATCGTCGCCGGTCAGCAGCGGGGTGCGGGTGGGGGCAGGCAGGCCCGGATGGACGAATGAGTGGCTGGCTTGGGTCACGCTCTGACTCCTTGTTGATTCTGGCGGGTGAAGCAGCGATGGAGTGCTCTATACGCACCAGGTATCACTATTGGCTCAACGAACCGGGGCGGCAACCAAAAAAATGGGTCAACACCCCCCTTCGGGTGTGGTCAGATTGACCAGATTGTGGTCTGAATGACTCTTTGTTATGGACCCTTCGAGCCTCGAAATATTGAAATGGATAAATAAATCATGATGTTAGCCATATGGCACAGGGTTTGCTGATTGCCACTCACCTGCCGCGCCGTGTGGCAAAGAGGAAGCGAGGAGTAGCGAGATGAAATGGATGCTGGGAGTGGTGCTGGCCCTGGGACTGACCGGATGCAGCTGGCAGGATGACGTCAAGGTGCGCGGGGAGGGGGCCGTGGTGGAGCAGCAGCATCCCCTGGGGCGGGAGGTGACCCGGGTGCTGGCGGGCGTGCCCGCCAACCTGTACCTGGTGGCGGGAGAGAGCCACACCCTCAGGGTCAAGGGGGAGGCCAATCTGCTGCCCTATCTGGTGCTCACCGAGCAGGGGGAGAAGCTGGAGATCGAGGTCAAGGATGGCTACCGGCTCGACCCCACCCAGCCGCTGGAGATCACCATCACCCTGCCGACGCTGCACGAGTTGGCACTGGCGGGGGTTGGCAACGGCGCCTTGCGCGACTTCAAGGGGGATGATCTGGTGCTCTCCCTGGCGGGCACGGGGGACATCGTCGCCAGCGGGCTGACGCTGGATCGGCTGGAGGGCAACATCGCCGGGCTGGGCAACCTGGATCTGGGGCAGGGCTCCGCCCGGGTGATGGCGCTGAACATCGCCGGTGCCGGTGGCGTCAAGGGGGCCGGGCTCGCCAGCGAGGAGGTCGAGGTGAGCATCGCCGGCAGTGGCGAGGTCGAGGTGCGGGCCCGGTCGCGGCTCAAGATAGAGATCGCCGGTGCCGGTGCGGTCAACTACTGGGGCAGCCCAGCGCTGACCAGCGAGATCGCGGGTTCGGGTCAGGTGAGCCGGTTGGGGAGCTGATCCCATCACCGCAACAATGAAAAAGGCCCCTCGGGGCCTTTTTTGCAGGATGCGACACTGTGGGACGACGCCTCACTCGAGGGGGAGTGCGAGGCCCAGATCGGCGTTCAGGCGCATCAGCAGCCACTGCATGCCGGCGAGGTGCTGGTGGTCATGGCTGACGAGCAGGCGCACCAGACCGTCCAGGGTCACCTCCCCATAGCCGCCATAGCGGGCGCGGCGCTGCCAGGCGTCGGACGGCACCGTCTTCAGCCATTCGACGGTCTGCAGGCGGGCGGTGCGAAACCGGTCGAGCTGCGCGGCGGTATCCTGTCGGGGGTAATCATGGTCCAGCGCCAGCTGATAGCCATCGAGGGAGGCGAGCTCCGGCAGGCTTTCTGCCAGGGTGCGACGAAACCGCACCTGATAGCCCAGCACCTCGATGTCCAGCAGGTGGCAGAGGTGCCCCCTGGCACTGAAACGCTCGGAGGGGATCCCGGCCCAGTTGGCGGGTTCCCAGTCCAGGTGGTCGGTGGGGACCTGTGCCAGCAGCCGCTCGAACTGATCCGGCATGGCCAGCAATGTGGTGAAGAGAGGCATCCTTGTCTCCTGTTTCCGGGTGAATGGCCGCCCGCTGACGGGGCGGCCACGAGCGGGTCAGCCTCAGGCCGGTTCGCCCAGGTGGTTGGCGTGAAAGCGCAGGTGCGCCTCGATGAAGCTCGCCACGAAGTAATAGCTGTGGTCGTAGCCGGCATGGCGGTTGAGCGTCAGGGGCCACGCCCGGGTGGCGGCCACTTCGGCCAGGGTGTCGATGCCGAGCTGCTCCGCCAGGAAGGGGTCGTCCAGCCCCACGTCCACCAGGGTCGGCAGGGGCGGGCTGTCGTGGTGGCGCAGCAGCTGGCAGGCATCCCACTCCTGCCACAGCAGGGGGTTGTTGCCGAGGTAGGCGCCGAGGGCCTTCTGGCCCCAGGGGCAGCGGCTCGGGTGGCTGATGGGGCTGAAGGCCGACACCGAGCGGTAGCGACCCGGCTCGCGCAGGGCGGCGATGAGGGCGCCGTGGCCCCCCATGGAGTGGCCGCTGATGGCGCGCTTCGTCGAGACCGGGAAGTGGGTCTCGATGAGCTCGGGCAGCTCCCGGGTGACGTAATCGTACATCTGGTAGTGATCCCGCCAGGGGGTCTGGGTGGCGTTGACGTAGAACCCCGCCCCCATGCCGAGGTCATAGCCGGGATCGTCCGCCACCCCTTCACCGCGGGGGCTGGTGTCCGGCGCTACCAGAGCGATGCCGAGCTCGGCGGCGATGCGCTGGGCCCCGGCTTTTTGCATGAAGTTCTCGTCGGTGCAGGTGAGACCGGAGAGCCAGTAGAGCACCGGCACTTTCTGGCCGGTGAGGGCCTGGGGCGGCAGGTAGATGGCGAAGCGCATCTCGCACCCCAGCACATTGGAGCGGTGGCGATACTGCTTGTGCCAGCCGCCGAAGCTCTTGTTGCTGCTGATGATGTCCAGATTCATGTAAGGACTCCTTGCCCCGCCCATGCGATGGGCGGGGCGCTCATGGGATCAGTAGTGGATGACGGTGCGGATGCTCTTGCCTTCGTGCATCAGATCGAACGCCTCGTTGATCTGCTCGAGGGGCATGGTGTGGGTGATGAAGTCGTCCAGCTTGAACTCACCCTGCATGTAGCGCTGCACATAGCTCGGCAGCTCGCTGCGACCGCGCACGCCGCCGAAGGCGCTGCCGCGCCACACCCGGCCGGTGACCAGCTGGAACGGACGGGTGCTGATCTCCTGGCCCGCACCGGCCACGCCGATGATGACGGATTCGCCCCAGCCCTTGTGGCAGCACTCCAGCGCCGCGCGCATCACCTTGACGTTGCCGATGCACTCGAAGGAGAAGTCGACGCCGCCGTCGGTCATCTCGACGATCACCTCCTGAATGGGCTTGTCGAACGTGTTCGGGTTGATGCAGTCGGTGGCGCCCAGCTTGCGGGCCAGCTCGAATTTGCTCTCGTTGATGTCGATGGCGATGATGCGGCCGGCCTTGGCCAGGCGCGCGCCTATGATGGCGGAGAGGCCGATGCCCCCCAGCCCGAAGATGGCGACGCTCTCACCCTCTTTCACCTTGGCGGTGTTCATCACGGCGCCGATGCCGGTGGTGACGCCGCAGCCCAGCAGGCAGACCTCTTCCAGGGGGGCGGCCGGATCCACCTTGGCGATGGAGATCTCGGGCAGCACCGTGTATTCGCTGAAGGTGGAGGTGCCCATGTAGTGGTAGATGGGCTGGCCGTCCTTGGAGAAGCGGGTGGTGCCGTCCGGCATCAGCCCCTTGCCCTGGGTGGCGCGGATCTTCTGGCACAGGTTGGTCTTGCCGGATTTGCAGAACTTGCACTCGCCGCACTCGGGGGTGTAGAGCGGGATCACGTGATCGCCGACCTTGACGCTGGTGACGCCCTCGCCGACGGACTCGACGATACCGCCCCCTTCATGGCCCAGGATGCAGGGGAAGACCCCTTCCGGATCTTCACCGGAGAGGGTGAAGGCATCGGTGTGGCAGACGCCGGTCGCGACGATGCGCACCCGCACCTCGCCGGCCTGGGGCGGCATGACCTCGACCTCTTCGATGGAGAGGGGCTGACCCGGTCCCCAGGCGATGGCGGCTTTACACTTGATGCTCTGAACCTGTGCCATGAATGACGTCCTCGTAGTGGTTGGATGAACGGAAATGAGTTCGGAGATCCAGTGTAGTTTCCCGCCGATTTGGTGATAATAACGCTAAGTATCAAATCACTTTTACACACAGGTAATAATGTTCGGCTGGGAAGGGGTCTGTGAATTTGTCAGCGTGGCGGAGCAGGGGGGCTTTACCCCGGCCGCGCGCAAGCTCGGGGTGTCGGTGGCCCAGGTGAGCCGCCAGGTGGCGCAGCTCGAAGACAGGCTGCAGGCCAAGCTGCTGCTGCGCACCACCCGCCAGGTGCGACTCACCGAACTCGGGGAGATCTATTTTCGTCACTGCCGCCAGTTGCTGGACAACCTCTACGAGGCGGAGCTGGCGGTGGGACGCCATCAGGCGGTGCCCCAGGGCTCCTTGCGCATCACGGCCCCGGTCTCCTACGGCGAGAGCCGCATCGCCCCCCTGGTGAACGACTTCATGGTGCGCTTCCCCCAGCTGGAGGTGACCCTCAACCTCACCAACCAGTTGCTGGATCTGGTGCACGAGGGGTTCGATCTGGCGATCCGCCTCGGCCACCTCAAGGATTCGACCCTGGTGGCCCGCAAGCTGGCGCAGCGGGTTCCCTATGTGTGCGCCTCCCCTGCCTACACCGCCCGCCACGGCATGCCCAACAGTCTCTCGGAGCTGGCCCGTCACACCTGCCTGGTGGGCAACGGGGACGAGTGGCACTTCACCCTGAACGGTAAACCCCACAGCGTGCGGGTACGCGGTCTGCTTCAGTGCAACAGCGGCCACGCCCTGCTGGATGCGGCCATCAAGGGGATCGGCATCATCCAGCTGCCGGACTACTACGTGAGCGACCACCTCGCCCGGGGGGAGCTCATCGAGCTGCTGCCGGAGCTGCGGGCCCCCGAGGAGGGGATCTGGGCCCTCTATCCCCACAACCGCCACCTCTCCCCCAAGGTGCGGCTGCTGGTGGACTATCTGGCCGAGCGCCTCAGCGATCCCCACCAACCCGCCCTGGTTCGGCCCATCGGCTGAGCCGTCGCCCGAAAAAGAAAAGGCCCGCATGTGCGGGCCTTTTGCATGGCATGAAGGGCGGGGCTATTCCCGCTCCTTGACGTAGGGGGTGCCGAGGGCCTTGGGGGCCACCGCCTTGCCGATGAAACCGGCCAGCAGGAAGACCGTCAGGATGTAGGGCAGCGCCTCGATGGCCTGCACCGGGATCGGGAAATCGCCGATGCTGACCCCTTGCAGCCGGATGGCGACCGCGTCGAGGAAGCCGAACAGCAGACAGGCCGCCATGGCGTTCCAGGGGCGCCACTTGCCGAACACCAGGGCCGCCAGCGCCATGAAGCCCTTGCCCGCGCTCATGTTGGGGATGAACTGGGCAGTCTGGGCCACCGCCAGATAGGTGCCCCCGATCCCCGCCAGCAGGCCACCGATGATGAGGGCGGTGTAGCGCATCCGCACCACGGAGATACCGGCGGTATCCACCGCCGCCGGTGCCTCGCCCACCGCCCGCAGCCGCAGGCCGAAGCGGGTGCGGAACAGCACCCACCAGGCCAGGGGCACGGCAGCGAAGGCCACGTACTCCAGCAGGGAGTGACCGCTCAAGAGCTCGCTGTAGAGCTGGCCGATGACTGGCACGTCATAGAGCTCCTTGGCATAGGGCAGGTCGATGGGGGCGAAGCGCGCCGCACCGGAGAGTGCCGGGGTCTGGCCCCCCTGATCGAACCAGTAGCGCCCCAGGGTCACGGTGAGACCGGCCGCCAGGATGTTGATGGCCATGCCGCTCACCACCTGATCACCCCGGTGGGTGATGGTGGCGAAGCCGTGCAGCAGTGCGAACAGGATGGAGATCCCCACCCCGACCCCCAGCCCAATCCAGGCGGAACCGGTGACGGCGGCGGCCGCCGCACTGGCGAAGGCGGAGGCCAGCAGCTTGCCCTCCAGGGCGATGTTGACCACCCCGGAGCGTTCACAAAACATCCCGGCCATGGCCGCCAGGATGAGCGGAGGCGCGGTACGAATGGTCGCGTCCAGCATCAGGATCAGCATTTCAAACATGGCTTGGACTCCCTTCGGCTCGCAAAACATCCCCGTCATCCATGGCCGCCAGGATCAGTGGCGGTGCGGTGCGGATGGTGGCATCCAGCATCAGGATCAGCATTTCGAACATGATCAGGCTCCTTTCACTTGGGCGGCCGGGCGGTTGGCAAAGGCCAGATAGGCCTGCTCGATGCGTGGGCGCAGCATGTGCTCCAGGGCGCCGCAGAACAGGATCACCAGACCCTGCAGCACCACGACGATGTTGCGGTCCACCCCGAACTCGAAGCTGAGCTCGGCGCCGCCCTGGTAGAGGAAGCCGAACAGCAGGCTGGCGATGATGACGCCGACCGGGTGGTTGCGGCCCATCAGGGCCACCGCGATGCCGGTGAAGCCGAAGCCTTCCACGAAGTTGAGCTTGATCTGGTGCAGCTCACCCTGCAGCACGTTGAGGGCGAAGAAGCCCGCCAGCATGCCGGAGATCACCATGGCCAGGATCACCACCTTGGGGTAGGAGATGCCCGCATAGGCGGAGGCACTCTGGCTTGCGCCCACGGAGCGGATCTCGTAGCCCCAGCGGGTATGCCAGATGAAGACCCACACCAGGGCCGCACAGATCAGCGCCCAGAAGAAGCTGATGTTGAGGGGGCTGTTGGGCATGGCGATGCCGAAACCGGCCGCCAGCTCGCTCATCTTCGGCAGCCAGCTCGCCACGGCGAACACCTTGCTCTCGGTGGCCATGGATCCTGGCGGCTTGAAGACGTCGACCAAGAGGTAGGCCATCAGGGAGGCGGCGATGAAGTTGAACATGATGGTGGTGATGACGATGTGGCTGCCCCGCTTGGCTTGCAGCCAGGCCGGGATGAAGGCCCAGGCCGCGCCGAACAGGCCGCCGGCGATGATGGCGAGCGGCAGCAGCAGGGCGAACGGCAACACGTCCCCGAGCAGTAGACAGACCAGACCGACCCCGAGGCCGCCGATATAGGCCTGCCCTTCACCGCCGATGTTGAACAGGCCGGCGTGGAAGGCCACCGCCACCGCCAGACCGGTGAAGATGAAACCGGTGGCGTAATAGAGGGTGAAGCCTATCCCCTCGCCGGTGCCGAAGGCGCCGTACCACATGATTTCGGCTGCCTCGATGGGGCTGATGTCGAGGTAATAGAACAGGATGGCCGACACCAGGAAGGCCAGCAGGATATTGACTGCGGGCAGCACGCCCACGGATATCCAGGCAGGAACACGTGCTTGGCTCATGAATGGGCCTCCTTGATATCGTCGGGGACTGGTGTGTTGACCATCATCAGGCCGAATCCGTTACAAGTGGTTGTGACCTTCATGATGTGGCTCCTTGTGATTGGCTTGCCGCCACGTCGTCAGGAACTATGTTCGCCATCATCAGGCCTATGGTGCGTTCATCCGCCCTGGCGCCGTCCAGCTCGCCGACGATGCGGCCGTCGGCGATGACCAGAATGCGGTCGGAGAGGCTCATGATCTCGTCCAGCTCCACCGACACCAGCAGCACCGCCTTGCCCTTGTCGCGCATGGCGATGATCTGCTGGTGGATGTACTCGATGGCGCCGATGTCGACGCCCCGGGTCGGCTGACCGACCAGCAGCACATCCGGGTCCTGCTCCACTTCCCGGGCGATCACCAGCTTCTGCTGGTTGCCGCCGGAGAAGTTCGCGGTCTTGTGCTCCGGGCTCGGCGGGCGCACGTCCCACTTCTCCATCTTGGCCTGGCAATCCTGGCGGATCGCCTCCTTGTCCTGCAGCCAGCCCTTGTTGTACTGGGCACGGCGGTGATAGCCGAGGATGAAGGCCTCTTTCGCCTCGAAGCGATTGATCAGCCCCATCTTGTGGCGGTCTTCCGGGATGTGGCCGAGGCCGAAGTTGCGCACCTGCTCCGGGTCGGCCGGGTGGCTCTGGCTCACCTCGTGGCGCTGCGTCCCGGCGATGGTGAAGCCGCCCTTGCTGGGCTTGAGGATGCCGCCGAGCATGCTGAGCAGCTCGGACTGGCCGTTGCCGGAGACCCCGGCGATGCCGACCACTTCCCCCGCCCGCACTTCGAAGCTGACGGATTTGACCCGTTCCACCCCGGCGTCATCGACGTAAGAGAGGCCCTCGACCTTGAGCTTGGCCTCGCCCGGCTGAGCGGTGCCCTTGTCGACCTTGAGGCGCACCTTGCGGCCCACCATCAGCTCGGCGAGCTGCTCCTTGTCGGTGTCTGTGGTGGCGACATGGGCCACCATCTCCCCCCGGCGCATGATGGAGACCTGATCCGTGATGGCCAGGATCTCCCGCAGCTTGTGGGTGATGAGGATGACGGTCGCCCCCTGATCCCGCAGCTTTTTCAGCACCTCGAACAGGTGATCCGCCTCTTGCGGGGTCAGCACCCCGGTGGGCTCGTCGAGGATCAGGATGCGGGCACCGCGATAGAGCGCCTTGAGGATCTCGACCCGCTGTTGCAGGCCCACCGGCAGATCCTCGACCTTCTCGTGCAGCGGCACCTCGAGACCATAGTCCCGTGCCAGCTCGCCCAGCAGCTTCTCGGCGGCCGCCAGGCTCTTGCCCAGGCGCCAGCCGTTCTCGGCCCCCAGGATGACGTTTTCCAATACGGTAAAGTTGTTCACCAGCATGAAGTGCTGGTGCACCATGCCCACCCCGGCGGCAATCGCATCTTGGGAGCCATGGGGTTTGAACGGATTCCCGTCGATCAGCATCTCGCCTCTGTCGGCGTGGTAGAAACCGTAAATGATGCTCATCAGGGTCGACTTGCCGGCGCCATTTTCGCCGACGATGCCGTGAATGCTGCCTTTACGAACCTGAAGGTCGATCTGCTTGTTGGCGTACACGTCGCCGAACCGCTTATCGATACCCCTTAATTCGATGGCATAGCGATCTGTCTGGTCCATGATGCAGTCCTTGCGGGTCATGAAGTAGAGACTAAAAACCGGCCCGTGCGGGCCGGTCATCACTGGTTGAGAGTCGTAGCAGTGACTCGGTATTTGCAGGATCAGTACTTACAGGAGTTGTCGCTCATGTAGTCGTGCACCTTGATCTTGCCGGCGATGATGTCGGCCTTGATGCTCTCGACCTTGGCTTTCATTTCCGGGGTGATCAGCTTGGCGTTGTTCTCGTCCAGCGCCCAGTCAACCCCGCCTTCGGCCAGACCCAGGGACTGGATGCCCGGCTTCCAGCTGCCCTTGGCGGCGTCATCCCAGCTCTTGTACGCGGCCAGACCCACGGACTTGACCATGGAGGTCAGCATGGTGCCCGGTTGCAGGTGGTTCTGGTTGGAATCCACACCGATGGCCAGCTTGCCTTCGTCCTTGGCAGCCTGATAGACACCGATACCGGTGCCACCGGCGGCGGCATAGACCACGTCGGCGCCCTTGGCGAACTGGGACTTGGCCAGTTCTGCACCCTTGGCGGGGTCGGCGAAGGCTGCCGGGGTGGAGCCGGTCATGTTCTGATAGACGTCGATCTTCGGATTGATGTACTTGGCGCCCTGCTCATAGCCGCACTGGAACTTGCGGATCAGCGGGATGTCCATGCCGCCCACGAAGCCGACCTTGCCGGTCTTGGAGGCGATGGCCGCCAGGGCACCCACCAGGAAGGAACCTTCATGCTCCTTGAAGATGAGGGACTGGACGTTCGGCTTGTCGACCACCATGTCGATGATGGTGAACTGGGTGTTCGGGAACTCGGTGGCCACTTTCTCTACCGCGGAACCCATGTTGAAGCCGACGGCGACGATGGGGCCGTTGCCACGGCTGGCCAGACGACGCAGGCCCTGCTCGCGCTGGGCTTCGTTCTGGGGTTCGAACTCCTTGACCTTGACGCCTTTGTCCTTGTTGTAGACTTCGACGCCGTTGCGGAACACGGCTTCGTTGAAGGACTTGTCGAATTTGCCTGCGGTGTCATAGATGACGGCGGGCTCGGAGGCTGCCTGGGCGGACAGGGCAGCGAGGGTGAGGGCGGCCACGGTGGCCAGCTTGAGCACTTTAGTCACGATCGTATCCTTGATTGTTATGTGAGGGTCCACAACCTGTCTTGGCAGGTCATAAAGCACGCTGGCTAACTGTAAGTGAGCCAGCCCGTTGGTCAAGGGGATCATAGAGGAAAAACGTTTGCGTTAACGGTTTGAAATATAAGCAAATTGCCTTATAAGTGTTTGTTTTATGGTGTTTTTGCAGAATTAAATTCCGGGATTAATAGGGCTCGATCGACATTTGTGTTTGGATTCATGACGTTAGGCGCAACCGTTTTCCTCCCCTGATGAAAAAACTGGCTTCTATCGGCACCATCCCTGCGGCCTCATCGACGCCACGCTGGCGGGCGGGTTGGCTGAGCGCCAGGAGGTCCGCCCGAGGTGTGACAGCCCAAGATGGATGGCTATTTCCCCTCCCAGGGCCGTCGTCTGTGGCCGTTTTTCCTGCTCGCTCGGGGCCTGCGTGATGGCAAGCACACTCATATGGAAATGCATTGGTGTTTGTCATATGGGTACGCTAGGTTATACCCGGATTAACTTGGCCCCCGGGATGGGGCCGTATTTTTGACATTTGTTCGGGTGATAAAAATGAAAAAAAACGTGCTGAGTATGGCAGTGGCTTGTGTGTTGTCCGGTGTCATGTTGACCGCTTGCGGGGGCGGTGGTGACGATAACGGTGGTGGCAGCAATGGTGGCAACAATGGCGGTGGCACCGACACCGGCAGCAAGCCTCTTCACACTGCCGTCTTCCTGGATTCCGTCGTGGGTGGCCTCGACTATCGGTGCAACGATTACACCGGTGTCACCAATGCCAAGGGTGAATTCCTGTTTGATGATGGCGACACCTGCGAATTCGCATTGGGCAACCAGCGCCTGGGGGCGGTGACCCTCAAGGCGGGCAACTCGCTGGTGACCCCTTACACCCTGGCGGGTGACGACAAGGAGAAAGCGATCCGCATTGCGGCATTGCTGCAGACGCTCGACAGCGACAGCAATCCGGAGAACGGCATCACCCTCGACAAGGCGCAGGTCGCGCAACTGGGGATCGTCGAACTGGGTAGCGATGACGCCTTCAACACCTCCCTGGTCGAGGCGCTGAAAACAGCGGGCCTCACCAAGGCCGTCGTCTCTCTGGCTGCGGCGAAAGCCCACCTCTCCGCCACCCTGGCTGGCGTCAATGGCCGCTCCGTGGCGGTCGACAAGGTGCTGAGCGATCTGCAGGGACTGACCGATCTGAAAAACCTGGACGTCGAGAGCAAGTTCAAGGAGTACAAGGAGACCCTGCAGGCCGAGACCGGTGAGAGCGGCAAGGCCGATCGCCAGATCGTGCTGGCCATGCTGACCATGCTGGAGGTGACCAACAACCCCGTGGTGGCTGAACGCCTGGGCTTCACCTCGTCCGCCATTGGCAGTGGTTACAGCACCAGCCTGGCCAAGGTGATGGATGTCATCATCCACACCCCCGGCACCGCCTCCGTGGCGCTCAAAGGTGGCAAGGGATATACCCGTGACGTGGCCAAGCTGATGGGCGCCTATGCCGACAGCCTGGAAAACGTCGCGGCTGCCCTGGCCGATATCCAGGATCCGGATTACAGCGCCACCTATGGCGATGACGATACCGTCACCCTCAACCTCGACGGTGCCAAGGCACTGCGGGCGTCTGCGATGGCGATGGCATCGGCCCTCAACATCGCCGCCTCCTACCAGTACGGTCCGGACAGCGCCTATGTCACCCA
The DNA here is from genome assembly GCF_019046925.1 of Aeromonas sp. FDAARGOS 1402. NCBI lineage: Bacteria > Pseudomonadati > Pseudomonadota > Gammaproteobacteria > Aeromonadales > Aeromonadaceae > Aeromonas > Aeromonas sp. FDAARGOS 1402. The sequence continues at coordinate 1,695,059 of NZ_CP077201.1, forward strand.
GCAGGAAGAAGTGACCTTGCCGCGTATGCACATCAAGGACACCTGGGGCATGCAGCCGACCACCACCTATGAAGAGAGCAGCAGCACCTTCGAGACCCAGTTCAGTCAGCAGGAAATCGAGCCGGATGCGCTGGTGGCGCACGCCGATTTCTTCCGTTTGACCGACGATGCCAAAGCACGGTTGGCCAAGGCCAAGTCGCAGTTGAAGGATGCGGTGAGCCTCGCTCTGACCATCGATCAGAGCAAGCTGGACGAGTCGTTGACCCAGGATGAGATCGAGGCCAATGCCGCGACTCTCAAGGAGCTGGCGAACCACTTTGCAGGCACTGTGCCCACTATCCAGTGGGAAAGCGTCGAGACCCGATACGTCAATACCGGCATGGGCTGGCAGCCTCAAGAGGTGGGGGTGAAGTACAACATCAATGTGCTGCCGTTCTTCGATGAGATGCTGGATCGCAGTGACATGACCATCAAGGTGACCGGCGGCTGTGATGGCGCCGTGGGGGCGCGGGATGCCGAGCTGTCCAAGGCCATGGGAGAGCCCATGTGTCTCATCACGAGCGACGAGTTCAAGGCACTTGCCCAGAGCGATCGCGGCGCACTGAAGTACATCGGCTGGATGCAGGAAGATCAGGAGAGCCACACCGCCATCTATGCCAAGGGGGTGGGTTATGACTGGTCAACCCAGATGACGCCGGTGGCCGGGTCGACCTTTGACAAGGTATTCGTCTCCTGTACCGACCTGGATGACAACAAGGTCAGCTGTGCCGATCAGCTGTAAACCAGTGGGAGCGCTCCTGACGGGGGCGCTCCTGTTGTGGATGCCGGTGGCACAGGCTGCCGGCATGCTGACGCGCTACACCGATTATCGGGAGCGTGTCTTCGATCGTCAGGGTCAGTTGCAATATCAATTGACCACCCACGAATACTTGCAGCGGATGCCCAGCGGGCGTCCGTCATTGTCCAGTCTGTTTGCGTTGCGAGAGATGCAACGAGCATCACTGCAGCTCAAGCAGGGCACCTTGATGGTGAATGACGTCATCGTGCGCTTCGAGCATGGGCATTATCAGGACGGCATGCTGGTGATGGGGAACACGGAAGTGACCCTGCCTGAGGGCCGCATGCTGGCCGCTTCACTGCGATTTGATCCCGTCCAGCAGGTGCTGGATGCCCCCCGCGCCCGGTTGCTCAGCTTTTCCGGTGAGGTACTGGGCCAGTACCGGGACTATCACCGCCCCCTTCGTTGATCCTGCCGGTTGGTCTCTGGCGGCTCAGGTCGTATAATCCCCGCCTGTATAAATAAACAGGAGTGGTGATGGACGTTTCAACCCTGCTCGACGGGCTCAATGACAAGCAAAGAGACGCGGTGGCTGCCCCCCGTTGCAACCTGCTGGTGCTGGCCGGTGCCGGTTCGGGCAAGACCCGGGTGCTGGTGCACCGTATCGCCTGGCTGATGCAGGTGGAACGCTGTTCACCCTTCTCCATCATCGCGGTGACCTTTACCAACAAGGCGGCGGCCGAGATGCGCGGCCGGGTCGAAAAAGTGATCGGCGACGGCGTGCGCGGCATGTGGATCGGCACCTTTCACGGCATCGCCCACCGCCTGCTGCGGGCCCACCATCTGGATGCAGGGCTACCGCAGGATTTCCAGATCCTCGACTCCGACGACCAGTACCGCCTCATCCGGCGGGTGCTCAAGGCGCTCAACCTCGACGAGAAGCACTGGGCTCCGCGCGCCGTAATGGGCTACATCAACGGCAAGAAGGACGAGGGGCTGCGCCCCGGCGACATCGACCTCTACGGCGACCCCGTCACCCGCACCTATCAGCAGATCTACAAGACCTATCAGGAGACCTGCGATCGCTCCGGTCTGGTGGACTTTGCCGAGCTGCTGCTGCGCGCCCACGAGCTGTGGCTGAACAAACCCCACATCCTCGAGCACTACCGTGACCGCTTCCAGAACATCCTGGTGGACGAGTTTCAGGATACCAACGGCATCCAGTACGCCTGGCTGCGGATGCTGGCCGGCGACAGCGGCAAGGTGATGATCGTCGGGGACGATGATCAGTCCATCTACGGCTGGCGCGGCGCCAAGATTGAGAACATCCAGCGCTTCCTGACCGACTATCAGGGCGCCGAAACCATCCGCCTCGAGCAGAACTACCGCTCCACCGCCAACATCCTCAAAGCCGCCAACAGCGTCATCGCCAACAACGCCGAGCGCCTTGGCAAGGAGCTGTGGACCGAGGGGGCCGAGGGCGAGCCGATTTCGCTCTACGCCGCCTTCAACGAGGTGGACGAAGCCCGCTTTGTGGTTGGCCGCCTCAAGGATTGGAAAGAGAAAGGCGGCCTCTTGGCCGACTGCGCCATCCTCTATCGCTCCAACGCCCAGTCACGGGTGCTGGAAGAGGCGCTGATGCAGGACGCCATGCCCTATCGCATCTACGGCGGCCTGCGCTTCTTCGAGCGCCAGGAAATCAAAGACGCCATGGCCTACCTGCGCCTTATCAACAACCGTGGCGACGACGCCAGCTTCGAGCGGGTGGTCAACACCCCGACCCGCGGCATCGGCGATCGCACCCTCGAGATATTGCGCAACAACGCCCGGGATCAGGGCCAGAACCTGTGGCAATCGGCCAAGGCACTGCTCAATGACAAGGTGCTGACCGGTCGTGCCGGCAACGCGGTGCGCGGCTTTGTGGATCTCATCGACGCGCTGGAGGAGCAGGTCTCCCTGCTACCGCTGCACCAGCAGGCAGATATCGCCATCCAGCACTCCGGCCTAAAGGCGATGTATCTGGCGGAAAAAGGCGAGAAATCCCAGGCGCGGGTAGAGAACCTGGACGAACTGGTCACCGCTTGCCGTCAGTACCAGCGCCCGGACGAGCTGGAAGACATGAGCGATCTCTCCGCCTTCCTCGCCCACGCGGCGCTGGAATCCGGCGAGAATCAGGCGGACGAATACGCCGATGCGGTGCAACTGATGACATTGCACAGCGCCAAGGGGCTGGAATATCCCCTGGTGCTGCTGGTCGGTGTGGAAGAGGGCATGTTCCCCAGCCAGCAATCCACCGAGGAGTCGGGGCGGCTGGAAGAGGAGCGCCGCCTCTGTTACGTCGGCATGACCCGCGCCATGGAGAAGCTCTACATCTGTTATGCCGAGAGCCGCCGTATCTACGGCCGCGAGATGTTCCACAAGCCGAGCCGCTTTATCCGCGAGATGCCCGCCGAATGTCTGGAAGAGATCCGGCTGCGCACTCAAGTCAGCCGCCCCACCCAGTACGGCCGCTTTAGCCAGAACGAGGTGCAGCAGAGCTTTGACGCCAGCGGCATCAAGCTCGGCCAGCGGGTGCTCCATCCGAAATTCGGGGAAGGAATCGTGCTCAACTTCGAAGGGGTCGGCCAGCAGAGCCGGGTGCAGATCCAGTTCGACGACGTCGGCGCCAAGTGGCTGGTGACGGCGTATGCCCGCCTTGAGGTGCTGTAAGATGGGGGCTTATTTGTAAGGTGAGCAGACCTAATCAACAAGACAGTTAAGATAGCTTGCACATCATGGGGTAGCCATTATAGGTTAATTTTCTTCTCCCCAGTATTTTGTGGGATTACTGTGTGTAGAAGTTACAGGCTAGGGATAACGAAATGAAAATACAGCAGCTTTTATTTTCTGAAGTAGGCCCGCTGATTGATCAACCAATCAGTCTAATTAATGATTGGTCAGATGATATTGAGCACAATGTTTTATTGACTGGGCCAAATGGTTGTGGGAAGTCAACGGTACTGCGAGCTGTAGCAATGCTTTGGTTAGCGTTGGGGGATTGGCTCGATGGGAGAAAGCCACTTCCTAAAAATGCACACACAAGAGAATGGCTACAACGCTGGGGAGGCTGTGCGGTGGTGTTGTCTGATATTCCAGATGTACCTAACCCTCACACAGGACAAGCTGGTTTGCTGGGAGTCATTTTTGGCGAAACGACTTGGGTGGGGCAGGTGCAGGCTAAATTGCCAGAAGTTCAGTGGATCGGTGAGTCAGTCAGTCGTACTGGTAAACCAGGAGCACCTAAGCGGGATTTACTGATTCCAACAGGTCAGTGGTTAGAAAATTTGGCGTTGGCACGACGTAAAATGGTGTTAAGTTTTGAGAAATCCAGCTTCCCAAATTTGATTTATCTGGACGCAGAAGAACGTCGTTGGGTCAGCCCACGTCGTGGGGTGGGTGGAGTAGTGGCAGATGATCCAGCTAGCCGCTGGCTCCCACGTTATTTGGCAACCGAAGACTGGAAAGGCCAACTGGAAGCGTCACTGATTTCTTTGAAAACAACACAGCTACATACTTTTCATGCAGTAATCCGTCGTCTAAATGAATTCTTACAAGGTAAGGAAATTGAACCCGATATTAAGCCGGGCGAAAACCGCCTGCGGGTAAAGGTAAAAGGTCTGCGTGGAGTGGTGCATTCGATGGATGATTTGAGTGCAGGGGAACATCAGGTCTTGATCCTGATATATGTGTTGGAGCGCTGGGGGGAGAACGGTTGTGTAGTGATGATCGATGAGCCAGATCTGTATCTACATCCATCATTGGTCAGTAGTATGTTGTCCTGCCTTGAACAATTGGTATCTGACAAGCAGGGTCAGTTGTTGATTACATCTCATCAGCCTGAAATCTGGAAACGCTATGAACTAAACGGTAAGCGAATTGAGCTGGGGGCTGAATGAGCAAAATTGACCAGTTCATTGCCAATGTCAAAACACAACAGATCGCCCAAACAGGAAAACAAGTACTACTTGTTGAGGGTGAGGATGATGTACATGTGTTCAGTGCGTTTCTTACCAAAAAAAGTACTAACTGGGAACAACATTGGGTTGTGATTGCTGCGCATGGTAAATCTAAGGTAATTGAAATACTCGGCAAAGAACCAAGTTGGCTGGGGATAATTGACCGAGATGAGTGGACTGATGCCGATGTGCAACAAGCATCACAACAAAACGTCAATTTATTCGTATTGCCACGATTTTGCATCGAAAGCTATTTGATCGTGCCTGACGAAATCTGGGCTGCATTACCTGAAGTGCAACGCTTAAAGATGCCGAATAGGCAAGCTGACCTGAATGCAGCGATCAATAGATCATTAGAGGCGTGGACTCGGCATGCTGCTCTATGGCACGTGGTTAACCCTCTATACCAGCGGATGCGTCGACCAGACCACCGAGGAACAATTCTTGATGATCCCCAAGACGTTCCAAATCGCCAAGTGCTAGAGCAAATCTTGCAAGCTTGGCTTGATGGGCTTGATCCAATACAAATTGCCAATACGGTTGATGAGCTGGAGCAGCAATACTTGGCATTGGTTCATCATGAACTTTTCACTAAGCATCTGTATGCTAAAAAGTTTTATCCGATGGTTGTGCACCAAGCATTGAATCAATTGCTTGGGCAAAAGTCGGAGGATGTACGTATGAAAGATCTTCTGCGAACCCTTCCGCTACCTGCTGACCTTGAGCCTTTATGGGGTCGTATGGGAATTTAAAGAATTCTAGAAAAATCTCGGACACCCATCTTTTTGCACATGTCGTAGCGAGATTGGTCGTCGATATCAAAAAGGGCCATCGCTTCGCTAATCGAACCTACACGCCGCATAAGATGGGTTATCGGTATCGTGGCCGAGAGGCACAAACCCCAGACTCCCGCCTGTCTGACTCACCTCAACTGAAACGCCTTGACGAGAAATTCGATAAAGAGCCGCACGTTGCGGGACTGCTCCTTGTGGAAGGGGTAGACGGCGAACAGGGCGTGGGGGTCGGGTTGCCAGTCGGGGAGCAATCTGACCAGGGTGCCGTCCGACAGGTCGTTCGACACGAATTCATCCGGCACCAGGATCACCCCGAGCCCCTGCACCGCCGCCTGTTTCAGGGCGATGCCGTTGTTGGCGCAGAAACGGGTGGGGGGCAGCTCCACCGCCACGCTCTCCGCGTCCCGGGTGAAGAACCACTTGTTTGGGGAGGAGGAGAGGCTGTAGCGCAGGCAGTTGTGGCCCTTGAGATCCGCCGGGTGGGCAGGCTGGCCCGCCTCCTTCAGGTAGTCGGGGGCGGCGCAGAGCACCCGCTGCACCTCGCACAGGGGTTTGGCGCGCAGGGTGGAGTCCTCCAGGGTGCCAGCCCCCCGGATCACCACGTCCAGCCCCTGATCCACCAGATCCATGTAGGCGTCGCTCAGGATCACCTCGATGCCGATCTCCGGATAGCGGCGCTGGAAGGCGCAGACAAGGGGGTTGAGGCGGATCAGCCCGTAGGACATGGGCATGCCGATCCTCAGCCTGCCCCTGGGGGTGAAGGAGGCGGCCATGATGGACTGGTCGGCGGCCTCCAGGCTGTCCAGCACGGCGCATATCTGGCCGTAATAGGCCATGCCGGATTCGGTGACGCTCAGCCGCCTTGTGGTGCGGTTGATGAGGGCGATGCCGAGATAGGCTTCCAGCTCGTTGATGTTCTTGCTGACCGCCGCCTGGGAGAGGCGCAGGTCGTCCGCCGCCGCCCTGAAGGTGCCCATTTCCACCACCCGGCGAAAGACGTTCAGCGCCGTGATCTTGTTCATCCTGCCCCCGTTAATTCACTACTGGTAAATGATGGCGCCATCATTGCGCACTTTTATCACAATAGTGCGGTTCCCCGGGGTGTCCACCCCCCATCCCCCGCCAGACAGAGAGTTGCCCGTGGCAGACCGGCCCGGATCATGGCCCTCCGGGGCGTGGCGGGCCCGGCAGAGACGCAGACGAAAGAGAGGCGATGAGCCCCGGGCACCCCGGCCCGTGACGGCAGGCATAAAAGCAGGCGGCAGGGCCCGGGCCCCGCCGCCAGATGGCACGCACCGGCTTACTGCTGCACCTTGCCGGGGGCGGGGGGCAGGGTGATGCCGACATCGGCCCAGGGGTTGGTGCCGAGCAGCTGGGCGTGGGGCACGTCCGCCTGGTAGCGCATGGTGAACGCTCTGGGCCCGTGGGCGAAGGCCACCAACAGCCCTTGTCTTGCGTCCATCAACCCGGCGTGCATGCCGAGCCCGTGATAGCTGATCCGCACCGCCTTGTCCGCAAGGCCCACCTTGTTTATCTGGAAGCGGGCGATGCTACCGTCTTTGAGGGTAAAGCCCCAGCGGAACGGCCCGCCGCTGACCACCGTCATCACCTCGTCGATGTCGGTGCCGTCCTCGGCGGAGTTGACGTGCATGCGGCCATATTTGCCCAGCACGGCGCTGCGGGTGCGCTCGTCCAGTGCCATCAGGTCATAGACCTTGGGGTAGGGGCCGACGCCGGTCTCCTCGGTGGCGACGCCGCCTCCCTGCACCGCGGGTTCGCGCCCTGCGAGCCTGGCCTGCTCCAGCAGTTCCCCCTGACTCAGGTTGAAGGCCGCAATCAGGGCGCCGTGCTCCGCTTTGGTCAACGCGCGGCGGTGAGAGGCGGCGAGCAGCGGCCTGGCGGCGTCGGGGATGTCGACAGTGACCACGTTGACGCCGATGGGGTTGAGCGCGTTGTTGACCGCTTCGACCCCGGTCACGGCGGGGCGGCCATCGCTGAACTGCACCGAGACGATGTCACCGGCGAAGGTGTTGAAAGAGAAGGCCGAGGCGAGGGTGCCGGCCAGCAACGGGATAGGGGTGAGTTTCATACAAGACTCCTCGTTAAGGTTCGAGAAGCAGTCTAGGGCGGTGATGTGTTCACTGAAATGACACTCGAATGATATGAAAATTCACTGACAGTAATGAATCGTGGGGGTCAGGGTCGTCGGCCCGCCCCGGGGGAGAGCGCCCTCTGCCAGAGGGTGTGAGCCCGGTGGGCGCAACGGTGCCTTGCTTGTGGTATGACTCTGGACGTTACTCATCAGAACCTGTCGGAGGACGAGACAATGCTGGCGTTGATCACCACGGCGCACCACACCTGCTACCCCAATCCCATCGCCTTTCGGGCCGGAGAGCGGGTGCGCATCGGCCACGAGGACGACGAGTTTCCGGGCTGGGTGCGCACCTTTACCGCAGACGGCAACGAGGGGTGGGCGCCCCTGTCCCTGCTGACCCCGATAAGCGCCGGGGAGGCGCAGGCGCGCCAGGACTATACCGCCCGGGAGCTGGATGTGGCGGTGGGGGAGGGGGTACGGGTGGATCGGGAGCTGGCAGGCTGGCTCTGGGTTCACAACGAAGCGGGGCAATCAGGCTGGATACCGGCCAGCTGCATCGCCTCGCCCTCATAAGGTGGCAGCGGCTCGGAGAAGGAGTAGAGCGGAGAGAGAAACCCGGCCAGCGACGGGGCGCGGCGGCCGGGTGAATTGTAAAGACCTGGGGGACGGAGCCGGTATGCGGCTTCCTGGTTGACGGATGGCTAGTCGGACGTTTCCTGCTCGGCTGCGTTTTCGGGCTGTAGCGCCTCTTTCTGCTCCGCCCATTTCAGCAGGGCGTCCAGCGCCGGGCACAGGGCCTGTCCCCAGTCGGTCAGGCGATACTCCACCTTGGGCGGCACCTGTGGGTAGACCTTGCGCACGACGATGCCGTCTGCTTCCAGCTGTCGCAACTGCTGGGCAAGCATCTTCTGGGAAATGGCCGGGATCAGCCGTTCAAAGTCCGAATAACGCTGCACCTTGCCATCAAACAGGTGGAACAGGATGACCAGCTTCCAGCGCCCTTCCAGCAATTTGAGCACCTCTTCGACACCGGTGGCCGCCGTGGACGGGGTATAGATCTTGTTCATGGGTGAGTCACTTACTTTTCTGTGCGTACTTGATTAAACGTAAGCCTATGTGGAAAGTGGCGGTACAGCAATTGTCTTTTAGCGAGGATGACGATGACGACCTTACTCTTTCCATCCATTGCCACCTATTTCGAGGTCAGCAACGGGGGGGATCCCGCCCGCCTGGCCGGATGTTTCACCGAAGATGCGCTTGTGCGGGACGAACGCCATACCCATCAGGGACATAGCGCCATCCAGTCCTGGATGGCGGGTACCCGGGCCGCCTTCGACTACTGCGTGACACCCATGAAGGTGACGCAGGACGGGGCGTGGGTGACCGTGGTTGCCAAGGTGGCGGGCAACTTCCCCGGCAGTCCTGTGATGCTTGATCACCTGTTCCTGATGTCGGGCGATGACATTCACTCTCTGGAGATACGATGATGACAATGGATTTGGCACTGCAAGGCCGGCGGGTATTGATCACCGCGGGGACCAAGGGGGTGGGCAAGGCCGTATTCACCCTGTTTCGTGACAATGGCGCCCGGGTGCTGACCACGGCGCGCAGCCGCCCGGCGGAGGTGCCGGAAGCACAATTCGTCGCCGCCGATCTGACCAGTGTGGAAGGCTGCAATACGGTGGTGGATGCCGTCAACGCCAGGCTGGGCGGTGTGGACATCATTGTCCACGTGCTGGGGGGCTCATCGGCGCCGGGTGGCGGCTTCGCGGCGCTGGGGGAGGAGGAATGGCAGCGGGAGCTGAGTATGAATCTGATGCCGGCGGTGCGCCTGGATCGCGCCTTGCTGCCCGCCATGCTGGTACAGGGGGAGGGGGTGATCATCCATGTCACCTCCATCCAGCGTGAGTTGCCCCTGCCGGAGTCGACCACGGCCTATGCCGCCGCCAAGGCTGCATTGTCAACCTACAGCAAGAGCCTGTCGAAAGAGGTGACGCCAAAAGGGGTGCGGGTGGTACGGGTCTCTCCTGGCTGGATAGAGACGGAGGCATCCGTTGCGCTGGCCGAGCGGCTGGCAATCCAGGCTGGCACGGACTACGAGGGAGGTAAGCAGATCATCATGGATTCCCTGGGAGGGATCCCCCTCGGTCGCCCTGCCAAACCGCAGGAGGTTGCGAATCTCATCGCCTTTCTGGCATCTCCCCTGGCCGCCTCCATCAGCGGTACCGAATATGTGATCGACGGAGGCACAGTGCCCACCGCGTAGGCGAGCACCATCTTTTCAAGCAAGTCGCAGCGATGTTGGCAGTCGCTATCAAAACGTGTTGGCGAACACCTGGACAAGGCGTTCGCCGCCCCTCCAGCCAATGGCAAGAACAAGCCCACTGCCCGCGCTGGAATCATATGCAGGCATTCACGCCGCCCTAACCGAAGCCATTGGCGATGGCGTGCTGTATCCCCATGTCACGGACCGTGACCGATACCCCGAGCGGCCCTTTGACGCTGAGGCAGATGGAGACATGGCTAGCTGCCATCGAGCATCAATGGGACTGGGCAATGAGAGATGATGGAGAAACAGGGGACCAGAAACCCGGCCAGCGACGGACGTGCGGCCGGGTGAATTGTAAAGAGTAGGGTGACGGAAAACGGGATCAGCCTAGTCTAATCAACTCGATGGGGGCGTAGCGCTCCTGGCTGTTCGTCAGCAGCACGCACTTCTCATGCTCGGCCTGATAGGGGGTCAGGTTGTCGGTGTGCGCCTCCTTGAGGGTGTCGACCGCGCCGGTGGCGGCAATCATCACTCGTTGGCCCAGGGTCAGCACATTGCGGTTTCGATCGTAGATCTTCATGGCATTCTCCTTGTGGGATGGGGGCCCCGGCCCGTGCCGGGGCAACGGGCTCCAGACTACGCCCCTCGAAAAACGAGATGCCTGTCACAGATCAAAAAAAGGGGAAAGAGGGACTCGGTGCGGCGACGGGGTATGGCGCGCTGGCCTCGCAGCCCGCCGGTGATCGCCACTGCCTGTCGCAGGGCAAGGAGGACGCCCCCGCTTTTCATCCCCTCGGGCTCGAACTGCAAGGGGGATGCGCTATAGTGGAGCCGCTCGTTTTACTGCCTTCAACCAACCGAGAGTGCATTATGAATCGTGATATCGCAGCCCAGTTCATCAAGATGCTGACCAACCTGGACCAGTGTCTGGCCAAGGCCGAGGCCCACGCCGAGGCGAAGAAATTCAACGTGGACAACTTCTTCAATGAGCGCCTCATCGTCGACATGCTGCCCCTGAGCAAGCAGGTGCTGATCTGTTGTGACAGCGCCCGCGCCGTGGTGGCCACCGCCAGCCTGAGCGAGCCGCCGGTGCTGGGGGATGATCCCAAGACCATGGCGGATCTGCGCGCCCACGTGGCCAAGACCATCGCCTACCTGCAAGGCAAGCTGGACGCCGATTTCAGCCAGTATGCGAGCGGCCACTACTACCCCTACTGGGCCGGTGGCAAGGGGATGGACGGCCATAGCTGCGTCCACGAGTACGGCATCCCGAACTTCTACTTCCACCTCACCATGACCTATGCCCTGCTGCGCCAGGCCGGGGTGGATCTGGGCAAGCGGGATTACCTGGGTGGTCTGAACCTGCAATAAACCGCGCTTCAGCGACGACAAAGCCTGCCCCCTGGCAGGCTTTGTCGTTTTCGGCCCGGCTCAGCGCCCCAGGTTGTCGGCCAGTTGTTTGGCGCGACTTGCGGCCCACTGATCGATCATCTTCTCCATCTCCTCGGCGGTGATGGGGGAATCCTTGTGGGTGGTGTCCGGGCTCTCGCGAGCGTCCATCACCCGCACCAGCAGCTTGCCGCTCTGGGCGTCGAGCAACTGGGCCATGCTGCCCACCCTGAGCAGATAGGGCTCCTTGCCTATTACCTCGCGGGTGACGTTGATGGCGATCTTGGCGGGCAGCAGATCCCGCAGCTTGGGGTCGGGGCGGGTCAGGTCGAAGTTGGTGATGGCCGCCTGCACCCGCATCACGCCGGGACCGGGTTCGGTAGCCATCTTGACGCCCTTGCTCATCAGCTCCCGCTGGAAGGTGGCGTGGTAGTAGCGGCCTATCTCGTTCTGCTCGTTGGCAGTCAGCAGATACCACTGGCCGTTCTCCTGGCGGATGAATTGCAAGGGGTCGAGCAGCACCTGATGGTACTGGCGCAGATCCACGCCGGGCTCCTTGTAGATGCGCTGGTTGGGGTTGCTCTCGCTTTGCTGGAAGGCCGTGAGCGGGATCGCCTGCAGGCTGTGGGTGACCTGGTTCTTCACGGCGCACCCGCCCAGCAGGGCGGCAGCCATGGTCATCATCAAGACTCGTTTCATGGGGGCTCCTGGCGGTGGATGGTCGCTGCAAGGACGCAGCCCGCCCTGCCCACAGAGATACCTGATCAGGCCCCTCTCTCACAAGGGGTATCTGTGCGGGGGCCACCGGGGGAGCCCCCGTGTCGGGTCACTCGGCGGGGATCTCGGGCTCCACCAGGGTGGCGAGCTGCATCAGGGACTCCTGCCAGCCGAGGTAGCACATCTCCACCGGGATGACCGCCGGAATACCCGCCTGTTCGATGGCGAGATCGGTGCCGCACAGCACCTGGGTGAGGGTGATGGTGACCTGCATCTCCCCCGGCAGGTTGGGGTCGTCGAAGCGGTCGGTGTAGCGGATGCGCTTGCCCGGCTCCAGCACGAGATACTCGCCGCCGAAGGCGTGGGTGTGGCCGCTGGCGAAGTGGGTGAACGACATCCTGAACTGGCCGCCGACCCTGGCATCCAGCACCGCCACCTTGCAGGTGAAGCCATGGGGGGGCAGCCATTTGGCCAGGGCGTCCGGCTCGATAAAGGCCTGGTATACCCGCTGTGGTGGGGCCTTGAGTACGCGATGCAGGGTGACTGTTCCTGTGCTCATCTTGGGTTCCTTCTCGGTTGTATCCGAGCAAGGATAGTCGCTCGGGGGAAGGACAACCGAGGGTCAGGAGTCGTGGCGCTCCCATTGAAGGGCTAGGTTGTCATCAGGCGGCGCGCGTCCTGGTCGCCATGAGCGGCTGCATTTGCCGCTGGCGACGCCTCCTCTGTCAGGCACGTCTGCACGCACTCCATAAACACCCGCATGGCGGGGCTGACAAACTTGCTGGCGTGGTGGGCGCACAGGGCCGTGATGACGAGGGGCGTGGGGGAGAAGGGCAGCTCCTGCAGCTCCCCCGAACTCAGCTCCCGCTCGACGGCGAAGCGGGGCAGGAAGGAGACGCCGAGGTTGCTGGCCACGCAGCGCTTGATGCTCTCTATGCTCCACAGCTCTATGGTGCCGTCCAGAGTGATGGCTCGCTGGCGTAATGTGCTCTCGAAAATCTGACGGAAGATGCACTGGGGTTCGTTGATGATGAAGCTGACCGGCAGGTGCTGATCCGGGCGGGTGAAGTCGATATCACCGCTGAGGGCGGGGGAAGCTACCAGCACCAGGGGTTGCTCGCCAAAGCTCTCCATCAGCAGGGCGGCATCGTTGCCGACCCGATAGAAGATACCGAGATCGGCCTCGTCCGCCAGCAGCGCATCGCGAATGACGTAGCAGTTCAGGGACCGGAGCGACAGTCGGACCCCGGGAGCCAGCCGCTTGAAGCGCTCGAGCACCGCCGGCATCTTGTAGGCCAGCAGAGTTTCGCCGATGGCGACCCTGAGCTCGCCGCTCGGCTCGGCGTCCTGCTGCGCCGCCTGGCGCAGACCCGACATCACCCGGATCATCTCGTGCACATGCGGCATGATGTTCTGTCCGGCCTTGGTCAGGCACATGCGACGCCCTATTTTTTCGAACAGTTGTAGCGAAAGTTCCTGCTCCAACTGCTGGATATGGAAGGTTACCGTCGACTGGGTGCAGCAGAGCTTGCGGGATGCCTTCACGAAGGAGCCCTCCTCGATCACCGTCTTGAGGGTAATGAGACGTCGCAAATCCATGGGGACTCCAATTCATCGAAATGGTTGAATTTAGAATGCTAAAACATTCGATTTTTTGATGCCAGTGGCCGCGTTAAGGTATCACTCCCATTTGGAGAAACACCATGACCACGACCCTTGTCAGCGCATTTTTGACTTACACCCTGATCACGGCCATGACGCCGGGACCGAACAACATACTGGCTCTGAGCGCCGCCAATCAGCATGGTCTGCGCCGCAGTAGCCGGGTGCTGGCGGGCATGAGTGCGGGCTTCCTGCTGATCATGCTGCTGTGTGCCCTGTTCACCTTCACCCTCATCAGCCTCTCCCCCGCGCTGGTTGGCTGGCTCAGCTGGGCCGGGGCGGCTTATGTGCTCTGGCTGGCCTGGCGCATTGCGGCCAGCGGCTACAACCTGTCGAGCACAGATGGAGCCTTGCCCGGCTTCTGGACCAGCTTCTGGCTGCAGTTCGTGAACGTGAAGGTCATCCTATACGGCATCACGGCGCTCTCCACCTTCGTGTTGCCCCACACCACAGAATTCGTCTGGGTGCTGGGCGTCAGCCTGCTGCTGGCGCTGATCGGCACGCTGGGGAACCTCTGCTGGGCCCTGGCGGGTCATCTGCTGCAGCCCCTGTTCCAGCGCCACGGCCGCATTCTGAACCTGACGCTGGCGGGCTTGTTGGTTTACTGTGCGCTTCGGATGCTGATCTGACGGAACGCAGGCCGGGGTGCGTCGCCTCCTTTCGCCTGCAGAGAGGATTTTTCGTTTTCTCTTCAAGGAGTTGATCAAGATAGAGGTTATTGTCACCGTTCGCTCATATAATCGCCGCCATGCAAGCGACTCGGAAGGATTCGATGACACAGCTGATGGCGGCCCTGCTGGGGTTGTTTTACGCCAGCCTGATCTGGGCGGCGCCCGTCCCCTTCGTGACGGCCCCCGGCCCCCATGCCACGCAGGGGAGGCTGGAGCCCCTGCTCTCCTGGTTCTCGGGGGAGTTTTCCAGCCAGGAGCAGGCCACCTTCGATGCCCGCTTCACCAGCGCCGAGCTGCGGCTGGTGGAGATCTGGCCCGGGGAGGGCCCCTTTCGCTGGGTCTATGCGGAGCAGTTTCTGACCGAGCGGGCGCAGCGACCGTTTCGCCAGCGCATCTACCGCTTCTCCTCCCTGCCCGATGGCCGCATCCTGATGGCCGAACTGACCATGCCGAGGGCCACGGATTTTGCCGGCGCCTGGCGTCGGCCCGAGCTGCTTGACTCCCTCACCCCGCAGCAACTCTCCCTGCGCGAAGGGTGCGAGATCTCGCTGACCCGCCAGCCGAGCGGGGAGTACAAGGGACAGACCCGGGTCGGGCATTGCGCCACCGATTTTGGCGGTGCCACCACCCTGGTGCAGTACCTCTGGATCGGCCCGGACAGTGTCCGGCTGCTGGACAGGGCCTATGACAACGGCGCCCATCAGCGCTGGGGCAGCCCGGGGGAGGGTTACGTCTACCTGCGCAAGGGGATGCGGCGCGGGGAGTAGACGCGCCGTCCGTCAAGGCCCCTCCCTGCTTGCCGCCAACAAGGACGTGCCGGTCAGGCCGCTGGCCAGTGCCCCTGCAGATCCACCAGGATGGAGAGGCTGACCGCGCCAAACAGCAGGCCCGTCATCAGGTTGAGCGGGCGCTGGATGCGGCCGAGCAGGTGTTGGGCGCGGGGGGTGGAGAGGCTCCAGGCCAGGGCGCTGAACCAGACGAGGGAGAGCAGGAACAGCTCCAGGATCAGCAATCCCCGGGTCAGGCCATCCACCTGGGGCGTCACCATGGCGGCCAGCAGTCCCATGAAGAACAGCATCGCCTTGGGGTTGAGCAGATTGGTGGCCAGCCCGCTCTTCACCCCCTTGCGCCAGCCCGGCCGCTCGCCTCCGGCGCGCAGCGCCAGATCCCCGCTTCCCTGCCAGGCCGCCTTCAGCGCCCCCCAGCCCAGCCAGCCCAGATAGATGGCACCCACCAGTTTCACGGCGAGAAAGAGCCAGGGCTGGCTTGCGATCAGCAGGCTGATGCCGGTCAGGCTCAGGGTGGCGTGGAGCAGGATGGCGAGGGCGATGCCAAGGGCCGCTCCGAGGGCGGTGGGCCTGTGCAGGCTGGTGCGCAGGATGAGTGCGAAATCCGGGCCCGGGCTCGCCAGGGCGACGAGGTGGACGAGACCCAGGGTCAGAAACAGGCTGGTGAACATAAAAGACCTCCGACAGCGGTATGGAGGTGACAGCATGGGGCAGGACGGGGGACGGGAGATTGTAAAAGATTGCAGCGGCGACGATTCAGGCGGGCAGCATCTGCTGGCGATACTCCGCCGGGGTGAGCCCGAAGGCCTGACGAAAACCGTGGTGGAAGTGGCTCTGATCGAAGAAGCCCACCGCCAGTGCCACTTCGCTCACCGGCAGACCGCTGCCGAGCAGGCGCTTGCCCTGTTCGAGGCGCAGCCGCTTGAGCCAGGCATAGGGGGTCATGCCGGTCTTCTTCTTGAACTGACGCAGGAAGGCGAAGCGATCCAGCCCGAACAGGGCGGCCAGGTCCTCCAGGGTGTGGCGCTCGTCCAGCCGGGCCAGCAGATGGTCGCGCAGGAACCTGAGCTGGGGATCCGCCAGGGCGTGGCGCTCGGGGGCGAGCCGGAACAGTTCGCCCAGCAGGGCCAGCAACTGGCTCTCCGCCAGCAGGCCGTCGGGGGAAGGGCCGTCCAGGTGCATGTGCAGGCGGGCAAAGCCCTGATAGAGGTCGGGGCGGCTCTGCAATCCCTGGTGGAAAAAGGGCTCGGGGTGCTCCGGCAGCCAGCGGGCCAGCTGCTCGGGGGCGATGGAGAAGACCCGCACCTCGTACCCTTCCGGCAGCAGGCTGAGGCCGTCGTGCATTTCGTCCGGGTTGACGGTGGAGAGTTCGCCGCGCACCAGGTGGTGGCTGTTCCCCTTGTGGATGAACTTCTGGCCGCCCCGCTGCACCAGACCGATGTGGTAGTCCAGATGCACGTGACGGCCATAGCTGAACTCCCTGTGGTGGGAGTGGGAGAGTTCAACCCCCGGCAGCAGCCGGGATTGCCAGTAGTGGATGCGGGATTGGGGTGCGTTCATCCCCTATTGATACCCCGAAAGCGGCCCCTTGGCTTGTAGATTATTGCGCCGGCGCCTCAGCCGGCCTCCTGGCGCCGCTTGCCGCTGCGCAGGCCATCCAGGCTGAACAGCACCAGGGCGCTCCAGATGCAGCCGAAGGTGATCATCTTGTCCAGCGCCAGCGCCTCGCCATACAGGGTCACCGCCAGGATGAACATCAGGCTGGGGCCTATGTACTGGAAGAAGCCCAGGGTGGAGAGCTTGAGCCGGGTGGCCGCTGCGGTGAAGCAGAGCAGGGGGGCCGTGGTGACGGCGCCCGCGGCGATGAGCAGCAGGTTCAGGTGCCAGTCATTCTGGGTGAGGTGGCTGGTGGGGCTGTCGGCGATGCCCCACAGATAGAAGGCGGCCGGCGGCAGCATGATCAGGGTCTCGATGAGCAGGCCGGTGAGGGCGTCCAGGGCCAGCTTCTTGCGAATGAGGCCGTAGATGGCGAAGCTCGAGGCCAGCACCAGGGCTATCCAGGGCAGGGAGCCGAAGGCGATGAGCTGCACGGCAACACCGACAAAGGCGAGCCCCACCGCCCACCACTGCAGGCGGCGCAGCTTCTCGCTCAGAAACACCATGCCGAGCAGCACGTTGAACAGGGGGTTGATGTAGTAGCCCAGGCTCGCATCCAGCATGTGGCCGTTGTTGATGGCCCAGATGAACAGCAGCCAGTTGCCGCCGACGGTGACGGAGGTGAAGGCCAGGGTGAGCAGCACCTTGGGCTGGCGCAGCACCGTCTGCACCTTGTGCCACTGGCGTCCGAGCAGCACCAGCACCATCAGCAGGGCGCAGGACCAGATCATGCGGTGGGTCAGGATCTCGGCGGCCGGCACGGCGGAGAGGGACTTGAAGTAGATGGGTGCCAGGCCCCAAAGGGTGTAGGCGCCGAGGGCATAGAGGACGCCCTGGCGCTGGATCTGTTGTTGCATGCGGATAACCTTCACTGGAGTGCGGATGTCGGGAAACATCGCAAAAAGTCAGTGTAGCGATCCTTTTGCAGGGAAAGAAGACAATAAATGGGTCTGACGGGATTTTAACAGCAGGAGCGACTTCAGCGACCGCCCCCGCGGCGGATCTTCTCCACGTCCATCAGCAGCCACAGCATGAGGGCGATGGCGGAGATCCAGGGGCCCCAGGTGACATAGGCTTCCCCCTGACCCAGCACGAAGAACAACAGCGGCAGTCCCACCACCAGAAACAGTACACTTCCCAGAAAAAACAGCATTTTTATCTTTAAATTTAATGGCTTGCTATTTGACGATTATATCGATTGAGCGAGGGGATAAAAGAGTAAAAATGAGAAAGGGGGATTTCTCCCCCTGTTTTGTTGAGAAGCGTCATTTATGACGTTATTCGAGCTGGATCCAGGTGCTTTTCAGCTCGGTGTACTTCTCCAGGGCGTGCAGGGACTTGTCGCGCCCGTTGCCGGACTGCTTGAAGCCGCCAAACGGCATGGTCATGTCGCCGCCATCCCAGTTGTTGACGAAGACGGTGCCAGCGCGCAGGGCGCGCGACCCCTTCACCGCCTGGTTGAGATCCGCCGTCCAGATAGCGGCCGCCAGGCCGTAGTCGGTGTCGTTGCCAAGGGCGATGGCCTCTTCCAGGGTGTCGAAGCCGGTCACCGCCAGCACGGGGCCGAAGATCTCCTCGCGGAAGATGCGCATCGTCGGGGTCACGTTGTCAAAGATGGTGGGTTCGATGTAGTAGCCGCCCTCCTCGGGCTGGGTGCGTTTGCCCCCCAGCAGCAGCTTGGCGCCCTCCTGCTGGCCGATGGCGATGTAGTTGAGCACCTGCTCCATCTGGATGTGGTCCACCATGGCGCCGATGCGGGTGGTGGGGTCGAGCGGGTTGGCCGAGATCCATTCGCGGGCGTGGGCCAGCAGCCGCTCCATGAACTGGGGCTTGATGCTGTTTTGCACCAGCAGGCGGGAGGCGGCGGTGCACACTTCCCCCTGGTTGTAGAAGATGGCGCCGACGGCGCTTCTGGCGGCGGCATCCAGATCCGGTGCATCCGCCAGCACGATGTTGGGGCTCTTGCCGCCGCACTCCATAAAGGCGCGTTTCAGATTGGATTTCCCGGAGCACTGCACCAGATGCTTGCCGATCTTGGTGGAGCCGGTGAAGGTGATGCAGTCGACGTCCATGTGCATGGCCAGCGCCTCGCCCACGGTGTGACCAAAGCCCGGCAGCACGTTGAAGACGCCGTCGGGGATGCCCGCCTCCTTCGCCAGACCCGCGATGCGCAGGGCGGTGAGGGGGGATTTCTCGGAGGGTTTGAGGATCACCGAGTTGCCGGTGGCGAGCGCCGGGCCCAGCTTCCAGCAGGCCATCACCAGGGGGAAGTTCCAGGGCACGATGGCGGCCACGACACCGAGGGGCTCGCGGGTCACCAGGGCTAGGGCGGACTCTTCCACCGGGGCGACCTGATCGTAGATCTTGTCTATCGCCTCGGCGTTCCAGGCGATGCAGTTCGCGGCGGCGGGGGCGTCATACCCCATGGCGTCGCCGATGGGCTTGCCCATATCCAGCGACTCCAGCAGTGCCAGCTCCACCAGGTTCAGGCGCATCAGCTCGGCGAAGCGCTGCATGATAAGCTTGCGCTGCTTGGGAGAGAGGCCGCACCAGCGCTTGTCGTCGAAGGCGGCACGGGCCGCCTTGACCGCCAGCTCGGCATCGGCGGCGTCGCAGGAGGCGACCCTGGTCAGCAGTTGGCCGTTGGCCGGATTGATGCAATCGAAGGTGGCGCCGTTGACGGCATCCCGGTAGGTGCCGTCGATAAAGGCTTGCGAGGGCAGGGTCAGATGGGCGGCCTTGTGTTGCCACTGGGCCAGGGTCAGGTCACTCATGTTCACTCCTTGAACCGGCAGAAAGTCAGTCTCCGCGTATCAATATGCTAAACATCCTGCCGCTTGTAAATCCATCTTGTAACAATTCATTAAACACTGACCCCGAACAACCCGGGCCAACGGCGGGGCAAACCGGGCGCCCTGGCCTGGGGTGTCTGGGGCCGCGCGGCGGGGCTGGAGCCCGTGTCGCGGGCCTGATCCCTGGGCTGGGCAGGGGGGATCCCGGCGGGCTGTTCCGGGAGAAGGCCCGTCAGAAGCTGGCGGGCGTGTTGGCCGAGATCAGCACGCACTCCTGATCCCCCACGTTGCGAAAACGGTGGGGGGTGCGGCTGTCGAAGTAGTAGCCATCCCCCGGTGCCAGCAGGTGAACCTGCTCGCCTACCGTGACTTCTACCTGACCCCGGATGACGATGCCGCACTCTTCCCCTTCGTGACTCAGCATGTCGTCACCGGTGTCGGCGCCCGGGGGCAGTATCTCCTGCATCATGCCGATGGCGCGGTTGGCACGGCTGTGACCCACCAGACGGTAGCTGATGGGGTGGGTGCCGAGATCCGGCATGTCGTCCGCACGGAAGATCACCTCGGAATCCATCTCCGTCTCGTCGGTGAAGAAGCTGGCCAATGACATGGGGATGCCTTCCAGCACCTTGCGCAGGGAGGCCACCGAGGGGCTCACCTGATTTTTCTCGATCTGGGAGATAAAGCCGTTGGTCACACCGGAGCGTTTTGCCAGCTCGCGCTGGGAGAGGGCCGCCTTGGTGCGAACCGCCTTGAGGCGGTGACCGATATCCATCGATAGACACTCCTTGACTGTTTACTATTATTAAAATTGTGTTAAATATCTTATACCACCCCTGAGGGGTGACACCAAGCCGGGCGATAAAAGCCCTTTTTTATGGATTCAGGTGTTTAATTTAATAGGCATGAGCCGGGTGTTACTAAACGCCTTAAGGATGAGGTGACCATGAAACCTGTCAGCGACATCAATACCCCCGACATGTCCGCATTCTGGATGCCGTTCACCGCCAACCAGCAATTCAAGGCGGCGCCGCGCATCCTGAAGTCGGCAGAGGGGATGTATTATCACTCAGAGGATGGCCGCAAGATACTGGATGGCACTGCCGGACTCTGGTGTTGCAACGCAGGCCATGGTCGGCGCGAGATCGCCGAGGCGGTCTCCCAGCAGATCTCCCACCTCGATTTTGCCCCCACCTTCCAGATGGGCCACCCCCTGCCGTTCGAGCTGGCCAACCGGCTGGTGGAGATCGCCCCCAAGGGATTCGGTCACGTCTTCTATACCAACTCCGGATCGGAGTCCGTGGACACCGCGCTCAAGATTGCGCTGGCCTGGCAGCGGGCTCGCGGCCAGGGGACCCGTACCCGGCTCATCGGCCGCGAGCGCGGCTACCACGGGGTGGGTTTTGGCGGCATCTCGGTGGGGGGCATTCCCGGCAACCGCAAGTGGTTCGGCTCCCTGCTGACCGGGGTGGATCATCTGCCTCACACCCTCAACATAGGGAAAAATGCGTTCACCAAGGGATTGCCAGCAGAAGACCTCACCCTGGCCGATGAACTGGAGAAGATTGTCTTCCTGCACGACGCCAGCAACATCGCGGCGGTCATCGTCGAGCCCATCGCCGGCAGCACCGGGGTCATCATGCCCCCCAAGGGCTATCTCAAGCGGCTGCGGGAGATCTGTACCAAACACGGCATCCTGCTGATTTTTGACGAGGTGATCACCGGTTTCGGCCGCCTCGGCTCCCCCTTCGCCGCCCAGGAGTTCGACGTCATCCCCGACATGATCACCTGCGCCAAGGGGCTCACCAACGGCGCCATCCCCATGGGGGCCGTGCTGGTACAGAACCACATCTATGACGACATGATGGCGGCGGGCAAGGGGGCCATCGAGCTGTTCCACGGCTACACCTACTCGGGCCACCCGGTGGCGGCGGCGGCGGGTTTGGCGACCCTCGAGATCTATCGCAACGAAAATCTGCTGACCCGGGCGGCCGAGCTGGCGGGCTACTGGGAGGAGGCTGCCCATTCCCTCAAGGGCTGCAAGCACGTGAAGGATGTGCGCAACTACGGCCTGGTGGCGGGCATCGAGCTCGAACCCATGCCCGATGCGCCGGGCAAGCGCGCCTACGAGGTGTTCGTGCGCTGCTTCGAGAAGGGGGCGCTGATCCGGGTGACGGGCGACATCATCGCCCTGTCGCCGCCCCTCATCATCGAGCGCAGCCAGATCGACGATCTCTTCACCCTGCTGCAGGACGCCCTGCAGGCCCAGGACTGACCCCACATCACACAGGATGGCGCTCGTCCCGGGCGTCATCCCCCTGTGCTGCCCCGGCGCGGCGAGGGGAGGACGGATGACCCATCACGGAGGATTTATGAGTTACAGGATCGACAACTTCATCGACGGCGAGACGACCGAGAGTCGCAGCGAGCGTTTCGGTGCCATCTTCAATCCGGCCACCGGCCAGCAGCAAGGCTCCGTCGTTCTCAGCACGGCCGATGAGTGTGCCGAGGCGATTGCCTGCGCCGAGCGCGCCTTTGGGGAGTGGTCCCAGACCCCGCCGCTGGTGCGGGCCCGGGTGCTGTTTCGCTTCAAGGAGCTGATGGAGCAGCACAGGGATGAGCTGGCCCAGCTCATCAGCCGCGAGCACGGCAAGGTCTTCTCCGACGCCCAGGGGGAGCTGACCCGGGGGCTGGAGGTGGTGGAGTTTGCCTGCGGCATTCCCCATCTGCTCAAGGGGGAGCACTCCCTCAACGTGGGCCGCGGGGTGGACAGCCACTCCATGATGCAGCCGGTGGGGGTATGCGCCGGCATCACCCCGTTCAACTTCCCGGCCATGGTGCCGCTCTGGATGTTCCCGGTGGCCCTGGCCTGCGGCAACACCTTCATCCTCAAGCCCTCGGAGAAGGATCCGTCCCTCTCTCTGCGCATGGCCGAACTGCTCAAGCAGGCGGGCCTGCCGGACGGGGTGCTCAACGTGGTCAACGGCGACAAGGAGGTGGTGGACGTGCTGCTGACCGACCCGAGGGTCGGTGCCGTGTCGTTTGTCGGCTCCACCCCCATCGCCCAGTACATCTATGCCACCGCCTCGGCCCACGGCAAGCGGGTGCAGGCCCTGGGCGGCGCCAAGAACCACATGGTGGTCATGCCGGATGCCAATCTGGATCAGGCGGTTTCCGCCCTGATGGGGGCCGCCTATGGCGCGGCGGGCGAGCGTTGCATGGCGATCTCGGTGGCCGTGGTGGTGGGTGACGAGACCGCCGATGCCCTGGTGGCGAAGCTCTCTCCCCTGGTGGCGGCCCTGCGGGTCGGCCCCGGCCTCGGTCAGAGTCCGGAGAACGAGATGGGGCCCCTCATCAGCCGGGAACACCTGGCCAAGGTGCGCGGCTACGTGGATCAGGGAGTGGCCGAGGGGGCCGAGCTGGTGGTGGATGGCCGGGGCCTGAGCCATGGCGAGGGCTACTTCATCGGGGGCAGCCTGTTCGATCGGGTCGGCCCCGAGATGCGCATCTACCGGGAGGAGATCTTCGGCCCCGTGCTCGCCATCGTGCGGTCCCCGGACTACGAGACGGCCCTGCGCCTCATCAACGAACACGAGTACGGCAATGGCACCGCCATCTTCACCGGTGACGGAGATACCGCAAGGGACTTCACCACGCGGGTTCAGGTCGGTATGGTAGGGGTGAACGTTCCCATTCCGGTGCCCATGGCGTTTCACAGCTTCGGTGGCTGGAAACGGTCCATCTTCGGGCCGCTCAACATGCACGGGCCGGATGGGGTGCGCTTCTACACCCGGATGAAGACGGTGACCGCCCGCTGGCCCCAGAGCCTGCGCGCCGGCGCCGAGTTCTCCATGCCGACCATGAAGTGAGCCACCGGCTCGCTGCCGTGGCTTTAATCTCTTGCCCCCGCAGGCCGCCGGTCTGCGGGGGCGCTTCTGTCAAGGAGTAACAGATGCGACTGGGTATTCTCGATTGTGACCGGCTGGACCCCGATTTGGTGGGGGATTTTGGTCCCGTTTACTCCGAGATGTTTATCAAGGGTTTCCGGGCGTTGGCCCCCGAGCTGGAATTTCGGGTCTGGTCCGCCCTCGATGGCGATCTGCCCCCTGATCTGACCGAATGCGATGCCTGGCTCATCACCGGCTCGCGTCACGATGCCTACAGTGACATCCCCTGGATCCTGGCGCTGCGCGACTGGATCCGCCGGGCCCACGATGCCAACGTCAAGCTGGCCGGGGTCTGCTTCGGCCATCAGGTGATCGCCCAGGCGCTGGGAGGGGAGGTAATGAAGTCCACCAAGGGGTGGGGGCTGGGGGTGTCTGTCCATGCCATGCAGACGACAAAACCCTGGATGGCGCCGGGGCTGGACACCATCCGCATCCTGGCAAGCCACCAGGATCAGGTGGAGCAGCTTCCGCCGGGGGCGACCCTGCTCGCGGGCAACGACTTCTGCCCCAACTTCATGTTCCTGCAGGGGGATCACATCGTCGCCATCCAGGGGCACCCGGAATTCTCGGTGGCGTACAACCGGGCCCTGATCGAGCGGCGACGGGACAGGCTGCCCGATGCACATTACCAGAGCAGTCTCTCTTCCCTGGAAGGGGAGGTGGATTCCGCCACCATGATGCAGTGGCTGCTGCAGTTCCTCGGCATCCTGCCGATCGGGGCCGACGCGCGCTGAACCCTGTTTGTCATATCCACCGCGCTGATGCTAGATTTTGTAGCAAAATGAAGGATCAAGCGGCGATATGCCCAGTCCGGATGATACACTGGCCGCCATTTTTGGCGGCCTAGTCCATCGACGAGCGCCGCGTCAGTCTGTGAGGGGGCAACCTTGAAACTACAGCAGTTGAAGTATCTGATCGCGGTGCGGGACCACAATCTCAACGTCTCCGTTGCCTCCGATGCGCTCTATACCAGCCAGCCTGGGGTGAGCAAGCAGATCGGCTTGCTGGAGAGCGAGCTGGGGGTGCGCATCTTCGAGCGCCGCGGCAAGCACCTGCACCGGATCACCCCGGTGGGGGAGGAGATCATCAAGTGTGCCGAGGCCATGCTCAATATCGAGAGCAAGATCAAGGCCATCTCCCGGGAGTACCTGGATCCGACCGTGGGCACCCTCAACATCCACACCACCCACACCATCGCCCGCTACCTGCTGCCGAAAAGCGTCACCTACTTCACCAAAAAGTACCCCAAGATCTCGTTCCACCTGCATCCTGTGATGTCCGCCACCAAGGAGCAGATCAGCAAGGGATACTCGGATTTTTCCATCGTGGCCCACGAGATAGGCTTCGACAAGGAGCTGATCGCGCTGCCCGCCTACCTCTGGACCCTCTCCCTGGTGGTGCCCCAGGAGCACCCCCTGGCCAAGGTGAAGAAGCCGACCCTGGAGCAGCTCTGCCAGTATCCCATCCTGAGCTACGAGAGCGGCGCCACCGGGCGTCAGGTGCAGGACAGGGTGTTCCAGGCTGCCGGCCTCACCCCCAACTACTACATGACGGTGATGGATGCCGGCGTCATCAAGCGCTACGTGGAACTGGGCTTTGGTATCGGCATCATCTCCTCCCTGGTTGCCAACGATAGCGATGCCCCCGGCCTCGTGGCCATCAATCTGGAGCACCTGTTCGAGCCTTGCCCGGCCCAGATCTGCTTCAGCAAGAGCATCCTCTTGCAGAACTACATGTATGACTTCATCAGCTCCTTCTCCCCCCATCTCACCAAGGAGATGATCCAGAACGTGATGCAGCAGCCGACCCAGGCACGCATCGACGAGCTGTTGTCAGGGGTGGAGCTGCCCGTCTACTGATCCCGCTTCCGTTTCTGTGCCGGCACCCCGGGGTGCCGGCCTCCTCCCGCCGAGGTTTCCATGTCCCGCATCCTGCTGCTCGCCAATCTCAACTGTGATCATGTGCTCTCCCTGGCCGAACCCCTGGTGGCGGGGGCGCGGCTGCAATACGTGGATCAGGGGCGCAGACTCGGCGGCGGCGCCGCCAATACCGGCATCGGACTGGTGTGGGCGGGGCACGAGGTGATCATCGCCTCCCGGGTCGGGCTGGACGACACCGGTGACTGGCTGCTGGAGCAGGCGGCCTCATACGGCCTGGATTGCAGCCATGTGGAACGCTTTGGCGGCGAGACCGGCGAGCTGCTGGTGCTGGTGGACGCCACCGGTGAGCGCACCATCCTCAGGCGCCCACGTCGTCCGGATCTGCCGGGGGATCTGCCGACCGAAGGGGTGGACTGCCTCTATGTGAACTATCCGGGCACCGCCATCGTGGGCTACATGCGCCAGATGCTCGCCAAGAGTTTCGTGGTGGCCCAGTATCCCAAGGGGGGGCAGGCCCGCCGCCCCTGCCACGTACTGGTGGCCTCCCGCTCCGATCTCGGCGAGGTGAGCGACCCCTGGCAGCATGCCCGCCAGCTCGCGGGGGATCAGCTCGAATGGCTGGTGCTGACCGAGGGCAAGGCGGGCGCTGTGGCCATTCACGGGGAGGAGCAGGTCAGGGTGGCGGCGCGACCGGTCTCCGTGGTGGATACCACGGGGGCGGGGGATGCCTTCGCGGGCGGCCTCATCCACGGTCTTGCGCGGGGCATGGCCATGGCCGATGCGTTGCAGTGCGCCGTGGACTGGGGCGCCTTCGCGGTGGCCTCCGAGAGCTCCATCCCCTCCCAGGCGCTGCGCAACTGGCTGAAACAGCCCCACTGAACTCGCCGGACAACGGCTCCGGCGATGGCAGAGGAGGTGGGGTTTTGTCGACGGAAACCGCCAAAACCCCTCGCTGAGGCGGCAAGTTTGCGATCAATCAAAGAAAGTGTCGATTTATGTACATCTTCGTCGACACCCGCCCGGGCTGCTCTTACCCTTGTGACTTCACGACTCGGTCGAAGAAGCCCATCCCGTGCACACGCATGTGCAGACCCCCTCTTTGGCCACCGGCTGTCGTCCTGATTTCTGGCTTGTAGTAAGAGGCAAGTGCGACCATGCAACTGACACGATTTACCGACTACGCCCTGCGTACCCTGACCTTCCTGGCCATCCAGCCCGGTGATCGCCTGTCGACCATCACGGAAGTGGCCGACACCTTCGCCATCTCCCGCAATCACGTGGTCAAGATAGTGCATCAGCTCGGCATCAAGGGTTACATCGAGACGGTGCGTGGCAAGCATGGGGGCATCCGCCTCGGCCGTGCCGCCGTCTCCATCAACCTGCGCGATGTGGTGATGGACATGGAGCACGTGCTCTGCCCGGTGGACTGCAAGCGCGAAAACTGCCGTCTCTCCGGGGGCTGCCGCATCCAGGGCATTCTACGCCGCGCCATGCACGCCTTCCTGGAGGTGCTGGGGGAGTACACTTTGGCGGATGCGGTGCGGGATCCCACTCGTCTGTGCCACCTTCTCGGTATAGAGCAGGATAATATTCTGACCATGGCATGATGCCACGGTGAATGACAGAGGGGCCTGCGGGCCCCTCTGTCATTGCCGGCGGTCAGAGCTGGGGCACAAGGGTGATGGCTCCGTGCAGACAGGCGAGGCCGCAGGCGCCGCAGCCATCGCAGGCGGCCATGTTGACGGTTACTCCCTCGCTGCCGACCTTGATCGCCTGCTGGGGGCAGGCATCTTCGCACAGCAGACAGTAGTAGCCCTGACGGGCCTGGCAGCTCGCCTCTATCCTGACCCGGGTCTGCACCTGGCGGCCGAGGCAGAGATCCAGTGCGCCCGTGGGGCAGGCTCTGGCGCAGCTGCCGCAATAGCTGCACTGGCCACAGGCGAGATCCAGCACTGGGGTACCGGCGATGGGGCTGCCGTCATATTCGGGGCGATCGGCGGGCTTGATGAGGCCGTTGGGACATGCCTTGAAGCAGTCGCCACAACGGGTGCAGAGGGTGAGGAACTGGGACTCGTCGATGGCCCAGGGCGGGCGTGCCTCATGGCAGACCACCTCGGGTCTGCGGGGACTCCCCCATGCGTGTGCCAGCCAGCGACAGAAAAAATGCGTCATGCCCACCTCTATACCTATTAGGGGTTAATTTTATCCAGTTTTAGGCCGGCAAGCCAGAGAATAGCGGCGGGCAGGATCGCAAGCCGGGTTGCCCTTGTGTAAGCTAGGCGGGTCTTTTTGCGGGATTGAATGAACTCATGTGGCTATTTCTGTGGCGTGCTTCTCTGCTCTATGTCTTCCCCCTGCTGATGTGGGCTTACTGCCATCTCAAGGGTATCGAGTTCAGTGAACTGGATACCGGGGTCAACAGCCACAAGTGGGTGGTGCTGGCGGCCTACCTGCTCTATGTGCTGATCTGGTTGCTGCTCAACCGCTATCTCGAACTCTTCCTGCGTCAGCGGGGGCGCCGATGACCCCGCTGCTGACCTGGTGGCCTGCCATGCTGGCTGGCGGGCTGGCGCTGCTGTTCGGCTGGTGGTGGGGGCGGCGCAGCGGCCGTGAAGAGGCGCTGCTGCTGGAGGAGCGTCATCAGGGGTTGCAGGACCGCTGGGACGCGCTGCAGGACGAGAAGATGCTGGCTCAGCAGAAGCTGGATCAGCAGCAGACCCTGCTGCTCAAGCTCACCGCCCGTCTCAAGGAGGCCGAGGCGACCCTGCGCAGCGAGCGCATCGCCAGCGCCGAGAAGCTGCAACTGCAACAAGAGGCTGAGCAGCGCCTCAGTCAGCAGTTCGAGAACCTCGCCAATCGTATCTTTGAACAAAATGCCGGCAACTTCCGCGAACTGAATCAGAACAGCATGGATCTCCTGCTGACTCCACTCAAGGAGCAGTTGGAGGGCTTTCGCCGCCAGGTGGGAGAGACCCACGCCCAGGAGACGGCCCAGCGCCACAACCTCAAGTTCGAGCTGGAGCGCCTTGCCGAGCTCAACGCCCGCATGACCGAAGAGGCGGCGGCGCTGACCCGGGCCCTCAAGGGCGACAGCAAGCAGCAGGGCAACTGGGGGGAGGTGGTGCTGGCGCGGATCCTCTCCGAGTGCGGCCTGCGCGAGGGGCATGAGTACCACACCCAGGTCAACATCGAGGTGGACAAGGGCAAGCGCTACCAACCCGACGTCATCGTCCACCTGCCCCAGGAGAAGGACATCATCATCGACGCCAAGGTGTCGCTGACCGCCTATGAGCGCTGGTACAACGCCGCTGACGATCTGGAGAAGGCGGTGGCGCTCAAGGAGCACGTCGCCTCGGTGCGCAACCATATCCGCGAGCTGGGCCGCAAGGATTACCAGCAGTTGCCCGGGGTGCGCACCCTGGACTATGTGCTGATGTTCGTGGCGGTGGAGCCTGCCTTCCTCGCTGCCCTGGAAGCGGACCCTTCCCTGGTGCGCTACGGGCTGGAACACAACATCCTGCTGGTGAGCCCTACCAACCTGATGGTGGCGCTGCGCACCATAGAGAACCTGTGGCGCTACGAGCGGCAGAACCAGAACTCGCGCCAGATAGCGGAGCGGGCCGGTCGCCTCTACGAGAAGTTGCGGCTGTTCGTGGAGGAGATGCAGCAGATGGGGGGCAGCTTGCACAAGGCGCAGG
This sequence comes from Aeromonas sp. FDAARGOS 1402, assembly GCF_019046925.1. Lineage (NCBI taxonomy): Bacteria > Pseudomonadati > Pseudomonadota > Gammaproteobacteria > Aeromonadales > Aeromonadaceae > Aeromonas > Aeromonas sp. FDAARGOS 1402. Next base: position 1,724,190 of record NZ_CP077201.1, read on the forward strand.
AGAGCTACGACAAGGCGATGGGCCGGCTGGTCAACGGTCGTGGCAACCTGATCGCCCAGGCCGAGCGCTTTCGCGAGCTGGGGGTCGAGGTGACCAAGCCCTTGCCGGACGCGCTGGTGGACAGGGCGCTGGAGCGGGAGGAGTCGGCGGACTGAGGGGAGTCGTCATTCGCCGGGACAACGAAAAGGGCAGCCATTGGCTGCCCTTTTCGTTTCATGCAACAGCCTGGACGGCTGCTTATTGCTTCCAGAAGGAGGGGAAGAAGAGCACCGCCACCGTCAGGATCTCGAGGCGTCCCAGCAGCATGCCGAACGACAGTATCCACTTGGCCGCATCCGGCAGACTGGCGAAGTTGGTGCTGGGACCGATGACAGGCCCCATGCCCGGGCCCACGTTGGCCACGGCGGTGATGGAGCCCGAGATGGCGGTCAGGGGGTCCAGCCCGATGGCGGCGAGCAGGGCGGCGATGAGCAGGATGATGGCGAAGTAGACCAGCACGAAGGAGATCAGGGAGCGGATGATGGCGTCGTTGACCGGACGGCCGTTGTACTTCTGGGGAAACACGGCGGAGGGGTGCATCAGCTGGCGCATCTGTTTCTTGAACAGGGCGAAGGCCACCTGGACCCGGAAGATCTTGAGCCCGCCCGAGGTGGAGCCGGAGCAGGCGCCGAGTGCCAGCAGGATGATGAAGATAATGGTGGTGAGCGGGCCCCAGGTGCCGAAGTCGCCGAGTCCGAAACCCGTGGTGGTAAGCACGGAGACGATATTGAAGCTGCTGATGCGCAAGGCATCCATGAAGCCGTAGATGTCTCTCACCCAGAGATAGAAGGTGACGACCAGGGTCACCCAGACGATCAGCCAGAAGAAGCCCTGCACCTGGGCATCCTTGAACAGGCTGTTGTCACGGCGGGAGAGAGCCTGCACATAGAGCAGGAAGGGCAGGCCGCCGAGGAACATGAAGAGGGTGCCTATCCAGTGCGCCGCGTGGGAGAAGTGGGACATGGATTGATCGGAGGTGGAGTAGCCGCCGGTACTGAGGGTCGTCATGGCGTGGTTGACCGCTTCGAACAGGTTCATGCCACTCACCCAGTAGGCGAGGAAGCAGAGCATGGAGAGTACCAGATAGACCAGCACTATGTTGTTGGCCACCGTTTTGGCGCGGGGGGCGCTCTTGTCGGACCAATCGGAGCTCTCGGTCTGGAACAGCTTCATGCCACCGACGTTGAGGTAGGGCAGTACCGCCACCGCCATCACGATGAAGCCGACTCCGCCCAGCCACTGCAGGATGGATCGCCACAGCAGGATGCTGTGGGCCATGCCGTCGAGCCCCGACAGCACGGTGGATCCCGTGGTGGTGACCCCCGACATGGTCTCGAAGTAGGCGTCGGCAAAGTCGATATGGGTGATGAAGACGAAGGGCAGGGCCCCGAAGACGCAGGCGACCACCCAGACCGAGGTGGTGAGCAGGAACATCTCCCGCACGCCGAGGTGAAACTCTGCCTTGCGACCGTAATGGAGGCAGAGCAGGGCGGCACCATGGGTGATCAAGACCGACTTGAGAAATTCGACGAAACCTTCCGAACCGGTCAGCAGGGCCAGCAGGGTGGGCAGCCACATGAAGAGCGCCAGCTTGGAGAGTACCAGCCCGAGCGTGAAGACGATGGGATGCAGCTTGATCATGCAAGATAACCTGGTCGTTGATTGAAAAAAGACCCGGACCTTTCCTGAGAAAAGGGGCCGGGTCCGGATACCGTTGCCAGAGACATGGCCGGCTTACAGGAAGAAGGGACTGGGCTGGAACAGACGCTCCACTTCCGGGATGTACTTCTTGTCCACCAGAAACATCACCACGTGGTCATCCTGCTGTATCTGGGTACGATCGTGGGCGATCAGCACCTCATCACCGCGCACCACTGCGCCTATGGTGGTGCCCGGGGGCAGCTTGAGCTCGCCCACCGTCTTGCCCACCACCTTGGAGGTGTTCTCGTCCCCGTGGGCGATCGCCTCGATGGCTTCGGCCGCCCCGCGGCGCAGGCTGTAGACGTTGGCGATGTCGGCGCGGCGCACATGGGTCAGCAGGGCCGAGATGGTGGCCTGCTGGGGGGAGATGGCGATGTCGATGGAGCCGCCCTGTACCAGGTCCACGTAGGCGCCGCGCTGGATCAGCACCATGGTCTTCTTGGCCCCCATCTTCTTGGCGAGCAGGGCCGACATGATGTTGGCCTCATCCTCGTTGGTCACCGCGATGAAGACGTCGATCTGGTCGATGTGCTCCTCCGCCAGCAGCTCCTGATCCGCCGCATCGCCGCAGAAGACGATGGTGTGTTCCAGGTGTTCGGAGAGCTGCTCCGCCCGCTTCTGGTTGCGCTCGATGAGCTTGACGCTGTAGCGCTTCTCTAGCTGGCGGGCGAGGCCGGCGCCTATGTTGCCGCCGCCGACGATCATGATGCGCCGGTAGGGGCTCTCGAGGCGTTGCAGTTCCGACATCACGGCGCGGATATGGCCCGCTGCGGCCACAAAGAACACCTCGTCATCGGCTTCGATGATGGTGGTGCCCTGGGGGCGGATGGAGCGCCCCTGGCGGAAGATGGCGGCGACCCGGGTTTCGATGTTGGGCATGTGTTCCCGCAGGGTGGAGAGCGCATTGCCCACCAGGGGGCCGCCGTAATAGGCCTTGACTGCCACCAGGCCCACCTTGCCGTCGGCAAAATCCACCACCTGCAACGCCCCCGGATACTCGATCAGGCGACGCACGTAGTCGGTCACCAGCTGCTCCGGGGCGATCAGGTGGTCCACGGGGACGGATTCGGGCAGGAACAGGCGATCCCGCTCCACCAGATAGGCGGGGGAGCGAATGCGCGCCACCTTGTTCGGGGTGTTGAACAGGGAGTAGGCGACCTGGCAGGCGACCATGTTGGTCTCGTCGCTGTTGGTGACGGCGACCAGCATGTCGGCATCCTGGGCGCCGGCTTCGCGCAGCACCCTGGGATGGGCGCCGTGGCCGTTCACCACCCGCAGGTCGAATTTGTCCTGCAGTTCGCGCAGGCGCTCGCTGTCGGTGTCGACGATGGTGATGTCGTTGTTCTCGCCGGCGAGGTTCTCGGCCAGAGTGCCACCCACCTGACCTGCGCCCAGAATGATGATTTTCATAAGGCCATCTTACTCAAGGTTGTTGCTTCGTAATGAGGCGGCCCGTCACCGGGCCTGCCATCCGCCGGTTCGGCCTACAGCTTGATGAGCTTGGCATAGTAGAAGCCGTCCATCTCCGCCTCGCCGGGCAGGAACTGGCGACCCGGACAGGCCGGGGTGTCTTCTGCATGCAACGGCACCAGGCGGGCATCCGGGGTATCGGCCAGGAAGGCGCAGATCTGCTCCCGGTTCTCTTCCGGCAACACGGAACAGGTGGCGTAGAGCAGGGTGCCGCCCTGCTTCAGCTTGCCCCAGAGGGCGTCGAGAATGCGGCGTTGCAGCTCGGCCAGTTCGCGGATGTCCTGATCCCGGCGCAACCACTTGATGTCGGGGTGACGGCGGATGACGCCGGTGGCGGAGCAGGGGGCATCCAGCAGGATGCGGTCGAACTGCCCCTGTGGCCACCACAGCTCCGGCGTGCTGGCATCACCGTGGATCACTTGGGCCTGAAGGCCGATGCGATCCAGGTTCTCCTGCACCCGCTTGAGGCGGTTGTCGTCGGCGTCGACGGCAACCACGCCGGCAAGGGCCGGCTGGCGTTCCAGCAAATGGGCGGTTTTGCCGCCGGGGGCGGCGCAGGCGTCCAGCACCCACTCGCCCGGCTGGGGATCGAGCAGGGCGGCGGCCTGCTGGGCGGCACCGTCCTGCACCGAGCAGTCACCCTGCTCGAAGCCGGGCAGCTTGGTCACGTCGCAGGGGCGCTCCAGCAGGATGCAATCTTCCCCTTCCACACCGGCCATGGCCGGGATGCCCGCCTCGCTCATGCGGGCCAGCATGGCCTCGCGGCTCTGGCGCTGGCTGTTGTTGCGGATCCACATGGGCGGGCGCTGGTTGTTGGCCTCCATGATGAACTCCCAGTCATCGGGATAGGCCTGACGCAGGCGCTTGGTGAGCCATTCGGGGTGGCCGAGGCGGACGCTGGGAACGCGGTCGATGCGCAGCAGGATCACTTCGGCGCTGCGCTGGAAGTTGCGCATTACGCCGTTGATGAGGCCGCGCAGGGAAGAGCCCTTGAGCAGCTTGACGGCGTTGACGGTCTCGGCCACGGCGGCGTGAGCCGGAATGCGGGTATAGATGAGCTGGTAGAGGCCGACCAGGATGAGGTAGTGGAAGATGCGGCTCTTGTTCTTGAGCGGCTTGTCCATCATCTCGCTGACCGCCGCATCGAGGCGGGGCAGCCAGCGCAGGGTGCCGTAGCAGAGTTCTTGCAGGAGGGCGCGATCGCGAGGGGCGATCTTCTCCTGGGCAGCAGGCAGAACGGCGGAGAGAGATTGACCCTGATCCAGCACCTGTTGAATGACGAGAGCAGCCTGTGCGCGTGTTTTCATAGCGTTACCTTAGATGCACAAGTCGGGGCCAGGGCCCCGCTTGTGTCAATTCAATCCAGATCAAATCAGTTGCGTGCCAGGTTCAAACCAGTCGCGGCGAGAGTTGAGCAGATCCGAAACGGACATGGCCTTCTTGCCGGGAGGTTGCAGGGTCAGCAGGCGCAGCACGCCCTGACCGGTGGCAACCTCGATCCCCTGCTTGTCGGCCTTGAGCAGGGTGCCGGCTGCCTGGCCGTGATCCTGTGCGACGACCTCGGCCTGCCACACCTTGACGGTCTGTCCGGCAACGTCGAACCAGCTGATGGGCCAGGGGTTGAAGGCACGGATGCAACGTTCGATGGCAACGGCGTCCATCGACCAGTCGATGCGGGCCTCTTCCTTGGAGAGCTTCTCGGCGTAGTTGGCCAGCGCATCGTCCTGGGGCTCGGCGGCGGTGTCGCCGGCAGCCATGGCGTCCAGGGTATCGACCAGTGCCTGCGGGCCCAGACCGGCCAGCTTGTCATAGAGGCTGGCAGAGGTCTCATCACTGGCGATGGGGCAGGTTACCTTGCGGATCATGGCGCCGGTGTCCAGCCCCACGTCCATCTGCATGATGGTGACGCCGGTTTCGGCATCCCCCGCCCAGATGGAGCGTTGAATCGGGGCGGCACCGCGCCAGCGCGGCAGCAGGGATCCGTGCACGTTGATGCAACCCAGACGCGGCGTATCGAGCACCGCCTTGGGGAGGATGAGGCCATAAGCCACGACGACCATCAGATCGGCACCCAGAGCGGCCAGTTCGGCCTGCGCCGCTTCATTGCGCAGGGAGGCAGGTTGATAGACCGGCAGATCGTGGGCCAGCGCCAGCTCCTTGACCGGGCTGGCAGTGAGCTTCTGGCCGCGACCGGCGGGCTTGTCCGGCTGGGTATAAACGGCGACGACCTCGTGGCCGGAAGACAACAACGCCGCCAGATGACGGGCGGCGAAGTCGGGGGTACCGGCAAAAATCAGTTTCAGCTTGTTCAATGGAGCGTATCCTCAGAGGACTTTGCGATCTTCACGGGCCATCTTTTCCAGCTTCTGACGAATGCGCTGGCGCTTGAGCGGGGACAAGTAATCCACAAACAGCTTGCCGACCAGATGATCCATCTCATGTTGTATGCAGATGGCGAGCAGATCGTCCGCTTCCAGCTCGAAGGTGTTGCCGTGGCGATCTTGCGCCCTGACCTTGACCCACTCGGCGCGCGGAACCAGAGCACGGTTGCCGGGCACGGAGAGGCAGCCCTCTTCGATGCCGGTGCTGCCGGACTGTTCCAGGATCTCCGGGTTGATCAACACCAGCTGTTCTTCGCGGTTCTCGGAGACATCGATGACGATGATGCGCTGATGAATGTCGACCTGGGTCGCGGCCAGGCCGATGCCTTCCTCCGCGTACATGGTTTCAAACATATCATCTACAATGTGTTGTAACTCGGGTGTAAAGGCTTCGACAGGGGCCGCGACTGTGCGCAGACGCTCATCGGGGAAACGCAATACATCTAGAATGGCCATAATTTTTTCTTTAGTTTCATATAAACGCAGTCAATATTGACGTAATTCTAGTCATTTACGCCGACAAAAAACAGCAACACTTTGCGTGCAGAAGTAACAGGGAGTGTTATGTATCTGAAGCAAATCATCGTCGCCTGCCTGGCGACAGCCCTGGCCGGTGGCGCCATGGCACAGCAGTTGACGCTCAAATCCGGTTACCCCGAGACTTATGTGGTGCAAAAAGGGGACACCCTCTGGGATATCTCGGGCCAGTATCTGGCCGAACCCTGGCTCTGGCCACGCCTCTGGAACATCAATCCGCAGATCGCCAATCCCCACTGGATCTATCCCGGTGACGTGCTGCACCTGAGCTGGGTCAATGGTGAGCCTCGGCTCGGCAAAGCCAGTCAGGGGGGCAAACAGGTCATCCGTCTCTCGCCCAAGAACCGCTATGAAAACAAGGCCAATCCCATACCGACCCTGCCTCTGAGCGAGATAGCGCCCTTCCTGCAGACCGACCACATTCTGGCCAACAGCCAGCAGAGCAAGGATCTGCCCTATGTGCTCGGCAACAATGACAAGCATGTCGGGATGCTGGAGGGCGACATTCTCTATGTGAAAGGAGCCTTGAACCCGGGCCAGAGTTATGGCCTCTATCGCCCGGGGGTGGCATACAAGGACAAGCATACTGGCGAGTCGCTCGGTCAGGAGGCGATTTTTGTCGGCACGGTGCGGGCAGAGGAGTACCTTGCCCACGACACCACCAAAGTGACGCTGACCCATAACCGGCGTGAGGTGTATCAGGGCGACAAGGTGATGCCGCTGCCGTCGCAGGAGAGCATCACTGCCGTGTTCATGCCAAAGGCGGCACCCTCCATTTCCCCCGGCTATGTGATCGAGCTGCCGAGTAAGGTACATGGTGGGGGCAAATTTGATGTGGTACTCATCAACAAGGGGGGGCGTGATCAGGTGGCCCCGGGCGATGTGCTCGAGATCCTGCGCCCGGGAGCCGAGATGGTGGACAAGAATGGCAAGGTGTCATACCGGGAATATTCATCCGTTTATGACAAGGCGTTCTATTCTGCCGGCAAGTCATCGCTGCCTGCCGAGGCCGTTGCCAGAGTCATGCTGTTCAAGGTCTACGACAAATTGAGTTACGGTCTTATCCTGCAGAGTCAGGATCTGGTCGGCTCTGGCTATCAGGTCAGTAATTTCTGACGTGTCCTTGCCACTGGAGCGGTTGTCGCTATGGCTGACGCTGGATGCCGTTACAGGCATAGGCCCGGTCACCGCCGCTCGCCTGCTGGCTCATGTGGGTGGTGACATCACAACTCTGTTTGACTCAGATGATGGCGCCCTGCGAGTTCTTGGTCTGCAGAGTGCCCAGATTCAGCAGATGAGATGGCCTCTTCCTGTCGTGGAGCAGGGATTGAGCTGGGCCGCCGAGCCCGGCAATCACCTCCTCTGTCCCGATGACCCCGCATATCCTGCCCTGCTCAAAGAGATCCCCGGCGCCCCGCTCTTGCTCTACTGCCGCGGGAACGTCTCATCCCTCTCCCTGCCACAGTTGGCGATGGTGGGTACCCGCCACCCCACCTATGCCGGCAAAGACAATGCGACACGCTTGTGTGCCGAGTTGGTGGGCTGTGGTCTGGCGATCACCTCCGGCCTCGCGTTGGGCATCGATGGCGTCTGCCATCAGCAGGCGCTGGCATCGGGCGGAATCACCCTGGCGGTGCTGGGATCCGGTCTGGATTGTCTCTACCCCAAGCGTCATCAGGGGTTGGCGATGCAAATCCTCGAGCAGGAAGGCCTGCTTGTTTCCGAGTTGGCGCCCCAGCAAGGCCCCCTGGCTGAACACTTCCCTCGCCGCAACCGTATCATCAGTGGCCTGTCGCTGGGGACACTTGTGGTGGAAGCGGCAGAACAGAGTGGTTCGCTCATCACGGCCCGTTATGCGCTGGAGCAGGGCCGCGAGGTCTTTGCCGTTCCCGGCGCTCCGCAAAATGCACAGGCAGCAGGGTGCAACCGTCTGCTTCAACAGGGTGCCAAGCTGGTCTTGAATGCCGCCGATATCCTGGAAGAGTTTCCAAGGCTGGTCTTGTCCCCTGGACCTGCCAACGGTTCTTCCGAGGCGCAGCATAATAGCGAATTGCCTTATGCCGATTTGTTGGATAACGTAGATTATGAGACCACGAGCGTGGATACCGTTGCCGAACGGGCCCGGCTTCCTGTCGATGTCGTACTGGGCAGGTTGGTAGAGCTGGAGCTGGTTGGTGCAGTGATGGCGGTAGCCGGTGGATACGTCAGAGCGAGGAGGGCGAATCATGTTTGATGTATTGATGTACCTTTTCGAGACCTACATCCACAGCGATGCAGATGTGATGGTCGAGCAGGATGAACTCACCGACGAACTGAGCCGGGCCGGTTTCGACAAGGACGAGATCGAGAAAGCGCTCAACTGGCTGGAGCAACTGGCCAACCTGCACGACAGCGAGCGGGAAGTCTATGTCACCGCAAGCCAGCAGGGCTCTATGCGGATCTATGCGCCGCAGGAGCTGGTTCGCCTCAGTACTGAATGTCGCGGTTTCCTGCTGTTCCTAGAGCAGGCGCAAGTGCTGAATGCCGAAACCCGTGAAATCTGCATCGAACGGTTGCTCGAGCTGGACAAGCCGGACATCGAGCTGGACGATCTGAAGTGGGTCGTCATGATGGTGCTGTTCAATGTGCCAGGCAGTGAAAACGCCTACCAGCAGATGGAAGAGCTGGTGTTTGACGAGTCGGACGGCGTCATCCACTGACAGCCCGGTGCCGCGCTGGTAGAATTCAGGCCATCTGGATTTCAAGGCGCGGCCCATGTCAAAGATCGATCACCACCTCTTCTCTGCCCACGAACATGCCTTCGAGCGCGAGCCGTGCCCGCAGTGTGGTGCTGAACTGGTGATCCGCCAGGGCAAGCACGGTCCCTTCCTTGGTTGTTCAGCCTATCCCGCTTGCGATTACATTCGCTCCCTCACCCCCTCTGGCCGCGATATAGAGAAAGTGCTCGAGGGGTCGTCCTGTCCGGATTGTGGCCATCCACTGGCCATCAAGAAGGGTCGTTACGGTCTGTTTGTGGGATGTACCCAGTACCCGGCCTGTCAGCATATCGAATCCCTTCAGGAGAGTGACGATACCCAAATCCTCTGCCCGGAGTGTGGCAAAGGTCATCTGGTGAGCCGCACGTCCCGTTATGGCAAACAGTTCTACTCGTGTGACGCCTATCCTAACTGCAAGTATGTGGTGAATGACAAGCCGGTTCCCATGCCCTGTCCCGAGTGTGGCTGGGGCATCATGATCGAGAAGAAGGTGCGGGGAAACCTGCGCTGGGTCTGCCCGCAAAAGAAATGCTCCCACCAGATTGAGCGGGTATAATCTCGCCGCCCATGATCAGGCAGGCGGATTGCTGGTCAGCGTGAGGTTGTGAGCCGATGCACATCGCCCAACTTGCCCTGATCCTGACCTGGTCGCCATCTCAAGCTCCCTGCGGTTGCTCGGTTCACTGATGCACTCAAGCGTCTGAACCGAAATGCATGACTGAAGAGGAGCAGGGATATAGCCCATATCGCAGCAGTGATGGCCCCGATGCCGTCATGTCGGTTCAACATACAATCCAGTGATGAGAGGCGGCAGCGTGGCTGTCGCATGTGCTTATGCCAAATGAATTTGAACAAGCGGTTGCCGCCCTTCAAGGAGAAGGGGTTATCGCCTATGCCACCGAAGCCGTGTTTGGTCTGGGGTGTGATCCTGATTCCGAAGCCGCCGTGCAGCGGCTGCTGGCCATCAAGCAGCGGCCGGTGGAGAAGGGATTGATCCTGATCGCGGCAGATCTGGCGCAATTGCAGGACTACATCGACCTGAGCCAGCTCAGCGATGAGCAGCTTGCTCGCGTGCAGGCGAGCTGGCCTGGTCCCTTCACCTGGATCATGCCCGCTCGCGCGACGACGCCGTCCTGGTTGACCGGTCAGTTCGAGACCCTGGCGGTGCGGGTCACAGGCCATCCCCAGGTGCAAGGGCTTTGCCGGGCATTTGGCAAACCGCTGGTGTCCACCAGTGCCAATCTAACCGGTGATGAACCCGCTCGTCGGGTGGCTGATATTGGCGATCTGCTGGCAAGCCAGCTGGCTTACATTCTGCCCGGCGAAGTCGGGGGGCAAGCCAACCCGTCCGAAATCAAGGACGCCCTCACCGGGGCCATTATTCGCCCATCCTGAGTTGGGCACGGCCCTGTTTCATGCAGGTTGTGCGATGAGGTCATGACAATACGAGAAGTGCAGGCAGTGCATGCATGATGCCTGTCTGACAGGAGATAAAATGAGCAAACCGGATGTGGCCCAGGTAAAAGCCTTCCTGCTGCAATTGCAGGATGATATCTGCCGTGGCCTGGAGCAGGCCGATGGATGCGGGCGCTTTGTGGAAGATGCCTGGAGTCGCGAAGGTGGTGGTGGCGGTAGAACACGGGTGCTGCGTCAGGGGGCGGTGATCGAGCAAGGTGGGGTCAACTTCTCCCATGTCTATGGCGATGCCATGCCGGCATCCGCGACCGCACATCGTCCCGAACTGGCTGGCCGCAGGTTTGAGGCCATGGGGGTATCGCTGGTGATCCACCCGCATAATCCCTATGTACCGACCAGCCATGCGAATGTGCGGTTCTTCATCGCCGAGAAAGAGGGGGAGGAGCCGATCTGGTGGTTTGGTGGCGGCTTCGACCTGACGCCCTTCTATCCGTTCGAAGAGGACGTGAGGCATTGGCACCAGGTCTCCCGTGAGCTCTGTCAGCCGTTCGGCACCGACATTTATCCCGAGTTCAAATCCTGGTGCGATCGTTACTTCTTCCTCAAGCATCGGGGCGAGACGCGCGGGGTGGGCGGTCTTTTCTTCGATGACCTGAACCGCTGGCCCTTTGCCGACTGCTTTGCCTTCATGCGTGCAGTGGGTGAGGGTTACCTCGCGGCCTACTTGCCGATTGTCGAGCGACGCAAGGAGCTTGCTTATGGGGAGCGGGAACGGGCGTTCCAGCTTTATCGCCGTGGCCGCTACGTGGAGTTCAATCTGGTCTACGACCGCGGGACCCTGTTCGGACTGCAGACGGGGGGGCGTACCGAATCCATCCTGATGTCGATGCCGCCGCTGGCGCGCTGGGAGTACGACTGGCAGCCGGAGGCTGGCAGCCCGGAGGCATTGCTCTACAGCGACTACCTCAAACCGCGCGAGTGGTTGTGACCAGAGGGGCCATGATGGCCTCTTCTTATTGGCCGATATTCGGCTTGTTCCTTCATGAGAAAACCCGTTAAATCGGGATATTGCTCTCAAAAGGAACGCCTTGATGGATCGTTATCTGGTTTTTGGCCACCCCGTACGCCACAGCAAATCTCCCTTCATTCATACCCTGTTTGCCAGGCAGACCCAGCAAGCGCTGGAGTATGGTCTGGCAGAACCTGCTGTCGATGAGTTTGCCAGCGCTCTGAACCACTTCTTCGCCGAAGGAGGGAAGGGGTGCAACGTGACCGTACCTTTCAAGGAGCAAGCCTTCGGGCTGGTGGAGCGGCTGAGCCCCAGGGCCAAGCGGGCGGGAGCGGTCAACACCATCAAACTGACTGATGATGGTGTGCTGCTGGGTGACAATACCGACGGCGCCGGGCTGGTCGCCGATCTCAAGGCTCACGGAGTGAACCTTGCCGGTAGCAGGATCCTGCTTCTGGGAGCTGGTGGCGCAGCTCGTGGCGCCCTGGCCCCCCTGCTGGCGGAAGCACCGGGCGAGATCGTTGTGGTCAACCGTACCCACGCCAAGGCGGAACAGTTGGCTGTGGAGTTCAGGGATCTGGGCAGCATCACGGCTCAATCCTATGAACCGCTGGTGGGGCCGTTCGATCTCATCATCAATTCCACCTCAGCCAGTCTGCAAGGTGAGTTGCCACCTTTGGCTCCAACCCTCATCCACCCGGACATCGCGATCTACGACATGATGTATGGCGCAACGGACACAGCCTTCATCGGCTGGGCCAAACAACATGGCGCGCGCCATACCATGGATGGATTGGGCATGCTGGTCGAACAGGCTGCGGAGGCTTTTACCGTATGGCGAGGGATCCGGCCCGGCACCAAGCAGGTATTGAGAGAGTTGCAGCGCAATCTGGGCGTCGTGTGAACCAGTTTGTGCACTCTATTGGGCTGTCGGCAGATCTGATGTAGAGATTCTGCATCGCTGGATAGGGGGCATCCATCAGGATGCGGCACGACACGTGTGACGTGAAACGGTCGTTCTGCGGTGGGTGTGTGGCAGAACAGGTGCCATTTTTATAAAACCATTGCGTAACAATAAGTTACTTTTACTTTGCCATCACTCGCAGAATTTTTTTGAGTTTTTTCTCAAAGCAGCGGAACTTCTGTAACGGACTGCTGACTAACTGGATAGTTGAGGAAGTGCTAGCTAGTCACCTTTATAACTCCCCGGTATTCGTACTGGGGATTTTTTTATCTGCATGAAAATTATGAATATTTTTTCTTTTTCCTACCATTGAAACTAAATTACATAAATTACTTTCACTTTCTGCTGCTTTGCTGTACAGTTGTCGGCGTAGGGTACAGAGGTAAGATGTTCTATCTTTCAGACCTTTTATTTCACGTAATTGAATGTGGCTGAATAGCAGCCCCGATGAGTCATCGTCGGGGCGTTTTTTTATGAGTAACATTTAGAGTAAATGCTTTAATTGTTGCCGTTCTTTGTTAGAATGAAGGCGTTTCTTGAGGAAAACCAATCGTCTTTGTTCTCGAGAACTCGCTTTTTCCCAAATTTTTGAACTCATTTCTTCAGGCCGGTTTGCAATGACAAGACTGGCCTCATTTTTATCCCTATATTGCCTCATTGTGTAATTAAATTTCAGTTTCGTTTGTTACAGCCTTCAATTCTGATTTTCTACTCGATATTCATGAAAACGGTATCAGGTTGATGATTAGTTAATTCTTTTCGCGTCGAAACATGCTATCAGTATGATTTAAATATATTTTTTGAGGTTTTTCTTCAGAGGTGGCGAAGGCGGGGAGGAAGGGCTCGGAGATGGGGGGATCATGAAAGCCTTTCAATCAGCGGAGGTCCAACTCCGCCAATTGCAGCCAGGGAGAGGAGTCGTTTACTCCTCGTTCTGATGATCTTCGTCGTCTGCCTGGGCGTTGTCTGCTTCGGACAGATACCAGCCGCTCAGGGTCTGGGCCAGCTTCTCGACGCCGATATTGGTCAGAGAAGAGAATGCTTCAACCTGGATCTGCGGGCCCAGTTCTGCCAGCGCCTGACGAACCTTGATCACCTGGTTGTTGCGGGGCCCCGGGCTTAACTTGTCCGCCTTGGTCAGCAACAGCATCACCGGCAGTTCACGGTGTGAACTCCATTCCAGCATGTTCATGTCGGTTTCCTTGAGCGGATGGCGGATATCCATCAGGATCACCAGACCTTTCAGGGACTCCCGTCGCTGCAGGTATTCAGCCAGTGACTTTTGCCACTTGAGCTTCATTTCCAGCGGAACCTGGGCATATCCATAGCCAGGCAAGTCAACCAGGCGTTTGCCCGGTTCCAGCTCAAACAGGTTGATCAGCTGAGTACGGCCAGGGGTCTTACTGGTTCGCGCCAGGTTCTTGTGTTTGGTCAAGGTATTCAATGCAGACGATTTGCCAGCGTTGGAACGACCGGCAAACGCAATCTCGACACCCCCATCATTTGGCAGGTGGCGGATGTCGGGTGCGCTGGTCACAAAATGCACCTTATTGAAATTCAGAGTTTGTGTATCCAACGTAAATTCCCCATAGAGATAGAGGGTTATAGAGTTACTTTTTTGTGAAATAGTGTAAAATGGCGTCGCTTGAACGCGTTTATTTTAACATGCCTTCAGCGGCATGGGATCTGGAAGCCTAATAACGAGAAAGTTGGAACGCCATGAAGAACCTAGTCATTACACTTGCTCTGATGGTTGGCGTAACTGGGATGGCACAAGCCAAGGGCGATGCCGCTGCGGGACAAACCAAGGCTGCCGTCTGTGCGGCCTGTCATGGACCGGACGGCAACAGCCCAGTCGACATGTATCCCAAGATTGCTGGTCAGCACGCATCATATATCAAAAAACAATTAGTTGAACTGAAGGCTGCAGCTTCTGGCCAAACTGGTCGGGTTGCGCCCGTCATGGGACCCATGGCGTTGCCGTTGTCCGAGCAGGATATGGACGATCTTGCCGCCTATTTCTCCAGCCAGAAGGTGACGCCGGTTGCCGTGCCCGATGAGGTGGTTGCCGCAGGCAAGGCGCTTTATATGGGGGGAGACATGGAGCGAGGCCTGGCCGCCTGTACCGCCTGTCATGGCCCACGGGGTTCCGGCGTCGAGCAAGCGAAGTATCCCAGCCTGTCAGGGCAGCATCCCGCCTATATCAAGGCCCAGCTCACCGCTTTTCGTTCGGCGACCCGCGACAACGATCCCAATGGCATGATGCGGGATGTGGCCAAGAAGCTGACGGATCAGGACATCGAGGCGCTCTCCAAGTATGTGGCGGGGCTTCACTGATATAGCCTGTTAGTTATCTTGTTGAAAAGAACAGGGAACCATTTTGTTCCCTGTTCTTTTTTGAGGTTGTAGCGATCGCCCGTAAACAGCCTGCATTGCTGTAAGAGATCTTCTATATACGGGGCTGGTCGTGTCTGAAAGATTGCTCACGTATATTTTTTTATGTTTTGTTTTTCAATGAATTAAGAAATATAACATCACTTTGTACCAGTTCGAAATGTGCTTTGGTTGATTGAGTCATCCAGCGAAGAAGTTACAGTAGGCAATCAGGATTGGCCGGAGAGAGGGTGCAAGACTCGTCTTCGGTTTGGCAGGATGTCGGCTCGGAGCATGCGATGAGCAATAGATGCAAAAAGCCAGGATGGTGACCGCCAGGGATGAGCGGGGCTGCGGGAGGCAACCACCCCGATGGGAGGCAGGATGTCGCCGGTTTGGGTTAGACAAACAAACACACGCACACTCAGGACTGGTCAATAAGGATCAGGATGATCCAACGAAATGATGCGCCGTGGTTCGCCCAGGGATAAGGCGATTGGCTACCAGGGAATGGAACTCGCATGATGAAAAAAGGCAGCTTCGGCTGCCTTTTTTCTATTGGGTCATTAACCCGCCAAGACATTCTGTGTCAAAATACCAGCAACATGCCCAGAGGATGCCGATCCTGCGGTGTTCAGCGACCCAAAGTGGTCGAATTGGTGCGGGATCCCACTCTTGTTCCATATTTACTGTTCCCCGCTTCAGCATCCTCCCCGGACGACACGCTCCGGGGGTTTCCATTCAGTTATTTGTCGGAGTCATTCATGTCGGCCAAACAACCCAACCGCAAGCCTACCGGCAAGCGCAAAGAATCAGATGCCAGTGCCCAGGAAGGTCGTGAGCGCAAGCGCGCCGCCAAGCGCAAGGGCCTGAAGGCGGGCTCCCGTCAACAGGTCGAGCAGGCGGGCAAAAAGAGCGGTTCCAAGCAGGCCAAGGATCCACGCATCGGCTCTCGCAAGCCCATCGTGCTGATTGCCGACGAGAAGGGCAGCAAGCCGGTGGCGACCAAGCCTGCGAAAGAGAAGCGGGTGGTGATGACCCCCGAGCAGGAGCTGGCGTCCATCGAGAATGATGATCGCCTCAATGCCTTGCTGGATCGTCTGGATGCCGGTGAAACCCTGGAGGCCGCAGAGCAGGCATGGGTCGATCAGCGGGTTGACCGTTATCAGGAGCTGATGGACGAGCTCGGCATCATCGACAACGACGATGACGAAGATGGCGACATGGATTTTGATGATGCCGATTTTGACGAGCCGAGTCAGCCTGCCTCCGAAGAGGAGCTGTGGGAGCGTTTCTCTCAGGCGGACTACCAGCCTGAAGCCAAACCCGAGCCGAAGAAAAAGTGATGAGTGGATGGATGCTGGCCGCCCTGTTGGGTGGCCTGATTTTGCTGGGGCTGGCCGTCTATGCCGGCACCCTGATGGCGCGCCTCAAACGCCAGCAAGAGATGCAGCAGCACGCCATTGCGGCCCGCAACGAGCGGATCCTGGAGAGTGTCAGGGTGATCGCCCACGCGGTACGAGATGGTCAGTGCGACTACTCGGAAGGTGCCATCCGGCTGACCAATCTGCTGGATGCCTTGCAAATAAAGGGGGGCCGCGCCTTTGCCACCGAGTTCCCGGGGCTCTACGGCCTCTATGAGAAGGTGAAGGAGATGCCGACCCATGAGGCGAGGCGGGCACTCAAGCGCAATGAAGTGATGAAGATGGATCTCGAACGCAGCGGCTACGAGGCCGAGCTGGAGGCGCAGATCCTTGAGGATGTCGCCAGACTGAAGGATTTTCAGTTAAGCCGGTG
This sequence comes from Aeromonas sp. FDAARGOS 1402, assembly GCF_019046925.1. NCBI lineage: Bacteria > Pseudomonadati > Pseudomonadota > Gammaproteobacteria > Aeromonadales > Aeromonadaceae > Aeromonas > Aeromonas sp. FDAARGOS 1402. The sequence goes on from NZ_CP077201.1 coordinate 1,740,633, forward strand.
AGCCCATGACAAAGACAGAGGAAGCAAGCGTGCAAGCAGAACAGATTGTGTGGGATCAGGCCCTGATCGAAAAATACAACTACAGTGGTCCGCGTTATACCTCCTATCCCACTGCGCTGGAGTTCAACGAGGGGTTCGGCTATCCGGACTTTGTCCAGGCAGCGGGCCAGTATCCTGCACGCAATCTGTCGCTCTACGTGCACATCCCCTTCTGTCACAAGCTCTGCTACTACTGCGGCTGCAACAAGGTCATTACCCGGCACCAGCACAAGGCAGATCAATACCTCGACTACCTCGAACAGGAGATCAAGGCCCAGGCCCCCCTGTTCAAGGAGAGACTGGTCACCCAGCTGCACTGGGGTGGCGGCACACCCACCTATCTGAGCGAACCCCAGACTCGTCGCCTGATGGCCATGTTGCGGGAGTACTTCCACTTCGCCGAGGAGGGGGAGATCAGCATCGAGGTGGATCCCCGCGAGATCGAATTGTCCATGCTGGATGTGCTGCGGGAGCTCGGTTTCAACCGCATCAGCCTTGGCGTTCAGGACTTCAACAAGGCGGTCCAGGTCGCGGTCAATCGGGAGCAGGACAACGACTTCATCCGCGCCATGCTGGTCCGTGCCCGCGAGTTGGGGTTCCGCTCCACCAACCTGGATCTCATCTACGGTCTGCCGCACCAGAACCGGGAGAGCTTCCATCACACCCTGGAAGAGGTGCTCAAGACCGACCCGGCTCGCCTCTCCATCTTCAATTATGCCCACCTGCCGAGCCGTTTTGCCGCCCAGCACAAGCTGAAAGAAGCGGACATGCCGGCGCCGCAGGAGAAGCTGGCCATGCTCCAGGACACCATTGCCTTCCTGACCGGCCAGGGTTATCAGTTCATCGGCATGGACCACTTTGCCAAGCCCGATGACGAGCTGGCCGTCGCCCAGCGCGAGGGCAAGCTGCATCGCAACTTCCAGGGCTATACCACCCAGGGGGATTGCGATCTGCTGGGGCTGGGGGTCTCTTCCATCAGCATGATGGGGGATGCCTATTCCCAGAACCAGAAGGATCTCAAAACCTACTACGCCCAGGTCGAGTCACTGGGCCATGCCCAGTGGAAGGGGTGCTCCCTCAATCGGGACGATCTGATCCGTCGTGAGGTGATCAAGCGCCTCATCTGCGATTTTTCCCTGAACTTCGCCGCTGTGGAGCAGGCCCACGGCCTGGTGTTCAAGGAGTATTTTGCCGAGGATCTCAAGCTGTTGCAGACCTTCATCGACGACGGTCTGGTGCGCATGACCGAAGAGGGGCTGGAGGTGGTCTCCACCGGTCAGCTGCTGATCCGCAACATCTGCATGTGCTTCGATGTCTACCTGCGCAACAAGGCGCGCCAGCAGCAGTTCTCCCGGGTGATCTAGGCCGGGCAATGTCGTTGGACAATAAAAAACCGCCTTTCGGCGGTTTTTTATTGGGTTTTACCCCTGCTCAGCGTTGAGCCGCGCGGGCACTCAGCTCGGCCTTCTCGGCTTCGCTCAGGAAGGCCAGGGTCAGGCCGTTCTGCTGGGCGGTGCGGATCTCGCTGACCGTCATGCCAGCAGCCGGGGCTGCCACCTCGTATTCATGGGGCAGGTCGATCCCCTCCACCGCCGGATCGTCGGTATTGAGGCAGGCCGGCACGCCGGCGGCCAGGAACTGGCGGATCGGGTGATCGGCCAGACTCGCCACCGTGGTGGTCTGGAGGTTGGAGGTGAGGCAGGACTCGATGCCGATGCGGTGTTCGGCCAGATAGGCCATCAGGGCCGGATCCTGGATGGCCTTGACGCCGTGGCCGATGCGCTCGGCTCCCAGCTCGCGAATGGCCTGCCACATGCTCTCGGGGCCGGCGGCTTCACCGGCGTGCACGGTGACCCGCATGCCTGCATCCCGCACCCGGCGGAAGTGGTCGGTGAAGAGATCGCCCGGGAAGCCCAGTTCGTCGCCGGCCAGATCGATGGCGACCAGGCGATCGCGATGAGCCAGACAGGCATCCAGCTCCTGCTTGCACTGCTCGGTGCCGAAGGTACGGCTCATGATGCCGATGAGATTGGTCTTGATGCCGAAGTCACGGCTGCCTGCGGCCACGCCGTCGATGATGGCTTCGACCACGCCCTGCGGGTGCAGTTTGTGGGTCATCGCCATGTAGGCCGGGCTGAAACGCAGCTCGGCATAGTCGATCCCGGCACGCAGCAGATCTTCCACGTTTTCGTAGGCGACCCGGCGGCAGGCATCGTAGTCGGCCAGCACGGCCACGCCCCAGTCCAGTTTCTTAAGGAAGGCCACCAGACTCGGCTCGTTCTCGACGATCTGCACGTGCGGGCGCAGGGCCTCCAGTTCATCGGCCGGCAGTCGGATGTTGTGCTGACGTCCCAGCTCGAGAATGGTCTGCGGGCGGATGTTGCCATCCAGATGGCGATGCAGGTCGGTCAGGGGGAGGGATCTGTCAATCATGGGGCACCTTCTGCGAGTCGGGTTGGAAAGCCTGCCATTCTAGGCGGGGCGCCTGAAAAAGATACCCCGTTTGCAAGCAAACGGGGTGTGATTGGTCAGGCTTTCCCTCAAGGCGTGATGGGAATCGTTTTTCCCGCGGGCTCAGGGAATGTCGAGCTCCTTGAGCTTGCGGGTCAGGGTATTGCGGCCCCAGCCGAGCAGGCGGGCTGCCTCCTGCTTGTGACCGTGGGTGTGATCCAGTGCCGTCTCCAGCATGATCCGTTCGAACTGGGGCATGGCATCCGCCAGGATATCGGTCTCCCCCAGCGCCAGCTTGGCGGCCACCCAGTCCTGCAACTGTTGCTGCCAGCCACCGGTCAGGGCGGGCTGGCCCGGCTCGGCGGTGCTGGTGATGGGAGTCAGCAGCTCGGTGGGCAGATCGCCTACCAGCACCTCCTGGCCCGAGGCCATCACCGTCAGCCAGCGGCAGACGTTCTCCAGCTGGCGCACGTTGCCCGGCCAGGGGAGGCGGCTGATGTAGGTCTGGGTATCCGGGTGCAGGCTCTTGGCCTCCACGTTCAGCTCCTTGGCGGCTCGCAGCAGGAAGTGCTGGGCCAGCTGGGGGATGTCCTCCCGGCGCTCCTTGAGGGCCGGAATATGGATGCGGATGACGTTGAGGCGGTGGAACAGGTCTTCCCGAAACTCGCCGTCGGCGACCCGCTTCTCCAGATTCTGGTGGGTGGCGGCAATGATCCGCACATCCACCTGCACCGGTTGGTGGCCGCCAACCCGGTAGAACTGCCCGTCCGCCAGTACCCGCAGCAACCGGGTCTGCACGTCCAGCGGCATGTCGCCTATTTCGTCGAGAAACAAGGTGCCGCCATCGGCCTGTTCGAAGCGGCCGTGACGAATGTTGTTGGCGCCGGTGAAGGCTCCCTTCTCATGACCGAACAGCTCGGATTCGATGAGATCTTTCGGGATGGCCGCCATGTTGAGGGCGATGAAGTTCTTGTGGGCCCGGGGGCTGTGCTTGTGCAGGGCATGGGCAACCAGCTCCTTGCCGGTACCGCTTTGACCGTTGATGAGCACCGAGATGCTGGAGCGCGACAGCCGGCCGATGGCGCGGAACACCTCCTGCATGGCAGGGGCTTCGCCGATGATCTCCGGGGTGGTGGTGGCTTCCTGCTGGCGAGCCTTGCGCTTGGTACGTTGCTCCTTGAGGTGGTTCTCGGCCCGGCGTACCAGGGTGACCGCCTCGTCGATGTCGAACGGCTTGGGCAGGTATTCGAAGGCACCTCGCTGGTAGGCGTTGACTGCGGAGTCGAGGTCCGAGTGGGCCGTCATGATGATGATGGGCAGATCGGCCTGGCGGCGATGGATCTGCTCCAGCAGGCTCAGGCCGTCGATGCCCGGCATGCGAATATCCGAGAGGATCACGTCCGGTGAGCGCATCTCCAGTGAACTCAGCAGGGCTTCGCCGTCGGCGAAACTTTCGCATTCGAAGCCTTCGCTGCCAAGGGTGCGCTCCAGAACCCACCGGATGGAGCTGTCGTCATCGACGATCCACACTTTTGCTGTCATGAGGTTCCCTTACTTGCGAAGTGGTAAATAAATGGTGAATTCGGTGTGGCCCGGCCAGCTGATGCAGTCGATGCGCCCCTTGTGCTGATCGATCAGGTTCTGGGCTATGGAGAGGCCCAGGCCCGTTCCCCCTTCCTTGCCGGTGATCATGGGGTAGAAGAGGGTGTCGCGAATGGCGTCGGGAATGCCGGGGCCGTTGTCGATGATCTTGATTTCGGCCGCCAGGCGATAGCGCTGGCCATGGATGGTGATCTGGAAGGCGGTGCGCGTCTTGATGCGGATGAGGCCGTCCTGATCCCCAAGGGCCTCGGCGGCGTTGCGCACTATGTTCAGGAACGCCTGTTGCAGCTGATCCGATTCCATCTCGAATTCGGGGATGCTGGGGTCGTAGTCCCGCTCGATGCGGATCTGCGGCGGCAGCTCCAGGTCCACCAGACGGCGCACCTGTTCCAGCACGGAGTGAACGTTGTGCATCTGGTGACGGCCGGGACGCTGGGGACCGAGCAACCTGTCGACCAGCACCCGCAGGCGATCGGCCTGCTCGATGATGATGCCGGTGTATTCACGCAAGGCCGGGTCGGGCAACTCCTTTTGCAGCAGTTGGGCCGCGCCGCGCAATCCCCCCAGGGGGTTCTTGATCTCGTGCGCCAGGCCGCGCACCAGCTCCTTGGCGGCCTGCTGCTGGGCGTGTTGCTGCAGCTCCTGGCTGATCTTCTTCTGCTGATCGATCTTGCGCAGTTCTACCACCATCAGTCGCTGTTCATGATCGGCCATGGGGCTGACGCTGATCTCTACCAGCCTGGGCTCCCCCTCCACCACCAGGGTGACTTCGCTGTCGGTGAAGCCCTGCCCCGAAATGAGGCACTGTTTGAAACGCTGCAGATCGAGAGAGATGTGTTCCAGCAGGTGGGGCAGTTCGATGCCGATCAGTCGTCGTTCGCTGAGGGAAAGCAGCTGCTCTGCCGCCGGGTTGACGAATTGAATGCAGAGACGCTCATCCATGAGAATGACGGCGGTCAGCAGGTTGTCCAAGAGTGTCTTGGCGTTGTCCGAGCGGGTTGGCACAGGTTTCTCCCTAAAACGGTGCTGTACACCTAGAATGCACCAATATAGTGCATCAAGTTTACCCGCATCGGTGCGTCACATCACCCCTAATTGGCCTTGGGGGCGGCTCTGGGAGCCTGATTCACCGACGCCCTGTGCAGGTAAAAGGTGGTTGGCTTAGATTTAGCAAGGATCGTACCGTCTTTGGCGAGCAACTCGAGCCGTGCCTCATAGGCGCCCCTATCGAGGTTTTCCACCCGTATGGCCAGGCTGTTGTGAACCAGGGGCACCGCCTTGCCGTTCAGGATCAGGCGAACATCGTATTGCACCGGGACCTGGGGAGAGATCTCGCCCTGGAAGACGATGTTGCCGGTATTGTCGCGCAATGTGCTGCCCGGTTCCGGAGAGATGAGATCGATCTCCAGGGGAGCCGCTTCCAGGGCTTTCCTGGCATCGACACCGGTCAGGCTGTTGAAGTTGTCCACCTGGACCGAGTGGGGGGCTGTGCCGATGAGCGGCGAGACCCGCAGGTCCACCTCTTTTGCGCTTTTACCGGGAGGGGGGGCATCGGTGTAGTGGGTCACCCCCTGGGGATCGACCCAGGAGTAGACGCGGGCGGCCTGTGCGGAACAGGAGGCCATCAGCAGGAGGCTCAGCAGCCAGGGTGCAGTGTTCATCCATCTCTCCTTGACGGGGTTCACCTTAATCCTATCAGAGAAAAACCACGGGGTCGGGGTGTGAACAGCCGAGGGAGGTACGGCTCCGTGAACGGGATCATCTTTCTGCACGATCGTGGCCGTTCGGCGGTATTTCCGTTGCCAGAATGAAAAAAACCCGCCAGATGGCGGGTTTGTCATGGGAAAGCGGATTAGACGGAGTAGTACAGCTCGAACTCCAGCGGGTGCGGGGTCATGCGCACGCGGTCAACATCCTGCTGTTTCAGTTCCAGGTAGGAGTTGATGAAGTCATCGCTGAACACGCCACCACGGGTCAGGAACTCACGGTCTGCATCCAGTGCGGACAGCGCTTCGTCCAGGGAACCGGCAACGGTCGGGACTTCGGCGGCTTCTTCCGGCGGCAGATCGTACAGGTTCTTGTCCATGGCATCGCCCGGATGGATCTTGTTGATGATACCGTCCAGACCGGCCATCAGCTGAGCAGCGAAGGCCAGGTACGGGTTGGCAGCCGGATCCGGGAAGCGTACTTCGATGCGGCGGGCTTTCGGGCTCGGCACGACCGGGATACGGATGGAGGCAGAACGGTTGCGGGCGGAGTAGGCCAGCATGACCGGTGCTTCATAGCCCGGCACCAGACGCTTGTAGGAGTTGGTGGTCGGGTTGGCGAAGGCGTTGATGGCCTTGGCGTGCTTGATGATGCCGCCGATGTAGTGCAGTGCCATCTCGGACAGACCGCCATACAGGTCGCCTGCGAACAGGTTGACGCCGTCTTTGGCCAGGGACTGGTGGCAGTGCATGCCGGAGCCGTTGTCGCCAAACATGGGTTTCGGCATGAAGGTGACGGTCTTGTTGTAGGCGTGGGCCACGTTGTGGATCACGTACTTCAGGACCTGCACTTCGTCAGCCTTCAGGGTGAGGGTGTTGAAGCGGGTTGCGATCTCGTTCTGACCGGCGGTCGCCACTTCGTGGTGGTGAGCTTCGACGACCTGGCCCATCTCTTCCAGTACCAGGCACATGGCGGCACGGATGTCCTGGGAGGAGTCAACCGGGGCAACCGGGAAGTAACCACCCTTGACGAACGGACGGTGACCCTTGTTGCCGTGCTCGTAGTCGGTACCGGAGTTCCAGGCAGCTTCTTCGGATTCGATCTTCACGAAGCTGTGGCCCATGGTGTTGGAGAAGGTGATGTTGTCGAACATGAAGAATTCCGGCTCCGGCCCGAACAGCACGGTGTCAGCGATGCCGCTGGACTTCAGGAAATCTTCGGCACGCTTGGCGATGGAGCGCGGATCGCGGTCATAGCCTTGCATGGTGGCGGGTTCCAGCACGTCACAGACGATGTTCAGAGTGGTTTCTTCGGTGAACGGGTCCAGTTTGGCGGAAGCCGGGTCCGGCATCAGCACCATGTCAGACTCGTTGATGCCCTTCCAGCCGCCGATGGAGGAACCATCGAACATCTTGCCGTCTTCGAAGAAGTCTTCGTCAACCTGGTGGGAAGGGATGGATACGTGCTGCTCTTTACCCTTGGTGTCGGTAAAACGCAGATCAACAAACTTGACTTCGTGTTCCTGGATCAGGGCCAAAACGTTCTGGGCTGACATGCTAAGTAACCTCCGGTGTTAAAACTCTTTGGGTGAATGCGTCGTCACATTCACATAAGCCAGTATCGTGCCAAGTTTGTGACAGCTTGATTTCAGGGCACTTGCACCGTTTCAGGCTGTCGAGAAACCCGTTCTCATGCCGGTTGCTGCATTAAAGTGGTGCAACCTTGGATCGTTTTGGTGCACCGAGATGGTGCGCCAGCGTATCCAGGCCATCTAAGCAGCCTTTTGCTGCGGGGTCCATGATCCTGATCCTTTGTTGTGTGTGAATGTGTTGCAATTCTGCTAGGCAGATCACAAAGGCGAGAGTACAATTAGCGCCCAATTTTACCCGGTGATTTGAGGCGAGAATGTTAGAGAATTTACGCAATATTGCGATTATTGCGCACGTTGACCACGGCAAAACGACTCTGGTTGATAAGCTGCTGCAGCAATCCGGCACTCTGGATCGCACCAGCGAAGGTCAGGAACGGATCATGGACTCCAATGATCTGGAACGGGAACGTGGCATCACCATTCTCGCCAAGAACACTGCGATCCGCTGGAACGACTACCGCATCAACATCGTGGATACCCCGGGTCACGCCGACTTCGGTGGTGAAGTTGAGCGCGTGCTCTCCATGGTTGACTCCGTGCTGCTGCTGGTCGACGCCGTTGACGGCCCGATGCCGCAGACCCGTTTCGTGACCCAGAAGGCGTTCGCCCAGGGTCTGAAGCCCATCGTGGTCATCAACAAGATCGACCGTCCGGGTGCTCGTCCTGACTGGGTAATGGATCAGGTCTTCGATCTGTTCGACAACCTGGGTGCCACCGATGAGCAACTGGACTTCAAGGTTGTTTACGCCTCTGCACTGAACGGTTGGGCCACCCTGGATCAGGACGTCCCGTCCGAGAACATGGAACCCCTGTTCCAGGCCATCGTCGACAACGTGGAAGCCCCGAAGGGCGACGTTGACGGTGCCTTCCAGATGCAAATCTCCCAGCTGGACTACAACTCCTACGTGGGCGTCATCGGTATCGGCCGCATCACTCGTGGTCGCGTCAAGACCAACCAGCAGGTCACCATCGTCGGTGCCAACGGCAAACCGCGTACCGGCAAGGTCGGTCAGGTGCTGGGCTACCTGGGCCTGTCCCGTACCGAAGTGACCGACGCGCAAGCGGGCGACATCATCGCCATCACCGGTCTGGGCGAGCTGAAGATCTCCGACACCATCTGTGACAACAGTGCCGTCGAAGCCCTGCCGCCGCTCTCCGTTGACGAGCCGACCGTGAACATGACCTTCCAGGTCAACACCTCGCCGTTCGCCGGTAAAGAAGGCAAGTTCGTCACCTCCCGCAACATTCTGGAGCGTCTGAACCAGGAACTGGTCCACAACGTGGCCCTGCGCGTGGAAGAGACCGAAGATCCGGACAAGTTCCGCGTCTCCGGCCGTGGTGAACTGCACCTCTCCATCCTGATCGAAAACATGCGTCGCGAAGGTTACGAACTGGCGGTGTCCCGTCCGGAAGTTATCCTGCGTACCGTGGATGGCGAACTGCAAGAACCGTTCGAAACCGTCACTGTGGACGTGGAAGAAGCGCATCAGGGTTCCGTGATGGAGCAGCTCGGCCTGCGTAAAGGCGAGATGACCAACATGACCCCGGATGGCAAGGGTCGCGTCCGTCTGGACTTCATCATCCCGAGCCGTGGCCTGATCGGCTTCCAGACCGAGTTCCTGACCATGACCTCTGGTACCGGTCTGCTGTACCACACCTTCGACCACTACGGTCCGCACAAGGGTGGCAGCATCGGTGAGCGTCAGAACGGCGTGCTGATCTCCAACGCCACCGGCAAGGCCCTGACCTTCGCCCTGTTCGGTCTGCAAGATCGTGGTCGTCTGTTCATCGGTCACGCGACCGAAGTGTACGAAGGCCAGGTGATCGGGATCCACTCCCGCTCCAACGACCTGACCGTCAACTGCCTGAAAGGCAAGCAGCTGACCAACATGCGTGCCTCCGGTACCGACGAAGCCCAGGTGCTGACTCCGCCGATCCGCATGACCCTGGAGCAGGCTCTGGAGTTCATCGACAACGACGAGCTGGTGGAGATCACCCCGAAAGCCATCCGTATCCGTAAAAAGCTGCTGACCGAACTGGATCGCAAGCGCGCCGGTCGTGCTTGATCGATAGCTGTTCATCGACAGACCAAAGAGAGGCCTTAAGGCCTCTTTTTTTATGGGCTCATGGGGCCTGAGCTGGATGGAGGCGCATCAGGCCGGTCTGCGGGTGGCCAAATGACCACCCTATCTGACACAATGTCTGCATGATCACGCTTACGAGAAACAAGATGCAGCAGCAGATCCGCGGCCGTCTGGCCCATGCACTCTCCTTCTTGCGCCACGATGGTGCCCACTTCGCCCAGTTTGTCTGGGGCCGTTTCCAGCAGGACAGATTGACGGTGACCGCCGGTTACCTGGCCTATGTCACCCTGCTCTCCCTGGTGCCCATGATCGCCGTGGTGTTCGGCATGATGTCGGCCTTTCCGGTTTTCCAGAGCCTGAAGCAGGCGATGGAGCAGTTCGTCTATCACAACTTCGTCCCCACCGCCGGCGAGATGCTCAAGGAGTACATCGACGGCTTCGTGGCCAACGCCACCAACACCACGGCCGTCGGTATCGGTGCCCTGATCGTGGTGGCCCTGATGCTCATCTCGGCCATCGACAAGAACCTCAACTACATCTGGCGATCCACCCGAAGCCGGCCCTTGGCCCAGGCATTCGCCATGTACTGGATGATCCTGACCCTGGGCCCCGTGCTCATCGGGGCCAGCATCGCCATCTCCTCCTACATTCTCTCGCTCAGGTTGTTCGCGGCTGACAGCCTGTTCGGTATCGGCTATCTGCTGCTGCGCAGCCTGCCGTTCCTCTTCTCCGTGCTCACCTTCCTGCTGATCTATACCGTGGTGCCCAACTGCCGCGTGCGGCTGACCCACGCCTTCATCGGTGCCCTGGTGGCGGCCACCCTGTTCGAGCTGGCCAAGCGCGGCTTTGCCATCTACATCACCAACTTCCCCTCCTACCAGGCCATCTATGGCGCCCTGGCGACCATTCCCATCCTGTTCGTCTGGGTGTATCTGAGCTGGCTGGTGGTGTTGCTGGGGGCCGAGACCACCGCCTGCCTCGGGGAGTACGAGAAGCCCGGTGCAGAGGAACTGGCCTGACGCCGGCCGGCCATCACACCGGATCCCGACACAAAGGCGTTGGCCCGGGCAGGGCATTTATTGGTAGCATCGACGACCGCTCATCCCGCAGGATGGGCGGTCGTGCTGTTTTGAGAGGAGAGGGATGTGATTGCACTGATTCAGCGGGTCAGCGAGGCCAGCGTAACGGTAGAGGGAGAGGTGACCGGGGCCATCGGCCAGGGGTTGCTGGTGCTGCTCGGGGTGGAGCAGGGGGATGACGAGGCCAAGGCGGACAAACTGCTGCACAAGGTGAGCGGTTATCGCATCTTCTCGGACGAGAACGGCAAGATGAACCTCAACGTGAGCCAGGTGAGCGGCAGCCTGCTGGTGGTCTCCCAGTTCACCCTGGCGGCGGATACCGGCAAGGGGATGAGACCCAGCTTCTCCGGTGGCGCCCATCCCGCAGATGCAGAGCGACTCTATGAGTACTTCGTGGCTCGCGCCAGGGAGAGCGGTGTGCCGACCGAAACCGGCCGCTTCGCCGCCGACATGAAGGTCAGGCTGCTCAACGATGGCCCAGTTACCTTCTGGCTGCAGGTATAAGGGTGGCAGGCAGAGCGGGCCTCACCGGAGGGCAGGACGCGATGCCTGCACACTTCGCAGGTTCTTCACCCTGCCGGTGCTCGCCCGCCCTGGCCATGCTGACGGGTCGCGTGCAGGATGACGTTGCGGTAGCCGGGCACGTCGTGGACGCGGGTCGGGCCTATCCACTCCTCTGCCAATCGCAGAGCCTGTGCCTGTTCGAGCCGGGTGCGGGGCAGCAGATTGATGATGAGGGTGCCGCTCAGGCGGCTGGCCAGCGCCTGATAGAGCGGGGCCTGGAACAGCAGCAGGGGGTTGCCGTCCTGGCTGAACAAATCCAGCAGCACCAGATCGTAGCTCTCCTGGCTCTGGTGCAGGAAGTGCAGCGCATCGGCGTGATGCAGCCGAGGCGAGCCCCCTGACGAGGGGAGGAAGAACTGCTGGAACAGGGTGAGGATCTCGGCATCCAGATCCACGCAGTCGTGGTGGGCATCGGGCCAGCGTGCCGCCAGGTGACGGGTGAGATCCCCTCCGCCCAGCCCCAGCTCCAGGATCCGGCTTGCCTGCTTTGGCAACTGCTCCGCGATGCTCCGTTGATGAGGCAGACAGAGGCGGGCCGGCTGGTGGAGGCTCATGGCGGATTGCACCACGCCGTCCATTTCCAGCCAGCGATGACGGGCATTTTCAAGCACCGAAACGCGGCGTTCGGGTTTGGCACTGAGGTGCAATAAGTGATCGGCTTGGTACGCTTGCAGATTGAAGTCCATGAATTTGCACGGCAAGATGGCTTTCGACCAGTGTAACTCAAGGATGTTGTTATGTACCGGGTGGTCACCCCCCAAACGGCAGCCGAGCTGGATACCTACTACAGGCTGCGCCGGGAGAAATGGTTGCGTCAGTCCTTCCATCTGCCAGTCGGCGCACACTCAAGGATCGCTTTATGTACCGGGTAGTCACCCCAGAAACACCAGCGGAGCTGGATGCTTACTATCAGTTGCGCTGGGAACTACTGCGCAAACCCTTCAATCTGCCCCTTGGCTCCGAGCGTGACGAGTACGATACCGTCGCCATTCACCGGCTGATGCTCTCACCCGACGGAACGCCCATCGCCGTGGGTCGCCTCTTTGTGGGCGGCGATGAAGCCCAGATCCGCTTTATGGCGCTGCGACCCGAATTTCGCGGCCAGGGGCTGGGCGCCCGCATGGTGGAAGATCTCGAGCAGCTTGCCCGCGACGAGAAGGTAAAACGGCTGGTGATGAACGCCCGCCAGGAGGCGGTGGAGTTCTATCGCCGCTGCGGCTTCCTCGAGGTAGGGGAAGGCCCCGTCTCCTTCGGCCGCATCCCTCACCGCCAGATGATCAAGTCCCTGAGTCCCATGCAGACCATCCAGTACCGTCCGGAGTGGTGCCAGGATCTCACCACCCGCTGGTCGCGGGGCATTCCCATCAGCGAGAAGATGGGGGTGCACATCACCCACTACGATGGCCAGACCTTCCACCTCAAGGCCAACCTGGCGGCCAATCTCAACGTCCACGACACCATGTTCGCCGGCAGCATCTACAGCCAGTGCGTGCTGGCGGGCTGGGGTCTCATCTGGTTGCAGCTCAAGGAGGCAGGGCTGGGAGGGGATACCGTGCTGGCCGAGGGCAACATCAAGTATTACCGGCCGGTGAGCGAAGAACCGGAGGCGCGGGTGGCCCGGGAGGGCATGCCCGCCGTGCTCGAGCCGCTGAGGGGCGGAGAATCCGCCAAATTCAGCCTGCGGGTGCAGCTGTTCAGCGGCCGCAAGCTGGCGGTGGAGTTTGTCGGTCAGTACGTGGTACTGCCCATCAAGCGCGGCGCACGCTGATCCCTGATGTTCACAGCAACAAGGCCTCTTCGCGAGGCCTTGTTCGTTATTGGGCGGCCGGTGGCCGTGGGCGCCAGAGCGGGCCGCTTCGTCCCTGGGCGGGGTAGCGCACACCCGCCTCCCAGCCACAGGCGTCCTGTCCCGTGGGGAAACTCCAGCCCAGGTCGGGCGCATTGAGGGGGCCGCGCCAGCGGGCGAGCAGCTCGGCGCAGCGCCCCTTGTTCAGGACCCCGAGGTCGAGCTGCCACTGGTCTGCGGCCAGGTCGACACCCCCTTGCAGTGCCAGCAGGTGGGTGATGGTGGAGGCACCACCTTGCTCGATCCGCACCTTGCCCTGCTCCGCCCTGGCATCCAGCCTGATCTGATAGAAGGGGGTGTCTCCGCGTTGCATCGCCTGCCACAGCGTCTGCGGTGTCAGATCGGGGGGGGTCTGCTCCCTGAACCAGTCATCCAGCAAGGGGTCGATGCCGACCTTGTCCCAGAAGGGATCCTTGCTCTCCAGGCTCAAGCTGCCCTGAAGGGTCCGGCGCCAGTTGGCCGTCTGCTCGCCGGGCTGCCCGTTGAGGTCGGCCTGCAGATCTGCCGCCAGATCCACCTTGCCCGCGAAGGAGACGGGGGAGTGCAGCAACTTGCCCCACTGCTCCAGATCCAGCTGCTTGCCCTGCAACTGCAGGCGGCTCTCCTGCCCGGGCGTCCTGCCCCACTGGCCGCTCAGGTTGAGGGAGCCCTCGTCGGGCAGGGAGGTGGTGAGGGTGTTGAGCTGCCAGGAGCTGGGGGTCAGCTCGCCATCCAGGGTGCCGTTGCGGGCACTGAGACCGTCCCACACCAGCTCGAACCACTTGCTCTCGATGCGGGCGCGCCCCAGCAGGGGGCCTGGCTGGTTGCCCCGCAGGGCGAGATCGTTCAGGTAGAGTTGCCAGCCGGTCAGGGAGAGGGGCAGGGTGTCGTCGAAAGAGAGCACCTTGAGCTTGTCGAAGGCCAGTTTGCGGATGTCGATCTGTTGCGGGCGCCAGCCCTGCCAATCCTGCCACCACCCCTGGGGCAAACTGATGTCCATGCCGCTCAGGGCCAGATCCTTCAGGGTGAGCTTCTGCTGCTGGGTGTCGAGGGCCAGCTCGACGTTGAACTCCCCTTCGTATGCCTTGCCTCGCAGCTCGGCATCCAGCTGGCGGGGGGAGAAGGCGAGCTTGCCCTCGACGGCCTCAAGCTGGAACAGGCCGCGGCCCATGTCGCCCAGGGTGCCCGCCAGATAGCCGCTGGGCTGGCTGCCCGTCTGCCAGTCGAAGGCGGTGAGCTGGCCGTTGAAGTTGTTGAGGGAGAGCTCCTGATCGATGGCATTGATGCTCACCTGGGCAAGCTGACCCCTGTCCAGGGTGATGCGGCGCAGGGGGAACTCGCCAGGGGGGATGTCACCAAGCTCGAGGCGCATGGCGCGGGCCTTGAGAGCGTGCAGTTGCAGGCTGCGCTCTGGCCAGTTCAGCACCATGCCGGTCTCGAGCAGGCCGTCGAACAGGTTGGTGGTCAGTTTGTCGGTGCTGAGCACCTGCCCCTCCAGCCGCCCCTTTAGGCTGAGACGGGCCAGGGTGAACATGGGGGTCGCCAGCTGGTTGATGCCCAGGGTGAGGTTGGCCTGGGGCTGGCGTCTCGGGTCGATCAGTTCCCAGTCACTCAGGGACGCACTGAGGCCGCGCAGGGTCAGGGCCTCGCTCTGCAGGTTCAGGTTGTCGATGGTGCTGTCGCTGATGGTGAGGGAGTGAACCGGCAGGCTTGGCAACTGGTTGGGGAGCGGCAGCTTGATGACGGGACGGATGAGGTCCAGGTGGGCGATGCGCACATCCCGGTTCAACCAGTCGATGTGCTCGATCTCCAGATAGAGTTTTTCCAGCTGTACCGCATCCCCATAGCGCACCTGTTCCGCCAGCAGGGTGTAGGGGTGCAGCGGATTGAACACCAGCCGGCCTATGGTGACGGGCACCCCGGTCTGCTGGCTGAGCCAGTTGGCGATGGGGCCTTTGGCGCGCTCGGCATCGAACAGGCCGAGACCGACCCAGACAAAGAGCAGCAGGAAGGCGAGGGTGTAGAGCAGGCCGCGCAGCCAGGAATTCATCAGTGCTTTCCTCCTGTTTCTGTTGCTTGGTCAGGCATTCGAGTAGTGATCCCGTAGACCGAGCCAGCATCGTATCAAGGGTTCGACATGGCTCGGGTGTTTATCCATCAGGCAAGGTGACCCTCTTCTGCATCTGCCTTGGTCAAGCATTGGACTAGTGGTCCCGCAGGCCCAGCCAGCGGCGGATCAGGGGCTCGACATGAGCCGGGTGTTTGTCCATCAGGCAAGGTGACCCTCTTCTGCATCTGCCTTGGTCAAGCATTGGAGTAGTGGTCTCGCAGGCCCAGCCAGCGGCGGATCAGGGGCTCGACATGAGCCGGGTGTTTGTCCATCAGGAAGCGCGCCATCTTCTGCACCTGAGGGATGAGCGGCTGGTCGCGCACCAGATCGGCGATCTTGAGATCGGCCAGGCCGGTCTGGCGGGTACCGAGCAGCTCGCCTGGGCCGCGCAGTTCCAGATCCCGCTGGGCGATGAGAAAGCCGTCATTGGTCTCCCGCAGTACCCCGAGGCGGCTCTGGGCGGTCTTGGACAAGGGGGCATGATAGAGCAGCACGCAGTGAGAGGCCACCGACCCCCGCCCGACCCGGCCGCGGAGCTGGTGCAACTGGGCCAGCCCCAGCCGCTCCGGGTTCTCTATGATCATCAGGCTGGCATTGGGCACATCCACCCCCACCTCGATGACGGTGGTGGCGACCAGCAGTTGCAGTATGCCCGCCTTGAACTCCTCCATCACCCGCTGTTTCTCGACGGGGCGCATCCGGCCGTGTACCAGCCCGATGTGCAGGCCGGGCAGCAGGGTTTGCAGCTCGGCGGCGGTGTCTTCGGCGGCCTGGCACTCCAGCACCTCCGACTCCTCGATCAGGGTGCAGACCCAGTAGGCCTGCTTGCCCTCCTCGCAGGCGAGCCTCACCCGCTCGATCACGTCCTGGCGGCGACTGTCCGGCAGGGCGACCGTGGTAATGGGAGTGCGGCCCGGCGGCAGCTCGTCGATGATGGAGGTGTCGAGGTCCGCATAGGCGGTCATCGCCAGGGTGCGGGGGATGGGGGTGGCGGTCATGATGAGCTGGTGGGGATGCACCCCTTCCCGCTCCCCTTTTTCTCGCAGGGCGAGGCGCTGATGCACGCCGAACCTGTGCTGTTCGTCGATGATGACCAGGGCGAGGCGCTGGAACACCACCTGCTCCTGGAAGATGGCGTGGGTGCCCACCACCATCTTGACGCTGCCATCTTTGATCGCGGCTAGCGCCTCTTCCCGCGCCTTGCCCTTCTGCTTGCCCGCCAGCCAGCCCACCTTGATGCCGAGCGGCTCCAGCCACCTGGCGAAGTTGATGGCGTGCTGTTCGGCCAGCAGCTCGGTCGGGGCCATCAGCCCCACCTGGCAGCCGTTGCCGATGGCCTGCAGGGCGGCCAGTGCCGCGACCAGCGTTTTACCTGAGCCCACGTCCCCCTGCACCAGCCGCATCATGGGGTGGCTCTGCTGCAGATCCCGGCCGATCTCCGCCACCACCCGGCTCTGGGCGCCGGTGGGGGTGAACGGCAGGGCGCCGAGCAGCTGCCGGACCAGCTCGGGAGCGGGTTTGAGGGCACGGGCCAGCTGGGTCTGTGCCTGGGCGCGCACCTTCAAGACCGAGAGGTTGTGGGCCAGCAGCTCTTCCAGTACCAGCCGATGCTGTGCCGGGTGCTGGCCGCTCTCGAGCAGGGCCAGCGCCACCGAGGGGGGCGGGCGGTGCAGCAGCTTCAGGGCGGCGGCAAGATCGATCTGCTGGGGATAGAGGCCGGCAGGCAGCAGCTCCTCGACCCCGTAGAGGTCGAGCTGGGCCAGGGCCTGATCCGTGAGGCTGCGCAGGGTGAGCTGGCGCAGCCCCTCTGTGGTGGGGTAGACGGGGGTGAGGGCCTCTTCGGTCTGGCCGGCCTGCTCCTCGCCGAGCAGCTTGTACTCGGGGTGGGCCATCTCCAGGCCGTACTTGCCGGGACGGGTCTCGCCGAAGCAGCGGATAAGGCGGCCCTGGGCCAGGCTGTTTTTCTGGGCAGCGGTGAAATTGAAGAAGCGCAGGGTCAGGCTGCCGGTGCCGTCGCTGATACGGCACACCAGCATGCGGCGGCGCCCCATCACCAGCTGGGTGTCCTGGATCTCGCCCTCGACGGCACCGTGCAGGCCGGGCGGCAGATCGCCGATGGGCCACACCTGGGTGCGGTCCTCGTAGCGCAGGGGGAGGTGGAACAGCAGGTCCTGTACCGTGGCCAGCCCCAGCCGCTCGAGTTTCTCCAGCATCTTGCTGCCGACACCCTTGAGGCTGTCGAGGGAGATTTTATCCAATTTCATCAATTAGATGCCCGAAAACACTGTAAATATGTCCAGATGATAGGGGTTGTTGCGGCCTCGATGCAAGCCGCGTTGTGCCGTTCCGGGCTGGTGGGCAAGGGAGCGGGGGGAGGATCATCCATGAAAAAGGCCTGCCGGAAACGGCAGGCCTTTTCACTGACGGGGCGCCCTGGCGGTCAGATGATGCGCTTGAGCAGGAGGTGAGCCTTGACCCTGTGGATCCGGGCCAGCAGCTTGCGCACCTGATCCGGGTAATCCTTGATCTGCTCTATCTGGTCGAAGTGACTGATGCGGCGGGTGTGGGCCAGGATGTTCTCCCGCTCCGCACTGAACTGCTCGCGCAGGTGATGGTGCTGGTCGTGTACCAGCAGGCCGTTCTCCAGATCCAGCGCCCAGGCTCGGGGATTGAGGTTGTTGCCGGTGAGCAGGGCCCACTCCTCATCCACGAAGATCCCCTTGAGGTGATAGGAGTTCTTCTCGCAGCACCAGAGCATGAGGTTGAGCCGGCCGTTGTCGATGTGGTGCTGGTTGCGCTCGGCAAACTTGCGCAGGTTGGTCTCGTAGAGATAGGGCAGACCGCCGATGGTGGAGAACTTCTCCTCCGGGGGGATGAAGAAGTCGTTGGCGGTCTTGTCGCCCACGACGATGGTCACCTTGCAGCCGCGTTTGAGCAGCGCCTCCACGTCCTTGTTCAACTCCTTGGGGGGGTTGAAGTAGGGGGTGCAGATGAAGATCTCCCGCTCGGTGGCCCGCACCAGGTTGCGGATCATCCGGTTGAGCTGGTTGCCCCGCTTGCCCAGGCCCACCATGGGGGTCACGACGATCTCCCGATCGTTGGGCTGGATGCTCTCGAAGCGGTACTGGCAGAGGCGCAGGCGCTGCTTGAAGCGGCGGATCGGTCCCTTGAGCTGCTTGGCGCCGGGGATGCCGGTGCGATCCAGTCGCTGGACGGCCTCGCTGCCGAGGAAGACGTCATCCACGTAGTTGACCATGCTGCGGGTCAGTGCCGGGCTGTGGATCTGGTGATAGCGATCGAAGCGGTAGCGCTCCTGCTGGTGCAGGTAGATGTCGTTGAGGCTGGCGCCGGAGTAAAGCAGGGTGTCGTCGAAGATGAAGCCCTTGAGGTGCAGCACCCCGAGCAGCTCGCGGCCCTTGACCGGCACGCCGTAGATCTCGATCTGGTGTTGGTGGCTGGCGGCCATGGCCTGGTACATCAGGTGGTTGCCCCCCTGCTTGCCCTTGCCGATCAGGCCGCGCTGGGCGCGGTGGAAGTCGACGAACACCTTGATGTCGAGAGAGGGATTGCGCTGCTTGGCGGCATAGAGGGCGGAGAGGATCTCCCGTCCCGCCTCGTCATCCTGCAGATAGAGCGCGATCAGATAGATGCGCTGGGTCGCATGGGCGATGAGCGACAGGATCCGGCTCTTGAAGTCTTTGGCGCTGCTGAGTATCTGGAACTGATCCGCGGCGACCGCGATCTGGGGTAAGCGGGTCAGCAACTGTCGATAATGTGCCGATGAATGCATAGAGAAGCCTGAAATCACGGGATGAAGCGTTCCACTCGGGGCGAAGAATAGGCAATTCTAGCAATCTGTGGCGATGGGCCCAAGCAAGAATCCGTAAAAAGTCGGTGCAATATCACATCGGGGCCGACGGATGCGGCCCCGATGTGTTTCCGTCAGAGGATGGCGCTGGCCGTGGCCACGATGAGGAAGGCGATGGTGCCGAGCAGGGTCTCCATCACGGTCCAGGTCTTGAGGGTGGTCTTCTCGTCCATGTTGAGGAAGCGGCTGACCAGCCAGAAGCCGGAGTCATTGAAGTGGGAGAGCACGGTGGCGCCCCCGGCGATGGCGATGACGATGAAGGTCAGGTCCAGCTCGCTCAGGCCGGTGGTGGCGGCCACGGTCGGCGCCATCAGGGCGGCGGTGGTGGTCAGGGCCACGGTGGCGGAACCCTGGGCCACCCGCAGCGCGGCGGATACCAGGAAGGCCGCGAGGATCACCGGCATGCCGGTATCGGAGAGCACGTCGGCCAGCGCGGTGCCGATGCCGCTCGCCCGCAATACGCCGCCGAACATGCCGCCGGCACCGGTGACCAGGATGACGGCGCAGACCGGGGCCAGGGCGTCGTTGCAGAACTTCTCGAGCTGCACCTTGCCCTGGCTCTGGCGGAACATCCAGAGGGCGTACAGCACAGTGATGAGCAGGGCGACCGGGGTCTTGCCGACCATGCGCAGCACGTTGACCCAGTCCGCACCCTTGTCGATGACGCCCATGACGCCCAGGGTATTGAGGCCGGTATCCATGAAGATGAGCACCAGCGGCAGCAGCAGGATGGAGATCACCTGGCCGAAGCTCGGCGCCTTGTCGGAGAGCTGCTCGGCACTGGCGGTGAAGCTCGGGGGCAGGGGCAGCTCAAACTTCTTGCCGGACCAGAGCCCGAACAGGTAGGCACCCAGATACCAGGTGGGCAGCGCGACCAGCAGGCCCACGATGGTGAGCAGACCGATGTTGGCACCCAGCAGCTCGCTGGCGGCCACCGGGCCCGGGTGGGGGGGCAGGAAGGCGTGCATCACCGCAAAGGCGCCGGCGGAGGGCAGGGCATACTTGAGGACGGAGCCGCCGAACTGCTTCGCCACGCTGAAGATGATGGGCAGCATGACGATGAGACCGGCGTCGAAGAAGATCGGGAAGCCGAACAGCAGGGAGGCCACACCCAGCGCGAAGGGGGCGCGGTGGGAGCCGAAGCGGTTGATCAGGGTATCGGCCAGTACCTTGGCGCCCCCCGTCATCTCCAGGATCCGGCCTATCATGGCGCCGAGGCCGACCAGCAGCGCGACCGAGGCCAGGGTGCCGCCGAAACCGGTCAGCATGGTGGGGATCACCTGGTCATAGGTGACCCCGGTGGCCAGGGCCGTCAGCATGCTGACCAGGGTCAATGCCACGAAGGCATGTACCTTGAATCGCATGATCAGCACCAGCAACATGACAATGGCTCCGCCCGCTACCGAGAGCAGATAGGCGACATCGGGTGTGTTCATTGCTCCGTCCATAAAATTGTCCTCAAATGGTTCTAGTTGTTGTTCTGCACATTTCTGTGCTGCACTTCACATTGCGAAACGTTACCGGTAACATGTTACCGGTAACGTGATAGCTTAGAACCCATCAGGCGAACGTTTTTTGAAAAGTGAGAGAGAGGTCAAATAATGGCGGGCAAGTGCATTATCGTGATGGGTGTGTGTGGCAGCGGCAAGTCCAGCATCGGCCTCAAGGTGGCCAATGCCCTGGGGGCCAAGTTCATCGACGGCGATGATCTGCATCCTCGCGCGAACATCCAGAAGATGGCGGCGGGCAACCCGCTCAACGACGAAGACAGGGCCCCCTGGCTGGAGCGGATCCGCGATGCGGCCTACAGCCTGGAGCGCAAGAACGAGCTCGGCGTCATCGTCTGCTCGGCCCTCAAGAAGCAGTACCGCGACCAGATCCGCGAGGGCAACGACTCGGTGAGTTTCCTGTTTCTGGATGGCAGCCAGTCCCTCATTCTCGAACGGATGCGGGCACGGCAGGGCCACTTCATGCGCGAAGCCATGGTACAAAGCCAGTTTGATACCCTGGAGCGACCGGATGGCGAGCCCGGCGTGTTTCGCATCGATATCGACGGGACCTTCGAACAGGTGGTCGACCGTGCCGTCACCGCGCTGACGCAGGCGCAATGAGCCATGTCGCGCGCCCGGCTGCGGCCGACCGCGCCCGTATATAGAGTTGGAGAGAAAGCTATGACCCATCCCGTGATCACCCAGGTGACCAACCGCATCCGCGAGCGCAGCACCGCCCGCCGTGCCCGCTTCCTGGCCCGCATCCAGCGCCAGGCTGATCAGGGCAAGACCCGCGCCTCCCTCTCATGTGGCAACCTGGCCCACGCCGTGGCCGCCTCGAGCTGTGACGAGAAGGGGCGCATCCTCGACATGACCCGCGCCAACGTGGCCATCGTCACCGCCTACAACGACATGCTGAGCGCCCATCAGCCCTATCAGGGCTACCCGGACATCATCAAGGGCGCCCTGGCGGAGCTCGGCCACAGTGCCCAGGTTGCCGGCGGCGTACCCGCCATGTGCGACGGCGTGACCCAGGGCCAGCCGGGGATGGACATGTCCCTCTTCTCCCGGGACCTCATCGCCCAGGCCACCGCGGTCTCCCTCTCCCACAACACCTTCGACGCCACCCTGCTGCTCGGCATCTGCGACAAGATTGCCCCGGGCCAGATCATGGGGGCGCTTTCCCACGCCCACCTGCCCACCGCCTTCGTGCCTGCCGGTCCCATGGCGAGCGGCATCAGCAACGACGAGAAGGTGAAGGTGCGCCAGCAGTACGCTGCCGGTGAAGTGGGCCGCGACGCCCTGCTCAAGATGGAGTGCGGCGCCTACCACGCGGCGGGCACCTGCACCTTCTACGGCACCGCCAACACCAACCAGCTGGTGTTCGAAGCCATGGGCCTGATGCTGCCGGGTTCCGCCTTCGTGCATCCGCACAGCGAGCTGCGCCACGCCCTCACCGAGGAAGCGGCCCGCCGCATCAGCGCCATGATCCCGGGCTCCCCCGCCTATCGCCCCCTGAGTGCGGTGATCGACGAGCGCGCCCTGGTCAACGGCCTGGTGGCCCTGCTCGCCTCCGGCGGCAGCACCAACCACAGCATCCACATGGTGGCGCTGGCCCGTGCCGCCGGGCTGGAGCTGACCTGGGACGACCTGAGCGATCTCTCCGACGTGGTGCCGCTCCTGGTGCGCATGTACCCGAACGGCCCGGCGGACGTCAACGCTTTCGAGCAGGCGGGGGGCGTGCCCGGCCTGATGCGTCGTCTGGCCGAAGAGGGGCTGATCCACATGGATGCCACCCCGGTCTTCGGCGAGATGCAGGACTACCTCAGCCGTCCGGCACTGGTGGATGGCAAGCTGGTGTGGCAACCGGTGGGCGAGAGCGCGGATCCGAGCGTGCTCTCTCCCTCTGGCAGCGAGTTCCAGGCCACCGGCGGCACCAAGCTGCTGGCGGGCAACCTGGGCCGCGCCGTGGTCAAGGTCTCCGCCGTCGCGCCCGAGTATCGGGTCATCGAGGCCCCGGCCCGGGTCTTCTCCTCCCAGCATGCGGTGGAGGCGGCCTACAAAGCCGGTGAGTTGAACCAGGACGCCGTCATCGTGGTGCGCCACAACGGCCCGGCCGCCAACGGCATGCCGGAGCTGCACAAGCTGATGCCGGTGCTTGGAAACCTGCAGAAGGCGGGTCACAAGGTGGCTCTGGTCACCGACGGCCGCCTCTCCGGCGCCTCCGGCAAGATCCCGGCCGCCATCCACGTCACCCCGGAAGCGCTGCACGGCGGGGCCATCGGCCTGCTCGCCGATGGCGACCTGCTGCGGGTGGATGCCGAGTCCGGCCGCCTCGACTGCCTGACCGATTTGAGCGGCCGTACCCAGGCCGAGATCGACCTCACCCTGGAACAAGAGGGGTGGGGCCGTGAACTGTTCAGCGTGATGCGTCGCGCGGTATCGAGCGCCGAGTGCGGCGCCACCATCTTTGACTGAGGAAGAGCTATGCAGAACTGGAAAGTGACCCCTGCCGAGGTGTTTGCCGCCTCCCCCCTGGTACCCGTGATGGTCATCAACGACCTGGAGCAGGCCCTGCCGATGGCCAAGGCCCTGCTGGATGGCGGCATCTCGGTGTTCGAGATCACCCTGCGCACCCCGGTGGCGCTGGACGCCATCGCCCTCATCGCCAAGGCGATGCCGGATGCCATGGTCGGTGCCGGTACCGTGCTCAACTGCGCGCAGTTTGATGCCGCCGTCGCTGCCGGTGCCCGCTTCGTCATCTCCCCGGGCATGACCCCGGCCCTGCTGGCCCACGCGGCCAAGAGCACGGCGCCGCTGATCCCGGGGGTGGCCACCCCGTCCGAGGTGATGCAGGCGCTGGAAGCGGGCTACGACCACCTCAAATTCTTCCCGGCCGAGGCGAACGGCGGCACCAAGGCACTCTCCGCCATCGCGGCGCCCCTGCCCCAGGTGAAATTCTGCCCCACCGGCGGCATCGGCCCGAAAAACGTGGCCGACTACCTGGCGCTGAAATGTGTGGCCACCGTCGGCGGCTCCTGGATGCTGCCGGCAGACGCCGTCAAGAGCGGCAACTGGGAGGAGGTGACCCGCCTCTCCCGGGAAGCGGTTGAATTGGTTAAACGCTAAGCAAATATCGTTTAGAAAAATTAAACAGGCCACCCCCGGGTGGCCTGCTGTTTTTCCGCCCCCGGAGGGGGTGGGCCGTTTGCTTCCGGCCTCGCCCTGGCTTAAGGTCGGGGGCCGCCCCTCTCCCCTGGAGCCTTCATGTCCTGTCTGCATCCATCCTACCCGCAAGGGCACTTCACCGCGCTGCACTGCCACCCCCATGCCCAATACTGCTATCTGCACGACGGGGGCGGCATCATCACGGGGCGAGGGGAGGGAGAACTGCTGGTGGCGGGCCAGATCTGCTTTATTCCGGCGGGGTGGGAGCACGAGTTTCGCGTGCTGCGCCGCTCCCGACTCTCCCTCCTCTATGTGCCGACGTCGGCCCGTACCGCCTTCGGCCCCTTGCAGGCCAGCCCACTGCTGGCGGGCCTCTTCGCCCGCCTGTCCGAGCTGGCCGAGGAGGAGGTGAAAGGGGCCTATCTGACGGTGCTTGGCCAGGAGCTGGAGCGCGCCGACCCGCTCGCGGCGCGCATTCCCCTCGCCGGGGCGCTGGACCCGCGCCTGCTGCGGGTGCTGGACAGGGTGTGCCAGGCACCCGCCATCCATCTGACGCTGACGGCGCTGGCGGCAGATTGCGGCGCCTCGGTGCGTACCCTCAACCGGCTCTTCCTCCAGCAGCTGGGGTGCAGCTTTCGCCAGTGGCGGGAGCAGGTGGTGCTGGGACGGGCGCGCCAGTTGCAGCACCGGGGGCTCACGCTGGCCCAGATCGCCGATCGGCTCGGCTACGAGGATCCCGGCGCCTTGTCCCGCGCCCTCCAGCGCCTTGCCCGACGCGAACCGGCGGCCTGAGGGCCCGTCGTCTGCCTTCCTGCCCGCCATGGCGGTGTCTGCGGGTTGCCGGCAGTCAGCGCCGCGAGCCGATATCCGCATCCTCCTTGCTGCCTGCCAGCAGACAGGTCACCTCGTCGGTGTGGCAGATCCGATCGCCGCGAAAGGTGAAGAGGCCGCTCACCTTGCAGACCAGGGTGCCGCCGTCCTGGCGGGTGGCCCGTACCACATGGGTCGAGTGCACCCGCTCCCCCTGCGCCAGGGTGGCGACAAACTCGATGCTCGCCCCGGCCAGATGGCGGCGCAGTGTGGCGATGTGCTGGTGAAACGCCGGGTAGTCGAGCCGCTCGCCGTTCACCTCCTGGCAGTAGTCGGGGGTGAACCAGGCGTCGAGCTCCGCCAGGGGGAAGGCGGGATCGCAGATGACGCGCTGCAGGCAGGCTTTCAATCGTTCGGTGTGGTGCATGGTCTGCTCCTGACAGGTTGGATGGAGGAGCCAGCATAGGCCAGGGGGCGGCGAGGGGAGAGGGGAGAAGGCGCCATCATGGCGGTCGAACGCGCCATGATGGCCGGGGATCAGCCGAGGCTTTCCCCCTCATAGAGGGAGAAGCCGATGTCCTTGCACCTGGTCGCCAGCGGCTGGCCGCCGAGGCGGGCCAGCAGCATGATGGCGGCTTCGCGACCTATGGTCTCGCGGGGGGTGACGATGCTGGCGAGCTTGGGGGTCATGGCGTGGCCGATGTCGAGGGCGTTGCTGCCGGCGATGGCCACCTGCTGGGGCACCGGGATCCACCTGGCCTGGCATTGCAGCAGGGCTCCCACTGCCAGGTCGTCGTTGGTGCAGAACAGGCCGTCGAGATCGGGGAAGCGCGCCATGGCCTGGGCCAGCAGCTCTCCCCCCAGGGTGAAGCTGGAGGATTGCTCCGTCAGCAGGTGCTGGCCGGTCAGACCGAAATCGGCCATCGCCTGGTAGTAGCCTTCCATTCGCAGCTGGGTGCGCACGTCGAGCCGGGCGCCGAGGTAGATCACCTTGCGCCGTCCCCGGCGCAGCATCTCTGTTACCATGGCCCGGGCGGCGGCCCGGTGATCCATGCCCACCACCATGTCGATGGGGGAGAGGGGCAGATCCATGGTTTCCACCACCGGGATGCCGGCGGTGGCGATCATCTTGCGGGTGCGCTCGGTGTGCTGGGTGTCCGAGAGGATGAGCCCGTCCACGTTGTAGGAGAGGAGGGAGGCGACCTGCTCCTCCTCCCGCTCCGGGCTGTAGCCGTAGTGGGCGAGCAGGGTCTGGTAGCCGGCGGGCCGGGTCACCGCCTCGATGCCGTGGATCACCGCCGAGAAGACCTGGTTGGAGAGGGAGGGGATCAGGATGCCGATCGCCTTGCTGGTGGCGTTCGACAGCATGTCCGGCGCCCGGTTCGGGATGTAGCCGAGCTCCTCCACCGCGGCGGCGATGCGCTCGCGGGTCCCTTCGGCCACGGCGGACGGGTCGCGCAGGTAGCGGCTGACGGTCATCTTGGTGACACCGGTCAGGTCGGCAATGTCCTGCAGGGTAGGGCGGCGCTTGCGGGTGTCGTTCATCTGGGGATCCGGCAAAAAATGTTACACGTAACATTACCGTTTTTGCACGGCAATGTCAGCATATGACGCCATCAACAGGGGGCAGGGGATGATCAAGGGCAGGTGTTTCGAGGGGGTCCACATCGAGCAGCAGGAGGTGGAGGGGGAGCAGTTCCAGGGGTGCCGCTTCATCGGCTGTCACTTCTCCTGGCTGGATCTCGGGGAGAGCCGCTTCGTCGACTGCAGCTTCTATGACAGGGAACGGGAGCTGGGATGCCTGTTTCAGGGCTGCGATCTGAGGGAGGCGAGCTTCCTGCGCTGCGATCTCACCCTGGCGGACTTCGGCCGCAGCCAGTGTCTTGGGCTGGAGATGCGCGACTGCCAGGCCATGGGGATCAACTTCGCCCATGCCAGCTTCGCCAACCGGATCACCGCCAAAAGCTACTTCTGCGAAGCCCACCTCACCGGCAACAACTTCAGCTACGCCAACTTCGAAAGCTGCCTGCTGGAGCGGTGCGAGCTTGCCGGCAACCGCTGGCAGGGGGCCAACCTGCTGGGCGCCTCCCTGGCGGGCTCGGATCTCAGCGGCTCCGAGTTCGGGCAAATCGACTGGACCAGCTTCAACCTGCAAGGCTGCGATCTGCGCCAGTGCGATCTGCCCGGTCTGGATCTGCGCCGGGTCAACCTCGCCGGGGTGCAGATCAATGAAGATCAGCAGCAGGGGCTGCTGGAGCAGATCGGGCTGGTGGTCTTCCCCTGAGCGGGGTGGAAAAGAGGTAAGTTTTCATCATCGGGGCGGGCGGTGTGGTGCCTCCCCTGCCAAGCAAAAAGCCTGCGCGATGCAGACTTTTTGTCAGGTGAAGTGGTAAACGACGCGGTGTTGCTGTCTTTTGCTCCCTTTTCCCCTCGCGGGAGAAGGGCTGGGGATGAGGTAGCGGACTCCACTCGGGCACCGACAAGGCGGGCCTAGCGTCTGGCCAGCCACTTGGTCGGGTTGATGGCCTCGCCCTGATAGCGGATCTCGAAGTAGAGGCCGGAGCGCTCCTGTCCGCCGCTGTCGCCGACCAGGGCCACGGGCTCACCCTGCTCCACCTTTTGTCCCACCTGGCGCAGCAGCGACTGGTTGTGGCCGTAGAGGCTCATGTAGCCCTTGCCGTGGTCGATGACCAGCAGCATGCCGAAGCCGTCGAGCCAGTCGGCGTAGACCACCTGGCCCGGTGCCACCGCCTTGACCTGGGTCCCTTCGCTGGCGCCGATCAGGGTGCCCTTCCACTTCAGCTCGGCGGTACGTGGCGAGCCGTAGGAGATGAGGATGGGGCCCTGCACCGGCCAGCGCAGGTTGCCACCCGTGCTCAGACCGCCGTAGCCGTTGCTGCTTGCCTTGGCGCTGTTGCGGGCGGCTGCTTGCTGCTGCGCCACCTTGGCCTGCTGTTCGGCGACGCGTTGCTGCTGGGCCGCCAGCCGCTGCTGTTCGCCGACCTGGCGCTGCTGGGCCGCGATCCGCTGCTGCTCCTCGATGCGCTTCTGCTCGGCTGCCAGGCGCTGGGCCTCCAGACGACGCTGGCGCTCCTGCTCAGCCTTGATCTTGGCGAGGCGCTCCCGCTCGGCCCGTTCGCGGCGTTCCTTCTCTTCCTGCTGACGACGCAGCTCTTCCAGCCGCGCCTTGAGCGCCTTTTCCGCCTTGACCAGCTTGTCGAGCTTCTGCTCGTCGGCCTGCACCGATTGCTGCAACTGGTTGCGCACCTTGGCACGGCTCTGCTGGCTGGCCAGCAGGCTCTGGTGATGCTCCTGCTGCTCGCCGAGCAGGGTCTGGAGGCGGTTCTCGGTCTCTCTGGTGGCCTGCTGGTTCTTGGCCAGCTTGTCACGGGTGGCGCGCAGGGCTTCAATGGCCTCGATACGGGCCTTGTTGAGGTAGTCGAAATAGTCGAGGGCGCGGCTCAGTTTGGCCGGATCCTGCTGGTTGAGCAGCAGTTTGAGGTAATCGTGGTTGCCCGCCTGGAAGGCGCTTTCCGCCTGCTTGGCCAGCAACTGCTTCTGGTGTTTGGCTTGTTGCTCCAGTGCCAGCTTGTCCTGCTGCAGGGACGCCAGCTTCTGCTGGTTCTGCCGGAGTTGCTGTCTGGTCTGCTCGAGTTTGGCGGCGGCAGCCGAAATGGCCTGCTCGTCAGCCTTGAGCTGGGTGTTGAGCTTGGCAAGCTCCTGCTTGCTGAGCTTGAGGGTCTGTTGCTGTTCCTTGATCTGGGACTGCATGGCCCCCAACTGCTGGTTCGCAGCCTGGGCTGTGCCGGTACCACCGATCAGGCAAAAAAACAGCGCGCCGGCCAACAGGCCGACGCGACTGGTTTTCTGTGAAATAATTTCGCATCCCCGCATGGGGCAGGATTATTTCAGAATCATCAGGGGCTTGCCAGTCATTTCCGGCGGCACCGGCAGACCCATCAGGGTCAGCATGGTGGGGGCCAGATCGGACAGTTTGCCGCCTTCGGCAACCTCGGCTTTACGACCGAAGTAGATGAGGGGAACCGGCAGATTGGTGTGGGCGGTGTGGGCCTGACCAGTCTCTTCGTCCATCATCTTCTCGGCGTTGCCATGGTCGGCGGTGATGAGGCACTCGCCGCCCACTTCCGCCAGGGCGTCGGTGACGCGACCGATGCAGTGGTCGACCGCTTCACAGGCTTTGACGGCCGCATCGAACACGCCGGTGTGGCCGACCATGTCGCCGTTCGGGTAGTTGCAGATGATGACGTCGTACTTGCCGCTCTTGATGGCCGCAACCAGCTTGTCGGTCAGCTCTTCGGAGCTCATCTCCGGCTGCAGGTCATAGGTAGCCACTTTCGGGCTCGCCACGATTTCGCGATCTTCGCCAGTGAAGCAGGCCTCTTCGCCACCGTTGAAGAAGAAGGTGACGTGGGCGTACTTCTCGGTCTCGGAGATGCGCAGCTGGGTCTTGCCCTGCTTGGCCAGCCACTCGCCCAGGGTGTTGACCAGGGCGGTGGGCGGATAGGCGCAGGCGGTTTTGATGTCGGCCGCGTATTCGGTCAGCATCACGAAGTGCAGGGCCGGGGTGGCGGTGCGAGCGAAGCCGGTGAAGTCGGTATCGACGAAGGCGCGGGTGATTTCGCGGGCGCGGTCGGCACGGAAGTTCATGAAGATCAGCGCATCGCCGTCGATCATCGGTACAGCGTCGCCGATGCGGGTGGCCTTGACGAACTCGTCGTTCTCGTCGCGGGCATAGGCGGCGGCCAGCGCGTCGGTGGCGTTGTCGGCGGTGAATTCGCCCTTGCCCTGGGTCATCAGGTCATAGGCCTGCTGTACGCGATCCCAGCGGTTGTCGCGGTCCATGGCGTAGTAACGACCGATCATGGAGGCGAAACGACCCTTGCCCAGGCGGGCAAACAGGGCGTCGAACAGCTCGATGGAGGACTGGGCACTGCGCGGCGGGACGTCGCGGCCATCCAGGAAGGCGTGGAAGTAGATCTGCTCGGCGCCACGCTTGGCGGCCATCTCGATCATGCCCATGATGTGCTCTTCGTGGCTGTGTACGCCACCCGGGGACATCAGACCCATGATGTGCACGGCCTTGCCCTTGGTCACGGCAGCGTCGACAGCCTTGGCCAGCTCGACGTTCTGGAAGAAGTCGCCGTCCTGGATGTCCTTGGAGATGCGGGTCAGCTCCTGATAGACGACGCGACCGGCACCGATATTGGTGTGGCCCACTTCGGAGTTGCCCATCTGGCCGTCCGGCAGACCCACGTCCAGGCCGGAGCCGGAGATCAGGGTGCTGGTGTAGTCAC
Organism: Aeromonas sp. FDAARGOS 1402; assembly: GCF_019046925.1. NCBI lineage: Bacteria > Pseudomonadati > Pseudomonadota > Gammaproteobacteria > Aeromonadales > Aeromonadaceae > Aeromonas > Aeromonas sp. FDAARGOS 1402. The sequence continues at coordinate 1,770,396 of NZ_CP077201.1, forward strand.
GGGCCAGGCGATCCAGATTGGGGGTCTTGGCGGCAGCAACGGCGTTGTACTCTTGCTTGGTGCTGTAGCCCCAACCGTCCATGATGACCAGAACCAGCGGTTTCTTAGCTGTTGACATAAGGCTATGTCCTCTCGGATAGGAATGAATTGCGGGAAGTGAAACTAGCGTAATATTACTACATCTGCCGAAATAGTCACCTGATAGCCAAGTCCCTCTCCAGCCTCGCTTTTTAACTGTTATCCCGCTGTTTTAGGCATGTTGCCGGCTTGTCTGCCGCGGCGGGTTTTCCGCTGTTTCCCCCCTCTTTTCGGCATGGCGCATCCTCTCGTTCGGCCCGGTTGGAGGAGGAAGAATCGGCAGCCATCCCTGATGGGAGCTTGCTCTCGCTTTGCCGCCAAGATGGCTGATCTTATGCAGGGCCCCATGTATACTCGGGCCCTTGTCTTGGTCCCTGGATAGTAGAAGATGCAAGAGTATTTGGATTTCGCGGCCCGCAATCCGCTGCTGACCGCAGCCTGGTTGGGCCTGGCAGGCACTCTGGTGTATACCACTGTGCGTGCTCGTTTTTCTCCGGTGAAGGCGGTCAACAACCACGCCGCTACCCTGCTTATCAACCGTGAAAATGCCACCGTCGTGGACATTCGCAGTCAGGATGAATTTGCCAAGGGCCATCTGGCCGGGGCCCATCACCTGCCGCTCGCCCAGATCCAGGCGAATAATCTGGGTCCGGTTGAAAAGCACAAGGATGCCCCCATCATAGTGGTGTGCGAGTCGGGGATGACCGCTGGTGGCGCGGGTCGCCAACTGAGCAAGGCCGGTTTCAAGCAGGTGTATGTGCTCAGCGGTGGCATGGCCCAATGGCGTGCAGACAATCTGCCGGTGACCAAAAAACGCTGATTTAAGGGCCTGCGCCCACTCATTATCTTAAAAAGGAATCAAACGAAATGGCTGACGAAATCAACAACCAGGAAGTGCAACCGGAATTCCACATCCAGCGTGTCTACACCAAGGATGTTTCCTTCGAAGCCCCGAATACCCCGCACATCTTCCAGAAAGAGTGGCAGCCGGACGTCAAGCTGGACATGGACACCAAGACCAATGTCCTGGCCGACAGCGTCTATGAAGTGGTGCTGACCCTGACTGTCACCTGCAAGCTGGAAACCGAGACCGCCTTCCTGTGCGAAGTGCAGCAAGCCGGCATCTTCACCATCGGCAACCTGCCTGAGCCGCAACTGGCCCACTGCCTGGCGGCCTTCTGCCCGAACATCCTGTTCCCGTATGCCCGCGAAGCGGTGTCCAACCTGGTGAGCAAGGGTTCCTTCCCGCAGCTGAACCTGGCACCGGTCAACTTCGACGCCCTGTTCGCCCAGCACATGGCGCAGGTACAGGCCCAGCAGGCGACTGCGGAAGCCTGATAATGGCCGACCAGATCGCAATCTCGGTCCTGGGGGCGGGGTCTTATGGCTCCGCCCTTGCCATTTCTCTGGCGCGCAATGGTCATCCGACCCTGCTGTGGGGTCACGACCCTGCCCATGTCGCCGAGCTGGAACAGGATCGCTGCAACAAGGCATTCTTGCCGGATGTCCCCTTCCCGGCCGATCTGCAACTGACGTCGGATCTGCAGGCGGCGGTGCAAGCCGCTCCCGTGCTGCTGCTGGTGGTGCCGAGCCATGTGTTCGGCCAGGTACTGGCCCGGGTCAAACCCTTCCTGCGCCCGGATACCCGGATCGCCTGGGCCACCAAGGGGCTGGAGCCGGACAGCGGCCGTCTGCTGCAAGAGGTGGCGCGGGAGGTGCTGGGGGATGCCATTCCACTGGCGGTCATCTCGGGCCCGACCTTCGCCCGCGAGCTGGCTGCCGGTCTGCCGACCGCCATCTCGGTGGCCTCGACCCACGACGACTTTGCCGACGATCTCTCCCACCTGCTGCACTGCGGCCGCTCGTTCCGGGTCTATACCAATCCGGACTTCATCGGTCTGCAGCTGGGCGGGGCGGTCAAGAACGTCATCGCCATCGGTGCCGGTCTCTCTGACGGACTCGGCTTTGGGGCCAACGCCAGAACCGCGCTCATCACTCGGGGTCTGGTGGAGATGCAGCGTCTGGGCGCCGCCCTCGGGGCCGACGCCAAGACCTTCATGGGGATGGCGGGGCTCGGGGATCTGGTGCTGACCTGTACCGACAACCAGTCGCGCAACCGCCGTTTCGGTCTGGCGCTGGGAGCGGGCAAGTCGGTTGACACCGCCATGGCCGAGATAGGCCAGGTGGTGGAAGGCTATCGCAACACCAAGGAAGTGCATCTGCTGGCGGCCCGCTGTGGCGTCGAGATGCCCATCTGCGAACAGATCTTCAAGGTGCTCTACGAGGGCAAGAACCCGAAAGAGGCGGCCATCGCCCTGCTGTCGCGAGACAAGAAGGACGAGTGATCTGCCAGCCGCAGAATGCAAAAGGCCCCGCCAGCTGGCGGGGCCTTTTCTTTGCCGCAAGGGGGCAAATCAGTAGTAGGAGTGGTCGCCGCGCTGGTGCTCGGTGGCATCTTTCACGCCGTTGAGTTCGCCCGGGAATTTCTCCAGCAACTGCTTCTCGATCCCCTCTTTCAGGGTGTAGTCGACCATGGAGCAACCGTTGCAACCGCCGCCGAACTGCAGGATGGCCAGTTTGTCGTCGGTTAGCTCGACCAGGGTGACCTTGCCGCCGTGACCGGCCAGCATGGGGTTCACCTCGGACATCAGCACGTACTCGATGCGATCGATCAGCGGGGCGTCATCGGCCACCTTGCGCATCTTGGCGTTGGGTGCCTTCAGGGTGAGCTGAGAGCCCATCTGATCGGTGACGAAGTCGATGGTGGCATCCACCAGGAAGGGGGCGCTCAGGGGATCGACCAGGCAGTCGAAGCCGCTGAAGGGCAGGTGCTGATCTTCCGGATCGACCGCGTCGGGTGGGCAATAGGATACGCCGCACTCGGCATTCTGGGTTCCCGGATTGACCACAAACACCCGGATGTTGGTGCCATCAGGCTGCTTCTCCAGCAACTTGCGGAAGTGGGCCTGGGCGGTGTCGGAAATGCTGATCATCACTATCCTCATAAACCTGAGTGTACGACTAGGGTATTCATGATAACTCGCTTGGCGGGGCTTGGGTAGCGTGCCGATGGCGAGCCTGTGAGCCCGGGCGTATCGGAATCATGCCGCCAGCGGCCTCCTGGGCCGGATCCCTGCCCGGTTATTTCAGGTGTCGGAGGGTACGGCAGATGGCCCACACCTCTACCGTGGTGACGCCGTGCTCATGGAGCAACCGGGTGAGCTGACCTACGGTGGCGCCCGTGGTGACCACATCATCAAGCAGTGCCACATGCCGGTAGTGGTGAGGTTCTATTTCGAAGGCGCCACGCAGATTGCGTCGCCGCTGGCCGGCACTGAGCCGGGTCTGTTGCGGGGTCGACCTTGTCCGGCGCAGTACGCGGGTGTCGCAAGGAATGCCGGTGAGTGCGCTCAGGGCATGGCCGATTTCTTCTGCCTGATTGAAGCCGCGCCACCACTGGCGCCACCAGTGCAGGGGAACCGGAATGATGACCTGCGGTGGGTTGGCGAGGTCCAGATGGTCTGCCAGCAGGCGGGCAAGCAGCGGCGCGAGCAGGATCTGACCGGAATACTTCAGCCGGGGGATGAGTTGGGGATAAGGTGCCTGATAATCGCCGATCACCTGCAAACGCTCCCAGGGGGCGGGTCTGCGCTGGCAGCGTCCGCACAGCAGTTCGCTCTCGCGATGTTGCTCCGGCAGCGGTGCTGCACACATCAGGCATCGTCTGTCGTGCTGGCGCTGGGCGTGGCGGCACCAGGAGCACAACAAGGGCGTCTCGTCACAGGGTTGGCGACAGAGCAGGCACAGACCGAGCCAGTCGGACTGGGTGCCAAGGATCGGACTTGCTTTGGCGAGCAGCCGCTTTAACATGCAGGCTCCAAGCAGATAAACAGGGATCTTGAGTCTAGATGAGCGTATCGGTTGAGCGGTTTGGCCAGGGCCCGGACCTGGTGTTGTTGCATGGCTGGGGCATGAACGGGGCCGTCTGGCACGGTATTGCCCAAGAACTGGCTGCCCACTATCGGCTGCATCTGGTGGACCTGCCAGGCTTTGGCAACAGCCCCCTGCAAGCAGGAACAGACTACACCCTGCCCTGGCTGGCAGAGCAGGTGGCGGCCATATTGCCTGAAAAATGCCATCTGCTCGGCTGGTCCCTCGGTGGTCTGGTGGCGAGTCAGTTGGCGCTGACCATGCCTGAACGCCTTCACTCTCTCATTACCGTAGCCAGTTCTCCCTGCTTCATGGCCCGCGACGAGTGGCCCGGGATTGCCCCCAAGGTGCTGGCGGGGTTCAACCAGATGCTGGCCGGCGACTTCATGCAGACCATAGAGCGCTTCCTCGCGATCCAGGCCATGGGCAGCGAGCACGCCAGAAATGACATTCGCCAGTTGCGTCACTGGCTGGCGGAGCGACCCGCTCCCCGGCTTGCGGCCCTGGAGGCGGGTCTGGGCCTGCTGGCCGAGGTCGATCTGCGGGATGAACTGATCGGCCTGGATCTGCCCTGGCTGCGTCTTTACGGCAGGCTGGATACCCTGGTGCCGAAGGCCGCCATTCCCTTGCTGGATGCGCGTTACCCTGCCAGCCACAGTCTGGTGCTGGAGAAGGCATCCCATGCCCCCTTCATCTCCCATCCAGAGCAGTTCATCACCCTCCTGCGGCACTTCATTGACTGAGATTTGAGCGGCAGGCTTCAATAACTCGTCAGGTTGATGGATAATTAGCCAACCCTACAGAGGAGTGTGCCAATGCGTATCGAATCAGCCATGACGGCAGGCGTGCAGGGGTTCCAACGGGCCGAGCAGTTGGCGGGCCAGGCGTCCAGCCAGATCGCCCGTCTCAATACGCCAGCGGGTGATCAGGTGCAGTTACCGGATGAACTGGTGAATCTCAAGGTGGCCGAGCTGCATGCCGGGGCATCCGCCAAGGTGATCCAGACGGCCAGCGACATGCTGGGCACCCTGATCGATATCCGGGTGTGACATGAACATCAACGTCAGTCTGCCGACCATCATTCCGAATCAACTGCAGCCGCAGACGGAATCGGCACAGACTGACAACCGCCGCGCAGAACTGGTGCCCCCCAGCCGCCAGAGTGAGGCGTCCAACGCCGAGTCCGGCGTCGGTTCCCAGAAAGAGAGATCCCGGGCCGCCCAGGCCAATCCCGCCGCCCCATCCTCGTCCACGAAAGAGAACGGCCAGACCGGCCCCGTGATGGTGGCGCACCGTTTTGTCGAGGCAACGGGGGAGGAGGGGGAGCGTCGACAACGTCAGGAGGGTGAACAGCAGGAGCAGCAAAAGCAGCAGCGTCAGGTGGCTGCGCTGGTCGAGCGGGATCTCGAAGTCCGCAAGCACGAGCAGGCGCACCAGGCAGCCGGCGGCGAGCATGCGGGGAGCCCTACCTACCAGTTTTCCCGTGGGCCGGATGGCAAGCGTTATGCCACCGGGGGGGAGGTGGTCATCGACATGGGGACCATTCCCGGGGATCCCGCCGCGACCATCGCCAAGATGCAGCAGGTGCGTGCCGCCGCACTGGCTCCCGATGAACCATCATCACAAGACATGAGTGTGGCCCGTGCCGCCTCTGGCAAGGAGGCACAGGCCCGCAAGGATCTGATGACCCTCAGGCAGGAAACCACAGGCCCGCTCGGTGCTTATATGGACAATCGAAACCAGGTGATTGCCAGGCACTATCAGCAAGCGGTGAGGCCAGCCTCCCCGCATAGCCTGAGTCAGGACGTTTGATCCCGCTCAGTACAGGCATGAAAAAGCCCCTTTCGGGGCTTTTTTGCATTCTGGGGGCTTATTTCTTCAGTTTCGACAGGGCAGCCGCGAAGGCGTTGCCCATGGCACCCTCGGTCGGAGCGCTCTGACGGGGCGCCTGTTTCGGTCGGGCGTTGCCAGTGTGACGCGGCTCGGCCGTTTTGCGTGCAGGCTGGCCGGCTTTTTCATCCAGACGCATGGTCAGACTGATGCGTTTGCGCGGTACGTCGACTTCCAGCACCTTGACCCGGACGATGTCACCGGCCTTGACCACCTCGCGGGGATCCTTGACGAAGCGATCGGTGAGGGAAGAAATGTGCACCAACCCGTCCTGATGGACGCCGATGTCGACGAAGGCGCCGAAGTTGGTGACGTTGGTGACCACACCCTCCAGCACCATCTCGGGCACCAGATCGCTGATTTTCTCCACCCCTTCCTTGAAGGTGGCGGTCTTGAACTCGGGACGCGGGTCGCGGCCGGGCTTGTCCAGCTCGCCAATGATGTCGGTGACGGTAGGCACCCCGAACTGATCGTCGGTGTAGTCGGTGGGCTTGAGGGTGCGCAGCAGGCTGCTGTTGCCGAGCAGGCTGTCCACGGTCTGCTCCAGCTTGGCGAGGATCCGCTCCACCACCGGGTAGGATTCCGGGTGCACCGCCGAGCCGTCCAGCGGGTTGCTGCCGCCCCGAATGCGCAGGAAGCCGGCGCATTGCTCGAATGCCTTGGGCCCGAGTCGGCCAACTTTCAGCAACTGCTGACGACTCTTGAAGGCGCCGTTCTCGTCGCGGTAGGCGACGATGTTCTGGGCCAGGGTCTGGGAGAGGCCGGAAACCCGGTTGAGCAGGGCGACCGAGGCGGTATTCACATCCACCCCCACCGCGTTCACGCAATCCTCGACCACCGCGTCGAGGCGGCGGGCCAGCTGGCTCTGGCCGACGTCGTGCTGGTACTGGCCCACACCTATGCTCTTGGGGTCGATCTTGACCAGCTCGGCCAGGGGATCCTGCAACCGGCGGGCGATGGAGACGGCGCCGCGAATGGAGACGTCGAGATCCGGGAATTCCTGGGAGGCGAGCTCGGAGGCGGAGTAGACCGATGCCCCCGCTTCACTGACCACGATTTTCTGCGCCTTGGCGGCCGGGTAGCGCTCGAACAGATCGCTCACCAGGCGGTCGGTTTCCCGGGATGCTGTGCCGTTGCCGATGCTGATGAGCTCGACCTTGTGCTTCTGGCACAGCTCGCTCAGAGTCTTGAGACTCTGGTCAACCTGGCGCTTGGGTTCGAACGGATAGATGGTCGCGTGATCGACCAGCTTGCCGGTGGCATCCACCACCGCCACCTTGACCCCGGTGCGGATGCCGGGATCCAGCCCCATGGTGCAGCGCATGCCGGCCGGTGCCGCCATCAGCAGATCCTTGAGGTTCATGGCGAACACCTTGATCGCCTCCTCCTCTGCTGACTCGCGGATGCGGCCGATCAGCTCGGTTTCCATCTGCAGGGAGAGCTTGATCTTCCAGGTCCAGCTCACCACCCCCTGCAGCCACTTGTCGGCCGGGCGGTGTTGCAGGTTGAGTCTAAGGTGATGGGCGATGATCCCTTCGCAGGGGCTGGTACCCTCATCCTCGCCGGTGACCAGCGCCAGGTTGAGGATCCCCTCGTTGCGGCCGCGCAACATGGCCAGCACCCGGTGGGAGGGGGCCTTGTGCAGGGGTTCGTCGTGTTCGAAGTAGTCCTTGAACTTGGCCCCTTCCTGCTCCTTGCCGGCCACCACGCGGGCACGCAGGGTGGCGTTCTGCCACAGGTAGTCCCGCAACTTCTCAAGGAGATCGGCCTGCTCGGCGAAACGCTCCATCAGGATGTAGCGGGCACCGTCGAGGGCGGCCTTGCCGTCGGTGATCCCCTGCTCGGCATTGAGGAAGCGGGCAGCCTCCTGTTCGGGATCCCTCATGGGGTCACCCAGCAGCAAATCCGCCAGTGGCTCCAGCCCCGCCTCGATGGCCATCTGCCCCTTGGTGCGGCGCTTGGGCTTGTAGGGTAGGTAGAGGTCTTCCAGCCGGGTCTTGCTGTCGGCCTCGTTCAGCTCGCGGGCCAGCTCGGGGGTCAGTTTGCCCTGCTCTTCGATGGAGCGCAGGATCACCTGGCGGCGATCCGCCAGTTCACGCAGGTAGCCGAGGCGGCTCTCCAGGGTACGCAGCTGGCTGTCGTCCAGACCGCCGGTCACCTCTTTGCGGTAACGGGCGATGAAGGGAACGGTCGCGCCTTCGTCCAGCAGGCGAACGGCTGCCTGCACCTGTTCCGGGCGGGCATTCAGCTCACCGGCGATCTGATGTTCTATTACGTGGCTTTGCATGGAGGGTCTCTTGGTCGGGTCCTGTCTAACTGGTCAGCGTGGGGCAATGTCGCCGAACAGGGGGTCTGTCCTGGCGATACTTTAGATACCTGCCAGGCCACTGCCGCGCGGGCCGGTTGGCGCCGCAAGGCGCCGGGTGTGAGCACTATATGGGGTCGGGCAGCGGGATGCCACCCTGGCCGACAAGGCGGGGAGGGGGTCTTCAGCTCGCCGGGTTGGCTCTCCTGCCCGCCCTGGGCGGTGACCGCCGGTATGACGGTGGCTGGCTCATTGGGAATAGCTGATCTCATTGACGTACCAGCAGGCGTCACCCACTGGCGTTCGCACCATGGCTTCATCGCCCACCTCTTTCTTGAGCAGGGCGCGGGCCATGGGGGAGTCGATGGAGATGTAATCCTTGCGGCCGAAGATCTCGTCATAGCCGACGATGCGAAAGCGCTTGGTCTCACCCTCGTCGTTTTCCACCTCGACCCAGGCACCGAAGAAGACCTTGCCCTCCTGGGAGGGGGAGTAGTCGACTATGGTCAGCTCTTCCAGGCACTTGCGCAGGTAGCGCACCCGGCGGTCGATCTCCCGCAGGCGTTTCTTGTTGTACTGGTAATCGGCATTCTCGCTGCGATCACCCAGGCTCGCCGCCCAGGCCACTTTTTTGGTGACATCGGGCCTCTCCTCCCGCCAGAGCATGTCGTGCTCCTGCCGGAGCCTGGTGTAGCCTTCACGGGTAATGAGTTTGGTTTTCATGGGGTTATCACTCCCTCGCCAATTGCATCCGGTTGCTCGGGATCTTAGTCATTGTCGCCGCCCTGTCGAGCAAAAAGCAGAGCTGGCCATCCATCCTTCCCGGCTCCGGGGCCGAATGAGGGCAATAACCGGTAACATATTTATGCTTTGTGGTTGCAGGGGGCGGCTCTAGTATGAGGGGAGACAGAAAAGAGAGGTGGCAATGAGTCAGCAATACAAGGTCCTGGTGGTGGACGACGATCTGAAACTGCGTTCCTTGCTGGAGCGCTACCTCACCGAGCAGGGGTTTGTAGTGCGGGGTGTCGCCAACGGGGAGCAGGCCGATCGCCTGCTGACGCGTGAAAACTTCAGCCTGATGGTGCTTGATCTGATGCTGCCGGGGGAAGACGGCCTCTCCATCTGCCGCCGCCTGCGCGAGGCCGGCAACCAGATCCCCGTCTTGATGCTCACCGCCAAGGGAGACGAGGTTGATCGCATCGTCGGTCTGGAGATGGGGGCCGACGATTATCTGCCCAAACCGTTCAACCCCCGTGAGCTGCTGGCCCGGATCCGCGCCGTGCTGCGCCGCCATACCGTGGAGCTGCCCGGCGCCCCTTCCGCGGCGGAGAAGATGGTGAGTTTCGGGGCCTACCAGCTCAATCTGGCGACCCGTGAACTGAGCCGTGATGGCGAACCGGTTGCCCTGACCAGCGGGGAGTTCGCCGTGCTCAAGGTGCTGGTGAGTCATCCTCGCGAACCGCTCTCCCGTGACAAGCTGATGAACCTGGCCCGTGGTCGCGAGTACACGGCCACCGAGCGCAGCATCGACGTGCAGGTCTCCCGCCTGCGCCGCCTGCTGGAACAGGACCCGGCCCAGCCTCGCTATCTGCAGACCGTCTGGGGTCTGGGGTATGTGTTCGTACCGGACGGTGAGAACGCATGAAGAAAGTGGGCAGCATGTTCTCCCGCATGCTCTGGTTTCTGGCTGCCGTGCTGGTGGTCTATCAAGTCGTCTCCTACGTTACCTTCTACAACTACCTGCTGGCGCCGACTGTCAAGCAGATCAGCCACCTGCTGGCAAACCAGGTCAAACTCATCTTCCCGGTGGACAACAACCAGCTGGCGCTCAGTGAAGATGCCGAGGCGCTGGTCTATGTGACCACTGGCAGCGACATCTATACCCAGAGCGAGGCGGAGCAGCACGGGCTGAATGATTCCAAGCCCTACCCCTATCTGGAGCAGAGCATCAGCCGCGAATTGAAAGGGGATACCAGGGTCAGGGTTGAAATCCAGGATCACTACATCATCTGGATCCAGCCTCCCCAGGCCAGCCAGATGTGGGTGCGCATTCCCCTGACGGAAATTGAAGATGACGACATCGAACCGCTCATCCTCTATATGAGCGTCTTGCTGGTGGTGACCCTGTTTGCGGCCTGGCGTTTTGCCCGTCAGCTGGTGCGGCCGCTGGAGGATCTGGAAGCGGGGGCCGTGGCGGTGGCGCGCGGCAACTTTCCCGATGCCCTGGGGGAGCAGGGCTCGCGGGAGGTGCGCCGCCTGACCCGCACCTTCAACCACATGTCGAGCTCCATCAAGGGGCTGATCGAGGAGCGCAACCTGATGATGGCCGGGGTATCCCACGATTTGCGCACCCCTCTTACCCGCATTCGTCTCGCGACCGAGATGATGTCCTCGGGGGATGAGTACCTCAAGGAGAGCATCAATGCGGACATCGATGAGTCGAACGGTATCATCGATCAGTTCATCGACTACATTCGCCCGAACGAGGGGCTCGATGCCCGGCCCGTCGACCTGACCCAGCTCATTCACGATGCGTTGCTGATGCAGACCGATCAGGGACTGGAAGTGGAGCTGCTCCTGCCGGAGGAGGCGGTGCGTGTGGCCTGCCATCCCATCAGCATTCGCCGTATCCTCAACAATCTGTCGGGCAACTCCCTGCGCTATGGCGCGACCCGGTTGCAGGCCGAGCTCAGGGATGATGGCCACTGGGTGCGGCTGCGACTCTCCGACAATGGCCCGGGGATCGCAGAAGAGGACTACTCCCGGGTGCTCAAGCCCTTCACCCAGGGCAATGTGGCGCGCACCGGTGGCGGCAGTGGGCTGGGGCTGGCCATCGTTGCCAAGATAGTCTCCCAGCATCACGGCACCATCAGGTTGGGGCGCTCCGAACTGGGGGGCTTGCAGGTGGAGATCCGGCTACCCAAGAACCAGCCGCTGGAGTGGATGGATTGAAAGCAGGGCGTATCGAGAGATGCGCCCTTTTGTCTGTCAGGGGTGGAGGTCGCTCACCTTGCGGTAGCGCTTGCCATATTTGAGTTGCTGGATAAGCAGGGCGGCGACGATGAGAGCCAACCCGATGGGGGTTGCCGGGTGAATGGTTTCGCCGATCAACAGGTTGAGCAGCACCAGAGAGGCAAACGGCGAGATGAAGATGAGGTTGCTGATGGGGGCTGTGTTGGTGGCGTGGCGCAGGGCCATCAGCCAGAGCACGAAACCGAAGCCCATCTCGAACAGCCCCACATAGATGGCGCCGGCCCATCCCTGCCAGGCGGTCATGGCAAAGTCCGAGAGCAACCAGGTCGCCACGATGATGAAGGGCAGGCTGATGAGGAAGCCGAGCAGCAGGCTGACGACGGGATCCCCCTGATTGCGGGTGTTGAGGATCCAGTAACCGGCCCAGATCAGGGTCGACACCAGCGCCAGCGTGACGCCGAGGGGGCTGTCGAACTGTAGACCGAACACGTCCCCCCTGGTGGCGATCACCAGGGCGCCGAAATAGCCGAGCACGATGGCGACGCCATCGCGGCGGCGCAGCTTTTGACCGAGGAAGGGAACGGCCAGCAGGCTGAGGGTGATGGCCCAGGTGTAGTTGAGAGTCTGTGCCTGCTGGGCGGGCAGCAGATCATATGCCTTGAACAGCAGCAGGTAATAGAGGAAGGGGTTCAGGACCCCGAGAGCGAGGTAGTAGAGGGGGCGACTCTTGATGTAGTCGAGCAGTAGCGGCAGTTTGCCCTGACAGGCCACGATCACCCCCAGGGTCAGGGTCGAGGTGCAGGCCGCGACCAGCAGCAGCTGTACCGGTTCAAAGTAGGCGAGGGAGATCTTGAAGGCGCTGGCCACCGTGGACCAGAGGGCGACGGCACAGAGCCCGTACTGGTAGGCTTTCTTCTGATTCTTGAGCATGGGATGCGTTCCGCAAACTGGGGCGAGGGCGCAGTCTATCAGCCTGTTTGCAACATTGTCGTTACCATCTTGCCGAGGGCGATGGGCCGATCGCAGGGAGAGCCATCCGCCACACAAAATTGCGCACAATCTGTCCGCCTTCACTTGCGTGAGTGGAAAAAATCCGTATAATCCCCTCCGCTTGCCCATGAGGCAGCCAGACGATATGTCTGCTTGCTGAGCTTCCCGTTTACGAGTTGCCAGCCATACAGTCCTCCCGATATGGGAGGAAACGTGAAAAATCACACCTCTGGCGGGAGTAATCCCGGTCGGGCGGTGTTGATTTATGTTCTTTTATCTATTGGAGCTCTGTCAATGCAGAACCAAAGAATCCGTATCCGCCTGAAGGCTTTTGATCATCGCCTGATCGATCAATCCACTGCGGAAATCGTTGAAACTGCTAAGCGCACTGGCGCGCAGGTTCGCGGTCCTATCCCGCTGCCGACTCGCAAAGAGCGTTTCACCGTTCTGATCTCACCGCACGTCAACAAAGACGCGCGTGATCAGTACGAGATCCGCACTCACAAGCGTCTGGTAGACATCGTTGAACCGACTGACAAGACCGTTGACGCTCTGATGCGTCTGGATCTGGCAGCTGGTGTAGACGTCCAGATCAGCCTGGGTTAATTACGGAAAGAGGTTGATAACAATGACAATCGGTCTTGTAGGTCGCAAAGTGGGTATGACTCGCATCTTCACTGAAGATGGCGTTTCTATCCCGGTGACTGTTATCGAAGTTGAAGCTAACCGTGTAACTCAGGTCAAATCTGTAGAAACCGACGGCTACAACGCTATTCAGGTTACCACTGGCGCCAAGAAAGCCAGCCGCGTAACCAAGCCGGAAGCTGGCCACTTCGCCAAAGCTGGTGTAGAAGCCGGTCGCGGTCTGTGGGAATTCCGCCTGAACAACGGTGAAACTTTCACTGTTGGTAGCGAGCTGAAAGTAGATCTTCTCGCTGACGTTAAGCTGGTAGACGTTACCGGCACATCCAAGGGTAAAGGTTTTGCCGGTACTGTTAAGCGCTGGAACTTCCGTACCCAGGATATGACCCACGGTAACTCCCTGTCCCACCGTGTACCTGGCTCCATCGGTCAAAACCAGACCCCGGGCCGTGTATTCAAGGGCAAGAAGATGGCTGGTCACATGGGTGCTGAGCGTGTAACGACTCAGAACCTGGAACTGGTTCGTGTTGACGCTGAACGCAACCTGCTGCTCATCAAAGGCGCAGTACCGGGTGCAACCAACGGCAACGTGATCGTCAAACCTGCCGTCAAAGCGTAACGTCTGAGGAGATAGTAATGGAATTGGTAATGAAAGACGCCAAGAGCGCTCTTGAAGTTTCCGAGACTACCTTCGGGCGCGAATTCAACGAAGCTCTGGTTCACCAGGTTGTCGTTGCATATGCCGCTGGTGCCCGTCAGGGTACTCGTGCGCAGCTGACTCGCTCTGAAGTGTCTGGTGGCGGCAAAAAGCCGTGGCGTCAGAAGGGTACTGGTCGTGCCCGTGCTGGCTCCATCCGTTCGCCCATCTGGCGTTCCGGTGGTGTGACCTTTGCTGCTAAGCCGCAAGATCACAGCCAGAAAGTAAACAAGAAGATGTACCGCGGTGCTATCCGTAGCATCCTGTCCGAGCTGGTACGTCAAGAGCGCCTGATCGTTGTTGAGAAGTTCGGCATCGAAGCGCCGAAGACCAAAGAACTGATCGCCAAGCTGAAAGAAATGGAACTGACTGACGTTCTGATCGTGACTGCTGAAGTCGATGAGAACCTGTTCCTGGCTGCTCGTAACCTGTACAAAGTTGACGTGCGTGACGTTGCCGGTATCGACCCGGTCAGCCTGATCGCTTTCGACAAGGTTCTGATGACTGCTGACGCAGTTAAGCAAATCGAGGAGATGCTGGCATGATCCGTGAAGAGCGTCTGCTGAAAGTTCTGAAGGCTCCGCACATCTCTGAAAAGAGCACCATGGTCGCAGAAAAGCAGAACACTATCGTGTTCAAAGTTGCTGTTGATGCCACCAAGGCGGAAGTCAAAGCTGCAGTTGCGAAACTGTTCGAGGTCGAAGTTGAGACCGTCCGTACCCTGAACATGAAGGGTAAGACCAAGCGCGCAGGTGCACGCGTAGGCCGTCGTTCCGATTGGAAAAAGGCTTATGTGACCCTGAAAGCTGGTCAGGACATCGACTTCATGGGCGCAGCCGAGTAAGAGGAGTTCTGAAAAATGGCAATCGTTAAGTGCAAGCCTACTTCTCCGGGCCGCCGCCACGTCGTCAAGATCGTCAACCAAGAGCTGTACAAGGGCAAGCCCTTCGCCGCTCTGCTGGACAGCAAAAGCAAGTCCGGTGGCCGTAACAACAACGGTCGTATCACCACTCGTCACATCGGTGGTGGTCACAAGCAACACTACCGTCTGATCGACTTCAAGCGCGACAAAGACGGCATTCCGGCCAAAGTTGAGCGTCTGGAATACGACCCCAACCGTACCGCAAACATCGCCCTGGTGCTGTATGCAGACGGTGAGCGTCGTTACATCCTGGCTCCGAAAGGCCTGAAAGCTGGTGATGCAATCGCCTCTGGTGCTGATGCTGCCATCAAGGTAGGTAACACCCTGCCGATGCGCAACATCCCGGTCGGTTCTACCGTTCACGCCGTTGAGATGAAGCCTGGTAAAGGTGCCCAGCTGGCTCGTTCCGCTGGTACTTTCATCCAGATCCTGGCTCGTGAAGGTAACTATGTAACTCTGCGTCTGCGTTCCGGCGAAGTACGTAAAGTTCTGGCCGAGTGCCGCGCTACCATCGGTGAAGTGGGTAACTCCGAGCACATGCTGCGTCAACTGGGTAAAGCCGGTGCTAACCGCTGGCGTGGTATTCGTCCGACCGTTCGCGGTATGGCGATGAACCCGGTTGATCACCCGCACGGTGGTGGTGAGGGTCGTAACAAGGGCATGCAGCCTGTGTCCCCATGGGGCCAGAAGGCTAAGGGCTTCAAGACCCGTAAGAACAAGCGTACCGACAAGTACATCGTACGTCGTCGTAACAAGTAATTGTTAACATAGAGGAATCACCATGCCACGTTCTCTCAAGAAGGGTCCATTTATCGACCTGCACTTGCTGAAGAAGGTAGAGAAAGCGGTGGAAAGCGGGGATAAAAAGCCGGTTAAGACCTGGTCCCGTCGTTCAATGATCATCCCGAACATGATCGGTTTGACCATCGCTGTCCATAATGGTCGTCAGCACGTTCCGGTTTTCGTTACCGAAGAAATGATCGGTCACAAACTGGGTGAATTCGCACCGACTCGTACTTATCGCGGCCATGCTGCTGATAAGAAGGCTAAGAAGCGCTAAGGGATAAATGATGGAAGCTATCGCTAAACACCGTTATGCCCGTACTTCTGCCCAGAAAGCTCGTCTGGTAGCCGATCAAGTACGTGGTCTGTCCGTAGACAAGGCTCTGAACATCCTGACCTTCAGCCCGAAAAAGGCTGCTGTTCTGGTGAAGAAAGTGCTGGAATCTGCCATTGCCAACGCTGAGCACAACGAAGGTGCCGATATCGACACCCTGCGTGTTGCCACCATCATGGTAGACGAAGGTCCCTCCATGAAGCGCATCCGCCCGCGTGCCAAAGGTCGCGCGGATCGTATCCTCAAGCGTACCGCTCACATCACTGTAGTGGTATCCGACGCTAAGGCTGGGAGATAAGCAATGGGTCAGAAAGTACATCCTAATGGCATTCGCCTGGGTATTACCAAGCCTTGGAATTCTACCTGGTTCGCGAACACCAAAGACTTCGCTGACAACCTGTACAGCGATTTCCAAGTACGCCAGTTCCTGACCAAGGAGCTGAAAAACGCTTCCTTGTCCAAGATCACTATCGAGCGTCCGGCCAAGAGCATTCGTGTGACCATTCACACCGCTCGTCCGGGTGTCGTGATCGGCAAGAAAGGCGAAGACGTTGAAAAACTGCGCAAAGCTGTAGCCGCGATCGCTGGCGTGCCTGCTCAGATCAACATTTCCGAAGTCCGCAAGCCGGAGCTGGATGGCAAACTGGTTGCCGACAGCATCACTTCCCAGCTGGAGCGTCGCGTAATGTTCCGTCGTGCTATGAAGCGCGCCGTACAGAACGCCATGCGCCTGGGTGCCAAGGGCATCAAAGTGGAAGTTTCCGGTCGTCTGGGCGGTGCTGAAATCGCGCGTACCGAATGGTACCGTGAAGGTCGTGTGCCCCTGCACACCCTGCGCGCCGACATCGACTACGCAACTTCTGAAGCCCACACCACTTACGGTGTGATCGGCGTTAAAGTTTGGATCTTCAAGGGCGAAGTTCTGGGCGGTCTGGCTGCAGTCAATGCTGCCGCTGCTCAAGAGCAAGCTCCTGCGAAGCCCAAGCGTGACAACAAGCGCCGCGCTGCCAAGTAAGGAGATTCGGTAAATGTTGCAACCTAAGCGTACTAAATTCCGCAAGACCCACAAGGGTCGTAACCGCGGTCTGGCCAATGCCGGTAACGAAGTATCCTTCGGTACCTTTGGCCTGAAGGCGACATCTCGTGGTCAACTGACTGCTCGTCAAATCGAAGCAGCCCGTCGTGCCATGACCCGTCACGTTAAGCGTCAAGGCAAGATCTGGATCCGTGTGTTCCCGGACAAGCCCATCACCGAAAAGCCCCTCGAAGTTCGTATGGGTAAAGGTAAGGGTAACGTGGAATACTGGGTTTGCCCGATCCAGCCTGGCAAGGTTCTGTACGAGATGGATGGTGTACCTGAGGCTCTGGCGCGTGAAGCGTTTGCCCTGGCCGCAGCTAAGCTGTCTGTTCAGACCACTTTCGTAATTAAGACGGTGATGTGATGAAAGCCCAAGATCTGCGTCAAAAGAGCGTCGAAGAACTGAACCAGGAGCTGCTGGGTCTGCTGCGTGAGCAATTCAACATGCGCATGCAAGCTTCCACCGGCCAGCTGGCTCAGACTCACACTCTGAAACAAGTGCGTCGTGACGTCGCACGTATCAAGACTGTACTGACTGAGAAGGCAGGTGCGTAATGACTGACAAGATCCGTACTCTGCAAGGTCGTGTAATTAGCGACAAGATGGACAAGTCCATCACCGTCGCTATCGAGCGCAAGGTAAAGCACCCGATCTACGGTAAGATCATCAAGCGTACTACCAAGCTGCACGTGCATGACGAGAACAACGAGTGCAAGGCTGGCGATCTCGTGGAAATCCGCGAGTGCCGCCCGCTGTCCAAGACCAAGTCCTGGACCCTGGTTGCTGTCGTAGAAAAGGCCTAATTCGGTACTTTTTAGCCCAAACGGCCCCCCATCGGGGCCGTTTGTTTTTTAGGCTACCTTTTCAAAAATAGCTGTGTTATAGTTTCGCGCCTTTTGAAGGCAGCCAGATCCCATCAGGGATAAGAAGTAAACAAAGCGGAGCACTAAGATGATCCAGATGCAAAGTATGCTGGGTGTTGCCGACAACTCCGGCGCTCGCAGTGTAATGTGTATTAAGGTTCTGGGTGGTTCGCACCGCCGTTATGCCGGCATCGGCGACATCATCAAGGTTTCCATCAAGGAAGCCATTCCTCGCGGTAAAGTGAAGAAAGGTGATGTGTATAACGCGGTGGTCGTACGCACCCGTAAAGGCGTTCGTCGTCCGGACGGCTCTGTCATCCGTTTCGACAACAATGCGGCTGTGTTGCTTAACAACAACCAACAGCCAATCGGTACTCGTATTTTTGGCCCGGTGACCCGTGAACTCCGTAACGAGAAGTTCATGAAGATTGTGTCCCTGGCACCCGAAGTACTGTAAGGAGTCGAACGATGGCAGCTAAAATCCGTCGCGAAGACGAAGTAATTGTTCTTACCGGCAAAGACAAGGGCAAGCGTGGCAAAGTCACTCAAGTCCTGATTGCAAAAGGTAAGGTAATCGTGGAAGGCATCAACCAGGTGAAGAAACACCAAAAGCCGGTACCCGCACTGGGTCAGGCTGGCGGCATCGTCACCAAAGAAGCCCCCATCGATGTATCTAACGTCGCGCTGTTCAACTCTGCCACTGGCAAGGCTGACCGCGTTGGTTTCCGGATTGAAGACGGCAAGAAAGTCCGTTTCTTCAAATCCACCGGCGAACTTGTGAAGTAATTGGAGTTTAACGATGGCGAAACTGCATGATTACTACAAATCCGATGTAGTAAATGAACTGTCCAAGCAGTTCGGTTACAAGACTATCATGCAAGTCCCTCGGATCGAGAAAATCACCCTGAACATGGGTGTTGGTGAAGCGATCTCTGACAAGAAGTTGCTGGAAAATGCTGCTGCCGATATGGCTGCCATTTCCGGTCAGAAACCGCTGATCACCAAAGCACGCAAATCTGTTGCGGGCTTCAAGATTCGTGAAGGCTACCCGATAGGTTGTAAAGTAACCCTGCGTGGCGAGCGTATGTGGGAGTTCCTGGAACGGCTGATTTGCATCTCCGTACCGCGTATCCGTGACTTCCGTGGTCTGAACGCCAAGGCGTTCGATGGCCGTGGTAACTACTCCATGGGCGTGCGTGAGCAAATCATCTTCCCGGAAATCGACTATGACAAGGTCGATCGCGTCCGTGGTCTGGATATCACCATCACCACTTCCGCGAATACCGACGAAGAAGGCCGTGCTCTGCTGGCTGCCTTTAACTTCCCATTCCGCAAGTAAGGTTAGGGTTATGGCTAAAACATCCATGAAAGCACGTGAAGCAAAGCGTGCGAAGCTGGCAGCCAAGTTCGCGACCAAGCGTACCGAGCTGAAAGCTATCATCGTTGATATGAACGCTTCTGAAGAAGCGCGTTGGGATGCTGTCTTGCAACTGCAACAGCTGCCCCGTGATTCCAGTCCGTCCCGCCAGCGTAACCGTTGCAACATCACTGGTCGTCCGCACGGTTTCCTGCGGAAGTTTGGCCTCTCTCGCATCAAGGTGCGTGAGCATGCCATGAAGGGCGAAATTCCGGGCCTCAAAAAGGCCTCTTGGTAAGAATCTCGGGAGTTAGACTATGAGCATGCAAGATCCGATCGCGGATATGCTGACCCGCATCCGTAACGGTCAGGCGGCGAGCAAAGTTGCGGTTTCCATGCCTTCTTCCAAGCTGAAAGTGGCTATCGCCAAAGTGCTGAAAGAAGAAGGTTACATCGCTGGCTACAACGTAGCTGGTGACGTGAAACCGGAACTGGAAATCGAACTGAAGTATTTCCAGGGCAAGCCGGTTGTAGAACTGATCCAACGCGTGAGCCGTCCCGGCCTGCGTATTTACAAGCGCACTACTGATCTGCCGAAAGTCATGGGCGGTCTCGGTGTTGCTATCGTGTCCACGTCTAAAGGTGTGATGACCGACCGTGCTGCCCGCAAGGCAAGCATGGGTGGTGAGATCATCTGCTACGTCGCTTAATAGGAGGTCGGAAATGTCTCGCGTTGCTAAGGCACCCGTCACTATTCCTGCTGGCGTAGAGGTGACTCTGAACGGCCAAGAACTGTCCATCAAAGGTGGCAAGGGTTCCCTGGTTCGTTCCATCCACGCCGGTGTAGAAGTGACCAAAGAAGACAATGTACTGAAGTTCGCCCCGCGCGACGGCATCGCTGGTGCTGACGCTCAGGCCGGTACTGCCCGTGCATTGGTCAACAACATGGTAGTCGGTGTTACCCAAGGCTTCGAGCGCAAGCTGCAGCTGGTTGGTGTAGGTTACAAAGCCTCCATCAAGGGCAATGCTGTTGCGCTGGCACTGGGCTTCTCTCACCCGGTAGAGCATGCGCTGCCGGCTGGTGTCACCGCTGAATGTCCGTCCGCCACCGAGATCGTTCTGCGTGGTGTGGACAAGCAGCTGGTTGGCCAAGTCGCCGCCGATATCCGTGCTTACCGCGCTCCGGAGCCCTACAAGGGCAAGGGTGTACGCTATGCCAACGAGCAAGTGCGTACTAAAGAAGCTAAGAAGAAGTAAGGTAACACTATGGACAAGAAAGCAGCTCGTCTCCGTCGTGCTACTCGTGCTCGGAAAAAGATGCAGGAACTGGGAGCTACCCGTCTGGTTGTTCACCGTACCCCGCGTCATATCTATGCGCAGGTTATTGCAGCCAACGGTTCCGAAGTTCTGGCCTCTGCTTCCACAGTAGAGAAAGCCATCAGTGAAGCTCTGAAATACACCGGTAACGCAGATGCTGCTACCGCTGTAGGTAAGGCTATCGCTGAGCGTGCTATTGCCAAAGGCGTTCAGAACGTATCTTTCGATCGTTCCGGTTTCAAGTATCACGGTCGTGTAGCCGCTCTGGCTGCCGCTGCTCGTGACGCTGGTCTTCAGTTCTAAGCTAGGAGTCGAAGATGGCTAAAGTCGAATCTCAAGCCGGCGAACTGCAAGAAAAGCTCATTGCAGTAAACCGTGTTTCGAAAACTGTTAAAGGTGGTCGTATCATGTCCTTCACCGCGTTGACCGTGGTGGGTGATGGTAACGGCCGTGTAGGTTACGGTTACGGTAAGGCCCGTGAAGTTCCGGCCGCCATTCAAAAGGCGATGGAACAGGCTAAGCGTAACCTGAACAAGGTTGAGCTGAACAACGGCACCCTGCACCACCCGGTGCGTGGCGTTCACTCTGGTTCCACCGTGTTCATGAAGCCGGCCTCCCAAGGTACTGGTATCATTGCAGGCGGCGCCATGCGTGCCGTACTGGAAGTTGCTGGTATCCACAACGTGCTGGCCAAGACCTACGGTTCCACCAACCCAATCAACGTTGTTCGCGCAACTGTCGACGCTCTGGTTCACGGTCAATCACCGGAACAGATCGCGGCCAAGCGTGGTCTGCGCGTTGAAGAAATTCTGGGGTAATGCGACATGGCTAACACTGTAAAAGTAACTCAAACTCGCAGCTCTATCGGCCGTCTGCCAAAGCACAAGGCGACTCTGCGTGGTCTGGGTCTGCGTCGCATTGGTCACACCGTTGAGCTGGAAGATACTCCCTGCGTACGCGGCATGATCAACCAGGTTTATTACATGGTTAAGGTGGAGGGCTAAGCATGCGTCTGAATACTCTGTCTCCGGCCGCTGGCTCCAAGCGCGTCAAGCACCGTCCGGGCCGTGGTATCGGTTCTGGTCTGGGCAAGACCGGTGGTCGTGGTGTTAAAGGTCAAACCTCTCGTTCCGGTGGCGGCAAGGTCCGCAACGGTTTCGAAGGCGGCCAGATGCCTTTGAAAATCCGTCTGCCGAAGTTCGGTTTCTTCTCTCGCAAATCTTTGGTTTCTGCCGAAGTGCGCCTGAACGAAATCGCCCTGGTAGAAGGTGATGTGGTCGACGTGAGCACTCTGAAGCAAGCCGGTGTTATTACCAAAAACATCGTGTTCGCTAAAGTTGTTCTGTCTGGCAACATTGACCGTGCTGTGACCGTTCGTGGTCTGTCCGTCACCAAGGGTGCACGTGCAGCCATCGAGGCCGCTGGCGGTAAAATCGAGGAATAATCAGTACAATGGCTAAGAAACCAGGATTGGATGTTAAAGCACAAGGTGGTCTGAGCGAACTGAAGAGCCGTCTGCTCTTCGTTCTCGGGGCAATTATCGTGTTCCGTGCAGGCTCTTATGTGCCGATCCCTGGTATTGACGCCGCCGTACTGGCCGAGTTGTTCCAACAACAGAAGGGCACCATCATTGAGATGTTCAACATGTTCAGTGGTGGTGCACTCTCGCGTGCTTCTATTCTTGCACTGGGGATCATGCCGTACATTTCGGCGTCGATCATTATCCAGTTGCTGACTGTGGTTCACCCTGCTCTTGCTGAACTCAAGAAAGAAGGTGAATCCGGCCGTCGCAAGATTAGCCAATATACCCGTTGGGGCACGCTGGTTTTGGGAACGTTCCAGGCCATTGGTATTGCAACAGGTCTGCCGAATATGATGCAAGGACTCGTGACTCATCCGGGTTTGGGCTTCTATTTCACAGCCGTTGTGAGTCTGGTCACCGGTACCATGTTCTTGATGTGGTTGGGTGAACAGATTACCGAGCGTGGGATTGGTAATGGTATCTCGTTGATTATCTTCACAGGTATCGTCGCCGGTCTGCCTCATGCCATTGGCGCTACGGCCGAACAGGCACGTCAAGGGGAATTGCACATCCTGCTGTTGTTGTTGCTGGGCTTGATTGTTTTCGCTGTGACTTACTTTGTGGTGTTCGTGGAGCGTGGTCAGCGTCGTATCGTCGTTAACTATGCCAAGCGTCAACAAGGCCGCCAGGTATTCGCTGCGCAAAGCACACACCTGCCGTTGAAAGTGAATATGGCCGGTGTGATTCCTGCGATTTTCGCATCCAGCATCATCCTCTTCCCGGGTACCATTACCTCCTGGTTTGGTCAGGGCGAGGGCAAGATCGCTGACATTCTGCAACAGGTCTCTATGGTCCTGCAGCCGGGTCAGCCCTTGTACGAGATGCTCTATGCAGCAGCCATTATCTTCTTCTGCTTCTTCTATACCGCGCTGGTGTTCAACCCCCGCGAGACAGCAGATAACCTGAAGAAGAGTGGAGCCTTTATCCCGGGGATCCGCCCGGGCGAGCAGACAGCACGTTACATCGATAAGGTTATGACTCGCCTGACATTGGCAGGTGCGCTCTATATTACCTTTATCTGTCTGGTACCCCAGTTCCTGATGACTGCCTGGAACGTACAGTTCTACTTCGGTGGCACCTCGCTGCTGATTATCGTGGTAGTTATCATGGACTTCATGGCTCAGGTTCAAACCCATATGATGTCTCATCAATATGGCGACGTCCTGAGGAAGGCCAACCTGAAGGGCTACGGCCGCTAAAGGTCGGCGTAGTTACGGAGTTAAGCAATGAAAGTTCGTGCTTCCGTTAAGGCAATCTGCCGTAACTGCAAAATCATCAAGCGTCACGGTGTGGTGCGTGTGATTTGCAGCGAGCCAAAGCATAAACAGCGCCAAGGCTAATTTTTTACGGTTAGTACTTGCAACAAATAGTTGTGCTGGCTAATATAGCCAGCCAACTTTTGTTGTGTATTGGTTGACCGCCACGTATCCGCTCACGGGCTTTGTGGTGGTCGTTATCTACTATATGTAGGAGTGAATAGTGGCCCGTATCGCTGGCATTAACATTCCTGACCATAAACATGCAGTCATTGCGTTGACTGCTATTTATGGCGTCGGTCGTACCCGCTCCAAGGCCATCTGTGCCGCAGCCGGTATCGCTGAGAATGTGAAAATTAAAGACCTGGACGAAGCTCAGATCGAGAGTCTGCGTGAACAAGTAGGTAAATTCACCGTTGAAGGTGACCTGCGTCGTCAGATTTCCATGAACATCAAGCGATTGATGGATCTGGGTTGCTACCGTGGTTTGCGTCACCGTCGTAGCCTGCCTGTTCGTGGTCAACGTACCAAGACCAACGCTCGTACCCGTAAGGGTCCGCGCAAGGCTATCAAGAAGTAACGGGAAGGTAGAAAATGGCTAAAACTCCGACTCGTGCTCGCAAGCGCGTTAAAAAGCAAGTGAGCGACGGTATTGCGCACGTTCATGCATCTTTCAACAACACAATCGTGACCATTACTGACCGTCAGGGCAATGCTCTGTCTTGGGCTACCTCTGGTGGTTCCGGTTTCCGTGGTTCCCGTAAGTCCACTCCGTTTGCTGCCCAGGTAGCTGCTGAGCGTGCTGGTGAGATCGCCAAAGAATACGGCGTGAAGAACCTGGAAGTCATGGTCAAAGGTCCGGGTCCCGGTCGTGAGTCTTCCATCCGCGCTCTGAACGCGGCTGGTTTCCGCATCACTAACATTACTGATGTGACTCCGATCCCGCACAACGGTTGTCGTCCTCCCAAGAAGCGCCGCGTGTAACGCTGTAGCTACTTGGTCTAGGATTGTTGGAGAAAGAAGATGGCAAGATATATCGGTCCTAAGCTTAAGCTTAGCCGTCGTGAGGGCACCGACCTCTTCCTGAAGTCTGGTGTTCGTGCGATTGATTCTAAGTGCAAGATTGACACCGTTCCTGGTCAACACGGTGCGCGTAAAGCGCGTCTGTCCGACTACGGTGTGCAACTGCGCGAGAAACAAAAAGTACGTCGTATCTACGGCGTATTGGAAAAACAGTTCCGCAACTACTACCGCGACGCTGCCCGTCAAAAGGGTAACACCGGTGAAAACCTGTTGCAGCTGCTGGAAGGTCGTCTGGACAACGTCGTCTACCGCATGGGCTTCGGCGCCACTCGTGCTGAATCTCGTCAGCTGGTGAGCCACAAAGCCATCATGGTAAACGGCCGCGTTGTGAATGTTCCTTCTTTCCAGGTATCCCCTGAGGACGTGATCTGCGTTCGCGAGAAGGCTAAGAAGCAAGCGCGTATCAAAGCTTCCCTGGAAGTTGCTGGTCAGCGCGAGAAGCCGACTTGGGTAGAGGTTGACGCTGCTAAGATGGAAGGTGCCTTCAAGCGCCTGCCGGAGCGTTCCGACCTGTCTGCCGACATT
>NZ_CP077201.1:1800000-1877500 GCF_019046925.1 Aeromonas sp. FDAARGOS 1402
TGGCTGGGGGTGAAAGGCCAATCAAACTCGGAGATAGCTGGTTCTCCCCGAAAGCTATTTAGGTAGCGCCTCGGACGAATACTACTGGGGGTAGAGCACTGTTTGGGCTAGGGGGTCATCCCGACTTACCAACCCCATGCAAACTCCGAATACCAGTAAGTACTATCCGGGAGACACACGGCGGGTGCTAACGTCCGTCGTGAAGAGGGAAACAACCCAGACCGCCGGCTAAGGTCCCAAAGTTCTGGTTAAGTGGGAAACGATGTGGGAAGGCTCAGACAGCTAGGATGTTGGCTTAGAAGCAGCCATCATTTAAAGAAAGCGTAATAGCTCACTAGTCGAGTCGGCCTGCGCGGAAGATGTAACGGGGCTCAAACCAGGCACCGAAGCCGCGGATTCACGCTAAGCGTGAGTGGTAGGGGAGCGTTCTGTAAGTCTGCGAAGGTGTATCGAGAGGTATGCTGGAGATATCAGAAGTGCGAATGCTGACGTAAGTAACGATAAAGGGGGTGAAAAGCCTCCTCGCCGGAAGACCAAGGGTTCCTGTCCAACGTTAATCGGGGCAGGGTGAGTCGACCCCTAAGGTGAGGCCGAAAGGCGTAATCGATGGGAAGCAGGTTAATATTCCTGCACGACTTGTAATTGCGATGGGGGGACGGAGAAGGCTAGGTGGGCCAGGCGACGGTTGTCCTGGTGAAAGTGCGTAGGTGGTGTTTCTAGGCAAATCCGGAGACACAACACTGAGACACGAGACGAACGCACCACGGTGCGGAAGCCATTGATGCCCTGCTTCCAGGAAAAGCCTCTAAGCTTCAGATTACAAGTCATCGTACCCCAAACCGACACAGGTGGTCGGGTAGAGAATACCAAGGCGCTTGAGAGAACTCGGGTGAAGGAACTAGGCAAAATAGAACCGTAACTTCGGGAGAAGGTTCGCTCTTGATGGTGAAGTCCCTTGCGGATGGAGCTGTCGGGAGTCGCAGTGACCAGATGGCTGGGACTGTTTATCAAAAACACAGCACTCTGCAAACACGAAAGTGGACGTATAGGGTGTGACACCTGCCCGGTGCCGGAAGGTTAATTGATGGGGTTAGCGCAAGCGAAGCTCTTGATCGAAGCCCCGGTAAACGGCGGCCGTAACTATAACGGTCCTAAGGTAGCGAAATTCCTTGTCGGGTAAGTTCCGACCTGCACGAATGGTGTAACCATGGCCATGCTGTCTCCACCCGAGACTCAGTGAAATCGAATTCGCCGTGAAGATGCGGTGTACCCGCGGCTAGACGGAAAGACCCCGTGAACCTTTACTACAGCTTGGCACTGAACATTGAACCTACATGTGTAGGATAGGTGGGAGGCTTTGAAGGCGTGACGCCAGTTGCGCTGGAGCCGTCCTTGAAATACCACCCTTGTATGTTTGATGTTCTAACGCAGGGCCCTGAATCGGGCTCGCGGACAGTGCCTGGTGGGTAGTTTGACTGGGGCGGTCTCCTCCCAAAGAGTAACGGAGGAGCACGAAGGTTGGCTAATCCTGGTCGGACATCAGGAGGTTAGTGCAATGGCATAAGCCAGCTTAACTGCGAGACGGACAGGTCGAGCAGGTACGAAAGTAGGTCATAGTGATCCGGTGGTTCTGAATGGAAGGGCCATCGCTCAACGGATAAAAGGTACTCCGGGGATAACAGGCTGATACCGCCCAAGAGTTCATATCGACGGCGGTGTTTGGCACCTCGATGTCGGCTCATCACATCCTGGGGCTGAAGTCGGTCCCAAGGGTATGGCTGTTCGCCATTTAAAGTGGTACGCGAGCTGGGTTCAGAACGTCGTGAGACAGTTCGGTCCCTATCTGCCGTGGGCGTTGGATGATTGAAGGGAGTTGCTCCTAGTACGAGAGGACCGGAGTGAACGAACCTCTGGTGTTCGGGTTGTCACGCCAGTGGCACTGCCCGGTAGCTAAGTTCGGAATCGATAACCGCTGAAAGCATCTAAGCGGGAAGCGAGCCCTGAGATGAGTCATCCCTGACCCCTTGAGGGTCCTAAAGGGCCGTTGGAGACCACAACGTTGATAGGTGGGGTGTGTAAGCGTAGCGATACGTTGAGCTAACCCATACTAATTACCCGTGAGGCTTAACCATACAACACCCAAGAAGTGTTCTAAGGCTTGTAGCAAATAGAACGAACTACTCAAATTCAGTGATAATGACAAGCAGCTAGCAAAGTCGTTATTCACGTCAGCTTTCCGAGATTGAAGAATTTGCCTGGCGGCAATAGCGCAGTGGAACCACCTGACCCCATGCCGAACTCAGAAGTGAAACGCTGTAGCGCCGATGGTAGTGTGGCATTCGCCATGCGAGAGTAGGACACTGCCAGGCACCCAATTAAACGGTGATGTGAAGAATCACATGGCTGGCTGCGAGGATGACACCTCACAAACAAGCAGCAAAAGATTTAGCGAAAGCTAACCGAATGCGGAGCGGTAGTTCAGTCGGTTAGAATACCGGCCTGTCACGCCGGGGGTCGCGGGTTCGAGTCCCGTCCGCTCCGCCACTAAATTGAAAGGCCTTCCCTATCGGGAAGGCCTTTTTGCTTTCTGGCGTCTGGATAAGGGCTCAGGGAACAAGAGGCTACCACCAGGGCTGCGACTTGCCACTGACAACTCGATCCCGCTCTGTTGTCCTTTGTGCTTGAGCCGGACTTTGTCCGTCTCTGCGTCCGTTATGCCACTAACAAGAAGCCCAGTCGACAGACTGGGCTTTTTTTCGTCTCCACGGTCTCCTCTTCGATCTTCGCAGCAGAAGCATTGCCTTCTTGAGCCGTGAGCTTGCTAGTAATAGACGCAGAGCCAGACGGTTGTCTCGGTCGGATGGGTCCACTCCACCCGGTGCTGAAGGTGCGCCGGGATGTTGATGTAATCCCCCGGCCCCAGATGGACGCGTTCCTGTAGCCCGGTATCCGGTGTGAT
The DNA here is from genome assembly GCF_019046925.1 of Aeromonas sp. FDAARGOS 1402. NCBI lineage: Bacteria > Pseudomonadati > Pseudomonadota > Gammaproteobacteria > Aeromonadales > Aeromonadaceae > Aeromonas > Aeromonas sp. FDAARGOS 1402. The sequence goes on from NZ_CP077201.1 coordinate 1,802,960, forward strand.
GAAGACCAGGATGGCCTCTCCCTGCACCAGCAATACCCATTCGTGTTCATCCTGATCGAACCACTCTCCGGTAGGGGTCTGCTGCCCCTGGGAGAGAATGCGCTCGATACGAACATTGTTGGTACTGACCAGATCCGCGAACACTTCACTGGGCAGGGGGGAGGGGATCTGGCCAAGCAGGTTGCCTGTGTGCATGGGCTTCTCTCCGGTAGATGGGAACGTGGCTAGCTAAGAGTGTAGAAGCTTGGGATGGGCCTCTCTCATGGAAAGTGAGGCCTCTAACGAGCCCTTTTATGAAAAACTTCGGGGAAATGGAGGCTTATCCGCTGCAATCTCGCCAAATTCTTGCTATTTTGCGCGCCAGCAAGCAAACGATTTCCTTCACACTTTCAGGATGAACTATGGCAACGCAACAAACGACGGCCCGCGCCGGCAATGGCGGGTTTCTGGATTCCTATTTCTCCATCAGCCAGCGTGGCAGCACGGTGCGACAGGAGCTGCTGGCCGGGTTGACCACCTTCCTGGCGATGGTCTACAGCATCATCGTCGTGCCGAACATGCTGGGCGCAGCGGGTTTTGAGCAGGGCCCGGTGTTTGTGGCGACCTGCCTGATCGCCGCCTTCGGTTCCCTGCTGATGGGGCTCTGGGCCAAGCTGCCGATGGCCATCGGTTGTGCCATCTCTCTCACCGCCTTTACCGCCTTCAGCCTGGTGCTGGGGCAGGGGCTGAGCATTCCGGTCGCGCTGGGTGCCATCTTCCTGATGGGGGTGCTGTTCACCCTGATCAGCGTCACCGGCGTGCGCCAGTGGATCCTGGACAACCTTCCCTCCGGCATCGCCCACGGTACCGGCATCGGTATCGGCCTGTTCCTGCTGCTGATCGCCACCAACGGGGTCGGCATGGTGATCAAGAATGAAGGGGCTGGCCTGCCGGTGCAGCTCGGCGAGATCACTGCCTTCCCGGTCATCATGACGGTGCTGGGTCTGGCTGCCATCTTCGGCCTGGAGCGCCGCAAGGTGCCGGGCGGCATCCTGATGGTGATCATCGCCATCTCTATCCTCGGCCTCATCTTCGATCCGAAAGTGACCTGGCAGGGCTTCTTCGCCATGCCGAGCCTGAGTGGCGAGAATGGCTCCCTGGTGGGCAGCATGGATCTGCTGGGCGCCCTCAATCCGGTGGTGATTCCGACCGTGTTGGCGCTGGTGATGACCGCCGTGTTTGACGCCACCGGCACCATCCGTGCCGTGGCCGGTCAGGCTGGCCTCATCAACGAGCGTGGTCACATCATCAGCGGTGGCAAGGCCCTGACTGCGGACTCCGTCAGCAGCATGGTGGCGGGCGTGGTGGGTGGTGCTCCGGCAGCCGTCTACATCGAATCCGCCGCAGGGACCGCTGCCGGCGGCAAGACAGGTCTGACCGCCACCCTGGTCGGCGTGCTCTTCCTGCTGATGATCTTCCTCTCCCCGCTGAGCTATCTGGTACCGGCCTACGCCACCGCACCGGCCCTGATGTATGTGGGCCTGCTGATGCTGGGCAACGTCACCAAGCTGGACTTCAACGACTCGGTCGATGCCCTTTCCGGCATGCTGTGCGCCGTCTTCATCGTGCTCACCTGCAACATCGTCACCGGCATCATGCTGGGCTTCGTGGCCCTGGTGGTCGGCCGCCTGTTTGCCGCCGAGTGGAAGAAGCTCAACATCGGCACCGTCATCATCGCTGTGGCCCTGGTGATCTTCTACGCCGGTGGCTGGGCCATCTAATCCTCACGCTATCGAGAAGGGCCCTGCGGGGCCCTTTTTCATGGCTGTGAGGCGGCTAACACTTTCCCGGATCTTCCCCATCCGCTCGTTTCAGATTGAAACGTCAGGCTTCGTTTGTTGTTTCAGATCCGAACCGAAACCCCTGTCATGTTTATCCCCCTATGGCTCGCTAGACTGGCTGCATCAACCATCTGTCCACCCGTATGGTGGCAAGCCAAGGAGTGAGCCATGAAGAAGCTGATCAATGCTGTCGATGCCGTGGTCCGTGAACAACTGATGGGGATGGCTGCTGCCCACCCCGAGCTCAAGGTGCGAATCGAACCCCACTACATCACCCGCGCCGACGCCCCCGTGGCGGGCAAGGTGGCGCTGGTCTCCGGCGGCGGCAGCGGCCACGAGCCCATGCACGGTGGCCTGGTGGGCAAAGGAATGCTGGATGGTGCCTGCCCCGGCGAGATCTTCACGTCCCCGACCCCGGATCAGATGTACGAGTGCGGTCAGGCCGTCGACGGCGGCGCGGGCGTGCTGTTTCTGGTGAAGAACTACACCGGCGACGTGCTCAACTTCGAGACCGCGGTCGAGCTGCTGCACGGCGACGGGGTCAAGGTGGGCTTCGCCCTCATCGATGACGACGTGGCGGTGAAGGACAGCCTCTACACCGCTGGCCGCCGTGGGGTTGCCACGACAGTGCTGTGCGAGAAGCTGGTCGGTGCCGCCGCCGAGGCGGGCTACGATCTGGCGCGTTGTGAGGCGCTGGCCCGCCGGATCAACAACCAAAGCCGCACCATAGGCGTGGCCATGCACGCCTGCACCGTCCCTGCTGCGGGCAAGCCCTCCTTCACCCTGGCTGACAACGAGGTGGAGTTCGGCGTGGGCATTCACGGCGAACCCGGTATCGAGCGCCGTCCCTTCACCGACCTCAACGCCCTGGTGGATGACATGTTCAAGGAGCTGACCGACAACAGCCCCTATGGCCGCACTCTGCGCCACTGGGACAGAGCCACCGGCAGCTGGCAGGAAGAACACACCTTTATCGAACCGCTCAATGGGGGTGACCGGGTCATCGTCCTGGTCAACAGCCTCGGCGGCACCCCTGTCTCCGAGCTCTACGGCGTCTATGGTCGCCTCGCCACCCTGTGCGAAGAGGCGGGCATTCATCTGGTGCGCAACCTCATCGGCCCCTACTGTACCTCTCTCGACATGACCGGCATCTCCATCACCCTGCTCAAGGTGGATGACGAGCTGATGACCCTGTGGGATGCCCCCGTTCACACCCCCGCCATGCGGCGCGGCTGCTGAGGAATATTCATGTTAAGCAAGCATCAGATCGTCAACTGGCTGCTCGATTGCGAGCACATCTTCACCGAGCAGCGTGACTACCTCACGGCGCTGGATACCGACATCGGCGACGGCGACCACGGCCTCAACATGCAGCGCGGCTTTGCCAAGGTGGCGGAGAAGCTGCCCGCGGTGGCGGACAAGGACATCGGCCAGGTGCTCAAAACCACCGGCATGACATTGCTCTCCTCGGTCGGCGGCGCCAGCGGACCCCTCTACGGCACCTTCTTCATCCGGGCGGCGGCCAGCAGCGATGCCTGCCAGAGCCTGACCCTCGGCCAGCTCGGCAAGATGCTGAGCGACGGGGTGGAGGGGATAGTCTCCCGCGGCCGTGCCGAGCCGGGTGACAAGACCATGTGCGATGCCTGGTGGCCCGCTCTGGCCGCCCTGCAGCAGGCGGAACAACAGGGCCTGCCGCTCCCCGAGGCGCTGGACAAGGCGGTGGCTGCCGCCGCAGCCGGCACCGAGGCCACCATCCAGATGCAGGCTCGCAAGGGGCGCGCCAGCTATCTTGGTGAGCGCAGCATCGGCCATCAGGATGCGGGGGCCACCTCGACCCTGCTGCTGCTGACCGCCCTGCGTGACAGAGCGAGGTTGTGACATGATCGGCATCGTAGTGGTCTCTCACAGCGCCATGCTTGCGGCCGGTTTGAAAGCCCTGGCCGATCAGCTCGGCAGCCCGGCGAAACTGTTGCTGGCGGCCGGGGTCGATGACCCCGCCCATCCCATCGGTACCGACGCCATCGCCGTAATGAGTGCGATGGAAGAGGCGGATGACGGCAGCGGGGTGCTGGTGCTGATGGACTTGGGCAGCGCTCTGCTGAGCGCGGAGACCGCCCTCGAGCTGCTGCCCTCCGAGCTGAGCGCCCGGGTGCGGCTCAGCCCCGCCCCGCTGGTCGAGGGCACTCTGGCCGCGGTGGTGGCCGCTGGCGCAGGCCTGACGCTGGACGAGGTCGCCGCCGAGGCGCTTGGCGCCCTGGGCCCGAAACAGGGAATGCTGCCTGCCAGTGCGGCGCAGGTCACCACCGAGGCAGCCCCTGTTGCCGATGACGGCTGGCTGCGCTGCGAGGTGGTGGTGGAGAATCCCCACGGCCTGCATGTGCGCCCCGCCGCCCGACTGGTGGCCGCCCTCAAGCCCTTTGCCGCCGAACTCAGGCTGCAAAAGGGGGAGAAAGAGGCGAATCCCCGCAGCCTGAGCCGACTCGCCATGCTCGATGTGCGCCAGGGGGACAGGCTCATCCTGCTGGCGCGAGGGGAGGATGCCGGGGCGGCGCTGAGCTGCTTCCAGCAACTGGCGCGGGATCGCTTCGGCGACTGAAACATTCCCCCATCCGGGCCCCGTCACGACGGGGCCCGCTTTTTTTGAGGGGCGTTCTGGTCAGTGGTGGTAGTCGGCGGGATCGATGTCGAGCAGTTTGAGCCGCCGCCAGAGGGTGGTGCGGCTGATCCCGAGCTGGCGCGCCATCTGGCTGACCTGGCCCTTGCTGGCACGGGCGGCCCGCAGGATCGCCTGATGCTCCAGCTCCGCCAGTGTGAGCAGCGGCTGTCCCACCACCTCGTCCGCCAGCAGGCAATGACCCTGGCGGATGGCGGCCGGGAGCGCCCGGGGCGGGATCTGTGCCTCACTGCAATGAAGCTGGGCGTACTCGATGGCGCTGCGCAGCTCCCCTAGGTTGCCGGGCCAGGGGTAGGCCAGCAGGCAGTCGAGGGCGTCAGGGGTGAACTGGCGCCCCGGCTCGCCCCCCTGCACCGCCAGGTGCTGGCGGATGAGGCCGGGCAGATCGGCGCTGCGCTCCCGCAGGCTCGGCAGCCAGAGTTCGCACCCTTGCAGCGCATAGAGCAGCTGGCGGCCGAATCCCCCCTCCTGCACCCGCTGCTCCAGCGGGGCGCTGCTGGTCGCGATGATCCTCACCCTGAGGGGCAGGATGCGGGCGGAGTCGAAGCGCTGGATGCGCCCCGTCTTGAGCAGTTGCAGCAGGGCGGCCTGCATGGGGGCGGGCAGGCACTCCACCTGCTCCAGCACCAGGGTGCCACCGTGAGCCAGCTCGAACTTGCCGGCCCGCTCCTGCCCCGCCTCGTCGGACCCCATGAGTTCCAGCGCCATCCGCTCCCTCGGCCATGCCTGGCAGTTGAAGATGACCAGGGGGCCGGCGGCTCGCTCGCTGCCAAAGTGGATGGCCTCCGCCAGTTGGGCCTTGCCCACCTCCTCTTCCCCTCGCAGCAGGACGGGGCCCTGTCCCCTGGCCGCCTGGCGGGCGTGGCGCAGCAGTTTGCGCATGGCGCTCGACTCCCCCACCAGGGCGGAGAGCTCGGGCACCGTCTGGCGCAGTTGATGAATGGCGCGCAATCGATCGGTGGGATGGAGCAGGACGATGAAGCTGACCCCGTCCGGTCCCGGGAGGGGCTTGAGGCTCACCAGGGCGTCGATGAAGGCCTCGCCCCGGGTCTCCCGTCGCTCCAGCGTCACCTCCACATGGCTCAGGGGGGTCATCTCCGCGATGGCCAGACGCAGGCGCTGGGGCATCAGCAGATGGTGATCGAGGGGCTGGCCCAGGCAGACAGCCGGGTCGAGTTGCAGCCGACTGGCCGCCAGGGCGTTGAGGTAGCGCAGCCGCCCCTGGGGATCCCAGGCCAGTACGCCGTCTTCCATGCCATCCAGCAGGGCATAGAGCTCGCTTAAATGGTGCTGGGACTCCTGCATCAGGCGCTCCATCTGCAGCAGATTGGCCAGCTCACGGCCGGCGCTGACGGTGAGCGCGAGATCCCCCGGCGCGGCCTCTTCCACCCGGCAGATCAGGGCCACGATCGCCACCTGGCGACCGGTGCTGTTGTAAACGGGGCTGGCACAGCAGTGCCAGGGGTGGAGACGCTGGTTGAAGTGCTGGGGACCGCTGACGCAGAGCGGCACCCCCTCCAGGGCCGCCAGGTTGACGGCATTGGTGCCGATGCGTCCCTCGCTGAAAAACGCGCCTGGGCCAAAACCGAGTACCGCCAGCGCCTGCAGGGTATCGGGGTGGCCGGTCCGGGCCAGCAGGCAACCGCTCTCGTCGGTGAGCAGCAGGGCGCAGGGGCGCCCCTCCATGAACTCGTAGAGATCCTCCAGCGCCATCTCGCCGGTGGTGAGCAGGTCCCGTTTGCGCTGGCGCAGGCTCTCCAGGGTCTGCCCTCTGGCGCAGTGGGGAGGATGCCAGAGGGACGCGCTGGTCTGGTGGGCACAGCGCAGCCAGGAGGCCTGCAGGTGCTCGGGCCAGGACGAGAGGGGCTGGGGGACGGATGGCATGGTCACGGCGATATCCGGCAAAAGGGAAGAGGCCATTTAATCACCCTTGCCGCCCCGATTCAGTGACCGCTCTCAGAGTGTCGCGTCCTTGCCCCGGGTGGCAGCCTCTGCAGCAAACTGCTGCTGGAGCCATTGGCTCACCGCCCGGCACTGGGGACTGCCTTCGCTCTCCTGATGGATCAGCATGTTCCAGTTCGGCCCGGCCACCCGGTGGGACGAGAGGGGCAGCAGCCACCCCTGTCGGCGTGCGTCGCGAGAGAGCAGCTCGCTCGCCAGCGCCACCCCGAGCCCGGCGCTGGCCGCATCCTGCAACAAGCCGGGATCGGAGAAGTTGAGCCCCTGGGTCTGCAGGTGCAGATCGTCGCCGCCCTTGAGGGTCCAGTGGTGCCAGTCCATCTCCCGCTCCCCGTGCAGGGTGGTGCGCTCCTGCGCGGGCTGTGCCAGCACGGTCGGGCTCGCCACCGGCAGCAGCCGATCCACCAGCAGCGGCTGATGGCGGCATTCCGCCTGGGGAGCCAGCCCCCAGCGCAGCGAGATGTCGATGGTCTGCTCGGCCATGTTCGGCGTGTCGTCGCTGGTGAACAGCCAGAGATCGATGCCCGGATGCTGGCGGTGAAGGTCGGCCAGCCGGGGCAGCAGCCAGAGGCGGGCGATGGCGGTGCTGGTGTTGAGCACCAGCTGGTTCGGCTTGCGGTACTGCTCGAGGCGCTGTATTCCCACCGCCAGTTGCAGCAGCACCTGCTGGGTCGTCTCCAGCAGATCCTGGCCCGCGTCGGTCAGGGCGACGGAACGTCCCTGGCGGTGAAACAGAGGCTGGCCAAGCAGCTCCTCCAGCGAGCGGATCTGCTGACTGATGGCAGACTGGGTGAGGTGCAGCTCCTGGGCCGCCTGATGAAAGCTGCCGAGCCTGGCCGCCGCCTCGAAGCCGCGCAGCACGTTGAGAGGGGGCCAGTGTTTGAACATCATTGATTAGCTCCGCTTATCACTTTTATCGAAAATAGATCGTTTGTTACCCGTCAACGGGGAGAATAGTCTATTCCCATCGTCAGTAACCTTAATAGTACCTAATCAGAGAGGCTGAGATGCGCGAGCAGGGAATGAGGGCTGTGGGCTGGTTCATGCCAGCGGAGTGGTGCCGGCACGCGGCAACCTGGATGGTCTGGCCGCACAACAAGGCGCTGTGGGAAAACGGCTGGGGCGTAACCCTGTCCCAGGTCCAGCAGGACTTCGCCCGGGTGGTCAATGCCATCGCCCGCTTCGAACCGGTGAACCTGGTGGTGGATCCCGCCGCACAGGCGGAGGCTCGCGCCCTGTGCGGCGACGGGGTGCGCTTCATTCCCCTGCCGGTGGATGACAGCTGGTGCCGTGACTCCGGCCCCACCTTCATCTGCCATCCCGAGCTTGGCACCGCCGGGATCAGCTGGCGTTTCAACGCCTGGGGCGGCAAGTCGGCCCACGGTCTGGACGAGGGGCTGGCGCGGCGCGTTCTCAACAGCCTGGAGCTGGAGTGCATCGGCAGCTTCCTCGCCAACGAAGGGGGCGCCATCCATGTGGATGGGGAGGGCACCCTGATCACCACGGAGTCGGTGCTGCTCAACAGCAACCGCAACCCCGGCATGACCAAAGTGGAGATCGAACGGATCTTCAGCCGCCTGCTCGGCATCGAGAAGACTATCTGGCTGCCGGGGGATCCGGACCACGTCACCGGCGACATGACGGACGGTCATGTGGACGGGGTCTGCGCCTTCAGCCGCCCCGGCCACCTGCTGGTGGACGCCACCCTGGACGGGCACTCCACCTATGGCCGCGTGGTGCGGGAGAACCGCCGAGCCCTGGCCCTGGCCACCGATGCGAGAGGTCGCTCCTTCGAGTGCCTCGAGCTGTTCGAGGCGAGCGAGGCGGTGGACGCCGAGGCGGAGGTGTTCTGCGCCTCCTACACCAACTTCTACCTCGCCAACGGCGCCATCATCACGCCCGCCTACGGCGTAAGCGCGGACGAGGCGGCGGGGGAGGTGCTGAGGCGCGCCTTCCCGAACAGGCAGCTGGTGCCGGTGCGCATCAACCAGTTGGCCCACGGCGGGGGCGGCATTCACTGCATCACCCAGCAGCAGCCGGCCTGGCCGGTGCAGGGGTAAGCGTTTGGAGCGGCCTCGTCAGGCGTCTGCGAGGCCTCATGACGGGATCAGGGAGGAGAGATTCATGAACAAGGTCGTCGCAACCATGCAGTTCGCCTGTCAGCGGGAACGCGTGTCAGGGAGGGTATCCGGATGAGCAAGATCGTTGTCGCCACCACACAATTCGCTTGCAGCTGGGAGCTGGAGCGCAATCTGGACACAGCGGAGAGCCTGGTACGGGACGCTGCCGCCAGGGGGGCCAACCTGGTGCTGTTGCAGGAGCTCTTCGCCACCCCCTATTTCTGCATCGAGCAATACCACGGCCATCTGGCGCTGGCGGAGTCGTTCGAGCAGAGCCGGGTGCTGCGCCGCTTCTCGGCCCTGGCGCGGGAGCTGGGGGTGGTGCTGCCCATCAGCTGGTTCGAGCGCGCGGGCAACGCCTGCTTCAACTCCCTGGCGATGGCGGATGCGGATGGTCGCCTGCTCGGGGTCTATCGCAAGACCCATATCCCGAACGCCATCGGCTATCAGGAGAAGGAGTATTTCAGCCCGGGGGACACGGGGTTTCGGGTCTGGGACACGGCCGCTGGCCGCATCGGGGTCGGCATCTGCTGGGATCAGTGGTTCCCGGAGGCGGCCCGCGCCATGGCGCTGCAAGGGGCCGAGCTGCTGCTCTACCCCACCGCCATCGGCTCGGAGCCGGGGGCAGAGGGGCTCGATTCCCGGGATCACTGGCAGCTGACCCAGCGCGGCCACGCCGCCGCCAACATCATGCCGGTGATCGCCGCCAACCGCATCGGACGCGAGGTGGCGACCCGGGATCCCGCGTTGCAGATGCGCTTCTATGGCTCCTCCTTCATCACGGATCACAAGGGGGCCCTGCTGGCCGAGGCGGACAGGGATACCCCGGGCGTGCTGGTGCGGGAGCTGGATCTCGCCGCCATGGCCGAGGAGCGGCTGACCTGGGGCATCTACCGGGATCGTCGCCCCGAGATGTATGGCGCCTTGCTGAGCCTGGATGGGCAGGGCCATCGGGGAGGGCGTCCATCATGAGCGCCTTGACCAAGATAGCCATGGGGCTGGCCCTGCTGCTGGGTCTGGGGGCCCAGGCCGCAGAAGGGGCGGGGGAGGCGACAGAGGAGAAGGTGCTGCGCCTCTACAACTGGTCCGATTATTTCGCCGCCGATACCCTGAGCGAATTCACCCGGGAGACCGGGATCCGGGTCATCTACGACGTGATGGACAGCAGCGAGACCCTGGAGGCCAAGCTGATGGCGGGTCGCAGCGGGTATGACCTCATCTTCCCGGGGGACACGGTGGCGGAGCGGCTGATGCGGGCGGGCAGCCTGCAGCCCCTCGACAAGGGCAAGCTGCAACACCTGGGGGACATAGACCCCGGCCTGGCGCGGTTGCAGCAGGCCTACCCCCATGCGAAGGAGGCCGTGGTGCCCTACACCTGGGGCACCATAGGGCTCACCTACAATGCGGACGCTATCAAGCAGCGGATGCCGGATGCCCCGGTGAACAGCCTGGACATGCTGTTCAAGCCCGAGCTGGCGGCGAAATTTGCAGATTGCGGCATCTCGGTCATCGACTCCCCGGACGAGGTGCTGGCGGTGGTGCTGCACTATCTTGGGCGGGATCCCCGCAGCGGCAAGGCGGACGATCTGGAGGCGGCCCTGGCCCTGCTCAAGGGGATCAAGCCCTATATCCGCAAGTTCCAGTCCCAGCCGGTGACCCAGTTGGTGAACGGGGATCTCTGCCTCTCCCTGGGCTACAGCGGCGACATGACCCAGGCCAGGCGCGCCGCCGCCGAGGCGGGCAAGCGGGTCGACTTCGAATACCGATTGCCGAAGGAGGGGAGCACCATCTGGATGGACACCATGGCGATCCCGGCGGATGCCCCCATCCTGACTATGCCTATGCCTTTATCAACTTCGTGATGCGCCCGGCCAACATGGCAGCCATCACCAACAGCACCGGTTATCCGACTGCCAGTGCCAAGGCCAGACCCATGGTGGATGCCACCATGACGGCCAACCCGGATATCTACCTGGACGAGGCCAGCTACCAGCGGCTCATTCCGGGTCAGGATATAGCACAATCCCAGATGCGTGCCCGCATGCGAGCCTGGACTCGCTTCAAGAGCAGCCTCTGAACCCAGGAGTAGAACGATGTTTTCCCGACGCCACGTATTGAAACAGCTGGTTGCCCTTGGCGCCATTGCCGGGTTTGGCAGCCTGCCCGGTGCCCGCGCGGCCTTCGCCGCCGGCGAACCCGGCGCCGCCGCTCGCTACCACATGCCGGAGGAGTCCTCCCCCCAGGCCCTGGTGTGGGTGGCCTTCGGGGCCACCAGCGAGATCTGGGGTCGCCACTACAAGGAGGTGCAGGCCACCATAGGGCGGCTGGTGCAGGCCATGGTGCCCTACACCCGGGTCAACGTGCTCTGCCATGAGGATGACGAGGCGCTGGCGCGCCAGTTGTGCGGCGAGCGCAACACCCACTTCGTCCACGCCGAGATGGATGACATCTGGCTGCGGGATACCGGCGGCGTCTTCGTGCAGGACGAGCAGGGAGGGCTCGGGCTGGTGGACTTCAACTTCAACGGCTGGGGTGACAAGCAGGAGCACAGCCATGACGCCAGGGTCGCCGCCCTGGTGGGCCGGCAGACCGATGCCTATTACCTGCAGAGCGAGCTCATCGGTGAGGGGGGCGGCATCGAGGTGGATGGCAACGGCACCGCCATCATGACCGAGAGCAGCTGGATCAACAGCAACCGCAACCCCGGCCTCACCAAGGCGCAGGTGGAGGCGGAGCTCAAGGCCAACCTGGGGCTGCGCAAGATCATCTGGCTGCCGGGGATCAAGGGCCGTGACATCACGGATGCCCACGTGGACTTCTACGCCCGCTTCGTGCGCCCCGGGGTGGTGGTGATCAACATGGACAACGATCCCGACTCCTACGACTACAAGGTGACCCGCCAGCACCTCGCCATCCTGCAGCAGGCGACGGACGCCGACGGCAACAAGCTGGAGCTGCATCCGCTGCCGCCGCCCCTGGGCGGGCGGGACAACAAGTTCAGCCGCAGCCCGGACTTTGCCGCCGGTTACATCAACTACCTGCCCATCAACGGCGCCGTCATCGCTCCCCAGTTCGGGGATGCCAGGGCCGACCGCCATTGCCGGGATCTGCTGGCCCGCCTCTATCCGGGGCGCAAGATAGTGCAGATAGACATAGACCCGGTGGCGGCCGGGGGCGGCGGCATCCACTGCATCACCCTCCATCAACCTGCCTGATCTTACGCGCAGGCCGCCTCTGGCGGTGTGACGCAGGACAAGGGGCGCCTCGGCGCCCCTTGTCCTTGCTGGCGTTCCATGGCGCCTCGCTCAGATCCCCGTCATGCCGATCTCGTCGAGCTGCACGTGGGCCGGTTGGCGCAGGGTGTAGAGCACGGCCTCGGCCAGATCCTCTACCTGCAGCCAGCCGGGCTTGCGATCGCCCGGACAGGCCGGGGGCGGCACCTGCACCAGTCCGGGACAGAGGGTGTGGACCCGGATGCCCTGGTGTTGCACCTCTTCCCGCAGTGCCCGGGCGAACCCCAGCACCGCAAACTTGGCGGCGCAGTAGACGCTGGCCCTGGCATAGCCGTGCCTGGCGGCCTGGGAGGCGATGTTGATGACGGTGCCGTGGCGGTTTGCCAGCATGTCCGGCAGGCAGGCCCGGGTCAGCAGGAAGGTGCCCTTGGCACAGGTATCCATCACCCTGTCCCACTCCGATTCCGGCAGATCCTGCACCAGGTGGTCGCTGCCGACCCCGCTGTTGTTGATCAGCAGATCGATGGGGCCGAGCCGCCCCCGGATCCGGGCATGGCCGTCCCGCACCTGATCGCCGTCGCACACATCCAGCGCCAGTGCCATGACTCGCACCCCGTATCGTGCCTCCAGTCTGGCCGCTTCCTGCTCCAGCAGCCCCAGGCGGCGGGAAGCCAGGATCAGCTCCACCCCCTGGCTGGCCAGGGCCTCGGCGATGGCCAGTCCGATGCCGCTGGCGCCGCCGCTGATGAGGGCCCGTGTTGCTCTCAGTTCGTTCATCTTGTCTTCTCCTCCAATGGTGCAGGCATTGTGGCGGGCGCCTTCGGCAGGGAACAGGGGAGGGGAAGGAGTGATTCGAACCCTGGTTCGTGTTTTGGCGTTCCGGTTCGAACTTTGGTTCTAAACGCCGCGACCAGCTTTAAGTTCGATTAGCCATAAGGCGTAATCGGACGTTCGCGTAAATCAATTCTCCCGCTATAACAGCCATCCATATTTCCCTGCAGACAGATGCCGCTGATTCATGGACACACCGGACAGCGGCATCTCGATCGTCCGATTACGCTTCGCTCATCGAACCTGCATGGGACGGTAATAAACAAAAGAGCCGCCCTGGGGCGGCTCTTTGCATCGGGGATCAATGAATCGTCACGGCGCCTTGGGCTGCTCCACCAGAGCGGTCGCCGGTTGGTCATCTTCCTTGATCCAGGCATCCAGCAGGGTGTAGCCCACCGCCAGCACCACGGGACCGATGAAGAGACCGATGATCCCCATGGCCAGCAAGCCGCCGATGACCCCCACCAGAATGAGGATGAGGGGGAGGTCGGCCCCGCGCTTGATGAGGAAGGGGCGCAGGAAGTTGTCCATGGTGCCCGCCAGCAGGGACCAGACCAGCAGGAAGGTGCCCCAGGTGGTGTCCCCGCTCCAGTAGAGGTAGCCGACGCTGGCCAGCAGCACCGGGAAGGGGCCTATCTGGGCGACGATCAGCAGGAACATCAGCACCACCAGCACCATGACATAGGGAATGCCGGCGATGAGCAGGCCCAGGCCCGCCACCGAGGATTGCACCAGGGCGGTCACCACCACCCCCATGGCGACGGCACGGATGGCCTGGGAGGCGAGCACCACCGCATTGTCACCGCGCTGGCCCGCCAGACGGTGGGCGAAGCGGCGAATGCCTTCTGCCGCCTTCTCCCCCGAGTGGTAGAGCAGGCCGCAGATGGCCACGGTCAGCAGGAAGTGGACGAACAGCAGGCCGAGGTTGCCCGCCTGGGCCGCCAGCCAGCGAGCGGTCTGGCCGAAGTAGGGGGCCAGCTTGGTGAACAGCACCTGGCCGCCGCTCGCGAGGATCTGCTGCCAAAACTCATAGAGCTTGTCGCCCACCAGGGGCACTTGCTGCAACCAGAGCAGCTCGGGGGGCGGGGATTGGCTGAGCTCGGTGCCCAGCTCGATGAGCATGGGGGCCTTCTCCGCCACGTTGGCCAGCGTCATGAAGAGGGGAATGACGAAGATGAGCAGCAAGATGCTGGTCATCAGCAACGCCGCCAGGGTGCGCTTGCCCCACAGCAGGCGCTGGGCCATCTGCATCAGGGGCCAGGTGGCGATGGTGATCATGGTCGACCACACCAGGGCGGGCAGGAAGGGGCGCAAGACCATGAAGCACGAGATGATGAGCAGGCTGAGGAACAGCAAGCCCAGGGTGATCTTGGCCAAATCCACTTTTTTCATATTCATGGCATTCCCTTAACGAGGGGTTGAGCGCCCGGTTCGGGCACCGTGACGGATAGCGGACAACGACCACCAGAGCCCGGCGCTGAGCCAGAACCCCAGGCAGCCAAAGAGCCACCCTTGTCCCGCGAGGATCAGCAGAGAGCTGCTGGTGAGCGCGGGCACCAGGAACAGGAGCCCTGCCACGACCAGTCCCCCTGCCAGGGTCAGCAGCGCGGCGGGCAGGGCGGGGGTGGGGCTCCGTTCGAGTGATAGCAGATTACCCGATACCAGCCCCAGGGTGAACATGGCAAGCCCGGCCAGGGCGGTGGACTGGGTGAGCCAGGCCGAGAGGGCGCTGGCGATGAGCAGCCCGGCCCAGGGGAGCGGGCGTGCCGCCAGCTTCGCCAGCGGGGCGCGCAGTGCCAGCAGCAGGGCCCCCAGAGCAAGGCCGGCCACCACATCCGAGAGGAAGTGGACCCCCAGCCAGACCCGGGCCAGCCCGGCCACGCCGGCCAGCAACAGGGCCAGCAGGGCCCCCTGCCAGGCCCGCAGCGCCGGCAGCCAGCCAAGCAGCAGGCCCCAGTAGAGGAGGGTCGAGGCGGCGTGACCGCTCGGCATGCCGAAGCCCTGGGCACTCTGGCGGGACAGCTCGGGTTGCAGGTGGAAGGGCCTGGGCCAGCCGATGCCCGCCTTGAGCAGGTTCACCACCAGGGTGAGCAGCACCATGGCAAACAGCAGGTGGCGCAGCCTGGACCAGCCGAGCAGGGGCAGCAGCAAGGGCAGCAGCGCCAGCTGGAAGGGGGCCGAGCCCAGCAGATTGCCCGCCCTTGGCCAGAGCGCATCCGGCCCTAACCACCGTTGCAGGCGCTGGATCAGCGGCAACTCGGCGCGGTGCAGCGCACTGGCCGCGTCGCTGAAATCCGTCACCCTCAGCACCTGGCTCTCGGGCACCTCGACCAGCCTCGGGGCTATCCAGTCGAGCTGCGCCGGGAAGCGACGCTGGTCAGGGGGAAGGTCGGCGGCCGCGATCAGCCTGGCGTTCAGGATCTCTCCACCGAGATCCGGGGCCTGGAGCAGGGAGACAAACCCCGTCCCCCGCTGGACCCGCAGGGGCTCCAGGGTCTGGCAGGCGAACACCCTTGCCCGTTGCCAGCGCCCCAGCTCGCCGGTGACGCGACCCTGGAGGCCGGTCTCCTCGAACAGCTCGCGCAGGGCCGCCTGCTCCGGAGTCTCCCCCCTGTCGATGTAACCGCCGCTCAGGCTGTAGCGCGAGGAGAGCCTGTCCTGCACCAGCAGGATCCCTTGCTGGTGGCGGATCACGCAGGCGGCCGCAGAGGGAGGGGATTCGGCGCGGGAGGCGGGCAGGGCACCGCCCAGCAACAGCAGCAGGCAGAAGACGACTCGAAACATGATGACACCCAGGGGCAAGGAGTGGGGACAAGGGTCACAGAAATCAGACGGCCGGGCAATGGCTTGCAGGGGGCACCGACCCTGTCGGGGACGCAAGGATTGCCGTCTGCGCGGGCAGTCCCTAGTATTGGCGGCTATTGTTCTTCTCATTCACTACATTGTGGGGCTCTTCATGCGACAGTTCGGTTTCTTTCTGGGGATTGCCATCGGCGTCATCCTGATACTGTTTGGCAGCATCGTCATCTTCCAGGCCCTGCCTGCGGCGCTGGACGTGCTGGAGATGCCGAGCCGGATCCCCTTCGTGCGTGAGGTGTACACCTGGCTGATGAGCAGCGCCAACGGGCTCACCGCCCAGCTGGAGCAGAACTTCCTGGAGGCATTCCAGACGGTGCTCAAGCTGATCCTGCTCATCACCTTCATGTGGGTCTGCGTCAAGCTGGTCAACATGGGGGTGCTGATCATCCGGGCCGGCGTCGACCTTATCCGCACCGCCATCGAGCACAGCGAAGAGAAGGGTGCCAAGCCCACCGAGCAGGACCGCCATTTCTGATCTTCCCCTGCCACGGGTCAGATAAACAACAGGCCATCATGTGATGGCCTGTTTTTATGGTGGCATGACGCTTAAAAAAGTCAGTTAAGCAGTTTTTCCAGCTCCGCTTCGGCATCCGCCCTGGCCTGATCGCTCAGGGTGCCGGAGGTCGCTTCCCGCTTCTCGCCCTGTTGCTGCACCGCCTTGGCTGCTTGCTGCTGTGCACTGGTCGCGGCACTGATGGTCGCTGCGCTGCTGGCGGCTTGTTGCTGCACTGTAGTGGTGGCGCTGCTGACGGCCTGCTTGGCGCTGTCGCTCACCGCCTTGGCGGCTTGCTGCTGCGCACTGGTCGCGGCACTGATGGTTGCGGCACTGCTGGCGGCCTGTTTGGCGCTGTCGCTCACCGCCTTGGCGGCTTGCTGCTGCGCCGTGGTTGCGGCACTGATGGTCGCTGCGCTGCTGGCGGCCTGCTTGACGCTCTCACTCGCTGCCTTGGCGGTTTGCTGCTGTGCCGTGGTTGCGGCGCTGCTGACGGCCTGCTTGGCGCTGTCGCTCACTGCCTTGGCGGCTTGCTGCTGCGCCGTGGTTGCGGCACTGATGGTCGCTGCGCTGCTGACGGCCTGCTTGGCGCTGTCGCTTACCGCCTTGGCGGCTTGCTGCTGCGCCGTGGTGGCGGCACTGATGGTCGCTGCACTGCTGACGGCCTGCTTGGTGGTGTCGCTCACTGCCTTGGCGGCTTGTTGCTGCGCCGTGGTTGCGGCACTGATGGTCGCTGCGCTGCTGACGGCCTGCTTGGCACTGTCGCTCACTGCCTTGGCGGCTTGTTGCTGCGCCGTGGTGGCGGCGCTGCTGACGGCCTGCTTGGCCGAGTCGCTCGCCGCCTTGGCGGCTTGCTGCTGCGCCGTGGTGGCGGCACTGCTGGCAGCTTGCTTGGCGCTGTCGCTCGCCGCCTTGGTGGCTTGTTGCTGCGCCGTGGTGGCGGCACTGCCGATCACCTGTCTGGTGGAGTCGGACAGGGCCTTGCTGGCGCTCTGTTGCAGTCCCCCCATCATGGTGCCCAGCAGAGAACTGCCAGCGCCCGTGAGCCCCTGACCGGCACCGGTCAGGGCCGTGGCGGCCGGGGTGGCCTGGGACTGCCAGCCCTGCATGGCGCTGGGCCAGGTCGGGGTGGCGGCCGTCAGGTTTTCCCCGAAGACCTGGGTCGCCCCGTCACCTTTTTGCACCATGACGGCGAGCTGGTTGGTGTCGGCGTTCCAGACCATGCCGGCCTGCTTGGCCACGTCCGGCACCGGGGCGTAGCGGGAGACCACGTAAAAGAGCGGCCCCTCCTGTTGCAGCTCGTCGGCGGTCTTGAGCAGCTGCATGGTGCTCTCGTAGTTGGGCCCCAGCATGGCGGTCATTCTGTCCTTGATCAGCGGCTGCTCGAACAGGTTGGCCTCGTTCGGATCGAAACCGACCAGCGGCTTGAGCAGGGCCCACATCAGCTGGCTGGTGGGGCTCATCATCAGCAGGGGGGCGACACAGGCGGACAACATCAGGCTCAGGCAGGCAGCCTTGAGCAACAGCATGATACGCATTGACAACATATCCAGTTAATTACCTGATTATTAAGGGTTATTCATTACCGCACCCGGCGATGCCGGTGGGGGCCCACGGCAGAGCCCTGACAGGCCTTTGCGGGCGCAGGCAGGCTATCATATTGCTTCCGGAATGCCAGATGAGCCGACATTTATTGGTCAAGTCGAGGGCTCTGCTGGTCGCTCTACACTTTCACTCCCCCGTGACAGGAATTCCCATGATCCGTTGTGCAGGTTGTCTGCTGGCCCTTGGCTGGCTCTTCCCCGCGTTGGCCGCCCCGGCGTCCAACTCCCTCAGCCACTCGGTGGGCACCGAGCTGGTGCTGCCCCTTGGTTCGCTGCCCGAGCGGGTGTGCTGGTATCAGGATCAGAAATACTCCCAGGGGGCCCGTATCCAGCAGGGGGAGCTCTGGCTGGAGTGCGCGCCGCAACAGGCGATGGAGACCAATGGTCCCCTGATCTGGCGAGAGGTGACGACGCCGTCACAGAGTGGTGAACCGGAGGGCAACCAGCGGACGATCCGGGTGGGCCAGTGAGCCTTTTCTTGATCCAGCTACAGACACGGGCGTGATCTCTATCGCATAATGCGGCTCTTTCTTCTCTTGACTGGGATCTAAGCAATGGCTCGTCGCTCTTCCAATGCACAACGTCGTCGCAGTAGCTGGTGGTACAAACGCTTGTTGGCAAGGGAGCGGGAAGAGCGCGAAGCGCGTTCCGTCCGGGATTGATACTGCATTGAACAACGGAGCCTCGGGCTCCGTTTTTATTGGTGACTAAAAGTGCATTACTACAGACAGGTTTATTACCACAGGTGGACAATGGTGCCGCTCTGCCAGTGCACAACGTCGTTGCCGCCGTGAGCTGGCGGTACAAACGCTTGTTGGCAAGGGAGCGGGAAGAGCGCGAAGCGCGTTCCGTCCGGGATTGATACTGCATTGAAAAACGGAGCCTCGGGCTCCGTTTTTATTGGTGACTAAAAGTGCATTACCGCAGGCAGGTTTATTACCACAGGTGGATAATGGTGCCGCTCTGCCAGTGCACAACGTCGTTGCCGCCGTGAGCTGGCGGTACAAACCCTTGTTGGCAAGGGTACGGGAAGCGCGTGAGGGCGCAGCGGCCGGGATGGATACGGCATTGAAAAGCGGAGCCTCGGGCTCCGTTTTTATTGCTGACTAGAAGTGCATTACCGCAGGCAGGTTTATTACCACAGGTGGATAATGGTGCCGCTCTGCCAGTGCACAACGTCGTTGCCGCCGTGAGCTGGCGGTACAAACCCTTGTTGGCAAGGGAGGGAAGCGCGAGGGCGCTGCTTCCGGGATGGATACGGCATGGAAAAACGGAGCCCTGGGCTGCGTTTTTCATTCATCAAGACCGTCATGCGAGAACGGGGGCCATCAGGCCCCCGTTTTGCTTTTGCAGAGGTTGGCTGCCTGCGACTCAGCGCTGCAGGGCGGCCAGGGCCAGCTCGACCCGCTTGGCGTACTCGGGGTCGGCCTGCTCGAAGTGCCTGAGCTGGGCCGTGACGATGGCGTCATCCTCCACATTGATGAGGGAGCGGGCCAGGTTGGCGGCGAGGCGGGCGCGCTGCCCCTCGCCCATCAGGCGGAAGAGATCCCCCGGCTGGCTGTAGTAGTCGCTGTCATGGTCACGAAAATCGTAGTGCAGGGCAGCCCCTTCCAGACTCAGGGCCGGTTCGTGCTGCTCGCTCGGCTGCTGGGTGCCGAAGCGGTTTGGCTGGTAGTTGGGGCTGGCGCCACCGTTGCTGTCCGCCCGCATGGCGCCGTCGCGGTGGGCGCCGTGGTGGAACGGGCAGCGCGGGGCGTTGACCGGCAGCAGGCCGTGGTTGACGCCGAGGCGATAGCGCTGGGTGTCACCGTAGGAGAAGAGCCGCCCCTGCAACATGCGATCCGGCGAGAAGCCGATGCCGGGCACCACGTTGGCCGGGGTGAAGGCGGCCTGCTCCACGTGGGCGAAGTAATTGTCCGGGTTCTGGTTGAGCTCCAGCACGCCCACCGGGATGAGCGGGTAGTCCTTGTGGGGCCACACCTTGGTGAGGTCGAACGGGTGGATCGAGTAGGTCTGGGCTTCGGCCTCTGGCATCACCTGCACATAGACCTTCCAGCGCGGGAAGTCGCCCTGCTCGATGGCGTTGAACAGATCTGCCTGGCTGGTCTCTCTGTCCTGACCGACGGCGGTGGCCGCCTCTTCATCGGTGTAGAAGCTGTGGCCCTGCTCGGTCTTGAAGTGGAACTTGACCCAGAAGCGCTCGTTGGCCGAGTTGATGAAGCTGAAGGTGTGGCTGCCGTAGCCGTTCATCTCCCGCAGGCTCCTGGGGATGCCGCGATCGCTGAAGAGGATGGTGACCTGATGCAGGGATTCCGGGTGGCGGGACCAGAAGTCCCAGGCGGCGGTGGCGCTGCGCAGGTTGGTGCGGGGATCCCGCTTCTGGGTGTGGATGAAGTCGGGGAATTTCAGGGGATCGCGAATGAAGAACACCGGGGTGTTGTTGCCCACCAGATCCCAGTTGCCCTGCTCGGTGTAGAACTTGAGGGCGAAGCCGCGCACGTCACGCTCGGCGTCGGCGGCCCCCTTCTCGCCGGCCACGGTGGAGAAGCGCAGGAACACCGGGGTCTGCTTGCCGACGGCGTTGAACAGGTCGGCCTTGCTGAAGGCGCTGATGTCGTGGGTCACGGTGAAGGTGCCGTAGGCGCCCGAGCCCTTGGCGTGCACCACCCGCTCGGGAATGCGCTCGCGGTCGAAGTGGGCGAGTTTCTCCATCAACCAGATGTCTTGCATCAGGACGGGGCCGCGGGGGCCGGCGGTGAGGCTGTTGTTGTTGTCGACGACGGGGGCGCCGTTGGCGCTGCGCAGGGTCTTGTCGGTCATGGCGGGTCTCCTTGTGATGAGTCGCCAGACTAGGGGAAGTGGGGGAGCGGCTCCAATGGAGTGTGCCTAACCCTTTGATTGGTTTCGCTGATGGGGGTGGAAACAGACGCCAGCCTTGCGGCAAGATGGGATTCAGCCAATCAGGAGGTCTCATGTCCATCACCATTCGCCGCGCCGGGCCGGAAGATGCCGCCGCCCTGCGGGATCTTCACGCCATGCCCCATGCCCAGGCGGGCACCCTGCAACTTCCCTTCCCCTCCCTGCAGCAGTGGGAGCAGAAGCTGACCCCGCGGGATGGCATCTACAGCCTGCTGGCGGAGTGGGAGGGGGAGGTGGCGGGCGCGCTGGTCCTGATGGTGGAGCCTGCCCCCCGCCGCCGCCACGTGGCGAGCATCGGCATGGCGGTACACGATGACTGGGCCGGGCGCGGGGTGGGCACCGCCCTGATGCAGGCTGCGCTGGATCTGGCGGACAACTGGCTCGGCTTGACGCGGGTGGAGCTGACGGTCTGGGCCGACAATCAGGCGGCCCTGGCCCTCTATCGCAAGGCGGGCTTTGTGGAGGAGGGCGTAGCCCGGGATTACGGCCTGCGTCATGGGGTGCTGGTGGATGCCCTCTACATGGCCAGGGTGCGCCGATGATCGACTATCGCGAGCGCCTGACGCCGGTGCTGAGGGCACTGGAGCAGGATCCGGATCTCTCCATCGAGGCGCTGGCGAGTCGCGCCTGCCTCTCCCTCTACCACTTCCACCGGGTGTTCACCGCCGTGGTGGGGGAGGCCCCCGGCGAGATGTGCCGCCGCCTGCGGATGCAGCGGGCGGCCTGGCAGCTCTGCTACACCGATGCCAGCGTCACCGCCATCGCCCTGGGGGCGGGGCTTGGCAGCTCCCAGGCTTTTGCCAAGGCGTTTCGCCGCCACTATGGTTGCACCCCAGGGGCGTTTCGCCGCGACAAGGGCAAGAATGGACACCTGGATCGCAAGGAAGGACACGCATGGCAAGGGGTACTCCCTTATGCTGAAGGCCACTCATCAGCAAGGAGCAACACCATGAACACCGTCGAGATGGACGCCCGCACCCTGGCCTATGTCCGCGTGACCGGCCCCTATGGCGAAGGGTATGACGCCGTCTGCCATCGCCTTCACCAGTGGGCCGCGCCCCGTGGCCTGGAAGGAGGAGAGTGGATCTTCATCTACCACGACAACCCCGAGGTGACGCCGCCGGCCCAGTGCCGCACCGACATCGGCATCAGCGTGCCGGTGGGCACCCTGGGGGCGGGGGAGGTGGAGATCCAGCACATCCCCGCCGGACGCTACGCCCAGTCCCGCTACCTCATCACGGATCGCAGCCAGTACGGGGAGCGCTGGCAGGAGCACATTGGCGAGATCGTTGCGGCTGGGCTCGCCTTTGGGGACGGCCCCTGCTTCGAGCTCTATCACAGCGTGAGCAATGACCCCCTGCGGGATGACGTGAGCTTCTGCTCCAGCGTGCGCTAGGCAGGCGGCAATAAAACGAGGCGCCCAAGGGCGCCTCGTTTTATTTGGGGTCAATGACCACCGCAGATATCAGGACTGGCTGGGCACCTTGTTGCGGCGGGACTTCCACCACCAGCGCAGGCGGATCTGGGAGATGAGCATCCCCGCCAGCATCAGGGCGCAGCCGACCACGGCCCGTTCGTCCAGATATTCCCCCAGCAGCAGGACACCGCCGATGGCGGCGAACACCGTCTCCAGGCTGAGGATGATGGCGGCGTGGGCCGGATGGGCACCGCGCTGCCCCACCACCTGCAGGGTATAGCCGATGCCGACCGAGACCAGACCGGCGTAGAGCAGCGCCTGCCAGCCCGCCACGGCACCACTCGCCGTCGGGGTCTCGATGACGAAGGCCGTGGCCAGGCTGAGCAGGCCGCACACCACGAACTGCACCCCGGCAAGACGAATGGGGGCGACCCGGTTCGAGTAGTGATCCAGCACCAGCAGGTGCACGGCCCAGAACAGGGCCCCGATCACTTGCAGCAGATCGCCGTAGCCGATGGTGAACTCCTCGGTGACGCTGAGGTAGTAGAGCCCGGCCATGGCGATGAGGGCGCCAATCCAGGTGTTGGCCCCGGTCTTGTGGCGCAGGGCCAGGCCGATGACGGGGACCAGGATGATGTAGAGACCGGTGATGAAGCCCGCCTTGGCGGCCGTGGTGTAGAGCAGTCCCACCTGTTGCAGGGAGGCGGCGGAGAAGAGCACGGTGCCGGCGATGAGACCCCCGGTCAGCAGCAGGCGGTGATCACCGGCAGGCTGGGGCGGCTGGCGTGACTTGAGCCACCACAAGAGCGGCAGCAGGGAGAGGGCGCCCAGCAGGAAGCGCAGGCCGTTGAAGGTGAAGGGCCCCATGTGATCCATCCCCAGACGCTGGGCGACGAAGCCCAGCCCCCAGATGGCGGCGGCCATCAATAACATCATGTTTGAACGCATACGGAATCATCCCTGAGAAAGAGTCTCGGCGGCACTCGGGCCCCGCCATTACGATACCTGCGAGAAGGGGCGTTTGTCGTCAGCCATTTGTTGCCGGGCGAGGGCAGGATCAGCGGCTGGCCAGCTTGGCGAGCAGGGGCAGCAGGGCGAGCAGCAGCAGGTTGCCCCTAAGGATCCAGATCACCCAGAACTGCTGCTGGGTGGAGACAAGGGGAGCCCGTCCCTGGCGCAAGGATCGGCGCCAGTGGTGGAACAGCCGGCTGGGGTAGCCAAAGCTGATGGCCATGGCGAAGAACATCAGCAGCTTGGTGCGGTAACCCGGATTGGCAAGCAGGATGGCCGGTGGCTGGGGATGGGCGACCACCAGCAGCACGCCCGTGATGAAGATGAGCAGCAGGGCCAGGGCGGCCAGGCTGTCAGCCAGCAGCAGCTTGCGCACCTGCTCGATGGACATGCCGCGCCGGAACAGGAAATACTCCGAGGTGATGGCACCGGTCAGGGTGATCACGGCGCAGTAATGGAGGGCAGTCAGCAGTTCCGGTTTCAACATCCAGGCCAGTTCCTTCTCGTTGGCCACATGATGCGCTTCCCTTTGGACGCCATCAGGTGGGGCTGATATTCTGACACTACACGATGTCAGGGGATAGCATGGAGTCAGGGTTGGATAAGCGAGCAGTCTCCAAAAAGACCTGGTCCCTGGTGGCACGGATGCGCCTGGGCCTGCTTCTGCTCTTCATTCCCGTCCTGATGCTGGGCGCCATCTACTACCTGCACATGGAGCGCAGCCTGCAGCGAGAGCTGCAACAGCGCCTGCTCGCCACCAATCACCAGTTGCGCCACGTCTTCATCGAGCCCTACCTGAACGAGATGGAGCGTCAGTTCTCCCTCATCTACGACCAGGTCAAGGTGGAGGACATCAGCGGCCCCCGTCTGCGCAACACCGACTCCTATCTCAGGGAGTGGCGCCTCTACAAGGGGGTGATGGCGGATCTCATCTACATCTATGTGGGCACCGCCGAGCGCCAGATGCTGATCTACCCCGAATGGCAGGCGGATGCGGACTTCGATCCCAGGGTGCGCCCCTGGTATCAGCTGGCCAGCCAGCATGTGGGCAAGATGGTCTGGACCGAACCCTACTACGACTACACCAACGGCACGCTGGTGATCGCCCTGGCGCGGGCCATCACCGACAAGGAGGGCAAGGTGCGGGGGGTCTTCGCGGTGGATGCCATCCTGGCCCCCTTCTCCGCCCAGCTGAACCGGCAGTGGAACAGCGGTTACCAGATGATCGTCAACCAGTCGGGCAAGGTGCTGGCCCACCCCGATCCCTCACAACTGCTCAAGCCCATGACGCACCCGACCTGGCTCTCCCGCTTCAGCGGGGAGGACGGCATCTTCCTGGATCAGGCGTCTCGCCAGTTCGTGGCCTACAGCCGCCTGCCGGACCACAACTGGGTGCTGATCAGCGTGTTGCCCGCCTCCAGCATTCAGGCGGTGGTGGCGAGTGCCTCCCTCAACGTGCTCGGGATCATCGTGCTGGCCAGCGTGCTCTACATGGTGCTGGCACTGATCTGGTCCCGTTATTTCAGGCGGATGCTGGACGAGATCTCCACCGTGATCCGGGCCAGCCGGACCCAGCCTGACGAGGTGCACCAGGGGGGGATGCGCGAGCTCAGGCACGTCTATGCCGAACTGGCGGAGGTGAGCAAGGATTATCACGAGGTGCGCCAGCAGGCGAACCTCGACAAGCTGACCGGCCTTTACAACCGGCGCTTCTTCGACGAGCGGTTGAATCGGCTGCTGCTCGATCAGGACAGCTTCTGCCTGGCCATGATCGATCTGGACGGTTTCAAGCGGATCAATGACACCTATGGCCACCAGACCGGGGACGTGGTGCTCAAGCGGGTGGCCAGTTTTGGCGCCAAGCTGCTGGGGGATCATGGCTGGGTATGCCGCTATGGCGGGGAAGAGCTGGTGGTGCTGTTCGCCAATCCGGACATCCACTTCTGCCAGATGCTGCTGGAGCAGTACAGGATTGGGGTGGCCTCCCTGCACTGGCGTGAACCCGGTCTTGGGATCACCTTCAGCGGCGGCCTGGTGGCGAGTGCCCCCGGGCTTGGGGCCAGGAGCCTGTTGACCATGGTCGATGCCGAGGTCTATCGCGCCAAGGGTGACGGCAAGAATCGCATCTACATGGTGGATCCCCTGGCTCCCCGGGACGACTCGCCCTCAGGGGATGGCATGTTGAGCAAAGAAGAGGCCTGAGGGCCTCTTCTTCATTGCGCGGATCAAGGGTGCAACTGCCAGGTCCAGAGGGGCCAGCCAAGCTCCTCGGCGCACTGGCGCAGGGCGGGGGCCGGATTGACCGCATGGGGATGGCTCACCGCCCGCAGCATGGGCAGATCGTTGTGGGAGTCGCTGTAGCCGAAGCTCCCCTGCCAGAGGTGTTCCTTTCCGGCAAAGAGCTGGTTGATGCGGGCCACCTTGCCCTCGCGAAAACTCAGGGTGCCGCGGGTCTGGCCGGTCAACATGCCGGCTTCCTCGTCGAGCAGGATGGCCACGCAGTGATCCATCCCCAGCATCTGCGCCATGGGGGCCACCAGATGCTCGCCGGAGGCGGAGATGAGCACCAGCTCGTCGCCACGCTGGCGATGCCACTCGATGCGGGCCAGCCCCTCCGGGTAGAGGCGCTCCCGCAGCACCTGTTCGGCAAAGCGGGTGCAGAGGGAGTCGAGCCACTGGCGCGTCCTGCCTGCCAGCGGTTGCAGGGTGAAGGCCATGTACTGGTGCATGTCCATCTTGCCCTGGTGGTAGAGGGACATCATGGCCTGCTCCTCGGCCACCATGCCCGCCGGGGCCAGCTCCTGGGCCACCATGTACTCCAGCCAGAGGCTGGCGGAATCCCCCGCTATCAGGGTCTCGTCCAGATCAAACAGTGCCAGGGCCATGGCTGCTCCTCGGGTTGGCTGCCAGCATCGGGGTACTGGCTGAAAAATGAATGGGATTCATGGCGTTATGCTACCTCACAGAGTTGATCCCGGGCCACCACCAGGGTCACGGCGCTGCCTACCGGCAGCAGATCGCCGGCACGGCGGTTGAGGCAATCCACCGTCAACAGCCCTGCCTCGCACTCCACCTGATAGCGGATGACGTTGCCGAGCAGCTGCTGCTGGCGAACGATGCCGGGCAGGCTGGGCTCGTGGCTGACCGCCCCTGCGGGCAGCAGGGTGATGGACTCCGGCCGCAGCGCCAGCTTGCCGCGAAAGCGCGGGCCGAACAGGGATTTGGCCTGCTCGCCACCCAGCAGGTTGTAGTTGCCGATAAAGCCCGCCACGAACTCGCTGGCGGGACGGGTATAGATCTGCTCCGGCGTGCCGCTCTGGACGATGGAGCCCTTGTTCATCAGGAAGATCCGATCCGACAGGGTCAACGCCTCCTCCTGATCGTGGGTCACGAAGATGGTGGTGAGCTCGAGGCGCTGCTGGATCTCGCGGATCTGCTGGCGCAGGCTGCGGCGGATGCGGGCATCCAGCGCCGAGAGCGGCTCATCCAGCAGCAGGATCCGCGGTTGCACCACCAGAGCCCGGGCCAGGGCCACCCGCTGGCGCTGGCCGCCGGAGAGCTCGGCCGGATAGCGGCGCTCGAAGCCAGTCAGCTCCACCAGCTCTAGCGCCTCCTGCACGCTGGCGGCGAGATCCCGCCCCGGCTGGGGCTTCATCTTGAGGCCGAAGGCGACGTTGTCCCACACCGTCATGTTGGGGAAGAGCGCATAGCTCTGGAACACCATGCCGATGCCCCGCTTCTGGGGTGCCTGCCAGGTGATCTCCTCACCGGCTACCCGCACCTGACCGCCATCCACCGGGGTGAGCCCGGCCAGCGCCCGCAGCAGGGTGGATTTGCCGCAGCCGGAGGGGCCGAGCAGGGTCACCAGCTCCCCCTTGCGGATGCCGAATTCAATCCCCTCGAACACCTTGGTGTCACCGTAGGATTTGTGCAGTTGATTCACTTCTAGATGGAACATGTTGATTCACCGATGAAATCTGTTGGCTGCCCAGGTGAGCAGCAGGGTCAGCAGGAAGTAGCTCATCACCAGTGCGCTGGTGAAGTGGCCCGAGGTGGCACGCATGTTGTAGAGGTAGACCTGCAGGGTTTCGTAACGGGTGCCCACCAGCATGTTGGCAAACACGAACTCGCCGAGCAGGAAGGAGAGCGAGAGAAACAGTGCCGCCAGCAGCCCCTTGCGCAGGCAGGGGATCACCACCAGCAGGAAGGCGCGGGCACTGCTCGCCCCCAGCAGATGGGCGGCATCCATCAGATCCTTGAGCGGCACCCCTTGCAGGCTGTTGGCCAGCGCCCGGTACATGAAGGGGAGCACCACGGTGAACCAGGTCCCGATCAGGATCCACGGCGTGCCGATGATGGGCAGCACGCCGTCAGCGTAGATCTGCAGCAGCCCCACCGACGAGACCACGGGCGGCACCGCGAAGGGGAGCAGGATCAAGAGGTTCATCCAGGGATCCAGCCTGGGGAAGTAGTAGGCCACCACCAGCACGGTAGGCACCAGCACCAGGGTCCCCAGCAACAGGGTGGCGAAGCAGACCAGGAGGCTGCGGCCAAAGGCCGCCAGAAAGCGCGGATCGCCCCACAGCTTGAGATACCAGTCGAGGGTGAAGCCATCCGGCAGCAGGGTCGCCCCCCAGCGGGTGGAGATGGAGTAGAGAAAGGTAGCCAGCAGCGGCAGCAGCAGGGTGGCGACCAGCGCCCCCAGCACCCATCTGGGCCAGCGCGGCGTCAAATCATGCATGGGATTGCCCCTTGTTCACATAGCTCTTTTTCAGCAGCCACTGGTTGGCGGCTGTCACCACCCCCAGCAGCACCATCAGGATCACCGCCAGCGCCGCCGCGAGATTCGGCTCGAGGAAGATGTCGCCGGAGACCAGACTGGCCACCCGGATGGTCACCAGGTTGAAGTTGCCGGTGGTGAGGGCGTAGGCGGAGGCATAGGCTCCCACCGCGTTGGCAAACAGGATGATCAGGGTGCCGAGCAAGGCGGGCGTCAGAACCGGCAGCGCCACGTGCCACACATACTGGCCCTTGCTGGCGCCAAGCAGGGCGGCGGCCTGGGGCCACTCATCCTGCAGGGCGTCGAATGCCGGGTAGAGCAGCAGCAGGGCGAGGGGGATCTGGAAGTAGGTGTAAATCAGGATAAGGCCGCTGCCCGAGTAGAGGTTGAAGCCATCGATGAGGCCCCAGGATTTGAGCAGCAGGGTCACTGCACCATTGATGCCGAGCACGATGATGAAGGCGAACGCCAGCGGCACGCCGCTGAAGTTGCCCGTCATGGTGACGAAGGCCAGCAGCACCCGCTTGACCCGCTCGCCGCTGTGGCGCAGCGCCGCGGCCCCGAGGGTGCCGATGGCGAGCCCCGCCAGGCTGGCGATGCCGGCGATGCGCAACGAGTTGCCGAAGGATTGCAGGTAGAAGGGGGAGCTCAAAATCTCCCGGTAGTGGTCGAAACCCCAGCCATCAGGGGTCTGGACGCTGCCCACCAGCACCCACACCATGGGGGCGAGCTGGAACAGGATCATCAAGAGGACAAAGGGCAGCAGCACCAGCACGGGCAGCCAGTGGCGGCGCACCCGGCGTGGCTTCACCTGTTGATCCGCGAGGATCTCGGTGGTGGCAGGCATCATCAGTGCACCTCGCGCATAAAGGCCGCCTTGAGCAGCGGGGGGGCTGCCGGCTTGTCGTGGGGAACTCCCAACAGATCCGCCATCAGGGCGCAGAGCTGGGTCTGGGCGATCGCCACCCCATCCGGCCAGCGCTCGACGAAGGCATCGCCAAACAGCCAGAGCGGCACGGTGCGCTCCTCGGCCAGGGTGCCGCCATGGCTGAGATCGTTGTTCATGCCGTGATCCGAGGTGATCACCACCTGATACCCCTCCGCCAGCCACTGGGGCAGCAGCTCGGCCAAGAGGCTGTCCATGCGGCGCGCCTGATTGCGGTACTGGCGGGAATGGAGGCCGAACTGGTGGCCCGCATCGTCCACCCCCATGGGGTGGATCAGCAGGAAATCGGGGTCGTACTGGCTGCGCAGCCACTCGCCGTCCATCAGCAGGTGGCTGTCGGGGTAGCCGTCATCCCAGTAGAAGCAGCCGTGCTGGATGGGCAACTGTTCATCGTGAGTAAAGCGATCGCGGACCGCCAGCCAGGGGCTCTGGTTGTAGAGCTCGCTCACCCAGTGGTAGGCCGCCGCAGCGGTGCGTTTACCCGCGGCCCGGGCCAGATGGAAGATGGAGTCGTGTTGGCTCAGGCGCGTCACCCCGTTGTGGGTGATGCCGCTCGCCACCGGCGGCACGCCGGTCAGGATGCACTCGTAGAGAGGGCGGGAGAGGGAGGGCAGGGCGGCACTCAGGGTCGTATGCAGGCCGCGCTCTGCCTCCACCATGCCACAGAGGTAGCCCATGCAATGGGCTACCTCTGCTGCCAGGCCATCCACAAGTACCACTATCACCTTGTGTTGCACTGGCCACTCCTTACTGCATGTTGATCATGACGGTTTCCTGCCACTGGCGCGGCAGGGCCTTGGAGCTCTGCTCCCAGGCGGCGTGATCCTGCACCGGCTTGGCATTGGCATACTGCTCGGCCGGCAGCAGCTTGGCTTTCACGTCATCCGGCAGGGTCACGTTGCTGCGGATGGGGCGGGCGTAGCCACGGGCCAGGTTGATTTGACCTGCATCGGAGAGGATGTATTCCCGCGCCAGCTTGGCGGCGTTGGGGTTCTTGGCCCACTTGTTGATGATGGTGGTGTAGCCGGCGATGACGGAGCCGTCGCTCGGGATCACCACATCAAACTTCTTGGGGTCGATCTGGTCGCGGTAGTTGAGGGCGTTGAAGTCCCACAGCACCCCCACTTCCACTTCGCCTTTCTCGATGTTGGCGATGGTCGGGTCGTTCAGCGACAGACGGCCCTGCTTGGCCAGCTTGCCGAACAGATCCAGGGCGGGTTTCAGATTTTTCTCGCTGCCGCCGGTGGCATAGGCCGCCGCCAGCACGCCGTTGTTGGCCTGGGAGGCGACGCCCACGTCACCCAGGGTCACCTTGTAGTCGCCACCCAGCAGGGATTGCCAGCTGGTGGGGGCGGCCTTGACCAGATCCTTGTTGATCAGGAAGGCGATGGTGCCGGTATAGGCCAGCATCCAGTGGCCGTCCGCATCCTTGGCCCAGTTGGGAATGTCGGCCCAGGTGGAGGGTTTGTAGGGCTGGGTGACCCCCTGCTTGACCGCCACCGGGCCGAAGGCGCCGCCCACGTCACCGATGTCGGCGGTGGCATTGGCCTTCTCGGCGGCGAACTTGGCGATCTCCTGGGCGGAGCTCATGTCGGTATCCTGATGCTTGATGCCGTAGATGCTGCCGAGCTGCTGCCAGGTATCCTTCCAGTTGGCCCAGCTGTCCGGCATGCCGACGCTCTGGAGCTGGCCTTCACCGCGGGCGGCTTTTTCGAGATCCGCGATGTTCTCGGCGGCAAACAGCGGTTGACTGATGGCCACCAGGGCCAGTGCACTTGCGATCACGCTTTTCATCATCCCATCCCTCTGGACTAGGTCAGTTAAGGTTCGAGAGGGATGCTAGAGGGGAAATATGACGGTGGCGGGGCGCTTTGATGGCAGTTTCGTGACAATCGCCCTGTCATGGCGCTGTCATCAGGGGCGGTTACAACTCGGGGTCGACAACCTCTGGTCTACTCCAGTGGTGTGCAAACCCGAATGACCGACAGGGATGTGACAGTGACAGAGCGATTGAGTGAACAGGGGATGGCCGATGGCCGCACACCCTCCAAGTGCGAACAGATTTGCCGGACCCTGCGCCGCTATATCGGCAGCGGACACCTGGCGGCGGGGCAGCAGCTGCCCGCCGAACGGGCGCTGAGCGAGCGCTTCGCCACCACCCGCATCACCATCAAGGAGGCACTCTCCAGCCTCGAGGCGGACGGCCTCATCTACCGGGCCGAGCGGCGCGGCTGGTTCGTGGCGCCGCCTCGCCTCACCTACGATCCCGCCATCCACACCCACTTTCACCAGTGGATTGGCGAGCAGCAGCGCACCGCCGAGACCCGGGTGCTGGCCCATGGCAACCAGCTTGCCAGCAGTGAACTGTGCCGCTGGATGGGTCTGGAACCCTTTACGCCGCTCTACGAGATCCGCCGCCAGCGGCTGATCGACGGTCGCCCTGTGCTGCACGTCAGCCATCACCTGCTGGCGAGCCGTTTCCCCGGCATCGCCAGCGCTCCTCTGGCCAGCTCCCTCACCGAGCTTTACCGGCAGCGCTATGGCATAGGCCAGGGCTGGGCGAGCCTCGAGATCACCCCGTCGGCGGCCCGGGGAGAGATAGCCCGCGCCCTCAACCTGGCCCAGGGGAGCGCCGTGCTGCGCTTGGTGCGGGTCAATCATGACGAGGAGGGGAAGCTGGTGGATTGCGACATCGAGCACTGGCGACCGGACGCCATCCGCATCTGCCTGGATACCCGGGCACTGCAACCGCTCGCCACCGGCGCGCGGCAGGTGCAACTGGCAGAGTAGCGGCGTTCTAGCACTGACATGGCGGATCCCGCAGGATCCACCGGGATCAGTTGTCGATGTTGGGGATCAGATCGTCGAAGCTCTGGTAGCCGCAGTCCGCCAGTTGCAGGGACATGGTGTAGGTCTTGCTGCCCTCCCGCTGGCCGATGGCGGGGCGGTTGAGCTTGAGCTCCTGATGCCAGTACTCCTTCATGCGATCGATCAGTGCCATGGCCTCGCTTTCCCCCAGATGGAGCTGGCACAGCGCCATGTAGTTGTTGGGCCTGTGCATGTTCTCCACCAGATAGTCCCCCAGCACCGACATGGCCTGGCGCGCCTGCTGGCGGGCGAAGCGGCTGTGCTGCTCGAAGCTGATGCGCTCGCTGATGAGGAAGTGGTAGCTGTTGTCGATGCCAAGCTGCAGGATGCCGAGCTTCTCCAGCTTGCGCAGATAGAGGTAGCAGGAGGCATCGGTCAGGCCGTACTCCCGCTTGAGATCGATAAGGGTCTTGTCGCGCCAGAAGATGTTGGCGAGGAAGGCATAGAGCCCCGGCTCCTTGTGAAACGCCTCGTCCTGCTCCTGGGTAAAGACGGCCCGGCGGCTCTGGGCATCCTGGGTCCGGTCCAGCAGCTCTTCGAAGGAGAGTCCCACCAGATGGCAGATCTCCAGCAGAGTGTCGAACGGCAGGGAGGGCTTGTTCATCATGCGCTTCACGGTGGCGATGGAAACCCCCATGGCTTCTGCCAGGGTCTGATAGCGGATCCCCTTGTCGGTCAGGGTTTTCTTCAGGGTGTCGAGGATGTGATTGGCCAGTGTCTGGCTGTAGGTCATGCAACTATTCCTTTATCTGCATTTTTAGTCGTGTCAGAAATTGAGTGGTTTGTCTGTATCGGGCTCAAATTTTGACACCTAGAAAAACCAGAGGAGGGTAACCCGGTGATAATGGCGGAAATGGCCTGACCAGTTGTGGTGCAAGGTGGCAGAAAATGACACTCGGTGGTGCATATCCTTCAACCTTTCAACATTTTGCTGGTGATGCATATTACATCGCACATAATTCAACACGAATCGGATTCAATACCTTCCTGGTTGAGAAAACGATTGTTTGCTTCCAATTTAAGGGTTTTTTTAACCGCAAGGTTTTATTCTTTCCTGGCATTGAGCGGAACTCGCAAGAGGTCCGCTTTTTTTCTTTTCTCCGAATCTGAGCCCGTCGTCAAGAATGGGGCGCAGTTTTGGTACTTCCTGCGCCACCGACCCCGGAAGGCAGTCCTTTATTCCCCCTGACCGGCAAACAGCTTGGGGATCTCCCGCACCAGCCAGCTCTTGGCCTTGCCCATGGTGTCTCGCCGCCAGGCCAGCACGACCTGGATCTGGTGGCGATATTCGGGACTGATCACCTTGAGTCTGCCCGCCTTGATGTCCTCTTCAATCCAGCGTTGCGGCATGGTGCCGATGCCGAGCCCCGCCAGCAGGGCGTCCCGCTTCTCCCCCATGGTGCTGACGGTCAGGCGCGGCTGCTTGTCGAGCAGGCGGTAGGTGAGCACCGGCTTGCGCAGCGCCGTGTCGGCCACCGCGATGGCGCGATAGCGGCGCAGGGTCTCGTCCGCCAGGGGCTCGGGTTCCTGATGCAGGGGGTGATCGGGGTGGGCGACGTAGAGCATCACCTCCTCCCTGAGCACCTGGTGCTTGATGCCGGTCATGGCGATATCGGCATTGAGGGAGGAGATGAACAGGTCGGCGCGACCATCCTCCAGGCACTCCCAACTGCCCGCCAGCACCTCGGCGCGAAACCTCAGCCGGGTATCGGTCTGTTCTGCCAGCCGATCCACCAGGGGGTAGAGAGCCTGTACCGGCATCAAGGCATCGACGGCGATGGTGATGTCGGTCTCCCAGCCACGGGAGAGGGCCCGGGTCTCCCCCACCAGGTGCTCGGCCGCCTCCAGCAGCACCCGGCCCCGCTCCAGCAGCATGCGGCCCGCCGGGGTGAACTTGGTCCTGTGGCCGCTGCGGTCGAACAGCATGGCGTCCAGCTCGTCTTCCAGCTTTTGTACCGTGTAGCTCAGCGCCGAAGGCACCTTGCCCAACTCGTCGGCCGCCGCCGCGAAGCTGCCACGACGGTCGATGGCGTCCAGCACCCGGATCGCCTCCAGGGTCAACGCCCGCTCCTTGTTCGATTCCTTGGCCATATCAAACCTTCAATTTTTTTGAATGTGTTTACCAGATTATCTCGCTAACAACTTAGGGGAAGTCACTTTAATATTCAATCAACGCTTAGGCAGGAACGCCTGGCAGCCAAATAAAAGGTAGTTCCGGGCTGAGACATCCCCAAACACGATGTCTGATGTCAGCAAAAGAACAACATAGTATTTGAATGATCTCTTGCATGGATGCATTGATTCGGGCCCAAGGGGCCTTGGCAATGACATAAAACCCAAGAGAGTGAATGAACATGAAAAACGTAATCAAGATGCTGGCCGTTGCAGGCCTGATGACCGCAGGTGCCGCCCAGGCTTCCGTTCCCGCTGACTTCAATGCCGCCCCGGGCGTGCTGTTCGTCAACTGGAGCGCCACCGCCGCGATGGACGGCAAGGCCAACCCCATGCTGGAGGTGCGCGACGAGTCCGGTGATCTGCTGGCTTCCGTCCACGCCAACCTGATGGGCACCCAGCAGGTCGCCATCCCGAGCCGTACCCAGGGCAAGCTGACGGTGAGCCTGGGCAACGAAAGCAGCAGCTACCGCATCCCCTTCGGTCTGGGTGACGGTCGCCAGCGTTAATGAACCAACTTGGTCAGTGAGGAGCACACCATGATGAAATTGAGAGCCGCAGAAGCACGGGGCAAGGCCAACTTTGGCTGGCTGGATGCCCGTCACAGCTTCTCCTTCGGTCACTACTATGACCCGGAATGGATGGGACACTCTGCCCTGCGGGTCATCAATCAGGATCGGGTGGCGCCGGGTGGCGGTTTCGCGACCCACCCTCACGCCAACATGGAGATCCTCACCTGCGTGCTGCAAGGCACCATAGAGCACAAGGACAGCCTCGGCCACGCCGAGCAGATCCCGGCGGGGGATTTCCAGCTGATGAGCGCAGGGTCCGGCATCCGGCACAGCGAGTACAACCCCTCGCAGACCGAGCCGCTCTCCCTGTTGCAAATCTGGATCGAGCCGAATGAACACGGCACGACCCCGGGTTATCAGCAGAAGAAGATTGAAAACAAGCCCGGGATGACGCTGGTGGCGTCACCGGACGGCGAGGCGGGATCCTTCAGGATCCGCCAGCAGGCCCGCGTATGGCGGCTGCAGCTTGCCGAAG
The DNA here is from genome assembly GCF_019046925.1 of Aeromonas sp. FDAARGOS 1402. Classification (NCBI taxonomy): domain Bacteria; kingdom Pseudomonadati; phylum Pseudomonadota; class Gammaproteobacteria; order Aeromonadales; family Aeromonadaceae; genus Aeromonas; species Aeromonas sp. FDAARGOS 1402. The sequence goes on from NZ_CP077201.1 coordinate 1,837,713, forward strand.
GGGAGACCCTCGAGTGGGCATTGCAAGGGCGTCATGGTTACCTGCACATGATTTCAGGGGAGCTGACCGGCAACGGTCTGGCTGCCCGACCCGGCGACGGGCTGCTCAGCCGCGACGAGTCGAGCTGGGTGCTCATCGCCTCCAGGGGGAGTGAAGCCCTGCTGTTTGACCTGCCTTGATAGAAAAATCTTGGCGAAATGAATGAGTTAACAATTAGCTTTTACACTGTAAATACCATGATGGTAAGCAAAGGAATATGACGATGGACAAGATGAAAGATGTGGCACTGCTGGTGGGTCGTGTACTGCTGGCGCTGATGTTCGTGATGGCTGGCTGGGGCAAGATCGGCGGTTACGCCGGTACCCAGGGTTACATGGAAGCCATGGGCGTGCCCGGGTTCATGCTGCCCCTGGTGATCCTGCTGGAGCTGGGTGGCGGTCTTGCCATCATGCTGGGCCTGTTTACCCGCAGCCTCTCCGTGCTGCTGGCCGGTTTCACCCTGATGGCCGCCTTCATCTTCCACTATCAGCCTGCCGAGCAGATGCAGATGCTGATGTTCATGAAGAACGTCTCCGTGGCCGGTGGTTTCCTGGCCCTGGCGGCGGCCGGTGCAGGGGCTTTCAGCCTGGATGCCCGCCTCGGCAAGCACTGGTAATACCCTGACGTTTCAAGTTTTCCAACGCCTTTTGGCCGGTGCCCCGCACCGGCTTTTTTGTGCCCGCTTCCCGGGGATGTCATCGGTGTGACGGCGCGCAGTCCGGACGCCACAAGTGCCTTTTGCATCTTATCCCCCGATCCCTGACAATCCCGATTCGCGTGCCGTGACGGGAATGCCAGAGAGTGTCCCCCCGCGCACCCCCTCTTCATGAAATTGGCGGGAGTCGTCCATGTTTACCCTCTACCACTCCAATCAGCTGGATCTGCTCAAGGAGCTGCTGGTGAGCCGCATCCGGCAGGCTCCGCTCTCCCACCCCTTCGATCGGGAGCAGATCCTGGTGCAGAGTCCCGGCATGGCCCAGTGGCTCAAGCTGGAGCTGGCCAAGGCGTTCGGCATCGCCGCCAACATCGACTTTCCCCTGCCCGCGAGTTTCATCTGGGAGATGTTCACCCGGGTGCTGGCGGACGTGCCGCGCCAGAGCCCCTACAACAAGGGAGCCATGAGCTGGCACCTGATGACCATTCTGCCCACCCTGCTCGGCAGACCCGCCTTTGCGCCCCTCGCGGCCTATCTGGGGGGCAGTGACGGGGAGGCGCCGGAACAGGTGCGCCTCTGGCAGCTCTGCCAGAAGGTGGCGGATCTGTTCGACCAGTATCTGGTCTACCGGCCGGACTGGATCGCCCGCTGGGAACAGGGGGAAGGGCTGGGGCTCGAATTGGCCGGGGTCAGCGGCCAGGATTGGCAGCCCGAGTTGTGGCGCGAGCTGGTGGCCCGCACCCTGGCGCTCTCCCCGAGTGGCTACCACCGCGCCAACCTCTACGAGGAGTTTATCCACGAGTTGGCGCGCAGCGCCGAACTGCCGGGCAAGCTGCCCCGACGGGTGTTCGTGTTCGGCATCTCGGCCCTGCCGCCGCGCTACGTGGAGGCCCTGCTGGCCCTCGGCAGCCGCGCCGAGGTGGAGGTGCACCTGTTTGTGACCAACCCCTGCCGCTACTACTGGGGGGATCTGCTGGACAGAAAGACCCTGGCGCGGCTGGAAAACAGGCTCAAGCCCGGCACGGATCTCGAGACCCTGCAGGGCCCCGCCAACCCGCTGCTCGCCTCCATGGGCAAGCTGGGGCGCGACTACCTGCACCAGCTGATGGAATTGGAGGTGCCTCAAATAGACGCCTTCGTCGATATCGATGACACCAACTTGCTGCGCGCCATCCAGAAGGACGTGCTGGAGCTGGCCGAACGGGGGGCAGGCGAGTTCAGCCTCGATGCCAGCCACCACAAGAGCCCCGTCAGCCTGGATGACGGCTCCCTGCAGATCCACGCCTGCCACGGCCCCATGCGGGAGCTCGAGGTGCTGCACGACCGCCTGCTGGCGCTGTTCGAGCAGGATCCCACCCTCACCCCCAAGGACGTGGTGGTGATGATGCCGGACGTGAACAGCTACGGCCCCTACATCCAGGCCGTCTTTGGCAAGGAAAGCGGCGGCGCCCGCGGCCGGATCCCCTTCGCGATCTCCGACCGGGCGGCGAGCCAGGAGAGCCCGCTGCTGCAGAGCTTCCTTGCCCTGCTCAGGCTGCCGAACGCCCGCTTCGGGGCGGGGGAGCTGCTCGCCATTCTCGAGGTGCCCGCCGTGCTGCGCCGCTTCGAGCTGGACGACGACGAGTTCAACCAGCTGCGGCGCTGGGTGCAGGAGACCGGCATCCGCTGGGGGCTGGACGACGGCTACCCGGAGCGCTTCGATCTGCCGCGTCTGTCCGGCAACAGCTGGCTGTTCGGCCTGCGCCGCATGCTGCTCGGCTTCGCCATGGGGGACGGGGAACCGGTGGCCGGGATCCTGCCCTATGCGGACATCGAGGGGCAGCAGGGGCTGGCGCTGGGCAAGCTCGCCTGGTTTGTCGACTCGTTGGCCGAGTTTTTGCCCCGGCTGCAACAGGCGCAGCCGCTGCCCGAGTGGCACGCCTGCCTCAACGCGCTGCTGGATCGCTTCTATCTGGCCGACGAGGATGAGGAGCGCCAGCTCCAGCTGATCCGCAGCCAGCTCACCGACTGGCAGGCCCAGCTCGGCGAGGCCCGCTTCGAGCAGGCCATCAGTGCCGACCTGTTGCAGGACTACCTCGGCAGCGTGTTGGGGGAGTCCCGCTCCAGCCAGCGTTTCCTCGCCGGTCAGGTCAACTTCTGCACCCTGATGCCGATGCGCTCCATCCCCTTCCGTCAGGTCTGCCTGCTCGGCATGAACGACGGCGTCTACCCGCGCACCCTGCCCCCCATGGGCTTCGATCTGATGGCGGTGGCCGGTCGGCGCGGGGACAGATCCCGCCGGGATGACGACCGCTACCTCTTCCTCGAGGCGCTGCTCAGCGCCCAGCAGGGGCTCTACATCAGCTATCAGGGGTTCAGCGCCCAGGACAACAGCGAGAAGGTGCCCTCTGTGCTGCTGGCGGAGCTCATCGACTATGTGCGCCAGGGCTTCGTGTTGGCGGGGGACGAGGAGCTCGACGACGAGAGCTCGGGGCGCAGACTGCTGGCGCACCTCATCACCCGGCATCCGCTCACCCCCTACAGCCCGGCCTACTTCCACCCCGAGCCCGGCTCCGGCCTCTTCACCTATGCCGCCGACTGGCTGCCGGCCCTGAGCCCGGAGCGGGGGGCCGCCAACTTCCAGAGCGGCGAGCTGCCGCTGCCTCCCGAATGGGGCAGGGAGCAGGGGCTGGAGCTGGCGGAACTGCTGCGCTTCTATCGCCAACCCGCCCGTTACTTCCTCAATCGCCGTCTCAAGGTGTGGTTCGAGCTGGAGGAGGCGGCCATCGAAGACAGCGAGCCCTTCGAGCTGGACGGCCTGCAGCACTACCAGCTCAAGGCGCTGCTGCTGGACGCCCATCTGACCGAGGGGGACAGTGAAATACGGCGCGAACGGTTGCAGCTGACCGGCCTGCTGCCGCAAGGCTGGTTCGGCAGCCTGCTGCTGGAGGATCTGGACGGCGAGATGGGCAAGCTGGCGGCGCGGCTGCGTCCCTGGGTGGCGGCCAATGAGGCAGACAAACAGGCGGTGGAGATCGACATCGCCCTGGCCCAGGGGCAGCTTCAGGGCTGGATAGACACCCAGAAGGGACGAGCGCTGGTGGTCAAACCCGGCAGCTTCAACGGCAAAGATCTGCTGCTGGCCTGGATCCAGCACCTTTGCCTCTCATTGAGCAGCGCTCCCGGCGACACCCTGCTGTTCGATGCCAAACAGAGTCTGCGGCTGCCAAGGCTTGCGGCGGACGAGGCGCGGCCCAGGTTGGCGGCCCTGGTAGCCCTCTGGACCCAGGGGATGAAGCGGCCGCTGCCCTTCTTCCCGAGCACCGCCTGGGAGTGGCTCAAGGGGATCGAGAAGGATCCGGCAAAGCCGGAGGAGGCCGACAAGGCGGCGCTTGCCCGCTTCAACGGCGGCTACATGGTGACGGGAGAGGGGCAGGACGTCTATGTCGCCCGCTGCTTCCCGGAACTCGATGACGAGGTGCTGGCCCAGTTGCAGGGGCTGGCCCGTGAACACCTGACCCCGCTCCATCAGGCGCTGGAGGAGTTGCAATAATGGCTAACCCGCTCAATCCCCTGCGTTTTCCCCTCTATGGCGAGCGGCTGATCGAGGCCTCCGCCGGGACCGGCAAGACCTATACCATCGCGGGCCTCTATCTGCGCCTCTTGCTGGGCCACGGCCCGGTTATCGAACAAGCAATCGAGGAGGGGGGAGACGCCGGTCAGCCCTGTGCCCACGAGCGGCCCCTGTCGGTGACCGAGATCCTGGTGGTGACCTTTACCGAGGCGGCCACCGCCGAACTGAGGGGGCGGATCCGCGCCCGCATCCACGAGGCGCGTCTCGCCTTTATGCGAGGTAAGGTCGTCGATGAAGACAAAGACCCATTGTTAGCTGGGCTGCTCAAGGAGGTGGAGGATCACGACCTGGCGGCCCGTCGCCTGCTGGCCGCCGAGCGGCAGATGGACGAGGCGGCGGTTTTCACCATCCACGGCTTCTGCCAGCGGATGCTCAGGCAGAACGCCTTCGAGTCGGGCGCCCTCTTTGAAACCGAATTTTTGACCGACGACAGCCGGCTCCGGCTGCAGGCGGTGAGTGACTACTGGCGCGCCGAGTTCTATCCGGTGGATCAGCCCCTGGCCCGGGCGGTGCGAAGGCTCTGGCCGAGCCCCGCCGCCCTGCTGCGGGAGATGGGGAGCTGGCTCGACAACGACGAGCTGGAGATCCGCCCGGTGGCGGGGGACGAGACCCTGGCGGCGCGGCACAGCGTCGCCATGGCCCGCATCGGGGCGGTGAAAGCCGGGTGGCTGGCGCAGACGGACGAGATCCGCCGCCAGACCGAGGGGCAGATCAGCCGTTACACCGGTAAGAACTACGAGGGGTGGCTTGCCAAGATTGGCGACTGGGCGCAGGACGAGACCAGCGGCTACGTCCTCCCCAAGGAGCTGGAGCGCTTCGGCCAGCAGGCGCTGGAAGAGAACCTCAAGAAGGGGGGAACGGTGCCCACCCTGCCGCTCTTTGGCGAGATAGACGCCCTGCTGGCGAGCCGACCCGGCATCCGGGATCTCGTCTTGCAGCGGGCGGCCAGGGTGGTGCGCAGCCGAATGCAGGAGAGCAAGCGCCAGGCCCATCAGCTCTCCTTCGACGATCTGCTGCGGGATCTCGACGGGGCGCTCGGCTCGGGCCTGGGGGAGCGGCTGTGCGAGCGCATCCGCGCCACCTACCGGGTCGCCATGATCGATGAATTCCAGGATACCGACCCCCAGCAGTACCGCATCTTCCACCGGCTTTACGGCGGTCACCAGGACACGGCGCTCCTGATGATCGGCGACCCCAAGCAGGCCATCTACGGCTTTCGTGGCGCCGACATCTTCACCTACATCCAGGCGCGGCGAAATGTGAGCGCCCACTACACCCTGGGGCGCAACTGGCGCTCAAGCCGCGCCCTGGTGGCGGCGGTCAACGGCCTGTTCGAGCGGGCGAAGGATCCCTTCATCTACGAGGCGGACATCCCCTTCCTGCCGGTGGAGGCGCAGGGCAAGAGCCGGGCGCTGCTGATCGAGGGGCAGACCGCCCCCGTGCTGCACTGCTGGCAGCTCACCGGTCAGCCCACCTTCAACAAGGGGGAGTACCAGAGCAGGATGGCCCGCGCCACGGCTGCGGAGATCCATCGCCTGCTCACGCTGGCCCGGGAGGGCAAGGCGATGCTCGGCAGCGAGCCGGTCAGGGCCGGGGATATCGCCGTGCTGGTGCGCACCGGCGCCGAGGGCAAGCTGGTGCAACAGGAGCTGGCGCGCCTTGCCATCGCCTCCGTCTATCTGTCGAACCGCGAGAGCGTGCTGGCCCAGGTGGAGGCGCGGGAGATCCTGCTGATCCTGCACGCCTGCCAGAACCCGAGCGATGAGCGAAGCCTGCGGGCGGCGCTCGCCACCGGCCTGTTCGATCTCGATGCCAGGGCCCTGGACGCGCTGGCCTCGGACGAGCGGGCCTGGGAGAGCGCGGTGCAGGAGTTCATGGGATACCGCGCGGTCTGGCATCGCCACGGGGTGCTGGCCATGCTGCGGGCCCTGATGCACGGGCGCAACCTCGCCGCCTCCCTGCTGGCGAGCCCCTACGGGGAGCGGCGGCTGACCAACTTCCTCCATCTCGGCGAGCTGCTGCAACAGGCGAGCGGCGAGCTGGACGGGGAGTACGCCCTGCTGCGCTGGCTCGGGGAGGCGGTGAGCCAGCCCAACGGCCAGGACGGGGAGCAGATACTTCGCCTGGAATCCGAGCGCAAGCTGGTGCAGATCGTCACCATCCACAAATCCAAGGGGCTGGAGTACCCGCTGGTCTTCCTGCCGTTCATTTGCAGCCACCGCGCCGCCGACACCCCCCTGTTCCACGAAACGGGGGAGGCGGGCAATCGCACCGTGCTCGATCTCACCGGCGCCGAAGAGTCCCTGGCCGAGGCCGACAAGGAGCGCCTCGCCGAAGACTTGCGCCTGCTCTACGTGGCCCTGACCCGGGGGGTCTATGCCACCTGGCTCGGGCTGGCGCCGGTGCGCTCCGGGGCGGGCAAGTCGGAGAAGACCGACCTGCACCGCACCGCCATCGGCTACCTGCTGCAAAAGGGGGAGGAGGGGGACGCCGGGACACTGGCGACCGCCCTCACCGACCTGGCCCAGGCCCTGCCGGGGGTGGCCGTCGGTGAGCCCTCGCTCACCCGCCCGGCCCCGCTGCCCGCCGAGGCGGAGAAGCCGGGGGAGCCCACCGTGCGCACGTTCCAGGGGCAGCTTGAGCGGGACTGGTGGATCAGCTCCTACTCCGGGCTCGCGGCCCAGGGCAACGGCCACGGCAAGGGGGTGCTGGCCAACCCCGGCTTCGACGACGAGGTGGCCACCGAGGCAGCCGTCACCGTGCAGGAAGAGGAGGCGCCCGCTCCTTCCATCTTCACCTTCCCCAAGGGGGCGCGTCCCGGCACCCTGCTCCACAGCCTGTTCGAGACCATCGACTTCGAGCACGCGAAGGGCGAGTCGCTGGCACAGCACATCGCCGCCCTGCTGACCCAGGAGGGGTTCGACGAAGGCTGGGCCCCCGTGCTGCAACAGCAGGTGGAGGCGGTGCTGGATACCCCCCTTGAGACCGGCCTTGGGGATCCGGTGCGGCTGCGGGATCTGGCCCCCGAGCGCAAACAGGTGGAGCTGGAGTTTTTTCTGCCCATGGGGCGGGTGACGGCACCGGCGCTCACCGCACTCTGCCAGCAGCACGACCCCCTGTCGCGGGGCGGCAAGCCGCTCGGTTTTGCCACCGTGCAGGGGATGCTCAAGGGCTTCATCGACCTGGTGTTCGAGTGGCAGGGGCGCTGGTATCTGCTCGACTACAAATCGAACCACCTTGGCATGAGCCCCGCCGATTACGGCCGCCCGGCCCTGGAGCGGGCCATGGTGGAGCATCGCTACGATCTGCAATACCAGCTCTATTCGCTGGCCCTGCACCGGCTGCTCGCCTTGCGGCTGCCGGGCTACGATTTCGACCGGCATTTTGGCGGGGTCTTCTATCTCTTCCTGCGCGGCATGCCCCAGGGGGGCATTTTCCATGCCCGGCCCAGCCGGGAACTGGTGCTGGGGCTGGACGAGTTGTTTAGTAAAGGTGTGACGTCTGACGATCATCGTTTAGAAAAATCGAACAAGGCAGAGGCATGAGGGGCGAGATGAAGGGCGAAACCATGATAGAGCGGCTGAAAGCCTTGGCGCTGGCGGGGCGCATCCGCCAGCTTGACCTGCAATTTGCCAGGTTGGTGGCCGACCTTGGCGGCAGCCCCGAGCTGGTGCTGGGGGCCGCGCTCGCCTGCCATGAGCTGGGGCGCGGCCATGTCTGCCTGCCGCTGGCGATGCTCGCTCAGGGCGGTGACGGACAGGGATCCTCGCGCCCCTTCGGGCTGGATCCGGATCAGAGCCGGGATCTGCTGGCGGATCTCGCGGATCCCGCGAGCTGGCCCGCCCTCTTTGCGGCCAGCCCCCTGGTGGGGAGCGAACAGGAGGAGGGAGAGCCCCCCCGCTGGCCCCTGCGGCTCTGGGGGGATCGCCTCTACCTCACCCGCTACCACGACTTTGAGCTGGGGGTGGCCCGCCACCTGAGCGCCTTGAGTGAACGGGCCGAATGGCCGGAGATTGCCCCGGCCCTGTCGCGCCTCTTTGCCCGCGACTACGGCCTGGTGTTCGGGGCCCTGCTCAAGGCCCGCCTCGCGCCGGATTTCTCCGTCCGCCACTTTGTGGAGAAGTACCTGGATCTGGTCTTCCCCCATGAGGTGGAGTGGCCGGCCGTGGAGACCCTGCTAAAAAGCGCCCAGGCGGCCAGCGAGCTGGAGCGGCTGGATACCCTGGTGCCCGAGGCGCTCTGCTGCAACGGCCAGAAGCTGGCGGCGGCCACGGCGGCGGCGCGCCCCTTCGCGGTCATCTCCGGCGGCCCCGGCACCGGCAAGACCACCACGGTGGCCAAGCTCCTCGCCATCCTGGTGGAGACCGGCCTGCAAGGGGGCAAGGCCCCGGCGATCCGGCTGGTGGCCCCCACCGGCAAGGCGGCGGCGCGTCTGACCGAGAGTATCGGCGCTGCCCTGCAGGCCCTGGATCTGCCCCCCGAGTGGGTGGAGGCCATCCCCACGGAGGCGGGCACCCTGCACCGGCTGCTTGGGGTCATTCCGGGGCGCAGCCAGTTCCGCCATCACAGAGGCAACCCGCTGCACCTCGACCTGCTGGTGGTGGACGAGGCCTCCATGGTGGACCTGCCCATGATGGCGCGCCTGCTGGATGCGCTGCCGAGCCACGCCCGCCTCATCCTGCTCGGCGACAAGGATCAGCTCGCCTCGGTGGAGGCGGGGGCCGTGCTCGGGGATATCTGCAGCTTTATCGAACAGGGCATCAGCCCCGCGCAGGCACACTGGCTCTCCCGCCAGACCGGCTATCGCCTGCAAGGCACGCCAGCGGGGGCCAGCGTGCGCGACAGCCTCTGTTTGCTCTCCAAGAGCTGGCGCTTTGACCAGCATTCTGGCATCGGCCAGTTGGCGCGGGCCTGCAACAGCGGCGACGGGGCGGCGGTGGAGGCGGTCTGGGGCGCAGGATTTGGCGACATCCGCCTGCACCCCTGGGCGGGGGAGGCTTACGACGCCTTGATTGCCGAGGGGGTCGCCGGTTACGGCAGCTACCTCAAGGCGGCCCGGGCCGGAGAGGATCCGGCGGCGGTGTTCAAGGCGTTCAACGGCTTCCAGATCCTCTGCGCCCTGCGGGATGGCCCCTTCGGGGTGACGGGGCTCAACGAGCGGCTCGAACTGGCCCTCGCCAAGGCAGGGCTGATCCAGCGTGACGGCGACTGGTATGCGGGCCGCCCGGTGATGGTGGTGCGCAACGACCACGGGGTCGGCCTCTACAACGGCGACATGGGGCTCTGTCTGCCCGATGACACCGGCCGCCTCAAGGTGTGGTTCGAGCAGCCGGACGGTACCCTGCGGGCTTTGCTGCCCAGCCGGTTGCCCCCCCACGAGACCGTCTACGCCATGACCATCCACAAATCCCAGGGCTCGGAGTTTGCCCATACCGTGCTGGTGCTGCCCGACAGCCCCAGCCCCCTGCTGACCCGCGAGCTGGTCTACACCGGCATCACCCGCGCCAAGGCCCGCCTCGATCTCTACGGCGATCGCGCCCTGCTGGCACAGGCCGTGCGGAAAAAGACCGAGCGATATTCCGGATTGGCGGAGAGGTTGGGGGGAAGCGATAGAATGGAATGACAGTTATCAGTGGTGCTTAGCTAATCGGCGAGACGAATAAATAGAAGGTGAGTAATGTTAATTAATGAAATATTTGATGATGAGTTTACGAAAAGTAGAAGAGGTCTTTTAATAATATTTTCCATCGGTTTTCTTCATCACTTGTTGGGGATAAGCTTCATTGATGCGAAAATATCAATACCAGGTTTGCCGGAAGTAGTTGCATCAACCCCTGGCAACCTAACATTTGCGTACATTATGTTTACTTTGTACGCAACATATCGCTATGTGTTGAACTCAGGGAAACAATTCTCGGAAGTATGTCGATTGTCGTTCTCTTGGGGGGTGGGCAATTTTCTTGCCCGATGGGTATTTTCAAAAATACTTACCGACGATAATTATATTGTCATTGATGAGGAAATGGATGCATCGAATAATATCGTGAGAATTAAATCGTATGAGGAACAAGGTTTTATTGCATATATAATAGGGTTTAAATTAGATGGATTTGTATTGGAACACTGTTGGATTAAATTAAGCCCAACATCCTCACCTCAACCAAAAGCAATAGTAAAATCATTAAAGGATATGTGGGGGTTTTATGAGAATTCAGATGACCTATCCAATGATGAAAGATCAGCCGGTTATATTCAATATTCATCCCATAGAATAAGATCAATGAAGATTAGATTTACAATGTATCTAATAATCGCTATGTCTAACTTTACTTGCCTTTTTCGTAAGCCGAGGTCATTTGATTATTGGACGCCAGTTATACTAAATATTGCTCTGCTTGTTTGGCTATGTTATGAGAAAATGATTTTTATATCTCTATTTCACATCTCTACTTCCTAGATAATATTTTATGTGTTTTATTTTCATATGCTTTCAGATTCTTCTCAGTAACGCAGGCTGTGGCTGAGCCTGCGAAGCCCAACGTTTACTGCGAAATCTCTTTTTTCCGCCCCTCATCCCCGACCCTTCTCCCGCAAGGGGAGAAGGGAGAAAACACGTCGTCCGATTACGCTTCGCTAATCGAACCTACGTGGCTGATGGTATTGCCGTTAACCGAACCGGTGTGGTGAGCGATCATATCCCCGGTGCCGCTTTATCCCCTCTCCCGTTGGGAGAGGGCAGGGTGAGGGGAGCACTCAGGGATTAGATGGTCAGCTCCAGCCGGTTGCCTTCCGGGTCGAGGAAGGTACTTTCGTAATAGCCGTCGCCGGTCCAGCGGGGGCCTCCAGGTGTTTGACCTCGGCCCCCTTGAGCAGCTTGAGGTGGGCTGGCACCGAGCCACTACCGCCAGGCGAACCCTCCTGCCTTCACGGGGCGCTGAGCCGCCAAAAAAAAATGGGGCCGAAGGTTTCCCTTCGGCCCCGCACTCAACCTCTCTCGTCAGATGCTGGATTTGACGCTGACAAACTCGGGGTAGGCATCGATGCCGCACTCGTGGACATCCACACCCATCATCTCTTCCTCTTCGCTGACCCGCAGGCCCATGGTGGCCTTGAGCAGGCTCCAGACCACGAGGGAGACGACAAAGACCCAGCCGAAGATGGTGGCAGCACCCAGCAACTGGGCACCGAAGGTGGCGCTCGTGTTGGAGAAAGGCACCACCATCAGGCCGAACAGGCCGCAGACGCCGTGTACCGAGATGGCGCCGACCGGATCATCGATCTTCAGGCGATCGAAGGCGACGATGGCGTAGACCACCAGGGCACCGGCCAGGGCGCCGATCAGGCTGGCGAACAGCGGGCTGGGGGAGGCCGGGTCGGCGGTGATGGCGACCAGACCGCCGAGGGCGCCGTTGAGGATCATGGTGAGATCCGCCTTGCCCCAGGTGAGCTTGCTGACCAGCAGGGCGCCGACCACACCGGCGGCCGCGGCGGCGTTGGTGTTGACGAACACGGTGCCGATGGCGGTGGCATCAGCGGCGCTGGAGAGCGCCAGTTGGGAGCCACCGTTGAAGCCGAACCAGCCCATCCAGAGGATCAGGGTGCCCAGGGTCGCGAGCGGCAGGTTGGAGCCGGGGATGGGGTAGATCTCCCCTTGCTTGCCATATTTGCCGCGACGGGGGCCGAGCAGCAGCACGGCGGCCAGGGCAGCGGCAGCGCCCGCCATGTGGACGATGCCGGAGCCTGCGAAGTCGGAGAAGCCCGCCTCCTTCAGGAAGCCGCCGCCCCAGCTCCAGTAGCCTTCCACGGGGTAGATGAAGCCGGTCATCACCACGCAGAACAGCAGGAAGGACCAGAGCTTCATCCGCTCTGCCACCGCACCTGAGATGATGGAGGTGGCGGTGGCGACGAACACCACCTGGAAGAAGAAGTCGGCGTGCAGGGAGTGGCCCGCGTCGTCCGCCTGGCTGCCCATCAGGCTGCCAAAGCTCGGCAGCCAGCCGCCGGCGCTGTTGTCCACGTACATGATGTTGTAGCCGACCAGCAGGAACATGATGCAGGCGATGGCATAGAGCAGGATGTTCTTGGTCAGGATCTCGGTGGTGTTCTTGGCGCGGACCAGGCCGGCTTCGAGCATGGCGAACCCGGCGGCCATCCACATGACCAGCACGCCGGAGATCAGCAGGTAGAAGGTGTCGAGTGCATAGCGCAGCTCGCTGACGGATGTGATCAACTCTTCCATGTCGTATTCCTCAGTTCCAGTCGTATCAAAGGGCGTCTGCGTCGGTCTCGCCGGTGCGGATGCGCACGGCGGCCTGCAGGTCATAAACGAAGATCTTGCCGTCACCTATCTTGCCGGTGTGGGCAGCCTTGCTGATGGCTTCGATGATCTGCTCGACGTTGTCGGCCAGGGTGGCGATCTCCAGCTTTACCTTGGGCAGGAAATCCACCTGGTATTCGGCACCCCGGTACAGCTCGGTGTGCCCCTTCTGGCGGCCAAACCCCTTGACCTCGGAAACCGTCAGCCCCTCGACGCCGAGGTTGGCGATGGCTTCGCGCACGTCGTCGAGTTTGAACGGCTTGATGATGGCGGTGATTAATTTCATGCAATATCCCCAATCCTTGTGGTTCACCCAGATAAAGGCAAATATTGCGCCAGAAAAGTATTTTTCTTTTTATTCATGCACTTACTTATTAATCGCAACCCTGGTCAGCGAGGCTTGCCCAATATGGGCAGGGCTGCGCCAAAGGTGTGCACCGCCGTGGTGCAATCTGGCCGGCAGAAGAACGGAAGGGAGCGTGACGGCGCGCAAAACTCGAAAGTGTGCGGGCTGCTACTGTTGTTCAACAAGAGGGCTACTTGGCCGATAACCCGTCATGACGGGGTGTCGAGGCCAGTCGCCCCCTTGAAGGCTCGACCGGCAGGCCCGGTTTTCCCGCCAGGTCAACAAGCGGATCCGTGGCGCCGAGTAGCAGAACAAGGAAGGTTTTCATGCTGCATGACAATGAGATGACAAGGCTACCGGCCCTCGACGAGGCCGTGATGAGCGGCATGCTGGAGGTCGTGAGCGACGGTCTCTGGGACTGGAATGCCAACACCGGCTATGTCCATCGCTATCCCGGCTGGTATCAGATGCTGGGATATGAGCCCCACTCCCTCGACAACACCGTCTTCACCTGGGAGAACCTGATCCACCCGGACGATCTGGCGCAGGTCATGGAGAGCTTCGATGCCTGCCTGAGCGGGCGAGCGGCGGACTACCGGGCCGAATACCGCTGCCGTTGCCGTAACGGTGACTACCTCTGGGTGGCGGATTGTGGCCGCATCGTCGCACGCAACCCCGACGGCAGTGTCGCCAGGATGGTGGGGGCACACCGCAACATCCACGCCCAGCGGGAACTCTACGCCAGGCTGGAGCTGCAAAACCGCACCCTGGAGCAGCAGGTGGCACAGCGTACCGCCGAACTGGAGCGGCTCAACCAGGCATTGCAGTTCCAGGTGGAGGAGAACCGCCGCCTGGCGGAGACGGATTCCCTGACCGGCGCGGCCAGCCGCTATCGGCTGGAGCAGGCGGTGCGGCTGGAGCATGAGCGCGCCAAGCGCTTCAAGGAGCCCTTTGCCGTGATCGCCATGGACGTGGACGACTTCAAGCAGATCAACGATCGCCATGGCCACGGGGTGGGGGACCAGACCCTGATCGATATCGTGCAGCTGACCCGGGGCTGCATCCGCGAGATCGATCTGCTGGCCCGCTGGGGGGGGGACGAGTTCATGCTGGTGCTTCCCAATACCCGGTTGCCCGACGCCCGGGTGGTGGCCGAAAAACTGAGGCAGCGCCTGAGCCATGCCAGGGTCAAGGGGATCGAGCCCGTGACCTTGAGTTTCGGGTTGGTGGAGTCCGACCCCGACGAGCAGGTGCCCCATCTGATGGCACGGGTCGACAGGGCGCTCTACCGGGCCAAGCTGGCGGGCAAGGACCAGCTCAGCGGCTGACAAGGGCACTGGTCGGAGCCGCTACGGGGCTTTTCCCCCCCCCGAATACGGCTTGACCAAGGGATTTTCTTGACTCCAATTCATCCCGCTGGTTTCATGCGCGCTCTTTTCATTCTTGCGAGATGTATCTTCATGAAAAAGTCCTTGCTGATTGCCCTGACCGCCCTGCCTCTGGTTGCCCACGCCGGCCTGATGGATTCCCTGACCGACACCGTGACCAGCAGCGTCACCAGCACCGCCAAAGAGATGGCTGGCAACGCCATGGACACCGCTTCCAACGAAGCGATCAAGAAGGCCCTGGACATCAAGGAAGGCGGCTCCAACAAGCAGGCCATCAAGGACAAGCTGGGCGCCCCGGCCAGCACCAAGACCGACGCCGGTCTGGAAGTGTGGACCTATGACCTGGACGCTCTGAACAAGGCCTCCCCGCTGCTGGCCGAGACCACCAAGTCCCTGCTGAAAGACTCCGAAGTGGCCCAGAAGAACGTGGTCATCAAGTTCGAAGGCGAGACCGTGAAGACCCTGAACCTGGCCAACAAGGCCTGAGTCCTGGCAAAGTGAATGAAAAAGGGGCCCGCGGGCCCCTTTTTGCTGTCTGGTGTTCAGGCTCACACCTTGAAGCGGTGTACCAGGGCCAGCAACTGGCGGTTGGACCCCAGCAGGGTGGCGGCGCTTTGCTCCGTGTTGCCGCCGTTCTCCACCAGGAGGTTCAGCATGTCGCGAATGCTCACCATGTTGCGGTTGATCTCCTCGGTCACCCGGCTCTGCTCCTCGGCAGCGGTGGCGATCTGGCTGCTGAGATCGTGGATCTGCACCACGGCGTCGGCCATGGTGTCGAGCCCGCCGGTGACCTGCCCCGTGGTGTCGGCCGCCGCCTGGCAACTGCGCTTGGTCTGCTCCATGGCGACCACGGCCTCGGCGACCCCCTGGGTGAGCCGTGACAACATGCTGCCCACTTCGGCGGTGCTGTTCTGGGTGCGTGCCGCGAGGGCACGCACCTCGTCGGCCACCACCGCGAAGCCCCGGCCCTGTTCACCGGCCCGGGCCGCCTCGATGGCGGCGTTGAGCGCCAGCAGGTTGGTCTGGGCGGCGATGCCGCCGATCACCCCGAGTACGCTGCCGATCTGCTGGGCATCTTCCTGCATCTCCAGCACCTTGGCGGCGGCGAGATCCACCTCGTCGATGAGGGCCATCACGCTGGCGGAGGCTGACCCCACCACCTTGCGGGAGCTGGCCGCCTGACCGTTGGCGGCCTCGGTGAAGCTGGCGGAGTCGTTGGCGTGGCGGGCAACGCTGTCGGCGGTGGAGCTGAGTTCGTTGAGGGCGGTGACGACCTGATCGGTTTCGCTGGCGTGTTCTCCCAGGATCCGCCTGGCCTGCCCGGTCTGCTGATCGAGCTGTGCCAGCTCGCGGGTGATGAGGTCGGTGGCGGCGGTCACCTGCACCATCATCTGTTGCAGGAAGGCGATGAAGCGGTTGACCGACAGGGCGATGTTGTCCAGCTCGTCATGCCCTTTGACCTGGATGCGGGCGGTCAGATCGGCGTCGCCGGCGCTGAGGGCGTCGATGTTGAGCTTGAGGGTCTGCAGGCGGCTGCCAAGCTGGCTGATGGCCAGCACCATGAGCACGAACAGCAGCCCCGCCAGGGGGAGCTGGATGCTCGCCAGGGTGGCGAGCACATCCCGGCTGTCCTGGGTCAGGGTGCGGGTCGGCAGGGCGGCGGCCAGCAGCCAGGGGGTCCCTTCGATGGCCTCCATCAGCAGGGTCTGTTCCTCACCCTGATCCTGGAAGGTGGTGCGCAGCTGCCCCTTGCTCGCATCCTGGCCCAGCAGGCCGCTGATGGCGAGGGCGAAGGGATAGTCGGCGTGGGCGGAGAGGTTGCCGAGCACCACATCCCCGGTCAGACGGGCGTTGCGACTCAGGATCTTGCCGTCAGCCTCGATGATCATCACCTGACCGCCGATCTCCTGCTCTTTCTTGGCCACCAGGTCGTTGAAGAAGCCCAGGGTGACGTCTATGGTCGACACCCCGTAGAGGGCGCCATCCTGGTAGATCCCCATGGCGCAGTTGGTTCTCGGCTGCTGGCTCGCGCCATCCTTGTAGGCGGCGGCCCAGGCACAGACGCCACGGGGCGCCTGCTGACCGGCCTTGTGCCAGGGCTGATCGAAATAGTTGGGCGCCTCTGCCGAGTTCCAGTAGGTGTTGGGAATGAGGGCGTTGGACGCATCCCTGTGGAAGAAGGTGCTGAACTTGGCGCGTCCCGCCTCCCGCTTGTCCGGCAGGGGCCAGATGCCGCCACCGAAGACCATGCCGTTGCCGTACTGGTCGATGAGGGCCGGGAGCTGGGCATCTATCTGCTCGCTCGGCAGTTGTGCCACCAGCTGGGTGATGCTGCGCGACTGGGTCTGCACCCCGTTGAGCTGGTCACGGATGTCGGTCGCTATCTCGCCGACTCGCAGCGCCACGTTCTCCTCCCCCGCTTTTTGCAGGGCGGGGGTGATCCAGATCTGGATGCCGATCACCGTCAGGGCGCACACCAGCGCCATGAAGCCCAGAAAAACGGCGGTATAGCGCCCCTTGATTGTGCCCAGATTCCATCCCATAACGACTCCTGTCCACTGTGTCCGGGATCGTGCCCGCGTCTGTTGTGTGAGGGACCATTATGATTTATTTCGAAAGTGAAACGTTTGTTATCGCTCACATAACATGATGCGGCCAGGCAGGAAAAGGTGAAAAAACTGGGGGGTGGAGACAAAAAAAGGGTGGCTTGCGCCACCCTGTCGTTTTCGCCGGTGTCGGGGCAGGGCCCCGCCGGATCACGGGTCTGCTTCGGCAAACCGCTTCATTACGTCGACTTACTGGTTTGCTTCTGCGAACTGCTTCATCATCTCGACTTACTGGTCTGCTTCGGCAAACGGCTTCATTACTTCGATTTACTGGTTTGCTTCTGCGAACTGCTTCATCACTTCGACTTACTGATTTGCTTCTGCGAACTGCTTCATCACCTCGGCGTGCTTGATCATGCCGTCGGCACGCAGACCAAGGTTCTTCACGAACTCCGCCTTCTTGGCCGGATCTTCAATCTTGTCGTAGCGCTGTTGCAGATGGGCCTGGATCTGTTCCGGGGTCATGTTCTTCATGCGGGCCATCTTGTCGTGGCGGCCGCCATGATGCTTGCCGCCCATCATGCCGGTACCGTCCATGGGGCAACCGGTCGCCGTGGCCTGGGTCGGTTGCGCGGTGGAGACCGCCTCGCTGGCGGCATAGGCGCCCAGCGGCAGGCCGAGGATCAGGGTGGCGGTCAGCAGGGTCTTGGTCAGCTTTTTCATGGGTAACTCCTGTCGGATGTGTACGGGTAGAGGCTCTTTCGCCTTGGTATCCAGTAAACACCGTGGAAGTGTCTGAAATTTGCCAGTAGAAGCCTATTTTGTAGCAGAGTGTGGCACAGGGGCATGCTGGCACACTTTGACACAACCCGCCCGGTTGATTTTCGTATAATCGCCCCAGCCCGATAACGGAGAGATGATGATGAACCAAGGCAGCCCTCATATTCTGGTGGTCGATGACCACAGCGAGATCCGCGATCTGCTCAAGCGCTTTCTGGAGCAGCATGGCATGCGCGTCAGTTGCGCCCGGGATGGCAAGGAGATGAAGCGGCTGCTGGATGAGCGGGAGTTCGACCTGCTGGTGCTGGATCTGATGATGCCGGGGGAGGATGGCCTCACCCTGTGCCGCGAGCTCAGGGTCAAATCCCGCCTGCCGATCATCATGCTTACCGCCATGGGGGAGGAGACGGACCGCATCATCGGCCTGGAGATGGGGGCGGACGACTATCTCTCCAAGCCGTTCAACCCGCGGGAGCTGCTGGCCCGCATCAAGGCGGTGATGCGCCGTACCCAGGCGGAGAGCCTGCCCGTGCCGGAGACCCTGACCCGGGATCTGCGCTTCGATCGCTGGCTGCTCGACGTCAATCGCCGGGAGCTGGTGGACGAGGAGGGGGTGGGGATGAGCCTCTCCACCGCCGAGTTCGATCTGCTCAAGGTGTTTCTGGAGCGGCCCCAGCGGGTGCTGAGCCGGGATCAGTTGCTGGATCTGGCCCGTGGCCGGGAGGCGGTGGCCTTCGATCGCGCCATCGATACCCTGGTGAGCCGACTGCGGCGCAAGCTGGAGCGGGATCCCAAGAATCCCGAGCTCATCAAGACCATCTGGGGTGGCGGTTACCTGTTCGCCGCCGACGTGACCCAGGAGTGAGGCCGTCATGATCAAGCGCGTCTTCGCCAGGCTGCAGCCCAAGGGGTTGACCGGCCAGATAGTGCTGGTGGCCCTGGCGGGGCTGGTACTGATCCAGCTGCTCAGTATCCAGATCTACCGCTCGGACAGGGAGGAGGCCCTCGGTTACGTCAACAGCCGCAACGCCATGCAGCGCATCATCTCCGTGGTGCGCCTGCTCTCCCTCTCTCCTCCTTCCCTCTATCACGAGATCCTCAAGGCGAGCCGCAGCGAGACCCTGCTGCTGCGTCTGGCCGACGAGCCGTTGCAGCCGGACAACCGCAGCCCCCGCTTCGAGAAGCTGGTGCGGGCCAAGCTCGGCTATCCATCCTCCCTGGCGGTGGAGATCAGCGCCGAGCTGAAGCAGGACATCCAGCGCAGCCGGGCCTGGCAGCACCACAACCGCATGATGAAGGATCGCAACGGCATGCCGCCGCCCCAGGACATGCGGCTCTACGGCTCCATCGAACTGCCCAACGGCGGCTGGCTCCAGTTCAGCTCCCTGGTGGACAAGGAGACGGCGAGCTGGTCCTGGCAGACCACCCTCAACCTGCTGCTGGTGGCGAGCCTGGTGATCGGCCTGATGATCTGGCTGTTCCGCCGGGCGACCCGTCCCCTCAAGCAACTGGCGGCCAACGCCGACAGGCTGGGGCGTGGTGAGGACATCGAGCCCCTGCGCGAGGAGGGGCCCACCGAGATCCGCGAGTCCATCCAGGCCTTCAACCGGATGCACACCCGGCTCGATCGCTTCGTGCAGGACAGAACCCGGATGCTGGCCGCCATCTCCCACGACCTGCGCACCCCCATCACCAGCCTGCGGCTGCGCAGCGAGTTTCTGGCGGACGGGGAAGACAAGGATCGCTTCCAGCAGACCCTGCAGCAGATGGAGCAGATGCTGGCGGCGACCCTGAGCTTTGCCCGGGAGGAGGGGCAGCAGGAGGCGACCCGGGAGCTGGATCTGGTCAGCCTGCTGGAGAGCCTGTGTGACGACTATGCCGACATGGGCCAGCCCGTCACCTGCCTGGCCGAGGGCAAGCAGGTCTACGCCTGCCGGGCCAATACTCTGCGCCGGGTACTGCAAAACCTCATCGGCAACGCCATCAAGTACGCAGGGGGGGCCGAGGTCTCGCTGGTGCGTGGTGACGGCGAGTTGCTGATCCTGGTTCGCGATCAGGGACCGGGGATTGCGGAGAGCCAGTTGGAGGAGGTGTTCAAGCCCTTCGTGCGCCTGGATGAAGCCCGCAACACCGAGTCTGGCAGCGTGGGACTGGGGCTCGCCATCGCCCGCACCCTGGTGCACCAGCACGGCGGTGAGCTCAGCCTTCACAATCGCGAGGAGCGGGGGCTGGAGGCGCGGATCAGCCTGCCCCTGTAAGGAACCTGACCAGGAAATGGGGCACCACCAGGGTGCCCTTTTTGCTGCCCGTGGCGAGAGGGAAGCAGGGCAACAGGTCGGCCACCCGGAAACGGGCAACAAAAAACCCGCCGAAGCGGGTTTTTTCAATTCTTGCTGAGGCGCTGCCGATAAACGGAAGGCGGCTCGGGCGTGAATTACAGGCCAGTAACGTTGGCAGCAGCCGGGCCTTTCTGGCCTTGCTCGATGGTGAACTCAACGCGCTGACCTTCTTCCAGGGTTTTGAAACCGTTGGACTGGATGGCGGAGAAGTGAACGAACACGTCTTTGCTGCCGTCAGCCGGGGAGATGAAACCGAAGCCTTTCTCGGCGTTGAAGAACTTTACGGTACCAGTCATTTTGTTGGACATGATAATTTCCTTGAATAGTGATTAGTGAAACGCCATTAGGGTGGCAATCCATGATTTTTCGTCAGAAATACGTATGGGGAGCACTAAAGAAGGAGAATTATCTGGCAAGAATTATCGGGGATAACTGCCTGCACAAATCACTGCTTTAAGATGACTGCCTAACATAATCAGGTCTGAACTACCGAACCATCGAAAACGATTAGAACACGCACATCCCGTCATGGCAATCTTTATCTTGGTATTCATTTCTGACGGTGATGGCTGGATCGGTGTTTTATCCGGATGAGCGTCTGCTGCCAGGCGCCTCCTGCTGCCCTTTTCAGCGTAATGACATCACGCTCTGCCAGCCGCTTTTTTTCAGCAGAGTCTTCTGCGTGCATTCATGCTGCCGTTACCGTCTGCCACGGTATTTGTTGCTGACGGAATCGGACCAGTTGAAGGTGTCGGGCAGTACTTGGGCACTGGCTCGCTCCTTGGCTTTCTCCCGCGCCAGTGCGGAAGCCGCCTTGGCGGCCTGGGCGCGATCGGCGGCGATCTTCTGGCGTCCTGCTTCGCGGATCTTGTTGCGCTCCCCGTTGGTCAGGGTGTGATCAGCATTGGCCTGGGCCTTTTGCACCAGCAGGGCAATCTCGGCTTTCTCGGCCTCGGTCAGATCCTTCATTTCCAGCTTCTTCATGACGCGCTCCTGCGATCGTTGAATGCCCACCCTAACACACATCCATCGGAGACAGGCTGACCATCCGTCCCCGGATGCAAAAAGTGTCGCCCGGTCGTCATTTCCGGGGGAGCACGCTAAGGGAACGCCTGCCTGACAGGCGCTGCCGGGAGGCTGGATCCCGGCGGAAGATTGGGGGTATGCTGAGGCCAGTGCGATCCCCGATCGTCACTGTTGGCGTACTGAAATCCACGATTCGGCTGACATGCTGGAACACCCGTTCCAACTGTCCAGGTAACCTTTTTGGAGTCTGATGATGAGCAACAAAGAACAGCATCACGGCAAAGATGCCAAGAAAAAACCGCAGATGTCACTGAAAGAGAAACGCGAAGCCAAACGTCAGAAAGCAGAGCTGAAAAACGGCAGCGCGATGAAGTAACGCTCCATCCACTGCGGCTCCCCGGAGCCGGTATCAAGCCAGTCCATCATGGGCTGGCTTTTTTGTCTCCGGCAGTAGAGGTGGTGCCATAGGCGGCAAAGATCCGCTCATAGCGCCCGTCCGCCTTCATCTTGGCGAGCTGTCTGTCGAACCATTGCCGGTGGCCCGCCTCGCGAAAGGCGAAGTGGTAGTGAGTCGGGGGGAAGAGATCGTGCTGTCTGACCCTGTCCTTGGGATAGCGGTCGCCCTCCTGGTCATCCCCGAGCAACTGCGCCAGATAGTAGTAGAACACCCGTTGTTCCAGGATCACGGCATCGGTGCGCCCGAGCAGGAGCCGCTGTACCTGTCCCTCCTGCCTCGCCACCTCTTCATAACGGGGATTCTGGTCGACGATGTCGGAGAAGGTCGTTCCCAGGATCTGTCGTGCACGCTGGAAGGCACTGACTCGCAGGGTCTGCAAATCCTTCATGGTGTGGACTGCCGTCGGCGCCAGGGTGAAGACCCGGTTGTGGAAGGTGATCACCGGCTGTGAGAGGTAGGCGCTTTCCAGCATGCCGGGTTTGACGTTGATGATGGCGTCCAGCTTGCCTTCCTCCAGCATCCTGAAGGTGCGCTCCAGGGGAAGATAGACGACCTGCAGCTCATGGGGGCTGCCTGCGAAGGCCTCTCGCATGAGATCGAGTTCAATGCCCCTGTCTTCGTGGCTGATGACATAGGGAGGAATGGCAAAGCTGACTCCCACCCGCAGCGGCTCCGCAGCAAGGTGGCCGCCGAACATCAGCAGGGCGAGGCACAGCAGACGGCTCAAGTGGTTCATGCAGGTTCCCGAAGGGAGAAATCGTCTCGATGATAGCCACAAGCCTGGACGAAGGGGACGTAAAGCGGGGGAAAGTGGCAGCAACATGGTCGTCGGGGGAGGTGAATGCGTCAGAAACAGGTAAAAAAAGGCCCTGATGAATCAGGGCCTGCCGCAGGGGATCAGAACGGAATATCGTCGTCGAAATCCATCGGCGGTTCGTTGTAGACCGGCGGGGCAGATTGTGGCTGCTGGGCCGGACGGCCGTAACCGCCTTGCGGTTGCATGTTCTGCTGCGGGGCAGCAGGACGTTGCATGTTCTGTTGCGGTGCAGCCTGTTGCGGCTGGCCCCAGTTGCCCTGGGATGACTGGCCGCCCATGCCCTGGCCACCGCCCTGCGGACGGCCACCCAGCATCTGCATCACACCGGTGAAGCTGTCGACCAGCACCTCGGTGGTGTAGCGCTCCTGGCCGCTCTGATCCTGCCATTTACGGGTCTGGAGTTTGCCTTCCACATAGACCTGGGAGCCCTTCTTCAGGTACTCGCCGGCCACTTCGGCCAGCTTGCCCATGAAGACGACACGGTGCCATTCGGTGCGCTCTTTCTGCTCACCGGTCTGCTTGTCGCGCCAGGTATCGGAGGTGGCCAGGGTGATGTTAGTCACGGCACCGCCGCTCGGCATGTAGCGCACTTCCGGGTCTTGCCCCAGGTTACCGATCAGAATGACTTTGTTGATGCCTCGACTGGCCATAATCTCTCTTCCACCCTTATGTATACCGGCCAGGCCAGATGCCTGGGCCCATTCAATAATGCGTTTGTTTGCAACGAGATGCGCGCCCTGGCTGGGTGTCATCTCTCTTCAGTGTCCTGGCTGCGCCGGAGCTTGCCGGCAGAGGCGTCATGGATCGGCCGCAGCGTTTGGCCGCCATAGTACCAGTTGGCGGGCATGAGCGCACATCTTCCCTGCCACTGTGGCGTCAATGGATCGCCACAGCCTGAGTAACTTACCCGAGGTAAGGTGTCACCAGCAAGGGGAGGCGGCTGGGGCAGGCTGCGTGAAGAGGGCGGAGCTGTTATGGTGCGCACCGGCACTACTTGACCCCCCAAATGGGGGGGGCGTGCTAGCCAATTGTATTGGCTGGAAAATTGCTGGGCTTCAAAGGAGCCACCGATGCGTCTAATACTTTTTTAATGCTGCAGCCGGGAGGGGGATTGGTACTCTTCCTTGCCAAAAAGCCCCGACTCGAATGTGCAAGGAAGTTCTCTTGATGACGCCCGACTCCCTCCTGGTGCTGATCACCGAAAATAACGCACAAGCCTCCCGTTTCCAGCGTCACCTCAGTGAAGAGCTTGGTCTGCCCATCTTGCTGGTGGGGGAGCTGAATGACCTGCCAGACGTTGCAGAGGGCGCCCCCAAAACCTTGCTGCTGATCGATCTGGACTACCTCAAGTCGACCCAGCAGGAGCTGTGGAGCAATGCCATCTGCCAGCGCTTTGGCGAGGCCAGTGCCGTGTTGCTCAATGCCCCGACCAGCACCAACAAAGAGCTGCTGCTGATGTGGCCCCATACCAGCGGGCTCTTCTTTCGTCAGGACACGCTGGACAGGCTGGTCTTCGGCATCCGCAAGGTGTTGCAGGGGGAGTACTGGATCCCGCGCCACCTGCTGTGCGACCTGGTGGACTACTACCGCAAGGGGAGCGGGCAACCCCTGCGCCAGCAGACGCTGCTGACCGCCCGCGAGCAGGAGATCGTGCGCCACCTGATGACGGGGGCCTCCAACACCGAGATCGCCGACAGCCTGTTCGTGAGCGAACACACCGTCAAATCCCATCTCTACAACGTCTTCAAGAAGCTGAACGTCAAGAACCGGCTGCAGGCGGTGAGCTGGGCCAAGGAGTATCTCTGAGGAAGGGGTACGGAAGGAAAGACTGTCTATTCATCCAGTAGTCTCTATGCCATACTGGCCCGCTCTGGTTCCCGTATCGAGCGCGCAACAAGATGGAAAAAATCGTGATCCGGGGTGCCCGCACCCACAACCTCAAGAACATCAACCTGATCCTGCCACGTGACAAGCTGATCGTGGTCACCGGCCTGTCCGGTTCGGGCAAATCCTCCCTGGCGTTCGATACCCTCTATGCCGAGGGGCAGCGCCGCTATGTGGAATCGCTCTCCGCCTATGCCCGCCAGTTCCTCTCCCTGATGGAGAAGCCGGACGTGGACCACATCGAGGGGCTGTCGCCTGCCATCTCCATCGAGCAGAAGTCCACCTCCCACAACCCGCGCTCGACCGTCGGCACCATCACCGAGATTTACGACTACCTGCGGCTGCTGTTCGCCCGGGTCGGCGAGCCACGCTGCCCGACCCACGCCATTCCGCTCGCGGCCCAGACCATCAGCCAGATGGTGGATCAGGTGCTGGCCCAGCCCGAAGGCGCCAAGCTGATGCTGCTGGCCCCCGTGGTGCGCAACCGCAAGGGGGAGCACACCAAGCTGCTGGAGAACCTGGCGGCCCAGGGTTACATCCGCGCCCGCATCGACGGCGAAGTGTGCGATCTGTCGGATCCTCCCGCCCTGGAGCTGCACAAGAAGCACACCATCGAGGTGGTGGTGGATCGCTTCAAGGTGCGCGATGACCTGGCGCTGCGCCTGGCCGAATCGTTCGAAACGGCGCTGACTCTCTCCGGCGGCATCGTGCTGGTGGTGCCGATGGACGGGGAGGATGGGGTTGCCCCCATGACCTTCTCCGCCAACTTCGCCTGCCCCGAGTGCGGTTACTCCATGTCGGAGCTGGAGCCCCGGATCTTCTCCTTCAACAACCCGGCGGGGGCCTGCCCCACCTGTGACGGTCTCGGGGTGCAGCAGTATTTCGATCCCGCCAAGCTCATCCATGATCCGGGCCAGAGCCTGGCCGGCGGCGCCATCCGTGGTTGGGACAAACGCAGCTTCTACTACTTCCAGATGCTCAAATCCCTGGCCGATCACTACAAGTTCGACCTGGAGACCCCCTGGGAGGATCTGCCGCTCAAGACCCAGGAGGTGATCCTGCGTGGTTCCGGGCGCACCGAGATCGAGTTCCGCTACATGAATGACCGCGGCGACGTGGTGGTGCGCAAGCACCCGTTCGAGGGGATCCTGCACAACATGGAGCGCCGCTACCGGGAGACCGAATCCAACGCGGTGCGGGAAGAACTGGCCAAATACATCGCCAACAAGTCCTGTACCAGTTGCGGTGGCAGCCGACTGCGGGAAGAAGCCCGCCACGTCTTCGTGGACAATCGCAACCTGCCCGCCATCGCCGAGCAGTCCATCGGCGATGCCCTGGCCTTCTTCGAAGGGTTGAACCTGTCCGGTCAGCGTGCCCAGATAGCGGACAAGATCCTCAAGGAGATCGTCGAGCGGCTCGGCTTCCTGGTGAACGTCGGCCTCAACTATCTGAGCCTGTCGCGCAGCGCCGAGACCCTCTCCGGCGGCGAGGCGCAGCGGATCCGGCTGGCCAGCCAGATCGGGGCTGGCCTGGTGGGGGTCATGTACGTGCTGGACGAGCCCTCCATCGGTCTGCATCAGCGTGACAACGAGCGGCTGCTCAAGACCCTGACTCACCTGCGTGATCTCGGCAACACCGTGATCGTGGTGGAGCACGATGAGGATGCCATTCGCCTCGCCGACCATGTGCTCGACATCGGTCCGGGGGCTGGCGTGCACGGCGGTGCCATCGTCGCCCAGGGGACGCCGGAGGAGATCATCGCGAACCCCGAGTCCCTGACCGGTGACTACCTCTCCGGGCGCAAGCAGATCGCCATCCCGGCCGAGCGCACCCCGCTCACCGGCAAGTGGCTGAAATTGAAAGGGGCGAGCGGCAACAACCTGCGCAACGTCAACCTGGATCTGCCCATCGGCGTGATGACCTGCGTCACCGGCGTCTCCGGTTCCGGCAAGTCGACCCTGATCAATGACACCCTGTTCCGCATCGCCCACCGCGAGCTGAACAAGGCCACCGAGTCCACGCCTGCGCCCTATCGCAGCGTCGAGGGGCTGGAGCATCTGGACAAGGTGGTGGATATCGACCAGAGCCCCATCGGCCGCACCCCGCGCTCCAACCCGGCCACCTACACCGGCCTGTTCACCCCGATCCGCGAGCTGCTCTCCGGCACCCAGGAGGCGCGTTCCCGTGGCTACCAGCCGGGCCGCTTCTCCTTCAACGTGAAGGGGGGACGCTGCGAGGCGTGCCAGGGGGACGGGGTCATCAAGGTGGAGATGCACTTCCTGCCGGACGTCTACGTGCCGTGCGACGTCTGCAAGGGCAAGCGCTACAACCGCGAGACCCTGGAGGTGAAGTACAAGGGCAAGAACATCCACGAAATCCTCGAGATGACGGTGGAAGATGCCCGTGCCTTCTTCGATCCGGTGCCGGCGGTGGCGCGCAAGCTGCAGACCCTGATGGACGTGGGCCTCTCCTACATCCGGCTCGGTCAGTCCGCCACCACGCTCTCTGGCGGCGAGGCGCAGCGGGTCAAGCTGGCGCGGGAGCTCTCCAAGCGGGACACCGGCCAGACCCTCTATATTCTGGACGAACCGACCACGGGGCTGCACTTCCACGATATCCAGCAGTTGCTCAAGGTACTGCACCAACTGCGGGATCGGGGCAACACCATCGTCATCATCGAGCACAACCTGGACGTCATCAAAACCGCGGACTGGATCGTTGATCTGGGCCCGGAAGGGGGCGCTGGTGGTGGCCGTATTCTGGTGACGGGTACGCCTGAGGAGATGAGCCGTTGCAAGGAGTCCCACACGGCGCGCTTCCTCGCTCCTCTACTGGAGAAATAAGCGTCACTCGAGAAAAAGGGGCCAGGGCCCCTTTTTTGTGGTTCTTCGCGGGATCTTGGGGAAGTGGAAGTTGACAGACAGGGTGCTGGTAAACTGGCTGTCTCCAAACACACCACCACCATCACCCTGCTGTCGCCGTGCATCATATTGATATTGCCTCCTTCTGGCCAGGTTATACCGTCATCGCCCAAGCGCTTTCTGCCAACCATCACACCCTGTTTACCCTTGAGCCTCGCGCCGACCTGTTGCCCCGTTGTCGCCGATGCCTGCAACCCACGCCATTGATCCACGACCAACGTATCCGCCGGGTGCGTGAGCGAGACCTATTTGACCGACAAGTCTGGTTACAACTGCCTGTTCGCCGCGTCGACTGTCTGCGCTGTGGTCGCGTCAGTGAACATATCGACTGGCTCCCCTCTGGCTCCCGCCTCACCCGGCGCATGCAGTGCTGGATTGAAGCGCTCGTTCAGTACCTCCCCATCCGCCATGTCAGCCAGCTCACCGGGGTCGGTTGGCACACCATCAAGGAGATCGACAAGCGCCGTTTGCAGACCAGTGTGGGCACCATCGAACTTGGGGAGGTGCGGCGGCTGGTGATGGATGAGTTTGCCCTGCACAAGGGACACCGCTATGCCACCGTGATCATGGATGCCGAGCGAACCCGCGTCCTGTGGGTGGGGCACGGCAACAGCCGGGCCGCTATCCGTCCCTTCTTCGAGCAGCTCGGCGAGCGATGCCAGCAGATTGAGGCGGTGGCGATGGACATGAACACGGCGTTCGACCTGGAGGTGAAGCAACACTGCCCGCAGGCGGAGGTGGTCTACGACCTGTTCCACGTGGTGGCTCGCTATGGCCGAGAGGTGGTGGACCGGGTGCGAGTGGAGCAGGCGAATGCACTGAAAAGCGATAAACCGGCGCGAAAAGTGGTCAAAAGTGCGCGTTGGTTGCTGCTACGTAATCGGGCGAAGCTGAGTGAAAAACAGGATGTGAAGTTGCAGGAGCTGTTGGCGGCGAATCAACCGCTGGCGATGGTGTACGTGCTGAAAGAGGCGTTGAAGGGCATCTGGTATGCGCCGAGCGTGTGGGAAGGATGGCGACGATGGCGGAGCTGGATGCGGCAGGTGAAGGAAAGCGGGCTAGCGCCGCTGCAACGATTTGGTCGAAATTTATCGAAATATATGCGGGGGATCCTGGCGAGTGCAAACTACCCGATGCACACGAGTGTGCTGGAAGGGGTGAACAACAAGATCAAAGTGATAAAGCGTATGGCATATGGATTTAGGGACTCAGAATACTTTTTTCTGAAAATCAAGGCGGCCTTCCCCGGAAAGCCGCGATGAACCTTTTTTGTTGGCCGGTGGGCGAGGTGCGCCGGTCTGGCGCCCGGCCAGGGATGAGAGGGAGAAAAGAGGGACTCGTCCGGCAGACTCAGTGTGTCAGCATCAGGAAGGCGAGGGCAAACAGGAAACCCAGCAGAATGAAGAGGAAGGAACCTATCCCCCAGATGGCGGCAAGAATGCCGAGAATTTTGTCTTTGCGTGTCTGTGGTTTCATAAAATTCAAATTACAGCGTGGTTACATCGCATTAATAAAATACGCCCAGGGGCATAATTAAACAACAATTGAAAGGTGATATGAAGGTGTTTAAGGTGTATTTAATTGGTATTTTACATTTCATGATGATGCGGTAATTTAAGGCATCATCATGTATTTGAATGACTTTTTATTTTCATCTGCGGTTTGACTGCCCAATCAAAGCTGCCGTGTACATCTATCTATTTCTTGATAACTATTGAGCTAAATCAATAACCGGCCATTCACATCCTTTTATAGTTTTCGGGCTTGCAACATAGAAAGAAAACAAAAAAGGAATAATGTGATGAAAAAGATCCTTCCTCTGTTAATCGCAGCCGCTTTTGCTTCCCCCGTCGCCATGGCACATCAGGCCGGTGACATCCTGGTCCGTGGTGGCCTGGCGTTCGTCTCTCCCCAGACCAGCAGTGACAACGTGCTGGGGACGGGCGAGCTGGAGATCGACAGCAACATGCAGCTTGGCCTGACCCTCTCCTACATGTTGACGGACAACTGGGGTGTCGAGCTGCTGGCCGCGACCCCCTTCTCCCACTCGGTGTCGACTGCCGGCCTGGGTGAGGTCGCCAAGGTCAAACACCTGCCGCCGACCCTGATGGCGCAGTACTACTTCGGTGATGCCAACAGCAAGGTGCGCCCCTATGTGGGGGCCGGTATCAACTACACCACCTTCTTCGACGAGGAAGGGCGCGGTGCCCTGGCCGGGACGGATGTGAGCGTGGACTCCTCCTGGGGGATGGCGGGTCAGGTGGGCCTGGACATGGCGATCAATGACCGCTGGTTCGTCAACGCCTCTGCCTGGCTCATCGACATCGATACCGATGTGCATACCGCCGTGGGCACCATCAACACCTCCATCGATCCGGTGGCCTTCATGTTCGGCGTCGGTTACCGCTTCTGATGACAAACGTGGCCGGTGCACGGCCATGACAACAAGCATGTCTCTTTGGCCCGGCTCTGTTCGGGCCCTTTTCTGCCTGCCATGTCACGCCAACTGTGATCTGGCCCGCCATCGCGTCACGAACCGCTATTCCATTGCATCCCGCTGCCGATAACCTCGGCATTCACCCCTTTCCCCAACGAGTGAGGATGCCTCCATGGGTTTATCTATTGTGCAGCGGATCATCGCCGGCTTCGTGCTGATGCTGTTGTTGCTGGTTCTGCTCGGCTTCATCAGTATTCTGAAGATCCGGGGGATCAACGAGGGGCTCTCCCAGGTTTCTGATCGTGCCACCCCCCTGGTGATCGCGGTCGCCGGGCTCAAGGGCGCACTGCAGGACAGCAACCGCTGGGTGCTCACCTACAGAACCAGCGAGGAGGCGGCCCAGTTGCCGCAACTGGCCAGCCAGTTCAAGGCGCAGCAGGAGCGTTTCCTGGCCCAGAGCAAGGAGATGGCCCGGTTTGACGGGGTGGCCGAGGCGAGCGAGCGGTTCCGCCAGGTCGACGGGGCGACCCGCGAGTTCTACGGGTTGGCGGATCAGGTGCTGACCCAGCACGGTCAGTGGGTGGCCGCACTCGATCGGCGCCATGAACTGGAGCTGGCGTTCATCCGGCTGGAAGATACCTACCAGTGGGCCGCCGATCTGTTGCTGCAGCAGACCGCGAGCAAACGCTCCATGCGCAACAAGGCCGAACTCATCACCTCCGGCATTGCCCGGGATCTGAAAAACATCCGCCGGGCCGATGCCAAGACCGATCTCAATGAATTGGAGAAGGTGCTCGGCAAGGATATCGAGATGGCACGCAAACGGCTCGAACGGGTGCAGGTGCCCGATGACGTGAGGCAGCGTTTCATCGTCAACCTCGATCGGATGCAGGAGCTGGCCCTCGGCCCGAAAGGGTTGCTGGCGACCATGCGCAATGGCCAGCAACTGGCGGCCTCGCTGCAGTCCCTGAACCAGCAACTCGACACCAGTCTGGTCAACAGCCTGGCGCTGCTGGACGAGATGGCCAAATCGGCGGGCAGCATTGCCAGCGCGAGCCGGGTCGGGGCGGATGACGCCGTCAGCAGCGCCAGCGCCTGGATCCTGATCGTGTCTGCCATCTCCGCGGCCGCCGCGCTCCTCATCGGTTACACCACGGCCCGCAGTATCCAGCGTCCGCTGCAACTCATCGATCGGGAGCTGGATCGCATGGCTACGGGTGACATGACCCGGCGCATCGACTACCAGAGCCGCTGCGAGTTTGGCAGCCTGACCCGCTCCATCAATACCCTGGCAGACAAGACTGGCGAGCTGCTCGCCCAGATCAATGCCGGCTCGCGCCATCTGGTGGACGAGGCGAGCCGCGCCGCCGAGATAAGCGAGCGGGCCATGTCACGGGTGCAGGATCAGAAGAGCCAGACCGATCAGGTGGCTGCCGCCATCACCGAGCTGGAGGTGAGTGCCACCGAGGTGGCGCGTTCCACCGATGGCACCAAGCGCGAGGTGGACCTGGCGGACGAAGAGGCCCGCGCCGGACGCAAACAGGTGGCGACTACGCGCCAGATCACCGAACAACTGGCGGGTGCCATGGAAGAGGCGGTCGGCATCACCCACAAGCTGGGGGAATTCAGCGACAACATCGGCAGTATCCTCGACGTGATCCGCAGCATCGCCGAGCAGACCAACCTGCTGGCGCTGAACGCGGCCATCGAGGCGGCCCGGGCGGGGGACGCCGGTCGCGGCTTTGCGGTGGTGGCGGACGAGGTGCGGGCACTGGCGAACCGGACCCAGACCTCGACCGAGGAGATCCAGGCCATGATCGAGAACCTGCAAAGTTCCAGCAAGCACGTGGTGGCCGTGATGGCACGCAGCCAGGAGCAGACCCAGGATTGCGTGGCCCAGACCCGGGTGATGGACGAGGCGTTGCAATCCATTGCCGAGCGGATGAGTGCCATCAAGGCGATGGCGGATCAGGTGGCTCATGCCGCCCAGGAACAGATCTCCGTGAGTCAGGGGGTTGCCCGTCATGTCGCCGGCATTGCGGATGTGGCTTACGAGACCGAGCGGGAGGCGCGGGAATCTGCCAGCAGCAGTGAGGTGCTGGCGGATCTGGTCGCCAAGCAGCAGCAATTGATCGCCCATTTCAAGGTGTAGGAGGACTTATGGCTAACAAGTGGATCGGGGCCCTGAGTCTCCTGTTGTGTGGCCAGCTGATGGCCAGCGAGCTGGTGATAGAGAGCTGGCGCATAGATGACAAGGCCTTGTGGGAACAGAAGATCATTCCTGCATTCGAGGCCGCCCACCCGGGTATTCAGGTGAAATTCAACGGGGTGCAGAACGTCGAGTACATGCCGACCCTCTGGGCCAGCCTCAAGGCGGGCAAGGCGGGGGATCTCATCACCTGCCGCCCGTTTGACGACTCCCTGGCCCTGTTCAAGGCGGGCCATCTGGTGGAGCTGAGCGAGATGGCGGGGATGGAGAACTTCCCGAGCTTTGCCCAATCCCCCTGGCAGACCGACAGTGGCGCCCAGACTTTCTGCGTACCCATGGCATCGGTGATTCACGGCTTCTTCTACAACAAGAAGATTTTCAGTGAGCTGGGGCTGACGGTTCCCCAGACCCGCGAGGCATTCTTCGCGGCCCTGGACAAGGTGAAGGCGGATGGTCGCTATGTTCCCCTCGCCGTGAGCGGCTCGGAGAGCTGGGTTGCCTCCGAGCTCGGTTTCCAGAACATAGGCCCCAACTACTGGAAGGGGGAGGATGGTCGATTGGCGCTGATCGGGGGCCAGGAGCGCTTCAACAACCCGCAATACGTCAAGGTGTTCGAGGAGCTGGCCCGCTGGCGTGACTACCTGGGGGAGGGGGGCGAGAGCCGCGACTACGCCACCACCAACGAGCTGTTCACCTCGGGTAAGGCTGCCTTCTATGCAGCGGGATCCTGGGAGATCGCCCCCTTCACCGGCAAGGTGGACTTCGGTGTCATGCGCCCGCCCGTGGCAAAGCAGGGGGATGGCTGTTTCTTCACCGATCACACCGACATCGGTATGGGGATGAATCCGGCCAGCAAGAACAAGGAGGCCGCCATGACCTTCCTGCAGTGGCTGACCACTCCCCAGTTTGCCGAGCTCTATACCAACTCGCTGCCCGGCTTCTTCTCGCTCTCCAACCACTTCTTTGAAGCCACCAATCCGGCGGCCAGAGAGATGATGGAGTGGCGGGATCAGTGCGATTCCACCATCCGGGTTGCCACCCAGATCCTCTCCCGCGGCACTCCCAAGCTCGGGGATGAACTGGCCGAGGTGAGCCAGCAGGTATTGCTGGGAACCGTGGCACCCAAGGCGGCGGCCGATCGCCTGGAACAGGGGTTGAAAGGGTGGTATGCCCCCCATCAGGGCAACCAGGGCAAGGGACAGGAGTGTCAGTGTGAGGCGAGCGTGCCTGCCGTCCCTGTGTCGGGTGCCATCGGGACCGAACCTGCTGCGCCTGTGGTGCCGGATGGACAAGCGCCCTCCGGAGCAAGCGCGACCCAGCCTCCGTCAGCACCGGTGTCCGGAGCCGTCGCTCCAGCGCCTCCTGCCGAAGTGGAGGAGGCGCTCGCCAGCGAACTGGAGGGGGCACAGCCCTGATGGTTCACCATGAAGAACGGGAGGCCTTGGCCTCCCGTTTTGCATCTGCGTGATGACCTGTCATTCCCGTGGCCAGCGGCACAGGCTGCCGATACGGGCCACCGGCACGAAACCCAGAGCGCGATAGACCCGCTGGGCGTGATAGTGCTCGTCTGCCACTATGATGAGCGAACTGGCCCGTGCCAGTCCTTGGCGTGCGACCTGGCTCAGCAACAGACGACAAAGCCCCCGGTTTCGCCACTCTGCGTGCGTGCGCACCAGTTGAAAGCGTCCCAGGGTGCCGGTGAAGAAGAGTCCGCAGCTGGCAACCAGTTGATCCTGGTGCCATAACCCCCACCACTGTCCGAGCCCGTCATCGATCATGGCCTGATAGAGCTGGCGGCGTGACAAGAGATAGGGAAGATAGCGCTCCTCCGAATGGGCGGGATCCCGCTCTGCCAGCTCGAAGGCGAGCCACTGATCCCAGTCCGCCGCGGTGAACGGGCGAGCCGGAGCCAGGTCGCTGCCGGTGGGGGCTTGCCACTCCATTGCACCCAGCGCCAGTACCACGCACTCCATGTATTGGTATCCCGCCGCCACGAACTCGGCGACCCGGCTGTTCTGGCCTGCGGTGAGGGGCCACTGGAAGGTGCGGTGGCGGATACGGGGATCCCAGCCAATCAGCCTGTCGAAACTGGCCTCGAGCCAGCCCTTGTCACGATCGCTTGGGGGGGTGGGCAGCAACAGGTAGTTGCCGAAGTAGTAGTCTGGAGAGCCCGGGGTGCGCACGGTCCAGAACGCATCATGATCCGTCACCTCGCCCTGATAGCGATCGAACAGCAGATCGGTGGCAAAACCGGGGTGATCTTCCATGATGGGGCTCCTGCAAACGCTTGAATTGCTTATCGGCAGGCGGGGAAAGAAGTTAAAAAAAGGCCGGGAAACCCGGCCAAACAATCACACGCAGATTCAGAACGTCCAGGACGATCCGCCCGCATCATAGCGTGCCTGACAGCATTTTGGGATGGGGTCGCTCATTACTTAGGTTGAATTGCAAAATAAAAAAATCGGCAATCCCCCTTGTCGCTTACAAATCGGTATTGACTTTGATCCGTTTTCTCATAAAGATAGAAAGACGTTTAGACGTCCAAACATCCGTTTTGGCGTGAAGGAATGGGTTGCAGGACAGGGAGAGAGCAGATGGGATTTCACAGTGCGCGTCAGGTTGAGGCACTCAACCAGAGTTTGGCGGATCTGGGTGGCGACATATCGGTCAGTTTCGAGTTTTTCCCGCCCAACAGCGAAGGGATGGAGAACACCCTCTGGCAGTCCATCGAGCGCCTGCAGGTGCTGGAGCCCAAATTCGTCTCTGTGACCTATGGCGCCAATTCGGGCACCCGGGACCGCACTCACAAGGTGATCAAGGACATCAAGGAGCGTACCGGCCTCATCGCCGCCCCGCACCTGACCTGTATCGATGCCAGCCGTGACGAGTTGCGCACCATTGCCCGTGACTACTGGAACAGCGGCATTCGCCACATCGTGGCCCTGCGCGGAGACTTGCCTCCCGGCCTCGACAAGCCTGACATGTATGCCACCGACCTGGTCGCCCTGCTGAAATCCGAAGCCGATTTCGATATCTCGGTCGCCGCCTATCCGGAAGGCCACCCCGAGGCTCGCAGTGCGCAATCCGACCTGCTCAACCTCAAGCGCAAGATAGATGCCGGTGCCAACCGGGCCATTACCCAGTTCTTCTTCGATGTGGAGACCTATCTGCGTTTTCGGGATCGCTGCGCCGCCATCGGTATCGATGCGGAGATCGTGCCGGGGATACTGCCGGTCTCCAACTACCAGACCCTGGCCAAGTTTGCCGGTTTCACCAACGTGAAGATCCCGCGCTGGATGCACCAGCGTTTCGAAGGGCTGGAAAACGATCAGATGACGCGCAACATGGTGGGAGCCAGCATTGCCATCGACCAGGTGCGTGTGCTGAGTCAGGAAGGGGTGAAGGATTTCCACTTCTATACCCTGAACCGCTCAGAGCTGACCTACGCCATCTGTCACACACTGGGTGTGAGGCCGAAAGGTCAGGCCTGATCCTCGGCTCTGATACAGAAAAGCCAATGAGTCTTCTCATTGGCTTTTTGTTTTGGGCGACAGTCAGGGCCGGGTTGGCTGGATCTCCCTGGGCTCGAGATCGATGACTGCATTGCCGGCGGCACCGGGATACTGGTGATAGCTCTGGTCCTGCTCCAGGGTATAGAAGGTGTCGAGGTAGTCGTCGTTGTTGGTCATCCAGGAGTCCGGAAGTGCCTTGACGATACGACCGCCGAGGTCGAGGAAGGGCAGGGCCTCGGGTACGCCGCCCGCAGTGAAGCCGAGTTTGAGTGCGTCAATCAGGAGGGCACTCAGCTCCTTGTAATTGACGTTGTCATCCTGCTCCATCATGACCACGTCGACGGCTCCCCAGCGGTAGCGATCCCAATAGACCAGGATCTGGTTGGGGGTGTAGTCGGTGTTGTCGTAGTCAAGATAGGGCATGTCGACGATATCTACCACGGGCTCGTCCCTGACAGGATTGACCCCGGCCACGACGGCATAGACCTCGGCGGCGCCCAGCAGCCAGGGCTCCTGATCATCGTTGAGCCTGATCTTCTTGAGAATGCTGGTCTTGAGGGAGGTGGTGTTGCTGGTGGCACGGGGCGTCATCTGCATGTCGGCGGCAGCCAGCGCCTTTCGCATCACCTTCAGGCCGGCATTCTTGGCTTTGACCGGATCGGCCTCCACCACCAGTACCGGCCGCGCCGGCGGCTGGTTCACATCGAGATAGATCGGGCTGCCGGCGCTGTCGAACGCCTCGATGGCGCTCCAGCTCTTTTCGTCACCACTTGGTATGTAGGCAACCAGTGGCTCAACCCCTTGTTGCAGTGCATCCGCCTGATCCGGATTGGCCAGCCGCAGTTGCATCAGTTCCCTGACCTCGCCATCCAGCCCTTGCCGACTGATGGCCGCCTGGTTGGCATCCCGAGCCTGGCGCTTCAGGCGCGGGCTGGCCTTTTGCAGCAGGTTGGGCAGTGGACTCTGGTATTCCTGATTGTTCAGGAGCGGCAGCAGGTTCTTCTGCTGCAGCGCGAGCTGGCGTGCCAGCTCCCGATCGGTGTCGGCAGCCTGGGTCGTGGTGGCGCCCAGCAGTGCCAGTAACAAAATGACAGCCTGATTCCTCATCTTCGTTCTCCAGTATTGAGTCTGACAACGGCGCTTGTCGGGAAGGATCTGCGCCGTTTTGTCACTAGAAAGGAATAAGGTTCATATGTGAACGCTCTTCTCAGGATTATGTGCTGCGTCTCACCGGAGTCTCCCCAGATGGTCAGGTCAGGCGCGGAGCCGATTGACTTGATGCAATGTCACTCCGATCAGCAATCCCCAGCAGGCAGACCCGACCCCGAGCAGGGTGATCCCCGAGGCAGTCACAAGGAAAGTCAGTAGCGCGGCTTCCCGCTCCTCGTCCTGCTGCAAGGCGCTGTGCAAGCTGCTGCCTATGGTACCGAGCAGCGCCAGCCCGGCCACGCAGGTGACCAGCACCGCAGGGAATGCGCTGAACAGGGCAACCACGGTGGCACCGAAACAGCCTGTGAGCAGGTAGAAACAACCAGCCCACACGGCAGCAGGCCAGCGTCGAGTGACATCGTGATCCACTTCCTTGCCCATGCAGATGGCGGCAGTGATGGCGGCCAGGTTGAAGGCATAGCCGCCAAACGGTGCCAGCAGCACGCCGATGAATCCGGTCCAGCCAATCAGGGAAGAAGTGGCCGGTTGATAGCCGTGGGCGCGCAGGATGGCAATGCCCGGCATGTTTTGCGAGGTCATGGTAACGAGAAAGAGCGGGAGTGCGATGCCGAGCAGGGCGTCGATGGAAAAGGCTGGCGAGATCCAGACCGGGGTGGAAAGTTGCCAGTGAACCTCGTTGAGTTGCAGCTCGCCCCTCAGGGTGCAGAGCAGCATGCCGGCAGCCAGGACCTGCACCATGGTGTAGCGGGGCCAGAGGTGGCGACCCAGCAAGAAAGCCAGTAGCAAGGTGCCAAGCAGCAGAGGATCTTGCGGTGCCACCTTGAAGAGATCCAGCCCGAACCTGAGCAAGACTCCGGCCAGCATGGCGGCCGCCAGGGGGGCGGGAATATGATGCATCAGCCTGTCGAACCAGCCGCTGATACCGCAGAGGGTGATCAGCAGTGAAGAGATGATGAAGGCGCCGATGGCTTCAGCCAGACTGAAGTTCCCCAGGCTGGTGATGAGCAGGGCGGCACCCGGGGTGGACCAGGCCGTCAAGACAGGCACCCGGTAATAAAGGGAGAGGCCGATGCAGCTGACCCCCATGCCGATACCCAGTGTCCATAGCCAGGAAGAGACCTGGGCTGCATCGGCACCGGCGGCCGTGGCGGCCTGGATGATCAAGACGACAGAACTCGTGTAACCCACCAATACGGCGATGAGTCCCGCGACCATGTGGGGGAGGGCTAGGGGCATGGGAAACTTCCTTGTGGATGCTGATAGCTTGTGCGCTATTGCGTACAATGTGGTTTGGACTATAACGCTGTGCGTTATGGCGCACAATATGGCTCGAAGAAATCGGAGAACAGATGCAGGAGATGAGTCGCTATCTGGCCCAGCGATTGAAAGGGCTGCGCACTGAAAGAGGATGGAGCCTGGATATGGCCGCCCGTGAAACGGGGGTGAGCAAGGCCATGCTGGGACAGATCGAGCGAGGTGAATCCAGTCCGACGGTGGCAACATTGTGGAAGATTGCCACCGGTTTTCGGGTCTCTTTCTCCAGTTTCATTGAGCCGACACCAGCGGCACAGGGAGAGACGGTATACCGTATTGCCGATGATATTCGACAGCAGCCGGCGGGAGAGGGGATGCAGGTTGCCCCGCTTTTCCCCTATGAGGCCCGCTTTGGTTTCGAGTTGTTCGAACTGACCCTGCTACCTGGATACCAGCGGGAGTCAGAACCCCATGAACCCGGAGTGACCGAACATGTCATCGTCATCAGCGGTGTGATGGAGGTACTGGTGGACGGAGCATGGCGTTCCCTCGATCAGGGTGAGGCCGTCCGGTTTGCAGCGGACCGTCCCCATGGCTATCGCAATCTTGGGGTCGCTCCCGCTATCTTTCACAATCTGATCCACTATCCGGCCATGGCCACGCGATGATTAGCCGGGGCGGCCATCCGCCCTGGGACTGGTCAGTATGGGGGTATAAACCCAGATGAACAGACCGTAGGCGGCAACCCAGCTCCATCCGCTGAGGTTCCATCCCGTGAGGGTGAGATTTGGCCAAAAGAGAGGGAGCAAGACCCGCAACAGCGCGGACAGGATCACCAGTGCAAATGCCGCCGTGATCCTGCGTCCTATCTGCAGGGCTCTGCCACTGTGTCCGAGGGATACACGGGCTATCATCCCGAGGATCATGGCCCCCATGCTGCCCGCACTGAACAGATGGCTGGCCAGTGACAAGGCAATCGGCCAGCCAGCCGTGCGTGCCGCCAGGGCGGTCAGCCCCAGTGGGATAAAGAGGTAGGCCAGGTGAAGCGACCACAGCAGGGGCTGGGCCAACGTGGTTCCGGGTCGCCAGCGCAGCTGCCTGTAGAGGTGAGCCCCTGCCGCCACTATATATAGAGGGAACATCTGAATTCCGATGACCCACTGTGTCGGGAGCACCAACCAGAGCAGCAGGATGAGCCACAGAGACGCGAGGGCAATGCGCTCCAGCCACGGCAGTGGTAATGCTTTTTCCGTCCCAGTGGCTCTGGCGGTAAAGAAGGGAATGACACGTCCTCCCATGACGGCAATCAGGGTTGTGAAGAGGAGCACGGTTGCAAGCAGGATATGTTCCACCAATGGCCATTCGGCATGCCACCGCCAGCAAGCGGTATTGAGCAGGGTCAACACGAGAAGCAGGGGAACAAAAAAGAGATTGCGCCACTGGCGCGTCACTATGATGGGTCTGGCGAGGAACCACGTACAGAGGGGCAACCAGGCCAGGTCCATGACCATCAGAGTGACATTGCTTTCTCCAAACCAGGGGAGCAGGCCTCTCGGGATGGCCCACAATCCCACGACCAGTGCCAGCGGCCAACCGCGTACACCTGGGTGAGCGGTCCAGTTCTGGACGGCGGTAAGCAGAAAACCCGCCACTATGGCGGCACCAAAGCCGAACAGCATTTCATGTGCATGCCACCAGATGGGGTTGGCAATCCCGGGCAGAGCGAACCAGCTGTTGAGCTGCCCCAGCCAGCCCAGCATCGCCAAAGCCGAGAACAAGGCGCCGAACAGGAAGAAAGGCCGAAACCCGAGGCGGAACAAAGGAACGATTCTCTCCTCTTTGCGGCTATCCAGGATCTGGTGCATGAATGAAACCTTAATTGAACATTTTAAAAGCCAATTATAAAGTAGCTTTTCAAATGTTCAATTTAAATCCAATGACAGCCCGAAATGGTGGTGATGCGAACGAAATTGAACCGCTTTGCTGCATATCTGAGCGAACGGTTCTTTTCGGTGAAAAAGCCCTTGTCATCACGGCGCGGCTCCCTATAATGCGCCCCTACCAGCACGGCGGTCCAC
>NZ_CP077201.1:1880000-2262500 GCF_019046925.1 Aeromonas sp. FDAARGOS 1402
AGCCGTGAGCAGTCGGTAAGAGACATTACGACTCACGGATTTCCGAATGGGGAAACCCACTCAGCATAAGCTGGGTATCGCTGCGTGAATACATAGCGTAGCGAGGCGAACCGGGAGAACTGAAACATCTAAGTACCCCGAGGAAAAGAAATCAACCGAGATTCCCTCAGTAGCGGCGAGCGAACGGGGATTAGCCCTTAAGCATCTTGGAAGTTAGTGGAACGGTCCTGGAAAGGCCGGCGATACAGGGTGATAGCCCCGTACACGAAAACGACCTTGATGTGAAATCGAGTAGGGCGGGACACGTGACATCCTGTCTGAATATGGGGGGACCATCCTCCAAGGCTAAATACTCCTGACTGACCGATAGTGAACCAGTACCGTGAGGGAAAGGCGAAAAGAACCCCTGTGAGGGGAGTGAAATAGAACCTGAAACCGTGTACGTACAAGCAGTGGGAGCCCTTCGGGGTGACTGCGTACCTTTTGTATAATGGGTCAGCGACTTACATTTTGTAGCGAGGTTAACCGTATAGGGGAGCCGTAGGGAAACCGAGTCTTAACTGGGCGTCTAGTTGCAAGGTGTAGACCCGAAACCGGGTGATCTAGCCATGGGCAGGTTGAAGGTTGAGTAACATCAACTGGAGGACCGAACCCACTAACGTTGCAAAGTTAGGGGATGACCTGTGGCTGGGGGTGAAAGGCCAATCAAACTCGGAGATAGCTGGTTCTCCCCGAAAGCTATTTAGGTAGCGCCTCGGACGAATACTACTGGGGGTAGAGCACTGTTTGGGCTAGGGGGTCATCCCGACTTACCAACCCCATGCAAACTCCGAATACCAGTAAGTACTATCCGGGAGACACACGGCGGGTGCTAACGTCCGTCGTGAAGAGGGAAACAACCCAGACCGCCGGCTAAGGTCCCAAAGTTCTGGTTAAGTGGGAAACGATGTGGGAAGGCTCAGACAGCTAGGATGTTGGCTTAGAAGCAGCCATCATTTAAAGAAAGCGTAATAGCTCACTAGTCGAGTCGGCCTGCGCGGAAGATGTAACGGGGCTCAAACCAGGCACCGAAGCCGCGGATTCACGCTAAGCGTGAGTGGTAGGGGAGCGTTCTGTAAGTCTGCGAAGGTGTATCGAGAGGTATGCTGGAGATATCAGAAGTGCGAATGCTGACGTAAGTAACGATAAAGGGGGTGAAAAGCCTCCTCGCCGGAAGACCAAGGGTTCCTGTCCAACGTTAATCGGGGCAGGGTGAGTCGACCCCTAAGGTGAGGCCGAAAGGCGTAATCGATGGGAAGCAGGTTAATATTCCTGCACGACTTGTAATTGCGATGGGGGGACGGAGAAGGCTAGGTGGGCCAGGCGACGGTTGTCCTGGTGAAAGTGCGTAGGTGGTGTTTTTAGGCAAATCCGGAGACACAACACTGAGACACGAGACGAACGCACCACGGTGCGGAAGCCATTGATGCCCTGCTTCCAGGAAAAGCCTCTAAGCTTCAGATTACAAGTCATCGTACCCCAAACCGACACAGGTGGTCGGGTAGAGAATACCAAGGCGCTTGAGAGAACTCGGGTGAAGGAACTAGGCAAAATAGAACCGTAACTTCGGGAGAAGGTTCGCTCTTGATGGTGAAGTCCCTTGCGGATGGAGCTGTCGGGAGTCGCAGTGACCAGATGGCTGGGACTGTTTATCAAAAACACAGCACTCTGCAAACACGAAAGTGGACGTATAGGGTGTGACACCTGCCCGGTGCCGGAAGGTTAATTGATGGGGTTAGCGCAAGCGAAGCTCTTGATCGAAGCCCCGGTAAACGGCGGCCGTAACTATAACGGTCCTAAGGTAGCGAAATTCCTTGTCGGGTAAGTTCCGACCTGCACGAATGGTGTAACCATGGCCATGCTGTCTCCACCCGAGACTCAGTGAA
This sequence comes from Aeromonas sp. FDAARGOS 1402, assembly GCF_019046925.1. Lineage (NCBI taxonomy): Bacteria > Pseudomonadati > Pseudomonadota > Gammaproteobacteria > Aeromonadales > Aeromonadaceae > Aeromonas > Aeromonas sp. FDAARGOS 1402. The sequence goes on from NZ_CP077201.1 coordinate 1,881,926, forward strand.
ATCGAATTCGCCGTGAAGATGCGGTGTACCCGCGGCTAGACGGAAAGACCCCGTGAACCTTTACTACAGCTTGGCACTGAACATTGAACCTACATGTGTAGGATAGGTGGGAGGCTTTGAAGGCGTGACGCCAGTTGCGCTGGAGCCGTCCTTGAAATACCACCCTTGTATGTTTGATGTTCTAACGCAGGGCCCTGAATCGGGCTCGCGGACAGTGCCTGGTGGGTAGTTTGACTGGGGCGGTCTCCTCCCAAAGAGTAACGGAGGAGCACGAAGGTTGGCTAATCCTGGTCGGACATCAGGAGGTTAGTGCAATGGCATAAGCCAGCTTAACTGCGAGACGGACAGGTCGAGCAGGTACGAAAGTAGGTCATAGTGATCCGGTGGTTCTGAATGGAAGGGCCATCGCTCAACGGATAAAAGGTACTCCGGGGATAACAGGCTGATACCGCCCAAGAGTTCATATCGACGGCGGTGTTTGGCACCTCGATGTCGGCTCATCACATCCTGGGGCTGAAGTCGGTCCCAAGGGTATGGCTGTTCGCCATTTAAAGTGGTACGCGAGCTGGGTTCAGAACGTCGTGAGACAGTTCGGTCCCTATCTGCCGTGGGCGTTGGATGATTGAAGGGAGTTGCTCCTAGTACGAGAGGACCGGAGTGAACGAACCTCTGGTGTTCGGGTTGTCACGCCAGTGGCACTGCCCGGTAGCTAAGTTCGGAATCGATAACCGCTGAAAGCATCTAAGCGGGAAGCGAGCCCTGAGATGAGTCATCCCTGACCCCTTGAGGGTCCTAAAGGGCCGTTGGAGACCACAACGTTGATAGGTGGGGTGTGTAAGCGTAGCGATACGTTGAGCTAACCCATACTAATTACCCGTGAGGCTTAACCATACAACACCCAAGAAGTGTTCTAAGGCTTGTAGCAAATAGAACGAACTACTCAAATTCAGTGATAATGACAAGCAGCTAGCAAAGTCGTTATTCACGTCAGCTTTCCGAGATTGAAGAATTTGCCTGGCGGCAATAGCGCAGTGGAACCACCTGACCCCATGCCGAACTCAGAAGTGAAACGCTGTAGCGCCGATGGTAGTGTGGCATTCGCCATGCGAGAGTAGGACACTGCCAGGCACCCAATACAAGAAACCCCGCTCACTCGAGCGGGGTTTTTTATTGCCTGAAATTCAGCACTCACTGGAGGGCAAACGGGCACTATGGTGCTGTTCGTCGTTCACTTGTTGCCTGTACCGGAAAAAGTTGCGGCTGCTCTGTCCGCATTGAACCCACATGTTGGCTCTCTCCGTTTTCATCATTTTTCGCGTAATAACCCAGTCGGATCCGTTCTGTCTAAACCCGCCGCCCGCGCTGCGATTGGGGTTGTATCTGAATCATAACTCGGTAGAGTAAGGGGCATTCCGGGTTTGCCCGTGCCATGGTTTCGGTTTCTTTTTCTGGTATGGGACTCTCCGCCTGTTTTTATTCACCTTCACTCAGTGGTACCTATATGGAACAAGTAAACAAGTCAACCTTCAACGATGTGCTGGAATATGTGCGTATGTCCCGTCGTCAGAACAAGCTCAAGCGTGAAATCGCGGACAACGAGAAAAAGATCCGTGACAACCAGAAGCGGGTACTGTTGCTCGACAACCTGAGTGACTATATCAAGCCCGGTATGAGCATTGACGAGGTTCAGGCCATCATCGCCAACATGCGTACCGATTATGAAGAGCGCGTAGATGACCATATCATTAAAAATGCCGAGCTTTCCAAGGAGCGCAAGGAGCTGAGTACCAAGCTGAAGAGTATGAGCACCAGCAAATAATACCGCCCCGTTCTCGTCAACACCGGCCTCTGGCCGGTGTTTCATTTTCATGCCGCAGCTCGGATCTCTTGCCGCATTGCAACAATCGGCTCCCATTTTCACAATCGCCCTGTTAACATCGCTGCAAAGCGGTCAATAGATTTCAAGCCCTTGACTTGAAACGACTAAGCTTGATTGAAAGACAATAAATTGCGCAACCATGGTGGGGCTGATATGGGCGCATCAAAACAGACGGATTCAAATAAAGTGGCATCTCAGGATTCATCCGTACCTAATACGGACGGGCAACAACAGCGTAAACGCCGACCCTGGTGGCGCTGGTTGTTCTGTTTTATCTTTTTGCTTTGCCTGGCTGCCGCGATCGCCCTGGTGGGTTATGAAATGAAGACCTCCCGACTGCAGTCACAGGAGATCTCCCGCTATGCGGCCACCCTGACCTATCAGATCGAGCCCGGCCCCAGCAAGCAAATTGCCTTCCCCGACGACGGCCCGTTCGACAAGCGACTCGGTTATGTGCTGATGCCCATGATCCAGGAACGTCTCGTTCAGCGTGGCTACCAGGTGAGCGAACAGGTCCGTTTTTCCGATGCGCTCTACAACTACGCCAGCCACGGTTTCTTCGTGCCTTATACCGAGAAGGTCCAGGCAGGATTGACACTCTATGACTGCCGTGCCGAGCCTTTCTACCAGTACAAGTATCCGACTCATTACTATCCGGATTTCAATGCCATACCGCCCCTGGTCATCCAGTCTCTGCTGTTTATCGAGAACCGTGAACTCCTGAGCAACAAGGAACCGCTGGCCAACCCGGCCGTAGACTGGCCGCGCTTTGCCAAGGCGGCGCTGTCTCAGGTGGGCAAGGCGCTGGATATGCAGGATCAATCTGCTGGCGGCAGTACCCTGGCGACCCAGGTGGAGAAGTATCGTCATTCTCCCGATGGACTGACCGTTTCGCCGACCGAGAAGATCCGCCAGATGGTCTCGGCCAGCGTTCGTGCCTATCGGCTGGGGCCCGAGACCCTGGAGGCCCGCAAGCTGGTTGCCTGGGCCTACCTCAACTCGGTCCCGCTCTCTGCGGCACCTGGTTATGGCGAGGTGCACGGTCTCGGTGATGGCCTCTGGGTCTGGTTTGGCGCCAATGTCGATGAGGTGAATCGACTGCTGGATCCCGCTCGCAACCAGGATTCTACCCTGGCCGAGCAGGGCCTTGCCTTGCGCCAGGTTGTCTCCCTGATGATCGCCCACCGCCGTCCTTCCTATTACCTGGCGCAGGGTAGAGAAGCACTGTCTACCCTGACAGACAGCTATCTGCGACTCTTCGTGCAGGAGGGAATGATCACGCCCCCCCTGATGGAGTCGGCTCTCAAGGCCAAGCTGGTCTTCCGCGATTTCCTGCAGGCACCTGCCATCACTCGAGTCAACAACAACAAGGGGCTGCAGGTGGCTCGCACTCGTCTCAGTCGTCAGCTCGGGGTGCAGCTTTATGATCTGGACCGCATGGATCTGACGGCCAACACCACCCTCAATATGCCGCTGCAGAACGAGGTGTCACGGTATCTGCAGCAACTGGCAGACCCTGCATTCGCAGCCCAGGTGGGCCTGTTTGGTGAGCGCCTGCTCTCGCCGGAGAAGACGGGTGATGTGAAGTACAGCTTTACCCTGTTCGAGAAGACGCCGGAAGGGGTCAAGGTGAGGGTGCAGACCGACAACACGGACCAGCCGTTCGACATCAATGAGGGCAGCAAGCTTGAACTGGGATCCACCGCCAAGTTGCGGGTACTGACGACCTATCTCGAGATTGTCACCGAGTTGCATGACAGCTACGGCAATATGCCGATGGAGAGCCTGCGAAAGATCGAAGTGTCCGATCAGGACAACATCAGCCGCTGGGCCATCGCCTATCTGATGAGTGCCAAGGACAGAAGCCTGCCGGTGATGCTGGAGGCCGCACTGGACCGCAAGTATTCCGCGAGTCCCTATGAAGGCTTCTTTACCGGCGGTGGCATGCACACCTTCAACAACTTCCGCAAGGAAGACAACGGTCGCATCCCGCCCATTCGCGATGCGCTGCGGGAATCCATCAACCTGCCCTTCGTGCGCTTGATGCGGGACATCGTCCGCTACAGCCTCTACAAGGAGGGAAATCGTGCCCAGTTGTTGAAAGATGACAGGGATCCTCGCCGTACCGAGTACCTGGCCAAGTTTGCTGACAAAGAGGGCCAGACCTATCTGCTGAGGTTCTGGCGCAAATATCGTGGCAAGAGTGCAGAAGAGCAGCTCGATACCTTCCTCGATGGTCTCAAACCCAGCGCGGTGCGTCTCGCCGCCGTGCATCGCTATCTGATGCCGGAAGCCTCCCAGGCCGACTTTGCCGCTTTCCTGGCCAAGCGCCTGCCGCGGGAGAAATTGACCGAGAAGCGCATAGAGCAGCTCTATACCAATTACGGCCCTGGCAAATATTCTCTGCCGGACCAAGGTTATATCGCACGGGTGCATCCACTCGAGCTGTGGTTGCTTGCCTATCTCAAGGAGTTTGACAAGGCCACCTTTACCGATGCGGTAACCGCCAGCCGTGACGAGCGTCAGGAGGTCTACAGCTGGCTGTTCAAGACCCGTCATCGCAGTGCCCGGGATAGCCGGATCCGCACCATGCTGGAGGTTGAGGCCTTCCTCGACATCCATCAGCGCTGGGCTCGCCTGGGCTACCCGTTCGATCACCTGGTTCCGTCCCTGGCGACCGCACTGGGCAGCTCGGGCGATCGTCCTGCTGCGTTGGCCGAGCTGATGGGGATCATCCAGAACGGCGGCATTCGTGCACCGACCCTGCGCATCGAGCACCTCTCCTTTGCCAAGGGGACCCCCTTCGCCACCGTCTTTGAGCCGGCGAACACCCAGGGGGAACGGGTGATGCCTGCCGAGGTGGCCAACGCCTTGCGCAATGCACTCTCCAAGGTGGTGGAAGGGGGGACGGCGCGGCGCATCGCCGGGGCCTTCGCCTTGCAGGATGGTACTGTCCTGGCCCTGGGGGGCAAGACGGGGACCGGGGACAACCGGATCGAGACGGTCGGTCGCTACGGCAATGTGACCAGTTCACTGGCTCGCAACCGGACTGCGACTTTCGTCTTCTACATCGGGGATGATCACTTCGGCACGCTGACGGCCTATGTACCCGGCAGCCAGTCCGACAAGTTCCGCTTCACGTCGGCGCTGCCTGTACAGGTGCTCAAGGGGATGGCCCCCCTGTTGGTCCCCTATCTGCAACCCGCTACTCACACCCAGTGCATGGCGGGCAGCTGAGCGGACATCGCATGAAAAAACGGGGCCATTTAGGCCCCGTTTGATTGTGTACTGCACGCCGCCATGAGGTGGACGTGAGTCATCACTTACAACAGATCTTCAATTTCACCGCGCAGGTACTGGTACATCTCGCGATAGGCTACCGGCGGCTTGTTCAGCTCCCGCTCCTTGTTGGCGGTGCGGATCAGCTGACGCAGCTTCTGGCGATCCAGCTCGTGGAACTGGGACATCAGCTCGTTGAGGGCGCTGTCGCCTTCGGTGATCAGCCGCTCGCGCCACTGTTCGAGGCGATGCAGGCGGGCGTTCACGGTGGAGTGACGCATCTTGATGATGGAGAGGGCCTCTTCGATGGGGGCGACATCGCGGCTACGCATCAGACGGCCGATGAACTGGAGATGGCGACGGAAGGACTCATCCTTCTTCGGCTTGAGCTTGCGACCCAGCTCGACCGCTTCGGCGAGCTCTTCATCCAGGGGGATCTTCTCCAGCTCGCTGTGACTCAGGGAGACGATCTCTTCCCCCATCTTCTGCAAGGCTTCGGCATCACGCTTGAGCTGGCTCTTGCTGGGGCCCCAGTCTTCCCACTCGTTGTCGTCTTGATATTGACTCATCGGTCTCTGTATTCCTGTCATTCACGTTTGGCGGATATGTTACCAGCTTCTCCCGCTGGGCGCAGGGGTCTGATATGCTTAGCCCCTTTCCTTCCCTTCATACAGATGTGAGTTATGGACCAGCAAGATCAAATCCGCCAGGATCAATCCCATCTCGAGGCCGTGGTCGCCGAGGCCCTTGAGATAGCGAAAGGGCTGGGCGCCGGGCTTGCCGAAGTCTCCATCAGCAAACAGACCGGCCTCTCGGTGAACACCCGGGGCTGCGAGCTGGAAAGCATCGAATTCAACAAGGATGGCGCACTCGGCATCGCCGTCTATCGCGACGGATGCAAGGGGTCCTCCTCCACCACGGATCTGACCAAGCCGGCCATTCGCGCCGCCGTGGAAGCGGCCATGGAGATCGCCCGCCACACCTCTCCCGATGACTGCGCCGGTCTTGCGGATGCGGATCTGCTGGCCTGGGATGCCCCGGACCTGCAACTGTGCCACCAAATCGAGCTGGATCCCCAGCGTGGCATCGCGCTGGCCATCGAGTGCGAGCGGCTGGCCCTGGGACGGGATGCCCGCATCAAGCACTCTGACGGAGCCAGTTTCTCCAGCCACCTGGGCGTCAAGGTTTATGGCAACAGCCACGGCTTCGTCAAAGGCTATGCTGCATCGCGCAACTCCCTGAGCTGCGTACTGATCGGCGAGCAGGATGGCGACATGCAGCGCGACTACGGCTACTCCTCCAGCCGCTCCCTGGACGGGCTGTGGAGCCCCCAGCGCATCGCTGACGAGGCGGTGGAGCGCACTGTTTCCCGCCTGGGGGCTCGCAAGATCAGCACCCGCCATGCCCCTGTGCTGTTCCACCCCGATACCGCTGCCGGTCTGTGGGGCCATCTGGTGATGGCCATCAGCGGGGGCAACCTCTATCGCAAGTCGAGCTTCCTGCTGGACAAACTGGGCAAGCAGATCCTGCCCGAGTGGCTCACCATCCAGGAGTTCCCCCACTTGCCGGGAGGACTTGCCAGCACCCCGTTCGACGGGGAAGGGGTTCGCACCCGCGACATGGACATCATCCGCAACGGCGAGCTGATGAGCTGGCTGCTCACCTCCTACTCCGCCCGCAAACTGGGCCTGACCACCACGGGCCATGCCGGGGGTATCCATAACTGGCAGGTTTCCAATACCGGCCAGGACTTCCAGGGCATGCTCAAGGAGATGGGTACCGGCCTGCTGGTGACCGAGCTGATGGGGCAGGGGGTCAACATCGTCAATGGTGATTACTCCCGCGGCGCAGCCGGTTTCTGGGTTGAAAATGGCGAGATCCTCTATCCTGTGGAGGAGATCACCATTGCAGGCAATCTAGCCGACATGTTCAGCCAAATCGTGGCGGTGGGCAGTGATGAGGATGAGCGTTCCAGCCTCAAGACCGGCTCCGTACTGGTCGAGCAGATGAAACTGGCGGGGCACTGATCCCCTCCGTCCGATCTGGAATATGGTGTCTAGTCCTGAGATAGGTCTACACATTTTCAGCTAGCTTTTAGCACTCAGAACCCCCGATGCGTCACATCAGGGGTTCTGTATTTCAATGCCTGATGCGGTTGCTCCAGGTTATAAGTATCCACTGCCTTTCGCACTTTTCCCCGCCTGCGCCAGCCTATGCAGGCTTTGCAGCAGTGACTCTCTTTTCAAGATCTCAGTGCATTTTGGTGACAGTTATGAGTATCTGTCATCAAGCATTTGACCCCGTGTTGTTCATGCAATGACTGATACAACCCCGAACAATACTGCACCTGGTGGTCCGAATGATGAATAAGCTTTCCGTGGTCACGTTGTTGCTTCAGTGTTTTCTCGATCACCATCGACTCGGCATTCATCTCTTAGTTGCCACTATTTTGCGTGAGCAGGTGTCCGTCACCTAGCTCAGGTAGAGCGGCCCTGAGTGTCATAACGCGTCTGCGTCTGTTTATAGGTGAGCTTGCCTTCTTCAATCTGCTCGACCAGGGCCAGTTTAAAAATCAGAGTAATTGTGTTGTGTTCGTTTACGCCCTGTCCCATCGAGATCTCCATCTATTCGGAGGAGAAGATGCAAACCATATTCAGGCAGATGCGCCGATCAGACGTCGGCCAGCTGCAATGCCTGGCGGTAATACTCGTTGGCCTTGTTGGTCAGCCGGCGCTTGTCCATCACCTGGCCGAGGGCGTGGTAGAGGGCGGCATCCGGCGCTTTCGCCACTTCCTGCTCCAGCAGCCGCTGGGCTTCGTCCAGCTGACCGGCCAGCAGGCAGACCCGGGCCAGCGCGGCTTCGGCGCCCGGCTGATCCTGGATCTTTCTGAGCAGGGTCAGCATGGGCTGGTAGTCGTCCAGTTTGAGCTTGGGCAGGCGGGCGAACAGCTCGGGGGAGGGATCCTTGCGCAGGGCCTCCAGCCAGAGATCAGCGGCTTCGGCATCGGCCCCCAATCGGCGCAGGCGATCCCCGTAACTGGCCAGCAGCACGGGATCCTGGCGCTGTTTGCGGGGCAGACCCTGCCAGACCGTGCGCAGGGTGTCGAGGGAGCCGCTGGCGGCCTCCAGACGACCGCACCACGCCTGGTGCAGCAGGGTCTCTTCCTGCTGGGCGGTCAGCTTGCCCACCTTGCGCAGGGCAGGGGCGAGATCGATGAGGGCCGCCCAGTCTTCACGGGCCAGATACACCTGACGCAGCTGATCCAGCACCATGGGGTGGCGCGGGTTGAGGGCATAGATGGACTCGAGGCGACCGAGGGCGCTGTCGTACTGGCCCTGCTCAATCTGCAACTGGGTCTGGATCAGGGTCAGTGCCAGCTCTGCCTTGGGGTTCTCTTCCTGGGCTTTCTGCAGGTAGTGGTCCCGGCGCACGTCGTCACCCCGGGCCTGGGCCACCCGGGCGGCGCTCAGGTAGTTGAGCAGCGGGGTGTCGCTGTTGTCGGCGCCCTTGATGAGGAGCTTCTCGGCCTGGTTGTAGTGCCCCTCTGCCATGGCCAGGGTGGCATTGACGGTTTGCAGGTTGGCCTTGCGGCGGCGGCGCGAGCCGAACCAGCCCTGGGTCTTGCGGCGCAGGCCGAACAGGCGGGCCAGCACCCATTCCACGATGAGCAGGGCACCGTAGAACAGCACCGCCAGGATCACCGCGCTGGTGACCGAGGATTCCACCGTGTAGTTGCCCAGCGAGATGAGCACATAGCCCTTGTTGCCGGAGGCTTCGGGACCGAAGATGAGGCCCGCCACCATCACGGCGACTATGACGATCAGACGAATCATGGTCTCCTCCTCAGTTGCCGGCCAGGATGCGTTGCAGGCGTTCGGTCAGCACCTGTTCCAGCATGGTCTGGGTCTTGAACTGATCCGGGTAGTCAAACTGGATCTGCTCGCCTTTGAGCTTGTCGAGCTCGGACTGCATGTACTGGGTGGCGCTGTTGTCGGCATCGAAATACTGGGTCAGCCAGCGCTGGGCCTTCTCCAGGCTGTCGACATAGAGGGACTGCTGTTCACGATAGACGGCGAGCTGGGCCTGCAGCAGCTTGGTCTTGAGATTCTCCCGCAGGAAGATCTCCTGCTGCGGGGAGAGCAGGGCTTCCACGGCGCCATCGCGGCGACGGATGGTGATGAAGTTTTCGGTGAACTTGACCCAGTTCTTCTTCAGGTTGCTCTGCCACTCGTCCGGGTTGGTGCTGACGGTCTGGTCGGGCTCGCTCTTGGCTTCCGGCATGCTGACGGTGGAGAGGGGCAGCAGCTCGATCTGGTCCGAGAGGGCGGCCAGCTTCAGGGTCAACCCCTCGCGATCGACTCGCGGCATCCCCTTGAGCTTGGCGATGTCTTCCGCCAGCGCCTTGCGGATGGGCATCAGGCTGGGGTCGTTGAGCGCCTTGATGCGCTCGTCGGCGTTGCCGAGCAATGTGATGGCGGAGACGATGTCGTGTTCGAGCCACAGCTTGCGGCCCGCCATGCGCACCAGGTATTCGGATTCGGCCAACATCCAGTCATTGGGGCGCTTGTCGTCCAGATCCAGAACTTTGGTCTGCAAGGCGTCCAGCGCCTCCTGCAACTGCTGCTGGCTCTTGCCGAGGGCACCGATCTGTTCGGCATCCTTGCTGCTGCCCTGATCAATTCTGGTCATGGCGTCGGCCAGTTGCTGCTTGAGGGCTACCAGTTCGGCCTGCTGGGCAACGGCGTTCTGGTGTCCGTGCACATAGAGACCACCGGCCAGCCCCAGGGCCAGCAGGATGGCGATGCCGCCAAGCACGGTGCCAGAGCTGCCCTTCTTGCTCCCTGTCGTTCCGGGAGCGGGCTTGTTGTTGTCGGCCACGGTGGCCGCGGCACTCGGCTGGACTTCTTGCTGTTCAGTCATTCCATCTTCCTCAGTTCCAGGGCGGCCACCAGAGCCTGGTTGGATGCACCTTGGGCAATCACGATACGGGTAAAACCAGCCCCTTCTGCCATCTCGGCCACCCGGGGACTGGGCACCACCAGCAGGCGGTCATAAAGCCAGGGGTGCTGCGGGCCGGGCACCAGGGCCAGCAACCGCTGCAACAATTCGCCACTGGTGATGAGCAGGCTGTCGAGCCCGGCTGCCTGCCAGTGGCGGGTCAATGCGTCCCCGTCAAGATCGGGGTAGTGGCGCTCGTAGGTGGCACAATAGTGCACCAGTGCGCCCCGTGAGGCCAGCGTCCGGGCGATGAGATCCCGCCCGTCGTTGCCGCGCAGGATCAGCACCCGGCGGCCACTCACCCCTTGCAGCGCCGGCAGGGCCAGCAGCCCTTCACTGCGGGGATCGGCCGGGCACAGGGCCTGGATGCCCGCCTCGGCGAAGGCATCCGCACTCGCCTGACCGACTGCAAAGTAATCAATATGTGGCCAGGTCTGACCAGTTTGCAACAGAAAATGATGTGCAAAATGAACGGCATGCATGCTGACGGCGATAACGAGGTCCGCCTCTCGCAGCATGTCACCCAGGTGAGGGAGGTCGCATCCCGGCCGGGTTTCCAGCAACGGACAGCAGAGCGGTGCATGACCCAGCTGGCGCAGCATCTGCACCAGCTGGTTGGCCTGGGCGGCCGGGCGCACCACCAGGGGGACCATCAGGGGGCGCTCCGGGCAGATGACCGCGAACCGGCCCGTGCTGCACTCATGCCCGGTAGACCTCGGCCAGGATAACGTCGGCGCCAGCGGCCAGCAGGCGCTGGGCCAGGGTGTGGCCCAGTGCCTCGCCCTCTGCCAGGGGGCCGCGGATCTCGTCGCGAATGACGCGGGCACCGTCCGGGCTGCCCACCAGGCCGCGCAGCCATACCTCTTCTCCCTCTACCAGGGCGTAGGCCCCGATAGGCACCTGGCAGCCCCCTTGCAGGGCGCGGTTCATGGCGCGCTCGGTCAGCACCCGGATGCGGGTCTCGGGGTGTTCGAGCGGCGCCAGCAGGGCGTGCAGCTCGTGATCGTCGAGGCGGCATTCGATGCCGACCGCCCCCTGGCCGTTGGCGGGCAGGCTCTGCTCGGGCTCGATGAAGGCGGCGATGCGATGGGCCATCTCCAGTCGTTTCAGGCCGGCGGCGGCCAGGATGATGGCGTCATATTCACCGGCATCCAGCTTGGCGAGGCGGGTGTTGACGTTGCCCCGCAGGTCGCGGATCACGAGATCAGGGCGGGCAGCGCGCAGCTGGCACTGACGGCGCAGGCTGGAGGTGCCGACCACGGCCCCTTGAGGCAGCTCGCCTATCTGGTTGAAATGATTGGAAACAAAGGCATCACGCGGGTCTTCGCGTTCACAGATGGTGTGCAGGCCGAGTCCGTCGGGGAACTCCACAGGTACGTCTTTCATGGAGTGGACAGCGATGTCGGCACGTCCCTCCAGCATGGCAGTCTCCAGCTCCTTGACGAACAACCCCTTGCCGCCGACCTTGGCGAGAGGGGTGTCGAGGATCTTGTCGCCCTGGGTGCTCATGGGCACCAGTTCGACCTGCAGATCCGGATGGAGTGCCTCCAGCCGATCTTTCACAAAATTGGCCTGCCACAGGGCCAGTGGGCTCTTTCGAGTGGCAATTCTCAGGGTTCGGGCTGCCATATCAATCAGTTGTTTCATCTTTTGAGAGGAAAACGATCTTACCACCCTTTGCAGGGGCTTTCATGGCGCAGCCCGCAAAAGCGGGGCCAAGCTCAAAAACGGGGGCTGAAAATTATTTTCATTCAGCCAATAATTGATTTTAAGTCATTGAAAATAAGCAATTTTATTGCTTTCTGCTGATACCGTTACGAACGGGGTCAGAAATAATCCGGTGATTGTGTGCGGGCTTGTTTACCACTGCTGTTTGCATTGTTAACATGATCACACTTTTTTGACGTCTCCCCGTTTTGGTGCGTCATTTCTCTTCCCCATAGGTAGGGCATTGCTGGTTAAACTCGACACGCTGGTGGCGCGCTACGACGAACTCAATCGTCTCAAGACGCAACGAGCGCTGGATCTCATGAGTCGCTACGGGCAGCAGGTTTTCCACTTGCTGCCTGTCATGCTGCACTTCAATCACCCCCTGTTGCCCGGTTATGTGGCAGGGGATGTGCCTCATGGTATCTGGAGTTTTATCGCCAACGAGGCCCAGCAGGCCTTCATCCAGGATCTCTGCCAGAACGCCAACTGCCAGGGCGGTCTCAGTACCCACGACAAGTCCATCCAGGGCCTCTACTCCATGGGGAGCACCTCCTCCATCGGTCAGTGCTGCCACTCGGATCTCGACATCTGGGTCTGCCACGTGGCCGGTCTGTCGAGCGAGCGCCTCGCCCTGCTGGAACAGAAGTGCCAGCACCTCTCCATGTGGGCCGAGCAGCGGGGGGTCGATCTCAACTTCTTCCTGATCCCCGAAGACAAGTTCCGTCAGCGCAACGATGCCCAGATGCAGGGGGAGAGCTGCGGCAGCGCCCAGCACCTGCTGCTGCTCGACGAGTTCTACCGCAGCGCCATGCACATCGCCGGCAAGCGGCTGCTCTGGTATCTGGTGCCGGCCGAATATGACGATCACTACGACGACTACGTCAACGGCCTGTTTGCCCACGGCAAGTTGAGCCAGGATGACTGGCTCGATCTGGGGGGCTTTGATCGCATTCCTGCCGAGGAGTATTTCGGCTCCGCCCTGTGGCAGCTCTACAAGGGGATCGACTCCCCCTACAAGGCGGTACTCAAGTCGGTGCTGATGGAGGCCTACTCCCACGAATATCCCAACACCCGGCTGCTGTCGGTGACCAGTCGCGACTGGTTCCAGCACAACGAGGGGATGCACTACCGTCTCGACAACTACTGCCTGATGCTGGACAAGGTGACCAACTACCTCAAGTCCATCGGCGACATGCAGCGCCTCGATCTGGTGCGTCGCTGCTTCTATCTGAAGGTGTGCGACGGGCTGAGCCATCCCAAGGAAGATCACTCCCCGGACTGGCGCCGGGAGCAGATGGCCCAGCTGGTAGCCTACTGGGGCTGGAGTCCGGAGCGCCTTTACCACCTTGATCACCGCCAGGAGTGGAAGGTCGAGGACGTCAAGGTGGCCTACGCCGAGTTGCTGGAGGCCCTGATGCAGAGCTACCGCAATCTCATCCAGTTCGCCCGGCGCAACAACATCAGCGAGTCCATCAATCCGGAAGACATCGGCATCCTGTCGCGCAAGCTCTATGCCGCATTCGAGAGCCTGCCGGGCAAGGTGCAGCGCATCAACCTCAAGATTGCACCGGATCTCGGCGAGCCGGATCTCAGCCTGGTACAGGTGCCCCACGGCCGCCTGAATCGCGCCGGCTGGTATCTCTACAAGCATTCCCTCGAACCCGCCGACATCATCGGCCGGGCGCCGCTCGAATATAACGGCTACATCAGCAAGCTGGTGGCCTGGGCCTATTTCAACGGCCTGCTGACGCCCCAGTCCCGGGTGCACCTGTTCAACCAGGGCTCGGATCTGCACATCGACAACCTGCATCAGTTCTGTCGCGATCTCTCCGGGACCTTCCCGGTCAAGTATCCCCGCGCGACCAACTTGGCCCTGAGCCGGCCGTGCGAGATCCGCCAGCTCTCCATCTTCCTGAACCTGGAGACGGACCCGTCCAGCCACTGGGTGGGGCAGGTGATCGAATTCGATGCCAACGCCGCCGATGTCTTCTCGTTCGGTCGCAACCAGGAGTGTCTGGTGGGATCCGTGGATCTCGTCTATCGCAACTCCTGGAGCGAGATCCGCACCCTGCACTTCGAGGGAGAGGAAGCCGTGGTGGACGCCCTCACCACCATCCTCGGCAAGATGCACCAGGATGCCGCGGCCCCCGAGATGATCGAGGTGTTCTGCTACAGCCAGCACTTCCGCTCCCTGGTGCGCACCCGCTTCCAGCAGCTTGTGGCTGAATGCATCGAGCTGCGTCTGGCCCGGGACAAGCAGCAGCTGGTCAAGACGCTGGCGCTCGGCAAGGAGAAGTACGGCATCTTCTTCGAGCGGCGCGGGGTGTCGGTCAAGAAGCTGGAAAACGCCATCGACTTCTACCGCCACATCTCCCACAACAAGCTGGATCACCTGCCGCTGCGCCTCGACAAGACTCACAGCCAGCACCTGCCCGGCATTGTCGACGCCTACGCCAGCGAAGGGCTGGTGCAGTTCTTCTTCGATACCCGGGATGCAGGCACCAACATCTATATCCTGGACGAGGCGAACCGGGTGGAGATCTACCAGCACTTCGCCGGCAACAAGGACGAACTGGTACAGGGGGTGAACCGGTTTTACACCTCGGGTCACGAGCGATTCAGCAATGCGGGTCAGTTCAGCAACTTCAACCTGCCCCAGTACTACGAGATAGTGCAGATCAATGGCGAGCTGGAAGTGATCCCCTACCGCAGCCAGGGTCAGCTGCGCGACGGTGGCCAGGGGCGCGAGCTCGGCTCCGCCGCAGGCGCGGGGTAGTGCAGGGGCCGATCCGGCGTGCGCGCAAGCGCCCTGGTCTGGGCCCCCTGCTGCACAGGATCATCGCTCATATCCAATGAAAACGGCCTGCATCTGCAGGCCGTTTGGCTATCCGCGGTCGGCTCAGCCCGCGAGGCGGGCCAGCAACCAGCTGCGAATGTCGCCCAGCTGGGGGCGGCAGATCTCGTGGCGCATGGGGTATTCGTGCCACTCGGGGCAGAGTCCCACCGCTTCCAGCCGGTTCTTGGCGTCCCAGCCCATGGAGAGGTTCACCACGTCGTCATAGATGCCGTGCATGTAGCAGATGGGCAGGGCGCGGGCCGCCTCGCTCATCTCGCCGGGCAGGGCATCGGGTACCGCCAGGTAGGTGGACATGCAGAGCAGGCCTGCCAGTGGCATCGGATGGCGCAGGGCGGTGAAGGAGGCGATAACGCCCCCCTGGGAGAAGCCGGCCAGCACGATACGCTCGGGGGCGAAACCCTCGGCCACCAACTGTTCGATCAGCGAGGCGATACGGGCCGCTGACTCCCTGACATGGGACTCCACGGCGCGATCAGCCGGATCCTCGAAGCTCTTGATGTCGTACCAGCCGCGCATCCGGTAGCCCATGTTGATGGTGATGGGGCGCTCGGGCGCATCGGGCAGCAGATGGCGGACGGGCAGGTCGGCGGGCAGGGCCAGCGCCTCCACCAGGGGGGCGAGGCCTGCGCCGGAGTCCCCCAGCCCGTGCAGCCAGATCACCGCATGGCGGGCACCTTCGGGATGCAGATCCGTCATGAGAAGACCACGGGCTCGCCGGCCTGGGTGGTGCAGGCCCGGGTCAGCAGGGCCTTGAGCTCGTCGCCGAAGCGGTTGTCGATCCAGCTGTCACCGCGCAGCTCGAAGTGGAAGCCGTTCTCCCGGGTAGCGACCCAGATCTGGTGCAGGGGCTCCTGCTTGTTGATGATGACCTTGGTCTTGTTCTCGAAGCTCAAGGTCAGCACCCCGCCTGCGCGTTCGCAGTCGATATCCGGATACCCCTCGTCGATGGTGTCTTCCACATACTGGAAAAAGGCGTCGGTCAGGGCGTGATACTCGTGATCCTTCATCGGTTTATCCTGTTGCTTTTAACAATGTGAGTGCGATTATAGAGGGCCAAAAATTTTTTCGCAGCGAACCATTATGATTACCCAGTTCACCAAGTGCCTGTTTGCCGCGTCGCTGTCGCTCGGGTTGGCCGCCTGTGGCCTGACGGGGCCGCTCTACATGCCGCCGGCCGAACAGCCCGCACCTGCAGAGCAGACACAGCCCAAGACAGAGAGTACACCGCAAGCCGCCTCGCCTGCGACCGCTACACCGGCCTCAGAGGCCGCGCCGCAATAATCTAGGAAGGAACCGCCCCCTTGGATCACTTTAACTACGACGCAGACGGTCAGCTTCAGGCCGAACAGCTTCCCCTGCAACAGCTTGCCGACCAGTACGGCACTCCGCTCTATGTCTACTCCCGCGCCACCCTGGAACGCCACTGGCATGCCTTCGACCAGGCGGCTGGCGACATTCCCCACCTGATCTGCTATGCGGTCAAGGCCAACTCCAACCTGGCCCTGCTCAATCTGCTGGCACGCCTCGGTTCGGGCTTTGACATCGTCTCCGGCGGCGAGCTGTCCCGGGTGCTGGCGGCGGGCGGTGATCCGGCCAAGGTGGTCTTCTCCGGCGTCGCCAAGAGCGAAGCCGAGATGCGCCTTGCGCTGGAAAAAGAGATCCTCTGCTTCAACCTGGAGTCCGAAGCCGAGCTGGAGCGCCTGAACCGGGTCGCAGGCAGCATGGGCAAGAAGGCGCGGGTCTCGGTGCGGGTCAACCCGGACATCGACGCAGGCACGCACCCCTATATCTCCACCGGCCTCAAGCAGAACAAGTTCGGCATCCCCATCGAACAGGCGCCCGCCATCTACCGCAAGGCAGCGGCCATGGCCCACATCGAGATCAAGGGGGTGGATTGCCACATCGGCTCGCAACTCACTGAATTGAATCCCTTTATGGAGGCGGCGGACAAGCTGCTCAAGCTCATCGACGAGCTGGCGGCGGAAGGCATCCACATCCATCACCTGGATGTGGGCGGCGGTCTGGGGGTCAACTACGGCGCCGAGCAGCCGCCGCACCCCACCGAGTATGCCGAGGCGCTCAAGCAGAAGCTGGCGGGACGGGATCTGACCCTCTTGTTCGAACCGGGCCGCGCCATCGTCGCCAACGCCGGTGTGCTGCTGACCCGGGTCGAGTTCCTCAAACCCGGCGAGACCCGCAACTTCGCCCTGATCGACGCCGGCATGAACGATCTGCTGCGCCCCTCCCTCTACGGCGCCTGGATGAACATCATCGAGGTGGACAGCCGGGCGACCCACGAGAAGGCACTCTATGACGTGGTGGGCCCGGTGTGCGAGACCGGCGACTTCCTCGGCAAGGAGCGTACCCTGGCGATTGCCGAGGGCTCCCTGCTGGCGGTGCGTTCCGCTGGCGCCTACGGCTTTACCATGTCCTCCAACTACAACACCCGACCCCGTGCGGCCGAGGTGCTGGTGGACGGTGACCAGGCGCACCTCATCCGTGAGCGGGAGCAGTTGGCGGATCTCTGGCGTGGCGAGCACCTGCTGCCGTGATGGATGGATTTTCAGCGTTCCTCCATGTGAGAGCGTGATTAACGGTGAGACAGGAACGCGCGATGTTGATTGAGTTTTCCAAAATGCACGGCCTCGGTAACGACTTCATGGTGGTGGATGGCGTCACCCAGAAGGTGTTCTTCAGCAACGACATCATCAAGAAGCTGGCGGATCGTCACTTCGGTATCGGCTTCGACCAGCTGTTGCTGGTGGAGCCGCCCTATGACCCCGAGCTCGACTTCCACTACCGCATCTTCAATGCCGACGGCAGCGAGGTGGAACAGTGCGGCAACGGGGCCCGTTGCTTCGCCCGTTTCGTGCGTCTCAAGGGGTTGGTCAACCGGGATCGCATCGCGGTCAGTACCGCCCGGGGCCGCATCACTCTGCAGCTGGAAGGGGAGAACCAGGTCACGGTCAACATGGGGGTGCCCCAGTTCGAGCCGGGCAAGATCCCGTTCCGTGCCCAGAAGGCGGAGAAGACGTATCTGCTGCGGGCCCAGGATCACACCGTGATGTGCGGTGCCGTCTCCATGGGCAACCCTCACTGCGTCATCGAGGTGCCCTCGGTGGCCGATGCGCCGGTGGAGACCCTGGGACCCATCATGGAGCGCCACGAGCGCTTCCCCGAGCGGGTCAACGTCGGCTTCATGGAGATGGTCAACGCCAGCGAGATCAAGCTGCGAGTCTTCGAGCGCGGGGTGGGGGAGACCCTGGCCTGTGGGACCGGGGCCTGTGCGGCCGTGGTGATAGGCATCAGCCAGGGCAAGCTCAAGGAGCGGGTCACCGTCACCCTGCCGGGTGGCAAGCTGACCATCGCCTGGAAGGGACCGGGTCAGCCCGTCTACATGACGGGGCCGGCCGAGCACGTCTTTGACGGCCAGATAGAGTTGTAGACAAGGAGCGGGTGATCCCGCTCCATCAACGGATCATATCGGGGCCCTTGGCCCCTTTTTCGGATGGATCAACCAAGTTATGAGCGAACTCAAACGGCAGGAATCACTGGTGGATGAAGCCACAGTGCTGGAGTACCTGGCCCGTTATCCCGAGTTTTTCCTGCGTCACGGGGCCATGCTGGACAAGATCCGCATTCCCCATGCGCAAAAGGGCACCATCTCCCTGGTGGAGCGCCAGCTGGACAGACAGCGGGAGCGCATCGAGCAGCTGGAGCAGGAGATCACCGAACTGATGGGGGTCGCCAGCGAGAACGAGCGGATCTTCCGGGTCTATGCGGATCTCTACGGGGAGATCTACGGCTGCCAGACCCTGTTCGAGCTGAGCGCCGTGATGGGCAAGGCCTTCGTCCAGCGGCTGCGACTCACCGGCCTGCGGCTCTGGCTCAATCCCAGGCATTTCCAGCTGAGCGGCCCCGAGCAGCGTTTCCTGGCGCAGGGCAAACAGCTCGAACAACTGCTGGGGCAGCGCCTGCCCGGCACGGACTACTATTTCGGCCGCCTCAACCAGAGCGAGAAGCAGGCGCTGTTTGGCAATGATGTGCTGGTCAACTCGGTGGCCCTGATGCGGCTCGGGGAGCTCGGCGTGCTGGCCTTCGCGAGCTCGGATCCCAGCCACTTCACCCCCCACAACGACACCCTGCTGCTGGGTCAGCTAGGGCGTCTGCTGCAGCTGCGTCTGCCCGAGCTGGCCCGTGGCTAAGGCAACGACCCGATCCCCTGCCAAGGTGCTCCCTGCCGCCGACCCTCTGCCGGTCGCACTGGTGGGGGAGCTGGACGCCTTTATCGAATACCTGAGGGTCGAGCGCCAGCTCAGCCCCCACACCCGCAGCAACTATCAGGCCCATCTGGAAGCCATGACCGCCGAGCTGGTGAAGCTCGGGCTCGACGACTGGGCCCGGCTCGAGGCGAGCCAGGTGCGCAGTCTGGTGACCCGGATGCACAAGGGGGGGCTGGCGCCCCGTTCCCTTGCCACCAAGGTGTCGGCCCTGCGCAGCTTCTGCGACTGGCAGGTGCGCCAGGGGCTGCTCACCGCCAACCCGGCGCGGGGCATCGTCACCCCCAAGCAGGGGCGGCCCCTGCCCAAGAACCTGGACGTGGACGAGATGTACCAGCTGCTCAACATCACCGACGAGCAGGATCCGCTGGCGGTGCGGGATCGCGCCATCATGGAGTTGATGTACTCCTCCGGCCTGCGCCTTGCCGAGCTGGTGGGGCTCAACCTCGCGGACGTGAAGCTCGAGGAGCGCCAGCTCAGGGTGATCGGCAAGGGCTCGCGGGAGCGGGTGCTGCCCATCGGGCGGATGGCGGTGGAGTGGTTGCACAAGTGGCTCAAGGTACGCCCCCTGCTGGCCGGTGACGAGGGGGAGGCATTGTTCGTCTCCAAGCGCAGGCAGCGGCTCTCGGCCCGCTCGGTACAGGAGCGGCTCGACGGCTGGGGCAACAAGCAGGCTCTCAATGCCCACGTGCACCCCCACAAGCTGCGCCACAGCTTCGCCACCCACATGCTGGAATCCTCCGGCGATCTGCGGGCGGTGCAGGAGCTGCTGGGGCATGCGGATCTCTCCACCACCCAGATCTATACCCACCTCGACTTCCAGCATCTGGCCAAGGTATATGACAGTGCCCACCCGCGGGCGAAGCGGGATCCGGAAACGCCGGAGGATGAGTGATGTGGTGTGCGATCTGCGGGGATGACAATCTCCACGTCGCCCCGGTCAGGCGGGAGCTCGCAACGCCAGAGGATGAGGAGTAAAGAGGAACAGCCATGCAGTTTTACCGTCGCTGGCAGCCGGTGGCCGCCATCTCGTTCGATCTGGACGACACCCTCTATGACAACGGCCCCGCCATCGCGCGGGCGGAACAGTGGATGCTGGACCACCTGCGCAGCGAATACCTGGCTACCGCCATGCTGGACAAGCCGCGCTGGCTCGCGCTCAAGCGCCAGTTGCTGCTGGACCACCCGGCGCTTAGCCACGACGTCAGCCTGGCGCGCCAGCGTGGCATTCGCGAGGCCCTGGTGCAGGGGGGCATGGAGCCCGGGCTGGCGGAGCAGCAGGCCCGGGCGGTGTTCACCGGCTTCATGGCCGAGCGCTCGAAGATAGAGGTGAGCGAGGCGACTCACGCCCTGCTGGCTCGTCTGGCGGCGCGCTACCCGCTGGCGGTGATCACCAATGGCAACCTGGATCTGGAGCAGGCAGGTCTGGCTGGCTACTTCACCCTGGTCTGCAAGGCGGGAGCGGGAGCCAGAATGAAACCGGCGCCCGACATGTTCGTGCAGGTGCAAGAGGCCCTGGGGCTGGCCCCCGGCCGCATCCTCCATGTGGGGGATCACCCGGTGACCGACGTGCTGGGTGCCAGGCTGCACGGCTTTCGGGCCGCCTGGCTCAACGAGAGCGGTCAGTCCTGGCAGTCGCTGTCGCTGCTGCCGGATGTGGAGCTGGGGCAGTTGCAGGATCTGGCCACCCTGCTGCTCTGAGCTGGGGATGAGGGACAGATTCCGTGATGTATATCTGGCAATAACAACAAGGGAGCAAGGGCGTGAAGGGAATGAAGGGTGTCATCTGGCTGGCGATCCCCGTGATGCTGGCGGGATGCGATCTGGTGCAAGACCGTTACCGGATGGAGTTCAGGGACGGATCCTGGCGGGAGATCGCCATCTCCCCGTTTTCCGACGAGGCGCGCTGGCGCGAGGGGTGTGCCACCGGCGAGATCCAGGTGGACATGACCCTGCCACTGAAACGGGGCAAGGTGGTGAATGGCCGGGAGCAACTGCTCATCGGCGGCGAGCTGTTCGAGCTGGAGGATGCCCGTCTCTATCGCGGCAACGGCATGGTGCTCGGGCAGGCCCCGGACCATATCCAGCGGGGCCTCAAGGGGCTGGATGTCTGCCGAACCCTGCGTCCTGATCGCGGGGCTCTGCCCAAGCTCAAGGGCAAGGGATTTGGCGACTAGCCCGTCTGCTGCCTGAGCGGGCAGGAGGCGTCGCCGAAGGCAGTGGGCAGCTTGATGGCGTGGGGGGTTCACAGGCCCGTCACGTCGGATGCCTCTGGGTAGCCCCCGATGTCCGAGGCCCTGCCCAGGCTCAAGGGCAAGGGGTCGGCGACTAGCCGACCTGCTGCCTGAACCGGCGACAGGCGTCGCCAAAGGCGGTGAAGAGCTTGATGGAGTGGGGGTTCTCGCTGGCCTTCCACTCCGGGTGCCACTGCACCGCCAGCAGGAAGGGGGAGAGGGTGGGTGCGTGGATCGCCTCGATCAGCCCGTCTTCGGCATGGGCCAGGGGGGCCAGCCCCTGGGCCAGCGTCTTGATCCCCTGCCCGTGGAGGGAGTTGACCGGAATCGACGGCTGCCCCATCAGCTCGGCCAGCCAGGTACCGGGCACCAGCTCGACCTGATGGCTCTCGCCATACTGCTCGTCCACCGGGTCATCCGCATCCTCCCGATGATCGTCATAGCCCGGCTCGCAATAGACCTTCTGGTGAATGTCGCCTCCCAGGGCCACGTTGATCTCCTGCATGCCGCGGCAGATCCCGAGGATCGGCAGGCCACGGTCGAGGGCGGCGCGCACCAGGGGAATATCGAACAGATCCCTGTCTCTGTCCTGGGGCTTCTCCGGGGTGAGGTTCTCCTGGCCATAGAGGGCAGGATCGATGTTGGATCCGGCACCGCTCAGATAGACCCCGTCGGCGAGGTCCAGATACTGCTCCAGATCCTCGGTGCCACAACAGGTGGGCACCAGCAGCGGCACGCAGCCGCTGATCTCCACCAGAGGCTTGATGTATTTGTGGGTCATGACCTGGTAGGCGTGGCCACTGCGGGCCTGGGCCCCCATGGTCATCAGCACGACGGGTTTGTTATGGGCACTGGGGTTGGGCATAGGTCACCTTGGCTATCCTTGGCGGTCTCATCCTGCGCCTTGGGAAGGCCCTTGCCGCCTCGGCTCGCAAGGGCATACCTCAAGGCATGGTCGTGGGATCAGGGTCGCGCCAGCGTGCCAGAATCGTCGGTCAGCCTTGGCAACGACAGCCTGGATCCTGCCTCCAGTCTGCCAAGGCCGTTCAATATGTCAAACAAAATGATGCAATTATGTTAACCGTTGATGTCTGGATACGGCTCTGAGTCCCATTTAATGGGGCTTGAGGGGGGGGGGCTGGTGCGGTGAGCGATTTGATGGTGGATATATTAAACATCTGGCCGGGCGGCCGGATAGCAGAAGGGGCCCACAGGGCCCCTTGTCGACTCAGGCGTTCAGGATGAAACGTTCGATCACCTGGGCGACCCCGTCTTCATCGTTGCGCCCCGTGGTGTGCTGTGCCAGCGTCTTGATCTCGTCGGTGGCGTTGCCCATGGCGACCCCGAGTCCGGCGTAGGCGATCATGTGGTGATCGTTGCCCGCATCTCCCACCGCGATCACCTGGGAGGCATCCAGCCCCAGGTGCTCGGCCAGGGCGGCGACGCCGGTGCCCTTGTTGCTGCGCTTGTTCATGAACTCGAGGAAGTAGGGGGCGCTGCGCACCACGGTATAGCGCTCGTGGAGTTCGGCGGGCAGCTGGGCGATGGCACGGGAGAGCAGGGGCTCTGGGTCAATCATCATCACCTTCATGATCTGCTCGTCGTCGGGCAGGGTGGCGAAGTCCACCAGGTTGATGGGTTGACCGATGAGGCGGGATTCGTGCTCGGTGTAGGGGCTGATCCTGGGGCTGATGAGCCCCTGGCGGACGGAGAAGCCGTGGATGTTCACCCCCAGCTCACAGGCCAGGTGGGCGATGGCACGGGCATCGCTGCCGGTCAGCAACTGGCTGCGGATGATGCGTTGCTCGGATACCTGCTGCACCAGGGCGCCGTTGTAGCAGATGACGTAGTCATCCTGGCCGGTGAGGCCCAGCTCGGTCAGGGCGGCGGTCATGCCTTCCAGCGGGCGGCCGGAGGCCAGCACCACGGTCACGCCCCTGGCGCGGGCTGCCGCGATGGCGGCCTGGGTGCGGGGGGAGATTCGGCCCTCTGGGGTCAGCAGGGTGCCATCCATATCCAATGCGATCAGCTTGTACATCTTCTCACTACCTGAGTCTGGCCGGCCCGCCCGATGGGGCCATGGGGAGGCCGAGTGTAGCGAAAATCGCCGCCGGGATCACGCCGCCTGCCGACGCGGGGGCACGTTGCCCCTCAGCGCTGGCCCTGGTAGGGGGTCAGTTGCAGCTGATCTTCCCGGATGGCGAAGTGGATGGGGCCGTGCTCGATGTCGACCCTGTTGTGGTGGTGGGCCATCTCCACCTCGACGCCGGGGAAGAGGCGCTGGGTGGCGATGATGTCCATGTTGGCCATGAGCGCCTGCAGCTCCCGCTGCGCCTCGGCGAGCTGCTCGTCCAGGCTCTTGCTCTCGTCGAACTGGCGGGTGCGCAGCGCCTTGATCTTCTGCAGGGTCTCGGGATTGCGCTTGTCACGAGGCAGTTGCAGCAGACGCAGGATGAGATCCTGCAGCTTGTCTATCTGCTCGGCGCAGGTCTGTTTGCGCTGGCGCAGCGCCAGCTCCTGCTCCTTCTGGCTGAAATAGCCACCGAGGATCTGCAACCGGGTCCGGTTGGCCGCCGAGGCTCCGAGCACCGGGGCCATGATGAGCCGGTTGGCGATGTTGATGCCGCCGATGAGGTGCCCCTTGCGCATGGCGCTGTCCCCCACCTTGAGATCCTGGCCGCTGCGGCAATAGCAGTGGCTGAGCTGGCTCAGGATATGGATGTCGCCATCGGCCTCCAGCCTGGCGTACTGGGCATAGCTGGCGTGGATCTCCCCCCCGGCGTTGAGGTGGCAGAGGTATTCGTCGTCCGCCAGCTTGCGCCCTATGATGCCGTTGCGCACTGTGATGGTGCCGCCGGATTCGATGTAGCCGCCCTCGACGAAGCCGCCGATCACCACGTCCCCGCTGGTCTTGACGCGCATGCCGGGCATGACGTCCCCGGTGACCAGCAGCGATCCCTCGAACTCGACGTGGCCGTGGCGGATGTCGACCTGCTTGACGTTGAGCACCTCGTCGACCCGCATCCCGGCACGCTCCTGACAGGGGAGCCCCGGGCGTGTCGCCAGCAGCAGGTCCGGATCCTCGGGGGAGAGGCAGGTGCCGTCACCCGGCGTCATGGCGCTCTCCTTGCCGTGGCGGGCGGTCAGGGTCTGGCCCGTCACGGTGAAGCCGTCGATGCCCTGGGTGGCGGGGTGCCTGCGCATCAGCAACGCCCCCGCCTTGACGGTGAGCAGGGTGCCGAGGTCGCGCATGTCCACCTTGCCGTGATCCCGCTCCTGGGGTTTGAGGATCCGCTCGGCTGCGGTCTCCACCAGCCGCTCCAGGCGGGTATCCAGGCCGTGCCTGGCGGCCTTGCCGAGGGCGATGACGGGATTGAGCTGGGCACCGGGGGCCGCCTCACCCGCCGCCTGGATGGCGGCGGCAAGCAGTCGCTCACTCACCCCCTGCTTGACCGTGCTGGCCGCCAGGGCCTCCTGCAACCGGGCCAGGGTCAGGGGCTGGCCGCCCCAGTCTGCGGTGATCTGCGCCCTGGCGCTCATCTGGTCCTTGTCCACCTGGATGAGCAGCCTGGCATCCTGGCGCCGGGCAATGGGGACTGGTGGATGCGCGGGGGCATCCGGCTCTGCGATGAGGGCGTTGAGCAGGGTGACGGCTTCGCGGATCCCCTCGCCGAGGGGTTCGTAGCGCCGACAGTTGGAGAGTCGCAGCAGGGCCAGGACGTCGCTTTCCTGGATGGGCTCGGTGAGGCCCGGGGTGATGCGCAGGCAGACATAGCTCATGTCGGCCGAGAGCTGAAACCACGCTTTGCTTAACACCGGGCCCTCCTTCGTTGTCCCTGTCCGGTTTGCCCCATGCCGGGGCCTCTCCTTGCCGGCATCCAATGCCGCCGGGGCGGATCCAACGCGCAGTATTCGGGTATTTTTCCTTCCGGGTCAACGATCTGAATGCAAATGGGTGAGCCGGGTTGAGGAAATATCGGCTGACGGGAGAGGGGCGGAGCCGGCCATGCCATGGGCTCCATTGCAGTTTTTTAGCGCAATATGCTGACTTTTTATGCTTTCTCTATCCAGAGTGTCAACCACGTTGAAGTTGGCGATGCAAATCACCTTGCCAGGAAGGAAGAGAAGGATTTTAATCTGCCGCCGCCCCAGGGCGAGGACCCTGGTCGCCACCGATCAGCCCCTTTTTCTGTCCAATCGAACGAGCCCCATGACCGCCCAAGGCCACCTGCTGTTTTCCGTCACTTGCGTCCTGCTTGCCCACAAGGTCGAACTGACTCCGGCCCTGGCCGATGCCAGCCTGTGGCACATCGTCCCCATGGCCCTGGCGAGCGCCCTGCTGCCGGATCTCGATCACCCCCGCTCCCTGCTCGGGCGGCAACTGCCCTGGATCTCGGGACCGCTCTCCCGGCTGTTCGGCCATCGCGGTTTCACCCACAGCCTGCTGGCGGTGGGGATGGGGGTCTGGGGGCTGGCCCAGGTGGAAGCCCCCTGGTTGCTGTCGGGGGCGGTGAAGGATGCCCTCATCGTGGGCTATCTCAGCCATCTGCTGGGGGACTGGCTCACCCCCATGGGCATTCCCCTGCTCTGGCCCTGGCGTCGGCGCTTTCGCCTGCCCGGCCTGCCCCTCAAGAGCGGCGGGGGCTACGAGAGGGCCTTCTGCCTGCTGACCCTGGCGCTCGCCGGGTACTGGGTCCATGGCGGCGCAGGCTTGGCTCACTTCTAGCCCCGGGCGCCCTTCTGGCATCTGGCCGTTCGGGTCAGGGTGAGGTAATCGGCGAGCACCGGCAGCCCCAGCAGGTGGCGGCGCAGCATGTCGAGGGCGGCGAAGGCGAGGATCCGGCGACCGCTCGCGGGATCCGGGTGGCTGACCTTGAGCGTCTGGCCGTGCAGTTGCCCGTCGGCGCAGAGCAGCAGCGGCACGCCGTCCGGCCCGGCACGGCCTATGGTGAGGCTCAGGGGGGCGGCGGGCACCGCCAGTTGAGTCAGATCGTCGCTCAGGGTGTGGCTGAAACCGGCGGTCAGGGCCGGGTGCCCGTGACACATGGCCAGCAGGGCGCCCCGGCTCTCCCCTTCCTGCAGGTGCAGCGACCGCTCCCCCAGCAGGGCCAGGATCTGGCTGGCAGGCGTCTCGTTGCCACGCCCCACCAGCCAGGGGGCGATGGCCGCAAGCAGCCTCGCCTCGGCGGCGTCCATGTCGGCGGTGCTGGCACCGTGACCGATGAGCTTGAGCTCGATGAGGGGCATGGAGGAGCGGTAGCCCAGCTCGATGCCGGCAGGCCAGGGGGCCGCATCCAGCATGTCGCTGAGGGCGGACTCCGAGACGCCGAAGGTGTAGAAACGGCGCAGCTCGGTGTCGGTCTCTTCCCCGGCCAGCGCCCTGAGGCGGGGCATGATCTGTTCGCGCACCATCTGCTTGAACTCGAACGGCACGCCCGGGGTGAAGAAGAGCCGGCTCTGGCCGTGGCTGGCCGGGTGGCAGACCACAAAGCCGCAGGCGGTGCCCACCGGGTTGTCGAGGATCTCGCAGTCCCGGGGCAGCCAGGCCTGCTTGGTGTTGCTCCGGGCCATGGTGCGGCCCCGGCTGGCATAGCGTTCGGCCATGGTGGCGAGCCAGTCCGGGAACAGGGTCAGGGGCTGGTCAAACGCTTCGGCCGCGGCCTGGGCGGTGAGGTCGTCCGCCGTGGGGCCGAGCCCCCCGCACACCAGTACCACCTCGGCGCGGTTGGCGCTCTCCTGCAGCACGGCTGTCAGATCCGCGAGGTTGTCCCCCACGGTGGCGCGGCGGCGCACCTGCCAGCCCTGCTCCAGCAAGAGGGCGCTGAGCCAGGCGGCATTGGTGTCCACCACCAGGCCGGTCACTATCTCGTCGCCTGTGCTGATGATCTCGATGCGCATGGGGACTCCTTGGGTGGGGCCAGCCCTCTCAGGGCTTGCCGTGTTCGAAGTAGTAGCTGATCCGGGTGCGGGGGTTGAGGTATTCGAACACCGCCGGGGGCAGGCGTTTGGGCTGGATCACTTTGGCGATGGTCAGCCCGGCCGCGTCGAGGTCGATGATGGCCGCCTCCTGGCGCGGAATGCGGGGGTCGTATACCAGCACGGCGGGGTAGAGCAGGCGGGAGGCGTTGACCGACATCACCAGCCCCACCTGGCCGTTGGAGAGCTGCACCACGCTGCCCGGGGGATAGACCCCCATCAGCCGGATCAGCATGCCGAGGTGATCGGCGTTGAACTGGGACTTGCGCTGCTTGTAGAGGCTGCCGAGGGCCGCGTAGGGCACCTTGGCCTCCAGGTGGCAGAGGTTGTCGTACTCGTTGATGAGGGAGACGATCTGGGTGAGGGGATCGAGCTGATCGCCCTTGAGCCCCTGGGGGCCGGTGCCGTCCAGGTACTCGTGGTGGTTCTGCACTATCTGCTTGGCTGCTTCCGGAAAATCACTGACGAGCCCCAGCAGTTCCAGGCCGTAGCGGGGATGCTGGGCCATCAGGTTCTGCTCCGGCTTGGTCAGCGGCTCCGTTTTGCGCAGGATCTGGCTCGGGATCCTCAGCTTGCCGATGTCGTGGAACAGGGCCCCCATGCCGACCTGGCGGATCGCCTCGGCCGGCAACTTGCACTCCCGGGCGAGCAGCATGCTGAGCACGCTGACGTTGAGGGAGTGAAACTGCAGGCTGTTGCCATCATCGCTGTCGGAGACCAGGTGCAGCACCATCTCGTCCACCGAGAGGAGCTGCTCCGTCATGGCGTTGATCAGCTCCTGGGCCTCGCTGATGGCGTTGAGGGGGCGGGACTGGATCTTGCCCATCAGGTTGCGCACCTGGGCCAGGGATTGGCGGAACTGTTTCTCGCACTGCTGCAGGTCGCGGCGATAGCGCTGCAACTGCTCGATGCGCCGCAGTTTCTCCTGCTGCATCTCCTCCTGGCGGGCGACGAGACCCTCCCCCTCAACCTCATCTGCCTGGGGCTGGGTCTGGCCGAGGGGCTTGGGCGGCGTGTCGCTCTTGTCGGGAATGATGGTCACCAGCTTGAGGCCAAGGCGACGAATGAGCTCGATCTCCTCCTCGCTCTTGAGCTTGAAGCTGGAGAACAGAAACGGGTGCTCACGCCATCCCAAAGGCAGGGAGACATAATTGCCGACTTGCAGCCGTTCTACGGAGATCTTGATTCCTGTCATGGGGTTGGGCACGAGGGACACACTGAGCCGTATGCTAGTCAAAGGGCGGGGTGAATACAAAAGGTATCTGATGACAGCGGGAGCGCTTTATTATAGGCTTCTAGATGTCCAGACATATTTACCGATGCAGTACAGGGAGTCAGCATGCCGATCAAGATCCCGGACCAGTTGCCCGCCGCCGAAGTGCTGGGGCAGGAGAACATCTTCGTGATGACGGAATCCCGGGCCGTCACCCAGAACATCCGCCCGCTGCGGGTGCTCATCCTCAATCTGATGCCCAAGAAGATAGAAACCGAGATCCAGCTGATGCGGATGCTCTCCAACTCGCCCTTGCAGGTGGACGTGGATCTGTTGCGCATCGACGATCGGGAGTCGAAAAACACGCCCCAGGCGCACCTGGAGAACTTCTATCACGACTTCGAGCAGGTGAGAGGCAACAACTACGACGGCATGATCATCACGGGGGCGCCGCTCGGGCTGGTGGAGTTCGAGGAGGTGGTCTATTGGCCCCGCATCGTCGAGATCATCGAGTGGTCCCATCAGCATGTCACCTCCACCCTCTTCCTCTGCTGGGCGGTGCAGGCGGCGCTGAAAGCCTTGTACGGCATGGAAAAGCAGACCCACGGCGAGAAGCTCTCCGGGGTCTATCGCCACCACCGCCTCGACGAGCACGAGGCGCTGCTGCGCGGCTTCGATGATGAATTCGTGGCGCCCCACTCCCGCTATGCGGCCTTCGACGGGGATCTCATCCGCGCCCACACCGATCTGCAGATCTTCGCCGAGTCGGAAGAGGCGGGCGTCTATCTGGCCGCCACCAAGGATTGTCGCCAGGTGTTCGTCACCGGCCACCCGGAATATGACGCCCTGACCCTGGATGGGGAATACCGGCGGGATCTGGCGGCCGGGCTCACCCCCGTCATTCCGGTCAACTATTACCCGAACAACGACCCAAGCCAGACCCCGCGCGCCACCTGGCGCAGCCACGGTCACCTGCTGTTTTCCAACTGGCTCAACTATTACGTCTACCAGTTGACCAGCTACAAGGTGGAAGACATCGGCAAGGTGTTTACCTACCAGCAGCCCAAGGGATAGAGCCCATCAGTCCGCCCCGGCCAGCAGCCGTCCACGGGTATCGAGCCAGTGACGGTGGCAGGCCAGGGTGAAGGCCCGTGGCCGTCTGGCCCGGATGAGGGTCATGGCCTCCTGCTGGGGCAGCCCCTGGGTCATCAGCAGCAGGGCGGCCGCCAGCCCGGTACGCCCGCTTCCTCCGTGGCAGTGAATGGCAAGGTGCCGTCCCTCGCGTAGCAGGGCGAGCAGTCGGGGTTGCACCCCGGGCCAGGCCTGTTCGAAGGCGGCATCCGGTGCCTCGTCATCCGCAATGGGCTGATGGAACCAGCTCATGCCTCTGGCCTGCACCAGCTGCCCGAGAGAGAGGGGCCCGCACAGGGCCAGCTCCTCCACCGTCATCAGGGTCAGCACCCCGCCGGCACCGGCCAACTGCAACTGGGCAAGGGCGTCGGCCATGGGGACCTGCTGGCTGCCGGGGCAGGGGGTGAGCAGGAGCTGGCCGTCGAGCCGTGGAACGTCCAGGCTCCAGAAGGGATGGGCACTGAGCATGGGGTTCCTCGTGGTGGTCGGGGTCAACGGGATCGGCATCCCGCGGGTGCGGCACAGCATAGAGGGGCCGGAGGCGATGTCAATCTGCGTTGTGTTCGGCCCGGTTTACGGGCAGAGTCTAAAAAAATCGAGCGATGCAAGGAGTAAAGATGAGAAACCTGGATCAACTGGACTTGGACATCCTGGCCCATCTGTTTCGCGATGCGGGCATGACCAACAAGGATTTGGCGGCCCTGGTCGGGGTGGCGCCGTCCACCTGTCTGGAGCGGGTGCGCAAGCTGCAGCAGGATGGCGTGCTCAAGGGGGCGCACTGCGAGGTGGATTACCAGGCCCTGGGCGGTCACATCCAGGCCATGGTCTCCCTGCAACTGGCCCGTCACAGCCGCCAGATCATCGATGCGTTTCGCGACGCCATCCTGGCCCTGCCCGAGGTGATCAGCCTGTTCCACATGGGCGGCAAGGATGATTTCCTGGTGCACCTGTGCGTCTCCGATACCGAACACCTGCGCAATTTCGTCTTCGATCACTTCACCTCCCGGGAAGAGGTGGTGCACCTCGAGACCTCCCTGGTGTTCGAGCACAGGTTCAGCCGCTCGCTTCCCTGCTTCCCCCACCCCTGACGGGGCTAGCCGCAAGAAAAAACCGCCCGAGGGCGGTTTTTTTGTGGGCGGTTCCTCAGTTGAGAGCCAGCCGGCTGTCCTGCGCCGTCCGGTAGAGCCCCTGCTGATAGGCCAGGCTGCCCCACAGGACCAGCCCCAGGGCGGCATCTTTCATGGCGCCTGGCTGCTGCGCCGGGGTGAGCGTTTCGGTCGCATCCTCGTAGATGAAGCCTTCCGGCGCCCGCTCGGGCTGCAGGATCACCACGTCCTTGCCGCGCATCAGGGCGAAGTTCTTGTCGTACTGCATAATGGCGCGTCCCGGCCAGTCGGCGGGCATGCGGGTGAGATCCTTGCCCAGCATGGGGTAGTCGGCACTGATGCCCATGAGGGAGAGCAGGGTCGGGGCCATGTCGATCTGGCTGACGATGCGGGGGTCCTTTCTCGGTGCTATGCCGTCCCCCAGGATGACCCCCGGGATGTGGAAGCGGGGGATGGGCACCAGGCTGGCTCCCCCGACCCGGCTGTCGTGATCGGCGATGACCAGGAACAGGGTGTCCTTCCAGTAGTCCGATGCCCTGGCCTTCTTGAAGAACTCGCCGACGGCGTAGTCCGCGTACTTGGCGGCGTTGTTGCGGGTCTGCTTGGGCTGCTCGTACAGGGCGATGCGGTTGTCGGGGAATTCGAAGGGATCGTGGTTGCTGGAGCTGAACACCAGGCTGAAGAAGGGTTTGCCCTCCTTGTGCAGCGCCGCGAAGGTCTCGTTGGCCTTGGCCATCAGATCTTCATCCGAGGCGCCCCAGGATCCCTCGAACACCGGGTTCTTGAAGTCCTTCTGCTCGACGATGGTGGTGAAGCCATTGCCGAGGAAGAAGCTGCGCATGTTGTCGAAGTGGCTCTCGCCACCATAGATGAAGCTGGTGTCATAGCCTCGCTGCTTGAGCAGGTCGGCGATGGTGAAGAAGTTGGTCTGGCTCTTGCCGAGCTTGACCACGGCCTGGGCCGGGGTCGGCGTGAAGCCGGTGAGCACCGCCTCGATGCCGCGTACCGAACGGGTACCGGTGGCGTAGAGCTGCTCGAACGCCCAACCCTCTTTCGACAAGGCATCGATGTTCGGGGTGAGCGGCAGGCCGCCGAGGGAGCCGACGAACTGGGCCCCCAGACTCTCTTGCAGCAGGATCACCAGGTTTTTGGGCTTGCCCTGGTAGCTGGCCGTGTTGAAGGTCTGGCTCGGCAGATCGGCAGAGGTAAAATCGCCGAGAGGGCGACCGCTCTCCTGGCGGACTATGTCGAGTACCTGATGGTCAGCCATCTTGCCGTAAAACTGGCTGGCATCCTCCTCGGCCCCCATCTGCTTGATGGCAAAGAAGAGGGAGTAGGCGGAGTTGACGGTGAGGGCGTTGACCAGGGGATCGTCGGCAAAGGCCACCATGGCCGGATTCAGGGCGCGATGGCCGAGACTGGAGCGGGCGCCGAGGAAGCCGACGGCGAGGATCAGCAGGGCGAAGGCGGGGCGCCAGTACCAGCGGGGGAAGCTTAGGTCACGCACCAGGCGGCCGCTCAGCCACCAGCCACCGCCCAGCACGGCGCCGCTGAAGATCACGGCCAGCAGCAGCTCGCCCTTGCGGCCAGCCCACAGCATGGAGAGCACCTCCTTCGGATAGATGAGGTACTCCACATAGAGACGGTTGGGGCGCACCCCGTATTCGGTGACGAAGGCGGGAGTGGAGATCTCGAGAAAGAGCATCAGCCAGAGCCCCAGGGTGAGCCAGATCCGGATAAGCTGCATCCAGAGCCGCCCCGGCGCGTGGGGTCCGGCCAGCAACTGGGTCAAGACGGCGGGTACGCCCCAGACCCAGCAGAGGGTGGCGACGTCGACGCGAATGCCTTGCAGCAGCATCTCCTGCCAGCCAGAGACGGCATCCACCCGTTCCAGTTGCCAGAGCCCCAGGCCAAGGCGGCTGACGGTCAGGGAGATGAGCGCGATCAATGAAAAGACGGCGATGGGCCAAACCGGTCCCAGCCATTGTCTGATGGTGGTCATATTGTTCCTGCAAACCTGTTTGCGCCCAGTCCCCGGACGCATTGTTGTTATGGTGCAGGAGTATGACAGTGGCGCCTGGCAAAGGTTGCATGGGGGGGAGGTATAAATGGAGAAGCTGGCACGTTTTATGATTTTTTTGTGACGGGATGCAGGGTTCGAAGAGAGCATAAAACGCTGGGGAAACTGTGATCCTGCTGGCACATCGAGACAATGGTCGTGCCTATAATGGCGCCGGATTTCTCAATCGGAGCCGAAGGGATGCCGGTCTTCATCGATGTGGAATATATGCAGGGCTGGTCTTTGTTCGTGGTGCTCTCCGACGGCACCACAGGCGTGCTGGATCTCACCCCCTGGCGCGGCCAGCCGCTGTTTGCGGCCATGGAGACCGAGCGTCGCTTCGCCCGTGTCTTCATCGATGATCGCCATCAACTGGCGTGGCCCACGGGCTTCACCCTGGCGGCCCACGAGGTCTACCACCTGATCCTGCCCATCGACGAGCGCGCCGCCTTCCCCGATCGCAACATGCATCGATTCTGACATGCTAACTCGTTGAGTCAGGTAACGTTTTCAGTCACAGACCCGCGTCGGTCAGGTCGATATCATGACCCCAGTGCGGCGCTTTGGGCGCCCATCCACCACAGCGGGAACATAACAATGAAACAAGGAACGTTGCGTCGTGGCGGCCTCATCGGGGCCGCCCTGTTACTGACGGCTTGCGGCAGCGGGGGAGGCGGTGGCAGCAGTGACCCCCAGCCCCCGGTGGTCAATCCGCCCCCCGCGTCGGCCAGCCGCGCCTGCTACGGCAATGATCAGCCAGCCTGCAACCTGCGCACCTACCAGGTGATGGTGGAGTCCTTCGTTGACGGCGACGGCAGCGCCAACTACGGCGTCGGCTACGGCCCCTCCCGGCACAACGGCGATCTGCAGGGGATCATCGACAGCCTCGACCACATCAAGAGCCTCAACGTCAACGCCATCTGGCTCACGCCGGTGTTTGACTCCTGCGCCGGCCAGGCCGGGGACGACCGGCTGGATGCCACCGGCTACTTCGCCTGCGACTTCTTCAACGTGGATCCCAACTTCGGCAGCAACGCCCAGCTCAAGCAACTGGTGGACGGGGCGCACCAGCGCGGGCTCTATGTCTTCCTCGACGGGGTGTTCGGCCACGTCAACAAGGTGGGGGTGAGCAAGCCTTCACCAGAGGGGCGGCTGCCAGCACTCAAGAGCGGCGGCGCAGGCTACCCGGGTCAACTGGTGGATTACGGCCAGCCCGAGAGTCTGGCCTACTTCAAGGAGGTGGCCCGTTACTGGGTCGAGCAGTACGGCATCGACGGCTGGCGCCTCGATCAGGCTTATCAGTTGGGGCTGGATGACTGGCGCGCCATTCGCAGCGAGGTGGCCCAGGCCAGCGCGGCGCGCAAGGCCGCCGGCCAGCAGTGGGGCACCCTCGGCTACATGGTGGGGGAAGTGTGGAAGGGCGCTGACGAGATCCGCGCCCAGGCCTATGGCCCGAGCGACAACCCGGCGCTCTCTTCGGCGTTCGACTTCCCCCTGCGCTACGGCCTGGTACAGGCGCTGGCGGTGGAAGAGTCCGGCAAAGGCGGGCAGGGGGCCAGCGTGCTCGACGCCAGCTGGAACAAGGTGGAGAACTACCCGGACCATGCCATGCCCAACCTGATGCTGGGCAACCACGATCTGGTGCGCTTCGGCGATCTGCTGGAGCGGGGCAACTTCAATGGGGCGGACTACTGGCAGCGCCACAAGGCGGCCTTCAGCTTCATGGCCGCCCGCTCCGGTCCCATTACCTTCTACTATGGCGAGGAGTTTGGCGACGAGGTGCCTGGCTTTGCCACTCAGGTGGGGGGCGACTGTGCGGCCCAGGGGCTCTGCGATGATCACGTGGCCCGCAGCGATGGCAAGGTCCCCGGTGTCACCGGCTTCGTGCCGAGCAGCGAGCAGGCCGAGCTCAAGCAGTGGCTGAGCGACCTGCTGGCCTTGCGCGCCGCCCACCCCGCCCTCTATCAGGGGGAGCGGGTCAAGCTGGTGGCCGAGGGGAGCGTCTATGGCGACATCAAGCAGACGGCGGGCGAGCAAGTAGTCTACCTGCTCAACGTCTCCACCACGCCCCAGAGCTACGCCGTGCCGGTCGGCAAGCTGCGCAGCGGCAGCGCCCTGGTGGATCTGCAGAGCGGCGAGAATCTGGCCATCGGTGGCAGCAGCGTGACGGTGGACTTGCCGCCCCTCACCGGCCGCTTCCTGCTGGTGCGCTGAGGGAGGCGGGCAACAAAAAGGGCTCCATGATGGAGCCCTTTTTCATGGTGGCGGCTTACTTCTCGATGCCGCTGCCCAGATCGTCCCGGCGGGAAGAGACCGAGGGCTCGGCCCCGTGGCGCCAGTGTTCCAGCCGGTTGTGCACCCCGCGGCGCAGGCTCTTGAAGCTGGCTTCCAGGTAGTCCACCCCCACCAGGATGGAGAGGGTGACGACGGTGAGCAGCAGCGCCTGATGCAGCATGTCCATGCCGATGAGGGCGCCGAGGGCGGCCAGCATCCAGATGGCGGCGGCGGAGGTCACCCCCAGCACCTGGCCATCCCGGGTCATCATGACCCCGGCCCCGAGAAAGCCGACCCCGGTGATGAGCTGACCCAGCACCCGCGCCTGATCGGCGCCCTGAGGACTGACGGCGGCGCCGATGGCGAGAAAACAGTAGGTGCCGAGCACGATGAGGGAAGAGGTGCGGATCCCCACCGGCTTGCCGCGAAGCTGCCGCTCCAGCCCCACCAGGGTGCCACACATCAGACAGACCAGGATGTTCTCCCAGCCAAGGGGCGCGATGTCCCACCACTGCATTGTCATCATATCCACCTCTGCTCGCGATGCTTGTTATCCTGTCGCGCTCTGCCCCCGGTTCTCCAGCCGCTGGCGGAAGGCCCGGGCGAGGCGCTCGTAGAGGTCCTTTGCCTCCCTGTCTTCAATATCGCCACGTATCCAGGGGTTGTCGATGATTTCCAGCAACACGCAGCCCTGACCCTGCTGGCGCAGATCCACCCCGAACAGGCCGTTGCCGAGCTGGTGCACGGCGCGGCGGGCGGTTTGCAGCACCCGCTCCGGCACGTCGCTGAGGGGCAGCGCTTCGATGCGGCTCATGTCGAGGGGGTGTTTGCGGCGACGGATGCGGTTGCCGGGTTCGGGTCGGTAGCGGCGGCAGGCGAACAGCGGCGAGCCGTCGAGAAAGCCGATGCGCCAGTCGAACTCGGCAGGGATCCGGCTCTGGACCAGCAGCAGGGCGGAGCGGGCCAGCCCCTCGTCCAGCAGGCGGGCGAGCTGGATGTCATCGCTGGCCATGGCGAGGTCGCGCCCCTGGGCGCCGTCGGGGATCTTCACCATCAGCGGCAGACCCAAGCGCTGCACCAGTTCGTCCACATGCTGGCGGCCGCGGCGGGTCACGACGGTGGTGGGGGGCATGGGCACGCCGCTGCGCACCATCAGCTCGTAGAGATAGAGCTTGTTGCTGCAGGCGAGGATGGCACGGGAGCTGTCGATGACCGGCATCTTGAGCTGCTCGGCACGGCGGGCAAATTCGAAGGTGTAGTGGCCGACCGCGGTCTCGGCGCGCAGCCAGAGGGTGTCGAACTCCGGCAACCGCTCGATGGCCGAGGGAGGCAGGATCTCGGCCTGGATCCCCTGGGCAGCGGCCGCCTTGATGAAACGCTCCAGCGCCAGGGCATCGCTGCTGGCGCGGCCGTCGTTGGGGTCGACCAGGATGGCGAGCTGGTAGCGTGGCGCCGTCTGCTCCTCGTCCCCCGTGCCCACCAGCGCCTGGGCGTGCTGCACCATCAGCGCCTTCTCGCTCGGGCTCAGCGCCAGCGGTGACAGGCTCTCCTGCTGGCGCACCGACCAGCCGTGGCGACCGCGCTTGAGGGTCAGCTCCTGCAGCGGCAACTGGCTCAGGCCGTAGTAATAGCGGGCGAGCCCCGCCAGCTCGCTCTGTTCGCACTGGCCGAAGATGGCGCGCACCCGGATCCTGTCTTCGCTCTGCTGGGCCAGCCAGCCCTGCAATTTGCGCCACAGCTTGGCGGGAGGCTGCTGGGGTTGCAGCCGGCTGATGGCCTGCAATCCCGGCAGGCAGTGGTGGCCGCGGGCCTGGGCCAGCAGGGAGCAGTAATAACCGGCCCCCAGGTGTTCCAGGCTGCGGCAGAGGTTGATGATGCGCGGACGCCCCCCTGTGGTGGGCAGACCGTGTTGCAGGTAGGTGCGGGCGGTCAGCAGATAGTCGGCATGGCAGGGCCAGTCGCCCGGCTCCTCGACGATGACATAGGTACTCATATTTTCAGGCTCCACAGAAAGGACTGCCAGAAACGGCAGGATCCCCAGTGGGCTTCGATGCACCGACAAGCACGACAATGGCGCGAGGGGAAACAAGAGGTTACAGTGCCTAATATTCTGCCTTGGTAACTTGTGATACAAGTCGCATTTCTGGTGCTGAGGATAAATAACCGAACAAGGACTCCCCGTGTTGACCGTGCGCGCCGCCCGAGCCGATGATTTGGGCGCCATCGTGAAGCTGGAACGCTACTGTTTTCCCCCCGAGGTCGCCTTCGGCCGCAGCCGCTGGCACTATCTGCTCAATCAGGCCAAGGGGCGCACCCTGCTGCTGCAAGACGAGAAGGCGCAGGTGATGGGCTATTTGAGCGTGCTGGAGCACAAAGGCTGGGATCGTCTCATCATCCAGACCCTCGCCATCCGCTGGACCGTCCGCCGTCAGGGGTGGGCACGCCGCCTGCTGGAGCAGGTGATCCGTGAAGGGCGCGAGGCCGGCTGGGGGGCGATTCGCCTCGAGGTCGCCGACGCCAACCCAGAAGCCAGGACCCTCTATCAGGGGCTGGGGTTTCGCCCCGGGGTACGGCTGCCCGATTATTACGGGCCCGGCCAGCATGCCCACCGCCTGGTGCTGGCGCTGGAGGATGAGCGGCAGGCGCCATCATGAGTTGCGAGGATTGCCTGGCCACGGCCATCAGGGCCAAGCTCGGGCGCTGCCCGGTCTGCGCCGCCCAGACCTTTCTCATCGGGGCCGTCGGCTGGCTGGTCTGGTGGTGGTGCGGCGCCGATACCTCGGTCAACGCCCTGACCGGCCTGCTGTTTGCGCTGGGGGGCTCGGGTCTTTTCCTGCTGCATCTGGCGGTGTTCGCATGGCGAAAGCTGGGCAAACGCGACATATAACGTGCTGATTTTTCAAGAAGACAAATAACAATGGAGGTTCACATGATTGCAATGGTAACGGGCGCCTCGTCCGGCTTTGGTGAGGCCATCAGCCGCCTGCTGGTGAGCGCTGGCCACCGGGTGATCGGCACCGGGCGCCGCGCCGAACGGCTGGCCGCCCTGTCCGAGGAGCTGGGCGAGCAGTTCCTGCCTCTGGTGTTCGACGTCCAGGACAAGGCTGCCACCCGCGCCGCCATCGAGGGGCTGCCGACCGAATGGCAACAGGTGGACCTGCTGGTGAACAACGCCGGCCTGGCTCTGGGGCTGGAGCCTGCCCACAAGGCGGATCTGGAAGACTGGGAGCAGATGATCGCAACCAACATCAGCGGCTTGACCCTGATCACCCGGTTGCTGCTGCCGGGCATGGTGGCGCGCAACCGTGGCCACGTCATCAACATCGGCTCCATCGCAGGGACCTACCCCTATCCGGGCGGCAACGTCTACGGCGCGACCAAGGCGTTCGTGAAGCAGTTCAGCCTCAACCTGCGTGCGGATCTGGCGGGCACGGCGGTGCGTGTCACCAACGTGGAGCCCGGCCTGTGTGGCGGCACCGAGTTCTCCAACGTGCGCTTCCACGGCGACGACGCCAAGGCGGCCACCGTCTATCAGGGGGTGCAGGCCATCCTGCCGGAAGACATCGCCAATACCGTACTCTGGATCAGCGAGCAGCCTGCCCACGTCAACATCAACAGCATCGAGATCATGCCGGTGGCCCAGACCTTCGGTCCGCTCCACATCAGCCGTCGCTGATGTCATGACGAGCCGACTTCTGTCCACAAGAGGCGCCTTCGGGCGCCTTTTTTTGATGGGTCTGGTCGCACTCGTCATGGAGTGCAGGAGGAGGCGTGTTGCGACCCCGTGCTGAACCGTCGAAAGAGGGGGGTACTCAAGTTGGCCTGCATTTTGCTGTCTCCGGCCCATGGCGGGGAACCCATCCCCGGAGCCGGCGAGGCCGGCAGTGAGCGTGGAGCCTTCATGGATATCAAACCCTATGGTCATCAACTTGCCCAGAGCGCGTCCCAGAACCGTGCCCTGGCGACCCTCAGCGACAGCGACGACAAGCAGAGCGGCTGGTCTCAGCAGGTCAGCCTCTCCAGTCAGGTGCTGACCGGCAAGGCGCAGCAGGCGCTGACCTACGAGCATCTGGCCAGGAACGGCAAGAACACAGTCCTGACCGGTGGCGTCAAGGATGCGCGGGTGCAGCAGATGGTGGACAAGGCCCTGGGCTTTGATCGCAAAAAATTTGACGATCTCGAGCGTCAGCTCAAGGGGATAGCGGATGACAAGACGCTCTCTGCCGAGGAGAGCGAAACGCAGAGCAAGGACCTGGCCGCGCAGCGCGATGCCATGCTCAAGGAGGCCATGGATCGCCTCACCGGCAAATCCGCCTCCCAGGCATGATGTGATTCAAACGGCAATCCTTGGGCGTTAAAGGCAAGGGGTTGCCCCCTTGCCACGGGGCCGGCAGGCCGTGGGAGGCACGGCCTGCCGTGGTCAGGGCTTAGGGACTCTGGGGGGCGATCCCGATGGCGATGGCGGTGGTCTGCACGGCCTTGATCTGATCCCCCTTGGCGATGAGGGCGAACTGGGCCGGATCCTGCACCTTGAGGGTCAGGGTATGGTCAACCCCCTTGACCCGGATGGTCTGGTGCGCCTTGTCCACGTCGATGACATCGGCATAGATGGTTACCTGCATGCCGACGCCGGCTGCGGGTTTCTCCCCGGCGGCCGCCTTGCCCCCTTCTACTTCCACCACCCGTTTTCTCACCCCGGCGGTGCCCTTAAGCAGGGTCAGGTCCAGCAGTTGCAGATATCTCAAGGCCACGACATCTCCCACCTTGAGCTGGGGAAGGTTGGTCACCTCCTCCCCGGCGATCAGATCCAGGGTCTGCCCTTCGGCATTTTTCAGGCTGACCTTGCGGGTGGTCAGGTCGATGGTGGTGACAGTTGCCCTGGCCGTCAGTTCTTCGGCCAGACTGGCTTGTCCGGGGGCCACGGCCACATGGGTGGTGACCTCTGCGGCATAGAGCAGGGGAGGGGCACAGAGGGTGAGGGCACCCGCAATCCAGGCGTGCTTCAGTTTCATGATAGAGACCCTGTGAGTGGGAAAGGGACCCCGGGAGGGGTTTGAGGGGGCGACGAACTCGTCTGCCCGCTATCACCATAGCAAAGCCGGGCAGGAGCGCCCGGCATCGGCAGGCTGGCATCGTATTTTTGACGACAGGCTCCCGTTTTTGACCTGATGGCACGGCAGGCGCACAATTCCCCGGCATGCAATCAACCGAGGGCTCTGCCGTGTACAACTTCCAATATGCCAATCCCACCCGCATCTGTTTTGGTGAAGGCCAGATCGCCAGGCTGCCCGAGCTGATCCCGGCCGGCAGCCGTCTGCTGGTGCTCTACGGGGGTGGCAGCATCAAGCAGAACGGGGTCTATGAGCAGTTGACCCAGGCGCTGGCGGGCCGGGAGTGGCTGGAGTTTCCCGGTATCGGCGCCAACCCCCAGTACGATCAGCTGATGGAGGCGGTGGCCCTGGTCAAGCGCGAGCGTATCGACTTTCTGCTGGCGGTGGGTGGCGGTTCCGTGGTGGATGGCACCAAGTTCGTGGCGGCGGCGGCCTGCTTCGAGGGGGATGACCCCTGGGAGATCCTGCGGGACAAGGCCTCCATCAAGGGGGCGCTGCCGCTCGGCTGTGTGCTGACCCTGCCGGCCACCGGTTCGGAGAGCAACCCCGCCGCCGTGGTGAGCCGGGGGGAGGCCAAGCTCTCCTTCTACAATCCGCTGGTGCAACCGGTGTTTGCGGTGCTGGATCCCGCCACCACCTACAGCCTTCCGCCGCGCCAGGTGGGCAATGGCGTGGTGGATGCCTTCGTCCACATCCTCGAGCAGTACCTCACCTTCCCGGTGGGGGGCGAGGTGCAGGACCGGCTGGCGGAAGGGCTGTTGCAGGTGCTGGTGGACAACGGTCCGCGCGCGCTGGCGGAGCCCACCAACTACCAGGTGCGCGCCAACCTGATGTGGGCGGCCAGCCTGGCGCTCAACGGCCTCATCGGTCGCGGCGTGCCCCAGGACTGGTCCACCCACGCCATCGGTCACCAGCTCACCGCCCTGCATGGGCTGGATCATGCCCAGAGTCTGGCGGTGGTGCTGCCCTCCCTGCTGCGCGAGCAATCGGCCCAGAAGCAGGAGAAGCTGGCCCAGTTTGCCGAGCGGGTGTGGCACTCCAGCCGCGAGGACAAGGCGCTGCGTATCGAGGAGGCCATCATCCGCACCGAGCAGTTCTTCCAGCAGATGGGGGTGGGTACCCGCCTCGCCGACTATGGCCTGGATGCGCGCTGCATCCCGGGGATCTGTTCCAACCTCAAGCTGTTCGGCCTGACCGCCCTCGGGGAGCAGCAGGACATCGACCCCGACAAGGTAGCGCGGATCCTCTCTCACGCCCTCTAGGCCTGAGGCCCTTGGCCAAGGGGCGATCTGGACAATAAGTGCGGCCAGGATCCTCTCTCACGCACTCTGATCATCTGGCTGACGGCCGGAAAAGAGAACGCCCCGATCATCGGGGCGTTTTGCAGGGTGTCACCGGGGCACCGCTGTTTATTCGGCGCTGCGGTCCAGCTCGCGCTCCAGGGCTGCCGCCTTCTGGCGGGCCGGGTGAGTGTTGAGTCGCTGCCAGTAGGCCTCAAGGTGCGGGAACTGGGCCAGCTGGCCGCTCTGGGCCAGCAGATCCACCAGGAAGGAGTTCAGGATGTCGGCGCCGGTGAGGCGATCCCCCACCAAATAGCGGCGGCTTGCCAGCACCTCATCGAGGTAGCCCAGCACCTTGGTACACTCGGCTTTGGCGTAGTCCGGCAGGAAGCGCATCGGGCTGCCATCCTTGCGCACGAACATATCGAGCAGCAGCGGCAGAATGCCGGAGCTCTCGGCGAAGTGGAGCCACTGCAGGTATTCGGGATACTCCGGGCTGTCGGTGGCCGGTGCCAGCCGTTCCGGAGCGTGGCGGGCAATCAGGTACTCGGTGATGGCACCGGATTCCGTCAGCACCCGCCCGTCAAACTCGATGACCGGCGACTTGCCGAGGGGGTGGACGGCTTTGAGCTCGGGCGGCGCCAGAAAGGTGGCGGCATCGCGCTGGTAGGCCTTGATCTGGTAGGGCAGGCCCAGCTCTTCAAGCAGCCAGATGATGCGCTGGGAGCGGGATTTGTTCAGGTGGTGCAGGACTATCATGAAAACCTCGACGCAGTGACGGAAGGCGGTGATACGCAGCGCCCCGGCAGCAGGTTCACTTATGGATGAAAAAGAGCGGGCGTGGTGCCCGCTCCTTCGTCTATTGACTCAGGCCTCCAGCGCCTGATCCAGATCCGCCAGTATGTCCTCGATGGCTTCGATCCCCACCGACAGCCGGATCATCTCAGGTTTCACTCCAGCCTTGGCCTGCTCCTCTTCGCTCAACTGGCGATGGGTGGTGGAGGCGGGGTGGCAGGCCAGGGACTTGGCGTCGCCGATGTTGACCAGCCGCTTGAAGATCTTGAGGGCATCGTAGAAGCGCACACCCGCCTCGTAGCCGTCCTTCAGGCCGAAGGAGAGGATGGCCGAGGGGCGACCGGCCATGTACTTCTCCGCCAGCGGGTAGTGGGGGTGACCCGGCAGACCGGC
The DNA here is from genome assembly GCF_019046925.1 of Aeromonas sp. FDAARGOS 1402. Taxonomy (NCBI): domain Bacteria; kingdom Pseudomonadati; phylum Pseudomonadota; class Gammaproteobacteria; order Aeromonadales; family Aeromonadaceae; genus Aeromonas; species Aeromonas sp. FDAARGOS 1402. Next base: position 1,924,502 of record NZ_CP077201.1, read on the forward strand.
GTAGCTGACCCAGGCCACCTTGGGGTGGTGCTTGAGGTGGTGGGCCACCCGCAGAGCGTTGTCCACGTGGCGCTCCATGCGCAGGCTCAGGGTTTCCAGCCCTTGCAGCAGCAGGAAGGCGTTCATCGGCGCCAGCGCCGCCCCGGTGTTGCGCAGCGGCACGGTGCGCACCCGGCCGATGAAGGCCGCCGGGCCGAAGGCCTCGGTGTAGACCACCCCGTGATAAGAAGGCTCGGGTTGGGTCAGCTGGGGGAAGCGCTCGGCGTGATCCGCCCAGGGGAACTTGCCCGAGTCGACGATGACGCCCCCCAGGGAGTTGCCGTGGCCGCCGACATATTTGGTCAGGCTGTGCACCACGATGTCGGCGCCGTGCTCGATGGGTTTGCACAAGACCGGAGTGGCGACCGTGTTGTCGACGATGAGCGGCACGCCGCGGGCGTGGGCCACCTTGGCCAAGGCGGCGATGTCGACGATGTTGCCGGCCGGGTTGCCGATGCTCTCGCAGTAGACCGCCTTGGTTTTGTCATCGATGAGGGCGGCGATGGCCTCGGCGCTGTCATCCTTGGCGAAGCGCACCTCGACCCCGAAACTTGGCAGCATGTGGGCGAACAGGGTGTAGGTGCCGCCATAGAGCTGGGGGGTGGAGACGATGTTGTCACCGGCGGCGGTCAGCGCCTGGATGGCGTAGGTGATGGCGGCGGAGCCCGCCGAGACCACCAGGCCGGCGATGCCCCCTTCCAGCGCGGCCATCCGCTGCTCCAGCACATCGTTGGTGGGGTTCATGATGCGGGTGTAGATGTTGCCCGGCACTGCCAGATTGAACAAGTCCGCCCCGTGCTGGGCGCTCTCGAACTCGTAGGCCACCGTCTGGTAGATGGGCACGGCCACCGCCTTGGTGGCGGGATCGCTGGAAAAGCCGTGGTGCAGGGCCAGGGTCGCATCTTTCATCACACACTCCTTGTTGGATGTCACCATTATGGATGGATAGACGTCCAATCTATCAGGCCCAGCGCCGATGTAAACCACCCATTCCGGCAAAGCAATGCCGGGGGATGGCGGTGACCGGATGGCGTCTGTGACGGCGACCTCAGAGACGGCGGCGATACTCCCTGTCGTCTATCTGGTGCATGTCCCACTGCATGAGGCGGTTGAGCTGCGCCATGGGATCTTCGACCAGCGTCAGAGGGCGGGGCAGGATCCTCAGGAAGTAGCGACGGAGGGTTTGCTGGATCCGGTTCGGTTTGAGGGGGGTGGCATGGCTCATGATGGTGCTCCTGTGCTGTGGTTCTCACGTTCGCCAGCAGTATTGAGCTAAAATGCGGAAGTAAAAACTGATGACTTTCAGCTACAGGATTTCCTCTTTTATGCCTACCACCCGCCTTTATCAGCAATTTCAACGGCTCGCCCAGCAGCTTGGCTGCGACGAGCGGGAGATCAGCCTCGCCGAGGTGGCGGATCTGCTCTGCTGCACCCCCCGCAATGCCCGCCTGCTGCTGCGCCGCATGGAAGGGCAGGGCTGGCTGTGCTGGACGGCAGAAGCAGGGCGGGGGCGGCGCTCCCGCCTCACCCTGCTCGACAACCAGGAGAGCCTGACCCGGCGCCGATTGCGGGTTCTGCTGAGTCAGGGCCAGCTGGCGCAGGCGGTGAGGCTGGCCGAAGATCGCCTGGATCTGCTCACTCCGCTGCTCATTGAGCAGCTCGGCCAGGCCACCCGGGAGGGGCGCCAGATCCTGCGGGTGCCCTACTACCGGCCCCTGCCCGGTCTGTTGCCCACCGCGCCCTTGCGCCGCTCCGAAATTCACCTGAGCCGCCAAATCTTCAACGGTCTGACCCGGCGAAGCGAGGAAAATGGGGAAATCGAGGGGGATCTCGCCCACCACTGGGAGTGTCTGGCCCCCTGTCACTGGCGCTTCTATCTGCGCCCCGTGGTGCGCTTTCACCATGGCCGCGAACTGGTGGTGGAGGATGTGATGGAGAGCCTGCAGGCCTTGCGGGATCGCCCGCTGTTCGCCCATCTGGCACGGCTGGAGAGCCGCTGGCCGCGCACCCTGGACATCCATCTCGACAGCCCGGATCCTCTGCTGCCGCACCTGCTGGCCGAGCCGGTGGCGGCCATCCTGCCGCGGGAGCTCAAGGAGGAGGCGAATTTCGCCCTGCAGCCGGTGGGCACCGGCCCCTATCGGGTGAGCGCCAACGACCCGCTGCACCTGTGCCTCGAAGCATTTGACGACTATTTCGGGCTGCGGGCCCTGCTCGACGAGATCGACATCTGGATGCTGCCGGAGCTGGCGGAGCGGCTGGAGAGCCACGTCAGGCTGGGCAGCGACACCCCGGAGCTTGGCTCCATGCGCGGGGAGTCAGAACTGGAATCCGGCTGCTACTTCCTGCTGCAGGACGACAGATCGGCCCCCCTGCAGGACCCGGCCCTGCGCCAGTGGCTGACCCGGCTGCTCAACCCCATCGCCCTGATGGCCCGGGTGGCGCCCGAGCTGCAGCGGGGCTGGACCAGCGCGCTGGGTCTCCTGCCCCACTGGCGCGAGAGCCTGCCTCTTCCCGAGTCCGGCCCGGTCAGCCTGCCAGCGCGGCTGGTACTGGCCTGCTTCAACCAGCATCTGGAGTTCAACGAGTGCGCCAGCGCCATGAGCAGCCTGTTGGCAGAGCAGGGGATCCAGCTCGAGGTGCGTACCCTGGACTACGGGCGCTGGGTGAGCGGGGAGGATGAAGATGTGGATCTCTGGTTCGGCACCCTCAACCTGGAGCATGAGCACGCCTTCGCCCCTTACGCCTGGCTTCAGGGCACCCCCTTGCTGCGCCGGGTGTGGGGCGGCCAGCAGGCCCTGTGGCAGGGATTGACGCAGTGGCGCGCCCATGGTGAAGAGCCCGGCCCCCGCGCCCTGCTGGCCGAGGTGCAGCGCCAGAGCTGGTTCGTGCCGCTGTTTCACCACTGGCTAGAGCTGGAGAGCCGGGTCGGCGTGCACGGTGTGCGCATGACGGCCCTTGGCTGGTTCGATTTTCGCAGCGCCTGGTTAAAGCCCGAGCAGGTGGCGCAGGAGCCGGAAACCGGCGGTGGCTCTCACCCCCAGGCAGGGACGCTTGAGTCGGACGGGTTGGCGCGCTAGCCTGTGCGCGGTCCTACGACAAGGAGTCGACATCCATGCTGGAAATGCAGATCCAACCCCGTTTTCAAGAGACGGACGCCCTCGGCCACATCAACAACACGGTGCCGGCGGTCTGGTTTGAATCGGCCCGTGATCCCCTGTTTCGCCTCTTCTCGCCCGAGCTGGATGTGCATGACTGGCATCTGATCATCGCGGGCTACACGGTGCAATTCAAACGGGAGCTGTTCTATGGCCAGATGGTGTCGATCAAGACCGGCGTGCGGCGTATCGGTACCAGCTCCTTCACGCTCTGGCAGGAAGCCTGGCAGGGCGGCGAGCTGGCGGTGACCGCCGAGACGACCCTGATCCATTTTGACTACCGGACCCGGCAGTCCATCCCTTTGAGCGAGGCTCACCGGGAGGGACTGAGGACCTGGCTGGTAGAGAGTTAATCCGGCCTTCGGGCCCACCACAGGACACTTATGCGCACAACCGCGATCGCCCTGAGCCTCGGCTTGGGACTGGGACTCTGCTCCCTGCCTTCATTCGCCGCCTCCCTGGCCGAGCAGTTCACCCTGATGGAGAAGGGGGCCGACAGCGCCCTCGATACCCGCTTGTTCAGCCACGATGGCGTTGACATCAAGGCCTGGGTCGACGGCACGCCCGTCATCATCGCCGTGCCCATCCTGAACGAGCAGGGCAAACAGGAAGGGGAGAGCCGTTACTACTTCAAGGGCGGCAAGCTGTTCGGGGTGAAGGAGCCCGCCGCCCAGTTCGCCTTCGATGACAGTGGCAAGCTGACCCAATGGCTGGACGACAAGGGGCAGCCTGCGGAGTTTGTCAGCAAGATGAGCATGCAGCAGCGGGAAGCCTGGCTGACCAGACGGGCTGCCGAGCTGGGCGGGTTGTTTGCACCGAGCACCGCCGAGGAGAAGGCTGACAAGGGGGGCGTCAAGCTCAAGGGGGCCGAGCTCGCCCAGTGGCTCTGCAACGGCAAGCTGATGGCGCTCGCCGGAGGTGACAAGGTGACCTTCGAGCCGGCCAAACTCAAGAGGAGTGCAGAGGGCATCAAAGGAGAGGTCTCCCTGCGCCAGGAGAAGGGGTGGCAGGATCTCTGCCTCACCTGCGAGGTGCAGGGCAACCGGGTGACTCGCCTCACCTGGCAGCCGCTGCCGGGTGCCAACAAGCCGCAGTAAGGGCGGCAGCGTCAAAGAATGGGGGCCCACTTGCGGGCCCCTTTTTCATGCCGGTTACTGCTCGCCCAGGGTGAGCCGGGTGAGGGCCTCCACCCGTCGCCACTGACCGGGCTCGAACCAGCGTGCCAGGATCTCTGGCTGCTGGCTGACCCGGGCCTCGGCAGGCAGGGGCCTGATCTCGGCCAGATAGCTGGCCAGCTGCTGCTCGAACCCCTGCTGGCTCTCTGCCAGCTGGAGCAACCGGTCTGCCGCCTCCGGTCCCAACTGTTCGCGCAGTGCGGCGTCACGCCCGGCTGCGGGGAGTTGCTCCAGAGCCTGCAGATCGCCCAGCAGGCGGCTGTTGGCCTCCGCCTCCCGAAACCACTGGGGCTGCTCCGCCAGCCAGAGCTCCAGCTCACTCGCCAGCAGCGGCTTGTCGGTATCGCTGGACTCCGCCAGCGCCTTGCGGCGTAGGGTCCACTGCTCCATCAGCCTGTCCTCGGCAAACAGCTGCTCCTGCTCTGCCGGAGTGAAACGTTGCCTGCGCAACTGCTCGCGCTCGTCGAACAGCTTCTGCAAGCTGGCGAGGCCCGGATCCGCTGGCACCGTCAGGCTGCCCTCGGCCGCGAGAAAGGCTTCATGGCGGGCCTGCAGCGAGGACTTATCCGACGGCGGTGCGGCCTGCCTGACCAGAGGGGAAGCGGGCCCGGCATGTTGCGGCGAAGGGGCGGTTGCGTCAGCGGAGGGCCAATACTGCCAGCCCCCCAGCAGCAGGGCCGCCGCCAGCGGAGCAGCCATCAGCCATGCCCTGTTCATAGTCCCAGCCTCTGCAGGCGGTTGGCGTGCTGGCGATAGAGGTTGACCGGGTCGGTCTCGAACAGGTCGCGAATGCCGAACGACTGGTTCACCTCGTCCAGATGGTTCATGCGGTAGTGGGTGCCGATCACCTTGCCGAGGTGGCTGCTGCACACCCCGACCAGGCCGTCACTGGGCTCCTTGAAGAAGCTGCCGGTCAGCGCCAGCGCCGGATCCACCGGATCCAGGATGTTGGTCATGGTGCCGCGTCCGCTCCAGGAGAAGTAGTAGACCCCGTTGGCGGCCTGCATGGGCCCTTCGCCGCAATGCTGGCTGGGCAGCCCTTCCGGATAGCGCTGGTTGAAGCGCTGGGCGCCGGTGCTGGTGAGGGCGTCGAGGGCGGCGAGGGGATCCTGCGGCAGCTGGCTGCCCCCGGAGAGCAGCGAGATGACCCCGGACAGGGCCGAGGCGGCGGCTACCGCCAGACGTTCGGTTGCCGAGCCCGGTGCTACGTTGGCGCGCACCAGATCGGCGATCTCCGAGCCATGGTTGACCCCGCCCACGCTGGTGGCGGAGGCGACCAGCTCGGGGGCGACCGAAGCGACGTAGCGAATGGTGGGGCCACCGTGAGAGTGGCCGATGAGGTTCACCTTCTCCGCCCCCGTGATGGCGAGCACCTGCTGCACCTGCTTGAGCAGCTGTTCACCGCGCAGCTCCGAGCTCTGGGTGGCGGAGACCTGGGCCACGTAGACCTTGGCGCCATCCCGGGTCAGGGCCTGGGGGATGCCGTAGAAGTAATCGACTCCGAGCAGCTTGTCGAAACCGAACAGACCGTGCACCAGCACTATGGGGTAGCGGGTCTGGGTATAACCGGCCCCCTGACCCAGCATGGGCAGGGCGCACAATAGCATCAATAGCCATCTTTTCATCTTCACCGTCCTTGTGAAAAAACCGGCTGCATTCTGGTCGTCACCGGGGCAGCCACCGGCCTCATGCCAGTACCGGCAGCATGGTGGCTGAACTCAAATGTATCTGTGGATGGGATCACTAATCCGGGGATTGCAGAAAAACCCTACCCATATGGGCAAAAAAGGCGGCACCAACTATTCCTTGTGTCTGCGCATCAAATAAGTTAAATAATAATTATTATCATTTGAGTGATCGAGTCATGACGGGAACCTGGGTGAAGGGGTGGGTCGGTACCACCGGAGCGGACAGCAGCATGGCGCACTGGAAGGCGCAGACCCTGAGTGGCAACCGCCATTTCGATGCGGGGGAGTACGCCAGGGCGCTCGACTGCTATCAGCAGGCGCTGTGGCTTGCCCGTCAGCAGTTTGCCGACTGGCACGATGCCGACGAAGCGGTGGCGGCCCTGGTGGTGGCCCATCACAACCTGGCGGATCTGCTGGTGGCCATGACCCTGCCGGATAGGGCCGCCGACCTGCTGTGTCACATCCATGATTGCCTGCTGGCCACCAGCCAGTCCCCACCAGTTCCGCTGCCCTGCGGGAGGCGGCTGTTCGCCACGCCCGCAGCACCCGTACCGAGCTGCTCGCCTTTCTGGGCAAACACGGTCATCACGACGGCATCCAGCGCAGCCTGGGTCAATGTCTGTGTCAGACCGGCTCTGCCCATCAACTGCATTGAGCCCAACAGGAGAGACAATGAACATGAGCCATACCCTGCCAGCCCTTCCTTACGCCTATGACGCGCTGGAACCCCATATCGATGCAAAGACCATGGAGATCCATCACAGCCGTCACCATCAGACTTATGTCACCAACCTCAATGCCGCCCTGGCCGATCTGCCGGAGCTGGCTACCCTGCCGCTGGAGGCATTGCTTGCCCGTATCGACAGCCTGCCGGCCCAGGTTCAGGGGGCGGTGCGCAATCACGGCGGCGGCCACGCCAACCACAGCCTGTTCTGGCAGGTGATGAGTCCACAGGGCGGCGGCGAGCCGGGCGGCGAGCTGGCCACAGCGATGGAGCGGGATCTGGGTGGGCTGGAGGCCTTCAAGCAGGCCTTTACCCAGGCGGCGCTGAGCCGTTTTGGCAGCGGCTGGGCCTGGCTGGTGGTCGATGGGCGCGGCAAGTTGCAGGTGGTGAGCAGCGCGAACCAGGACAGCCCCCTGATGGAGGGGCTCACCCCCATACTCGGGCTGGATGTGTGGGAGCATGCCTACTACCTCAAGTATCAGAACAAGCGTCCCGACTACATAGCCGCGTTTTACAACGTGATCGACTGGGACGAGGTGGCACGGCGTTATGTGGCGGCGCTGGCCTGACGACCCATTTCACCTGATGAAAGAGACCCGCCTGTTGGCGGGTCTCTTTCATTGAGGGGTCAGTGTGCTGCCGGTTGGCGTTGCCGCGCTGGCGGCAGCCGGATTATCCACAGGCGTGACTTCGCTCGGCACGGCACCGCTGGTTGCAGCCGCTGCACTGGTGGCTGTTGCCGCGCTCACGGCCGTTGCCTGCTTGGCCTTCGGCTGATGAGGGGGCGGTGCAATGGGCAGGCAGGGTTGGCTAGCCCCTATGGTGCTCAACGCCTGGCAGGGAACGGGAGCGCCGATGACGATGGGCTCGCCGAGGAACTTGGGTCCCTTGTCCAGCACGTAGAGGTCGAGCAGCCCCATCAGGCGGGCAAACACCTCGCGCACCCGGGTCTTGATGCCCTGATAGGCGCTGGGATCCACGGCGTTGAAGCCGACCGCCTCGATGCCGAAATGGCGGGCGATGAAGATGGCTCGCTCGTTGTGAAAGGCCTGGGAGACCACGGTGAAGTGGGCCTGACCGAACACCTCCTTTGCCCGCACGATGGAGTCCAGGGTCCGAAAGCCGGCGTAGTCGCTGTAGATGGCGCTGGCCGGAATGCCGGCCTGGATCAGGGCCCGCCGCATCTGGCGCGGTTCGTTGTACTGCACGGTGGCGTTGTCGCCGGAGACCAGGATGTAGTCCACCTTGCCGTTGTTGTAGAGCTCGGCGGCGGCCTTGATCCGGTATTTGAAGTAGTGGTTCGGGCTGCCGCCAATCAGGTATTTGGAGGTGCCGAGCACCAGGGCGACCCGGTTGTAGGGCACCGCGTTGACGTCGTCGTAGGTGTAGTGACGGGCGTCCGAGACGGTCCACTCGCTGTAGCCAAGCAGGGCGGCGATGGAGGCCAGCAACAGGCAGAGGCAGGCGAGCAGGATCTTGGCAAACTTCTTCATGCGCGGTGCGGTTCGGGTCTGAAGTAAGAGAAGACAGGGGGCCATTCTATTACAAGTTGTTGTGGCGCGTCAGGTTTGATGGCGGCGCAGGGGCTCACTCGGGCAGAGGTTGTCGCAGCGCGCGCCAGGATCCCGGGCTTATCAAACGGCGCCATAAACAAGGGGCGGCCATGGCCGCCCCTTGTCATCGCCGTCTCGTCCTCAGTGGGAGGAGTCGTTGGCCTTGCACTTGTCGGAGTCCTTGTTGGCTTCCCACCAGGGCAGCAGCTCGCGGCCGAGCCACTGCTGGTAGGCCTCGCTGTCATTGGCAATCAGCTGGTCCAGCTCGGCTTCGAAGGCACTCATGGCCTGCTCTCGATCCGGGCCTCGCAGGGCCCGGGCCATGGCCAGCCAGCTGGCGCCGCGACCGGTCTCGTTCAGGAAGCGGTGCACCGTGTAGGACCAGGAGTAGACCATCTCGCCGCCCTTGTCGTAATCCAGGTGCAGGATGTCGGCCAGGGTCGGACGATCGCTGGCTGGACGGCCGGCGACGTTGTCCAGACCGCGGGCGAAGCACTGGCCGTGGGCGACGAACTCCGCCAGCCCTTCCGACCACCAGGTGGTGCGGTTGAGCGGGTAGTGGCCGAAGCTGCCGTACTGGTTGAAGCGACCGTCCAGGTAGTGCACGTACTCGTGGCGCAGGTTCCACACCTGGAATGCAGGGCGCTTCCACTCCGCCTCGTAGGCGAAGAAGCGGGCCTGGTTACCGGGGCGAGCCGGATCCCCTTCGAGGTAGATACCGCCGTTGTCGGTGGAGACGCCGCCGAACAGGGCACTGCCGTAGCGTTTCCAGTCGGCGGAGGAGTTGAAGACCACCAGTTCCAGCGCCTCGTTGTGATCGTCCGCCACCGGCTGCCAGCCGGTCTCCATCTGCTGGTGGAACTGCTGCTCTTCGGCACCCAGTTCACGGCAGATCCCCTCGGCCTGGCTCATGGTCAGATCCTGGGCCCGCAGGCGCAGGGTCGGCGAGCAGGTGTGCTCGAACGGCAGCACGTCCTCCACCCGGACAGGGGTGCAGAGCCCGGCGAAGTCACCGCTGATGCAGGCTTCGCTGGTGCGATCCGTATAGGTCAGGTAGTAGGTGGAGAGGGTCAGCGACATGTCTTCCAGCAGGTCCTGACTCTGCTGGCCGCCGGGGATCAGGTCGTGGTGGCGAACCAGTGCGATGACGGAGTCATCCAGCAGCTTGCGGTAGCCGTCGAGCTCGTCCGGGCGGATATGGCGGGCGACCCGGTAGAGGCGGGTGTAGGCATCCAGCACGTTGTTGAGCAGGAACAGATCGGCGCCATTCCTTCCTTGCCACAACGCGAGTTCGCTCATGCCGAGGGCGTGCAGCTGCTTGCGCAGCTCGCCATCCTGCGCTCGGAAGTCGTTGGCGAAGGGGTCGCTGTAGTCGCTGGCGAAGTCGAGGAAGTTGAGCAGATCGAACAGACCGGTCGCCCAGGCGTGCTGGCCGTTGATCTCGCTGGCATGGCGGGTGCTGTAGGCCAGCATCTGGTTGAACTCGCCGAGCAGGGTGCCAAAGCGGCTCTGCACTGCCGGGCTCTTGAACTGACCGTGCAGGGCTATGCTCCAGGCACCCATGACGGCACCTACCTCGTCGCTGGCCTGCTCCGGGAAGAGCAGCGGATGGGCGCCCAGCGCCGTCAATGCCTCGGCCAGCGCCTCGGCGGCAGCCGGGCCGTCTTCCTTGTGCTTGCCGTAGTTGTGGTAGTTGTGGGCACGCACGTATTCCAGCAGCAGCTTCATGGCCGGATGGGCCGGCTGATTGGCCGCCAGCAGGCTCTGGATGCCGCGCGACACGGCCAGCAGCTTGGTGTCATCGTGACCATAGTTCTCCTGCCAGACCGGTGCGGGCTGGCCACTGGCATCCTGCACTATCTTGGCCGCTTCGGCGTCCAGCAGCTCGGTGCCCGGCAGATCCGGCTCGGAACAGGCGCGACCGTCGGCACGACGACAGTCGAGCTGCTCTTCCTTGCTGGCCAGCACGATGGGGCGGTTGAGCACCCGGCTCTCCTGCCACTCGGTTGTTTCCGGCAGGGTCTGCCATTCGCTGCCCCCCACCGGGTATTGATAGCCGGTGTCCTTCAAGACCACCTGCACTTCGCTGCCGGCGGGCAGGGTCTGACGGCACACCCGGTAGCTGATGGTCTTGTCCCCTTCCTGACGGGTCTGGGGTTCATCGCACTCCTGCTGGGCCTTGATCTCGTCCAGCAACCAGGTGTACTGGCGCCAGACGTGCAGCTCGCTCACCTGCTTGGCGGCCTGGCTGCCTGCGATGGGCTGCAGGCGGAAGAAGATCTGCTCGAGGCGGCCATCCCGTTCATTGGGGGTCTCTTCCAACACCTTCAATTGCTGCCAGTTTTGCGGCTGGTACTGCCATGCCTGCTCGGCGCAACGACCTTCGGCGTTGAGCTCGCAGCGATCCAGCTCCTGCTCGCTGTGACCCAGGATGACCCGCTCAGCCAGCGGCAGACGATCCTGACGCGGCGCGGTCGGGGTGCCCGCCAGCGGCTCCCAGCGGCCCTGCTTCATGCCGTAGCCATAGTCATAGCTGCTGGCCGGGACGGCCTTGCCGGCCGGTACCACCTCTTCACAGCTGAGGTAGCGGATCTGCCAGCCCTGCTCGATCTTGAGTTGCGGCTCGCCGCACTGCTGCTCTGCCAGCGCGGCCAGGTTGGCATCGCGCCAGTCGAAGCGGCGATACACCCTCAACTGCTGATAAGGGGCGTCGCTGCTGTGGGCGCTCAGTTCAAAGGTCACTTCGGTGAGACGATCCCCCAGCTGACGGCTGGATTCGCCTTTGAGTTGATACTGTTGCCAGTCGGAGGGGGAGTAGTTGGCCAGCGCCGAAGTGGCGAGCAGGCTAGGGGCTGCCAGGAGCAGCAGCCGGGGAGAGAGGTGCTTCATCATGATCCCTTTGGTGGATGGAGAGGCGTGGGGACCAGAGAGGGTATTGGGCTCCAAAGGAATATCAATTGGCCAGATGGCGCAGCGGAATGATGCATTCGGGAGCAAACAACACAAAAACAGCCCCAAAAGGGGCTGTGTTGATAGCAAGGACTCCGCCCCATATGGGGGAGGTGTCACTCCTCTTGTCGCAAGCTGCGGGCGAGCAGGGTGCGGGAGGGTTTCAGATTGCCGCCGAGATCCGGCCAGGGCAGCCAGCGATCTGGCACCATAAAGCCGGGTAACGACAGCCTGATCCAGGCGGCCAGCTCGGCAGGGGGGGCAGGTTCGCCGTGCCAGTCGATGAAGGCGGCGGGCCTATGCCCCCACTCGTCGCTCGGCACCGGCACCACCAGGGCCTGGGCCACGGCGGGGTGATCCACCAGCCGCTGCTCTATGGTCTCGGGCTGGATGTTCTCCCCCCCCGAGATGAAGAGGTTGTCGAGCCGACCCTCCACCACCAGATCGCCCCCCGGAGTGAGGCGGCCCTTGTCCCGGGTGTGGAACCAGCCCTCTTCATCGAGGGGGCGCACCAGCTCGCCCTCCCTGAAATAGCCGGCAAACAGGGTCTCACCGCGCACGCAGATCTCCCCCTGGCGGATGCAGACCTCCCGCCCCGGCAGCGGGCGACCCACCACGCCGGCGGCGCAGGGTTGCCCGGTGCAGACCTGGCTGCCCATCTCGGAGAGGCCATAGCTCACCTTGGGCTCCAGCCCCAGAGCGGTCAGCCGGTTGACCAGGGGCGCCGGGATGGCGGCGCCCCCGAGCAGCAGCTCTCGCACCCGGGTGCGGGATGGGTCGAACCCCTGTGCCAGCAGGCGCCAGAGCTGGGTCGGCACCAGCGAGAGGTGGGTGATGGGCTGATCCTCGAGCCGCGCCTTGAGGGGCCGGGTGCGATCGTCCAGCACCAGGGCGGCTCCCGCCAGGAAGACCCGAAACAAGATAGCGTAACCGCCGACGTGAAACAGTGGCAGGGAGAGCAGCCAGCCGCAGGCTTCGTCCAGGGGGATCAGGGTGGCGGAACCCCGGGCCGAGGCGAGGTGGTTGGCGAGGCGGTGGACCACCGCCTTGGGGGTACCGCTGGATCCCGAGGTGAGGATCATGTTGTTCGGCTGGTCGGGTACCAGCGGGGACTCCCCATCTGCGGCCAGCTCGCCCGTGAAGTCGAGGCTGAGGGCTTGCCAGTCGCCCGCCGGGATCTCGCCTGCCGACCAGAATGCCCGGGCCTCGAGCTGGCTCGCCAGTTCGCTGTGTCTGGTTGCCGGAAAGGCGGGATTGAGGGGGCAGAAGACGATGCCGCTGCGCACGCAGGCCCAGGCCAGCAACACATCCTCCAGGGCGCCGCGCACCACGGCGGCGAGATGATCTCCCCGTTCCAGCCCGGCCCGGGCGAGCTGATTGCACAGGCTGTTGAGGCGCAGGTCGAGGCGCTGGTAGCTAAGAGGCTCCCCGCTGTGGATGGCAATGCGATGAGGGGCCAGTGTCGCCCAGCGTCGTACCGGGCAGGTTTCCTGCCGTGGGATCTGACGGGTCACCATGGATCAGTCACGGTGAAACAGGGGGTCCATCCTGCCCGGATCGGGTTGCCCCTGCTTGTCCAGCAGATCCCTGGCCAGCCAGCGGCGGGTATCGAGGCCAGGGGCCTGATCCGGCGCCCACTCCCCCGCGAGGCGGGCGAGCTGACCGAGGCCGAGACCGGACTCGAAACAGGAGGAGACGATCACCTTGAGTTTCAGTTCGCGAGCGCGGGCCACCAGGGCCTCGCTGTTGGCCAGGGCGCCGAGCAGGGTCGGCTTGAGCACCAGGGCGCGCAGTTGCGGGATGGGCTCCCAGGGCTTGCCCTGTGCCAGCAGTTCGTCCAGCGCCACCGGCATGCCGGTGCGGCTGGCGACGAAGGCGATGTCCTCGAAGTCGGCGCACAGATCTTCGAGGTATTCGATGCGATTCGGATCCAGGTGGCCGCAAAAGGCCCAGGCCTCCTCGCGGGTCCAGCCCTGGTTGGCGTCCAGGACCAGCTTGAGGTTGGGGCGCCGATCGAGCAGTAGCCGGATCAGCGCCAGCTCGTCGCGCATGGGGTAGCGGGCCACCTTCAGCTTGGCCTTGAGGGGGGTCTCGTGCAGCCACTGCTTCCAGTTCTTGAGCAGCTCCTGGGGGGAGCCCTGGATCAGCGGATAGGGCTCGGGCAGGGGGGCACCCTGCTCGGGCCAGCTACGACGGGCGCAGTCGAGCCCGAACTGCACCGAGGGCAGCTGTGGCGTCGGGGTCTGTCCCCGCGCCAGCTGCGCCAAACAGTCGAGGGCCTCGGCCTGGGCGTCGGCCAGGGTCTCTTTGGAAAATCCTGGCAGGGGGGCTATCTCCCCCCAGCCATCGTCGATGCGTACCAGCAGGCCCTCGCGCGCTACCTGCAACTGACCGTGAAAGGCCAGGGGCTGGGTAAAGGGCAGTTGGTAGCGGTAGAGGGCGAGTGTCATCAGGGATTCCGCTTGTATTTGGAGAAGTCGGGACGGCGTTTCTCGTTGAATGCGTTGCGCCCTTCCTGACCCTCTTCGGTCATGTAGAACAGCATGGTGGCATTGCCTGCCAGCTCCTGCAAACCGGCCTGGCCGTCGCAGTCGGCGTTGAGGGCCGCCTTCAGGCAGCGCAGAGCCATGGGGCTGTGTTGCAGCATCTCGCGGCACCAGCGCACGGTTTCACGCTCCAGCTCGGCCAGGGGCACGACGGTGTTGACCAGCCCCATGTCGAGGGCCTGTTTGGCGTCGTAGAGGCGGCAGAGGAACCAGATCTCCCGAGCCTTCTTCTGGCCGACGATGCGGGCCATGTAGGAGGCGCCCCAGCCGCCGTCGAAGGAGCCCACCTTGGGGCCGGTCTGGCCGAACTGGGCGTTGTCGGCGGCGATGGTCAGGTCGCACATCATGTGCAGCACGTGGCCGCCACCGACGGCGTAGCCAGCCACCATGGCCACCACGGGTTTGGGGCAGGTACGGATGTCACGCTGGAAGTCGAGCACGTTGAGGTGATGGGTGCCTTCATCGTCCTTGTAGCCACCGTAGTCGCCGCGGATCTTCTGGTCGCCGCCGGCGCAGAAGGCCTTCTCGCCAAAGCCGGTGAGGATGATGGAGCCGACCTTGTCGTCGTAGCGGGCATCGGCCAGGGCTTGCAGCATCTCTTTCACGGTGCGGGGGCGGAAGGCGTTGCGCACCTGGGGACGGTTGATGGTGATCTTGGCAATGCCCTCTGGGGACTTGTGATAGAGGATGTCCTCGTAACCGGCGGAGCAGTCGTGCCACTCGACAGGGGCATAGAGCTCGGCTTCCGTCATTGCTTCAATCATGGATCTTCTCTTCTGGTTGGTGAGCCCACTCCCGCAGGAGCCGGGCAAAGGTATCGGGCTGGCTTGTGTGCAGATTGTGTCCGCCATCCAGAGCCAAGTGTTTGATATTGCAGCCTTGCTTTACCAACTGGCAAGCGAGGGCATGGAATTTGTGATCCCGGTTGCCGGAGATCCACTGCACCGGCAGCCGGGTATCCCGAAGCCAGGGGGCGAGATCCGGCTGCCGCCCCAGGGACGTGGCCCTCAGCATGGCGGCCACGGCCTTGCCGTCGTTGCCAAGGCGGCGTGCGGCCTGGCGGGTGCGGGCATCGTCGTCCAGGTCGGCGAAGACGCCCTGGCGGTACCAGTCGGCAAGCACCCGGGTCAGGGACTCGCACTCGAAACGCCGGGCCCAGGCTTCATCGTGAGCGATGCGGGCCGGACGTTCACCAGCAGGCAGCCCGGGGTGGCAGTTCTCCAGCAGCAGGGCCTGCAACCCCGCCGGGGAGTGGCTGGCGTGATGAAGCGCGAGCCGCCCCCCCAGCGAATACCCCACCAGCCGGTAGTGGGCGATATCCCGTGCGGCCAGCTCGTCGCAGAGCCAGCGATGTGCCTCGTCAAAGCCGCTCACCCGCAGTGCCCGGTTGCGGCCGTGGCCCGGCAGATCCAGGGCATGGCACGGGACGCCGGGCAGGGCCTGGATGACAGGTCGCCAGTCGTCGGCGTCCCCCAGCAGGCCGTGCAGCAGTACCAGTGGTACGGCGGGATCAGAGACCACGGATAGTGGCTCCAAGTGCCTTGAGATCCTCGGCGACTTCACTGCTCGGTACCTTGATTTCAATCAGGGTTACCCCGTTTTTCAGGGCTGCGGCATAGTCCTGCTCAAATGCGTCGAGGGTGGTGGGGGCCCGGTAGTGCAGGCCGAACATGGCGGCGGCGTGCTCGAAGTGCAGGCCGTGGGGCAGGCAGTAGTAGGTCTCCAGCAGGGCGTCCTGGGTGGGCACAGGCAGCATGCGGAAGATGCTGCCGCCGTCGTTGTTGAGCAGGATCACCACCAGGGGGCGGCTCCCCTTGCCGAGCAGCGCCAGGCTGTTGAGGTCGTGCAGGGCGCTGAGATCCCCGAGCAGCAGGGTGGTGGGCTCGCGACTGTCAGGCGGGACCGACTGTGCGAAGCCGTATGCGGTGGCGATAAGGCCATCGATGCCGGAGGCGCCGCGGTTGGTCATCACCCGGCTGGGGCCCTTGCCCACCTCGCCCAGCATGTCCATCAGCCGGGCCGGCATGCTGTTGCCGACGAACAGCTGACCCTGGATGAGCTGATTCAGGCGGTGGCACACCCCGAGCTCCGAGAAGCGATCACAGGCGGTGCGGATCTGCTGGCTGATGGCCTGCTGGCGCGCGGCCAGCTGGTGCCAGGGCTGCTGGGAATGGGGGATTGGATGGGCGGCCGCAAAGGCGGCGGGGTCGCACACCAGGCGACGGCGCAGCCGGTAGTCGGGGTCGAGGCGTGCCGGCTGCGGGTCCACCAGCCAGTAATCCTGCCAGGGGTGTTGTTTGATGAACTGGCCGAGGCGCTTGGAGATGAGGCGGGCGCCGAATTGCAGCAGTACCTCGGCGCGTGCCAGCTCGGCCACGAAGTCGCTGTGTTGCAGGGCGAGATCCGTGTGGACGAGGTTGCGATCATCGAAGCGGATCTGGCTTTGCAGGTCTGCCAGCAGGGGCCAGCCGAGGCGCTCGGCCAGCTCGGCCACCGCCTTGCCTTGCACCGGATCCTGGATGCGCCCGGCGACGATGACACCGCGCTTGCCCTTCAGCTCCTCCCAGTCCGGCTGGGCGGGGCAGCCTGGCTCGCCAGCCAGCCAGGGGCTCCAGGGCTTGGCCGAGTGCAGCCAGTCGCCGAGAGGCGCCAGGTAGTCGGCAAAGTCCAGGTAGGTATCGCCGGGATAGAGGGGCTCGGGGTACATGCAGTTGAAGTGCACCGGCCCCGGGGTGTGCGCCTGTCGGGCCAGGGCCTGATCCACCGAGCTCAGCACGAAGGCCGCCGGAATGGCGGGAGTGGGGCTCGGCAGATTTTGCTGATAGACGGGGTAGCGACCGAAGATCCCCGGCTGATCAATGGCCTGGTTGGCCCCGTTGTCGATGAGCTCGGGTGGCCTGTCGGCAGAGAGAATGATGAGCGGTACCCCGGTGAGCTGGGCTTCCGCCACCGCGGGCCAGAGGTTGGCCACCGCAGTGCCCGAGGTCATGATGACCGCCACCGGGCGGCCGCTCCCCTTGGCCAGCCCCAGCGCCATGAAGCCCAGACCCCGCTCGTCGAAGTGCAGGTGGCGGCGAAAGCCCGGGTGGGCTGCGGCGGCCATGGTGAGCGGCGCCGAGCGGGAGCCGGAGGCCAGAGCGATGTCGCGCACGCCGAGGCGAAAGAGCTCTTCCAGCAAGAGGGAGGACCAGACATGGTTGAAGGTGGCGTGATGGCTGGCAAAGGCGTGATGCGCGGACACGTGGCTGGCGGACATGAAGCTCTCGCAGTGAGGAGTCGGTGAGAAACGCTATCCCAGCAGGGAGAGCACGTTGGCGATCTTGTTGTCGAGTTCGGCCCACTCGGCGGCGGGCTCCGATCCCGCCACTATGCCGGCACCGGCGAACAGGCTGATGCGCGAGCCCCTGATCCGGGCGCTGCGAATGGCGACGGAGAACTCCGAGGTCTCCCGGCTCAGCATACCGCAGGCACCGGCATACCAGCCGCGATCATGGGGCTCGCATTCACGGATGAAGGCGAGCGCTGCCTCGCGGGGGGCGCCCCCCACGGCGGGAGTGGGGTGCAGGGCAGCCAGCAGTTGCCAGTCGCAGACGCCGGGTTTGAGCTCGGCCTCGATGTCGCACTTGAGGTGTTGCAGCAGCCGCAATTTCAGAATGCGCGGCTCGGTCAGGGTGGCATCGGTCGTGAGGGGGGCCAGGCGGCTGAGAATGTCGGCATGAACCAGCCGGTTCTCCAGCCGGTTCTTGCTGTCGGCCAGCAGCTCGGCAGCCAGGGCCGCGTCGGTCGCCTCATCCCCGGAACGGCGAATGGTGCCTGCCAGCGCCTCGGTAAAGAGGTGGCCCTTCTCCCGGCGGTAGAGGCGCTCGGGGGAGCAGGAGATGAAGCTCTGCTCGGGGGAGAACTGAAAGCCGAAGTGGAAGCACTCCTGGGCGTGGCGGGCCCACTGTGTCAGCAGGGACCAGGGGCAGAGGGGCGCATCGTGCGCCTCGCTCTGGAGCAGGCTCTCCCGCGACAGCACCACCTTGGGGGTGCGGGCCTGGAAGTCGGGGGCCGTGACCTGCTCCACCAGGGTCTGCCACTGGGCAGGGCCCGGCAGGTCCTGGCGCTGCCATGGCCGCTTTTGCAGGGCGGGCAGAGGGGCCTCGGGTTGCAGGGCATCGAGCGCCGCCTCGGCGGCGCAGAGTTCGGCTTCGAATGCGTGACCCTCTTCCCGAGCGGGCAGCCAGAGATTGAGGCAGAGGCTGGTGCACTCCCCCCGGCGTACCAGCTCGATACGGGGCAGCACGAAGCGGCAGGGGCCAAAACCCTGCCAGCCGGGCAGATCCGGGTCGAACGCCAGACCGCCGTAGTAGCGAGGGCTGTCTTCACTGGCCGTGCCGGCAAGGTCGCAGACCCGCTGGATATCCTCCGGCCGGGTCAGCTCGTGGATGGCGCCAAGCGCCACGTACTCGGGGCTCTGTTGCCCTCTGGCGTGCCAATAGATGCGGGGGTAGAGCGTCTGGGCCGCCAACCAGCCGGGAAAGACGTCGACGTGAGCGGCCACGCGCAGTCGCACGAAACCGCTGACAGTGCTGTGACGCAGGGCGTCCAGTTGTTGCTTGAGGTGGGTCTGAGCCAACATGGATGTCTAGTCTGAGCCGGATAATCGCGATCGCTCCGGGGGAGGATGGCGCAGGTTGATGCCAAAGGGCGACGATTTCCTATATATTATCTGCCCATTCGTCCATGTAAATTGCCCGGGGGAGCCGACGCCCCCGCGCAGCCAAGTATACCTAAATCCGGTTCGATAACCCTTAACACGATCAATATCTGATTGTTTGGCCATCACAATATGACAAATACCTTCTCTGTTTGGTTGCTGGCGGCGCGTTTGCGAACACTGCCCCTGGCGTGCTCCTCCATCTTGCTGGGCTCGGGGCTGGCAGCCAGCCGGGGAGCGTTCGACGGCACCATCATGGGGCTCTCCCTGCTGACCGCCATCCTGCTGCAAATTCTCTCCAATCTGGCCAACGACTATGGCGATGCGGTCTCCGGTGCCGACAACGGGGAGCGGATCGGTCCCCAGCGCGCCGTGGTTTCCGGCCTCATCACCCGGCACCAGATGTGTGTGGCCATGGGGCTGACCGCCCTGGCGGCCGTGGTGAGCGGCCTCTCCCTGCTGGTCTGCGCCTTCGGGGAGGCGTGGCAGCAGATCCTGACGTTCATCCTGCTGGGGGGAGCGGCCATCGTCGCGGCCATCACCTACACGGTGGGCAAGAGCCCCTACGGCTATCGCGGCTTCGGGGACATCTCGGTGTTCCTGTTCTTCGGCCTGCTGGGGGTGCTCGGCTCCTACTACCTCTTCACCCATAGCCTGGAGTGGGACCTGTTGCTGCCCGCCACCGCCTGCGGCCTGCTGGCGACTGCCGTGCTCAACATCAACAACGTGCGGGACATCGAGACCGATGCCGCCAGCGGCAAGATCACCCTGGCGGTGCGCCTTGGCCGCAACCGGGCCATCGCCTATCACTGGGTCTTGCTGGGGGCGGCGCTGCTGGCGACCATCGCCTTCCTGCTGACTCAGCCTGCGAGCCTCTGGCCCTGGATCTTCCTGCCCGCCATGAAGCCCCTCACCGATGCCGCCCGCACCCTGCGAGAGAGTTTCGATGGCGAGGTGCTGACCGGCGCCCTCAAGAAGACCGCCATCAGCGCATTTCTGTTCAGCTTGCTGCTCTCCGCCGGGCTGGCGCTCACCTGAGGCCGACGCGTTTGGCAATGAAAAGGGCTCCCGAATGGGAGCCCTTTTTGCTGATGTGTCGACGCGTTGTTGTTTCATCAGACCGATGTGATGATCGAAAGGGGAGGAGCATGCCGCCAGGCGAAGGATGATGCCAGGTGATGCAGACGACGAGGGCCCCCGACAGGGAGCCCTCGTGTGCATGAGGCGTGCTTGCCCCGAGGTCAGCTTGCCTGGGCCACGGCCGGGCGGCGAGAGAAGAAGAGACTGTCCAGCAGCCAGATGGCGACCATGGAGGCCCCCACCAGCGGGAAGCAGATCCCGAGCACGACCAGCACCGCGATGGCACCGCCCATGGGAGGCAGCTTGGCGGGCAGGGGCGGGGCGGCGAGGCGACCACTGGGACGGCGGCTCCACCAGATCCAGAGCCCGCTCACCGAGCTTGCCAGAATCATCAGGCAGATGAGCAGCATGACGAGCTGGTGCGGCCAGCCGTAGAGCTTGCCCATGTGCAGCATGACGCCGGTTTCCACCGTCTTGGCGACCGGGCCGTAATCCTGCCAACGCACGTCGACCAGCACCTTGCCGCTGTATTGGTCGATGTGCAGGGTGGCATCGTTGCGGGGATCATCGGCAAAGATGGCGATGGTATAGACGCCGGTTTCACCGACCGGGGGGGTGATGCTGTAACCCGGGCTGACCCCACGCTCGCTGGCGATGTCGACCACCTGTTGCAGCGGAATGCGATGGCTGGCCATGACCATGCCCTCGTGTCCGCCGCCATGGGTCATGGCGCTGTGATCATGGCTCTCTGCCGTGGGTTGGGAGCTCGGCATGGGCAGGGTCTCGGCCCCCCAGGAGACGGTCTGTTCGTGAGCCTGGTTGAGGCTGCGGGTGAGGGGGGCCGACTTGGGCACCTCGTTCCACATGGCCGCAGGGAAGCGGTTCCAGACGTCGGCGAACTGGCCGCCCCAGAAACCGGTCCAGGTCATGCCCGTCAGCAGCAGCAGCAGCAGGAAACCTGCGCCCCAGAAGCCGACCACGGCGTGCAGATCACGCCACCAGAGACGGCCGCGCTGGTGCATTCTCGGCCAGAGGATGCCTCCCACACCCGGTCCCTTGCGGGGCCACCAGAGATAGAGTCCGCTGACGAGGAGCACGATTCCCCAGCCTGCGGCCAGCTCGATCAGGCGATCACCCGTGGTGCCAAGCATCAGCTCCGCATGGAGAGCGCGCGCCACCGCCTGCAGGTTCCACTTGTTGTCCATGGTACCGAGCAGGGCGCCGTTCGCGGGATCCATGAAGAGGGTCAGCTCCTGCCCTTCACGCATCACGACTATCTGGGCGCTCGCGTCCGCTGCCACCGGGGGCAGGTATTTGCGCAGACTGGCGTCCGGCATGGCGATGGTTGCCTTGGCCAGCAGCTGGTCGGCACTCAGGGTCTGGGTGGCGGGCGTCACCTTCATCAGCTGGGGGTAGAGCAGGTTGTCCAGCTGCGGCTTGAACAGGTAGACGATGCCGGTGAGGGAGAGCAGGATCAGGAAGGGGGCGACGAAGAGACCAGCATAGAAATGCCAGCGCCAGATCCGTTGGTAATAACTTGCGTCTTGTTGCTTCATCGTTGTTCCCTGGGTGAACGCCAAAAGGTTTCAGTAGGTGGAATGTTTTGAGTGGCGCGGATAATAGCAGCAACGTTTTGTTAACTGCAACAGAACATGTCGAAGAAATGTACATTCCGCCACCGGGGTAAAAACGGGGGTTGAATGGAGCTTTCCGTTCACAATGCGGGGAGCTTCATGGACTTTTCGGGGATAAATTCTTACTTTGTGGCAACACAGGGCATATCAGCCGCAGCGAAGGACTCAAGGCAGGAGGTGAACGTGCAAGCACACGGCCATTTTGAGATGCAGCGACAAGGGCAACTGCTGATCTGTCGGCCGAGCGGCCCTTTCAACCTGGCAGGCGCCATGGCCTATGAGGGCAAGTTCAGCCAACAGATAAGCCGTTTGCAGGGAGCCCCCTGGGGCATCGTCGAGGTCGCGACCGAGTTCGAGGCCGCCGGCCCCGAGGTGTTGGCCCGTTTTCGTCGCCAGTTCAACTGGTGCGCCACCCATGGCTGCGCCTTTCTGGCAGTGGTCATGATCGGGGATTTCAAACGTTATCTGGCGGATCACGTCTTCAGCGAGCTTCCCTTTCAGGAGGTGCGCTATTTCGAGGAGGAAGCGCAGGCCATCCACTGGCTGACACAGCGCCTCGAGGGGCTGCAAGGCAAGGAGACCCACGTCAGCACGGGTTGAACTTCCCGTTCATTCCAGCCTGATGAACCACTTGTCCCGCTCGTCGAGGCAGTCTGGCTCCCCCATCTCGAATTCACGGCAGATAAGCGGCCGCACCTCGTAGATGCGACACATCATGGTGTTGCGGTCGAGGGCGGCGCACCAGCCATCTTCCAGTCTGTGCATCACGGGCACTTCTCCTTCCCGCTCCTCGATATAGCGGTCCGGCACGCCGGTGTCGGTGAAGAGCATCACCTCGAGGCGGCAGCAGCAGGCTTCGCAGTTCTGGCAGCTCACATCGCTCTGGATTGCTTGGGTCATGTCACCTGTCTTGCCGCATGGCGGCGAATGATATGAAACAGGCGCCTGTCAGGCGCCTGTGGTCTGGCCGGGAGTGTGAAATACCTTAGCCCAGTTTGCGGGCACGGTAGCTGCGCCCCTTGATCTTGCCTTCCTGCAACCGCTTGAGGGCGGCGCTCGCCACCTGGCGCTTCACCGCCACGTAGGAGTACTGCTCGGAAATCTGGATCTTGCCTACATCGGCCCCGGCAATGCCGCCTTCGCCAGTCAGGGCGCCGAGGATGTCACCGGCACGCACCTTGCTCTTGCGGCCCGCATCGATGGAGAGGGTCACCATCTGCGGCGCGATCGGCTTGATGTCGCGGCCGATCCCGGCCAGGTCGCCCTGAGGAATGGGGGCCTGCTGGTACTCCTCGATGAAGTTGACGCGCTGGGCCTCGTTCGGCTGGTAGAGGCTCAGGGCCAGGCCCTGCTGGCCGGCGCGGCCGGTACGGCCGATGCGGTGCACGTGCACCTCGGGGTCGTAGGTCAGCTCGTAGTTGATGACGGCCCCCAGCTCCTTGATGTCGAGGCCACGGGCCGCCACGTCGGTGGCGACCAGTATGGTGGCGCTGCCGTTGGCGAAGCGCACCAGCACCTGATCCCGCTCACGCTGCTCCAGATCGCCGTTCAGCGCCAGCGCCGAGAAGCCCTTGGCGGCCAGGTGATCGGCCACGTCGTTGCAGGCGCGCTTGGTGTTGCAGAACACCACGCAGGAGCTCGGCTGGTAGTGGCTGAGCAGCCAGGTGAGGGCATCGAGGCGCTGGCCGGCCGGCACTTCATACAGCTTCTGTTCGATGGCGCTCTCTTCGTGCAGGGACTCTACGCTCACCTCCACCGGGTTGCGCTGCACGCCGCGGCTCATCTGGGCGATCCCTTCCGGATAGGTGGCGGAGAAGAGCAGGGTTTGCCGGTCCCGCGGGGCGTGGCTGATGACGCGGTTGATGTCTTCGCCAAAGCCCATGTCCAGCATGCGATCCGCTTCGTCCAGCACCAGCGTCTTGAGGTCGTCGAGCGCAAGGGTGCCCTGCTCCAGGTGCTTGAGGATCCGGCCCGGGGTGCCGACGGCGATGTGGGCGCCAAAGCCCAGGGTGGCGGATTGCGGTGCGGTCGGGGTGCCGCCGCACAGGGTCACCAGCTTGACGTTGGGCAGGGTACGGGCAAGACGGCGGATCTCGGTGGCCACCTGATCCGCCAGCTCGCGGGTCGGACAGAGCACCAGCGCCTGCACGGCCAGTCGGTTGACGTCCAGCTTGGCCAGCAGACCCAGGCCGAAGGCCGCGGTCTTACCGCTGCCGGTTTTCGCCTTGGCGATCAAATCTTTGCCGTCGAGCACCAGGGGCAGGCTCTGGGCCTGGATCGGGGTCATCTGCAGATAGCCCAGGCTGGCGAGGTTGTCCTGCAGGGCGGAGGAGAGGTTCAGGCTGCTAAATTCGCTGTTGTTCACAAAAGGACTCTATATCGGAAAACCAGAAATGGGGGTGCGCGGTGCGCAAGGGGGCGCATCATACCAGAATGTGCCGCCGGATGCGGTGAATATTTGAACGGTTGGCGTCATGGGTTGCCGATGGAGGCTTCTGTCTGCGTTGGCGGGCTTGCGGTATGTAAAAAGAGCACAATGGAACAGGGTGGTCATGGCCAGATCATGATGAATGACGAGAAAACGTTTTTAATTAAACATGTCGTGGTGATGATGAGTCATCGGAGGATGCCATATGGGATATGGCCGTTATGAAATATATATACGAATGAGGAATAAAATTAACGAAAGAGCATAACTTATTGTTTTTGATTTATTTTTAAACTTCCCCAATGAAGATTAATAATCATGTGCCTTGGCAATTAATTTAAAAACGTTTGTATTATTTCGCATGCATATTTTTACCGCGGATTGTGATGACTCTCTGATTTTTAAATATGCAGTTCTTTATGATGGCGCCGGTCAAAAATAACAATTCAATGGGTGCTACTGGTATGGAATACGTTCATTTCGTGCTCGGACTCGTGATGGTCCTGGCATTGGCGTTGCTGGCAAACCGCCGCAACTGGAAACAGATCAAGCTGCGTTACATCGGCCAGCTGCTGGTGGTCGAGCTGGCGCTCGCCTGGTTCATGCTCAACTCCGAAGTGGGTCTGGCGGTGGTGGGTGGCTTTGCCGCCGGCTTCACCAAGCTGATGGAGTTTGCCAAGCAGGGGACCGACTTCGTGTTCGGCGGTCTGGTCAACGAAGGGGCCTTCTCCTTCTTCCTGATGGTGCTGATGCCTATCGTCTTCATCTCCGTGTTGATCGGCATTTTGCAGTACATCCGTCTGCTGCCCATCGTCATTCGTGGCATCGGCACCGTGCTGGCCAGGATCAACGGCATGGGCAAGCTGGAGTCCTTCAACGCCATCAGCTCCATGATCGTCGGTCAGTCCGAGAACTTCATCGCCCTCAAGAACATACTGCCGCACCTGAACGAGAAGCAGATGTACACCCTGGCGGCGACGGCCATGTCCACCGTCTCCATGTCCATCGTCGGTGCCTACATGCAGCTGATCGAGCCGCGCTACGTGGTGGCCGCGCTGGTACTCAACATGTTCAGCACCTTCGTGGTGCTTTCCCTCATCAACCCCTACGAGCCCGACAACACCGTGACCGATGCCAAGGCGCTGGCCGAGGGTGACGAGCACCATACCCCGAAGAAGGAAAACTTCTTCGAGATGCTGGGGGAGTACATCATGGCCGGTTTCACCGTGGCGGTGATCGTCGGTGCCATGCTGGTGGGCTTCATCGCCCTGATCGCCCTCATCAACTACCTGTTCGAGGCGGCGTTTGGCGTCAACTTCCAGCACGTCATGGGCTACATCTTCTATCCCGTTGCCTGGATCCTGGGCATCCCGGGCAGTGAAGCGCTGCAGGCCGGCTCCATCATGGCGACCAAGCTGGTGACCAACGAGTTTGTGGCCATGATGGATCTGGGCAAGATTGCCGCCGAGCTCTCCCCGCGCACCGTCGGCATCCTCTCCATCTTCATGGTGTCGTTCGCCAACTTCAGCTCCATCGGCATCATTGCCGGTGCGGTGAAGGCGCTCAACGAAGAGAAGGGCAACATGGTTTCCCGCTTCGGTTTGAAGCTGGTCTATGGCTCCACCCTGGTGAGCCTGCTCTCCGCCGTTATCGCCGGTGTGATGATCTAGGTCCTCCCCCCGCGCTGCTCATGACGACCCCCTGCCTTGGCAGGGGGTCTTTTTTTGGGCAGATGAGCGGGTGAACAGAGGAGGGGACTGGTCGGCAGCCCGGCCATCAAGCGCGGGGGTCTTCCACCTTGATGTTGGCGGGGACCCGCTTTTTGCCCAGCACCATGGCGCGGACCAAATCGCTGCGGGTGAGGCGATCGGTCAGGAGTACCACTGCCGCATGGACGCCAACGGCGGCCATCAGGGTGTTGGCGATGATGCCGTGCAGCTCCTCCAGCCACTCCTCGCCCCAGAAGGCATCCCAGGTGGTGAGCCAGCCGGTGACGACGGTCCCGACCAGGGACAGCAGCAGCAGCCAGATCATCAGGGAGCCGACCGGATTGTGGCCGAGGTAGTAGGGGTGGCGCCCCTGGGCGAGCTGGCGCAGGTAGTAGCGGACCCGGGCAGGGGTTGGCCACCACTGGCCGAAGCGGGCGTAATAGGGGCCGATCAGCCCCCACAGCAGGCGGATGATGAGCAGGATGCCCACCGCGTAGCCAGCATATCTGTGGGGTTTGCTGCCCTCTTCCAGCACGAAGAAGTTGAGCAGGCAGAGGGTGACGGTCGCCCAGTGAAACACCCGGATGAGGGGATCCCAGACTTTCACTTCAGAGGCAGGTGTCATGGCAAGGCTCCATGGTGGGGGCCGGGGGAAGACCGGCCGGGGCGGCGTTACTCGTCGATCTCTTCTTTCACCTTTTTCAGGTCGGTCGGGTCGAAGTAGATCTCGACCTTGCGCTTCTCCTTGTCCCAGCCGTAGATCTCGTAGCAGCCGGTCTTGGTGGCCTTGAACTTCTTGATGTCGTAGCCCATCGCCTTGATCTGCTGCTGGGCGTCGGCTTCGCTCATCCACTTGCTCTTGTCGGCCTGGGTGCATTGGGGGTCGGCCAGGGCTGCGCCGCTCAACAGGGGGATCAGTAACAACAGGGGGGTTAGTTTCATTGCTTGCTCCTTGCGGGTGGTTGGGTCAACAGTCGCAAGGCTAATCAAGGAGCATTAAGGAAGAATTAAGGGAAAAGGGAAATGAATGGCTCTCCCCGGCGGTGGGCCGGGGAGAGGGTGATCAGCTCAGCTTGCCCCTGACCAGCCACTTGTCCAGCGCATTGGCGAAGCGCTGCTTGTCGGCGGCGTTGAAGGGCGCAGGGCCACCGGTCTGGACGCCGGCAGAGCGCAGCTCCTCCATGAAGTTGCGCATCCCGAGCCGTGCCTGGATGGTCTCCCGGGTGTAGATCTCGCCCCGGGGATTGAGCGCCTCGCCCCCGGCGTCGATGACCCAGGAGGCGAGGGGAATGTCGCCGGTGATCACCAGGTCGCCTGGCTTGACCTGCTGGGCGATGACATGATCTGCCACATCGAAGCCCTTCTCCACCTGCTGGGTCTTGATGAAGGGGGAGGGGGGGACTCTGAGTCCCTGGTTGGCCACTAGCGTGGTCACCACCTGGGCGCGGTGGGCGGCGCGGTAGAGGATCTCCTTGACCGGGATGGGGCAGGCATCGGCATCAACCCAGATGGGCATGGCATGGCTTCCTGTGTCTGGAACGGGTGGCGCATCTTAGCATGGCTGGTGCGGGGCGGCTGCCCCGGGGCTGAGTCGTCCCCGCCTTTGGTGTAAGCTGGGGCCTGCACATGAAACGAGAAGGAGACGAGATGGATCGGGTGCCCGGTGACGTGATTTATGGCCTGACCCTGGACGGCAAGGGGGGCATGACCCCGCTGGCCGAAGGTAGCGAGATCCCCGGTGCCCAGCCCGGCTGGCTGCATCTGGACTACGGCAACCCGGAGTCGGCGCGCTGGCTGCTGCAGACGCCGCTGCTGGGGGAGGCGGCCCGGGAGGCCCTGCTCGGCCAGAGCAATCGTCCCAAGCTGGTGCGGATGGGGGAGACGGTGCTGCTGATCCTGCGCGGCATCAACCACAACAAGGATCACAGGCCTGAAGAGATGGTGGCCCTGCGGATCTTCATCACGCCGGATCTCATCATCAGCAGCCGACGTCGTCCGCTGCTCTCCGAGAAAGATGTGTTCGAGCAGCTGTCGCTGGGGGGCGGTGCCGACACTCCCGCCGACTGGCTGGTGGAGATATGCGACGCCCTGACCGACCGGGCCGGGGAGTTCGTCGAGGAGCTGCACGACCAGATCCTGGATCTGGAAGAGATGGTGCTGATGCGCGACCTGCCCGCCAACGGTCGGCTTGCGCGCATCCGCAAGCAGCTCATCATGATCCGTCGCTACCTCTCCCCCCAGCGGGATCTGGTGGCGCGCCTGGCCAACGAGAAGATCAGCTGGCTGGACGAAGATGACAGGCGACGCCTGCTCGACATCGCCGACCGCTTGCGGCGCTGGCTCGACGATCTGGATGCCGGGGTGGCGCGCACCGCCGTGCTGGCGGACGAGATCAACAACCTGATGGCGGAGGCGACCAACCGCCGTGCCTACCAGATGTCGGTGATGGCGCTGCTGTTCCTGCCCGCCAGCTTCCTGACCGGCCTGTTCGGCATCAACCTGGGGGGGATCCCCGGGGCCGAGAGTCCGACCGCCTTCTGGGTGTTCTGTGGCTTCCTGCTGGTGCTGGCGACCGGACTGGCGGTCTGGCTCAAGCACAGGCGCTGGTGGTAAGGAGTGAACATGACGACATGGGAATCTTTTGGCGTGACCCTGCTGCTGTTGCTGGGGCACACCCTGGTGCGCGGCCTCATTCACAAGAGCCTGATGGCCCTTGGCCAGAGCCGGCAGGTGAGCGAGAATCGGGTACTCTACGTGGAGCACGTATTCCACTTCCTGCTGGGCTGCGCCACCCTGCTGATCCTGGCCGGGGTCTGGGGGCTCGACTTCTCCCGGCTGGTGGTGCTCGCCTCCTCCTTCTTCGCGGTACTGGGGGTCGCCATGGTGGCCCAGTGGTCGATCCTCTCCAACATCACCGCCAGCATTACCATCTTCTTCGCCTTCCCCTACAAGATTGGCGATCGCATCCGCATCCTCGACAAGGATGACTCCGTCACCGGCATCATCACCGAGATCGGCCTCTTCTACGTGCGGGTGCGGGATGACAACGGCGATCTGGTCACCTATCCGGCGAACCTTATTCTGCAAAAGCCGGTGAGGCGGCTGGAGGGAAAGGAGGCTGAGCCTACGCAGCCGGAATGAGAAAAGGCTCCCTCGGGAGCCTTTTTCGATGGCTGTTCAGCGTTCGAAGAAGCGGTAGAGGTGCTCGACCTGGACGGGGCAGTCGGCCACCAGGTGGATGTGGTCCCGTGCCTCCTCGGTGGACGAGAAGCTCATGGGGCACCCCAGGGTGTCCGTCATCACGTAGAGGTGGCCGTCCTGCCCCCTGAACTCCACGATCCAGCCGGGGGAGACGATGTCGTGCATGATCTCCGCCTCCTTGAACCTGTGCTGCTGGTGAAGCGCGCGCAATTCACTGACTGTCATGACTTCCTCCTATGACTCATGGCGCCACCCTCAAGTCTAGTTCTCCTTCCCGGTGGCGCCGTCATCGGATCAGGGCGCCGTCACCCCCTCCCGGGGTGGTTGCAGGGCGATCAGCAGCTCTCCGGGCAGCGGCGTGACAGGGCCGGTGACCACCCTGGGTCTGGCCTTGGCATCCAGCACGAACAGAGGAATGGCGCCGGGATTGGCCTCCTGATACTGGTCCCAGTCGAAGGTGTCGCTCAGGCGGGTCGCCTTGATCTGCCCGCCCCGACTCAGCAGGCCGCTCAGCCTGGCGAAGTTGATGTCGGCGCCGAACAGGTTCTGGCGGGCACGGAAGGTGGCGCTCTCCCGGTTGGCCTTGCCGTGTTGTTCGCTGGAACGCAGGGAGTGGACCTTCTCCTCCCCGTAGAGGTGGGCGAAGTGCAGTACCCCGAGGGCGTTGTTGTGGCGGCTGGGAGAGAGCGCCAGCACTGTGCTGATGCTGGTGAGGGGCAGGTGCCGCTCGGCGTGCTCCGACTGGGGGTTGCCGAAGTAGCAGGGCAGGCCGCTCATGCGGGCCAGCTTGCAGTGCTCCCAGGCAGGATCGGAGAGCTGCACCGGGATCCCCTGATCCGCCAGCGCCTTGCCGATGGCCCGGGCCACCGAGTTGGCGCCGATGAGCAGCCAGACATTGGGGGCGCTCTGGCGCATGTCGAGCAATCTGGCCAATGGCGTGGCCGTCAGGCTCTGCAGCACCACGGTGAAGATGATGACCGCAAACACCAGGGGCACCAGCTTGTCGGCATCCTCAATGCCGGCCTCGTGCATGCTGATGGCGAAGGAGGCGCTGACCGCCGCCGCCACTATGCCCCGGGGGGCTATCCAGGCGAGCAGGGCGCGGGCGCGCCAGGGCAGGTCCGACCCCCGGGTCGAGACCAGGATGCAGAGCGGACGGGCCACGAACTGCACCACGCACAGCAGGGCCAGCACCATGGGGCCGAGCTGCCAGAGCTGGGCCAGATCGAGGCGGGCCGCCAGCAGGATGAAGAGGGAGGAGATGAGAATGACGGCGAGATCCTCCTTGAAGGCCAGCACCTCCTCCAGATCCAGCCCCTCCTGGTTGGCGAGCCAGATGCCGAACACCGTCACCGCCAGCAGGCCGGATTCGTGACTGAGCCAGTCAGACAGGGTGAAGGTCACCAGCACCAGCGCCAGTACCCCGAACTTGTGCAGGCTGACCGGCAGCCAGTCCTTGCGGATGAGCAGGGTGGTGAGCCAGCCGGCACCGACCCCGATGAGCGACCCCACTCCCACCGTCTTGGCCAGGGCCAGCAGGGTATGACCGACCAGATCTCCCTGGCTGCCGAGGCGCACCGCCTCGAACACCAGTACCGCGAACAGGGCGCCGATGGGGTCGATGACGATCCCCTCCCAGCGCAGGATCTTGTCCACCTCCCGGACCGGGCGGATCACGTTGAGCATGGGGGCGATCACCGTGGGGCCGGTCACTACCAGCACGGCGCCGAGCACCATGGCGACACGCCAGTCCAGCCCAAGCAGGAAGTAGCTGGCGGCGCCGATGACGGCAAAGCTGGTCACCATGCCGGTGGAGCAGAGGTTGCGTACCACCTTGCCGATCCCCTTGAGTTCGGTCAGGTGCAGGGTCAGCGCTCCTTCAAACAGGATGATGGCGACCGAGAGGGAAACCAGGGGAAACAGCAGATCCCCCAGCAACTGATTGGGATCGAGCAGACCGGTCACCGGGCCGAGCAATAGGCCGCTCAGCAGCAGGAACAAAATGGCGGGAACGCGCACGGACCAGGCAAGCCATTGGGCGAGCAGGGAGATGAGGGCTATTCCGGCGAGGGAGAGAGCAATCATGCCAACCTCGTACAGGTGATGGGGTTGGACCTAGTGTAGCGGGGAAGGGGGGCAAGATGACACCCGCCAGGCGTGCAGGGGAGAGCCACTCAGATCAGATGGGGCTCTCTTTGTGGAGTTCGGTGACGCAATCGGTCACCGCCAGCACCAGGGCGGAGCGCACCATCTGATCGAGCCGGTTGAGCTGCATCTGGTAGAGGGGCCAGTCCTCCTCGTTGGCCGGGGGATCCTGCGGCATCATGCTGCCCTGCTGGATGGCATTCAGGCGCTCGAGCAGATCGCGGACCGGCTTGTCGCTGAAGCGGTAATCCTTGGGGTCGCGTACCAGAAAGTCGCGGATCTTCAGGTATGCCTCGAGATCCTGATAGCGCTCGAGGGAGATGAGGCCGAGGGCGAAGATGAGCTTGAGGCGCACCTCCAGCTGGCCGAGGGGTCCGCTCTGGTTGAGCAGGGGTTCGATGGCGTATTTGACGGCATACTCCTCCTGACGAAAGGCTCGCCGCATCAGGGAGTCGACCGCCTCTTCCAGGATGGTCACGACCTCGAGAAAGAAGCCGCGGGGGCCATCCTGCTCGTTCAGTCGCTCCAGTACTTCATCTTCCTGGTGTGTGGTCATAAGTGCTTCGGGTCCGGCTGACAGGGGGAGAGCAGGCCCTCCCCCGGTTTGTATCGTATGGGGTCCGTCACGGGCGGTGTGACGCCACCCCATCAGGTCACTTCAAGTTGTTGTAACGGGCGACGATGGTGCGTACCACATCGCTGTGCTCATCCAGGCCGGTGACGCGGGCCAGTGTCCGTGCCGGACCAAGTTCCGCCAGCATGGCCTGCAGCTCCACCGCCTGGGGATCGTCCTCATTGCGGTAATGCAGTGCGGCGGCGATGCCCTCCTGCAGGTGATCGCTCGGCAGGCCGTACTCCAGGGTGCCGAGCAGCGGCTTCACCAGCCTGTCCCCCGCCGCCAGCTTGCGCAGCGGCTGGCGACCGACCCGGTCAATCTCGTCCACCAGATAGGGGTTGGCGAAGCGGGAGAGGATCTTCTCGATGTAGGCGGCGTGCAGGCGCGGGTCGAAGCCGTAACGTTTCACCAGCACAGCCCCGCTCTCCTCCATGGCGCGGCGTACCTTGCTGCGGATCAGCGGATCCTCGATCGCCTCGCGCACGGTGTGATAGCCCCTGAGCTTGCCGAGGTAGGCGGTGACGATGTGGCCGGTGTTGAGGGTGAACAGCTTGCGCTCGACGAAGGCCATCAGGTTGTCGGTGGGCTCCATGCCTGCCACCTGGGGCAACTCCCCCTTGAACTGGGTCCGATCGACGATCCACTCGCTGAAGCTCTCCACCGTCACCTCCAGGGGATCGTCGTTCGCCGCGGCGGGCGGAACGATGCGATCCACCGCCGAGTCGACGAAGCCGACGCACTGCTCGAGGGTGGCATGATACGCGACCGGTAGGTACTTGAGTACCTCCTCCTTGAGGTGGCTGGTGCCGCGCACCATGTTCTCGCAGGCGATGACGTTGAGGGGAGTCAGGTTGCCGGCATCGAAGCGGGCCTGCAGCCCCTTGGCCAGGGTGCTGGCAATCTTGTCCAGGATGTTGGGGCCGACCGCCGTGGTGACCAGATCGGCGGTGATGATACGGGCGATCACCTCGTGTCCGGCCGAGCTGACGGCGGCAACGTTGCGCACCACGTCCAGCTTCTGATCCGTGCCCACCACGTGCACCTTGTACTCCTGGCGGTGGTTGAGCTGGTCGATCAGGGTCTCGTTGACGTCGGCGAAGGTGACCTGATGGCTGGCGTCAGCCAGCAGTTTGCCGATGAAGCCCCGACCGATGTTGCCGGCACCAAAATGCAATGTTTTCATGATATTAACCTCTACAACCAAAGACGATGACGGATGATTACGCGGCCTGCTCGGCCCCCAGCAGATCCAGGAACTCCTGGGGATCCTGGGTGCTGGCCAGACGGTCGACGAGACCGGGCTCATCCAGTGCATTGGTCAGGCGGGTTATAACCTGTATGTGTTCATCGTTGCGGGCGGCAATGCCGATGACCAGGCGCGCCACTTCATCGGCGCCCTCGCCGAAGGCGACCCCGGCAGGGTATTGGCAGATGACGATGCCGGTACGCTTCACGTGCTCCTTGGCGGCGATGGTGCCGTGGGGCACGGCGATGGATTCGCCGAGGTAGGTGGAGACCAGCTGTTCGCGCTCCAGCATGGCGTCGACGTAGTCCGGTGCCACATAGCCTCGCTCGGCCAGCAGCTTGCCGGCTGTCACGATGGCCGCTTCCTTGCTCTCGGCCTTGAGGCCCAGGTGCACGTCCTGCAGGCTCAGGGTGAAGACTTCCGGCTCCTGCGGCTCGTAGCTGTCGTCGTTGGCCGCCACCAGCAGTTGCGGGTTGGCGACGTCATCGTTGGCCGCGTTGGCCAGGCTGAGGTTCTGCACCAGCTCCTGATAGAGGGCGTTGTCGAGGAAGTTGGTCAGCGAAATGTGCTGTGCATGCGGCGCATGGCGACGGGCACGGTCGGTGAGATCCTTGTGGGTGATGACCAGATCCACCTGATCGTCCAGGTTGTTGATGGCACGGTTGGTGACGCTGATGTCGAGACCGGCGGCCTGCACCCGCTTGCGCAGCATGCCGGCGCCCATGGCGCTGGAGCCCATGCCCGCATCGCAGGCGACGACGATGTTGCGCACTGCGGTCAGCTCGGTTTCCGGCTTCTTGGCGGCGGTGGTCTCGGGCTTGGCACCCTTCATGGCCTTCATCTTGCGGGTGGCTTCACCCAGGGCATCGGCCTCGTCGGCTTCCGGCTGCTGGGCACGGACGAACACGGCGGCGACCAGGAAGGAGACGGTGGCGGAGGCGACGATGGAGAGCAGCACCCCGATGAGGGAGGCTTTCGGCGTCATCAGCAGCACGGCGAAGATGGAGCCCGGGGAGGCGGGGGAGACCAGACCGGCGTTGAACAGGGTCAGGGTGAAGACCCCGGTCATGCCGCCTGCGATCACCGCCAGGATGAGGCGCGGGTTCATCAGCACGTACGGGAAGTAGATTTCGTGGATGCCGCCGAAGAAGTGGATGATGGACGCACCGGCAGCGGACTGCTTGGCGGCGCCACGGCCGAACACCATGTAGGCCAGCAGCACGCCCATGCCCGGACCAGGGTTCGCTTCGATCAGGAAGAAGATGGAGCGGCCCTGTTCGGTGGCTTGCTGGATCCCGAGCGGCGAGAAGATGCCGTGGTTGATGGCGTTGTTCAGGAACAGGATCTTGGCCGGCTCGACGAAGATGGAGGTGAGGGGCAGCATGTGGTTGTCCACCAGGAAGCCGACACCGCTCGCCAGCACGCCGGAGAGCACCTTGACGAAGGGACCGATGACGAAGAAGGCGAGAATGGCGAGCAACATGCCGATGATGCCAGCGGAGAAGTTGTTCACCAGCATCTCGAAGCCGCTCTTGACGCGACCTTCCATCGCCTTGTCGAAGCGCTTGATGGCCCAGCCACCCAGCGGGCCGACCATCATGGCGCCCATGAACATGGGGATGTCGGTCCCCACGATGACGCCCATGGTGGTGATGGCACCGACCACGGCACCCCGGTCCCCCCCGATCAGCTTGCCGCCGGTATAGCCGATGAGCAGCGGCAGCAGGTAGGTGATCATGGGACCGACCAGCTTGGCCAAGGTTTCATTGGGCAGCCAGCCAGTGGGGATGAAGAGGGCGGTGATGAAGCCCCAGGCGATGAAGGCGCCTATGTTGGGCATGACCATATTGGACAGGAAGCGTCCAAAATTCTGTATCTTGACTTTGGTATCCGGTGATAACATGTCGGGACCCCGTTTTAAGCCTGTGTGATTAAAAGTGGTAGTCGGGATGACGAGTTTTGCCGAACTCCCATCCCAGTCGTCTAAGCAACTTCAATCTACCAGCTTGTGATCAAATTAGGCTGAAAACGGGGTGTCTTGTGACCTGGATCTCAAATACCCCGACATCCCCCCTCCCGACATAGTGATGACGATCACATTCAGTCGCTGTATTTCGGCTACATTTCGATCTTCTCGCCTCTGGGTGTCAATTTTTTGTGATTGATGTCTCGTTTTGCGGTTTGAGCAAATACGGTGTCAACGTGACTGTCGTCACAAAATCAAATTTTGCACTCAAATGAGTCATGATTTGTCGCCTCGTATTCGCAAGTAATGACGATGGATATGCCGTAGTTCATCGTTAATCACCAATGAATCATTTATTTTGTAACCCACTTTCAGTTTTTCCCCCGAGAGGATCGGTTTCGACAAGGCCTCTTGTGACGCCCGGGTGGCGGATCCTGATCCGCTCCCGTCTCGATCCTCCCTGCCGGTAGCGACGCAGGCTGGGGCCTGTGAGCGGGTCTCCCATTCCGTCTGCCCGCGGAGCGCAGCCATAAAAAAAGCCCGCAGGATGCGGGCTTTTGCAGAGCAGACAAGCAGGGGGATCACTGCGCCTTGGGGGCCTCGTCGGCAGGCGCTGCATCGGCCTCGCTGGCAGGAGCGACCGGCGCCGGACCCGGCACCAGATCCACCGCCGGCTTGGCGATGAGGGAGCGGGTCTCTTCCACCGCCTCGCTCAGCTTCACCTCGATGATCTGGCCGAGCTCGTAGACCACCTCGGTCTTGTCCAGATAGACGCGGCCGTTGTCCCAGTTGCACTCCAGCCGATCCTTGTTGTCCAGGATATGGCGGGCGGGCATGAAGACCACGGCGCCGTTCTCCTGCAGGCGCAGCTTGAGGCCGGCGCGCATCACGTCGATGATCTCGGCGTTGAACACCTTGTCGGTGCCCGCATCGGCCTTGAGGTAGCGCACATAGAGCCAGTCGCCGATGTCGCGCTCCACCATGCGGTGCAGGCGGCGGCAGGCGGTCAGGTGCTCGGTCAGCTCCAGGCTGGGGCGCTCACCCGGGGTCTTGCCGGCGATGACCGCCTTGAGCAGGCGATGGTTGACCATGTCGCCGTATTTGCGGATGGGGGAGGTCCAGGTGGCGTAGGCATCCAGACCCAGGCCGTAGTGGGCACCCGGTTCGGCGGACATCAGGGCATAGCTCTGGAAGCGGCGGATCTTGCCGTCCAGCCAGCGGGTGTCCAGGTTGTCTATCCAGCGGCGCAGGGCGCAGAAGCCGGAGAGACTCGCGATCTCTTCCTTCTCGAACGGGGCCTCGGCGGTCTTGAGCAGCTCGATGGCGCCGTCCAGGGACTCCTCGTCAAAGCCGGTGTGGACGTTGAAGATGCCGTAGCCGACCTCTTTGCCCAGCACGCGGCCGGCGCAGATGTTGGCGGCGATCATCGACTCTTCCACCATGCGGTTGGCGATGCGGCGTGGCTCCACGTGGATGGCCAGCACTTCGCCGTCTTCACCCAGCTCGAAGTCGTAGTCGGGTCTGTCCGGGAACACCAGGGCATGCTCGGTGCGCCACTTGATGCGGGCCTCCGTCATCGCCTTCATCAGGGGCAGCTGGGCCAGGACGCCGGCGTCGATGGCCAGCGCTTTGCCGTGCTCGGCCCAGTCGGAGACGTCGTCATAGCTGAGACGGGCATGTGAGACGATGCGGGCGGCGAAGAACTCGGTCTCCTCCAGCAGCAGGCCGTCCTCGGCGATGAGCAGACGGGCGCACAGGGTGTTGCGCTCCTCGCCCTCTTTCAGGGAGCAGAGCTCGTCGGAGAGGGTGCGCGGGATCATGGGTACGTTGCGTCCCGGCATGTAGACGGTGAAGGCGCGCTGGGCGGCCTCCTTGTCCAGCTCGCTCCCCTCGGCCACATAGGCGGTCGGGTCGGCGATGGCCACCAGCAGCTCCCAGCCGTTCTCCAGCTTGGTGATGGCCAGGGCATCGTCCATGTCCTTGGTCTTGGCACCGTCGATGGTGAAGAAGGGAACCTGGGTCAGATCCCGGCGGGGCAGCTCTTCCTCTTCGATCACCTTCCACTCCGGCAGGTCCGCCGGTTCAATCTGGGCCAGGTTGTGGCGCGCCAGCACCACCCACCAGGGCACGTTGTGATCTTCCTGGGTGGCGATGAGCTGGGTGATCTCGGCGGAGAAGTTGCCGTCCACCAGGGCATGGCGCTTGAGGGTGGCGACCACCCAGTCCCCTTCCTTGAAGGATTTCTCGTCCAGACCCTTCTTGGCGCGGGCCTTGATGGCGTCCTTGATGAGGGGGTGGTCGGGCACCACGTTGAGGCGGTCGCGGAACATCTTGACGCGGCCGACGAAGCGGGTGACGGCCTGCTCCAGCAGGGCATCCGGCTCGGCCACCTCTTTCTCTTTTTCAGTGCGGATCAGGGCGCTCACCCGGTCACCGTGCATCACCTTCTTCATGTAGGGAGGCGGCACGAAATAGCTGGTCTTCTCATCGACCTCCAGGAAGCCGAAGCCCCGATCGGAGGCGCGGATCACACCCTCTTTCTTGGGGATGTTTTCGCGGATTTGTTGCTTGAGCTGGGCCAGCAGCGGATTGTCTTGGAACATAAATGGGGAACCTGAGTGGAGACCTGATGGTTAATCGCCCAGCACTATACGTTTTTACCCCCCCAAAGCCAAGGTGAATGGCCCCCTCAACGGGGTTGCAGTGCCCGTCGCCCCTGCTGGATCAGGCGCTGGGATATCTGCTTGTGCAGCCCCCGCTCCAGCACCCAGCGGTGCCAGTAGAGCTGCTCGACCAGGTGGTGATCCGGGTTGAGATCGAGCAGGCGCCCCTCTTCCAGTTGCTGGCGGATCTGCAATTCCGGGATGAGGCAGCAGGCCAGCCCCTGCTCCGCCATGGCGACGAAGGCCTCGGAGGATCGCACCGTGTGGCAGGGGTAGCCACCGGGGGGGAGGGCGAAATGACGGGCCATGTAGCTGATGTGCATGTCGTCGCGCTGATCGAAGGCCACCGCCGGCGCCTTGGCCAGGGCCGCGGCCGTGAGGCCGTTCGGGAAGTGGCGGGCGACGAAGGCGGGGCTGGCGGTGAGCAGATAGCGCATCTCGCCGAGTTCGTCGACGCAGCAGCCCGCCAGCGGCTGGGGTTGCAGGCTGACGGCGCCGAACGCCTGCCCCTCGCGCACCCGGTCCAGGGTGCGGCTCTCGTCATCCACCAGCAGGTTCAGCTCGATGGGGTATTGCTCCAGCAGTGGCGCCAGGGCGGGCAGGAACCAGGTGGCCAGGCTGTCGGCATTGACGGCGATGCTGACCCGGATGGGGGCCCTGGGCTCGTCGGGGGAGAGCTCGCCGGCCAGCTCCAGCTCCAGCTGGCGCACCTGGCGATAGTGGGCCAGCAGCTTCTGGCCGAGCCCCGTGGCCTGCAGCGGCTGGCTGCGGATGATGAGCGGCTCCGCAAACTGCTGCTCCAGCTGCTTGATGCGCTGGGAGATGGCGGACTGGGTGATGTGCAAGCGCTGGGCGGCACGCTCGAAGTTTTGCTCCCGGATCACCGCGTCCAGGGCCAGCAGCAGCTTGTAGTCCAGCGTTTTCATCAGCATTCCTTATGAAAAAAGGGAGTTCAGCAAGAATGCTACTCAAGGGCGCGCCAGAGGACAACCTGACCGCCCCCATGGAGGGGGCCCGTCTCCGGGGCCGCCCCTGTGAGATGTGACAGTAGCCCTGACATGAGATTCATAAGATACTCACCCGGTCCGTTTTTGC
Organism: Aeromonas sp. FDAARGOS 1402; assembly: GCF_019046925.1. Lineage (NCBI taxonomy): Bacteria > Pseudomonadati > Pseudomonadota > Gammaproteobacteria > Aeromonadales > Aeromonadaceae > Aeromonas > Aeromonas sp. FDAARGOS 1402. The sequence goes on from NZ_CP077201.1 coordinate 1,962,816, forward strand.
ATGGGGTGGAAACGGACCATAGCGAGCGTCTTGAATCCCGGGCCGGTCCCGGGACTTTTTTTGCTCAGATGACGGCGAGCAGAGCATCCCCCGCCGGCCGGTAATGGCCCTGCAGGGGGCGATGGACGGCGCGGTCGAAACGCTCGTCCAGGTGGAAGCGGATACCGACCCCGCGCACGGCCCCCAGATCCACCGCCTGGCGATGGCCGAGGCGCTCGATGGGCAGGCCGAGGCGACGGAAGATGCGCTCCACCGGCAGGCTGACCACGGCCACCAGCTCGCGGATCCCCTGCTCCCTGGCGAAGGCCAGCACCTCGCGGAAGATGACGCAGGTGAGTTCGCTGATGCCGTTCTCCAGGCGAGGGGCCCGGTCGGCGTCGATGGCGAGGCGGGTCAGCTCCCACACGTCGTTGCCGCGCGGCGGGGCTTCGCCAGCGAGGGCGGTGGGGAAGATACTGGGCAGCATGTAATCCTGGGCGCAACTGAGCAGGCGGATGCAGCCGCACAGCCCCTGCTTGTCTTCAATCAGCACCCAGTGGGTGTCGGGCTTGTCGAAGTTGTCCCGCTCCAGGCCACGGCGGGATTCCACGTCCCAACCGAGTCGATCGGAGAAGACGCGGTTGCGAAATCGGTAGAGCTCGTTTTCGACCTCCCATCTGGGGTGTTCTTTCAATTTTCCTTTGAAAACAAGCATTCATGTCTCTCCATTTCATGGTTAGGCGCTATAATCCAAGGCCTTGGCCAGGGGAGGCTTGCCTATGACACGCGACCAACTGCTTGAGTACCTGGAACATTTCACGCTGGTGACCGATGGCAACCGGTTGTCCGAGCTCATCGGCCGCTTCACCCTGGGAATGGGTTACGACTACTACCGTTTTGCCCTCATCCTGCCCATGTCGATGCAAAGGCCCAAGGTGGTGCTGTTCAACCAGTGCCCCGACTCCTGGGTACAGGCCTACACCCTGAACAACATGCTGGCCTGCGATCCCATCATCCAGCTCGCCCGCAGGCAGACCCTGCCCATCTACTGGAACCGGCTGGACGAGAAGGCGCGCTTCCTGCAAGAGGGGAGCATGGATGTGATGGGGCTGGCGGCGGAATTCGGGTTGCGCAACGGCATCTCGTTCCCGCTGCACGGGGCGGCGGGGGAGAACGGCATACTCTCTTTCATCACCCGGGAGCGGGCATCGAGCGATCTGATGCTGGAGTCCTCGCCCATCCTCTCCTGGATGTCCAACTACATCTTCGAGGCGGCGATCCGGATCGTGCGCCAGAGCATGAGGGAGGACGATCCCCAGGAGCCCCTGACGGAGCGGGAGACCGAGTGCCTGTTCTGGGCCAGCGAAGGGAAGACATCGGGGGAGATCGCCTGCATCCTCGGCATCACGGAGCGCACCGTGAACTACCACCTCAATCAGGTCACCCGCAAGACGGGGTCGATGAACCGCTACCAGGCCATCGCCAAGGGGGTGAGCAGCGGCATCCTGCTGCCGAACCTGGAGCAGGTGGTGGTCACCAACTTCCCCTCCCTGCTGCAGTGAATACAGGCCCGGCGGCACCGGCTCGTCGCCTGGCATCCCCTCTGTCGCCATCACCGCTGTCCTGCGCCGTCCCATCCTGCCGCCGATTCTCGGGGTGGGGCTGTGACCCCACAATTGTCAGATCCTGCAATTGACAACCTTCTTTGTGTGGTTTCGGCCCGGTTTTCATCAGTTTTATGAATGCATCAGAAAATGAATGAATTTCTCTGATTACCCGTGCCCCCTTATAGTGCGTTTCTCTCTTTCACAGGAACGCATCCCCATGTTCGCCACCACCCTGCAAGGCTTTACCCTCGGCCTTGCCATGATCATCCCCATCGGGGCCCAGAATGCCTTCGTGCTGAGCCGGGGCATTCACCGCAACCACCACCTGCTGACGGCGACCCTCTGCTGCCTGTGCGATCTCGTGCTGATCGGCATCGGGGTGTTCGGCGGGGCCAACCTGCTGGCGGCCAGCCCGATCGGCCTGGCCCTGTTGACCTGGGGCGGCGTGCTCTTCCTCGGCTGGTTCGGTATCCGTTCCCTGCGCAGTGCCTGGCGCGGCCAGGAGGCGGCCCTGGCGGACTCGCCCCGGTTGATGGGGGTCAAGAGCGTGCTGGCCATGACCCTCGGAGTGACCCTGCTCAATCCCCACGTCTACCTGGATACCCTGATGCTGCTTGGCTCTTTCGGCAGCCAGTTTGCCGAGGAGCTCAGACCCGCCTTCGCGGCGGGGGCCATGCTGGCTTCTCTGGTCTGGTTCTACGGACTGGCGTTCGGGGCGGCGGCACTCTCCCCCTGGCTTGCCCGGGGCCGGGTGCAGCAAGCCATTGATCTTGTTGTAGGTCTCATCATGCTGGTGCTGGCGGCCAAGCTGGCATTGGGTGCCATATCGGCCTCATGAGGCTATTTTTGTGCCGGGCTTCATAAAAATGAGTCCCGGTGCCATCTGCTGACATATTCGTCTGTTAAATTCCCGGCGCTGGTAAAGCGTTACTCATAATAAAAGGGAAAAAACAGTGAATAACACCATGAAACTGGGGGCTATAGCCGCCATCGTGCTGCTGTCTGCCTGCAGCAACGAGAATGACAGCAAGGCGCAGCCGGGGACCGTCTCCCTGCGCCTGATCCAGACCTCCGACATCCACTCCAACGTGCTGGGGTACGACTACTACCAGAACAAGGAGGATCGCAAGTTCGGCCTCTCCCGCACCGCCCTGCTGATCCGCGCCGCCCGCGCCGAGAACCCCAACAACCTGCTGCTCGACAACGGTGACCTCATTCAGGGCACGCCGCTGGCGGACTACATCTTCGAGCAGTCCGGTGCCGGCTATCTCGAGAAGCAGGCGCACCCGGTGTTCAAGGCGATGAACGAGCTGGGCTACGACGCGGGCAACCTGGGCAACCACGAGTTCAACTACGGCCTGGACTACCTCGGCAAGGTGCTGGCGGGAGCCGACTTCCCCTATGTGAATGCCAACGTGTTCGAGGCGGGGGCCTTCAAGCGCGATGCCAAGGGACAGATTGACTGGAGCGGCAACAAGTTCACCCCCTATCTGCTGCTGGAGCGCGAGGTGACCGATGACAAGGGCCAGCGCCAGCGCGTCAAGGTGGGCATCCTGGGTCTGACCCCGCCCCAGGTGCTGCAGTGGGACAAGCGTCATCTGGAGGGCAAGGTGGTGGTGGCCGACATGGTCGAGACCGCCAATCACTATGTGCCCGAGCTGCGCGCCAAGGGCGCCGACATCGTGGTGGTGGTGGCCCACACCGGCATCAATGCCAGCAGCTACGAGGCCATGATGGAGAACTCCGCCTGGCATCTGGCCAAGGTGAAGGGGGTGGACGCCCTGATGCTGGGCCACGCCCACAAGAACTTCCCCGGGGACTTCCCGGATCTGCCGGAGGTGGACAACCAGGCCGGTACCCTGAGCGGCATTCCCACCGTGATGCCCGGCTACTGGGGCAACCACCTCGGCATCATCGACCTCAAGCTGGAGCAGGTGGACGGCAAGTGGCAGGTGAAGCAGAGCCAGGCCAGCCTGCGCAAGATAGACGCCAGCGAGGGCAGTGCGGTGGATCAGCGGGTGGTGGACCTGGTGCAGGCGGATCACGACGCCACCAACCAGTGGCTGGACGAGCCGCTCGGCAAGATCACCTCCCCCATCCACAGCTTCTTCGCCCTGGTGCAGGACGACCCCTCGGTGCAGCTGGTGAGCGATGCCCAGCGCCGCCACGCGGAGCAGTTGCAACAAGACGGCCTGCTCAAGGAGTCCTACCCCATCCTGTCGGTGGCGGCCCCCTTCCGTGGCGGTCGCAACGGCATCAACGACTTCACCTACGTGGCCCAGGGTGACATCTCCCTGCGCAACGTCTCTGACCTTTACATCTATCCGAACACCCTGCAGGTGGTCGAGGTGAACGGGGCCACCGTCAAGGAGTGGCTGGAGATGAGCGCTGGCCAGTTCAACCAGATCGACACCGGCAAGACAGAGGTGCAGTGGCTGGTGAACGAGAGCTTCCCCACCTACAACTTCGATGTGATTGACGGGGTCAACTACGAGGTGGACATCACCCAGCCGGCCCGCTACAGCAAGGACGGGGTCAAGGTGAGCGACGGCCAGCGCATCAGCGGCCTCACCTTCAACGGCCAGCCCGTGGACCCGGCCCAGAAGTTCTACGTGGTGACCAACAACTACCGCGCCAGCGGCGGCGGCCACTTCCCCGGCATCGACGGCAGCAACATCGTCCATGAAGATCCCTTCGAGACGCGGGAGATCATCGCCCAGTATCTGAAGGCCCAGTCTGCGGACAACCCGGCCGGCTTCAGCCCGGCGGCCAACAACAACTGGCACATGAAGGCCCTGCCCGCCAACGTGGACGTGCGCCTCTACTCCTCGCCGACCGACGAGGCCAAGGCCCTGGCGGGGGCGGATCTGTCGTACCAGTCCACCCTGCCGATGGATGACGCCAAGCACCCCGGCTACGCCATCTACCGCCTGATCCGCCAGTAAGGCAGACGCTGGCAGCCAACAAAAAAGCCCTCGCAGTGCGAGGGCTTTTTCATGGGGGCAGCGGTGCCATCCTGTCCTGTCGTCTGGACTTGCCCGGTCGACGGGGCGGGAGGGCATCAGTAGTAGCCGGGATCGTCCGGATTGGGGCGGGTCTTGAAGCGGCGGTGCAGCCACATGTACTGCTCCGGTGCCTTGCGCACGGCGGCTTCAATCTCGCGATTGGCGCGGCTGGCATCCGCCATGTCGTCGCCGCTCGGGTAGCCTTCCAGCGGCGCCCCTATATGCAGGGTGTAGCCCTCTTTGGTGCGGATGTTGTAGCAGGGCAGGGTGACGGTGTTCTTCACCCGGGCCAGGGTGGCGGTCCCCGTGATGGTGGCGGCCTGCTCCACCGCGAAGTAGGGCACGAAGACGCTGGCATGGCTGCCGTAGTCGTGATCCGGTGCATACCAGAGGGCGTCACCGTTGCGCAGCGCCTTGATCATCCCCTTCACGTCCATCCGGTCCACTAGGTATTTGTTGGAGGCGCAGCGACCGTGGTACTGGGCGTACTCCAGCACCGGATTGGTGTTGGGGCGATAGACACCGACCCCGGGGCGCACCAGGCCGAAGCAGCGGGCATTGAGCTCCAGCGTCAGGAAGTGGCAGGAGAGCAGCAACATCCCCTGGCCCTTCTCCATGGCGTTGATGACGTGCTCTTCCCCTTCCACCTTCATCAGGCGGCGCATCCGCCAGTCTGGCCAGAACCAGGCCATGCCCACCTCGAAGATGGCGCAACCCACGCTCTCGAAGTTCTGCACCAGGAGGGCTTCGCGCTCATCCCGGCTGAGCTCGGGCATCGCCAGCTCCAGGTTGCGGCGGGCAATCTTGACGCGGGATTTCAGCAGCTTGCGGGCCAGGGTGCCGAGCTGGCGGCCCAGCCACATCTGACTGCGCCAGGGCAGCAACACCAGCAGCCAGAGCAGGGAGAGGCCCAGCCAGCTCCCCCAGTAACGGGGATGGAACAGACGGGGTTCGAGGCGGGGAGCGTGTTCTTGGGCCATGAAGAGTCTCTTGTTCGCAAAGGCAAAGGGGGGAGTCCGACCGAACCGGGGGGCCTGTGTGGGGTGGCCCGGCGCGGATGCGGTCACTCGCATGTCGAGGATTCTATCCGAAAAGCGGGGGCGGGCGCGAATCGCCGTCATCTGGTCAGAGGGGGCGTCAGGGGGCAGGGCCGTGCTTTTTTCACGCCCCGGAAAAGAGTGTGATAAAATCGGCCGCTGAATTTTTCAGGTTTTGAGAGCCGATACAGATGAAAATCACCCTGCCCGAGTTTGAAAAAGCCCGCATCCTGGTCGTTGGCGATGTCATGTTGGATCGCTACTGGCATGGCCCTACCGGCCGGATCTCCCCCGAGGCACCGGTCCCCGTGGTCAAGGTCGAGCACATCGAGGAGCGCCCGGGTGGCGCCGCCAACGTGGCGCTCAACTCCGCCGCCCTCGGCGCCCAGGCCGTGCTGCTGGGCCTGACCGGTCAGGATGAGGCCGCCGATGCCCTCGCCAGCCAGATGGCCGGGGTCAAGGTGGCCTGTGATTTCGTGCGCCTGACCGACTATCCGACCATCACCAAGCTGCGGGTGCTGTCCCGCAACCAGCAACTGCTGCGTCTCGACTTCGAAGAGGCCTTCCACGACGTGGATGCCAGCCTGCTGATGGGCAAGGTGGAGCAGGCGCTGCCCCAGGCGGACGTGATGATCCTCTCCGACTACGGAAAGGGCGCCCTCAACGACGTGCCCGGCATGATCCGGCGTGCCCGCGCCGCCGGTATCCCCGTGCTGGTCGACCCCAAGGGGACCGATTTCGAGAAGTACCGTGGTGCCACCCTGCTGACCCCCAACATGTCCGAGTTCGAGGCCGTGGTGGGCAAGGTGAAGGGGGAAGAAGACCTGGTCGCCAGGGGGCTGGAGCTGGTCAAGCGCTTCGAGCTGGATGCCCTGCTGGTCACCCGTTCCGAGAACGGCATGACCCTGATCCGCGAAGGGCAGCCCGAGCTGCACCTGCCGGCCCAGGCCCACGAGGTCTATGACGTCACCGGTGCCGGTGACACCGTCATCTCCACCCTGGCGACTTCCCTTGCCGCAGGCAAGAGTCTGGATGAGGCCTGCGCCCTGGCCAACACCGCCGCCGGCATCGTGGTCGGCAAGCTGGGGACCTCCACCGTGAGCCCGGTGGAGCTGGCCAACGCCCTCTACACCGAGCAGGAGACCGGCTTTGGCGTCATGTCCGAGGCCCAGCTCAAGGTGGCCGTCCAGGCCGCCCGTCTGCGCGGCGAGAAGGTGGTGATGACCAACGGCTGCTTCGACATTCTGCACGCGGGTCATGTCTCCTATCTGGCCAATGCGGGCAAGCTGGGGGACCGCCTGATCGTGGCGGTGAACACCGACGAGTCCGTGCGTCGCCTCAAGGGGCCGGGTCGCCCGGTCAACCCGACCGAGCGCCGTATGACGGTGCTGGCGGCCCTGGGTGCCGTGGACTGGGTGGTCCCCTTCAGCGAAGACACGCCCCAGCGTCTGATCGCCGAGATCCTGCCAGACCTCCTGGTCAAGGGGGGCGACTACAAGCCCGAAGAGATCGCCGGTTACGCCGAGGTGACCGCCAATGGCGGCGAGGTGCGGGTGCTGAACTTCGAGGACGGCTGCTCCACCACCGACATCATCAAGACCATCCGCGAGCGCGGATAAGCGTAAAACCCGGCCAAGGCCGGGTTTTTTGATGGGGCTGCCGGGTCGGTGACATGGCCGCTGCCTGGCAGGCCCCGACCAACGCACTTCCAGCGGCGAACAGAGATGAAAAAGGCGACCCCGGGGTCGCCTTTTCTCATGGTGTGCGCCTGGCTCAGGACTTCTTGGTAACCTGGGCGGCGGGCATCAGACCCTGGTTCACCTCTTCCAGATCCTTCTGCTCCAGGATGCCGGCGGCCTGCTTGAGGGAGAGGATGCTGAGGATGTAGTTGTAGCGGGCCTCGGAGAGCTTCTGCTTGGCCTGATACAGCTTGCGGGTGGAGTCCAGCACGTCGACGATGGTGCGGGTGCCCACCTCGTAACCGGCCTCGGTCGCCTTCAGGGCGCTGTCGGCGGAGATGACGGACTGGCTGTAGGCGCGGACCGAGCCGATGCTGGCGTTTACGTTGTTGTAGGAGGAGCGGACCGTGCTCTGCACCGAGCGGAAGCTGCGCTCGAGCTGTTCGCTGGCGGCCACGTAGTTGAACTGTGCCTGCTTGACCTGGGAGGTGGTGGCCCCGCCGGTGTAGATGGGCAGCTTGAAGTTCAGGCCGATGTTGCCCTGATTGCTGTTGCTCTCGGGGTTGCGGATCTCGTCCTTGTAATCGTTGTAACCGGCGTTCAGGCCGGCGCCCAGATCCAGGGTCGGTTCATGACCGGTCTTGGCCAGATCGATCTGCTCCTTGGCGATGTCCTTGCCGATGCGGGCGCTGTGCAGCTCCAGGTTCTTGTCCAGGGCCAGTTCCAGCCACTTGTCGGAGTTGAACGCGGTCTTCTGCGGGCTGAAGCGATCGGTGTTGAGCACGTCCAGTTGACGGTGGTCGATACCGGTCAGCTCGCGCAGGCTCTCGTAGCTGTTGTCCAGGGTGTTCTCGGCATTGATCTCGTCCGCCAGCGCCTGATCACGCTCGGCCTCGGCCTCGTGCACGTCGGTGATGGCGGTCAGGCCCACTTCGAAGCGCTGCTGGGTCTGTTCAAGCTGACGCTCGACCGCGGTCTTGTTGGCACGCACGAATTCCAGGGTATCCATGGCCTTGAGCACGTCGAAGTAGGCCTGGGCGGTACGCAGCATCAGGTTCTGGTACTCGAGGTTGTAGGCCACGTCGGACTGGGTGGCGCTCTTCTCGGTCAGATCCAGGTTGACCCAGTTGCTGCGACGGTAAATGGATTGATCCAGGGTCACGGAGCCGGTAGCGCCCGTGTTGGTCATGGTGTCGTTCTTGTTTTGCAGGTAGTTCAGGCCGGCGCCCAGGTTGATCTGGGGCAGCAGGGCTGCACGGGATTCGTTGATCTTCTCGAAGGCCTGGTCCCGCTTGGCCTTGGATTCCAGCAGCTGGGTGTCCTTGATCTGGGCCTGTTGGTAAATATCGAGCAGGTTTTCGGCATGAGCGGCGCCGCTCACACCCAGCATCACCATGACTGACAAGAGTGTTCTTTTCATATGATAGTTTTAACCTTTTGTATCAACCCAAAGCTGTCCGCTGGATGAAGGGGGGATTGTCACCGACCAAGCTTGATTTCAGCTTAACCACTCTACTATAAGCAGATTTCATTGCGAACTGTCTCTTTTCCAGCTGCGGAAACGTCAAGGTCCGGGGCGAGTTTTCTCGGCAACGCGCCTAGCCAAATGCCCTGTGGCTGCTAAAATCCTTCCCTCATCGTCGGCGAGAGCGAGTGAATGAATGTTCATTCATGCCCCCGAATATTATGGTCAAACCAAGCCAAGTCAAGCTGGCAGGAGTCTCGAATGTCACAGCAAGCCTTGCCTCAAACCTGCCACTACTCCAGCGATGATGTGAAAATCATTGAAAAATCAGCTGGATATAATGGCTTCTTCAAGGTGAATGTCTACCGCCTGCAACACAGGCTGTTTGCCGGTGGCTGGAACGCCCCCATCGTCCGGGAACTGTTCGAACGTGGCCATGCCGCCGCCCTGCTGCCTTATGATCCGGTGCGGGACGAGATCGTGCTGGTGGAGCAGTTTCGCATCGGCGCCATGGAGACCAGCGCCACCCCCTGGCTGCTGGAGCTGGTGGCCGGCATCATCGATGAAGGGGAGACCGCCGAGGCAGTGGTGCGGCGCGAAGCGGTAGAAGAGGCAGGGATCGAGGTGGGACGCTGCGAACACGCCATCAGCTATCTGGTGAGCCCGGGTGGCAGCACCGAGCGCATCGAGGTGTTCGTGGGCGAGGTGGATGCCAGTCAGGCCAAGGGGATCCACGGTCTGGCGGAAGAGGGGGAAGACATCCGGGTCCACGTGGTGAGCCGCGAGCAGGCCTATGCCTGGCTCAAAGAGGGGCGCATCGACAATGCCGCCTCCGTCATCGCCCTGCAGTGGCTGGCCCTGAATCACGGCGAGCTGCGGGCACGCTGGCTGGCGGGGCGCTGAGGTGGCGCTCGTTCAGACCCGGGTCAGGTGCCCTGTGTCCGACTGGAACACTGTGCAGTGGGTCCAGCCTTCATGGACCCTGATTGAGGGAGCCGCGACATGTCATTAGTCCAGAGCCCGATGAAGCGCTATGTGCCTGATTTGATGTCCTTGCAGCGTACCTGCGAGGTCAATTACATGGCGCTGATGAAACTGTTGCCGCCCGGTGGCAGCGTGGGTGCCGAGCGCCGCTATCAGGTCGGCAACGGCCTGCAGTTCCAGCTCACGGTGACCGAGGAGAGCCGCTTCACCAGCCAGGTGATCCTGGCCCAGCACAACCCCGAATTGCCGAGCTACTTGCAAGCCCGGATAGAGATTCGTTTGTATCATGATGTGCGAATGGCGGAAGTGTGTGCGGCGCAACAGATTTCAATGTTGCAACCACGTTATGATTATCCCAATCAAAAAATGCATCACAGGGATGAAAAGGAGCAGGTAAATCTATTCTTGGCCGATTGGTTGAGATTTTGTCTCAAACACGGCACCAGCCTGATTAACATCCTCTAGTCGAACCCATAAAAAAGAAGCGTGATTTTGGAAACAGAGCTACCTCAGGCGCCGGACGGCAGTGTGCGCCTGTTACAGATTACCGATACCCATCTCTTCGCCAGTGCCGAGGGGCGGCTGCTGGCCGTGCCCACGGCGCAGAGTCTGGCCGCCGTGCTGGAGCGGGTGCAGGCCAACGAGCACCCGTTCGATCTCATCCTCGCCACCGGGGATCTCTCCCAGGATCACAGCCCGGAGTCCTACCAGCGCTTCGCTTCCATGATGGCGCCCCTGGCTCGCCCCATCTACTGGTTGCCCGGCAACCACGACGACGGCCCCCTGATGACCGAATACCTCCATGCGGCCGGCATCAGCGAGGCCAAGCAGCTGGTAGGCGAGCACTGGCAGGTGATCCTGCTGGATACCCAGGTGCGCGGCAAACCCCACGGGGTGCTGGGGGATCACCAGCTGGCGGCCCTGGATCAGGCCCTGCGCCAGCATCCCGAGCGCCATGCCCTCATCGCCCTGCACCATCAGGCGGTGCCGGTGGGCTGCGCCTGGCTGGATCAGCACAACCTCAAGAATGCCGACGACCTGTTCGCCGTGCTGGCCCGCCACCCGCAGCAGAAGACCATCCTGTTCGGCCACGTCCATCAGGAGTTTGACGAGGTGCACCACGGAGTGCGGCTCATCGCCAGCCCCTCTACCTGCATCCAGTTCAAGCCGCTCTCCGACGGTTTCGCACTGGACGAATCCGGCCCGGGCTGGCGCTATCTCACCCTGCACCCGGATGGCCGGGTGGCGAGTCAGGTGTGGCGCCTGCCGCTGGGGCAGTTCGTGCCCGACCCCAATGCCACCGGTTACTGAGGGGTTGCCATGAAGCCCGTACTCCTCTACCTGCACGGTTTCAATTCATCCCCCGGCTCGGCCAAGGCGCAGCAGATGGCGGCCTGGGTGGCAGAGAACAGGCCCGATATCGAGGTGGTGATCCCGGCCCAGCCCAACACCCCGGCGGCCGCCTGGGCTGCCATTGAGCAGGCCATCACCGACCTGAAGGCCCGCCACGGCAGTGCCCTGCGACTGGGCGCCGTGGGCAGCTCCCTCGGTGGCTTCATGGCCACGCGAGTGAGCGAGATGTACAGTTGCCGCGCTGCCCTCATCAACCCGGCGGTGCGCCCCCACGAGCTGCTCTGCGACTACCTCGGCCCCCAGACCAACCCCTACAGCGGCGAACGCTATGAACTGCTGCCTGTGCACATGGACGAGCTGAGAGCGCTGGCGGTGCCGGTGACTGCCCCCGAGCGGCTCTGGGTGCTGCAACAGCAGGAGGACGAGGTGCTCGACTATCGCAAGGCGCTGGACGAATACCGCTTTGCCCGTCTCTCCCTGGAGTGTGGCGGCGATCACGCCTTCACAGGCTTCGAGCGCTACCCCGCCCAGATCGTCCGTTTCCTCGGGCTCTAGCCATGCAACCGCCGTTGGCCGCCTTCCTCGAACAGGTGCTGGCCACGGCCCAGGCGGGGCTCACCTACTCCCGCGATCCCTTCGACATCGCCCGCTTCGAGGCGCTGCGAGCGGCCACGGTGACGCTCATCGCCAGCCAGAGCGAGCTGGCCCCCGACGCCATCGGCGACTGGATTGCCCTCGACAGCGGCTATCCCACCCCCAAGCTCGATGTGCGGGCCTTCATTCGGAACGATGCGGGTCATGTCCTGCTGGTGCAGGAGCGCAGTGACGGTTGCTGGACCCTGCCGGGGGGCTGGTGTGATGTCGGCGATTCGCCGGCGGGGGCCGTGGTGCGCGAAGTGAGCGAGGAGACCGGCCTCGCCTGTCGGGCGGTGCAACTGCTGGCGCTGTTCGACAAGCTCAAGCACCCCCATCCCCCGCAGCTGCCCCACGCCCACAAGGCGTTCTTCCTGTGCGAGGTGACCGGTGGCCAGCTGCTGGGCGAAACCGATGAAACCAAAGGGGCGGGGTACTTCCCCATCGACGCCTTGCCCGAACTCTCCCGCCACCGGGTGGTGGCGTCCCAGCTACGCACCCTGCATGACCATCTTTTGCAGGGGCGGCGGGATACCCTGTTCGATTAACCGGTTCGCAGCCTGACACTGCGGCAAGGAGGCAGCATGATCACACGCATCGGCAATACCCCCATCCAGAAGAAACACAAGGCGAGCTGCCACTGCGGCGCCGTGGTGCTGGAGCTGACCCTGCCGGATGGCGTGGTGGATCCGCGCCGCTGCGACTGCTCCTTCTGTCGGCGGCGAGGGGCCATCGTCGCCTCGGTGCCGCTCTCCGGCATCCGCATCCTGCAAGGGGAGGCGGCGCTTCGCTGCTACCAGTTCAACACCCGTACCGCGAAACACTACTTCTGCAGCGTCTGCGGCATCTACACCCATCACCAGCGTCGATCCAATCCGGCGGAATATGGCTACAACCTCGCCTGTCTGGAGGGGGTCAACCCGTTCGATCTGGGAGAGGTGCCGACCCGCGACGGGGTGCATCACCCGGCAGATACCGTAGCCGATTGAACGAGAGGTGACTGCCCCGACGGGTGGCGGGGAGGGCGGGCGAGGTGTTGTCGTGCCACTCCCGTGACGACGCCTCAGGGGGTCATCTGCTGGTGTAGCCCCCGCAATGGCTGTGTTAACCTTGCCCTGTCCGTCTCCCGGCGGACCCCGGCCTCTCTCTTCATTTCATCTCTGCCAACAGGGGGCACACCCGTGACGACTGCTTCAGCGCTGCCGGATCTGATCCTCGGGGCCTCGCTCTACTTTCCGCCCCTGTTCAAGGCCGTGCTGCTCGGCCTGCTGGGCTGGCTGCCGCTGCACCATCTGCTGCGGGACTGGCTCTACGGCGGCGAGGTCTGGCACCCCCTGCTGATGGATCTCTCCCTCTTCATCCTCGCCGTCAGCGGCGCCCTATGGATATTGCTACATGGCTAAATCACCCCTTGCGACCCTCAAATACTTCTCCACCCTGCTGGTCTTTGCCCTGGCGCTGGTGTCGCTCTGGTGGCTGTGGAACGACTACATGCAGGGCCCCTGGACCCGGGATGGCAAGGTGAGGGCCGAGCTGGTCAGCATCACGCCCCAGGTGTCGGGCAAGATCGTCAGGATAGGGGTCAAGGACAACCAGCTGGTGAAGGCGGGGGACCTGCTCTTTACTCTGGATCCCGAGCCCTATCGCATCGCGCTGGACAACGCCAGCGCGGCCCTGGCCAAGGCCAGGTCGGATCTCGACAAGGCGGAGCACGAGGCGAACCGTCGCCAGAGCCTCTCCCGCACCGTCATCTCCGCCGAGGCGGTGGATGAATCCAGGCTCAATGCCCAGGCGATGAAGGCGGCCTATGAGGTGGCCCAAGCCAATCTGGAGCAGGCCAGATGGTCCCTTGCCCGGACCGAGGTCCATGCTGCGAGCGACGGCTACATCACCAACCTGCAGGCCAGGGTCGGCAACTACGCCACCGCCGGGGTGCCCCTGGTGGCCCTGATAGACACCCACTCCTTCTATGTGCAGGGCTATTTCGAAGAGACCAAGCTCAGGCACATCGCCCCCGGCAAACCGGCCGAGGTGGTGCTCTACAGCGGGGATCGGGTACTCAGGGGGGAGGTGGAAAGCATAGGGCGCGCCATTCACGATCAGAGCCTGGAAGGCAGCGAGGGGCTGCTGCTCGACGTCAAGCCGAACGTGCCCTGGGTGCGCCTGGCCCAGCGGGTGCCGGTGCGGATCAGGCTGCTGGCGATTCCCCCGGATCTGGTCTTGATCGCGGGCACGACCTGTACCATCACCATAGGGGACTAGAGTGATCCCCTCGCTCTGGCGCCAGACCCCCTGGGGCAAGGCCAACGGCGGACAGTGGCGCTACGCCCTGCGCAATGCCCTGGCCATGTGCCTGTCGCTCTGGCTGGCGTTCGTGCTGCAACTCGACTCTCCCTACTGGGCCATGACCTCCGCCGCCGTGGTGAGCTTTCCCACCGTGGGGGGCGTCATCAGCAAGAGCCTGGGGCGGGTGGTGGGCAGCCTCATCGGCGCCATGGCGGCGGTGATGATCACCGGCCTTGGCATCGGTGATCCCTGGCTCTTCAGCCTGCTTATCGCCCTCTGGCTGGGGGGTTGCACCTACATCTCCAACCACCATCAGAACAACGTCTCCTACGGTTTCGCCCTGGCGGGCTATACCGCCGCCATCATCGCCTTCTCCTGCGTCAACCTGACCGACCCGCAACATATCTTCGACATCGCCCAGGCCCGGGTGAGCGAGGTGATCGTCGGTATCCTCTGCGGCGGCCTGATGATGATGATCCTGCCGAGTTTCTCCGATGGCGAGACCCTGCTGGACTCCCTTGGCAAGAGCCAGACCCGGCTGCTGGAACATGCCCAGCTGCTCTGGCTCGGGGAGACGGGCGCCGATGTGCGCACCGCCCACGAGGGGGTGATCGGTCAGATCCTCACCCTGAACGTGCTGCGCATCCAGGCAGTCTGGAGCCACCACCGCCTGCGCCGCCACAACCAGTTGCTGAACTATCTGCTCCATCGCCAGCTGAGGATGGTCAGCCTCATCTCGGGGCTGCGCCGCATGCTGCAACACTGGCCAGAGGACGCCGTCGACCCGGCCCCCATGCTGGCCGCCGTGCTGCGGGAGCTGGGACAGGGGGGCTGCGACAAGCTGCGCATCGCCCGCCTGATGGCGCCCTTCGTGGCCCGTTCGGGGGATGATTATCGCTGTCAGGCCTTCTGGCTGCGGCTGCGCCACTTCTGCTGGAGCTACCTGGAGTGTCAGCGCTGGCTGGAAAGGCTGGCCCGCCACGATGGCCAGGAGTGGCCGGCGCCGCCGCGCCACAGCTCTCTGACCAGCCACACCGACGGCCTGGAGGCGGCCTACAACGGGGGGCGTACCTTCCTCTGCGTGATGCTGGGCTGCACCTTCTGGATCCACACCCAGTGGGATGCGGGCGCCGCGGCCCTGACCCTGCTCGCCATCTGCTGCGTGCTCTATTCCGCCACCCCGGCCCCGGCGAAGGGGGCCCAGACCATGCTCAAGGCCATCGTGCTGCTCAGCTTTATCTGCTTCGGGGTCAAGTTCGGGCTGATGATCCGCATCGACGACTTCTGGATCTTCTGCGCCCTGCTGTTCCCCGCCCTCATCACCCTGCAACTGCTGAAATTGCAGCGCCCCCAGGGGGCGGCGCTCTGGGGCCAGCTCATCGTGCTGCTCGGCTCCTTCCTCGCCATCACCAATCCGCCGAGCTACGACTACCTCGCCTTCGTCAACAGCAGCCTCGCGCAGGCATTGGGGGTGATGAGTGCCGGACTGGCGTTCCAGCTCCTGAGGCCCAGCTCGGATCGGCGCAAGAGCCGCCGCCTGATGCATCGTCTGCGGCGGGATTTCGTGGACCAGCTGGCCCCGGCCCCGCATCAGAGCGAGGGGGAGTTTGAATCCCGGGTCTATCACGCGGTGAGCCAGCTCAGCCAGAGTCAGGATCAGGGGGCCCGGCTCTGGGTGCTGCGCTGGGGCGTGGTGCTGCTCAATTGCAGCCACATCGTCTGGCAGCTCAGGCTCTGGCGCAGCCGGGATCCGGCCCTCTATCTGGTGCGGGACGGCTGTCTGCGCTGCCTGAAAGGGATTCTGACCGAAGGGGGCGTGCAGCACGAGACCCTGGGGCGCACCCTGGCGGAGCTGGACCGCATCAGCCTGGGGCTGGGGGAACATGCAGATCCGGCGGCCCGGGCTCTGGCGGGGCTGGTGTGGCGACTCCACTGCTCCCTCTCCCAGCTTGTGCAGGCCCTGCCCGGGGAACCCGCCTGATCCGGGGCGGGGAGGCCGGAGCCCCTCTGGATCACCCTTTGCGAGCGCCCCATTTGTCCCGGGCCCTCCCAGCGAGTAAGATTCCCCCCAAACGTCAATTCGCAAGGCCCTCCATGTCCACTCAATACAATGCGGATGCCATTGAGGTCCTCAATGGCCTTGAACCGGTGCGTCGCCGCCCCGGCATGTACACCGACACCACCCGGCCCAATCACCTCGGCCAGGAGGTCATCGACAACAGCGTCGACGAGGCGCTGGCGGGTCACGCCCGCAATCTGGAGGTGATCCTGCACGAGGATCAGTCCCTCGAGGTGATCGACGACGGTCGCGGCATGCCGGTGGACATCCACCCGGAGGAAGGGGTCTCCGGTGTGGAGCTGATCCTCTGCAAGCTGCATGCGGGGGGCAAGTTCTCCAACAAGAACTATCAGTTCTCCGGCGGCTTGCACGGGGTGGGGATCTCCGTGGTAAACGCCCTCTCCGATCGGGTCGAGGTGACGGTGCGCCGGGACGGCCAGGTCTATGACATCGCCTTCGAGCGGGGCGACAAGGTGTCTGATCTGACCATCACCGGCACCTGCGGCCGTCGCAACACCGGCACCCGGGTGCGCTTCTGGCCAGAGGCGCGCTACTTCGATTCGCCGCGCTTCTCGGTCTCCAAGCTCGAGCACCTGCTCAAAGCCAAGGCCGTGCTCTGCCCGGGCCTCACCATCAAGTTCCTCGACAAGAACACCGGCATCAAGCTTGAGTGGTGCTACGAAGACGGCCTCAAGGATTACCTCATCGACGCGGTAAAGCAGTTCACCTGCCTGCCGGAGCAGCCCTTCGTCGGCTCTTTCAGCTCCGAGCAGTCGGCGGTGGACTGGGCCCTGTGCTGGTTGCCGGAAGGGGGCGAATGCCTCGCCGAATCCTATGTGAACCTCATTCCCACCGCGCTCGGTGGCACCCATGTCAACGGCCTGCGCCAGGGGTTGCTCGACGCCATGCGCGAGTTCTGCGAGTTCCGCAACCTCTTGCCCCGCGGGGTCAAGCTCACCCCGGAAGACATCTGGGATCGCTGCGCCTACATCCTCTCCATCAAGATGCAGGACCCGCAGTTTGCCGGCCAGACCAAGGAGCGTCTGTCGTCCCGCCAGAGCTCGGCCTTCGTGTCGGGCGTGGTGAAGGATGCCTTCAGCCTTTACTTGAACAGCAACACCGAGCTGGCCGAACAGCTGGCGGAGCTCTGCATCTCCAGCGCCCAGCGCCGGATGCGCGCCGCCAAGACGGTGGTGCGCAAGAAGATAACCCAGGGCCCGGCCCTGCCCGGCAAGCTCACCGACTGCGGCTGCGCCGATCCCATGCAGGGGGAGCTCTTCCTGGTGGAGGGTGACTCCGCGGGCGGCAGTGCCAAGCAGGCGCGCGACCGCGAATTCCAGGCCATCATGCCGCTGCGCGGCAAGATCCTGAACACCTGGGAGGTGGAGGCCGGTCAGGTGCTCGCCTCGCAAGAAGTACACGACATCTCGGTGGCGATCGGGCTCGACCCCGACTCCGACGACCTCAGTGGCCTGCGCTACGGCAAGGTGTGCATCCTCGCGGATGCCGACTCGGACGGTCTGCACATCGCCACCCTGCTCTGCGCCCTCTTTGTGAAGCACTTCCGCACGCTGGTGGAGAAGGGCCATGTCTATGTGGCCATGCCGCCCCTCTATCGTATCGACATCGGCAAGGAGGTCTTCTACGCCCTCGACGAGGACGAGAAGAACGGCGTGCTGCAACGGGTCGAGGCCGAGAAGAAGAAGGGCAAGGTGATGGTGACCCGATTCAAGGGGCTGGGTGAGATGAACCCCAAGCAGTTGCGGGAAACCACCATGGATCCCAACACCCGCCGCCTGGTGCAGCTCACCATGGGCGCGGAAGGAGGGGCAGAAGGGGAAGATGGGGGCGAGACCCTGCAACTGATGGACATGCTGCTGGCCAAGAAGCGCGCCGGTGATCGCCGCGAATGGCTAGAAGAGAAGGGCAACCTCGCCATCATCTAAAGCGAGTCGCAAGTACCCCGGCCCTCCCCTTCGCAAGGGGAGGGGGCCAAGCCTCTCCTCCCCCTCATGGAGGGGGAGGTTGGGAGGGGGTCTTGTGATTCACCGTCGGCCCCCTGCCGACCCGCATTTCCGGCGTGCCCTCTGAGGGCGTGCCATAGCAAGAGAACAACCTTATGAGTGATGCTATCGAGCTCAGTCTGGACGGGGTCGAGCGCCAGCCAATGCGCACCTTTACCGAGCAGGCTTACTTGAACTACTCCATGTACGTCATCATGGATCGGGCCCTGCCGCATATCGGCGACGGCCTCAAGCCCGTGCAGCGGCGCATCATCTACGCCATGAGCGAGCTGGGTCTGTCGGCCCTCTCCAAGCACAAGAAATCCGCCCGTACCGTGGGTGACGTGCTGGGTAAATATCACCCCCACGGCGACATCGCCTGTTACGAGGCCATGGTGTTGATGGCCCAGCCCTTCTCCTACCGCTACCCGCTGGTGGACGGTCAGGGCAACTGGGGGGCGCCGGATGATCCCAAATCCTTCGCCGCCATGCGTTATACCGAGGCGCGGCTGTCGCGCTTCTCCGAGCTGTTGCTCTCCGAGCTGGGACAGGGCACGGTGGAGTGGACGCCGAACTTCGACGGCACCATGAAAGAGCCGGTGGTGCTGCCCGCCCGCCTGCCGCACATCCTGCTCAACGGGGTGACCGGCATCGCGGTGGGGATGGCGACCGATATCCCGCCCCACAACGCGCGGGAAGTGGCCCACGCCTGCGTGGAGCTCTTGGACAACCCCAATGCCGGCCTGGATGCGCTGATGGCCCATGTGCAGGGGCCGGACTACCCGACCAACGCCGAGATCATCACGCCCCGCGACGACATCCGCAAAATCTACGAGACCGGCAAGGGCTCCATCAAGCAGCGGGCGGTGTGGAACGAGGAGGATGGCGACATCGTTATCACCGCGCTGCCTCATCAGGCCTCAGGCGCCAAGATCATGGAGCAGATTGCCGCCCAGATGGTGGCCAAAAAGCTGCCCATGGTCACCGATCTGCGCGATGAGTCGGACCACGAAAACCCGACCCGTCTGGTGATCGTGCCGCGCTCCAACCGGGTGGACGTGGAGGGGCTGATGGCCCACCTGTTCGCCACCACGGACTTGGAGAAGAACTACCGGGTCAACCTCAACATCCTGGGTCTGGACAATCGGCCCCAGGTGAAAGACCTCAAGACCATCCTCACCGAGTGGCTGAGTTTTCGCCGTGAGACGGTGCGCCGTCGCCTGCAATATCGTCTCGACAAGGTGCTGGCCCGCCTGCACATCCTCGAAGGCTTGCTGATCGCCTACCTCAACATCGACGAGGTGATCGAGATCATCCGTACCGAAGAGGAGCCGGGCCGGGTGATGATGGAGCGTTTCAACATCAGCGAGACCCAGGCCGAGGCGATCCTCGAGCTCAAATTGCGCCACCTGGCCAAGCTCGAAGAGTTCAAGCTGCGCGCCGAGCAGAACGAACTGGCCGAAGAGCGCGACAAGCTGGAACTGATCCTGGGTTCCGAGCGTCGTCTCAGCACATTGCTCAAGAAAGAGATCCTGGCGGATGCCGAGAAGTACGGCGACGATCGCCGCACCCCGCTGGTGGAGCGCGCCACCGCCGTGGCCCTGACCGAGAAGGAGCTCACCCCGAGCGAGCCGGTGACCGTGATCCTCTCCGACAAGGGCTGGGTACGCGCCGCCAAGGGTCACGACGTGGATGTGGAGGGCCTCTCCTACAAGGCGGGGGACAACTATCTCGCCCACGCCCATGGCCGCAGCAACCAGCAGGCGGTGTTCCTCTCTACCCTGGGACGTACCTACTCGCTGGAGGCCCATACTCTGCCCTCTGCCCGCAGTCAGGGCGAGCCGCTCACCGGCCGCTTCGCGCTGGGGGCCGGTGAAGAGGTGCGTCATCTGGTGATGGGTAACGAGGGCGAGCCGTATCTCATTTGCTCCGACGCCGGTTACGGCTTCGTCTGCCAATACGACGACCTGACGGCCAAGAACAAGAACGGCAAGGCGCTGCTGACCGTGCCGGAAGGGGGCATCGTCATGGCGCCCCAGAGGATAGGCGCGCCGGACACGGATCTCTGCATGGCCATCTCCAACGAGGGGCGCATGTTGCTGTTCCCGCTCAATACCCTGCCGGTGCTCGGCAAGGGCAAGGGCAACAAGCTCATCAGCATCCCCTCTGCTCGCGTGAAGGCGCGGGAGGAGTTTGTGGTGATGGCCGCCGTCATCCCGCAAGGCCAGTCGGTCACCCTGTTTGCCGGCAAGCGCAAGCTCACCCTCAAACCGTCTGACCTTGACTACTACCGTGGCGAGCGCGGCCGCCGCGGCGCCAAGCTGCCCCGGGGTTTGCAGCGCGTCGATCGCATCGAGATTGAAACCGTCGCCGGCGCAGAACCGGCAGCCGGGGAAAATCAGGAAGGGTAAAGGCTAACTACCAACAAAAAGGAGCGATCAGATCGCTCCTTTCTTTTCTAAATCAGGTAACAGGAGATAAAGACAGGTATTCATCTTTTACCCATCCATGAATTCCTCTCTTACTGATATAGGCCCACTTCCCTTCCACTTTATATAGCAAAACAAAATCACCCTTTATAAGTCGTGTCGCTATATATGATGATGTGTTTGGCTTTTCACGAACATTTAATTTCGAGGGGATAACATATCTGACAAGCACATTACCCGACTTCAAGCTTGTCTCTTTTCTTTCATAGACCTTTGATGTGGATGAGGTAGATGGGGCTACCAATTGGTGGCTATACGTGTTTATACGGCATGTTTTACTCCATGAAATACATGAGTTACCGCATGGCTGTCCCTTTTTGCAGTTTTTGGCATGAGCAGGGCTGATCAATAAAATTAACAATGACAGTAATAAAAAAATCCTTTCAGTTGCCACTTTCATTCGCTCCTCAATAAGCGCTCTCATCCTGCATCGCATGACAATTTTAATGACGAAGTATAAAAATAAAGAATTAATATATAAGCACGATATCATAACCAAGGTGAGGTTCATCGTGATCTAAGTCTATTTTATGTCTAGCGTTGAATGGTTCTTGAATACAGAGTTGATAAATATAAGAGAAGTCTAAGTTACATCCCCCTCATTCCCGACCCTTCTCCCGCAAGGGGAGAAGGGAGCCCAGATCGCAGCAATTTTTAAATGGAGTGACAGCTATGGCTACAGGTTGGCAGGCGCTGATCCCCTCTCCCCTTGGGAGAGGGTCAGGGTGAGGGGAGGCCGTAGGTCTGATTAGCGAAGCGTAATCAGACGTTCGCGAAAACAGGCTGCCGCCATGCTGCGGGCACGCCTACGGCTCTCTCTATCCATGGCCAGCCTGTTTATTGCGTGCATCAGGTGCCTGTGTGGCTGCCAAGCAGCAGCATCAGGCTAAACAGCAGCCAGTCGTTGATGATGTGTGAGCCGGTCGATACCCAGATGTTTTTGGTGATGATGTAGCCACTGAGCAGCACGATGCGGGCCGTGCCGATCACCAGAAAACATTGCAGAAAATTCCAGTCATAAGTGGGCAGGTGCAGGGCTCCGAAGATAAGGGCAGTCGATAGCCAGGCGATGAGGATGGCGGACTTGCGGGTCAGGCCGAGCTTCTGGTGACAACACCAGAGGATGGCCAGAAAAGGCAGGATGGAGATCACCTCCTCGCCGAAGAGCTGGGGCGCCGTCTTGAGATAAAAGAGGATGCGCGCCGTATTGGACGCCTCTGCCAGCATGGCGTTGACCGGGTTTGCATTCAGCTGGAACAGGTGCTGCATGGCCATGGCAACGGCGATTGAGACCAGTATGTTGATGCCGGTAATCGCCAGCATCAAGAGACAATCCCGCCGCGTCGGCGTTCGAAACAGCGAGCGCCACCCTTTTCCCGCCACCATGGCGAGCACGGCCAGAGGAATGAGAGGGAACAGGAGGGCGGGCACAAAGCCCCCTGAGGTGGTCTTGAAAAAGTCGATGGGGGCGGAGAGTGCCGCAAACCCCAGGATGACCCCCAGCAGGATGAGTGCCCAGCCACGGGCAGACGGGGTGTGAGGATCCTGGTGATAGAGGGGGAAATCCCCGGCGCTCTTGCGCTCGAGCCCAAGGCGCTCACTGTCATTCAATACCGGCATTGCTGTAGGTTGATGCTCACCCATGGTGATCCTCGAGATGTCTATCCGTTGCTGTGCAGACAACCCTACACCAGAAAGGGGGGAGAGGGGCGCCGCTGGGTACAACAAGCCAGGGGAATGGCACCGCCGCCAATTCAGTTGTCGAAGTTCCACTCGATGGGCAGCTCAAGATCGAAGACGAGCTGATCCCCGTCGAGGGTGAAGGCCACGCTGGTCTGGTGCTGGTCGTATTCGTCGATAAGGCGGCAGCTCTCGGAAAAGTTGGATTCGTAGCCGAGGCGGGCAGTGCCGCCGGTGCGAGCCTCGTCGAGTTCCACCCCCAGCACCCGCAGGGGATCCTTCTGGCTGAGCTTGACCCGGCTGTCACCCACATCCACCAGCCGCTCCAGCAGGGGGAAGAAGTCCTGCTTGTTGGCCTCGATGGCCCGGGCGATGGCCTGCTCCAGTTCGGTGGCGCTGGCAAGGGCGGGATCCAGCGTGTAGCGGGTCTGGATGCTTTCCTGAGTCATATTGTGCTCCTTGGGGCAATGAACCTGCGTCGGCCATCAGCACGATAGGCGGTGAACAAGGTGTGCCTAGCCATTAAATAAGGTGGTGATTCATTCTGGTGGATAAAACCATCATAAAAAACCGATGAAGGCAGCATATTGCTTCTCGTCAGGCGGGAATGCGGCCATTGCGCACCAGGGCCCGGCGGATATTTTTGCACATCTTGCCGAAGCGGTTGAGCTCGTCGAAGCTGGGCGGGATGCCGCGATCGATCTGATATTGCCAGTAGCAGAGATCCGTATCCACCAGCTCCATCAGCTTCTTGGGGCAGCCGATGCAGGTGTTGTCCGGCCCGCATTTGAAGGTATCCGGTTGATAGAGCGGAAATTCCGCCTTCACGGCGTCGATGATCTGCTGCATGGCGGTCATGCGGTCCGGCTTTCTGCTCACGGTCTGGCTCCCCGGCGGCTTGTATGGGGGAGTCATTATATCCCTGACAAAATGTGGGCCAATGACGCTTAGGAGGTAGTCCGACTTGCGTGCACGCCACCGCACCCCGGATCCTGCGCCTGCTTCCCCCCTGGTGGCCTCTTCTGTCTGGCGCCGTTTCGGGTCATGATGAAAGCCCCGAACGAACCACTTTTTGACTGACCCCTCTGGAGGTGTGATGAGACCCTGTGCCCTGCTGTTGCTTTTTCCCCTGGTGTGCCAGGCCGAGGCCAGTCCGAGTGAACCCGTGCAGGAAGGTACCCTGGCCAATCAGCAGCTGATCCGGGATGCCATGGTGGGGGTCGCATCCTGGGTGGCCACCAAGGGGTGTGACGCGCCGGAGCGCTTCGTGCCCGTGGTGTTGCAACTTCCCGAGGGGGAGCCGGGCAGTCGCCACTGGCAGGAGCGCTGGACGGTGACGGGCTGTGGCAACGACTATCCCGTGGTGATCGATTTTCGGGAGACCGGGATGCAAAGCGCCATGTGGACCATTGCCCGATAGGGTCGGCGCCGCCATCTGCGAGCTGCAAAAATGACAACGCCCGGCAAGCCGGGCGTTGGAACAGGGTGAAGGGGAAAGCCCGTCATCAGAAGTCGTGGTAGAGCGGCCAGCCGAGCAGGGGGTGGCGGATCCCGGCGCGCATCTCCATGTTGTCGAGCTTCTCCGGCGAGGCGTCCTCTTTTTGCAACTGCTGGTACTGGCGCACAAAGCCGAGGGTGTGGAGGAGGTTGGGCACAAAGCCCGGGCTCAGCTCCTGACGCAGGACGGCGGCCATGTCGGCGGGCAGCGCGCCCAGCATCAGGGCAAGCTGGGCGGCGAGGTAGTCGGTGTCGTACCAGCCCTCGTCGAGCTCAATCTCCCGCGCCAGCTTGCGCTTGAGATCCTGCTTCACCTTGAGGGGGGCGGCGCCACTGCCCTTGCCGCAGAGGATGCGGTAGAGCAGGGCCTCGGCCAGCTTGTCCTCCATGGTGGGGTGGTCGCTCTCGCAGGCGAAGAAGTGCTGGTCGATGAGTTCCATCAGGCGGCTCTTGTTGTGCTCGGTCAGCGCCTTCTCGTACTCCTGCCATCCTTGCCACTCCTCCACATCGGGGGGGCTCGAGATCTTGTCCAAGAGCCGCGCATCCACGTCACCGTAGAGGCTGTTGCCAGCCTGCTTGGGGCTGACGGTGATGAGCATGGACCAGCCCTTCTGGAACGGCTTGATGGGGCCTTCCGGCGCCTGCAACAGGGCCAGTGCCTTGGCCGGATCCCGTTGGGATAGCTCCTGCAGACCGAGGCTCACCACGCCGATGACGTCGTGGGCGGCCTGCTCCAGCAGGTGCATCTTGTACTTGTTGTAGTACTTGTCGGCGAATTTGAGGCTCATCAGCACCGCCTTGCCCTTGATGGCGGCGAGCTGCTGCTGACTCAAGAGTTCGTTGTCGCGGCCAAAGCGCAGCACCTGGGTCAGAAAGGGGCCCTGGTTGGCATCGCGAATGACTAACTGCATGAATGGGCTCCTTAATCCAGAAAGCTGAACATGTCGTCGACGTCGCCGTACTCGTCTTCCTCGACCTTGTTCTTCTCTTTGGCCTGCATCACCAGCTCGGCGGCAAACTTGTTGATGATGCCGTCCCAGGTGGAGTGCTCGTTGCGCAGCAGCGACTTGATGGATTTTTCCACCTCGGGGGCCAGCTCGCGAATGAGCATCAAGAGGCTGCGGGGGTCGTCCAGGGCGTAGTCGTGGACATCCTCGCTCTGCTGGCGCTCGCTGTAGCGCAGGGACTCTTCGAGATCTTCCTCTTCGGCGTGCAGCACGTCGCGATAGCCTTCGTCCTCTTCATAGCGATCGCCGCGATAGAACTCGATAAAGGGGATGGCGAGGTAGAAGAGACCGGCCGGATCCTCGGCCACGCACTCGAGGATCTCCCGCTGCTTGGCTTCGCTATCCTGGGTGCGGATCAAGTAGTTGAGGAAGTCGAAGGTGTGCTGTTGCAGCTCGTCGGCGTTGTTCTTGATCGCCTCTTCCCAGTAGAGGGGCTGCTGGCAGACGATGTCGCGGATCCGCTCCGGGGTCATCAGCTCGGAGATGATGGAGGGGAAGGAGATGTCGTGCTGGCCGTTGATCTGGGTCAGGGTAACGATATCAATGTTTTCAATCACTTCTGCCAACTGGTCGTCAGACATGGTCTTGGCGATCAGCTCGAACTTCTCGCTGGCCTGCTTCGGCTCGATAACGGCCAGCTCTTTGATCTCGATGGCGGTAATTTCTATCAGACTGTTGCTCATGCCTTGCCCCAATTAGAAACGGACTTCGTCGTACATATCCTGATCGCCGTCGTCATCACCATAGCGG
Organism: Aeromonas sp. FDAARGOS 1402; assembly: GCF_019046925.1. Taxonomy (NCBI): domain Bacteria; kingdom Pseudomonadati; phylum Pseudomonadota; class Gammaproteobacteria; order Aeromonadales; family Aeromonadaceae; genus Aeromonas; species Aeromonas sp. FDAARGOS 1402. The sequence continues at coordinate 1,988,329 of NZ_CP077201.1, forward strand.
TCACTGCCGCCGTGGTAGTCGGCGTCGGCATCTTCCCCGTCTTCCTCTTCTTCATCGCGCAGATCAACGTCGTCATCACTGCGGTGGCTACCGCGCGGCAGCGGGTTGTCCAGGAGGAACAGCACGGCGCAGGCTTCCATCAGCTGATCTTCGCTCTGTGCCCGCACCGCCTTGACCAGCGGCAGGATGGCGTTGTTGAAGCCGACGCTCACCTTGAACTCGTCCCAGGAGGGCTGCTCACCGCTGGCGAGCCACTTGTTCCACTGCGACTTGGCCTTGGGCGGGAACTGCACCCGGCCATAGAGGGCAAGCGGCAGGTATTCGGGCATGAACTCCAGCATGCTCATGTCGGCCAGCAGCAGGGCCTTCATCTTGTCGGTGAACTGCTCGAGCCCCTTGGGGTCATCCTGATCCCGGTAGGATTCGATGTTCTCGCTGGCATCGCTTTGCAGGGCCTTGAGCCGTGCCTGGTCCCATTTTTTTTGCATAGTCGCTCTTCTTGCCTGGTGGCTCAGGGGTAGAACTGGTCCCACATCTCCTGCATGGCAGCAGCGGGATCGGTCACGATGACGTTGTTGAAATCCTTGATAAAGGCGGCCCGCTGTTTCGGATCGGACAGCACTTCATAAGCCTGCTTTACCTGGTGCAGCCGGGCGGCTGCCTGCTCTTTCTCTTCTTCGCTCGCCCCGTGCAGCTTGTCGGGGTGGTACTGGTTCGACAGCCGTCGATAGGCTTTCTTGATGTCGTTTTCACTGGCATTGGACTTGACGCCCAACACCCGGAAGTAGTTGTTCATGACGGATCCTGCCTCACTGGCATGGTGGAATTCATCCTGTGTCGACCTGGTGGCGCAACGTCGGCAAACCAGGCTCGGCAAAAACCGGAGATTTTAACGGAAAGCCGGCGCCTCTGCCATGAAAGTGCGGTCTTTCTGTACGAAAAGAGCGGGCGGTGCGAGATGGCGGCGGGGCTACACTGGCAGAGGGGGGCGGCAGGCCCTGGCGTTGCCCGACCCCCTCTTGTCCGAACCATCCGGATTCTGCCGTCACAAGGAGTCATCGCCATGGTCAAGTCCGCGTTTTTCGTGCTTGCGTTGGCAGGCAGTGCCGCCTCTGCCAGCGACATATTGCCCGCCTCGCCGATGATGGGGGATGTCACCAGGGCCCAGTTCATGGAGCGCGCCGCCCAGCGCTTCGCCCTGCAAGACAAGAACGGTGACGGCGTGCTGTCGGTTGCCGAGAAAGAGGCCAACCTGGCAAAGCTGGCTGGCGTGATGCAACAGGCTGGCAAGGCGGTCCCGGAGCGGATGAGCCAGCTCAAGCCGTCGCGGGAGACCACCAGGGCCCAGTTCATGGCGCGGCAGGAGGCGCTCTTCTCTCGCCTGGACAAGAACGGTGACGGGGTGATCGGAGAGTCTGAGCGTCTCGACATCAAGGCCAATCTGGAGAAGCGGGCGATGGAGGCCGCCCAATAGGACGGGTTGTCAGCCCTCTGATGAAAAAGAGCCCGGTAGCGATACCGGGCTCTTTGCATCTCTGGCATGAAGGGGGCTACCAGCTTGCCCAGAGCAGCCGCAACCTGAGCCCCCAGGCGCTGCTCCAGCCGGTGGTGCTGCTCACCAGAGCCCCATCCTTGATGACGAGGAAGGTTGGCGTCACCCCCACCTGCCAGCGGGCGGCCAGATCCCCGGACTCGTCGTTGTGGGTGGGGAAGGTCAGCCCCTTCTTCGCCATCCCGGCGCGCAACGGCTCATCGCTGCCGGAGCGCAGGGCCACCGTCAGCACATTTTCACCCTCCTGCCAGAGCTGCTCCACCGTGGGAGTGGTGAAGCGGCACACCCCGCACCAGCTGGCCCAGTAGTAGACCAGCAGGGGCTTGCCGCGGCTCTGCTCGGCCAGAGTGGTGGTGGTGCCGTCCTGCAGGGTGAAGGGGGCCTCCATGGCCCCCGCCGGCAGGGTGGGGCTGCGCCACATATCCACCAGGGTGGTGATGACGAGCGCCATCAGCAGCAGCCAGAGCGCCTCCTTGCCCCAGCGGCGCCAGTGGGGGGCCTTTATGCCTGCATCCTCGGCCATGGCTTAGCTCCGCTTGGCCAGCTCGGCTTTGACCAGCTGCTCCAGCTCGTCATAGGGAATGGCACCCGGCACCAGCTGGTTGCCGATAAGGGTCGCCGGGGTGCCTTGCACGCCGAGCAGGGTGCCGATGCGCAGGCTGTTGCGCAGCTCTTCGGTGGCCTTGCCTGCGGGCTTGAGGGTCAGGTTGTCGGTGGCGGCCAGCGCCTTGTTGATGTCCGTCTCGGTCAGCATCCCCTGCTTGCTCATGAGCTTGTCGTGCAGGGAGAGGAAGCGGGCAGGATCCTGTTGCCACAGGGTCAGGCTGTACTGGGCTGCCTTGGCGGAGGTCTGCCCCTTGAACGGCAGCAGCTTGATCACCAGCCCCAGATCGTCCGGATAGGCCGCGAGCAGCTTGGCGACCGCCGGGTCGAACTGCTTGCAGTAGGGGCAGTTGTAGTCGGTGAACAGCACCAGGGTCAGCTTGGGATGCTTGGCGCCGAGGCGCGGGCTGGTGGGGCTGTTGAACAGCACGTCCTGGTTGCCCTTGATGAAGTCACCCATCTGGGCTTGCTGGGTCGCGGCGTTCTGTTTCTCCCAGGATTCGGCTGCCTCGTCGAGGATCCCGGGGTTGGCGATCAGGGTCTCGCGAATGAGCTCCTTGATGCGGGCCTCCTGCTCCGGGGTGAAGGGGGCGGCGTGCAGCGTGGGGGTGCCTAGGGTGGCGGCGACCAGGGCGGTGCAGAGGGTCAGGGTTCGCAGTCTCATGGCATTCTCCTTAGAAATGGGTGGCATCGGCCCGAACGAGGCCGGCCTTGTGCAAGCTGTCGAGCAAGTCGGCCTTGTCCAGCAGGGGAGAGAGGACCTCCCCTTCCGGCAGGCCGGGCCCGTAGATCTGGTTGAAGGGAACGGCGGCTGCGCCACGCTGGCGCAGGAAGGCGGAAATGGCATCGCTCGGCCGGCTCCAGTCGCCGCGAAGGGCCACCACGTCCGGGGCCGACAGGGCGCGCTGCACCTCGTCACGCAGCAGCACGTTGTATTTGTTGGCCTTGCAGGTGACGCACCAGTCGGCGGTCACATCCACGAAGATCCGCTTATTCTGGGCCAGGGCGTCGGCGATGGCCTGTTCGGAGAGCGGCTGCCAGGCGATGCGATCGACGCTGCCACTCCCTTTCACCGTGAGGGCGCCCCCCAGCAGCAGGGCGCCGCCGATGAGTGCCGAGAGGGAGAGGGCCAGGGTGAAACCGCGCAGGCCATAGCGCCAGAGGATGCCCATCAGCAGCGCCAGCACCATGGCGGCCATCAGCCAGCCGGTGGCCGTGGTGCCCAGATGGTTGCCAAGCAGGCTCGCCAGCCAGAGGCTGGAGCCCAGCATCATCAGCCCGAGCAGGATGCGCAGTCGCTCCATCCAGCGCCCCGGTTTGGGCAGCCAGAGGGCGAGGCGCGGCAGGGCCGCCACCAGCAGCCAGGGCAGGCTCATGCCAAGGCCGAGGGCCGTGAAGATGAGCCAGAGCTGGCCGAGCGGCGCCGCCAGGGCAAAGGCCACCGCGGTGCCGAGGAAAGGGGCGGAGCAGGGGGTCGCGAGCAGGGTGGCGAAACTCCCTTGCAGGAAGTGGCCACCGAGCCCCTTGCCGCCGCGGGTGGCGAGGCGAGTGTTGAGATCGCTGGGCAACCTTATCTCGAACAGCCCCAGCAGGTTGGCGCAAAACAGCAGGGTCACCGCCACCATGAAGCCGATGAAACCGGCGCTCTGGAACTGGATCCCCCAGCCGACCGCCCCTTGTGTGGCGCGCAGCAGGCTGCTCATGGCCGCCAGCACCCAGAAGGAGGTGATTATCCCGGTACTGGCGGCGAGGAACTGTTTGCGCACGCCTCCTTGTTCGCTCTCTTGCTGCTGCAACACGGTGCCGAGTTTCAGGGCCAGCACCGGCAGCACGCAGGGCATCAGGTTGAGGATGAGACCGCCGAGCAGCGCCGCCCCGAGCAGCCAGAGAAGTGGCTGCTCGGGGGCCGGCAGGGCGAGGGGATCGGCGATGGTGGCGCGGGTCTGCCAGGCCTGCTCGCCGCTACCGAGCAGCAGGCCGAGGGATTGGCCGCGCAAGTCAGGGGCATCCCCCTGCCAGCCGTCGCTGACCGGCACCCGGGCGATCAGGGTAGTGCCGCTTACCTCGAGCGCGGGCTTGCCGAACTCGGCCCCCTCCAGCGCATCGATGAAGAGAGCTGGCTCCTGCCACCCCTCGACCCGCTCGGCCCGCAGTTGCAGCTGGTTGTGCTGGTAGCCGAGCTCGACCCGGGTGTCGGCGGGCAGCGTCTGTGGCAGGGTGCTCATGGCCCGGGCCCAGGCGAAGTCGAAACCGGCCGGCGCCTGCCCCTCTACCGCCAGGGTGAAGGGGTAGTCGGTCAGGATGCAGACATTGCTGCAGGTGGGGAGGCGCAAGGTGCCCTTGAGCGGCTGCCCGGCCGGGTAGCCCAGGCTCAGGGGGAAGCGTACCTGCTCCTGATAGCCCTGGGTGTTGAGCCCGGCCACCTCGAAGGGGCGCGGCGTGGGCCAGTGCCACTGGAAGTCGCCGACCGGCTTATCCCACAGGATCTGGGGCGCTATGCCCCCTTCACCCGGGCTGTGCCAGTAGGTCTTCCAGCCTGACGCCAGCTGGACATCGAGCAGGATGCGGGTTTGATCCGGGACGCTGCGGTCGGCTTGCAGCCTGACCTTGGCGTGACTGTTCTGGGGGCGGGTGAGCCACCCCGTATCGCTGGCCAATCCGCTGGATTGCCACAGCAGGCTGCCCAGTAGCAGGGCCGCCTTGAAGAGATTCGACATGTGTTGGGTCTCGCAAAAAATGAGTGACAGCAGGCTGAAAAAGCGCGGCTGGACTCATTCCCGCCAGACGCAGAGGGTGAGGTGCAGTCGCCGCTCCGGCGGCGAGACATTGATGGGGGGAGGCAGTGCCGGCGCGCGCCGTGACAGGGGCACCAGCAGGGCAATCACGAAGGCGATGGCGAAGAAGAGTTGCTCCACGCACAGCAGACTGGCGGCGCTCAGCCACTTGCCGTTGAGCTGGCAGCTGTTGGGCTGCACACTGGTGGGCGTGCCCTTGTCAGCCTGGTCGTCGGCTGAGGCGAACTGGGGCAGGGTCTGGCAACTCACGGCGTGATCGAGCAGGGCGAGGCGGGCCAGCGGCTGGGCCGCGCAATTGAGCACCAGCAGGCAGACCAGCAGCAGGAGTCGTGTCGCCGCGCGTTGTTGCAAAATCATGCTCGCCCCGTTCATCAAGATGGCCACATCCTAGCGGGCAATGGCGGGTGGGGCAAGCCGGGGTGGTCGGTGACGTCCGGGGCTGGTCGGTTCTGTCTGGCGAACGCTTGTTCGCTAAAAGGGGGACCAGTATACTGCGCCGAGTCAAATTCCGAGGTGTTCGATGCTCAAACTTGCCCGTGTGCTGCTGCTGGCACTGCTGCTCGTCTTCTGGTTCCTGTTCGGCCTGTTGCTTTGTCTGGTGCGCCCGCGCCACCCGAACAACGTCTATGTCTTCGCCCGCATGTATCATGCGGTCTGCCCGCTGATCGGCCTCAAGGTCCGGGTGACGGTGGCCGACGAGGTCAAATCGGTGGGGCCTGCGGTCTACGTCTGCAATCACCAGAGCAACTACGACATCTTCACCGTGACTGGCGCCGTGCAGCCCGGCGTGGTGGCGGTGGGCAAGAAGAGCCTGTTGTGGCTCCCCTTCTTCGGCCTCATCTTCTGGCTCTCCGGCAACGTGCTGATCGACCGCTCCAACCGCTCCCGCGCCATCGGCACCATCGGCCAGGTGGTGGATCGCATCAAGCATCGCGGCACCTCCATCTGGATGTTCCCGGAGGGGACCCGCTCCCAGGGGCGCGGTCTGCTGCCGTTCAAGGCGGGGGCCTTCCACACTGCCGTCCAGGCCGAGGTGCCCGTGGTGCCCATCGTCTGCTCCAGCTACTTCGGTCAGGTCGATCTCAACCGCTGGGACAACGGCGAGGTGCTGCTGGAGGTGATGGCCCCGGTGTGCAGCAAGGAGCACGGCGCCGCTGGCATTCGCGAGCTCTCCGACACCTGCCGGGAGAAGATGGAAGCCAAGCTGGCGGAGCTGGATGGCAAGCTCGGCCATCGACCGGCGGCCTGAGCCCGGTTGCAGAGAAGAGAGGGAGCCGCTGGCTCCCTTTTTTATTGGTGAAAATCACCATCTTGTTAGTTTTTTTCACCACGTTGTATCCGGTGAACATCCATCGTTAACTTTCATCTAATTGTAAATAAAGGAAAAAACATTCTGGCACGGCTCTTGTAATGTCATGGGAAGAGAGTGACACCCCATCAACAAGGAGCCAGACCATGAGCGTATTCAGCCGCCTGACCGACGTGATCAATGCCAACCTGCACAGCCTGCTCGACAAGAGCGAAGAGCCGGAGAAGATGCTGCGCCTGATGATCGAGGAGATGGAGCAGGTCCAGGTCGAGATGAGAACCCAGGCCGCCCGCGTCATCGCCGAACAGAAACAGCTGGAGCGCCATCAGCAGGCGCTGCGCAACCAGATCCAGGAGTGGGCAGCCAAGGCCGAACTCGCCATCCAGAAGGGCCGCGAAGATCTGGCCCGTGCCGCCCTCACCGAGAAGCTGGCGGAGATGAAGCAGTGCGAGCGGCTGGAAGAGGACAAGGCGCGGGTGGCCGAAGTGCTGGCCCAGCTCACCGCCGACAGCGAGCGACTGGCGGCCAAGCTGACCGAGGCGCGGGAGAAGCAGAAGATGCTGACCTTGCGCGAGCAGACCGCCCACAGCCGCATCCGTGCCCGTGCCCAGGTGGACAACCAGCGCATGCACGAGCTGGTGGCCCGCTTCGACGGCTTCCAGAACCGGGTCGATCAGCTGGAGGCCCAGCTGGAGGCGGCGACCCTGGGGCAGAATCTGTCCCTCGAGGCCCAGTTCCGCGAGCTGGAGCTGAACGACGAGATTGAGCGGGAACTGGCCCGCCTCAAGGGTCAGAAGGTGGAGGCATAACCATGACACCCTGGCCCAAGGATCTCGCCCATCGCAAGCTGACCGGGGTCTGCGCCGGTCTTGCCAGAGGGCTGGGGGTGTCCAGAGTGACGGTGCGGGTGGTGGCCCTGCTCGCCCTGATCCTGATGCCGCCGCTCGCCCTGGCGCTCTATCTGGTGGGGGTGCTCGTCATGCCTCCCCGCCGTGAACTTCAACGCTGGCTGGGGTGATCTCCGGATCGCCCCGTCGGCAAGTGCAAGCCCGTGAGGAGCACAACATGCTGGAATTTATCGTCTTGATCCTGGTGCTGATCGGCATGGCGCTGACCGGATTCACCGTGCTGGCCATGCTGCTGGTGAGCGGGGTCTTCGTGCTGTTTGGCGCCCTGGCCGGCATGTTTGCCCTCATCATCAAGCTGGCGCCCTGGTTGCTGGTGGTGCTGGTGGTGTGCTGGCTACTCAGCAACAGGCGCAAGCAGTCGAACACCTACCGTTAAGCCTCCCTGATTTCGCATCCTTCCTTGGCCACTGCTTGCAGTGGCCCTTTTTATGGGGGCGACACAGGGTCGGTGTGCGGGTTGGCAAGCCAGGAAAGGCTCCAGCCATGCCACAGCGCCGGTTCGTGTACCAGGCGCTCCTTGAACGCCTTGCTCTGCTGCTTGAGGCGGTACTCGAGGCGCAGCGCCTCGCGTTTGCCGGGGACCTCCTGCTGCCATACCAGGGAGAGGGGCCCCTTGCCGCGCAGGGCTCTGGCCCCCTTGCCGCTCTGGTGCTGACGCAGTCGCCGCTCGGGATCCGTGCTGATCCCCGCATAGAGCGCGCCCGCGCCGGTGCGCACCAGATAGACAAACCAGCGGGAGGGAGTGGGGGTGGCGAGGGTCACGAGGTGCGCCACCTGGCCCGCTGGCGCCCAAGCCGGTGCAGGGGCAGCAGGCTCACCAGCAGGCCGGCCCAGACGAAGGCAAAGCCCACGGATTTCACCGGATCCGGGATCTCGCCAAACCAGAAGAGGGCGAGCAGGAAGGCGAGGCTCGGCTCTATGTATTGCAGCAGCCCCACCGTGCTCATGGGCGTGCGCGCCACCGCATAGCAGAACAGCCCCACCGGCAGCAGGGTGGCGGGGGCGCTGCCCATCAGCAGCAGTCGCTCGGTCCAGTCACCGGCCATAAACTGGCTGGTGCCCTGCAAGGTCAGCCAGCCGATGATGAGAAGGGCGACGGGCAACTGCACCAGAGACTCCAGATAGAGGCTGGTACCGGCGTCCAGTCTCACCTTCTTCTTGATGAGGCCGTAGAGGGCGAAGTTGGCCCCCATCACGAGGGAGAACCAGGGCAGCTCGCCGTAGGAGAAGAGCATGTAGGCGAGCCCCGCCAGGGCGAGCGCCACCGCCAGGTGTTTTTGCGGGGTGAGCTTCTCTTTGAGGAAGAGCACCGCAAAGGCGATGTTGAACAGCGGGGTCATGAAGAAGGCGAGGCTGGTGGCCAGCACCTGGCCCGTGGTCAGGCACCAGGTGAACATGCACCAGCTGATGGACATCACGGGGCCCGCCAGCAGCACAAGGCCGAGCTGCCGGGGATCGCCGCGCAGGGCCCCCCAGGGTACCCGATGGCCGAGGAGCAGAAGCAGGCCTCCCAGCAGCAGCACGGACCAGAGCACCCGGTGGGAGAGCAGTTCCCACATGTTGATCTCGGGCATGAACTGGTAATAGAGGGGCAGCATGCCCCACAGCACGAATGAGAGGGCCGCGCTGCCGGTGCCCATCCAGTTCTTCATCTCTCTCCGTTTATTAAACTAAACAATGGCGGCTGCATGATAAGTATCCGCCGCCCCTTTCACAAGCGGGAGCGGGGAGAAAACTCTGGTACTATCGGGCCCATGAACCGACTCGATCCCCTGTTTGAACAGATCCGGGCCTGCCGCCTGTGCGAGGCCCACCTGCCGCTCGGCCCAAGGCCGGTGATCCGCGGCAACGAGCGCGCCCGTCTGCTCATCATCGGCCAGGCCCCCGGCACCCGGGTACACGCCAGCGGCATCCCCTGGGACGATCCCTCCGGCGATCGGCTGCGCTTGTGGCTCGGGGTGGACAAGGCCACCTTTTACGATGAATCCCGCATCGCCATCATGCCCATGGGGCTCTGTTACCCCGGCAGGGGCAAGTCGGGGGATCTGCCGCCGCGCCCGGAATGTGCCCCCACCTGGCACGACAAGGTACTGATGCTGCTGCCCAACATCGAGCTGACCCTGCTCATCGGCCAGTATGCGCAGGCTTACTACCTGAGGGCGGCGGCGAAAGGATCGCTCACCGAGACGGTGCGACACTGGGCGGACTATGGCCCGGCCTGGTTGCCGCTGCCGCACCCGTCCCCGCGCAACACCCTCTGGCTCAGGAAGAACCCCTGGTTCGAGCAGGGGGTGATCCCCCATCTGCAGCAGCGGGTCGCCCCCCTGCTTGACCCGGCAGGCTAGAGCGCCGGCTCGGCCTGGTGCTTGGGCTTGCTGCGGGCCATGGCGACCAGCGGCAGTATGATGCACAGGCACCCCAGCAGCAGCGGCAGCCCCGGCTGTTCGTCAAACAGCCAGACCCCGATGGCGACCGCCATCAGCAGCCCGGTGTACTCCGCCGAGGCGATTTTGCTCGCCTCCGCCTTGCGGTAGGCCATCACGCACAGCCCCGCGTAGACCATGATGAGGGCCGAGGAGCCGAAGGCGGGCCACCACATCTGCCATTGCCACTCGCCCCCTTCCCACCAGGCCAGCGCCAGGATGAAGGGCATGCTCAGCACATTGGTGAAAAACAGGGTCTGGGCGATGGGCTGCTGGAGCGGGATGCGCTTGATCAGCAGGTTGTTGACCGCCAGGGAGAGCGCCACCCCGAGCGCCGCCAGGGCGGCCCAGTTTACCTCGGTCGGGCGCAGCACGATGAGCACCCCGACGAAGCCGAGCAGCGCCGTCAGCACCTTCTGGCGCGAGAGTGCCTCCCCCGCCAGCCAGACCGCGAGCGGCACCATCAGCAGCGGGGCGGCATAGAAGAGGGCGTTGGCGGTGGCGAGCGGCAGCCGGGTGAGGGCGACCACCATCAGGCAGACGCCGACGGCCCAGATGTGGGCCCGCAGCAGGTGCCACTTGAGGGCTACCGGCGGGTTGCGCCGCCAGGACCAGAGCAGCCAGGGGGCGAGCAGCAGGGCCGCGGAGAGCTGGCGGAAAAAGACAAACTGGAAAATGGGCTGGTCCGGCTCCAGCACCTTGACCAGGGCATCGGAGAAGACCGCCACCATGTTGCCGAGCACCAGATAGAGGATGCCTATCCCGACTGCATTCATACCACCTCCAGATTCAGATGAGGGGAGGGTAGCCCGCGGTCTGTTATCCAGTAAAATGATAAAAAATCATCACGCATGAGAAATTTGGATAATGAAGCTGCCCCCCCTGCGCGCCGTTCAATATTTCGAGGTGGTTGCCCGCCTGCTGAGTTTTTCCCGCGCCGCTCTGGAACTCAATGTCAGCCAGAGTGCGGTCAGTCACCAGATCCGTCTGCTGGAGGATTTTCTGGGGGAGCGGCTGCTGCTGCGCCAGGGGCGGCTGCTCTCCCTGACGCCCCAGGGGGAGATCTATTTCGAGGGGATCGCCGCCGGGCTGGTCCAGATTGCCCAGAGCAGCGAGCAGTTGCGCGGGGGAGGCGAGATGCGGGTGCGGCTCGCGGTCTACAGCTCCTTTGCGGTGAAGTGGCTGATACCGCGCCTGGCCGGGCTGCGCCAGCTCTATCCCGAGCTGGATCTCAGCCTGGAGATGGTGGCGGAAGATCCCGAGCTCTCCGACAGGGTGGCGGACGGTTTCATCACCGTCTCCCCCGAAGGGCCGGGCTACATGCACGATCTGCTCTATCGGGAGCGGCTGATGCCGGTGTGCAGTCGCCGGATGTGGCAGCAGGTGGAAGGGGAGTGGCCCGCCACCCTGTGGCAGTTGCCGCTGCTCTCCATCCAGGCTATCTACCGCGAGAAGGGGGAAGATTGGCGGCGCTGGGCCGAAATGGGGGGGCTAACCATTCCCCCCGAGGCGAGGGTGCACCATTTCAGCCATATCCTGCTCGCGCTGGAGGCAGCGAACTGGGACCAGGGAATGGCACTCATCAATGACTACATGTTGCAGCCGGAGGATCCGCGTCTGGTGCGGCTGCCCCTGCACGCCCTCGAGACCGGCGACAACTTCTATTTCGTCTTCAAGCGCTCGCGCGCCCATGAACCCGCCATCAGCCGGTTGCGTCAGTGGCTGTGGCAGGAGTCGCAGGCGAGCCTGAGACCCGGGGAAAACGAGCCTCTCAGGCGCGTCTGAACGGGCTGGGCGCCCTATGCAGAATGGACGACGCAGCCCACGACGCAGGAGTCTGATTCGGAGGGCCTGATGGCACTGGCGAGACCAGGGCCATCAGGAGCAGGTCAGGTGCGCTTGAACTGGCTCAGTACAAAGAGGGTGGTGGCGCAGACTACGACCGAGGGACCGGCCGGGGTGTCCTGATACCAGGAGAGGGCAAGGCCCCCCAGCACGGCGAGACAGCCTGTCAGGGCGGCAAAGCCGGCCATCTGCTCCGGAGTCTGGCTGAAGCGGCGGGCGGTGGCGGCGGGAATGATCAGCAAGGAGGTGATGATGAGCGCCCCGACGAACTTCATGGCCACGGCGATGACCAGGCCTATCAGCAACATCAGCACGCAGCGCAGCACATCCACCCGCACCCCTTCCACCCGGGCCAGCTCTTCTGAGATGGTCATGGAGAGCAGGGGATCCCAGAGCCGCCACAGGGTGAGCAGCACCAGGGCGCCGCCGCCGTAGATCCAGAGCAGGTCCATGGGCTGCACCGAGAGCAGGTCGCCAAACAGGTAGGCCATCAGATCCACCCGCACGTTGTCCATGAAGCTCAGGGTGACCAGACCCAGCGACAGGGCGCTGTGGGCCAGAATGCCGAGCAGGGTGTCGGTGGCGACCTGCTGGTTGCGGCTCATGATGACCAGCAGCATTGCCATGGCGAGGCAGCAGACCACGACCGCCAGGGTGAGGTCCACCTGCAGCAGGATACCGAGGGCGATGCCGAAGAGGCAGGCATGGGAGAGGGTGTCGCCAAAATAGGCCATCTTGCGCCACACCACGAAGCTGCCAAGCGGCCCGGCCAGCAGGGCGATGCCGAGTCCGGCCGCGAGGGCGTATAACAGAAAGCTGTCCACGTGAAGATCCTAGTTGTTGCGAGAGGGCAGGCGGATGACGGGAGCCTGCGGTTCATGATGATGGTGTTCGCCATCGCAGTGGTGATGGTGGGTATAGACCGCCAGCACCTCCCGCTCCGGTCGCCCGAACAGGCGGGCAAATTCCGGGTGGCGGGCCACGCTCTCCGGCTCGCCGTGGCAGCAGACGTGGCGATTGAGGCAGATCACCTCGTGAGTGCTGGCCATCACCAGGTGCAGATCGTGGGAGACCATCAGCACGGCGCAGTGGAACTCGGCGGCCAGCTGGCTGATGAGGGCATAGAGCTCGATCTGGCCCGTGATATCTACCCCTTGCACCGGTTCGTCCAGCACCAGCAGCTCGGGTTTGACCAGCAGGGCGCGGGCCAGCAGTACCCGCTGCATCTCGCCACCGGAGAGCTTCTGCATCCGGTTGTCCAAGAGCTCCTGCGCACCGACCCGATTGAGCGCCTCCTCGATGGAGAGGCGGCTGTTCTTGCCAAGTTGCAGGAAGCGGCGCACCGTCAGGGGGAGGGTGGGGTCCAGATAGAGGCGCTGGGGTACATAGCCGACCCGCAGATCGCGGCGGCGAACGATGTCCCCCGAATCTGGGCTGAGCAAGCCCAGCACCAGCTTGCTCAGGGTGCTCTTGCCCGCCCCGTTGGGGCCGACCAGGGTGGTGATTTTGCCTTTGTTCAGGGTAAAGGAGACCTTGTCGAGCACGAGTCGTCCGTCAAATGAGAGACAGACCTCTTTCAGCTCCACCAGTTGGGTCATGACAGCTCCGGGGTTTACAGCCTGTGAGAGTTATAATATAACAGCGACGTTGGTTTGTTATATTATCACACACACACACCCTGACGAGACCTCTATGCGAATTCTTGCTCTGATCACTGCCCTGATGGCGGTGAGTCTGCCTGTCCGTGCCCTCGAGGTGCTGACCACCATCAAACCCCTGGGCTTCATCGCGGCGGCGATCACCGATGGTGTGAGCGAGCCCGGGGTGCTGCTGCCCACCGGTGCGTCGCCCCACGATTTTTCCCTGCGCCCTTCCGACATGCGCAATATCAAGGAGGCCGATCTGGTGGTGTGGGTCGGTCCCGAGCTGGAAGGCTTCATGGCCAAACCCCTGGCCCAGCATCCTCATGTATTGACCCTGACCCAGGTTCCCGGCATGCCGCTGTACAACTATGCGACCCAGGGGGAACATGACGATCATCACCATGATGACAAGGATCATGACCATGCCGCCCACGACCACGGCTCGCACGACGAGGGCCATGAAGGGCACCACCACGAAGGGGTGGATCCCCACATCTGGCTGGGTCCAACCCAGGCCAAGGTGATTGCCGAGGCGATCGCGACCGAACTGGGCAAGCTGGATCCTGCCAACCAGGCGCGCTATGCCGCCAATCTCGCGGCCTTCGAGGGCAAGGTTGACGCCCTGGACAAGGTGATCGCCGTGCAGATGAACGCGGTGGATCAGAAGGGCTACTTCGTGTTCCACGAAGCCTATGGATACTGGGAGCGTCACTACGGCATGAGCTCCAAGGGACACTTCACCGTGAGCCCGGAGCGTCGCCCGGGAGCCAAGACGCTGATTGACATCCGCAAGGCGCTGGAAGAGAAAAAGGCGAGCTGCATCTACGCCGAGCCGCAGTTCTCCCCGGCGGTGATCGAGTCGGTTGCCCGTAATACCGGGGCCAAGGTGCTGCTGCTGGACGAAGTCGGCGAGCAGGTGCCGCTCGGTCCGGACGGTTATCCGCAATTCATGCAGCAGTTGGCGGATGCCTTCGCCCAGTGCCGCTAGGCCTTGCCCGACATTGACGATAGAGGCGGCGCGGCCAACTATACTGACCTCCAGCATCTGATATGGAGTGTCAGTCATGAAATGGTTGCTCGTCTCTGCCTGCACGCTGACCCTGCTGGGATCCGGCATACAGGCATCCGGTCTTTCCGAACACATCGCCAGCCCGGAACTCAGGGCAAAAATGCAGGCGGTCTATGGCGCCAGAGCGATCCAGCGGTCCGAGGCCTTCTCTCGTCTGCTGACGCCAAGAGCCGGAACGACGGACCAGCAGAAGCTGGAGCTGGTGAACAACTACTTCAACAACCTGACCTACAGCGAGGATCCCAGACTGTGGGGGGATGATGATTATTGGGCCAATCCGCTGGAGTTCATCGGGGCGAGAGGAGGGGATTGCGAGGACTACAGCATCGCCAAGTACTATACCCTGATGGAGCTGGGGGTCGACGAGAAGAAGCTGCGGCTGGCCTATGTGAAGGCAATTCGTTACAACCAATTCCACATGGTGACGTTGTACTTCCCGACCATCAAGTCAGATCCCCTGGTGCTGGACAACATCAATGGCCGCATCCTGCCGGGGAGCAAGCGCAATGATCTGCAGCCGGTTTACAGTTTCGATGCCAAAAGCATCTGGATCATGAAATCCCGTCGCGAGGGAACCCTGGCGGGGAGTGCCGATCGCCTGGCCCAGTGGACCTCGATGCAGAGCCGCTTCTCCAGCGAGCATTTGCGCTCCCCCCGTCGCCAGCTATAACTTGCCCGCCGCCTTCAACTCCTCGAAATATTTTCCCGCGCCCGGATGCTGTTCGACACTCAGCACCGGGCCTATTTTGTTGCGCGCCTTGTGAAACAGGTTCGCATAGCCATAGGTCTGTTCGTTGAAACTGGTTTGCTGACTCAGCATGGCCCGGGTCAGCCGATAGACCTCGTCATCGGGAGTGGCGGCATTGGTCACCAGGGTGGCGGCGATGGCGAAGGTGGGGGTTGCCTTGAGGTTGCCCGGGTAGATGCGTGCCGGCACCTGGCTGCGCTGATAATACCTGACCCCCTTGAGCAGCTGGTCCCTTACGGGCCCCTCGATCGCCAGGAAGCGCACGGCGCAGCGCTTGGCGGTGTCCAGCACGATGCGGTTGGGATGACCCATGACAAGGCCATAGGCATCGATCTGTTTATTGCACAACGCTTCGGAGAGATTGGCGACGCTCTTCAAATCGAGATCTTGCTCCTTTGCGCCCAGAACATTGAACAGGGCCAATGCCGTTTGACGAGTCCCTGAACTCTTCAGGCCCATGTCGATGGGGGCCAGCTTGAGCTGCTCCAGGGTGGTGATATCCCCATCGGCTCGCACCACTATGGTGAAAGGTTCGGCGTGGGTGGCAAAGAGCGCCCTCAGCTCGGGTTGTGGCTGGGCAGCGAAAGGCCCGGTGCCCTGGCTGGCCTGATAGAGCCAGTCGGACTGGACGAGCGCATAGGGTACCTCTCCCGTTTTCAGCTGGCGGAGATTTTCGATGGACCCGGAGCTGGCCTGTAGTTTGCAGGGCATCGTGGGGTCACTTTTTTTGGCCAGTCTGCAGAACTCCTTGATGACCTGATAATAGATGCCTTGCTCCCCCCCTGTGCCTATGGTCATGGTGGTCGCGTGCAGGGTCGGTTGCCACAGCAGGGCGAGCAGCAGCAGCGGGATCCTCATGATGCATTCTCCTGAGTGGCATAACCATCGATGCCCCAACTGCGCAGCATGTCCACATCGCTTACGTCGCCGGCTTCCGCCAGCAAGGTGTAGCCGGAAGCATGGAGGCATTGGGAGAGCAGGTTCCAATAAAGGGGGGACTGGGTGAGCTGGCAACTGATGAAGACAGGTCTGATGGGGTCGAGCCTGGCCAGATTGTCGTTGTTCATCGGGATGTTGCTGAATGCCAGCTCAATCCCCTGGGACTGGAGTGCGGTCAGTCGTTCCTCGGCCAGGGGGGGGAAGATCGCCAGATCCCAGCGCCAGTCCAGCGTCTTACCACGAGCGCTGGTCAGCACGGGGGCAAACTGCGCCCAGTCTGGGTGGCCGAGCAGGCTGAGAGGCAGCTGGAGCCCTTCCGCCTTCTGAGTCAGCCAGTCGTTGAGCAGCCCCCGAATTTCATCCGGCGAACTGTCCGTGGTGGGGGGGTGCTTGGGTAGCAGGCGGCTGTAGAGCCTGATACTCCCCTGAGTGGAGAAGAAATGCTGCTGATAGGTGTTGCCATCGGTGTCGACCAGCCCAACGAGCTTCTGGTGGGTCGGGAGAGCGTCGTGCTTGCCAAGCTGGGTGATCTTGAGCCGCTGTTGCAGCAGGTCCCGCTTGCGTTCAGAGACCAGCTGGTTGATGGAGACAACGACTTCCTGCAATTCGCGAAGCCACGGGGTTGGCAGGTTGCCGCTGAACTGGCGTTTGCGGATTCGGGCCAGTTGCAGACTGATCTGTTCGAGGGGGCGCAGCAGGCGGCACACCCAGGTGATTACCAGGCTGAACACCAGCAGGCCGGCGAGCAGCGCAAGTCCGGTACGACTGATGGCGTTCCACAGATGCTGGTAGGCGTAACCCTTGTGTCCCTCGAGCGTGAGGGTACCGAGAATGCGCCAGCCGTCGGTCAACTCCTGCTCAATCTTGACCGGTGGCATGTCGATAACTGAGGGGAGCCAGCCTGGAACATTTTGCTGTGCGGTGTGGAACACCTTCTGGAACAGCACCTGGCCATCCGGATCCAGCAGAACGACGGAGTTGACGAAGCCTCCGTCGAACATGGCGTTCACTATGGTCTCGGCAAGGACCTTGTCATCGTTGAGCAGAGTGCCCTGCAGCACCAGCCCCAGTGCGGTGATGGCGGTTTCAAGGTTGGCCGACATCTGGTCGAGAATAGACTGTCGTACCGTGGTGATCTCCAGCACGAGCAGCAGCGCGGCGCCGATGGTGAAGAGGATTAGGATGATTACATTTAACAATTTTGCCAATGACATACCCACTCCATGGAGATGTTTTTGCAACATTTTCTGGGCCGGAGAGCACCACAACCGGACTTGGTTCTTAAAAATAGAAAAAAATGGCTGAAAATGACGATCATTTCTGCCCATGCTGGAAGGTTATGCATAAAATGTGAGTTTCGTGCATGGAGCTATGAACTTTTTGTAAGTATTTAGGTCTAAAAGCCAGATATTCGGTTTTCATAATAAAAACTCATAAAAACAGACCCACAACCACCACCCTTAGATCTAATAACAGGATAGCGGATGAAACGTCTCCGTCCCTTGGTAGCCCAGGCTGCCAATTGGGAACCCCCGGTTCCCCGCAAGCATTTCTATGCCATGCTATTGCTCACGGCCATGACGCTGTCAGCGGTAGCCGTATTGCCAGCTCCCGGTGACATCCTGGAGCGGCCACTGCGTCTGGAGTTGCCGATCGCCACCACGGGCACCGCAACCAACGAAGACAACACCGACTTCAACGACATTCCGGATCACGAGCTGGTCGAGTCAGCCGCTCCCGAAGACGACATCCCGGCCGATGCCACGCCTCAATGGCAAGATTACCGGGTTCGCAACGGCGAGAACCTGACCACCATCTTCAACAACCTGGGGCTGTCCACCACCACCCTCTACAAGGTGCTGGATGCGGATGCCAAGAACAACCTGGCGCGTCTCAAACCCGGTCAGACCATCGAGTTGCTGATCGATCAGGACAACATTCTGCAGCAGTTGAAGATCCGCCTGAACATCAAGCAGACCCTGGTGCTGGAGCGTACCGACGACACCTATAGCGCCAACATGCTCAATGAAGAGGTAGAGTGGCAGCAGAAGAGCTATGACGGTGTCATCAACGGCAGCTTCTACGTCAGCGCCCGCAATGCCGGTATCCCGGCCAACCATATCCAGAAGATTGCCAACCTGTTCCAGTGGCGCCTCAACTTCGCCAAGGATTTGAAAAAGGGTGACAAGTTCAAGGTGCTGGTCCGTCAGGAGACGGTCGACGGCAAGAGTACGGGCAATACCCAGTTGCTGGGGGTCGAGGTGTTCAGCCAGGGCAAGGCCGTGTCAGCCTGGTTGTCGGAAGATGGCAACTATTATGACGGTCAGGCAAACAGCCTGGAGCGCGGCTTCCGCCGTTATCCGACTCACAGCCGTTACCGGGTCAGCTCCAGTTTCAACCCGAATCGCCGTCATCCCATTACCGGGCAGGTCCGGCCCCATGAGGGAACCGACTTTGCCTTGCCGGTAGGCACGCCCATCATGGCGACCGGTGACGGTGTGGTCCTCAAGGCAACCAGCCACCCGCTGGCAGGCACCTATGTCGTGATCAAGCACGGCCGTACCCTGATGACCCGTTATCTGCACCTGAGCAAGCTGCTGGTCAAGCCGGGCCAGAAGGTGAAGATGGGTGACAAGATTGCCCTCTCCGGCAACACGGGCCGCTCCACCGGTGCTCACCTGCACTACGAAGTACGCATCAACAACCGCCCGGTGGATCCCATGAAGATCAAGCTGCCGATGGCGGAGCCGCTCTCCGGCAAGGACAAGCGTCAGTTCCTCGCCAAGGTGAAGAGCTACCGCAAAGAGATGGAGGCGGGCTGAACGGCTCCCTCCTGACGAAAAAGGCCCCGCCAACTGGCGGGGCCTTTTCATTGCAGAACGGCTTCAATAACCCTTGTCAAAGTCGATCCTGCCGTCCAGCTGCTGACCATCGATGAAGCGGATGTAGTTGCGGATGAAGATCTGGGCCACATCTTCCGGGAAGCTGTAGGCGCTGTTGTGGGGCGTCACGATGAGATTGGGTTGGTGCCAGAGCGGGCTGTCAGCGGGCAGGGGTTCCTGCTCGAACACATCGAGCACCGCCATGGCGGGCTTGCCGGCTTGCAGTGCCGCCAGCAGATCCCCCTCATGGACGGCATTGCCTCTACCGACGTTGAAGAAGATGGCGCCCGGTTTGCAGTGGCCGAAGCGTTCGGCGGTGAAGAGGTGGCGAGTCTCGCGGGTGGCGGGCAGCACGCTGACGATGACATCGGCCTGGGCCAGCATCTTGTTGAGAGCCGGCAACTGGTACACCTGATCGAACCCGGCACGCTCACGGCCACTGTGGCTGATGCCGAGCACCCTCATGCCAAAATGCTTTCCGGTGTGGGCGATATGCTGCCCTATGCTGCCGGTACCGAGCAGCAGCAGCGTCTTTCCCTTCAAGCCCTGATAGGGATGGCTCTGCCAGACGCCCTGCTGCTGCTGCTCGCGATAGAGTGGCAACTGGCGGGTCAGGCTGAGCAGATGGCCGAACACATACTCGCTCATCAAGGGGCCGAAGATGCCGCGGACATTGGTGAGCAGGTAGTCGCGGCGGCAACTGGCGTCCAGCAGCACGTCGACCCCGGCATAAGTGGACTGGAGCCAGCTGAGCTTGCCGGCCTTGGCCAGCAGCGGCTTGGCCCGGGCAGGCTCGGCCATCAGGATATGAGCGTCACCGATAAGCTGTTCGGCCTCGGCCTGATTGTCGGCCCGAAGAATGTGCAGATGGGGAAGATGGGCCGCCTTGAGCAGGCGTTCATAGTGGCTGTTGTCCTGACTCAACAGCAGCAGGGTACGTTGGCTCATACTCTTGTTCCTTATCGTGTTTATGGCAAGGCGAGAGGGATGCTGTCTCCATCTTACCCCAGTTGATCGGGCAAGATAGTCGAGCAGGGCGCTTTTTCATTTTTAGACGGGGCCCTCGTGGGCTACAATCTGCCCCACATTTTGCAAAGGATCCGACTCCAGTGTTTGGTGACAAGTTTTATAAGCGACTGGCCGAGCTGCAGCCCTGGCAGCAAACCGTCTATACCCTGGCGCTGGCAGAGCGCATGTACCCCAACTATGTGCTCTTTACCCAGGCTTCCGGTTTCGGGGATGCGAGGGCATTCCGTCACGCGCTGGATCAGATGTGGAACTACCTGACGGTCAAGGGATCCCGCGTCAATCTTGGTGCCATTCTGGAAGCGTTTGAAGTCTACATTCCCGATCCCCGCAAGTTTGAATCCTACGGCGCCTATCCGGCACTGGACGCCTGCGTGGCGCTGGGTTGTGCCTATAACTCGGTGATCTGCCGGGTGGGGGAAGAGGCCAACGACGCCAGCCATGCGTCTGTCGGCACGGTCGCCGGCTTCATCGAGATGCTGGAAGAGCGGGATCTCAGCGATGATGAGCTCTATGAGCACGAGTACATGGAGGCGGAGCTGGAGTTCCAGGTCGAACTGCTCAAACGGGTGGCCCATGAACGGGACAGCGACCGCATCCTTGCCATCCGCGCCTTCGCGGCCCAGGACGGCGTCTCCAACATCGGCATCAGCCTGGAGGCGTAACGCCATCGCGTACTGCCCATAGAAAAAGCTCCCGGTCGGGAGTTTTTTTTATCTCTGAGCGTTCATTTTTTGGTGTGTGAGAAAGCATTTATGCATTTTTTTCAAATGGTTAACTTTTTTCTCCTGATTCTTAGGGGCCATTCGTTGCTGTTGTAAGCTCGCTTCTATTGGTTGCACTTGACAGAGAATCACCGACGAGAACATCTCCATTACTGAGGTCATCTATGAATGCAACAGAGCTTTGGCAGCTTTCCCCCGAGCAATTCAACGAGTGGCGGCGTGAGAACGATTATCCCCGTATCTGGGCGCTGCTGGTGGCGTCGCTGCCCCATTTCGACGACTGGATGGCGGAGCAGAAGATAGAAAAAAGTGTGATCTTCCAGATCGGCATCGCCCGCTTCATCAGCTCCCGCTGCGTGCTGAGCCTTTGTGTCTACATGAGCGACGACAAGGTCCGCCTGTATGAGAGCGCCTCGAGTGCACTGGAATCCCTGCGCAAGAGCGGCCTCATCCGCTCGGAGACCCGTTTCGAGCCTTACAGCATGTGGCTGGCGGGAAAACATGGCAATGACGAGGTGAAACGGGTGCAAAGCCTGCTCTCGGTCTCGGAGAACAACAAGGGGGAGGCCCAGGTGCTGGGCAAGCATCGTCTGCTCAACATCGGCGGTGTTGCCCTCAAAAGCCCCATCATCTCCGGCCGGTTGCTCGATTTCACCTGTCTCGACGAGCTCTCTCTCGATGGGGCCGTCAACAACTCCAAGGTTTATCTGTGGCACTGCTCGGCCAAGGGGGTCAGGGTCAATGGCGGGGTGATCGGGCTCGATCTGTTCGACTCCCTGCTGTGGGACCATAGGGCCTGGGCCAAGAAGCGGGAGCTGGCGCTGGAGGACGGGGTCTTTCAGGACTTCACCATAGAGTGCGAGGAGATCCGCTTCCACTCCTCCCGGGCGGTGCTGAAAAACTTCAGCGTCAGCGCCAAGAACTTCGATGCCACCATGGAGCACACCAACCTGGACAAGGTGGAGGTGGTCTACAACGACAATGGGCGGATCGACCACAACGAGGCGAGCAAACTCTATCGCAATGCCAAGCGCCTCTTCTCCAGCGTGGGTGACACCGTCGATGCCGGCGAGTGCTACTACAAGGAGAAGCTGCACGAGATGAAGTCCCTGGCGAGCCCGCGGGAGCTGTTCCGGGAGCGCTGGTTGCGCAGCGGTCCGATGACGAAGTGCTGGCTCTCCCTGCTGTGCTATCTCAAGTGCGCGGGCAAGTTCATCAGCTTCATCACCTGGGGGTTTGGGGAGCGTCCCATCAGAAGCCTGCTGATGTCGATGGGGGTGATCCTGCTGGCGACCCTGACCTATTTCCTCGCACCGGAGTCTGCAACCCACGGCCATCTGGGACGCTCCCTTTATTTCAGCATCGTCACCTTCGTGACCCTGGGTTATGGGGACATCTCCCAGACCTCCTCGCCGCTGCAACTGCTGTCGGCCATCGAAGCCTTCTGCGGCATGTTCCTGACCGGTCTCTTCCTCGCGGGTTTTGCCTCGAAAACCAAGCAGTATTGACGGGAGCGCCGACGGCGGGTGCCATCAGTGCCCGCCTCCGGTGCCCTCCTGCTGTCTTCCCATCCCTCCCGGCTGGCCCGGCGACCTCGCTTGACGCAGCGGCGGTGGAGCGACTTTATTTAAAGTCATCGCATGCCATGGCAAGCGATGGCGCCACCAGCGCCCGGACATGACGCAATCAGAGGAGAAAGCCCGGTATCGATCCGCCAACCACCGATGTAGAGAAGGAATAACGCTATGATATTGAATCACTTATGGGGATTGTATGCCCATCCCCACACCGAATGGCATACCATAGACGAGCGGCACGACAGCTTCAGAAACAGTCTGACTCACATCCTGCTCGTGGCCCTTATCCCTCCCATCTGCGCCTACTATTCCGCCGTTCACATCGGCTGGAGCATCGGGGTCGGCGATCCCATCACCCTGACCGCCAACAGCGCATTCAAGCTGTCGGTCGCCATGTACGTGACCCTTATCATCGGCGTGCTGGCACTCTCCTATCTGGTGCACTGGATGGGGCATACCTTCGGCTCGGATCCCAGCTACACGACCTCGCTGGAGCTGGCGGCCTACACCTCCACGCCACTCTTCATGGTGGGCTTCTCCGCTTTCTTCCCGCATCTCTGGTTCGTGATGCTCATCGGTTTGGTCGGGCTGACCTATTCCGTCTACCTGCTCTATATCGGCGTGCCCATCCTGATGCACATCACCAAGGAGCAGGGATTCATCTACGCCAGCTCAGTGGTGACGGTCGGCTTGGTGCTGCTGGTCTGCGTGCTGGCTGCCACGGCCATCCTGTGGGGATCCGGCTTCGGTCCCGTCTTCACCCAGTAGCCGTGTATGCCGACGGCAACGACGACAAGGGCGCCTTGATGGCGCCCTTGTCGTTGATCTCTCGCCTGGTCGGCGTGTCTTTGCCAGACCCGGGAGGGAAGTCGTC
This sequence comes from Aeromonas sp. FDAARGOS 1402, assembly GCF_019046925.1. Classification (NCBI taxonomy): domain Bacteria; kingdom Pseudomonadati; phylum Pseudomonadota; class Gammaproteobacteria; order Aeromonadales; family Aeromonadaceae; genus Aeromonas; species Aeromonas sp. FDAARGOS 1402. Next base: position 2,011,247 of record NZ_CP077201.1, read on the forward strand.
TGCGTTGATCAGCGGGGATTGCCGCTGCCGATGCCGAACGGGATGCGGTAATCGCTGCTCTGATCGCCGAGGCTGACGGTCAGGTTGCCCTGGGCGCGGCTCGGGATCTGTACCTGCTGGGTACCCATCAGGTTGGCGTGGACGGAGGCCACCAGATCACCGGATTCATCGCGCACCTCCAGCATGGGGTTGGCCTTGCCGGCCATGGCGGCGCTGGCATGCCAGTTCACGAACAGCACACCCGGGGTGGCGTTGAAGTCGGCGGGGACGGAAGCCTGGGCAACACCGGCGCTCATCAGGCCTGCAACGGCCAGCATCTTGATCACGTTTTTCATGTTCATTCACTCTCTTGGTTTTTATGTCATTGGCAAGGCCTGACAGGCCTGCATCAATGCATCCTTGCAAGAGGTCATTCAAATGGTGTGTTGTTTTGTCACGGATGTTTGTCACCTATGTGTATGGGGGACTGCCATGAACGACCAATTGTTTTGCGGCTTGGCGCTCCTGCCTAAGCGATGCGTGAATATTAAGCGCCTCACCCGGTCATTGTTAGCGAGATAAACTGGCCTACACGTTCAAAAAATATGAATGATGTTTTGTGGGGGGACATAGACGGGTTGGAGGGGAGTCACCCTTCCGGAGAGAGGTGCATGTCCCAGACCTGACACCAGATTGTCACATCCGGTGCGTACTGTGCGGCTTCATTTTCACACTGGTTCAAGGATGACTATGTTTCGCGTCTCTTCCCTTGCCGCCTGCGTGGCGGCCACCCTGCTGAGCGGCTGCAATTCGGGCAACGACTCCTCCTCGCCTGCCGTCGGCGACTATCAATACAGCACCAAGGCGGTCTATGCCGCCCGTCAGGCAATGAACAGCTATGAGGTTGCCCCTGAAGGCTTTAGTCCCGTCTTCACCGAACTGGTGGCACGCCATGGCTCCCGCTCGCTGTCCAGCCCCAAATACGATGTGCTGACCAAGCTGGTGTGGGAGGAGGCCGCGAGACAGGGTGCCTTGACCGAGCTGGGCCAACTGCTCGGCGCCAAGGTGGACGCCGTCACGGCCGCCAACCAGACCCTCGGCTATGGCCTGCTGAGTGCGCTCGGCAAGGAGGAGCACGCCAACCTGGCGACCCGGCTCGCCGAACGGCTGCCCACCCTGCTGGCCACTGAATCGACTCCCCTCTGCCTCAAGGTCGAGACATCGGGCAAGGATCGCGCCAACGAAAGCGCCTACTTCTTCATGCAGAGCCTGGCCAAACGGGTCTCTCTGGTGACCGACAGCCCCGACTGTTACGTAAGCCAGGAGAACCCTTCCGAGATCGACAAGGGGCTGCGCAACAAGTTCGAGCTCTACTTCCACAAGACCGAGCCGCAGGGGGAGTACACCCGGTATCTGCCCACCTTCCAGGCCTATCAGGCCTTTGTCGGGGACGAAGACAACGGGGTGGCTCCCGCTCCCGAGCTGACCGAGGCCCTCGATGCGCTCAAGGCCCTGCCCAGGACCCGGGTGATGGCCCGCGAGATGCTCGAGCGTCTCTACAGCAAGGCCTTCGTCGACGAGCTGGCCGCCGGGGTGGATTACGTGGCGGTGAATCCGGAAGACGGCGGCAAGACCCATGTGCGCGACGAGGTGGACGCCGCCCTCATGCTCTACAACCTCTTCATCATCGGCCCGGGGATGATCCGGGAGGCGCAGGCACAAGGCGGGTCCTGGGATCTCGAGCAGTTCATCACTCCAGAGGAGTCTGCCTGGTTCTCCTACCTTTCCGATGCCGAGGACTTCTACGAGAAGGGGCCGAGTGTTGCCAGCCAGAGCGCCACCTACGCCGTGGCCCAGCCCCTGCTTGACGGCCTCTTCAACGAGGTTCAGACCCAGGTGGTGGAAGAGGCGGGTGAGCATGTCGCCAAGCTGCGCTTTGCACATGCGGAGACCCTGATCCCGCTGGCGGCCCTGATGAAGCTGGAAGGGAGCCGCCAGAGCGCCCAGCCCGGCGTGCTGATGAGCCAGGAAAACAACGAATGGCGTGGCGGCTGGGTCTCTCCCTATGCGGCCAACATCCAGTGGGATGTCTACCGCAACGAGGCCGGCCGGGTGCTGGTGAAGATGCTTTACAACGAGAAGGAGCTCGCCTTCAAGGCAGGTTGCGCCCCCATTGCGGTGGGCAGCTTCTTCTATGACTTCGGCGAGCTCAAACGCTGTTACGACTACTCGTCCTGACGCTCTCGTGCCATCCCCGGGGCCGGTCATCGCCGGCCCCGATTTTTTTTGGTTCAGGCGGAGCCGGCTTGTCGACGACCCGCCTGCCAGGTGGTGCCCATGGAGGCGGCGATGATGGCGGTTATCCCGAGCCATTGGGACGGGGGCAATTGTTCGCCCAGCCATACCAGTCCCATCAAGGCTCCCATGGCCGGTTCACCGCTGGTGAGAATGCCGTAGCTCTTGAGGGGAAGGCGGCGTAGGGCAAACATCTCGAGAGAGTAGGGGATGGCGCTCGAGAGCAGCCCCACCCCGATGATGGTGAGGATCACGGGGACGGTGAATGACGCCTCGATCGCACCCTCCAGCCCGAAGGGCAATACCAGCAGGGTGCCCACCCACATGCCCAGCGCCGGAGCCTGTGCGCCCAGCAAGGCTCCTGCCCGCTTTCCGGTGAGCATATAGAGCCCCCAGAAGAGGCCAGCCCCGAGAGCCAGTGCTGCACCCAGGGGATCGATGGCCTGCTGTGTTGCCCGCAGGGGCAAGAGCAGCAGCAGCCCGGCGATGGCCAGTATCAGCCAGATGAAGTCTGCCCGGTGGCGTGAGGAGAGCAGGGCCACCGTCAGGGGGCCGATGAACTCGATGGCCAGGGCTACGCCGAGGGGAATGCGTGCGATGGCCAGATAGAAGAGCAGGTTCATGGCCCCAAGCGACAGGCCGTAGGGGATGGCGCCCAGCAGGGTGCGTCGGTCGAGGGGGACACGCCAGATGCGAAACACCAGGGAGAGAAGGAGGGCGGCGCACCCCAGCCGGAGCAGGGTCGTGCCTGCGGCTCCGAGCAGGGGAAACAGGGATTTGGCCAGGGAGGCGCCGAGGGTGATCGACAGCATGGCGAGCAGGACGGCCAGAAGAGAGGAGAGGGCATTGGGATTGGGTTGCATGGTATTGATACCGAGCAGGACGATGGGCAGTAAAATATATCTGGAGACTTGGGTAAAACCGGTCTAATACTGGCCTTGTGCGATAATTTTTATCTAATGAACCCCATGACCGACAAATTTGATCTGCTCATCCTCGCCGAGCTGCAACAGGATGCCCGTCTGCCCACGCCGGAGCTGGCCCACAGGGTCGGTCTTTCCGCCCCAGCCTGCTACCGCCGCGTCCGCGCCTTGCGGGAGTCCGGTCTCATCGAGCGGGAAGTGGCGCTGGTGGCACCGTCCACCATGGGCTGGCCCATCACCATGCTGGTGCTGGTGACCCTGGAGCGGGATCATGGCCGCATCGTCGATGAGATGATCGCCAGCCTGCAGCGGGAACCCGAGGTGATGGATCTCTGGTATGTGACGGGGGAGCAGGACTTCGTGCTGCAAGTGGCCGCCAGGGACATGCAAAGTTACGAGCAGTTCACCCGTCGGGTGCTCCATGCCAGGGATCAGGTACGCAGTTTCAAGACTCTGGTGGTCATGGGACAGCACAAGCGTTGCGGCGCCCTGCTGCCCGGGTAAAGAGGGGGTTGCGCCGAAGCCTTGCCGGCATTGCGGGAGCGCCGTCAGGGAAACGAACAGGGGCAGGTACGGCCTGCCCCTTCTGTGTCAGCCAGGTTCTCCGGGCGCCAGCTCCTCTGCCGTCATGGGGCGCAAGACCCGGCAGGGATTGCCGACCGCCACCACGCCTGCCGGAATGTCTCTGGTGACAACGGACCCCGCCCCGATGACGCTGTTGTCCCCTATGGTGACGCCCGGGCAGATGACGACGCTGCCCCCAATCCAGACGTTGTTGCCGATACGCACCGGCTTGCCGAACTCCACCCCCTTGATGCGCGGCGCTACCGCCACCGGGTGGGTAGCGGTGTAGATCTGCACTCCGGGGGCCAGCAGCACGTTGTCGCCTATGTGTACCTCGCACACATCCAGGATGGTGCAGTTGAAATTGGCGTAGAAATTCTCGCCGACAAAGATGTTGGCGCCATAGTCGCAGAAGAAGGGGGGCGTGATGAAACAGCGTTCTGCGCGGCCACCCAGCAGGCGGGTGAGGCGCTCATCCCAGCCAGGGGCATCGGTTCGCTCCCGGTTCAGTTCTCCCAGCAGGGCGCGGCACTGCTCCCGCGCAGCCCGCAGTTCGGGGTCCCCTGCATCATAGGGCGCTCCCGCCACCATCTTTTGCCACTCGGGGCCACGCACGGCGGGCCGCTGCACTGTTGTTGCGTCAGTCATCACTGCTCCATCAGCCAGATCAGGGATTCGTAAGGGCGCAGCTTGCAGGATTGCGGGCGGGCCGGGCTATCCGGGTAGTTGCCAAGCAGCAGTCGCCCCTCCCCGCTTTGCAGCTCGGCAGGCAAGGCAAACTCCACCGGCTCGCCGTAGAAGTTGCTCACCACCAGCAGGGTCTGACCGTGGGCGCGGCGGGCATAGGCCCAGATCTGCGGGTGCCCGGTCAGCAGCTCCTGATAATCCCCCTGAGTGAAGATGGGGTGCGCCTTGCGAAGGGCGATGAGATCCCGATAGTACCAGAACACCGAGTGCTGGTCGGCGAGCGCCGCCTCGGCGTTGATCTCGGGGTAGTTGGCGGCTGGCTTGAGCCAGGGCGTCCCGCTGGTGAAACCGGCGTTGGGGGCGGCACTCCACTGCATCGGGGTGCGCGAGTTGTCCCGGGACTTGGCGCCGAGAATGGCGAGGATCTCGGCCTCGCTCATCCCTTCAGCCTGCTTGATGGCGAAGATGTTGCGGCTCTCCACATCCTGATAGTCGTCGATGTGCTGATAGCCGGGGTTGGTCATGCCGATCTCCTCCCCCTGATAGATGTAGGGGGTGCCTTGCAGGCCGTGCAGCGTGCTGGCCAGCATTTTGGCGGCGACCACCCTATGCTCGCCCTCATCGCCGAAACGGGAGACGATGCGCGGCTGATCGTGGTTGCACCAGAAGAGCGCCGACCACCCCTTGCCATGCATACCGCTCTGCCAGTGGTTGAAGATGCGCTTGAGTTCGAGGAAATCGAACGGGGCCTTGGTCCACTTGTCGCCGCCCGGGTAATCCACCTTGAGGTGATGGAAGTTGAACACCATGGAGAGCTCGGAACCATCCAGCGCGCCATAGCGCTGGCAGTGTTCCAGGCTGGTGGAAGACATCTCGCCCACCGTCATGGCCCCCACGGGGGCGAAGACGTCGCGGCTCACATCCTGCAAAAATTCGTGGATGCGCGGCCCGTCGGTGTAGAAGCGGCGGCCATCCCCCACCTCGTCGTCAGGGAACGCCTGATTCTTGGAGATGAGGTTGATAACGTCGAGGCGGAAACCGTCCACCCCCTTCTTGGCCCAGAAGTGGATGATGTTTTTCACCTCGGCACGCACCGCCGGATTTTCCCAGTTGAGATCCGCCTGCTCGCGGGCAAACAGATGCAGGTAGTACTGGCCGGTGAGCTCATCCAGCTCCCAGGCGCTGCCACCAAACTTGGATTGCCAGTTGTTGGGCACGCCGCCATCCACCGGATCGCGCCAGATGTAGTAGTCGCGATAGGGGCTGTTTTTATCCCCCAGCGCCGACTTGAACCAGGCGTGCTCGGTGGAGGTGTGATTCACCACTATGTCCATCACGATGCGGATGCCGCGCGCATGGGCGGCGCCCAGCAGGGCCTCGAAGTCGGTCATGGTGCCGTAGGCGGGATCTATGTTGAGGTAATCGGCGATGTCGTAGCCGTTGTCCACCTGGGGGGAGACGTAGACCGGGGTCAGCCAGAGGGCATCGACGCCGAGGGTCTTGAGGTAGTCGAGGCGGGCCATGATCCCCTTGAGATCACCGGTGCCACGGGCGCCGGAATCCTGAAAGCTCTTGGGGTAGATCTGGTAAATCACGGCGCTTTGCCACCAGGGTGTCTGTGTCATGGTTGGTTCGCTCATTGGTTGAAACCGGATTAGTTGGAACAGGGCAACGATAAAGGGCGGAGCCAGGGCTCCGCCGAGGTTGTGTGGATCAGGCCGTGGCCAGATCCAGCTTGCCGGCAGCCTGCTGGCGCTTGTAGACCAGCAGGGTCAGCAGGGCGGGGACCACGATGGCCACCAGCATGGCGATGGCGTAGATGCCCCAGTATTGCGGCTGGATGGAGAGGATGCCCGGCAGGCCGCCCACCCCGATGCCGTTGGCCATCACCCCGGCGAAGCCGCAGATGAGAGCCGCACAGCTTGAGCCCACCATGGCGCACAGCATGGGGAACTTGTACTTGAGGTTGATGCCGTACATGGCCGGCTCGGTCACCCCGAGATAGGCGGAGATGGCGGCCGGGACCGAGATCTCCCGCTCGTTCTCCTTGCGGCTGATCAGGATGATGCCGACGACCGCAGACGCCTGGGCGATGTTGGAGAGGGCGATCAGCGGCCAGATGGGGGTGCCGCCCATGCTCTGCATCAGTTGCAGGTCCACCGCGTTGGTGGTGTGGTGGATGCCGGTGATGACCAGGGGCGCATAGAGGAAGCCGAACAGGGCGGCGCCGATGGGGGCAAACGAACCCGTCATGGCCGCCTTGGCGGCAAAGCCGACGCCGTCACCAATCCAGCGGCCGAACGGACCGATCAGGGCGTGTGCCACGATCACTGCCAGCAGCAGGGAGATGAAGGGCACAATCACCAGGTAGAGATAGGCCGGGATGATGCGCTTGAGGCTGGTCTCCACCCAGGCGAGGAAGACACCCGCCAGCAGGGCCGGAATGACCTGGGCCTGATACCCCACCTTCTGGATGACGAAGAGGCCGAAGTCCCACACTTCCGGGGTCTGCTGGCCGATGCCATAGGCGTTCATCAGTTGCGGCGACACCAGCGTGATACCCAGCACGATGCCGAGGATCTCGGAGCCGCCCATCTTCTTCACCGCAGACCAGCAGACACCCACCGGCAGGAAGTGGAAGATGGCTTCACCCAGCAGCCAGAGGAAGGCGTGCACCTGGGCCCAGAACTGGCTGATCTCGATGAGGGTGTGGGTGCCGTCGTCGAACATCTTGATGTCGCCGATGACGTTGCGAAAGCCCAGGATCAAACCACCGGTGATGATGGCGGGCAGCAGGGGGACGAAGATCTCGGCCAGGTGGGAGATGCCGCGCTCCAACGGGTTCATGTTGTGGCGGGCGGCCTGCTTGGCGGCCTCCTTGCTGCCACCGCTCACGCCGATCTCCTGGGTGAGCGCCTTGTACCACTGATCCACCTCGTTGCCGATCACCACCTGGAACTGGCCGCCCTGGGTGAAGCTTCCCTTCACCGAAGGGATGGTCTCGATGGCCTTGGGGTCGGCCTTGGCCGGATCGGCCAGCACGAACCTGAGCCGGGTCAGGCAGTGGCTGACAGTGGTGATGTTCTCTTTGCCGCCGATCCGCTCGATCAGCTGCGCCAGATGCTGTGTGTTGACTTTTGACATGAGCCTTCCCTCTGTGACTCCATGAATAATGGTCGTGTCTTTACCGGCTGGCCAAGGACCGCCCGTTTATTGGTATCGTTCCCAATCAGCATGAAGCCAGTGGTTGGCATCGGCAATGGGAACGTTCCCAATTCGTGGCGCTGGTCACAAAAAGCGCAAAACGCCGGGAATGGAGGAAAAGATAGACTACAGGGGCTGACAGGGGGCGATGGTTGCTCTGGGGGGCTGCCCCTCTTCAATCTGGTCGAGCAGCTGTCTGGCGGCCAGGATGCCGGCGTCCTTGTAGCCGAAATCCAGGCTGAGGGTGTTGGCAAAGAGGAAAGTCAGCATGGGATTGCTGCCAAGGCCGCTCACCAGGATGTCGGTGCGACCCTGCTCCTGCAGGTATTTGGCGGCGCCGATGGCCAGGGTGTCGCTGGCGCAGACCATGGCCTGGGTGGTGGGGGTGAGCAGCTCGGCCGCGAGCCGATAGCCGCTTTGCAGACCGAGATCCCCGAGGGCGCTGCGGGGCGTGCGCCCCTGTTCCCGACAGTAGTCGAGGTAAGCCTGATGCCGACGCAGCCCAGTGGTGAGATCGCTGCGCTCCACCCCGAGATAGGCGACCTCGGTCAGGCCACGCTCCCCGAGGTGGGCGAGCACGGCGCGCACCGCCCCGTCATCGTCGAAGCAGACCGACGAGAAGCCGGGGCGCTCGCGGGCCATCAGCACCAGTTTCTCCCTGAGCGGCGCCATGGCGGCATAGTCCAGATCGTTGAAGGCAAACAGGATGATGCCGTCCACCCCGCGCCGCTCCAGCACCGCCAGGTGCTCGCTCACCTTGGCGGGGGAGAACTTGCTCTCCATCAGCACAGCGTCGTAGCCACGCTGGTAGAGGGTCTCCAGCATGCCGCGCACCGCCTGGTTCTCGGAGCTGGAGTCGAGGCGCGACACCACGATGCCGACCACCTGCTGGCTCTGGCTGCGCATGGCCCGCGCCGATTTGCTCGGGACGAAACCGTGCTGGGCGATCACCGATTCGACCCTGGCCCTGGTCTGGGCATTGACCTTGGGATCCTGATTGAGCACCCGGGAGACGGTCGACTTGCCGACCCCGCTGAGGCGAGCGATATCGAGGATGGTCAGTTTCTTTTCCATGGGGGATCCGTGACAGGGGAGGGCGACAATCGGGATGCAGACATTGTTGTGATTAACTCCTGTGAATACAAGCCCATGGCGTTAGAATGCCCTTTCCCAGGCGACTTTCTTCGCCGTTGCACAGGACGCGCATCATGTATCTGTTGGCAAGTCTGCACTTCTCTCTCTCCATCACGGGCCCCATCTGTCTGGTGCTGGTACTCGGCATCTGGCTCAAGCGGCTGGGTCTCTTGCCCGACAGCTTCGTCGAGTCCGCCTCCCGTCTGGTGTTCCAGGTCACCCTGCCAGCTCTCTTGTTCCTGAGCATGGTGCGTACCGATTTTTCCACCATGCCGAGCCCCTGGCTCATCCTCTATGGCCTGCTCGGTACCCTCGCCGGTTTCCTGGTGCTGGAGGTGCTGGCGGCCCGTTTCATCAGCGAGCAGAAATTGCGGGGCATCTTCGTGCAGGGCAGCTTTCGCGGCAACATGGGGATCATGGGGCTGGCCTATGTGCAAAACGCCTACGGCCCGGAGGGGATAGGGGCCGCCGCCCTGCTGGTGGGCTCCATCACAGTGCTCTACAACGTGCTCGCTGTGATCACCCTGACCCGCAGCCTGGGGGGCGGAAAGGGGCTCGCCCCCATACTCAAGGGGATCGTCAAAAACCCCCTCATCATCGCCATTCTGGCGGCCCTGCCCTTCGGTCTGCTCGGCATCGAACTGCCCCAGCTGGTCATCACCACGGGCAACTATTTCGCCAACATGACCCTGCCGCTGGCCCTGCTGTGCACCGGCGCCAGCCTCAACCTCAAGGCCCTGCGCGGCGGCGCCATGCTGACCGGCTGGGCCACGGTCAACCGGTTGTGCTGCATCCCCGTGCTGCTGGTGCTGGGGGCCTGGGCGCTCGGCTTCAGCCCGCAGGCCCTCGGCATCCTGTTTCTCATCAGCTCAACCCCCACCGCCGCCGCCAGCTATGTGATGACCCGCGCCATGGGCGGTGACAGTGCCCTCGCGGCCAACATCATCGCCACCACCACCCTGGGCTCGCTCGTCACCACCAGCCTGGGGGCCGCCCTGATGAACTACCTGAGACTGATGGGGTGATGGGGCGCCGCCATGATGCACGACCCGGGGTTGACGGGATCGGCATTCACCCTTGACCTTGCCGGAGGCGGCAGCTTTAGGCTGATGTCACATCCACAGAGGAGAGAGCCCATGACCATCGAACTCACCGTTACCGGCATGTCCTGCGGCGGTTGCGCTGCCAGCCTGCAAAAGGCCCTGCTGGCCCAGCCAGCAGTCCGCACCGCCACGGTCGACTTTGCCAGCCGCAAGGCAGCCATCGAGAGCGAGCTGAGCAAAGCCGAGTTGATCGCCCTGATCGAGGCGAGAGGCTTTCAGGTAGAGTGAATTATCACTTAATTGGTATAAATCAGACTAATATTCTGCTTACTTCTTTTTATTGGTGAGAGTGATCACTTAAATCCCGTTTAAAAAGAATAAAAATGCTGCAATTCCCTCATCCAAAAGGATTGCAGCATGACCCTTCCCATTCGCAAGACCCTGATCGCCGCCGTGCTCGGCCTGACCCTCTCCCCCATGGCCATGGCGCTGCCCAGCGTGCACATTCTGGCCACCGGCGGCACCATCGCCGGGGCGGGCCAGTCCGCCACCCAGTCCAACTACGAGGCCGGCAAGGTGGCCATCGAGACGCTGATCGCCGCCGTGCCCGAGATGAAAAACGTGGCCGACGTGCAGGGTGAGCAGGTGGTCAAGATCGGCTCCCAGGACATGAACGACGAGGTGTGGCTCACGCTCGCCAAGCGGGTCAACGCGCTGCTGGCCAGGGATGACGTGGACGGCATCGTCATCACCCATGGCACCGACACCATGGAGGAGACCGCCTACTTCCTCAATCTGACCGTCAAGAGCGACAAGCCGGTGGTGCTGGTGGGCGCCATGCGCCCCTCCACCGCCATGAGCGCCGACGGCCCCATGAACCTCTACAACGCCGTGGTGACTGCCTCTGACCCGGCCTCCAAGGGGCGTGGCGTCATGGTGGCGATGAACGACACCGTGCTGGATGCCCGCGACGTCACCAAGACCAACACCACAGGAGTGCAGACCTTCGCCTCCCCCAACTTCGGCCCGCTCGGCTACATCCACAACGGCAAGATCGACTACCAGCGCAGCCCGGCCCGCCAGCACACCAGCAAGACCCCGTTCGACGTGAGCAAGCTCGACAAGTTGCCCCAGGTCGGCATCGTCTACAGCTACGCCAACGCCTCGGACCTGCCGGCCAAGGCCCTGGTGGATGCCAAGTTTGACGGCATCGTCAGTGCCGGGGTGGGCAACGGCAACCTCTACCACACCCTGTTCGACACCCTGGCCAAGGCGAGCAAGGACGGCATTCGCGTGGTGCGTTCCGCCCGCGTGCCGACCGGCTCTACCACCCTGGATGCGGAGATCGATGATGCCAAGTACGGCTTCGTCGCCGCCGAGACCCTCAACCCGCAGAAAGCGCGGGTGCTGCTGATGCTCGCCCTGACCCAGAGCAAGGATCCGGCCCAGATCCAGCGCTGGTTCCAGCAGTTCTGAGACCTCGGCTCGGTCTGATTGACACTACCCCGTGAGATGAAGGGCAGGATGGGATCCTGCCCTTTCTTGTTGCGCCAGAGGCAGAGGCCGGCCCTCAGCTCATCATCAGCCAGCCGCAGAAACTCAGGTAAACCAGCCCCACCAGGGCGAGCCTGCCCGCCGTCATCCGCTCCCGACTGAACCCCCTCCACAGCAGCGCGACTGCCAGCAGCGTCACCAGGGAGGAGGCCATCATGGTGCTATCCAGCAGCCAGGGGGTGAACAGCAGGCAGAACGCCTTGGGAATGGTGCCCTGGATCATCATGGCCCCCGAGATATTGGCCAGTGCCAGCCGGTGTTTGCCCTGCCGCACCCAGATGAGCACGTTCATCAGCTCGGGCATTTCGGTGGCCACCGGGCTCAGCAACAGGGCGGCCACTACCGGCGAGAGGCCGAACAGCTCGCCCATGTTCTCCAGCTGGTGAACGAACAGCTGGGCCGCCAGCGCCACCACACCGAGCGCCACCAGGGTTTGCAGCAGCACCTTGCCGAGCGCCGGGATCCTGGCGTGCGGATCCAGCTTGAGGGGGGAGGGCAATTCCGCATCGTGGCTGTCGGTCTGTTTCAGCTCACGTCGCACATAGAGGAGGTACATCAGCACGAACAGGGGGGCCAGCCAGGTTTTACCGGTGAAGGCCACCATGCCAAGCAGCACGGCCAGCAGGAAGATGCCGGCAAACCAGGCCTGATCGCGGCCTATCTCCCGCTGCACCTCGCCATTGATGGATCTGTGCTCCCGGCTCATGCACAGCAGCAGGGTCACGCCGACGGCAGCATAGCCTATGGTAGCCAGCACCAGCGGGCCGCCGAGGGCCGCACCTATGCCTATCTGCTGCTGGGCGGGGGCATCCCCCATCAGCAGGGCGGTCAGGGTGACGATGCATTCGGGCAGGGCCGTGCCGAGGGCAGCCAGCAGAGAACCGGTGGCGCTTTGGGACAGTTTGAAATGATGGCCGGTCCATTCGATGCCGTTGACGAAGTATTCGCAGGCCAGATAGATGGTGACGGCAGAGATCAGAAATAACAGCAGGGTGATCAGCATGATGAGTAACCGCCAGGCGAGCAGAACAACCGATGGACCCGATACGGCTCGCCCGGCTGGCGTGCATATCGAGGCCAAAGGTCTTGCAGGACGATAGGTGCTATCGCCGCCCATGCCATGGATCTGTGGATCCAAGAGTGTTGACATGGGCCCTGCCCGGATTTCGGGCGGGTTGCTACTCCCCAGTGACAGTGCGGGCTTTTTACCAAGTGGTTCGGTGAGGCGCAAGGCCAACAGGGGATGATCCGCGCGACAAGTTGTAAAAGGATGTGACAACCCCTCGACTCTCCCGTCCGGGATCCTGATCTTTTTACGGGGATCCTTGTGCTGGCACAGCGATTGCTACGAGTTGGCTACTGTCCACATTGACTTGGGAAGGGTGAACGATGAAACGGTGGATCCAACATTTTTACCAGCTTAATCGCCTCAACTGGCTGATGGTCTGGCTGCTGCTTTGCTGCAGCATCATCCTGCTGTTTCCGGCCGGATTGATGAAAGGCGCCGTGAGCCAGTGGGCCACGGCTCATGCGGCCTGGCTTGGGGTCGGCATGTTGATCGCCATCTCCTATTTCTGCAGTCAGGGCTTCCTGATCGCCTGGGAGTGGGCCTGTGACGAGTGGCAGTCCCGCCGCCAGCAGGATCAACTGGCCCAGATGATTGGCTTCCTCGACTTCAACGAGAAGGCGGTGCTGCGGGAGTTCGTACTGCAACGGAAAAGCGTCATAAACCTGCCGATCACCGAACCCGCCGTCAAAAACCTGATGGATGCCGGCGTGCTCACCTACGCCTACGGCAAGCCGGCGCGAGAGAAGGAAGACGAGAACCAGATCCGCGCCCTGATGATCGCCCTGCCGGCGCGCCCTCTGCTGACCTACAAGGTTCTGGGACTGTCGCGGGGCAAGATGAGCGACGAGCAGGTGGAGCAGATCATGAATGCCAGGCCCAAATTCGCGCAGAAAAGCCTCCAGCGCTGACCTTCTCCCCCCATGAAAGAAAAGAGCCGGACATCTGTTCCGGCTCTTTGCTGTCTGGCGTTGCTTATTCGGTTCTGGCTTTGAGGTAGCCGGCGTAGTCGGGCACCTGGACGCTGAATGCCTGCTGCATGTGCGGGCTGTCCATGATGAAGTCCGCCGTCGCCTCGTTGGTGGCGACCGGGATGTTCCAGACGGCCGCGAGGCGCAGCAGGGCCTTGACGTCAGGATCGTGGGCGGCGGGATTGAGGGGATCCCAGAAGAAGATCATCACGTCTATCTTCCCTTCGGCGATGAGGGCGCCGAGCTGCTGATCCCCTCCCATGGGGCCGGAGAAGAGGCAGGTAATGGGCAGCTGCGCCTTCTTGCCGAGCAGGGTGCCCGTGGTGCCGGTCGCATAGAGATGGTGGAGCTTGAGCTCCTCCTTGCGCCGCAGCACCCAGTTCAGCAGAGGGGCTTTCATGTTGTCGTGAGCCACCAGGGCAACCCGTTTGTGGGGCGCCATCTCGCGTGCAATCAGTTCCATGGAGGTCATCCGTAGCAAAATGATGGGAATGGGGTCGTATCCTAATCGAAAGCGGCGCCTGCCGCTGCCCCATGCATCGTAACTGTGATCCCGGAGGCGGTTCAATCCGGCGCCTGCCATCCTGACAGCCTCTGGCCTGCCTTGTCAGCAACCAGGTTGGCTACCGTATCGTTGGGCAAGATCTCTGCCGCTGGTGCCATGAAAAAACCCGCCTGGGCGGGTTGGGATTGTCTCTTGATGTCATCGCGATTCAGGATGACTCGGCATGGAGCTGGGATTGCTGGTAGTTTTCCAGACCGATACGGGCGATGAGATCGAGTTGGGTTTCCAGCCAGTCCACATGGTCCTCTTCATCTTCCAGGATCTCCTGGAACAGGTCGCGGCTGACGTAGTCCTGCACAGACTCGGCATAGGTGATGGCGACTTTCAGGTCGGGGATGGCGTCCATCTCCAGAGACAAGTCACAGCGCAGCATCTCTTCCACCGTCTCACCGATGCGCAGCTTGCCCAGATCCTGCAAGTTGGGCAGCCCTTCCAGAAACAGCACCCGCTTGACCAGCTCGTCGGCATGTTTCATCTCATCGATGGATTCGTGATACTCCTTGTGCCCCAGCCCCTTGAGGCCCCAGTCATCATAGATGCGGGCATGCAGGAAGTATTGGTTGATGGCAACCAGCTCATTGGCCAGCACCTTGTTGAGGTGGGCAATGATTTTGGGATCTCCTTTCATCGACATTACTCCTCGTTTTCGAGCCTAGGCAACGATCACTAGAGCTTAGTCCAGAAACATGACCATAACGTGATGGGGAAAGTCGTCCTCTGGAGGGCAGAAGGAGAGATGAAGATGAGAAGTCGGCGGTTTTACGCCACTTCGTAATAGAGCGGTGCCTGCTCTGACTCCATCTTGTCGATTTCGGTAGCGATGATCTCCATCGCCATGCGCACACATTTACCACATTGGGCACCGACTTCCAGCGACTGTTTCAACTGTCGGAATTCAGTCTTGCCTGCCTGTACCGCCTTGCGGATCTGGTTATCTGTGATGCCGCGGCACAAACACACGTACATAATCTGGACCTCATGCTGGAATGAGATGAAATCTAAATGAGAATGGTTCGTAGTGCAAAGAACGAATGGTAATAAGATCCCGTGCTTGCCAGTGATTCCACCCTTGGGGAGAATGCCTTTATCAGAGAGGATGCGAACATGTTCAAAAAACTATTCAATGCCCTGTTCAAGGGAGAGATCGCCCAGAGCCCCGAGGTTGAGCCCATCGAATACATGGGCTATCTCATCTATCCCGAGCCCATGGCGGAAGGGGGGCAATACAGGCTGGCAGGTCGCATCACCAGGGAGATAGACGGGCAATTACAGACCCATCGCTTCATCCGCTCCGATCTCTTTGCCAACCCGGCGGATGCCGAGCGCTTCATGGTGCAAAAGGCCCATACCTTCATCGACCAGATGGGGGAGCGCATGTTTGAACCCCGTGTGAAGCCAGACGCCAGCCCAGCTCCATGATGTCAGCCGAGCTGCTCGCCTTGCGCCACGCTATCGCTCATGCCGGCGAGCGGCGTCTGATCTGGCTGGAAGGGGAGCAGGATGACTGCATCGTTCGTGCCGAATCCTTGCTGTGGGGGGCGGTGTTCTGGCTGGGGCAGGGTCCTGAGCGTCATGCTCCGCAGCCTGCCGCCAAGGCGCTTCAACGGCTCGGTCAGGAGTGCGACACCCTGGTATTCAATGCCTTCAGCGGTTTTCACCCCGATGCATTCGGTGCCTTGGCGGGGACATTGAGGGCTGGGGGGCTCTTGCTTCTGCTGACCCCGCCGCGGGAGGTATGGCCGACCTACCCAGACCCTGATCGTCAGAGGCTGGTCGCCCAGCCAGAGGAGGCCGATCGTGCCGGGCAGGGTTTCATCTCCCGGCTGGTACGGTTGCTGGCAGAAGATCCGGCGCGAGATCTGACGCCAGCCTCTTGTGATATTACCTGGCAGCCTCTCGACGGGAGCCGACCGCTGAGCGCGGATCAGGCCCGTGCGCTGCCCGCCATCCACAACGTGTTGCACGGCCATCGCCGCCGCCCCCTGGTGCTGAGCGCCGATCGCGGTCGTGGCAAGAGCGCCGTGCTGGGGCTGGCGAGCGCCGACTTGCTGAGTCGGGATCCGGCCTTGACGATAGCGGTGACGGCCCCTTCCCACGCTACAGTGGCGACACTTTTTGCCCATGCAGAGCGCGCGCTGGCAGAGATGCCTGAGCGGCTGGCCGGTCTGAGCTATGTGTCCCCTGATCGGGTGGCTCAAGGAGACGTGCTGGCGGATCTGCTGCTGGTAGATGAAGCCGCCGCCATCCCGACCCCACTGCTGGAGGCCATGCTGGCCCGCCACAGTCGTATTGTCTTCGCTACAACGGAGCACGGCTATGAGGGGACGGGGCGCGGCTTTCATCTGCGCTTCAAGCGGATACTCGATGAGCAAACCCCGGATTGGCAGGAGCTGCGCCTGGTGGAGCCCATTCGCTGGAGCCTGAGCGATCCGCTGGAGCCTCTGATCTTCCGGCTCCTTGGTCTGAATGCTGACATATCGGCACCTCATCCCCCGACATCACCGACCTGGCGCCTGGTCGGACAAGATGAGCTGGCCCGTGATGACGCGCTGCTCAATCGGGTGTTCGGCCTGCTCGTGCTGGCTCACTACCAGACCAGCCCCAGTGATCTGCGGTATTTGCTGGAGGGGCCGGATCTCGACATTCATCTGATGGAGCAGGGACAGGAGTTGCTCGGGGTGGCGCTGGTCGCGCGGGAGGGCAATATACCCCCTGATCTGGCGCACGCGATCTGGGCCGGACGAAGGCGCCCTCGTGGACATCTGCTGCCCCAGTCGCTGCTGGCCCACGCCGGTTTCGTGACGGCGGGGGAGCGCTCTTATGCCAGGGTGATGCGCATCGCCATCCATCCTGCCCTTCATCGTCTCGGGCTGGGGTCCCGGTTGCTGGACAAGCTGGTATCACATTATCGGGCATTACGGGTCGATTATCTGGGATCTGCCTTCTCCGCCAGTCCAGATCTGCTGCCATTCTGGCTCAAGGCGGGATTGAAGGTGCTGCGTCTTGGTCTGCAGCGCGATGCGGCCAGCGGCAGTCATGCAGCTTTGCTGCTGATGCCGTTGCAATCGGAATATCACGCCGAGCTGGCGCAATGGCGACAGCGTTTCATGAGCCAGTTGCCGGCCCTGCTGGCGGGTGAACTCAAGAGGCTGGATACCGAACTGGTCTGGCTATCCCTCAGAGGCGGACCTGTCACTCATGTGCCGGATCTGGATGAATTCGAGCATCGGGAACTCGATTGCTTTGCCCACCATCACAAGCCATTCGAATTGTGCCAGGCGACACTGCAACGCTGGCTACTCCGGCGAGTGATGATGCTGGATGCGTTAAGTCAGGATGAACGACGGTTGCTGATCGCCACCATCTGGCAATATGCGTCCTGGTCCGAGCTGGCTGCCCGACAGGGTGTCGCGGGCAAACCCGCCCTGATAAAAGCACTGCGCTCCCTGCTGGCCAGACTGCTGGCTCAGCAAGCACCAGCGGGCTGACCCCCGCCTCTGGCACGGCAGAAAACCACGGAGCCCGGGAGGACCCCATGGCCCCTCCCGGGTTCTGCACATCGATTCGACTCACCATGGCTAAAGCTCTCCCCGTTCAAGACGTGGCCACCCCGGGACCCGTTTCTCCCTCTTCCCTGCTCGCGTTTTGCCCATTGCCACTGCTCTGATGAGCCTGGTCAGGGCTGTCTGCATTTTGGTTTTTTCTGAATATGGACTAATACTTGAATGTGAAATGAATTTTAATAAATGCATTATTTTCAGATGGTTAGCGTCGGGTGTATTGAATGCAGGCCATCTTCTCCAACGTGCACAGGGAGTGCAATGTGAGAAACGATGCAGCTCAGGCAGGTGCCGGAATGATGATGTGGTTCATCAGCAGCAGCGCTTTTGCCAATGAGATCCGGTTCAACATGACGCGCGGGGCGACCGCCATCAGCCAGCAGGTCTATGACCTGCACATGACGATTTTCTATATCTGTTGCGTCATCGGTCTGCTCGTCTTCGGCATCATGTTCTGGTCCATCGTGCACCATCGAAAATCGCGCGGTGCCAAAGCCGCCCAGTTTCACGAAAGCACCCGCATCGAGTTGCTGTGGACGGCCATCCCCGTGTTGATACTGATCGCGATGGCGGCACCGGCAACCTCGACCCTGTTGAAGATGGAGGATACCTCCAAGGCCGATCTCACCGTCCTCGTCACGGGCTCGCAATGGAAATGGCATTACAAATACCTCGAGTATCCAGTGGCGTTTTATTCCCTGCTGGCGACCAGCAAACAGCAGATCTCCGGTGATGCCCCCAAGGGCGGCAATTATCTGCTGGAGGTGGATAACCCTCTGGTATTGCCGGTCGGCAAGAAGATCCGTTTCCTGATGACCTCGGACGATGTCATTCACTCCTGGTGGGTTCCCGCCTTCGCCGTGAAAAAAGACGCCAATCCTGGCTACATCAACGAGTCCTGGACCCGGATCGACAAGCCGGGCACCTATCGTGGGCAGTGCGCCGAGCTGTGCGGCAAGGATCACGGTTTCATGCCTGTGGTTGTGGTGGCCAAATCCGCAGAGGAGTTCGAGAAGTGGATTGCCAGAAAGGGAGACGAGCAGGCAACTGCCAAGGCACAGCAACAGGCGCAGGCAGCGGAGACCATGACGTTGCCACAAGCCATGGCACAGGGGGAGAAAGTCTATCTGGGGCACTGCGCTGCCTGTCATCAGCCCGCGGGTACCGGATTGCCCGGCATCTTCCCGGCGCTCAATGGCAGCAAGGTGACCACACAGGCGGAACATCGGGCCCAGCATCTGGACATCGTCCTGCATGGCAAGAGCGGCACGGCGATGCAGCCTTTTGGCAAACAGTTGACGGCGCAGGAACTGGCCGCCGTCATCACCTATGAACGCAATGCCTGGGATAACAAGACCGGCGACCTTGTGCAGCCAGCCGAGGTGCAGTCCCTTCTCAACCCGGCCAATCCGGACAAGGACAAGTGAGGCGTCGGCATGAGTGATGGAATCACGGATACCCCGCACAGCGAACATGTCCACCAGCCAGCGGCCGGTCTGAGGCGCTGGCTCTACACCACCAATCACAAGGACATCGGTACCCTCTATCTTTGCTTTGCCCTCACCATGTTCTTTACCGGTGGCGCCATGGCCATGGTGATCCGGGCAGAACTGTTCCAGCCCGGACTGCAACTGGTGGAACCCCTGTTTTTCAACCAGATGACCACGGTACACGGCCTCATCATGGTCTTTGGTGCCGTCATGCCCGCCTTCACCGGCCTCGCCAACTGGCTGATCCCCATCATGATTGGGGCTCCTGACATGGCGCTGCCCCGCATGAACAACTGGAGCTTCTGGATCCTGCCGTTTGCTTTCCTCATCCTCCTGTCGAGCCTGTTTATGGAGGGAGGCGGCCCCAGTTCTGGCTGGACCTTCTATGCCCCCCTGTCCACCCAGTACAGCGGCAACAGCACGGCCCTGTTCGTCTTTGCCATTCACATCATGGGGATCTCCTCCATCATGGGGGCCATCAACGTCATCGTGACCATCTTCAACCTGCGGGCGCCGGGCATGGGCTGGATGCAGATGCCGCTGTTTGTCTGGACCTGGCTCATCACGGCGTTTCTGCTCATCGCTGTCATGCCGGTGCTGGCGGCTGCGGTGACCATGGTGCTGACGGACAAGTATTTCGGGACCAGTTTCTTCGATGCGGCCGGTGGGGGGGATCCTGTCCTGTTTCAGCACATTTTCTGGTTCTTCGGGCACCCGGAAGTCTACATCATGATATTGCCGGCTTTCGGCATCGTCTCCAGCATCATTCCGACCTTCTCCCGCAAGAAGCTGTTCGGTTATCGCTCCATGGTCTATGCCACCAGCAGCATCGCCTTGCTCTCCTTCATGGTCTGGGCTCACCACATGTTCACCACCGGATTGCCCGTGGTGGCGGAGCTGTTCTTCATGTACACCACCATGTTGATCGCGGTGCCGACAGGGGTAAAGGTATTCAACTGGCTTGCTACCATGTGGCGTGGTTCTCTGACATTCGAGACCCCCATGCTGTTTGCCATCGCCTTCATCACCCTGTTCACCATTGGCGGTTTCTCCGGGCTGATGCTGGCCATGACGCCAGCTGATTTTCAGTATCACGACACCTATTTCGTAGTGGCCCATTTCCACTATGTGCTGGTGACCGGTGCCGTCTTCTCGATCCTGGCTGCGGCCTACTACTGGTTGCCGAAATGGACGGGGCACATGTATGACGAGCGGCTCGGCCAATGGCACTTCTGGTGTTCGCTCGTCTCGGTCAATGTGCTGTTTTTCCCCATGCATTTTGTCGGGCTGGCGGGCATGCCTCGCCGCATTCCCGATTACGCCCTGCAATTTGCCGACTTCAACATGCTGATCAGCCTGGGGGGCTTTGCCTTCGGCCTGTCCCAGCTGCTGTTTGTCTGGGGTGTGATCAAATGCATCAGAGGCGGAGCCAAGGCGAGCGATCGGGTATGGGAGGGGGCCGAGGGGCTGGAATGGACGCTCTCTTCTCCCCCTCCCTATCACAGTTTCCAGACTCCACCGGATATCCGGTCGGAAGAGCGTTAGGGAGGTCATATGACCAAGGTCAGTCATGCCCCCTTGCTCAGAAAACTGGCTCTGGTCGTGCTCGTCATGTTTGGTTTTGCCTTTGCGCTGGTGCCGCTTTATGACGTCTTCTGCCGGATCACCGGCCTCAATGGCAAGACGTCTGATCAAGCGGCCAGTACGGAGCGGGCGGTGATCGACAGCAAGCGGAGCATCCAGATCGAGTTTCTTGCTCATGCGGATACCCGGATGCCGTGGGAGTTCAGCGGTGAGACGGCTCGGCTGTCGGTGCGGCCGGGGGAGGTGAAGATGGTCAACTTTCGGGTGTTCAATCCCACGGAGCGGACCATGGTGGGTCAGGCGGTCCCGTCGGTCTCTCCCGGTCCCGCCGCGGCCTATCTGAAGAAAGTGGAGTGTTTCTGTTTCAATCGCCAGGAGCTGAGGGCAGGGCAGAGCAAGCTGATGCCGCTCAAGTTCTATATCGATCCGGCACTACCGGACAGCATCAATACCATCACGCTCTCCTACTCGCTCTATGACATCACGGCGTCCGTACCGGTACCGGCACTCGCACAGAGGAAATGACCATGGCCAAGGTGAACCAGACCTATTATGTCCCGGACCAGAGTCGCTGGCCCATCATTGGTGCCATTGCACTGTTTTTCCTGGCGTTGGGGGCGGGACATCTGGTCAATGAAGTGGCGAGTGGGCAGACCGGTTTCGGCCGGTATCTGATGATGGCCGGTGTCGCCCTGCTGGCATTCATGTTGTTTGGCTGGTTCCGTCACATCATCCGGGAGTCCATGACCGGGCTCTACAGCGCCCAGATGGACAGATCCTTCAGGCAGGGCATGGTCTGGTTCATCTTCTCCGAAGTGACGTTCTTTCTGGCTTTTTTCGGAGTGCTGTTCTATGCCCGCCAGCTTGCGGTGCCCTGGCTGGATGGTGCGGGCCACAGGGTGATGACGGGCCAGCTGCTGTGGCCGGATTTCACCGCTCACTGGCCCCTGCTCAAGACGCCCGGCGGGGCCACGACCCAGGCCATGCCCTGGCAGGGGATCCCCCTCATCAATACCCTGATCCTGCTCGGCTCCTCCGTGACCCTGCTGTTTGCACACATGAGTCTGGAAAACGGCAGACGCATGCGGCTCAAGGGGATGTTGCTGGCCACTGTGGTGCTCGGGCTGATATTCCTGTGGTTTCAAGGCTATGAGTATCTGCATGCCTATCGGGATCTCGGGCTGCGGCTGGATTCCGGCATCTATGGCAATACCTTCTTCATTCTGACCGGGTTCCATGGACTGCACGTGCTGCTGGGCACCCTTTTCCTGACCATCATCTGGCTGCGCATCATGTTGAGGGATCATTTCACCCCACAGCGTCATTTCGCTTTCCAGGCTGCGGCCTGGTACTGGCACTTCGTCGATGTGGTCTGGCTCTGTCTGTTCGTCTTTGTCTACCTGCTTTGATGCCGTGCTCAGTAGGGACGCGGGTTGGGCTCCAGCCAGCCCATCGCGAGAGAGAGCAGCAGTATGATGACCACCAGCAGGGAGAAGAAGACGCGCCGGCCCAGAGGTACCGACATCTTTTGCGTATTGCCTGCACTGAGCATCAGCCAGAGGGCGTGAAACAGCTGGCCGATGATGAGCAGCAGCATGAGTATCAGAACGACCTTGATCAACATCTTGGGATCCTCCTCGATATGCGCGATTCGGCTGCACGAGACAAGCGACGACCATGGCATCACAGACGCTGGTTCGTCTTGTTGTTCACTCTGGTGGTGACGGCCGGTTTGTGCAAGCTGGCGTTCTGGCAGTGGCAGCGCGGAATGGAAAAAACGGCCTGGCTGGCGCAGATGGCAAAGATGCAGCAGGCCGGGCCAAGGACATTGGCCCAGATCGACTGGCAACACCCGGAGTCACTGGATGGCCAGCCTCTGCAAGGGAAAGTCGAGTGGGTCAGCCCTTATGTCTGGTTGCTGGACAACCAGATCGTCAACGGGGAGGTTGGCTATGACGTGCTCATCCCGGTACGCGCAGAGGGGGGATCCTCACTGTTGCTGGTCAACCTGGGATGGGTGCCCGCGCCATCCGACAGGTCGCAATTGCCCAATCCCGCCATCCCCGCCGCAATGACCCTTGAAGGTGTGCTGCGCATGGCTCCCGGCGGCTTCCTGTTGGGACAGAACATAGAACCAGGCCCCTACCCGAACCGGCTGCAATCCATCAGGGTCGAGACCCTGCGACAGGCAATCGGAGCCCCGCTTGCAGACGCCGTGTTGTATCAAAGACGAACCCCATTCCTCTATCACTACCAGCACAATGTCATGCCGCCCGAAAAACACCGGGCCTATGCGGTGCAATGGCTCGGCTTGGCGCTGGTGGTTCTGTCAGGGGGGGTCATGCTGACAAGGAGGTGCTCCCCATGAGCGGATGGCGACGCTGGCGGGTACCAGTGCTCTTTGCTGCGGTGATCCTGCTGCCTGTGGTGCTGGCGGCTCTGACTCTTCACCAGGGCTGGTATGAGCCCGGCACGCGTAGCAAGGGGCACTGGCTGCACCAGGAGATCTACCTGTTGCAACCGCTTCCTGCCCATCAGCACCAATGGCGACTGGTCTATCTGGTGGCCTCTCGCTGCGAGGGGCAATGCCGGCAGGTCCCCGCGCTGATGGCACGTATCCAGGCCGCACTTGGCCGTAATCTGGACAAGCTGGAGCTGGTCCAGTTGACGCCATCTTACGAGGCAAACAGTGAAATGAGGGAGGGGGATATACTGCTGGTGGACGCCCGCGGGCTGGCCATCTTGCGTTACGAGGTACCCGGCAGCACGACGACCTGGCCATTGCTTGGCAAGGCGGTACTGTCGGATCTGCAGCAACTGCTCAAATATCAGCGTGGGGTGCAGTGACGATGCCGCCGGCATGGAACTCGCATCTTCTGGTGACTGCACGGTCAACGAGGCGGCATATGAAGATGCACAAGAGGCTGGCATCCGTGGCCATTGCGCTGGCAGTTCTTGTCATCGCGCTCGGTGCTTATACCCGGTTGACGGATGCCGGGTTGGCTTGCCCCGATTGGCCTGGTTGCTATGGTTCCCTGGCCATTCCCCGCGCCGAGCATGCGGAACTGGCGGCACAGCGCTATCCGGCCAGCCCGCTTGTTCCTCACAAGGCGCGCAGCGAGATGGTGCATCGCTACTTCGCCGGGGTGCTGGGAGGCGTGATTGTGCTCCTGTCCGGCTTGGGCTGGCGTGCAGGCGGCCGACTGCGCCACCTCTCGCTCATCTTGCTGGTGCTGGTTGCGGGTCAGGCGGCACTGGGTATGTGGACGGTGACCCTGGCCCTGCATCCCCTGGTGGTGACCACTCATCTGCTGGGCGGCTTCGCCATCCTGACCTTGCTTTGGCTCTATCGGGCCGAATTGGCTGGTTTCCCTTCACCCCCGCCCGTACACCAGGGGGTGTCCTGGCTTGGCAGCATGGCCTGTGGCGTGTTGCTGCTGCAGATCGCGCTGGGGGGCTGGACGTCGGCGAACTATGCGGCCATGGCGTGTGTGGAGTTTCCCTTGTGCCAGGGCAACTGGCAGGCAGAGCTGAATTGGGCGCAAGCCTTTCATCTCCCTCTGGGGCACGCCAGCTATGAGTTCGGCGTGCTGGGCAAGGAGGCGCGCCAGACCATTCACATCGCCCATCGCCTGGGAGCGCTGACCACGGCCTTGCTGGTGGGAGCTTTCGCCCTCGCGCTGCTCTGCCAGCGGCCCCCCTTGAGAGGGTTTGGCTGGTTGTTGCTGGGTCTGCTGACCGTGCAGATTGCCTTGGGATTGGCGAACGTCCATCTGGCCCTGCCGCTGGCCAACGCCCTTGCACACAATCTGGTGGCCGCCCACCTGCTGGCCTGTTGTGTGCTGGCGCGCGGGAGCCTCTCTTTGCATCATCACGACCCCTTGGCATCCCCTGGGATGGTCAGGAGCCGGACATGAATGGGAGAGGGCGGGTACAGCGCTTCGCCCTCCGCCGGGTGCACGATTATTGTCAGTTGACCAAACCAAAGGTGGTCGCCCTGCTGCTCCTGACCGCCTGGGTGGGCATGCTGCTGGCCGAGCCGACACGCGCCTCTCTGGACGAGATGATACTGGGCCTGTCGGGGATTGGACTGCTCGCTGCCGGGGCGGCGGCCATGAACCATTCTCTGGATAGCGGCATCGATGCCCGGATGCGCAGAACGCGCTGGCGCCCGGTCGCCACGGGACGGATCACGCCGGGGCAGGCGATGAGTTTCGCGATCTGTCTGGCACTGTCGGGGTTTGTTCTGCTCCATTGGGGCGTAAATCCCCTGACTGCCTGGCTAACCCTGTCCAGCCTGTTCGGCTATGCGGTCGTCTATACCCTGCTGCTGAAGCGGGCCACGCCGCAGAATATCGTCATCGGCGGATTGGCGGGAGCCATGCCACCGCTCTTGGGCTGGACCAGCATCACGGGGCAGCTTTCGGCCGAGCCCTGGCTGCTGGTGATGATCATCTTTACCTGGACGCCGCCCCATTTCTGGTCTTTGGCCATCCACCGGCGCGATGACTATGCCGGTGCCGACATTCCCATGCTGCCCGTCACCCACGGCACCGATTTCACCAAGACCGCCATCCTGCTCTATCTGCTGATCCTGACGCTCGTCTGTCTGCTGCCCTATCTGATCGGTATGTCGGGGCTTGTCTACCTGGTCGGCAGCCTTGGGTTGAACCTCGGATTCTGCTGGCATGGTTGGCTGTTGAAGTATGGGGATCGCCCCGGCCAGGCGATGCGCACCTTCCGTTTCTCCATCTATCACCTGATGCTGCTGTTTGGTCTGCTGATTCTGGATCACCACTGGTTGTGGCGGTTGTCATGACGTTGACGCGGGTCGCGGTCGGGTGAATGGTGACGCTGCGTCGGTGCACTGCAGGGATGCACAGACCTGATGCAAAACAAGATGGCCCCAAGGGACCATCTTGTTTTCAGGGGGACGGAGTGGAGCCTAGAGCTTGACCATGATATGGCGCGGCACCGTGTAGTCCTCCAGCGCGTAGAGGGAGAGATCCTTGCCGTAGCCGGACATCTTCATGCCGCCGTGGGGCATCTCGGAGGTGAGCATGAAGTGGGTGTTGATCCAAGTGCAGCCGTACTGCAGGTGGCTGGCTACCTTGCTGGCAAGGCCGAGATCCCGGGTCCAGACCGAGCTGGCGAGGCCGTAGTCCGAGTCGTTGGCCCACTGCACCACCTGCTCGGCGTCGCCAAAGCGGGTCACCGACACCACCGGGCCGAACACCTCCCGGCGCACGATTTCATCTTCCTGACGGGCGTGGACGATCAGGGTCGGTTCGAAGAAGAAACCGTTGCCGGGGCGGATCTTGCCCCCCGCCGTCACCTCCACGTGACCGCTGCTCTGGGCCCGCTCCACGAAGCTGGCCACCCGGTTGCGCTGCCGGTCCGAGATGAGCGGCCCCATCTCCACCCCCTCCTCGCGCGGACCGCCCACCTTGATGGAGGCAACCGCCTCGGTCATGGCGGCGACGAACTTGTCGTAGATCTTGCCCTGGGCATAGATGCGGCAAGCGGCTGTGCAATCCTGGCCGGCGTTGTAGAAGCCGAAGGTGCGAATGCCGGCCACCACGGCCTCCAAGTCTGCATCGTCAAAGATGATGACCGGCGCCTTGCCGCCAAGCTCCAGATGGGTGCGCTTCATGGTGCGGGCGGCGCTCTGCAGGATCTTCTGGCCAGTGGCGATGTCACCGGTGAGGGACACCATGCGCACCAGCGGGTGCTCCACCAGCGGCGCCCCCACGCTCTCGCCCCGGCCGCAGACGATGTTGATGACGCCGCGGGGGAACAGCTCGCTGGCCAGCTCCGCCAGGCGCAGGGCGGTGAGCGGGGTCTGCTCGGAGGGCTTGAGCACCACCGTATTGCCGGCGGCGAGCACGGGGGCCATCTTCCAGGCCGCCATCATCAACGGATAGTTCCAGGGGGCGATACTGCCCACCACCCCGATGGGATCGCGGCGGATCATGCTGGTGTGCCCCTCGATGTACTCCCCCGCCAGCGGCCCCTGCAGGCAGCGAGCCGCGCCGGCGAAGAAGCGGAAGCAGTCCACTACCGCCGGCAGCTCGTCATTGAGCACCGCCAGATAGGGCTTGCCGCAGTTGAGGGATTCGAGCGCCGCAAACTCCTCGGCGTGGCGCTCGATGGCATCAGCCAGGCGCAGCAGCAGCGTGCTGCGTTGGGCCGGGGTGGTGCGGCTCCACTGGGCGAAGGCGCGTTGGGCGCCGTTCACCGCCCGGTTCACCTGCTCGAACGAGGCTTCGGGCACCGAGGCGAGCAGCTCGCCGGTGGCCGGGTTGAGGATGGGCTCGGCCTGGCCGTCACCGGTGACGAACTGACCGTCGATCAAAAGTTGGGTAGAGAGTTTCATGGTTGCATCCTTGCGCACGCGTTGAGTCGTTATTTGCCACTGCCGGCAACGTCCTGGCCGTCGCGGGTGAGATAGTAGGCAAGCAGAATGGGAATGGTGGTGAAGGCCACTATGATGAGCGCCACCACGTTGGTGACCGGTCTGTCCCGTGGCCGGATCAGCTCCTGATACATCCATATCGGCAGCGTGGTCTGCTGGCCAGCGGTGAAGGTGGTGACGATCACCTCGTCAAAGCTCAGGGCAAACGCCAGCATGCCCCCCGCCAGCAGGGCGGTGGCGAGGTTGGGCAGGATCACGTAGCGCAGGGTCTGGAAGCCGTCGGCACCGAGATCCATCGACGCCTCGATGAGGCTCTGGTTGGTGCGGCGAAAGCGGGCCAGGGCATTGTTGTAGACCACCACTACGCAGAAGGTGGCGTGACCGATGACGATGGTCCAGAAGCTGAAAGGGATCTCCATCACCCCGTAGGCTGAGCGCAGCGCGATGCCGGTGACGATGCCGGGCAGGGCGATGGGCAGCACCAGCAACAGCGACACCACCTCCTGGCCGAAGAAGCGGCTGCGGGCGATGGCCCCCGCCGCCAGGGTGCCGAGCACCATGGCGGCCAGCGTCGCCAGCCCCGCTACCTCCAGCGACAGCTGGATGGCACGCCACACGTCGGGGCGGTTGAGGGTCACCTCGAACCACTTGAGGGTGAGCCCGGGCGGTGGGAACTGGTAGCTCTTGCTCTCGCTGGTGAAGGCGTAGAGGAAGATGAACAGGATCGGAAAGTGCAGGAACAGGAGACCGCCGATGGCCGCGTACTTGAGCAGGCCGGAGGGCTGGCTGCCATGGTCCCGCTTCATGGAAGTATTAGAGCGCATCGAAGGCCCCCAAGCGTTTCGCGATGGTCAGGTAGATGGCGATGATGAGGATCGGCACCAGCGAGAAGGCGGCGGCGAAGGGCAGGTTGCCCGCCGTGCCCTGCTGCATGTAGACCACCTGACCTATGTACATGGTGGAGTTGCCTATGATGCCGGGGATGATGTAGTCCCCCAGCGTCAGGGAGAAAGTGAAGATGGAGCCCGCCACCACGCCGGGCAGGGCCAGCGGCAGGATCAGGGTGCGAAAGGTCTGGGCCGGGGTGGCGCCGAGATCGCCGCTCGCCTCCAGCAAGGAGCGCGGGATCCGCTCCACCGCAGCCTGGATGGGCAGGATCATGAAGGGCAGCCAGACGTAGACGAACACGATGAAGGTGCCGATGCGCGAGAACGACAACGACGGCCCCCCGATCACCGGCAGCGAGAGGATGGCGTCCAGCAGCCAGTCCAGCCCCAGGGTGTCTGCCAGCCAGCTGATGACCCCCTCCTTGGCCAGGATCAGCTTCCAGGCGTAGACCCGCACCAGATAGCTGGACCAGAGCGGCAGCATGATGCCGACGTAGAACAGGGCCCGGGTCTTGCCGCTGGTGTAGCGCGCCATGTAGTAGGCGATCGGAAAACCGAGCAGGGCACAGGCCAGGGTCACCAGCAGCGACATGCCGACGGTGCGCAGGATCACGTCCAGGTTCTCCGCCCGCAGCAGGGCGACGAAGTTCTGCAGCCCCAGCTCGTGGCGGATCTGGCCGCTGAATTCGTCCAGCCCGAAGAAGGCGTTGGAGAGCAGCATCAGCAGGGAGCCGACATAGATGATGCCGAGCCAGATCAGGGGGGGCCCGAGCAGGATGGCCAGCAACAGACCTGGCCGCCCGTAGAGCAGGGTGGAGAGGCGCCGCAGCGGCCGATAGGAGAGGGGGGCAGTGGGTTGGCTCATGGCAAGGCTCGCACAGTGGGGGGCGCTCATGGTTGAGCTCCCAGAGGGGCGGTGTGCAGGCGATGGATCGCCTGCTCCGGCCAGCTGAGGCTGACCCGGGCGCCACGGGGCAGACGGGCCTGGCCCTCGTTGGGGTGGTTGACGATAAGCTCGAGCTGCTCGCCAAGATCGACCCGGTAGCGCACGAAGGGGCCGAGGTACTCCACTTCGCGCACCTCCCCTGACCAGCCCGGTGTGCCGGCCTCGGCGAGGCGGATCCGCTCCGGGCGCACCATCATCTGCTGAGCATCGCCGCACAGACGGCGGGCCTGCTCCCCCTCGAACAGGTTGACGGTGCCGACGAAGCGGGCGACGAAGGGGGTGGCGGGGGCGTCGTAGATGGTATCCGGCGCGGCAATCTGCTCGATCTTGCCCTGATTGAAGATGCAGATGCGGTCGCTCATGGAGAGCGCCTCCTGCTGATCGTGGGTGACGAAGATGAAGGTGATGCCGAGTTGGCGCTGCAAGGCTTTCAGTTCGAGCTGCATCTGCTCGCGCAGCTTGAGGTCGAGGGCCCCGAGCGGCTCGTCCAGCAGCAGGATGCGCGGCTGGTTGATCAGTGCCCGGGCGATGGCGATGCGCTGGCGCTGGCCGCCGGAGAGCTGGCCCGGCTTGCGGTTGCCGACGCCGGGCAGGCGCACCAGTTCCAGCATCTCGTCCACCTTGCGGTAACGCTCCGCCTTGGCGACGCCCTTGAGCATCAGGCCGTAGCCGATGTTGTCGCGCACATCCATGTTGGGAAACAGGGCATAGTCCTGAAACACGGTATTGAGGTTGCGATCGTAGGGGGGCACGGTGGAGCAGGGCTCGCCAAACAGCTGGATCTCCCCCTCGCTCGGGTATTCGAAGCCCGCGATCATCCGCAGGCAGGTAGTCTTGCCGGAACCGCTCGGCCCCAGCAGGGTGAAAAACTCGCCGGCCGGGATCTGGAAGGAGATGTCGTCGACCGCCTTCACCTCGCCATAGTGGCGGCTGACCCGGTCAAATTGTACGGCATTCATGGGACGTCCTTGTCTGTGTGGGAAGCGGGCCGGACTCCTGTCCGGCCCCATCTGGTTATCCGGTCTTAGCGGCCACCCAGGATGGCGATATAGTCCGAAACCCAGCGATAGTAGGGCACGCAGGTTCCCTGCCGCTGGGATATGGCCTTGTTCTACCAGCATCAGCGGCCACCCAGAATAGCGATATAGTCCGAGACCCAGCGGTAGTAGGGCACGCAGGTTCCCTGGCTCTTGCACTGGGAGACAGGGGTACGCCAGAAGTGAACCCGATCGAAGTTGTCGATGCCGTTGGTCTTGCACCCCTCTTTCCCGAGCAGGGCATTGCCCTCGCAGGCGGCCGGTACCACGGGCACGGAGCCGAACCAGGAGGCGAGATCCCCCTGCAGCTTGTTGTTGAGGGAGTGCTCCAGCCACTGATAGGCACAGGTGAGGTTCTTCGCCTCGCTGTGCACCATGCTGGTATCGGCCCAGCCGGTGACGCCCTCCTTGGGCACCGTCGTGGCGATGGGCTGCTTGTCGGCGATCAGGGTATTGGCCTGGAACGGCCAGGAGCCGGAGGCCACCACCCCCTCGTTCTTGAAGTCGTCGATCTGGACGAAGGCATCGTGCCAGTAGCGCCCGACCAGCTTGCGCTGCTGGCGCAGGAGGTCGAGGGCGGCCTTGTACTGATCCTCGTTCAGCTCGTAGGGATCCTTGATGCCGAGCGCCGGCTGGTGGCTCATCAGATAGAGGGCCGCATCGGCGATGTGAATGGGGCCGTCAAATGCCTGCACCCGCCCCTTGTTGGACTTGCCGTCCGGCAGGGTCTGCTCCTCGAACACCACGCTCCAGGAGTCGGGCGCCTTGGGGAACACCTTGGTGTTGTACATCAAGATGTTGCCGCCCCACTGGTAGGGCACGCCGTAGTGCTTGCCGTCTACCGTGTGCCAGGGGGCATTCTGCAGGCGGGGGTCTATCTTGCCGTAGCTCGGGATGAGCGCCAGGTTGAGCACCTGCACCTTGCCGCCGGCGATGAGGCGCAGGCTGGCGTCGCCGGAGGCGGTCACCAGATCGAAGCCTCCCTCGTTCATCAGCGCCACCATCTCGTCCGAGGTGGCGGCCGTCTTGACGTTGACCTTGCAGCCGGTCTCTTTCTCGAAGCCGGTGACCCAGTCGTAGTTCTTGTCGGTCTCGCCGCGCTCCACGTAGCCGGCCCAGGCCACGATGTTGAGCTGGCCTTCACCCTTGCCGAGGGTGGTGGGGGCAGCCTGGACCTGGCCTGCCAGCAGCACCGGGATCAGGGCCAGGGTCAGAGGGGTCAATTTCATCTTGCTCTCCTTGCATGATTGGCAACCGTGGCGGCGCCACAGTAGGCATTAACATCCTGTTAACCAGCCATGAGCGTAGGAGAAGCCGGGAGCAATGAGAATTTCAATTTTTAACGGCTTTGGTATCTGCAAAATCGATATCGAGTGCAGATGAATCTGTTTTTTTGCCGGAGTCACGGCTGTTCAGGCTCAGTCCTAGCGGGGGAGGTGCTGGCGGGCCCGCAGCCGGCTCTGATCTCTGGCGATGTCGATGAACTCGCGTGCGGCCCAGTCAAGGCGCGAGCCGCGCCGCCACACCAGACCGATGTCGATGGCGGGGATGGGCTCCTTGATGGCGCGGGCCTCGACCCGCTCCTGCTCCAGGGACCAGGGGCGGTAGGCAAAGTCCGGCAGCAGGGCGAGCCCGAGCTGGCTCGCCACCAGGCTGCGCACCGCTTCCACCGAGGCGGTACGCAGCACGATGCGCGGCGCGATACCGTAGCGGCGCAGGCCGCCGCCGATGATCTGGTCCAGCTGGTCGGCGGTCAGCGAGATCATGGGCTCCTCGCCGAGCGCCTTGAGGGAGAGGGTCGACTCGGCGCAGAGGGGGTGGTTGGCGGCGAGCCAGACCCGCAGCGGCGAGCGGGTCAGCAGCTCGGTATCGAACGCCTCCTGGCGGATGGTGCGGTTGGTCATCAGGATCCCCACGTCCACCTCACCGTTGACGATCTGGTGCTCGAGATAGGGCTGCTCATCCTCCTTCACCTCGATCTGCACCGCCGGGAAGGCGCGGCGAAAGCGGCCGAGGGCCTCCGACAGATAGTAGCCTGCCACCAGCGTGGTTACGCCTATGGTAAGCCGCCCCTGATCCTGCTGGGCTACCGCCTTGAGAGAGTGGCTGGCTTCGGTCATGGCGCCGAGGATGCGACGGGCGTGCAGCAGAAACTGGTGGCCCTGGGTAGTGAGGCTGACCCCGCGCGGATTGCGCTCGAACAGGGCGGCGCCGAGCTCGGTCTCCAGCTCGCGGATGGCGCTGGTGACCGCCGACTGGGAGATGTGCAGCTCGGCGGCTGCCCGGCTCACCGAGAAGCTGTCGGCCACCGCCACGAAATAGCGGATCTGGCGAAAGGTGAAGTTCATCTGGGCGTCCTGCCACGTGCGATCAAGGTGAGTGCCAGCTTAACCTCGAATCGCACCCAGACAAAAGGCGCCGTGATGGCGCCTTTGTCGTTGTTTTTACGGAAATTAGCGGGTTGTCACCGCCTCTGTGACCGGTACACGGTTCACTCCCTTGCCCAGATAGGCGAGGGTGATGGTCACTATGATGCAGGTGAAGCTGAGCCACATGTAGGGCAGGTAGTCGAGGGTCGCTACCCCCAGTACCCCGGCCATGAAGATGCCGTTGTCGCTCCAGGGCACCATGCCGCAGGTGAGGGTGCCGCCAAACTCGGCGTTGCGGGAGAGGTTCTTGCGCGCAAGCCCCAGTCTGTCGTAGTTCTTGGCCATGATCTTGGGGGTCAGGATCAGCGATACATACATAGCGGAACCGAACACGTTGGCCAGGAAGGCGGTGCCGATGGTGTGGCTGGTCAGGCTGCCGGCGCTGTTGATGCGCTTCTCGAAGGCACTGGCGATGACGGAGAGGATGCCGACCTTTTCCAGCAGACCGCCGAAGCCCAAGCCGAAGATGATGACGGCCACGGAACCCAGCATGGACTCCATGCCGCCACGGCCCAGGATGTTGTCGATGAAATCGACGCCTGAGGTGATGGCAAACGGGCTGTAGGCGGAGTGCATCGCCTTCACCGGATCCATGTCCTGGAAGACGATGGCCCAGACAAGACCCAGCAAGGCGCCGAAGCTGATCACCGGGAAGGCGGACTTGCGGTTGGCCAACAGGCCCAGCACCAGCACCACGGGCACTATGGCCATGGGGGTGATGTTGAACTGCTTGTCGAGGGCGTCCATCACCAGATTGACCTGCTCCAGGCTGACGTTGCCGGAGTACTGCATGCCGACCACGGTGAACAGGGCGGCGGTGATGACGTAGGAGAACAGGCTGATGGGCAGCATCCCCTTGATGTGTTCCATCACGTCGACGTTGGACATGGTCGAGGCCAGCACCACGGAGTCGGAGAGCGGGGAGAGCTTGTCACCGAAGTAGACGCCGGAGAGCACGGCACCGGCTACCAGCGGCGCGGGTACCCCCAGGCTGTGGCCTATACCCATCATGGCGATGCCGGCGGTGGCCGCCGAGCCCCAGGAGGTGCCGGTGGCCAGCGAGGTGAGAGAGCAGATGATCAGGGTCGCCAGCAGGAAGATGGAGGGGTGTATCACCTTGAGGCCGAAGTAGATGATGCTGGGGACGATGCCGCCGGCAATCCAGGTGCCCACCAGGGCACCGACGGAGATCAGTATCAGGATGGCCCCCATCCCCTTGGCGACGCCGTCGACTGCCGCCTGTTCCAGGGATTTGTAATCATGGCCGAGCTTGATGCCGAGTCCCATGATGACGAACCAGGCGATGAACAGTGCCAGCTGGATTGGCAGATCCAGCACGCTGGTGAAGGAGAAGGCCAGGGCCAGGAAAATGGCTAGGCAGGCAAATACTTGCGACATGCCCGGCAATCGGATGTGGTGTTGTTGGTTTTGCATAGACGCTCCCTAAACTCTTGCTCGCCAAGGTCAGCCCCTCTCGTCCTGCGGATGCGTCGATCCCGAGAGGCTTACCAAAAGAGGGCGCAATCTACCATAAAGCGGAGGTGTAAAATCCCTGCTCATTCGGCAAAACAGCTTTAAAATTTTAAAATCCCACAAAATAGTTGATCTAATCGGCATTTTTCACTGTTCAATCGACACCGTTTGATAGCCGGAGATCCATAGGCAAGTTCGATTGCAGATGGCAACACCAAAGATGATAATAGTTATCATTAATGTTTTTTCGGACCAATGCCAATGAACTGGATAGCACGCGCTCTGATCTTGGCCGCCCTTCTGGCGGTGCTGGTCTGGGGTCAGGAGAAGGAATACGGGTTCTGGAGCCTGGGGTTCTTGCTGGCTGCCTGGGTCATGCTGGAACCCAGGCTGAGACCGGTGTTGATCCTGCTGCCGGTTGCGGGAATGACAGGGGTCGTCACTCTGCTCTGGCAGCAGGGTTGGCATTAAGCCTGGCGAGTGGGGACGGCCTGGATCTTGTCGTAGGCCTGGCGCAGGGAGGCGATGACCTTCTTCTCCATCTCGCTGCGTTCGGCGTCTGTCGTGAAGTAGATCATGTCGACATCGTGGCGGATATAGTGGGAAGGAAGCTGGTTGAGTGTCAGGCAGCAGAGGTCTGCCAGCTGATAGGGGGTCAATGTTCGAGCCAACCCCTGTTTTTCTATCTCCTTGAGCACCAGATGCTCATAGAAGTTGTGAATATCGGTATCCAGGATCATGGGAAAACCCCCGTGGTGGCGTAGCATCTTCAACAGCATAGCCATGGGGCATGAAAACACAAAAGGCCCGTTACTCTCGTAACGGGCCTTTGCAGAATGATGGTGCGAAGAGAGGGACTCGAACCCTCACATCCGTGGGACACTAACACCTGAAGCTAGCGCGTCTACCAATTCCGCCACCTTCGCACACTGATTTTCTCCAGCTGGTTTTTAAATGCGGTTGGAGCGCATTTTCTGTGTTTTACATGCCAGAAGCATGGTGCGAAGAGAGGGACTCGAACCCTCACACCCGGGGGGCACTAACACCTGAAGCTAGCGCGTCTACCAATTCCGCCACCTTCGCACATCGGGTTATCAGTCTGGATTTACATGCTGTCTGATAAAAGCATGGTGCGAAGAGAGGGACTCGAACCCTCACACCCGGGGGGCACTAACACCTGAAGCTAGCGCGTCTACCAATTCCGCCACCTTCGCACATCGGGTTATCAGTCTGGATTTACATGCTGTCTGATAAAAGCATGGTGCGAAGAGAGGGACTCGAACCCTCACACCCGGGGGGCACTAACACCTGAAGCTAGCGCGTCTACCAATTCCGCCACCTTCGCACATCGGGTTATCAGTCTGAATTTACATGCCGTCTGATAAGAGCATGTTGCAGTATGGTGCGAAGAGAGGGACTCGAACCCTCACATCCGTGGGACACTAACACCTGAAGCTAGCGCGTCTACCAATTCCGCCACCTTCGCATCACTGCGGTGGGGGATTCTATAGAGTTTTGGGGGGGCGTCAACAGCCAAAGGGGACTTTTTTCGCTGTTGACGGATAAAGGCGTGCCAAGGGCACAAAACTTCAGCAATCGGCGTCAGACGGTGGCCAGCGCATCCTGATACATCTGTTCGTACAGGATGACGGAGTCTGCCCAGTCGAAGCGGGTGTTCATGGCGTGGTGCTGCACACGGGCAAAACGTGCCGGCTCCTGCAGATAATGGAGCAGGCTGCGGCGCATGGCATCGAGCAAGGTGCTGGCAGTGGGATCGTTGAAGCAGAAACCGGTCGCATTCGCCGGGTCAGCATCCCAGTCCACGACGGTATCTTTCAATCCGCCGACGGCCCGCACCAGGGGCAGGGTGCCATAGGCCAGACTGTACATCTGGTTGAGCCCGCATGGCTCGAACAGAGAAGGCATCAGGAAGAAGTCGGCGCCGGCCTCCACCAGGTGGGCCAGACGGTCGTCATAGGCATTGATGAAGGCAAACTTGTCGGGATGCTGCTGGGCAATGCTTTGCAACTGGGCGGCGAGAGAGGGATCACCGGAGCCCACAATTACCACCTGGACCTGATGCTGCAAGAACTTGTCCAGCGCCGGGATGAGAAGGTGTACTCCTTTCTGCTCGGTCAGTCGACACACCATGCCATAGATGGGGAGGTTGCCGACGGGGAGCCCCGTCTCCTGCTGCAGGATGCGCTTGCAGGTGTGTTTGCCATCCAGGTTGTCGGCATCATAGGTGGCGGGCAACAGAGGATCGAAGGCGGGATCCCAGTCCTGATAGTCACAGCCGTTGAGGATGCCACGCAGGTCAGCTGCCCGCTGCTGGAATACGCTGGCCATGCCGTGAGCGCCCAGGTGCGTCAGCAGCTCGCTGGCGTAGTTGGGGCTGACCGCATTGATCTTGTCTGCATAGAGCACACCGCACTTGAGCAGATTGATGTGACCATAGTCGTAGTTGATGCGCTGCTCGTAGTCGTGGATTTCCGGCACGGCCCAGAACTGCTGGCGATCGAACACGCCCTGAAAGGCCGCGTTGTGAATGCTGATGACCGACCGGGTGCGCTGGAAGAAGGGGTTGTGGGCATGACGGGTTTTCAGCAGCAGCGGCAGCAGACCGGTGTGCCAGTCGTTGCAGTGGGCGATGTCGGGAGCGAAACCCAGCTGTTCGCACGCATGCAGGGCCGCTGCGGCCAGAAAGGCAAAGCGTTCACCGTTGTCGGGATAGGCCTGGTTGTTCTCGGCATAAAGCTGGGGGCGGTCGAAATAGTGCGGGCAATCGAGCAGATAGACGCAGATCCCGTCCAGTTCCAGCTGATGGATGCGATAGCTGATATCACTGCGATCCTGGGGGGTGGGGAGCCAGCGCGAGGCGAGGAGGGTGGCCTCGTCCCGGCGCTTGATGGTCTTGTAGAAGGGCATAATGATGCGCACATCGTGCCCCTGACGGGCGAGATGCTGCGGCAGGGCCTTGGCCACATCTGCCAGGCCCCCGGTCTTCACCAGCCCCTCAACCTCCGAGGCTACAAACAGGATTTTCAGTGGGTTAATAGCCAACTCTTGCTCCCTTAGGTACCACGACGATACCGCCTTCGGATACGGTAAACCGCTCTCTGTCATGGTCCAGATTCTCACCGATCACGGTGCCGGGTGCAATTTCAACGTTTTTGTCGATGATGGCGCGGCGAATGGAGCAACCTTCGCCGATTTTCACATCCCCCAGCAGCACGGATTCACTGATGTGGCTGCAGGGGCCTATGTTGCAGCGAAATCCCAGTATGGATCGCTGGATCTGGCTGCCCTGAATGAAGCAGCCACCGGAGATCAGGGAGTTGGCGATCTTGACCTTGCAGTCGTCGGTATCGATGAAGGTGGCGGGGGGCAGGGGCGGGTAATGGGTGTGCAGCGGCCACTTGCGATTGTAGAGAGAGAAGGGGGCATCGTCGGCCACCAGGTCCATGTGTGCCTGCCAGTAAGAGTCGAGCGTCCCCACATCGCGCCAGTAGACGTTGGGCTTCTCGCCCGGGATCACGTTGGTGCTGTAGTCGTAGACATAGACGGGGGCACGGGGGAACAGGCTGGGAATGATGTCCTTGCCGAAAT
The DNA here is from genome assembly GCF_019046925.1 of Aeromonas sp. FDAARGOS 1402. Lineage (NCBI taxonomy): Bacteria > Pseudomonadati > Pseudomonadota > Gammaproteobacteria > Aeromonadales > Aeromonadaceae > Aeromonas > Aeromonas sp. FDAARGOS 1402. The sequence goes on from NZ_CP077201.1 coordinate 2,048,662, forward strand.
CGTGACTGGAGTTCTCCTCGGCGGCATCCCGCTTGAGCTCCCGATAGAGGGCCTCGGTCTCGAAGATGTAGTTACCCATGGAGACCAGGGCCTGGGTGGGGTCGCCGGGGATGTGTTTCGGGTGACGGGGCTTTTCTTCAAAGCCAATCATGCGCCCTTCCTGATCCACCTCGATCACCCCGAAGGCGCTTGCTTCCTCGATGGGCATGCGTAGTGCCGCGACGGTCAGGGCGGCCGCTTTCTGCTTGTGGAAGCTCACCATCTGGCTCACGTCCATCTTGTAGATGTGATCGGAGCCGAAGATGCAGACGTGCTCGGGGTCGGAGATCTCGATGAAGCGCAGGTTCTGATAAATGGCGTCTGCGGTGCCGTCATACCAGCGTTTGCCCATTCGCATCTGGGCCGGAATGGGGTCGATGAAGCGATCCGTGATGCCGACGATGTTCCAGCCCTTCTTCATGTGCAGGTAAAGGGACTGGGACTTGAACTGGGTGAGTACATAGATGCGCAGGAAGTCGGCGTTGACGAAGTTGTTGAGCACGAAGTCGATCAACCGGTAACTGCCGCCAAAGGGTACGGAGGGTTTGCTGCGGGTGGTGGTCAGCGGTTGCAGTCGGGTACCTTCACCGCCTGCCAGTATCATGGTGAGTATGCCTGCCATCGTCGTTCTCTCCCTGAGATCATGATGTTGAAAAGGTTTTCATGTCGCTGCGAAAAAAACACCCCTAAAGGGGTGGTAAACGTTTTCTTGGTACCTTAACAGATCCCGTCTGGCACTCTCTACTTGTTTTATTACAACCGTTGCACTTCTTTAAGCTTTGCTCAGATACACCTTGAATTTGGCATCGCCCGCGATCACCTCGGTCTGTTTGAAGTGCGCATCGAGTATAGGCTGGTATCGCAGGAAGGCATTGGCGACTATGGTCAGGGCGCCATTTGCGGTCAGGTACTCAGGTGCCTTTGCCAGGAAGGTTTCGGTGGCGGCGTAGAAGGTCTTGAGCCCGGCATGGAAGGGGGGATTCGAGACAATCTGTTGGAATGTTTCGGCAATGTCGGAATAGACATCGGAGGCATGAACACGTCCGCTCAGACCGTTGACCGCCAGGGTTCGGCGGCTGGACTCCAGTGCCAGGGCATTGATATCCACCATGGTGACAGCCAGGGCCGGGTTGCGCTTGGCCAGCACGGAACCGATGACGCCGGCGCCGCAGCCAAAGTCGAGCAGCTTGCCCGTTACGGGGGGGAGGCTCGCCAGCAGCATCTGGGTGCCGAGATCCAGGCCGTCTGCACTGAAGACCCCGGGCAGGGCCATGACGGTCAGGGTGGTGTCGCCCGCCTGGCACTCATAGCGACTGAACCAGGCGTCCAGCTCGAAGGGGACAACCGGTTTGTCGAACGTGCCGTGGTAGAGAGAGCAGCGGCGCGCAGAGTCGCGTTTGATCGGTTTCTCGCCATAAGGTGCCAGCAGCTTGTCTGCCCCGTTGATGCCGCCCCGGTTCTCGCCGGCGAGGAACAGGTCGGCCCCGCTTTCGAGCAGCGGCGTCATCATGGCCAGCAGGTATTGCGCCTCGGCCTTGGCCTTGGGCATCAGCAGCAGCAGGGCATCGAATCGGGGGGCGCCCCCCAGCTGGTGATCGAACAGGATGGCGTCTCCCAGAGCAGCCTGCTGGCTGCGGTAATAGCAGTAATCCGTGGTGAAGACGGTCAGGCTTTGTGCCAACTCGGCCAGTTGACGAGGATAATCATCCTCCAGGGCACCGCACACCAACAGCCGCTTGCCGACAAAGAGGGCTTGGTTACGTTCCAGCATCTGACTGACGGCACTGACAGGACGGCTCATTGGGTCTCTCCACGCATTTTTGGGCGGCCATTATACATGGCCGCTTTCGCCTTGACATTTATGCCGTGTTCCCGAAATATGCCCAGACGCCTTATTTACCCAGAGATGATGCAATGCGGTCATGCGTATCGAAACGAAAGCATAAACACAGCCTGACAATCGGGCCTGCTGGCGTGCGCACGTAACCTCTCATCCCTGAGACGATTCAAGCCCCGGTAGCGACTCCCGTACCGGGGCTTTTTATTGACCAATCCATCTGTTTAGGAGAAGGAAATCCCATGTTTCAAGGTTCGATAGTTGCCCTGATCACCCCATTTCGACAGGGCCAGCTGGACGAGGCCGCACTGGCTCGCCTGGTAGAGTGGCACATAGAGCAGGGAACCCATGGCATAGTGCCGGTCGGCACGACCGGGGAGAGCCCGACCCTGACCCACGATGAGCATTGCCGCGTGGTGGAGCTGGTGGTCAAGCTGGTGGCCGGGCGCATTCCCGTGATCGCAGGTGCAGGCTCCAACAACCCGGTTGAAGCCATTGAATACACCCGCTATGCCGAGCAGATGGGAGCGGATGCCACCCTGCATGTGGCCGGTTACTACAACCGCCCCAATCAGGAAGGGCTCTACCACCACTTCAAGGCGGTGCATGACGCCACCACCAAACCCATCATCGTCTACAACATTCCGCCCCGCGCCATCGTTGACGTGCAGCCGGCGACCCTGGCCCGTCTGGCCGAGTTGCCGCGCATTGCCGGCGTGAAGGATGCCACCGGTGATCTGGCCCGCCCCTGGGTTGAACGCCAGCTCATCAAGAAGCCGTTTGCCTGGCTCTCCGGTGAAGATGCCACCGCCGTGGCCTACAACATCGGTGGTGGCCAGGGTTGCATCTCGGTGACGGCCAACGTGGCCCCCAAGCTGGTGGCCGAGGTGCAGAACCTGGCGCTGGCCGGTGAGTGGCAAGCTGCCCGCGAATTGCAGGACAAGCTCATTCCGCTGCACCAGGCCATGTTCGCCGAGCCGAGCCCCGCAGGGGCCAAGTATGCGGTCTCCCTGCTGGGTCTGTGCAGCGAAGAGTGCCGTCTGCCGGTGATGCCGCTCTCCGAGGCCACCCGCGAGCGCATCCGCAGTGCCATGCAGGCATTGAATCTGTTGTAAAAACTGGGCTCTGGATCTCGCTTTTGATTGCCCGGTCAATTAATGGCCGGGCTTTGCCGATATACTCGCTTGGATACAACCAAGGATGATTTGGCATGGAAGAATGGGATCCGGAGCACTTCACCAGTTTTGAACATCTCTGTGAAGTGACCTTGTCTGCGGTCAGGGAAAAAACAGAGGCTGAACAGATCTATCTGTGGCTGCGTGCTCCGACGCCCCAGCTCTATCACTATCGCCCGGAACAGGGTCTGCTCTGCCTGAGCGCTGACATCCTCTCTTCCCTCGAGTTGCCCATCCTCTTCATCGAACGTTCCCTTGCGCTCGGCCAGTTGCTGGTGGAGCCCATCGCGCCGACCCGTGCCATCTGGGAGAGGGAGAGCGTCGAACCCGAGATCCCGCGCCTGCGCGCCAGCTTCCCCCTCAAGCGTCACAAGGGGCTGGAGGCCGTGGTCTATCTGGAAACCCGCCGTCGTCTCGATCGCCTGCCAAGACGCCAGCAGCAGAGCATCCAGCTGCTCATGCATTATCTCGCCGCCGAGCTCGAGAGTCGGCGACTCGCGGGACAGGTGGATCTGGAGCGGGATCAGCGGCTCCACACCCAGGCAGACCTCGTGCGCAGCCAGGCCCTGCAGGACTCTTTCCTCAGCATGCTGCAGGCGCTGCATCAGGTGGGGGTCAAGCTCTCCCGCTGCGAGAGCGAGGATCGTTTGCTGCACGACGCGGTGGCACTGGCCCGCCAGGAGTTGCAGTTCGATCGCATCGCCATCTTCCTGACTGACAGTGAATTCAAGACCATGCACGGTACCTGGGGTACCAACGAGGCGGGTGAGCTCATCGACGAGCGCCATTTCATCAGCCCCATTCCGGATCATCCCACGGTGCAGGAGGCGCTGCGTCGCAAGGACTATGTCCTGGTGCTGGAGGACACGCCTCTCTATTACGAGAAGCAGGAGGTGGGTCGCGGCTGGAACGCCATGGTGTCGCTCTGGGACGGGAGTACCCCCATCGGCTGGATCGCCGCCGACAACCTGCTCTGGCGGCGCCCCCTCAAGGCGTATCAGAGCGAGATCTTCAAGCAGTATGCCGCCGTGCTCTCCCAGTTGCTGATCCGCCAGCGCACCCAGGAGAAGCTTGAGCGCTTCAATCGGGAGCTGGAGCTGAGGGTGCAGGAGCGGACCCGGCAACTGGCCGATACCAACCGGGCGCTGGAGGAGGCCAACCGGCGCCTCTCCCTGCTGTCTCTGGAAGATCCCCTGACTGGCATCGCCAACCGCCGCCAATGGGACATCACCATGGAACGGGAGTGGGAGCGGGCTCGCCGCCATCAGGGGGTGCTGGCGGTGCTGATGATCGATGTGGACGAGTTCAAGTCCTACAACGATCACTTCGGCCACGGCAAGGGGGATCAGTGCCTGCAGCGGGTGGCGGCACTGCTGCAGGACACCGAGCGGCGGCGCACCAACCTGGTGGCCCGCTATGGGGGGGAGGAGTTTGTCATCCTGCTGTGTTCACCGCAGCCGGGAGAAGCGGAGCGGCTGGCGGAGCAGATCCACCACGGCCTTGACGCCTTGCAGATTCCCCATCCGGCCTCCCGGGTGGCGGCGACACTCACCGTCAGCATCGGGTTCAGCTATCTGGTTCCGTCATCGGACAAGGAGTGGCAAACCCTGACCGATCAGGCGGATCAGGCACTCTATCACGCCAAATCACAAGGGCGGGCCTGTACCCTGGCCTATCGCTGACACCTGCGTGGGGGCTGCTTCCTGGCATCGCCCTGTATAAATGAGGTGGCAAGCGTTTCTCGCCATCTGGCGCATGGCGATGCGCCCGCGCTCTGGCTAGAATGGGGGCCCATTTTTCACAGACAGATCCTGCACCATGACCCTATCCGGATTTCAAGGCCTGGTTTTCGACCTCGACGGCACTCTGGTGGACTCCATGCCCTTGCACCTGGCCGCCTGGGAGCACACCGCCCGCGAGTTTGGCTTTCGGTTCGACGCCGACTGGTTTTATGAGCTGGGAGGCATGCCCAGCCGCAAGATAGCCCTGCTGGTGGCCGAAGTGCAGCAGATCGCGCTGGATCCCCTGGTGGTGACACGCTGCAAGACCGAACACTATGTCGCCAACCTGCACAAGGCCACCCCCTTCCCGGCCATGCTGGATCTGGTGGAACGCTATCACGGCCGGCTCCCCATGGGCATAGGGACAGGCTCCCCCCGTATCAATGCCGAAGCGGTGCTGCGCAACACAGGGCTGGATCGGTATTTCCCCGTGGTGGTTACCGCCGACGACGTGGAGCTGCACAAACCCCATCCAGACACCTTCCTGCTGGTGGCGCGACGCCTGGGGATCGAGCCCGGTCAATGTCTGGTGTTCGAGGACACGGGCATAGGCGCGCAGGCCGGTGAAGCGGCCGGCATGCAGGTCTGCATGGTCAGAGAGGGAAAACCGGTCGGGTTGACCTGCTGAGTGACGAAGACGAGCGGGTCAACAACCGGCTCGGGAGAGAAGCCCCACTCTCATACGGGACAGGCGAAACATGAGAGTGGGGAGCAGATGTCACTGGCTGACGCAGCAACACCGTCAGGATGGGCGGGGGCGAGATTTACTGCTCGCTGCCACCACCCTGGTTGTCGTCATAACGGCTGGGGGCGCCATGGGGGCGCGGTGCCATGGAAACCCGTGGCTTGCGGGCCCGCTGGATGCTGACGGCAGGACGGCCGGAGTGCATGGCAATGGTGGAAATCTTGGCCTTGTAGACCAGTTGCTGATTGCCATGGGCATCGGTCAACAGCACGCTGTACTGGTCAAAACCGCTGATGGTCCCCTCTAGCTTGATGCCGCTCACCAGGAAGATGGCGACCTGGCTACGGTTTTTGCGCAACCAGTTGAGGGCAGAATCTTGCCCGTTCCCGAGGGAGAAGGCCTGCTCGATAGTGGAGTAGCTTGGGGATTCAGTTGTCATAAATTATTGTCCCGCGGAAAAAAAGTGGCGTTTGATTGTGCTAAATGGTCACTGCCTTGTCAAAGTCATTCTCACACCCGGGCAGGATGGATAACGACAGGGCTGGTCGGCAGGGGCCGCTGCTGCAATAATTGGCGGCTCTGGCCCCGTGGCGGGCCTCATGCTGGGGTCTTATCTTGCATCCGGTTTCACACCAACATCCACCCACCTATACCCATGACGCGACCGCCTGCGAAGAGTGTGACCTGCTGGTGCCGGCCACCGAGCTGGCCGTGGGGGAGACGAGCAGTTGTCCGCGCTGCGGCCATACCCTGACTCGTCATCTGCCGGAGCAGGAGCGTAGGCCCATCGCCTATGGCTTTGCGGCCATCATCATGTTCGTGCTCTCCAACGCCTTTACCTTCATGTCGTTCTCGGCCAAGGGGGTGGGGCAGGAGATGACCTTCCTGCAGTGCATCACCACCCTGGTGGATCAAGGCTACCTGTTCCTCGGGGCCGTGCTGAGCATTACCCTGATCGGGTTGCCGCTGGTCTATATCGGCTCCATCATGCTGGTGCTGTGGCGCCTGGACAAGGATCTGCACAGCAAGGCCCTGCGCTCCCTTGGCCGCCTGCTGTGCCGGATCAAGCCCTGGCTGATGGTGGACGTCTTCCTCATCGGGGTGCTCATCTCGCTGGTCAAGCTGATGGGGATGGCCGACATCAAGATGGGGCTGTCGTTCTGGGCCTTCGTTGGCTACACCCTGCTGCTCATCAAGATGATCTCCTCCCTGGATCGGATGTGGCTGTGGCAGCGGCTGTTCGGCCCGACGGCGGCGAGGGAGCTGGATCCCGAGGAGAGCGCCCTGTCGTGCGGTCTGGTGGGCTGTCACATCTGCGGCGCCCTGAACGAGCAGGATGCCCATAGTTGCGTTCGCTGCGGGGATCACCTGCACAGCCGCAAGCCGGGTGGTCTGAACCGCACCTGGGCCCTGCTGATCACTTCGGTGATCCTCTATGTCCCAGCCAACCTGTATCCCATCATGGACACCGTGTTCCTGGGGGATGACAGCCCCTCGACCATCATGGGCGGGGTGGTGCTGCTGTGGGCCATGGGCTCCTACCCGATTGCCGCGGTGATTTTTTTCGCCAGCGTGGTGGTGCCGCTGGTGAAGATCCTGGCGCTGCTGTGGCTCTGCTACGTGGTGCAGCGCGGCCAGGGGGCATCTCCCCTCGGCAAGCTCAAACTCTATCGCATGACCGAATTTGTGGGGCGCTGGTCGATGATCGACGTCTTCGTGGTGGCCATCCTGGCCGGTCTCATTCGGCTCGACAATCTGATGACCATCTACCCTGGCCCTGCGGCCGTCGCCTTTGCCGGGGTCGTACTGGTCACCATGGTGGCTGCCATGAGTTTCGATTCCCGCCTGATCTGGGATTTACAACAAGGAGAACGCGAACGTGAGTGAGCGTAAGACAAGGTGGAAACCGGGCTCTGATTTCATGAGTTCGGCTGCCGCTATCTGGATGGTGCCCTTGCTGGCGCTCTTCATCGGCGCTTGGATGCTGTTCCAGCACTGGTATTCACAAGGGCCGAGCTTCACCCTGACGGTGGCGACCGCCGAGGGCATAGTGGCAGGCAAGACGGTGATCCGTTCTCGTGAAGTGGAGGTGGGCCGTATCGAGACGGTGGAGCTCAGCGAGGACTACAGCCATGCCGTGCTCAAGGCTCGCCTGACCAATGCCGCCGCCGGCATGCTCAAGAAAGACAGCCAGTTCTGGGTGGTCAAGCCCAGGGTCGGGCGTGAGGGCGTTTCCGGTCTTGGCACCTTGCTCTCCGGTGCCTATATCGAGCTTTCTCCCGGCAAGAAGGGCAGGGCGCGAAGCGAATACGCCATGCTGGACAGGCCACCCCTGGCATCCCTGGATGCCAAGGGATTGCGACTCTCCCTGTCCAGCCGGGATGCCAACGCGCTGGGCGCGGGTTCCCCCATCAGCTATCAGGGATTCACCATCGGCCAGGTCGAAGAGGCCAAGTTCCTGCCCGAGAAGAGCGAGATGCAGTACCAGCTCTTCATCAACGCGCCTTATGACGTACTGGTGAGCAGCAACTCCCGGTTCTGGTTGACGCCCGGCTTCGAGGTCTCCATGAGCAGCGAGGGGATGAAGGTGAAGATGGACTCGCTGGAGAGCCTGATCAACGGCGGCATCACCATGGGGCTGCCTCCCGGCTGGTTGCCGGGGGAGCCGGTGAAACAGAACGACGAGTTCGTGCTGTTCAAGGACGAGGAGAGCGTGCTGGCCGGTAGCCTGGATCAGTTCATCGACTATGTCTTCCTGTTCGACAATGATGTGGGTGGGCTGCATCCCGGCGCGGCGGTACAGTATCGCGGCATCCGGGTCGGTACCGTCATCTCGGCTCCCTATCTCATCGACGACAAGGGCGTCCAGCTGTTCAAGAGCCGGCAGATCCCGGTGCTGGCGCGCATCGAGGTGCAGCGTCTCTCCCACCGTTATGCCAATGCGGAGAAGGAGCAGTGGCGGGCCCTGTTCAACAAGCAGTTCAAGGAAGGGCTGAGGGCTAGCCTCAAGACCGCCAGCCTGCTGACGGGGGGCAAGGTGATCGATCTGAACTTCTATCCGGATGCGCCTGTCTATCAGCCGCTCAAGATGGCGGGCTATCAGGTCTTCCCGACTGCCCAAGCCGGGCTGGATCAGATCGAACGCAAGGTGAACCTCATCCTCGACAAGTTCGTCGACATGGACATGGCCACCACCCTCACTCAGGTCAACAGCACCCTGATGACACTGGACAAGACGCTCAAGCATGTCAGTGCCGTGAGTGCGAATCTGGAGCAGTTTACCGGCCAGCAGTCGACCCAGCAGTTGCCGGCCTCCCTCAACCAGAGCCTCAAGCAGTTGCAGGAGACGTTGCAGACCTATGATGCCGGTTCCCAGACCAATCAGGAGCTGCGTCAGTCGGTGCAATCCCTCAACCAGCTGATGAGCGAGTTGCAACCTCTGGTCCATTCACTGAACGAGCAGCCGAGTTCGTTGATCTTTGACCGCGCTCGTCCGCGGGATCCCGAGCCCAAGCGAGGAAAATGATGAAAAAACGGATGATGACGCTGGCCTTGCTGGGCCTGCTGGCGGGATGTGGCAGTGCGCCGACGACGCTGCATTACTATTCGCTGGATGCCGACACGGCGCCGTCGAGTGTCACCACGGCGCAGCCGCAGCACCAGTTGGTGCTGCGCCCCGTCGCCCTGTCCGGTCAGCTTGACCGGATGAGCCTGGTCTATCAGCTGGAGGGCAAGGAGCTGCACTTTGCCGAGTACCATCGCTGGGCAGGTTCCCTCGATGCCCAGTTGAACCAGTTGACCCTCAATGGCCTCTCCAGCCGCTTGCCTGGCTGGGTGGTGCGTCAGGACGGGGCCCGCAAGGGGCCTGTGCTGAGCATCTCGGTCGAGCGTTTCCAGGGGCGGCACGACGGCCGCGCCCTGCTCAGCGGTCGCTGGCGCCTGCTGACGGAGGAGGGGGTCGTGTTGAGAGATGTTCCCTTCCTGCAGGAGCGGGTGCTGCCTGCCGATGGGTATGGCGCCCTGGTGAACGAGTTGGGACAGGGCTGGCAACTGTTGCTCGATCAGATTGCGGCGGATGTGCGCACGCGCATCTGAGGAAGCATAAAAAAAGACGGGAGGCCATGGCCTCCCGTTTTGTTTGGGGTCGTCGTTATTGCTGTACTTCCGAGATGCCCTGTACCTTGACCTCTACCCGGCGATCCGGGGCCAGGCAGACGATCAGCTCACGCTTGGATTTGCTGGTGCAGCTGTCGCCGGTGACGGGAGACTGCTTGCCACGCCCTTCCACATTGACCTTGCCGGCCGGCAGGCCCTTGCCAATCAGGTAATCGGCCACGGTCCGGGCACGCTGCTCGGACAACTTCTGGTTGTAGGCCTCGGAGCCAATGCGGTCGGTATAGCCGATGACGGTGGCCGACCCGTCTTTGGGCCTGGCCTCTTCAATCTGGCTGTAGAGGGTATCCAGCGCCTGCCCGGCCTGGGGCTTGAGGGTGGCCTTGTTGAAGTCAAACAGCACGTCCGAGCTCAAGGTGAACTGCTTGTCGACCATCACGGGCTCGGGCGCGGGGACGGGAGCTGCGACCGGCAGAGCCGGTGCAACTTGACCGAAGCGATAGACGGCGGCCAGGGAGAGCAGGCCGTTGTCCATGCGCAGGCCGGTATCGTCACGGCTGCCATACGGGGTGCTGTACTGGTATTCGAGGCGGGCTGCCCAATCCAGGCTCAGGGCATACTCCGCACCGAGCGCGCCGACGAAGGTGAAGCGGCTGTCGTTTTCCAGCTGATCGCTGTCGGTCCAGCCATAGCCGCCCCCGACACGGCCGTAAAGGTCCAGATTGTCCGCAACCGGGAACCCCAGTTTCAGCGTGAGCTGGGCCAGCTGGGCTTGCACGGAGTCATTGAAGGCCGCGCCATTGCGGGTGCCGCTGTACTTGAGCTTGCCAAGGTAGTCATAACCCAGTTCGACACCCAGATTCTGGTTGATCTGGTAACCGGCGAAGGCACCGGCGCCGACTTCATCGTCGTCTTTGTCGGTGATGGCGATGGAATTGCTCTCATCGACACCGTAGAAGTTGGACCAACCCAGTTTGGCACCGCCATACCAGGTGTTGTCTTGTCCGGCTGCCTGGGCGTTGGCCGCAAGCAAGCCTGAAACCAGCAAGGTAATCAGTGTTTTGTTCATAGATGCCTCTGCAATCTTGTGTGTGGGGAGCGCGAATTCATGTCGCCTCGCCTCGTGGGTTGGGCCTGTGTTCGACCACAACACGTTTAAACGTAGCTCGCTTTTCTCGATCTACAAGCAACTGATATAAAACATATTGTGATATCCATCTGCATCATAGTGGAGACAGAAGACCGCCGGGGAACCGTGACTCGAATCTGTGATGGGTGTCATATGGGGTTGCTTGCCCTTGTCGGCAAGAGGGCCGGCGAAGCGCCGGCCCTGGCAGGATGGCCTCCGTTATCGAGGGAGGAATTCGTACTCCTGTTCGATGAAGGCGGCAGCCCGCTCGCTCAGGGCGGCGTGTACCACTGTGGTGGGGTGGACCTGGTCCCAGAACATCTTGCCTTCACAGTTCAGCTCGCCCGCACTGCGGCGCGCCATGGGCGTTGCGACGGCCTGAGCCAGCAGGGGGTTGCCGGCGATGGCAAGGCGCTCCTCGGGATTGAAGGGGGCCAGCCGACTGTCGGTGGCGGCGCTGCGGGAGGCAAACGGCTTCCACACATAGCCGCCGCCATAGCAGGCGTGTTCGGTGTCGCTCAGGCCGAAGTTCTGCGGCTCGCGCAGCATCTCGGCGAACTGCTTGTCGATCTCGAACAATTTCACCATGCCGGTGGGGGCCAGCTGGCGTGCCAGGTTCAGCAGCAGCTGGTTGTGGTAGGCGGAGACATGGCTGGCTGCCTCGACCACTTTCTGGCTGCGGGCCGAGGGGTTCTGGCCCAGATCCGGCAGGTTGAACAGCAAGATCTGCTTGGCGCCATTCAATACCATGCGGTTGGCCGCATCGCTGATGGCGTCGCGCACCCGCTTGGCATCCTGCTCGGTGTTCCAGCCATAGGCCAGGTAATCGTTGGCACCGACCCAGAGGATCACCAGATCATCGGGCTTGAAGCTGTCCTTTTGCAGGAACTGGGTCACCTCGTAATCCAGGTTGTTGATGACCTGATACTTGGGATTCCAGGAGATCTTGTTGTAGGCCACGGCAGTGGCGCCCCCTTCCGCCTCGTTGGCGATGGCGAGGCCCGGGAAGTGCTGGGTGAGCTGCTCCAGCCAGACCGGGCCATTGGAGAAGCGGCCTTGATGGTAGGGAGGGCTGGAGGGGAGGTAACCGCGCATCTTGGTGTACATCTTGCCGGTGTCGGAGAGGCTGTCGCCGAACATCACGATGCGGGAGAAGGGGGGACGCGTCTCGGCGGCATGGACCGTGAGGGCGAAGAGTCCCAATAAACACAAAAGCCATTTGTTCATGTAGCTGTTCTCATGGATGGGGCAGGGCGGGCCTGCGGGCTGTTCCTCGATGGCGGCGGGCTGGGAACCCGCATGGCCAGGTGAAAAGGTATCCACTCGAATACATTATTGCAGCATGCCGTGGCCATTTAATCGCTTGCGATCACATCACTCCTCCCTGAATGGGGAGGCTTCACGTTTGTTTCACGCGCCCCCGGGCAAGATGCCCTCATACCGCAAAGACAGGAGCATGAAATGAACAACGCAAAAGCAATCGCCCTGGTGGCCCTGATGTCCGTCTCTTCCTTCGCCATGGCGGCCTACACCGGCCCCAAGGAGCAGAACAAGGTATCGGTCGCCCAGTTGAAAGACGTGGCCGATGATCAGTGGGTGACCCTGGAAGGCAAGCTGGTCAAACACCTGGGTGGCGAAAACTACCTGTTCCGTGACGACAGCGGCGAGGTGGAAGTGGAGGTGGATGGTGACGTGTGGCGCGGTACCGAGGTGGGCCCTGACGATCTGATCCGCGTGCGCGGCGAGGTGGACCACAGCTGGAACAAGACCGAAGTCGAGGTGGAACACCTGGAGAAGGTGGGGGCAGCGCCCCTGAGCAAGGGTGGCTTCATCGCCAAGTAAGTTTTCAGGCCACAGTAAATGGGAAGGGCGCTCCAGGAGCGCCCTTCTTGCATGCCATCAGCCAGCCCGGCTTGCGACGGTTCGCTTGAACCCCTTCTCGGCCTGATTGACCTTGTAGAGATAGCGGCGAGCCTCTGCCTTGGGATGCTGTTCGGTCAGCACCTGATAGACGGCCTCGGGGGAGAGGCGGTTGATCATGCCGGGGGCCGCCTTGCGATCGTTGGAGAAGGTGTTGAGCACCCCTCCCGCACCACCGTTGTAGGCGGAGATCACCGCATAGCGGCGGGACTGGGGATCCTGGATATCCGCCAGATAGACGGTCTGCAGCAGGTGCAGGTAGGCGGTCCCCACATCGATGTTGTAGGCCGGATTGAACAGATCTTCCCTGGTCGGCTGGCCATCCTTGCCCTTGACCCTCACATAGACATCCCGCCCAGCGGTAGCCGGGATCACCTGCATCAGGCCATAGGCGTTGGCGTGGCTGACCGCATAGGGGTTGAAGCTGCTCTCGGTCTTGATCACCGCGTAGATGAGACTCTCGGCGACCCCGTACTTGCGGGAGGCGTCGCGGATGATGCTGGCGTATTTGTAGCCGCGCCTGTCTTCGTGGTTGGCCACCATGGGAATGTCGATGAAGAAGATGTTGCGGATCCCGAGGGTGCGCTTCTTCATCGCGTTGGCGATCAGATAGTCGGCATAACGCTCTGCACGCCAGCTGGAGCGGATCGCTTGTCCCTGGTTGTCCAGCACCTGGCCATAGAGGAAGGGCTCGCCACCTGGCATGATCTCACGGTCGGAATAGAGGTCGACCTCTGCCGGATCGTCCGGGGTCAGCAGGGTTTCGATGATGGCGCGACGCAGGTGGGCACGGGGATCCAGACCCGAGACGGTCTCCACCATGATGTGACCGCTGGAGAAATCGATGTGGGCGCGGCTCTTGTACTGATCCGTGTATTTGACGTAGTCAAACTTGCCCGCGAACAGCGCCTCGCGCCCCCATATCTCGTTCACGTTATGGGAGAGCGCACTGATCATGTGTTCAAAACCGCGCACGTCCTTGCCGTTGACCAGATCATCATCGCCACTCCCGCTGGTCTGGGGTGTGGATGAACAGGCAGAGAGAAACAGCAGGGCGCACAGCAGCCCAAAAAAACGACCCATAAGATCCTCAAACCGGGCGGTGGGGCCGCCCGTCACTGACTGGCCTGAGCCAGGATTGGTGTCACCCTGCGGCATGTCGACGACTCAGGGGGACGCTGGCCCTTTGACTCGATTCCCGCTCACTGGCTGGGAGGGGTGTAGCCGTCGATCTGGACTTCACCCGCGTCGAACAGATAGCTGACCATCTCTTTTTCCAGCAACTGGCGGTGCTCGAGATTCATCATGTTCAGCTTCTTCTCGTTGATCAGCATGACCTGCTTCTTCTGCCACTCGGTCCAGGCTTCCTTGCTGATGTTGTCGAAGATCCGCTTGCCGAGTTCACCGGGGTAGAGTTGGAAATCGAGACCCGGCGCTTCTTTCTTCAGGCGCAGGCAAAATACGGTACGGCTCATGTTGACCTCTGTGGTTGCAAGTCTGGTTGTAAGTCCGGGTAGGCGAGCAGACGGGCCGTGGCCGCCGCCAATCCCACCTCGGCAGGATGGCGTAAGTTATACCAGAGTCGGGTATCCGCTTCCATGAGCAGGGGGGCGGGCGGAACAGCCATTTCGATCAGCAAAGGGCGGATATCGAGGTGGAAGTGGCTGAAAGTGTGACGAAATCCAGCGAGCTCCTGATAGGCGGCATCCTCCAGCCCCAACTCCCGCAGTCGTCCGGTCACCTCGGTGAGGGATTCCACCTGCGGGAAGCAGTAGAGCCCGCCCCAGATCCCTTGCGGCGGACGCTTCTCCAGCAGCAGCTGATCGCCGTGGCGGATGATCAGCATAATGCCGTTGCGTGCCGGAATGCTCTTCTTCGGCTTGCTGTGAGGGTAGGCGGTGGGGTTGCCCTGCGACAGCCCCTGGCAATCGGCCTGCACCGGGCAGCGCTCGCAGGCGGGCTTGCTGCGGGTGCAGACGGTGGCCCCCATGTCCATCATGGCCTGGTTGTACTGGGCCACCCCGACGCGCGGGGTGAGGCGGGTCGCCAGCTCCCAGAGATCGTGCTCGACCTGCTTCTGACCCGGCCAGCCCGTCAGCGCCAGCCAGCGGGTGAGTACCCGCTTCACGTTGCCATCCAGGATGGCGTGGGGCTGGCCCAGAGAGAGGGAGAGCACGGCCCCGGCGGTGGAGCGACCGATGCCGGGCAGGGCCATCACCTCTTCCAGTTGTTCCGGAAAGAGGCCGCCGTGCAGATCGCGGATCTGCTGGGCAGCCTTGTGCAGGTTGCGGGCGCGCGCGTAGTAGCCAAGCCCGGTCCAGTGATGCAGCACCTCGTCGATGGGGGCGTTGGCCAGGGCCAGCACGTCGGGGAAGCGGGCCATGAACCGCTCGTAATAGGGGATGACAGTGGCAACCTGGGTCTGTTGCAGCATGATCTCGGAGACCCAGACCCGGTAGGGGGTTTTGTCCTGCTGCCAGGGCAGGGTCTTGCGGCCGTGGATCTGGTACCAGTCCAGAATGCGGGTGGCGAAGGTGGTGTTGTCTGAGTGGCTCACAGTGTACTCATGTTCTGATGATAAGTCCGCCCGCCATCAGGAGGGCGATCCTCGACCCGGCGCATGGCAAAGGTCGAGTGTAGGTTATTGATTAAAAAGGGGAGCTCTCGGGCTCCCTCAGAATGGGCGGTGACCCTCCCAGGAGAGGGCCACCGGATGCCGACAGATCAGCCGCGCCAGTCTTGCAGCGCCTTGAGGCTGGCATACTGGCCGCCGACCTGCAGGACGATGTAGTCCTGGGCGATGGCTGCCAGGATGACACCGGGGGCGATCTCATTGCCCTCGCGCCACTCCCGTCCATTGAGCACGACGGCCCGCTTGGCCGGGTCGGAGGAGTAGTTGTGGGCACCATAGGTCAGGGACGGTACCTGCTGTTTCAGGGCCGGGGCCAGGGCGCCGAGGGGGATGGCACTGGTCTGGACTTGAGCCTGGGGCGCACTCTCTTCCACCAGCGGCGTGTTGTTGAGGGCGGCCATCAGCCGCTCTGCCAGACTCTGTCCCCCCTGGCTTGCGGTAGTCGCAGCCGGGGTTGCGGCAGGTCTTGGAGCGACCACGGGCTCCGGCAGGGGGGGCGGCAGCGGCCGGGTGATCATGGGCCTGGGTTCGACCCGCACGAAGGGGGGAGTCACCACTTCCTTCACTTCGACCTGCTGTTCCACTGGTTTGAGGTGATAGAGGTGCCAGCCATAGTTGGCGGCGGCGCCCATCACCAGGGCCAGGGGCACCAGGGCCCACCAGATCCAGCGGCGGTTGGGCTCCTCTTCCTGGCTCACGGGCAGACCCATGAGCGGCATATGGGGGGTGAACTGGGGCTGGTCGGCCCGGCGCAGGGCCTTGAGCAGGGTGGACATCAGGAGGCCTCCTCGACCATGGGGTCCGTCTCATCATCTGCCACGCTGTCGAGATCGACCGGCGTGCTGGCTCGCAGGGATTCATCCTCCAGCCTGGGCATGGGTTCGCCGGAGGCCACATTCAGCCGCAGCAGGGTGTTGCTGCCGGCGATGCCGTCCGGGGTCAGTCCCTGCTCGCGCTGGAACTGTTGCAGCTTGTTCTTGAGGGTGGCATCAAAGCGGCTCACCTTGCGATCGGGTTGCTGCATGGCGCGGCTAAGGGCGTTGTCCAGCCACTGCACCTGGGCAGCCCCGGCATTGCTCGCTATCAGGGGCACGTTGCCCCTGGGCATGCGCCAGAGCAGGGTGTAGCTGCCGCCCCAGGCGTCGGAGAGCCACTGCCTGTCCACCTGCCAGCTCTGGTTGCCGATGAGCAGGGAAGCCTTGTCCGCCCCCAGGCTGACCAGGGTGGCGTAATAGAGGCCGCCGGTCTCGTCGGTGAGACTGATGAGGGCCGGGTATTGCAGCGCCTGCAATTGTGCCAGGGAGGCTTCTCCCTCCTGGCAGCGCAGGCCCGCACGGGG
The DNA here is from genome assembly GCF_019046925.1 of Aeromonas sp. FDAARGOS 1402. Lineage (NCBI taxonomy): Bacteria > Pseudomonadati > Pseudomonadota > Gammaproteobacteria > Aeromonadales > Aeromonadaceae > Aeromonas > Aeromonas sp. FDAARGOS 1402. Next base: position 2,065,312 of record NZ_CP077201.1, read on the forward strand.
GGCATTGTCGCAGGTTGCCTCCTCCAGCTCGGCCTGGTAGCCCCATACCTTGTAGAGATTCTGCATGGCGACGTCCGGCTCCAGCGCCTGATTGATGGCGCGGGTCAGCTGGGCCTGCTGCTCTGGCGTGTCATCCACCTTGACCGGTACCTCGACCTTGACCAGGGGGCGGGCTGGGAAGAATCCAAAGAATTGCCAGCCCCACCAGCCGGTGGCGACCAGCAGGGCGCCCACCAGGGCGACCGTGAGGCCGGATTGCCAGCTCCCCTCGTCGCGAATGCCGCTCACCTCATACGCGGACTGGCTGATGTCCCCGTGCACTATCTTGTGGCTGCCACGGGCGAAGGCGGCGATGAGGGCGCGGTCGCAGATGAGGTTGATGAGGCGGGGAATGCCCCCGGAGAGGCGGTGCAGGGTCTGGATGGCCCTGGGGGTGAAGATGGGCTGGACGCAGCCTGCCACCTGCAACCGGAAGCGGACATAGGCATCCACATCCTGGCGCGACAGCGGCAGCAGGTGATAGCGGGCGGTGATCCGCTGCGCCAGCTGGCGCAGCAGGGGCTGGCGCAGCATCTGTTGCAGCTCGGGCTGGCCGATGAGCACCACCTGCAGCAGTTTCTTCTCGTCTGTCTCCAGATTGGTGAGCAGTCGCAACTGCTCCAGCACGCCGGGCAGCAGGTGCTGGGCTTCATCCACCAGCACCACGCTGCGCTTGCCTGCCGCCAGATTCGCCAGCAGATGATCCCGGATAAGGTCGAACAACTGCTTGAGGCTGGCCTCTTCGCCGTAGGGCAACTGGAATTCGTCGCAGATGGCGGCCAGCAGATCCCGCTCGGTCAGAGAGGGATTGAGGATGTAGGCGATCTCGGTGTCGGCGGGCAATTGCTGCAGCAGACAGCGGGAGACGGTGGTTTTCCCCGTACCCACTTCCCCGGTCAGCAACACGAAGCCGCCACCGTCCTGCAACCCGTAGTTGAGGTGGGCGAGGGCCTCCCCGTGACGCTCGCTCATATAGAGGTATTTGGGGTTGGGCGAGATGGAGAACGGGGGCTCCGACAGACCGAAGAACTGTGTGTACATAAGGATCCATTCCATTGTTATGGGCGGCAGGTTAAAGCCTCCCAAAAGGGATGTCAAAGACCCGGATACCATAAGGGGAGCTGGCTCGAACCACGGGCTGACTCACCCAGGACGATGGCGGAAAGCGGCCGCCCGGCCGAGTGATGACGAGCCCGGTGCGGCGGGGGCACATCGTCTCTCTTGGCCAAAAGCGGTATCATCGGGGCAAGTTTATCGAGGGAGAGTGCGCGTGCAGATTTATCTGGTAGGAGGGGCGGTACGGGATCGCCTGTTGGGACTGCCCCAGGGTGACAGGGATCACCTGGTGGTCGGCGCCACGGTGGAGCAGATGCTGGGTCTCGGATTCACCCAGGTGGGCCGAGACTTTCCGGTCTTTCTTCACCCCAAAACCCAGCAGGAGTACGCCCTGGCGCGCACCGAGCGCAAGCAGGGGCAGGGTTACACCGGCTTCGTCTGCCATGCCGCCCCCGAGGTGACGCTGGAGCAGGATCTGCTGCGCCGGGATCTCACCATCAACGCCATCGCCGAAGATAAGGATGGGCAACTGCACGATCCCTACGGCGGCGTGCAGGATCTGGAGGCGCGGTTGCTGCGCCATGTCTCGCCGGCCTTTGCCGAGGATCCTCTGCGCATCCTGCGGGTGGCGCGCTTCGCCGCCCGTTTCCATGCCCAGGGGTTCGTGGTGGCCCCCGAGACGCTGGGGCTGATGCGCGAGATGACGGAGGCTGGAGAGCTGGCCCACCTGACCCCGGAGCGGGTCTGGAAGGAGCTGGAAAAAGTGCTGCTGGGGTCGACACCCCAGATCTTCTTCGAGGTGCTGCGCGAATGCGGCGCACTCAAGGCGCTCTTCCCCGAGCTCGATGCCCTGTTCGGTGTGCCGGCCCCTGCCAGATGGCACCCGGAGATCGACACCGGCATCCACACCATGATGGTGCTGGCGCAGGCATGTCGTCTCTCCCCCGAACTGACCGTGCGCTTCGCGTCCCTCTGCCACGACTTTGGCAAGGGGCTGACCCCGCCCGCCTTCTGGCCGAGCCATCACGGCCATGGCCAGAAGGGGTTGCCGCTCATTCGCGATTTTTGCGAGCGCTTCCGGGTGCCGAACGAGTGTCGCGATCTGGCACTGCTGGTGAGCGACCTGCACACCCATATCCACATTGCCTTCGAGCTCAAGCCCGCGACCCTGCTCAAGGTATTCGACAAGGCCGATGCCTGGCGCAGACCGGAGCGCTTTGCCCAGCTTCTCGATGCCTGTCGCGCCGACTTCCACGGTCGTACCGGCTTCGAAGAGAAGGTCTACAGTCAGCCGGACTATGTCGCCGAGGCCCTGGAGGCGGCGCAGGCTGTGCCGGTCAAGGAGATAGTGGCGGCCGGCTTCAAAGGGGAGGCAATCCGCGAGCAGCTTGCCAAGCGGCGGCTCGATGCCATCAGCCGGGTGCGCGATGAGTGGACCTTTATCGAGGAGTAAACGCCGCAGCCGATCGACGCTCAATCGACGGCGTGATATGGGCGAAGCATAAAAAAGCCCGGGTCAATGACCCGGGCTTTTTTGTCGTGCGGCGTGGGCTGCTCAGGAGAAGCAGGCCTGCAGCACGTAGAAGATGGCGATGGCCAGGATGGCGCCCGCGGGCAGGGTGATGACCCAGGAGACCACGATGTTGCGCAGCACGCCCAGGTTCAGGGCCGCGATGCCCCGTGCCAGACCGACGCCCATGACGGCACCCACCAGGGTCTGGGTGGTGGAGATGGGCAGACCGGTGCCGGAGGCGATCACCACGGTGGCGGCAGTGGCCAGCTGGGCGGCGAAGCCACGGCTCGGGGTCAGGTGGGTGATGCCGGTGCCGACGGTCGCCATCACCTTCTCGCCCATGGTGGCCAGACCGATGACGATGCCGATGCCGCCAAGGGGGAGGATCCACCAGGCGATGTGGGAGCTGCCGCCGATCTCGCCGCCGGCCGCCACGATGGAGGCGACTGCAGAGAGCGGACCGATGGCGTTGGCCACGTCGTTGGAGCCGTGGGCGAAGGCCATGGCACAGGCGGTGATGATCATCAGGATGCCGAACACCTTCTCCACGTTGGCGAAGTGCATCTTGCTGTCATCTTTCGGGTTGTACTGCTGGCCGCGGATATAGATCCAGCCGGCAAACGCCACCGCGATAGAGATGGCGACGGAGAGCAGCGCGCCTTCGCCATTGCTCAGGTGCAGACCGACGTGGGTCAGCCCCTTCTTGATGGTGACCAGGCAGATGACCAGCGACGTCAGGAACATGTAGAAGGGGACATAGCGCTTGGCGTTGTCCAGGGGATTGTCCGTGTTGAAGATGAGCTTCTGCACGCTGATGAACATGAAGTAGGCGATGATGCCCGAGATGGCCGGCGTGATGATCCAGGAGCCGACGATGCCGCCAAACTTGTTCCACTGTACCGCTTCCGGACCGATGCTCACCACGGCGAAGCCCACGATGGCGCCGATGATGGAGTGGGTGGTGGAGACGGGCCAGCCGAAATAGGAGGCCAGGATCAGCCATAGACCCGCAGCCAGCAGGGAGGCGATCATGCCGAGCACCAGCAGATCCGGCGTGTCGGCAAAGGCGTTGCTGTCGATGATGCCGCTGCGGATGGTTGCCGTCACTTCGCCACCGGCCAGATAGGCGCCGGCAAATTCAAAGATCATGGCGATGATGATCGCCTGACGGATGGTCAGGGACTTGGTGCCGACCGATGTGCCCATGGCATTGGCGACGTCGTTCGCACCAATGCCCCAGGCCATCAAAAAGCCGAACAAGGCCGCCACGAGCACCAGGGTGGTGCCGTAATTCGCGATAATGTCCATTAGTAGTGTTTACCCAGTCAGTCGATTACGAACGAGCCAGCATCAATTCCAGACGGGCGCCAACGCGCTCTGCCTGATCAGCCAGGTCACCTACCCATTCGAGGATCTTGTAGAGGAACATAACGTCGATCGGATTGTATTTGTGCTCAACGGCTTGCAGCTGTTGGCGCAGTCCGATCTGCATGGTGTCAGTATCGTCCTCGATGAGATCCAACTGGTGGATCATCTCGGCAACCATTTCAACTTCACGTCCTTTAAAGCCGGTTTCGAGCAGCTCATCGAGTTCTCCGATGGCTTTTTCGGCTTGGGCGGTCGCATCGATACAGCGTTTGAGATAGGCCATGAAATCGGCGCGCATCTCGGTGGGGAATTCCATCTTGCGGCCAAGCATGCGACCGGAAATATCCTTGGCACGGTTGGCAATCTTGTCCTGCTGGGTCAAGAGCTCCAGCAGATCGGTACGGGCGACCGGCAGGAACAGGCCGCGGGGGAGTTTCAAGCGGATTTCGCGCTTGAGGATGTCCGCTTCTTTTTCCAGCTGGGCGATCTGTTGCCGGATCTTCTCGGCATCTTCCCAGCGGTCTTCGGCAACGGCATCAAAGAAGGGAATGAGCTGTTCGCAGCACACGTGAACCTTGACGATATGCTTCTGCAGCGGCTTGATGGGGGACTTGGCAAAAAGACCCAAAATAGTATTTACTGGCATGGCCAAACCTGTGTCGGTGAAAAAACACTCGATACGATTTTATGAGGGGCGCATGGTAACCGAACTGTGCCATCAATAAAACCGTGAATTAATCGTGAACTGTCGTTGGCATTATATCCTCGCGACCCTGAACATGCCCCCCAAAGTTGCCCGCCAGCCCGGAATGACTATGCAAACTGAGATCGAGATAAAGTTTTTCGTCACCAGCAATATTCAAGAATCCCTCTCCAACCTTCTGAATTCACTAAAGATTATTTCTTCCAATCAAGCCGCTCTTGGCAACGTCTATTTCGACACGCCCGATCTGGGTTTGCGTGGGCTCGATATGGGGTTGCGCATTCGTCGCAGCGATGATTTTTCCGAGCAGACCATCAAGTGCCGGGGGCAGGTCGTGGGCGGACTGCACGCCAGACCCGAGTACAACGCCCCGGTGGAGGGCACCATTCCAACCCTGTCTGCCTTTCCTGCCGATATCTGGCCGAGTCTGGCTGTGCGCGATGAACTCCAGAGCCGTCTGGTGGCCCAGTTCAGCACCGATTTCCTGCGCCGCCACTGGCTGATCGCATTCGGAGATGCCGAGATCGAGCTGGCCTGGGATCAGGGGGAGATTGCCGGTGCCCTGGGGCGTACCGGGATCGACGAGCTGGAGCTGGAGCTGAAATCCGGCGATGCCCGCGCCCTGTTCACCCTGGCGAGCAAGCTGGCGGCGCTAGGAGGATTGCGGCTGGGTGCCCAGTCCAAGGCGCAGCGCGGATACAGGCTGGCTGGGCTTGGCAAGCCACTGGCCGTGCAGCCCCTGCAAAGGATTGAGGGCAAAGATCAGAAGGCCAGCATTACCCTGGGTCTGCAGCACTGGCAGCATCATGAGCAGCTCTGGCTCGAGAGTGGCGATGCTGGCGAACAACAACGGGCGCTGCATGCCCTGCTTGAGGGGGTATCCCTGGTTGCCGAGACAGCAGGCACGCTGACGGTGCCCCCCTCCTGGCTGGCTGACCTGCAGGCGCAACAGCGTCTGATGATGCAGGTGGCCGGGGATCGTGCATCACTGCATGCCCTGTTCCACCATGCCGACCTGGTGGGCCTGCAGTTGTCCATCGCGGCCTGGCTGCATCTGGGGGAGTGAATCCTCAGTGGTGCAGAGCGCAAAAAGGTGAGCCCGGGCTCACCTTTTTTATGGCAGTTGCACCTTGAGCGGCGCTATCAGTTCACCACGGCCACGTTGATGGTGCCGTTGCCCTGGGTCATGCGGACCCGGGCGCCAGGCACAAAGGTGGGGCTGGCCTTTTGTACCACCACGATGGATTCGCCGTTCTCTTTCTTGATCTCGAGCTCGACCCCGTCAACCTGGTTGAGTTTGTCCCCTGCCGCCTTGCCGGCCGCCGCACCCGCGATGGCGCCACCGGCCGCCGCGATGTCACTGCCACGACCGCCGCCTATGGTGCTGCCGAGCAGGCCGCCGACCACGGCACCGCCAATGGTGCCGATCAGGGAGTTCTCATCGGCCTGGATCTTGACGGGGCGGGTGGAGAGGATGGTGCCATAGCTGACGGTCTGTACCTGCTTGGCGCGATCCTTGGTGTAGACATCGCCGGAGTAGACGTCGCTGTTGGCACAGCCGGTGATGGCGGTGGTGGCCGCCAGCAGGGTGACGAGAGCAATACGTTTGAACATGATGGGCCTCCTGGGCGGGCATCGGATTAATCTGGTGATGAATTGCACTTTACGCCAACCAGATTGCGCATTAAACCCGCAAAGTGTAACCAATTATGTGGCCGGAAGGCTCCCGTGCCGGTGGTGGATGGTCAGGTCAGGGCTTTTTCCAGCAGCAGGCGATCTTCGCCCGGCCCGAAGTAGCCTCTCTCTTCTGCCAACTGCTGATAACCCAGCCTGAAGTAGAGGCGCTGGGCCGGATTGGCGGGATCAACGGTCAGTCTGACCCGCTCAACTTCCAGTTTCAGCAGTCCCTGCTCCACCTGCAACATCATTTGCTCGGCCAGGCCGAAGCCGCGCGCTTCGGGGCGCACCGCGAGGGAGAGCAGCCAGCCCTGCGACCGATCCTGACCAAGCCCGCCCAGGGCATAGCCCAGCAGCCGGCCTTCCCGCTCCGCGACGACCAGCAGTTCGGGCCACAGATCCATGGCCTGGCGAAAGAAGAAACCGGGGTAGACATCCTCGCCGAAGACATCGGCATCTATCTGCCAGATGGTGTGCATGTCGGCGTGGGTGGCAAGGCGCAATACGGGGGACGAGTGCATCGGGGCTCCTCTGATCGGGTCTCTGCTGCGGGGCAGCCAAAAAGGAGGCACAGGGTAGAAGGGGCGGGGAGTCGATGCAAGGGGGGCATTTGTGGCATGCCGTAGATAAAGAAACAGGGCCCGCAGGCCCTGTGTCATCAGAGGAGGCTGGTCGCCTGCTCCAGCCAGGCGAGATCCTCGCCCTCCAGCAGCGGGCTCAGACGGCGGTAGACCTCCGCATGGTATTCGTTGATCCAGCGGAACTCCGCCGGACTCAGCAGGCTGCGATCGATGAGGCGGATGTCGAACGGCACATAGGTCAGTCGCTCGAAGCCCAGCATCGGCAGCTCGCCGCGGGCTTCCTGCTCGGTCACCACCACCAGGTTTTCACAGCGGATGCCGAAGGCATCTTCCCGGTAGTAGCCCGGCTCGTTGGAGAGCACCATGCCCGGCTGCAGGGCCACCAGGCTGCCCTTGGGGGCGATGCGCTGCGGACCTTCGTGCACGCTGAGGAAGTGGCCGACCCCGTGGCCGGTGCCATGGTCGTAGTTGTAACCGGCCTGCCACAGCGGCATGCGGGCCAGCACGTCGAGCTGGATGCCGGCGGTGCCGCGCGGGAAGCGGGCCTGATCCAGGGCGATGTGACCCTGCAGTACCCGGGTGAACATCGCCTTGTGCTCGTCGGTCACCTCACCCACTTTGACGGTGCGAGTGATGTCGGTGGTGCCGTCCAGATACTGGGCGCCGGAGTCCACCAGATAGATGCTGTCCTGACCAAAGGTACGCGGGGTGCCGTTGGTGTGGCGGTAGTGGCACATGGCGGCGTTGGGGCCGAGCGCCGAGATGGTGTCGAAGCTCGGCTCGCCGTAGTGCTCCTGCTCGCGGCGGAAGGCTTCCAGCTGGTCGGCCAGAGTGCCTTCATCCACCCCGTCGAACTCGCCGCTGGCGATCAGCCGATCCAGCCAGGCCAGGAAGCGGGTGACGGCGACGCCGTCGCGCAGATGGGCGGCACGCATGCCAGCCAGCTCCACCTCGTTCTTGCACGCCTTCGGCAGCATGGTCGGATCCTGACCGGCCACCAGGATGGCGCCCGCCTCTTCCATGACCAGCTGGGTCCAGGCGTTGGCGGTGTTGGGATCGGCCAGCACCTTCTGCTGATCTTCGCCGATGCGCTTGAGCACGTCACCCAGCTTGTCGATGGGGTAGACGGAGACATCCTGCCCCACGTGCTGGCTGAAGGCGAAGCAGTCGATCTTGTCGGTGTCGACGAAGAAATCCATGGTGGCGTTGGCGTAGAGCACCGCAAAGCCCAGCACCACCGGCAGCCGCTCCACGTCGCGACCACGCAGGTTGAGCAGCCAGTTGATGGGCTCGGCCTGGGTCAGCAGCACCGCATCCAGCCCGCGCTTGCGCAGATCGCTGGCCAGCAGCTCGCGCTTGGCCTGGCTGGACTGGCCCGCCAGCGCCTCGCTGTAGAGGATGGCCGGATTCTTGGTGGGGGCGGGGCGATCGCTCCAGTGCAGATCGATGGGGTTCTGATCCACACGCACCAGCTCGATACCGCGCTCGGTCAGGATCTCTTTGGCGTGTCGATACCAGGCCAGGCTGTGCAGGCGGGCATCGAAGCCGACCCGGGAACCGGCAGGCAGCTGCTCGGCCAGCCACTGCACGTGGGGGTCTTCATTGAGGTGGAGAAACTCGAACAGCTCGGCCGGCGCCTGCATGCGCGCCTGCACGGTATAACGACCGTCGATGAACAGGGCCGCCCGATGCGCCATGATGATGGCGAGCCCGGCGGAGCCGTTGAAACCCGTGATCCAGTCCAGCCGCTCGGCATAGGCGGGAATGTACTCCCCCAGATGCTCGTCGTCGTGGGGAACGATGAAGGCGTCCAGCTCCAGCGTGGCCAGTGTGGCCCTGACCTGGGCGACGCGGGTTTCAATAATCTCGAAATGGTTCATGTCGTTATTGCCAGCTTGTGGTGATGTGAGTGTTCATTGATGGTGGCCGCCTGCCAGGATCTGTCTGATCGACTGGCCTGCCGCCTCGATGTGTTGCTTGAGCAGTACCACTGCTTCGTGCTTGCGCCGGGCGCGGCACAGTTCAAGGAGTCGGGAGTGCTCCCGCTCGGCCTTGTCCACGCCGCCCTGGGCGAACAGCAGTTCGAAACGCACATAGCGGTCGCAGCTCAGATTGATCTGGGCGATCAGTTCCAGTGCCTGGGGGCGATTGGCTGCCTGGTAGAGGGTGGCGTGAAAGCGGTGATTCAACTCGGCCCAGTGTTCGATCTGGGTGCCAGACTCCAGCGCCAGATCAAACTGGGCGAGGATGGCTTGCGCCTGGGCGAAGGTCTCCTCCGTCATCAGGTCGACGGCGTGGAACAGGGTATCGGCTTCGAGCAGTGCCCGCAAATAAAAGAGCTCCTCGATGGCCGAGGCATCCAGCATGGTCACCACGGCGCCGCGATGGGCCTCGAACTTCACCAGCCCCTGGGCTTCCAGTTGCATCAGGGCTTCCCGTACCGGGATACGGCTCACCGCCAGCTCCTTGGCGATGGCGTCCTGGCGCAGGGGGGCGCCCGCTGCAAACTCGCCACGCAATATCCGGCCGCGGAGGTTCTCCATCACCATCTGGGTTCGGGTCTTGTAAGGTGGGGTCATGCTGGGGTCACGGGCAGGTTGCAAAATTGTATATTGTATAAAGTTTGGCTGAATCTAACGCGCAAGGGCCGTCAAGGCAAGGCTTGGCGGGAGCCATATGCCGCGCATCGGCCAAAAAAATACCGGCCAGCAGGGCTGACCGGTACGGGATTGTGAGACGCGAGGCGCGTTTCTTACAACTGCGGGCCCGCCGCGACCAGGCGTTTGCCTTCGTCGTTGTCGGTGAAGCGCTCGAAGTTCTTGATGAAACGCCCGGCCAGATCGGCCGCCTTGGCATCCCACTCGGCCTGGTCGGCATAAGTGTCTCGCGGGTCCAGGATGGCGGGGTTGACGCCCGGCAGCTCGGTCGGCACTTCCAGATTGAACACAGGCAGCACCTTGGTCGGCGCCTTCTCGATGGAACCATCCAGGATGGCGTCGATGATGCCACGGGTATCCTTGATGGAGATCCGCTTGCCTGTGCCGTTCCAGCCGGTGTTGACCAGATAGGCTTCAGCCCCTGCCGCTTCCATCCGTTTCACCAGCTCCTGGCCGTACTTGGTCGGGTGCAGGCTGAGGAAAGCCGCGCCGAAGCAGGAGGAGAAGGTCGGGGTCGGCTCTGTGATGCCGCGCTCGGTACCGGCCAGCTTGGCGGTAAAGCCGGACAGGAAGTGGTACTTGGTCTGCTCCTTGGTCAGCTTGGCGACCGGGGGCAGCACACCGAAGGCGTCTGCGGTCAGGAAGATCACCTTGGTGGCGTGACCCGCCTTGGAGACCGGCTTGACGATGTTGTCGATGTGATAGATGGGGTAGGAGACCCGGGTATTCTCGGTGCGGGAACCGTCGTCGAAGTCGATGGTGCCATCGGCGGCCACGGTCACGTTTTCCAGCAGCGCATCGCGGCGGATGGCGTGGTAGATGTCCGGCTCGGCCTCTTCGGAGAGCTTGATGGTCTTGGCGTAGCAGCCCCCTTCGAAGTTGAACACGCCGTGATCATCCCAGCCGTGCTCGTCATCGCCGATCAGCTGACGCTTGGGATCGGTGGAGAGGGTGGTTTTGCCGGTGCCGGAGAGGCCGAAGAAGATGGCCACGTCCCCATCCTTGCCCACGTTGGCGGAGCAGTGCATGGAGGCGATGCCGCGCAGGGGAAGGAAGTAGTTCATCATGGAGAACATGCCCTTCTTCATCTCGCCACCGTACCAGGTGCCGCCGATGAGTTGCATCTTCTCGGTCATGTTGAAGGCGACGAAGTTCTCGGAGTTGAGACCCTGCTCCTTCCAGTTCGGGTTGGTGCACTTGGCACCGTTCATCACCACGAAGTCCGGTTTGAAGGCCTTCAGCTCCTCTTCGCTCGGGCGGATGAACATGTTCTTCACGAAGTGCGCCTGCCAGGCCACCTCGGTGATGATGCGCACCGCCAGGCGGGTGTCCGGGTTGGCGCCGCAGAAGCCGTCCACCACGAACAGACGCTTGCCGGAGAGCTGTTTGGTGACCAGCCCTTTCAGATGTGACCACACTTCCGGGGTAATCGCCTTGTTATCGTTCTTACCCTGGTCAGACCACCACACAGTATCCTGGGTAGTGGCATCTTTGACGATATATTTATCTTTAGGGGAGCGGCCGGTGAAGATGCCAGTGTTGACGTTGACGGCGCCAAGCTCGGTGACGACGCCACGTTCGAAGCCCTCAAGGTCAGAGCGGGTCTCTTCAGCGAAAAGCTGCTCATAGGAGGGGTTGCGAACGATTTCCTGGCTGTTTTTGATACCGTATTGGTCCAGCTTCAGTTGTTGGGCCAGGGTGGGTTCTACCACGATTGTCATTGTATTCTCCTGGGTTCAGAGGTGTGTAGGGTTCTATCTGACGTTCATGCTACCACCTAGGTGGTAGTTTTTAGCGATCGCCATCAAACTTTATAAAATAGGGTATTTTTTTGTTATTTAAGTTAAAGGCGGGTTTTGCCCGCCTTTGATTAGTGTAACTGGTTTGCATCATTACCGGGAGCCCTGCTGAACAGGGTTTCGATGTCTATCCCGTCGAATTCGTAGTGGGCGCCGCAGTAATCGCAGTGCATGTCGATCTTGCCGAGCTCCTGCACCATGGATACCGCTTCCTCCTTGTCTATCTGCAGCAAGGCCCCTTCGCAACGGGCGCGGGAGCAGGTGCAGCGGAACTCGATGGCCTGGGGATCGAACACCCGTACCTTGTCCTGGTGGTAGAGGCGGTAGAGGATCTCTTCCGCGTCCAGACCGAACAGCTCTTCGTCCTTGATGGTGGTGGTGAGCTGGACCAGGTGGTCGAAATCTTCGCTGTGATCCTCGCTCTGGGCCGGCAGCTCCTGCAGCAGGATGCCCGCCGCACGGGGCTCGCCCTCGTGGTGGCCGGTGCGGATCCAGAGGCGGGTAGCCAGTTGTTCGGACTGGGCGAAGTAGTGCTCCAGGCAGGCCGCCAGGGTGTCGGCCTCCAGGGCGATGATGCCCTGATAGCGCTCTCCCTGATCCGGGGTGATGGTGATGACCAGATGGCCGTTGCCGATCAGGCTTTGCAGCTTGCCGTCCGTCGGCAATTCCCCTTCATAGCGTGCCACGCCGCGCAATTGCTGGTTGTTGTCGCCGTTGATGACGGCCAGACGTACCGGACCGTCCCCCTGCAGCTGCACCGTGATGGAGCCTTCGAACTTGAGGGTGGCGGTCAGCAGGCTGGTGGCAACCAGCAGCTCGCCCAACAGGTGCTGCACCTGTACCGGGTAGTTCTGGGCGTCGATGATGTGGCGGTAGGTACGATCCAGCTGGACCAGCTCCCCACGCACTTCGTACTCTTCGAACAGATAGCGATACAGGAGGTCTTGGTTACTCATCATGGTTTCCTAGGATGTTCTTGGGGGAAAATAAACACATTGTTAAACAGGTGGTTAGGAACTAATTCCTCCACCTGTCGTCATAAAGGGGCCACAGACGCGGATTAGGATTGCTTGACCCGGATAAGCTGGCGTCGCTCCTGCTTGTCAGGTCGGCGCTCCGGGCTTGGGGCAAACTGGCTGTTGAAGCGGCGGGCTTCGCTGTTTTCGGCCCGTTTCTTCAGGCTGGCCTCTGTCTCTTCATAGAGTTGCTGGGCCAGCGGGGCGGATTTGCGCTGCTCGCTCACCTCGAGCACCCGCACCTCCCGCTCGTCCTGGCCTTGCCAGAATCGCACCAGGGCGCCGACCTCGACCGCCTTGCCCGGCTTGGTGCGCTGGCCGTTGTAGTGCACCTTGCCGCCGTCGATCTGATCCCGCGCCAGACTGCGGGTCTTGTAAAAGCGGGCGGCCCACAGCCACTTGTCGAGACGGACCTGAGTGCTGCTTTGTGCTGGATTCGACATGGATCGGCTCCGGGATGGCTGAAAAGGTGCCTGATTATACCAGAGGCGGGCCCCGGGATAGAAACAGGGGGCATCCGGGTGTGACGGAAACTGAATTTTCACCCCTTGGTCCCATCCGGTCGGTTGTCTCTGGGTCCATTGCCGTACACAATAGCCAACCGACTTGGATGCCAGACAATTTTGAGAAAGATGACGCTACCGTTCAGGGATGATTTGTTGACTTCCCTTCTGGCTCGCTGCAAGGCCATGCCACTTTCCCGTTTCAGCCAGCCCCTGTTCTGGCTTCTGCTGCTGTTGCTGGCCCAGCAGTGTGCCGTGCTCACCTGGCGCCTGTACGAACTGGCCCAGCCCGCTCCCCTGACCCCCTGGCAACCCTCGGTCACCTCGGTGCAGGGGAGTGGTGGCGATCGCCTCGATCTTGGCAACCTCAGCCGCCTCTCTCTCTTTGGCAAGGCGCTGCAACCCCAGGCGGACAAGGCGGCAGAGACGGTGGCGGCGGATGCCCCGAAAACCCAGCTCAACGCCCAGCTCAACGGGGTGCTGGCAAGCTCGGATCCCGCCAAGTCCATCGCCATCATCGCCCACAACGGGACACAGAACTCTTACGGCATCGGAGACTACATCGACGGTACCCAGGCCAGGATACGCCAGGTGTTTGCCGATCGGGTCATCATCGCCCGGGACGGCCGTGACGAGACCCTGATGCTGGACGGGGAAGAGTATGGCAAGCCCCTGCCCAAACCGGCCCGCCAGGAGGGGCTCTCCTCCGTGCGCAGCGAACTGCTGGGCAACCCGGGCAAGATCACCGATTACCTCAATATTTCTCCGGTCCGGGTGGACGGTCGCATGACCGGCTATCGCCTCAACCCGGGTCGCAATCCGGAACTGTTCAATCAACTCGGACTGGTCGCCAACGATCTGGCGGTCAGCATCAACGGCCTGGATCTGCGTGACAACGCCCAGGCCATGCAGGCGATGCAGCAGGTGGCGGGCGCCACGGAAATGACCGTCACCGTCGAGCGGCAAGGACAGCTCTACGACGTCTATGTCGGCTTGTCAGAATAATGAATTGGAGTAGCACCAAGAATGACAAATAAAGGGAAGGGCTGGCGTCTGGCCACCATGGCGGCAGCCTTGATGATGGCCGGTTCTGCCTGGGCCACCGAGTATTCCGCCAGTTTCAAGAACGCCGACATCGAGGAGTTCATCAACACGGTCGGCAAGAACCTGAACAAAACCATCATCATAGAGCCATCGGTACGCGGCAAGATCAACGTGCGCAGCTATGACCTGCTCAACGAGGATCAGTACTACCAGTTCTTCCTGAGCGTGCTCGACGTTTACGGCTTTGCCGTGGTGCCCATGAACAACGGCGTGCTCAAGGTGGTGCGCTCCAAGGATGCCAAGACCTCGGCCATCCCCGTGGTGGATGACACCAACCCCGGCGTGGGTGACGAGATGGTGACCCGGGTCGTGCCGGTGCGCAATGTCTCGGTCCGTGAACTGGCCCCCCTGCTGCGTCAGCTCAACGACAACGCCGGCGGCGGTAACGTGGTCCACTACGAGCCCTCCAACGTGCTGCTCATCACTGGCCGCGCCGCCGTCGTCAACCGCCTGGTGGAGGTAGTTCGCCGGGTGGACAAGGCGGGGGATCAGGACATGGACGTCATCAAGCTCAAGTTCGCCTCCGCCGGCGAGATGGTGCGGCTGGTGACCAACCTCAACAAGGATGGCAGCAATCAGGGGGCCAACGCCTCGCTGCTGCTCTCTCCCAAGGTGGTGGCCGACGAGCGCACCAACTCCGTGGTCATCAGCGGCGAGCCCAAGGCCCGTGCCCGCATCATCCAGATGGTGCGCCAGCTCGACCGGGATCTGCAGAGCCAGGGCAACACCCGGGTCTTCTACCTGAAATATGGCAAGGCCAAGGATCTGGTGGACGTCCTCAAGGGGGTCAGCTCCAGCATCGCCGCCGACAAGAAGGGCGGGGCGGCTGCCACGGCCACGGGCGGCGCCAGCATCGGCGGCGGCCAGCTCGCCATCTCCGCCGACGAGACCACCAATGCCCTGGTGATCACCGCCCAGCCGGATGTGATGGCCGAGCTGGAGCAGGTCATCGCCAAGCTCGACATTCGTCGTGCCCAGGTGCTGGTGGAGGCCATCATCGTCGAGATATCGGATGGTGACGGCATGAACCTCGGGGTGCAGTGGGCCAACACCAATGGCGGCGGCACCCAGTTCACCGACACCGGTCTGCCCATCGGCTCCCTGGCCATCGCCGCCAAGGATTACAAAGACAACGGCAACACCGACGGCCTGTCATCCCTGGCGGGCAGCTTCAGCGGCATGGCGGCAGGCTTCTATCACGGAGACTGGGCGGCGCTGGTGACGGCGCTCTCCACCAACAGCAAGAACGACATCCTCTCCACCCCGAGCATCGTCACCATGGACAACAAGGAGGCCTCCTTCAACGTCGGTCAGGAAGTGCCGGTGCAGAGCGGCTCCCAGAGCTCCACCACCAGCGATCAGGTGTTCAACACCATAGAGCGCAAGACGGTGGGGACCAAGCTGGTGGTGACGCCCCAGATCAACGAAGGAGATTCCGTGCTGCTCAACATCGAGCAGGAGGTCTCCAGCGTGGCACAGAAGCAGGCGACCGGGACCGCCAACCTGGGCCCCACCTTCGATACCCGCACCGTGAAGAACGCCGTGCTGGTCAAGAGCGGCGAGACAGTGGTGCTGGGTGGCCTGATGGACGAACAGACCCAGGAGCAGATCTCCAAGGTGCCCCTGCTCGGGGACATTCCGGTGCTGGGCTACCTGTTCCGTTCCTCCAAGACCTCCACCGCCAAGCGCAACCTGATGGTCTTCATCCGCCCGACCATATTGCGTGACGCCAATGTCTACTCCGGGGTCTCCAGCAACAAGTACACCCTGTTCAGGGCTGAACAGCTGAGCCGGGCTGCGGAAGAGGGCTATGCCACCTCGCCGGCTCGCCAGGTGCTGCCCGCCTATGGCCAGGACGTGATGATGTCCCCCGAGGTGCAGCAGCAGATCCAGAGAATGCAGGCCCAGCAGCAGGCGACCGCCACCGGCGTGCGCGCCCAGGTGCAGGAGCAGCCCTTCGTGCAGAGCAAGCCCTGATGGCCGCCTACCAGCTCGATGGCAGCGAGCTGCCGGCTCCCCTGCCGGAACTGCCGTTCGCGTTTGCCCGCAACTTCGGGGCCATCCTGACCGAGCGCCAGGGTGCCCCGGTGCTGCTCTGTCGTCAGGGGATCTCCCCCCAGACCCTGCTGGAGGTGCGACGGGTGGCGGGCTGTGCCTTCGCGGTGGAGCAGCTTGGCAACGACGAGTTCGAGACGCTCCTGATGGCCCACTATCAGCGTGACTCCTCCGAGGCGCGCCAGCTGATGGAGGATCTCGGCAACGAGATGGACTTCTTTGCCCTGGCCGAAGAGCTGCCTCAGAGCGAGGATCTGCTGGACGCCGACGACGACGCCCCCATCATTCGCCTCATCAATGCCATGTTGAGCGAGGCGATAAAAGAAGAGGCGTCCGACATCCACATCGAGACCTTCGAGCGGGCCCTGGTGATCCGTTTTCGCATCGATGGGGTGCTGCGGGAGATCCTGCGCCCCCATCGCAAACTCGCCTCCCTGCTGGTGTCGCGCATCAAGGTCATGTCGCGCATGGACATCGCCGAGAAGCGGGTGCCCCAGGATGGCCGCATCTCACTGCGCATCGGCGGCCGGGCGGTGGACGTGCGGGTCTCCACCATGCCCTCCAGCTACGGCGAGCGGGTGGTATTGCGACTGCTCGACAAGAACAACGTGCGCCTCGAGCTCAAGCAGCTCGGCATGACGCTGGCCAACCGCAACATCATCAGCGAACTCATTCGCAAGCCCCACGGCATCATCCTGGTGACGGGCCCGACCGGTTCGGGCAAGTCCACCACCCTTTATGCGGCCCTCTCGGAGATCAACTCCCGGGATCGCAACATCCTGACCGTCGAAGACCCCATCGAATATGACCTCGAAGGGGTGGGCCAGACCCAGGTCAACAGCAAGGTGGACATGACCTTCGCCCGGGGCCTGCGCGCCATTCTGCGCCAGGATCCGGACGTGGTGATGGTGGGGGAAATCCGTGACCTCGAGACCGCCCAGATCGCGGTGCAGGCATCCCTCACCGGTCACCTGGTGATGTCGACCCTGCACACCAACACCGCCATCGGCGCCATCACCCGGATGCGGGACATGGGGATCGAGCCCTTCCTGCTCTCCTCGTCGCTCCTGGCGGTACTGGCCCAGCGGCTGGTGCGTACTCTCTGCCCGGATTGCCGCGCACCGCACCCTGTCACCGAGCAGGAGCGTGTTGCCATGGGCATCGAGCTTGCGCCGGATCAGCAGATCTGGCGTCCGGTGGGCTGCGAGCAGTGCAACCATACCGGCTATCGCGGCCGGACCGGCATCCACGAGCTGGTGGTGGTGGACGAGGCGGTGCGCGAGGCGATCCACAGCGCCAGCGGCGAGCTCGCCATCGAGCGGCTGATCCGGGGTCACACCCCCAGCATCCGCCGCGACGGCATCGACAAGGTGCTCAAGGGGCAGACCAGCCTCGAAGAGGTGCTGCGCGTGACCCGGGAAGACTGAGATGGCGGCATTTGAATACAAGGCCCTCGACGGCAAGGGGCGCAACAAGAGCGGCGTGCTGGAAGGGGATTCCGCCCGCCAGGTGCGCCAGCTGCTGCGCGAGCAGGGGCTGACCCCCCTCGAGGTGAACGAGACCACCGAGAAGGCCAAACGGGAGGCGAACCGCTTCGTGCTGTTTCGCCGTGGCGCCTCCACCTCGGAGCTTGCCCTCATCACCCGCCAGCTGGCGACCCTGGTGGGGGCCGGTCTCACCATCGAAGAGGCCCTCAAGGCGGTCGCCGAACAGTGCGAGAAGGCCCACCTGCGCAGCCTGGTGGCGACGGTGCGCAGCAAGGTGGTGGAGGGGTATTCCCTGGCCGATTCGCTGGGGGCCTTCCCCCATGTGTTCGACCAGCTGTTCCGCTCCATGGTGGCGGCCGGCGAGAAGTCCGGTCACCTGGAGAAGGTGCTCAACCGTCTCGCCGATTACACAGAGCAGCGCCAGCACATGCGCACCAAGCTGCTGCAGGCGATGATCTATCCCATCGTCCTCACCCTGGTGGCGGTGGGGGTCATCTCCATCCTGCTCACCGCCGTGGTGCCCAAGGTGGTGGCCCAGTTCGAACACATGGGCCAGCAACTGCCGGGCACCACCCGTTTCCTCATCGGCACCAGCGAGCTGTTGCAGCACTACGGCCTCTGGTTCCTGCTGCTCCTTGGCATTGGCGGCCTGATCTGGCGCTGGTGGCTGACCGACGACAAGCGTCGTCGTCGCTGGCACCAGGTGATACTGCGCCTGCCAGTGATCGGTCGGGTCAGCCGCGGTCTCAACACCGCCCGCTTTGCCCGCACCCTGAGCATCCTCAACGCCAGCGCCGTGCCCCTGCTGGAGGGAATGAAGATCGCCGGCGAAGTGCTCTCCAACGACTATGCCCGCATGCGCATCGGTGAGGCCACCGAGCGGGTGCGGGAGGGGACAAGCCTGCGCAAGTCGCTGGATGAAACCAGAATTTTTCCGCCCATGATGCTGCACATGATCGCCTCGGGCGAGCAGAGCGGCGAGCTCGACAGCATGCTGGAGCGGGCGGCGGACAACCAGGACAGGGAGTTCGAAACCCAGGTGAACATCGCCCTCGGGGTGTTCGAGCCCATGCTGGTGGTCTCCATGGCCGGGGTGGTGCTGTTTATCGTGATGTCGATCCTGCAGCCGATCCTGGAGCTCAACAACATGGTGAATTTGTGAGGCTGGCGTGCGTGTGACATCGGTCGATCCCGCGGTCAACTCGCTCGAGCTCAACAATATGGTGAATCTGTGAGGGTCGGGTGCCCGAATAGGCTTCGCCATTCGAACCTGCACATTCAATCGAACGATCGTGGTTTAACAGTTAATCGTTGATGGCTAATGCCATCTCATTTCGTTAGGGAGTCAGTCATGCAAAAGCGTCGTCAATCGGGTTTTACCCTGCTGGAAGTGATGGTGGTCATCGTGATCCTGGGGATCCTGGCCAGCCTGGTGGTGCCCAACCTGATGGGCAACAAGGAGAAGGCGGATCAGCAAAAAGCGGTCTCCGACATAGTGGCGCTGGAAAATGCCCTCGATATGTACAAGCTGGACAACAACCGCTACCCCACCACCGAGCAGGGGCTGGATGCCCTGGTCAACAAGCCGACCGCATCCCCTGAGCCGCGCAGCTACCGGGAAGGGGGCTACATCAAGCGCCTGCCGCAGGATCCCTGGGGCAACCAGTACCAGCTGCTGAGCCCGGGCCAGTTCGGCAAGATCGACATCTTCTCCATGGGGATGGACGGCGAAGCCGGGACCGATGACGACATCGGCAACTGGAACCTGAAGGACTTCCAATAAGTGATTCCGCCGCGTCGTGCTCACCGGGCCACCCCGGGGCTGCCTGAATGAAGGTGGCCTCTTCTGCCCGTCACCAGGCCGGTTTTACCCTGCTGGAGGTGTTGCTGGTGGCCATGTTGATGGGACTGGTGGCGACCGCCGTCACCCTCAGCATGGGGGGCGCCAGGGGGGATCGGGAGCTCGACAAGCAGGCGCGCCGCTTCATGGCGACCCTGCAGCAGGCCCAGGAGTATTCGGTCATGGATGGCAGGCTGCTGGGGCTGCGGGTCGAGGAGAACGGCTGGCAGTTTATGTCCCGGGATCCCAAGGATCGCAAGTGGCGCGCACTGACGGGTGACAAGCTGCTGGGGCCGGTGACGTTGCCGGAGGGGATGACCCTGGCGGTGGAGCTGGAAGGTTTCAACTGGCGCACTGCGTCGGACGAACGCCAGGAGCAGGGTCGCGACGAGCGCGAGCGGACACCCCAGATCCTGGTCTTTCCGGGGGGAGAGCTCTCTCCCTTCGTGCTGACCCTGAGCCAGCAGGACGAGGATCTGCACTACCTGCGCACCGTCAGGGGGGACGAGTTCGGTCGTCTCTCCCTGTTGCAGGATGAAGAGGAAGAAGAGTGAGGAGCACCAGGCCCGCAGGGGGCGTTCTAGCGCGTCGCACCGCTCTGTCGGGCGGCCCCGCCCGGGTGCGCGGCATGACGCTGCTGGAGGTCATGGTGGCCCTGGCGGTGTTTGCCATCGCCGGGCTGGCGGTGATGAAGACCGCGAGCGAACACCTGGCCGGCCTCAATTATCTGGAGCAGAAGACCCTGGCGACCTGGGTGGTGGAGAATCAGCTGGTGCAGCAGAAGCTCGAAGGCAAGTGGCCGGGAGACAGCTGGGTGGAAGGGGACGAGGAGATGGCCGGGCAGACCTGGTACTGGCGCTATCGCGGCGTCGCCACGGCGGACAGCAACTTCAGGGCGCTGGACATGGAAGTGCGCACCGCGCCCAAGGCCGACAGCCCGGTGGCCATGATCCGGACCTATCTCAGCCGATGAACATTCATCAACGTGCGTCCATGATCCGGAGCCGGTGTCAGCCGATGATCCAGAGCAACACCCACCCATCGCACCACCGCGGCTTTACCCTGCTTGAGATGCTGGTGGCCATCGCCATCTTCGCCACCCTGAGCCTGGGGGCCTATCAGGTGCTGCAAGGGGTGCTGACCAGCGACGAGGTGGCCAAGCGCAAGGAGGCCCGTCTCTCGGAGCTGCAGCTCGCCTTCAGCCTGCTGGAGCGGGATGTCACCCAGATGGTGCCGCGCAGCGGTCGCATCGACGGCGAGAACAACAAGGTGCTGCTGGCGGCGTCCCGCTTCGGCCAGCAGAGCGACGACTGGGGCATGGCCTTCATTCGCGGCGGCTGGCTCAATCCGGACGGCATACTGCCGCGCTCCGGCCTGCAACGGGTGGGTTGGCGTCTCAAGGGGCAGACCCTGGAGCGGTTGAGCTACCTCTATCCGGATCCGGCCATTGGCACCGAGCCGCGCATTCAGCCCGTGCTGACCGGCGTGACGGCGCTGCGCCTCTATTTCTACGACAAGGGACAGTGGAAGGAGGAGTGGACCCAGCGTGACCTATTGCCCTACGGGCTGGCGGTGGAGCTGGAGCTTGAAGACTACGGCACCATCCGTCGCCAGTTCCTGATCGGAGCCGGTGGTCAGAGGGCAGAGAATGGTAACTGATCGTCGTTTTCCCCTGTCCGTCACGGAGGGTGACGGCACTATTCGACGTCGCCAGTTCCTGATCGGTGCTGGTGGCCAGCGAGTGGACAATGGCAATTAAGCGCGACCGGGGCCGATCCCGCACTACACTGGGCCGCCAGGGGGGCATGGCCCTGCTGGTGGTGCTGCTCATCCTCGCGGTGATGGTGATCGTCGCCAGCAACATGAGCGGCCGCCTGCAACTTGAGCTGCGCCGCACTGCCAACCTCACCCTGGGCAAGCAGGCCTGGTGGTATGCCATGTCGGCGGAGGCCCTGGTGATCAAGGTGCTGAACCAGGACTTCAAGGATGACCCGGATCGGGTGAGTCTGGGACAGAACTGGGCGCGGGAGGATGGGGTCTTCCCGGTGGAGGATGGCACTCTCTCGGGCCGGGTGCGGGATCTGCAATCCTGCTTCAACCTCAACAGCCTGAGCGTGCCCCTCAAGGAGGGGGAGAACGGCGACGATCTCGATGCCCAGCCTTACCAGTTCAAGGTGTTCCGGGCCCTGCTCGCCCAGCTCGAGGTGGATGATTACGAAGCGGTACAGCTGACGGACGCCATCCGCGACTGGACCGACAAGGATACCCAGCTGGTCTCGAGCAACGGGGCCGAGGATGCCTACTACGAGGGACTCAATCCCCCCTACCTGGTGGCTAACCAGCGGATGCTGGGCACCGACGAATTGCGGGCGGTGCGCGGGGTGAGCGCCAGCCTGTACGCCCGGTTGGCCCCCTATGTGTGCTCCCTGCCCAATGACAAGCTGGTGGTGAACATCAACACCATCCGGCCGGAGCAGGCGGCCCTGCTGGTGGGGCTCTACCAGGGGAAGATCGGGCTGGACGATGCCAAGCGGGTGCTGACCAGCCGCCCCAAGAAGGGGTGGAAGAGCAAGCAGGAGATGACGGAGCAGTTGCAGGTTCAGCCGGGTGCCATCACCGGGCTGGATGGCGCCCTGGACATCAAGAGCAGCTTCTTCGAGGCCCGCCTGCTGGCGGAGGTAGGGGAGACCCGCGCCAGGCTTGAGACCGTCTTCCAGCGTGGCAAGGACAACAAGCTGGTGATGCTGCGTCGCCTGAGCGGCGGCGCCGAATAACAAGGGGGCGTGGGGCGGTTTCAGCTGCCCTGCGCATCCCCCGATTGGACTGCAACCCATGGCTGTGCGCCCGCCCCCCTGAGGGAGGAGCGGGCATGGCAGGAGAGACATTAGTGAGCGAGAGTCTGGTCATCCGTCTGGGGACCAATGCGCAGCAGCCAGTGCACTGGCTGGTCTGGTCGGCGCAGGAGCAGGAGATCATCGCCTCCGGCATCCTGGCCTCGGCGCACGCCCTCGGCGAGCTGCAGGAGCGTGCCGGTGGTCGCCCCGTGGTGACCCTGGTGCCCGGCAGCGATCTTATCTTCCGGCGGGTCAATCTGCCGGGCAAATACAGCCGCCAGAGTGCGGCGGCCCTGCCCTATCTGCTGGAGGAGCAGATCGCCTCAGACGTGGACGATCTGCACCTGGTGGTGCTCGGCCATCAGGGCCGCGAGGTGGATCTGATGGCGGTGGACAAGGGGAAGATGCACTCCTGGCTCGGCTGGCTGGAGCAGGCAGGGCTCAAGACCCTGCACCTGCTGCCCGACGTGCTGGCGCTGCCGCTCGCCGCCGATGGCTGGTCAGCCCTGCAACTGGGGGAGGAGTGGCTGGTCCGCCAGGCCCCCCGTCAGGGCATAGTGGCGGAGGAATCCCTGCTGGCCATGCTGTTGGCAGCGCAGACCGAACCCGTCACCCTTCACTGCCATACTCCCATCCCCGCCATGGCGGCGGGGAACTGGCAGGAGGCTGACCCAGAACTGCCCATGCTGTTGCTGGCGAAAGGGGCGCTGACCTGCCAGGCCAACCTGTTGCAGGGGCCCTATCGTCCCCAGACCGAATACGCCCGCTACTGGTTGCAGTGGCGCAAGGTGGCGGTGCTGGCAGGCGTATTGTTGCTGGTGGCCCTGGTGCAGCGCGGTGTGCATCTGCACCAGCTGACGGAACAGGACAAGGCCCTCAAGGCGGAGATCCGGCAGGTCTACACCCGGATCTTCCCGGGGGAGACGCGCATCGTCAACGTGCGCAGCCAGATGACCCAGCACCTCCAGCAGTTGGGGCAGGCTCCCCAGGATGGCGTCCTGTTGCTCCTGACCGAGCTGGCCCCGGTGTTTGCCGAGGTGCCCGGCCTCAAGCCCGAAGTGCTGCGCTTCGATGCAGCCCGGGGCGAGCTGAGGTTGCAGGTGACGGCCCCCGGCTTCACCGAGATCGAACGTTTCCGCGAGCTGGCGGGCAAGCGCTTCGCGGTGCAGCAGGGTGAGGTGCGAAGCACCGAAGGCAAGGTCGAAGGGGCGCTGGTGCTCAAGGGGAGGTCGTCATGATGGACAAACTGCAGAGCTGGTGGCGCGGCATCAGTGCCCGCGAGCAGCGGCTGGTGGCGGTGGGGGGCAGCGTGCTGCTCATCGGGCTCTTCTACTGGGCGATCTGGCAGCCGGTGGCAAATCGCATTGCCGAGCGCGAGCGGCAGGTGGTGAACCAGCAGCAGACCCTGGCCTGGCTCAAGGAGAAGGGACAGGAGGTGTTGGCGATGCAGGGGGGACAGGGGCGCCAGATCGACACTGGCGGTACCCTGGACGGTGTGGTGAACCGCACCGCCTTCAACCAGAAGATCAAGATTGCCCGCTTGCAGCCCCAGGGTCAGGAGCTGCAGGTATGGATAGACACAGTGCCGTTCGATGATCTGCTGATCTGGCTTGCGACCCTCTCGGATCAATACGGCGTCCAGGTGCAGATCATCGAGCTGGCCCGCGAGGGGCTGGCCCCCGGGCTGGTCAAGGTCAGACGTTTGCAGTTGAGTCGTTCCCAATGAAGCGAAAAATAGTGATCGCCAGTCTCTTCCTGCTGGCCTATCTCGGTTTCCTGCTGGCCCAGTTGCCAGCATCCCTGGTGGTGCGCCATCTGCCGCTGCCCCCCAATCTGGTGCGGTTGGAGGGGGTGAGCGGCACCCTCTGGAGCGGTCAGGCCGCCCGGGTGCAATATGCCAGCGAGTCCCTCACCCAGTTGCGCTGGGATCTCGATGGCTGGTCCCTGCTGCGGCTGGCGCCCGAGGTGTCGGTGCGCTTTGGCGAGCGCAGCGGACTCAACGGGCAGGGGATCCTGGGTTGGAACGGTGCCGCTTTCGGGCGCGACATCACCCTGAATGCGCCTGCCCCCTGGGTGCTGGAGAGGGTGCCGATGAGACCCCCGTTCCCGTTGACGGCGACGGGTCAGTTGCAGCTCAAGATCGATCAGTTTGCCCAGGGCACTCCCTGGTGCGACAACCTTTACGGGGATCTTCACTGGTATGACGCACAGGCGGACACCCCGGCGGGCAAGCTGGCCCTGGGGGATCCCGAGATCACGCTCACCTGTCTCGACTCCCGGCTGGTGGCCGAGATCAAGCAGGGCTCGGAGGCGGTACAGGTGCTGGGCAAGCTGGAGTTGCAGGCCAATCGCCAGTACCTGTTCCAGGGCACCCTGAAACCGGGTCCCGAGCTGCCGGACCAGATGAAGCAGGGGCTCCCCTTCCTCGGCCAGCCCGATGGGCAGGGGCGCTTCCCGCTGCGTTATCAGGGCCGCATCTGACGGCGTTGCCCATGGTTTGAACCACCCCGCCCCGGCGGGGTGGTGTCGTTATGGGGGCGCGCCGGCTGGCGCCGTGATGAGGTGATTGAGGAAGAAGCTGAACAACTCGGCCCGGGAGTGCAGGTTCAACTTGGCGTAGAGATGCTTGCGGTGATTCTTCACCGTGCCGCTGCCGATGCCGAGTGCACCGGCAATGGCCTCGGTATCCAGCCCCTGCAACAGCAAACCCGCCACCTGGCGCTCCCGCCGGGTTAGCTGATCTCCCCCCACACTGGCGATAGCCTGCTCCACCGCCCCCTTGAGGTCAGTGCCATCTGACCTGGCCGGGCTGCGGGCCAGGCGGGGTGTCTCTTCCCGCCAGTGCTGGCGACACAGGGAGTGGACCAGCGGGAACAGTGCCTCCAGCCTGGCCAGCTCGTCACGGCTGAGGGAGCTGCGCTTGTCGAGGCGGCCCAGAAACAGCATCAGGGTGAGGCCGCCGCGCACCGGCAGGATCAGCCCCACCTCCTCCTGCCAGCCGGTGGCCTGATAGAAGTGGTGGCGATACTCGGGGTCGAGCCGCCCCCGCGACACCTGCGCCAGGGTCCAGACCCCGGCACCCAGCCCCTGTTCCAGCGCCTGCATGAAGGGATCCTGACTGAAGTGGCGGGTGAGGTAGCGGTCGAACAATAGGGCCCGCTGATGATGCAGGTTGTCGTAGAGGTAGACGGGGCGCAGCCCCACCCCGAGCAGCAGGGCACAGTCGAATGCCACCTGTTGCTGGATGAGGCGCACCAGGGCTGCCGGGAAGCCGCTGCCGTGCAGGGCATCGACGGCGGCGGTCAGGCTCAGGGTATCCGTGGCAGGAGACGGGGGCATGGCGATGGGCTCCGGGTCAGGGAATGGCTTCCCCACGATGGCAGGATGCTAGCACGGGAGTGGCAAAACTGTCCCCTGGGGGACATATCTGCCAGCACCGCAAACGGCGAGGATGGCCCTCTTTCTCTTGCTGTTGGAGCCCTCCATGACAAATCCTCACTTGCTCGATGAGCTGACCCAGCGCGGCCTGGTGGCCCAGAATTCCGACCCGGTGGCGCTGGCCGACCACCTCGCCACCCCGCTCACCGTCTACTGCGGGTTCGATCCCACCGCCGGCAGCCTGCACATCGGCCATCTGGTGCCACTGTTGATGCTGCGCCGCTTCCAGTTGGCGGGCCACACCCCGGTGGCCCTGGTGGGCGGTGCCACCGGCCTTATCGGCGATCCCAGCTTCAAGGCAAGCGAGCGCACCCTCAACAGCGCCGAGACGGTGCAGGGCTGGGTCGCCAGCCTGTCGGCCCAGATAAGCGCCCTGCTGCCAGCGAGCGACGGGCTGGCGGCGCCGCTGCTGGTCAACAACGCCGACTGGATGGGGCAGATGTCCGCCCTCGATTTTCTGCGGGACATCGGCAAGCACTTCTCGGTCAACGCCATGCTGGCCCGGGAATCGGTGCGCCAGCGCCTGGCCCGTCCGGATCAGGGCATCTCGTTCACCGAGTTCTCCTACACCCTGCTGCAATCCCAGGACTTCGCCGTGCTCAACCAGCGCCTCGGCTGCACCCTGCAGATCGGCGGCAACGACCAGTGGGGCAACATCACCAGCGGCATGGATCTCACTAGGCGGCTGCATCAGACACAGGTCTATGGCATGACGCTGCCGCTCATCACCAAGGCCGATGGCACCAAGTTCGGCAAGACCGAGGGGGGCGCTATCTGGCTCGACCCGGCGCTCACCTCCCCTTACGCCTTCTACCAGTTCTGGCTCGGTACCGCAGACGAGGATGTCTACCGCTTCCTGCGCTACTACAGCTTTATGCCGCTGGCCGAGATTGAGGCGCTGGAGGCGGAGGATGCGAAGCGGCAGGGGCGCAAGCTGGCCCAACAGGTGCTGGCGGACGAGCTGACCGAACTGGTACACGGCAAGGGGGCGTTGGCGGCGGTGCAGCGCATCAGCGAATTGTTGTTCAGTGGCGAGGTAGCCCGCCTTGGGGAGAGCGATCTGGCCCAGCTGGCGCAAGATGGCATGCCAAGCAGCCCCATCAAGGGGGAAACGGATCTGGTGACCCTGCTGGTGGAGTGCGGCCTGGCCAACTCAAAGCGGATCGCCCGCGAGCTGCTGGCGGCGGGGGCCGTCAGCGTCAACGGTGCGATCCGCCGGGATGAGCCGCTCACCGCCGACGATCGGCTGTTCGGCCGCTACCTGCTGCTGCGCCGGGGCAAGAAGCAGTACCACCTGGTGATCTGCTCATGAAGGGGTGAGCGCCTCGATGACGTAGTCGAGGAAGTGGCCGACCAGGGCCGACTCGGCCCGGCGCTGGGTATAGAGGGCGTAGAAATGGGCCCCCTTGGGGCGATAGTCCGGCAGCACTTCGCGCACCACCCCCTCGGCCAGCTCGGCCGCCACCAGGTAGCGCGGCAGGCGGGCTATCCCCAGTCCCTGGCGCATCCCCTGGTGAATCGCCTTCTTGCTGCTGAAGGCCAGCTCGCCCGCTACCTCGAGAGGGATCTCGCGCCCCTGGGCAAGCAGGGGCCAGCGCTCATGGCGGCCGTACTCCTGGCTGCGGGTGATGAGGCTGTGCTGGTGCAGATCCTGCGGTGTGGTGAGGGGCGGGTGGCGGTCCAGGTAGTCGGCGCTGGCGCAGAGCACCAGATCGTCCACCGCGATGGGGCGCGCCAGGTAGGGCTGGGTGCCGAGCTCAGTGCTGCGAAACGCCACGTGCAGGTTGTCGCGCAGCAGGTCGGCCGGGGTATTGCTGAAGTCGGCGATGATCCGCACCTCCGGGTGGTCGGCGCGAAAGCGCAGCAGTACCGGGGTCAGCACCACTTCTCCCCAGAGATCCGGCGCCGTGATGCGCAGCTCCCCGCACAGTGCCGAGCGGCGGCGCTGCAGGCCGTCCAGCAACTGCTCGTGCAGGGCGATCATCTGGTCGGCCTGGCGGTAGGCGAGCTCTCCTGCGTCGGTCAGTTGCACCCGGCGGGTGGTGCGGCTCAGGAGCACGCTGCCGAGGCTCTGCTCCAGGTGGCGCAGATCTTTTGACGCCTTGCTCGGGGTGATGCCGAGCTGGGACGCCGCCGCGGCGAAGGATCCGCAGCGGACGATGGCGACCAGCAGGCGCATCAGGTAGAGGGTGTCGAGCTTGTGGTGACTCATGAGGGGTGGCCTATTATGTCTTGCTGGGAATGAATGTCTTGCTTGTACGTCTGATTATATCCTCCTGGCCCGGGTTTATAGTGGCCGCCATGCCATTGCGATCCCGGGAGAGGACGATGAACAAGACATTGGGCGACAGCTTCCACTTCGAGCGAGCCGGATTGCGGCTCAAGAACCGGGCCGTGCTGGCCCCTTTGACCCACAACATGAGCGGCGCAGGCGGTGATCCCGGCCAGGCCGAGCTCGACTGGCTGGCGCGCTGCGCCCGTGGCGGCTTCGGCCTGCTCATCGCCGCCGCCACCCAGGTGCAGCCCGGCGGACGCTGCTGGGCGGGGCAGCCTGCCCTGATGACGGACGCCCAGCAGCAGGCCTTCACGGCCCTGGCCGACAGTGCGCGGCAGGCCGGGGCGCTGGCGGTGGTGCAACTGCATCACGGCGGGATGCGGGCTCTGCCCGAGCTGAACGACGGGGCGCCGGTCGGCCCGTGCGCGCTGGCGCCGGGCGGGCGTTACCCCCTCGGGGTCAAGGGGCTGAGCGAGGAGGAGATTCTGACGCTCATTGATGCCTTTGTGAGCGCTGCCGAGCGGGCCCATGGCGCCGGCCTGCACGGGGTCGAGCTGCACGCAGCCCACCACTTCCTGCTCTGCAACTTCCTCAACCCCCTGCACAACCGGCGCACCGACCGCTGGGGGGGCAGCCTCGCCAACCGGGCGCGGATCCTGGTGGAGATAGTGCGCGGCATTCGCGCCCGTCTACCCCGGGGTTTCCTGGTCGGGGTGCGTCTCTCCCCCGAGAGCTATGCCCATATCCAGGGCATCGAACTGGCCCATCAGCTGGCGGTGGCGCGCCTGCTGGCGGACGAGGGGATCGACTACCTGCACTTCTCCATGGGGGACAGCTTCAAGGCGGTGGCGGGGGATCCCGACGGCGGCGCCCTGCTGGAGGCGGTAAGGATCGGGTTGGCCGGGCGGGTGCCGCTCATGGTGGCGGGCAAGATTAGCGACGCAGATTCGGCGGAGCGGGCTCTGGCCGGCGGCGCCGATCTGGTGGCGGTGGGCACGGCGGCCCTTGGCAATCCGGACTGGATGGAACGGGTGAGCCGCGGCCTGCCTCTGCATGCAGCCCCTTTCACGGCGGCGCACCTCACGGAGGTCGGCTTCACCCCAAGCGTCCTCGACTACCTGGCCGGCATGGGGGTGCTGGCCCCGCGCGATGCGGCCTGAGGGCTTTCATGAAC
Source organism: Aeromonas sp. FDAARGOS 1402 (assembly GCF_019046925.1). Lineage (NCBI taxonomy): Bacteria > Pseudomonadati > Pseudomonadota > Gammaproteobacteria > Aeromonadales > Aeromonadaceae > Aeromonas > Aeromonas sp. FDAARGOS 1402. Next base: position 2,094,431 of record NZ_CP077201.1, read on the forward strand.
GGGATGCGCTCGGCAGGCTGTTGAGCTGATGTGACAAGGCCCTCGTGAAGAGGGCCTTGTGCGTGTCAGGCGCCGAGAGGGAGCAGGTCGGCGTAGTCCTCGAGCGCCGGGAAGTGCTGGAAGGTGAGCGGCGGCATCTGGCTGTCGGGGTGACGGATGCCGAGCTGGTGGGCGATGCCGAACTCGGCCGAGGCGGCCAGGATCCGCTCGCTGTCATCCACGAAGAGGGTGCGGGCCGGGTCGAACGCCAGCCGCTCGGCCAGTGCCTGCCAGCAGTGCTGGCTCTCCTTCGACCACCCGAGCTCATGGGTGCTCACCATCAGATCGAGGTGCTGGGCGAGGCCGAGGCGTGCATCCTTCACCGACAGGCTGGCGGGATGGGCATTGATGAAGAGCACCACCTGCTTGCCGGCGGCCTTGAGTGCGGTCAGGAAGGGAATGACGTTGGGGCGCCACTGGATCTTCTCCAGGATCTCCTGTTTGAGGGCGCGGATGTCGAGCCCGAGCGTCCGGGTCCAGTAATCCACGCAGTACCAGTCGAGGGTGCCGTTGACCGCATGATAGTGGGTGTCTATCTGCGCCTTCGCCTCGGCCAGCGGCAGGCCGAGTCGCTCGGCGTAGCGCGCCGGCACCAGGGTTTGCCACAGATGGCTGTCAAAATGGAGATCGATCAGGGTGCCATCCATGTCGAGCAACACGGTATCAATCTGGTGCCAGGGCAGGGGAGTCGACATGGGGCCTCGCGATGTCTGTGGTGATGGGAAAAACGGGGCGCATTATAACGGATTTTTCAGACATCTTTCCCCTCTTTGCCCCGTGGTGTTCGGCAGGGGAGTCGTTTACTCTTGAAACACGATTTTTTAACGAGCAGTCAGCCCCCGATGAGCGATCCCCACAAGCGCAATCCCGTCCACCTCAGTGTCGAGACCATGGCCCATGACAAGAGCAAGCCGGAGATCCTCAAGGCCGAGATCGTGGCCGAGAGCCGGCTGTTCAAGGTGGAGTCCCTTCACCTGAAATTCTCCAACGGCGAGGAGCGGGTCTACGAGCGGATGCGCGGCGGCAACCGGGGTGCCGTCATGGTGGTGCCCCTGTTCGACGTCCACACCCTGCTGCTGGTACGTGAATACGCGGCGGGCACCCACTCCTACGAGCTGGGTTTCCCCAAGGGATTGATAGACCCCGGTGAAAATGCCTTCGAGGCGGGCAACCGGGAGCTGATGGAGGAGGCAGGCTTCGGGGCGAGCAGCCTGACCCTGCTCAAGCAGGTGTCGCTGGCGCCGGGGTATTTCTCCAGCCGGATGGACATCTTGCTGGCGCGGGATCTCTACCCCGAGCAGCGGGTCGGTGACGAGCCCGAGCCTCTCGAGGTGATCCCCTGGCCCCTCAACCGGATCGACGAGTTGCTGGCACGACCGGACTTCACCGAGTCGCGCAGCATCAGTGCCCTGCTGCTGGCCAGCAAATGGCTGGCGGAGCAGGGAAATTAGCCCGCAGAGGGTCTGTTTGGCAATCAGAGGCAGAGGTAAGCACCATGCAGGAGTTGTTGGCCTGGATACCCGAGGTCAAGGAGATCGCCCGTGAGGCGGGCAGGATCCTTCACGAGATCTATCGCGGCGGTCAGTTCGAACGCCAGTTGAAGGAGGATGCGACCCCGGTCACCAGTGCCGATCTTGCTGCCGATGCCTACCTCAAACAGGCGCTGGCAGCGCTCACTCCCCATGTCCCCGTGCTGACCGAAGAGGCGGCCGACATCCCCTTCAGCCAGCGTGCGAACTGGCGCCAGTACTGGCTGGTGGACCCGCTGGACGGCACTGGTGAGTTCATCGCAGGCAGCGGCGACTTCGCCACCCTGATCGCCCTGGTGCGGGACAATGTCCCGGTGCTCGGGGTCATCTATGCCCCCGAATCCGATCTGCTTTACTGGGCGGTGCGCGGTCACGGCGCCTTCAAGGAGGCGAACGGCGAGAGCCGTCCCATCAGCGCCATCCATCATGAACACGATCAGCCTGACTCCCTGGTGGTGGCCATCAGCCGCCGCCAGAAACTGGAGAACCTGACCCGCCGCCTCAACCCGGCCATCCACTACGAGCTGATCCCGCTCGGCTCCAGCTCCCTCAAGTCCTGTCTGGTAGCGGAAGGCGTGGCGGATTGCTACGTGCGCCTGGGCCCCACCGGGGAGTGGGATACCGCTGCCGCCCAGTGCATCGTGGAGGCGGCAGGGGGGCGCATCCTCAGCCTGGCGCTGCAACCGCTGAGCTACAACGAGACCGAGTCGCTGGAGAACCCGGACTTCATCGTGATGGGGGACCCGGATCTCGCCTGGGGTCGCATTCTGGCCCACTGACGGGTCGACCAGCTCGCAGAGAATGCAATCAGGCGACCACAGGGTCGCCTGATTGCATTGGTGTGATCCACTGGCTGGTTACGGGGATTTTAGGGAGATTCGCTAGTGATGGCGATAACGGCAGTGGATCATCACATCCAATCTGGCTGCACTGGCATAATTTTCAGTTAATTCTGAAAACATGCATTTCATCGAAACAAAAAATCGGCGTGGGTTTTAATTTTGGTTTTATATTCCTAACTTTTGGTTTGTATCAGGATTAATTGAATAATTCGGGGTGAGATTTCCTCCCAATCTCACTGGTGGAACAGGGCTTTGCCAGTGAGATCTGCCAGTCTCCATTTTTGAGAATTAAATGCTAAAAGAGCACAATGTTTTTAGATTTTAATACTACGTAAAAGTGATTTATCGATGAGTTTATCTGCAGACGTCTCACGGGAGCTGTCCGGTTCCCCCTCCACCATGGCCAGCACCGGCTGGCGTCGCCACGACACCCATTGGGTCATCAGCCTGTTCGGCACCGCCGTCGGCGCCGGCATTCTGTTCCTGCCCATCAACCTGGGTCTGGGGGGGATCTGGCCCCTCGTCATCGTCGCCGTGCTGGCCGGTCCCATGACCTTCCTGGCCCACCGCGGGCTGGCGCGTTTCGTGCTCTCGTCGTCGCGCCCCCAGGCCGACTTCACCGAGGTGGCCGAGGAGCATTTCGGCAAGATGGCCGGGCGCCTCATCTCGGCGCTCTATTTCCTCTCCATCTTCCCGATCCTGCTCATCTACGGCGTCGGGCTGACCAACACGGTGGAGAGCTTCATGGTCAACCAGCTAGGCCTGGCCTCCCCGGATCGGGTGATGCTCTCCGGCGTGCTGGTGTTCGCCATGATCGCCGTGATGCTGGCAGGCGAGAAGGCGATGCTGCGGGCCTTCGCCGTCATGGTCTACCCGCTGGCGGCGATCCTGCTGGCCCTCTCCTGCTATCTCATTCCCCAGTGGCAGTGGCCGGAAGTGACCGCCTTTGAAGGCACGAGCTTCCTCAACACCGTCTGGCTGGCGCTGCCGGTCACCGTGTTTGCCTTCAGCCACGCCGCCGCCATCTCGGGCTTTGCCAATGTGCAGCGCCGGGAGTACGGGGAGCAGGCCGAAACCAAGAGCGGCCTGATCCTGCGCAACACCACCGTCATGCTGGTGGGCTTCGTGCTCTTCTTCGTCTTCTCCTGCGTGCTGAGCCTCTCCCCGGCCCAGCTGGCCGAGGCCAAGGCCCAGAACGTCTCCGTGCTCTCCTATCTCGCCAACATCACCGACAACCCGGTGATCGTGACCCTGGGGCCGCTCATCGCCTTCATCGCCATCAGCTCCTCCTTCCTCGGCCACTTCCTCGGTGCCCGCGAGAGCCTGAAAAGCCTGATCGCCAAGCCCACCGGCCTGCCGCTGGCGAAGGCGGACAAGCTCGGCATCGCCCTGATGTTCTTCGCCATCTGGGGCGCCGCCATCATCAACCCGGGCATTCTGGGGTTGATGGAGACCCTCTCCGGTCCCGTCATCGCCATGATCCTCTTCATCATGCCGGTGGTGGCCATCTACAAGGTGGAGGCGCTGGCCCGCTTCCGTCACCGTTGGGTCAACGGCTTCATCCTGCTGACCGGTGCCCTGGCGGTCTCGGCCCTGCTGTTCAGCCTGCTGAAATAAGCCAGGCCGTCTGCATCAAACAAGAGAGGCGACCCCGGGGGTCGCCTCTCTTGCTTCTGCTCTCTGGTTGCCTTGCCGTCGTCTCACCCCAGCTTGGCGCCGTTCTCCACCGCCTGCTCGGGGATGGCGATCACCACGGCGCCATCCGGGCGATAGAAGCCGGTCAGCAGAAACTCCGACTGGATGGGGCCTATCTGCTTGGGGGGAAAGTTCACCACGGCGACGATCTGGCGGCCCACCAGATCCTCCGGTCGATAGAGGTCGGTGATCTGGGCGCTGCTCTTGCGCACCCCGATCTCGGGGCCGAAATCCGCCCACACCTTGTAGGCGGGGCGGCGCGCCTCGGGGAAGGGCTCGACCCGCACCAGGGTGCCCACCCTGAGCTCCACCATCTCGAAATCCTGCCAGCTTATGGTCTGCATCTTGGCTCCTCGTTGCCCATACCTTGCATGAGCCTCAGCATGCCTCGAGTGCCCGGGGATTGTCTTCGGCAAAGAGCCGACCGATTACGGCAGGCAGCCGTTTTGCCGGCGCCAGAGGGAAGGGGTCAGTCCGGTCTCGGCCAGGAAACGCTCGGCAAAGGCTCCCTGGTTCTGGTAGCCGCAGCGGCTGGCCACCTCGCCTATGGGCAGGGCGGTCTGGGCCAGCAGGGTGCGGGCCAGCGCCATGCGCCGCATCCTGAGGTAGTGGGAGACGCTCGTGCCCACCTGCTGGCGAAAGGCGTGTTTGAACTGGCTCAGGCCGAGGCAGGCGATGGCGGCGAGTTCCTCGTTGGTGAGGGGGTCTGCGAGGTGGGCTTCCATATGACGCTGCACCTTGGCGATACGAGGGGCTATGCGGGGAGCGACGGCGGGGCCCATGCCGCGTCCCTCGGTCAGCAGCCCGAGCCACACTTGATCCATGCCGGCCACGTGGCGCCCCTCGGCCACCATGCGGTGCAGGAAGGCGAGGTAGTGGCGCTGGGCCTCATCCAGCTCGACGAAGGGGCGGTCCCCCAGGGCTGCCGGCAGCCAGTGGCTCTCTTGCACCAGAAACACGTGCGCCGGGTCGGCGGCGTAGTCGTGGCGAAGGCCAGGGGCGATGATGCAGGCAAAACCGGGGGCGAGGCGACATCCCCGGCCCTGCACCTCGATCTCGAGGGGGCCGACGAGGGGGATCACCAGCTGGGCGTGGTCATGACTGTGGCTCTGTATGTCGCTCTGGTAGTGACGCAGGCTGAAGGGGGAGGCGGCAGATAAGCATGACGCGGCACCGGGCCGCGTCATTGAAAGGGATGCATCGTTTGCCATGGGCAGCCGCATTACTCGGCGTCGAAGTCTTCGATCTCTTTGCCAAGGGCTTCCATGATGGCGCGGGCCTCGGCGGGGACGCTGTCCGGGTGATCCTTGCGCAGGTCGTCGTCACAGGGCAGCGGCTGGCCGGTGAAGGCGTGCAGGAAGGCTTCGCAGAGCAGCTCGCTGTTGGTCGCATGACGCAGGTTGTTCACCTGGCGACGGGTGCGCTCATCGGTCAACACCTTCAGCACCTTGAGCGGGATCGAGACGGTTATCTTCTTGACCTGTTCGCTCTTCTTGCCGTGCTCTGCATAGGGGCTGACGTAGTCGCCGTTCCACTCTGTACCCATGTTCCACCTGTAGTCGTTTGGCCGTGAGCGCGGATTTTAACCCTTAAGGAATTCAATGGCAATCCAACAGCAAAGCCATTTAGACGTCTAGAAGTGTTGACGGCTTTTTTAAGGTGGCGTAGTGTGGTGCACCATGGGCCGGCAGTCCGGCCAGCGAAAATGAGAGCGGGGCTGGACGACCCACGAGGCGGACCGGCTCCGGCAACCCATCAAGGAGAGTGACATGACCCACAAGGCCACCCTGGCGGTACGCACCGGGATTGAGACAGACACGCAGCACGGTGCCGTGGTGCCCCCCATCTACCTCTCCAGCAACTACACCTTTGCCGACTTTGGCGAGCCCCGTCAATACGACTATGCCCGCTCCGGCAACCCGACCCGCACCAATCTGGCGGACGCCCTGGCGGCCCTGGAAGGGGGGGCCGGCGCCGTGGTGACCGGCACCGGCATGGGGGCCGTTCACCTGGTGACCACGGCTCTGCTCAAGGCGGGGGATCTGCTGATCGCCCCCCACGACTGCTACGGCGGTACCTGGCGCCTGTTCGAGTATCTGGCGGCCAAGGGCCACTACCAGGTGCAGTTCGTGGATCAGGGAGACGAGGGGGCGCTGGCCGCCGCACTGGCCCAGAAACCCGCACTGGTGTGGGTGGAGACCCCCTCCAATCCGCTGCTGCGGGTGGTGGACATCGCCGCCATCGCCGAGGCCTCCCACGGGGTGGGGGCCCAGGTGGTGGTGGACAACACCTTCCTCTCCCCCTTGCTGCAACAGCCCCTGGCCCTTGGTGCCGACGTGGTGGTCCACTCCACAACCAAGTACATCAACGGCCACTCCGACGTGGTAGGAGGTGTGGCGATCGCCAAGGATCAGGCTCTGGCCGACTCCCTGGTGTGGTGGGCCAACTGCCTGGGGCTCACCTCCGGTGCCTTTGACTCCTACCTCACCCTGCGGGGCCTGCGCACCCTGGCTCCGCGCCTGCGCACCCATCAGGAGAACACGGATCGCATCCTCGCCTTCTTGCAGCAGCAGCCGCTGGTCAAGCGGATCTATCACCCCAGCCTGCCGAGCCATCCGGGCCACGACATTGCGCGCCGTCAACAGTCCGGCTTTGGCGCCATGCTAAGTTTTGAGCTCGATTGCAACGAGACGGGGCTGCGCGCCTTCCTCGCGGGGCTGCGCCTCTTCTCGGTGGCGGAGTCCCTCGGCGGGGTGGAGAGTCTGGTGGCCCATCCGGCCAGCATGACCCACAGGGCCATGACCCCTGCGGCCCAGCAGGCGGCGGGTATCAGTGCCCAGTTGCTGCGCCTGTCGGTGGGGATCGAACACGGTGAGGATCTGGTGGCCGATCTGGCCCAGGGGTTTGAACAGGCGCAGTTGGCACAACAGGCAGAGCAGGTGAAGTAATGGAACAACAACAAGGAGAGTGTGTGGTGGCAACAGAGGCAGTCTTCAAGCGGCGCCATGTACACAAGTTCGGCGGCAGCAGCTTGGCGGATCCGGTCTGTTATCGCCGGGTCGCCAGCATCGTCGAGCAACAGGTGGGGGGCAACGAGCTGGTGGTGGTCTCCGCCGCGGGCAAGACCACCAACCGGCTGATCCAGCTGGTGGAGCTGGCGGAAGCGGGGGATGAGGCCGCAGGCGAAGCCATCACCGCCCTGCACGCCTATCAGCAGAGCCTGATCGACGGCCTGCTGGAAGGGGAGCTTCACCTCGATCTGAGCCAGCAATTGACGGGCGACATGCAGCTGATCGCCAAGACCCTGGAGGGGCAGTTTGACCGCTTCGAGCGCAACGGCCTGCTCGCCTTTGGCGAGGTGTGGTCCGCCCGTCTGCTGGCTGCCCTGCTCACCAGCCGGGGTGAGGCGGCCGCCTGGCTCGATGCTCGCAGTTTCCTGCGCGCAGAAGACGGCGCCCTCATCAAGGTGGATACCGCCCTCTCCAGCGAGCTGCTCAAGGCCCGCCTGGCCGAGCACGCCGGTCGCATCGTGGTGACCGGCTTCATCGCCGCCGACATGGAGGGGCGTTCCCTGCTGCTGGGGCGCAACGGCTCCGACTACAGTGCCAGCCTCCTGGCGGCGCTGGCGGACGGGGAGTCGACTACCATCTGGAGCGACGTGGCCGGGGTCTACAGTGCCGACCCGCGCCGGGTGAAAGAGGCGCGTCTGCTGGAGCGCCTGAGCCTGGCCGAGGCCAACGAGCTGGCGCGCCTGGGCTCCTCGGTGCTGCATTCGCGTACCCTGCAGCCGGTGGCCGACAGCCGTCAGCGCCTCACCCTGCGCTGCAGCTACAATCCGGACGAAGGCTGCACCCACATCCTGCGCCGTGCGCCCCGCTCCGGCGGTGCCCGCATCGTCTCCTCGGTGGATCAGATAGCCCTCATCGAGCTCAAGGTGCTGCCGCAGACTGACTTTGAGCAGACAGTGGCGGCCATCGAGGCCCATCTGGCCCGCCATCGCCTCCATCCGCTCACCCTGCAGCGCCAGCCGGATCGGCGGGTGCTGCGTCTGGCCTACACCCTGGAGGTGGCACAAGGGGCCTTCGAGGTGCTCCGTGACTTCCAGTTGCAGGGCAACTTTACCGGCCTCATCCAGAAGGAAGGGTTCAGCCTGGTCGCCCTGGTGGGGGCCGGCGTCACCGACAATGCCGAGCAGTGCCACCGTTTCTACCAGCTGCTGGCGGATCAGCCTCTGGAGTTCGTGCAGGTGGCCAAAGACGGCCTGAGCCTGGTGGCCGTGCTGCGCCAGATCGTGCTGGAGCCGCTGCTCATCGCTCTGCACAGTGCCCTGTTCAGCCGCCCGACCCGGGTCGGGCTGGTGGTGTTCGGCAAAGGCAATATCGGCGGTCACTGGCTGGGGCTCTACGCCCGCGAGAAGGCGCGCCTCGAGCATGAGCTCAATCTGGCGCTCACCCTCTACGGGGTCTTCGACTCCAAGGGCGGGCTGCTGGACGAAGAGGGGCTGGATCCCCTCAAGGTACAGGACAACTTCAATCCCAAGCCGCTTATCTGGCCGGAGCTGCTCTCCCAGCTGGAGCAGCACAGTTTTGACTCCCTGATCGCGCTCGACATGACCGCCAGCGAGACGGTGAGCCGCTACTACCCGGACTTTGCCCAGCTCGGCATCCACATCATCGCCGCCAACAAGTTTGCCGGTGCCGCCGACAGCGAGTTTTACCAGCGCATCAAGCAGACCTGCCGCGACCATCAGGTGCAGTGGCGCTACAACGCCACCGTGGGGGCCGGGCTGCCCATCCAGTCCAGCATCCAGATGCTGCGTCAGAGCGGTGACCGCATCCAGGGGGTCTCCGGCATCTTCTCCGGCACCCTCTCCTGGCTGTTCCAGCAGTATGACGGCACTCGCCCCTTCTCCGAACTGGTGGACGAGGCGTGGCAACACGGCCTGACCGAGCCGGATCCCCGGGAGGATCTCTCCGGTCAGGATGTGCGCCGCAAGCTGCTCATCCTGGCGCGGGAGGCGGGCTTCGAGCTCGACTCCGCCGACATCGAGCTGGAGAACCTGGTGCCGGTGGCCCTGCGCAAGGTGAGTGCGGATCAGTTCATGGACAGGCTCAAGGAGCTGGATGACCCTATCCAGACCGCCTTCGAGGGGGCGCGCCGGGTCGGCAAGGTGCTGCGTTATGTCGCCCGCTTCGAGCACGACGGCAAGGCCCGCGTCGGGTTGGAGGCGCTGGAGCCCCATCACCCGTTTGCCAACCTCTTGCCCTGCGACAACGTGTTCGCCATCGAGAGCGACAGCTATCGCACCAACCCCCTGGTGATCCAGGGGCCGGGAGCGGGCCGGGAAGTGACGGCCGCCGCCATCCAGTACGATCTCTGGCAGATCTGCGCCAGCCTCTGAGGCTGCGTGACACGATGCAATGAGAAGAGGCGCCCCAGGGCGCCTCTTCTGTTATCGGGTGGCGGAGTTACCAGAACAGCCGGCCCAGGAGGGGGGCGAGCAGCACGGTGGCCATGCCGGCGATCATCATCACCATGCTGGAGACCACCCCCTCCTCGTTGCCCATCTGATAGGCCCTGGCTGTCCCGGCCCCGTGGGCCGAGGCACCAAAGCCCGCGCCCTTGCCAAGGCGGCTGCGGATGGCGAGCACGGTGAGCACGCTTTCTCCCACCGCCATGCCGATGACGCCGGTCAGCACCACGAACAGGGCGGTGAGATCGGCGTTACCACCCACGGAACGGGTCGCCTCCACCGCGAAGGGGGTGGTGATGGATCTCATGGCCATGCTGCGCTGCAACAGCTCGGAGAGGTTGAGCCAGCGGGCCAGCAGCACTGTGCTGCCCACCGCCATCACCACGGACGCCACGACCCCGACCGAGAGGGAGAGCCAGTGGCGGCGCATCAGCTGGCGATTCTCGTAGACGGGCACCGCGAAGGCGACGGTGGCAGGGCCCAGCAGCCAGAGCAGCCAGTGGGATTCGGCCATGTAGTCCCGGTAGGGAATGTGGAACAGCATCACCACGGCCACCAGCAGGGTGGGGGCCAGCAGCAGCGGCATCAGGGGCAGGATGCGCTTTTTGCCATAGAGCCACTTGCTGGCGTAGTAGAAGAGCAGGGTCAGGGCGAAGCAGAGCAGGCCGAGCAGGGTGTCAGACATGGCGGCGACTCCGGCGGGCCAGCTTCAGCTCGAGGCGATAGACCCTGTCCACCACCAGCGCCGTGGTGCCGAGCACCAGCACGGTGCTGACGATCAGGACCACCATGATGCGCCACCCCTCCTGCAGCAGCAGCTCCTGATAGTTGACCACGGCCACCACGGCGGGGACGAAGAAGAGCAGCATCTCCGCCAGCAGCCAGCGGGCCCCGGCACTGAACCACTGGGCCTTGACCACCCCGAGCAGGATGCAGACCAGCAGCAGCAACATGCCAGTGAGGTTGGCGGGCAGGGGCAGGTGCAAGGTGCGCACTGCGATGTCGGCCAGCAACCAGATGGCCGCCAGCAGGGCGATTTGGAAGGGGGTTTGCAACCAGCGAAGGCAGAGGGTTTTCATGGCAAGCGTCTTTCTGTGAACCTGCTCACAGTATAGAGAGGGACCAAACCTGCAAAAAATGAATTTAAATTATCAAAATCATGCCAAAGAGGCATGATTTAGCCAGCCATCCCCGTCAAGAGAGCACCATGGATATTCGAGCCCTGCGTTACTTCGTCGAGCTGGTGCGGGAGCAGAGCTTCACCCGCGCCTCCGAGAAGCTGTTCGTCACCCAGCCCACCATCAGCAAAATGATCCGCAACATGGAAGAGGAGCTGGGCCAGCCCCTGCTGAGCCGGGTCGGCCGCCGCTTCACCCTGACCGACAGCGGCCAGGTGCTGTTCACTCGGGCCCAGACCATCCTGGCGGAGATGCAGCAGCTGGAGGCGGAGCTGGCGGATCTGCAGAGCCTGCAATCCGGGCGTCTTGCCCTCGGCATCCCGCCCATGGTGGGCCATGTCTATGCGGATCTCATCCGTACCTATCGCAGCCGCTACCCCGGCGTGGAGCTCTCCATCGTCGAATATGGCGGGCGGCGCATCGAGCAGGCGGTGCTGGCGGGGGAGCTGGATCTCGCCATCACCATGCTGCCGACCAGGGAAGAGGGGGCTCTCTGCGCCCTGGATCTGGACAGTTACCCCATCCGGGTGGTGCTGCCGGACCTGCCCCGCTGGCGCGAGGGGGGCGAGATCCGGCTGGAGGCTCTGCGGGACGAACCCTTCCTGCTCTATACCCAGGCCTTCACCCTGAGCGAGCGGCTGGAGCAGGCCTGCGAGCAAGCCGGGTTCGTGCCTCAGGTGGCGGCCCGCAGCAGCCAGTGGGACTTTCTCACCGCCATGGTGCGAAGCGGCATGGGGGTCGCCTTCCTGCCGGAGCCCATCTGCCGGCGGCTGACGCCGGACGGCCTGGTGTTGCGCCCTCTGGCCCCGGCGCTGAGCTGGCGGCTCGGGGTGATCTGGCCAGGGGATCGCTACCTCTCCCGCACCGCCGAGGCCTGGCTTGCCCTGTGCCGCGAGCAGGGCTGAAGAGCGGGGCTGGGGTTAGGGGGTCCCCGGTGACGCCATGCCTGTGACGAAGCGGGCATAGGCTGCGGAGTGTCGCACCTCCTCAATCTCGTCCCACACCTGTTGGCTGAGATCGGGGTGGGCTTGATGGAAGGGGTGGGAGAAGATGAGGTAGTAGGGTTTTTCGACCAGGGGAGGGGTGATCCGCTCGAGTGTGGCCTGCAACTGCGGGTGGGCGGCCAGGGTCCGTTCTGCGACCCCGGTTTGCAGGGCGGCGGCAACGGCGCGCTGCATCGTGACCTTCTTGAGCAGGATCAGTGGTTCCCTGCTGGAGTCATCCACCCTGACACCGCTCTCCTGCAGCTGGGCGACGATGGAGAAACCGGACTGCGCCGCAATGACGCCATGGGCGACGAGCTGCCGGCCATCCCAGCGAACCTGTCCGCCTTTTGGCTGGTAGAGGCTGTAGCTCTCGGTGAGCAGGCGCTTGGCGGGATCAGGTGCCCCGTGTCGCATGGGGTAGACCCCTATGGTGCGAGCACGCTCTTCGCTGTAGCTCAGCTTGACGGCGGCATCGAGCTGGCCCTGGCTGACGAGGGAGAGGCAGCGTTTCCAGGGAAGGGGGGTGAGAATGATGGGATGCCCGATCCGGTTTGCCACCTCCTTGAGGTGGAACTGCACTATCCCCTCGCCGGACATCAGCAACCAGGGAGGCGAATCGCTGTTCTCCATGCAGGCACGAATGCTGCCGGGGGCGGCCATGACGCAGGTCGGCAGCAACCAGAGCAGCAGCGCCAGGCAGAGAGTGCGCAAGGGGAGCCTGCCTGACAGGGGAGAACCGGCGAGCCAGTCAGGGAGCGATACCAAAGTCATCCCTCATCGGGTCATAGAGATAGGAGCGGTAGTCGGTGCTCTCGTCGGGCAACTGCGGGTTGGTCAGCCGGAAGATCTGGCGTGAATCGAGTCGGGCAAAGACCAGGGAAGGCTGGAAATGTTGGCGCCAGAGGCGCTGCAGGGAGCCATCTTTCCAGGCCAGTTGCAGGCCGCGCAAAAGGCGCTCGCGCTCCTTGCTGTAGGTGGCGTGGCTATAGAGGGAGTGGATGAGCGGATAGAAGAGGGCGACATGGCTATCCACGGTCAGCCCCGGCAGGCCGGGTCTGTGGTTTTTCCACTCGCTCAATATCTCGTTGGCACCACGGCAGAAGAGATCGATCCGGCCACGGGCCACCAGGCGAAACAGTGACTCATAGTTATCCACCTCCTGCACCCTGAAGCCGTTGTAGCGCAGGATGTCGGCATCCCGCCAGCCTGTGCCCACCCCTTGCGTGAACTGCTGCAACTGGGACAGGGTGTGAACCCCGGCCAGGGCCTGGGCACGGGCGCTGCCGACAAAACAGACCCGGTAGCCGAGCACGCCCAGATCGATGGGGAAGGGGACCAGGGTGACGCCGGGTTGAGGGATCTCCTGGGGCCAGCTGTCGACGATGAAGAGGGCATTCTTGCCCGGCGTTTGCACTTCGAGCCGCATCCTCGCCTTGTTCATCCTGATGGCGTCGAGCAGTTCATAGTCGCCGTAATCGGGCCGTGTTTTCTCCAGCGCCAGCCGCATCGCCGCCCGGTAATAATTCATGCGGACATCCTGTTGGGTCTCCCCGGTGATCAGGGTGAAGCGGGTGGCCGCCATCGTGAGGGACGGGAGGGAGAGGGCGAGCAAAAGGAGCAGGATTCGATGCATCTTGACCGGGTTCGGCAACGGGATTGTGCCCAGTATAGACGGGCCATACCCGTCGACACAGCGCTATCAGGCTCTGGCAGATCTGACCTCTTGAGAAGGGGGTCATGCGGATTTCATCAAGAGACCCAGGCGACGACAGAGTTGGCGCAGCGTCTGGTTGTCGAGGCAGCCAAAGCCGAGCAGCCACCCCTCCAGCGTCGGCGGGCCCAGGTAGAACTGGCCCAGATGACGCAGCCCCAGCCCGCAGGCGTTGGCGGCATCGGTCCAGCGCGCCTCGCCACCGGGGGGCAGCAGCACGGCGCACTGCAGGCCGGCGCCGCTGTGGATGGGGGTGAGCCCCGGGCAGTGCTCGGCCAGTTCCGCCAGCAGCAGATCCCGTCTGCTCTGGTAGAGGAGGCGGCTCTGGCGCAGGTGGGTGGCGAAGTGCCCGCCCCGGATGAAGTCTGCCGTGACCGCTTGCTGCAACTGGTTGCTGTGGCCGTCGACGGCGGCCCGGGCGCGGCAGAAGGAGTCCATCAGCGGCCTGGGCAGCACCAGGTAGGCGAGGCGCAGTGAGCCGAACAGCACCTTGCTGAAGGTGCCCACATAGATCACCCGCCCCTGGCCGTCGAGCCCCTGCAGGGCGGGCAGGGGACGCTGATCATACTGGTACTCCCCGTCGTAATCGTCTTCCAGGATCCAGGCGCCGTGACGCTCTGCCTCGGCCAGCAGCGCCATGCGGCGGGGCAGGCTCATGGGGACGCCAAGGGGATACTGGTGTGCCGGGGTGCAGTAGATGAGGCGCGGCGCCGGGTGATCCCCATGAGGGTTGAGCCCCTCTTCATCCACCGGCACCGGATGCACCCGGGCACCGGCGCTCTCCATGGCGGTGCGAGCCCCGGGATAACCGGGGTCTTCCACCCAGACGGTGTCACCGGCATCGATGAGCAACTGGGTCGCCAGCAGGATCCCCTGCTGGGAGCTGGTGAGGATCAGGATCTGATCCGGCTCGCACACCACGCCGCGGGACTGCACCAGATAGCTGCTGATGGCGGCGCGAAGTTCCCCAAGCCCCTGGGGATCCCCGTAGTTCATCCAGTCGCTGGCGCGCTGGCGCCACTGTTGCTGCATCAGCCGACCCCAGAGTGCCTGGGGGAAGAGACGGGGATCCGGCTGGCTGGAAGCAAAGGTGGTGCCCACCTCGGGCACGTCGTGACAGGCGCCACCCTGGGCCATCTCCTGGCCGCGACGGGAGAGGCCAGCCGCTGACTGGGGCGGGCGCGGCGCGGGGCGCACCGCCGCCAGGGCGACAAAGCTGCCGGCGCCCACCTTGCGCACCAGATACCCCTCCGCCTCAAGCCGGCCATAGGCCAGTTCCACCGTGCTGCGGGAGATACCGAGATCCCGGGCCAGGAGACGGCTGGCGGGCAGGCGGCTGTGCAGGGGCAGGTGGCCCGCCAGGATGGCCTCGCGCAGGGTACGCACCAGTTGTTCGTGCAGGGGTAGATCCCCTTGTTGCTGGCTGGCGAAGAGCGTTGGCAGAACGGTCATGATGCGCTCCCGTTGGCGCGGGGGTTGCGCCCCTTTCGAGGCAGGGATCCTACCCGCAGGGCATGGCGCGGCTGTGGGGCTGGCGACCGACGGGCAGAGCGGGTGGGGTGGATGGTCATGGTGGCGGCTCGATGAAATTGGTCTGCCCATATTGGCAAAATTGGTCGGCGTGGCAAGGCCATTTTGTCGCTACATTGGTGGTCACAGGGTGGCGCCAGCAGGCGGCACGGATTGGCAACACAAGGAGTCTGCATGTCGGAATACAGTGCCACCATCAGTTGGCAGCGGGGGGAGCACGAGCCCTTCGTCGATCAGCGTTACAGCCGGGCCCATGAGTGGGCGTTTGATGGCGGGGTCAGGGTGCCGGCCTCCTCCTCTCCCCATGTGGTGCCGCTGCCTTACTCGGTGGCGGAACATGTGGACCCGGAAGAGGCGTTTGTGGCGGCCCTCTCCAGTTGCCACATGCTCACCTTCCTCTGGCTGGCGGCGAAGGCGGGCTATCGGGTAGAGAGCTACCGGGACGAAGCGGTCGGCATCATGGCGAAAAACGGGCAAGGTCGCCTCGCCATGACCCGGGTCACCCTGCGTCCCAGGGTGATCTTCGGGGGAGAGCAGGAGCCCGCCCTGGCTGATCTGGAGCAGTTGCACCACCAGGCCCATGAGGAGTGCTTCATCGCCAACTCGGTCAACACCGTCGTCACCACAGAGATCGTCATCTAGTCATCAGGAGCGTTCAGGATGAGTCATGTATTGAGCACAGGGGTGGCAGGGGCCGCCGAAGCCAGCGCCTTTTTCGAGGCCCAACTGAAGTTTCGTACCGATCCGGCGGATCTGGCCGCCGATCTGCTGGCCGGGGCGGCGGGCATCGTGGTCATCGATACCCGCTCCCCCGCACACTATGCCGAGGGGCACATTCCCGGCGCCATCTCCTTCCCCCACAGGACCATGACGGCGTCGACCACGGCGGTACTGGACCGGAACCTGGTGTATGTCTGCTATTGCGACGGCATCGGCTGCAACGGTTCGACCCAGGGGGCCTACAAGCTGGCGTCCCTCGGGTTTGAGGTCAAGGAGTTGATAGGGGGTCTGCACTGGTGGCGTCAGGACGGTTTCGCCGTCGCCACGGGCAGTGAGCCCGGAGTGCTGCTGGAAGGGGGAATTGCCTGTGCCTGTTGAACGTTGCAATGAGGGGGGCGACGCCTCTCTGTCCGGCGCCGCCCTTTTCAACGACTTTGGGCAGCCTCTGGGGCGTGCGCTGCCAGAATGGCGCGGCGCCGAGTTCCCTCCCCACCGTGCACTGCATGGCTGGGGCTGTCGTCTCGAGCCCCTTGATCCCGAGCGCCACCTGGGGGATCTGTGGCAGGCATTCAGTGTCGACAGCGGGGCCATGTGGACTTACCTGACCAGCGGCCCTTTCGCGGACGAGGCCGCCATGGGGGTCTGGCTGCGGGAGGTCGCCACCAAGCGGGATCCCCAGTTCTACGGCATCATCGACGAGGGGAGCGGACGGGCGCTGGGGCTGGCGAGCTACCTGCGCATCGATCCCCTGGCGGGCAGCATCGAGGTGGGCTGGCTGCACTTCTCCCCCGCCATGCAGCAGTCACGGCTGGCGACGGCGGCCATGGTGTTGATGATGGCCAATGCCTTTGCTCTGGGATACCGGCGCTACGAGTGGAAGTGCAATGCCCTGAACCTGCCTTCGCGCCAGGCGGCCCTGCGCCTCGGCTTTCACTATGAGGGGACCTTCCGTCAGGCGCGGGTGGACAAGGGACACAACCGGGATACGGCCTGGTTCTCCGTCATCGACAGCGAGTGGCCCGCCCTGAAAGGGTGCTTCGAGCGCTGGCTGGAGGACGGCAACTTCGACCATGCCGGGCGTCAGCGTCGCCGACTCTCCGAACTGACCGCCGCCTGCCGCTCTGCGGCGTGTTGAGGGCGGCAGATCACCCGCCGGGACGGGGCGGTTTCCGGTGCCGGGGCTTTGGGTATCCTTCGCACACAGGCGCCAGATCCGACATCCAGACGCAAGAGGCGCCAGTCATGGCGCCTCTTTTGTTTGTTCAGTCGTGATGATCGCCGATGGGGGCCGCAATCCAGTTCATCAGCCGGACCATGTCCCCGGGGGCCACGCCGACCGAGAGCCCCCGCTTGCCACCGCTCACCAGGATCTCGTCGAAGGCCATGGCGGAGTCGTCCAGCACGGTGGGCAGCAGCTTCTTCTGGGCCAGGGGACTGATGCCGCCCACCTTGTAGCCGGTCAGCTTTTCGGCTTCCGCCGGCTTCATCATCTCCACCTTCTTGAGCCCGGTGGCCTTGGCGAGCTGCTTGAGGCTGCACATGCCCGAGGAGGGCACGATGGCCACCACCGCCTGCTTGTCGTGATGGGCGAGCAGGGTCTTGAACACCTGCGCCTGGGGCAGACCCAGCTGGGTAGCGGCATGCTTGCCGAAGTCGTCGTGGGCTTCGCACTCGTAGGGGTAGAGCCTGTGGGGGATCTTGAGCTTTTTCAGCAAGTTGATGGCGGGTGTCATGGGGTCTCCTCGAACCGTGGCAAGGCCAGACAGTCTGCGCCCGGGAGCCGGATGTGGCAAGAACCAGTCTTCACACCCAATCGGGGCCTGTGTTAGCGTAACCGGGTGCCGGATCCTATGATTTGGGCACTTGTCCCCGCATTCCAATGCAATGCGCCGGCGATCGAAAGGAATCGTAGCCATGAATACCACAGCACTTTGCGCTCGCGATATCGACGCGATGGATCGATATGAGACCCTCGCCAGGCTGACCGCCCTTGATCGGGCCTATGGCATGGTCGAGTTCGATCTCGATGGTCGCATGGTGTCGGTCAATCCCCTGTTTTGCGACATGCTGGGTTATCCCCCCGAAGCGCTGGTGGGCCAGTCCCATCTCATGCTCTTGCCGCCGGATCTGCAGGCCGAGCATGAGCTCTTCTGGCAGAGGGTATTGGGTGGCGAGATCCAGTCGGGGGAGTTTCGCCGGGTCAGGCAAGGTGGCAACCCCCTCTGGCTCCATGCCACCTACATGCCCGTGACCGACGAGGCAGGCATCCTGCTGGGGGTGGTCAAGCTGGCGCACGACATTACCTCGGCTGTGATGGCCAAGCAGCGGGTCGAGCAGCAGAGCCAGCTGTTTGACATCGTGGTGGCCGCTCACCAGAGTTTTCTGCTCGATCGCAATCTCGGCTCCGCCTGCGACACCGTCTTCGAGCGGCTGCTGAGCGTGAGCGAAAGCTCCTATGGTTTCATCGGCATCATCCAGTACGAGGATGGCCGCCCCAGTCTCTATGTCCCCTCCATCTCCAATGTCTCCTGGGACGAGGCGACCCATGCCTGGTATGAGCAGCAGCGCCAGAGCCGGGGCGGGCTCATCTTCAGCAAGCTCGACAACCTGTTTGGGCACGTGGTGACCCACAATACCCTGGTGTGCTGCAACGATCTGCCGAGCCATCCAGCCAGTCGCGGTGTCTCCCCCCGTGGTCATCCACACCTGGAGAGCTTCCTCGGCATTCCCATCCGCCACAAGGGAGAGGCGATCGGCATGATCGCCCTGGCCAACCGCCCGGGTGGCTTTGACGAGACCCATGTCAGCCTGCTCGAGCCCCTCACCACGGCCCTTGGCACCCTTATCCACGCCCGCAACCTGGAGGATGAGCGCAGCCGCATGGAGCGGGTGCTGCGCTTCAACGCCGAGCACGACTTCTTGACCAAGCTGCCCAACCGCAGCAGCTTTTTCCAGCAGGCAAACGTGTTGCTGGATCACGTCCAGCACCATCCCGCCGAAGGGGAGGCCTGCTGCTTGGCCTTGATTGACATCGACTTCTTCAAGCAAATCAATGATGTATATGGACACCTTGCCGGGGATGCCGTGCTGGCGTCGCTGGCGGGGCTCCTGATGCAGGCGGTGCGCAGCAAGGATCTGGTGGCGCGATTTGGCGGGGAGGAGTTCATCCTGCTGCTGCGGGGCACGACCCTGGAGGAGGCCCACACCATCATGGAGCGCATCCGGCACCAGGTGGAGCAGCACACCTTCCTGTACCAGCATCAGGCGATCACCGTCACCATCAGCGTGGGGCTCACCCCCTATCAGATGAGTTACAGGCGCATGGATGACTGGCTTCAGTGCGTGGACCAGCGACTTTATGAGGCAAAACGTCGTGGTCGCAACCAGGTATCCTGATGAGAGGCTATATCGCGAAATAAAACAGGGCGCCATCATGGCGCCCTGTTTGTTGTGGATGTTTTTTTCCCTTAGAGGGGGCTGTGCTGGCGGCAATATAGGGATCCCCGTGCCCGGCAGAGACGAAAAAGGGCGCCGGGGCGCCCTTGTTTGCAACGGTCCGGGATCAGCCGGTGTTGCGCATGCCGGCGGCGATGCCGGCGATGGTGACCATCAGCGCCTGATCCAGCTCGGGGTGCAGGGTCTCCGGGTGGTTGCGGGAGCGATTGAGCAGCTCGGCCTGCAGCACGTTGAGCGGGTCGGTGTAGGGGTTGCGCAGCTTGATGGACTCCTTGATCCAGGGCTGATCGTCCAGCAGGTCGCCCTGCGGGCGCAGTTTCAGCACCACCTCGATGGAGTCGGCAAGCTCCTGACGCAGCTGCGTGCCGAGTGCCCACAGGTTCTCCGGCACCAGGCGGGTGTCATAGTATTCCGCCAGCCAGAGGTCGGCCTTGAGGAACACCATCTCCAGCATTTCGAGACGGGTGCGGAAGAAGGGCCACTGGCGGCTCATCTCGTCCAGCACACTCTTCTGGCCGTCGTCGATGGCCTGTTGCAATCCCTTGTGGGCGCCGAGCCAGGCCGGCAGCATCAGCCGATTCTGGGTCCAGGCGAAGATCCAGGGGATGGCGCGCAGGCTCTCGACACCGCCGTTGGGCTTGCGCTTGGCGGGGCGGGAACCGAGCGGCAGCTTGCCGAGCTCCATCTCCGGGGTGGCGGCACGGAAGTAAGGCACGAAGTCCGGGTGACCGCGCACGATACTGCGGTAGTGATCGCAGGAGACAGACGCCAGCTGCTCCATCACGGCGCGCCAGCTCTCTTTCGGCTTGGGCGGCGGCAGCAGGTTCCCCTCCAGCACGGCGCTGGTGTAGAGGTTCAGGCTCTGGATGGCCACCTTCGGCAGGCCGAACTTGAAGCGGATCATCTCTCCCTGTTCGGTGACCCGCAGGCCGCCGCGCAGGGATCCCGGGGGTTGGGAGAGGATCGCCTGATGGGCGGGGGCGCCGCCACGGCCGACGGTACCGCCACGGCCATGGAACAGGGTGAGGCGGATGTTGTTGGCTTCAGCCAGCGCCACCAGGGATTCCATGGCGGCGTACTGGGCCCAGCCAGCGGCCATCATGCCCGCATCCTTGGCTGAGTCGGAGTAGCCGATCATCACGTACTGACGGCCCTGGATGTAACCGCGATACCAGTCCACCGACAGCAGGCGTTCCATCACGGCGGTGCCCGCCATCAGGTCTTCCTGGGTCTCGAACAGCGGGGCAACCGGCATGCGGAACTTGCAGCCAGCTTCCTTCAGCAACAGCTGGACCGCCAAGACATCGGACGGGGCACCGGCCATGGAGATGATATAGATGCCGAACGCATCGGGGTCGTGCTGGGCGATGACGCGACAGGTGTCGATGGTCTCGCGGGTCTCGGCACTGGGATCCCAGTCGCTCGGGATGAGGGGGCGGCGGGAGTTCAGCTCGCGCAGCAGGAAGGCCTGCTTGTCCTCTTCGCTCCACTCGGCGTAGTCGCCCACACCCAGGTAGCGGGTCAGCTCGGAGAAGACCTGGCCGTGACGCTCGCCATCCTGACGGATGTCCAGCTTGACCAGGTGGATGCCGAAGCAGGCCAGCTTGCGCAGCACGTCCAGCAGCATGCCGTCGGCGATGTTGCCCATGCCGCAGGCGTGCAGGGAGTGGTAGCAGAGCTCCAGGGGCTCGCGCAGCTGGGCGGTGCTCTTGACCAGATCCCGGCTCTCGCTCGCCTGGCCCTGTACCTTGGCGGTCAGGTACTCCTGGGTCTCGCGCAGCTGCTCGCGCAGCTCACGCACCAGGGCGCGATAGGGCTCGGGATTGTCGCCGACCCGGGCACGCACGGCGTCGGTGCAATCGGCCATGGAGAGCTCGGAGGTAAGCTCCTTGATGTCCTTGTAGAACAGGCTCACCGCCATCCAGCGGCCCAGCTCCAGCACTTCGGCGGTCACCTTGGCGGTGACGAAGGGGTTGCCGTCGCGGTCACCGCCCATCCAGGAGGTGAACTTGACCGGCGCGGCGTCCAGCGGCAGCCGCACACCCAGATGGTGTTGCAGGCGCTCGTCCAGATTGCGCATGAATTCGGGGATGGCCGGCCACAGGCTGTTTTCCACCACGGCGAAGCCCCACTTGGCTTCGTCCACCGGGGTCGGGCGCTGTTCGCGGATCTCGTTGGTGTGCCAGGCCTGGTTGACCAGTTGCTCGATGCGACTCTGGATCTTGTCCCGCTCGCGGGGCAGCAGATCGGAGAGTTCCAGGGCCTCGAGGCAGTCGTTGAGCTGCACGTGCTTGTGGATCAGGGTACGACGGGTCACCTCGGTGGGGTGAGCGGTCAGCACCAGATCGATGTCCAGCTCGCGCACGGCCTGGATGATGGCCTCCTGGGACAGGTTGGAGGCTTTCAGCTTGTCGAACATCTGCTCCAGCGGGTCCGGGGTGCAGACCTGCTCTTCGCAGCGACGGGAGATGGTGTGGAACTGCTCCGCCACGTTCGCCAGGTTGAGGAACTGGCTGAAGGCACGGGCCACGGGCAGCAGTTCGTCATCGGAGAGGGTACGCAGGGTGTCGAGCAGGCGCTCTCTGTCAGCCTCGTTCCCCTTGCGGGAAGACTTGGCAAGTTGGCGAATGGTCTCAATCTTGTCGAGGAAGGCCTGCCCCTGATGATCCTTGATGGATTTACCCAGCAGTTGGCCCAACATGCCTACGTTGGCCCGTAGTGCGGCGTACTTTTCGTTCATTCCACATCCTTATTTTGTTGGTGCCTCCTGACCTTCCAGGCGGGAGGCGACCTCACTTATTGTTGTGCGATTACAACATATGCTCCGTCATCTTAGGGGGACAATCTACCCAGATTGTCTGCGCAAGGTCAAATAACAAGCCGATTCAGAACATGTATTTCCCTCACCTGTCCCAAGGCGCCTGTCATGTAACTTACTTACATCCCTATTTGGCTAGACGCAGAAGCGCCGGATCAGGTGCTGCAGCACCGCCGTGGTCGGTTTGACGAACGACAGATCCAGGTATTCATCGGGCTGGTGGGCCTGGGTGATATGGCCTGGGCCCATCACTATGGTCTCGCAACCCAGCTGCTGGATAAAGGGGGCTTCGGTGCAATAGTTCACGGACTCGGCGGCCCTGCCGCTCGCCTTTTCCGCCTCCCGCACCAGCTCGGAATCATCCTGGCAGGCATAGGCCGGAATGGGTTCGTGCAGGTGCTGCAGGTGCAGGCAGCCGGGCTGGTGGATCTCG
The DNA here is from genome assembly GCF_019046925.1 of Aeromonas sp. FDAARGOS 1402. Classification (NCBI taxonomy): domain Bacteria; kingdom Pseudomonadati; phylum Pseudomonadota; class Gammaproteobacteria; order Aeromonadales; family Aeromonadaceae; genus Aeromonas; species Aeromonas sp. FDAARGOS 1402. The sequence continues at coordinate 2,116,841 of NZ_CP077201.1, forward strand.
ATGGGGGAGAGCGCCTCTTTCAGCATGCCCATCAGCTCGTCGGGACCCACCTGCGGGGTGGGGCGCATGTCGATGTGCAGCTCGCAGCAGCCGCAGATGCGGTTCGGGCTGTCGCCCCCCTGGATGTAGCCAAGGTTCAGGGTGGGCTGGGGCACGGCGAAACGGTGATCCGCGTACTTCTCCTTCAGATCCTGCTGGAGCCTGAGCACCTGACCCATGGCCTTGTGCATGATCTCCATGGCATTGACGCCGTTGGCGGGATCCGAACTGTGGCCGCTTCGGCCTGTGATGCGAATGGCTTCCGACATGTGGCCCTTGTGGGCCACCACGGGCACCAGCCCGGTGGGTTCGCCGATCACCGCGTAGTCGGGTTTGAGTTCAGCTGCGGCGGCGATGGCGCGGGCCCCGGCCATGGTGGTCTCTTCATCGGCGGTGGCCAGGATGCGCAGCGGCTTGCCCAGGGTCTTGAGGTCGACCTCCTTGAGCGCTTCCACGATAAAGGCGAAGAAGCCCTTCATGTCGATGGTGCCGAGCCCGTACAGGCGGTTGCCCTCTTCGGTCACCTTGAAGGGATCCTTTGTCCAGGCTCCTTCATCAAAGGGAACGGTATCCGTGTGACCCGCCAGCAGCAGCCCCCCTTCTCCCTGACCATAGGTCGCCACCAGGTTGAACTTGCCCGGCAGATCCGGCAGGGCCGTCACCTCGCACTGGAACCCAAGCTGGCCGAACCAGTCGGCCAGCAGCCGGATCACCGCCTCGTTGCTCTGATCCCAGCGAGTATCCGTGCTGCTGATAGAGGGAATCGCAATAATATTCTTATAAAGTGAAAAAAAATCCAGTTTGGCCATCAGCTCCTCCTTGCGTCCCCGGAGTGTTTCTGTTAGAAAATACAAATGCAAAGTGAGTGCATGAATATTCTATTCAAGTGCTCATCGACAAGGCCTCTAGTTGTAAGGGAAAGTTAATGTTCTGTCACCTGATCTGTAACCGACGACGCATATCCGCCTGAATTGCCCCTCCGCACTCGTTGCATTAAAGGGGCGATAGCCGACCCCTTGCACCGCAGCACCATGCTGTGAATTTCGAACCCAGACTTGGAATACTCAAACATGCTTAAGACCGTTATCGTCGGTGCCAGTGGCTACGCGGGGGCCGAACTGGCCGCTCTGGTCCAGAACCATCCACAACTCGAGCTGTTCGGCCTCTATGTTTCCGCCGGCAGCCAGGACGCCCACAAGCGCTTCTCTTCCCAGCATCCCCAGTGGGTGGGCAAGCTGGATCAGCCGCTGCTGCCCCTGGACGAAGACGGCATGACCCGGATCCTGACCCAGGCCGATCTGGTGGTGCTGGCCACTGCTCACGAGGTGAGTGCGGAACTCGCGCCCAAGTTCCTGGCCAAGGGGTTGCCGGTGTTCGATCTCTCCGGTGCCTTCCGGGTCAATGATCAGCAGTTCTACTCCTCCTTCTACGGCTTCACCCACGAGAATGAGCAGTGGCTGGAGCAGGCCGCCTACGGTCTGGCCGAGTGGAATGCCGATGCCGTCAAGGCCGCCCAGCTGATTGCCGTGCCGGGATGCTACCCGACCGCCTCCCTGTGCGCCCTCAAGCCGCTGCAACAGGCCGGGCTGATTGCCCAGGGGTGGCAGCCCATCATCAATGCGGTTTCCGGCGTCTCCGGGGCCGGTCGCAAGGCCGCCATCAACACCAGTTTCTGCGAAGTGAGCCTCAATCCCTACGGCACCTTCAATCACAGGCACCAGCCGGAGATCAGCCACCACCTCGGCAAGGAGGTGCTGTTCCAGCCCCACCTCGGCAACTATGTGCGGGGCATCCTGGCCACCATCTATGTGCAACTGGCGGAAGGGGTGACGCCGACCCAGGTCGATCAGGCCTACCTCAAGGCCTACGAAGGCAAGCCGCTGGTACGCCTCACCGGCCAGATGCCCTCCATCCGTGGCGTGGCGAGCACGCCCTACTGCGACATCGCCTGGCAGCAGCAGGGCAACATGCTGGTGGTGGTTTCTGCCATCGACAACCTGCTCAAGGGGGCCGCCTCGCAAGCCATGCAGTGCATAAATATCAAGTTTGGTTTTGAACCGGCCACCGGCCTGATTTAACGCTTTAAGAAAGGATCGAGAAGATGGACAAGCAGACGCTGGTAATCAAGTTGGGTGGTGCCCTGATCGAGAACGACGAGGCCCTGACCGCCCTGTTCGCCACCCTGAAGACCTTCCTGGATGATCAGCACCGTCCTCTGGTGCTGGTGCACGGTGGTGGCTGCCTGGTGGACGACCTGCTCAAGGGGCTGGGCATGACCTCCACCAAGAAGAACGGCCTGCGGGTGACCCCGTTCGAGCAGATCCCCGTGATTGCCGGTGCCCTGGCCGGTACCGCCAACAAGATGATGATGGCCAAGGCCATCTCCACCGGCATTCCTGCTGTGGGTCTGTGCCTCGCCGACGGCGGTCTGTGCCAGGTGACCCAGCTCGATCCGGATCTCGGTGCGGTCGGTGACTGCAAACCCGGCAACCCGGCGCTGGTGGCCGGCATCCTGGGGCAGGGCTTCCTGCCGGTGGTGAGCTCCATCGGCATCACCGCCGACGGACAGATGATGAACGTCAATGCGGATCAGGCGGCCACCGCCATCGCCGAAGCGCTGGGCGCCGATCTGGTGATGCTGTCGGATGTGAGCGGCATTCTGGATGGCAAGGGCAAGCTGGTGCCGCAACTGGACAAGCAGAGCGCGCTGGACCTGATGGAGAAGGGAGTTATCACGGACGGCATGGCCGTCAAGGTGAAAGCCGCCCTGCACGCCGCCGAAACTCTGGGCAAGCCGGTCTGTGTCGCCAGCTGGCGCTACCCGGATCAGCTGCTCAAGCTGCTGGCTGGCGGCGCGGTCGGCACCCAGGTCACCCTCTGATCTCCACCGGGAAAAGGACAATCCGATGCAACATCTTCTGAAAGACAGTGATTTAAGCAAGGCCCAGATCGAGGCGCTGCTGGCGCTTGGCAAAGCGGTCAAGGCCGATCCGAAGAAATACAGCCAGGCCCTGGCGGGCAAGAGCGTGGTCACCCTGTTCGAGAAGCCCTCCCTGCGTACCCGGGTCACCTTCGACATCGGCATCGCCAAACTGGGTGGTCACAGTGTCTATCTGGATCAGCAGAACGGGGCGCTCGGCAAGCGGGAGTCGGTGAAGGATTTCGCCAGCAACCTGTCCCGCTGGTGTGACGCCATCGTCGCCCGGGTGTTCGATCACCAGACCCTGGTCGAGCTGGCCGAGTTCGGCTCGGTGCCTGTGGTCAACAGCCTGTGCAACCTCTACCACCCCTGCCAGGGGCTGGCGGATTTCATGACCATCAGCGAGCACTACAGCGATCTGTCCAAGGTGAAGCTGGCCTATCTCGGCGATGGCAACAACGTGAGCCACTCCCTGCTGCTGCTGGGGGCGACCCTCGGCACCGACGTGACCCTGGTCTGCCCGAAAGGCCATGGCCCGGATACCCAGATCTTCCTGCAGGCCCAGGCGCTGGCAGCTCAATCTGGCGCGACCATACATATCAGCGATGATGTCGCGGATATCGAAGGCTTTGACGTGGTTTATACCGATACCTGGGTTTCCATGGGTGACAACACACCAATGGAGCAGGTAAAAGATATCTTCATGCCTTATCAGATCAACCAGGCCCTGCTCGATCGGACCGGCATCCAGCATGTGCTGCACTGCCAGCCGGCCCACCGGGAGCTGGAGATCACCTCGGAGGTCATGGACGGCCCAGCCTCCCTCATCATGGATGAGGCAGAAAACCGGATGCATATCCAGAACGCCGTGCTGCTGACCCTGTTCGGACAGGGCCAGAAGTAATCCGGCAACCGACCCGGAATCACCCCTTTTTATCGAATCATCACGGAGAGAAGTAAATGAGCGGAATCAACAAGATCGTACTGGCTTACTCGGGCGGACTGGATACCTCGGCCATCATTCCCTGGCTGAAGGAGCACTATGACGCTGAAATCATCGCCTTCGTCGCCGACGTGGGCCAGGAGCGTGACGATCTGGAAGGGATCGAGCAGAAGGCCATCGCCTCCGGCGCGGTCAAGTGCATCGTCAAGGATCTGCGGGAAGAGTTCGTCAAAGAGTATGTCTACCCGACCCTGAAGACCGGCGCCGTCTATGAAGGCACCTACCTGCTGGGCACCTCCATGGCTCGTCCGGTGATCGCCAAGGCGATGGTCGAGGCTGCCCTGGCAGAAGGGGCTGATGCCATCTCCCACGGTTGCACCGGCAAGGGCAACGACCAGGTGCGGTTCGAAGGGGCGGTGGCTGCTCTGGCGCCCCAGCTGAAAGTGATCGCCCCCTGGCGGTTGTGGGACATGCGCTCCCGGGAAGATCTGCTGGCCTATCTGGAAGCCCGCAACATCCCCTGCAAGGCGACCCTGAAGAAGATCTATAGCCGCGACGCCAACGCCTGGCACATCTCCACCGAGGGTGGCGAGCTGGAAAGCACCTGGAACGAGCCGTCCGAAGCGGTCTGGCAGTGGACCGTCTCTGCAGAGGATGCCCCGAACGAGCCGGAATACGTCAAGCTGACCGTGGCCAAGGGCGAAGTGGTCGCCGTTGACGACCAGCCGCTCAGCCCGCACCAGATCCTGACCACCCTGAACGAGCGTGCCGGCAAGCACGGCGTGGGCCGGATCGACATCACCGAGAACCGGATGGTGGGCATGAAGTCCCGTGGCTGCTACGAGACCCCGGGTGGTACCGTGATGGTTGCCGCACTGCGCGCCGTGGAAGAGCTGGTACTGGACAGACCGACCCGCGCCTGGCGGGAAAAGCTGGGTGCCGAGTTCTCCCACTTGGTGTATGACGGTCGCTGGTTCACTCCGCTGTGCAAGGCCATTGTCGCCTCCGCCAACGCCATCGCCGAGGAGCTCGACGGTGAAGTGGTGCTGAAGATGTACAAGGGTCAGGTCACCGCGGTGCAGAAGAAGTCGCCGAACAGCCTCTACTCCGAAGACTTCGCCACCTTCGGTGCCGACGAAGTGTACGACCAGAGCCATGCCGAAGGCTTCATCCGTCTCTACACCCTGGCGAGCCGGATCCGCGCCATGAAAGAGCAGCATCAAGCCATCGGTGGCGACCATACCCACGGCTAAGCAAGCGCTATCACCCGTTGATTCGAGGGGGCATGGCCCCCTCTTTTACAGGCAGAGAGGCCTTTTGCCATCCTCATCGGGTGTGACAAGAGCGGCTGCGCCCTGGCCGCTTCTGTGAGATAACAGGCTCACAGAAAAACAGGGCAAGATTTCAAGTTCGACGGCGCAAGGCGCCGCCGACAACGCATTCAAGGAGAGCAGTATGGCACTTTGGGGTGGACGCTTCAGTCAGGGAGCCGATAGCCGGTTCAAGCAGTTCAACGATTCGCTGCGGTTCGACTACCGTCTGGCGGAGCAGGATATTCAGGGCTCCATGGCCTGGGCCAAAGCGCTGGTCAAGGTGGGGGTGTTGACCGAGGGTGAGCAGGCTCAGTTGCAGCAGGCGATGGAGGTACTGCTCGCCTCCGTGCAGCAGGATCCCCAGCAGATCCTGAACTCGGACGCCGAAGACATCCACTCCTGGGTCGAGAGCCAGCTCATCGACGCCGTCGGCGCCCTTGGCAAGAAGCTGCACACCGGCCGCTCGCGCAACGATCAGGTTGCCACCGACCTCAAGCTCTGGTGCAAGGCACAGGGTGAACTGCTGCTCGGTTCCATCACCGCCCTGCAACAGGGGCTGGTGGCCTCCGCCCGTGCCAACCAGGCCGCGGTGCTGCCCGGTTACACCCACCTGCAGCGGGCCCAGCCGGTCACCTACGCCCACTGGGCGCTGGCCTATGTGGAGATGCTGGAGCGGGACCATTCCCGCCTGCAGGATGCCCTCAAGCGCCTCGACACCAGCCCCCTCGGCTGCGGCGCCCTGGCGGGCACCGCCTATGCCATCGACCGCGAAGCCCTGGCGCTCGACATGGGCTTTGCCGGTGCCACCCGCAACAGCCTGGATTCGGTGTCCGATCGGGATCACGTGGTGGAGCTGATGCACGTGGCGTCGCTGTCCATGGCGCACCTGTCGCGGTTTGCCGAAGATCTCATTTTCTACAACACCGGCGAGGCGGGCTTTGTTGAGCTGTCTGACGCCGTCACCTCTGGCTCGTCCCTGATGCCCCAAAAGAAGAACCCGGACGCGCTGGAGCTCATTCGTGGCAAGACCGGCCGGGTGGTCGGTGCCCAGATGGGCATGCTGATGAGCCTCAAGGCGCTGCCGCTGGCCTACAACAAGGACATGCAGGAAGACAAGGAAGGGCTGTTCGACGCCCTCGACACCTGGCACGACTGCCTCGACATGGCGGCGCTGGTGCTGATCGATCTGAAGGTCAATGGCGAGCGCACCAAGGCGGCAGCCCAGGGCGGCTACGCCAACGCCACCGAGCTGGCGGACTATCTGGTGGCCAAGGGGATTCCGTTCCGTGAGGCGCACCATATCGTCGGCGAGACCGTGGTCTATGCGATCCAGGTGAAAAAGCCCCTGGAAGAACTCTCCCTCCCCGAGTTCCAGCGCTTCAGCCCCGTGGTGGGGGAGGATGTTTACCCGAACCTGGAGCTGGAAGCGACTCTGGCCAAGCGGGTTGCCAAGGGAGGCGTCGCTCGCGAGCAGATAGAGGCAGCCCTCACCGCCGCCGAAGCCTGGCTGAGCAAGCGGGCGGGTTAAGCCAACCGGCTCGCCATGGGAACAAGAAGGCAGAACGGCAACCTCAGGGTTGCCGTTTTTTTTATGGGTACGCCTAGGCGCCGTGGGGCGCGTTGACCAGGGGCTGTTCAGCCCCTGTGTCCGGCGCTGGCATGATGTACGGCGTCCGTGAGCAGTCGTTGCAACTGGCTCCTGGCCTCGTCGGTTTCATGGCTGGCAGTGAGCAGCACCACCCCCAGGGTGCCCGGTGAGGGCAGCACGCCGCCGAGGGTGGCGAGACTGGCCGGCATGCCGATGGGGGAACGCACCGTGATCCCGAGTCCGGCCTGCACGGCGGCCCAGATCCCGCCCAGGCTCTGGCTGGTGAAGGCGATCCGCCAAGGGATCCCGGCATCGTCGAGGGCGCGGATGGCCCGTGCCCGCATCAGGCAGGGGGCATCGAAGAGCACCAGGGGCAGGGGCTCCCCGCGCGCGAGCAAAGGAGCGGGGTCCCACTCGGGGTGGGCAATCCAGGCCAGTTGCACCACCTCGATGAGGGAAAGATCCTCCCGCTCTCCCTGTGGCTGCCAGGCGAGAGCCATGTCGAGGGTGCCCTCCCTGATCCCCTGCACCAGGGCCCCGTTGCGATCGATGCGGGTCGTCATGCGCAGGGCCGGGTGCTGGCGACAGAGGGGCCCCAGCACGGCGGGGAGCAAAGATTCGCCGAAGTCCTCCTGCACCCCGAGCCGGATCTCCCCTTGCAGCAATTCCCCTTTGAGGGCGAGCACGGCTTCGTCATTGAGCGCCAGCAGCCGCTTGGCGTAGCCCAGCAGGCGCTCACCGCTGGCCGTCGGCACCAGGTGACGTCCCTGCTTCATGACCAGATCGGTGCCGCACTGTTGTTCGAGTTTTTTCAACTGGGCACTGACCGCCGAGGTGGAGCGGCACAGCCGCTGCGCCGCCAGCGCAAAGCTGCCGCACTCCAGCCCCAGCACGTAGCTGCGCAGGGCATCGAGATCCAGGCTGGGGGGAAGGGGTGACATAACTATCCTTTTAATCGGGATGATTGGTCTTGAATATTTCGATTTTTTAAATTGTAGCAGTGAGGGAGAGTGGCTTCATCCACCAAGGAGATTGCCATGACACCCGATGTTCCCGATCGCGCCACCCTGGCGCAGCTTGCCCCCCGACTCGCCCGACTGGCGGAAGAGACGCTGTTTGGCGATATCTGGCAGCGCCCCACCCTCTCGGCCCGCGAGCGCAGCCTGATCACCCTGGCCATCCTGGCGTCCCTGGGCCGGGTGCAACAACTGCCCTGGCATATTGCATTCGCCCGGCAAAACGGCCTGTCCCGGGATGAGCTGGAAGAGCTGTTCACCCATCTTGCCTTCTACGCCGGTTTGCCCGCCGCAGTGACGGCCGTGGGCTATCTGCCCCCCCGCGAGGAGGTGACCCCATGCCGCTGACCCGCATCACCCTGTGCGAGGGGATGAGCGACGCACACCTGCAGCAACTCAGCGCCCTCTACCACCAGACCCTGGTGGAGGTGTTCGAGGTGCCGCCGAAGGATAAATTCCAGATCCTCGAGATCTTGCCTGCCAGTGCGCTCATCTATGACCCCCACTACCAGACCGGCCGCCGGGACCAGGGTTTCATCCTCTTCCAGATCCTGGCGGGCAAGGTGCGCAGCACCGCGACCAGGGAGCGGCTTTATGCACGTCTCGCCGAGCGCCTTGAGGCCGAGCTTGGGATCCACCCCGACAACCTCATGGTGGTGATCCAGCAGACCGATGCCGAGGCGTGGAGTTTCGGTCAGGGCCGGATGTTCAGACAGGAGGTGGCCTCATGATCGCCATGCACTACCGATTCACCCTGCCCGCAGACTACGACATGGCGCTGATCGAGCAGCGGATCGCCAGCAATGGCGCCAGACTGGACGGCTTTCCCGGTCTGTTGTTCAAGGCCTATCTCTACAGCCGTCAGGACGATGGGGCCCTGCCGGGGCAGGAGAACCGCTATGCCCCCTTCTATGTGTGGCACAGCGCCGAGGCGATGCACCGATTCCTGGCAAGCGAGGGATTCGCGGCGCTCACCCGGCATTTCGGTTGGCCCCGCATCGAGACCTGGCATCTGCTGCGGGCGCCGGATCCGGCCTCCCTCGACGGGGCTTGCATGGCCAGGCTGCGGCGCACCAAGGTCACTTCCCACGGCGAGCTTGCCGACCTGCACGGCGAGGCCATGGTGAGCGGCTGGGATCTCACCCGATGGGAATGGCTGGAGGCGGATTTTCTCCTGTCCCTCTCATCGCCCTTGCCTGGCGGGGGCGAGATCTACCGTATCGGCTATCTGGCGAGGGGGAGAGGGGGGTAAAGCGGAATTATCTTTGTCATTGAGGTCGTTTTTCCATTCACTTTGGCTGTGAAAGTGATATTCGAACCGTGAACATAGGGTGTTATATCTCGCTTGCGGATGATGATGTGGCATTGCGGCCGCCTGCGGCAATGAACTGGCTCAGTGGGGCACATTCAGGGTGACGGCCCGCGCCGGGCAGGGCATGATCCCGCTGCAATGCGTATGGACGCGTCAACCGGATCAAGGAGTTCCCATGTACCTGCCACCCCATTTCGCCGTTACCGACCCCGAGGCGCTGCACCAGCTGATGCAGGCGAACCCCCTGGGGGCCCTGATCACCTGTGGTGAAGGGGGGCTGGATGCCAACCACCTGCCGTTCGAGTTTGATGGGGCGCAGGGGCCCCACGGTGTGCTGCGGGCCCATGTGGCCCGCAACAACCCGCTTTGGCAGGAGGTGAAAGAGGGCGACGAGGTGCTGGTGATCTTCCGGGCCGCCGAGGGTTATATCTCCCCCAGCTGGTATCCGGGCAAGCAGGTGCATCACAAGCAGGTGCCGACATGGAACTACTGCGTGGTGCACGCCCATGGCCGTATCCGGGTGAGGGACGATGCCCGCTTCGTGCGTCGCCTGCTCGCGACCCTGACCCGTACCCACGAGGCGGGAGAATCCACCCCCTGGAAGATGGCGGATGCACCGAGAGACTATCTCGAGACCATGGTGCAGGCCGTGGTGGGCATAGAGATCGAGATTGAGCGGCTGGTCGGCAAGTTCAAGCTGGGTCAGAACAAGGAGGCGGCGGATCGCCTGGGAGCGGCCAATGCCCTGCAGGAGCGCGGGCAGACCGCACTGGCCGGCGCCATGCTGAGCCCGCCTCCTTCACAGCCCTAGCGTGACACCTTGAGATCCGGCCCGACAAAAACGGCAACCGTCTGGTTGCCGTTTTTCATGGTTCCACTCCCGCTCACGCGCTGGCATTGAGCAGCTTGCCGACGCCTTCCCCCGGGCCCTGGGGCAGGGTTTGCTTGAAGGCAGAAAGCAGCTGATCGAGGTTGAGGTCGCTGTTGCCGAGGGAGCCCTTGAGGGTGTCGAGCTCGCTCTGCAGCGCGTCGAGGCGGGTGCTCTGGGTGCCGTCTGCCAACTGGGTGCGGGCGGCATCGATGGCCTGGGGCAGGGGCTGGCCCGAGGATTCCTGACCCAGGGTCTGCATCAGCGCCCCCATGAAGTGGTTGATGGCGGGGCGGTTCTGCTCGCTGTCAGCCTCCTGGATGCCGAGGCGCTGGAACAGGCTCTGCACCATGGGGGCAAGGTGCACGGCAGGCTCGGTCTGGGCGGGCGGCGTGCCGTCGCCCAGCAGCTTGCTGCCGAGCTTGATGGCAAGGGAGGCGAGGGGAGGCAGGGTGCCGATGGCGATCATGATGTCACTCTCCGTACGACTGATGTCATGACGGAGCAGGGAACGGGCCAGCTTGGCGAACATTCAACCGAAAAATGGCAGGGGATTGATCCTGCTGTGAATTTCGTTTTTGCCAGGCGGAGGACGGGCGGGTGCGAGCGGGGGCGGCGGCAAACCCTTGCAGCCCGGGGGCTGGCCGGTTTGCCGCCCGGCTTGCCGGATCAGAGCTCCTTGAACGGGCGGCGCTTCTCCTCCTCGATGACGATGGCCTCCAGATTGGCGATGCGCTCCTGCAACTCCTTGATGATCATGTCCTGCTTGCCGAGACGATCGGTAATGCGGGCATCCCCCATCTGGTAGCGGGCGCGTTTGGTGAGATAGCTGAACGACACGCTGATAAAGACGATCAGGACGATACCTGTCCACATGGTCATGAATGACTCCTTTCAAGATTTGAACGAGAGGATCTGTCTCCCGCGCTGTCGTTGTCTCATACCCGACCTTGGGCGGCAATGCCCGCCTGGTTGTTCAGAGCGGCCAGAGCGGCCAGCCGAGCCAGATCCCGAGCAGCAGCAACTGCCCCCAGACGATGGCCCAGAACCGCAGGCGGTAGCTCCCCTTCTGGGTCTTGTGGCGCAGCCACTGGCGGGCGACCAGGGCGCCAGGCCAGCCGCCGCACAGCTCAAGCAGATGCAGGCGGGCCTCGGGGACGCGCCAGCCGCCACGAATGGCCTGGCGTTTGTCCCAGGCGTAGACGACCAGGGTCAGCAGGCTCATCAGCAGGATCAGGGCCAGCGGCCACCAGTTGGCATCGTGCGCGCCGAGCCAGCCTGCCCAACCCAAAGGCAGCAGGGCAAGGGCCATCATGACAGGCACGCCTGATCCCGAGTCTCGCCCGGTTGTAGCGTGCGGATCACCCGGGCCGGATTACCCACCGCCAGGGAGTCCGCCGGGATGTCCCGGGTGACCACGGCGCCAGCCCCTATGATGGAGCGGGGCCCTATGGTGACGCCTGGGCAGATGATGGCCCCGCCGCCAATCCAGCAGTCATCGCCGATCCGCACCGGCTTGTTGTAGGCGGTCCAGTTGCGTCGCTCCAGATAGTCCATGGTGTGGGTGGCGGTGTAGATCTGCACGTTGGGGGCCAGCAACACATGGTTGCCGATGTGCACCTCGCCCACGTCGAGTATGGTGACGTTGAAGTTGAAGAAGGTCTTCTCGCCGATGTGGATGTTGCGGCCGAATTCGCAGGTGAAGGGGGTGCTGATCCAGCAGGAGTCGGGACAGTGGGCGAAGAGGTCGCGGCAGATCTGCTGGCGCAGGACGTGATCCCCCGCCGGTGAGGCGTTGAGCCGGCTCAGCAGCGCCTGGCCGCGAATGCGGTCGTTCGCTATCTCCTCGCTCTGGCTGTCCAGGGCGCCCCCCGCCAGTACCTTGTCCCAGTCGCTTGCCATGGTCATCTCCTCCTGCTGCAAGAGGGGGCAGTATACGCGACAAGGGGAGGGGGTGTCAGAGTGCCGGGCCCGTCAGGTGATCCCCGTCATCCTGTCATCACGTCATCACGTCATCACGTCATCACGTCATCAGGACAAGGGGCAGGATGAGCAGGATGGAGACGAGGTAGGGGAGCAAGACCCGCCGCCCCAGGCTGCGTCCGCCAATCACCAGTGCCAGCACCCCTTTCACCAGGGAGTTGACCAGCCCGGCGAGCAGTATGCCTCTGGCCGCCACCTCCAGGGCCAGCTCCTTCTGGGCGAGCTGGGAGAGGGATAGGGTGATGGCGTCCACGTCCGTGATGCCGGAGACCAGCGACAGCAGATAGACCCCGGAGTTGCCCACCTTGTTTTGCAGCAGGGTGGCCATGAAGCCGATGAGGGCGAGCAGCAGACCGAACTTGATGGCGGTGGCGAGATCCAGCGGGTTGCGGGTTTCGGGCTGTACCGGGCCGTCCGGCATCTCTTCCCGCTGGCGCCAGAACCAGAACGCAAAGCCGTAGACGATGGCTGCCAGCAGCAGCAGGGGGACAGCCAGACGCAGCGCCAGCTCTCCGTGGATGATCAGCACCAGTGCCAGCAGCCTGAGCCACATGGTGGCCCCCGCCAGCAGGATGCCGGTGGCCAGCAGCCGCTCCAGCCCCCCCTGCTCCTTGTTGAGGCGGGCAAATTGCAGGGTGAGGGCGGTGGAGGAGGCGAGCCCCGCCAGCATGCTGGTGAGCACCAGCCCGGAGCGGGTGCCGAGCAGGCGCACCGCGAAGTGACCACAGAACGAGATGCCGGCGATCACCACCACCATGAGCCAGATCTTGAAGGGATTGAAGGCATTGAGGGGACCCATCTCGGTATCGGGGAGCACCGGCAGCAGCACCAGGGAGATGAGCAGAAAGCGCAGGGTGGCGTGAAACTCCATTTCGCTCAAGAACAGCATCCCCTGCTGGATCTTGCCCTTGAGCCCCATCAGGAGGGCCGCCAGCACGGCGCAGGCCACCGCCTCGCTCGGGCTCTGCAGCACCGACATCAGCCCCAGCAGGTAGGTGAGCACCATGGCTACCGAGCTGGTGAGGCCGAACTCCCCCTGCCAGCGCTGGGCCAGCCAGACCGAGAGGCCGCACCCCGTCACCACGGTCAGCAGACCGAGCAGGGCCAGCCAGGCGCCCAGGGTGGGCAGCAGCAGGGCGCAGACCCCGCCGAGCAGACCGATGAGGCCATAGGTGCGCATCCCGGCGATGCGCTGGTTGTCTCCGAGCTGGCGCACCTGCCAGCCCCGCTCCAGCCCGATGATGAGCCCGATGGCCAGGGACACCAGGGCGCCGTAGACGGGCTCGGCCTCTATCCACATGGGTTTCTCCTCCCGCTGCCGTTTCAGTGAGGATGGCACAGGGCATCCCGGGGCAGGGGGAGCTGGCTCACAGGGCTGGTGTCCCGCCTGCCGGGGTCTTGCAAACAAAAAAAAGGCGCCACCTGGAGGGGGCGCCTGGAAAGGTCAAACCTTGCGGTTTGCAGACCAACGGAACCAAAGATCACACACTTCAAACTCAGCACTGCTGTGGGGGCAGGGCTCAACCCTGCCACTTGCCTCCTTCCACTATCACGTCGTTGGGATCGGTATCGGCGCTCAGTTTGTCGCGCACATACTGGTCGTAGAGTTTGAGCAGGTACTTCTCTTCCCCCAGCTTGGCGAGACGGTCGTTGACCCAGTCCCGCAGCTCGATATTGCCCTTCTTCACCGCCGGGGCGATGGGGTCTTCCGAGCCCAGCTTCTCGGGCAGCACCCGATAGCCCGGGTTCTCCTTGGCCCAGCTGAACAGCACCAGGTTGTCCTGGGCATAGGCATCGCCACGGCCCTGGGTCAGCGCCTGCAGGGATTCGGTGTTCTTCTCGAACTTGAGCACCTTCCACTCCGGGTGGTTGCGGGTCAGCCAGATGTCGGCCGTGGTGCCGGTGGTGACGATAAGCCGCTTGCTGGCCAGATCGTCGAGCTTCTTGGCGTCGCTGCCTTCCGGCACCAGCACCTGCACCGCGACCTTGAGGTTCGGGTTGGTGAAGTCCACCACCTGCCGCCGCTCCGGGGTCACCGTCATGTTGGCGAGGATGAGATCCACCTTGTCGCTCTGCAGGAAGGGGATGCGGCTGGCGGGCTCCACCGCCACGAACTCGACCTTGTTCTCGTCCCCCAGCAGATCCTTGGCGAAGCGGCGGCCGAGATCGGTGTCAAAGCCGACGTAGTTGCCCTTCTCGTCCACATAGCCAAACGGCGGCTTGTCGGTGAAGACGCCGACGATGAGCTTGTCACGGGCCTTGATCTTGGCGAGGGAACCGTCTTCTGCCTGGGCGGCGCCGCTGGCGAGGCCCAGGCCGATGAGGGCGCTAAACAGGACCGAGGTAATTATCTTCATGCTGACTCCTTTCGTTTGCTGACAGTTGTATAAGAAAACTTAGCGAGGAACTGGCGGGCACGCTGGCTCCTGGGATTGTCGAAAAATTGATGGGGGGCTGCCTGCTCCAGGATGTGGCCGCCGTCCATGAAGACGATGCGATCCGCCACCGCCTGGGCGAACGCCAGCTCGTGGGTGACGATGAGCAGGGTCATGCCGCTGCCGGCGAGATCCCGGATCACCTCCAACACCTCCTGCACCATCTCGGGATCCAGCGCAGCGGTCACCTCGTCAAACAGCATCACCTGCGGGTTCATGCACAGGGCCCGCACGATGGCGATGCGCTGCTGCTGGCCGCCGGAAAGCTGACGTGGATAGTCGTGGCGCCGCTCCCACAGGCCGATGCGAGTCAGCAGCTGTTCCGCCTGCAGCAGGGCTTCCTGCCGCTCCCGCTTCTGCACCTGCACAGGGCCGAGCAGCACGTTCTCCAGCACCGTCAGGTTGGGGAAGAGGTGATAGCTCTGGAACACCATGCCGATGCGCTGGCGCAGCCGCTGCCAGTCGGTGCTGGCATCCAGCCTGTCTCCATCGAAGCGAATGTCGCCCCCCTGAATGGGTTCGAGCCCGTTGAGGGTGCGCAGCAAGGTACTCTTGCCGCAGCCGCTCGGCCCCAGGATGACGATCACTTCCCCGGCGTTCACCGTGAGGCTGACCTCGTCCAGTACCCGGTGTTGGCCGAATTGTTTGCTGACAGCATTGAGCTCAAGCAGAGGTGTCATACCGCATTACCCCATTGTTGCTCCAGCCGGCGCGAGGCAAGCGAGAGCGGATAGCAGACCAGAAAAAAGAACAGGAACAGCAGACCGTAGATGAGCAGCGAGCCATAGGTGCGCTCGATGATCTGCTGGCCCACCTTGATCACCTCCACCACCCCGATCAGCACCGCCAGCGAGCTGGTCTTGATGATGCGGGTGTAGATGTTGATGGTCGGCGGCGTCAGCCGTTGCAGCGCCTGGGGCAGCAGCACGTGACGATAGAGTTGCCAGCGGGAGAGCCCGAGCGCCAGGCCAGCCTCCTGCTGGCCGCGGGCGAGGGACTTGAGGCCGCCGCGCACTACCTCTCCCACCTCGCTGGCGCCCCACAGGGCCAGCACCAGCACGGCGCACCAGAAGGCCGGGATATCCAGGCCAAAGAAGATCGGCAGCCCGAAGAAGAAGAGGTAGAGCCAGACCAGCACGGGCACCACCCGAAACAGCTCCAGATAGACCCGAAGCACTACCCGAGTCAGCCTTCCCCCTTGCTGGGCCAGCACGCCGTAACCGACCCCGCCCAGGGTGGCGAACAGGATGGCGAGCAGGGAGATGGCGAGGGTCTGACCCGCGCCCACCGCCAGCAGCGGCAGCGCCTGCGCCAACTGCTCAGTGACCGGACTGGCCATAGTGACCCCTCCCTTCTTGTGTATGGGTGGCGAGTGACGGCGGCAGAAAGATAAGTCCCCACATCGGGATCCTCGTCTGCATCAGCGATTCAGTGACCGGACTGACCATATTGATCCCTCCTTTCCTCTGCATTGGTGGCGAGTGACGGTGGCAGCAGGAAAATAGATGCCTGCATCAGCGATTCAGTGACCGAACTGACCATACTGCAGCCTCCTTTCAACGACGCGCAGGGCCAAGGAGAGCGGCAGAAAGATCAACACGCACATCAAGGTCAGCACCGCCAGCATCTCGTAGGTCTTGTAGTAGAGGGCGATGTAGTTCCTGGTGGTGTAAAGGAGCTCGGGCACCGCCACCGCCGAGGCCACCGTGGTCTCTTTGAGCAGGAAGATGAAGTTGGCAAACAGCGCCGGCAGGCTGGCGAGCCAGGCCTGGGGCAGTTGCACATGGCGCAGCAGTTGCCAGCGGGAGAGGCCGATGGCCCGACCCGCCTCCAGCTGACTGGCGGGGACCGCCTGCACCCCGGCCCGCAGCGCCTCGGTCAGGTAGCCGCCGCCGAGGAAGGTCATGGCGATCACCGCAGTGGCAAAGCCCGACAGCGACAGGTCGAGCGCCGGCAGCCCGAAGTAGAGAAAGAACAGCTGGATCAGGAGCGGCGTGTTGCGGGCCAGCTCCACATAGGCGTGGATCACCCGGTTCAGCCAGGGCTTGTGCAAGCTTTGCAGCGTCACGTTGAGCAGGGCCACGGTGAGGGAGGTGACAATGACGATGGCGCCGAGTTGCAGGGTGACCCAGACCGATTGGCCAAAGGCCGGCAGGGTGGTGAGGACAAAGGACCAGTCGAAACTCATGCCGGGATCCTCCCGTCACGGCGCAGCCGCTGGGGCAGCACTGTGATGGCGTCCGGGTACTTGATGCCGGCGCCGGTGTTGAGCACCACCACCCGCTCGCCCCCCTGGATCCAGCCCGACTCTCGCAGCTGGCGGGCGGCGGCGAAGGCGGCCGCCCCTTCCGGGCAGACGAAGCTGCCTTCCCGGGAGGCGAGCTGGCGGATCTCGCTCTGGATGGCCCTGTCGTCCACCGCGACGGCGCAGCCCTCGGTGCGATAGAGGGCGTCCAGCACCAGAAAGTCCCCCAGCGCCTTGGGCACATTGATGCCGAACGCCAGGGTCTGGGAGTCGGGCCAGAAGCGCGACTCGCGCTCCCCCTGTTGCCAGGCCTGGACTATGGGGGCGCAGCCGCTCGCCTGCACCGCCACCAGCCGGGGCAGGTCGCCCTTGACCCAGCCCAGCTCCTGCAATTCCCGCAGCGCCTTGTAGATACCGATGAGGCCGACTCCGCCACCTGTGGGGTAGAGGATGACGTCCGGCAGGGTCCAGCCGAGCTGCTCGGCGATCTCCAGCCCCATGGTCTTCTTGCCCTCGATGCGATAGGGCTCCTTAAGGGTGGAGGCATCGAACAGTCCCTGCTCGGCCACCGCCTCGGCCACCTGGCGACCGGCGTCGCTGATGAGGCCGTCCACCAGATAGAGGCGGGAGCCAGCCAAGGATGTCTCCAGCCGGGTGATGGCGGGGGCCGCCTGGGGCATGACTATGGTGCTGCGCAGCCCGGCGCGGGCGCCGTAGAGCGCCCAGGCCGCACCAGCGTTGCCGTTGGTGGGCATGGCGAAGTGGGTGACGCCGAGCTCCCGGGCGCGGGAGACGCCGACCGCGGCGCCACGGGCCTTGAAGGAGCCGGTGGGGATGACGCTCTCATCCTTCATCCAGAGATCCGGGATGCCTATCTGCTTGCCCAGGGTGGGCAGGGGCAGCAGGGGGGTGAAGCCTTCCCCCAGGGTGACCACCTGGGCGGGGTCGCGTACCGGCAGCAGCTCGTGATAACGCCACAGGCTGGCGGGACGGCCCAGCAGGGCGGCCGGATGCCAGGCCTGCTTCAGGGCCTCGAGATCGTAGCTGGCGAGCAGTGGCGCACCGACCCGGCTCAGTTGCTGGGGCTGATCGGCATCATGGATCTCGCCCGTCTTGCTGCACCGCAGATGTGATAGGTAGCTGTACGGCATGCTTTATCCTGAATGTGTCACGTTGGCTGGTTTCTTATTCCATCCTGTGACCCAGGGGCCGGATAACAAACAAAATAAAGCGGCAAACTTAAGCGAAAAAAGTCATATGACTCCTGCGAGATGAAGGGGGGCGGCAGGGCGACGCCGACCCCGCTGGGGGGTTGGGCCATCCGGCACTCTTTGTTACCCTGCCCGCTTCACCGAAATTGCAGGGAGCCGCCTCGATGCGAGCCATTGTCAGCCTGCTGGCCCTGTCACTGCTGTGTGCGTGCAGCGGTCAGTCAACCAAAGAGGATGCCATGTCAGGGAAAGCGAGCCTTCACTACCCCGTCACCCGCCAGGGTGAGCAGGTGGATCACTACTTCGGCCAGGCCGTGGCCGACCCCTATCGCTGGCTGGAGGATGACCGCAGCCCCGAGACCGAGGCCTGGGTCGAGGCCCAGAACGCCGTGACCCGGGACTACCTGGCGCAGATCCCGTATCGCGCCGCCATCAAGGAGAAGCTCGCCGCGTCCTGGAACTACGCCAAGGAGGGGGCGCCGTTTCGCGAGGGGCGCTACCACTACTTCTTCAAGAACGACGGCCTGCAGAACCAGAACGTGCTGTGGCGCCAGCAGGAGGGCAAGCCGGCCGAGGTGTTCCTCGATCCCAATACCCTCAGCCCTGACGGCACCACGGCGCTGGATCAGCTGAGCTTCTCCCGGGACGGCCGCATCCTGGCCTACTCATTGTCGCTGGCCGGCAGCGACTGGCGCGAGATCCACTTGATGGACGTGGAGAGCAAGCAGCCGCTGGAAGCGCCCCTCAAGGACGTGAAGTTCAGCGGCATCAGCTGGCTCGGCAACGAGGGCTTCTTCTACTCGAGCTACGACAAGCCCGACGGCAGCGAGCTGTCGGCCAGGACCGATCAGCACAAGGTCTATTTCCACCGGCTCGGCACGGCGCAGGAGGATGACCGGCTGGTGTTCGGCGCCATCCCGGCCCAGCACCACCGTTACGTGGGGGCGACCGTCACCGAAGATGACCGCTTCCTGCTTATCTCGGCGGCGAACTCCACCTCAGGCAACCGCCTCTATGTGAAGGATCTGAGCCAGGAGAACGCGCCGCTGCTGACGGTGCAGGGGGATCTGGAGGCGGACGTGAGCCTGGTGGATAACAAGGGCGGCACCCTTTACCTGCTGACCAACCGGGACGCCCCCAATGGCCGGCTGGTGACGGTGGATGCCGCCAACCCGGGTCCGGCCCGCTGGCGGGATCTCATCCCCGAGCGCCAGCAGGTGCTGACGGTGCACAGCGGCAGCGGCTATCTGTTCGCCGAATACATGGTGGATGCCACCGCCCGGGTCGAGCAGTTCGACTACGAAGGCAAGCGGGTGCGCGAGGTGGCGCTGCCCGGCCTTGGCAGCGTCAGCGGCTTCAACGGCAAGCACGATGATCCCGCCCTCTACTTCGGCTTCGAGCACTATGCCCAGCCGCCGACTCTCTACCGGTTCGAGCCCAAGAGCGGCGCCATCAGCCTCTATCGCGCCTCGGCGGCGCCGTTCAAACCGGAGGATTACGTTTCCGAGCAGCGCTTCTACCAGAGCAAGGACGGCACCCGGGTGCCGCTCATCATCAGCTACCGCAAGGGGCTGAAACTCGATGGCAGCAACCCGACGATCCTCTACGGCTATGGCGGCTTCGACGTGAGCCTGACCCCGAGCTTCAGCGTGTCGGTAGCCAACTGGCTGGATCTGGGGGGCGTCTATGCGGTGGCCAACCTGCGCGGGGGCGGCGAGTACGGCCAGGCCTGGCACCTGGCGGGCACCCAGCAGAACAAGCAGAACGTGTTCGACGATTTCATCGCGGCGGCCGAGTACCTCAAGGCCGAGGGCTACACCCGCACCGATCGGCTGGCGATCCGAGGTGGCTCCAACGGCGGTCTGCTGGTGGGGGCCGTGATGACCCAGCGGCCGGATCTGATGCGGGTCGCCCTGCCGGCGGTGGGGGTGCTCGACATGCTGCGCTACCACACCTTCACCGCCGGGGCGGGCTGGGCCTATGACTACGGCACCAGCGCCGACAGCGAGGCGATGTTCGACTACCTGAAGGGCTACTCGCCCCTGCACAACGTCCGGCCCGGGGTCAGCTACCCCTCGACCCTGGTGACCACGGCGGATCACGACGATCGGGTGGTGCCGGCCCACTCCTTCAAGTTTGCCGCCACCCTGCAGGCCGACAATGCCGGCCCCCATCCCCAGCTCATCCGCATCGAGACCAATGCCGGGCACGGGGCGGGCACGCCGGTGGCCAAACTTATCGAGCAGAGTGCGGACATCTATGCCTTCACTCTGTACGAGATGGGCTATCAGCAGTTGCCTCGTCAGCCTTGATCCGGGCGAGGCGGGCGCCAGCCATCCATTATCATCAGGGCCCTGCGGGGCCCTTTTATTGTCGCGCGTTTGAACGTGGGCCTACGACCATCCCTGTCTCGCCGCTGGCCCGCTTTGGTAGACGGGCCCCATCTGTCATCCCCCCGGTGGTATAGTCAGCCACAAGATCCGCATTCAAGGAGTCCATCGTGAAGAAGATCATCTACATCCTGCTGGGGTTGGCGCTGGCGGCCGTGGTGGCCATCGCCGCCCTGGTGTCCCTCATCGATCCCAATCAGTTCAAGCCCCAGCTGGTGGAACAGGTGCGCAAGAGCACCGGCCGCGAGCTGGTGATACAAGGGGATATCGGTTGGCGTTTCTGGCCAAGCCTGGGCCTCTCCCTCGAGCAGGTGGCGCTGCGCAACCCCGCCGGCTTTGCCGAGCCCGACCTAGTGCGCTTCACGCGCGGGGAGGCCTCGGTGGGCCTGTTGCCACTGCTCTCCCACAAGCTTGAGATCGGCAAGGTGACCCTGAGCGGTGCCCATCTGTTTATCCAGACCAAGGCTGACGGCAGCTCCAACCTGAGGGATCTGCTCAAGGCCTCCGCCGAGCCCAAGGGGGAGGCGGCCTCCGAGCCTGTCGCAACGACGTCCCCTGCCGCCAGCGACGAGCGGCCCTGGCAGATCAGCCTGCAAGGGGTGGAGCTGCAACAGGCCAGCGCCCTGCTGCAGGACGATCGCAACGGCACCGTCTCCCGCCTCGAACAGCTGGACCTGAACCTGGGCCAGCTGGCGGTGGCTCAGTGGGTACCGGTGACCCTGGCCGCCAAGGGTGCCCAGGGTGAACTGGCGTTTGATCTCAAGGGGTCGGCCCAGCTCAAGCTGGCGTCCGATGCCAGCCGCAGCGAGCTGAAAGATGTCGCACTGGCGGGGAGCCTGAGCGAACCGATCCAGCGGCTGGATGCCTTCTCCCTCAAGGCCGATCGGCTGGCGCTGGGGCAGTGGAGCAGCCTCACCCTCAGTCTGCAAGGGGCACAGGGGGCAGCGGACAAGCCGACCCTGGCCGGCACCCTGGAGGGGACCCTCAAGGCGCGCCTCGATGAGAACCGGCAACTGCTGGAGATATCGGATGCCGTGCTGGCCGCCAAGCTCAGCGGCGATGCCCTGCCACGTCCGCAGATGCAGGTGAAGCTGGCGGGCTTTGCCCGCGCCGAGCTGGACAAGCAGGCCGTCACCCTCAGCAACCTGGTGATGGGGGTGGATGATGCTCTGCTGAGCGGCAACGGCAGCGTGCAGCTTGGCGCCGTGCCCAGGGTAGGGTTTGACCTCAAGGGGGAGAAGCTGGATCTCGACGGCTGGCTCGGTCAACCGGCCAAGGCTGCACCTGTGGCCGCCACCTCGGGAGCGGCTGCACCGGCCGGAACGCCGGCACAGACCGCCGTGCCCGCCAACAGGGCGCTCTCCACGGCCGAACCGGATCTGACCGCCCTCAAGTCGGTGGACCTGGCTGGCCGCCTGCAACTGGGTAGCCTGCGCCTCAAGGGGCTGGATCTGAGCGCCGTCGATCTGCAACTGGCCCTGGCCGGTGGTCAGCTCACCCTCAAGCAGTTCAGTGCCGGGGTGGCCGGCGGCAAGGTGACCGCCAGCGGTCTGCTCGATGCCCGTCAGCAACCCGCCCGCTATCAGGCCAGCAAGCGGGTGCAGGGAGTCGATGTGCGGCCCCTGCTGCAGATCCTGGCCCAGACCGACCTGCTGGAAGGCAAAGGGGATCTGGAGGTGCAGGTGCAGGGCTCAGGACTCTCCGAGCAGGCGCTGCGCAGCCGGATGCAGGGCAAGGTGAACCTCAAGTTGAGCGATGGCGCCCTGCACGGCATCAACTTGGCGGAGATGATCCGCGAGGCGCGGGCCACCCTGACCGGCAAGGGGGCGGATCAGGTGAAGGAGGTGCGCAAGACCGACTTCAGCGCCCTCACCGCCAGCTTCCAGATTGCCAACGGGGTTGCCAGGAGCGATGACATCCAGCTCTTTGCCCCCGCCCTGCGGGTGAAGGGGCAGGGCCAGACCGCCCTGGTGCCGGAGACCCTCGACTTCCTGTTCCTCACCTCCGTGGTGGAGAGCAGCAAGGGGCAGGGGGGCAAGACGGTGGATGAGCTCAAGGACATCACCATACCGGTGCGCATCGGCGGCCACTGGCAGGCGCCGAGCTACAAGCTCGACGTGAAGGCCTTGCTCAGCAACAACAAGGTGCTGGAGGAGAAGGCCCGCAAGGAGGCCGAGCGCGGTCTCAAGAAGCTGCTGGGTGACAAGGCCGACAACGAAGGGGTGAAGGGGGTGGCGGACCAGCTGCTCAAGGGTCTGTTCAAATAGCCAACCTCCCGTTATTGCCATCAAGAGCCCGCCCCGTGCGGGCTCTTTGTTGTTGTGCCGGGCGTCACGGGACGAGGTGTGGTCGCCAACATGAGGTACTATGCGAAGCAGTCATCGAAACCGGGAACCGGGAGGGTTCATGAACAAACGGGTGCTGATCACCGGCGGTGGCAGAGGTATCGGGGCCGCGACAGCCCGCTATCTGGCGGCGCAGGGTTACCATCTCTGTCTCAACTATCGTCAGGACAAGGCGTCCGCCGAGGCGGTGGTGGCTGAGATTCTGGCCACCCATCCGGTCGAGTGCATCGCGGTGCAGGCCGATGTCAGCGTGGAGGCCGAGGTGGTGCGCCTGTTCGAGGAGATGGACGCGCGGCTCGGCCCCGTTACCCACCTGGTGAACAACGCCGGCAGGTTGCAGCCCCAGATGCGGGTACTGGAGATGAGCGCCGAGCGCATCAACCAGACCCTGACCACCAATGTCACCAGCTGCTTTCTCTGCTGCCGCGAGGCAGTGCGCCGCATGACGGCGGGGGGCGCCATCGTCAACGTCTCTTCCGCCGCTGCCAGGCTGGGCTCCCCCGGGGAGTACGTGGATTATGCCGCCGCCAAGGGGGCCGTCGACGTGCTGACCAGAGGCTTGTCGCTGGAGCTGGCGGCTCAGGGGATCCGGGTCAACGGGGTGCGTCCGGGTTTCATCTACACCGAGATGCATGCCGACGGCGGCGAGCCCGGCCGGGTGGACAGGATCAAGGGGGCCATTCCGCTGCAACGGGGCGGCGAACCCCGTGAGGTGGCGACCGCCATCGCCTGGCTGCTGTCGGACGAGGCCTCCTATGCCACCGGCACCTTTATCGATGTGGCAGGCGGGCGCTAGGTCATCGTAGAAAAAAGGGGGGAGGACGCTCCCCCTAAGGAATGGTTATTCGTAGACAGCAGTTGTAGAAAGCAATTTGTCAGCAAGAGTAAAAATCTCATCTATAGAACTAATGGGATGTCTGGTTTCTTTCTTTTCTTCATCAAACAATCCCAAATATTTCTGTTTTGAGTTGAAATGTAGCCGACATAGAGGTTTCCGATTGTTATCGTCAAGCAACACACCAAAATAGCTTTGTGTGTCTCTTGGTGCGATTCGACTTACATCGAATTTTTGTCTAAGAATCGCTTTCACAATATTAAATGCTTCCATTTCCTCAATCGTGGTTTCTACTTTTGATTTTTCTTGGCTATTGCCAGATTCATTATTTTCTATGGATTGTTCAGCCTCTGATATTGGCTGTGCTGTTGAGGTGCTAAGGCCACTACCTATTGCGGATTTTAATCTTGCGTTGATGCTGTCATTGAGGAATTGACTCAATGCCTTTTTTGTAATGTCGGTGAAGGACTGTTTGACACGAGCAGTCAATACTCCATCATAAATTCGGGAGGCAAAAAATTTCACAAAATCCTCTTCCGGTGCCCCAAATTGTTCTGCAAGTAACTTTTTAATCTGACTAAGATATTTAAGCTCACCAGCTGCATCAACAACAGACTCTACATCGAAGGAAGTTTTGGTTAATTTCAGTACTTCAGGAACTACGTGTTCGTCAATATCTTCCAGATCCAGCGTAAGAAATGGTTTCTCATCCATTTTGTTTGGAGCATCAAGATCTGTATAGAACTCATATTGTGCACCATTAGTCAAAATACCTATGCGGGCATTTGTAACAGAGAAATAACGGAAGAGTTGACCAGAGTGTTTAGCTGATAGTTTTTCACTATACTTTTTACATTCGACCAGAATTTGAACTTGGCCATCTTTTAGAATGGCGTAGTCAACCTTTTCGCCTTTTTTAATGCCAGTGTCAGCTGTGAACTCGGGAATCACTTCAGTAGGATCGAATACATCATAACCAAGTACACGATTGAGAAATGGCATGACAAAAGCGTTTTTGGTCGCTTCCTCAGTTGTGATCATGGAGGATTGCTGAGCAATTTTTTTGGCAAGGCTTTGCAACTGTTCTGAAAAATCCATTTTTTCCTCTCTCTACCACGCTGGGCTTTCATTAATGACCTGGAATTAGTCCTCTGCCTATACATAGCAAAGTGCCATACGATTCCAAGCGCAGAGTGCTCGAAACTGGATCCAGCTCACCGCTATTGAGTGTGGTTAGAGAAGAAAACGGTTCTATATCGGTGGTGTTAACGAGAAGGGGCGCCATGGCGCCCCTTCTGCTTATTCTCCCAGCAGCTGTTGCCAGACCGCCAGCACATGGCCCCGCTCTCGCGGCAACTGATCGTCCCCCACCTTGCGGGAGATCTCCGAGAGATTGAGGCGATGGCCGAGGTTGCGGATCTCCAGATAGGCCTGCTTGAGCCCCTCTGCCTGCTCCAGTGTGAGTACCCCCGCCATCACGCACTCATCGAAGATGCGCACATTGTCTGACCAGCGGGTGAGAGCGTCCGGCTCACCGCAGGCATGGGCCAGCACCAGGTACTGGGCGATGAACTCGATGTCCACCATGCCGCCGGGGGACTGCTTGAGATCGAACTCTCCCTCTCCCGCCTTGAGCAGGTGATCCCGCATCTTGTGGCGCATCTCCCGCACTTCGCGGGCCAGGGTGGGCAGATCCCGCTCCTTGGCCAGCACGTCGCGGCGGATGCGGGCAAATTCGGCGACCACGGCATCATCGCCATAGATGGGACGGGCTCGCACCAGGGCCTGATGCTCCCAGGTCCAGGCTTCCTGCTGCTGGTACTGCTCATAGGCCGACAGCGATGAGACCAGCAGGCCGGCGTCGCCGGAGGGGCGCAGCCGCATGTCGATCTCGTAGAGGATGCCGGACGGAGTGCGGGTGCTGAACAGATGCAGGATCCGCTGGGCCAGGCGCAGGTAGAACTGGCGGCTGTCGATGGGCTTGCGGCCATCGGTGTAACTGTTGGGGTCGCCGCCGTGCAGGAACACCAGATCGAGATCCGAGCCGTAGCCGAGTTCGATGCCCCCCAGCTTGCCGTAGGCCACCACCGCAAAGCCGCGCTGGCCGCTTACCGCCACCTCGGGCGGCACCCCGTAGCGTTCGCTCATCTGGGCCCACGCCTGATTGACCACCTCCTCGGTGATCGCCTCCGCCAGCCAGGTGAGGTGGTCGCTCACCTTCATCAGCGGCAGGGCGCCGGCGATGTCGGCGGCGACGATGCGCAGGAGCTGCACCTGCTTGAACTGGCGCAGCGCCTCCATCTGCTGCTCCACGTCCTCCTCGGGGATGCGCAGCAGGAACTGGCGCAGCTGGGGCTTGTACTGATCCAGCGGGGTGGGGTGGTAGAGGTGCTGGGGATCCAGCAGCTCGTCCAGCAGGATGGGGTAGCGGGCCAGCTGCTCGCTCACCAGGTTGCTCTCGTCACACAGGCGTACCAGCTGGCGCAGGGCGGCGGGGTTTTCCGCCAGCAGTTGCAGATAGGCGCTGCGGGTGAAGATGCGGGTCAGCAGGGTGCAGACCCGCTCGAACAGGCGGGCAGGCTCGCGGCTCGCCACCACCAGCCGCAGCAGCTCCGGCATCAGCCAGTCCAGGGCGATGCGCCCCTGGGGCCCTACCTGACGGCGCTTGTACTCCTCCTTGAAACGCAGCAGGGCGGCGCAGAGGGGGGCGGGCTCCACCACTCCCTGCGTGGTCAGCAGTTTTTCCAGCTCGGCGGCATCAAGCTCGGTGCGCCAGAGATCGAGCCAGAGCTGTTCCAGGTGGGCGGGGGCCTCCTTCTCTTCCCCCACCACGGCGACGAACTCCTGATGGACGGCGGCCATCTCCTCATCGAGGTGGGCCATGAAGGCGTCCCAGTCGGTAAAGCCGAGGGTGGCGATGAGCCGCTGGCGATCCCGATCCTCGGTGGGCAGAGTCTGGGTCTGCTGATCGCCGATCTCCTGCAAGATGTTTTCCACCCGGCGCAGGAAGCGATAGGCGGTGAGCAGGCGTTCGCACTGGCTCCCCTCCAGGGCACCCCCCTGGGCGATGGCGGCCAGCGCCTCGGGCAGGTGGCGTACCCGCAGGGCGGGCTCGCGCCCGCCACGGATGAGTTGCAGCGCCTGGGCGATGAACTCCACCTCGCGAATGCCCCCGGCCCCCAGCTTGATGTTGCCCTCCAGTCCCTTGCGGCGCACCTCGGCGGCGATCATCGCCTTCATCTGGCGCAGGCCGTCGATGACGCCGAAGTCGATGTAGCGGCGGAACACGAAGGGGCGCAGCAGTTCGGTCAGGGCCATGGCGTGTTCGCACTGGGGGCCCAGCACCCGCGCCTTGACCATGGCGTAGCGCTCCCAGTTGCGGCCGTGATGCTGGTAGTAGTCCTCCATGGCGGCGAAGGAGATGGCGAGCGGCCCCGCATCGCCAAAGGGGCGCAGCCGCATGTCGACCCGGAACACCTGACCATCCTGGGTGGGCTGGTGGAGGGCGTTGATGAGACGCTGCCCCAGCTTGATGAAGAACTGCTGGTTGGCGAGCTCCCGCCGACCGCCAACGGTGTAGCCGTTCTCGGGGAAGGTGAAGATAAGGTCGATGTCCGAGGAGAAGTTGAGCTCGCCGCCGCCGAGCTTGCCCATCCCGAGGATGAGCAGCGGCTGGGGGTTGCCATCGCCGTCCATGGGGGTGCCCAGCTCGCTGCACTGTTTGGCGTAGAGCCAGTCGCGGGCACCACAGATGAGGGCATCCGCCAGCTTGGTGAGATGGATGAAGCTCTCTTCGACCTCGGACTCCCCGAGCAGCTCGCGCCAGGCGATCACCAGCATGCGGCTGCGGCGGAACTGACGCAGGATGCGCTTGAGCGCCTCCTCGTCCGCGACCTCGGCGAGCAGGGCTGCGAGCTCAGGTTCATAGGCGGGCCAGCGCTCGGCCCGGGTCAGTGCGTCCGATGCCAGGGTCTCGGCCAGCAGCCCCGGCTGCTTGATAAGGGAGTCGGCGACAAAGTCGGAGAGGCCGAGCAGGGTCAGCAGGGTCTGGCGGGTGGACTCGGGCAGTGCGTCATACTGGGGCGCCAGGGCGAGCAGCCGCTGCCAGTGGCGCAGGGCCTGCTCCTGCAACAAGGGAGAGAAGGCGGAGAAAGAGGGAGAGTGCTGGGCCACGGTTGCCATCCTTGTGGTTGACGAGTCTGCAGGGAGAGTGAAATGCCGGCTGCCAATCTAGCACTCCCGGGCGCTGGCGTCACAGCGCCGCTGCCCGGAAGGTGATCCGGCGACGGATCTGGCGATCGGCCGGGCTCAGGGACGCCGGTAGATCTCGGGGTCGTAGATTTCCATCAGGCTGCCGGGGCTTCTCGGCGGCACAAAACCGAAACCGGCGTAGAGGCCGTGGGCATCGGAGGTGGCGAGGGAGAGACGGCGCAGCCCTTGCAGCTCCGGGTGGGCGAGGATGGCTGCCACCAGGGCCTTGCTGTGACCGCGCCCGCGATGTTCGGGCAGCACGAAGACGTCGGCGAGATAACCGAAGGTGGCCTTGTCGGTGATGACCCGGGCGAAGGCGACCTGCTGGCCGTCGAGATAGGCTCCGAAGCACAGGGAGTGGTTGATGGCCCGCTGCAGGGTAGCGAGGGGAATGCCGAGGCACCAGTAGGCCTCTTCACTGAGGAAACGGTGAATGAGCGGGACGTCGAGGCGCCCCTTGTCGTCGCTTATCTCAAGCGCACGTTCTGTGGTCTGCATCCTGGCTCCTTGCCGTGATGAAAAAAGAAAGGCCCCTAAGGGGGCCTTCCAGTGTACTCAAATCACGACCTCAGGCCAGCCTGAAGGTTTGACGATGGGCGCCAGCATCAGGCCAGCATCAGGCCAGCTTGAAGGCCTGGATATGGCTGTCCAGCGTCTGGCTGTGGTGTTCCACCAGTTCGGAGGCATCTTTCAGCTCCCGCAGCACCACGACGGAGCCTTCCACCACCTGTTTGACCTGCTCCAGGTTGGCATTCATCTCCTCGGCGACCGAGCTCTGCTGCTCGGAGGCGGCGGCGATCTGGCGGTTCATGTCGGCCACTCCCTGCACCCGCTGCACTATGGTGTCGAGCTGGGTACCAGCCTGGGTCACCTGCTCCACCCCCTTGTCCGCCTGCTGCACGCTCTCGGCCATTAGGCCGACGGCCTGGCGGGCGTTGCCCTGAAGCTGCTCGATCATCTTCTGGATCTCGACGGTGGCGGCCTGGGCACGGTTCGCGAGTTCGCGCACCTCGGAGGCGACCACGGCAAAACCGCGACCCGCCTCACCGGCGCGTGCGGCTTCGATGGCGGCGTTCAGGGCCAGCAGGTTGGTCTGCTCGGAGATGCTGCGGATGGTGTCCACCACGGAGCCGATGCGATCGACCCCGTGCTCCACTTCGTTGACCACGGTGGAGGAGCGCTGGATGTTGCCGGAGAGAGTGTCGATGGTGTTGACGGTAGCCGCCACGCAGCGGCTGCCCTCCTCGGCCAGCTGGCTGGTTTCGGCGGTGGCGTGGGACGCCTGCTCCGCGTGGTTGGCCACTTCTCGAATGGCACCTACCATCTGGCTCATGGCGCTGGCAAGCTGCTCAATCTGGGTGAACTCCTCGTTGATGGCCTCGTTCGCCTCATCCATGCAGAGAGTCACTTGGGAGGCGATCTCGTTGAGCTCCTTGCAGGCGGCACGCTGGGTCCCGAACACCTCCTTGAGGTTCTCCTGGGAGTGGGCCACCGCCTTGGCGATGTCGCCGAACTCGTCCCGGGACTTGAGCAGCACGCTGTGGCTGAGATCCTTGTTGGCGAAACGCTCCAGCAGCCCCACCAAGTAGTGGACCTGCTTGACCATGAGGCGGGAGCCGGTGAGCAGCAGCACCACGAAGACGACCCCCATGAGCGCCGTCTCCACCAGCCCGGTCCAGAGCAGGCGATCGGCGATGGTGTTGGCCATGGCGGCATCAATGCCCTCGCTGAGCAGGGTCGCTTCCAGGTTGCTGGCATCGAACCAGAGTTTGGCCAGCAGCAGCAGGGTGCTGAACACCATGAGCAGCACCACCTTGGGCACCAGTCGGATGTTGCTCATGCGCCTCTCCAGCGGGTTCAACTGCATAATTTTTCTCCTTTCAACGTCCATTATTCCTTTGCCGTCATAGCTATCGGCATTATCTTCCTTTTTATTAATTTGCACCGTGCTTAAAGTTGGAAAATGTATGCGACATCACTTAACTCATTTGCGTACCATGGATCTGCTGATGGGGTTTCTCTCCGTGATTTCGGTTTGCCTGGTGGCTGCTCGCTGGCTGGGGCACGGTGAACTGAGCCCCCAGACTTTGCAGCTCTTTTATGATGTCGACAGCCTGATCTGCTACTTCTTCCTCGCTCACTTCGCCTATGGCTGGGCGCGCGCCTCCGACAGGATGGCCTTCTTCAAGAGCAACTGGTTCTATCTGCCCGGCAGCCTGCCCATGGTGGAACAACTACGTTGGGCGCGGCTCATCCAGCTGTGGCGGGTCTACCAGTTGCTCCGGGACAGACCGGATCTGCTGGCCATGTTCCGTCGTGAACGCAACGAAACCACCCTCTCCGGCATTCTCTTCCTCTTCTTCCTGTTGCTGGGGGTCGGCTCCGGCGTCATGTACTGGCTGGAAACGGGGCAACCCGGCAGCCAGATCCAGACTCCTTACGATGCCTTCTGGTGGACGCTGGTGACCCTCTCTACCGTGGGGTACGGGGATCTGGTGCCCAAGACGGAGGAGGGGCGCTTCGTCGCCAGCCTGCTGATCCTCTTTGGAGTGGGGTTGTTTGGCGCCCTCAGCGGCTTCATGGCCAGCCTGTTCGTCCATCCCGGCAAGACCAACGACGACACCGCTGTGTGGCGACGCCAGCAGAGCGAGCAGCAGGCGCAACTGCTCAAAGAGCTCAAGGCCCTGCGCGCCGAGGTGCAGGCGCTGAAACAGAAGTAGGTGCGACGTCTGGAATGGTCGCGTCGTAAACCGGCGGCGCTGCGAGACAGCTCTCACTCGGGGAGATGGCGCTTTTCTTTGCTTGTCCTTTGACCCGCAGGCGGCTTAACATTCGGCCTGCAACCTAATCCAACGAAGAGAATCGATCGACCATGCGCGCCCTTCTCGGGATCCTGATCTGCTTGTGTGCCCAACAGGCACTGGCCGATACCCGCTATGTTTCAGACAACATCTTTACCTATATCCACAACGGTCCGGGTACCCAGTACCGGATCCTCGGCAGCGTCAAGGCCGGTGAGCCGCTGGAGGTCAAGGCGGTGAACCAGGAGGCCGGATTCACCCAGGTGGTGGACGGTCGTGGCCGCGAGGGCTGGATCAAGAACAGCGAGCTGCAGGGGGAGATCAGCCTGCGTGAACGTCTTCCCCAGGTTCAGAAAGAGCTGGACGAAGCCAAGGCCCGCCTGCTGAACCTCAATGGCGACAACGAGAAACGCTTCGCCGAGAAGGATGGCAAGATCGCCGAGCAGAGCAAGGAGATCGCCAGCCTCAAAGCCCGTCTGGACAGCCAGAGCGCCGAGATGAGCAGCCTCAAGGAACAGAACGACGCCCTGACCCAGAGCTATGACAACCGTGAGCACGACATGCAGATGGACTGGTTCATCCGCGGTGGTGCCATGGTGGGGGGCGGAATCCTGCTCGGGATCCTCCTGCCCATGCTCCCGCGCCGTCGTAAGAGCAGCGAGCGCTGGATGAACTGATCGCCCGGGCGGTCAACAGGATGAAAGGTCGCCAGAGGCGGCCTTTTTTCATGGTGTGCCTGGCGAGAAGAGGGCCATGTCGGGGGTCGCCATCGGCCCTTCCCGCTCGTAATATGAGGCAAACGATCCTGTGCCGCGCGCATTCTCAACAAGAGCCTTCATCATATGTCATCAACTGAACAGGCCTTCTGGTTCGTGCTGGGGGGCGATCACCTCGTCCTGCTGGATGAACAGGGGCGCATTCCACAAGGGCCCCGCGCCGTTTTGCCCACCCATCTGCACACCGCCTCCTTCGAGCGCTTCGACGAGTGGGACGGCCTGCCTTGCCATCTGCTGGATCTGGGGGGCGAGGCGGAGACCGGGGCCATGGCCCCGCTGCGCCAGCTTATGGTGGCGGGGGACGAAGAGGGCTTTCGCCTCGCAGGGCGGGCCTGGCAGCTCGCCACTTTTCGCCGTACCCATCGTTTCTGCGGTGAGTGCGGCGCCCCCATGACCCCGAGGGAAGGGGAGTGGGCCCAGGGGTGTCATCACGGCCATGTCGTCTATCCGCGCATCTCCCCCTGCATCATCGTCGCGGTGCGCAAGGGGCCGGCCATCTTGCTGGCAGTCCACCGCCGTTACTATCAGGCGGATGATCCCATGTATACCGTGCTGGCCGGCTTCGTGGAGGCAGGGGAGAATCTGGAGCAGTGCGTGGCGCGGGAGGTGTTCGAGGAGAGCGGCATCCGGGTGACCAATGTGCGTTACGTGGCGAGCCAGCCCTGGCCCTTCCCCCACAGCCTGATGATGGGCTTCACCGCCGACTACGAGAGCGGCGAGATCCGGGTGCAGGATGACGAACTGGTGGCGGCAGGCTTCTTTGAGGCTGACCGGCTGCCGCGCTTGCCCCCTCATGGCACCATAGCGCGCCGGCTCATCGAACAGTGTCTCGCCGAGGCGCGTTGAGGGAAAACGGGGGCGCTTGTATGCGCCCCCTCACATCTTTGCACTCCTGCGGCGATGTGCGGCGTCAGGGTCGCCCTCAGCCTTGCACAAAGTGGTATCATGTCCGCCATTTTATGCGTGACATGACTCAGGAACTGGGATGAAAGAGCTGAAAAACGATCGATACCTGCGTGCCCTGCTGCGCCAGGAAGTGGACATGACCCCGGTATGGATGATGCGTCAGGCTGGCCGTTATCTGCCGGAATACAAGGCGACCCGCGCCGTTGCGGGGGATTTCATGTCCCTGTGTCGCAACGCCGAGCTGGCCTGTGAAGTCACCTTGCAGCCCCTGCGCCGCTATCCACTCGATGCCGCCATTCTCTTCTCCGACATCCTGACCGTGCCCGATGCCATGGGGCTGGGCCTCTACTTCGAACACGGGGAAGGCCCGCGCTTCGAGCGCCCGATCACCTCCATGGCCGACGTGCAGGCCCTGCCCATCCCGGATCCGGAAGACGAGCTCGGCTACGTGATGAATGCGGTGCGCACCATCCGCCGTGAGCTCAAGGGCGACGTGCCGCTCATCGGCTTCTCCGGCAGCCCCTGGACCCTGGCCACCTACATGGTGGAGGGGGGCAGCTCCAAGGCCTTCACCAAGATCAAGCAGATGATGTATGCAGAGCCGCAGACCCTGCATCTGCTGCTCGACAAGCTGGCCGACAGCGTGATTAGCTATCTCAACGCCCAGATCAGGGCGGGTGCCCAGGCGGTCATGGTATTCGACACCTGGGGCGGCGTGCTCACCCCGCGCGATTACCGCGACTTCTCCCTGCAGTACATGCACAAGATCGTCGATGGCCTGATCCGTGAACATGAGGGCCGCCGTGTGCCGGTCACCCTGTTCACCAAGAACGGCGGCCAGTGGCTGGAGCAGATCGCCGCCACCGGTTGCGATGCGCTGGGTCTGGACTGGACCACCGACATCGCCGACGCCAAGCGCCGGGTCGGCGACAAGGTGGCGCTGCAGGGCAACATGGACCCCTCCATGCTCTACGCCAGCCCGGCCCGCATCCGTGAAGAGGTCGCCTCCATCCTGGCCGGCTTCGGTCATGGCAACGGTCATGTCTTCAACCTGGGGCACGGCATCCATCAGGATGTGGACCCGGAACATGCCGGCGTGTTCGTCAACGCGGTGCATGAGCTCTCCGCCCGGTACCACGGTCGCTGAGCGCGGCAAACAGCGTGATGAACGGGGCCTGCGGGCCCCGTTTTGCTGTCCGTGACACAGGGGGCTGCATCCTGGTTGCGGCTCGGGTTACACTGCACCCCCATGTTGGCAGTCGTGGCCGGGATGGGGTCGTTGAGGGGCAGGAGGCTGGATGGAGAAGCAGGCGTGGGATTGGGGGATCGACTTTGGCGGGACCAAGTGCGAGTGCGTGGTGCTCGATGGCGACGAGGTGTTGCTGCGCCACCGCATTCCCACTGAACGGCACGGCGGCTACCAGCACATGCTGGGCCAGATCGCCAAACTGGTGGACGAGTGTGCCGCCAAACTCGGTCAGCGTCCTGCACTCATCGGCATGGGGACGCCGGGGGCCCGGGACCCCCAGACCGGGCTGCTGAAAAACAGCAACACCACCGAGTTCAACGGCAAGCCGCTCAAGGAAGATCTGGAGCGCAGGCTGGGCGTCCCCGTGCTCATCGCCAACGACGCCAACTGTTTCGCCCTGGCGGAAACCCATCTGGGGGCGGTGCGCCAGCAGCATCCCGATGCAAAAGTGGTGTTTGGCATCATCATGGGCACCGGGGTCGGGGCCGGCATCGTCATCAACGGCCAGATCCTCAACGGTCACCACGGCATCGCCGGGGAGTGGGGGCACAACGTCCTGTTGCCGGAGGGGCCAGAGTGCTACTGCGGCAAGCGCGGCTGCGTCGAAACCCTCATCAGCGGCCCGGCGCTGGAGGCCTGGTACGAGGCCAGGACCAAACGCCGTCTCTCGCTCGCCCAGATTGCTGCGGCCAGTGCCCATGATCACGTCGCCAGGCTCACCATGGACAGGTTGCACCTGCTGTTCGGCCAGGCCCTCGCCAACGTGATCAATATTCTCGATCCGGACGTCATCGTCATCGGTGGCGGCGTGGGCAATGTGCAGAGCCTCTATCGCGCCGGGCGCGAAACGGTATTGCCCTTCCTGTTCAACCCCCGTTTCGCCACCCCCATGATAGCGCCGGCCCTGGGGGACAGCGCCGGGGTATTCGGTGCCGCACTGCTGGCCCGCGGCGTCTTTCGCGAGGCACTGCTCTCGTGAGTCGCCCCTTCCTCCCATCCCTTTGTCGCAGCTAAGGACACAACGTTTCCATGATCAAGATTGCCATCAACGGCTATGGCCGCATCGGCCGCAACGTGCTGCGGGCCCTCTACGAGAGCGGCCGCGACAAGACTATCAAGATAGTGGCCATCAACGAGCTGGCGGCCCCCGAGGCCATGGTGCACCTGACCCGCTTCGACACCAGCCACGGTCGCTTCCGCTATCCGGTGCAACTGGCGGGCAACAGCATGCAGGTGGGGGAGGATCTCATCGCCCTGTTTGCCGAGCGGGATCCGTCGAACTTGCCGTGGCGGGCGCTGGGGGTGGACGTGGTGCTGGACTGCACCGGGGTGTTCGGCTCCCGGGCCGATGCCGAGCTGCATCTGGGGGCGGGAGCGGGCAAGGTGCTCTTCTCCCATCCGGCGGACGCGGACGTGGACGCCACCATCGTCTACGGGGTCAACCACCAGGTGCTGACCGGGCGGGAGCGGATCGTCTCCAACGCCTCCTGCACCACCAACTGCGTGGTCCCCGTCATCGAAACATTGCATCGAGAATTCGAGATAAATTGTGGTACTATTACGACAATTCATTCGGCCATGCACGATCAGCAAGTCATCGATGCCTATCACGGCGACTTGCGCAGAACCCGGGCAGCCAGCCAGTCCATCATCCCGGTGGACACCAAGCTGGCAAAGGGGTTGGAACGTATCCTTCCCCACTTTGCCGGCAAGTTCGAGGCGATCGCGGTACGGGTACCGACCATCAATGTAACCGCCATGGATCTGAGCATTACTGTTCGTAAAAAAGTGACAGTTAGTGACGTAAATCAAGCCCTGCAACGGGCATCCAGAGGTACATTACACGGTATTCTGGACTACACGGAAGAGCCACTGGTCTCCGTAGACTTTAATCATGATGCACACTCCTGCATCATTGATGGTACCCAGACCCGGGTCAGCGATGCCAACCTCGTCAAGATGTTGATGTGGTGCGATAACGAATGGGGCTTCGCCAACCGCATGCTGGATACCACCCGGGCCATGATGGCCGCAGGCTGAAAGTCTGCACCGGGCGCAAGGTTACTGTTTTTTTAACATTACCTGAAAATATATAGAGGACTGAATATGTCTGTTATCAAGATGACCGACCTGGATCTGGCGGGCAAACGCGTTCTGATCCGTGCTGACCTGAACGTGCCGGTAAAAGACGGCAAGGTCACTTCCGATGCACGTATCGTTGCGACTCTGCCGACCATCAAGCTGGCTCTGGAAAAGGGCGCCAAGCTGATGATCACCTCCCACCTGGGTCGTCCGACCGAGGGTGAATACAACGAAGAATTCTCCCTGGCTCCGGTTGTCAACTATCTGAAAGACGCACTGTCCTGCCCGGTTCGTCTGGCCAAAGACTACCTGGATGGCGTAGACGTCGCCGCCGGTGAGCTGGTTGTGCTGGAAAACTGCCGCTTCAACAAAGGCGAGAAGAAGAACACCGAAGAGCTGGCCAAAAAATACGCCGCCCTGTGTGACGTCTTTGTAATGGATGCATTCGGTACTGCTCACCGCGCCGAAGGCTCTACCTACGGTGTGGCCCAGTTCGCGCCGGTTGCCTGTGCAGGCCCCCTGCTGGCCGGTGAACTGGAAGCCCTGGGCAAAGCCATGCTGAAGCCCGAGCGCCCCATGGTTGCCATCGTGGGCGGCTCCAAGGTCTCCACCAAGCTGACCGTGCTGGAATCCCTCTCCAAGATCGCTGACCAGCTGGTGGTCGGTGGTGGCATCGCCAACACCTTCATCGCTGCTGCCGGTCACAACGTCGGCAAGTCCCTGTGCGAGCACGATCTGATCGACACCGCCAAGAAACTGGCTGCCGAAACCAACATTCCGGTGACCACCGACGTGGTTGTGGGTAGCGAATTCTCCGAATCCACCCCGGCCACCATCAAGTCCGTGTCCGACGTGACTGACGGCGACATGATCTTCGACATCGGTCCGGATTCCGCCAAGGCCCTGGCCGACATCATCATGAACGCCAAGACCATCCTGTGGAACGGCCCGGTCGGCGTGTTCGAGTTCGACCAGTTCGCCAAGGGTACCGAAGTGATCGCTCGCGCCATCGCTGAATCCCCGGCCTTCTCCATCGCTGGCGGTGGTGACACCCTGGCTGCCATCGACAAGTTCGGCATCGCCGACAAGGTCTCCTACATCTCCACCGGCGGCGGCGCCTTCCTGGAGTTCGTAGAAGGCAAGGTACTGCCGGCTGTCGCGATTCTCGAAGAGCGCGCCAAAGCCTAATTGACCCGGGACGGGGGGCAAAAGCCTCCCGTTTCGTTTATCATGTGGCCGCTGTGCCGGTTCATGATGAACCCCCCACTTTTTATTAACGGCATACGAGACAGGACGATTAAACATGTCTAAGAAAATTTTCGACTTCGTAAAACCCGGCGTGATCACTGGTGATGACGTTCAGAAAGTGTTCGCCATCGCCAAGGAAAACGGCTTCGCTCTGCCGGCCGTCAACTGCGTCGGTACCGACTCCGTGAACGCCGTGCTGGAAGCTGCCGCCAAGGTCAAAGCCCCGGTTATCGTACAGTTCTCCAACGGTGGTGCCGTGTTCACCGCCGGCAAGGGTCTGAAGCTGGAAGGCCAGCAAGCTGCCATCCTGGGTGCCATCTCCGGTGCCAAGCACGTGCACGCCGTTGCCGAAGCCTACGGTGTACCGGTGATCCTGCACACCGACCACGCCGCCAAGAAGCTGCTGCCGTGGATCGACGGTCTGCTGGATGCCGGTGAGAAGCACTTTGCTGAAACCGGCAAGCCGCTGTTCTCCTCCCACATGCTGGATCTGTCCGAAGAGTCTCTGGAAGAGAACATCGACATCTGCTGCGAGTACCTGACCCGCATGGCCAAGATGAACATGACTCTGGAGCTGGAACTGGGCTGCACCGGCGGTGAAGAAGACGGCGTGGACAACAGCCACCTGGACCAATCCTCCCTGTACACCCAGCCGGAAGACGTGGCCTACGCCTACGAGCGTCTGTCCAAGATCAGCCCGCGCTTCACCATCGCTGCCTCCTTCGGCAACGTGCACGGTGTGTACAAGCCGGGTAACGTCAAGCTGACTCCGAAGATCCTGGACAACTCCCAGAAGTACGTCTCCGAGAAGTTCGGTCTGCCTGCCAAGTCCCTGGACTTCGTGTTCCACGGTGGCTCCGGCTCTACCCTGGAAGAGATCCGCGAATCCATCTCCTACGGTGTGGTGAAGATGAACATCGACACCGACACCCAGTGGGCGACCTGGGAAGGCGTGCTGAACTTCTACAAGTCCAACGAAGCCTACCTGCAAGGCCAGCTGGGCAACCCGGAAGGTGCCGACAAGCCGAACAAGAAGTTCTACGATCCGCGCGTATGGCTGCGTGCCGGTCAGACTTCCATGATCGCACGTCTGGAGAAGGCCTTCTCCGACCTGAACGCCATCGACGTACTGTAATTCGCAGCACCTTGATTGCATGAAAAGGCGCCCTTCGGGGCGCCTTTTGCATTTCTGTGATCCTGACGGGCTGGAATGGGGATGGGGGGCTGGGTATTATCGATGACACCCGTTTAATTTAGTAAACGAATGCAACCAGGCAGGATGCTGAGCATGCAGACAGGAAGACAGGGACATCAGGAACACACGGCCTCCTATTACGCGGCCACTCGCAACGACCATCGGCAGTGGCCCGAGCTCAGTGGTGAGCTGGATGCGGACGTCTGCGTCATCGGTGGCGGTTTCACCGGCCTCAACACCGCCATCAACCTGGCCGATGCCGGTTACAAGGTGGTGCTGCTGGAGGCCAACCGCATCGGTTGGGGAGCGTCGGGGCGCAACGGCGGCCAGCTGATCCGCGGCATCGGCCACGATACCAGCCAGTTTGCCCGCTGGATTGGCGAGGCGGGCGTGCGGGAGCTGGATCTGATGGGGATCGAAGCGGTGCAACTGGTGCGCGAGCGGGTCGAGCGTTTCAATATCGAGTGCGATCTCACCTGGGGCTATTGCGATCTTGCCACCAAGGCGCGCCACCTGAAGGGGTTCGAGGAGGATGCCGAGCACCTGGCTAGCCTGGGTTACCGGCACGCACTGAAAATGGTGGCGCGGGAGGAGATGCACACCGTGGTCGGGTCGGATCGCTATATCGGCGGGATGATCGACATGGGCTCCGGTCATCTGCATCCTCTCAACCTGGCCCTCGGCGAAGCGCGTGCGGCAGCCAGTCTCGGGGTCTCCCTGTTCGAACACTCAAGGGTGACCCACATCGATTACGGCGAGCGGGTCGAGGTGACCACGGCCCACGGCCGGGTCAGCGCGGACTACCTGGTGATCGGCTGCAACGCTTACCTGGGCGACCTCCAGCCCGATCTCGGGGGCAAGGTGCTGCCGGCGGGCTCCTACATTCTCGCCACCCAGGTGCTGGAGAAGCGCCTGCGCCAGCGCTTGCTGCCACAAAACATGGCGGTGTGCGATCAGAACGTAGCGCTCGACTACTACCGCCTCTCCGCCGACGGTCGCCTGCTGTTTGGCGGGGCCTGCAACTACTCGGGAAGGGATCCCCGCGACATCAAGGCCTTCATGCTGCCCAAGCTGCTGCGGGTCTTCCCCGAGCTCGCGGGTACCGCCATCGAGTTCCAGTGGGGGGGCATGATAGGCATAGGCGCCAACCGGCTGCCCCAGATAGGCCGCCTCGAGCAGCATCCCAACGTCTTCTATGCCCAGGCCTATTCGGGCCATGGCCTCAATGCCACCCACATGGCGGGCAAGCTGGTGGCGGAGGCGATCAAGGGGGAGAGCCGGGGCTTCGATCTCTTCAGCCGCGTCCCCCACATGACCTTCCCGGGTGGCCCGGCGCTGCGCTCTCCGTTGCTGGCGCTCGGGATGCTCTGGTATCGGCTGAAGGATCTGCTCTAGGGGGAGGGGGGCTCGGGATTATCCCTGCTGCGTCGCGTCTGGCTCGGCCAGGCGCCAGCCCTGCTCCGTCTTCATCATCCAGACCTGGGTCTCCTGCGCCAGGGCCTGGCCAGCCTCGAAGTCGCCATATTTGCGCTCGAGCTCCATCAGCCCCATCTCCTGCTGGAAGGGGCCGACCCTGTCATAGACGAGATCCTCGTCGTGCAGCACCTGCAACTGATCCAGTCCCTGCTTGAAGTGGAGCTGGTAGCTCACCTTGACCAGATAGACCCCCTCCATCCGCTCCTCCTTGCCGAGCACGGCGAAGTCGCGGATGTCGAACAGGTCAGCATCCGTGCCCGCCTGCAACCTGGCGGTGACCTGGCTCTGGATGGTCTCTTCACCGGGACCTGCGTTGCAGCCATAAAGCCAGAGGGCCAGCAGGGGGATGAACCACTTTTTCATCAAAACTCCGGACGAACGAGACGGGAAAGGGCAAATTCTGCCACGGCGTCGGTCATATACAAGGGATTGCCGGAAAAATGGCGGTCAAACCGGGGGCCCACACGGTTGCACGGGCCACCCGGTATCAGCGCAGCTTGTCCAGCTGGCCGAGAAATTCGACAGGCCCCATGAAGCCGGTCACCCGCTGGCCGTTCATCTCGTTGCCATCGCGATCGAAGAAGAGGAGGGTCGGCAATCCCAGCACGTTGAGGCCGTTGAGCAGATCCACGTCGGCGTCGTCGTTGGCGGTGACGTCCGCCTGCAGCAGCACCATCTCGCTGAAGCGCGCCTGCACATCGGGGTTGCTGAAGGTCTTGTGCTCGAACTCCTTGCAGGCCACGCACCAGTCGGCGTAGAGATCCAGCAGCACCGGCTTGCCGCGGGCGGCGGCGAGCTGCACCTTGAGATCGTCCAGGGTCTTGATGCGGATGAATCGGGGGGCCTGGGTCTGGGCGGCTGCATTGGCCCCCTCGGGTGGCAGCAGCAGATCCTTGCCCACAACCACCAGACCCATCATCGCCAGCAGCAGGACGAAGCCGCCAAGGCTCTTGCCCACCGAATGGGCGCGATGCTGGTTGTGGTGATAGAGATAACCGCACAGCACCAGCCCCCAGCCGAGCCAGAGCAGGGTAGCCACCTGATCGCTCAGGAGCCTTGAGAGCAGTAGGATGGGTACCGCCAGCAGCGCAAAACCGAAGAGTTGCTTGATCACATCCATCCAGGCGCCGGCCCTGGGCAGCAGCTTGCCGCCAGAGGTGCCGAGCAAGAGCAGCGGCAGCCCCATGCCCAGGGAGAGGGCATAGAGGGCCGCACCGCCGAGCCAGAGATCGCCACTCTGGGCCACGTAGATAAGGGCCCCGGAGAGCGGCGCCGTGGTGCAGGGGGAGCAGACCAGTCCCGAGATCATGCCCATGATGGCAACGCCGGCCACGGATCCGCCCTGCTGGCGGTTGGAGAAGCCCGAGAGACGGGTTTGCAGGCTGCTCGGCAGTTGCAGGGTGTAGAGCCCGAACATGGAGAGGGCGAGCAGCACGAACATCACCGAGAGGCCGATGAGCACATAGGGGTGCTGCAGGGCCGCCTGGAACTGCAGGCCTGCCGAGGCGACGACGAGCCCGAGCAGGGTATAGGTGACCGCCATCCCCTGCACATAGACAAAGGAGAGCAGGAAGGCGCGACGGGTGGAGAGGCGATGCCCGGCCCCGGCGATGATCCCGGTCAGGATGGGATACATGGGGAAGACGCAGGGGGTGAAGGCGAGGCCGAGACCCAGGGCGAAGAAGGCGGCGACGCTGATCCAGAACCCCTGGCTGCCGAGGGCGGCCGCCAGCCTGTCCTGCTGGCTGCCCGGCACGTCTGTGCCCTGAAGGCTGGCCGCCGCTTCCGCCTGGGCGGGGGCAGTGAGGGGCTCGACGGCGATCCGCTTGTCGGTCGGTGGGTAGCAGAGTCCCTCGGTGCAGCCCTGGTAACTCAGGGTGAGGCTGGCCGCGTCCCCGACCCGGGTCAGCGCCACGGGGATCTGCACCTCCTGGTAATAGACCCGGCTCTTGCCGAAGAAGTCATCCTCGTGCTCGGTACCGGGGGGCAGGACGGGCTCGTCAAAGGCGAGGTTCTCTCCCTTCACACGGATGCTGTGGCGATAGAGGTAGTAGCCGTCGGCGATGCGTATCCGGAGCAGCAGCCGATCACCCTGTTGTTCGCTCTCGAGGGCGAAGGCCTGATCCACCTTGAGGAATCTGGGCTGGGTCTCGATGCCGAGGCTGCCGAGCAGATCCTGGCTGCTGGCCCGGGCGGGGGCCGTCGTCAGGACGCAGAGCAGGCCCAGCAGCATCAGCAGGAAGGAGAGGGGGCGAGAGGCGGTCATGAGGTCTCCTGTGTCAACCAGTCGAGATAGGCAGGGTGGCCCTGGCTTGCCGGGAGCGCCAGGATCTCCGGTACCTCGTAGGGATGGTGGGCGAGAATGCACTGGCGCAGGGGTTCGAACAGCGCGGCCCGACTCTTGATGACGAGCTGGATCTCCCGGGTTCGCTCCGTCTTGCCCTGCCAGCGATAGACGGAGGTGACCCCGGGTAGCTGGTTGATGCAGGCGGCGAGGCGCTGGTCGAGCAGCTGCTCGCAGAGGCGGTCTGCACTGGTCTCGTCGGGGCAGGTGCAGAGCACCAGAATGGCATCGGTCATAGGGATGGACGGTCTCGGCAACGGGGCGCACGGGCCCCCTGGATCAGCCGTTACTATACCGGGCCGGGGGGCAAATAGCACCCGGCCCCCCGCACCCGGAATAAGTCATGCGCCCGAGATGGACGCTGTGAAAAGGACAGGGCAGAATGAGCGGGCTTGTTCCAATTCTACGTAAGGAAATGTATGACCCAACAGAATGAGCAGCAGAGAAACCGCATGTTGAGCCTGTTGCGTGAAGGGGAGCGCCGCATGCTGGTGCAACTGGCCGGTCTGCTGCGTACCAGTGTCGACGAGATCAATGCGGAGCTGGAAAAAGAGGAGCTGTTGTCGGCGTTGGAGCAACCCATCACGGTGGAGTACCTCAACGGCGTGGTGCAGCATCATCTGTTCGAGCGCCTGCACAAGGGGGACATGGTGGCGGCCCAGCGCATGCTGAACCAGTACCAGAGCGACCTCGAAGCCATGATGCGCCAGGAAACCAGGCAGGACGATACCCCGCCGGAAGAGGTCAAGGCCCAGGCCTGACCCCGCGAGGCCCTCTTCAGCACCATCATGCCATCGCATGATGGTGCCTCGCCCTTACCCCTCGAATCACTTATCCCAGTGCCTTCTGCACCTGTCCCATGGGAATGGGGAACACCTTATCGTAACTCCAGTTGTAGACGAAGGCATAGACCAGGTAGAAGAGCACGAAGCCCATATCCAGCACCAGCGCCTCCAGCAGGCCGATGTCGAGCCACCAGGCCATCACCGGCAGGGCGACGATCAGCAAGCCCCCCTCGAAACCCAAGGTATGCAGCACCCGCTGCCACAGGCTCTTGTGGGTATGGCCCTGCAGGCGCAGCAGCAGCCTGTCGACGCCGATGTTGTAGACATAGTTCCAGACGGTGGCGACCACCGAGAAGAACAGGGCCAGGGGGCCCATGTGGTTGAGCCCGACGCCGGTCACCCAGCTAGCCAGCGGGGCGGCGATCAGCAGGCCAATCAATTCGAAGCCGATGGCGTGGCGCAGGCGGTCACGGGTCGTACGCATGGTTTATCTCTCTCTTTGGTCAGGGAATGGCGGCAATGTATCGCCAAAACTGGATAGATTCACGTTGGTATCTATCGCTAAAATAGATAGATGTGACGACACAACGGCACGGCGGAGCAGGCTCATGACCCCTTCACTGGAACACTTCAAGGCATTGCTGGCGACGGCCGAGACCGGGTCGTTCTCGGCGGCGGCGCGCAGGCTGGGCAAGGCCCAGTCGGTGGTGAGTGCCGCCATCGCCAACCTGGAGATCGATCTCGGCCTTGCGCTGTTCGATCGCAGCGGCCGCTATCCCGTGCTGACCGAGGCGGGTGCCCGCATCTGTCAGGAGGCAGGGGTGCTGCTGGCCCAGAGCGAGCGACTGCAGGCCATCGCAGGAGAACTGGCCAACGGCGTCGAGTCGCGCCTCACCCTGGCCATCGACGATGACTCCCACCTGCCCTGGCTTGGTTCCCTGCTGGAGGAGTTCGCCAGCCGTTACCCGGCGGTGGAGCTGGAGCTGTTGTTCCCGCTGATGGAGGACGTGACCGAGCTGCTCAAGAGCGGCCGTACCCAGCTCGGCATCAGCTATCAAAAGGCGCACCCCGAGCGGGAGCTGGTCTCCCGCTCCCTGGGGACGGTCACCATGCCCCTGGTGGTCTCTCCGGATCACCCCCTGGCCCACAAGACGCCGTTGAAGGAGAGCGACCTGCAAGGGGCTCGCCAGTTGATGGTGACCGGACGGCGGGAGGGGACGGAGCGTCATCGCTTCCGTCTCTCGGCGCAAGTGTGGTGGGTGGAGGGGGATCTCGGGATCCTGGAGCTGGTGAAACTGGGGCTGGGATGGGCGGCGGTGCCCGAGTTTCTGCTGCACCGGCCCCTGGCGCGGGGGGAGCTGGTGGTGCTCAAGCCGGACTTCATCGCCGAGGCGGAACTGGCGCTGGAGTTGCAGTGGTATCGCGCCCGCCCGCTCGGGCAGGCGGGGCGCTGGTTGCAGGAGGCACTGCTGGCGCGGGTGCCTCGCTAGGGGGGATTCAGTCGATCAACGCATAGGGCAGGGGTTGCAGACCGAGGCTGGAGCCCTCTTCCAGCTTGAGGCGGAAGCGGGCGTCGGCCTCGGTATCCTTGGGCAGCACGGCGGTGAGCCACACCTGACCTTGCTGCTGCCAGGCGTTGAGCACCAGACCGCTGCGGCGCCAGTTGTCACCGAGCTGGATCTCCAGGGTGTCACCGCTGGCTACCTGCGTTGCGGCAGTGCCGCTCAGCACGAAGAGGGCGCGGTTGTTGGCGCCGCGATACTTGGCGCGCGCCACCGTCTCCTGCCCCATGTAGCAGCCCTTGTTGAAACTGATGCCATCAAGGGCTTGCAGGTTCAGCATCTGGGGGATGTATTCCCCCTGATGGACCGCTTCCAGATGGGGGAGACCGGCTTTGATTTCCAGCCCCCA
Source organism: Aeromonas sp. FDAARGOS 1402 (assembly GCF_019046925.1). Taxonomy (NCBI): domain Bacteria; kingdom Pseudomonadati; phylum Pseudomonadota; class Gammaproteobacteria; order Aeromonadales; family Aeromonadaceae; genus Aeromonas; species Aeromonas sp. FDAARGOS 1402. The sequence goes on from NZ_CP077201.1 coordinate 2,161,308, forward strand.
CCAGAGTCCTTCGTCGCCCACCGGCAGGTTCAGGGCCAGCGGGGATGTGCTCGCCAGCAGCCAGCGGTCCGCCTCCACCCTGACTGCCATGCCGCCCTCCACCAGGCCGGTGCCGGTCAGCGCGAAGTGTTGTGCCATCCAGTCGTCCGTCCCCTGACCGGCCAGTCCGGTCAGGCTGCCCTGAAACTCGCCGATCTCGACCTTGGCAAAGATCGCAAACTTCTTGAGCTCCGGCAGCTGGCGGGCCAGCACCGAGGGCTTGGTCAGCATCAGCAGGCTGTCTTCCAGGCAGAGCAGGCGAAAATCGCTCCACAGCTTGCCCTTGGGATCGCAGTGGCCGCCGAGGGTGCTCTGGCCCGGTTGCAGGGCGTTGACGTCGCAGGTGACCTGACCTTGCAGATACTTGGCGCGATCCGGGCCGCCGAGGCGGGTGATGGCCAGGTTGGTCAGGGAAAACAGGGTCGGCTCGGCAGGAAGAAGAGGGGTCGGCAGGCTCACGATGGGATTCCAGAGACAGAAAGTATGTGACCTGCATGGTAAAGACGTAAGGAATGTTTGTCAGCCGGAAAATCCTGCTGCTACCATTCCCCGGTCTTTGTAAGGAGAGTTCCATGTTGAACCCAAGTGAGAAGTCCCGCCTGAAGTGGGCCTGCCGTCGCGGCATGCTCGAGCTGGATGTGATCTTTATGCCCTTCTTTGAGCACGAGTTCGATGGCCTCGGCGAGGCCGAACAGCGCACCTTCATCCGCCTGCTGGAGTGCGAGGATCCCGAGCTGTTCCGCTGGTGCATGGGTCACGGCGTGCCCGAGGATCCCGCTTTTGCCGCCATGATCCCCCTGATCCTCGAGCGCAACCAGGCCCGCCACGACAGCCTGCGCTGAGCCCGACTCGCGACCGCCACCCCTCATGGTCAGCCTCGCGTCTTCCCAGCGGGTAGTGATGCCCGTGATCGCCTCCCGCCAGCAGCGTCTGCTGCTGTGCATCCTGTTTCTGTTGCTGCTCTTGCCCGTCGCCAGCCTGATCCAGGGCTGGCAATGGGGGCTGTTCCTCCCTGTCTGGGGGCTGAGTCTGTGGCGCGCGTTGCGCCGCCATCCGGCGGCGAGCGGCGTGCTCGTCTGGGATGGGGAGTGGCTCGAGTGGCAAGGGGCGCGCCATCGGCTCGATCCTCGCAGCCGCATCCTGCCCGGGGTGCTCTGGTTGCGGCTGAAGACGGTGGAGGGCTCCGAGGGGCAGCTCTGGCTCTTCTCCGATGCCCTGGCCCCAGCACACTACCGCGCCCTGGCCCGCGCCATCCACCTCGCTGTCCGCTAGGGGCGTCTCTCTCTACCTGCCACATCTGCCGCTCATAGCAGATGACCCCGCCTGGGCGGGGTCATCTGGGGGAGGGCATACGCCCGAATCGAACGCAACGGCCTTATTCCTGATCCGGCGTCATTCCCGATCCGGGGTCAGCACGGTCGGCTTGGAGTCCGGCTGCATGTCCGGATAATCCAGGTTGTAGTGCAAACCGCGAGACTCCTTGCGCTCCAGGGCGCAGTTGACGATGAGCTCGGCCACCTGCAACAGGTTGCGCAGCTCCAGCAGGTTGTTGGAGACCCGGAAGTTGGCGTAGTACTCCTGCACCTCCTGCTTGAGCAGATCGATGCGACGCTTGGCCCGGGCCAGGCGCTTGTTGGTGCGCACTATGCCCACGTAGTCCCACATCATCAGTCGCAGTTCGTGCCAGTTGTGCTGGATCACCACCTGCTCGTCCGAGTCATCCACCTGGCTCTCGTCCCAGGCCGGCAGGCTGGGGGGCGCCACGCTGGTGGGCAGCTTGGCCAGGATGTCGGCTCCCGCCTGATGGGCATAGACCACGCATTCGAGCAGGGAGTTGGAGGCCATGCGATTGGCGCCGTGCAACCCGGTATAGGTCACCTCGCCGATGGCATAGAGGCCGGGGATGTCGGTCTGGCCGTTGTTGTCGATCATCACGCCGCCACAGGTGTAGTGGGCCGCCGGGACGATGGGCATCGCCTCCCTGGTGATGTCGATACCGACCGCGAGGCAGCGCTCATAAATGGTCGGGAAGTGCTTGATGATGAAATCCGCCGGCTTGTGGCTGATGTCCAGATACATGCAATCCGCCCCGAGGCGCTTCATCTCGTGGTCGATGGCGCGGGCGACGATGTCCCGCGGGGCCAGCTCGGCCCGCTCGTCAAACTCCGGCATGAAGCGGCTGCCGTCGGGACGGCGCAGATAGGCCCCTTCGCCGCGCAGGGCCTCGGTCAGCAGGAAGTTGGGGTCGTCCGGGTGGAACAGGCTGGTGGGGTGGAACTGGTTGAACTCCAGGTTCGCCACCCGGCAGCCGGCGCGCCATGCCATGGCGATGCCATCGCCGGAGCTTACATCGGGGTTGGAGGTGTACTGGTACACCTTGGAGGCCCCGCCGGTGGCCAGTGCCACGAAGCGGGCGCGGATCACCTCGACCTGCTCGGCGTTGCGATTCCAGACATAGGCTCCCAGTACCTTGTTGCCCGGCAGACCCAGCTTGCGGGTGGTGATGAGATCGACCGCGTTGAAGCGCTCCATCAGCTGGATGTTGGGGTGGGCGCGCACCTGGTCGATCAGGGTGAGCTGCACCGCCTTGCCGGTGGCGTCGGCCGCGTGGAAGATGCGGCGATGGCTGTGGCCCCCTTCCCGGGTCAGGTGATAGTGGGATTCCCCCTCGGCATCCTCTTCCTGATCGAAGGGGACCCCTTGCTGAATGAGCCACTGGATGGAGTCGCGGGCGTTGCGGGCGGTGAACTCCACCACCGCCGGGTCGCACAACCCGGCGCCGGCGTTGAGCGTGTCGCTCACGTGGGATTCGATGCTGTCGGTCTCGTCGAACACGGCAGCGATGCCTCCTTGCGCATAGAGAGTGGCCCCCTCACTGATGGGCCCCTTGCTCAGAACCAGGACTTTGGCCTGGTCTGCCAATCGCAACGCGAGGGACAGACCGGCGGCACCGCTGCCAATGATGAGTACGTCGCAAAGGTATTCAACACTTGCTTTCATAAGTATCATTGGCCTGGATTAAGAACTGGCCCCATGGTAGCCCAAGGGGGGTTGTGATGCAGCCCGCATCACATTTTTTTCAATGCAAGCGAACTTTCCCTGATTCCTCCTGTCTGAACTTGTGCGCTTAGAAGGGGCCGGAAAAGAAAAACGATAACCTGATGGGGGTTTTACGGCTCTGATGAGCGACCAGAATCTACTGGACGAACAGCTGGTTGAACGGGTCCAGCGTGGCGATAAAAATGCATTCAACCTGTTGGTACGCAAGTACCAGCACAAGGTGGTCAACCTGGTGGCCAGGTATGTCAACAATCCGGGCGATGTACCGGATGTGGCGCAGGAGGCATTCATCAAGGCCTACCGTGCGTTGCCGACATTCCGTGGCGAGAGCGCGTTTTACACCTGGTTGTACCGGATCGCCGTCAACACGGCCAAAAACTACCTGACGTCACAGGGGCGCAGACCGCCCAGCAGTGATGTCGAAGCGGACGAGGCTGAATATTATGGTGGTGGTGAAGCCCTGCAAGAGGTGGCCACCCCGGAAAACCTGGCGCTGACCGACGAGATCAAGCGCACCGTGTTTACCGCCATAGAAGCCTTGCCAGAAGATTTGAGAACGGCGATCACCCTTCGTGAAATGGAAGGGCTGAGCTACGAGGAGATTGCGGAGATCATGGATTGCCCGGTGGGTACGGTGAGATCCCGCATCTTCCGGGCGAGGGAAGCAATCGATAAAAAGCTGCAACCTCTGATCGAGCATTAACTGGGGAAAGACAGGCAAACTTATGGCAAATAAAGAGCAACTTTCAGCCCTGATGGATGGCGACCTCAGCGAAATCGAGGTACTGAACGAGCTGGGAACGGATCCCGCTCTGCAGGATACCTGGTCGCGTTACCATCTGATCGGTGATGCCATGCGGGGTGACCTGCCGGTCAATCTGCAACTGGATCTCAGCGACAGCATCATGCTGGCGCTGGAGGATGAACCCGCCATACTGGCGCCCAAGCCGGCACAGCCTGCTGCGCCCCAGGTGCAGCCCGCCGGCAAGGTGATCCCCTTCGTTCGCCGCTTTGGCCAGCAAGTGGGGCAGTATGCCATTGCCGCCTCCGTGGCTGCCGCCGTCATCTTCGGCGTGCAGCAGTACCAGGGCAAGGATGGTGTGCCGACCAGCCCGGTGCTCAATACCATACCCGTGGGTGGCAGTGCTGCGCCGGTGAGCGTGCACTATCCCCAGGATGGCAGCCGGACCGGTGTGCGTCAGCAAGGTCTGAGCGAGCAGCAGATGCAGGAGCAGCGCGAGCGCATCAATGCCTTCCTGCGCGACCATCAACTGCAACAGCGTCTGCTGCAAGACAAGCAGATTCAGGAATAACGCATTTTTAGGGATCAGATCGTGCGCCAGTCCAGCCGTATCCTGCTGGCCTCTCTCCTGTTGATTTGTGCCAAGGCCTCGGCCGACGATCTGTCGGCCGAGGCCTTGTTGCAGCAGATGCAGAGTGCCGTTTCGCAACAAAACTTCGAATTGTCCATGGTCAAGGCCCGCCAGGGGCGCCTCGAGCCTATCCGTTTCAGCCACGGGATCATCGATGGCAAGGAGGTGGCTCACCTGAGCTATCTCGACGGCAAGGCCGTGGAGTTCCTGCAACGCCAGAACGAATACACCTTCTTCGAAAACACCCATGAACCCTACACCCTCAAAGGGGCGCGTTTCCCCGGGGTGTGGTCGAGCCTGGTGAGGATGCCGCTGCCCCGGGTGATGGAGAGCTATGACCCCGTGCTGGCGGGCCGCAGCCGGGTGGCCGGCCTGGTGGCACAAGTGGTGCGGCTGGTGCCCAAGGAGGCGGACAAGTACGGCTTCGTGCTCTGGATTGACGAACAGAGCCATCTGCTGCTGCGGGTGGACATGGTGGATCGGGAAGGCAATCTGGTGGAACAGGTGCTGGGGGTGGATCTGGACAGGCAATCTGCGCCGGCCCCCTGGCTGGTCACCCTGGCACGCAGCAAGCTGCCGGATGCGCTGGCGCTGGAAGATGCCTATCCCGCTCCCCAGCAGACCCTCAACTGGCACCTGACCTGGTTGCCCGATGGCTTCAAGGTGCTCTCTCAGGATCGGCATCAGCTGGTCAGCACCAGTCTGCCGGTGGATTACATGATGCTCTCCGACGGGCTGGTGGATCTCTCCGTCTACGTCTCCCGGGTCGATCCCAAGCAGGCGGTGCGCCAGCAGTTGATTCGCCAGGGGGCTACCTCGCTGGTGAGCTTCGTCAACGAGGTCGGGGTGGAGATCACCGTGGTGGGCGAGGTGCCCGCCGAAACCGCCAAGCGCATCGCCGAGGCAGTGCAGCCCCTGGCCCGCAACGAGGCGGTGCAGTGAGTCTTTGCCGTGAGACTTGCCCTGAGGGTGCCGCCGTGCTGAGATCCGGTGCATCCACCGCCCCCTGTGAGGAGTCATCAGGTGAGTAACATGAGTGAAGAGCTGGCCACAGTAGTGGCCATCGACGGCAATCACGCCTGGGTGGAGTGCGAGCGGCGATCCGCCTGCAGCGGTTGCCACCAACAATCCAGCTGCGGGACCGGCACCGTCGCCAAGGCCTTTCCCATGAAGGCGCAGCGGCTGCGGGTCGCCCTCACCGGCGATGTGGCGGTGGGCCAGCAGATCCGCCTGGGCATCCCTCAGGCCAGCATCCTGCGCGGTGCGGCCCTGGTGTACGTGCTGCCGCTCTTCTGTCTGCTGCTGGGCGCCCTGCTCGGCCAGCTCTGGCTGGTGCCGCTCTTGTCGGCGGGAGAGGGGGTGACCATCCTCTGCTGTCTGCTGGGCGGCGCCATCGGATTTTTACTGGTTCGTTACTTTTCTGACCGGCTCGAGCAGGGGGAATACGGTCCCCGCATGCTCGGGGTGGTGCTCAATACCCGTCATCTCTCTTGAGGAGCCGGGTCTGGCGGAGGGCATCTAGGTGCCCAACGCCCGCCAGACAAGGCGCTATTTGTGGGGCCCGCCGACTAAAGATTGGCCGTCGACCGGGTTATCCAGTAAAATCCTGCCCTCATATCCGACCCTAACTTAATTTTGAGTGATTCTTGCTCGATGAAACACATTCGTAACTTTTCGATTATTGCGCACATCGACCACGGTAAGTCGACCCTGTCGGACCGTCTGATCCAGACTTGCGGCGGCCTGTCCGATCGCGAGATGCAGGCCCAGGTGCTGGACTCCATGGATCTGGAGCGCGAGCGCGGCATTACCATCAAGGCACAGAGTGTGACCCTGAACTACCAGGCACAAGACGGTAACACCTATCAGCTGAACTTTATCGACACCCCGGGCCACGTGGATTTCTCCTACGAGGTTTCTCGCTCCCTGGCTGCCTGTGAAGGGGCACTGCTGGTGGTGGATGCCGGTCAGGGGGTTGAGGCACAGACTCTGGCCAACTGCTACACCGCCATGGAAATGGAGCTGGAAGTGGTGCCGGTGCTGAACAAGATTGACCTGCCGGCCGCAGAGCCCGAGCGGGTTGCCGAGGAGATCGAGGACATCGTCGGCATCGACGCGGTGGACGCGGTGCGCTGCTCCGCCAAGACCGGCCTCGGTGTCGATCTGGTGCTGGAAGAGATCGTCGCCAAGATCCCGTCCCCGGAAGGGGATCCGGAGGCGCCGCTGCAGGCGCTGATCATCGACTCCTGGTTCGACTCCTACCTCGGGGTCGTGTCGCTCGTGCGGATCAAGAACGGTTCCCTGAAGAAGAACGACAAGATCAAGGTGATGAGCACCGGTCAGGTGTGGGGTGTGGATCGCATCGGTATCTTCACCCCCAAGCAGGTGGACACCGACGGCCTGGGTTGTGGCGAGGTAGGTTGGGTCGTCTGCGGCATCAAGGACATCCACGGTGCGCCGGTGGGGGATACCCTGACCCTGGCCAAGCACGGTGCCGAGAAGGCGCTGGCCGGCTTCAAGAAGGTGAAGCCCCAGGTCTATGCGGGCCTGTTCCCCATCTCCAGCGATGACTACGAGTCCTTCCGCGATGCGCTGGAGAAGCTCTCCCTCAACGACGCCTCCTTGTTCTACGAACCGGAGAGCTCCACGGCGCTGGGCTTCGGCTTCCGCTGCGGCTTCCTCGGGATGCTGCACATGGAGATCATCCAGGAGCGTCTGGAGCGTGAATACGATCTGGATCTCATCACCACCGCGCCGACCGTGGTCTACGAGATCGAGCTGAACGATGGCTCCACCATCCACATCGACAGCCCGGCCCAGATGCCTGCCATCAACAACATCAAGGAGATGCGCGAGCCCATCGCTGAGTGTCACATCCTGCTGCCGCAGGAGTACATGGGCAACGTCATCACCCTCTGCATCGAGAAGCGCGGCGTACAGACCAACATGGTCTACCACGGCAAGCAGGTGGCGCTGACCTACGAGATCCCGATGGCGGAAGTGGTGCTCGACTTCTTCGACCGTCTGAAGTCCACCAGTCGCGGCTACGCCTCCCTTGACTACGGCTTCAAGCGTTTCGAAACCTCCGACATGGTCCGTCTGGACATCATGATCAACGGCGAGCGGGTCGACGCCCTGGCCATCATCACCCACAAGGAGAACGCCCAGTATCGCGGTCGCCAGGTGGTGGAGAAGATGCGCGAGCTGATCCCGCGCCAGATGTTCGACATCGCCATTCAGGCCGCCATCGGCAACCAGATCATCGCCCGCAGCACCGTCAAGGCATTGCGTAAAGACGTCACCGCCAAGTGCTACGGTGGTGACGTGAGCCGGAAGAAGAAGCTGTTGAACAAGCAGAAAGAAGGCAAGAAGCGGATGAAGTCCCTGGGTCGTGTGGACGTGCCGCAAGAGGCCTTCCTCGCCATTCTCCACGTCGGAAAGGATTAATCGATGGCAAGCACCTTTTCCCTGATCCTCGTCGTCGTCACCCTGCTGACCGGCATCATCTGGACGCTCGACAAGCTGGTCTGGGCCAAGCAGCGGGCAGCCAAGATTGCCGCCGCCCGTGCCAATGCCGGTCCGGATGTGGACGAGAAGACACTGGCCAAGGTGGCCCCCATGCCGGTCTGGATCGAACAGACCGGCGGGGTTTTCCCGGTGATCGCGCTGGTGCTGATCCTGCGCTCCTTCATCTTCGAGCCGTTCCAGATCCCGTCCGGCTCCATGATGCCGACCCTGCTGGTGGGCGACTTCATCCTGGTGGAGAAGTTTGCCTACGGCCTCAAGGACCCGGTGACCAACACCAAGTTCCTCGAGACCGGTGAGCCGAAGCGCGGTGATGTGGTGGTCTTCAAGTATCCGCTGGATACCCGGGTGGACTACATCAAGCGGGTGGTCGGCATGCCCGGCGATCGGGTCATCTATCGCAACAAGGAGCTGATGATCCGGCCGCGCTGTGTGGAAGAGAGCCGCGACGAACAGGAAGGGAAAACCTGCCCCGGCTTCCAGAAGCTGGACGTCAAGTTCGAGCAGCGCGGCGAGTTCAGCCAGATGGGGATCCCGCTGGATCGCTACACCGAACAGCTGGGCGATGTCTCCCACGAGACCTTGCGCAACCCGCTGATGCCGGACCTGGTGGACCGCTACTATCGCCAGCCCGGCACCTACCCCGACGAGTGGGTGGTGCCGGAAGGCCACTATTTCGTGATGGGTGACAACCGCGACAACAGCACCGACAGCCGTTTCTGGGGTTTCGTGCCCGAACAGAACCTGGTGGGCAAGGCGGTCGCCATCTGGATCAGTTTCGAATTCGAGCGCGAGGAAGGGTCCAGCTTGCCGAGCTGGGTGCCGACCGGTGTGCGCTTCAACCGCATTGGCGGAATCAAGTAAATGAATATCAAGATGAACAGACTGCAGTCCCGTCTCGGGCATGTCTTTCAGGATCCTGAGCTGCTGACCCGGGCCCTGACCCATCGCAGCGCAGGGTCCCGTCACAACGAGCGCCTGGAATTTCTGGGGGACTCCATCCTGAGTCTGGTGATTGCCGATGACCTCTTCCACCGCTTCCCGCAGGCGGCGGAAGGGGATCTCAGCCGGATGCGCGCCACCCTGGTGCGCGAGAAGACGCTGGCCGAGCTGGGCCGGGAATTCGACCTCGGGGATCACCTGATCCTGGGGCCGGGGGAGCTGAAAAGCGGCGGTTTTCGCCGCGAGTCCATCCTGGCCGACACCGTCGAGGCGGTGATCGGCGCCATCTATCTGGACACGGATCTGGAGCGGGTGCGCAGCCTCCTGCTCGGCTGGTATGCCAGCCGCCTTGGCGAGATCAAGCCCGGGATCGAACAGAAGGATCCCAAGACCCGTCTGCAAGAGATCCTGCAGGGCAGCCGCAAATCCCTGCCGACCTACACGGTGACCAACGTCAAGGGCGAGGCCCACAACCAGGAGTTCACCGTCCAGTGCGAAGTGGATGGGCTGGATGGCCCCCTGGTCGGGATCGGCTCCAGCCGCCGCAAGGCCGAACAGGCCGCGGCGCAGCAAGCACTGGAACGGCTGTCATGAGCACCATGACGGATCCGGCACTGTGCGCTCATTTCACTCCATCAGCATTGGGAACGCGGTCATGACAGATACCACCTATTGCGGCTTTGTCGCCATCGTGGGCCGCCCCAACGTGGGCAAGTCCACCCTGCTCAACAAGTTGCTCGGCCAGAAGGTCAGCATCACCTCGAAGAAGCCCCAGACTACCCGTCACCGGATCCTGGGGATCGACACCGAGGAGAACCATCAGACCATCTATGTGGATACCCCGGGTCTGCACATCGAGGAGAAGCGGGCCATCAACCGTCTGATGAACCGCGCCGCCACCAGTTCCCTGGGGGACGTGGCCATGGTGGTGTTCGTGGTGGACGGCACTCACTGGACCAAGGATGACGAGATGGTGCTGGGCAAGCTGCGCCACCTCAAGTGCCCCGTGGTGCTGGCGGTCAACAAGATCGACAACGTCAAGGAGAAAGAGGATCTGCTGCCGCACCTCGAGTGGCTGGGTCAGCAGATGAACTTTGCCCACATCCTGCCCATCAGCGCCGAGAAGGGCACCAACGTGGAGAAGATCCGCGAGTGGGCCAAGGATCTGCTGCCGGAGAACGTCCACTTCTTCCCGGAAGATTACGTGACCGACCGTTCTTCCCGCTTCATGGCCTCCGAGATCATCCGCGAGAAGCTGATGCGCTTCACCGGTGAGGAGCTGCCCTATTCGGTGACGGTGGAGATCGAGCGCTTCAAGGTGGAGGAGACCGGTCTCTACCACATCCACGGGCTCATCCTGGTGGAGCGCGAAGGCCAGAAAAAGATGGTCATCGGCAACAAGGGCGAGAAGATCAAGACCATCGGCACAGAGGCGCGCATCGACATGGAACGGCTGTTCCAGAACAAGGTGCATCTCGAGCTGTGGGTCAAGGTCAAGTCCGGCTGGGCCGACGACGAGCGGGCCCTGCGCAGCCTCGGGTATGGCGACGACTGATTGCTGACCCCGGCTTTCGTCATCCACAGTCGGCCCTATCGGGAGACCAGCCAGCTGGTCGAGGTCTTCACCCAGGATAGCGGTCGATTCACCCTGGTGGCTCGCGGTTCCCGCGGGCCACGCTCCTCTCTGAAGGGGCTGCTTCAGCCCTTCACCCTGCTCACCATTGCCTGGCGCGGCAAGGGGGATCTCAAGAACCTCACCCAGGTGGAGTGCCCGGATCACTCGTTGCGCCTCGGCGGGGATCGTCTCTTCTACGGCCTCTATCTCAACGAGCTGGTCTACTACCTGCTGGAAGCGCACACCCCCTTCCCCGAGGTGTTCGACGCCTATGCCCGTGCCATCATGGCCCTGGCGGACGGCGAGACCCCGGAGCTGCCCCTGCGCCGCTTCGAGTTCCTGCTGCTGCAGGCCCTGGGCTACGCGGTGGACTTCGAATATGCCGCGGACGACGACTCCCCCATCGACCCCACCCTGCTCTACGGCTTCGAGCGGGAGCTCGGCTTTGTCGCTTGCGAGCGGGCGCCGGATCCCCGTACCCTGTTCCTCGGCGCCCACCTGCTGGCCTTCGCCGAGGGGCGTTTTGACACGCCTCCCTTGCTGCAGGCGGCCAAGCGTTTCAGCCGACTGGCGCTGCAGCCCTATCTCGGCAAGCGTCAACTGAAGAGCAGGGAGCTCTTTTTGAAGCGAAAAGGCAGTGTTTCAAGCTGATTTTTATTATCTGGTGATGTTTTGTGTTTATGACATCGCCTTTCATGAACAATAATGCTGTCGCCGCGACCAGAACCGGCCTGCGGCGGCACATGGACAGAGGAGCGGGCTCCACCCGCTCCGGCATTCACAGATGACCTGTATCAAGGAGTAAGCAATGAGCGAGATCTACCTGGGTGTGAACATCGACCATATCGCCACCCTGCGCAACGCCCGCGGCACCCAGTATCCGGATCCGGTACAGGCCGCCTTCGTGGCCGAGCAGGCCGGTGCCGATGGCATCACGGTCCACCTGCGGGAAGATCGCCGCCACATCACCGACCGGGACGTGGAGATCCTGCGCCAGACCATCCAGACCAGGATGAACCTGGAGATGGCGGTGACCGAGGAGATGATCGGCATCGCCTGCCGCATCAAGCCCCACTTCGTCTGCCTGGTGCCGGAGAAGCGCACCGAGGTGACCACCGAGGGTGGTCTGGACGTGGCGGGCCAGCTGGACAAGGTGACCGATGCGGTGACCCGCCTGGCCGCCGTGGGCGCCCAGGTGTCGCTCTTCATCGATGCGGATCCGTTGCAGATCGATGCGGCCGCCGCGAGCGGTGCTCCCTTCATCGAGATCCACACCGGCCGCTACGCCGATGCCACCACGGATGCCGAGCGCAACGCCGAGTTCAAGCGCATCGCAGCCGGAGCTTCCTACGCCGCTGGCAAGGGCTTGAAGGTCAATGCGGGCCACGGCCTGCACTACCACAACGTCAAGGCCATCGCCGCGATCCCCGAGCTCTATGAGCTCAACATCGGTCATGCCATCATCGGTCGCGCCGCCTTCGACGGTCTGGCCAAGGCGGTCAGCGACATGCGTGCGCTGATGCAGGAAGCCCGTCAGGGGATCTGATGCCGCTTCGCAGGTATGAAAACCACAAGGGACGCTTCGGCGTCCCTTGTGGTTTTCAGGAGTGGAAGGCGGGGTGAACCCCGTGCTCATCTGGCATGGGGCCGGGCATCCGTGTGCAGAGGGCGAAAGGGAAGGGGCGTCTCAGCCTGGTTCCGGGAAGTAGCGCTCCAGCAGGGCGGTGAGGATGGCCTGGCACTCGGCATCCGGCTCGCCGGTGACCAGGGCGGGGCGAAAGTGAAGCTGGAAGGCGCGCAGGACGGCGCGACTCTGCTCATCCCAGGCGCCGTGCTGGGGGAGGCCGTAGCCGTAACGGGCAAGCTGCTGCTGCCATTGCAGCGCATCCCAGGGGATGAGCTGCGTCTGGCGCAGCTCGGCCACCCGGGCCTCGTCGGGCCAGGCGCCGACACCGTAGCGCAGGGCGAGCTCGCGCCAGGGGAACCGGGGGCCGGGATCCTGCTTGCGCTCGGGGGCGACGTCGCTGTGGGCCAGCACCTGGGTGGGGGGGATCTGGTAGCGTTCGACCAGATCCCGGGCGAGGGCGCCGAGGGCGGCGATCTGGGCAGGAGGATAGGGTTGCCAGTGTCTCAGATGGGCGGGCAGGGCCGCGTCTTTCTCGTCATACCCGAGATTCACTATCTCGATGCCGAGCGAACTGGCGTTGAGCCCGGCGTAGTGATGCCAGCGACTGCGTCCGGCGTGCCAGGCCCGCTGGCTGTCGGGCACCAGCTGGTAGACCGGGAACGGTTGCTCGTCGGTGTCGCGGGGGATCAGGTAGTGGGCGCTCACCTTGTGCTCCGGTTCGGTCAGCAGGCGTAGGGAGCGGGCATCCTCTTCATCCGTGTAGTGCAGGATGAGAAAGGCGATGCGTTCGTTCTGGCTGGCGCTCTGATGATCCTGGTTGAGACGATAGGGCGCAGGCTGGCAGGCGCCGAGCAGCAGGATGAGGGGCAGTGACCAGCGCCAGCGCGCCGCGAACCGGCACGCGCCGCCGCTCGCCGACGGGCGTGGAGTCAGCAGGCGGCGCCAGCCCATGGTCTAGCCTCGCACCTGGCCGGAGGCGGTCATCAGGGCCCGGGCCTGTATTTGGCGGTGAGGCCAATCAGGAAGTTGCGCAGGATCTGATCCCCGCAATCCTGATAGTGCTTGTGATCCCTGGCACGGAACAGGGCGCTCAGCTCGGACTTGGAGAGGTTGAAGTTCGCGAGCTTGAGGGTGCCCAGCATCTCCTCTTCCTTGTAGTTGAGGCCGATGCGCAGCTTGCGCAGGATCAGGTTGTTGTTGATCCGGTTCGGGATCACCTGGGGCGGGGCATCTTCCCGCACACCGCGGCGCAGGGCGATGAAGCCGTCGAGGAACTGGCTCAGTGCCGAGTCCGGGCAGGCGGCGAAGCCCGCTTCCTGTGCCTCGCCCTCTTCGGCCTCTTTCATCAGCCAGCCGTGCAACTGGGCATGGGTGATGGCCAGATTGCCCTTGGCAAAGATCTCGACCATCTGGTCGTTACTGATGCTGAGGGCATAGCGCAGGCGGCGCAGAATATCGTTGTTGGTCATGTTGACTCCTGTGGAAACGGCGCAGATGTTACCACCTGCCGCCTGTCCAGTCAGAAAAAGCGCCTCAGTCGGTCAGGGCCAGGTAGCGGGGGGCCTCCTGCCTCACCTGCTCCAGGGCATCCTGCAGCTCCAGCAATTCGGGTTCCAGATCGCTCACGGTGACCCCGTCGCGCAGCTGCTGCTCGAGCTGGGAGAGCAGGCGTTGCAGACCCGGCACCCCGGAGTAGGCGCAGCCACCGTTGAGGCGGTGGAGCTGGGCCAGCACGTCTGCATCGTCGGCACTCCCTTCCAGCGCCGCCGCCAGGATGGGCTCCACCTCGTCGAAGCTGGCCAGCAGCATGGTCAGCATCTCCCGGGCGAGGGCTGGCTTGCCGGCGGCCTGACGCACGGCGAGGGGCCAGTCTATCTGCTGATCCCCGTGATTCTGGTGCCGCCGGTGAGCGAAGTCGGTGATGAGCTGCGCCAGCATCCCCTCGTCGATGGGTTTGGCCAGGTAGTCGTCCATGCCCTGGCGAATGAGGCGCTCCCGCTCACCGGGAATGGCATGGGCGGTGACCGCGACGATGGGGGTCTCGGTGTTGAGGGAGTGGTGGCGGATCGCCTGGGTGGCGCTGATGCCGTCCATGACGGGCATCTGGATATCCATGAAGATGATGTCGAACGGCTGGCTCTGGGCCAGGTTGACCGCCTCCTTGCCGTTCTTGCACACCACCACCTCGGTCACCATCTCCTTGAGCATGGCGGCGATGAGCTTGAGGTTGGCGGCGTTGTCATCCACCGCAAGCACCTTGACAGCCTGCACGCTGCGCGGCGTCGGCGCGGGCAGGGGGGCACGGCGTACCGCCTCGGGGGAGAGCAGAGCGTGCAGCAACTTGCGATGGTTGATGGGCTTGGAGAGGCAGTGGACGGCGCCGTGGGCCAGCATGGCGTCGTAGAGGGCCGGCTCGTGGCTGCTGAGCAGCACTATGGTGTTCTGCTGGCCGTCCAGTCCGTCGAGACGGGCAATCACCTGCTGCGGGCTGTGCAGGGTGCTGCTGCCGATGAGCACCATGTCCTGGCTGCTCATCGGGGGCCACTCCTCGTCCACCGTCAGGGAGTGCACATCCAGGTGCCACTCTCCCAGCAGGGCAAGCAGGGAGGCGTGAGTGAAGGGATCCGGCTCCAGCAGCCAGACCCGCTTGCCCTGGATGCGATCCAGCGGAAGCCGCTCGCTCTGGGGCAGGGGCGAGACATCCAGATCCAGGTGGAACGAGAAGACCGACCCCTTGCCGAGTTCGGATTCGAAGCGGATCTGGCCCCCCATCTGCTGCACCAGCTTCTGGGTGATGACGAGCCCGAGCCCGGTGCCCCCATAGCGGCGGGAGATGGAGGAGTCTGCCTGGTTGAAGGCCTGGAACAACTGGCGCTGCTGCTCTTCCGAGATGCCGATGCCGGTATCGCGAATCAGCGCCCGCAGGCGCACCTTGTTGCCGTTCGATTCCCCGGTCTGCTCGACACGCACGTCCACGTTGCCGCGCTCGGTGAACTTGATGGCGTTGCCGGTGAGGTTGGTGAGCACCTGCTGCAGGCGCATGGGGTCGCCGGTGAGGTAGTCCGGCACGGCGGCATCCACCTGGAGGGAGAGTTCGAGCTGCTTGTCGTGGGCGCTCGGCCCCAGCAGGTGCATGGTCTCGTTGAGGGTGTCCCGCAGGCTGAAGGGGATGTGCTCGAGCTGCAGCTTGCCCGCCTCCAGCTTGGAGAAGTCGAGGATGTCGTTGATGATCCCAAGGAGGTTGCGTGCCGACTTCTCGATGGTCTGCATGTAGTCGGTCTGGCTCGGGGTCAGACTGGTCTTGAGCAGTTGGCGGGTGAAGCCGATGACCCCGTTGAGCGGGGTGCGCAGCTCGTGGGACATGTTGGCGAGAAACTCGGACTTGACCCTGGCCGCCTCCTGGGCGCGCTTCTTCGCCATGTCGAGCTCGACGTTCTGGATCTCGATCTGCTCGAGGGTCTCCCGCAGATCCGACGTCGCCTGATCGATGTTCTGCTGCATCTCCTCGTGATATTCGGAGAGCGCCTTGGCCATGGCGTTGATGCCGTTCTTGAGCATGTCCAGCTCGCCGGTGAGCTGGCCGCTGACCCGGGTATCGAGTCGCCCCTCCCTGATCCGGTGCACCGCCTGCACCATGTCGGTGATGGGCTGGGTCACGCTCTTGACCAGACGGAAGCCGAACAGGGCGCTGATGGCCAGCCCGATGAGCACGATGATGACCGCGAAGAAGGCGTCGCGGTACTGCAGGACGATGGCCCTGTCCGTGGCGAGTTGCATGGAGATGTAGCCAATGACCGGCGGCTCCAGGTCGCTTGGCAGCGGGAAGCCGTCCAGGCTGGTCTCTGCCTGGATGGGGGTGCGCAGTATGATGTCATCGCCGTTGACGGAGACGCTGGTCAGGGCCGGGATGACGCTGCCGTCCGGCAGACGAAGCTGGCTGAAGTCCCTGTGATAGTTGGACGTCACGAACAGCTGGTTCTCCTGGGTGAAGACGGCGATGGACTTGATGAAGGGCGAGTTTTTGCGATGGGTGAGCCCGATCAGCCGCTTGAGGGATTCGCGGCTGTGCTGTGTCATGCCGTATTCGCTGGCGATGGCCAGGGGCTCGATGATGTTGATGCCCTGATCGATGAGGTTGTTTTCCAGCTGCTGATAGCGGTGGAAGGTGAAATAGCCGGCGATGAGGCCGCCAATGATGAGGGTCGGCAAGATGGTGAAGGCCAGCACCCGGGCCCTGAGACCGTACTTGGTCATGCCGCCGACCCGCCTTTCGCAAGAGAAGCCATGATCCGGGGCGCATGCAGGCACCGGGGTCGGGCAGGCAATACAGTCATTGTCGCTGTACGGGGTCTCAGGCCGTATCCGGTCATATCAATGGGCCACTTTTGGTCAGAATGGACGATGGGGCGGATGCCGCGGCTGGGGCCCTCAGGCCGTATTTGGTCATACGATTATTCTTGTGGGACAATGGTCTGCCGCAGATTCCACAATCATGACATAGCCACCTATAGGCACCAAGTTTTATGGCCCAGTTTTTCAAGCCCCAAAAGAAATCCACCCAGCCCCAACGTATTGAATTTACGGTAGACAGTCTGGATCACCACTGTGTCGGCGTCGGCCGTCATCAAGGCAAGGCCATCTTCGTCGAAGGGGCGCTGCCCGGCGAGGCCATCAAGGCCCGCATCATCGACGACAAGAAGCACTATGCCCACGCCGCCCTGCAACAGGTGGTGACCCCGGCGGTCAACCGGGTTGCCCCCTTCTGCGACCACTATCGCGAGTGTGGCGGTTGCAGTGCCCAGCACCTGGGAGAGGGAGATCAGCTGGCGGCCAAGGAGGCGGGACTGGTCAGCCTGTTCGAGCGCCTTGGCAACATCCAGGCGCCAGCGTTGGCACCTGCGCTGACGGGGGAGTCCCGCGCCTACCGCCGGGTCTGCCGTCTGGCCATCAAGTTTGACAAGAACGGTCGCTGCACCCGGGTGGGCTTTCGTCGTCGCCAGTCGAACGATCTGGTAGAGATTGCCGGCTGTCCTGTGCTGGCCGAGCCCCTCTCTGCTCTTATCGCCCCTCTGCGCGAATGCCTCAACCGGTTGAAGAGCCAGCGCGAACTGGGCCATGCGGAACTCATTAAGGGGGAGCAGGGCATTCTGATGCTGCTGCGCCACACCGGTCGCCCCACCGAGGCAGATCGGGCGCACTTGACTGAGTTTGCCACCGCCCAGGGGATAGACCTCTATCTGCAGGCGGCGGACGAGCAGATCGAACCTCTGCGTCAACAGTCTCAGCCAAGTTACACGCTGGATGGCCTGTCTCTTGCATTCGCTCCCGGCGACTTCATCCAGGTCAACGGGCCCGTCAACCAGCGCATGGTGGAGCAGGCATTGAGCTGGCTCGACGCAGGCAAGGATGACAAGGTGCTGGACCTCTTCTGCGGCATCGGCAACTTCACCCTGCCGCTGGCCCGTCAGGCCCGCGAAGTGGTGGGGGTGGAAGGGGAGCTCGCCATGGTGACGCGTGCACAGGAGAATGCCCGCCGCAACGGCATCGACAACGCCCGCTTCTACAAGGCGGACTTGAGCGGTGACATCGTGGGCATGTCCTGGGCCCGGGAAGGATTCGATCTGGTACTGCTGGATCCGGCCAGACCCGGGGCGCTGGAGGTGATGAGCCACGTGGTGGCACTTTCCCCCAAACGGGTGGTCTATGTTTCCTGTAACCCGGTCACCCTGGCCCGTGACAGTCAGGTGCTGGTGCAGGGGGGCTACAAGCTGACCCGTCTGGGGATGCTGGACATGTTCCCCCACACTGGTCATCTGGAGTCCATGGCGCTGTTCGAACGAGGCTGAGTCGAGACGACCGCATTATTCTGGGTGAATCAAGATGCGGTCGTGATGATTTTTCGATGTGCATGATGCTGCCAGAGTGAGGTAAAACAGGTGTTTCTCGCTGCCTTCAATGGGCAGGGCAGCATGCGGTTATCTTGGTTTTCCAGCGGCGGCAGCGCTGTTTGAGCGGGAGTGATTAGGGTAATCTAGGTCGTCGATAGTGGATCGGATGCGGGGAAGAGCCCTGTCACCTTGCGCGGTGACATGCCTTGAAAACTCTTTCATGCATCCCCATTTGAGGCAGTCATCAGTTGATGAGGGGATGAGGAGAGCATCGGCTTTCGACCCCACACTTTTAAGGATTGATACCATGGTTGCGGTGCGCGATATTCATTTGAAAGACAATTTCACTCTGGATGAGTGGGTCAGTTCCCTTACCCTGAGTGAAAGTGACAAGAATCAGCTGCGAACCGTCTACCAGTACTGCCTGACCCTGGGTGACGAAGCGCTCACCAACCGCCTGCTGGTGCGCGGGGTCGAGATGGTGGGCATCCTGCTGATGCTCAGCATGGATCTCGCCACCCTCAAGGCCGCCATTCTCTATCCCTTCGTCGAAGCCGGTCTCATCAGCCAGGAAAAGGTGAACGAGGACTTCGGCCCCAAGATCGCCAAGCTGGTGGAAGGGGTGCTGGAGATGGAGGCCATCCGCTCCCTGCAAACCCTTCACCGCAGCGAAACCTCGCCGGAGCAGGTGGACAACGTGCGCCGCATGCTGCTCGCCATGGTCGAGGACGTGCGCGCCGTGGTCATCAAGCTGGCGGAGCGCATCGCCTGCCTGCGTGAGGCGAAGAAAGCGGATGAGGAGACCCGGGTGCTGATGGCCCAGGAGATCACCAACATCTATGCTCCCCTTGCGAACCGCCTCGGTATCGGTCAGCTCAAGTGGGAGCTCGAGGATCTCGCCTTCCGCTACCTGCACCCGGATACCTACAAGCAGATCGCCAAGCAACTGGACGAGAAACGGCTCGACCGCGAGCGCTACATCCGCGAATTCGTGCAGTCCCTGCGCGATGCCCTGGCCGAGGCCGGCGTCGAGGCCGAGGTCTATGGCCGACCGAAACACATCTACAGCATCTGGCGCAAGATGCAGAAGAAGCACCTCGAATTCAACGAGCTGTTCGATGTGCGCGCGGTGCGGGTGATCACCAAGCGGCTGCAGGATTGCTACGCGGCGCTCGGTATCGTTCACACCCATTTCCACCATATTCCCCGCGAATTTGACGACTATGTCGCCAACCCCAAGCCCAATGGCTACCAGTCCATCCACACCGTGGTGGTGGGGGAGGAGGGCAAGACAGTGGAGATCCAGATCCGTACCGAGCAGATGCATCAGGATGCGGAGCTCGGTGTGGCTGCGCACTGGCGCTACAAGGAAGGGGCCCAGGCCGCTGCCAAGACCAGCACCTTCGAAGACAAGATCGAATGGCTGCGCAAACTCCTCGCCTGGCAGGAGGACCTCTCGGAGAGCGGCTCCTTGCTGGACGATCTGCGCAGTCAGGTGTTCGAGGACAGGGTTTATGTCTTCACTCCCAAGGGCGA
This sequence comes from Aeromonas sp. FDAARGOS 1402, assembly GCF_019046925.1. Taxonomy (NCBI): domain Bacteria; kingdom Pseudomonadati; phylum Pseudomonadota; class Gammaproteobacteria; order Aeromonadales; family Aeromonadaceae; genus Aeromonas; species Aeromonas sp. FDAARGOS 1402. Next base: position 2,180,913 of record NZ_CP077201.1, read on the forward strand.
TGTCATCGACCTGCCGGCAGGGGCGACGCCGCTCGACTTCGCCTATCACGTGCACAGCATGATCGGTCACCGCTGCATCGGCACCAAGATCGACGGTCGTATCGTGCCCTTCACCTATACGCTGCAAACCGGTGATCAGGTTGAGGTGATCACCCAGAAGGAGCCGAACCCGAGCCGCGACTGGATGAACCCGAACGCCGGCTTCCTGCGCTCCAGCCGGGCGCGGGCCAAGGTGGCCACCTGGTTCAGAAAGCTGGACCGGGACAAGAACATCGCCGCCGGCAAGGAGCTGCTGGAGAAAGAGCTGGACAGACACAACCTCACCCTATCCAAGGTGGACAAGGTGGTGCTGGAGCGCTTCCATGCGGAGGAGCTGGAAGATTTGCTGGCCGGTATCGGCAGCGGCGACATCCGCATCAACCAGCTGCTCAATTATCTGGACACCCGCTACAACAAGCCGACGGCGGAAGAAGAAGATCGCCGTCTGCTGGAGAAGCTGGAGCAGAAGGCCAATGTGCCCTTCCGCCCCAAACCCAAGGATCACATAGTAGTGGAAGGGGTGGGCAACCTGATGACTCACATCGCCCGCTGCTGCCAGCCCATCCCGGGGGACGCCATCCAGGGCTTCATCACCATGGGACGGGGGGTTTCCATCCACCGGGAGGATTGCGAGCAGCTCAAGGAGCTGTCGCGTCGCAACCCGGAGCGCTTGATCGATGCGGTCTGGGGGGAGAACTACTCCGGCGGTTACGGTCTCACCATCCGCATTCTCTCCAACGACAGGTCCGGCCTGCTGCGCGACATCACCACCGTGCTCGCCAACGAGAAGATCAACGTGATGGGAGTGCGTTCGCGCTCCAACGTGCGCGAGCAGACCGCCGAAATAGACATGGAGCTGGAGATTTACAACATCAACGCCTTCAACCGGGCGTTGGCCAAGCTCAGTCAGCTCAACGACGTGATCAGCGCCAAGCGGCTGTAATGCTCAACCGACCGGCCCCAGTGGCCGGTCTGCATTTTCTCCCTCCTTGTAGAGCATTGAAGACGGATATCATGCGCCCCATCTCCGTCCGCCATGGCTCCATATCATCTGGAACAGTGGCGTGAGCGGATATTCATGAACCCCATTTACTGAATCGAAAGTGAGTTGCCCATGTCCCAACGCTACGACCTTCCCCAACTGCTCGACATCATGGCCAGATTGCGTGACCCGAACGGGGGCTGCCCCTGGGATCTGAAGCAGAGCTTCCAGACCATAGTGCCGCACACCCTGGAGGAGGCCTACGAGGTGGCGGATGCCATCGAGAGCGAAGATTGGCAAGGGCTGAAGGGGGAACTCGGTGATCTGCTGTTCCAGGTCGTGTTCTATGCCCAGCTCGGCAAGGAGCAGGGGTTGTTCGACTTTGCCGACATCATCGATACCGTGAGCGAGAAGCTCATTCGCCGCCACCCCCATGTTTTCTCCGATGCCGATCTCGGTGACGAGAAGGCGGTCAAAGCGAACTGGGAGGCGGAAAAGGCGAAAGAGCGTGCGGCGCTCGACAAGGAGAGCGTGCTGGACGATATCCCCCTCTCCCTGCCTGCCCTGACCCGGGCAGCCAAGATCCAGAAGCGCTGCGCCACCGTCGGTTTTGACTGGAAGACCCTGGGGCCCGTGGTGGACAAGATCCACGAGGAGATCGAAGAGGTGATGGAAGAGGCGCTGATGGTAGACGTGGACGAGACTCGGGTGAGCGACGAGCTCGGCGATCTCCTGTTCGCCACCGTCAATCTGGTGCGCCATCTGGGCAAGGATCCGGAGCAGGTGCTGCGGGGTGCCAACACCAAGTTTGAGCGTCGTTTTCGTCAGGTTGAACACTTTATTGCCGCAGAAGGTCTGAAAATGACGGATTGCTCCCTGGAGAAGCTGGACGAGGCCTGGAACAAGGCCAAGGAAACCGAGCAAAGTTGATTTGGCGCAAGACGGGGCGGCGGGGAGCCTGATAGATTTTTGTTCATTGTTTGGGAGTGGGGGTTTTGGTATACTGTTTCCCCGTCCTGCTTCATCCCCGAAGCACCCCTTAAAATTCCCTAAACTTCTTTCAGGTTCAGCATGACGACCAAATATATTTTTGTGACTGGTGGCGTTGTTTCATCCCTCGGCAAAGGCATTGCCGCAGCTTCTCTGGCAGCCATTCTGGAAGCCCGTGGTCTGGATGTGACCATCATGAAACTGGACCCGTACATCAACGTGGATCCGGGCACCATGAGCCCGACCCAGCATGGTGAAGTGTTCGTAACCGAGGACGGGGCCGAAACCGATCTGGATTTGGGCCACTACGAGCGTTTCATCCGCACCAAGATGACCCGCCGCAACAACTTCACCACCGGTCGCATCTATGCAGACGTGCTGCGCAAGGAGCGTCGTGGTGACTATCTGGGCGCCACCATCCAGGTGATCCCGCACATCACCAACGCCATCAAGGAGCGGGTGATTGCCGGTGCCGAAGGTCATCAGGTTGCCATCGTCGAAGTGGGCGGTACCGTGGGCGACATCGAGTCCCTGCCATTCCTTGAAGCCATTCGTCAGCTGGCGGCCATCGTGGGTCGCAACAATGCCATGTTCATGCACCTGACCCTGGTTCCTTACCTGGCCGCCGCCGGCGAGGTGAAGACCAAGCCGACCCAGCACTCCGTGAAGGAGCTGCTCTCCATCGGTATCCAGCCGGATGTGCTGATCTGCCGCTCCGACCGCGCCATTCCGGCCAACGAGCGTGCCAAGATCGCCCTGTTCTGCAATGTGCCCGAGCGCGCCGTCATCTCTATGAAGGATGTCGACTCCATCTACAAGATCCCGGCGCTGCTGAAATCCCAGGGTCTGGACGGCTACATCACCGAGCGCTTCGGCATCGAGTGCAAAGAAGCCGACCTGGCCGAGTGGGAACAGGTCATCTATGAAGAGGCCAACCCGACTGCCGAAGTCACCATCGGCATGGTGGGCAAGTATGTCTCCCTGCCGGACGCCTACAAGTCCGTCAACGAAGCGCTCAAGCACGGTGGCCTGAAGACCCGTCTCTCCGTCAACATCAAGTACATCGACTCCCAGGACATCGAGACCCGTGGCGCCGAGCTGCTGGAAGGTCTGGATGCGATCCTGGTACCAGGTGGCTTCGGCGAACGCGGCGTGGAAGGCAAGATTCTGGCCGCCAAATATGCCCGCGAGAACAAGATCCCGTACCTCGGTATCTGCCTGGGCATGCAGGTTGCCTTGATCGAATACGCCCGCAACGTGGCGGGCATGGAAGGGGCTCACTCCTCCGAGTTCAAGAAAGACAGCCCGTTCCCCGTGGTCGGTCTCATCACCGAGTGGGTGGATGATGAAGGCAACGTCGAGACCCGGACCGAGAAGTCCGATCTGGGCGGCACCATGCGTCTGGGCTCCCAGCTCTGCCACCTGGTGGAAGATTCCAAGGTCCGTCAGATGTACGGCAGCCCGACCATTTACGAGCGCCACCGTCACCGTTATGAAGTGAACAACAAGCTGCTGCCGCAGATTGAAGCGGCAGGTCTGAAGGTGACCGGTCTCTCCGCCGACAAGAAGCTGGTGGAAATCATCGAGATCCCGGATCACCCCTGGTTCGTGGCCGCGCAGTTCCACCCGGAGTTCACCTCGACTCCCCGTGATGGCCACGCCCTGTTCGCCGGTTTTGTGAAGGCGGCGGGCGAGTATCAGAAGCGTAATTTGAAGTAATTGAAAATAAATGCGGTTGGGGCTCTGTGCCACAGCCGCTTTTTTTGGCATATTTTTGTTGTTTTTTTACGAAACCTGAGGAAATACACATGTCCAAGATCGTTAAAGTGATCGGTCGTGAAATCATCGACTCCCGTGGTAACCCGACCGTTGAGGCCGAAGTTCACCTGGAAGGTGGTTTTGTTGGTATGGCAGCCGCTCCGTCTGGCGCGTCCACCGGTTCCCGCGAAGCGCTGGAACTGCGTGACGGCGACAAGAGCCGTTTCCTGGGTAAAGGCGTGCTGAAAGCCATCGAAGCCGTCAACGGCCCGATCGCTCAGGCTCTGCTGGGTAAAGATGCCAAGGACCAGGCCACTGTCGACCAGATCATGATCGACCTCGACGGTACCGAGAACAAATCCAAGTTCGGCGCCAACGCCATCCTGGCTGTTTCCCTGGCCAACGCCAAAGCTGCCGCTGCTGCCAAAGGCATGCCGCTGTACGCCCACATCGCCGAGCTGAATGGCACCCCGGGTGTCTACTCCATGCCGCTGCCCATGATGAACATCATCAACGGTGGTGAGCACGCTGACAACAACGTCGACATCCAGGAGTTCATGATCCAGCCGGTTGGCGCCAAGACCCTGAAAGAAGCCGTTCGCATGGGCGCAGAAGTGTTCCACAACCTGGCCAAAGTGCTGAAGTCCAAGGGCTACAACACTGCCGTCGGTGACGAAGGTGGTTTCGCTCCGAACCTGAAATCCAACGCCGAAGCGCTGGAAGTGATCGCTGAAGCTGTTGCCGCTGCCGGTTACAAACTGGGCACCGACATCACCCTGGCCATGGACTGCGCTGCGTCCGAGTTCTACGACGCAGAGAAGAAAGAGTACAACCTGAAGGGCGAAGGTCGTATCTTCACCTCCAACGGTTTCTCCGACTTCCTGGCTGACCTGACCACCAAGTTCCCGATCGTCTCCATCGAAGATGGCCTGGACGAATCCGACTGGGAAGGCTTCGCCTACCAGACCGCCGAACTGGGCAAGAAAATCCAGATCGTGGGTGACGACCTGTTCGTAACCAACACCAAGATCCTGAAGCGCGGTATCGACAACGGCATCGCCAACTCCATCCTGATCAAGTTCAACCAGATCGGTTCCCTGACCGAAACTCTGGCTGCCATCAAGATGGCCAAAGACGCTGGCTACACTGCCGTCATCTCCCACCGTTCCGGTGAGACCGAAGACGCGACCATCGCCGACCTGGCTGTGGGTACCGCTGCTGGCCAGATCAAGACCGGTTCCATGAGCCGTTCTGACCGTGTTGCCAAGTACAACCAGCTGATCCGTATCGAAGAAGCCCTGGGTGCCAAGGCTCCGTTCCGTGGTCTGAAAGAAGTGAAGAACCAGGCTTAATTTTCGCCTGCGTTCATGCTTCACAAAGCCCCGCCATCTGGCGGGGCTTTTTCGTTCTGCGCTTATGGGCGTGTGCGACCTGCATTTTTTATTCCGACCAACCCATCCGGCACACAGGCTTTCTTTTGTCTTGCCTGCGAATATGGGAAACTAGGCCGCTTGAAGGAGACTCAGTGCATGCGGCTACTCACTCTTATCCTGCTCCTCCTGTTGGGAGGGCTGCAATATGACCTCTGGCTGGGGAAAAACGGCCTCTCCGACTATCGGGAACTCTCCACCGCCATCGAGCGGCAGCAACAGGACAACCTGGTACTCAAGGATCGCAACAGTCTGATTTACCGGGAAATCGACGATCTTACCTCTGGCCTTGAGGCCATCGAGGAGTTGTCGCGCAACGATCTTGGCTATATCAAGCAGGGCGAGACCTTCTACCGAATCATTCCCAAAGAAAAGGATCAGGTGACGGAGCCTGATGGTGCCCCCTACGATGACTGATAGCCTGAGCGGCCTGACCGCCATCGTCCCGGCTGCCGGTATTGGTAGTCGCATGGGGGCCAGTTGCCCCAAGCAGTACCTGTCCCTGGCAGGGAAATGCATTCTGGAGCACACCCTGGAGCGTTTGCTCTCCCATCCCGCCATCGCCCGTGTGATCGTGGCGCTGGCGCCCCACGACAGCTGGTTTGAGACCTTGACCGTGGCCACTGACCCGCGGGTGCTGCGAGTGGAAGGGGGAAGCGAGCGCGCCTTCTCCGTGCTCAATGCGTTGCACGTGGCAGAAGGGGAGTGGGCACTGGTGCATGACGCCGCCCGGCCCTGTCTGACCCATGAGGATCTCGATGCGCTCATTGTTGCCGCCATGGCCTCTGGCGGTGCCATCCTCGGCAGCCGGGTGCGCGATACCATGAAGCGCACCGATGCGGCCGGCAATATCCTCGCCACCGTGGATCGCGAGCAGCTCTGGCATGCCCTGACGCCCCAGATGTTTTTGGTCCGCCCCCTCAAGCGGGCGCTGGAGGAGGGGCTGGCGCTCGGCGCCGCCATCACCGATGAAGCCTCCGCCATGGAACGCGCCGGTTTCCCCGTGCGCATGGTGGAAGGGCGGGCCGACAACATCAAGGTGACCCGGCCGGAAGATCTCTCCCTGGCCGGGCTCTATTTACAGCAACAACGTGCGTGCCGGTCGGCACGACCCGATTCATCCCCAGAGGAGCAGGCATGATCCGCACCGGACATGGTTTTGATGAGACAGATTTCCGTGTATTGAGGAGGGCGCAAGCATGATGCGGATCGGACATGGTTTTGATGTTCACAAGTTTGGCGGGGTCGGCCCCTGCATGCTGGGCGGGGTGGCAGTGCCCTATGAACAGGGCCTGCTGGCCCACTCCGATGGCGACGTGGTGTTGCATGCGGTGAGCGATGCCCTGCTGGGGGCCATCGGCGCCGGCGACATCGGCCGCCACTTCCCCGATACCGCCGCCGAATTCAAGGGCATCGACAGCCGCATCCTGCTGCGGGATGTCTTTGCCCGCGTGCAGCTCGCAGGTTATGCCATCGGCAACCTGGATGTGACCATCATCGCCCAGGCCCCCAAGATGGCCCCCCATATCGACGCCATGTGCGCCGTGCTGGCCGCGGATCTGCAATGTGACTTGGACCGGGTGAACGTCAAGGCGACCACCACCGAACAACTTGGATTCACGGGGCGCAAGGAAGGGATCGCCACCGAAGCCGTCGTCTTGCTGGTGAAACAATGATGCTTGAACAACTTGCCTATCTGCACGGGACGCCCACTGCTCGCGGCATCCTCAAGGCCGAGGCCGCCGACTTCGTGGTCAATGAAGATCTCGGGTTTGCACCTTGCGGCGAGGGGGAACACATCTTCGTCCGGGTACGCAAAACCGGCGAGAATACCGCCTGGGTGGCTGGCCTGCTGGCCGATGCGGCCGGGGTTGCCCGCAATGCGGTGACCTGGGCTGGTCTGAAAGATCGCCATGCGGTGACCGAACAGTGGTTCGGCATCCATCTGCCGGGCAAGGGCGAGCCGGATCTCTCGGTCATCGAGAACGACAACATCCGGATCCTTGAGGTGAAGCGCCACAACAAGAAGCTGCGGGTCGGCTATCTCAAGGGCAACCACTTCACCCTGCGCCTCACCGGGCTGGAGCAGGCCGACGGGCTGGAATCCCGTCTGCAGGCGATTGCAACCCAGGGGGTTCCCAACTACTACGGCGAGCAGCGTTTCGGCCGCGGTGGAAACAACCTGGAGGCCGCCAAGGCGATGTTCGCCGGCAAACGGATCAAGGATCGCAACAAGCGCTCCCTCTATCTGTCCGCCGCCCGCAGCATGCTGTTCAATGCCATCGTCAGCGCCCGCATCGAGCAGGGACTGGCCCATCAGCTGCTGGCTGGCGACTGCGTGATGCTCAAGGGCAGCCACTCCATCTTCAGTGAAGAGAGCGTGACCCCCGAGCTGGAAGCACGCCTTGCCTCCGGAGACGTGCAACTGACCGCTCCCCAGTGGGGCCGTGGCCGTCTGGCGAGCCAGGGTGCTGCCGCCGAGTTCGAGCAAGAAGTGCTGGCTCCTTATGGTGACTGGTGCGAGGGGCTGGAGAAAGCTGGGCTGGATCAGGACAGGCGCCCGCTGCTGCTCAAGCCGGAGCAGATGAGCTGGCAACGGGAGGACGCGGTGCTGACCCTGTCGTTCTTCCTGCCTGCCGGTGCCTTTGCCACCAGCGTGGTACGAGAGTTAATGCAGGCCGAAGAGGCCGATCACGGTTTCAGGAACTCAACCGATGCGAATTCTGGTCAGTAATGACGATGGGGTACACGCCGAGGGCATTCGCGCCCTCAGCGAGGCGTTGCGTGCCTGTGGCGAGGTCGTGGTGGTGGCGCCGGATCGCAACCGCAGCGGTGCCAGCCACTCCCTGACGCTGGAAGTGCCGCTGCGGGTCACCCGCCTCGATGCGTCCAGTTTTCACGGCATCAAGAGTTATGCGGTCAAGGGGACGCCGACCGACTGCGTTCATCTGGCGGTCAACGAACTGCTGCGCCCTGAGCCCGACATGGTGGTGGCCGGTATCAATCACGGGGCCAATCTGGGGGATGACGTCATCTACTCGGGGACGGTCGCGGCCGCGACGGAAGGGCGTCATCTTGGTTTCCCCTCCATCGCCGTATCGCTGGTGGGCAAGACCCATTTCGCCAGTGCGGCCCACTACGCCGCCCAGCTGGTGCGGGGGCTGATGGTGCATCCGTTGCCTGCGGATCAGATCCTCAACGTGAATGTGCCTGACCTGCCGCTTGAGCAGATCAAGGGGATCAGGGTGACGCGCCTTGGCAATCGCCACCGGGCGGAGTCGGTGATCCGCACCGAGGATCCCCGTGGTCAGCCGGTCTACTGGATTGGTCCCCCCGGCAACCAGCAGGATGCGGGAGAGGGAACGGACTTTGCCGCCATCGAGCAGGGTTATGTCTCCATCACTCCCCTGACCATCGACATGACGGCCTACGGCAGTCTGTCGACCCTGGGCGCGTGGCTGGATCTGCAGGGATGACGTTGTGATAGTACAGCGCCTGTTGAATCAACTGATTGCCCAGGATGTCCGCGATTTCCGCGTATTGGCGGCGATCGCGAAGGTGCCGCGCCAGCTGTTTGTGGACGAGGCCATGGCCCACAAGGCCTGGGACAATACGGCCCTGCCCATCGGCCATGGGCAGACCATCTCCCAGCCTTACATCGTGGCGCGCATGACCGAGCTGCTGATCCAGAACGATCCGGCCCATGTGCTGGAGATCGGGACGGGATCGGGCTACCAGACGGCGGTACTGGCCCACCTGGTGGAGCATGTCTACACCATGGAGCGGATCAAGTCGCTGCAGTTTCAGGCTAGGCGCAGATTGCGCCAGCTCGATCTGCACAATGTGTCGGCCAAGCACGGCAATGGGTGGCTAGGTTGGCCCAACAAGGGCCCTTTCGACGCCATTCTGGTGACGGCGGCGGCCAGTGAGGTCCCCAAGGCCCTGACCGATCAGCTGGCTGACGGTGGTCGTCTGGTGTTGCCGGTGGGTGATGGCCAGCAGACCCTGCAGCTCATCGAGCGATCGGGCTCCCAGCTCACCAGCCGGATTCTGGAGCCGGTACGTTTCGTTCCCCTGATTGACGGAGATGTCGAGTGAAGTTGTTTTCCCGCCTTTATGTTCTGGTGATGCAGTGGGCACGCCACAAGTATGCCCCCTGGTATCTGGCCATCACCGCCTTTATTGAATCCATCTTCTGGCCCATCCCGGTGGATGTGATGCTGGCGCCCATGGCGCTCGGCAAACCTCATCGCGCCTGGCACTATGCCGCGCTGGCTACCCTCTTGTCGGTGCTGGGCGCCCTGTTTGGTTATCTGCTCGGCTATGCCCTGTGGGAGCCAGTGGTGCAGCCGCTGGTGACCTCGGTTGGCTATGAGGACAAGATTGCCCTGGCCGAGCAGTGGTTCGCGCAGTGGGGCATCTGGGTTATTTTTATTGCCAGCTTCACGCCGATCCCCTACAAGGTGTTTACCGTCACGGCTGGCTTGCTCCACATGGCACTGTTGCCTTTCATCCTGACCTCGCTGATCGGTCGTGGCATGCGCTTCTTCCTGGTTGCAGGTCTGATGCGCTGGGGCGGCGAGAAGATGGAGCGCAAGCTGATGCACTATGTGGATGTGCTGGGCTGGCTCTGTATTGGTTTGGCCGTTGCGGCCTATTTCTGGTTTAGTCGTTAAGGATCCACTATGTGTTCGCGTGTTTGGCAAGGTAGCGGTGTCGTCGTGTTGTCATGGCTGCTGCTTGCCTGTTCCTCCAGCAAGACTGCGGCTCCGGTGCACAGCCTGGGCAATGATCAGGTCGCTTCGACCATCCCCGTGCGTCAAGGTATGACCAAGCCCGGCATTGCAGGCAACGGGTACACCGTGGTCAAAGGAGACACTCTCTACTCCATTGCATTTCGTTCTGGCATGGATGTGGCTTCGCTTATCAGCATCAATGGCATCACTCCCCCCTATAACATTTATCCCGGCCAGCAGCTCAGGCTCGATGGCGCTTCCGCCCCCATGGCGGTGGCAACCGTCGGCAGCCCTGTCAGTCGTGGCAGCGTGACGGGGTCTGGTAGTTACGAGGTGCGCCGTGGCGATACATTGAGCAGCATCGGTCGCCAGTTCGGTCTTTCCAACCAGGCCTTGGCCCAGCGCAACAACCTCCAGGCTCCTTATGCATTGCACGTGGGCCAGGTGCTCAATGTGGGGGGCTCGGGTTCCTCGGGTGGTCAGATGGTGGCAGCAACCACACCGGTTGTGACCAGCACGGGGCCCAAACCCCTGGCCACGGCTCCGGCAGGTACGACCACACCATTTATTGCTCAGAAAACGATTGCTCCTGCCTCGTCAACAGCATACGCTCAGGCGAAAGAACAAAAAACCGTCAGTTCCTCGTCAACACTCTCCTGGCATTGGCCGACCAAAGGGCGGATCGTTGAAGGCTTCTCCGTTGCGGAACAAGGCAACAAGGGCATCGACATTTCCGGCCAGAAGGGCCAACCCATTTACGCTGCGAGCAGCGGCAAAGTGGTCTATGCGGGCAGTGCACTGCGAGGTTATGGCAAGCTGATAATTCTCAAGCACAACGATGATTACCTCTCCGCCTACGCTCACAACGATGAGTTGAGGGTCAAGGAGGGAGACACCGTGAAGGGCGGAGCGGTTATCGCCAATATGGGTAGCACGGATGCGCCGGATGTGCGCTTGCACTTTGAAATCCGGTACAAAGGCAAGTCGATCAACCCGATGGGCTATTTGCCAAAGCGTTAACTCAGAGAGCTGAGTCTTACTCTGGTGTAGGTCAGGGAGAGATATCATGAGCCAAGAACAACTGGTAATGCAGGATGCAGAGTTAGAGTTCGACGAGGAGCTGGAGGTTCAGGAGGAAGAAGAGGTTCAGGAAGTGGCGGCCGAAGCCGAAGAGACCATTTCCGATGAACTGATGGCGCCAGAGCTGAACAAGGTAATGGACGCCACCCAGCTCTATCTGGGGGAGATAGGTTTCTCCCCCTTGCTCACGGCCGAAGAGGAAGTCTACTACGCCCGCCGTGCCCTGCGTGGCGACAAAGCGGCGCGCAAGCGCATGATTGAATCCAACCTGCGCCTGGTGGTCAAGATTGCCCGGCGCTACAACAACCGCGGCCTGGTGCTGCTGGATCTCATCGAAGAGGGCAACCTCGGTCTCATCCGCGCCGTCGAGAAGTTCGACCCCGAGCGAGGCTTCCGTTTCTCTACCTATGCCACCTGGTGGATCCGCCAGACCATAGAACGGGCCATCATGAACCAGACCCGTACCATTCGTCTGCCCATCCATGTGGTCAAGGAGCTGAACGTCTATCTGCGCACTGCGCGCGAGCTTTCTCATCGTCTCGACCATGAGCCGACCGCCGAGGATATCGCCTCTGCACTGGATCGCTCTGTGGACGATGTGAATCGCATGCTCAAGCTCAACGAGAAGATCACCTCGGTGGATACTCCCATTGGTGGCGATCGCGACAAGGCGCTGCTGGATGTACTTTCCGACGAGCGCGGCATGGGGCCCGAGCTGGAGTCCCAGGAAGATGACATGCGCAGCAGCATAGTGCACTGGCTGGAGGAGCTGAATCCCAAGCAGCGCGAAGTGCTGGCCCGCCGTTTCGGTCTGCTCGGCTATGAACCGGCCACCCTGGAAGACGTGGGCGCCGAGATTGGTTTGACCCGCGAGCGGGTGCGCCAGATCCAGGTGGAAGGGTTGCGCCGTCTGCGGGAAATTCTGCTGGGGCAGGGGCTGTCCATTGAGGCGCTGTTCCGCACCAACTAAACGGGTATGAATACCGTCATCAAGATGAAAAAGGGGCCGCAGGCCCCTTTCTTTTTGTCGTGGATCGTCAGGATCACACCGGATCCAGGGTATCCAGCGGCCAGCGCGGCACGGCCTTGACGACGAGGGGTTCGAAGACTCCCGCTTTCAGGCGTTGCATGCCGGCATAGGCGATCATGGCGCCGTTGTCGGTGCAGTATTCGGTGCGCGGGTAGAAGACTTCACCTTTGAGGCTCTCCATCAGCTCGGCCAGCTGGGCGCGCAGATGACGGTTGGCGCTGACGCCGCCTGCCACGACCAGACGATTGAGACCGGTCTCTTTCAGGGCACGACGGCACTTGATGGCCAGGGTGTCGACCACCGCATCCTCAAACGCCCGGGCGATGTCGGCACGGGTCTGCTCGTCGTCGCCATTGGCTGCTATGGTATTGGCGGCAAAGGTCTTGAGGCCGGAGAAGCTCATGTCGAGCCCAGGGCGATCGGTCATGGGACGGGGGAAGGTGAAGCGCCCAGTGGTGCCCTTTTCTGCCAGCCGGGAGAGCAGCGGGCCACCGGGATAATCCAGACCCATCAGCTTGGCGGTCTTGTCGAACGCCTCACCGGCGGCATCGTCGATCGATTCGCCCAGCAGCTGATAGCTGCCGATACCATCGACCCGAACCAGCATGGAGTGGCCGCCGGAAACCAAGAGCGCCACGAAGGGGAACTCGGGTGCCTTTTCTTCCAGCATGGGGGCCAGCAGGTGACCTTCCATGTGGTGAACGGCGATGGCCGGCTTGTCCCAGGCCATGGCCAGCGAGCGGCCTATGGTAGCCCCGACCAGGATGGCGCCAACCAGACCAGGCCCCGCGGTATAGGCGATGCCATCGATGTCATCCTTGCCAAGTCCGGCCTCTTTCAAGGCGGCCTGGATCAAGGGGATCGTCTTGCGTACATGGTCCCGGCTGGCGAGCTCGGGAACGACGCCGCCGTAGTCCGCATGCAGCTTGACCTGGCTGTACAACTGGTGGGAAAGGATCCCTTTTTGATCATCGAAGATCGCGATCCCGGTTTCGTCACAGGATGTCTCTATGCCCAATACACGCATTGCTAAAAAATTTCACTGCTAAAATGAGACGGCTATGGTAACCTTCGCGGGTTTTTTAAACCAGAGCGATCTCTGCGGGTTTACTTTCATTCCCTGTCCAGAGTATAATTTCGCACCATTTTAAGACATGCTGATCGATTGAAGGTCAGCTAACAATTTATCACTGAGGTGAAAGGCACATGCCAGTAATCAAAGTCCGTGAAAATGAGCCGTTTGACGTTGCTCTGCGTCGCTTCAAGCGTTCTTGCGAAAAGGCCGGTATCCTGTCCGAAGTTCGTAGCCGTGAGTTCTACGAGAAGCCGACTACCATTCGCAAGCGCGCCAAAGCGTCCGCTGTCAAGCGTCACGCCAAGAAGCTGTCCCGCGAAAACGCACGTCGTATCCGCCTGTACTAATCAAGGGATCATGCCGTGTCTCTGAAGGATCAACTCAAGGATCAGCAAAAGCTCGCCATGCTTGCCAAAGACAAGCCTCGGTTGGGTGCTATCCGCTTGTTGATGGCAGAAATCAAGCAGCGTGAAGTCGATACCCGTGTCGAGCTCAATGATGAAGAGATCCTCGCTGTCGTGACCAAAATGGTCAAACAGCGTCGCGATTCCATCAGCCAGTTTGAAGCTGCCGGTCGCCAGGATCTCGCCGACAAAGAGTCCGCCGAGATCGTTGTGCTGCAGGAGTTCCTGCCACAACAGCTGACCGCAGACGAAATTGCCGCCCTGATCGAGCAAGCCATCACTGAAAGTGGTGCTGCCGTCATGGCTGACATGGGTAAAGTCATGGCTGTCTTGAAGCCAAAAATTCAGGGGCGTGCCGATGTCGGCGCCGTCAGTGCTCAGGTGAAAACCCGCTTGGCGTAACAGGCAACTCTCTTGTTTGGTCGAAGAAGCCGTGCTTCCCATTGGAATGCGCGGCTTTTTTATTTCCTATGCAATGAAACAGGACGGTTATGGCTGGCAGGATCCCGCAATCCTTTATCGATGATCTGCTCGTACGCACGGACATAGTCGAGTTGATCGACTCCCGTGTGCGGTTGAAGAAAGCCGGTAAGAACTACCAGGCTTGCTGCCCTTTTCATAACGAAAAAAGCCCCTCCTTTACCGTCAGCCAGGAGAAGCAGTTCTATCACTGTTTCGGTTGTGGTGCCCACGGCAATGCCATCGGCTTTGTCATGGAGTACGACGGCCTGGAATTCCCCGATGCCATCGAAGAGCTGGCAAGCCTGCACGGTATGCAGGTCCCCCGTGAGCAAACGGCGAGTGGATCAAGCCATAGCCAACCAGCCGTCAGCAAGGATCTGTTCGAGCTGATGAACCAGATTGCGCGCTTCTACGAGAGCAATCTCAAGAACGCGCCTCAGGCGGTGGAGTATCTGAAAGGCCGGGGCCTGACTGGCGAGGTGGTCAAGCGCTTCAACATCGGTTATGCCCCTGGGGACTGGGATCAGGTGCGTCGCCGCTTTGGCGCCAGTAGGGATCACGAACAACTGCTGATTTCGGGCGGTATGCTGATCCCCCGTGACAGCGGCCCGGGCAGCTACGATCGTTTCCGCGATCGCATCATGTTTCCGATCCGAGACAAACGCGGTCGGGTCATCGGCTTCGGTGGCCGAGTGCTGGGGGATGGCACGCCCAAGTACCTGAACTCCCCCGAAACCCCCATCTTCCACAAGGGGCGAGAGCTGTTCGGCCTTTATGAGGTCAAGCAGGCACACAAGGATCCGCGCCGGATCCTTGTGGTGGAAGGCTACATGGATGTGGTGGCGCTCGGCCAGTACGACATCGACTATGCGGTGGCGGCACTGGGGACTGCGACCACCAGCGATCACATCCACACCCTGTTCCGTACCACGGCAGAGGTGGTCTGTTGCTACGACGGCGACAACGCCGGTCGGGAAGCGGCCTGGCGGGCGCTCGATAACGCGCTCTCCCACCTGCAGGACGGCCGTGAACTCAAGTTCGTCTTTTTGCCGGATGGCGAGGATCCCGACTCGCTGGTACGCCAGATCGGCAAGGAGGGGTTCGAAGCGCTGCTCGACAAGGCCCAGTCGTTTGCGGATTTCATGTTCGAACGCCTCGGGCGCGATGCGGCTCTTTCCGGTGAGGCAGGCAAGTTTGAAGTGGCCAACAAGGCCGCCGAGCTGATTCGTCGGGTACCGGAAGGTTTCACTCGCGAGGGGTTGATTACCCGACTTTCCAGCATGATGCGCTGGGGAGAAAACAAGCAGCGGATTGCCGAGCTGTTTGCCCGCAACAGCCAGCCCAAGGCGGAAGTTAACAAACCCAAGGCGACCAAACTGACGCCGATCCGCAGGGCTCTGGCCCTGATGGTGCAGTATCCGGCGATCACCGCCGAGCTGCCGGCCATGCCCGAGTTGGCCGGGCTGCGCCTGCAGGGGATCCCTTTCCTGCTGCAACTGCACCAGCAGATCCTGATCCAGCCGGGAGTGACAACGGGTATCCTGCTGGAGCATTGGCGCGGCACAAAAGAGGGAGAAATACTTGCCCAGCTGGCGATGCATGACCTGTTTGAAGAGGTAAAGCTCGACCAGGAGCCCGATATTCTGGGAGAATTGCAGGATACCTTTGTCGGTTTCATCAACCTTTTCCTGAAGCAACGGATCGAAGAATTGCAGGCCAAGGTGGCGCAGGAAGGGCTAAGCTCTGAAGAAACTCAGGAGCTGATGATGCTGATCAGAGAGGTGCAGATTGAGAAAAGAAATGAGAGTGGGGCTTGATATTTGAGTGAGCAGTCCCAATATGAATAGCGTTGCCCGAATCGACGGGATTGAAAGCAAACACTTTATAACCACCTGGCCCCGACAACACTGCGGGCAGGGGTTTCTCATGACCGACGCCGCAACCAGACATAGCATGTCTGGCGGTTTTCTATTAGAATTGGCTATTTGCGCAGCAGCGCACTGTACGCGCAACCTAGCAACACCAACCGGATGAGTTCTATGGAGCAAACCCCGCAGTCTCAGCTTAAACTCCTCGTTGCCAAAGGTAAAGAACAGGGCTACCTGACCTATGCCGAGGTGAACGATCACCTCCCGCAAGACATTGTCGATTCAGACCAGATCGAAGACATCATCCAGATGATCAACGATATGGGCATTCAAGTGGTTGAAAACGCTCCGGATGCCGATGACCTTATCATGGCTGAAGGTGGTACCGCCGATGAGGACGCTGCCGAAGCAGCGGCCCAGGCTCTGGCATCTGTTGAATCTGAGATTGGTCGCACGACCGATCCCGTCCGCATGTACATGCGGGAAATGGGTACCGTCGAACTGCTGACCCGCGAAGGCGAGATCGACATCGCCAAGCGGATCGAAGACGGTATCAACCAGGTACAAAGCTCCGTCGCCGAGTACCCTGAAGCCATCACCTATCTGCTCGAACAGTACGACAAGTACGAAGCCGAGCAGCTTCGCCTGTCCGACATCATCTCCGGCTTCATCGATCCGAACGAAGTGGATGACGTGGCGCCGACCGCCACTCATATCGGCTCCGAGCTCAGCGAGGACGACCTCGCCGACGAAGACGAAGACGAAGATGAGGACGAAGACGAAGACGGTGACAACTCCGACGATGATGGCGACGGTGGCCCGGATCCGGAAGTCGCTCGCGAGAAATTCGGCGAACTGCGTGCCCAGTACGAGGTGACTCGTCTCTCCATTCAGCAGAATGGTCGTGCCCACGACGACACCCAGAATGCCATCGCCCAGCTGGCCGATGTCTTCCGTCAATTCCGCCTGATGCCCAAGCAGTTCGATCGCCTGGTCAACAATATGCGGGAGATGATGGAGCGTGTCCGCGTGCAGGAACGCATCATCATGAAGCTCTGCGTTGAGCAGGCCAAGATGCCGAAGAAGACCTTCGTCGCGGCCTTCACCAACAACGAGTGCGAAACTGCCTGGTTCGAATACCAGAAGCAGGCCGGCAAGGCGTGGTCTCCCCGTCTGCTCGAGATGGACGAAGAAGTACTGCGTTCCATCGGCAAGCTGCAGCAGATCGAAGAAGAGACCGGTCTGTCCATCGCCCAGATCAAGGACATCAACCGCCGCATGAGCATTGGTGAGGCCAAAGCCCGCCGTGCCAAGAAAGAGATGGTCGAGGCCAACTTGCGTCTGGTTATCTCCATCGCCAAGAAGTACACCAACCGCGGTCTGCAGTTCCTGGATCTGATCCAGGAGGGCAACATCGGTCTGATGAAGGCGGTCGACAAGTTCGAATATCGTCGCGGCTACAAGTTCTCGACCTATGCCACCTGGTGGATCCGTCAGGCCATTACCCGCTCCATCGCGGATCAGGCCCGTACTATCCGTATCCCGGTGCACATGATCGAGACCATCAACAAGCTCAACCGTATCTCCCGCCAGATGCTGCAGGAGATGGGTCGTGAACCGAACCCGGAAGAGCTGGCCATGCGCATGGGCATGCCGGAAGACAAGATCCGCAAGGTACTGAAAATCGCCAAGGAGCCCATCTCCATGGAGACGCCCATCGGTGATGATGAAGACTCCCACTTGGGCGACTTCATCGAAGATACCACCCTGGCTCTGCCAGCGGATGCGGCCACCAGCGAGAGCCTGCGCAACGCGACCCGCGAAGTGCTGGCCGGGCTGACCGCACGGGAAGCCAAGGTACTGCGCATGCGCTTCGGTATCGACATGAACACCGACCACACCCTCGAGGAAGTGGGCAAGCAGTTCGACGTCACCCGTGAGCGTATCCGTCAGATCGAAGCCAAGGCCCTGCGCAAACTGCGCCATCCGAGCCGCTCGGAAGTGCTGCGCAGTTTCCTGGACGAGTAGTCCCGGGTTCTGTCAGCCTGACATTGCAACAAAAAGCCCCGCCGTGCGGGGCTTTGTTTTATCCGTGCTGGCATGGGCGTGAAGAGGGGTCATGGAACCGCTTGAATATGGATGAAATCTCGCCAAGTGGTTGATCTGACTATGGACGGGGTATCCGCCATCCCCTATAATCCACGCCGCTAACCAGCATCAATGGCCCCTTAGCTCAGTTGGTCAGAGCAGTCGACTCATAATCGATTGGTCGTGGGTTCAAGTCCCCCAGGGGCCACCATTTTCAGAAAAAGCCGCTCTTTTGAGCGGCTTTGTCGTTTCTGGCGCTCACCAGCGTCTGTCCAGATCCTCGGCATAGAGTGCCATCGCGCGCCGGTAGGGAAGCAGGGCGGGATCCGTGGTGGTGGTCGCGAGGATCCCCAGCAGCGTCTCCATCCCCTCCTTGCTGCGCCCCAGGTTGTAGCAGGTCATGGCACGAAACACCTTGAACTCCATGGCATCGGGGAAGCGGGACAGGGCCTCGTCAAAGGTGACCAGCGCCTCGGCATGACGGCCCGTGGTGCGATAGGAGCTGCCTAGTCCAAGCAGGGCCCCGCGCAGCGACGCCTCGCCAAGCCCCAGCGACACGGCCTTCTGATAGAGCGGAATGGCCTCGGCCTCTCGCCCCAGCATGTCGTGCAGTCCGGCCACTTCGTAATGCAGCTCGGCGTGGGTTGGGTGCGCGATGAGTTGCAGCAGACCGTGCTGACGGGCTTCCTCGAGCCGTCCCTCGGCCTTGAGGGTGTTCAACTGTTTCATATGCGCTCCTGCATGGGGATGAAGGATCAGTATGCCTGCCGGCAGGCTGGCGGGGAACGGGTCATGGGGCCATGAAAAAGGCCTCCCGCCGATGGCGGGAGGCCTGGTTCGGCGCCGGGGCGCAATGGCCCTGGCGTGTGTCCAGCCCTACTGGGCGCTCAGGCTGTAGGCCAGGGTCTGGTCGTTGAAGCGCACCACATAGGCACCGACCACTGCCGTGGTGATGTCTGCCCCGGCCAGCTCGGCCACGCCATCCTTGTTGGTGTCGCCGTAGTTCTGGGTCCAGTCCCCCTTGACGTCGAACTTGAAGCGCTGGCTGCCGTTGCCATCACCGCTGCCGGTGAAGGTGACGCTGGCCTGCCAGAGGTGATCCCCGACCAGGGACATGGGGGTGGTGCCCCAGTTGTTGGTGGTGCCGCGAATGTTGAGGCTGGCGACATTCTTGGCATAGATGACGCTCACCGGAGTCAGGCTGTATTGCAGGGTCTGATCGTTGAAACGTACCCGGTACTGGCCGATGACCGGGGTGAGGATGTCACTGCCGGTCAGTTCGGCCACGCCGTCCTTGTTGGTGTCGCCGTAGTTCTGGGTCCAGTCCCCCTTGACGTCGAACTTGAAGCGCTGGTTGGTCTGACCGTTGAAGGTGACCAGGGCTTCCCACTGATTGTCGGCGACCAGTGTCATGGCAAGGGAGCCCCAGGCATTGGGGGTGCCGCGGAAGTTCAGGGTGGGCAATACGCTGGCGTAGGTGCCGTTGTCATCGGTGACGGTCACGGTGGCGCTGGCACTGGCGGTCAACCCTTCCGCATCGGTCACGGTGACCGTCACGGTATGGGTACCCGGGGTATCGAACCGGACTGTCTCCGTGGCGGCGGTGCCCCCGCTGGACCAGCTGTAGCTCACCACGCCGCCGTCATCGCTGGAAGCGGAGGCGTCGAACACCACGCTCTCCCCCGCCTTGACGCTGAGGGTTTTGGGGGAGAGGGTAGCGACCGGTGCCTGGTTGCTGGTGAGGGGTGTGACCGTGTAGCGCAGATCGCTCTCGCTCAGGGTGATGCGGTAGGTGCCCACCCCGCTGACCAGGATATCCTTGCTGCTGCCCTTGTCGGCGATGCCATCCCCTTCGTTGTCGCCGTAGTTCTCGGCCCAGTTGCCGAAGACGTCGAACTTGAAGCGCTGGGCACCGGTGGCGTCACCGTTGCCGGTCAGGGTGAGGGTGGCGGACCAGACACGGTTGGCATCGACGGTCATGGGGGTGTTGCCCCAGGCGTTGTGGGTGCCGCGCAGGTTCATGCTGCTGAACTTGTTGCCCGGCAGGACGGAACCGCCGCAGGGGCTGGCCTTGGTGCAACCGGCGATGATGGCGGCCGCCTTCATGCCGGGGACGTTCAGGCTGGCCTTGCCGCTGCCGTCGACGGTGACATAACCGCCGCTGCAGTAGTCATTGCCCCCCAGGAGGTTGCAGTACTCGCCGGCCGGCAGACCGGTCTGCACCGAGGCCACCAGGCTGCCGCTTTCGTTGTTGATGGCGACGAAGCCCTTGTTACCGCGGCTGAAGGCGATCTGGTTGTTGCCGTTGTCCCACCAGTTGCTGACGGGCTGGCCTTCGGTCCGGTTGTGGAACAGGGCCATGTTCATGATGGTCGGTCGGCGCTGTTCGCAGTTCCACTGGCTGTCCGTGCAGGGCGTGCTACCCGGCGCCCCCTTGTCGGTTTCATAGGTGCCCATGTTTTCGAAGCGATAGCCCGACATCACCTGTTTCCAGCCATAGGGCCAGGCCATCATGAAGGTGTTGGCCAGATCGTAGCGGGCACCGCTCATGAAGGTGAGCATGCCGCCACCGCCGTGGCCGCGTTCGCGGTCGTGGTTGACCACGAAGACGAAGGCCTTGTTGGAGGGGAGCAGGCCCCAGCTCTCGCCCAGGGTCTTGAGGTTCTTGATCTGGCCGTTGAAGTTGGCGGCGAGATCGGTGCCGTATTTGAAGTCGGTGACGGTGTCGATATAGGTGTAGCGGCCCGGCTGGATGTCGGGGGACTCCCCGCCTGCGCCGATCACCTCCAGGTAGGCCCTGGGGCTGCCCGCCTTGTCGAGGATGGCCTTCACATCGGCCGGCGCCATGTGCTTGGCCGCATCGATGCGAAAGCCCGCCACGCCCCAGCCGAGCAGGGTCTTCATGTAGGTGGCGATCTGATCCTGGACGTAGGATGAGCCGGTGTTGAGGTCCGGCATACCGTAGAGGGCGCCGTTCCAGACGTTGTTGCTGTCACCGTAGTTGGTGATGTCGCCGCTGTGATGGAAGTCGTTGTAGCCGAACTGGGGATATTGGTATTGCCCCGAGTTGTAGCTGCCGCCGCCGGTGGCGGTGCCCGAACCCGATGCCAGCTGGTTGAAGACAGCGTCGGCATAGACCTTGACCCCGGCCGCGTTGCAGCGGGCGATCATGCTTCTGAGCTCTGCCTCGCTACCGCCGAAGCTGTTGAAATTCTTGAAGCTGACCGGTTGATAGACGGTCCACCAGACCTGGCTGCCCTGCTTGTGCTCGGCGGGTGGGGTGATCTGGACGCCACCGAACCCCTTGGGCCCGAGCACGGTCTCGCACTCGTTGGCGATGTCGTTGAATTTCCATTGGAACAGGTGAACCATGACCCCTTCGGCGCTGGCAGTGTGGCTGAAAGAGCCGAGTGCCGCCGCCAGCAGGGCGGTTCGAAACAGTGTGTTGTGCATGACGATTTTCCCTTCGATCTTGTTATTGACGTATCACTGTCGTGTAGTCGAACGGACAACAAACAACCTCGTTCAGCTCCGTAGCATTCATGAAATCGATGTGGTTGAAAATCGAACAAGCTGAATTAATTAAGAAATGTGAATGAAAATGCTTTCATGCCAGTCGGTGGCAGCAGGAGGATGCAGAGGGGAGCAGATCGGTGCGAGATCCCGTCAAGCGGGTAGCGAAGGGGATGAACAGGGGCCCCGTGAACGTTCAGACGTTGGGTTCCTGCTGCCCGGCACTGGCCCGGGCACGACGCCCTGGCAGCATGCGGGTGACCAGGTTGCTGCGCTGGCGCCAGGAGGTGTAGGCGATGGCGCACAGGTGCAGGGCGATCATGCCCTGGAGTGCCCAGGTGCACCACTCGTGCCAGTCGTCCGCCCCCAGATCGAAGCCGGTCTCGGTGTTCTGGAACCAGCCGGTCCCTGCGGTGGCGAGTACCAGCAGCCAGAGTGCCCAGACCGCCAGCTTGCCGCTGCCGTGATGGCCAGGGGTGGGCGGGGTCCGTTCGCGCAGGGCGTCGGCCTGATGGCGAAAATCCGCCCGGCTCGGGATGAGGGCACGCAGGCGGGCGTGGCCGCGAGCGAAGGTGAGCCCCCACAGCAGGCGTATGCCGATGAGCACCATGACGGCGTATCCCATCCGCTCGTGCCACTCCTCGCCCGCCTCGTTGAGCCAGAGGTTGCCGATACAGATGGCCGCCACACCCCAGTGGGTGAGGCGCACCAGAGGATCCCAGTGGAAGGGATCAGCCTTTCTGCTTGGCATAGTTGTGGTACTCCTTCTTCAGGTCGTTGACCTTGGCCAGGTGCTCGCGCGCCTTGGCTTCGTCACCGGCCTGGAGGGCTGCCAGGCTGGCATCCAGCTCGGTCTGCACTTCGGTCATGCCTTCCAGGAACTTCTCCTTCTTGGCGGCGGGCATGTTCTTGCCCTTGGCGACGTCCAGCTGGGCCTTCATCTCCTTGATGTATTTCTCCATGGTGGCCGCGTCGTCGGCCTTGACGGCCTGCTTGTAGTTGAAGCCGATCTTCTTCATCGGCTGCTCCAGATCGCCGGCCATGGCAGGCAGGGCCATCAGGCCGAACATCAGGGGCAGCAGCAGGGGACGCACAGTTTTCAGCATGGGATTTCCTTATGAGACGACGAGATTGCAGGTTGTTATAGCACTCATTTGAGTGCGGTTTCACGCATCATGATGCCATGAAAGGGCGATCATTGTATGAAGAAAGTGCGACCAATTGTGACGAATTGTGCAGGGGATTGCTGTGGGAATGTAGCCGAAAGAGAACGGCCACCGGATCTCGCCTCCGGCAGGGGATACAAGGGCGCGCATCTGGCCCGGGAAGGGGTCCGCAGGCAGTGAATCATGCTGCCATTTTTTATCACACATCGGTTTTTTAAAGTCAGGTGAGTTTTTCAGGTGTTTTTGTTTTTGAAAGCCACCACCCATGGACGATTCCACTGCCCGCACAGACGCCGTGCAACAAAAAAAGGGCCCGCAGGCCCTTTGAGTGATCGGGATCCGGCCCTTATTCGGCCTGCTCGCGCTCGATGGCACGCCAACCGATGTCCTTGCGATAGAAGATGCCGTCCCACTGGATGCGACCAGCCAGGGCATAGGCCCGCTGCTGGGCTTCCTGCACCGTGTGGCCGAGGGCGGTGGCGCACAGCACGCGGCCACCCTGGGTCAGGCTGGTGTGTCCTTCCAGGCGGGTGCCTGCATGGAACACCTTCTCCCCTGCCACTTCGTCCACCGGCAGACCGCTGATGGGGTGGTTGCTGGTGTAGTCGCCGGGATAGCCACCCGCCGCCAGCACCACGCCGATGGCGGCACGGGGGTCATAGACGGCTTCCTTCTGATCCAGCTGGCCGGCGCAGGCGGCGAGGCAGAGATCCACCAGATCGGACTGCATCCGCAGCATGATGGGCTGGGTTTCGGGGTCGCCGAAGCGGCAGTTGAACTCGATCACCTTGGGGTTGCCCTCGGCATCGATCATCAGGCCGGCGTAGAGGAAGCCGGTGTAGACGTTGCCCTCGGCCGCCATGCCGCGCACGGTCGGCATGATCACCCGTTCCATCACGCGCTGGTGCACTTCGTCGGTCACCACGGGCGCCGGGGAGTAAGCCCCCATGCCGCCGGTGTTGGGGCCGGTGTCGCCGTCGAAGGCGCGCTTGTGATCCTGGCTGGTGGCCATGGGCAGCACGTGCTCGCCGTCCACCATCACGATGAAGCTCGCCTCTTCCCCGTCCAGAAACTCCTCGATCACCACCCGGGCGCCGGCATCGCCGAAGGCATTGCCGGAGAGCATGTCACGCACCGCCGCTTCCGCCTCGTCGAGGGTCATGGCGACGATCACCCCTTTGCCGGCGGCCAGACCGTCGGCCTTGATGACGATGGGGGCGCCCTTCTCGCGCAGATAGGCCAGCGCCGGCTCCACCTCGGTGAAGTTCTGGTAATCGGCGGTGGGAATGGCGTGGCGGGCCAGGAAGTCCTTGGTGAAGGCCTTGGAGCCTTCCAGCTGGGCGGCGGCGGCGGTCGGGCCGAAGATGGTCTGATCGGCGGCGCGGAAGGCATCGACCACCCCTTTCACCAGGGGGGCTTCCGGTCCGACGATGGTGAGGCCGACCTGGTTCGCCTTGGCGAAGGCCAGCAGGCCCTCGATGTCGGTGGCCTGGATGGCGACGTTCTCGATGCCCGGCTCAAGCTGGGTGCCCGCATTGCCCGGTGCCACGAAGACCTGGGTCACCAGGGGGGAGTGTTTGGCCTTCCAGGCCAGGGCGTGTTCACGGCCGCCGTTGCCAATGATCAGTACTTTCATCGTCTCGCTCGCTTCTGTCTGAGTTCACTGGCGCTGCGGTGGCACTGCCAGTGGAAAGGATCCGGTGCTAAAGAGGCAGGGCCGCCATCGGCGGCCCTGGGCTGTCAGTGACGGAAATGACGCATGTTGGTGAACACCATGCACATGCCGTGTTCGTTGGCGGCGTCGATCACCTCCTGGTCGCGCATCGAGCCACCTGGCTGGATGACGCAGGAGATGCCCGCGGCAGCGGCGGCATCGATGCCGTCGCGGAACGGGAAGAAGGCGTCGGAGGCCATGACGGAGCCCGCCACGGTCAGCCCTTCATCCTCGGCCTTGATGCCGGCGATCTTGGCAGAGTAGACGCGGCTCATCTGGCCGGCGCCCACACCGATGGTCTGGCCGTTCTTGGCGTAGACGATGGCGTTGGATTTGACGAACTTGGCGACCTTCCAGCAGAACAGCAGATCCTGCAGCTCGGCCTCGGTGGGTTGACGCTGGCTGACCACGGTCAGATCCCCGAGCGTCACCATGCCCAGATCGCGCTCCTGTACCAGCAGGCCGCCGTTGACGCGCTTGAAGTCAAAGCCTTGCGCCGGGGCAGTCCACTGGCCGCATTCCAGCAGGCGCACGTTCTGCTTGGCGGCGACCGCCTCGCGGGCCGCCTGGCTGACGGTGGGGGCGATGATCACCTCGACGAACTGGCGCTCGACGATGGCCTTGGCGGTGGCACCATCCAGTTCACGGTTGAAGGCGATGATGCCGCCAAACGCGGAGGTGGGGTCGGTCTGCCAGGCGCGCTCGTAGGCGCTCAGCAGGTCGCTGCCAATGGCCACACCACACGGGTTGGCGTGCTTGACGATGACGCAGGCCGGCTGGTCGAACTCCTTGACGCACTCCAGCGCCGCGTCGGTGTCGGCGATGTTGTTGTAGGAGAGGGCCTTGCCCTGCAGCTGGATGGCGCTGGCCACCGAACCTGGTGCGGCCTGCTCCTCGGCATAGAAGGCGGCGGCCTGGTGGCTGTTCTCGCCGTAGCGCATGTCTTGTTTCTTGATGAACTGGCTGTTGAAGGTGCGCGGGAAGCGGGACTCCTCGTCACCCTCCTTGTTGTCACCGTAAGAGGGAACCATGGTGCCGAAGTAGTTGGCGATCATGCCGTCGTAGGCGGCGGTGTGCTCGAAGGCGGCAATGGCCAGATCGAAACGGGTGGCCAGTTTCAGGCTGTTGCGGTTGCCATCCATCTCGCGGATGACGCGGTCATAGTCGGCAGCCTTGACCACGATGGCCACATCTTTGTGGTTCTTGGCGGCGGAGCGAACCATGGTCGGGCCGCCGATGTCGATGTTCTCGACCGCATCGGCCAGGGTGCAGCCGGGCTTGGCGACGGTCGCGGCGAAGGGATAGAGGTTGACCACGACCATGTCGATGGGGGAGATAGCGTGCTGGGCCATGATGGCGTCGTCTTGCTCGCGCCGGCCGAGAATGCCGCCGTGGACCTTGGGATGCAGGGTCTTGACCCGGCCATCCATCATCTCGGGGAATCCGGTGTAGTCGGACACCTCGGTCACCGGCAGGCCCGCATCGGCCAGCAGCTTGGCGGTACCACCGGTGGAGAGCAGGGCCACACCACGCGCGTCGAGTGCCTTGGCAAATTCCAGGATGCCAGTCTTGTCAGACACACTCAGCAGTGCACGGCGAATGGGTCGAGCTTGTTCCATCACACTATCGTCCTCAGCATAACGGGGACCGTTCCATGGGAGGCGAGGCTCAACACACAGAGAGTCCCCAAATAAATGGAAGTGGGGGATTTCGCAAACCACTCTCGCCCGGGGCGGCCGTTGGCAAAAGCGTTTTAGGAAATGCCCGCTTGACGCGACGCTCTCTTGTGGGCGCGTATTCTACACAAAAAATGTGACCTGTGGTGGATTTTTTAAAGAGACAAACCCTTGTGGGATGCGGCGTTAAACGTTTTCTGGTGAATTTTTGTGAAACGTTTGTCTTTTCAGTGTTTTGGGGATAAATGGCCGGCAAGTGAGGGGTTAGCTGCTGCTTTCCTGCCTTTGACTGGCAATCGCCGGGCAAAGAGGTGATAGTGGAGGCCGGTTTATATTGAGTACCATGTCGGGAATGTCATGCGGGGGGAGAGGACCATGTATCGGATCGGTGAACTGGCCAAGGCGTGCGGGGTGAAGGCCGACACCCTGCGCTTTTACGAGAAGAACGGCCTCATCTCGCCGGGCATTCGCAACGAATCCGGCTATCGCCTCTACGGGGAGCAGGACAAGCGGCGGCTGGAGTTCATCATCCGCGCCAAGTCGGTGGGCTTCTCCCTCGCGGACATCGGCGAGCTGCTCGCCCTCGACACCAACAAGGCCAAGGTCACCTGCCAGGAGGTGAAGGCGGTGGCCGACACCAAGCTCGAACAGGTGGAGCAGAAGCTCCTGGAGCTGACCCGTTTTCGCGAGAACCTGAAGGCCCTCTCCGACATCTGCTGCGGCGGCCCGCGCTCGGCGGAGCACTGCGCCATCCTCGAGACCCTGGAGTCCGGCGCCCCTTCCCGCCACGAGCACCACGACCATGAGCTCTGAGCTGCGTCGGCCCCGGGTCTCCGCCTTTCTCGCCCTCTCCCTCGACGGTTTCATCGCCGGGGAGGGGGGCGATCTGGCATGGCTGGCCCCCTATGGTGGCGACGGGCCGGAGGAGACCGGCTACAGCGCCCTGATGGCGAGCGCGGACACCCTGCTGATGGGGCGCAACACCTACGATATCGTGAGCGCCTTTCCCGAGTGGCCCTACGGGGACAAGCCGCTGGTGGTACTGACCCACAGGCCCGCCGACCCCCGTCCTCGAGTCGCGTTCAGGCAGGGGGCGCTGGCGCAGGTGCTGGACGAGTTGTGGCAGGGAGGAAGCCGTCACCTCTATCTGGATGGCGGGGAGCTGGTGAGGCAGGGTCTGCAGGGGGCCCTGGTGGACGAGCTGACCCTGTTCTGGGTACCGGTCACCCTGGGGGGCGGGATCCCGCTCTTTACCGGGCCTCTCCCCGCAGGGTTGAGACCGGTGTCGAGCGCCGTGCTGCCAAGCGGCCTGGTGCGGGTTATCTATCACCCCGCCTGACAGCTTGCACGGGGGAGGCAAGAGGCGCACAATCGGCGCGTTTTTCGCCACCTGCCCTTCCAGGCAGGGACGATAGGCAAACACGACAACCCCATCAAGGAGCCCATATGGCCAAGAAGAAGGTGACCTGTGTCACCGCCGAACCCGCCTGCGAACATCAGCGCGGCATCATTCAGGACAACCACCTCAAGGCACTGGTGACCTCCCCCCTGTTCCAGGCCCGGGTCGAGCCGAGCAAGAAGGGCAAGGGCAGCTATCAACGCAAGGCCAAGCACGGCAAGCGGTGGGAGCCCGGCCAACAGCGGATGCAATGCGTCTGCTGTTGAGCGGGTTTCTACCCCTTGTAACGAAAACAATCAGGGCGCCCATGGGCGCCCTGATTGTTATGTAGAAACACGGTTTTACAAAACTGGCTCACGACCTGTCGCGAGAAGCTGTCAGCAAGGTGAAGAGCAGCGCAGGAACCGGAGCGTATAGACATACGTGAGGATTCCGAGCAGTGCATGAACCTTGATCACGGCTTCGCAGCAAGATCGTGAACAAGTTTTCACTCGTCCATAAAGAGTTCGAGCAGCACATTGAGATAGCGATGGCCGAGGGGGGTGAGCTGCCAGCTGTCGCCAAGATCCTCGACAAGCTCCTTGGTCCGGGCGATGGCGAGCATGGTCTCTACCCGCTCCAGCGGTAGCCCCGTGAAGGCCTCGAACTCCGCCTTGGGGGCGGGTTCAAACAATCTGAACCGGTTCATGAAGTATTCCAGGGGCAAATCGTCCGCGCTCACCTGCCATTGGCTGTCCAGATAGGGGCGGCTCTGATCCAGATAACCTTTCGGATGCTTCACCTTGGCGGTGCGCAGGATCTGCTGGCTCGCGAGATCCGTCACCTTGCCGTGGGCGCCGCAGCCGATCCCCAGATAGTCGCCAAAGCGCCAGTAGTTGAGGTTATGGCGGCACTGATACCCCTCTTTGGCATAGGCCGAGATCTCGTACTGCTGATAGCCCTGGGCGGTCAGCATGGCGTGGCCCTGCTCGTAGATGTCCCACAGGGTGTCATCTTCCGGCAATGTGGGGGGCTTGGAGGCGAATGCCGTGTTCGGCTCTATGGTGAGCTGATACCAGGAGAGGTGCGGCGGCGCGCAGTCGATGGCCTGCTGCAGGTCGTAGAGCGCATCGTCCAGGCTCTGATCCGGCAGGCCGTGCATCAGATCCAGGTTGAAGGTGGGAAGCGCGATGGCGTGGGCCAGTTCGGCGGCCTTGCGCGCCTCCTCGGGGCCGTGGATGCGGCCGAGCCGGGTCAATTTCTCCTGCTGGAAGCTCTGTACCCCGATGGAGATGCGGTTGATACCGGCCCGCTGGAAGCCGGCGAACTTGTCCGCCTCCACCGTGCCCGGGTTGGCCTCCATGGTAATCTCGCAGTCTGCGGTGAGTTCGATGCGTGCGCGCACCCCGTCCAGCAGCGCCTGCATGGCGTTGACGGAGAGCAGGCTCGGCGTGCCGCCACCGATAAAGATGGAGGAGAGGGGGCGCCCCTGGGCCCAGTGCAGATCCTGCTCCAGATCCTCCAGCAGGGCCGCCACGTACTCGAGGTGGGGCAGCTCCCCCTTCTGGGCGTGGGAGTTGAAGTCGCAGTAGGGGCACTTCTGGACGCACCAGGGCACGTGGATATAGAGGGAGAGGGGCGGCAGTTGCAGCATGGGATTTCCAGTATTCAACAATCAAATGGGGTCGGGTGGCCCTGGTTGCCGGTGACAACGGGCGGGGCGCCGCGAACGAAACGGGGGCCGACGGCCCCCATTGTAGATGACAACGCGGCGGGAGACAGCGCTTTAGTTGACCGCCGCCAGGGCCGCTTTGAGCTTGGCCAGGGCCTGGCCACGGTGGCTGAGCTGGTTCTTGAGTTCCGCCGGCATCTGGGCCGAGGTGCAGTCGTGGTCGGGGACGAAGAACACGGGGTCGTAGCCAAAGCCGTGCTGGCCGCGGGGTTCGTCGATGATCATCCCTTCCCAGCTGGCCTGGCAGATAATGGGGGTGGGATCGTCGGCGTGGCGCATGTAGACCAGCACGCACCAGAAGCGGGCGCTTTTCAGGTAATCCGGCGCGCCCTTGAGCTCGGCCAGCAGCTTGTCGATGTTCTCCTTGTCGCTGGCACCGGCACCGGCAAAACGGGCGGAGTAGACGCCGGGGCGGCCGTGCAGCAGATCCACTTCCAGACCGGAGTCGTCGGCCACGGCGGGCAGGCCGGTGACGCGGGCGGCGTGGCGGGCCTTGATGATGGCATTCTCGACGAAGGTGGTGCCGGTCTCGTCGGCATCGGAGACTGCAAACTCGCTCTGCGGGATCACCTGGATCTTCATATCGGCCAGCATGGCGGCCAATTCCTTCACCTTTTTCTGGTTCCCTGTTGCCAGGACAAGCTTGTTCATCACACACCTCCGCAAAAATAATCTGCGCATTCTATGCGGGGGAGGGGTTTAGTAAAAGCGCCAATTGCCCGGGATCCGGTGCCAACGGGGGATCCGGGTTCCACCCCCTGAGAGGTAGAAGAGATACATGTTTCCAGCAGGGAATAACCGAAGTGATTAAATACCATTTCAATTCATTACTCTGAGTCAGTAGACTCGCGGCCCAATCGATATTCCTAGGGCTTGAGGTGACTGATGCCATTGATTCTTTTGCTTGTACTCCTGGTGTTGTTCAGCCCGCTGGCCATCGACATCTATCTGCCTGCCATCCCCCAGATGGCCGAGCAGCTGGGGGCCGAAGTGACCCTGATGCAGGGCACCATCACCTGGTTCCTGTTCAGCATGGGGCTGGGGCAACTGCTGGTGGGGCCGCTCGCCGATCGCTACGGGCGCAAACCCATTGCCCTGGGGGGCGTGCTGCTCTACGGCCTGAGCGCCCTGGCAGCCGGCTTTGCTGCCAGCCTGGGCGAGCTGATGCTGGCGCGAGTGCTGCAAGGCTTCGGGGCCTGCGCCACCTCGGTGGCCGCCTTCTCGGTGGTCCGTGACAGCTATGGCCCCAAGAAGAGCGGTCAGATGATCTCCTATCTGAACGGTGCGATCTGCTTTATCCCCGCACTGGCGCCCCTGCTGGGTGGCTGGCTCACCGCCAAGGCGGGCTGGTCGGCGAACTTCTGGTTCATGGCGGGTTACGCCGTCGTGGTCGGCAGCTGGCTGCTGTGGCGGATGCCGGAAACCCGCCCTGAGGAGACCAGCAGTGCTGGCCCGCTCATCAGCTGGTCCCGCTACAGCCCGGTGCTGC
This sequence comes from Aeromonas sp. FDAARGOS 1402, assembly GCF_019046925.1. Lineage (NCBI taxonomy): Bacteria > Pseudomonadati > Pseudomonadota > Gammaproteobacteria > Aeromonadales > Aeromonadaceae > Aeromonas > Aeromonas sp. FDAARGOS 1402. The sequence continues at coordinate 2,211,523 of NZ_CP077201.1, forward strand.
GCTCCCCGAGCTTCCTGTTCAACGCGGCGCTGTGCATGCTGGCGATGGCGGTGATCCTCGCCTACGTGACGGCGGCACCGGTACAACTGATGGTGACCCTGGGGCTGGACATGAGTGGCTTCAGCCACTGGTTCACCGCCAATGCGGCACTCAACATCCTGGCCTGCTTCCTGGCCCCGCGCTTCATCGCCCGGGTAGGGCCAAGACGGACCCTGCGTATCGGCCTGCTGGTGCTGCTGCTCTCCGCCATCACCCTGACCCTGGCCATGCACATCCCGCACCCGCTGGCCATGATGGGCCCGGTGTTCCTCTCCAGCATCGGCTTTGCGATGATCCTGGGCGCCGCCGCCGGTATGGCGCTGGCCCCCTTCGGCCACTGCGCCGGCACTGCGGCCGCCCTGCTCGGCCTGTTCCAGATGAGCGGCTCCGGCGCCCTGGTGGGGATCACCGGTTGGCTGATGCCGGATCCCCTGAGCCAGCTGGCCCTGCACATGTGGCTGCTGCTGCCCCCGCTGGTGATGCTGATGACCCGCCAGGGCCGGCGCTTGTGTTTGCAATAAATCCTGTGCTCTGATGAGCACACTCAGGGGGCCTTGAGCCCCCTTCTCTTTTTCAGGCGACCCGCCTGCCTCGCATGATCACAGACCCGTGGAGAAAACCGGATGAGCCACACAATCAACGCCGCCCTGGTGGGATACGGCTTCGCAGGACAGACCTTTCACGCCCCCTTCCTGGCCACGACCCCGGGCCTGACCCTGCGCTGGGTGGTGAGCCGGGATGCCGCCAAGGTACAGGCCGCGTTGCCCGGCACCCGGGTCGGCACCCTGGAGCAGGTGCTGGCCGATGACAGCCTCGATCTGGTGGTGATCGCCACCCCCAACGACACCCATGCCCCCATCGCTCGCGAGGCCCTGCTGGCGGGCAAGCACGTGGTGATCGACAAGCCGTTCGCCCTGGATCTGGCCGAAGCGAAGGCGCTGGTCGAGTTGGCGGAGAAGCAGCAGCGGCTGCTCAGCATCTTCCACAACCGGCGCTGGGACGGGGATTTCCTCACGGTGCGCCGTCTGCTGGCGGAGGGGGCGCTGGGGCAAGTCGCCCAGTTCGAATCCCACTTCGACCGTTATCGCCCCGAGGTGCGCCAGCGCTGGCGCGAGGCGGGCGGCCCGGGCTCCGGTCTCTGGTTCGATCTCGGCCCTCATATCTTGGATCAGTCGCTCCAGCTGTTCGGTCAGCCGGACTGGTTGCAGGCGGATCTGGGCAAGCAGCGCCCCGGGGCCCTGGCGGACGACTACTTCCATGTGGTGCTGGGTTACGGCGAGATGCGGGTCATTCTGCACGGCAGTTGTCTGGTGTCGGCCGTGATGCCCCGCTTCGTGGTGCACGGCAGTCAGGGCTCCTTCATCAAGTTCGGCATGGACGTGCAGGAGGAGCAGCTCAAGGAGGGCAAGCGGCCTCCGGCGGCGGACTGGGGCGTGGATCCCGCCCCCGGCCAGCTCAGCCAGATCCGGGACGGTCAGCTCGTGCAGCAGACCGTGGCTGGCGAAGCGGGGGACTACGGCGCCTACTATCGCGGTGTCTGCGCCGCCATCCGGGGAGAGGGGGAGAACCCGGTGCCGGCCGACGAGGCCCTGGCGGTGATGGCCTTGCTGGACCTGGCCCGGGAGAGCGACCAGCAGGGGCGGCGCCTGCCTTGTCAGAAGCTGTCTGACTGACGGCGTAATCCGGCAGCGCCGAGAGCCTGACAGAAAGACAATGGCTGACTGGCAATCGTCAGGTAATTGGCGATTTGTTGTGCGAATCTGGTGATGAATGGGTGTTTTATATTAATATTTGTCGTTGCAGCAGTGTTTCTTATCATGCCAACGAGAAAATATCATTGTGATACGCGTTTTCATCGGCCGCATATGGGGATATATTTCGCGCGCCTTCGGGCTCCAGCGGCCGGTGTGCCGACAGGAGCCGGGGCGTACAGTGATGGTCCCTGCACCATCTCTCCATCTTTTTTTGAGGGTATGCACATGAACAAAGTACTGGTAGCCGGTATCCTGGGTCTGATGTTGACCGCCTGTGGTCAGAAAGAAGAAGCTGCCGCTCCGGCTGCGACCCCGGCCGCAGACGTTGCTGCCACTGTCGAGAAAGCCGCTAGCGAAGCGTCTGCTACCGTCGAGAAGGCTGCTTCCGAAGCTTCCGCTACTGTCGAGAAGGCTGCCGCTGACGTGGCCACCAAGGCTGAAGCTGCCGTGAGCGATGCCAAGGCCAACTAAGCCAGCACCTCATTGAAAAATGGGCCCGGCGCACTCGCGCCGGGCCCGTTTTTTTATGGCCATGGCTGGGCGTTGCCCGGTCAGCCGAGGGGTTCCACCAGCAGGATGTGGGAGTCGGCCCCCACCACCTTGACCCGGCTGCCGGCCGGCAGCGGCGCGTTGCAGCGCACCGTCCAGACGGTGTCGTCCAGATGCACCCGGCTCATCCCCTGGCTGACCTCGTCCAGCAGGGTCAGCTCGCGGCCCATGTAGCTTTGCATCCGCTCGTTGATGGGAGCTGCGGCATCCAGCCCGGAGCGATCCCGGCGATGCTGCCAGCGCCACCAGGCCCAGGTGGTGAGCAGGGATTGCAGGGCGAAGAGCAGCAACTGCGCCTGCCAGCCGAAGGGCCAGACCAGCAGCAAGAGTCCCACCTCCAGGGCGGCGATGCCGGTCCAGAGCAGAAAGCCTACCGACCCCATCACCTCGATGGCCAGCAGCACGAAGCCGAGCCCCAGCCAGTGCCAGTGGGTCAGCCCCTCGAACAGGGCTGTCATGACTTGCCGACCTTGCCATCTTTGTTGAACAGCTCGGCCATGCCGGCCACCGAGCCGATCAGGCTGCCCGCCTCCAGCGGCATCATGATGATCTTGCTGTTGGGGCCCTCGCCTATGCGGGCCAGCGCCTCTGTGTATTTCTGGGCCACGAAGTAGTTGATGGCCTGCATATCCCCTTCCGCTATAGCTTTCGAGACCATATGGGTCGCCTTGGCTTCCGCCTCGGCGGCACGCTCCCGCGCCTCGGCGGCGAGGAAGGCGGCCTGACGTTCCCCCTCGGCTTTCAGGATCTGGGACTGCTTCTCCCCTTCCGCTTTCAAGATCTTGGACTGGCGCACCCCTTCGGCTTCCAGTACCTCGGCCCGCTTCTGCCGCTCGGCCTTCATCTGGGCGTTCATGGCTTCCACCAGGGCGAGCGGCGGGCGCACATCCTTGATCTCGATCCGGGTCACCTTGATGCCCCAGGGGGCGGTGGCCGCATCCATGGTGCGCAGCAGCTTCTCGTTGATGGTGTCGCGCTGGGAGAGCATCTCGTCCAGCTCCATGGCGCCGAGCACGGTCCGCATGTTGGTCATGGTGAGATTGCGGATGGCGCTGGTGAGATCGTTGACCTCGTAGCCCGCCTTGCGGGCATCCACCACCTGCACGAAGCTGATGGCGTCGATGGTGACGTTGGCGTTGTCCCGGGAGATCACCTCCTGGGCCGGGATGTCCAGCACCTGCTCCATCATGATGATCTTGTGGCCGATGCGGTCGATGTAGGGGATCAGCAGGTTGAGGCCCGGGGAGAGGGTGCGGGTGTAGCGGCCGAAGCGCTCCACGGTCCAGTTGTAACCCTGGGGCACTATCTTGATGCCGGCACTCAGGGTGGCGAGTACCAGGAATATGAAGATCCCCAATACAATCAATGACTCATTCATGATTAAGCTCCTTATGAAACACTTTCACTAGCCTAGGGTCTGGTGCCATCCACCACAAGCAGATTCGCTTCTCTATTGCCGCCACACGGCTTTACTAATTACCAAAACGCATTAAAGAGCATTTTTTATTATTTTGAGGGATAAGCGCTCCTGCCTATAGTCGCCCCAGATGTCGCGATGCCGAGGAGCGGGCCCTGATGGATTATTTACCTATGTTTGCCAGGTTGGAAGGCCGCCCGGTACTGCTGGTGGGCGGGGGCGAGGTTGCCCTGCGCAAGGCGCGCCTGCTGCTGGCGGCAGGTGCCCGGATCACCCTGGTCTCTCCCGCGCTCGAGCCCGAATTCCATGAATTTGCCGGTCGCTTCACCCATGTGGCGGCGCGTTTCGACCCGGCCCACCTGGCAGGACAGATCCTGGTGGTGGCCGCGACCGACGATCTCGAGGTCAACGCCCTGGTCTACCAGAGCGCCACCGAGCGCGGTCTGTTCGTCAACCTGGTGGATGACCCCGAGCGCTCCAGCTTTATCTTCCCCTCCATCATCGATCGCAGCCCCATCGTGGTGGCCGTCTCCAGCGGCGGCAAGGCCCCCGTGCTGGTGCGTCTGTTGCGCGAGCGGCTCGAGAGCTTGCTGCCCCGCCACCTCGGCGGTCTGGCGGAGCTCTCCGGCCGGGTGCGCAGCCGGGCCAAGCAGGTGCTGGCCTCCCTCTCCGATCGCCGCCGCTTCTGGGAGCGCGCCTTTGCCTCCAACACCCTGGCCGGTCTGATTGAGAAAGCCGATTGGCAAGGGGCCGAGCAGTGGCTCAATGAGGGGCTGGACAAGGCCCAGACCGAGGTGGGGGAAGTGGTCTTGGTGGGGGCGGGCCCAGGGGATCCTGGCCTGCTGACCCTCAAGGCGCTGCAACAGATCCAGCAGGCCGAAGTGGTGCTCTATGACCAGCTGGTCTCCCCCGAGATCCTGGACCTGGTGCGCCGCGACGCCACCCTGGTGTCGGTCGGCAAGAAGGCGGGGGCCCACAGCGTGCCCCAGGAAGAGACCAATCGCCTCTTGGTGGAATACGCCAAAGCGGGCAACCGGGTGGTGCGCCTCAAAGGGGGCGATCCCTTCATGTTCGGCCGTGGTGGCGAGGAGCTGGAAGTGCTGGCCGAGGAGGGCATTCCCTTCTCCGTGGTGCCCGGCATCACCGCCGCCGCCGGTGCCACCGCCTATGCGGGCATTCCGCTCACCCACCGCGACCATGCCCAGAGCGCCGTCTTCATCACCGGCCACTGCCAGAAGGAGGGCAAGGAGCCCGACTGGCAGCAGCTTGCGGCCACCAACCAGACCCTGGTCATCTACATGGGGCTGATGCGCTCCGAGCATATCCAGCAGCAACTGGTGAGCCATGGCCGACGCGCCGCCACCCCTATCGCCATCATCGAGCGGGGCACCACGGCCCGTCAGCGGGTGCTGACCGGCACCCTGGCGGATCTGGCCGAGCTGGCCCAGCAGGCGGTGAGCCCGTCGCTTATCGTCATCGGTGAAGTGGTGGCCCTGCGCCAGCAACTCGCCTGGTTTGGCGAACAGGGGCAAGGGCAGGAGGCAGAAAGCGGCCACGAGCTCAAGCTGGTGAGCCTGACCTGAGAGGCGAGACCCGAATCGATTTGACGGTGCGGCCAAGGCGGCACCGAACTGAACCAACACCGCGCCCCGAACAGGTGCGATAGCAATGAACCGAGGACCCAGACATGGACCGTGAAAGACTGACCCAACTGCAGCCATCCGATGCACAGAGCATCCGTGCAGGTGTCACCCGCGAGCGACTGACTCACCTGCAGCAACTGGAAGCCGAGAGCATCCATATCATCCGCGAGGTGGCCGCCGAATTTGAAAACCCGGTGATGATGTACTCCATCGGCAAGGACTCCTCCGTCATGCTGCACCTGGCCCGCAAGGCCTTCTACCCGGGCAAGATCCCCTTCCCCCTGCTCCACGTGGACACCAACTGGAAGTTCAAGGAGATGATCAAGTTCCGGGACGAGACCGCCAAAAAGTTCGGGCTGGATCTCATCGTCCACAAGAACCCGGATGGTCTGGCCATGGACATCAACCCCTTCGTGCACGGCAGCAGCAAGCACACCGACATCATGAAGACCGAGGGGCTCAAGCAGGCGCTCAACAAATACGGCTTCGACGCCGCCTTCGGTGGTGCCCGTCGCGACGAGGAGAAATCCCGCGCCAAGGAGCGCGTCTACTCCTTCCGTGACAAGTCCCACCGCTGGGATCCGAAGAACCAGCGCCCGGAGCTGTGGCGCGTCTACAACAGCCAGGTCAACAAGGGGGAGAGCATCCGTGTCTTCCCGCTCTCCAACTGGACCGAGCTGGACATCTGGCAATACATCTATCTCGAGAACATCGACATAGTCCCGCTCTACTTCGCGGCCATGCGCCCCGTGGTGGATCGCGGCGGCATCAAGATCATGGTGGATGACGATCGCATGCCCATCGGCCCGGAAGACGAAGTGAAGCAGGAGCTGGTGCGCTTCCGTACCCTCGGCTGCTACCCGCTGACCGGGGCCATCGAATCCAATGCCACCACCCTGCCGGAGATCATCGAAGAGATGCTGATCACCACCTCGAGCGAGCGGCAAGGGCGGCTCATCGACCACGATCAGGCCGGCTCCATGGAGCAGAAGAAGCGTCAGGGCTATTTCTAAAAAATGTTCTAAGGAATCGCAACATGAACAACCACATTCAGACCGCCATCAGCGAACAGGGCATTGAAGCCTACCTGCACGCCCAGCAGCACAAGAGCCTGCTTCGTTTTCTCACCTGCGGCAGCGTGGACGACGGCAAGAGCACCCTCATCGGCCGCCTGCTGCACGACTCCCAGCAGATCTATGAAGATCAGCTCAAAGCGCTGGAGTCCGACAGCCAGAAGCTCGGCACCACCGGCGAGAAGCTGGACCTGGCCCTGCTGGTGGACGGCCTGCAGGCGGAGCGCGAGCAGGGCATCACCATCGACGTGGCCTACCGCTATTTCTCCACCGCCAAGCGCAAATTCATCATCTCGGACACCCCGGGCCATGAGCAGTACACCCGCAACATGGCCACCGGCGCCTCCACCTGCGATCTGGCCATCATCCTGATCGACGCCCGCAAAGGGGTGCTGGATCAGACCCGCCGCCACAGCTTTATCGCGAGCCTGCTCGGCATCAAGCAGTTCGTGGTGGCAGTGAACAAGATGGACCTGGTGGAGTTCAGCCAGGAGGTGTTCGATCGCATCAGCTTGGAGTACCGCGAATTCGCCAAGAAACTCAGCGTCAACACCATCCACATCGTGCCGGTCTCGGCCCTGGACGGCGACAACGTGGTGAACCCGAGCGACAAGCTGGCCTGGTACCAGGGCGAGACCCTGCTCTCCTTGCTGGAGTCTGCCGAAGTGGAGCGCGAGCTGGAGCGTCACCCGGTGCGCCTGCCGGTGCAGTACGTGAACCGCCCCAACCTCGATTTTCGCGGCTTCGCTGGCACGCTCGCCTCCGGCATCCTGCGGGTGGGCGACAAGCTTGCCGTGCTGCCGTCCGGCAAAGAGAGCACGGTGACCCGCATCGTCACCTTCGACGGGGATCTGGAGTACGCCCTGCCGGGTCAGGCCATCACGGTCACCTTCGCGGATGAAATCGACATCAGCCGGGGCGACCTGCTGGTGGACGCGGCGAACAAGCCCCAGGTGACCCAGAACGTGCTGGCTCACATCGTCTGGATGGGGGAAGAGTCCCTGCAACCGGGCCGGGTCTATGACGTCAAGCTGGCCACCAAGAAGAGCCGTGGCCAGGTGGAGGCCATCCGCCACCGCATCGAGATCAACAAGCTCGACGAGCTGCCCGCCTCCGAGCTCAAGCTCAACGAGATCGGCCTGTGTGAATTCAGCCTGACCGACCCGGTGGCGTTCGACCCCTACCAGGAGATCCGCGACACCGGCAGCTTCATCCTCATCGACCGGCTGACCAACGTCACCGTGGGCGCGGGCATGATAGTGGAAGGGCTGGCGGCCAAGGCGGTGGCAGGGCAATACAGCGAGTTCGAAGTCGAGCTCAACGCCCTGGTGCGCAAGCACTTCCCCCACTGGCAGGCGCTGACCATCAGCAACGATTCCGGCAAGGAGTAAGCCCATGACCTGGCAACAATCCCTGGTGCTGGGTCTGCTGGCTGCCCTCGTCGCCCTGCTGATCCAGGGCAAACTCCGGCCGGCGCTGCTCTTCTCGGGCGCCGTGCTCATCACCTATCTGAGCGGCCTGGCGGACATTAACGCCGTGGTGGCGGGCTACACCAACAGCGCCCTGCTGACCCTGGTGCTGTTGCTGCTGGTGTCGCTCGCGGTGGAGAAGACCCGGGTCATGAGCTGGTTTGCCAACCTGGTGGGCACCGGCTCCTTCAACAAGGTGCTGGTGAAGGTGTGGTTTTCCACCGCCTTCCTGTCGGCGTTCGTCAACAACACCGCCGTGGTGGCGTCCATGCTGGGGGCGGTCAAGCGCAACCCCAACCATGCGCCCTCCCGGCTGCTGTTGCCCATGTGCTTCGCGGCGACCTTTGGCGGCGTGCTGACCCTGATCGGCACCTCCACCAACCTCATCGTCAACAGCTTCCTCATCAAGATGGGGGCCAAGCCGCTCGGCATGTTCGACTTCTTCATGGTGGGGGCGGGGACCCTGCTGACCGGCCTCATCGCCGTGCTGCTGTTTGCCCGCCACCTGCCGGAGCAGGACACCGAGATGAGCCGGGAATCCGGCTATTTTCTCGAGGCCAAGGTGGGCCCCGGCTCGCCGATGGCCGGGCGCAGCGTCAAGGAGAACGGCCTGCGCAGCCTGAAAAGCCTTTATCTCGCCGAGATCATCCGGGGCAACCAGGTGATCTGCCCGGTGCAGCCGGAACACGAGCTGCACGAGGGGGACATGCTGCTGTTCTGTGGCGACGTGGAGAGCGTCGGCGTGTTGCAGGAGCTCAAAGGGCTGGATCTCTACGGCCAGCACCGCCTCAACGGCCAGCACCTGGTGGAGGTGATCGTCAGCCACAGCTCGCGCCTGGTGGGTCAGACCATCAAGGATGCGGAGTTTCGCACCCACTTCGATGCGGTGGTGCTGGCGGTGCGCCGGGGCGAGACCCAGCTCACCGGCGGCCTCGGCCAGATTGAATTGCATGCGGGGGACACCCTGCTGCTGGCCCCCGGCCCCAAGTTTGCCAGCAACAAGTCCCTCTCCCGCGAGTTCGTGGTGGTGAGCGGGCTGGAGGCCTCCACCCGGCTTGATGCCACACGCAGCGCCGCCGTGGTGGCGGGGTTCCTCGGGGTGCTGACCCTGTCGGTGCTCGATCTGGTGCCGCTCTTCAAGGGGCTGCTGGTGATGTTGGTGGTGCTGCTCTTCTCCCGCATCCTGACCCTGGACGAGATCCGCCGCCGCTTTCCGCTGGATATCTGGCTGGTGGTGGGCGGGGCCCTCGCCATCGCCGATCAGCTGGAGAAGAGCGGTCTGGCCAAGCTCATCGCCGACTGGCTGATGGGGGAGTTCAACGGGGCCAGTCCCTTTATCGCCTTCGTGGGGATCTATCTGTTTACCCTGGTGCTGACGGAGCTGATGAGCAACAACGCGGCGGCGGCCCTGGCCTTCCCCATGGGATTCCAGCTGGCGCTCAGCATGGACGTCTCCACCATGCCGTTCATTCTGGCGGTGCTGTTCGGGGCGAGTTCCAGCTTTATCCTGCCCTACGGCTACCAGACCAACCTGATGGTCTATGCGGCGGGCAACTACAAGATGCCGGATTATCTCAAGCTGGCCCTGCCGGTCTCCCTGGCCTACAGCATCGGGGTGATCGTCATGGTACCCCTGCTGTTTCCGTTTTAAGGTCTGATACCGGGGGATGTGTTAAGGGCTGCTTATGTTAACGCGGCTTTTATCAAGGCTGCTTATTACACAGGGGAGTGCCAGGGCACTGGCATCCAGGCGTGAGCGCCAATCAGGGGGGGTTGCATGCGCAATATCAGGGCATCAGTACCTTGCCGCCTCATGGTGCGAGGCGACTCCCCGCGGTAGCGGACAGTTTTCAGTATTGAGGCGTGAGCGCCAATCAAGGAGTGTTGGATGAGCAATATCGTGTGGCATGCCCATGCCGTCGACAAACAGAGCCGGGCCGAGCAGAAGGGGCAAAAGCCGCTGGTGATCTGGTTTACCGGGCTCTCCGGGGCGGGCAAGTCCACCCTGGCGGGGGCGCTGGAGCAGGCGCTGGCCGCCTCGGGCAAGCACACCTATCTGCTGGATGGGGACAATGTGCGCCACGGCCTCTGTGGCGATCTCGGCTTCGATGACGCCGCCCGCCAGGAGAATATCCGCCGGGTCGGCGAAGTGGCAAAACTGATGGTGGATGCGGGCCTTATCGTGCTCACTGCCTTTATCTCGCCGTTCCGTGCCGAGCGGCAACTGGTGCGCAATCTTGTGGGTGAAGGGGAGTTTGTCGAGGTGTTTGTGGATGCGCCGCTCGCCGTCTGTGAAGAGCGCGACCCCAAGGGGCTCTACAAGAAGGCGCGAGCGGGGGAAATTCGCAACTTTACCGGTATCGATTCGGCCTACGAGGCACCGGAGCAGCCGGAAATCCATCTGCTGAATGCCGGTAAACCGGTGGATGCGCTGGTGGAGGAGTTGCTGACTGCGCTAAGGTTGCGGGTGTTGATTGACTAAGGTCGGTTGTTCATACAGAGCAGTGATATAAGGGAGGGGGGGGCATTTCCCCCCTCCTACTTATTGCGTTCTAACTATGTTTATTCACCTAATAGTGCGAGAGTTGCATCTCGGCCAATAAGTTTTGGAAGATCAAAATCTCCATCGGGAAGATTAGAAATGTCAAGAGAGCCGATGGACTGACCAACAACAACCTCCCACGGTTTTCCGCTTCCGCAAATAGCACAGATTAACTGTCGGATTGTTTTTATCTTAGTATTTACAAGCCGAGTTGGTGAGACTATTAATTCCTGAATCTTCTCGCTATCTTTGTGTTTTTCATTTTCTTTTAGCCAAGATGTAGCAGTGTATTTAAACTCTTCCCAAGTTTTACCTAATACAGAAAGGCATTGGTCTGAAAGTAATAAGTTCTCGATCGCATAACATTGAAGTCGATATCTAATCACCGATTTGATATTGGTCAGTGGTCCTGAAACTCCATCGCCATCACGAAGAGAAAATGCTTTTGGTTCATCATAAAGACTATCAATTAGATCTGCTGTAAATTTCTCTAGTTCCGTTTGCTGGTTCACCGAGCTAGCAATGACAGGAAAGATTTTTAATCTTCCTTGTGAACTTCGAGATGCTTGCTGCCATACCCTTTCATCATCTTCCCCCTCAAGAATTAGCATGACGTCTTGACTTAGACTTAATGACAGAGGATGTCCGAAAAATGGTGCGATTTTCTTTAGTTGATTACTTATTTCAACAAATGAAACATTATTTGAATTGAATTCTTTAGTGCCAATTGATGTGTATTCTGACTGAGAAAGAGAACATATTAGGGGAGTGCTATGAGTTGCGAGAATAACTGCCACATTTTTTCTTCTTACTTCATTTAGCCCTTCTACTAAATTTATTAAAAACGTTGCTAGCCTGGCTTGGAGATCTGGGTGCAAGTGAACATCAGGCTCATCCAATAATAGTAGATTGAACTTCTCTTCTTTAAGATTATCAAAGAAATACATCATTTCGACTGCGAGAGAAACCGATTCAGACTCTCCGCTACTGATTTGATCTGGCTGAACTTCTTCACCATTAATATTTCTAAATACAAAGTTCGAGCCCTCCTGGCAAATTTCCAGATTTGAAAGTAATCTGTTAATAGAGTCTAATCGCTCTGTGCGAAAGTTCTTAGTTTGATTAAGCCTTATTTCAGGGTTGTCCTGCAGTTTTCTTAAATATGCTGTTTCAACCTCCCTAAGTAGGTTTGCAGAAGCTGCCTTAAAGTTAGCAGCTTGATTCATTCTTCGCGCATAGCCAATCCAGTTTGGATCACTTTCCATGTTGGTCATAATGTTTCCATCTCGCTTGAAAACACCTGCGCGCTCTGGGCTTATATACCTCACGTTAAACTCACTGTTTCCCATAAAGTATTGGTCTATTGCTCGAAGAAACCTACTTTTACCGGCACCATTTCTCCCTAGTAGTATATTTATACTTTTTAGGTTATTAGCTCTTACTTCACCGATGTCTAAAGTATCTCGTATCATATATAACTCTTGGTTTGTATGTGAATATACTGGTAATTAGATGGAAAGCGGTACGGATTTGACAATCTAGCCTTCCATGAAACTCTGCTCAATAAATAGAAGTATTAATTTAAATTATAATCTTATTCGACTATCTCTGATATAGTGACTTACTCGCTTGGATTATTCTTTTCGCTATACCTTTCCGCAGAGAAAAACATAGATAATAAAATAAGGACTATCACCATTTTGAGTAATACCTAGCGTGTAGCCACTCGTGTGCCGGTTTCATCAGGCAACGCTACCGCCCCTGAATTCCAGCCTCTAGCTTGCTGCGCTTTCCCTGCGATATGGCTCCGGTCTGGCTCATGGATAACTCCGACGAGAGGTAAATTAATTAACTGCTTGTCGTTAGTCTAAAGCGGAGATTGACCCGCCAGCTCCATCCTACCTCAATCAGCTGACGCTGGGTTATTGGTTGGGTTACCTAGCTTCGACTTTAACCACATATTCATATCGCTAACGACCTCTTTACGCAGGTTTTTCCCGTCACTGTCCTTCAATCCATGATCGAGTTTTTCGTAACGCCGATATTCAATATTGTTTTTCCCTAGGTCTTTAAGGCGCTGCCACAATTCATCTGTTTTTTGCGGTGATACCGACGTGTCTCTCCCTCCCTGAACGATCAGCAAAGGAGATTTTACGTTTTGCAGGGTATCAAGCTGATCGAGGGAGAGCATCTGCTGCCACCAATGATAACCATGTCCGCTCACCTCAAGCTCAAAGGGTTTGCTGTGAAGAACATGCTCGGCAAACTCTTTAAAGTCATCGACCTCTTTTCTCGCCGCTTCGGGGTTTTTATGCTTTACCTCGATGCTGTGTGAAACGTCATCGATAAACCAGCGGCCACCGCCATTAAAGGCGATGGTGGCATCGATAGAGTCAATATCTGCGCTCACCAGGTTGGCGATAACGGCACCTTCACTGCCGCCCAATTGGATGAGCTTTTTGTATTGCCCGTCTTTTCGAACGATATCGAGCACAGTGTTGATATCCGCGACTCGCTGCGCAGGATTGTCCTTTTCAAGGTATTGAGCAGGGCAGTCCTTGCGTGCCGGGTCGGTACTGTATTTTAACTTGCGATTGATGCCGTACTTTTCGATTAGCAACACATCAGCTTCTGGCCAGACATTTTTATACTCGGTGAGTATGGAGTCTATGTTAAGCACGCTATTGCAATCAGAGCCTTGCAGGATCAACAGCAGTGTATCTGTGTCATGGGCATGTTGGACAAGATAATAGGAAATAAACGAACCATCATCTCTGCTAACTGTGCGAGTCATGATCGCTGTTGCGCTTACCGAGCAGGAAAAAATGAGCAAGAGTAAAGATATTGCGCGGACTTGCATATTATTCCCTGAGAGTCATGATAGAGGCAGTACGTTAATAAGTGCTGAAACCTTCATTCCTCTTGAATGGAAAAAGGGCTGAGGAAGCGTAGTGAAAACCGCCCCAGCCCGGCTTTTATTGGTTCTCGCACCCTGTTATCAGTGATTAACCACCAAATTCACGGCTAATAATTTGTGTGGGGACAACATTCTCTGGCAAGTCACTCGACATTTTTTGAGCAAGTTCACCAGCCAAACCAAACGCGTTGTCAATGGGGTCGACCTTTATTCCGCTTTCGACAGCCAACTCCAAAAACTTCTTGCCAATCTGATTGCACGTATCAACCCATTTTTTGGGCAGCTCCCCCATGGTGAGCTTGGGTTGACAGACCAGTTGAAATGTATTTTTTCCTTCTTGTATTTGAAATGCCACATCAACAAATTCACTTTTATATGGGTTGGCTAGCGCACTTGAACTAAGTAAAAAAACAGCACCAATAGAGGATTTTTTCATGACACGTCCTTGTGAATAGTAATGCCCATCAAGGGGCTGATAACATATAACCGCTAAACTCTGCGGCAACAAAAATAACCATTTAGGTCAATGGGGCTGAAAACACCGAGCGATGAAAGTTTCTTTTTACCCATCGATTGTGCATCCGTTTCGTGACCAGGTTCCCTCTGGCTTTTGACCTCATTGCCAATCAATATACTCTTGAGGTGGTCGTTCAATATCGATCATGTGTGCAGCAGAAAATAGAATTTCAACGCCAAAACCGAGAGGGACATCAACCTCATCAGGAACAATACAACGTGGCTGGAAGTCCAGTCTGACTTTGGTTGCATCACCTATTTTTAGTTACCGTTCGACCCCATCCCTCTTTATCCCACTCTGGTTCATGTGACCATGCTCGTTTGTTGGGCGCCGCTGCGCTCTGCACCAACCGGCAAAAAACACGCTACCGCCCCTGAATTTCAGCCTCCAGCCTGCTGCACTTTTCCTGTGGCTCCGGTCTGGTTCATGGCTGACTCCGACAAGAGGTGATCCCGATTGCCATGTTACCGAACGGAGCTGGTTAGGGAAGGGGGATCGGGTGATTTCTCGGGCAAGATCAATAAATTGGGGGGACAGCGGGGCCTGCGTCAGGTTGGATAAGAAGGCTCTCAAGGCGCAACGCGTTCCCGCTTTCCCGCTCAAGGCCCACGATTCACGGTGTATGGATGGGAGAGTGAGCGAGGTCATTGCCCTGCCGAGTGCCATGCGGTGCAGCCGAGAGGGGTGGCCTGGCACGGGCGAGCAGGTGGTTGGGAGGGGGCGAAAGAGCCGCGGGTTCAGTCGAGGACTCGAATTTGAAACCCGCTCAGACGCCCATGCACCACCCAAAAGAGGGGCCCGCTGCCGGTGGCGGCAGGGGCCCGTTTTTGTTGTTAGCGCACGGTCTTTGGGTCTGGTTTGCTCCGTGAAGGCTTAGCGGGCCAGCAGGGGTTGGCCGCTGGTCAGGGCGGTGCTGGTTGGCCGGGTGGCGGGATGCTGCTGGAACTGGCGTACCAGCCGCTCCAGATCCCCGAGCTGCTTCACGAGGGCAATGATGCCCTGCACGGCGTGGCGGCTGCCCTGGCTGGAGTCGTCGGCCAGACGCTTGATGTCCAGCACGCTGTGGTGGATGTCCTGGGTGACCAGGGATTGCTCCTGCACCGCCTGGGCTATCTGGTTGCTGCCTGCGGTCACCTGCAACAGGCGTTCGCTTATCTGTTGCAGGATATCGCCGGTGGCGGCGGCCTTGAGGCGGCAACTGGCGGAGAGCTGCTCCCCTTGCGCCATGGCCTGCTGGGCATCGCCGGCGCTGGCCTGCAAGAGGCTTATCATCTGCTGGATCTCGCCGGTGGAGGATTGGGTCTTGATGGCCAGGGTGCGGATTTCGTCCGCCACCACCGAGAAGCCGCGACCGGACTCGCCCGCCCGGGCCGCCTCGATGGCCGCATTGAGGGCCAGCAGGTTGGTCTGGTTGGCGATGTTGTTGATGACGTCCAGGATGCCGTCGATGGCGCGGCACTGGCTGGCCAGCGCTTCTATCACGGCGCGGGAGGTGAGCAGCTCGCCGTGAACCCCTTCCACCGCCGCCACGGTATCGAGCACGCTGCGATTGCCCTCCCGAAACAGCACGGCGGTGTTGTCCAGGCTGTCCGAGGAGGCGCTCGAGCTGTGGGAGACTTCGCGAATGGACGCCGTCATCTCGGTGATGGCGGTCGCGACCTGGTTGGTCTGGGCCTGCTGTTGTTGCAGGTTGCCGGTGATGGACTCGGCATTGTTCAGATCCGTCTGCGCCGCCTGCACGATCTGCTGGCAGGTCTGCTGGGTGCGGGCCAGCACCGCATTGAACTCGGCCTGGTTCATCTTCATGGCGAGCTCGACGGCAGCCAGACGATCGACCCGGCCGGTATACAGCAGTTGCATCAAGGGGTTGTCGAAAGGGTGGCGGGCCAGGGTCTCCAGCCGGGCGAGGCGCCGGGAGAGGGTCTGGCAGATGACGAGCACAACCACCAGGGGCAGGGCGCCGATGAGCAGAGGCCAGCCCGGGCCGTGCTGATAGCCGAGGGTGACCAGACTGGCCAGCAACGCCATCAGGCAGAGGTGGATCCCCAGGGTGTGGCAGCAGGGGGGCAGGCGCAGGGCCCGGGGGGTCTTGCCGCGGCGCATTTCTTCATAGACCCGCTCCGCACGCTGCTTGATCGCGTCGTCCGGCGCCGTGCGCACCGACCGGTACTCCACCACCTTGCCGCTTGCGTCCTGAATGGGGGTGACGAAGGCGTTGACCCAGTAGTGATCCCCGTTCTTGCAGCGGTTCTTGACCGGGCCCATCCAGCTTTTGCCTTCCCGCAGATGGCGCCACATGTCGGCAAACGCCTGGGGCGGCATGTCGGGGTGGCGGACCAGGTTGTGGGGTGCCCCTTGCAGCTCCTCCAGGGTGAAGCCGGCTATCTGGCAGAACTCGTCGTTGGCATAGGTGATGCGGCTCTCCAGATCCGTGGTGGAAATCAGGTTCTGGTGCGACGGGTAGAGGCGCTCACGCTGGGTAACGGGTTGATTGACTCTCATGGTACTTCCTGCCTGACAGAGGAAAGAGAGTCTGGTTGCAATTCGTACACCAGAGTGCCCAAAAACGCTTAAATTGCGTTCTATATGTATCTTTTGCGCTCAAAACCCGCAGAGGGCCGTACATGGCCCGGGCTCGCGTCTGTCCCGGCCGTCAGGATTCGCTTTTTGGGAGCCGTTTTGGCAATGGCGTGGCGGGTTTCGCAATTTGGCAAGGCGGGGCCTGGGCCTCCGCCAGTCTCAGGCGGGCAGATCCGGCTCGCTGACCGGGGCCGGTATCTGGGTCTCTATCTGCAGGTGGGTGGAGAGCAGGGTCTTCAGATCCTGCAGGTACTCCTCCAAAGGGGGCTCGTCCAGCAGCAGGGCAAGCTCGTTGCCGATGGGGGTGAGCCGGTAATAGAGCAGGGTGAGGTTGCTCTGGCGTTGGCGCAGACGCCAGCGCTGGTTGCCAAAGGCCAGCTCGACCCCGTCGGCGGGCAGGGGACCGGATTCGAGCTCGCCACGGTGCAGCAGCCCGAGATCGCACAGCAGCAGCAGGGCGCTGTAGGGCACCCGGTATTTGCCGAGCCCCATCCGGGTGACCTTGGCGCGACTGAGCAGGCTGGCCCCCTTGTGCATGCCCAGCAGCAGGCGCTGCTCGTCGCTGCCCTCGTAGTGGCAGGAGAGGGCGCAGATGCGCTGGAACAGCTGGGCTTCGCGCTGGGTCATCTCCTTGAGGGTATTGAGGGCCCGGATGGAGAAGCGGCCCGGGGTGGCGACTTCCAGGGCGAAGATGCGGCCCCACAACTGCTGCATGGGGGTCATGCTGATGTCTTCGGCCAGTTGCAGGAAGCGGGTGAGCCAGTCGCTGTCTATCTCGCCGCCGGCGGCAGTCTCTTCGCAGTGGCGCGCGGCCATCACCATGATGGATTCCAGATTGCGCTGGCGGGTGGCCTGCTCCGCCAGCTGGCGAAAGGTGGCGCGCTGCTCAAAGGTGCTGTCGCTGTTGCGGGTGAGCATGCCATCGATGCCGCGGCTGCGGGCCAGGCGCAGGGTCTGCTCCTGGCTGCTCAGGATGGAACTCTCTTTCTTGGGGGGCAGGTCAGCCATGCTGGCTCCGTGATGGCAAGGTCTGGTAGTGAATGTTACTCCAACCAGATCCATGAACAATCCCTTTGCCGGGGTCGTCACGGGATAAAAAAATGACCTCCCGGGGGAGGCCATCAGGGGCTCACTCTTCGTAGACGCTGACCTCGACCGCGTCCATGGAGTAGGAGGCGGTGGCCATCTCGTGGCTGGAGCTGACGGTGTGCATCTTGCCCTTGACCCAGATGGCGTCCCAGAGGTCATCCACCGGCGCCCCTTTGGGGTAGCTCACGTAGATCACCTGGTTGGTGGGCGGGGGCGGCACGTGAATGCAGGCGCCGAAGTAGGGGACCAGCAGGAAGGCGGTGATGGTCTTGGCATCCCCTTCCAGGGGCACTACGAACCCGGGGATCCGCACCTCCTGATTGTCCAGCGTCTTGTTGACGCCCCCCACCGGCTGCGGCACCGAGGAGAAGTCGCCATCATGGCTGACCTGGGGCGGTGGCAGCAGTTTTTCCCCCTCCGGGATGAGGATATCCCAGTCGATGGTCTTGTAATCTGCGGCCATGGCAGGCAGCACCAGCAGGCTGGCCAGCAGCGCCACTATTTTCCACTTCATCATCTGTTCTTCTCTCTTGGTCGGATGCGTCGGGTCAGACGCGAATGCTCATGCCGTCGCTCAGGCTGTAGCGGTAAGCGCGGGCGGCAGGCAGCAGCCCGATCACCATGCCCGCCAGCCAGACCAGGCCCAGCAGTTGCCACTCATAGGCGCTCGGCAGACCCAGGCTCATTTGCAGGCCATAGTGGCTGAGCAGCCAGGGGCTAGCAAGCCCCTGACCGAGATAGAGAGCGGCCACCCCGAGGGCGATGCCCGCCGTGGTGAGCGCCATCGCCTCCAGCGCCAGCAGCAGGAAGAGGTGGGCAGGGCCCGCCCCCAGCGAGCGCAGAATGGCGAGCTCGCGGCGCCGCTCGTTGAGGCCGGCGAGCAGGGTGGTCAGCATGCCGATGAGGCCCGCCACCACCACGAAGCCCGCGATCACCGACAGGGCGGTCTCCGCCACGCTCATCAACCCCCAGAGCTCCTGCAGGGCGGCTCCCGGCAGGATGGCCATCAGGGGCTCCCTGGGATAGGTGTTGACGCTGCGCTGCAACTGGAACGCCAGGATCCGGTTGCTCAGCCCCACCATGAAGGCGGTGATGGTCTTGGGGGTGAGATCCAGCGCCATCGCCTGTTCCGGGGTCACGTTCTTGCTGTGACGACCGGTGTCCCAGCCCAGGTGGATCGCCTCTATGCCCGCCAGCGGCACATGAATGGTGCGATCGATGGGGGTGCCGGTGGGGGCCAGGATCCCCACCACCTTGAACGGCATGTTGTCGTGCTGGCTGAACGAGGTGTTGCCGGCGCCATGTGCGATGACGATGGATTGATCCAGGTGATAGCCGAGCTTTTCGGCCACCTGGGCACCCAGCACCGCTTCAAACGGTGTTTCGAAGGGGCGGCCTTCGCGCAGGACGAGCGCCTGCTGCTGGCCGTACTTCAGGTGGGTGAAGTAGTCCCCATTGGTGCCGAGCACGCGAAACCCCTTGTGGGAGTCGCCAAGGGAGAGGGGGATGGTCCAGGCGATACCGGGCCTGGCCTTGATGGCCTGGTAGGAGTCCCAGCCCACGTTGTTGGTGGGGTTGCCGATGCGAAACACCGAATAGAGCAGCAGGTTCACCTGGCCGGAGCGGGCGCCGACGATGAGATCGGTGCCGGAGACGGTGTTGGCGAAGCTGTCCCGTGCCTGACTGCGCACCCGCTCCACCCCGAGCAGCAGGGTGACGCTGATGGCGACGGCCAGCAGGGTGAGCCCGGCGGTGAGGCGACGGGCCCAGAGACTTTGCAGGGCGAGTTTCAGCATGAGAGCCTCCGCAGTGAAGGGGAGATGGCCGGACGGGCTGCGAGATGATGGCGTGTGGTCATGCCGCCCTCCGGTTGAGCTGTTGCAGGTTCTCCACCCGGGGGAAGAGGGGCTCCAGATAGGGATCGTGACTGACGAAGACCAGGGTAGATCCCTGCTTGTCACACTCCTCGAACAGCAGCCGGATGAAGGCGGCCCGGTTGTCGGTGTCCAGGGCCGAGGTGGGCTCGTCGGCGATCACCAGAGGAGGGGAGCCTATCAGGGCGCGGGCGGCGGCGACTCGCTGCTGCTGGCCGATGCTGAGGGCGTGGACGGGGCGATGGAGCGCTTCATCCGGCAGTTGCAGTTCTGCCAGCAGGCGGCGCGCCTCCTGCTCGGGGCTCCCTGTCAGGCGGGCCCGCTTGGCGGGTGAAAAGGTGAGGGCAGCGGTGACGTTGTCCTGCACCGAGAGAAACGGCAGCAGATTGAACTGCTGGAAGATGTACCCCAGATTGGCCGCCCGGAACTGGTCACGGGCGCGGCCGGAAAGCCGGGCCAGGGGCTGGCCCAGCACCTCCAGGGTGCCGTGGTTGGCGGTCTGGATACCGGCCAGCAACCCGAGCAGGGTGGACTTGCCACAACCCGATGGGCCCTTGATGAAGACGCGCTCACCCTCGTGGATGCGAAGGGCGGGCAGATCGAGGACGGCTTCGTGACCCGGCCAGGCAAAGGCCAGATCACGGATCTCAACCACGGCATGTTTCATGGTGTTACCAGCCCAGTTTGTTGGCGGACGGAGTCAGTTCGGCGGCGGTCTGGCCGGTGGGCAGTATGCCCTGCACGCTCAGCTTCTCCAGGCTCGGGTAGAGGCTGAACAGGGTGGCCTCGAGACCGGTGAGCTTGGCCGGGGTTGCGCAGGTGTAGGTGTACATGGCCCCCATGTCCGCATGGCCCGCGTCGTCGTGATGGTGTTCATCGTGAGCGCCATCAGCCTTGTCGTGCTCGTGCTCGTGCTCGTGCTCGTGCTCATGGTCATGATCTTCCTTGGCGGCCTGCAGTTCCTGCTGGGTCAGCTTGCAGCCGGCGGCCGGGTCGAAACGGAAGAGGGCGTCGGGCTGCTGGAGGCGGGCCACCGCCTTGGCATACTGCGCTTTCTCCTCATCGGTGTTGGCGGCATGCTCGAAGCCCACCAGATCGGCGGCAGGGGCCTGCAACTCGATCATCAGCTGGTTGCCGTCGAGTACCAGGTTGAGGTGGCCGTGACCGTGCTCATGGGCACCGTGGCTGTGGCTTTCGTGTTCGTCGTGATGGGCCTGGGCGCCGAAGGCGGCAGCGGCCAGCAACAGGGTGACTGCTTTCATCGTTAATCCTTTTGAATAAATAGAGAAAAGATTGGTTCAAAAAAAGAAACAATGAAGGGGCGGCGGGGCACGGATACGGCGATGTCCCGTGGTGCCGGTGGCCGCCCTCGGTTGGGGAGTGCCGATATACCGGTCGATGCCAGAGGAGAGGGGAGGGAGAACGGGGGTCGGCGTCAGTGCCAGCTTGCCATCCAGATGCAGGACGCAGAGGGTGCAGGCATGACCGTGATCGGGCAGGGCTGCTTCAAGAGGGTGCTGTGCCAGCGCCGGTTGCATCCACAACCAGCCCAGCAGCAACACCCAGATTGTCAGTGTGGAACGACCCATAGACCCTTGTGGAAAGGGCGCCATCAGCGCCCTTCTCTCTGATTCAGAGATGGGACTGGATGAGCCCCATCACCTTGGTTATCTCGGCGGCATCGAGCTGGCCATCTTTGGCAAACAGCACCTTGCCCTCTTTATCCAGCAGTATGATGGCCGAACTTTCCGGGGTGAGCGCCCAGGCGTTGCGGGCCATCCCCTTGGCATCCAGCACCATGGCGGACCAGGGGAACTCTTTCTTGCTGTCCTCGGCACTGCTCTTCACGAAACCGGACGTGCCCCAGATGGCGTCATTGCTGTTGATGATGGTGACGGTCTGGTACTTGTCGTGGGGCAGCTTGGCCGCCTTGATCGCCTCGATCATGGGGGCATTGAGCTCCTTGGCGCTGGAGCGACCCGCGATGTGCTGGATCAGGAAGACCTTGCCGGTCAGGACCTTGCTCTGCCAGGGCTGATAGCTGATCTCCTTCTCCTTGAGCACCAGCTCCCCCTTGTCGCTGATGTTGACCAGCGGCACCTGGGTTGATTCCTTGATGTTGTGGGCCATGACCAGGGTTGGCAGCAGCGCCAGAGTAAGCACGAGATGTTTCATCCGGATGACACTCCTTTGTGATGTTATAACGATTTTTGGGTCGAGGGAATGGGACCCTGAACATCCTAAACTGATCGGATCTGTTTAAAAAGTGTTAAATAATGCAGGGTGCGACGGTGATCTTGTCAACATGGGCGCCATCCCCCCAATGACGGCGGCAAGGATGGCATGTCATCCATCAAAAGCAAGTGATGGTCAGAAGAGGCTAGTAGAGCGGTTCGCTGATCAAGGGAATCTGGGCCATGGTCATCTGCTGGGCCAGCAGGGGAGAGCCGGTGAGCAGCACGTGGCGCTGATTGCCGATCACCAGGGTGTCTCCCTCAAGGCCGCTGTCGGCCGTGATGGCGAGCCAGGCCGGCGAGACGCTGCCTATGCTGATGTTCGGATAGATGATGCTGAGGCTGTACTGGGGCGCCAGCTCCGCCAGCAGACTGGCCATGAGCAGCGCCTTCTCGTCGCTGTCGGCCTTGTTGTCCTGCAGGGCCTGCAAGGGCGGAGCGAAGTGGTCCATCTGCTCGGGCGGGGTGGGGATGCCGCTCAGCCACTCCTGCAGCAGGATGACGCTGGTGGCGAGATCCTTGGCCGAAAACTGCTGTGCCAGGGGTTTGAGGTCTCCCTTGAACTGATAGAACAGCTGGGAGTAGTTGGGGCGCACACAGGGCAGCTTCTGATTGGCCGGGTGAACGCAGGGTTGGACCCGCATCTCGTAGAAGGCGTCCTCCTGATATTGCCGGTAGGCCTGCCAGAACTGGGCGGATTCGAGGCTGCTGTCGTGCAGGGTAAAGGCCTGTTCCAGGTTGCGGAACTTGGTGGCCGTCTCCGGGCTGTGCTGGTTGATCTGGTTGATGCTGTTGTAGAGGCGTGGACTGATGTAGGAGTAGAGTGTTTCCAGCGGGAAGTTGAGGGCGGTGTCGAGCTGTGTCATCTCGTGACGGCTGGCTGAAAAGGTGCGCTCATCCGCCGTCAATTGCAGGTGCTTTTGCTGACCATCCGCAGATTGCCACTGCCAGCTCAGGTTGATCTCGTTGGCCTGCGCCATGGTGCCGAAGAGCAGACTGCACAGAAAGCCTTGTGCCAGTTTCATGGTGCGCCTCCGCCTGGGTTGATAATAAACAACTAGGTGAGTGACCGGCATTTGGATTGGTCTGGTGACAGATATATTGGTAATTATCTGATCTGACTTTAAATTTAATTCAGGAAATAAGTCATGGGGGAAATCATCATGAAGCTTGTTTCACGGTTTCTGCTGATATTGGTGGCCACGCCGGCGCTGGCGGGGCAGGTCATCGTCAATCAGGGATTGTCCAGCGCGGATACCTTCGCCCTGCGGGATCAGCTGGCCCGGGAGCATGAATGGCAGGAGTGGCTGCGCTTCCAGCAGGCCATCAAGTGGCTGGAGGTGCTGCCGGTCAACTGCGATCTGGTGGGAGGTGCCGGTCAGGAATATCGCTGCGGTGATGACTATTACCGCCCCTATCGGCAAAACGGGCGCGACCTCTATATCCAGGGGGATCCCCCCGGAGCGTCCCCGCAACGACCAATAAAAAAGGCGCCATAAGGCGCCTTTTTTGCGAGGAATACGCTTATTTTGCAGCGTAACGCTCGGCAGAGGTCTTAATTTCGGCTTCGGCAGCGGCCTTGTCGCCCCAACCTTCCACTTTGACCCACTTGCCCGCTTCCAGCTCTTTGTAGCGCTCGAAGAAGTGCTGGATCTGGGCTTTCAGCAGCTCGGGCAGATCGTTCACATCCTGGATGTGATCGTACTGCTTGGTCAGCTTGGAGTGGGGAACGGCCACGATCTTGGCGTCTTCGCCAGATTCGTCGGTCATCTTCAGCACGCCGACCGGGCGGCAGCGGATGACGGAGCCGGCCAGCAGCGGGTAGGGAGTCGGAACCAGCACGTCGACCGGATCCCCGTCCAGGGACAGGGTGGCGTTCACGTAACCGTAGTTGCACGGGTAGAACATCGGGGTGGACATGAAACGGTCAACGAAGATGGCGCCGCTGTCCTTGTCGACTTCGTATTTGATCGGGTCGGCGTTCTGCGGGATTTCGATGATGACGTAGATGTCGTCAGGCAGGCTCTTGCCGGCCGGTACCAGGTTCAGGCTCATGACGTTTCCTTTGAGTGTTGGAGTCAAGTTTGCAGGCCGACATTATAGCGATGTCCCGTCAAATGACCATATTTCAAGGGCCGGGTGGCGTGCTGGAGGGTGGCTTTTACCCGCGCTTGCCCGATTTCTGTCGTCTGCGGGCGCCGATGCCTTCGCTCCCCATGGGGGCGGCTTGTGCCACCGGGTCAACAGACCCTAGAATGCGCACTCCCTTTACTGGAAAAGGCAGCGGTATGCACATTCACATTCTCGGGATCTGCGGCACCTTCATGGGTGGTCTGGCGGTGTTGGCAAAACAGCTTGGCTATCGGGTGACCGGCTCCGACGCCAACGTCTATCCCCCCATGAGCACCCAGCTCGAGCAACAGGGCATCGAATTGACCGAAGGCTACGACCCCTCCCAGCTCGATCCGGCGCCGGATCTGGTGGTGATCGGCAATGCCATGAGCCGTGGCAACCCCTGTGTGGAATATGTGCTGGACCGCAATCTGCCCTATATCTCCGGCCCCCAGTGGCTGCTGGAGCACGTGCTGAAAGATCGCTGGGTGCTGGCCGTCGCGGGCACCCATGGCAAGACCACCACCGCCAGCATGCTGGCCTGGGTGCTGGAGTATGCCAAGCTGGAACCCGGTTTCCTCATCGGCGGCGTGCCGGGCAACTTCCCGGTTTCCGCCCGTCTCGGCTCGGCTCCCTTCTTTGTGATTGAAGCGGACGAATATGACTGCGCCTTCTTCGACAAGCGATCCAAGTTTGTCCACTACCACCCGCGCACCCTGGTGATGAACAACCTGGAGTTCGACCACGCGGACATCTTCCCGGATCTCGCCGCCATCCAGCGCCAGTTCCACCACCTGATGCGCACCGTGCCGAGCAACGGCCGGGTGCTCTTCCCCAAAGGTGATGACAACCTTACCGCCGTGCGCGAGATGGGCTGCTGGAGCGAGGTGGAGCTGGTGGGCCAGGACGACGCCAAGTGGAAGGCGGTCAAGCTGGCGGACGACGGCTCCGTCTTCGAGGTGTGGCTGGATGGCGTGAAACAGGGGGAGGTGCACTGGGAGTGCATCGGCGAGCACAACGTCAACAACGGTCTGATGGCCATCGCCGCTGCCCGCCATGCCGGTGTCATGGTGGAGCACGGGATCAACGCCCTCTGCCAGTTCAAGTCCCCCAAGCGGCGCATGGAGCTGAAAGGGGAAGTGGCCGGCATCAGCGTCTATGACGACTTCGCCCACCACCCCACCGCCATCGAGACCACTCTGGGCGGCCTGCGCGCCAAGGTGGGCAAGGCCCGCATCCTGGCGGTGCTGGAGCCCCGCTCCAACACCATGAAGCTCGGGGTTCACAAGGAGGAGCTGGCCGGTTGCTTCGACGGTGCCGACCAGGTGTTCTTCTTCCAGCCCCCCAACATCGGCTGGGATCTGGGGGAGGTGACGGCCCACATGACCCGGCCTGCCCGGGTATTCGAGGCCCTTGATGCCCTGATTGGCGCTCTGGTGGCCGAGAGCCGCCCAGGGGATCATATTCTGATCATGAGCAACGGCGGGTTCGGTGGCATTCACGACAAGCTGATCGCCCGCCTCAAGGAGCAGCAGAGCGCATCATGAACAAGGCCATCACCCTGGCGCTGACCGGCGCCTCCGGCGCTCCCTATGCCCTGCGCCTGCTGGAATGCCTGGTGCAGGCGGACTATCGGGTCTTCCTGCTCGCCTCCTCGGCGGCCAGGGTTGTGCTCAAGACCGAGCAGCAGCAGGATTGGCCGGGCTCTCCCAGGGAGCTGTCGGCGTACCTCTGTCGCCAATATGGTGCCAAAGAGGGTCAGATCGTCGCCTGCGGCAAGGAGGAGTGGTTCTCGCCGGTGGCTTCCGGCTCGGCGGCCCCCAAACAGATGGTGGTCTGCCCCTGCTCCATGGGCACCGTCTCGGCGATCGCCAACGGCACCTCGGACAACCTGCTGGAGCGGGCGGCGGACGTGGTGATCAAGGAGCGAGGCCAGCTCATCCTGGTGCCCCGGGAGAGCCCCTTCTCGGCGATCCATCTGGAGAACATGCTCAAGCTTGCCCGTCTTGGCGTGACCATCATGCCGGCGGCGCCAGGGTTCTACCATGAACCGAAAAGCATCGAGGATCTGGTGGACTTCATGGTCGCCCGCATCCTCGACCACCTGGGTGTCGAGCATGAGTTGACCAGTCGCTGGGGTTATGCCAGCCACTGATACGGCGGGGAGCGGACAAAAAAGCGGCGCCGGGCGTAAAGCCCGGCGCCGCTTTGTCAACATCTGCGCGAGTCAGCTGGCCTGGATGGGGGCCGTCACGTACTTGAACAGGAAATCCGTCACCTCTTCCCGGCTCGGACGCTGCGGCTGATTGATCATCTGCATCATCACATAGCCAAAACCGGTCAGGGAGCGGGCCAGATCCTGCGCCGACAGCACGCTCTGGATCTCGCCGTTGTCGATGGCCCGTTGCAGGTGGGGGGCAATGCGCTCCAGCGCCTTGTCCAGCAGCCGAGTGTAGCGAGGCCACACTTCTTCCCGCACCGAGGAGCTCCACTCCAGCCAGATGCTGGCGTGATCGGGCTTGTCATAGGCGGCGTCAACGAACAGCTTCACGTGGCGGTGAATGCTCTCCCTGGCGGAGCCCTGACCGTTGTAAGCCTGTTCGAGGATCTGCTGTACGAAGGCTTCGATTTCTGTCAGCACTTCGTCGACCAGATCTTCACGAGTATTGAAATAGTTAAAAACGGTCGCAACCGAGACCTTTGCCTGTTCGGCTATTTCGGCATGCCCCGCACGGCCGATGCCGCGACGGGAAAATACCTCGACGGCACACTCCATCAATTGATCACGGCGAGCCTCCGGTGAAAGCCGGGTTCGACGTCTTATTTCTGCGCGTGGTTCCATAGTTTTTTCATCTAATAGTTATTGATTATGGTGTTTATAGTATTGTCACCGATAATGCCCGAAGGCTTGCTAACTCTATCAATTAAAATAAGCCGATAAAAGCATCACGTATGCCTGACGCCCACTGGTTGGAGTGGTAGAATCCTCGGTTTTGACGTTAATGAACGGCCAATAACCCTTTGGTCATTATTGGAGTATGTGATGAAACACATTGTCGAGGTGATGATCCCCGAGGCCGAGGTTGCAGCCCGGATCGCCACGCTGGGTGAAGAGATTACCGCCCGTTACCAGGGCTCCGAGGAAGTGGTCATGATCTGCCTGTTGCGCGGCTCCTGCGTCTTCCTGGCGGATCTCTGCCGTCAGTGCCAGTTGCCCATCACCCTGGACTTTATGACTGCCTCCAGCTATGGCTCCGGCATGCACAGCACCCGTGACGTGCGCATCCTCAAGGATCTGGATGACGACATCAAAGGCAAGGACGTGGTGATCGTCGAGGACATCATCGACACCGGTTACACCCTCAACAAGGTGCGCGAGATCCTCTCCCTGCGCGAGCCGAAATCCCTGGCCATCTGCACCCTGCTGGACAAACCGTCCCGCCGCGAGGTTCAGGTGCCGGTGGACTGGCTTGGCTTCTCCATCCCGGACGAGTTCGTGGTGGGCTGTGGCATTGACTACGCCCAGAAGTACCGTAACCTGCCTTTCATCGGCAAGGTGGTACCGCAAGAGTAAGCCGGGTCCGAAGTAGCAAGGCAGGCTGGCCGGCCCGCCATCGACTGTCTTCAGGCGGCGTCACAGCCGCCTTTTCTGTCTCGAGATGGGCTCATCCATCACAGGGGTTGCAATGAACGCATTGGAAATCAGCGGTCTGAAGAAGACCTATCAGGGGGGCGTCGAAGCCCTCAAGGGCATCGATCTCACCGTCAAACAGGGGGATTTCTTCGCCCTGCTCGGTCCCAACGGGGCGGGCAAATCCACCACCATCGGCGTGATCAGCTCACTGGTCAACAAGAGTGCCGGCAAGGTGAAGGTATTCGGTCATGACATCGATACCGATCTGGAGCTGGCCAAGTCCCAGCTCGGCCTGGTGCCCCAGGAGTTCAACTTCAGCCAGTTCGAGAAGGTGAGCCAGATAGTGACTCACCAGGCCGGTTTCTATGGAGTGCCGCGGGCCGAGGCCAAGGTGCGCGCCGAGAAGTACCTGCGTCAGCTCGATCTGTGGGACAAGCGCGACATGGCCGCCCGCACTCTCTCCGGTGGCATGAAGCGCCGGTTGATGATTGCCCGCGCCCTGATGCATGAGCCCAAGCTGCTGATCCTGGATGAGCCGACCGCCGGGGTGGACATCGAGATCCGCCGTTCCATGTGGAGTTTCCTCAAGGATCTCAACGAGCAGGGGGTGACCATCATCCTGACCACCCACTACCTGGAAGAGGCCGAGATGCTGTGCCGCAACATCGGCATCATCGACAAGGGCCGTCTCATCGAGAACACCAGCATGAAGAGCCTGCTCGGCAAGCTGGGTCGCGAGACCTTCCTGCTGGATCTGGTGCCGGGTTCCACCGTACCGGCCCTGCCCGAGTTCAACGGCCGGATGCAGGATGAGAACACCCTGGAAGTGGAGCTGGAGAAGAGCCAGTCCCTCAACAGCCTGTTCGAGCAGCTCTCCGCCCAGGGGGTGAAGGTGCTCAGCATGCGCAACAAGGCGAACCGGCTGGAAGAGCTGTTCGTCAATCTGGTAGAGGAGGGTCGCAAAGCATGAACCCCATGACCTATTACATCGCCTTCAAGAGCATTCTGGCCAAGGAAGTGAGCCGCTTCACCCGGATCTGGATCCAGACCCTGGTGCCGCCCGCCATCACCATGAGCCTCTACTTCGTCATCTTCGGCAACCTCATCGGCTCGCGCATCGGTGACATGGGTGGCTTCAGCTACATGGAGTTCATCGTGCCCGGCCTCATCATGATGTCGGTCATCACCAACTCCTACTCCAACGTCGCCTCCTCCTTCTACAGCGCCAAGTTCCAGCGCAACGTGGAGGAGCTGCTGGTGGCGCCGGTGCCCAACTACATCATCATCGCGGGGTATGTGGGCGGTGGCGTGGCGCGCGGCCTCTGTGTCGGCCTCATCGTCACCCTGGTGTCGCTGTTCTTCGTGCCGCTGCAGATCCATCATCTGTTCAGCGTCTGCGTGACCGTGCTGCTCACCTCCATCCTCTTCTCCCTGGGGGGGCTCATCAACGCGGTGTTCGCGAAGTCGTTCGATGACATCAGCATCATCCCGACCTTCATCCTGACTCCCCTGACCTATCTGGGGGGCGTCTTCTACTCCATCACCCTGCTGCCGCCGTTCTGGCAGGGGGTTTCCCAGGTGAACCCCATCATCTACATGGTGAACGCGTTCCGCTACGGCTTCCTCGGGATCTCCGACGTGCCCCTCGGCACCGCCTATCTCATCATCATCGGCTTCATCCTGGTACTCTACGGGATGGCCTGGTGGCTCATCTCCCGTGGCACCGGTCTGCGCCACTGAGGCGCGCACCCGCCAGCAAAAAGGCGCCCTCGGGCGCCTTTTATTTGCACATGTCGGTCTCAGAGGGCCGGGGCATCGTAGTCCGCGGGCTCGTCGCTGTAGACGCAGACGTTCCACTTGGCCGCGAGGCCATCATCCGCGAGGCAGTAGCGCTCGAAGAAGGCCTTGATACCGGCGCGCTGGCAGTGGGCCTCGAAGCTCGCCATGTCGCGCCAGATCTCGTTGAAGACGATGGGGAAGCTCTCCCCCTCGGCAAAGGGGCTCTGGATATGGCGGGTGACGATGTACTGCAGGCAGCCATCTTCACGCAGGGTGTCGGGTTCGAGCCCTTGCAGGACGCGGAACAGGGCCTGCTCCTGGCCCGGCTTGGGTTGGAACTGGGCGATGCAGTAAACCTTCTTGGACATCGTGGTCTCCTTGCCGTGTCTCAACCCCGCAGGGCGACGACCCGGTTGTCGATGAGGCGGGCCTTGCCCAGATAGGCGGCCATCAGGATCACCAGGCGCTGGCTCTCGGCGCTGGCGGATTCCAGGGTGTCGGCATCGACTATGTCGATGGCATCCGTCCTGAATCCCGCGTTGTCGAGGCGTTGGCTGGCCTGGGCAACCAGGGAGGGGAGGTGACTGTTCCCCGCTTCAATCTGCTCGGCAATCCAGTTCATGGTGCGCGCGAGCTCGGGGGCGATGGCCCGTTCGGCCGCGGTCAGATAGCCGTTGCGCGAAGAGAGGGCCAGCCCGTCTTCGGCCCGCACGGTCGGTACGCCCACGATCTCGATGGGCATGGCCATGTCGGCCACCATTTTGCGAATGAGCGCGAGCTGCTGGTAATCCTTCTCGCCAAAGCAGGCCACGTTTGGTTGTACCAGATTGAACAGCTTGGTGACCACGGTGCTGACCCCGCGAAAATGCCCCGGACGCAGCGCCCCTTCCAGCAGGCTGGAGATGCCGGGCACCTCGACGAAGGTCTGGCTGGCGAGCCCCTGGGGATACATGATCTCCGGCGTCGGGGTGAAGACCAGGTCCACACCGGCGGCCTCCAGGGCGGCGCAATCCTGCTCCAGGGTGCGGGGGTAGTTGGCGAGATCCTCGGCCTTGTCGAACTGCAAGGGGTTCACAAAGATGCTGACCACCACCTTGTCGCCATGGCGGCGGGCCTCCTCGACCAGGGTGAGATGACCCTGATGCAGATTGCCCATGGTGGGCACGAATGCGATGGCGCGGCCTTCGCGATGCCATTGACCGATCTGCTCGCGCAGCGCGGCGGGATTGTTCACAACCAACATCGTCAGTTCACCTTCAGATGAATCAATAAAAGAGGGGGTCGTCAGGGGGGAGGGCGAGACGGGGGCACAGGCCCCCGCTCGCATGACGACAGAAAGTCAGTTGAAGCAGTGCTCGGGGCCGGGGAAGGTTCCCTCGCTCACCTGCTTCACATAGAGACGAATGGCGGCACGCATGTCACCGGTCTCGGCCAGGAAGTTCTTGGTGAACTTGGGCACATAACCGGAGGTGATGCCGAAGGCATCGTGCATCACCAGGATCTGGCCGTCGGTGGCAGGGCCGGCACCGATGCCGATCACCGGAATGCGCAGCGCCTTGGTGATGCGCTCTGCCAGAGAGACGGGCACGCACTCGAGCACCAGCAACTGGATGCCGGCCGCTTGCAGCTCCAGCGCCTGGCGGTAGATCTCCTGAGCGTGGAACTCGTCGCGCCCCTGCACCTTGAAGCCGCCAAACACGTGGACGGATTGCGGGGTCAGGCCGAGATGGCCGCACACCGGCACCCCGTTGCGGGTGAGGTGGCGGATGGAGTCACACAGCCAGTCCCCCCCTTCCATCTTCACCATGCGGGCACCGGCCGCCATCAGGCGCGCCGCGTTCTGGTAGGTCTGCTCCGGGGTGGCGTAGCTCATGAACGGCATGTCGGTCACCACCAGGGCATTGGTGGTGCCGCGCACCACGCAGCGGGTGTGATAGACCATCTCGTCCATGCTGACCGCCAGGGTGTCGTCTCCGCCCTGCAATACCATGCCGAGGGAGTCGCCGATGAGCAGCACCTGGGCGCCCTCGTCGTCGAACAGCTTGGCGAAGGTGGCGTCATAGGCGGTGATGGCGGTGATTTTCTGTCCGTCCTGCTTCATTTTCTGCAGGTGGGTAATGGTGATCTTGCTCATTACGTTGTTCCTACTCTTCTCTACTCGCCTGCTGCACCGGCCAGGATCGCGAGTCCATTGCGCGGGCAGCGGGCAACCAGTTCGGTGAGCGGGGTGCCGCAGGGCAGCACCAGGGAGGGGGCTATCTCGGCAAGGGGCAGCAGGACGAACTCCCGCTCCTTCATGCCATAGTGAGGCACCGTCAGGCGCTCATGTCGGATGACTTCGTCGCCGTACAGCAGCAGATCGAGATCCAGGGTCCGGGGGCCCCAGCGCTCATCCTTGCGCACTCGCCCCTGTGCCTGCTCGATGCGCTGCAGTTCGTCCAGCAGCGCCAGAGGGCTGAGGCGGGTGGCAAGGCGCGCCACGGCATTGACGTAGTCCGGCTGATCCGCAGGGCCCATGGGGCGGCTGCCGTAAAGGTGGGAGGTCTGCAGCAGCTCGGACTCGGGCAGGGTCGCCAGCGCGGCGATGGCGCGACGAGCCTGGCCGAGGGGGTCGGCCAGGTTGGAGCCGATGGCGACGAAGACCTCGATCATCGGCGGACCCTTACTCTGCCGACTTCGGCTTGCGGCGACGGGGGCGACGGCGGTTGCGGCCATTGCCGCTGCGCTTCTCGCCATCACCGCTGCGGGAGTCGGCGCGCTCGCCGCTCGCCGGGCGGCGGGTCGCCTCCCGTTGCAGTTGCGGGCGTACGTCCGGGTTGGAGGCCACATAGCGCTCCCACCAGCTCGCCAGCTCGCCGAGGCCGCGCTCGACCCGGTTGCGCAGCAACAGGAAGTCGAAGGCCGCACGGAATTTCGGGTGCTCCATGGCGCGCTCGGGGTGCTTGCCCTGGCGGCGGGTCAGGCGCTGTTGCAGGGCCCAGATGTCGCGCACGTCCGTGGTGAAGCGGCGTGGCACGGCGATGATCCGCACCTGGTTGTCGAGCACCTCGTTGATGGCCAGCATGAAGGCATCGTACCAGGGCAGGCCGCTCTCGTTTTCCAGCACGCGGCCGCGGGCCTCGACGGCACCCCACAGCAGGGTGGCGTAGAGGAAGGCGGGAGTGACGCGCTTCTCTTCACGGACCCGGGTATCGGTGTCCATCAGCGCCTGCTCGATGAACTGCTCGTAGGGCGAGTTGCCGTGGGGCGTGAACAGGGCGGCTACCTGGGGGAACAGCGGCTGGAACAGCCCGTATTCCCGCAGCAGCTTGTAGGTGGCCAGACCGTCCCCCGCCAGGAACAGCTTGAGGGTCTCCTCGAACAGGCGGGCGGCCGGGATGTCCTGCAGCAGCGGGGCGAGCTCCCGGATGGGGGCGGCGGTGCGCGGGCTGATGGTCATGTCGAGCTTGGCGGCGAAGCGCACGGCACGCAGCATCCGCACCGGATCTTCCCGGTAGCGGGTCTCGGGGTCGCCGATGAGCTCCAGTCTACGCGCGGCCAGGTCTTCCAGCCCGCCCTCGAAATCGTGCAGGGTGAAATCCTTGGCGCTGTAGTAGAGAGCGTTGACGGTAAAGTCGCGACGCTCGGCATCCTCTTCGATGGTGCCGTAGACGTTGTCCCGCAGCAGCATGCCTTCATCGGACTGGGCCGACACATGCTTGCTGGTATTGACCTGATGGTGGTGACCCCGGAAGGTGGCCACTTCGATCACGTCACGACCAAAGACGATGTGGGCCAGGCGGAAACGGCGGCCAATCAGGCGGCAGTTGCTGAACAGCGCCTTGATCTGCTCCGGCGTCGCGTCGGTGGCGATGTCGAAATCCTTGGGGGTCTTCCCGAGCAGCAGGTCACGGACGCCGCCGCCGACCAGGTAGGCCTCATAGCCCCCCTTGTTCAGGCGATAGAGCACCTTGAGGGCATTCTCGCTGATCTCTTTGCGCGAAATCGGGTGCTGGTCACGGCTCAAGGTACGGCGCTGTCCGGCGACACGGGCCGGAATGGGGGACTCCACCGACTGCTCGCCGTCTTCCTTGCCGAGCACTTTGCGGCAAAAGTTTGCGATCTGGGAAAAAATGGTACACCTCGTTATGACTTCAAATTGACGGGAGGCCAAAAAAATAGCGGCCTATCATAGCTCAGCCCCAACCAAATGAGAAACGGTGTGGCCTGCTTCCCCTTGATTGGTCCTTTTGGGGCAAGAAATGCAGCCGGGGCTAGCTTTGCCCTTGCGGGATCTTCTGCTGGCGGGGCACCCGGGCCAGCTGCCAGTGGGCGATGCCCCAGCCGATGATCTCGTCGATCCGGCTCGCCATCAGCTCGGGCGGCGGGCACTGGCCGAGAAAGTGCAGCGCCTGCCACAGGGCCGGTCGTACCTCGTCCTGCGACAGCGCCGGCGCATGGTTCTGCTTGGAGAGCTTGTTGCCATCCGCTTGCACCGCCAGCGGCAGGTGCACCCAATCGGGGACGGCAGCCCCCAGAGTCTGGTAGAGGGCAATCTGGCGCACCGTGGGTTCCAGCAGATCGGCGCCGCGGACGATCTCGGTGATGCCGCTGTCCATGTCATCCACCACCACCGCCAGGTTGTAGGCGTAGAGCCCGTCTCGGCGGCGCACGATGAAGTCCTCCTCCGCCAGCGCCGCGGGGACGGTGATCTCTCCCTGAAGCGCATCCTCGAACCGATAGACCGGGTGGTGCTGGCGCAAACGGGCGGCACACCCCTCTGCGGTCAGCCCCAGAGCGCGGCAATGGCCGTTGTAGAACCCCCCTGCGGCCATGATTTCGCGCCGGGTACAGCGGCACCAGTAGAGATCCCCGGCCCGATAGAGCTGATCGATGATCTCGTCATAGCGGCCATGGCGCGCGCTTTGGAACATCACCTCCCCATCCCAGCCAAGACCGTGTGCCTCCAGGGTGGTGAGGATAAGGTCAGCCGCTCCCGGCATCTCCCGCGGGGGATCGATGTCTTCGATGCGCACCAGCCAGCGTCCCTGCTGCGCCCTGGCCTGCAAGAAGCTGCCAAGGGCGGCGACCAGGGATCCGAAGTGGAGCGGACCGGACGGTGAGGGGGCGAAGCGGCCCACATAGGGGCGTCGGGAGGGGGGGGATGTCATGACCATGGCAATTCGGGTAGGCGATGCATTGAGGCTGCATTCTGGGACGGCCCGACCAAAAGCTCAATAAAAAAGGGAGCCTGGGCTCCCTTTTCGTTTCTGTGGATGGGCGGCATCAGCCAGCCATCTGTTTTTCCTTGATCTCGGCCAGCGTCTTGCAGTCCACGCAGAGGTCTGCGGTCGGACGGGCTTCCAGACGGCGGATGCCGATCTCGATGCCGCAATGCTCGCAGTAACCGAAGTCATCTTCTTCGAGCAGCAGCAAGGTTTTCTCGATCTTCTTGATCAGCTTGCGTTCACGGTCGCGGGTGCGCAGTTCGAGAGCAAACTCTTCTTCTTGCGCGGCGCGATCCACGGGATCCGGGAAGTTGGCAGCCTCATCCTTCATGTGGTCGACGGTGCGATCAACTTCCTGCATCAGTTGGTTGCGCCAGGCTCCCAGGATCTTGCGAAAATGTACCTTCTGTTGGTCATTCATGTACTCCTCACCGGCTTTCATCTGGTAAGGCTCTACACCCGCAATGGCCAGGGGGCCCAGAGATTTCCTGTTTTCGCCTGTTGGCATGCCCTGTCTCCTAATTCAGCACGCTACCCGTGCCATCCATAAATTGAGGGCGACATCTATAGCAGAAGGGTCAACGGGAGGCAAACAAGCCTTATCAATAATGTTACCCACTTCTGCATTTATTCTCCGCCCTCGGGTAGCATATGGTCAGATTCAAATGGGATAAAATCCTGAGCCACCATGCCCTGCACCCCAACATGGGGGCGATAGCATAAAATTTCAACCCCTGCCGCCATCGCCTGTTCAACAAGCTGACTATAGTGCGGATCGATATGGGCTGCAGGGCGCATTCTCGCGATGCCGGAGTGCAATACCATGAACAGCAGCACGGCCCGGTGCCCTGCCGCCTTCATGGCCATCAATTCACGCAAGTGCTTGGCGCCGCGGGTGGTGACCGCATCGGGGAAGTACCCCATGCCGGGTTGCTCCCGCTCGTCGAGCAGGGTGACGGATTTCACCTCGATGTAACAATCCGGCCTGTTGTCATCTTCCAGCAGCAGGTCGATGCGGCTGTTCTCTTCCCCGTATTTCACTTCGGTGCGCAGCCTGGCATAACCTGCCAGGGGGGAGAGAGCGCCCTGTTCGATGAGCTCCCGGGCGATCTGGTTGGCACGGGCCGTGTTGACGCAGATGAAGTGACCCGCCGGGCTCTCGGCGATTTCCCAACTGTTTGGCAGCTTGCGCTTGGGGTTGTCGGATGTGGAGTACCAGACCCGGGTGCCCGGCAGGGCGCAGCCGGTCATGGCACCTGTATTGGCGCAGTGGATGGTGATCACCTCGCCGTTGTTGAGCGCGACATCCGTCAGGAAGCGCTTGTAGCGTGAGATCAGCTGCCCGGACTGCAGGGGGGGATCGAAGATCATGGGGTGAGCTCCTCGCGGTGCGGTTCTTTGACGCGGGCCCGCAGGGGCCAGCAGGCGAGCGGTTCGTAGTGGACACCGTCCGGCGTGCTGACGGATTGATAGAGGCAGAAGCGATCGGCCCTGAGCAGAAAATCCGGCGCAGGCAGCTCGCCGGGGGCCTCGCCCGCCTTGCGCGACAGGGTGACGTGGGGGCGATAGCCCTGCTCGCCGTTGCCCAGCCCGAGTTTTTCACCGTGGCGGCGCAGTGCCCTCGCGAGCACGGTCAGCTCGTTCGGCCACTCACCGGGCCCCACCCAGGCGGCTTTGGCGCGCTGAAACCAGCCGGTCTGATCCAGATGGACGCTGAAAGGGGGGCAGTGCTGTCGCTCGGCGGCCGCGATCAGGCGAGCCTGGGTCGTTTCGTCGGCCTCCCCGAGAAAGGCCAGGGTCAGGTGCAGGTTGCTCTCGGGCACCGGCTGGCCGGGCCAGGGGCGCTGGTCTCGCCAGGTTGCAAGCTCGGGGGCAAGCTCTGGCAGGGGCAGGGCAAAGAAGAGTTTGGGCATGCGGCGTGTTGGTCCTCGTGATGGGTATCGGATAAGGGCCATTCTATGGCAGCCGCTCCCGGGATGTCTTGCCGTGTTGCACCTGACGCTTCCTGCCCCTGCCCGGCAGGGGCGCTTACGATGGCCGGGAGGCTGTGGCAGAATGGACCCCTTTTCAGAAGTGTCACAGAAGGTGCCCATCGCTTTGTCTTCCCTCCCCATCGTCCCGGTGTTGCCCGAACTCATTGCAGCCCTCGACAACCATACCAGCGTGATCCTGCAGGCACCCCCCGGCGCGGGCAAATCGACCCTGCTGCCCCTGGAGCTGGTGCGCCAGCACCGGCTGCCCGGGCGCATCATCATGCTGGAGCCCAGGCGCCTTGCGGCGCGCAACATCGCGAGCTTCCTCGCGCGTCAGCTGGGGGAGAAGGTGGGCGAGCGCATCGGCCTGCGTGTGCGCGGGGAGAGCCGCACCAGCAGCCAGACCCAGCTCGAGATCGTGACCGAGGGGGTGCTGACCCGGATGCTGCAGCAGGATCCTGAGCTCACCGGCGTGTCGCTCGTCATCTTTGACGAGTTCCACGAGCGCAGCCTGCACGCCGATACCGCGCTGGCCTTCGCCATCGAAAGCCAGCAGGGGTTGCGCGATGATCTCAAGCTCTTGGTGATGTCCGCCACCCTGGATGGCATGGCCCTGGAGCGCCTGCTGCCAGGTGCCCCCGTGGTGCGCTCCGAGGGGCGCGGCTTTCCCATCGAGTACCACTATCGCCCCGCCAATCGCCAGCAGTGGCTGGAGCCCCAGGTCGGCGCCGTGGTGCTGGAGGCGCTCGCCAGTCAGGCTGGCAGTGCCCTGGTGTTCCTGCCGGGACAGGGGGAGATAGAGCGGCTGGCACAGTGGCTGGAAGGGCGGTTGCCAGGGGATGTGACCCTGGCTCCCCTCTATGGCCGTCTTGACCTCGCGGCCCAGCAAGCGGCCATCGAGCCTGCGCCTGCGGGTCGTCGCAAGCTGGTGCTCACCACCAACGTGGCGGAGACCTCCCTCACCATCGAGGGGATCTCCGTGGTCATCGACAGCGGACTGGAGCGGCGCGCCACCTTCGATATCAAGAGCGGCGTTACCCGGCTGGAGACCCGGCCCATCGCCAAAGCCTCCGCCACCCAGCGGGCGGGGCGGGCAGGGCGGCTTGGCCCCGGCGTCTGCTACCGGCTCTGGAGCAGCGAGGTGCAGGAGCGCCTCGCCGAGCAGAGCCCCCCCGACATCCTGACGCAAGAGCTCACCGGCCTGCTGATGGACGCCGCCCAGTGGGGGGCCCGGGTGGAGGCGCTGCCCCTGCTGGACATGCCGCCCCCTGCCGCCGTGGCCAGCGCCCGGCGGTTGCTGGTGGCCCTGGGCGCCATGGCCCCGGAGGGTGAGCAACAACTTACCCCGGCAGGCCGTGCCATGGCGGCCTTCGGCACCCATCCCCGCCTCGCCCGCATGTTGCTGCGGGCCCGGGAGCTGGAATCCGAGGGTCTGACAGGGATTGTCGCCGATGCGGCTTTCCTGGTGGCGCTGCTGGAAGAAGATCTGCGAGGATCGGAGCGCCTGTCCGTGCTGTTCCACCGCCGTCAGGGCGCCCTGCGCCAGGGGGCGGCCCGCTGGTTCGAGCGGCTCGGCGTGCGGGCAAGCAGCCCGCAGGGTCAATGGCTGGGGTTGCTGTGCGCCCTCGCCTGGCCCGATCGCATCGGCAAGCTGCGCAGTGGCAGCCGCTATCAGCTCAGTGGCGGGGTGAGCTGCGATCTGGTAGAAGGGCATCCCTGCCAGGGGCAGGGGGCCATCGTGGCCGTCGAAATGGGTCAGAACGAGCGCGGCAGCCGCATCTTCATCGCCGAGCCGGTGGCGCTGGATGAGTTGGTGCGCCAGCTGCCCGAGCTAGTCGGCGAGCGCCAGTGGTTCGACTGGGACGATCGGGAGGAACGGGTGCGTGCGGAGCGCCAGCAGGTGCTCGGCGAGCTGGTGCTCGGCCAGCGGCCGCTGACGGATCTCTCCGATGAACAGAAGGGGCGTTGCCTGCTGCAGGGCATTCGGCGCAAGGGGCTGCACGTGCTGCCCTGGGACGAGAGCAGCGAGGGGCTGCTGGCCCGCTTGCGCTGCGCCCGCGACTGGCTGCCCGACGAAGCCTGGCCCGCCATGGATGAGGAGAGCCTGCTGGCCGACCTCGAGCAGTGGCTGCTGCCGGCGGTGAGCGGCATGACCCGGCTGGAGCAGTTGAAGCGGCTCGACATGAGCGACATCCTGCGCCAGTCTCTGCCCTGGCCCTTGCCAAGGCGGCTGGACGAGGCGCTGCCGAGCCACTTCACCGCACCGACTGGCAGCCGGGTGCGGATCCGCTACCAGCCGGGTCAGGCGCCGGCGATCCCGGTGCG
The DNA here is from genome assembly GCF_019046925.1 of Aeromonas sp. FDAARGOS 1402. Classification (NCBI taxonomy): domain Bacteria; kingdom Pseudomonadati; phylum Pseudomonadota; class Gammaproteobacteria; order Aeromonadales; family Aeromonadaceae; genus Aeromonas; species Aeromonas sp. FDAARGOS 1402. The sequence continues at coordinate 2,250,250 of NZ_CP077201.1, forward strand.
CATCCAGGAGATGTTCGGGCTGGGCGCCACCCCATGCGTGGCCGATGGCCGGGTGCCCCTGGTGGTGGAGCTGCTCTCCCCGGCCCAGCGCCCCTTGCAGATCACCGCGGATCTCGCGGCCTTCTGGGCGGGATCCTATGAGCAGGTGAAAAAAGAGATGAAGGGGCGCTACCCCCGTCACTACTGGCCGGACAACCCGCTGGAGGCGATGCCGACCCGGGTGACCAAGAAGAAGATGGGATTGCAGGAGTAGCCGACGGGACAGTGATCGGTCGGTACGATCAGAACAAGATGGCGGTGGCACAGTCCCCCTCCACAACAGGCATCGCAGGCCGCTCGCATCAGCGGGATGGCGAGGAGAACGACAAGAGGATTTATGGCAACCCAACGACGCAAGCGCACGCCCAAGAAGGCGGCGCCCAAACGCACCATCTGGCGCACCCTGTTCTGGCTGGGCTTCAAGCTCTCTCTGGTGGTGGCGGCCTTCATGGTGGTGTTTGGCATCTATCTCGACACCAAGGTGCGCGAGCGCTTCGACGGCGAGAAGTGGCAGTTGCCGGTGATGGTCTACAGCCGCCCGCTGGAGCTCTATCCCAGCCAGCGGCTCTCCCAGACCCAGATGCTGCGCGAGCTCAACATGCTGAGCTACAAGCAGGTGCGTCAGCCTCATACCCCGGGTGAGTACGCGGTGAGCGGCAATCGCATCGAGCTGGTGCGCCGGCCGTTCGAGTTCCACGACGGTGCCGACGGCGCCCGTGGCCTGCGTCTCACCTTCAACGGGGCGCGCCTCGAGGGGATCCAGTCCCTGGAGAACCAGCGTCAGCTCGGCTATGCCCAGATGGACCCGGTGCTGCTCGATCGCCTCAACACCGAGGATCGGGAAGACCGTCTGCTGGTGCGCCTTTCCGAGGTGCCGGACAGCCTGCTGGTGACGCTGCTCACCACGGAAGACAGGGACTTCTACCAGCATGGCGGTGTCTCGCCGGTGGCCATCATGCGCGCCATGGCAGCCAACCTGCTGGCGGGTCGCACCGTGCAGGGGGGCAGTACGCTCACCCAGCAGCTCGCCAAGAACTTCTTCCTGACCCGTGAGCGCAGCCTGTGGCGCAAACTGCAGGAAGCCTACATGGCGGTGCTCATCGACTACCGCTACAGCAAGGACGAGATCCTGGAGGCCTACCTCAACGAGGTCTATCTGGGGCAGAACTTCTCCCAGGGGGTCTACGGCTTCGGGCTCGCCTCCTACTTCTACTTCGGTATTCCGGTCAACGAGCTGGACATCGATCAGGTGGCCCTGCTGGTGGGCATGGTGAAGGGCCCCTCCTATTACGATCCCTGGCGATTCCCCGACCGGGCCAAGGCGCGCCGGGATCTGGTGCTGAAACTGCTTGCGGATCACGGCAGCCTGACCCAGGCCGAGTATGACCTGGCCAGCAAGCAGCCCCTTGGCATTATCGCCCGCGGCCAGATGAGCTATGGCCGTACCCCGGCCTTCATGGGGCTGCTCAAGCGGGAGATCCAGAACCGCTTCGGCCCGGATCTGCTCAAGCAGTCCGGCCTCAAGATCTTCACCAGTCTGGATCCCATCGCCCAGCACGCCGCCGAGCAGGCGGTGGAGTCGGGTCTGGCCACCATCGAGAAGCAGCGTGGCAAGAAGAAGCTGGAGGCGGCCATGGTGGTCTCCGACTGGCACAAGGGCGAGGTGGTCGCCATGGTGGGGGGACGGGATCCCCGCTACGCCGGCTTCAACCGGGCGCTGGATGCCCGCCGTCAGATTGGCTCCCTGGTCAAACCGGCGGTCTACCTGACCGGCCTCTCCAACGGCCTGACCCTGGGCACGCCGCTTAAAGATCAGCCGATCCGCATTCGCGGCCAGGATGGCCAGATCTGGACGCCGCAGAACTACGACCGCAAGTTCCGCCAGAGCGTGCCCCTGATGGAGGCGCTTGCCAGCTCCCTCAACGTGCCGACCGTCAACCTCGGGATGCAGATAGGCCTGGACAAGGTGGTGGACACCCTGCACAAGCTGGGTGTGCAGCAGGAGATCCAGCCCTATCCGTCCCTGGTGCTGGGGGCGGTGGCGCTCTCGCCCATGGAAGTGAACCAGATGTACCTGCCCATCGCCAACCAGGGGTTGACCCAGCCCCTGTCGGCCATCCGGGCCGTGGTGAATGGCGAGGGACGCCAGCTCTACCTGCATGACGAAGCGGCCAAGCGAGTGACGGATCCCCAGGCAAGCTGGCTGACCCTGTTCGCCATGACCAAGACGGTGAGCCAGGGGACGGCCCGGGCGCTCGGTGCCAAGTTCCCCGGGGCCACCATGGCCGCCAAGACCGGTACCACCAACGAGCTGCGTGACTCCTGGTTTGCCGGGATGGACAACAACGAGTTGGTGAGCGTCTGGGTCGGCCGTGACGACAACACCCCGGCCGGCTTGACCGGTGCCAGTGGCGCCTTGCAGCTGTTCAGCGGCTACATGAGCCAGCGAGGGGTCAACAGCCTGGGGCTGAAGATGCCCGAAGGGGTGAGCTGGGCCAACTTCTCCCGCTCGAGCGGTGCCCGGGTGGCCAGCGATTGTCCCGGCAGTCTCCAGGTGCCGGCCAAGCTGGCCGGTCTGGCCGAGCCCATGAGCTGTGCCAGCCCGGTCTCGGACCCGGCGAATGCCCTGGACAACTGGTTCAACGGTTTCTTCAACTGACGAAGACGGGCAGCACAGGCTGCCCGTTTTGCAAGGATTGCCATGACCCATCCCCTGTTTGAGGCCATCCATCACGTGGCCATCATCGCCAGCGACTATCCGCGCTCGCGCCACTTCTATCACCAGGTGCTGGGGTTGCCCATCATTGCCGAGACCCTGCGGGCCGAGCGTCAGTCGTGGAAGCTGGATCTGGCGCTGCCGGACGGCAGCCAGCTGGAGCTGTTCAGCTTCCCGGCGCCGCCACCGCGCCCCTCCCGGCCGGAGGCGTGCGGGTTGCGCCACCTGGCGTTTCGGGTAGCGGATCTCGACCGGGTCATCGCCCACCTGGAGCAGCACGGGGTGGAAGTTGAGCCGGTGCGGGTGGACGAGCTGACCGGCAAGCGCTTTACCTTCTTCGCCGACCCCGACGGCCTGCCGCTGGAGCTGTACGAGGCAGCGCGTTAGGCTGCCTGTTGCAATCTGGGTGATCGGTTTGACCATGAAAAAAGCCGCCCTGGGAACAGGGCGGCTTTTTTCATGGGGTTGGAGAGGGGATCATGCTGTGGTCAGCAGGGCGACCGCCACCGCCATCACCATCATGCCGAGCCAGCCGACGGGTCTGAGGCGCTCGCCGAACAGCAGCAGGCCCCCGAGGGCGGTGCCCAGGATGCCGATGGCACCCCAGGTGGCATAGGCCACGGCCAGGTCGATCTTGCCGGTACTGACCGCCTCGCTGAGCAGAGTGAAGGCACAGAGCACCAGCAGAATGCCGAGGACGCCCCACCCCTTGTCGCGAAAACCGACGGAGCGGTTGATTGCCATGTTGGCGCCGATATCCAGCAGGGCGGCGCCCAGTACGATGATCAACGGGTGCATGGGGCTTCCCTTTTTTGGCGGGTGGGGGCTGGTGCATGATGGGTCTCGCCCAGGGTCACCATGACAATCCCCACTATGGCCAGCGCCAGTCCGATCCACTCCTGGATGCTCAGCTCGTAGCCGAGGAACAGGACGGAGACGGCGGTGATGAGGGCGATCCCCAACCCTTCCCACAGCGCAAACGCGATACCAATGGAGATTGTCCTGGCGGCCTTGGCGAGCAGCAGGTAGGAGAGGGTGATGAGGAGCCACATCGGCAGATAGTGGATCCAGCCGCTCGCGCTCTCTGGGATCAGGGCCATGGAGGAGGTGCCGGCGACCTCGGTCAGGATGGCCCCTGTCAGAAAGAGGCGGGCCAAAAGCAGGGGACGGGATGACATGCAGTTTCCTTCTGTTGCTGCGATGAAGAGAGGATAACGGCACCCGAAACGGCAAGGTTATCGCTGAGCGTCGAGAAAGCTGTCGCTGCTTGTTTGCCTTGGGGGCGGGCCAGGGGATAAGGTGGTGATGGAATAATCTGCCGCCAGTTTGAAGCCATGAAGCTAAATCAGATACAACTCTTTGTAGAAACAGCAGACAGTGGTTCGATAGCCAATGCCGCCAGACGACTTGGCAAGAGTCGCAGCGCCGTGAGCTCGGCGATTGCAACCCTGGAAGTGGAGCTTGGCGTCGAACTTTTCGAACGAGGGGCGAATCAGAGCCGACTGACCGAAATCGGCGAGCAAGTGCTGGACGACTGTCGGCGGCTGTTGCAGGCCGCCAACAGCCTGAAGCTCAAGTGCGAGCACCATGCCTCCGGTGCCGAGGTGGCGCTGCGGGTAGCCCGGGACGACGCCATTCCCGAGGTGGTATGGCGCGAGATGCTGGGGGCGCTGCGTCGCCAGTTTCCGGGCACCAGCATCTCCCTGGTGCTGGCCTCACCGCCGGAGCTGCCGGCCCTGGTGGAAGAGGGGTTCGTGGATGCCGCCTTCGGCCTCATCACCGAGGAACAGGAGCGCAGCGGTCTTTGCATCGACGTGCTCAATCCGATCCGCACCCTGATGGTGGTCGCACCAAGCCACCCGCTGGCTGGGCTGAAGCGGGTGTTGCAGCAGGATCTGACCGATCACACCCAGGTCACCCTCTCCTATGTGGACGCGTTTTCGGTCAAGAGCCTGCTGCCCATCGGAGGGCAGCATATCGGGTTGTCGAGTTTCGAACTGATGCGGGATGCGGTGCTGGATGGTCTGGGTTGGGCGGTGCTGCCTTCACCCCTCATCCAGAGCCAGCTGCGCCTGGGAGAGCTGCTGACCCTGAAGCACAAGTTCAGTCTGCAGTGGCGCGATTACGGAGTCTATCTGTCGGAGAACGCCCATCACGGCAAGGTGCTGGCCTGGCTGAAGAAGGCAATAGAAGCCTATCTCGAACCCTTCGAGTAGCCGCCAACCGGGGCGGATACCCCGGTTGGCAGTGAGAGGGGATCAGCGCAGGCCGTGACGGGGGACGCGCTGGCGGGAGCGAAATGGCAGCAGCAGGAGGCCGAGCAGCAGATCCCCCGCCAGGGAGGCCAGCAGACCCGCCGCCACGCCGCAGAAAATGGCGGCCTGTTTGAGGGGGACCACATAGCCGTAGTTGTGCAGGGTATCCTGCCAGAGGGCGGGATCGGCGCGCAGCAACAGGTGGGAGAGCTGCTGGTACCAGGGACTCTCCCGCACGGCGATCTCCCCCTGAAGGTGCTGCTGCTGGTTGACCAGTTGCTGGAGGCTGGTGGCATCCTGGGTGAAGACGGGATCCTGGCTGGCACCGTAATGGGCGACCAGCGCCTGCAGATCGCCATTGAAGTGCTGGTCCGCCGTGCGCTGGAAGGGGGCCAGCGCCAGACCGGCTTGCTGCAGCCGGGCATCCAGCCGCTGGAAGTAGAGATCGACCAGCCCGGGGATCTGTACACCTGCCAGCAAACCGAGGGCAAACAACATCATGCGAAGGTAGCTGCGCATCATCATCATCCTGAACGAAGGGAGCGCCCATACTAGCCGCAACCGGTGGGAGAGCCAAGGAGGGGACGCGCTTGCCCACCCGGTCGGCGGCGCCAAAAGAAGAGCCGATGGAATACCTTTGTTACACGAATTCTTACACTTTTGTGATGCAAGTCATCTTGCGGCTGGCCTAGAATGAGCGTTTTTCGAAGGACACGTCGGCATGAGCAAGTTCATTCCTTTCTATCTGGCCGGGGGCCTCATCGCCTTCAGTTGGGGCGCCCTGCCTGAGCACGGCCCCTGGGATGGGTGGGATCTCGCCCTCTTCCAGCTGGTCAATGGCTGGATTGGCCACTCCCCCCGTTGGGCCGATCTGGTGGCCATCACCAACAACCGCCTGTTCGATCTGGCCGCGCTGGCCTGCATGGGCGGGATCCTTGCCAGTTGCTTCTTCCGTGCCGACGGGCAGGAGCGCCGTCGTCTGGTGGCCATGGGGGTCGTGATGCTGCTGGGGGCCCTGGTGATCAATCAGCTCGGGCATCTGTTGCCGGTCAGCCGTCCCAGCCCCACCTTGATGGTGGACGGGGCACTGCGCCTGACCGAGATCAGTGCGATTCCCACCAAGGACTCCGCCGGTGACAGCTTCCCCGGTGATCACGCCCTCTTCCTGATGATCTTCGCCGGTTTTGCCCTGCGCTATCTGCCGCGCTGGGCCGGGGTAGTTGCGGTGGTGATGGTGCCCCTGTTTTCGGCGCCCCGCATCCTGGCTGGTGCGCACTGGATGACGGACGTCTATGTGGGCGCTCTTTGCCTCTCCCTGATCTGCCTGCCGCTGCTGTTGCTCACTCCCGTGTCGGATCGCCTGATCGACCGCCTGGCTCCCCGGCTGCCACGCTGGATTGCCTGACGGAGAATGAAAAAAGAAGGCGGGTCACCCCGCCTTCTTTCGTTTACGCCTCACCGGTGCTGTGGTCGTCGCGAAATGACCAGGACTACGCCCGATGAGCCCGGGCTGTCGCCCTCCCAACCAGTATGGATAGCCCCATTCGGGTTCTGCCAGCCAAAATAGTCGGGGCTAAACGTTTGCACCCGTCGTCTCATGATCCTGGCCAGGATTTTTTCCCTCCGCTGCCTTAGAATCGCCGCCCGTTGTTGGAGGTCTCCCCATGCTTGTCACTTTTCTGCGTTTCTTGTTTATCGGTTGTGCTCTGGTCTTTCTCTTTATGCTGGTCCGTGCCTGGTGGCACAAACGGCGTCATGGCCAGCTCGAAGCCACCCCTTTCTGGCCGGTGGCGGCCATCGGTTTTGTGACCAATTTTCTCGATACCCTGGGGGTGGGGAGCTTTGCGGTGAAGACCGCCTGCTACAAGCAGTTCAGGCTGATCGATGATCGGGTGCTGCCCGGTACCCTCAACGGCCAGTGCGTGCTGCCGACCGTGACCCAGGCTCTCATCTTCATCGGCGTGGTCAACGTGGATCCCGTCACCCTCATCAGCATGATGGCGGCGGCGGCGGCCGGTGCGGCCTGGGGCGCCCGTTACGTGGCTTCCTTTGATCGCCAGACCATCCTGCTGGTAATGGCGGTCTCCCTGCTGGTGGTCGCCGGTCTCATCTTTGCCGGTCTGCTCGGGCTCTTCCCCCTCGGTGGCGAGGCCATGGGGCTGAGCGGTTACAAGCTGGGGATCGCCCTTGCCGGCAACTTCCTGTTCGGAGCTCTGATGAACGTCGGTATCGGCCTGTTCGCCCCCTGCATGACCCTGGTCTATCTGCTCGGCATGAACCCGCTGGTGGCCTTCCCCATCATGATGGGATCCACCGCCGTGCTCAGCGTCTTCTCGGCGGGGACATTCATTCGCAAGGGGGCTTTCGATGCGCGGGCCGTGCTGGCGGTGGCCATCTTCGGCCCCATCGGCGTGGTGCTGGCGGCCATGCTGGTCAAATCCATGGAGATGGAGATGCTCAAATGGCTGGTGGCCTTCATCGTCATCTATACCTCCTGGACCATGTACGCCTCCTGGCGGGCGGCGCGGCGACAGCCAGCGCCCGCGCTGGCAGAGGCGACGAGCTAGCTGGCGTCGGCGAGGCCCGCCTGCACGGGCACCCCGCGTTGGTATGTCATCCCGCTCGCCCGGTCCTGGCGCGTCTTCTGATGCCTCTGGCAGCCCCCTCCGAGTGGGCAGTCTGTTGGCTGGAGGCGACCAGTGCGGCTTCCGCCCTGGCACCGAGAAACACATAGAGCCCCAGCGCCAGCAGCAACCCCACGGCGCAGCCCATCACCCCCACCGCAGGCCAGAGCAGTTCGCTCTGGCCGAGGGATCCCTTGAACAGCAGCAGCAACCCCTCGATGGAGACCGCGATCAGGATGGCGGCGATAAAGCGGGTAATGGTGCGCCGGATTGCGCTGTGGCGGAAGATGTCCTTATGCAGCAGCACTTCCTCTTCGAGGATGGTCTTGCCGAGATCGAACACCGCCAGCGCGAGCGTGAGGAAGATGATGGCGCTGAAGGCGCCGAGCCGGTTCTGCTGGGTGCCGCACAGCAGCAGATAGAGCTGTTCCAGCCCGTGCCAGATGAGGGTGCCGACGATGAGAAACAGGGCCAGACTCAAGACGACGTAGACGGCCCTGAACCAGGGAATGGCGCGCCGCCGCTCTCTGTCCCCCATCAGCCAGGCGATCAGCTGGTGCAGGTTGATCTCCAGCTCCCGGCCATGGCCCTGCACCAGCAGGCGCAGCTGCCCCTGGGCCGCCGGAACGGGCGCCAGTATGGCTGGCCTGATCTGGGGGGGCAGGCTCTTCACCTCCTCGACGAAGGCATAGGTCTTGAGAGACGCCTCGGGGAGGGTAAGCAGCCCCAGCAGCAGGGGGGCCAGCTCGGTTTCGTACTCCTGATAGCGCCGCAGCACATCGATGGGGCTCATCTCTGCCATATACACCTCGGTCCAATGGGCTCCTGAGCAGGGGCCTGCAAATTGTGGGCCCGATTTATGACAGCCCGTGTACGGCGCGGCGCACCAGCAGGTGGCAAGGCTCCGGTGAGGGACTTAAGGATGCACCACTATGGTGCCTTGCCGGGATGAGCAAACAAAAAAGGGCCCCATCGGGGCCCTCTGCACATCTTGCGGCTTGTCAGCCAGCCAGCTTGGCGAAGCTGCGCTCGGCGGCCGCCAGGGTGTGTTCAATCTCCTTGTCGCCGTGGGCCAACGACAGGAAGCCCGCCTCGTAGGCGCTCGGCGCCAGATAGACACCCTCTTCCAGCATCAGATGATAGAAGCGCTTGAAGCGTTCCATGTCGCAGCGGGTCACCTGCTCGTAGCGGGTGATCTCGGTCTCGTCGGTGAAGAAGAAGCCGAACATGCCGCCCACGTAGTTGATGGCAAGCGGGATGCCGTGCCTGGCGGCGGCGGCTTTCAGCCCCTCGGCGACACGGGCGGTCTTGGTGCTCAGCTGCTCATAGAGGCCCGGCTCCAGCAGCAGATCCAGCATGGTGAGGCCGGCGGCCATGGCCACCGGGTTGCCGGAGAGGGTGCCGGCCTGATAGACGGGGCCGGTCGGGGCGATGTGCTGCATCACCTTCTTCTTGCCGCCGAAGGCGCCCACCGGCATGCCGGCACCGATGATCTTGCCGAGGGTGGTGAGATCCGGGTCGATGTTGTAGTGGCCCTGGGCACCACGCAGGGAGACGCGAAAACCCGTCATCACCTCATCCAGGATCAGCAGGGCGCCGAACTCGTCACAAATGGCGCGCAGCCCTTCCAGGAAGCCGGGCACCGGCGGGATGCAGTTCATGTTGCCAGCGACCGGCTCGACGATGATACAGGCGATCTCGCTGCCGTACTGGGTAAAGGCTTCGCGCACCGAGTCCAGATCGTTGAACACGCAGGTCAAGGTGTGCTTGGCGAAATCGGCCGGTACGCCCGGGCTGTTGGGCTGACCCAGGGTCAGGGCGCCGGAGCCAGCCTTGACCAGCAGGGAGTCGGCGTGGCCGTGGTAGCAGCCTTCGAATTTGACTATCTTGTCGCGGCCGGTGTAGCCGCGGGCCAGCCGGATGGCGCTCATGGTCGCCTCGGTGCCGGAGTTGACCATCCGCACCTGCTCCATGGAGGGCACGATCTGGCGCACTTTCTCGGCCATCAGCACTTCGATCTCGGTCGGCGCGCCGTAGCTCAGCCCTTTTTCCACCGCCTTGATGACGGCGGCCTTGATGGCCGGGTGGTTATGGCCCAGCAGCATGGGGCCCCAGGAACCGATGTAATCCACATAGGCCTGGCCGTCCACGTCATAGAGGTAGGCGCCATCGGCGTGATCGATGAAGCGGGGTGTGCCGCCGACCCCGTTGAAGGCGCGGACCGGTGAGTTGACGCCGCCCGGAATGGTCTGGCGGGCCTGTTCAAACAGCTGATCTGATTTTGACATGGATCATCCTTAATGGGATTTTGGTCGTTACCCGGGCGCAGGCTGCCGATTGCGGCTCGGCAGGGGATGGCGGGAGGAGTATGCTTTGCGCTCTCGCCCCGGACTCTCGCCCGTGATACATGAAACGGGCCGACTATAGCAGAAAGGCCCAGAGCTGGGCAGCCGAGGCCGAGGTGTGCCTAGTCCTCGTTAGATGAGCGTGATTATCCATGGAGCAACAAGCCATTCCTTCCGCCGACGCGGCCTCGCTGCGTCGTCCTCCAGTCTTGCAGCGCCTGATACGGCGGGACAAGATGCCGCTGCTGGTGCTCCTGTTGGCGGCCCTGGTCGGCCTGCTGGCAGGCCTGGTGTGCGGATTGTTCGAGTCTTGCGTTCACTGGCTGGCCCAGCAGCGTGTCGACTTGCTGGCCGATCGCCCCTGGTGGCAGCTCGGCCTGCTCGGCTTTGGTTTCAGCGCCCTGCTGGGGTTGGTCGGCTATTTCCTCACTCATGCCTTTGCCCCCGAGGCGGGGGGATCCGGTATCCCGGAAATTGAAGGGGCCATGGACGACCTGCGCCCGGTACGCTGGTGGCGGGTGTTGCCGGTGAAGTTTTTTGGCGGGGTCTGTACCCTGAGTTCCGGCATGGTGCTGGGGCGGGAGGGGCCCTCGGTGCAGATAGGGGGCAACCTCGGCAAGATGGTGGCGGATATCTTCCGGTTGCCCAAGGAGCATGGCCATGCCCTGCTGGCTGCCGGTGCGGCGGGTGGTCTCGCTGCGGCCTTCAATGCCCCGCTGGCAGGGATACTGTTTGTCATGGAAGAGATGCGACCGCAATTTCGCTACTCCTTCCTCGCCATCAAGGCGGTCGGGATTTCGGCCGTCATGGCGACCCTGATGCTGCAGAACATGAAAGGGCAATCCCCCGTCATCATGCTGCCTCACTACGACGCTCCGGCCTTGAAGGCGCTCTGGCTGTTTCTTTTCATGGGGGGCTGCTTTGGTGTGCTGGGGTTCGTCTTCAACAAGCTGGTGCTCGCCTGTCAGGATGGTTACCTGGCATTGCATCAGAACAAGCGCCACCGCTTCGTCATCATCGGCATGGTGGTGGCTGGAACCTTTGGCATGCTGTCGCTGTTCGCCCCTTCGGTCACTGGAGGGGGAATCGAGCTCATCCCGCATCTGACGGGGGGAGACTATGCGATGGCGACGCTCTTCATCATCTTCTCGGTGCGACTGGTGGGTACCCTCATCTGCTTTTGCTCGGGGGCCCCTGGTGGTGTCTTTGCGCCGACCCTGGCGCTGGGCACCCTGTTCGGGGTGATCTTTGGTCACCTGTTCCACTCTGCATTTCCCGATCTCGGCATCGAACCGGGCGCCTTTGCCATCGCCGGCATGGGGGCGCTTTTCGCCGCCACCGTACGTGCCCCCATTACCGGCATCGTGCTGGTGACAGAGATGACAGACAACTATCAGCTGATCCTGCCCATGATGATCACCACCATAGGGGCAACCCTGGTGGCGCAATGGTTGGGGGGGCGTCCCATCTATTCCCAGATCCTGGAGCGAACTTTACGGCTTGCTGCGCGTCAAAACCGGGGTGAAAGCAGCATCGCGACCGGTTAACTCTTTGTTTATCCGTATCAATCCGGCATGGTCGCGTATAGTGAAAAGAAACCGGCTGTGTTGATGTCGGCATATAGAAGAGGCCTTATGTCCCAAATCGTGAAGTTATTGGTGGTGCTGGCTGTGGGGGCATGTATCGGTTATGTCGTCGGGAACAGACAGGAGCTGGCTCAGAGCAGCCTGATGACGGTGCAGCAAGAGACGTTGGAGCGTCAGAGCAAGGCCATTGCACAACTGAAGACGGATCTCGGCGTCAGGGAGACCCTGCTGGCGACCCAGAAGGCCGCCTTCGAGCAACTTCAGCAGACGCTCAAGGATCAGGAAGCCCAGGTACAGGAGCAGAAGCGTCAGCTCGCCTTCTTCGAACGCATCATGCGTCCCACCGGCGAACAGGTGGGGGTATCCATCGACAATCTGACATTGCAGGAGACGAGTGTGCCGGGTCGCTACCACTATCGTCTGGCGCTCACACAACCCGCCAAGAAGCGGGAGCTGTTTCGGGGGCAGGTGCAGATCCGGCTCGAAGGCAGTCTGGCTGACAAGCCCAGGATCCTCAGTGGCCGGGATCTTGGCATGAAGGTGGGGGAGGGACGCTACGCGTTGCGATATTTCCAGCTCTTGGAGGGCAATTGGCAGTTTCCCTCAGGCTTCATCCCGGACAGGGTGAGAATCCTCATCCCGAAGGAGGGTCGGCAACCGGCCCAGGAGCTGGTTGCTGAGTGGAA